>NZ_DATAJR010000011.1:0-170851 GCF_036262015.1 Hyphomicrobium sp. | reverse complement strand
CGTCGTGCAGGAGGCCGGAGTGCCGTTGCGCCCTTCGATTTCGACGAGGCAGAGGCGGCAGGAGCCGAAGCTCTCCAGCATATCGGTGGCGCAGAGCTTGGGGATGGTTGTGCCTATCTCCATGGCTGCGCGCATGATCGAAGTATCTTCGGGAACCGTCACATCGACGCCGTCGATGGTGAGTGTCACCATCTTCTCGGATTTCGACACCGGTGTGCCGTAGTCGGTTTCCTTGATCAGGGTCATTCTTCTGCTCCGCTGCCTGAACCGGTTCCCTGCGGCTCACCGTTCTCTGGATATATGTATCGTAATCCGATATACATGTCCAGGGAACGGCCGCTACGCGGCGGCTTGGCCTACGCCAACAGTGTGGCATCGAGGTCGACGGTAAGCGTTCGCTCGCTTGTCCTAAGAGTTGTCCCGGCGTTATGTGCAACCGCTCTCGCAACGAATTGACCTTGCATCTCATCCGTTTTATGAAGAGCGATGCGGCAAAGGATTTTCAGCCTTTCGGTTTTGCCCGTCGGTCTGGGTAGTAAACCTTGATAGTGGCTTCAATTGCTCGATGCGACGGCCACAGAACCGTGGTCACCAAGACAATCGGCAATCAAATTTTGATCTTTGTCTAAGAGCCGCAGCGCGTATGCGGCGGGTCACTTCGCTAGGTGGGGCACAACCATCTGGAGGATTGATGCATAGATACCTCACAGCTCTCACCGCGCTTAGCATCGCTCTGCTCGCTTCGCTTCCGGCAAGTCCGGAGGCGGTTGGCGCAGCCGAACCAGTCACAGCCATCGACATCTTGCTCGAACCCGACGCAACGATGGTCGAGCACGCCAAGGCCGCCAACGCGCGCCTGCTCAAGGAATTCCCCAAAGGCTTCGCCTTGGGCAAGACGCATCAGCCGCACATCTCCTGCCTGCAGCGGTACGTGAGGACGGCGGATCTCTCCAAAGTCTACGCGGCCGTCGGCAAAGTGCTGGCGGAGGAAAAGCCGACCACCTGGAAGCTGAAAGCGTACAAATACTACTATCTGCCCTGGAAGGACGTCGGCCTTGCCGGGATCGTGATCGAGCCCACGGAAGACCTCATCAGATACCAGAAGAAACTGCTCGACGCCGTCGCCCCATACACCGTGACAACGGGGACCGCTGCAGCGTTCGTCACCACGAAGGAAGACCCCGACATCAATCAACCGACCATCGACTATGTTGAGAGGTTCGTACCGGATGAGACAGGTAGCAAGTTCAACCCGCACGTGACGATCGGCCTAGCCACCCAGGACGACCTGAAGAAGATGCTCGACGAGAAGTTCGAGGCGTTTACGTTCTCCCCGGTGGGAGCGTCGGTTTACCATCTCGGCAACTTTGGAACAGCGCGGACGCGCCTTCAGAATTGGGAGCTCAAGCCTGAGGCGGGTACGCAGAAACTCCAATGATTGCGGCGAGCGGCTGCAGGCCTCCTGAGTCCTGTCCGCCTAGCGGCATGGTCATGGCGGCCTCTGCCATCGGAACCTCCTTGCGTCCTGGGATACGGAACAGACCAAAGCTCTCTGCATGGGTCTTACACCTCGTTCCTTGCTTTCAAGGTCGATATTCCGAGCGTTGAATTCGAAAGCAAGAAACGGAGCGCGCAGCGGAGACGGGCATGCTCAAGGGGTGGCGCGCAACAAGGAGGAATTCGCATGCGCCTACCGATACTCTTGGTGCTTCTTGCCGCCCCGGTGACGGCAAGTGCTGGTGATACCGTTCTCGAGCCTGGCGAATATGAAGTCGAGATGCGGCTGGAGCTTCCGTACGTCGAGGACATGGGTGTGCAGAAGACTGCAAGGGTGTGCCTCACCGGTGGCGGCTCGCGCGGCATCGTGGTCCTGAGCGAGAACAATCCGCTGGTGCGCTGTCCGGTCTCAAACGTCAGTCAGGAAGCCGATGAGCTTACCTTCGACCTCGTATGCGAAGGACACAACCAAGCCGTCGCGCGGGCCAAGTTTCGCCTGCGGCACGACCGTTTCGATGGCGCCTTCGACATGAAGATGGGCGGCAAGAACATGACGATGACCGAGCGCCAGAAGGGACGGCGCGTCGGCGCTTGCAAGGATGCGCCTCACTCTCAGTAAATCCGGATTTGAGAGTGATTTGCCGGTATCCGGCGACGTTTCGCATGGCGCAACTGGTAGCGACCACTCGTTGGCGTCGTTTGAAATCGAAGCGTTCGCCGCAGTAGACGATTTCGTTTTGAAAGCAAAGACCGGAGCGAGATGCATCACACCAGCTTCTATGTTCGGCGCACAACGAACCCAGAAGGTAGCACGGCCTATGAAGTGAAGGCTTGGAGCATGTTGCGGGAGATTCCCGCCGGCCAGACCACGACATACGGTGCAATGGCGGTCAAGCTCGGCTCTCGCGATGCGCGGGACGTTACGGCGGCTATTGCAAGCAATCCGATCGCGGTGATCGTGCCGTGCCATCGCGTCCTCAAAAAGGGCGGCTCGATTTCCGGATATCGCTGGGGCGTCCGGCGCAAGCGCGCGCTTCTGGCCCGCGAGCAACGGGTGACGGCGCACTGAGATGCCGGGTGCGCGTATCAGTTCTCGATGCGACCTCATGTATGAGTGCCACTTGAGCGCTTGACGACTGGGCGTGATTGTACGCGCTCTATCCTGGTTGGTGGGGTCATGAATACCGGCGCAGCGTCCTCCGCGGCGCCAGCATTCTCCGCTCAGAGCGCGTCGTGAAAAATGATCCCGACGGTGTGACGCATGCCGGACCGGATGCGGCTGACGCCGTGACGCAAGTTGACACGATAATTGCCCTTCGTTCCGTGCACCGGCCGATTGTGGACCGCAAAGGCAACGGCGTCGCCCTGCCGCATCGGAACCACCTCAACACGACTCTGCATACGTGGCCGTTGTTCTGTCAGTGCGAATTCACCGCCCGTGAAGTCGCGTCCGGGCTCGGAGAGCAGGATCGCGACCTGGATCGGGAACCACAGGTCGCCGTACAGGTCCTGGTGCAGACAGTTGAAGTCGCCCGGGACGTACTGAAGCAGGAGTGGCGTCGGCCGGGTCTGGCCGGCATCGTGGCACCGTTGCAAGAAGGTGGCGTGATCGTTGGGAAAGCGCTGACCCATTCCCATCCGTTTGTTCCACTCGTTCGCGACGCCGGCCAGGCGCGGATAGAGCGCCGTTCGGATACCGCCGAGAAGATCAGGCAGCGGATACTTGAAATAGCGATACTCGCCCTTTCCGAAGCCGTGCCGGGCCATAATGATGCGGCTGCGGAAATGGCTTTCGTCGGGATAGAGCGCGGCGATGTCGCCACATTCCTCCGGCGTAAGAAGCTGGGGCAGGACAGCGCAGCCGTAGCTGTCGAGTTCTCTGACCAGCGCATTCCAGTCGTAGGCGGAAACCCGCGCCTCTGGGGACGTATCCGCAGATGTTGGGACCGCGTTGCGCGCGGGTTTGCTCATGCCATTGCTTCCTTCTGGATGAGGGCGCGCTTGCGCTCGATGCCCCAGCGATAGCCCGCGAGATCGCCGTCAGTGCGGACGACGCGATGACAGGGGATGGCCAGAGCGATCGGATTGGCCGCGCAGGCGGCGGCGACGGCTCGCGGATTTGCCGATGGCTTGAGCCGATGCGCCAGTTCCTTGTAGCTCACGGTCCTTCCGGCGGCGATCTCCCGCAACTTGTCCCACACGCGACGCTGGAACGACGTTCCGCGCATATCGAGCGGCAGATTTAGTCCCTTGGAGGGTTTTTTGAGGTAGCGCAGTACGTCTGCGATACCGTTCTTCACCGCGTCCTGGTCCTCAATGAGCATGGCATGTGGGAAACGCTCGACGAGATTTGCTGCCAACTGTTCGGCATTGTCGCCGAGCAGGATCGAGCAGACGCCCTTCCTGCTGCGCGCAACCAGCACCTTGCCGATCTCACTGTCGGTCACTGTGTAGGAAATAACCTCGGCAGTAGTCGGCGTGGACATTGTCCGCGAGGGTGATCGCAGCGCGTCGGTCTTGATCATGAGATTCATTGTTCTGCCTCCTTGGTCTGTCATTGAGGGAGAATGCCTCGAAGGCGGCGCAATCAAACTCCGATCCTTGTTTTCAAATCGAAACTTTGCTCGACCTAGAGTGGAAAGTACAAAAATTGCCGGGCACCTGGGTACCCGGCTGCGAACGAACGCGCGGCGCTCTTGGAGAATGCCGATCAAGTGAGGCGTAGAATGGTGGTTTCTGCGAGCAGATAGGTCTCACCGGAAGTGAAGCGGACTTCGACCTCTCCGTTGCCGAGTACATCCCATTCTGCGTAGCCATCAGCCACGAGCTGGCCGACGTACTTCATGACGAGCGCTTTGTCCGGGTTAGCCTGAGAAAGTGCGACGGTGGCTGCCTCGGATCCAGGTAAATTGCGCCGTCTCGCTTTTTCTTCGAATCCGCCGCGCGAGAACATGGATGTGCGTGTCCTTGCTGAAGTCGCGGCGGCTAACCGGCCATGAAATCCGCATATCGATTATCTGAACGATAATACATTTGGCAGCACGGCTGTTCTAGCCGCACTCCGTTTGTTGTCGTCAAATCGAAAATCGAGGCGGGCGTTATAGTGCTCCTCTGAACGTGAGATTTATCCGCATGCGCCCGACGGTCTGATGGTGGCCGTCTTTCAACACAGAGACGCCGTGGTAGAACAGCCGCGAGGGACCTCCCCAGACCGCGACATCTCCGTGCCGCAGCGCGAACTTTTTGATCGGGTCATTTCGCTTCAGGCCGCCGAATTGAAAGGTCGCCGGAAGGCCAATCGAGACTGAAACGATGGGATTCGCGAAGTCGCGCTCATTCTTGTCCTGATGAAGCGAGAGGCGAGCACCGGGCTCGTAGCGATTGATCAGACAAGCGTCGGGGCGAAAGTCGGGATAGCCAGCCCGTGTCGCGGCTTCGACGGCCAGCTCAAAGAAGGAAGCCGGCATGGACGGCCAAGGCCGTCCGGTCTCAGGATCATTGCGATCGTAGCGATAGCCGGTGCGGTCCGTGACCCAGCCGGCCGCGCCGCAATTCGTCATGGCGACCGACATGGTGAACCCGCCGGGCGTCACCATATGCCGGAACGGAGATTGGGATGTAATGCTATCGAGTGCGACGAGGAGGTCTTTCTCATAGGGAAGAGCCGCACCGTGTAACAACATGGCTCCCTCGGCCATGATTTCGGTTTCTGGTTTGCTAATGGCGGGTGTGTCAAACAGATCGAGCATTGTGTTGCTCCTTGCATGTTGTGTTTATCGAAAAGTGGAGCACGGGCCGATAGCCCGCAGAGAGCGCCATGACTGTCGAAGGTGGCGTCAGTAACCAATCCGCGTCATGAAGGATTTTGGGTCTGTCGTAGCCGTCGTTTGTCCAGCGATGCGCCAGGCCGGCACGCAGCACGTACGCCTCATTTCCAACCGCGACGACCGCGCCGTCGGGCAGATCGGTCAGCAAGAGCGAGATGGGGTGCAGTCGCTTGCGGCCATTGTCGAGGCGCTCCGCGTGAAGCACGGTATCCATATGGTCCGCCGAAGGGTGCGGCTCGCGTTTCGCGGACGCCCAGCAAGCGCGGAATCGTTCTGCAGATTCACGTCGGCAGAAGAAACAGGGGCGATGGCCGGCGGCGAGTGCCACGGCCTCGTCGAGGAAGAACAGTTCGGTCCAGCTTCGGCGGGCCATTACTTCGCGGTGACGGCCTTTGAACTGGCAGGTGCAGACGAGCCACGTCCGCGTCGCCCAGCGTTTGGTCAGCAAGATCTTCCTTGCCGGATCGTGAATGATGCCGCGATTGCCTGTGAACAAACCTCGCTGCGAGATAGCGACGATCTCGCCGAAGGGTGTAACGCGGTTCTGAAGGTGCATGGTTTTCCTTCCGAGCCGTGGCCGCGGAGACGGGTCTCTTGTGCTTCTCAGCATCATGCGTTGTGGTCAGGTCGCCCGCACTCCGACTCTTGGCGTCAAATTCCGACGTCGACCCCATTACTTTTGGACGTTTTCGCGATCGCGCGGGATGCGCCAGAGATACCAGGTGGCCACTGTTCGGTGCGGTGACCAGGCTCGCGAAAGCTCGCGCAATTGCTTTGGCTTCGGCTGCTCGGGCAGAGATTTCAGCATACGATAGCCTTCGCGTACGCCAAAATCATCGACGGGCAGAATGTCCATCCGTTCCAGCGAATACATGAGCAGCATTTCGACCGTCCAGCGGCCGATACCCTTGATGGCGACCATCCGCTCGATCAGCGTCTCGTCGTCCATGGTGACTGCGATTTTGCGCGTTGGAACTGTGCCTTCGAGGGTTCCCTGCGCGATCGCCTTGATGGTGGCGATCTTGCGGGCTGAGAAGCCGCACGTCCGCAGCAGATCGAAGTCGGCACCAATGAGATCATTCGGGCTCGGAAACTCACGATCGCCGAAAAGCGCTTTCAGGCGTCCGATGATGGCATCACCGGCCTTTGCCGTAAGTTGCTGGTAGGCAATCGCCCGCACCAGTGCCTCGTAGGGCTCGCGGGCGGCCTTGGGGTCGTGTCGGCACGGACCAATTTGTGCGATCAGCCTCGCCCAATCCTCGTCGTGCTTCGCAAGAAATGCCACAGAGACATCGTAGCGAAAAAGCAGGTTCATTCGACCGCTGTACTTACTCGCCGGTTGGCGCAGATTGTGACGTCTCGCGATCGAGTAGCGCCTGTTTTCGGTCGACACCCCAGGCATAGCCCGAAAGATCACCGTTGTTGCGAACCACGCGATGGCAGGGAATGGCAACCGCCAGATTGTTCGCCGCGCACGCACCGGCGACCGCCCTTGTCGAACTCGGAGACCCAATGCGGCGGGCGATTTCTGCGTAGGAAACACGTTCGCCGACCGGGATCTCCTGCAGTGCTTGCCATACGCGGCGCTGGAAGGCCGTGCCACGGACATCGAGTGGCAAATCGAGACCGATGCATGGGTTCTCGACGAAACCAACGACGCGGGCGATCAACGTTTCGTAATCGCGATCCATGCCGATCAGGCGTGCATTTGGAAAACGATCCTGTAAATCACGGACCAGCTCGTCTGGATCGTCGCCGAGCAAGATCGCAGCTACGCCCTTGGTGCTGGAGGCTACGAGGATCGCGCCCAGATAACTCTGGCCGACCGCGAACTTGATCTCCTCGTTGGCGCCGCCCGCTCGATATTGAGTGGGTGTCATGCCGAGCATGCCGGTCGATTTCTCGTAGAAGCGTCCACTCGAATTGAACCCGGCATCATAGATTGCCTCGGTGACGCTGTTGCCAATCTCGAGGCCCTCGCGCACTTTTTTTGCGCGATTGGCTGCGGCGTACGTTTTGGGCGTTAATCCGGTTGCAACTTTGAACATGCGATGGAAATAGCTCGGACTGAGATCGAGCGCGGCTGCTAACTCTTCCAGCGATGGTTCCTCATCGCCCGCTTCGATGATGCGGCAGGCCTTGGCGACCAGCGCGGCATTCTCTGTGTCCAGTGAAGGTCCTTCCGGATTGCAGCGCAGACACGGGCGGAAGCCCGTCGCGCGCGCACTTTCAATCGTATCGTGCAACGTGACGTTTTTCGGGTTTGCCGTGCGCGACGGACACGAGGGGCGGCAGTAGACTCCTGTTGTCGAGACGGAATACCAGAGCTGGCCATCGGCGCCTTTGTCTCGCGCGACGATACGCGCCCAGCGGGGATCGTCCGCAACGGAAAAGGTCTGGCCGCGAGTTTTTCTGTTTGGCGTCATTTTCGTCTTCTCAGATTGTCGTTCGCGGATTGTGCCTCTGATCTGCGTTGTTGACACTCCGATCCTTGCTTTCAAATCGGAATGGCTCCTGCCGGGCTTTCGCGGCTCGCTGTGCCACAAGGCTGGGAGATTGTGATCAGGCCATTTCCGATCCAACGTGTCCTGAGCGATCAAGTTTTCTGCGCAAGAGCGCGGGCCAATTTTCTCAGCGAGCTTTCAGCCTCGGCGGGTGTGAGGGCTACATAACCGAGGACCCAGCCTGGCCGTGCCGGTCGCGTCAAATATAGCGCTCCCAACGGTGGCAATTCGATACCAACGGACGCCGCGACCTCGATTGATTGAGCCTCCTGGCGCTGTGTCTCAAGATAGCATGCAATGTGGAATCCGCCGTTTTGAGGCTCATGGTCGGCATAGTGGCCGAGATAGCGATCGAACGCTTTCAAGAATGAATCCCGCCGTCCTTTGTACAGATGCCGCATTCGCCGGATGTGCGCCGTAAAGTGTCCATCGCTCATAAACTCCGCAACAGCGACCTGCGGAAGGAGGGACGAATGCCCGTCCAACAGTGTGCGGGCCGCAACGAATGAGCGCACCAAATGAGTGGGAACGACCAGATACGCGAGGCGCAAGGCCGGGAAGAGCGTCTTTGTGAACGTACCGACGTACAGAACACATCCGCTATCATCCAATCCTTGAATGCAGGAGATCGGCGCCCCTTCGTAGCGGTATTCGCTGTCGTAGTCGTCCTCGACAATCCACGCTCCATGCCTCCTGGCCCATTCGATCAACCTCAGCCGGCGCTCAAGGCTCAGCGTGACGCCGGTAGGATACTGGTGAGATGGTGTCACGTAGACTCCACGGATCTTTCCCTGCCGACGCTCCAGGAGTTCGACTTTGATACCCGAGCCGTCAACGGGGATAGGAACCAGAGTGGCTCCCGCCATGCGAAGAGCTGATTTGACGCCGGGGTAGCCGGGATCCTCGACCGCGATCGCATCCCCGGTGTCCAGCATCAGAGATGAAATCAATGCCAGACCTTGCTGCGAACTCGTTAGGACGATCACATTGTCCGCTCCGCAGCGGACGCCGCGATGGGCTGCAAGGTAGCGCGCAATTTCCTCGCGCAGCGGCCGATAGCCCTGTGGATCGCAATAGTCGAGGGCGTGTGCCCCTAGTGATCGAGAGACGCGCGCCACTGTACGGTTCCACGTTTGAACCGGAAACGCGCGGACGTCAGGCATGGCCGCATTGAAAGCTCGAAGAGCAGGGTCGTGCACTTTTCCGAATTGTTCTACGTGCCGCCCGCGTGCGCCAAAGGACATTTTCCTTCCCTGGGCTCCGTCTCTCTTTGTCGTGCCAGATCTCAGGTCCAAGCTGGCCTCGGTTACGAACGTTCCACTACCGCGCATTCGCGTTAGGAAACCCTCGCTTTCCAGCTGCTGAAATGCTGTCTCGACGGTGTCTCGCGCTATGCCGAGTTCGGCGGCCAGAGTCCGTGAGGACGGCAAGCGCTCTTTCGGTCGCAATACGCCGGACGAGATCTGATCCCTGATGGCGTTCTGAACGCGCCGAGTCAGGAGCAAATCAACGCCCTCCTGCTCATCGAGCAAAGCGATCAACGACCCAGCAAATTTATCGCGCATGAAAGTGGTCTGCTCCACGTCTGCAAAGTGGAGGGATCATGCAATCCAATTTCCCGGTAATCAATATGTATCAACGAGCGCGGCACGGGTCTGGAGCAGTAGATGTCTGTAGAAAAGACGGTCATCAAATCGACGTGCCCTAGGGATTGCTACGACGCCTGCGGCCTGTCCGTCATCGTACGCGATGGCATCGTCCAGAAGGTTCTCGCCGACAAGGAGCACCATGTCAGCCAAGGCGGTCTATGCGGGAAATGTGCGCTCGCCTACAACGGGATCTATCTCGATCCGACCAAACGTTTGTCGTCTCCCTTGCGCCGTGTGGGCAGGAAGGGAGCTGGTGAATTCGAAGCGGTTTCCTGGGATGTTGCTCTCCACGACATCTCGGAGAGACTAAAAGACATTCTCGCCACGCGCGAAGCACGCTCCATCTATCACACGCACTACACCGGCACGGTCTCAATGATCGCAGGCTGGTTTCCGTTGCGGTTTTTTAATCGCCTGGGGGCGACGGAGGTTGATCCCGACACGGTCTGTAACAAGGCCGGCCATGTCGTGCTGGCCGACATGTTTGGCACGTCCCTCACGGGGTTCGATCCCGATCAGCTCCAACACGCTAAAACGTTGCTGATCTGGGGTGCAAATCCATCCCACAGCGCGCCTCACATGCACATGCGGTGGGTCAGGCGGACGAACGCCAAGGTGATCGTGGTCGATCCAATCGCCCACGACACCGCCAAGATCGCGGCCCTTCATCTGCAGCCGCGACCGGGGACAGATGCCGCGCTGGCGTTCGGATTGCTCCACGTCTTGAAGTCGGAAAATTTGATAGATCGGGCCTTCATCGAACGCTACGTCGTCGGCTTCGACGAACTCGACCGCGAGATTGAGCAGGCGACGCCTGACCGAACAGCGAAGCTCACCGGTGTGCCCGCCGAACTCATACGTGAGACAGCGCTTCAATTCGGATCAGGGCCTTCGATGCTTTGGCTTGGACAGGGCGTGCAGCGCCAACCTATGGGTGGCAACGTCTTCCGCTCTCTGGCGCTCCTGTCTGTGGCTGCCGGCCACATCGGGAAGCCGGGCGCCGGGTTCTGCTACATGAACGGCCCTGAAACCCGGGGCGTCGACATGGGCTTTCTTATGGGAAGCGAATTGCGCGCTGACGACGGCGCCACCGTAAGTCACATCGATCTCGCAGATCACCTCGCTGACGCGGCCAAGGTCTCGGCGCTCTTCACCTGGAACAACAACATCGCAGCGTCGAGCCCAAATCAGCTGAAGGTGCGTCAATCCCTGCAACGCGAGGACTTGTTCACCGTCGTCACCGACATCTTCATGACGGACACCGCGCTTTTCGCCGACTATGTCCTGCCCGCTGCGAGCTTTCTCGAGTTCGACGACATCGTATTCCCTTACTTCCACAACACAGTGTCGGCGCAGGGCAAAGCGGTCGCGCCCTTCGGTCAGTCGTTGCCCAACCAGGAGATCTTCCGGAGGCTGGCGGCAGCCATGGGCTATACGGAACCGTCGCTGTTCGAATGTGACCAAAGTCTCATCGACAAGCTTCTGAGCCAAACGCGCTTCGGGCGACCGTTTGAAGACCTTAAGGCTATGGGTACGGCGAAGCTCTACGACACCCCCCTGGTTCAATTCGAAAACCTGACCTTTGCAACTCCTTCCACACGGATTGAGGTGGCAAGTGAGCGCCTCGCCTCCGAAGGACATCCCCGCGTGCCGTTCGCTCATGCCGACGCGCCTCCGAAGACCGGATGGTTGCGCGTCATCTCGCCTTCTTCCGAATGGCTGATGAACTCAAGCTATGGGAATGACGACCGTATCCGCCAACGCATCGGCGAGCCTAAGGTGTTCCTCAGTCCTGAGGACGCGAGAGGCTACGCGCTCGAGAACGGCGCGCAGGTCACGCTCAGAACATCCGCCGGGCAGCTTACGCTGGAGGTCTCGGTTTCGGAGAGTGTCCCGGCCGGCGTGGCCCTCGTGCACAAAGGTCACTGGCCGCGGCATGCCGGAGGCGCTGCCAACGTCAATATCCTCAATCCTGGACTTCGCACGGACATTGCCGAAAGCACAGCGGTGCACGGTGTCGAAGCGGAGTTGATCCGCCTATGACGTCGCAACACACGACGGACGTCGTCGTAATCGGTGCCGGACCTGTCGGGCTCTTTGCTGTGTTTGCCTGCGGGCAGCTCGGATTGCGCTGCCATGTCGTCGACGCACTGTCCGAACCCGGCGGACAATGTACCGCGTTGTATCCGGAAAAGCCGATCTACGACATTCCCGGGTTTCCCAAAGTTCTGGGACGTGAGCTCATTTCACGTCTGAAAGAGCAGGCGCATCCGTACAAACCCACTTTCAGTCTGGGTACCTTGGTCAACGGACTGAAGCGTATTGGCTCCGACATCATCCTTCGCACAACGCGTGGAGAGACGCTTCGGTCGAAAGCCGTGATCGTTGCTGCCGGCGCTGGTGCATTCGGCCCCAATCGCCCACCACTCGCGGGTATCGAGGCTCTCGAAGGATCATCCGTACATTACTGGGTCGGCGATCCGGATGCGTTCCGGGGAAAGCATGTGGTTATCGCAGGTGGTGGGGATTCAGCCGTCGATTGGGCGAATCTTATTTCCCCCGGTTCTGCTTCTCTCACTCTTGTTCATCGCAGGCAGAGATTCCGAGCCACTCCGTCTTCGCTCGACGAGCTGGCGCGGCTGGCGAATTGCGGCAAGGTTCGGGTTCTTACGCCCTATCAACTCGAGTCCCTTGCTATCGACAACGGTAAGCTTGCTGCCGTCGTGGTGGCAGACCTGGATGGACGTGAGGAACGGCTCGCAGCCGATGTACTGCTACCCTTCTTCGGACTCTCGTCGGACCTCAGCGCATTGGACCAGTTCGGTTTCACCGTGGTCGACAATGGGATCCCGACCGATCCTCTCACGATGGAGACCAAGGCGCCGGGTCTGTTCGCGATCGGCGACGTCGCCACCTATCCCCATAAGGAAAAACTGATCGTCACCGGTTTTGCCGAAGCTTCGCGCGCTGCGCGCTCCGCGTTGGCCTACGCGTATCCCGAGCGACCCTACCATTTCCAGCATTCGACCGATCGCGGCGCTCCGGTCGAGACCTCAAACCGTGGATGGAGCGGATGAACATTCTTGTTTTCCAACACGTCGACGTCGAACACCCCGGCGTATTTCGCAACTTCATGAAAAACGACGGCCTCAGGTGGGAGGCCGTTGAACTCGACGAGGGAGGCGTCATCCCGGATCTCAGCCGCTACGATCTCATGATGGTCATGGGTGGACCGCAAGACGTCTGGCAGGAACATGCGCACCCCTGGTTGAAGACCGAGAAGCTGGCCATTCGCAAATTCGTGGTCGAACTGGGCCGCCCGTTTCTCGGCATCTGTCTCGGTCATCAACTGCTGGCGGACGCCCTCGGCGGAAAAGTCGGTCCCGCCCAGTCTCCTGAGGTCGGCGTCATGACGATCAAAAAGACAGCTGAAGGACAGCGTGACCCTGTGCTCGCGGGGCTGTCAGACACGACAACGGTGCTGCAGTGGCACGGCGCTGAAGTCCTGGAAGCGCCACCTGGAAGCACGGTGCTGGCCTCATCGGACAAGTGCGCCATTCAGGCATTCCGCTATGGGTCTCACGCCTACGGATTTCAGTTCCACGTCGAGCTCACGGACAAAACCGTGGCCGATTGGGCTGCTATTCCGGTCTACGCCGCAGCGCTCGAGAAAGCGCTCGGTCCAGGCGCAGTCGAAAACCTGGAAACCGCTGTTGCCGAGCGCCTCGAGCGTTTCAACGGCGACGCTTTTCAAATCTATGCCGCGTTTATGAGCATGGCTCGAAGCGCCATTCAGTTAGGCCATCATGTCTGACATCGAAATCCTAGTTGAGAGCGTTGCTGCGAACGATCCGGTGACCGTCCGCGGCAGGGTAGGAACTAGCCTCATGGAGACGATCCGTAAGGCTGGTCTCGAGCTCGAAGGCGCTTGCGGGGGATCTCTCGCCTGCGCATCGTGCCACGTCGTCATCTCGGTTGCCGACTACGAAAAAGTCGGGCCACCTGGTGACGAAGAAGAGGACATGCTCGATCAAGCCTTCGGAGTGACGCGAACGTCGCGGCTCTCGTGCCAGATCTTACTTACTTCAGAACTGGACGGGCTCCGAATTCGACTGCCCGTTTCAACCTGATCGGCGGAAAGGCAAATTCTGTTTGCCCAATAGGCGACACTACGCGGCTGAAGGGGCAGTCAGGAACGGCCGTGGTCCTGGCGCCCCGACGGGGCGCCAGGACTTTTGACGTGCCGGTCCTAGGCGGGCACTTCCACTTTGGCGCGGTCGACATCCGGTGTCCGGTACTGCCCTTCGGGAATTTCGGCGAGCTTGGACATGACGAGCTCCGATCCGAGTCCGTAGTAGCGGCAGAAACTCATGATAAGCGGCTTCCAGAGATCCGGATCGATCCGGTTCTTTTTCCCTTTCATGAGAAGTTCCGGCGCGACGTGGACACGCTTGATCCTCACCTCGAGGGCGACAATTCCCTCAAGGGTGCATTCGGCGCCGCGTTCATGCTGGCTGTAGTCGTAGACATCGGTCATCATTGGATTGACGCGCACGAGTTCCGCCTCGAGTTGAATGGGGCATTCCCGAGCGCGGGGCGGGGAAACAGTTTCCGATGCGATGGGTGTCAGGCCCGCTATTCCGAATTTATCCGCGTGATGGCGATAGCCGCGCTGGGTCTTGCCCGAAGGCACGGGGTTCGATCCGGTGACCATAGATATGCGATTGATGGCATCCACCTGATCCATCGACGGCAGGTTCAACACGCACTCGCCGGTACGAATGATGTTGTTGGGCGTTTTCGAAACAGCCTCAAAGCCAAGCATGCACCTCCAACCTAACCAGAAGGCCGAAGACATGGGTGCGAGATTTGGTGATCCGTCCTCATTTGTGGAGCTGACGAGAACGACTGGTGTGCCCAAATACAGAATCGCCGGCTCTACGCTCAGGTGCGTCGACATGTGGAATCCTCGAGATTGAATTGCAAAACCGTTATGTCGATCCGCAGGACCACCAATCATCCCGCTGGACCGGCGCGAGGAATAGGTGATGATCGAGCGTGGCAAACTCCGGTTCTTGCCCTCAAATCGAAACGGCTCGGCATGCCTCGTTTCGTGTTTTTTCGCTGGTGGAGACGTCACCCGTTGCCTTCGCTTCCGAAGCTCGCGCCTCTCCTTGCCGCTCCGCGTTTGCGGGCGATTTGAGAAGCACGCTCCACGCGCCGAGTATGTGCTGACGGGGAAGGGGCACGAGCTAGGGCCAGTGTTGCGGGCATTGCGCAAGTTGGGTGACAAGTACTGAAACGGTGACCCACTGTGTGGGCTTGTTTGTTTCTTTCAATGCCCAGCAAGCAGCAGGCGCCAATCCGATGGTCGCCCGAAGGTTGGCTCAGCTCTGGATCACTAGCGGAAATTCTCCGCTGCAGCGCCGACACCGAGCGTTGGCCCATTCCATCCGGTCACGGCTCACGAGGTAGTGAACCTTATGATCGGCTGTAGCCGTTATTGCGGCTGGTCTGGATCAAAAAAACAAGATTGCGCAAGAGCCGCCGGCGAAGCCATGTAAGGGGGCGTCTCTTGGGGTACCTAAGCGTATCCCGGGCGAAGTTTTTTCAATAAAATCAATGACAGAGGTGCTTGAGATTGGCTCCGTGGGTAGGATTCGAACCTACGACCGTCCGATTAACAGTCGGATGCTCTACCACTGAGCTACCACGGAATACGGCGTAACCTGCGCCGAGAGCCGGGCTCATAGCAGAAGGTTGCAGCAAGAGCCAGAGGCTAAACGAAAAATCTCACCAAATCGCGAACAGGTGGCGTCCTCGCCACGAAAATTCGGGCATTGCGCGGGTGCGACTTATTGGTGTCGCTAGGGAAAGGCGCGCTTGCGGTTCAGTGGGCGGTCGCGGATCCGGCGCCGATTCCCGTCTCCGATCGGACGAACTGAGATTCGAAAGCCGCGCGCTCGGCTGCAGCCGATGCGCTGCGATCCAGTTTCGACACGATGTAGATGCCGAGGAAGGCCAGCGTCATCGAAAAGAGAGCAGGGCTGTCGTAGGGAAAGATCGCTTTTTCGAAGCCGAAGGTCTTCACCCATACGGCAGGGCTCAGCAGCACCATCCCCACGGCGGACGCCAGGCCGAGGAAGCCTCCTACAACCGCACCGCGCGTCGTGGTGCCGCTCCAGAAAATACTCATGAGCAGGACCGGGAAATTGCAGCTCGCTGCCACTGCGAACGCGAGGCCGACCATGAACGCGACGTTCTGCTTCTCGAACACGTAGCCGAGCCATATGGCGAAGATGCCAATGACGACTGCGCTGACCTTCGAGATGCGCACTTCGGTTGTTTCCGACGTGCGTCCTCGCGCAAAGACGTTTGCATAGAGGTCGTGGCTGACGGCGGAGGCGCCGGCGAGCGTCAGGCCTGCGACGACGGCAAGGATGGTGGCGAAGGCAACGGCCGAAATGAAGCCGAGGAAGAGATCGCCGCCGACCGCCTTTGAGAGGTGAACGGCCGCCATGTTGGTGCCGCCGATCATGCCGTTGATCTTGTCGTAGACACCGCCTTCGCCGACCTTGAAGTAGGAAGGATCATTCATCAGCAGTGTGATTGCGCCGAAGCCGATTATGAATGTCAGGATATAGAAGTAACCGATGAAACCGGTGGCATAGAATACCGATTTGCGCGCGGCTTTGGCGTCGCGCACGGTGAAGAAGCGCATCAGGATGTGAGGCAATCCCGCCGTGCCGAACATGAGCGCTAGCCCGAGCGAGATCGCAGAGATCGGGTCGGTTACGAGTTTGCCTGGTGCGAGGATCGAGAGGCCGTCCGGATGCGTCTCGGTCGCGGATTTGAACATCGCGTCGGGTGACATGCTGAAGTGGAGCAGGACCATCAGCGCCATGAACGTGGCGCCGCCCAGAAGCAAACAAGCCTTGATGATCTGGACCCAAGTGGTGGCCACCATGCCGCCCGTTGCGACATAGGTGACCATGAGTACGCCAACGATGATCAGTGCGTAGACGTAGGGCAGGCCAAAGAGGAGTTCGATCAGCTTTCCGGCGCCGACCATTTGGGCAATGAGATAGAAGGCGACGACCGCGAGCGTGCCGACAGCGGACATCGTCCGGATGGGTGTTGCCTTAAGGCGAAACGCAGCAACGTCGGCGAACGTGTAGCGGCCCAGGTTTCTAAGCCGTTCCGCAATCAGGAAGAGCACGATCGGCCAGCCGACAAGCCAGCCGACCGAGTAGATGAGACCGTCAAAGCCCGACGCAAAGACAAGCCCCGAGATGCCGAGAAACGACGCGGCCGACATGTAGTCGCCCGCGATGGCCAGGCCGTTCTGGAAGCCGGTGATGCCGCCGCCGGCCGCATAGAAATCTGCTGCCGTGCGCGCGCGGCTTGCCGCCCATCGCGTGATGAGGAGTGTCGTCGCCACGAAAATGAGAAACATGACGACGGCTTCGACGTTCAGATTGGCGAAGTTCACGACAGCCTCTCGATGATGCGTTGGGTCGTGACGTCGAATTCGGTGTTCGCGCGGCGCACATAGAGGCCGGTCAGAACGAACGCGCTTAGGATAACGCCCAGTCCGAGTGGGATGCCAACTGTCGTCGTGTGGGACCCGAGCGGCGTTGCGAGCCAAGCCGGGGCGAAGGCAACGAGTAGGATAAACCCGAAGTAGATGGCGGCCATGGCCGCGGACAGGGTCCAGGCCAAGCGCGCGCGCCGCTTCTGGAGCGCATGAAATTCAGGATCGCGTTTGACCTTGTCGATCAGCGCGACGGCATCGGCTGCCATCGATGTATTTCCCCCGTGGAAGGGCCACGCCGTTTTTTTTCGCGGTGGCCTTGTCATTGTGGCAAAGCTTAGCCGATTGCGGCCTGCGCGTGGAAGCGCTTCGTTCGCCTTTCGAGGGATTGCAGCTTGTGGGCCTTGTGTCCATTGTTTGTTCCTGTGATTTCTCTGAGGCACGCGGCAACGGGCACGTTCACTCCCCATGCAGGACACATCCTCCGAGTACACCAGTACCCGAGCGGGCAACCGGGAGCTGATCGCGACTTTCTCCGCGCTTCTCCTCGTTCTTCTGCTGGCTTCGCTGGATCAGACGATTGTTGCTACGGCTCTGCCTATCATCGTCGGCGAGATCGGTGGCCTCTCGCACCTGTCGTGGATTGTGACAGCCTACTTGCTGTCGAGCACGGTCGTGGTGCCCCTCTACGGCAAGCTTGGCGACCTCTATGGACGGCGCGTCGTGCTTCAGTCGGCCGTGTGCATCTTTCTCGCCGGGTCGCTGCTGTGTGGCCTAGCGCAGAATCTGCCTGAGTTGATCGCGTTCCGCTTCTTGCAGGGGCTTGGCGGCGGCGGGTTGATCGTCACGGCCATTGCCGTCGTTGGCGATATTGTCCCGCCCCGGGAGCGGGGGCGCTACCAAGGCTTCTTTGGCGGCGTGTTTGGGCTCTCGACCGTGCTCGGCCCGCTCCTCGGAGGCTTCATTGTCGATCAATTTTCCTGGCGGTGGATCTTCCTGATCAACCTGCCGCTCGGTCTGCTTGCCCTCGTGGTCATCAATCGCACGTTCCGGCCACACGCGCGCGAGGAGTCGTCGGTGCAGATCGACTACGTCGGCGCTGGGTTGCTCGCATTGGCTTTAACGGCAATCGTTCTCGTCACGAGTTTGGGAGCGACGCTCATCACGGAAGCGCCGGTCAGCCTTTTTGCCTTGACCTTGCTTGCCGTGCTGTCGCTTGCTGGGTTTCTCTATGTCGAGACGCAAGTGCCGGATCCGCTGATCCCGCTGTCGTTGTTCCGCAACCGCGCGTTCGTTATCGGCACCTCCGTCGGCTTCATCGTCGGCATGGCGCTGTTCGGATCCATCACGCTGTTGCCGGTCTACCTACAAGTGGTGAAGGGCCTCGATCCGACAAGTGCCGGACTGCACCTCACGCCGATGATGCTGGGCGTGTTCGCAAGCTCGATTACGAGCGGTCAGATCATCACCCGGATTGGACGCTACAAGATGTTTCCGGTGTTCGGCACGGCGATGATGACCGTTTCGTTGCTTCTGTTGTCGACGCTCGAGGTCGACACGCCGCCAATGCTGGCCTCTGGCTATCTGCTGCTGCTCGGCCTTGGGCTGGGTATGGTGATGCAGATCCTTGTCATGGCCGTGCAGAATGCCGTGCCTTACGAGCGTCTCGGCGTAGCGACGTCAGGGACGACGCTGTTCCGTTCGATCGGCGGATCGGTGGGGGCCGCGCTGTTCGGGGGCATCTTCGCTTTTGTCCTGGAGAACAACCTGCGCCAAGCCATTCCTGGAGGCGGGCATCTGCTCAGCCCAGGCGAGATTGCCAACATCGCCGAGCCGATGCGCTCCGCGTACCTCTCCGAGTTCGTAACCGCGCTGCATCCCGTCTTCCACACTGCTGCGGTGCTGGCTTCGTTGGCTTTTCTGCTGACGCTTGCCATCCGCGAGGTGCCTTTGCGGGCCACGATCGCACCGGAGCCGCTAAGCGACGCCTTCCAAATGCCGCGCGATGCGACGTCGCTCGAAGAGCTGGCCCGCATCGTGACTCGTATCACGGCGCGTGAGAACAGGTGGCGCGTTTATCAACGGTCCGCAGAGCGCATCGGGCTGAACATCGAGCCCGATGTGCTCTGGCTGCTCGCGCGTATCGGCGAGAACCATGGACGAGCCAGCATCGATGATCTCGAAAGCCGCCTGCACATTCGCCGCGAGCCATGTCAGCACCTCCTCGACCGACTGGTCGCCGACGGCATGGCCACCCGCAGCCCTGCGGGGATCTACGAGCTTTCCCGTGCCGGGCGCGCGGGGTACGAGCAGCTCCTGCGCAGGCGCGAAGAGGATCTGGCGGAAATGCTTGCGGATTGGGACACTCAAGAGCATCCCGACGTGAAGGCGATGATGCAGAAACTGGCCAAGTCGTTCGCGAGCACGCCGCCAGTCAAGGTTTGAGAACGGCAAGGCCCAGGTAGCCTGCGCGTCATGCGCGCGAGTTGCGTCAGTCGCTATCGAAGAGGATGGCTTTCGCAGGCCAGCCGTGGCGGTGCAAGAACAAAAGCGGTTTTGTTGGGATTGTTGGAGGCCACGCCCGGAATTGAACCGGGGTACGCGGATTTGCAGTCCGCTGCGTCACCACTCCGCCACGTGGCCTCTGGGTCGTTTTGCTCGCACTGACGGGAGGTAATCCCATTGTCGAGCTTGGGGCCGAAATCGAAACGGCCAGCACGGCCAGTTTTTGGCGTGCCGGACGCATCTATCATAGAGATGAAGGCGAGCACAAGCATATGCATAGTGCGAGCGGTGAGTAACGGGGGCTGCTGGGGCTACCAGATGCGGGAGACGGTAAGCGGGGGATTAACGCGCCTCAGGGACCTGGCTCAGCGCGCCAAACGCGACGGCATCGCGTTGTATTTGGCGGCCCGGCACCCAAGGGTTCCCTGGGGCGTCAAAGCGTTCGCCCTTCTCGTGGGGGCGTATGTTCTGTCACCGATCGACCTGATTCCCGATTTCATTCCGGTGATTGGGTTCCTTGATGAACTTATTCTTTTGCCGCTCCTGGTCGGCGTGATCGTGCGGTGGGTCGATCCGGAGATCATGGCTGAGCTCCGAGCGGAGGCCTCGCGGCTCGCCGCGCGTCCGCGTAGCACGCTTGGGGCGGTCCTCATTCTGCTGGTCTGGGCGGGGGCGGCCGGGCTCGCGGTCTGGGTGCTGTGGCCGAACTCAAAGCTGTGATAGCTGGCGGCGTTGCGGCGCGGGGGAGGTGGCCGGACCTCGCGACTTTGAGTATGTTCCGGCTCGTACTCTGCGACTGGCCTCTCGCTCGGCCCGCGCAGTGGCCTCGGGAGGACGAAGTGAACTACGCCATTCAACGTAAGAATATGGTCGAATCTCAAGTGCGCCCCAGCGACGTGACGGACCGTCGAATCATCCGCGCGATGCTCGAGCTGCCGCGTGAAGACTTCGTTCCTCAGCGCGTGCGTGAGTTGGCCTATATGGATGGTTCGGTCCCGCTTGCCACTGCGACGGGTGACGGGCGTCGGGCGTTGCTTGCCGCACGCACATTCGCGAAGATCGTCCAGGCTGCCGAGGTCGACGCGTCTTCGGCGGTGCTCGATGTGGGGGCCGCGACAGGCTATTCGTCCGCCGTGCTTTCTCGCCTCGCTGGCAAGGTGGTTGCTCTCGAGTGCGATGGAGGGCTCGCTGCCATCGCCAAGACGGCGCTTTCCGCCAGCGGGGTCGGAAACGTGACGATTGTGGAGGGGGACCTCGCGCGCGGCTGGGCAGCTGAAGGCCCCTACGATGCCATCATCGTCGAGGGGGCGGCCGAGGTCGTCTCGCCAGAGCTGCTTGATCAACTTAAGGACGGAGGCCGTCTGGTCGCCATTTCGGGAGGCGGAGCAGCGGGGCGGGCGACCGTCTGGCGCCGTGATGGCTCGACCTATGGCGCTACTGCGATCTTCGACGCAGCTGCCGATGTGCTTCCCGGTTTCGCGAAGGCGCGCGCCTTCGCTTTCTGAAAAAAAGTCGAGCGCTCTGTCTTGCATCTTCTGTCTGTGAGCTTACCCGGCTGACCAGCGGCGGGCTGAGGCTCTGTGCACGGTTCGCGCAAATAGTGGTTTTGAATCAGTGGATTGGCGGACTTATTGTCAATCGCGGATTCACGGCTGGGTGCCGGAATAGGTTGGGACTGTGTGGGAATGGCGCCACGGCAGTTCGGGCATGTGGGAAAAGGGTGTTCTGTCTGCTTCTACGAATCATGCTGCTGCTCTAAGACGTTAAAACCGTGTTGCCGTGCGGTGCTGAGTTTGAACGTGCAGGCGTCGGAGCCGAGTTCAAAGCGTTGAAGCAGTCTTGGAGCCGAAGTTGCTAGAGCTCAAACCGAGTTTGCGGTTCGTCTCTCTCGCCGTCGCACTGACGGCCGGGGTGGCAATTATTTGTTTGCCAACAGACGTTCGCGCCGAGACCCTCAACCAGGCGCTTGCCGCCGCTTACGAATACAATCCGCAGCTCGATGCTGAGCGCGCCCGGCTGCGCGCCGTCGACGAAGAAGTGACGCGCGCGCGCTCCGGGTTCAGGCCGGTTATTACCGGCAACGCTGACCTCAACTATCAGTTTCAAAACCAGAAGACGAGCGCAAGCAAGACCGAGCAGGAACTCAAGCCCTCTGGGTACTCGGTCGATGTCGTGCAGCCCGTATTTAGCGGCTTCCGTACGATCAATGCGGTGAACGAGCAAGAAGCCAACGTCCGCGCGGGGCGTGAGACGCTCCGTGGCGTCGAGCAGTCCGTTCTGTTCGATGCCGCGACGGCTTTCATGGACGTGCTACGCGATCAAGCGATCGTCCGTCTTCGCGAAAACAACGTGAATGTTCTGTCGCGCGAATTGAAGGCCACCGAGGACCGCTTCGCGGTCGGCGAGGTGACGCGCACGGACGTCGCGCAAGCGCAGGCCCGCCGCGCGGGCTCTGTTTCGAACCTCGATCTGGCCAAGGCTAATCTCAAGACGAGCCGTGCTGTTTTTGAGCGCGTGGTCGGTCATGCGCCGGGGAACCTCATCGAGCCGGTCGGCTACGAAAGGTGGCTGCCGAATTCGCTCGAAGAAGCGACGAACGTCGGCACGCATGAAAATCCAGCTGTTGTGGGAGCGCTGTATCTCGAGCAGGCCGCCCGCTTCGGCGTCGACAGAATTCGCGGTGAGTTGCTTCCGCAGGTGCAACTTGAGGCCTCGTATCAAAACCGCTTCGAGCCTTCTCCGCTCGTCAACGAGGCCGAACAGGCTCTCGTGACCGGCCGTTTGACCGTCCCGATCTACGAGGGCGGTGAAGTCTACGCGCGCGTTCGCCAGCAGAAGCATATCCACGTGAGCCGTCTGCAGGAGATCGAACAGGCGCGTAGCCAGTCTGAATCGCAGGTGGTCTCGGCGTGGTCGCAACTTCTTGCCGCGCGAGCGCAGATTCAATCGGACAAGTCGCAGGTTGATGCGAATACCACCGCGCTCACGGGCGTTCGTGAGGAAGAGCGCGTCGGTCAACGCACTTTGCTTGACGTGCTCAACGCGGAATTGGAGCTGCTGGATTCGCAGGTGAACCTTGTCACGACGCGGCGCAACGTCGTGGTGGCGAGTTACGCGGTGCTTGCCGCGGTTGGGCGGCTCGATGCTGTGAATCTTGGATTCACCGGCGTCGCTTATGATCCTGAAGCTCATTATGAAGAAGTGAAGCGTAAGCCTTGGGGAACTTCGATAACCCATTCGGATGGCCGTCGCGAAGAGCTCCCGCCGCCGCCTGAAAGCGCTGCCCCCGTAAAATAAAATCCTTGAGTGACCTGCAATCGATGGGTTAGCTGAGGCTAACCGCTCGTCGATTTGTGTTGTCCTGTGGCTTTGCCACATCGTCGCCCTTTATCGCGCGTAACTTTTGCGCGGTGGGAGTCCCACACACAACTTGTTGCTAAAGCGGAATGCTGCGTCTGCCGGGGCGCGGGTGGCTCTTGGCATACGTCAGCTCTACGAACGCCTCTCTGTGTGCGCAGCGAGGTCAAGACGCCTTTTTCGGCGTCGCAAGTCGGGGACGGCGCCCATCACACGGGGGGGTGCCGGTAGTTCTTGTCGTGATGTGCGTAGGGAGTGGCGTAATGAACATGACAGAAAAGAACGGCCAGCCGAGCATGGAGGAAATCCTGGCGTCGATCCGTAGGATCATCGCCGAGGAACCGTCGGGCTATCCGCACAACGGGGAGTTGCGCGGTACACCGATTATGCTGAAGGGTGATGGTCTTCTCGAGGATGCCGGCGATTTCGACCTGCCTGCGATTTTCCGTTCCTCGCCGCCGCCGGCGACGGATCGGCAGACGCCGCTGCTTGGACGGCTGACGGACGCAATCCGCGGCGCGACGACTGCTCAACCTGAGACGCGGAATGGTGTGAACGGCGATTCCGCTCACGCCGATCAGGCTGCTTCCGCAGCAAGTTCGGAGCCCGTACATTCGGGCCTGAGTTCACTCAAGCCGGTTCGCCACCTCGAAGCTGGCCCGACCGAGCCGTTGCGTCCGGTCAATGGGTCGCCGCTCTCTCATGAGGCCCCCGCTGCTTCGCCCGCCTCAGGGGCATTTCCTCCGGTGACGGCCGCCGCAACTTCCGGTGCCGATACGAGGCGCGTCATGGCGCCATTCAAGGACACGCATTTCCTGCGCATGTCTGCTCCGGCCGCGGCAGTGCCAACAGCCGCCCCGTTGCCCGCTCCGGTGGAAGCTGTCGCGCCTGCGCCTTCCCCGATGGGTTTCGAGTCGGTTGCACCGGCTTCGATCGAGCACTCTCCTGTTGAAGCCACGCTCGCGTCGCCGCCTCCGTTCAACGCGGATCAACCGGCGATGGCATCCCCGACAGTCGTCACCATGCCGCCGCCGCCGCCGCTGCCGCAGGCCGAGCACAATGCCCTCGTGGTTGTCCCTCCGGTTGGTCAGGAAGCAAGCGGAACGATCGAGGACACCACGGCCGATCTGCTGCGTCCGATGCTACGGGCTTGGCTCGCCGACAACATGCCCCGCATGGTTGAGAAGGCGCTCCACATAGAAATTGCGGAAAGCGTTAAAGGGCCCAAAAAGCCTTAATCCATCGAAGCGATACACTTTGGCTCCGTCAGTCGGGGTTTTGCCTCGAAAACGTCGCATGCGCGCGTGAGCATAAGCGCAAGCGAAATGCGGATAGCTTGGCCGAGACGCATTGAACCCTGTTCGGCGTCGCGGTAGGTCTGTCCTTGAGGCGAAACTGGTTGCGCACTGCCGACGCACGGGCCAGAGGCTCGCAGCAGGGGGTGGGCGCTCATCGGGCGGCAGGTAGGTTATGAACAGACCGGATAAAGCCGGCGAGCCAAGCATGGAAGAGATTCTGGCGTCGATCCGCCAGATCATCGCCGACGATCCGAAGGCTGAGCGGCCGGCTCCCGTGGTGGAGACGAGTTCGCCGCTGCCTCCGCCTTCTCCTGGGGGCAAGGTTGAAGCTCCCAAACCGGCGCTGGCGGATCGGCTTAGCGGAGTCCTGAAGAACGGTGCGCTGCCGCCGACGAGTCCACTCGGGTCGAAGCGTCCGCTTTCGTTCGACCAGGATCTCGCCGACATGTTCGATGAGCAGCAACCGAACGACGCGGCCTCTGCACCGAAGCCGGATATGCGGGTTGCTTCCGAACTCACCTCGACAGGGACGAACGGGAGCACGTCTCCGGCGACGGTAGACGCTCAGAAGCTGACTGACGCTTCATCCGTGCTGCCTCCTCCGCCATTCACGCCGTCGTCTGCGACGTCGTCACCTCCATTCGGCGGCAGTAGCGAGGTCAAGTCCGAGACGCCTGCGCCGCCGCGCACGTTCGGGTTTCCACCGCTGAGAAAGCAGGGCTTCTTTCCTCCGCAGTCGACGCCAACTCTCCCGCCAATCCCAAGTGAGCCCGCATTCAATGGCGTGGCCGCAGCACCCGCTTCTTCAGCGCCATCAAGCGCTTTCGCATCCGACACGCTTGACACGCTAGGAGGTCTCTCTGGGCTTGGATCCGTGGTTCCAGGGGAAATCGCGGCCGTAAAGTCCGCGGGCAACGGGCTCTTCGGAGCGCCCGCTTTTTCCGCTGCCGCGATGCAGGCGCCGCGTGCTCCTGAGGCCTCGGTCAAGGCGAGCCCCGAGACACGCGTGATCGAGACGGACGCCGTGCCGTCGTTGTCCACGCCCGCAAGCTTCAAAGAGACTGCGGCCGATGCGATCGGCGAGGTGTCGAAACCATTCACATCCAGTACGTTCGAAACCAAACCGTCGCCCATTTCCGCGCCAACGGCTTCCGTTACCGATGCGGTGTTCGAGCCTGCTTCGTTTGCGAATTCTCAGCCGATAGGCCGGTCTGAGCCGCGTTTCGCGGCGGGCCCTGGGCCGAGCAGCACCGTGGCCTCGCAGGCGCTTGATGCGCTGGCGCAGGGCCTTGCGGCCTCGGCGGCTGCTTCCGCCGTGTCGGCTGCAACGGGCCAACCGGCAGTTGCTCTGACGCCCCTCGTCGATCCCGTGCCTGTCGCCAGAGACGTGCCTGCCAGTGCGCCGTTTCCAGCGACGGCGCCTCAGACCGGGCGGACGCTCGAAGACGCGGTCGCCGACATGCTGCGGCCCATGCTGCAGCAATGGGTCTCCGAGAACATGCCCCGCATCATCGAGCGGGCGCTGCGCGTCGAGGTTGCCAAGACGACCAAGCCGGGTTCGAATTCCTAAGCTTTTCCAGCCGAAACGGTATTGGCGCGTTTGCGCCGCCCCTCCAGGACTGGGCCGTGCCCGTGCCGCTACGCCCGGACCAATTGACATGCGGCAAGGGGGTTCGTAGGACCGCAACGCCCTTTTTGGTTTTCCGAGTGTTGAAGCTGGAGAACCCTCTTCCGCTTTCCGAACGCATCCATCCATTCCGCAAAGGCCCGCGCGACCCATGCTCGAGAAGACTTATCAGCCCGCAGAGATCGAGCCGCGCATCAACGATGAATGGAACAAGGCGGACGCCTTCAAGAGCGGGCGCCCTGAGCGCAAGGATGCGAAGCCCTACTCGATCGTCATTCCGCCGCCAAACGTGACGGGCTCGCTCCACATGGGGCATGCGCTGAACAACACGCTGCAGGACGTGCTCGTGCGGTTTGAGCGCATGCGTGGGCGTGACGTGCTCTGGCAGCCGGGCATGGATCATGCCGGTATCGCGACACAAATGGTCGTCGAGCGCCAGCTCATGGAGCGGCAGCAGCCGAGCCGCCGCGAGCTCGGCCGCGAAGAGTTCTTGCGCCGCGTCTGGGAATGGAAAGAAGAGAGCGGATCGAAAATCTTCAATCAGCTTCGCCGTCTCGGGGCATCGTGCGATTGGTCGCGCGAGCGGTTCACCATGGACGAGGGGCTCTCGCGTGCGGTCATCAAGGTGTTTGTCGACCTGCACCGCAAGGGCCTCATCTACAAGGACAAGCGACTCGTCAACTGGGACCCCAAGTTCCAGACCGCGATCTCGGATCTCGAGGTCGTGCAGGTCGAGAAGAAGGGCTCGTTCTCCTGGGTCGATGGCGACCCCGAGAAACCCTTCGACGGTGACGCGCTGGCGAAGGTTCTGAAGAAAGATCCTTCCGGGCACATGTATCACTTCCGCTATCCGCTGGCGCAGAAGGTGCCGGGGTATGACGCGGAGTACATCATCGTCGCAACGACGCGGCCCGAGACGATGCTTGGCGATACGGGCGTTGCGGTACATCCCAAGGATGAGCGGTACGAAGCGCTGATCAAGGCTGGCGCAAAGGTGCGTCTGCCGCTGGTCGGACGTGAAATCCCGATCGTTGCCGACGAGTACTCGGATCCGGAGAAGGGTACGGGCGCGGTGAAGATCACGCCTGCGCACGACTTCAACGACTTCGAAGTCGGCAAGCGGCACGATCTCGAAAAGATCAACGTGCTCGATGCCTTCGGCCGTCTCACCGACGACGTGCCGGAAGCCTATCGCGGGCTCGACCGTTTCGAAGCGAGAAAGCGAATCGTTGCCGATCTTGCAGCGCTGGGTCTGCTCGCCAAGATCGAGCCGACGACGCACACGGTTCCGCATGGTGACCGCTCGAACGACGTCATCGAGCCGTGGCTGACGGATCAGTGGTACGTGAACGCAGCCGAGCTGGCGAAGCCCGCCATTGCCGCCGTCGAAAACGGCAAGACGCAGTTCGTGCCGAAGAACTGGGAGAAGACCTACTTCGAGTGGATGCGCAACATCCAGCCGTGGTGCATCTCGCGCCAGCTCTGGTGGGGGCATCAGATCCCGGCGTGGTACTTCGGAAATCCGGCGGATCGCATTTTCTTCGTTGCTGAAAACGAGGAGGAAGCAAAGCGTCTCGCCGTAAAGCAATTCAGGGAAACGGCCGGAAAGCCCGGAGCGGTTTTCAAAACGAGCGCAGATCTCGATGATTTGCTCGCGAGCCCGATGGGCCTCCAGCTTGTTCGTGACGAGGACGTGCTCGATACGTGGTTTTCGTCGGCGCTGTGGCCGTTCTCGACCATGGGCTGGCCGGATGAGACGACGGAGCTCAAGCGCTACTATCCGACGAGCGTGCTCGTCACCGGTTTCGATATCATTTTCTTCTGGGTTGCCCGGATGATGATGATGGGCCTCGAATTCATGGACGAGGTGCCGTTCGGCGACGTCTACATTCATGCCCTCGTCCGCGACGAGAAGGGGCAGAAGATGTCGAAGTCGAAGGGGAACGTCATCGATCCCCTGGCGCTTATCGACAAGTATGGCGCGGATGCGTTGCGCTTCACGCTAGCGGCGATGGCGGCGCAGGGCCGCGACATCAAGCTCGCTCCGGCGCGCGTCGAGGGGTACCGCAACTTCGCGACCAAGCTCTGGAACGCGGCTCGCTTCGGCGAAATGAACGAGTGCGTGCGTCAGTTCGAATTCGATCCGCACAAGGTCAAGCACACGCTGAACCGCTGGATCGTCGGTGAGACCGAGCGCGCCGCAAATGCCGTGACGGCGGGCTTGGAGGCCTACAAGTTCAACGAAGCGGCCGGTGCGATCTACGAATTCGTTTGGGGCGTCTACTGCGACTGGTATCTCGAGTTGATCAAGCCGATCCTCGCGGGCGACGACGAGCAGGCGAAGGTCGAGACGCGGGCTTGCACCGCTTGGGTGCTCGACCAGTGCCTCAAGCTGCTGCATCCGTTCATGCCGTTCATCACGGAAGAACTATGGGCGCACATGGTCGAGCACGGCGAGCGGCGTCAGTCGCTGCTTTGCCTCTCCGAATGGCCCAAGCTCAGCGGCCTTGCCAGCGCCGACGCCGACGAGGAAATCGGTTGGGTGGTAAACCTCGTCTCGGAGGTGCGTTCTGTGCGCACCGAGATGAACATCCCTGCGGGTGCAAAGATCCCGCTGGTCATCTCCGGCGCGAGCGACGCAACGGTGGCGCGTGCGCGCGCTCATGATGAAACCATCCGGCGGCTCGCGCGGCTGGACGGTATTTCGTTCGCCGCCGTACAGCCCAAGGGTGCAGCTCTGATCGTGATCGGGGAAGCCACTGTCGCTCTGCCGCTCGAAGGCGTCATCGATATGAGTGCCGAGCGCAACCGTCTCCAGAAGGAGATCGAAAAAGCCGAGGGCGACCGCAACAAGGCTGCGACTTGGCTATCGAATGAGGCAAACGTCGCCAAGTCGCCGGAGCATGTTGTGGAGCTCAACCGCGAGCGGGTCACGGAAGCGAGCGATCGCATCGTCCGCCTTACGGCAGCGCTGAAACGGATCGAGGCTTAAGCGGTTACGCCGGGTCGGTCGCGAGAGGAAGGGCTGCTTGGCGAACCGTCTTCAGGCGCAATTCGACAAGCTTCCATTGCAGCCCCCTGAGTTTCAGAAGGCCGATATAGTGGCGGGTTGGGTCATTCCGGTCCGCCATCTCGATCTCGAATTCAGACGTGGAGTGAAATTCCGCGCGCTTGATGCGCGTCCAGAAATTCCTTGCGCGTTCGTGCCAGGGAAGCGCGTCGAGAGCAGCGGTGTTGTTCGAGATGTTCTCGCGGTAGAGCTGGCGCATGTTGAAGAGTTGCGGCAGGCCTTCCGGTGTCACGTAGGCGTCGACGATGTTGTCTACTGCGCGCTTGCTCAACCCGTTTTTGATGCGCTGCCAGAAGCCGGGTTGCTTCGCCTGAATTCCTGGAGCGGCAACAGGCGTTGGACCGATGGCGTACTCAGTCAATGAGTCCCGTAGGGACACGCGTACAGTCTCCCATTCGAGCTTGGCGGCAAGATAGTCGGAGTTCCCGGTCCGGATCGCCTCGCGGATCGTCCAAGCCGTCAGGAAGGGCGATGCAATGTAGGCAGCTGCCAAGACAACTGCGGCCGAGGCGGCGATCAGAAATTTCTTCATCGTTTGTGCTTGGGCCCTCCGAGCCCGGCGTCGAGACGATGAAGCCTCAACAATAGGGCGCTGTTCGGGCTGGCTCGCCGCCGCCTTCGCCGAACGGCGTCAGAACATGGCAGTCCAGGCTGACCCCTTCAAAGATTGCCGCAGGCTCGCCAAATAATTGACCGGCGTCCCACAATCGGTCCTCGAACGGCCCCACTGGGGCCCATCATCGGCCGGGATCAGATGCTAGATCCAGACTGCCGCCCAATTGGTGCGGCGTTAACTGTGATCGCAAAGCAACGTCTGAGGGATAGCTCTGAATTTGGGCTCTGCAAATGGGGTATGTTGCCTGAGCGCAACGGAATCCAGGCGTACGTGCCTCGTTTGGGCCACAAATAAGCGCAACGAAAGATCGGAGAGAACGGGAGCTGCGGGGGCTTCAGGTTCGGAACTGGCGGGACGTTCGTTTTTTGCGGGCGACGCCGATCCAGAAGCGGCTTTACCGAAGACAATTGAATTCCCGCTCTTGACTGGCGATCGCGCCGGCAATTCATGCCGCGTCCGCCATCGGGAGAAGTCAGAGCGAATGGACGTGAAGTAATGGACGCGAAGACGTTCGATAAATCAAAGCTACCTAGCCGGCACGTGACGGAGGGGCCGTCGCGTGCGCCCCATCGTTCCTACTACTACGCCATGGGTCTTACGGAAGAAGAGATCCACCGTCCGTTCGTCGGGGTCGTCTCGTGCTGGAACGAGGCTGCGCCGTGCAACATTGCGCTGCAGCGTCAGGCTCAGTCGGCGAAGACCGGCGTGAAGGAAGCCGGTGGAACGCCGCGCGAGTTCTGCACCATTACCGTGACCGACGGCATCGCCATGGGTCACCAGGGTATGAAGTCGTCGCTCGTCTCGCGCGAGGTCATCGCTGATTCCATCGAGCTCACCATGCGCGGCCACAGCTACGACGCGCTGGTCGGCATCGCGGGCTGCGACAAGAGCTTGCCAGGCACCATGATGGCGATGCTGCGCCTCAACGTGCCGTCGGTCTTCATGTACGGCGGGTCAATCCTGCCGGGTAAATTCAAGGGTCACGATGTGACCGTGCAAGACGTCTTCGAGGGCGTCGGCATGCATTCGGTCGGTCGCATGTCCGACAAGGAGCTGCACGAGCTCGAGTGCGTCGCGTGCCCGAGCGCGGGCGCGTGCGGCGCGCAGTTCACCGCCAACACAATGGCCTGCGTGTCCGAAGCGATCGGCCTCGCCCTGCCGGGGTCGGCTGGAACACCTGCACCTTACGAAAGCCGCGACCAGTATGCGCGCGCGAGCGGCGAAGCCGTGATGAAGCTCATCGCCCAGGGCATCCGTCCCCGTGATATCTGCACGCGGAAGGCGTTCGAGAACGCCGCGATTGTGGTCGCCGCCACGGGCGGCTCGACGAACGGCGCGCTGCACCTTCCGGCGATGGCACATGAGTGCGGCATCGATTTCGATCTTTTCGATGTGGCCGAGATCTTCAAGAAGACGCCTTACATCGCCGACCTCAAGCCCGGCGGAAAGTATGTCGCGACCGACGTGCATGCCATCGGCGGCGTGCCGCAGATCCTCAAAGCCCTGCTCGAAGGCGGTATCCTGCACGGCGACTGCCTGACGGTGACCGGCAAGACCATGGCCGAGAACCTGGAGTCGGTGACGTTCAACACCGATCAGAAGGTCGTCTATCCGGTCTCGAACCCGATCACGCCCACGGGCGGCGTCGTGGGCCTCAAGGGCACGCTTGCTCCGGATGGCGCGATTGTGAAGGTCGCCGGCCTGAAAAACCTGAAGTTCCGTGGCCCCGCTCGCTGCTTCGACTGCGAGGAGGATGCGTTCGCCGCTGTCGACGCGCGTGCCTACAAGGAAGGCGAAGTTCTCGTTATCCGTTACGAAGGACCCAAGGGCGGCCCCGGCATGCGCGAGATGCTGGCGACGACGGCAGCGCTCTATGGCCAGGGCGCGGGTGACAAGGTTGCGCTCATCACCGATGGGCGCTTCTCAGGTGCGACGCGCGGGTTCTGCGTCGGTCACGTGGGGCCCGAGGCCGCCGTCGGCGGCCCGATCGCCCTCATCCAGGACGGCGACATTATTGTGATGGACGCGGAAGCCGGGACGCTCGACCTCGAAGTCGATGCGGCCGAGCTCGAGCGCCGGCGTAAAGCGTGGAAAGTCCCGCCAAATGCGTATCAGAGTGGGGCGATAAGAAAATTCGCGGATCAAGTGGGACCGGCCCGCTACGGCGCCGTCACCCACGCAGGCGGGAAGGCGGAAGTTGTTTGCTATGCGGACATCTAGGCTGGTACTCGGAATGATCTTGATCGCCCTCGCGCCGCTTGCGGCAGCGGCGCAGTCGGCGACGTCCTTCAGCTCTCCGCGCGAAGCGCTCCGACAGGGCGTCAGCGCGTATCAGGGCGGCTACTACGAAATTGCGGTTCCGGCGCTGGAATATGCGGCGGCGGCCGACGAGTTCATGGCGAACTACTATCTCGCCAGGATCTACCAGGATAACACGGGGCCTCTCACCAATCATGCAAAGGCCTACGCGCTGTTCGAGAAGATTGCGGATGATCATCTGGATGCGGACCCCGATGATCCTCGCGCAAAGTATGTCGGCAAGGCGCTGACTGCTCTCGCGGGCTATGTGCTGCGCGGATTGCCGGAGATCGGTCTTGCTCCGGACGCCGAGCGGGCAGTGTTCTACCTCAAGAACGCCTCGACGACATTCAACGACGAGGATGCTCAGTTCGAGCTCGCAAAGCTTCAGCTCAAGGGCGAGGGCGTCGAGACGAACGTTGCCCTGGGCCGTCATTGGCTGTCGGTTCTGAGCCAGAACGGTCACGCTGGTGCACAGGCGTTTTTCGCCGACCTGCTCTGGCGTGGTAAACACGTGGAGCCTGATCCGGCTCGCGCGCTGGCCCTGATCGCTGTTGCGGTCGACAACGCGCCCGTGCAGGACGCCATGTGGATCGAGGACATCTACCAGAACATCTTCTGTGGTGCGGGCGAAGGTACGCGTAAGCAGGCGACAGGTATCGTGGCTCAGTGGGGTGACCGCTATGGCCGCAAACCGACGGAAACCTTCGATCGGACTGGTCTTGGGCAACTTGCTTCCGGCCCGATCCGCACGTGCAAGAATGGAGAGCCGGTAGACGTGATCTCAACTCAGTCTCGCACTGAGGTGTTGCCCGCAGCTTCGACGACGCCGAAGCTTCCCGCGTCGCGGACCTTCAACTACAGCACCATGAGCGGAGACCCTCCGCAGCTGCGCGATGTCAATGCGCCGGCTCCGGCTCCTCAGGTTCAGGTGCGCTAGGCCGACGGCATTGCGATTTGGAGACGAGGCGGGCCTAACGGTCCGCCTTTTCTTTTTGGTGCGGCCAGCGACGGTCTAGTTGAGCGTGATCCAGACGGGCACGTGGTCGGACGGCTTCTCCCAACTCCGTGTGAAGCGATCGATCCCTGCTGCGGCCAGGCGGTCGGCGGCTTGCGGAGAAAGAAGCTGGTGATCGATGCGGATGCCGTCGTCTTTTTGCCAGGCGCCTGCCTGGTAATCCCAGAACGTGTAATGACCGGGTTCTGGATGGCAGGCTCGGATGGCATCGAGATAGCCGAGGTTTTCCAGTGCGCGATAGGAGCCGCGGCTCTCCGGTTGGAAGAGCGCGTCATTGACCCAGGCGGCGGGCCGTTTTGCGTCCATGGGTTCGGGAATGACGTTGTAGTCGCCCGCGAGCGCGACCGGCATCTCGGTGTCGAGGAGGGTGCGCGCACGGGCTTCGAGGCGTCCCATCCAGCCGAGCTTGTAGGGGAATTTTTCCGTGCCGATCGGATTGCCGTTCGGCAGATAGATCGAGGCCACGCGGACCGAGAGCGTACCCGACGTCACTGTCGCTTCGATGTAGCGGGATTGCACGTCGGAGTCGTCGCCCGGAAGCCCGCGCATGACATCCTCTAGCGGATGCAGAGACAGGAGCGCGACACCGTTGAAGCCCTTCTGCCCATGCGTTTCGACGCGATAGCCGAGATCGACAAAGGCGTCAGTGGGAAAGCCCTCGTCGACCGTCTTGATCTCCTGGAAGCACAGGACGTCGGGCTTCGTGTCGCGCACGTAAGCGAGCGCGCCTTCGATGCGCGCCCGGATGCCGTTGATGTTCCAGGTCGTGATTTTCATGGGGAGCCTTTTACCCTCTTCCCGTGCTCACGGGGAGAGGGGCAGGGTGAGGGGCCGGATCAGAACTCAGGGCAAGTTGCTGCCCCTTATCCCAACCTTCTCCCCACTGGCGGGGAGAAGGAGAAGTTAGAGCGAGAAGCTGGTGCCGCAGCCGCAGGATGCGGTTGCGTTCGGGTTCTGGATCTTGAACGAGGCGCCGATCAGATCATCGACGAAATCGATCTCGGAGCCGGCGAGGTATTCCAGTGAGACCGGATCGATGAGCACGCGCGCGGCGCTCTTCTCGATCACCACGTCATCGCTTGCGGATTTGTTGACGAGATCGAATTTGTACTGAAAGCCTGAGCAGCCGCCGCCCTCGACCGAGATGCGCAGCATCGTGTTCGTGGGCTCGCCGGCCACGATCTCTTGGATGCGGCGGGCGGCCCGGTCTGTCAGGGTGACGTTGGCGGTTGCTGCCATCGGATATCCTCGGAGGGCGGTCTTTGCGGTGGCCGCCTCGTGTAATGAAAATCTGATACGAAGATAGTAATCGGGCGGTTCAAGTCAAATGCGGTGCGGTGCCTCTCGGGAGGGCGCAGGCTCAGCTTTCCAGGGTCGTATGGGCAAGGCAGAACAAGGCATTAGGCCAAGCGCGGGCGGGTACGGTGCGGAGTTGCGCCCGGGCGAGCGGGCGCCCGCGTCCTACGCGGCCGGTGCGATTCCTTCACGGGGGCGGCACTTCGCCGAGCCCGATTGTCCGACCCGCAGCCCGTTTCAGCGAGATCGGGACCGTGTTCTGCATTCGACCGCCTTCCGGCGCCTTATTCACAAGACGCAGGTGTTCGTCTTCCACGAAGGCGATCACTTCCGCACACGCCTGACACACAGCCTGGAGGTGGCGCAGATCGCACGCACGATCTCCCGGCAGTTGCGGCTCGACGAGGATCTGGCCGAAGCGCTCGCGCTCGCACACGACCTGGGGCATCCGCCCTTCGGTCATGCGGGGGAGCGGGCGCTCGACCGGCTCATGGCCGACTTCGGCGGTTTCGATCACAACGCGCAGAGCCTCCGTGTCGTGATGACACTCGAGCGCAAGTATCTCGCGTTCGATGGTCTCAATCTCACGTGGGAGGCGCTGGAAGGGCTCGCCAAGCACAACGGCCCGATCGTCGATGCGATGCATGAGCCGGTACGGAAGGTGATCCGGAGGCTCGATGCGTGGCAGAGCCTGGAACCCGCGCGCTGGGCGTCGGGCGAAGCGCAGGCGGCGGCACTTGCGGACGACATCGCGTACGTGAGCCACGATATCGACGACGGATTGAGGGCGGGGCTGATCTCGCTTGAGGACCTGCGCTCGGCGCCGCTGGCGGGCGACATCGTGGCCTCGCTTCCGGCAGCCGAGGTCGCGGGAATGCGCGGCCGCCTGACCTACGAAGTTACACGCCGGATGATTACGCGCCTCATCTCCGATGTGGTGGTCGAGAGCCGCGTTCGGCTGGCGAACCTTGCACCGGTATCGCCGACTGACATCCGGGCCGCGAGGGAGGGTGTGGTTGCTTTCTCCACCCCCGTGATGGAGGAGATCAAGCGCCTCAAGTCCTTCCTGATGCAGCGCGTTTACCGAAGCCCCCGCGTGATGGACGTGATGGACGACGCTCAGGACGTGGTTGCGAACCTCTTTGGCCGGTATCTCAGCGATCCGGCGACCTTGCCGGAGACCTGGCGGGTCGCCCAGCGAGACCTTTCGGAGCGTGCCCGGGCGCGGGTGATCGCTGATTTCGTGGCTGGGATGACGGACCGGTACGCCATCGACGAGCACCGCCGCTTGTTTGACGCCACGCCGGAATTGCGATAGCCGGGCCAGTACTTTTCCACCTATACCGGGACGAAACGATACGCGCACTACCTTAAGGTGGTCGCGCGGCAACGATGAGATTGGACGCCGTTCATGAACGTGTTCGCGGAAGTCGAGAGCAAGGTGCTCGGCGCGCTTTCAACTTTGCAGAAGCAGGGCACTTTGCCGGAGGGGCTCGACTTCGGGGCCGTGTCCGTCGAGCAGCCACGCGATCCGTCTCACGGAGACCTGGCCTGCAATGCGGCCATGGTGTTGGCCAAGTCCGCCAAGATGAAGCCGCGCGACATCGCGGAGGCGCTGGCCGCTGCGCTCAAAGCCGACCCGGACGTGGTGTCGGCCGAGGTGGCGGGACCGGGCTTTCTCAATCTGCGTATGCAAAGTTCTTTCTGGCATTCGGTCATCGTGGCCATTCTCAAGGCCGGCGATCGCTTCGGTGCGTCCAGCATGGGCAAGGGTGGGCGGACGAACGTCGAGTACGTCTCGGCCAATCCGACCGGCCCCATGCACGTCGGCCATTGCCGTGGCGCGGTGTTCGGCGACGCGCTGGCCAATCTGCTCGTCTTCGCGGGTTACGATGTCACGCGCGAGTATTACATCAATGACGCCGGCGGGCAGGTGGATGTGCTCGCGCGTTCCGTGCTTCTGCGTTATCGCGAGGCGCTGGGCGAAAACATCGGCGATATTCCCGAGGGCCTCTATCCGGGCGATTATCTGAAACCGGTTGGCGAAGCGCTGGCAAAGGAGCGCGGCAAGTCGCTGCTCGATATGCCGGAGGCCGAGTGGCTGCCACTCGTGCGCACATTCGCGATCGACCAGATCATGCCGATGATCAAGGACGATCTCGCCGCGCTGAATATCAAGCACGACGTTTTCTTTTCTGAAGCCTCACTGACGAAGGGCGGGACGGACAAGGTCAAGGCGGCCGTCGACGCGCTGCGCAAGAAGGGGCTCATCTACGAGGGGCGGCTCGATAAGCCCAAAGGTCACGATGACGAGGAGTGGGAGGACCGCGAGCAGACGCTGTTCAAATCCAGCGAGTTCGGTGACGAAGCCGACCGCGCGCTCATGAAGGCGGATGGCAGCTACACCTATTTTGCAGGTGATGTGGCCTATCACTTCGACAAGCTGCAGCGCGGCTTCCGGCACATGATCAACGTGTTCGGTGCCGACCACATCGGCTACATCCCGCGCATGCTGGCAACTGTCGCGGCGTTCGCCGACGGGCAGGTCGAGCGCGACGCAAAAGGCAAGCTCAAGCATTGGCATACGAATGGCGGCTCAGCCGATCTCGACATCAAAGTCGTGAACCTCGTGAAGCTGTTCAAGAACGGCGAGCCCTTCAAGATGTCGAAGCGGGCGGGGACATTCGTCACGCTGCGTGATGTCGTGGACGAGGTGGGGCGCGATCCGGTGCGCTTCATGATGCTTTACCGGAAGGAGCTCGAGCAGCTGGACTTCGACTTTGCGAAAGTCACGGAGCAGTCGAAGGACAATCCGGTGTTCTATGTTCAGTATGCGCACGCTCGTGCGGCCTCCGTGCTGCGCAATGCCCGTGAGGCGTTTCCTGACCTCGAGTTCCGTCGCGACGGCACGGTGACGGCGGATCTTTCTCTGCTTGCGGATCAAGGAGAGCTCGACCTCGTTAAGAAAGCGGCGTTCTACCCGACCCTGATCGAGGGGGCGGCGCGCGCTCACGAGCCGCATCGGCTCGCCTTCTATCTCTATGATTTGGCTTCCGCTTTTCACGCCCATTGGACGCGAGGCAATGATTTGCCACAATTGCGCGTTATCCAGGGGGACGATCGGGCGTTAACATCTGCCCGGTGCGCGCTCGTCGCGTCTCTGCAGCAGGTGTTATCCTCAGGCCTTACGGTGCTTGGTGTCGGAGCGCCCGAGGCAATGCGCTAGAGTCTTGATTCGGGAGGCTCTGTCAGGCGCAACGGTCGGCGAAGACTGCCTTGCGGCGTGTGGGGTAACGGAATTGCGTTGGCGGGTGACATCCGCCAACGGTGCAATTTCGTCGTGAGGATGACGGCCAATTGGTGCCGAGATCGCGACCCGAGCGGTGTGCGACGAGGGGTTCCGAGAGATGACACGGTATAGCAATCCTCTGCCGCCTAACCAGGTGCCGAATTCGCAGGGACGGCCTGCCGGATCCGGCCAACAGCCCGCACATACCTATCCCGACGGTGAAATTCCTGGATGGCCGCAGCCGCGTGCCCCGCGCCCCACAGCCTCCGCATACGGCGATCAGGGCGGGTATGCGCCTGATTTCCAGGCTGGTGGCCATCAGCTTGGCGCACACGATCCTTATGCCGCACTGAGGCCGGACGGTTACGGCTACTCTCAGCCGCAGCAGCCTCAAGCCGATAACCATGGTCTCTCCGGCTATACGGCTCCGCAGGCCCCTTCCACGCAACAGCACTACGGTGCGCCCACCGCGTATCAGCCATCGCCCCAGCAGCAGCCTCCTTTTGGGGCGGCGGATCCGTATGGTGCTGCCAACGGCAGCTACGCGCAAACCGGTCCAGCTCCTTTCGGCGGGCACACGGCCCCGTCACCTTATGCAGCGCAACCTCCGGCGGCCGCACAGCCCTATGCTTACGGCGCCTCTCAGAGCGCCTATGCGCAGCCTGCATCGCCGCCGCAGCACAGTTCGCCATTCGGCAACGGCTATGGCGCGCAACAGGTGGGATACGCGACCCAGCGGGCTGACCACGGCCATGCTCCCATTGCCGATCAGTGGGGTGCTCAGCAGACACTTGGTGGGGGACAAAGCCTCGCCGTCGACGCACGTGATTACGGACATGCCTATGGCAACGCCGCCCAAGGGGCGCATGACCAGTGGGGCATGGATCATTACGGGGACGCTCAGCTCGATCCATCTCTCGGTGCTTCGGCCGCCTACCAAGGCGAGGAGGCTCAGCATGCCTCCTTCGAGCAGAGCTACGCCGAAGATGATGTGCACTATGAGGACGAGCCGCGCCGCGGGGGGTGGAAAAAGGTCGCCGTGCTTATGGCGTGCACGGTTCTTCTCGGAGGCGGGCTGACATTCGCTTACAGTAGCATCATGGGCTCCGGCAACGGTGAGTCCACCCCGGTGGTGAAGGGGGCGTCTGGCCCGTCCAAGGTGAAGCCTTCCGATCCGGGCGGGAAGCAATTCGCTCACGCCGACAGCAAAGTCATGGGCCGCCTCGGTGAAGGCGGTTCAGAGGATCCCTCGGATCCAAGCGGCGTGCGCAAAGTGTCGGTCGTGACCGTCGGACGCGACGGCTCGATCCAGGCGCCGTCTCCAACGCCATCTCAAGAAGACACACGGGCCGTCGTAGCGGTTCCGGGCCTCACCGTGATCGACGGTCTCGGCGGTCCCTCGCCGGAACGTCCGGCTGCTCCAAAGGCGCCGCAGCAACAGCAGGCCTCTCCGCCGGTTCAGATGGTGACCTCGTCGAACGCCGATCCAGTGGTCGTTGTGCCGCCGCAGAAGCAGAAAAAAGCGCCGTCCAATCTGGTTGGAAACGCGGACCCGTCTGAAACGGGTACGGTACGGCAGGCCAAGGCCGATGCGGCCGATATTCCAGCAGCGGCGCCACCCAAGAAGCAGAAGGTTACGTCCCTCGATCCGGCGCCACCCGCAGCGAGCGGTCCCAAGCCGACCGGGGCCGGGTACGTGGCTGTGCTCGCCTCTGTTCCTGCATCGGGAAGTAGTCGCATCGATGCGCTCAAGCAGTTCGCCGACATGCAGCAAAAATACGGTGTGATTCTGCAGAACAAGACGCCTGATATTCAGGAGGCCAACCTCGGCGAGAAGGGCACCTACCACAGGCTGCTTGTGGGGCCGCCCGGATCGCGGGAAGCTGCAAATTCCGTTTGTTCGCAGCTCAAGGCCGAAGGCTACAGCAGCTGCTGGGTTACGGCGTACTGATCGGCTTATGACTTCGGCATTTATCACCGGGCTTTCCGGCGCGACGCTTTCCGCGGATGAAGCGGCGTTTCTCAAATCTGCCGCGCCTGCAGGCCTGATCCTCTTCGGCCGCAACTGCGTCAGTCATGATCAGATTCGCCGGCTCGTCGGTGATGCGCGCGAAGCGGTTGGCACCGACGATTTTCTGGTTCTGATCGATCAGGAAGGTGGACGCGTTCAAAGGTTACGTCCTCCGCTTGGGCGCGAATTGCCGTCCGCCAGCGCTTACGCGTCACTCTACGCGGAAGATCCTGACTTGGCCAAGGATGCGGCCTTTCTCGCTGCGCGTCTGGTCGCCGACGATCTCAGGAGCCTTGGAATCAATACGGACTGCGCACCCGTTCTCGACGTGCCGGTCGAAGGAGCGCACGACATCATCGGTGATCGCGCGTATGGACGTGATCCCGTGCAGGTGGCTGCTTTGGCGCGCGCGGTGGCCGAAGGCTTCATGGCGGGCGGGGTGCTGCCCGTCATTAAGCATATCCCCGGCCACGGGCGCGCGACCGCTGACAGCCATCTTGAGCTTCCGGTCGTGAACGAGCCGCACGAGGTCCTATCGGCAAGCGACTTCGCCCCCTTCCGGTCGCTCAGCGACATGCCTGCGGCGATGACGGCCCACGTCGTCTTCTCCGCGATCGACGCGAGCCATCCGGCGAGCACGTCGCCCAAGCTTACGCGAGATATCATCCGCGGCGAGATCGGCTTCGATGGCCTTCTTATGAGCGACGATCTCAGCATGAAGGCGCTCACGGGCACGTTCGCCGAACGAACGGACGCCGTGCTTTCGGCGGGGTCGGACCTGGCGTTGCACTGCAGCGGTGTGCTCGCGGAGATGGAAGAGGTTGCGGCAGCAGCACCGACTCTTGTGGGGGATGCGGTGCGGCGTTTCCGCACGGCCCTGGATGTCCTGAAACGCCGGGATTCTTACGATTCGGCACGGGCGGAGGCACAACTTGCCCTGGCGCTTGGAACCGGCAGACGTCATGCTGAATCAGTGTAGTCTGTCGCTCTAAGATATTTGGGCTCACGCTTACCTTGCGTGGCCCTGACGAGCGCGAGGCCAATGATCGAGGATACCGCACAGAGCGCTGAGGGAGATGTGGGCTGGGAAGCGCCAGACCGCGACCTTGCGCCTGCAGCATCCGAAGCTCTGATCGTCGATGTCGCGGGCTTTGAGGGCCCGCTCGATCTTCTGCTTGCCCTTGCGCGGACCCACAAGGTCGACATTTCCAAGATCTCGATCCTGGGTCTGGTCGACCAGTACCTTGCTTACATTTCGGAAGCGCAGCGGCTGAAGATCGAAATCGCGGCCGACTATCTCGTCATGGCCGCTTGGCTCACGTTCCTAAAATCGCGCCTCATCCTGCCACGCGAGAAGGAAAACACGGACGAGCCTTCGGCCGACGAGATGGCGCAGCGGCTCGCCTTCCGCCTCATGCGTCTCGATGCGATGCGCCGTGCGATCGGCGAGCTGATGACGCGCAAGCGGCTCGGCCGGGACGTGTTCCATCGCGGAATGCCGGAACAGGTCTCAACGGTCAGCGAAGTGCGCTGGACGGCGGAGATCTACGATCTGCTCAAGGCTTACTCGGATCTGCGCCGGCGCACGATCAAGGTGACACACGTCGTCAAGGCGCGGCGCGTCTGGTCGATCAAGCAAGCGCGTACGAAGCTCGAGACGCTCGTCGGCCAGGCAATCGGCGATTGGGTCGAACTCGATGCTTGCCTCAGGACGTATCTGGCAACCGTAGAAGAAGACAAGACGGTGCTTGCAAGCTCCTTCGGAGCAACGCTCGAAATGGCGCGCGAAGGCGTTGTCGAGCTTAGGCAGGATGAGCCGTTTTCACCGATCTACATGCGTCGCTGCGAGGCTGGAGCAGAGTGGCAGCGGCTGGAAATCATAGCTGGCGGGTCTCAGCCCTCAGGCGCGTGACGTGTACCAGGCGTGAGACTTGAATGGGGAAGGCGACATGGAACCGCCGAAACTAAGACTGGTGACACGAGACGGCGTGGAGGATGAACCCGCGCACGACGAGCCCGAGGCGCAGGAGGCTGTCGAGCTCGCGCGGGCGCTGTCTGAAGTCGATGCCGTGGAGGCCGGCTTGGCTCCGAGTGCGGAGGGCCGTCTCGAGGATCTGCGCATTGTCGAAGCGTTGCTGTTTGCTTCGTCGTCACCGCTCGACGAAGCCTGGCTTGCGCAACACTTGCGTCACGGCAGCAACATCAGCACTGTTTTGTCGGACATCGCCGCCGTCTACGCGCCGCGCGGCGTGAATCTCGTGCGCGTTGCCGGAAAGTGGGTATTCCGCACCGCAGAAGATCTCGGATACCTGCTGGAACGGCACTCGGTGGAAGAACGGCGCCTATCTCGCGCTGCGCTCGAGACGTTGGCGATCATTTCCTACCATCAGCCCGTTACGCGTGCGGAGATCGAAGAAATCCGCGGCGTGACGACGTCAGCGGGTACGCTCGATATTCTGATGGAGGCCGGATGGATCCGGCCGCGGGGTCGCCGGCGCGCACCTGGAAAGCCGCTGACGTACGGAACGACCGACAGCTTCCTCGCTCACTTCGGGCTCGACAGCGTCAAGGATCTGCCTGGGCTTGCAGATCTCAAGGCGCAGGGACTGCTGGACGGGCATCTGCCCCCCGGGTTTACCGTGCCCGATCCCTCTATTGCGGCTTCGCTCATGCCGGACGAATTGCCGCTTGAGGATGCAGGCGGTGAGGAGGAGGCGTCCGCCGAGGACGAACACGGGGAGGAGATCGAGGATTCTGCGGAGGAACCCTCCGAGGACAGCCCTCCTGATGGGGACGGCGATCAACGCCCCTAACGTCTGTTTGCCACTCCAAGCTTGATCTTAACGATCAAAGTCGGGAATGTTGCGGCCTGTTGCTCGATCGGGTGCTACTCCCGCGTAGGCCGCTCGACTTGAACGAAGTCGATCATTCCCCGGGCGCGACGGCCCGGCCCTTGAGGTTTTGTCCCGCTTGGCGAACTGGCTTTTCAGAAAATCCGATAGCGCTTCCGTTACAGGCGTTCCGCGGCGCGCACGCGCGGGTGCGACGTTTGCCGCTGAGCTCACGTTCGACAACGTGGTCAAAACCTACGGAGAGCGAAACGCACTCGATCATTTCTCCCTGGTCGTCGCGCCGGGTGAAGTGGTTTGCCTTCTTGGGCCATCGGGTTGCGGCAAAACTACGTTGTTGCGTGTTACGGCCGGCATCGAACGGCCGACCGGCGGGCGGATCCTGATCAACGATCTCGAGGTCGCCGGATCTCAGAGGTTCATGCAACCCGAGGACCGTGGCGTCGGGCTCATGTTCCAGGATTTCGCGCTGTTCCCGCATCTTACGATCGTGGAGAACGTCGCCTTCGGTCTCAAGGCGCTGCCGCGGGAGGATGCGCGTCGCGAGGCACTCGCCATTCTTTCTCGCGTAGGGCTCGAGCGTTATGCCGACCAATACCCGCATATTCTGTCGGGCGGGCAGCAACAACGCATAGCGCTGGCGCGTGCCATCGTGCCACGTCCCGCAGTCATGCTCATGGACGAACCGTTTTCGGGTCTCGACGTGCAGCTCCGCGATGCCATGCAGCAGGAGACACTTGCGCTGATCCGGGAGACGCGCGCGACCTCAGTCATCGTCACGCATCACCCGGAAGAGGCGATGCGTCTCGGGGATCGCATCGTGGTTATGCGCGCAGGGAAGCTGGTCCAGACGGGGCGGGCCGAGGATCTTTATCAGCGGCCGGCAGAGCTTTTTGTCGCGCGGCTCTTTTCGGAGATCAATGAGATCGAAGCCCGTGTCGATGCTGGCCGAATTGTAACCCCGTTCGGCGTGGTCGCCGCCCCGGGGCTGGACAACGGGGCGTCCGCCATCCTCTGCATTCGGGAGCGTGGCGTAGGCCTGGTTTCGGCGCCGAGCAACGGTGGTTACGGGAGCGCGACGGGCCTCATGGGGCGTGTGCGCGATGCAAAGTTTCTTGGCGACGCCGTGCGTTACGAAGTCGGGGTCCAGGGCTTCGACCAACCGCTCAACGTGCGGACGGCGGCGGGCCTTCAGATCGGAAAGGGAAGCGAGGTGCGACTTCATATCGACCCCGAGCAGGTTCTGATCTTTCCGTCGAACGGCGTCAAAACATCTTGAATTTCATATTATTAATCCCTAGCTCCCCGGTCTGGGCCGCGCTTGCGACAAGTAGGGGTTTCTGCAATAGTGCCTCAGCTTACGCGCGATGCGCGGATCTAAAATATCTGCGCAGATCTGGCCAAGAGGAGGCCTCTCTATGGGGTTGAGTGCGACCCATCTTTTGCTGCTGCTGGTCGTCGTTGTGCTCTTGTTCGGCCGTAACAAGATCTCCGACCTGATGGGCGACGTGGCCAAGGGTATCAAGAGCTTCAAGAAGGGGCTCAGTGAGGAAGACCCGATCCCCGGTGATCCGAAGGTCATCGACAACGCCGCTCGGGATGCTGCCGAGCGCGATAAAACAAAAGCGGGCTGACGCGAAGGCTCGCCGGCTTGGTTTTCATTTCCCAGCCGCGGTGTCGCGCGCCCTGATCTAGGCTGGACGTTCCGATGTTTGACGTCAGTTGGAGCGAGCTTCTCATCCTCGGCATCGTCACGTTGATATTCGTGGGGCCGAAGGAGTTGCCGCGTTTTCTCGGCCAGCTTGGCAAATACGCCGGGGTCGTACGGCGGCAGGCCAACGAATTCCGTGCGGTATTCGAACAGGCCATGCGCGAAGCCGAAATGGATCAAATCCAGAAAGAAATGCGCGCAATGAGCGACGGCGTGAAGTCATCGCTCGACGAGGCGACGCGATCGATCGACACCGCGAAAAATGCCGCGAAAGTCGATCTCGACGCGGGGCCAGCTCCTTTGCCGTCAGCGTCGGAACCTGCGGCGCCCGAGGCATCTGCGGCTGAGCCAGCTCCCTCGATACTTCCGCCGGCCGCAAACAGTTCCGGCAATGACGTGTCTGCCGCTTCGGGCGAGGCCGAAACGCCTGACAAGGCGCCTCCCTCTACTTCGCCGGGGTCGGTTTAATGCAAGAGAGTTTGCCGCGTCCTGGCCAAGAGGACATCGACGCATCGAAAGCGCCCCTGCTCGATCATTTGGTCGAGCTACGCCAACGGCTCATTTACGCCGTCGGCGCTTTCTTTGTGATGTTCATTCTGTGCTTCACGATCGCCCGGCACATCTACGACGTGCTGGTGTGGCCTTACGTTTGGGCGTCGGGCAGCGATCATGTTCGGCTGATTGCCACGCACTTCCTCGAGCAAATTTTCACACACTTGAAGCTTGCCATGTTCGGGGCGGCGTTCCTGTCGTTCCCGGTTGTGGCGGCGCAGGTCTATAAATTTGTTGCGCCCGGGCTCTACAAGAACGAGCGCCAAGCATTTTTGCCGTATCTGATCGCGACGCCGGTGTTCTTCCTGCTGGGCGCTGCCGTCGTCTACTTCGTCGCGATGCCGATCCTGATCAAGTTCTCCATCGGGCTCGCGCATTCGGCAAGCGCGAGCGGGCCGGCGACGATCGAGCTGATGCCGAAGGTCTCGGAATATCTGTCGCTGATCATGACGCTGATCTTCGGCTTTGGGCTTTGCTTCCAGCTGCCGGTTGTGCTGACGCTGCTGGCGAGGGCGGGCGTCGTGACGTCGACCTCTCTCAGGAGTGCGCGGCGTTTCGCAATCGTCGGTATTTTCGCCGTTGCGGCGATCCTAACGCCGCCGGACGCTCTCAGCATGGTCATCATGGCGCTTCCGACGGCGCTGCTTTACGAATTTTCGATTTGGGCCGTGGCCTGGGTCGAGAAACAGCAGGCTGCGGCGCAAGCAGCGCGGGACAACGCTGCGGAGTAAGCGGGTTGCCTGGACCTCGGCCGCGCGGGGTCTTATAGGACAGGGCAACTCAAACGACGCCCACCGAGGACTATCCCTGTGTTTGACATCAAGTGGATCAGAGACAACGCCGACGCTTTCGACGCCGGGCTGAAAAACCGTGGGCTCGAGCCTCAATCGGCTTCGCTGATCAAGATCGACGAGGAGCGCCGCGCCAACCTCGTGAAGCTGCAGGAGGCGCAGGCGCGCCGGAACGCCGCCTCGAAAGAGATCGGGAAGGCCAAGGGCGCCAAGGACGAAGCGCTGGCCTCTAAGCTGATGGCGGAGGTGGCCGCGCTCAAGGACGTCATCGCCACGGGCGAAGATGAGGAGCGGCACCTCGACAAGGTGCAGCAGGACGCGCTGTCGGTTATCCCGAACACGCCGCGTGAGGATGTTCCGCTCGGCAAGGACGAGACCGGCAACAAAGAAGTGCGTCGCGTCGGCACGCCGCGCGAATTCGACTTCGCGCCCAAGCAGCATTTCGAGATTGGTGAAGGCCTCGGCCTCATGGATTTCGAGACGGCGGGCAAGGTGTCGGGTGCGCGCTTCGTGTTCCTCAAAGGTGCGCTGTCACGCCTCGACCGAGCGCTCGGGTCTTTCATGCTCGATCTGCACACGGGCATGTTCGGATATACCGAAACCAATCCGCCGCTTCTCGTTCGCGACGATGCCGCCTATGGCACCGGCAACCTGCCGAAGTTCGCCGAGGACCTGTTCCAGACGACGAACGGGTATTGGCTGATCCCGACGGCGGAAGTGTCGCTGACGAACATTGTGCGCGACCGCATTCTGGACGAAGCCGAGCTGCCGATGCGCATGACGGCCTGGACGCCGTGCTTCCGGTCGGAAGCGGGGGCCGCCGGCCGCGACACGCGCGGCATGATCCGCCAGCATCAGTTTTCGAAGGTCGAGCTGGTTTCGATCACAACGCCGGAAGAGAGCCTCGCCGAGCACGAGCGCATGACGAGCTGCGCGGAGGAAGTCTTGAAACGCCTCGGGCTGCCCTATCGCACAATGCTGCTGTGCACGGGCGACATGGGCTTTGCCTCGCAGAAAACTTACGACATCGAGGTCTGGCTGCCCGGGCAGGATGCCTACCGTGAGATTTCGTCCTGCTCGGTGTGCGGGGATTTCCAGGCGCGGCGTATGGGCGCGCGCTTCCGCAGCAAGGGCGCGAAGGACGTGCGTTTCGTCCATACTCTGAACGGATCGGGGCTGGCCGTCGGACGCACGCTGGTCGCCGTGCTCGAAAACTATCAACAGGCCGACGGGTCCGTCATAATACCCGAGGCCTTGCAGCCTTACATGGGCGGCCTGACGAAAATTGAGAAAGCTGGCTAATTCAAGATGCGCATCCTGGTGACAAATGACGACGGAGCGGGGGCACACGGTCTTTCCGTGTTGCATCAGATCGCGAAGTCGTTGTCCGACGACGTGTGGATCGTTGCGCCGGAGATGAACCAAAGCGGCGCCTCGCACGCGCTGACGCTGCAGGTGCCGCTGCGTTATCGTGAAGTTGGCGAGCGCGCTTTCGCGGTGCGCGGTACGCCTGCCGACTGCGTGATCATGGGCATCAAGCACGTGCTGAAGGACAAGGCGCCGGATCTCGTGCTGTCCGGTGTCAATCACGGGGCGAACCTTGCAGAAGACGTGACGTACTCGGGTACGATCGCGGGCGCGATGGAGGGAACGCTGCTTGGTGTGCGTTCCATCGCCATGAGCCTCACGATTGGGTTCGATCCCGAAGGCAAGCAGCACTGGAAAACACCGCTGGAATACGGCCCGCGCATCGTCGAGCAGCTTCTGGCCACAGAGTGGCCAGCGATGACGCTGATGAACGTCAACTATCCCGATCTCGCGCCTGGCGATGTACGCGGGATCGTGCCGACACGGCAGGGCCGCCGCGACCAGGGTGGACTCCACATTCAGGAGCGCAGTGATACTTGGGGCGATCCCTATTTCTGGGTTGGCTTCGAGCGGCGCCGTTCTGACCCGCCGCAAGGCTCGGATCTTCGCGCTATTGCAGACGGCTTCATCTCTGTGACGCCGCTTCACCTCAACCTGACGGACGAAACGATGCGCGAAGCGTTGGCCGACAGGCTCTCGCTCGATAGCACGCGCCGCCTAAAGGATGCCGGCTGATCGTCCGGGCTGAACGTCGGCGTTTCCTTGTGCACCCGGTGTTGTTTCGGATTGCCTGTTGGGCGCACTCAATCATTGTGCGTGGACTGACTTGGCCGCCAAGTCGCCGAGATTTCTCCGTCATCGCAGCACAATCAGAGCGTAAGTGGACAGTGTGCGGGGTCCGGTTAATCGGCATGCGGCCGGGCTGCCTTCGTTGCCATCCCCGTGCGATTCGAATCGCGATTCGCGCCCCCGTTAAGGTTCTCTTAACTCGTTAAGGGTTACCTGGAGAGGGTAGTCAGGGTGTGTGGCATGTTAAGTTCCTTGCGTAAATGTCATCTAATTCGCGGCGTCGAGCGCGCAAAGGTCGTTTCGATCTTTGCCTCCACCGCAGTATTGGCGGGCTGCAGCGCGGATGTTGCGCGCTTCGATCTCGGCAGCCCCGAGGGCGCTCGCTCCGGATATGCTTCGTCCGGGACAAGCGGCCGCCCCTACAACTCGGAGTATGGCTCGGCGGGTTACGATCGGCCTGCGCCGCGCGGCAACGATGTCGCGCGCTCCGATTTGCCTCCGACACCCCAAGCTCCGCTCACGACGGCGGCGCTCCGTCCGGAGCAACAGCCGCCGTCCTACAACAACAGCTACGGTCAGCAGCGTCAGCCGAGCTACAGCGCCGCGCAGCAGCAGCCTGCCTACGCTCCGCCTCAGGGCGGCTATCCGGCTGCGAACAGCTCTCCCAATAGCTATTCGGGCGGCAGCCCAGGTGGCTATGCCGTTGCTCCGCCTGCGCCTGCCACCGCTTCAGGCGAAACGGTCGAAGTGCGCCCCGGCGATACCCTCTATAGCCTGTCGCGGCGTCACGGCGTTTCGGTCAACGCGCTCAAGTCGGCAAATGGCCTAACGTCCAACGGTCTGCATCCGGGCCAGCAGCTTCGTCTCCCGGCACCCAGCTCGACGTCGGCTTCCGCCAGTGTCACTGCTCGGCCGCCGCGTGAGAGCTACGAGGCCACTCCCGCTGCGCCCGTACAGGCTGCCGTCGAGGCTCCGTCCGAGTGGAACCGCACGTACACCGTGCGGCAGGGCGATTCCCTTTACGCCATTGCGCGTCAGAACGGCGTGAAGCTCGCCGATCTCGAGCGCTACAACGGTATCGCGGACTCACGGAAGGTGAAGCCCGGCACGACTCTGAAGCTGCCCGGCAATGAGACGTCGGCACCGGTCGCAAGCGCCTCGCCGCCGCCCGCCTATGCGGCACCCGAGCGCGAGTTGGCTCAGCAAACTCCGACACCGACGCCGGGTGAAGTTCGCCTTGGCGAGGTGACGCCGCCGCCTGCTTCATCCGCATCGGCGGCACCATCCACGCCGCAGCAGCCGACCTTGCTCAACGGCAATGGCACCGCGGCCCCCGAGCGCGTTGCCAAAGCAGAGACACCAGGCTCGGCCAACGATGCCGTCTCGCCATCGAATGCTCAGGTTTCGGGCTCGGTCGCAGGATCGCGTTTGCGCTGGCCGGTTGCAGGCAAGATTATCAGCGGTTTCGGACCGCGTCCGGACGGCACGCATAACGATGGCGTGAACCTGGCTGCTCCTATGGGCACCGATATCCACGCGGCAGAGAGCGGCGTCGTGGCCTATGCGGGCGATGAGCTCAAGGGTTACGGCAATCTCGTGCTGGTTCGTCACGACAACGGTTGGGTGACTGCATACGCGCATGCCGACGAGATCCTCGTGAAGCGGGGCGATCAGATCAAGCGCGGCCAGGTCATCGCGAAGGCAGGCCGTACGGGACAGGTTGATCAGCCTCAGGTGCATTTCGAGGTGCGCCAAGGCCAGAAGCCGGTCGATCCGACTCCGTTCATGGAACGCCTCTAGGATCTACGAAATTTGAATGCGGTCGGCGGGGCGCAGCGGTTGCTGCGCCCCGTATTTTTTAGATCGGGAGAGACTTACCGAGGCGGCCGGCAAGATCCTGAGTGAACTGCCACGCAACACGGCCCGAGCGTCCGCCGCGCGTGATGCTCCATTCGAGCGCTTCACGGACGAGGTTTTCGCGCGAGATCGGCAGATCGAAATAGTCCGCGTAGCCCTGCACCATGGAGAGATAGTCCTCCTGGCTGCAGTTGTGAAAGCCGAGCCACAGGCCGAAGCGATCCGAGAGCGACACCTTTTCCTCGATGGCTTCCGATGGATTGATGGCCGTCGAACGCTCGTTGTCGACCATCTCACGCGGCATCAGATGGCGACGGTTCGACGTCGCGTAAAAGAGCACGTTGGCGGGGCGTCCCTCGATCCCGCCCTCAAGCACGGCCTTGAGGGACTTGTAACTTGTATCGTCGCGATCGAACGAGAGGTCGTCGCAGAACACGATGAAGCGATGGGGAGAGGCACGCAGCGTCGTAAGGCATGCCGGAAGCGTAGCGATATCCTCGCGATGGATCTCGATGAGCTTCAACCCCAACTTGCTGTCTGCTTTGGTAAGCTGCTCTTGCACTTCGGCGTGGACAGCCTTCACAAGGCTCGATTTGCCCATGCCGCGCGCGCCCCATAGCAGCGCGTTGTTGGCCGGAAGGCCTTTCGCGAAGCGTCGCGTGTTGTCGAGCAGCTGGCGTGCCGAGCCCTCGACGGCTTTGAGAAGTACGCGGGGCACGCGGTTTACAGCGGGAACGGCCTGGAACGACAAGGTTGCCGCGTGCCAAACGAACGCATCGGCTGTTTCGAAATCCGCGACTGGCGGTGGCGGAGCTGCGAGCCGTTCCAGGGCGGCGGCGATGCGGTCCAGGCGGGCGGAGAGATCAGTGTCGTTGCTCATAATCGGCTTGGCCTTGATTTTCTGACGGTTTCCGGTGGGGCATCCTAGCGTGGACCGGCCTCCGGCGTCGTTCGACGCCTCTATACCTCAGTAGAGGCGGAGGGGGCCAGATTGCGCTGGAGCAACGTTTCCGTCCCGTTCTCCAAGGGTTGCAAAGCGTTGCCCGGGCACTATAGTCGCGGCCGATCTCAGGCGGACGAGCTTGCGGAGTTTTCCTCCGTCGAGGCTGGCCGCGATTTGCGTTATCGCACCCTATCAGACGCTCCGACGAGGACCTGTTTCCCATGTTTATTTCTTCGGCCTACGCACAGTCAGGCAGCCCGATGTCAGATCCGTTCAGCGGTTTGCTCATTCCCATGCTGCTAATGGTGCTGATTTTCTATTTCCTCGTCATCCGTCCGCAGAACCAGCGTCAGAAGCAGCACAAGGAAATGATCGAGCGGGTACGCCGCGGTGACACAGTCGTCACGTCCGGCGGCTTCATCGGTAAGGTGTCGCGCGTGCCAGAAAACTCGGATGAGATTGAAGTCGATCTCACTGACACAATGAAGGTTCGGGTCCTCAAGAGCACGCTGCTCGACGTTCGCTCCAAGAGCGAGCCGGTTAAGGACGCCACCGTCACGAAATAAGCCACGCATCTGGAAGGCGTGCTGGAAACGGCGCGTCTTCTCAAGGAAACCTTCTGGAGGGGTTCGCTCCGACATGTTGCATTTCGAGCGCTGGAAGATCTTCGCAATCGTTGGAACGATCTTCGTCGGCTTCTTGTTCGCGCTACCCAACTTCGTGTCGAAGGAAACGCTGGCGAGCTGGCCGAGCTGGCTGCCGAAGCGGCAGATGCCGTTGGGGCTCGACCTTCAGGGCGGTGCACATCTGTTGCTCGCGCTCGACGAGAAGGAACTCAAGACCGATTGGCTGAACAACCTTCGCGAGGATGCGCGCAAGACCTTGCGAGACGCGAAGATTGGTTTCTCGGGCATCGGCGTCGCGGGCGATGCGGTGCAAGTGCGGCTGGTGAAGCCGGAGGATACCGATCGAGCGATCACCGAGCTCAAGAAGCTTGTACAGCCGATCGGCAATCCCCTCCTGGGAACCAGCGGCAGCGACAGCGAAATCGAGAAGGGAGCCGAACCGGGGCTCGTCCTGATGCGTCCGACCTCGTTCGGCATTCAAGAGCGGCTTTCGCATGCTGCGGCTGCATCGATCGAAACGATCAATCGTCGCGTCAACGCGATGGGCACGGCGGAGTCCACGGTCGTGCAGCAGGGACGCGACCGCGTTCTCGTGCAGTATCCTGGCTTGTCCGACACCAAGCAGCTCAAGGAGCTGATCGGCAAGACAGCAAAGCTGTCCTTCCACGCCGTGCACCCGTCGATTTCAGTGGAGGAAGCCAAAGCTTCGCGTCCGCCGATGGGTTACCGCATCTATGACGCGGACGAGAAGGAAGAAGGTTACCAGTCGGCCTACGTTCTGGCTGAAACGCCGGTCGTGCAGGGCGACGATCTCGTCGACGCGCAGCCGGGCTTCGACCACCAGACGAACGCGCCGATCATCAGCTTTCGCTTCAACCAGTCGGGCGCGCGCAAGTTCGGCAACTTCTCGAAAAATCATGTCGGCGAGCCGTTTGCGATTGTTCTCGACGACAAGGTGATCTCGGCGCCTGTGATCCGCGAGGCCATTCTCGGCGGCTCCGGCCAGATCTCCGGCAATTTCACCGTCGAGTCGGCGAACAATCTCGCGATTCAGCTTCGTTCTGGCGCGCTGCCGGCCAAGCTGACGATCGTGGAAGAGCGTACAGTCGGTCCGTCGCTCGGCGCCGATAGCATTGAGTCCGGCAAACTCGCCGGCATTGTCGGCTTGGTGGCAACCGTTTTTCTGACCGTTTATGCCTATGGCACGTTCGGCGTGTACGCGGTCATCGGCCTGTTCGTTCACGCCGTGCTCATTCTGGCGCTGATGTCGATGATCGGCACCACGCTCACGCTGCCGGGCATCGCGGGTTTTGTGCTCACCATCGCCATGGCGGTGGACGCCAACGTTCTGATCTATGAGCGCATACGCGAGGAATTGCGCGCTGGGCGAACCGCGATTGCGGCCATCGAAAACGGCTTCCAGCGGGCCTTCGTCACGATCATCGACAGCCAGCTCACGACGCTCGCCGCCGCCGTGATCATGTTCTGGCTCGGCTCCGGTCCGATCCGCGGCTTCGCCGTAACTCTGACACTGGGCATTCTCACCTCGGTCTTTGCCGCTGTCACGGTTACGCGTTTGCTCGTTGCGATGTGGCTCAAGAACGCGAAGGGCAAAGGCCGCGCGATTACTGTTCCGATTTAAGGAAGGGCAGCTCCCATGTTCCTAGTGCCCGACTTCAAGGGTCACGACTTCTTCCCGCACGGCACGATGCTGCCGTTCATGAAGTACAAGAACCTTTGCGTTGGCCTCTCAATCGTAATGATGCTGCTGTCGCTCGGCATCATCATGGTCAAGGGCTTCAACTACGGCGTCGATTTCAAGGGCGGCTCGCTGATCGAAGTGCGCGCCAAGTCGGGTTCGGCGGACATCTCTGCAATGCGCGAGCAGCTCGATGCGCTGGGCGTAGGCGAAGTGCAGATTCAGAGCTTCGGTTCCGATGCCGACGTATTGATCCGTGTCGAACAGCAGCCTGGAGAAGAAGAGGCGCAGCAGGACGCCGCGAATAAGGTTCTCAGTACTCTGGGTGATAAATATGAGCAGCGGCGTATCGAGGTCGTCGGGCCAGCGGTGTCCAGTGAGCTTAGGACGACGGGCCTGATCGCCGTTCTTGCCTCGATTGCGGCCATCGTTCTCTACGTTTGGTTCCGGTTCGAGTGGCAATTCTCAGCGGGTGTCGTGATAGGGCTCTTCCACGACGTGCTTGTGACCGCCGGCATCTTCTCGCTGTTTCAGTTGGCCTTCGATCTTTCGATTGTCGCGGCGCTGCTCACTATTCTCGGGTACTCGGTCAACGACTCCGTGGTCGTCGCCGACCGCATCCGTGAGAATTTGCGCAAGTACAAGAAGATGCCGTTAACCGAGCTGTTGAACCTCTCGATCAACGAGACGCTTTCGCGCACAATTTTGACCGGTGTGACGACGATCGCCGTGCTGCTTGCGCTGTTTTTCCTTGGCGGTGATGTGATTCAGAACTTCACGTTCGCGATGCTGTTCGGTGTTTTGATCGGCACGTACTCGTCGATCTTCATCTCGGCACCTTTGATCGATTACCTCGGCATCAAGCGCGACTGGAGCGACGAGCCGGCGAAGGCAGGGGCGGGCGGCGCAGCCGTGCGCCCCTAGTCCGGCGTACGGCGACCCGTGGCCGCGCGTGCACATCTTCCCCAGCAGGTCTCAATCGAGGCGTACGGCAACGGCGGCTTTCGCTTCGGAGGGATGAGCCATCGTGGCTCCATCCTGTGTTTGCCGTCGGGAATTTGGGAATGGCCGGTTGCGTCGCTCGAGGCTCTCGATCGCGCGGCGCTGGCCGATGTGCTGCCCCTTGCCGGAACGATCAACTTCCTGATCCTGGGGACAGGTCGAGCCCTGGCCCGGCCGTCGAAAGACGTGCGAGCGGCTTTGGAAGAAGCCGGCCTGTGGCTTGAGATCATGGATACCGGTGCGGCAGCGCGGACCTACAACATCCTCCTTGCCGAAGGCCGTCCCATTGCGGCAGCGTTGATCGCTGTCGACTAGGGGGACGAGATGGATGAGGCAACACCTGTACTGGAAGCGGCGCGCACTCATGGCCGAGACCGCTACCTGTCGGCGCTGCTGGCGCCGGCCGATGCTCAACAGGATCTCGTCGTTCTTGCGGCCTACCTTGGAGAACTGGCCCGTATTCCGTTGAGCACGCGGCAGGCGGAAGTCGGTGAGATCAAGTTCCAGTGGTGGCGGGATGCGCTTTCTTCTGGCGCAACGAGCGGGCATCCCGTGGCAGACGCCGTACTTGCGCTCGCGGAACGGAAGTCCCTTTCCAGCGATCTTGTACTGGCTCCGATAGAGGGCTATTCCCGCGAGCTTTATGAGGATGGTATTTCAGACGTCCCGGAACTGTCGCAGTATGCGCAAGAGACGGACGGCGCGGCTATTCGCCTTGCACTTGCCATAGCTGAAGATGACGGAAACAATTCTGCCGAGCCGTCCATCGAGCCGGCGGGACGTGCACTGGCTCTTACGCGTCTCGCGCTTACGCTTCCGCAGCACGTTGCACACGGGCGCCTTCCACTCCCGGTCGACTTCATAGAGCAAGCTGGAGATCCGCGCTCTTTGGGCCCTGTAGAGGCTTCTGCAGCGGCGCGGAGGCTATCCGAGTTGCTCGCGGACGGCGCCATACAGGAGCTGGCCACTTTTCGGGCAGGGCAGCAGAACCTGGCGAGAGGCGCATTCTCCGCATTTTTGCCGCTTTGTCTGGTTGAGCCTTATTTGAAGGCGGTGCTCAAGCCCAAGCGAGACGTTTTGCGCGACGCTGCTGATATTTCTCCACTTTCACGTGTCATGAGACTGTGGTTCGCTCATTGGCGCGGACGTGTGTAGCTTCGGCTCCGGCCGCGAAAGCAATCATCGGGATCCTGCTCGAATGGTTCGGTTTTACGCACGGCACCTCTTCGTCTCCTTCATCGCGTCGTGCGCGATGATGGTTGGCATTGCGGCGGCGCAGTCTGTCGGTACGCCGCTGCCGCCTATCGATCAAGAAACGCCGGACGGCTTTCGCCAGTACGAGGGTGAGCCCGCGCAGCCAGGCGTTGAGCCCCAACCGGCAGTGCCTCAATTTCCGCAGACGACCCCGCGCGCGTCAGTTGGCGACGCGATCGATCCGTTGCTTGCGCCCCGCACGTTCCCGCAAGCGCCGCCGGATCCTTCTCAGCCCTTTCCGCAAGACGCTTTGCCGGACACGGCGCAGCCTGCTGCTCCCGGGATTGACGGGCTCTTGCCGCTCACGTCTGTGGAGATCGATTGGCGCGTCGAAAATCCTTTCCGCTTCTTCGCTGACGCCAAAGATACCGAGGTCCATCGCGCTACGTACCTGTCGCTTTCACCCGAGCAACGGGAGGCCGCACCGGTGCTTGCGAGCGAACACGCGCTCGCGCGGCGCCACGAAGCCGGATGGGCGGAGACCATGTATCGCAAGACCTGCTGGGCAGGCCGGCGCAATCGCCACGTTTGTCCGGACAAGAGTGACTACGTGAATCCGGATCGCCATCGGGTCATCGTCTCGCTCAAGGGCATGACCGAGCCGAACGTCGATTGCCGATGGATCACATCCGAGCTTGGCCCCAGTCCTGGCGCTGAGAGCGCCGTGACCCGCCCCTGTGGGGAACCGATGACATTCTCCGCACCTTATCCCGCGGGGATCGGTGTGCGCGTCGAGGTTGGCGGCATCACGGTCGCGTCGACCGAGATCAAGGTGCGAGACATTTTCGTCGTCGGGATCGGCGACAGCTTCGGTTCCGGCGAAGGCAATCCAGACGTGCCGGTGCGGTTCTCGCCCGAGCGCACGGTAGAATACGGCAAGGGCGGCGGGGCCGACGATCTCACAGGATATCCGGCGCGCGCCGGTCCGTGGAAGCAGGTGGGGGATGACGCCTTCGTCGAAGGCAACGCTCGCTGGCTCGATCAGGCTTGCCACCGGTCGCTCTACTCGTATCAGGTGCGCGCCGCGCTCGAGCTTGCCGTCGAAGATCCACATCGGGCCGTGACGTTTGCGGGGTTCGCCTGCTCGGGTGCCGAGGTCACGTGGGGCCTGTTCCTGCGCTACAAGGGCAACGAGTGGGTGCCCAATCCCCCGGACCTCTCGCAGATCTCCGCGGCAGCGGATGCGCAATGCGGCAAGCGGGATGCTCCCGTCGTGGACATGCCCGAAGCCTATCACATGAACGGGATCATCCCGGAGCTGCAGGGTGGTCTTACTCTTTCGAAGTGTCCGCCCAACCAGGCGCGCAAGATCGATCTGGTTCTCTTGTCGGTTGGCGGCAATGACATCGGTTTCGCGCGTCTCGTGGCGAACGCGGTACTGTCCGATGAATCACTTGTGCGCAACCTCGGCGGTTGGTTCGGCCAGGTGCACGGCAACAAGGAAAGCCAGGAGCTGCTGACGCGTCTCGATCAGCGCTACAAGGCCATGAACCGCGCTATTCATGGCATTCTCCATGTGCCGTGGGACGAGAGCGATCGCGTCATCCTCACTTCCTATCCGCCGTTCGCGCTGCTCGACGACCAAGGCAACATGTGCCGCGACGGCTCGGCTGGCATGGAGGTGTTCAGCGAGTTCAAGATCACGCAGAAGGCCGCGCTTTCGAGCTCATGGCTCGCCGACAAGCTCGATCAGATCATGAAGAAGAGCGCCGAGCTGCATGGCTGGACGTTTGCCGAGGATCATCGCAAGACATTCGTCGGGCGCGGGCTGTGCGCGGGACATACGAATGGCCTTGGGCCACTGGTCGACGATCTCCGGCTACCGCGGCGACACGACGGTGTTTGGAAACCGTACAACCCCGCGCATTACGAACCCTATGCCGCGCGTCTCAGGTGGTTCCGCACGCCGAACGACGCGTTTCTCACCGGCAACTTCCATGTGGCTGGCTCGGTGGTGCAGAAGGTGCTCAAGCTGCAAAGCTTCTCGTGGTTCCAGGTTCTGCTCGCATCGACCTATTCGGGGGCCTTCCATCCCACGGCAGAAGGCCATGCGGCGATTGCGGATTCCGTCGTTCTGCGCGCGCGCGCCGTACTGCAGCGGCACGGCCAGCAGTCCGCGGCCGTAGCGACCCCGGATACCGAGACGCCGTGAGCTAAGCTAGCGAGTGGTATCCGGAAATCACTCTGCCGCTTCGCTGCCGAACTGCAATTCGGACAGCCGGGCATAGAGTCCGCTGCGCTGGATCAACTCGCGGTGTGTACCGCTTTCGACGATGCGCCCGTTGTCGAGCACCAGGATGCGGTCGGCATTCTGGACCGTCGATAGGCGATGTGCGACCACGATCGTCGTTCGGCCTTTGGTGAGGCTTTCGAGGGCGCGCTGCACGGCCACTTCGCTTTCGGTGTCGAGGGCGCTGGTCGCCTCATCCAGCAGCAAGATTGGGGCGTTCTTCAAGATTGCGCGCGCAATGGCTATGCGTTGGCGCTGGCCGCCCGAGAGTGATACGCCGCGTTCACCGAGCCGCGTATTGTAGCCTTGCGGAAGAGCGCGGATAAAGCCGTCGGCTTGTGCGGCTGTTGCCGCGCGGATGATGTCAGTCTCGGAGGCATTCGGCGTGCCGTAACGGATATTCTCGGCGACAGTATCGGCAAAGAGGGCGACTTCCTGGGGCACGAGAGCGGTCGTTGCGCGCAACTCGTCCAGTGCGACGGTTGCGATATCGATGCCGTCGATGAGGATCTTTCCACTCGTCGGATCGTAGAAGCGCAGGATCAAGTTGAGGATCGTAGATTTGCCGGCACCGGACGGGCCAACGAGGGCGACGCGCTCACCGGGTGAAACCCGGAACGAGACGTTGTCGAGGGCCGAGACGCCCGGTCGCGCTGCATATCCGAAACGAACGGTGCGGAACTCGATCTCGCCTTTGACGGGTTTCGGCAAGGGCATCGGGTTCGCAGGCGATTTGATCTCGGGCTCTATCGTCAAAAATTCGGTGATGCGTTCGGCGGCGCCTGCGGCTTGCGTCGTCTCACCCCACACCTCCGAAAGCTCGCCGAGCGCAGCGGCAGCCAACACTGCGTAGATGACGAACTGGCTGAGGCGCCCGCCGGTGATTTCGCCGCTGATCACGGACGCGGAGCCGTGCCACAGCACAGCAACGATGCTCGATACGACGAGAAGAATGACGAGACCTGTGAGGCCCGCGCGTGCCAGCATGCGCTCGCGCGCGGCGGAGAACGAGCGCTCAACAGCGCTCGCGAACCGTTTGGCCACTGCGTCCTCGTGACCGAAAGCCTGCATCGTGCGCACGGCGGCGAGGTTTTCGGCTGCGTAGGCTGAGGCTTCCGCAAGGGTGTCCTGCGCGCGCCGCGATAGGCGGCGGACAACGCGGCCGTAGCCGATCAACGGCAGCACGATGACGGGAATGGCGATCAGAACCAGAAGCGAGAGGCTCGGGCTGGTGATGATCATCATCGTCAGCGCGCCGACAAGCATGATGAGATTGCGAAGGGCTTGGGATATGGCCGATCCCGCGACTGCTTTGACCTGGGTCGTGTCGGCGGTCAGACGGCTCATCACTTCGCCGGAATGCGTCCGTTCGTAGAAATCGGGACCGAGACGGGCAAGGTGGGCGAAAACGTCGGCGCGGAGATCGGCAACAACGCGTTCGCCCATCCAGTTGACGAGGTAGAAGCGGGAGGCACTTGCGACCGCAAGTATGAAGCCGATGACGATCATCATCATGAAATACTGATTGATCATCGCGCTATCGTGGGCGCCAAAACCGTGGTCGATGATCCGGCGTACCGCCATCGGCACGGCCAACATGGCCATCGCCGAAACCACAAGCGCTACGGCTGCGCCTGCTAGCTGTGCAGGATAGCGCAGGAGGTAAGGCTTGAGCGCAAGAAGGGGGCGCAGCGAGCGCCGTCCCGAGGCGGCGTCCTGGCCGTCTGACGATAGGGGGCTCGCAGCCTCTTTGTTTGCTGGCGCGGGCGTATTTTCAGTCGAATTCAAGACTTGGTCTTTCGCGTTGGGCTTCCCTAGAGCGTCCGCTTTGCTTCCTACTTGGGACGAACGGGCGAACACGCTCAATCCCTTACTTAATAGCACCCGTTCGGGGCTAATATCTTCCGGACCATGCTTGACATCCGGCCCCTGCGTCAACGTCAACCGGCCTTATGGCGCGGAATGCCGCGTTTTAATCACGGGAGGCGAGCGCTAACGCCGCATTTGGCGGCTTTGCCCCCGGTAAGTTACCGCAAGGGCGCGTTTTTTCGACGCTTGTGCGGCTGGGGCATCTCGATTATAGAAGCGCATCCAGAAATTCGGGGTCGTGCCGTGCCGGCATCCCGCCGCTCTCGGGGCGTGCTGTGCATTGTTTCGTGCAGCTTTGGACCCTCGGCCCCTCAATAAACGAGCACCGGTCATGAAAAAAGACGCCGAACTGCATCCCGACTATCACCAGATCACGGTCAAGATGACCGATGGCACGCAGTTTGTCACTTACTCGACCTACGGCAAGGAAGGTGACGAGCTGCATCTCGACATCGACCCCACATCGCATCCCGCTTGGACGGGCGGCGATCAGCGCCTGATGGACCGTGGTGGCCGTCTGTCGCGCTTCAAGAAGAAGTTCGAAGGCTTCATCAAGGAGTAATCGTAGTTGGGCGGTTGCGCTCTAGGTCCATCCGCCCATCGATTACTGAAAGCAAAAAAGCCCGGCTGAATGCCGGGCTTTTTTGTTGGGTGGACTAGGAACTACTCAGCGCGATGCGGCGCGGCGCAAGCCGCTCGAAAATGCGCGCTCCAGCGTGCTGATCTGATTGGCGACCGGATTGATGGCCGATGTGTTAGCGCTGGCGTCGACGGCTTGCGGGATCATTGCGCGATCAAGCTGAACAATTCGATCGTGGAGCATAAAGCTCGCTTCGATCAATTCGCGCAGTCCTTTCGGAAGCTCCTCAAATCCCTTGGTGTGAGCGGGACGTCCGAGCGTTTGCAGCTTGACGCGGGCCCGCTTGGCTTCGGCTTCTTGTGTGGTGATCTCGCCTTCCTTCAAGGCGCGGCGGATCAACAACCAAGAGGCAAGCTCGAGAAGCCGTGTCGTGAGACGCATGCTCTCTGTCGCATAAAGAACGGTAACTTGACTCGGAAGACCTTTGGACTCGCGGCGTCCATCGCCGTCGAGATAGGCGGCCGACCGCTCGACGAGGGCCATGCCCTCGGAAAAGACGCGATCGAACTGCTCGGAAGCTTGAAAACGCTCTCCGAAAGAGACCGTTTCGCCCTTGCCTGCGAACAGGCTTTCTACGCTTGAACTATTGCTCATGATACGCTTCGACACAAACGCCTACTGTTTAGTCATCATAGCATCGATTGATCCTAAGAGGCCAGGGTTAAGAAAGTTGGCCAAGAAGGGGACAACGCGACGCGCGGAAGTCACACAGACATCTGTGCAAGACCCGCGCCGAAAAAAATGAGCCGCCTCGCGGCGGCTCGGAAGTCAACAGGGAGGCGTCAAACAGGGTGGCTAGGCACCACCCCAGGATCCAGATGTCTGGATGCGGATGACTTTACGCCTCGATCCCTAACGAAGGCTTAACGAATGGCGATTTCGAATCGATGCCGCGTTCACGTTTGCGAGCGGGATCATCGTGAACACAATGCGCCAAGTTGGGACAGCCGGGACGGTGCGGGCGAACTCGAACGTTAGGGAAGGGATTGGGTGCGCGATGCGAGCACCTTGTCGATGCGCCGCCCATCGAGGTCGACAATTTCAAAGCGCCAGTTGTTGATGTCGATGATTTCCCCGGTCTTGGGGATATGCTGGAGGTGAGCCAGCACGAACCCGGCTACGGTCGCGTAACTCCGCTTCTCAGGCAGGACAATACCGAGCTGGGCGCCCATTTCGTCGGCCGGCATGGACCCCGCGAGGAGCCAGGACCCGTTGGCACGCTGGACTGCGTTCGGATCCTCTCCCTCCGACTTGAAGGCGCCGACGATCGCTTCCAGAACGTCGGCCGGCGTGACCAAGCCCTCAAAATGTCCATACTCATCATGAATGAGGGCGATCGGTACGTCCGCCTCACGCAGGATGCCGAGCGCATCCAGCGCATCCATGGTTTCCGGAATGATCGGCACTTTGTGGACGTACTTGCGGATATCGAGCGGCTCCCCGGCGAGGATCCCGGAGAGGATCTCGCGTGCGCGAACGACGCCGATCAGGGCGTCGACGCTGCCTTCGCCGACAGGAATCAACGAGTGCGGCGTCTCGATGAGCTGTGTCTTGATCTCTTCGTCGGTGGTCGCAATGTCGATCCATTCGACGTCAGTCCGCGGCGTCATCAGACCGATGACCGTGCGGTCGCCGAGGCGCATGACGCCGGAAATCATTTCGCGCTCGTGCGTTTCGAGAACGCCCGCCGCTTCGGCTTCCGAAATGAGGATGTTGATTTCTTCGTCGGAGACCGCGTTCTCGCTGGGTTCTGATTGGCCGAGGAGGCGGAACACGAGCCGCGTCGAGGCATCGAGCAGCCACACGACAGGACGGGCCATGGCAGAGAAAGCCGTCATCGCCGGCGCGACAAGGCAGGCAATGACTTCGGCATTGCGCAAGGCGAGGGTTTTCGGCACCAGCTCGCCGGCGATCACCGAGAGGTAGGTGATGACGACAATCACCGTGCCATAGCCGAGCGGCGTTGCCACACTGTCAGGCAAACCTGTATCGCGTAGCGCGGATGAGGCGTAGTCGCCGAAAGTTTCGCCTGAGTAGGCACCGTTGATGATCCCGACCAGCGTGATGCCGATCTGGACAGCGGACAGGAATTTGCCGGGATTCGCCGAAAGCGCGAGGGCGCTGTGGGCGCCCGCCCGACCGGAGGCGGCCATGGCTTTGAGCCGTGGCTGGCGGGCAGACACGACGGCCAGCTCCGACAACGCAAAAAGTCCGTTGATGAGGATAAGAGCGAGAACGATGAGGAGTTCGGTCAAGGTGTTTGCGGCCGGCTTCGCCGTTCGTGCGACTTTTCGGAGCTAAAGAATTTGCGTTCCGAACGCACGTTTGCGTTGTGGCCACTCCAAAGTTTCGGGGAGCGGGATGCTAGCTGCGTGCCCTTCCCGGGTCAATGTAGGGGCTTTGCGGAAGCGTGAGACCGCTTTTTGGGCGCTTCGTCAGTCACCAGCCTTCTTGAACAGCGCGGCAGCAGCGCTTTCGTGGGCGCGCTTGCGGGCAAGTTCGGTTTTGACGCGTTCGATTTCTGCGGTGAACGCGGAAATCCGCGCCTCCAACTCCGCTACCGAGTGTGTTTCCAGGTTCTCGCCAATGCTTGCGACTTTCGGCGGCTTGGGTTTTTCGTCGTCCCAGTCCATGGCGGCGTTTCTCCATCGGTTTGGGACGAAGGTGTCATCTCCGTGGCTGCAGCTCAAGTCCCGCGCCGATTGCGCGGCTTGTGCCTGCCGGCTTGCTCGGGGTATTGGCGTTCATCCGGATTCTTCGAGGAGCCTTAGATGAACGCGCTGCCGGCAACGATGACTGCCATTGCCATTCAAGGCAAAGGTGGGCCCGAGGTGCTCGTCGCCGAGCAACGCCCGGTGCCTGCGCCGGGTGCAGGCCAAGTTATGATCAAGGTGGAAGCGGCGGGCGTTAACCGTCCGGACGTTCTTCAGCGCAAGGGGCTCTACCCAGCACCGAAGGGGCACTCGGAGCTGCCGGGTCTCGAGGTGTCCGGCACGATCGCTGCCGTCGGCAGCGGCGCGATGCGTTTCAAAGTTGGGGACCGCGTCATGGCGCTGCTGAACGGCGGTGGCTATGCCGAGTACGCGCTCGCCGAGGAGCCGGCGACGCTGCCGGTGCCACAGAATGTCTCGATGGTCGAAGCCGCGGCGATCCCGGAGACCTTCTTCACCGTCTGGCACAATGTGTTCGAACGCGGCGCGCTGAAGAGCGGCGAGTGGTTTCTTGTGCACGGCGGCTCCAGCGGGATCGGCGTCACGGCGATTCAGCTCGCGGCGGCTTTCGGCGCCAAAGTGATCACCACGGCAGGATCGGCGAAGAAGTGCGAGGCTTGCGTTGCGCTGGGTGCGACGCGCGCGGTCGACTATACGCAGGAGGACTTCGTCGAAGTCGTGAAGGCGCTAACGGAAGGGCGGGGCGTTGATGTCATTCTCGACATGGTTGGCGGTGACTATGTCGATCGCAATATTCGCTCGCTCGCCGATGATGGGCGGCTGGTCAACATTGGGTACCAGTCGGGCTCGAAGGTCACTGTCGACATGATGCGCGTGATGCTGAAGCGTCTGACGCTGACCGGGTCGACGTTGCGCATCCGGCCGACCGAGGTCAAAGGCACAATCGCGCGGGCCGTCGAAGCAAACGTCCTGCCTTTGATCGAGAGCGGAAAAGTCAAAGTACCGATCGACAGCACCTATCCCTTGCTCAAGGCCGGGGACGCGCACGCGCGCATGGAAACGAGCCAGCACATCGGCAAGATCGTTCTTACGGTGGGCAACTAAGCGCAGCGCTACCAGGCGAGCGCCGACATGGCGGCGATGGGACGACCGGCTCGGTCGGGGAACAGCTCGGCCAGCGTCTCTGGCGTCAGACCCGACGAGACATGGACGCCGCTGGCAATGAAGACGCTATCGATGCCGGCGGCCGCGGCCCCCTTGATGTCCGTTCGCAGTCCGTCGCCGATGGCGAGGATGCGCTCGCGGGGGATGGGCTTGCCCTTCAGCTTTTCGACGAAGGCGAAGGCCATGTCGTAGATCGGCAGGTAAGGCTTGCCGGCGTAGGCCACCTTGCCGCCGAGCTTTTCGAATTCGGTCGCGAGTGCGCCGGCGCAGTAGACGATCTGGGTTCCGCGCTCGACCGTGAGGTCTGGATTGGCGCAGATCATCGGCAGATTGCGGGATGCGAAGTCCGCCAAGAGCTCGGCATAGTCGGCGGGTGTCTCGATCTCGTCGTCGAACAGCCCTGTGCAGGATATGGCTTCGGCACTCGCTGCGTCCGAAAGGGTGACGCCCAAGTCGTCGTAGAGCGAGAGATCGCGTTCCGGGCCGAGGTGGAACACGGATTTGCCGGCGTAAGCGCCGACGAGGGAGCGCGCAGCATCGCCCGAGGTCAAGATAGCATCCCACGCAAAGCGCGGAACGCCGATGCGATCGAGCTGGACGGCCACACTGGCAGCGGGCCGGGGCGCATTAGACAGCAGGAGCACGGTTCCTCCGGCGAGGCGAAACCGGGTGCAGGCGTCGCAAGCCGAAGCGAACGGCGCCACGCCGTTATGGATTACGCCCCAGACGTCGGTGAGCCAGACGTCTCGCCCGGGAGCGAGGTCAGCGATCGAGGAGAGGATGGGAATGTCGAGTGCTGCGGGCGTTTCCATCTCGCATGCGTAGTCGCTGTGCCGCCATTCGGCAAGCGGTGTCCCTGCGGCCGGTTGGCCGCAGGGATGCGATTTCCGCTTCCTATTCGGCCGCTACGGTGGCCCTCGCCCGGGTGGCAACGACGTCGGCCCGAACGGGGCGGGCGCCGCCGAAGAGCTGGCCTTGGCCGAGCAACACCCCGAAGCCGAATACGCGAGCGAGCTGATCATCACTCTCGATGTGATCGACTACGAGCGTCAGCCCGTGCTGGGCGAGATGGCGGCAAACGTCGTTCGACGGGATGCGTCCGCTGGGGGCGGGGAGGCCTTCGAGGAACACGGTGGCGTCGAGCTTCACAAAGGCGAAGCCTTGTTCGGCGAGCGCCTCGAAATCCATGTCGAGGTCCGTGATAGCGGAGAGCGCAAACCGGAATCCGAGGGAGCGCATGTCGGCGAGCGAATCCCACTCCGGGGTTGAGAAGCCGCGCACATCCGTCTGCGTGAACGACAGCACAAGCTGGCTTGCGAGGCTTGAACGTTGGTGCAGCGTTTCGGCCAACTCGCCGAGGAAGTGCTCGTCTGCAATGGACTCGCCGCTGAAGGCCGAGAACACTGATCCACCCTTGCCGCGCTCATCGAGGCGACGGGCGACTGCGGCGGTGCGCGTGATGCGGACGCCGTCGAAGAGCGGCAGAAGCCCGGTGCCGCGCAGGTCGGGGCCGCCGTCAACGTCCAGCGGGTTGCCGTCTGCGTCGCGGAGGCGAACGCTGACCTCATAGTGACGGGTTTGCTGGTCCTCGAGTCCGAGGATGGGCTCGAGTGCCACATCGATGCGACCAGCAGAAATGGCGTCCGCCATGAGACGCGCGCGGGCATCCGAGGGCGACGTGGCTCGTGCTTGGTGCGGGCCACGAACGAACGGCGGGAGCGGCGGCGGTGCGGCGTTGCGGGGGGCGGCAGCCTCATGCTCGCCGAGGGCGGAGCGCATCGAGCCCGCGGTCATCCGCAGCGCGTCGATGGAGCGATCGACCGAGGATTCCGGCGTATTGGGACCGCGAGCCGGCAGCGGCGGCGGGGCAATGCCATTCGCCGTAGCCTGCTGAGCGCGGGCCTCCTGCTGCTCGGCTGCGTTGACCTCTTCCAGCAGCCGCTTGATGGCATCCTGAATAACCTCGACGTCCGCTTCGCGCGGCGCGCTGGACTGGTGGGGTGCAGGTGCGGGTCTAGCCGGGGGCATTTGATGAGAATTGGCCGGAGCCGTCGCCGCGCGAGCGGGAGCCGGACTCGGCACCGTCGGCTCAGGTGCGCGTCCGCCAGCGCGGCCAGTCACGAACGGAGGCAGCTTCTTGTCCTGCGTTGCAGCAGGGCGGAACGACCAGAAATCATCCAGGTCATCTGCATCTGCATCGGCGTTGCGAGCAGGCGCTTGTGGGTTAGAGGGAAGCGCGAGGCTCGCGGGCACGTGCCGCTCAGCCTGCCGCGCCGGAAGCGGCGGAGGCATAGCGGGAGCGGGTGTCTGCGAATTGATGGGTGCTCGCGCCCTGCCTTCGGGAGGCGAGGGCGGGGCCTGCAGCGGAGAAGGGGGGCGTGCGTTGCGTGCGGGCTGGCTTTGTGGCGCTGCGGCGCGCGGCTCATTTTTCTGACGGATGGGTTGGGAGCGCTTTTCCAGCATCTTTACGGGATTGAACGCCCCGCGTCCGCCGCGCCAGATGAAGGCGTGAACCGTGAGCAGAAGCAGATAGGCGGATAGAGCCGCAGTTGCGGCGGCAGGCCCCGGCAAGCCTGCGTGCTGATAAAGGGCTACAGCTCCGGCGCCGACGACCAAGCCCATAGCCACCACCACGACGGCCTGTGAGGCTTTCTGATTTCCCGTCATTATCTGCTCTTCCCCCATACTTGCAGACGCGGCACACGGACTCCGGTGCGAATCGCATGGTTGAGAGTCAGGCTCTTCGGCGACATAGGCAACGTGAAGGACCGGCGGTATCACCAGGAATTCGCGAGGCTGATAGATGGCTTAAGTCGAGCGTGGCGCGGATGCATCGACTTGTGTGTCCTGTTGTCACGGCATCTCGACGGAAAGACTTCAGGGGAAGGCCGCAAAGGCGCCACGAGCCAGCCAAGGCGCTACCCGAATCGGGGCGCCGTTTAGATGTCGTTAGGCGAATCGGCATGGTATCGTCGTGTCCGGGCCGCCTCTCTGTCCGGCGTACAAAGGAGACCTGCCCTGATGTTGATGAGCGTTGTCGCGCCCAGTTGCGAGTTTGTTGCGATGCCCGAACTTACGGGCGCCCGCGTTCTGATTACGGGCCTCACCTCGGCATCGGGTTTCGATGTCGCCCGGGCCTTTGTCGATCATGGCGCACGTCTCATCATTCAGTCGCCGGAGGACAGCCCAGAGATGACGGAGTTGGCCGCTGTTCTCGCGGAAAATTGCTCCGATCTCCGCCTTTTCAACACTCCCTTGGCTAGCGACGAGGACGCCGCCCGTCTGGTGCAGACCGCGGTGCAGGATTTCGGCGGCGTCGACGTGGTGATCAATTTCGCGTCAGTCGAAAGCAGTGCCGTGCAGCGCCTCGAGACCTATGAGGACGTCGAGACACTGGTCGCCGATGTTTTGAGCGTGCCGCTCTGCCTCACGCAGGTCGCGGCCAATCGGATGCGGCTGGTTTGGGTCGAGGGATCGATCCTCAACGTCGTACGCGTTGCCGACAAAACAGGCGGCCGCGCGATGATGCTAGCCGATATGCTGCGCTCTGCGCTCGCGGATCTTACGCGCGGACTTGCGCAAGATTGGGCCGACCAGGGTATTCGCATCAACGCCATCGCGCCGCCTTCGTCGGTTGCGTCGATGGGGGGACACGGTGCGGTTTCTGACGCAGATCTCGCTGCCGTCGCTCTGCAGCTCGCGAGCCGCAAGGGTCAGAGCGTGTCCGGCCATGTGCTCGATGCGGAAGGCGCTTCGCGGCGCTGGTGCTGATCGTCCGGGGGAGCCGGTTATTCCGCGGGAAGGGCTTCGCCGCCGGGCTCCGCCGTCCGGCGATGCGAGGATCCGATCATGCTAAGGACGGTCGGCACGACGTAGAGTGTCAGCACCGTGCCGAGGCTCATGCCACCGACGATTACCCAACCGATCTGTTGCCGGCTCTCGGCGCCTGCGCCAACCGCCAGGGCCAAGGGCACTGCGCCTAGAACCATCGCACCTGTCGTCATGAGGATGGGGCGCAATCGAAGGCTCGCCGCCTCTATGACGGCATCCGTCCTGCGGCGGCCTTCTGCCTCGAGCTGGTTCGCGAACTCCACGATCAGAATGCCGTGCTTGGTGATGAGGCCCACCAGGGTCACAAGGCCAATCTGCGAATAGACATTGAGCGAGCCGCCGACGAGATAGAGCATGCCGAGCGCGCCGCACATGGACAGCGGTACGGTAATCAGAATGATCAGCGGGTCGCGGAAGCTCTCGAATTGTGCCGCCAGCACGAGATAGATGAAGGCGAGCGCCAACACGAACACGAGCGCGAGACTTTGGCTCGAGGCGCGGTAGTCGCGGCTCTGGCCGTTGACGTCCGTCTGGACCGTCTTGGGAAGTACCTCGAGTGCCGTCTTCTCCAAATGATCCAGCACTTCGCCAAGCGCATAGCCGGGCGCGATATTCGCCGATAACGTGACCGAGCGCAGCTGATTGAAGCGCTTCAGCTCCTTCGGCGCGACGCTTTCGATCACCTTGACGATGTTGGACAGTTGGATCATCTCGCCGCTGGGTGAGCGCAGGAAGATCGTATCGAGCGCGGCGGGAGTCGAGCGATCCCGTTCGGCGAGCTGTACCATCACATCGTATTGCTCGCCGTTCATCTCGAAGCGTGTCACCTGGCGTCCGCCGAGCAGCGTTTCCAGCGTGCGGCCTACAACATTTACGTCCAGCCTGAGGTCGGAGACCTTGGCGCGATCCATCTCGAGGCGGAACTCCGGAGTGTTGAGCTTAAGATCCGTTTCGAGGCTCTCGAGACCGCCGTAGCCCTCAAGTGCTTTTACGAGCTTGTCCGACAGCGCTTGAATTTCCTCGTAGGTGCCCGACGACTGCAAGACAAACTCGACAGGCCGGGCGTTGCCACGCTGGCCGAAGGCGCCAGGGTTCTGGACGAAGGTCTGGGCGCCGGCGATCTGCCTCGTCTTCGGTGTCAGCTCTCGCGTGAGCTCTTGCTGCGTGCGTTCGCGCTCGCTCCAGTCCTTGAGAGGAGCGAAGATCAGGAAGCGAGACACTTCAGGATTGCCGTTGATGACCAGGCGCGACTTGACCTCGGGCAGGTCAGCGAGCAACTCGTCGGCCTGAGCGCTATAGCGGCTGATGTAGGCGAGTGTGGCGCCTTCGGGACCCGTCCCGCGGATGCGGAGGACACCGCGATCCTCGACGGGAGCCAGCTCGGCTTTGAGATTTGTAAAGAAGAAGTAGCAGGAGCCCGCGACGGCAACGGCAAGTAGCAGCACCACAGGCCGGTTTGCAAGCGCAATGCGCAGCGTTCGCCGGTAGCCGTTCTCAAGACCGGTCAGGAGGCGCTCGACAAAGAGGAAAGTGCGCCCAGGGTTCGGATTGTGACGCAGGAGACGCGAACACATCATCGGCGTCAGCGTCAAAGCGACGAAACCGGAGATGATGACTGCGCCGGCAAGCGTCAGCGCGAATTCGAGGAAGAGGCGGCCTGTCTTGCCTGGCGCGAAGGCGATGGGTGCATAGACTGCCGCGAGCGTCAGCGTCATGGCGATCACGGCAAACCCGATCTCGCGCGTGCCTTTGATGGCCGCTTCGACGGGCTTCATGCCGTGCTCGATATGGCGGTACACGTTCTCAAGCACGACGATGGCGTCGTCGACGACGAGGCCGATGGCCAGCACCATGGCGAGCAGGGTCAGCGTATTTACGCTGAACCCGAACATGAGCATCAGCGTAAACGTTGCGATCAGCGAAATGGGAATCGTGACGATTGGAATGAGCGAGGCGCGGAACGACCGTAGGAAGAAAACAATAACGAGAACGACGAGGAGAATGGCTTCGCCGATGGTGTGGTAGACGGCTTGGATCGAGCGCTCGATGAAGATGGAATCGTCGTTTCCAACGTCGGCCTGCATGCCGTTCGGCATCGATTGATTGATTTTCGGAAGCAAGGCTCGAACGGCCAGCGAGACGTCGAGCGGATTGGCGACCGCCTGTTTGATGACGCCGACCGCGATGGCTGTCTTGCCGCCCCAGCGGCTTTCGCGGCGTTCGTCGAATGCGCCGAGCTCGACCCGCGCTACTTCGCCGAGCTTCACCTGATGACTTCCCGACACCTTGATGACGATGTTCCGGAACTCTTCCGGTGTGACGAGGCCGGTGCGGGATAGAACGCTGAATTCGCGGTTTGCGCTTTCGATACGCCCCGAGGGCAGTTCGACGTTCTGTGCGCGTAGTGCAGTTTCTATGTCCTGAACGGTAAGCGCGAAGGCTGCAAGCCGTTCGCGGTCCACCCAGATGCGCATGGCGTAGCGGCGTTCACCGTAGATGGTGACATCGGCGACGCCATTGAGGTTCTTGAGCTGATCGACGACGAAGCGATCGACGTAATCGCTGATTTCGAGCGGGTTCAACACGGGGCTCGTGAAGACCAGCATCATGACCGGTTGGGCGTCGGCTTCGACCTTGGCGATGACCGGCTCGTCGATTTCATCGGGCAGGCGGCCGCGTACGCGAGACACGCGGTCACGCACGTCGCTCGCTGCCACGTCTTGATTGACCTCGGGCCGAAAGCGGACCGTGATGCGGCTGTCCTCCGATCGGCTGGAGGACTCGAGAACGTCGATGCCAGAAATGCCTGCGAGCGAACCTTCGAGGATCTGGGTGACCTGGGATTCGATGATCTTCGCCGACGCGCCCGGATAGCGTGTCTGCACGGAGACGACCGGTTCGTCGACGTTCGGATACTCACGCACCGTCAGGCGAGTGTAGGAAACTACGCCGAGCAGTACGATGACGAGGCTCAGCACCGTGGCAAAGACAGGCCGGCGGATGCAAAATTCGGACAGACCCATCAGGTGCCCCGCGCCCGCGTGCCGGGCGTGCTGCCGACGACGATTTCGACGGTACTGCCATCCTTCAGCTTATGCTGGCCCGCCGTGACCACAGTGGCGGCTTCTTCAAGTCCGTCGAGTACTTCGACCATGCCGTTGCTGCGGCTGCCGAGCGTCACTTTTGCCTCGATCGCTTGCCCGTTCCGGACCATGTAGACAATCTTTTCCTCGCCGCGGGGAACAATGGCGGCCTCGGGAATGACGAGTACGTTTCGTTTCACTTGCCCTTTGACGCGAATGCGCGCGAACAGGCCTGGCCGCAGGATCAGCTCCGGATTCTCGAGGCGGGCGCGGATGGAGAGCGCGCGGCCGTTGATGTCGATATGGGGGTCGATGGCGTAGATCGTGCCGGTGAAGGTGCGGTTCGGAAGCGCGTCGACGGCGATTTCGACGGTCTGCCCCGCCTTGACCTGAGACAGGTACAGCTCCGGCAGTTTGAAGTCGATCTTGAGGGTATCGATCTTCTCAAGATTGACGATCGGCTGGCCAGCCGTGACGTATGCGCCGGGGGAGACCTTGCGGATGCCCGCCACTCCGCTGTAAGGCGCGGTGATCGTATGTTTCGAGAGGCGAACCTTGGCGAGTTCGAGAGCGGCCCGCGAGGTTTCCGCATTTGTGGTCGCTTCATCGCGCGCACGCTCGGTCACATTGCCCGTCTTCGCCAGCGAGTTGGCACGCTCGAGATTTCCCTGCGCTAGGATAAAGCGCGCTTGAGCGTCATCGACTTCGGCCCGAGCGAGGGCGTCGTCGAGCCGGACCATCGTGTCACCGACCGCAACCGACGCGCCTTCGACGAGTGGAATTTCGGTAATGCGCCCTGCGATCTCGGATGTGATCTGAACGGATTCGTCGGATTGCAGCGTGCCGATGCCACGCAGGTCTTCGGTCGAGGTCGTCGTGATTGCGGTCGCCGCTTCAACAGCAACTCCGGCGGCCGGCCCGTCCGCCGCCCCGCCCTTCTTGCCTTCCGGCTTGGGCGATGGGGCACCTTGGGTGTCCTTTTGTGAAAGCGCCGTCGCGGCGACGCGCTGGACTTCGCCCCAGATTTTTCCGTCAGTTGCGTAATAGCCGCCGCTAGCCGCCAGAAGCAGCAAGGCACAGACCATCCAGACTTTCACCATGTCGGCACCTTAGCAGCTTGCGGGGCGATCTCGCGGCGGGGCTTGGAACGTCGAGATCGTCCGGCCAACGCTGAAAGCCAGCGATCACACTCGTTAAACGCCACAGCCGTTGTGATCCGTCGCATTTTCGCTGCGCCGGAAGGTACGGGGTGGCGTGAGCTTACGCCCGAAATATGGCAGGAGCTACTGCGGTCGGGGTGGTGCAGCCTGCTAGATTGGTTGTGTCGCACCGCGCCGGTGGCGGCGGGCGCGGGTTGCGGCGGCTGCGGGTTTGGCCCGCCGTCGGAGGGGTTGAGAGGAGGCCTGGCGGTCTCCGCCTTGCGGGGCTTCGGTCAGCCGTGTTCTCGCCGGAGGGGCAAGCTCGGAGATGGCCGGATCCTGGCCTTCGGCGGTTTTGGGTGCCGGTACCGGACCGTGGAATGGGACGAGATTGCGCGCGGGGGCCTTGGCGAGGATCGGCTGCAACTCCGCATCCAGTGTGGCAATCGGAACCACCGGTGCCTTGGCGCGCAGGTGTACGACCTTGAACCCCTTCGCCTTGAGGCCCGCCAGGATAGCCGGGAGCGCTTTGGCAGTCGGGCGCTTCAAGTCGTGGAAGAGGAGGATGCCGCCGTTACGGGCAGCCGTCAGCTTGAGCGTCCGGTCGGCGATACGCTGCGGATTGCCGATGTAGCTGTCGTCCGAGATGACGTCGACCGTGAAACTCGCGATGCCGCGTGATTGCAGATAGCCGAGGAGTTCGTCGCTGTCGTTCAGCCCCGGAAAGCGGAAGAACGGCGCGATCCCCGTGGCTGCCGCGAGGGAGACGGCCGCGAAGCCGCGCTCGATCTCATCCTTCGCCTTTTCGAAGCTCAGCCGGCGCAGATTGTTGGGATGCGACCAAGTATGCGTGCCGACGGTGTGTCCGCGCGCGAGAACTTCTTTCGTCATCTGCGGATACGAGAGGGCCATATCCCCGACGGAGAAGAATGTCGCCTTGGTGCAGAATTGATCGAGGGTGTCGAGGATCGGCTGGGTCACCCACGGCACGGGTCCATCGTCGAAGGTCAGCACGACTTCGCCGGGGGCGAGGAAACTCTCTTCCTTTTCTCGCTTCGTCACAGCCCCGAAGATCGGCCCGCCGGAGGTATCGACATCGATGATCCGGGACACGCCGAGAGCCTTGCTCGGGTCGGCGCAATCCGAAGCGGCGGAGGCTGTCGTCCAAGCAGCGAGGGCGCAAAAAAGCGCGGCCGAGCGTTTGATCAGCAAGCCCAAGAGGATCTCCCGTCGTCCGTTTCCAATCAATATTGGGGGGACTGTCGGTGATTTCCCAGGGGCCGATCAAGCGATACGGCCCGTGAAAGGTGATTTTTGGCTGCGAGCGCGACTTTTGAATCCCGGTCGCCGATATTACTGGTGACCGAAGGCTCTCAGCTGCCACGGATCGTTCGACGGATTGGCCCAGTCGAACGGCTTGGACGACGAGCGCTGTGCGGCTGGAGCCGACGACGGCTTGGCAGCAGGAGCGGCGGCCGGTGCCGCTTCGTCAGGCTCCGTGCCGGAAACCGGCCAAGTGGCGGCGCGCTTGGACAGCGGCGCGTTCGCAGCTGACTGCGCTTTTGCCTTCAGCGACTTCTCCGCGATCGCGTCGTACTCTGGCAGCGTCACAGGCGGGTTCTTGGGAACCATGTGCACGACCTTGTATCCGCGGGACTTCAGCTCGGCGAGGAGGCTCGCCAACGCGCCGGCCGTGGAGGGCTGGATGTCGTGGAAGAGAAGGATGCCCTTTTTCTCGCGGTCGAGCTGGGCCATCACGTTGCGCAACACGACTCCCGGACTCTTGGTGCGGAAGTCCTTCGAATCCACATGGATCCCGAAAATGCCGACGCCGCGACTACGCACGTAGGCCAGCGAGGACTTGCTGTGGGCGAGGTAGGGGAAGCGAAAGAAGGGAGCGATGGGTGTTCCGGCAGCCGCCGATACCGAGGAAAGTCCGAGCTCGAACTCCCGCTTCATCGCGTCTGCTCCAAGGTGGGACAAGTTTTTGTGCGACCACGTGTGTACGCCGATCGTATGGCCACGACGCGCGACTTCCTGGAGCGTGACCGGATCGGCGATCGCCATGCGCCCGACCGAGAAGAAGGTCGCCTTGGCGCACTGCTCGTCGAGAGCATCGAGGATCGGGAGCGTGTAGCGTCGCATTGGGCCGTCGTCGAAAGTCAGGACGACTTCGCCCGGCTCAAGGAACTTGGCTTCGGTCTTGAGGTACTGATCGCCGAATTCGGGCCCCGTTGTCGTGTCGATCTCAACCACGCGCGATACGCCGAGCGCATCGGCGTGTGAACACGTGTTTGCCGGAGCAGGCGGACCATAAGATGGGCGAAGGTCGGAGGTGCCCCCGGTGTTGACGGGTGGCGCGGCATCGATCGTGCCTTGGGCGGCGGATTGGGCGCGACCCGGCATGGAGTCGGATGCGGGCGTTTCGGCGAACGCCAACGACACGGCGCCGGCGCTGATCGCGAGCGACACCCCAAATGCCAGCCATGCGCACCGACTGGCGCCCATCGTCGATCTCCCTATGTCCGGGACCCCAATGTGGGCCTGGTGTCTTGCACATTGAAGCACGGTTCGTAAAAGGATTTTTATGTAAATTGCAACCCGTCTCACAACTTACCCTTTTTTGATGGTTCGGAGTGTCGCGGATGTGACGGCTATGCTAGCGCTGGCCCGCAATCTTGGCCTATCAACCTAATTTCTCCGCGGACACCGTGATGCAGCGGAGCCACGGTGTCGTGCAATGCGTCCCCAGGGCAATATCTTGGAGATCGAAGGCCAACATGGACGAGCAGGCTCATCCCGAGGCTGATGCCATCAGCGTTGCCGATCTGGTGCGTGATGTTGCTCTCGCGCTTCATGACGGCGAGGGTGCCCGTGCTGCGCGTCTGGTCGAGGATCAGCGTGCCCGCGACCTCGCCGACGTCATCGAGCTTCTGAGCCCCGAGCATCGTATCGCCCTCATTCAAGCCCTGGGCCCGGCTTTCGACTATGAAGTGCTGTCCGAGATCGACGAGTCGGTTCGTGACCAGCTTTCGGAAGCGCTGCCCAACGATCTCCTGGCCAAGGCCGTTACCGAACTCGATACCGACGACGCGGCCTACCTGATCGAGAACCTCGAACAGGAGGACCGGGACGAGATTCTCGCGCAACTCCCGCGCGGGGAGCGGGCCGCGCTCGAACGGCAGCTCGAATTTCCGGAAGAGTCCGCCGGCCGTCTCATGCAGAGCGACTTTGTGGCGGTCGCTCCCTATTGGACAGTGGGACAGGTCATCGAGCACGCCCGCGAGACGGACGATCTTCCCGACAGTTTCTCGGAGATCTTCGTTGTCGATCCTGCCTTCCGTGTGCTCGGAAGCGTCGAGCTTTCTCGGCTGCTGCGCACGAAGCGTGATGTGCCGATTTCCGAGATCATGGATCCGGATCTGCACGTCGTGCTCGCAACGGCCGACCAAGAGGATGTGGCGCGTCAGTTCGAACGGTACGACCTCTTTTCCGCGCCGGTCGTCGATCAGAGCAACAAGCTGGTCGGTGTCATAACGGTCGACGACGTCGTCGAGGTCATTCAGGACGAGGCCGACGAGGATATGAGGGCGTTGGGCGGCGTCGGTGACGAAAGCCTTGGCGACACCGTTGCGGGCATCGCGCGCAGCCGCATTCCGTGGCTCATCGTCAATCTCGGCACCGCCGTGTTAGCGTCGTTCGTTATCAAGCAGTTCGACGCCACCATCGCGCAGATGGTGGCTTTGGCCGTGCTCATGCCTGTCGTCGCCTCGATGGGGGGCAACGCCGGCACGCAGACCATGACAGTGACCGTGCGCGCCTTGGCGACCAACAAGCTCGGCTCGGCCAACGCGTCGCGCATCATCACGCGTGAAACGCTGGTCGGACTTCTCAACGGTCTTGTCCTCTCGATCGTCATGGCGACCATCGTGTTTCTATGGTTCGGCTCCGGACGTCTCGGTGCCGTGATTGGGGTGGCCATGGTGGTGAACCTGCTGGCCGCCGCGCTCGCAGGCATTCTCATTCCATTGACGCTCGATCGCCTCAAGCTCGATCCGGCGCCTGCGTCGGGCGTGTTTGTGACTATGGTCACGGACTGCGTGGGATTTTTCGCATTTCTGGGCTTGGCTTCGATTTTCCTGCTCAAGTAGCCAAGTGTCTGCATGACGTTTTGATGACTGGCGCGCGCAGTTTGCTGCTTGCGGGCGAGCGGCGAGGCGTGATTATCAAGGTCTCGACTCGCACAGGGGCCTCCGCTGCTAGCCATGATCCAAGAGAAGCGCGTCAAGCATCTGCGCCAAATCCTGCTGTGGCCTGTCTATTTGCTTCAGCTCGATGAGGATGCATCACTCCAAGATCACTGGGAGCAGCTGGAGAAACCCAGTCCCGACAACCCCTGGCACGAAGTGGACGATGAGTTCGGCGATCCGGCCGAGTTCCAGGCGCGCCACTACAACGAATTCGTTACGTTCCTACCGCCCGTTCAGCGGTTCCTATATGGCCAAGGCATTGGGCGCTCAGTCAGCAAGGTCTACGGGGAAAGTCCCATCCGCGTGATGCGGCGCACGGATGTGCAGGGGGCCCGGGTTACCCTCAACCAGGGCGATGAACCCATCAATCTCCGCGTCGCACACGTCGATCTCTATTTCTTCTTCGACATCGATGTCGCGATTCTCGCGGTGGAGGTCTTTGCCGACGACATCACTTTCGAAACTGCGCAGAACTTGATGTTCCGGTTCGGTCGCGCGTATCCGGCTTATTGGGATGAGAGCGGTCGCGGAGGCCACTGCCCGTGGAAAGTGGAGTGGCTGGCGGGGGATGGGCGCGTGCTTGCGGCGTCCGACTATGAAAACCGAGAAAAGTTCTTGGCGTTCGTTTGTCGGCACCGGGCCCCGGCAACTGCGGCGCATTGGGAGTTCCTCATGTCGCCGATGGTGCTTCATCATCGCGATGTGAAAGGGTTGGTGCGTTTCCGGCAGCTCGAATACTATCGGATGCCCTATATGGCCTACCTCGCGCTCGACAGGGCCGAGACGCTGTCGCGGTCGGATTCGATCCGCCTCGCGCTGGGCAATGAATCGGGCGAGGCATCGGCGCTGCCTTATGCGGAAACCTATCTCGCCGATTTCGAGACGCGCTACTGCTACGATCGCAATTTCGCATCAGGGGGAGAGAAGGCGGCGAGCGTTCGCTTTCACGCGTCCGGACATACCCTCGTTGTCACGGGCGATGCCTCCGACGATTTCTTCACCAGCTGCGATAGCGGACTTCTTTCTCGCTTCCGGCATCAGCATTTCCTGATGTTCTTGATCGCGCACTTCCAGAAGGCGGCACTGCATATGTTCTCGGATCGCCTCGTGGGGGCGATCAGCCGGCTTGATATCACGAACTCCAAGGCGAACCGGATCTTCCGCCGCGATATTCGCGCCGCGCACGAGAATTTCCTGAGGTTTGCGCACCGCTATTGGTTCCACAGCATCTCGAACCACGCGCAGGTGCGCGAGCTGTTCGATATGACCCGGCGCCATCTCAATCTCGACGACCTCTATGCCGAGGTTCGCGAAGAGCTGCAGGATATGGGAAATTTCCTGGAGGTCGAAGCGACCCGCAAGCAGAACGAGACCGTCGTGCGGCTCACCGTGGTCACGACCTTCGGTCTCGTCGGCACCGTGACGACCGGTTTCATCGGGATGAACCTGTTCGATTGGACGCAAGAGCCGGTGTGGTGGCGGATCATGGCGTTCTTTGCCGTGTTCGTTCCGACGGCGTTCCTGACCCTCTACACGGTCATGAAGTCACGGCGTTTGTCGGACTTCCTCGATGCACTTTCGGATGAACGCGTGACCTGGGTGCGCCGGGGACGCGCGTTAATGCGTGTATGGTTTGGCGGCTCACCGCCGCCGTAATCAGAACGCGCTTCAGCTCGTCGGAGCGTCCAGTTTGCGAGTCAAATTCTCGAACTCGCGGCGCAGCTCTTCGTTCTTGAAGATCTGCTCGAAGGTCGGCGCCTCGAGCTTCTGGATCGCCTCGAATGAGGTCGAGCTATCCCGCATGAGATTGCGCAGCTCGAGGCTCGCCTCCACAGTGTCGAAGGTATTGTCGGCGATGCGCAGGTCGTGTGTCGCTCGCGTACGAGCAGCGGCGATCTGCTCCCGCTGCTGTGTCAGGTAACGGCGATACCCCTTTGCGGCTTCCTCGGCCAGCTTCTGGCTTTCTCGGTTTGCATCCAGCGCACGCTTCTGGTCGGGGCGGTTCTCGGCGCGCATCAGCTCCTGGGTTTTGGCCTTTGCAGCCGCCAGATCCTTCAGGATGGCATCGAGCTTGGGCATGTATTGCGTGTCGATCTTGTTGATCGTCGCGTCCTGGGCATGAACCAGAAGCGCAAACAACGCAGCATGCATGGCAAAGTATTTGCGGGCCGCGCCGGGGCTTTCAGCCGTGGCCGTCATGAGCTTCGCGAGCTGACCGTCGATCAGCTTGGCCGCATGAAAGGTGGCGACGAGGCGGACCAGGTCACCTGAAAGCACGCCGTCGAGGAGCAGATCGATCTGGTCGGGCGCGAGGTCCACGCCGGACCTCGTAAGCGCGTCCTTGATCTCGCCCTTAGCCGCTACGATTGCCGCCTCGTTCTCCGTGATCCGCGTCTTGTGCTCAGTGATCTTGGAGGCGAGGCTGTCGACGGTGTCGGTCAGCACACCCGGCAGCATGGCCTCCTTCGGTGCCGTGAGCTGTTTTTCCTTCAGGGTGATGATGTTGCTTTCGAGGTCGCGGATGTTGCGGCGGTGACCTTCGATCCGCTTCTGCACCTCGACAACGGGGGCGTCGGTCACGATGCCGAGCGTTGCGTCGAGAAGCTTGCGAATGCGCGCCTCGCGATCCTCCTTCGTCTCGGTCCAGATGGGGGTGACTAGAAATTCGTCTTTGCCGGGAAGCTTCTTGGCTTCCGACCTTTGCTCGGCGACGTCTGCGAGCAGGCCATCAATGGCGGACATCAGCGCGCGTGCCTGCTCATAGCTCGGGTCGCCTTCACGCGGATCGCGCTCGACCTCTGGCGTAGGCGTGGCGGCTGACGGTGCTCCAACGCCCGGCGCGGCTGAAGGTGCTTGGCCGCCTTTCAGGAGATCTGCAATTCCATCCTTGCCGCCTATGGGTTCGGCGGTCGCTGGCAGGCTGACCGAAACAAGGACGAGAGCCGAGACAAAGCCGGTAAGTGTCCGGATTTTCCGTCGTGCGGCAGAGCGAGCGGGTGTCAATCGAGCCTCCATTCGGGCGGCCATGCAGCGCTGAAATTCCGGCAAATCGATGTTGTGGCGCGGTTTAACGGCCAGCGGCTGCCTGCGCGACGGCGGCCATGAGGGCAGGCGTGATCTGACGTGCGTCCGTCAGCGCAATCAAATGGGACATGGGCGCAGCGCCGCGAATTGCAAGTTTTGCCGTTTCCAACGGGACATCGGCCGGCTTGGACTTGAGATCGAGGCCGAGCCTCAGCTCTTTGGCGCTTATCGTCAGGACGGCAAAGCTCGCCGTGCCGACGCTGAAGACGATGGCTGAATCGAGCGGAGCCGCCACGACGCCCGGGACCGCCTTGCGAACTTCCGTCAGCACATAAACAGCGAGCGGACGGAAGGCCTTGGCTTTGGTGAGCAGCGCGTCGAGCGCGGTCGCGTCGGTTTGTGGCGCGGCTGGTGAGCGGCTCGGCGGAGGCGAAGGAGTGAGCGTCGGCGGCCTCGGCAACGGAGCAGGCACGGCAGGCTGTGGAGGCGGCGGCTCGACCGCCGGTACGAGGGGAAGTCGGGGAGAGCCCGGGTTGCGCGGCCGCGGCCGCGCGCTTGGACGCTCCACGCCATCGTAGATGGGCCGGCCGCCGTTATTGTGGATGCGCTCGATCCAGGACGCCTTGGAGAACATGAAGCCCTGACGGCGCAACCAGTCGATGATGTCGTTTCGGTGCGTCAGGCCCTGTGCCGCGATCGCGGCCATCCATTCTTCGAGCGTGCGGCCGGTGTCGGCCTTCAGCGTCTCGAGAAACTGGCGCTCCTTTTCGCCGTAGTCCGTACTCACGATGTCCCTCTCATCGACTCAAATCCAGCGCCTGGTCCGGGCTTTATAGTCCCGATAGGCGTCGCCGAATTGGTCTTCGAGATGGCGTTCCTCCGGGAGAATGGCGAGCCATGTGACGAGGAGGGCAAAGGGGGCCGCCAGGATCACAAACCAGATGTTCTGAGTGATTTCGGCCAAGCCGAAGAGGATCAGGATATCAGCGATGTAAATGGGATTGCGACGAAAGCGGTAAGGGCCGTCGGTCACCAGGTGGGTGGCGGCCTTGTCGGGCAAAAACGTCGTGCGGTGGCGGTGCAACGTCCAGCCCGCCCAGAAAAGAAGGGCAATTCCCAGCACTCCAAGTCCCCGCCCGACGAGATGGGCCATGAGGTCGTTTTTGCCCGGCCAGGGCAGGGGTGCTGCATAGCCGAGGGCCAACGCGCCCACAAAGACCGCCGCTAACAGGATGGGGGGCCAGGGAACCGTCGAGGGGGGCGGAGAGCCAGGTGCCGGTATATTCGCCATGATGTCCGAACTTGTCTGCCGCTCCGGGGACAGTATGCAAACGATCTTCTACGGTTACCGGGCTCGGGAGGCGCAATCAAATGGGTATGTCGCAGCGTCAGCCACACTTTTATCCGTAATCGGCATTACGAGCCTGCTCGCGGATTCAGCCGGTTCAAATCCGGTTCATCATCGGCCGTGTACCGGTCGATCCGCACGGTGTTCCAAGGAGGAAAGTTCAATGAAGTCCAAGTCCGCATTCACCCTCGCACTGACGGGCCTCGTCGCAATGGCAGGCGTTGCGGCAGATGCTCAGGCGGCGACCAACTACGGTTGCTTCAAGGTGACGACATCGAGCCTCAACATCCGGGCCCGGCCCTATAGCACTTCGGACGTCATCGGGGTCGCGAACAAGGGGGACATTCTCGAGAAGCGCAAACTCTTCTGCACGCCGCGTGGCTTCTGGTGTGCAATCCGCAAGGGCTCGCTCGAGGGTTATGCGGACAAGGCCAACATGCGCAAGATCAACTGTCCATAAGCCTCGCGGATGCCGTTCGGTCTATCGAAAGTCCTCGCGCTGATGGCGCAGCCGTCGACACTTTTCGTCCTCTGCATTGCGGGCGGACTTTGGATGATGCGGCGCGGTACCGCGAGCCGGCGTGCCCGCTGGCTCGTCGGCGGCGGTATCCTTGCATTGCTTCTCGGAGGGCTGGGGCCGCTTGGCAACTGGTTCGTGCTGCCGCTCGAACAGCGGTTTGCCTCGGTACCAGCTCCCGGACCGGGCGACCGCGTGGACGGAATCATCCTGCTCGGCGGGTTTGAAGATGGATGGATCTCGACAGGGCGCGGCGGCTTAGGTCTCAACGAGGCGGCGGAGCGTGTGACGGAAGGATTGCGTCTCGCGCTTCGCCACCCTGAAGCCAAGGTCGTGTTCACGGGCGGTGTCGGAGGATTGCTCGCGCGGAATGTGGAGGCGGCCAGCGCTGTCGCGGCATTTCTCGTTGATGCCGGAGTTGCGAAAGAGCGGCTCGTCCTCGAAGACAAGTCCCGCAACACTTACGAAAACGCCGTCTACACGCGTGAACTTGTCAAACCAGCGGAAGGCGAGCGCTGGTACCTCGTCACGAGCGCCTATCACATGCCGCGCGCGATGGGCCTTTTCCGCAAGGCCGGCTTTGACGTGATTGCTTATCCGGTCGACTACCGGACGCGCGGGCCGGTCGACCTCACGCGCCTCTTCGAACGCATTCCGCAGGGTCTCATGCGCCTCGATCTCGGTGCCAACGAATGGCTGGGACTGATTGCCTATCGCGCGCTGGGCCGTATCGACGAGCTGTTTCCGGGTCCCTGACGCGATCAGGATTTGTTCAGGCGTCTCGTGCGCGGCGGATCTTTGGCGTTTGGATCGAGCTCGGCATTGAGATCGAAGTTGGCGCAGTTTTTCTCCGCGAGCCTCTGATTGAAAGCTTCGAGCTGGGCGCGGTCGCGCGCGTAGCGTCCCTCAGGATCGGTCCCTTCCTTCGAGCCACCCATGACCGAAGTGGTTGTCGATTGAATGGAGCGGGACAACGCAGTCGTCTGGTGGCGGGTCTGATAGTCACGGATCTGGACGATGCGAACAGCCATACGTCCCGTGAGCTTCTTGCAATCGAGCGCCAACTCGTCGGGCTTCATCTGATATCCCGAAGCGGGCGGAAGCCGCGTTACGGTTTCGGCAACGGGTGTCACGGGGGCTGCCAGCTCGCCGCTTTGTGAGGCGCACGCGCCAAGAGCCAGCGCCGCGAGCGCCGCAAATCTCTTGGGTCTGGCAGGGTTGTGCATGGCTAACCGGGTTGCCGTGGGGTTGTCCTATGGTACCCAGTCGGCCGATTCCAAGGAATATCTTCAATAGCGGCAGGAGAAAGGCTTGATATGCGCGTGGGTTGACCCCGGTTACTGTGACGCGGTACCCCTCGATGTCTGAAGTGTGGGGCCACTTCTGGACCCCATTTTGAGAGGCATGCATGACCTTCAAGTCGATCGCTGGTGTTTTTGGTGCTTTGGCTTTGGCCAGTGCTTTGTCTCTCGCTGCTGGCGTTGGTGCGCGAGCTGAGGATGTGGGCGACGACAGCCTTCCCAAGACCTTCAAATGCTCTTTCACGTCGGGTGCGTCGTGGAGCTACGACGCGGGCACCTTCCAATCCAAGCCGCCCAATCCGCTTGCGTTCAGCATCGAGGATATCGACCTCGAAAAGCAGTCTGCGACTCTCAAGACCCAGCCGGACGGAAAGAGCGGTAAACTCAGCGTGGTGCGCGCGATCAACGCCAACCACTTTCTAGAGGTGGTCAACGAAGGCTTCCTCAACCTCACGACGATCTACGACAAGGATACGACGGCCGGGAAATATCCGGCGGTGCATTCGCGGCACTTTGGGCTCTTGGGGCAGCCGGTGTTTGGCCAGTATACAGGCTTCTGCACCGCGGAGTGATCAGGCCCTACCTTTCGACTGGATTGCGAGATGACGCTCCACATCGTCAAGCTCTGTGTCGGAGCCGATTCAATTGAGGATCTGGCGGCGTGGCAGAGCGCACGTCTCAAGGAGCAAAAAGCCAAGGGTGAGAAACCCCGCATTTTTCATGCAACCCTTCAGACGCCGAAGCGGCAGCAGGAGCTCGACGGCGGGTCACTCTACTGGGTGATCAAAGGAACGATCCAGGTGCGCCAGCGACTGATCGGCTTCGAGGAAGGCAAGAAGGACGACGGGAGCCCGTGCTGCCTGATCCTTCTCGATCGCAAGTTGATCCCCGTGCGGCCGGTTCCACGCCGTGCGTTTCAGGGCTGGCGTTATCTCACAGCAGATGATGCGCCCGCGGATCTCGGGAAAGCGACGGCTGATTTGGCGGCCATTCCGCCGGAGATGCGCCGTGCGCTCACCGAGCTGGGGCTTATCTAACAACAACAAGCAATGCTGAGGACCTTAATGGGACGTCCCACGCTGACGCGCATCGTTCGCGAGCTGCCCAATCTCGTGCCGTTCGTCGGACCTGAGGCGCAAGAACGCGCGCGGGGACGCGCTTTTGTTGCTCGTCTTGGCGCCAATGAAAGTCTTTTCGGGCCGAGTCCGTTAGCTGTGCGCGCAATGGCCGACGCGGCAGCGGAGAACTGGAAATACTCGGATCCTGAAAGCCACGACCTGCGGGAAGCCGTTGCGCAGCACCACGGAGTTGCCGCGGACAACGTGGTGATCGGCGAAGGCATCGACGGGCTGCTTGGGCTTGCTGTAAAAATTGCCGCCGATCCCGGCACGGTCATCGTGACCTCGGACGGTGCCTATCCCACCTTCAATTTCCATGTCTCGGCTCAAGGGGCCACGTTGGTTCGCGTGCCTTTCCGGGACGACCGGGAAGATCTGGACGCACTGCTGGCGGCGGTGCTGCAGACGAACGCCCGTGTCTTGTACGTCTCCAATCCTGACAATCCGATGGGGTCATGGTGGCCTGCCGCCGCTCTCGACCGGCTCATTGAGGCCCTTCCCGACGGTGTTCTGTTGCTATTGGACGAAGCGTACTGCGACACCGCGCCTGCCGATGCGATCCCGGCGATCGATGTCACCAATCCACAGGTGCTGCGCCTGCGTACCTTCTCTAAAGCGTATGGGCTTGCAGGCGCGCGGATCGGTTACGCGATTGGCGACGCCGAATTGGTCGCCGTTTTTGATAAGGTGCGTAACCACTATGGAATTAATCGCGTCGGACAGATTGGGGCCCTAGCAGCCCTGCAGGATCAACCCTATCTTCAGCTTGCGGTCGACAAGATCGATCGCGCGCGTAAAAGGATATCGGAGATTGCCCGCAGCAACGGGCTTCATCCGCTCCCATCGGCGGCCAACTTTGTCACCATCGATTGCGGGGCGGACGGCGCGTTTGCGCGTGCTGTGCTGGACGAGCTGTTGGCGCGGGATGTCTTTGCTCGCAAGCCGCAAGTCGTGCCGCTTGACCGGTGCATCCGGATCTCCTGCGGCCGGGATGAGGATCTCGCAGTCTTCGCAGACGTTCTACCGGATGCGCTCAAAGCCGCGCGTGAGCGGGTGCACAAAAAATAATTGAACCGATCCCCGCCTTGGAGACTCAACTTTCGTGGATATACTCATTCGTGCAGCCGAGGCCGACACGAGCGGCACAACGGCAGGTGAACAAGGAAGGGGAGACTGATGCTGAAAGCCGCACAGGGCCTGTTTCTTTCTTTGGGGTTTGGAGCACTCCTGCTCTCATCGGCGATCGTGCCTGCCGAGGCGGATTCGCCCGGTCTGGCAGGATCGTGGAGGGGCGGCGGAACGGTCACGTTCAGCTCAGGCTCGTCCGAGCAGGCACGCTGCCGGGCAACTTTCAGCCCGAGCGGAAAATCCGCGTACGATGTGAGCGCGACGTGCGCCACGCAGTCGGGGACCGTTTCACAGACGGCGTTCGTTCGGGGTTCGGGAAGCAGCTATCGCGGTACGTTCTACAATCCGGAATTCGATACGTCGGGCAAGATCTCGATTTCCGTCAGCGGTCGCAGCCAGGTCGTGCGGCTAACGAGCAGCAAGGGCTCGGCGGTGATCCGGCTATCCCGGAACTAAGGCCAGCGGCGAAGGGCCGTCCCTAGGAACACCCACTCCGGTGTGACGAGTTGCTCGCCCACGGGCAGCGTGTACCAGGGCGTACCGTCCTGAGATTTCGGGTTTTTGAGGATGTGCATGTCCTGCGCCGGCATGTAGCTCTGCAGCAGCAGGAAGCGTTTCTCACCGGTCGCCTTGTTCTCGACCATGTCAGTCACGAGCACCGCGTGGCCGGGGAAGCCGCCTTTGATGAAGACGTCGCCGATAGCGATGTCGTTCGGTGCGACCTTCTTCAGTTCGCGCTCGAGCGAATAGGTGCCGGCGTAGGCAAACACGAGATCCATGTACTTGCGGAGTGCCGCGTGGTCGGTGCCGCGTGAGGCGGAGAAGCGGCGGCGCTTGCCGTCCGTGTCGTTGAAGGCAATCTCCTTGTCGCGGCCGAGGCTGTAGAGCCACTCCGCGCGGAGCCGCATGACCGCATCGGCACACTGCTGCAGGTCGCGTTTGCCGATGTCGATATCGATGACCGCGACGTGCACGTCCTGGCGCCATTTTGGCTTGCCGGTGTAGGTCATGACCTTTGCGCCTTCGGGGCGCATCGGAAGGCCGCGCAGCCAGGCGGCGAAGGAGCCCTCCGGTACTGGAGTTCGCTCGAAGCCCGGAGGTGGTGCGATGCGCTCCGCAAGGGCTGGTGGAGGCGAAGTTGGCGACGGCAGCCAGCCGTACGGCGCACGAGCGAATGCCGTGCCGCACAGTGTTAGAGCCGAAGCGATAATAAGAAGACCGAGGCGCATCATCGCACCTCGGTCGCATTCAATCATGGCGGTGCAACGACGAGATGCGTCGCCCGCTGTCTCATCTCACTTGGCGCACTGGGATTTGACGTAGGCGAGCAGGTTGGCGCGATCGGTCTCGTCCTTGACGCCTGCTGGAAAGATCATCTTGGTTCCGGGGACGAGCTTCTTGTTGTTCTCTATCCATTGCAGAAAGTGCTCATCGTCCCAGGTGGTCCAGGTCGTGTGCTTCAGAGCCTCGGAGTACTGGAAGCCTTCGACGGACGCGACCTTGCGGCCAACAACACAGGTCAGTTCGGGCCCGAGGGCGTTCTTAGCGTTCGCGCCGATCTGATGACAGGCCGCGCATTTTTTGAAGATCGCACCCCCTGCCGCAACATCCTGGGCTGACGCCGCCGTTGGAACGGCTGCCAAGAGGGCTGCCGCCATAGTCCACTTCCGCATTTCAAGGCCTCCATTTTGGACACTAGCCCGTCAGGCTGTGTTACGTACGTATAAATACTGACGCAACACAAAGCCAGCATGCTCGAGGTGGAGCACTGCGCATTCCCATGCTGGCGACCACAGGGAGCGCGCGACGCCGCGTTGCCCGTGGGTCCAAAGTAACGAGCCCGCCGGGGGAGGTTCCCAGCGGGCTCGCGCGATCGCGGACGAGGACTTCCTTCACTTCGTGGCGGAGGGTGCTTCCGAGCAGTGCATCTTGGGCGAGATCCTGTCTCCCCGAACACGCTCGGTGACCTGCTCCGTCCTTCCTTTGTCCTAGCCGTCTGATCCTGGTCTCGCGGAAATCAAGATTGCTGCGTGCTCCGGCTGCGGCAGGTTCAGCATCGTGCGCGATGACAGGTCAGCTTTCGCTCCTGTGACGCTCCCGATCTCTCCAGCAACCGATCTCTGGTATTGCTGGGGTTGATGATCTATTAACACGGCCTCATGCCACTTCGCTTGTAAGCTCGTAGTCTATCCCAAGTTTCCACGCTGATTTGTCGAGTTATCTGTTTCTGTCGCTCAATGATTGCTTGGCTATGCAGTCATCTCTACTTAGAGGCGAGCGACGTAATTCTGCCCGGTGGCCACATTTTCTTAGACCTCCTCTCCAGAATGATGAGAGTCTGCGCCTCTGTAGCCGACGTGTCAATACATGAAGTGCGTTCAAGTCACTGGCTGGTGAGCCGCGGACCTGTAGTTAACTTGGCGTTGACGCGAGCCGCGTACGCTGGAGCCTTATTCACAAATCGTTCCTCAAATCCCACGAGGTCGTCATGAGATCGGCGATCGGGTTTCTCTCGCTTCTTGCCTTTGGTTTCCTTGCTGCCGGTGTGCTGACAGTCATCGGCACTGCCCCCTTGCCCAACCTCTCTATCGAGCAAGTCCTGAGCGCGGACCAATCCGGCGTTCACCTCGGATCCTTGCTGCTCGGGTTGGTGCTGGGGCTCGTGCTGTCAGCCTTGGCGCGCGTATCCTGGGCTGAGCTGCCGCGCCGCTTCGTCGGTTGGCTCCTCCATCACGAGCGCAGCTTTTATCGTCTCGCGCTGGCCGGCGTTTTTATAGGCATTCTTCTCTTCTACTGATCGCACTGACGGGGCGCGGGCACAAAAAAAGCCCGGCATTGCTGCCGGGCTTGTAGGATAGCCGATGATCCGAAGGATCACGGCCGTAGTTCCCCCACGCGAAGTCGCTTAGACCGAGTAGTACATGTCGTACTCGACCGGATGCGGCGTCATCTCGTAGCGCATGTTCTCTGCCATACGCAGCTCGATGTAGGCGTCGATCATGTCGTCGGTCATGACGCCGCCAGCCTTCAAGAACCCGCGGTCCTTGTCGAGGGATGCGAGGGCTTCGCGCAAGCTGCCCGCAACGGTCGGGATCTTGGCGAGCTCTGCCGGCGGCAGATCGTACAGGTTCTTGTCCATCGGGTCGCCCGGATGGATCTTGTTCTGGATGCCGTCGAGGCCGGCCATGAGCATGGCCGCGAAGGCGAGGTAGGGGTTGGCACCCGGATCGGGGAAGCGGATCTCGATGCGCTTTGCCTTCGGGCTGGTCACAACCGGGATGCGGCACGAGGCCGAGCGGTTACGAGCCGAGTAGGCAAGGAGCACCGGAGCCTCATAGCCCGGAACCAGACGCTTGTAAGAGTTCGTCAGCGGGTTCGCGAAGGCATTGATGGCCTTCGCGTGCTTCAGGATGCCGCCGATGTAGTAGAGGCAGGTGTCCGAAAGGTCGGCGTACTTGTTGCCGGCGAACATGGGCTCGCTGCCCTTCCAGATCGACTGGTGGACGTGCATGCCCGAGCCGTTGTCGCCAAAGATCGGCTTCGGCATGAAGGTCGCCGTCTTGCCGTAGGCCTGAGCGACCTGGTGCACGACGTACTTGTAGACCTGCATGTGGTCGGCCATCGTGATCATCGGGCCGAACTTGACGCCGAGCTCGTGCTGAGCGGACGCGACTTCGTGGTGATGCTTCTCAACCGAGACGCCCATCTCGGAGAGAACCGAGAGCATTTCCGAGCGGATGTCCTGGCAGCTGTCGATCGGCGGAACCGGGAAGTAGCCGCCCTTGACGCGCGGACGATGGCCGAGGTTGCCCATCTCGTACTCGGTGTTCGAGTTCGTGGGCAGCTCCGAGCTGTCGACCTTGAAGCCGGTGTTATACATATCGGTCGAGAACTTCACGTCGTCGAAGATGAAGAACTCGGCCTCGGGGCCGAAGTAGATCTTATCGCCGATGCCGAGCGACATCATGTAGGCCTCGGCCTTCTTGGCGATCGAGCGGGGGTCGCGCTCATAGGGCTGGCCGGTGAGGGGCTCGATGACGTCGCAGAAGATGGCGACGGTCGTCTGGGCGAAGAAAGGATCGATGTGGGCCGAAGCCGGATCGGGCTTCAGGTACATGTCGGAGGACTCGATGCCCTTCCAGCCGGCGATCGACGAGCCGTCGAAGGCATAGCCTTCGAACATGGCTTCGTCGACGCAGCTCACGTCGGCGGTGACGTGCTGCATCTTGCCCTTCGTGTCGGTGAAACGAAGGTCGACGAACTTTACGTCCTTGTCCTTGATCAACTTAAGGACGTCATTGACCGTTTTCATAAACGCTCCCCTATGGATCTGCTTATTTGACTCAATTGATGCGGTTGCCGGCGCCGATCAGATGGCTTCTGCGCCAGTTTCACCGGTGCGAATACGAATGGCTTCCTCGATGGTCGAGATGAAGATCTTGCCGTCTCCGATGCGGCCTGTCTTGGCTGCCTTCTGAATGGCTTCGACTGCCTTCTCAAGCATTTCGTCGCCGAGCACGACCTCGATTTTCACCTTCGGCAGGAAGTCGACCACGTACTCGGCGCCGCGGTACAACTCGGTGTGGCCTTTTTGACGGCCAAATCCCTTCGCCTCGATGACGGTGATGCCCTGCAGGCCGATTTCCTGGAGAGCTTCTTTGACCTCGTCGAGTTTGAAGGGCTTAATAATGGCCTCGATCTTTTTCATGCGCCCTTATCCTTCAGAAGTCCCGCCGCCATGCCTGATGCGCCGGACCGGCCATCGGGTAGCACGGGATATGCCAAGTCGTTCGATCTAAATTAAATCCTTAAGTCTCAGCCTGTTGGTTGATTTCTGCCTTTTGCATAGGCAGTCTAGCAGCCCAAAAGTGATTAAAAAATAGACATAATGCTCGTGGTTTGTGCACCTTCGGTTTGCTTGAGCTGGTCAAGATCGCCGGCAATGGCCAATGCGCGGTGCGACCACTAGGGTCGAGCGCATGGCGGCGCGATCGAGGAGAGGCATCTTGGGGACCGGGACGGTTTGGATAGAGAGCGGCATCGAACTTCTCACCCCGAGCGAGATGGGCCGTGCGGACTGCCTTGCGCTGTCGCATGGCGTCGCGAGCCTTGCGCTCATGGAGGCAGCCGGTCAAGCGGTGGCGGATGCAGCGAGGCGACTGGTTCCGCCTGGATCGCGGGTGGCTGTACTCTGCGGACCGGGAAACAATGGCGGGGATGGCATTGTTGCCGCGCGCTATCTCAAGCGGGCCAGCTACGACGTCCGACTCTTTCTTCTTGGCGATAAGTCTGCGCTCAAGGGCGATGCCGCCGAGATGGCGCGCCGCTTCGACGGGCCGTTCCGCCCGTTCGATCCCTTTCAGCTCGATAGCCTGCATCTGGTCATCGACGCGATGTTCGGCGCGGGCCTGTCGCGTCCGATCGACGGCGTGGCTGCGGAGGTCATCGAAGCCGTGAAAGAGCGCGGAACGCCCGTTCTTGCCGTCGACGTGCCGAGCGGCCTCGACGGCGCAACCGGGAACGCCTACGGGCCCGTGTTGCGTGCGACGGAAACGGTGACTTTCTTTCGGCTGAAGCCCGGCCATGTGCTCTATCCGGGTCGAGATCTTTGCGGGACGATCCGCATTGCGGATATCGGCATCCCGCCGGACGTCCTTCGGGACATCGGCGTGACGACGTTCCTGAATGAACCGGCACTTTGGCGTGATTGTCTTCGGTGGCCCTCTCACAGCGGTCATAAGTATTCGCGGGGACATGCGATGGCGGTGTCGGGGCCGGCTCACGCGACCGGGGCGGCGCGTCTCGGGGCTCGCGGGGCGCTGCGGGCGGGAGCGGGACTTGTGACTGTCGCAAGTCCGCTCGATGCGGTGACGGTCAATGCCATGCATCTGACGGCCGTCATGCTGAAGCCGTTCGAGGGGCCGGAGGGACTTTCCGAGTTGCTTGCGGACGCGCGGAAAAATGCCGTGCTTATTGGCCCCGGCGGCGGTGTGGGCGAAGCGACGTGCCGGCTCGTGGAGGCGGCCTTACGCTCGCCGGCGTCAGTGGTGATCGATGCTGACGCCCTATCGTCGTTTGCTGGTAATGTCGAGCGTTTGCGGGCTGCGATCGCCGCTCGTGACGACCGGGGCGTGGTTCTCACTCCGCACGATGGGGAGTTCGACCGGCTGTTCGGCGCCGTGCCCGGCTCGAAGCTTGAGCGCGCGCGGCAAGGCGCACGAGAGACCGGCGCAGTCGTTTTGCTCAAAGGGCCGGATACGGTTGTTGCAGCGCCGGACGGACGGGCCGCGATCAATACCAACGCGCCGCCCTGGCTCGCGACGGCGGGCTCGGGAGATGTGCTTGGGGGTGTTATCACGGGGCTTCTCGCGCAACGCATGCCTGCTTTCGAAGCCGCTGCTGCGGGGGCCTGGCTGCACGGAGCGGCCGCACAGGATTTCGGGCCGGGATTGATTGCCGAGGACTTGCCGGAGCGTTTGCCAGCCGTGCTCGCACGGCTGATGCCCGAGGCAACGGATCGCTGATTTAGGGATCCGAAGCGCTGGTTGCGGCGTGGCCCGCTTCGCGCATGGCGTTGTCGGCGGCGAGGAAAGCCTGGACGTCCGGGGAGAACTCTGGGCTGGACGCCGCGGTGCCGATCATCTCCATCATCTGGGCGACCGGGACGTAGCGCTGGGCTTTGCGGTCGTAGAGCGCGCCCTTGAACAGCGCGCGCGCCGACACCTGGCCTTCGCGCTCGCCGCTCGTGAAGACGAACGTCTGTTCGATCAGGACGGCTTGATCGAGCCAGCCGACAACGCGCGTTTCAAGCCGATACCGGTCGAGAAGGCGCAGCTCGCGGCGGAATCGCACGGCGGCCGCGTTGGCGACGGGCGTCCATCCGTGACGCCAGACAGCCCCGCCAAGCCCGCTGCGCATGAGGAGGTCCAAGCGGCCCAGATCCATGATCTGGAGATAGCGCCCGTTGTTCATGTGGAAGCTGAGATCCAAGTCGTGCGGCAGGACCCTGAAATCAAGCGTGGACACATCGGCGGGAATCGTCAGTTTCGATCGCATCGGTGCCGTCAAGAACAACCAGATCAGGCGGAACCACAGATTCATCCGGGATAATCCCTTATTGGTTGGCACCGTGCCGGAGCCACAATCGGGCGTTATTGACCCGTGCGGCAGATTCAGGGGAAATTTGATCCGCCGCAGTTTACCATGCCGGTGTTAGCCGGAGGTTCAGAGGTATAATGGTCCGTTCGCATGCCGTCCGTGCTGCTTTCGCCCTGGGTCTCGCGGCCTCGCTGGGTGCTTCCGCGTTTGCGGCGCCGGGTGAGCCTACGCAAGCGACTGACGAAGCCGCCGGTGCGCTCGTGCGCGGGGACGTGCAGCAAGCCATTTTCAGCTACACCGAAGCGCTCAAGGATACGGCGCTGCCGAATGATCGCCGCGCAGCGATCCTCAACGATCGCGGTGTCGCCAACATCAAAATGGGTCAGACGCGACAGGCGTTCGAGGATTTCAATCTTGCCGCTCAGCTCTTTCCCGAGTTCGCGGCCGTGTACAACAATCGCGGCAACCTGCTCCTCTCGCTCGGACTGGCGAAAGAAGCGCTCAAGGATTTCGATCGCTCGATCGTGCTCGCGCCTGGCTATGCCGCGGCTTACAACAACCGCGCTGGCGCATATGTGAAACTCGGCCGGCTCGACGACGCGATCGTCGACTACACCAAGTCGGTGCAGTTGCTGCCCTCAAATCCCGCGCCTTTGAGCGGGCGCGGCCTCGCGCACCTGTCTCAGCATCGCCCTCACGCCGCCATTCGGGATTTCTCGCGCGCCGTCAAGGCGGACGCCCGTTTTGCTGCGGGCTACCGCAATCGGGCTGAAGCCAAGCTCGAGGTCGAGCACTACGATGAAGCCATCGAGGACCTCTCGCGGGCCATCGCCTTCGACGTCAATCATGCGGAGAGCTACGTGCTGCGCGGCAAGGCCTATCTCGCTGTGCGCAATACGGCGTCGGCGATCAAGGATTTTGCTAAGGCCGTCGAGATCGATCCCAAGAACGCGTCGGCGTTTGCCGAGCGCGGTTTCGCGTATTCTCTGGCGGAGACGAACGACGAGGCGTTCGCAGATCTCAATTCCGCGATCGAGATCGATCCGCGCTCCGGCCTTGCATTCGCCTATCGTGCCTATGCCTACAAGAAAAGCGGTCAGGTCGATGTTGCGTTGCGCGATATCGAAGTGGCGCAGAAACTCAGCCCTGATATTCCCGAAGTCTATTGGGTGAAGGCAGAAATCGAAGAAGCGCAGGGCCAGACCGATCAAGCGATCGCGGATCTCAAGAAGGCGCAATCATTGCGTCCGGGCTATCGCGATGCGACGGAAGCGCTGCAACGGCTCGGGAATGTACCGTCACGAGCCGAGGAGACGGAGGTTTCCGGCGCGGGCATCGACACCTGGCGCGTCGTCAAAAAGGGCGAACGTTTCATTGCGCTCAACGACCAGTATCCGCGACTTTCCATTCCTCTCGAAATGATGGGGGAGGGACAGCCAAAGCTGTTGGAGTGGGAGCTGAAGACGACGCCGTGGAAGGGAATCGGCACGTTGCGTTTCTTTGGCGGCAGCGTTCCCGGAAAATCGGGACGAGAGGATCTCGAACTCATCGCCGTCGTCGATGTGGAAGCTGGCGTTGTCATCGCCATCGAGCCGCACAAGCAGGGCGAGAAGGTTGCCACGTGGACTTGGGACACCGGCAAGGTGACGGTTGCGACCGCCGATGGCGTGACGGACGATTTCGATTTGCGGGTGTCGCGCGATCAGATCGCCTCGCCAGGCGGCGAACGGCGCTATACCACGACTTCGCAAAGCGGAGGCTGGGCGCCGTGGGATTCGCCGATGGGCGGTGTTTTCGGTGATCCGGCTCCGACGAAGCGGGCAACCGCAAAGAAGAAAACCAAGACGATCTTCGATCTTCTGTTCAACTGAGTGAACTGCCGGCCGCGCCTCAACGTTCCGAGTTCGAGATCATGCCTTGCGCGCCGAGCCTCTTGTGACGAACAAGCCCATTCTCGTGTGGTTCCGCCGCGACCTTCGGATCGCGGACCACGCAGCGCTTTCCGCTGCCGTTGAAACCGGCCTGCCCATCGTTGCTGCTTTCGTTCTGGATGATCAAGTCGCGGGCCCTTGGCGGGCGGGTGCGGCATCGCGTTGGTGGCTCCATCACAGTATCGAGGCTCTGGCGCGCGACCTTGCGGAGCGGGGCTGTCCGCTCGTATTGCGGCGTGGCGATACCGTGGATGCGATCGCGGGACTCGTTGAGGAGACCGGTGCGGAGGCCGTCTACTGCTCCCGCGCCTACGAGCCCTGGGCTGCACAGCTTGAACATAAGATGCGCGACCGTCTTCAACGCGATGGCATAGAGCTCAGGCGTTTCGCGGGCGCGCTCCTGCACGATCCCGACCGTCTCAAAACCCAAGCGGGAGGGCCGTTCAAGGTCTATACGCCGTTCTGGCGTGCATTCCGTGCCCAACTCGACGTTGGACGACCTTTGAAGGCGCCGGATGACTTGCGTGGGCCGAAGAAGCCCCCGAAGAGCGAACTACTCGACGCCTGGGCTCTCCTCCCTTGGAAACCGGATTGGGCGTCGGGCATTCGGGAGATCTGGACTCCGGGAGAGGACGGCGCGCGCGGCCGTCTCAAAGACTTCCTCACGGATGGGCTGGGAGACTATGCGAAGCAACGCAACCGGCCAGATATGGAGGGAACGTCGCGTTTGTCGCCGCATCTGGCCTTTGGAGAGATCTCGCCGCGTCAGTGCTGGTACGCGGCCGAGGCGGCGTCCGCACGCCAAGCTCATTCGGATGCAGGATGCGAGACCTACCTCAAGGAGCTGGCGTGGCGCGAGTTCTCGTCCCATCTGCTGCATCATTGGCCGGATCTGCCAGAAGCACCGTTCCGTCCCGAGTTCAAAGCGTTTCCGTGGCGTAGGACTACGAAGGCGCTCAAGGCCTGGCAGAAGGGTTTGACCGGCTATCCCATCGTTGACGCCGGAATGCGCGAGCTTTGGCACACCGGATGGATGCACAACCGTGTGCGCATGATCGTCGCGTCTTTTCTCATCAAGGACCTCTTGCTCGACTGGCGCGAAGGAGAGGCGTGGTTCTGGGATACGCTCGTCGACGCCGATCTCGCCAACAATTCCGCGAGCTGGCAGTGGGTCGCGGGCTCAGGAGCGGACGCTGCGCCCTACTTCCGTATTTTTAATCCGGTCACCCAAGGAGAAACGTTCGATCCCGATGGCGTGTATGTGCGCCGATGGGTGCCCGAGCTTGGCAAGCTTTCCAACACGGCGATCCATGCGCCGTGGCAAGCGCCTGCTGAGGCGCTCCGAGAGGCAAACGTGGTGATCGGAGAGACCTATCCCGCTCCAATCGTCGACCATAGTGAGGCGCGGCGCGCAGCGCTGGCTGCGTTCGATGGCCTCAAGTCTGGCTCCTGACCGCCCGGAACTTGGTAAACGCCGTGCAAACACAGATCGTACGTGCACTGCGCCTTTACGATCAGTTTGGGAACGATATCCTAACGGAATTGCGCTTTTCTTTCGTGTGGCGGTGCGCACCGCCTGCTCTGTAGTGTCGGGAGTACAAGTAATGCGTGTTCTAAAAATCGCGCTCGCCGCCGCGATCGTGTCGGCTATCGCGCCAGCTGCCGCTCTGGCCGAAGTTCAAGCCCGCATCAGCAAAAGCTCCCAGACTATGGACGTCTATGTGAACGGCGAGCTGTACTACCGCTGGCCTGTTTCCACGGGCCGTGGGCGCTATGCCACGCCGTCCGGCACGTTCCGCCCGCAGCGTCTCGAGAAGCGTTGGTACTCGACGAAGTATCGCGGCGCACCGATGCACAATGCCGTCTTCTATAGCGGCGGGTACGCCATTCACGCGACGACCGAAGTCGGCCGGCTGGGCAGTCCTGCGTCGCACGGCTGCATCCGTCTCGCGCCCGGGCATGCCGCGCAGTTCTATTCGCTCGTCCGGCAGTACGGCGCCGGTCGGACGCGCATATCGATCCGTCACTAGGCGTTTGTTTTCGTCTCCGTTTGTTTTGCGTTGGGGTATGTGGGATGAGGTCGAAGGTTTATCTGGGTGTGTTTGCCGCCGTGCTTCTGAGCGCGGGTGCAGCGGGTGCTCAGACAGAGATGACACCGGGCGCACCGAGGGACGTTCCGACCGTCACGATCATCAATAAGTCGGCGGCAGCGGACAGCCGTTCCGTCGATGAGGCCTCGCCGCCGACACTCACCGTCTCTCCGGGCGCTCCTGAGCGTCCGTCTGCGGCTGCAGCCCCAGCTTCGGCCGGTGCCCCCGCTACACCCGGCGCTCCATCTGCGCCCAGTGTCGCCGGTGTTCCGGCTCAACCGGGCACGGCCGCTGCAGCAACGCCGGCGGCCAGCGCTGCTTCTCCCGCAGATCCTTCCCCGAGCGCTGAAGCGGCGGCTCTGCAGCCTCCGCCCGAGCCGACTCTCGCGATCGATATCGATCTGACGAAGCAATCGATGAACGTCTCCGAAAACGGCGTGCATCGCTTCACCTGGCCCATTTCGTCAGCGCGCTACGGCTACAGCACGCCCACGGGCACGTTCCGGCCGACTTGGATGTCCAAGATGTGGTACTCGCGCCAATACGACTATGCGCCGATGCCCCATGCCGTGTTCTTCCATCAGGGCGTGGCGATCCACGGCAGCTATGCAACACGGATGCTGGGAACGCCGGCGTCCCACGGATGCGTGCGTCTTGCGCCAAAGAACGCCGCGACGCTGTTCAATCTCGTCAACGGTCACGGCAAGGAGCGCACGCAGATTGTCGTACACGGCACGCCGAGCCATTCGGGTGCGCGTGTGGCCTATGACGACTATCCGCGCGAGGTTCTGCCGATGCGTCGCGCGAGCCAGTATCGCTATCTGCCGCCAAGCTACTATGCGCGCGGATACTCCGGCTATGGTGCGTCACCGAGCGCCTATTACGCGCCTGCGCGTGGGCGCCGCGGTTATGCCGCGCAGCAGCGCCGCATTCAGCCGCGCGGATTGTACAACGGCAATTCGTATGGATACGGATTCTAGCCGGCTCAGAACGGGTTCCAGGTCGGCCGCGGCGTGAAGCGCACGTAGCCGATGCTGGCGCCAAGTCTGAGGCCCAATCCCGAACGGATCGGTGCCATCATCACAGGGCCGCCCTTCAGAAGCGTCATGCCGACGCCGCCGACGAGATAGGCGGAGCCATCCACACCGGTGAAGCGGCGGAACAGTCCGTTGGGCTCTTCGAGCTGGTAAATCAAGAAGAGCGTGCGCGACCCCTCGGCGCCAAGATCGTAGCCGATGGATGGGCCGTGCCAATAGACCTTCTGGCTGCCGCCCGAGCGCAGATAGAGCGTGCCCTCGCCATAGCGCAGACCCGCCAAGAACGCGCCGCCGCCCTCGGTGCCGAGGACATAGGCCGTCGGGCGTCCCGACTTCTGGAACGCGTGCTCGATCACGCTCGCGAGCGAGGTGGATACAGTTCCGAAGAAGCCGCGCGTGGCCTCGCGGATTTCGTCGATCGAGTATCCGCCGCCCTGGGCGTCAAAGGCCGGTGTTTCGTCATCCGGATCGGCCTGCGGAGGCAACTCGTAGGGCACGCCCGGCTGTTCGAAGGCGCCGGGAACATTGTCGTGCGGCGGAGCCTGGCGGATCGGCGGCGGAGGAATGACGGCCTGTGCCGTCGTCGTATTCCAGCTCGACGAGCGATCGGCTTCCTTGGGCTTGTCGTGATCGGGATGCGGTGGCGGTGCTGGATGGGTCTGCTCGACCGGAGGTGTCTCTTTCGTTTGAGAGGTCTCGCTCTTGCGAATTGGTGAGAGCGAGGGCGTGCTTTCCGGCGATGCCGGTGCTGCTGCATGCGGTGCGACGGGCGTTTGCGGTGCCGTCTCTGTTTTGGCCACTTGCTGGGGAGTCGCGGCAGGCGGCGTCCCGATCTCGCGGTCGATCTTCGCGATGAGGTACGCTGACTTGGCGCGCATCACGGCCATCAGCTCGCTGGAGGCGGCCTTGAGCTCGGTGAGATTGGCGCAGCTCGTATTGGCGGCGCCATCGGCCGGCTCCGGACTGCCGAGGGTGTCGATTTTGCTCAGGAGCTCACCGGCCTGGGTGTCAAAATCGTCGAGCTTTTTGTCGTGAACGAGCGTGAGGCCCTTGGTCTCGAAATCGGGCTCGGTCCACTTTTTGGCGTCGCGTAGTGCTGCAAGCTTCTGCTTCAGTTTGGGTTGGGTTTCAGCGCTGAAGGCGCGCAATTCGCTGGCCGACGCGTCGACGGCATCGCCAAAACTTTCTACTGAGCATGTTTCGGCAGCCGCGATCGCCTGCGGAATGAGGGCGAACGCCACCGCAAGGCCCAGGAGCCCCGAATAAAGTCTTTGTCTCATGCTCATCAAAAACTCTCTCTCGCCCACTTAGGGCGTTTTTAGGGAGTTTACCGATGATGCCAAGGCTTTCGCGTCTTCTTTTTTATGACAGTGTCTTAACTGTCTGATTCGACGCCTATTTCCCGGTTGGCACTGTCTTCACGACGCTCGACAGCGGCCGCTCGGCGCCGACCGCAGGTAGGCCCTTCACGTCCTTCTCGATCATGGCGTCGTACTCGGCGAGGGTTTTTAGATCGTCCTTGGCCTTCATCTGCACGACCTTGTAGCCACCCGCCTTGAGGGCCGCGAGGAGCGCCGGGAGGGCCTTCGCCGTGTGGGGCTGGATGTCGTGCATCAGGATGATGCCCTTGCCCTTCTTGTCGAGCCGTTTCATCGTCGCTTGAACGAGCTGCTCAGGTGTCTGGCGCTTGAAGTCGAAGCTGTCGACGTCGGTCGAGAACATCGCGATATTGCGGCTCGCGAGATGCGCAAGCGTAGCCTGGGAATCGCGAAGGTAGGGATAGCGGAAGAACGGAGAGATCGGCCCGCCGACCGCGCGGCGCACGCCGCTGATGCCCTTCTCGATTTCGTCCTTGGCTTCCTGATCGGTCTTCTTGCGCATGTCCTGATGCGACCACGTGTGGGTGCCGACGGTATGTCCGCGGTGGGCCACGTCGCGGATGATTTCCGGTAGGCCGATTGCCATCTTGCCGAGGCTGAAGAAGATTGCCTTTGTGCACTCGGTATCGAGCGCATCGAGAATGGCCTTGGTGGTGTTCACCTGCGGGCCGTCGTCGAAGGTCAGGACGACTTCTTTGTCCTGCAGAAAGTCGTAGGCCTTGTAGTGGTCGAAGCCGAAACCGGGGCCACCAGTCGTGTCGATCTCGACCGTGCGTGCCACGCCTAGCGCGTTCGGGTTCGCGCACTTGCCTTTCGAGTCCGGTAAGGCGGCGGTTTCCGGCGGAGGCGTTGCTGCGGCTTTCGCTGCGGGCGGCGCGGCAGGCGGCGGATTTGCGGGGGACTTGGTCGCATCGCCGGCGGCGGCCGCAGTGGCAATCAGAACGAGCAGCGTCGCGAGCGTTGAGCGCATTATGATTCCTCCCCGGATGATTGGCCTCTTGTACCAACAAATACCGGCGGCGGGGAGGCCCGTAAGCCTGCTTTCCAGGAGATTGGGGATAAGGGCGGATAATAGCCAGTGACCGTAGGCATTGGGCCACAGCGCGCGCGTATTACTGACGGGAAAGTTTGGCAGCAACTTTGGCCATGAAGCGCTCGGTATCGACAACGATGCGTGTGTGGGTGGCTCTTCCGATGACCTCGACGGCATCATGCGCTTCGATGGCGAACGTCAGCTTGCGGCCGTCGACGGCCGTCAAAGTGGCGGTCGCGGAGACTGCGAGTCCGGCGGGTGTTCCCGCGGTGTGGCTGACGTCCAGATGGACGCCGAGGCTGGTTTGGCCTGGCGCGAGGTGATGTTCGATGCAGGTGACGGCTGCTGCCTCCATCAGGGCGACCATGCTTGGGGTGGCGTAGACGGCAACCGACCCGCTTCCGACGGCAGGCGCAGTGAGCGCGTCGGTGACGATCGTAGCGGTTCGGCCTTCGAGGCCTGGTTGGAGCGCCGAATTGGTTTGCATCTTGTCCTCGAAAGGCTTGATGGGTGTCCGGCACGATTTTATCCCGAGCCGGGTGAGTCACGGTCGGAACAGCGGAGTAGAGTGGGGGAACGTAGGTTCAGGTCATCGTTTCATTGAGGCCAGCCCGGCCGCATGTTGGAGGCTCCCATGACCCGTTCGCTTCGCGTTGCCGCATTCGCTGCTCTTGCTTCAGCCGCGGCTCTTACTCCGCTTCTTGCCGTCGCCGATGCGCAGGCAAAAGGAAGCAAGGATTATTATTCGCAAACCTATCAGTTCAGTCGCCCGATGAACGGCTACGAGGGCTTCTCCGGTGCCTATCACTGTTCGTATGTGAAAACGCCGAAGACGGTTTGTGTCGCCGGCAAATGCAAGAAGGTCTGGGAGTTGCTCCAGACCTGTCAGTAAGGCGTTCCCCGTCCTCGCTCCCTTCCTCCCGCTCTCCATCCTTGCCCCGGTGAAAACCGGGGCTTTTTTCTGAGAGAGTTGGGAGCTCAGTGGTTCACACGAAGCTCAACGCGCCGATCCAGCTGATAGAGCGCTTCGCCGCTGTAGCGGGCGCGATCAACGCCCGCGTACGGTTCGCTCTTGCCCTTTGGCGTGAGTTTGAGGTTTCCGGCGTATCCACCGGCCCTCAAAAGCTCAGATACCTTCTCAAGACGTTCGCGCGACAGGTCGAAATTGTATTCGTTGGTGCCGCGCTCGTCGGCATGCCCCGTCAGTTCCACGGCTGATAGATGCTTGAGCGTCAGATATTCGAGCAGCAAGCTTGTGGCGCGCTCGCCCTCGCTCGTGAGCGTCGCCTCGTTATAGACGAACATGATCGGCACCGGGATCACGTCTTGCGAGGACGTGGGTGCGGTCGCGTTGGACGCCGCCGTTGCAATGGAAGCGCTCGACGTGTCGGATGATTTCTCGCCGGCGGTTGGGGCTGTTTGAGAGGTTGCGTTTGGAGAGGCCTCGGCAGTCGCTGTTTCCTTGCTTTCGACCTGCGGCTCGCTTGTTGCGTCGGGCTCGACTTTCAGCTCAGGCTCGCTCTTTTCGGCGACTTGGGCTTCCTCCTCAGCATCCCTTTTCTTGGCCTCTTCGTACTTTTGGGCCTCTTTGCGCGCGTCCGAAACGAGGTTCTCAAACTTGCGCATTACCTCTTTCGCGACCGCAGATGCGGATTGTTGCGCTGGTTCCGCAGGGCGGGCCGCAACTTGAGCTTCCTTTGGCGGTTCGAGCGCGGCAGGCGGCGTCTTGCTGACCTCGTAGGTGAGCGCCGGATCGTTGCTTGCGAACTTGTGCTCGGTTGCCAAGCTCCATTCGCCATTGGCATCCGCTTGCACAGTGCCGGCAGGTTTGCCGTTTTCCAGAACGGTGACGTAGGTGTCCGGCTCTGCGCGGCCAGCGAATACGGAAAGGCCGTCGGGAGAAATGCGGGATATGTCGATGGCCACGCTACCCGCTGACGGTGCAGCCTGCTCGCCGCCTGAGAGGGCGGAGGTCGTTTCCTCCAATGCGGATTGGGCGGGCGACGTCGCCGTCGCGTGCGACGGTTTCGATGTGTCAGGTGCCTTCGCGGGCGTGGTCGCGGCGAGGTCCCAAGGGAGGTTCACGCCGAGATGTCCGGCGACGAAGAGCCCCGACAGCAAAAGCAAAATAAGTGCAACGCGCACAAGCATTGCCACCTCACCCCAACGGCATGACCTGAAGACCCTACGATGATCCAGGTTTGCGGAGTTATCAAGGCTTTGGCGCGTGATTCCGTGGAGTGAACAGTATTGAGAAGCGCGGAGAGTTAATTCGCTCCGCGCTTCTCGTCCGTGTTAGCCCTTGTCGTTGGGGGTGGGGGAACCCTGCTCGTTATCGGGCTTGCCGCCGGGGCCACGGTCTCTGTTCCAGTGGCGCTCGCCGCCGCGGCGGCGCTCGGAGAGCTTCGTCTTCTGCTCATCCGAGAGCGAAGCGTAGAACTTTTCCGCCGCTGGCCGGTAGGTTTTCAGCGCATCGAGAGAGGCCTCAAGCCCTGTCTGCGTCTGGTTCAGGCGATCAATGAGGCTACGCGGCGGGCGAGACTCGCCATCTTTGACTTCCGGCCGTTTCGGGCAACCCTCGCTCAGCTTTTGCGCCGCAGCACGCGTTGCGACCTTGAAATCCTCGAAGGCGCCCTTCTGAGCTTCTGTCGGATTGATGCGATGCTCAAGGCGTACGAGCATGATGTCCGCGAACTCGCCACTGTCTGCCCGGCAGATTCGACCGTGAGGGCCGCCAAAGCCAAGCCCAAGAACGCCCATCGAGGCGCCGTGACCGAAATGACGGCCCTTGTGGCCGTCCCAATAGTGAGCACGCTGGGCGATCGCTCCAGCGGCCGCGAGGCCCACCGCTGCGGCGGCGACACCGGCGAGAATGTACTTTCGCTTACCTGTCATATGTCCGTTCTCCTTGCTCGATCGGCGCTGGTTCGGCGGGGGGAGCCGATTGCGCCGTCTTGCAAGAAAGAACGGGAGAGGCGCAGACTTCCGTCGCGCCCCTCTCTTACTTTTTACGAGAGGCCTACTGGCAGACCTTCTGGCGAGCGTGGCAATCGGTGGCGATCATGCCAGTCTCGCACTTGTAGGTCGTTGTGCCGGACGCTTTCGAGTAGCCCTGGGCTTCGCGGATGTTCTTCAACGCGGCGTCGGCCATGAACTTGGCCAAGTCCGTCGTCACGCCCGTGCCAACGGCACCGATCTGCTTGCATGCCGCGCTGGCAGGCGTCGTCGCCGCTGCGATCGTGCCGAGTGCGAGCGTAAGGGCAGCAAGTCTTGCAATGCGGTTCATTTCCATCCTCCTTCAGTTCGCCTCAGCTTCGAGCTCCCGCGCGCGCCAAAGCCACGGCGCGGCGGACGCTGCGCCTGGGCCGCGGTCGAAATGTGGCGCAACGGTGGCCTCGTCCGTGATTGCTGTGGGAGTGTGGTGCGTGCGCCGCTAATCTATTTGCAGCGAAGGAGATCGCGGGAACCCGTATCGTCGGTCACGGTCAGCGTATCGCCGGAAACGGTGAGCGTGAAATCGTAAGGTTGAGCATTCCCTTCGACGGTGCAGTCGGACGTGACCTTAAATTCGCCTTCTGCGCCATCGACGGATTTGAACTTGCAGTGCGTCTCGTACTGATCGTAGCCATCCTTCGACAGGACGAGCGGAGCTTCCTGACGCTCCTGGCCGACCTTGCATTGGGCGAGGTCCGTTGCCCAGGTTCCGACATAGGAGGGCTCGGCCGCGCCTGCGGTAGAGACCGTGGCGAATAGTGCAGCAAAGCCGAGCGAGAGTGCCGTTGCTGAGTTGCGCATTTTGTTCGTTCTCCCCGTTTTTGGCGCGACGGCGTGCCGCCACTTGCAGACGCCAAGGCAAGCGTCTTGGCCATGACCGTGTCAAGAGGAACTCGCAGGATGGCGCGATAGGCGTACGGATGATATGGCCCGCCGGGTCGTGGGAGGATTGGTAAGTCGAATGATCAAGAAAATCTTGCTGGCAATCGTTGCGATCGTCGCCGTCTTTTGCGTTTACGTCGCGGTTCAGCCGTCGGCGTTCCGCGTCGAGCGCTCGACGATCATCGTCGCGCCAACGGCACAGGCATTCGCCGAGGTTAATGACTTTCACAAATGGGAGGCGTGGTCTCCGTGGGCCAAGCTCGACCCCGCTGCAAAGGCGACGTTCGAAGGGTCCGAGTCGGGTGAAGGCGCAGTGTTGCGCTGGGCTGGAAACGAAAATGTGGGTGAAGGCAGCATGACGCTGCTCGAGAGCCGTCCGGACGAGCGCATTCGCATCCGCACGGACTTCGTCAAGCCGTGGACAGGATCGAACGCGAGCGAGTTTACGTTCAAGCCCGATGGACCGCGCACGATCGTCACGTGGTCTATGTCGGGAGAGCGTGGCTTTCTCGAAAAAGCGATCTGCACGTTCATGAACGGCGAAAAGATGATCGGCGACCAGTTCGAGAAAGGTCTCTCGAATCTCAAGACCCTGGTCGAGGGCAAGGCCTCGTAAGCGCTGAGCCGCGCCGTCGCGCTATTTTTTAGTCGCGCGTTTGGCCTTTGGTTTTGCCGAGGGCGCGTTTTGTGTAGCAGCCGGCGTTTCCAGTCCGGCTGCTACATTGAAGGCCATGGCGGCGGCAGGCGCACGCACTTTGCCGCCGTGGATGAAGTAGACAAAGACGTCGCGCGTGCGGCTGTCTTCCTTGCGCGCTTTTGTGGCGAGATCGCCTTCGATCTGTTTCGGCACGCCGCCTTCGGCCCACGTTTTCGCGGCCGCGGCCCAGCTCGCAATCTGTTTGGGGGGATAGCCGGTCGGAACGTCGTCCTCGCCTTTCTGAAGCCGCGCGTAGACGAAATCGCCCACCGGATCCGCAATAGCGGGATAGGTCGGGTGGTCGGCGTAGACGACAGGAATATCAAAGCTGCGGATCAGCGAAATGAACTCGGCGGATTGGAATGTGGGGTGCCGCACCTCGACGGTGTGGCGCAGCTTGTGGCCATCGAAGCTCCGGGGGAGCAGTTCGAGGAATGCGCAGAAATCGTCGGCATCGAATTTTTTCGTTGGCGCGAACTGCCAAAGCAATGGGCCGAGACGATCGCCAAGCATGGTGGGGCCGGAGTCCAGGAAGCGCTTGATCGAATCGCCCGCCTCGGCAAGTACGCGGCGGTTAGTGGCAAAGCGTGGTCCCTTGACGGAAAAGACGAAGCCGTCGGGAACTTCGCCGGCCCATTTCGCAAACGTTGCGGGCGTCTGCGAGCGGTAGTAGGTCCCGTTGATTTCGATGGTGGTGAGAGCACGGCTCGCAAACCCGAGCTCTTTCGCATGGGGAAGTTTTTCGGGATAGAAGACGCCGCGCCAGGGTTCGAAGGTCCAGCCACCGATGCCCGCTCTGATGGTGCCGTGCTCGCTCATGGGCGTATCTCCCCGTTTTCACCACTATAATTCGGCATTTCGACGTGTTGGAGCTGAAATTGCCACGTGTGCATGACACGGCGAACCCAGTAGTAGTTTGTTCGTGCGGTTCGTAATGTTTTTGAGCCCCGCCGGACTGAAAGGGGGGCGAAGAAACCACGGGACAGGAGGGGCAGGAAATAACTGACGCGACGCAGACTGCGGACGACCTGATCGCGCTCCCCGAACGGCTCGTTCCGCCGCTCGACCGCCGGGAGCGTGCGTTCCGTATTGCGCTCGTCGTTGCGTTTCTTGTTCACGCCGCGCTCTTCATCGATGTCGGACGGCGGGCGCCTCAGCGGACGCTTGGAGACCGCTCTGGAGCGAGCGATGCGATCGCCGTGGATCTCGTCACTTCGGCGGATCTGAAAAGCCTCGAATCCGTGGCGACGCCACCTCCAGGCGCGCCTGCTCCGACGGCCGTGCCGCAGCCTCCGCAGCCCGAGCCCAAGCCAGAGCCTCCGCAACCGGAGCCTGAGCCTCAGCCTGCACCCGAGCCTCAACCCAAAGCGGCCGAGCCTGCGCCTGTTACGCCGCCGATCGAGGAGAAGCCCAAGGAGCAGACACCGGAGCAAAAAGACCCTGCGAAGGAGAAGGAGCAAGCGGCGCTACCTGATTTCGAGTCGCTGCTACCCGATCTCGCGACGATGCCCCAGCCAACGGAGGAGGTGCAAAAGCCGCCGGAGCAAACCAAGGCCGCGGAAAAGGCCACCGAAGCGCCGAGGCCCGCTGAGAAAAAGGAGGCGCCAAAGAAGAAGTCGCCGCAAAAGCAAGCGCGCGTCGAGCCGACGCCTCAGGATCTTTCGAGCGCGCCGCCCGGACGGTCAGCGGGAGCGACGCGGCCTCCGGGGATTACGCGCTCCGGTGAGAACGACGATTTCGGACGCGGCGTGATCCATGCCTTGCGCACGACGATGCCGCCGCCGCGTGGGATTTATGGCAGGGTCACCATTCGCATCATTCTCAACGAGAATGGAGATATCGCCCAGCTTCAGCTTCTCGACGCTTCGGGCACGAGCCTCGACCAGAGTGTCATGTTTGCCGCGAAGCAGAGCTACTTCCCGCTGCCGCCCTACAATTCGACGCTTGCCGACAGGACTTTCACGATCACCTACGTCTACCGGTAGGCAGCTCAGCCCTTGTTGAGCGTTTTGTTGAGGTCGGTGTCGGTGCCTTTGAGATGGCTATCGTCTTCAGGCAGCACATCCGCAACCGCACCGAGCCGTTTCCATGATGGCGCTGGCGTTTCGACGTTGGCTTTAGGCACGAATGTCGATTCCTCGACGAGCTGCATCTTGTGGACGTAGCGCGGGCAGTTCGTGAAGACAGATTCGATGCTCACGCGCACGATCATCTGCGCGCCGTGATAGCGCTCGAACAGCGGATCGTTTTCATCGACATGCGCCGAGCCGAGCACGCGCATGCGCGCCTGACGCTCGAAATCGACGAAGAGCAGGCCGACTTTGTTCGTTTCGTTGATGTTGCCCACCGAAAGGTGCATGCCGTTGCCGTTGTAGTCGGGGAACGCAACGGTCCGCTCGTCGACAACGGTTACGAACCCGCGTGCGCCACCTTTGTAGGAGCAGTTCGGCTGGCCGTATGCATCGGCAGTCGCAAGGAAGAACATGTTTTGACGCGTGATGAAGGCGGCATCGACTGCGCTCAAGTGATCGTGGATCAGGACGGCTTCGAGGCGGTCGGCGAGCTTGCGGGTTTCGAAGCGATCCTGAATACGGCGCTGGCTGTCCGAATAGAAGTCGGCGTGCTTTTCGGAAATGCTCGGCTCGCTTTTTGGCGGTGCCGTTCCGGCGACGCATTCGAGCTTGCCCATGCACTCGGTCCAGCTCACGCGGTAGATCTCGGCTTCGTCGCGGGCCGAGAGCTTCTCGTGCGTCAACGTGAGTTCTGTGATGTCAGGTTTGAGCTGCTTGATGTCGGCTACAACGATGGAGCTTCCGGTGCGCAGGGCAGGGACCGGGCCGTCGTAGACCCACGACATGGCGATGCGGCTGCCATCAACGATGTCGATATAGGTTCCCGAGAACGCATACGGCTTGCCGTCGCCGTTCACACCTTCGAGGCGGTAGCGTCCGCCCTTGCGCAGATCCAACGTGATGGATGTCACCGTGTCGGCGCCAGGGGCAAGCCATTTGGCCAGGATCGTGGGATCGGTCCAAGCATTGTAGACTGCACGCGCCGGAGCGTTGAGCTTGCGCACCATCGCGACGGATACGTTCTTATTTCCGTTTCGCGCTGCCACTGCGTCCACCGTTTGCTTCGGACAATACCTTTACCAGCGCGTCGAGGCGCTCGTGCCAGAACTTTTCATAGGCGCCAAGCCACCTGTAGGCTTCGCTCAGCGCGTCTGCATTGAGGCTGCAGATGTGATTGCGGCCGACGATCTCGCGATGGATGAGGCCGGCCCGCTCCAGGGATTTGATGTGCTTCGATACGGCCGCAAGCGACATGTCGAACCGGGGGACGAGCTCGCTAATGTTGTGAGGCCGCTCAGCAAGCAGGCCCACGATCTCGCGGCGCGTGACGCTCGCGAGTGCGTGGAAGATGTGGTCCAAATGCTCGTTTCGATGCTCAACCATTTGATTGAGTTTTTCATTTGTCGTCGGATTTGTCAATTTGGCGGACCTGTCGTGGCGGCGGGTGCCGCCACGACAGGTGGACCTAGACGGCCCTTAGCAGGCCCGTTTTCGGATGGCAGTTGATGTACTCGAAGTACTGGTTCGAGGCGTCGAACACAGAGACCTCATGATAGAGCGTAAGATCCTTGAACTTGTTCACGTTTCGCATGAACGTTACGAAAATCTGCAAGTGGGTTGGGTGGGACTCACCCCAATGTTCGAGATGGGCGAGCGAGTTCCAAAGGCTGACGCCGAACCCCTTCTCTAGCGGCTTGCCGTTCTCATCGATGTGATGGCAGTAGCGGTTGACGTAGCAGCCGACCTCGAGGCCGTCGTCCCGAAGAAAGTTCATACCCTGGTGCAGCACGGGTTCGATGTCCTCGTACCATGTGCGGCGCTCTTCGCCTTGTGTTCGGCTCCAGTCCTCTCCCGATCGGATCAATGTCAGGTTCTGATGGCCGCTGATGATGACGCGCCCTCCGGCCTGCGGTTGACCTTGGGTCACGGTCAGCTTACCGGACGGCTCCATGGTGTCGTTCTGCGATACCGGCAGGCGATCGCGCATCGATCCCCAATAACCGTGCTCGAAGATCGGCTCGCTCATGTTGCCGAAGAGAATGCTCACCCCTTCGAAGGGCCCGTAGTCATGGGTGAAGATCGTCTCGAACTGCTCCATTCGCGGGCTGAGAATTTCCCGGAAATAGCCGACGCCCTCGTTGAGCCTGTCGTCAGAGGCCCACCAGCCCGCGACCTCAGGGCTGTTGTTCCAATTCTGATGTGCCTTCGGGTCTTGCCAATAGGCGACGACAATCAGGTTCAGGAAGCCTTCGGCGTCAACGAACTGCACGATGTCGTGACGCGCAGGGCCATCGGCGAGCTGCAGGCTATCGCGGATCTTCTGAAAGGCGGCACAGGCCTTGCCGTGCGTCGCCTCGCCCTTGGATTGAACTCCGAAGTAGGCCATCACCAGCTGTTCGACCGTTGGGTCGACCTTCGCGGAAAATGCAGGATAAGGCGGCTTCCAAGAGTCGCTGACACGGCGATGACGGGTGCGCGGGCAGCGCAGGTGAGCGGGAATTGACGAGTCCAAAGGCATGCTTCCTCTCCGATTTTTGTCGATCGCACGCCTCGCTGGACGCGCGATATATTTTATGGAATATAACGATTGGTCCTCCAAATCTGGCCGGGCCTGCAGCCCTCCCAACAATCAGGATCAATAGTCAACCCATGGGTTGAATGTAGCAAAGTGCGACAGACTGTCAACCAAATGGTTGAACGTCGCTATTGGCTGTTCCGATGAGGGTGGTTTCGCGATTGCTAACGGTAACTCGGTGTTAAGTGAACTCGCTAAGACGATCTTCATACGCTTAAGATATTTACAGTATACGCTGTTTAGTCCGTTAGACGGGGCAGCGCTCTCCGAAATGCGTTGAGCGAATGTTGGTTGCGCTATGACACGGACGTTGCGTTTTCCTTTCATCCCCGCAGAGCTGGTTGGGCTGACCGCGCAAATCGCCCTGACCTTTTTTGTCGTCGAGTTCGTTCTGCTCATGACGTTGCGGGTCGACTCCGAAACTCCGGCGACTCTGCTCGCACATTTGCGCGACGCAGCCTGTGTCACGGCGATCAGCGCTCCGCTCATCTTTTTTCTTATCGTCCGTCCGTTCATCAATGCGACGCTCGACGCAAACGCCAAGTTGCAGACGATCGCGCGCTCGCTGGACGAAGCGCTCAGTGCCAAGAGTGTTCAAGCTGAGGCGCTGACGTCAGCCCTTGCGCGGTTGAGGCTGCACAACGTTGCGCTCGACCGTCTCGCCATTATCTCGGAAACCGATCCGCGCGGTGTGATCACTCAGGTCAACGACAACTTTTGCAAGATCAGCGGCTATACGCGCGATCAGCTCATCGGGCGCACGCATGCGGTTGTCAATTCTGGTCATCATCCGAAATCCTTCTGGACCGACATGTTCGCCGCGATGGTCAAGGGCGAGGTGTGGCAAGGTGAAGTCTGCAATCGGGCGAAGGACGGAAGCCACTACTGGGTCCAGTGCATCAATACTGCGGTTCGCGACAGTCAAGGTAAGCTGCAAGGCTATCTCAGCCTTCGGATGGACATCACCGAAGGCAAGACGATTCAAGCGCAGATGAACGAGCAGAACGTCAAACTTGACGCGGCGCTCGAACACATGGCGCAAGGCCTGGTGATGTTCGACCTGAACCAGCGTCTGGTGATGTGCAACGCGCAGTACGCCGCCATGTACGGGCTACCGCCACATCTCTGTGTGCCCGGCACGCCGCTTACGGCCGTGATCAACAACCACGTTGTTACCGAGATCTACAAGAACGGCATGCCGCCGGAGTATCTTCCGGGTCGCATTGCGGACATCGCGCTCGTGCAGGAAAGCGTGCACGAACTCTCGAATGGAAACTCCATTGCTGTCGTGCGCAGTCCGATGTCCAACGGGGGCTGGGTGTCGACACACGAGGACATCACGCACCGTCTGCGCCTCGAGGATCGCATCGAGCATCTCGCGCTTCACGACGGGCTTACCGATCTTCCGAATCGGATGTTGCTCAGCGAGCGGCTGGAACACGCTTTAGCAACGAGGCAGGAGGACGAGAGCATTTCGGTGCTCTACCTCGATCTCGATCGCTTCAAGCAGGTCAACGATACGCTTGGTCATACGGTAGGCGATGCGCTCTTGAAAACGGTGGCGGACCGGATCAGGAGCTGTGTGCGCAGCACCGACACAGTAGCGCGTATCGGTGGTGACGAATTCATCGTCGTCCAGGTTTCGAAGGAGCCGATTAAGAACGCGGCGCTCCTCTCCGAGCGCCTCATCGACAGTGTGGGTGCGCCTTACGCCTTGCATGGTCACGCGGTCGAGATCGGCGTTTCGATCGGGATCGCTATTGCTCCGCAGGATGGTGGGGATCAGGATCAGCTGCTCCACAACGCCGATATCGCTCTGTACCGCTCGAAGGCCAATGGGCGCGGCATGTATCATTTCTACGAGGCCGGAATAAGTGATCTCGGTCAGCAGCCCGCCTATGTTTTGCAGACCGGCACGTAGCGCGGATTGCTCCCGTGTGGCGGGAGGAATTTGGCTATCTTTGCGCGCAAGCGCCGTGTGCGGACGGCGGACGCCGTGACATTGGCAATGGTTAAGGGTAAGACCCGGCGGGCAATATCGACGCTGTGCCGATCGCGCGGACGTCGTGGACCGCGCGGAGGCCCTTCTCAGAATGTCACAGACGACCGAAATCCAGAGCGCAAAAGCAACGCGCCGTGACTGGATCGGGTTGGCCGTGCTGGCGCTTCCCTGCATCCTCTATTCAATGGACCTCACGGTATTGCATCTCGCGATACCGCAGATCACCGCTGCGCTGCAGCCAAGCTCTTCAGAGCTCCTGTGGATCGTCGACATCTACGGGTTCATGGTGGCGGGCGTGCTCATCACGATGGGCACGCTGGGCGACCGCTTAGGACGGCGCCGTGTTTTGCTGTTCGGTGTTTTTGTCTTCGGTCTGACATCCCTGATCGCGGCCTATTCGACGAGTTCTCAAATGCTGATTGTCGCGCGTGCCCTTCAAGGGCTGGCTGCTGCGACCTTGGCCCCGTCGACCCTCTCGCTGATCCGCAACATGTTTCATGACGACCGGGAGAGGGCGTTCGCGATCAGCGTATGGCTTGCGTGTTTCTCGGGCGGGGCGGCCATCGGGCCATTGGTCGGCGGCGTGCTGCTGACGCATTTTTGGTGGGGCTCAGTCTTCCTCATCAATGTGCCTATCATGCTGCTGTTGCTGATCCTGGTGCCGATTTTCCTGCCCGAATTCCGTGATCCGAATGCGGGCCGCGCGGATCTCATCAGCGCGGCGCAAGCGACGGTAGCGGTGTTGGCCGTCATTTACGGGATCAAGCGCGCGGCCGAATTTGGTTGGGGTTGGGAGCCTGTACTCGCCATCGCGGCGGGAGTGTTCATTGGAATTCTCTTTGTTCGCAGACAGAAGCGTCTGCCAGATCCGCTAATCGATGTGGGACTGTTCCAACGTGGAGGGTTCAGCGCGGCGCTCGCAACCAACATCGCTTCGTTGTTCATTATCTTCGGGACGTTCTTGTTCATCGCTCAGTATCTTCAGCTCGTGCTTGGGCTCGATCCGTTGGAGGCGGGGATATGGACGTCGCCGTCCGGTCTTGTCTTTGCGCTCGGCTCAATGGCTGCGCCGTTCCTCGTTCGCCGCTTTCCTCCGCATGTCGTCATCGCGTCGGGCTTTATCGTGTCGGCGTTTGGGTTTGCGCTTCTGACCCAACTCAGCGCCGTCGATAGTCCCTGGCTTCTCTTCACGGGGATGATGATCTTTTGCCTCGGTCTTGCGCCGCTCGGTGCCATCACCACCGATCTGGTTATGGCGGAATCTCCGCCCGAACGCGCGGGGGCGGCGTCGGGCATCTCCGAGACCAGCTTCGAGTTCGGTGGTGCGCTCGGTATTGCGGTTCTCGGTAGTGTCGTGACCGCAATCTACCGGGACGCCATGGCGAACGAAGTGCTGCACGGAATTCCTGAGCATGCGATCGATGCCGCGAAGGATACGCTGGGTGGTGCCGTGGCGGCCGCAGGGCAGTTGGGCGGCGAAGCCGGGCAACAGCTGCTTGTTACGGCGCGTGGTGCCTTCGTCTATGCGTTCGAAATTGCTTCCGGCGTCTCTGCCGTCGGTGCCGTCATTGCGGCGATCCTTGCTGCCACGGTCCTCAAAAGCGGCAAGCGGTGACGATGCAGCGGAGGCCCTCCGCATCGTCACCGCGCTTCGCCGGCCTCTAGTGTTCCGATTCCGAAGTTCGCTAGAGTTCGCTTCTAGGTGCCGAGCGAACTTCGGAATTAAAGGGGACACTAGAAACATAGACTTGCTAGTGTGATTCAGATCGAGAAATTCGCTCGAAACCTTGCGGCCAATGATGGCGAATTTCTCGATCATCACACTAGCGTGTGTTCAGAGCACGCTCTAGTCGCGGCAGGGGACCGAGATGACGCGGCCGACGTAGGGGATCTTGAACTTGCACTTGCGTTCGGGGACGAAGCTTTCCTCCTCGGCGGGAGCAGGGGCCTCTGCCGTCTTCTGAGGTGCCGCTTTCGGCTTGGACGGAGCGGGTTCCTTGGCGACAGCGGGAGCTGCGGCTGCAGCTTCATCGGACTTCGCGGCGGTTTGGACGACTTCGCGCTTCTGCTTCTTTGGCGCGCCCATCAGGGCGAGCGAGGCGTTCGAGGCGCCCGTAGAGCTGGTGACGGTGACTGGCTCGGCGGTGTTCTCGCGCGTGGTGGCGGGCTCAGCCGTTGCTTCCACGGCCTTCGCCTCGGTGGGTTTGGCGGGGGCCGCAGCCGTTGTCTCGCCGCAGCGGGCGACGTCGTCGGGCGCGCGGTTCCAGGTGAAGGTCTTGCTGAAGAACGAGCCCGCGTTGCCGACGACACGCAACTTGTCGTCTGAGAGGCGGGTCAGCTCGACGCTATATTTCTTGCCACGGTCGGGGCTGTAGATCCAGCCGCCGCCACCCGGTGTGACGTTGCCGAGGATCTGCGTGCCGCAGCGCTTGTTGTTCTTCGGATCTTTGATGTGCACGACGTAGCCGCAGAGCCCGTTGCCGCTGGCGCAGGGCGCGATCTCGACCGCGCCGCGGCCGTTGTGATCGAACCAGATGCCGGAAGGATCCGAAGCGGCGTGGGAGGGGGCCGCCCAGATGATGAGGCCTGCGGCGGCGAGCGTGAGGGTGCGAGGGGTCAGCGGCATGGCGCGCATCCTTGTCAAAAGGTGTGTGTCTCGCGTGAACGTGATGAGCGACTTTTGCCGCGGGCTGAGAAGCCGGGCTATTCCCTCGGGAACAGGGATGAGAGATCGGGGCGGCATGAGGTAGCAGACGGGTTGATTGGTGCTTTGTCGCGTCCTAGGTCGCGCAGTGGGGCGGCAGGAGAAAAGGAGTGACGATCATGCGGTATATGACTCTCACGATCCTAAGCCTCGCTGCGGCGGCGGCTTTTATGCCTGGCACTGCTCGCGCAGACACGAAAGTTGATGTCGAACAAGCGCGCGCAAATGCTCTTGCCGGGGGGCCTACCAACCGGCAAGACGCCGAGCTTCTGAGACGCTACGGATGCGAAAGCGGGACGCGAAGCGCCTATTGCGACTCCCTGCGTTACGGGAATACCGAGCACTATTATCGGCGGTATGACCGGCGGCGTCCGCCTTACTAAAAGGCGCCCATTTGCGTCTATTGCACCGCACTTGCGGTGATCTGACGATCCGTCAAGAGATGTTGCGGGCGCGAAGGTCACTTAGGTTACGCCTAAGCATTCGCGCCCGTCGATCATGTATTTTTTCGCACTAAACCTTGGCTAAAAACGCGAGAATCTGTTGCACTACTGATGTGCCACGGAGGTCCGCATGAAAGCCACGATCCTTGCAGCCATTGCGCTCGTCTTTCTCGGAAACCAGGCGTACGCCGTCAGTCTTGCTGTCAAGCTCGCGTGTCGCGACGACTACTTCGCTCATTGCAGCATGCATGCCGTGGGAAGTCCCGGCTTGCGCAAATGCATGAGGGATGTGGGGCCTCGCCTCTCGCAGGGATGCATCAGTGCGTTGGCGGACGCGGGGGAGATCAAGAAAGCGAAGATTGCCACCAACAAGAGTTCCACGAAGAAGTATGCAACCTCGAACCCGGTTGCAAAGAAATACGCCGCAAAGAAGCAGTATACCAAAAAGCAATACGCTCAAAAGCGCATTGCCAAGAAGTATGCTGCCAGCAAAATCTACGAGAAGAAGCGCTATGCTCAGAAGCGCCACGACAGAGGCTATGCCGAGAAGAAGCAATACGCGAAAACGCGCGTAGCTTATCGGGGCTAATAGCTCGACCTATTTTCCGCACCTGCGGGGCGGTTGCCACGCAGGTGCGTTTTCGCGAGCGCAAACAGTGACGCTATCCTGGAATCCGATCCCGATGCCATTGCACCAAGCGGGCTCGTCGTAGCCTGCTGTCAGGTCGGCAGCACCGACCGCAGCTGCGTCTCGTATTGCGTCAGCGCATCCAAGGCGCGCTGCTTCATGACCGGATCGCGCTCGCCATCGGTCTCGGGGGAAAAACCTTCAATCGCGCTCCGCGCTTCGTTCATCATCTTCGTGGCGGAGTTCCACGGATTGAGCTCGCGCTTGAGGTTCGATTGCAGGAGTTGCGTGAGAAGCACGCCGGTTGCGAGCGCAAGTCCTGAAAGCTCAGCCACTTCGTGCTTCAGCCGCTCGATTTCCGCCTGCGCATCCTTAATGTCAGTCATGATGGTCAACTCCGTGCTCAAGTCATCTCGTCGGCTTGGTAATCCGCCATGCGCGATGGCGCAAGCACCACAACGTCCGCGGGCGCGACAGAGTTAAATGGAATACGGCGGCCCTATTCGCAGGGAACCGTGATCGTGGTTCCGGCCGTCGCCGAGAATTTCTTGCATTCCACGGCGCCTGGGGTCGCCTCGGGAGCCTTTGTCTCCGGAGCGGGAGCCCGGCTGGCCTCGTCTAACGCCGCCGTCGAAGCGGTTGATGCCTCGTTTTCGGGTGGGGTTTCGGCAGGAGCGGTCTTCGACGCTTCCTCCTGCGCCGGCGCGGCCTTCTTCACCGGCGGCGGTGTTTTGGCGATGCGCTTCTGCGGGCGGCTGGTGCGCTCCTTAGCAATAGCAGGGGGACGCTTTTGTGAAGGCTTTTCGGCAGCCTTTTTTGCGACTTCCGGCACGTACTCGCAGGAGACGCAAGCTTGAGCGGTCGAGGAAAAACAAGCCGCGATGCAAAAGTGAGCTGCCGCAAGTGCGAGAATTGTCCGGGTCACGTGAGCCTCCCGTGATTGGACGTATCCAGCTTTGTGTCGAACGCAGTCCTCTCCCGACCTGCGCAGTCTCTCATTTGGTGCGCTTTGACGCAACTTCGGCGATTTCTGAGGTCTAGAAGCTGGCCAGCCTGCCTTTACGAATTTGTATTCGCTCGCCCGCTGGTGAACCGGTGTCGCTCCTCCCATCAATATCGGTGGGCGCACGCGGTCATGCCGCATTTCGCCCCCCAAAACAGAAAAGGAGCCCCCAATGAAGGCTTTCAGATTATTTCCGGCGCTGGCCGCATCCGCGCTTTTGATCGCAGGAAGTGGGGCAATGGCTGCAAATTATGGGAGCACCCCGCACGCGGATCCCGGCTTTACTACGCTGGCGCCATCGACTGGTGCTGCGCCTGTAGCTCCGCCCCCCACAAAGCACAGCATGCTGCGCAGTCCGGAGTCGATCCAGTGCTCAAAAGAGGCTGACACGAGAGGCTTGCATGGCAAGGAGCGCGTGAAATTCCGCGCCGCGTGCAAGACGGCCCTCCGGCACCACCAGCCCGTCCCGCAAGTGAAGAGTTAAACGCTCGCCACGCAGGAGCGGCACCGCCAGGGCCGGACACGACGGCGGATTTAGGACATCGTCCCGATCGACGCGATGTCCGGCCCGAGCGGCTGGGCTGCGCAGGCGCTTTCGGCGCCTCCCCCCGGTTCTTCCGTTGCGACAGCCCGTCCCCCAAAATGGAATTTTCGGCGCGAGGGACGAGCGGGTCCCTCGCGCTTTGTCGCGACTAACAACGGCGAAATATGCCGATGCCCTTGGCCTCCAGGCAGGAAGTCGCCGCCGGACACTGGGCGAAATATTGGCTGCGCGCCATCCCCGGTTTGGGTGAGACCTGCGGCCGCGATATTATGGGATCAGTCGCCGGCGGATGGCTTGTGCCACGGCATGTGTGCGCGATTTCACACCCAGTTTGGCTTGCGCCTTCTTGAGGTGGGTGCGCACGGTTTCCTCACCCAGCTCGAGCAGTGAAGCGGTGTCCTTGAGCTGATGCCCTACCGACAGCAGCCGCAGCACGGCGAGCTCGCGCGGGGTGAGGCTGATGGCCTGACCAATCCTATCGGCTGAGGACTGCACCAGCTTCTGCAGCCTAATGGCAGCAAACGTTCCACCCATAAACAGGATGGCTCGCGCCTTTTCAGAGAGACGAGACGTCAGCACGGTCTTCGACCAGTATGTGACAACCCATCGGCCGCCGACCGGACAGTTGAACCGATCGCGCATTCCGTATTTGAGGCCGAGCTCGAACGGCCATCTCTCCGCGCCAAGCGGCTCGAGAATACGCATCAACTCCGACATGGTGAAAGGGGCGAGGGACAATTGGGAGAACATGAAGCCGCATCCGGGTTGCGAGCGGCTCAGCTCTACGTGCTCCTCCCACCAGCCCTCGGGCGTGCTCTTATGCAAAAATACCGTCTTGCCGAGCTCGACACCTGCCATGTCGCCCCAGCGAAGGGGAAATTGTGCGGCCCCCAACACGCTCAATTGCGCGTCGTGGATCGTCACTTTGTGCAGGTGATCGAGAACGTCGTCGGGATTGTCGAGCTGATCGACGCTGCTGGTGAACCGCAGCATGTCGGAACCCAGTTTCGATATGTCGATGTTCGAGGGCGAAACCATAGCTCGGCGCCTCATCGGATCCGCACAAGCATGAATACCATCGCAGGCGTTGCCTGCGATGGTCAATTTCGGTTCAATCTTAAGCACACTGTCCGGCAGTCAAGGCTACTACGACCGGCCAAGGGGGCATCTGATTGCTAGATAACCTCGTTTGGGCTCACCAACTTGCGATAGAGATGCCAAGTCGCGTGCCCTAGCACCGGGAAGACTACGGCGAGGCCAAAGAAGAGGGGCAAGGCCCCCAGGATCAGAGAGACCGCAACCAAAAGACCCCATGCCGCGATCGGGATCGGATTTGCGAATGCTGCCCTTACCGAGGTGCGTACAGCCGTCGAGACGCTGACGTCGCGGTCGACGAGCATGGGGAACGAGACCACGCTGATCACCAACACGAGGGCCGCAAAGAAGAAGCCGATGAGATTGCCCGCAAAGATGACCTGATGACCCGCGGGAGTTGTCAGAATATCGTTCACGAATTGAGAGACGGAGGTTGGAGGATTGCTGCCAAAGCTCTGCATATAAAGAGCTCTAGCCGTCATCATCCAGGCGACGAAGATCGCGAGCAGGACAATGCTGAGGCGGATGATCGCTCCGATATGCGGGGAGCGATAGACCTCCAACACATGCCAAGCAGAAACGTCGAGCCCAAGCTCGCGGCGCCGGCTTATCTCATAGAGTCCAACCGCAATTGCCGGGCCGATCAAGGCAAAGCCGCCGAGCAGCGGATAAACCAGCGGCAGAAGGTGATAGCCGAACGTCACCCTGAAGAGAACCAAGCCAACGATCGGATAGATCAGGCAGAGAAAAATGGCATGCGTGGGCGCCGCGTTGAAATCCGCTATGCCCTCAACAATGACGTCCTTAATGTCCGTCAATCGGATCTGACGAACCGCTGGTTCGCCGGAACGCCAGATTGCCGAGGCCGGCCATTTCAAATCGACGCCAGGCTCATGTGGGTGGCTGCCACCTGCGCCCGATACGTAGTTGGTCATGGCCTGTCCTCCCAAGCTGTGCTTGGGCACTCGCGGCGCCAAGAGGTGGCCAAGCGCCTTTCCTGTCATGTGCATTGCACGGCGCCGTATACCTGAGATGCGTTGGGGATTGTGGCAATTCAATAGGGTCCGGCTCATCAAGGCATTGGCGGACTGTTTTCTTTTTAATGCTGCAGATGTGCATTTTGAGGTCGGTCGGACTGCTCGATGCTGGGGCGGGTCGAAATGATTGGCGTGACGGACCTTCGGGAAAACTACGAAAGGATGAGGCGTGCGAGCACACCTCGTTTCGAATCCGATGTCGGAATGCTAATCGAGCGCGGCTCGTCGTCAGGAACGAGCGTCACCGCATAGGGTCACTCATGCCTCGTACATCCTCGCCGCCCTTCGACAACTCATCGCTGCGCATCCTCGCCTCGCTGATCTTCGGATCGCGCTGGCTGCAGGTGCCCCTCTACCTCGGTCTCATCGTCGCGCAGTGCGTCTACGTTTTTCTCTTCATGAAAGAGCTCATCCACTTATTGGGCCACGCATCGTCATTCGGCGAACAGCAGATCATGCTGATCGTGCTCGGCTTGATCGACGTTGTGATGATTTCGAATCTACTTGTCATGGTCATCGTCGGCGGCTACGAGACCTTCGTCTCGCGCTTGAGGCTGCAAGGCCACCCTGACCAGCCGGAATGGCTCGATCACGTCAACGCCAGCGTGCTCAAGATCAAGCTCGCGATGGCTATCATCGGCATCTCGTCAATCCACCTTCTCAAGACCTTCATCGAGGCCGGAAATCTCGGGATTGAAGGCGCAAAATTCACCGAGGCCGGGGTGATGTGGCAGACGATCATCCACGTGACGTTCATCCTGTCTGCAATGGGCATCGCCTACGTCGATCATCTGGGACACGCTCATGCTGCGCACAAGCAGGCAAAGAGTGCTGAGGCGCACTAGGCCCAATGTCGAAAAGAGAACGGCGCGAGGTGTTCCTCGCGCCGTTCCCGTTGAAATTCAGCTTTTCAGCTTACTTCAGAGCGGCATCGACTTCTTTCGCCGTCGCATCAGCCTCGGCCAGCTTTCCGTCGGCGCATTGGCCTTCCAGCTTCGAGATCAGCTCGTCGACCTTCGTAGCGGCAGCTTCTGCGAGCTTCTTGGCGGCAGCCTTCTCCGCGAGGTTGAACGCTAACTTGTTGCAGGCATCCTGGTCGGCGGGTGGGGCAGCATAGGCAGGCGCGGCCAGCATTATCAGAGCGGCTGCAGCGGCAATCTTGGTCTTCATGGCAAGGATCCTCTCCTCGAACGATTGTTTGGGTGATGTGGTCACTGGTCTCGCGTCAGCGCCGGCCAGGAGGTCCATCGCGACCGGGACCGCCGCCCCATCCGCCGCCGGGACCGCCACCAGGTCCGCTGCGGCCTTCGATGGCGAGCACGCAAACCCGTGAGGGACGCTTCAGGCTGATTGAGGGCAGATAGTCGAGTTCGATGCGCTCGATGATCCGGCGCCGGCCATCGAGATCGAGCGGATGGGTCTCGGCCCCAGCGGGAATGACGGAACGCACGTCGTAGGTTTGCGAAGTGCCATCTCCGAAGACGATGCGCAGGCGCTGCAACCTGAGCTTTGCATCCGAGACCTGCAGCTTGATGGCGCTGAACGCGCCCTCACGGCGGCCGACGCGGATTACGTCGTTCGTTTCGAGGAAGCCAACGCTCTTGCAGCCAAGCTCCGCCCAAACCGGTTCGCGCCGCCTTTCGCCATAGAACTCGATCCGAACCGGTCCCGGCGCGCGATAAGTCACCTCGATGCGTTGGATGAAGCTCCCACGACCGGGGAGGTCGATCGGCCGCGAGCGTGTGCCGGCTTTGAAGAAATCGCGGACGCGAAGCTCGTCCACCTCGCCGCCGACGTAGATAATCCGGAGATCTTCGATGCGCACGTCGCTGCCGGAGACCGTGAAGCCAATCGCGCTGAAGCGTCCTTCGCGGCGTCCCACCTCGATAACGTCGCGCTCGAGGCGCGTGCCAATTTCGGCCTTTCCGAGCAAGTCCCAATCGGTGCGGTTATCGGGCCGCCAGTCATCGCGGCCGCGCTGCGCTTCAGCACTCGCGAGCGGCATCAACAAGGCCATTGCGGACACAATTGCCAGCAGTAGTCGTTTCGACATGCAATCTCCTTAGGCTTCTCAGGTGCGTGGCCCTTGCTTTTGCGCCAGTCCCCGCACAACCCGATGACATCAGTTTGAGCCTAAACGATGACTTGTGCGGAGCAGCAACGTCCGGAGCGGATCGCAGGGATGAGCGTTTGCCCTTGGCGTTGCGACGGATTGGGAGAGGGAATAAACTATAGTGGAACAGCGAGCGCGGACCGGCGACTGACGTCATCTGATTGTCTCCGGCTAGCTTTCCCGATCGTTTCAGATCGCGGTCGATGATGCCCCAGTCGCGGCTGGCTCTGAATGGGCCGTTGTGAGACGGCTGTATGGAGGCTTTCCATGGCTATCGCTCTATCGATCCAGCAGTACCTAGAAGATTTGTGTTTGCCTTTTGAGGTGATGACGCATGACGCGACACACACCTCGCAGGAAACGGCACACGCGACTGCGATTTCCGAAAACAATCTGGCAAAGGGCGTACTCATCAGGCGCAAGGACGGTTACCTGCTTGCGGTTGTGCCGGCTTCGCGCCAAGTGACGCTCAACGATCTCGGTACGTGGCTGAACCAGACAGTTGGTCTTGCCACTGAAGAGGAGGTCGCCGGTGTCTTTGAAGATTGCGCGCTTGGAGCCATCCCGCCGATCGCGGGCGCTTACGGGTTGCCTGCCGTTGTCGACGAGAGCCTGGAGGGGTTCAGCGACGTATACTTCGAAGGCGGTGACCATCGTACGCTGGTGCACATGACGGGCCGAGAGTTCCAGCGGATGATGGCCAAGTTCCCTCATGGCCGCTTCAGCGCGCCGCGTGCCTGACTGCATCCCGCGAGCGCGATAACGTTGCCGTGTTGGCGCAGTCCCGTCGTCATCTCTGCAGCGTGGGCAGATTGCAATGACCGTAATCGCAATGACCCGAGAAATGGCGACGCGCGGCAGCGAAGTGGCCGCGGGTCTCGCAGAGCAGCTGGGTCTCACCATCATTCATCATGAACTCGTCGAGCACGACATCGCCAAACGCACTGGTATGGCGGGCAGTGAGGTGCATCGCTTGCTCGAAGGAGAGGCGTCTCTCCTTGCTCGCTGGACGACCGATCGCAGGCGACTGTCACGATACACGGCGCAAGAAATTCTCGAGCTTGCGGCCAAGGGCAACGCGCTCATACGCGGGTGGGGTGCGCCATATCTTCTTAGGTCTGTGCAGCACGTCGTATGCGTACGCATCTGCGCGCCGATGGCATTCCGAGAAAAGGTTCTGATGGATCGGCTGGAGCTCAGAGATGCCAATCTGGCGCGCCGCGAAATCGAACGCAATGATGCCGCCCACAACGGGACGATGCAGAAGCTGTTCGGAATCGATTGGGCCGACCCAGCTCTCTATTCGATAGTGCTCAATACGGCCCGGGTTCCCATTCGCGACTGTGTTGATCATATCGTTCGACTAAGTGAGAGCCCGGCTTTTCAGGAAACGGCTCAATCACGTGGCGAACTTGCTGATCAGTTGCTCCTGGCGCGCGTGCGTTCTGTCATGGATAAAAGGTTCGGCGCGACCTCCCGTCAGCACGGGTTCGACGCCCACGTCGAAGGTGGCAAGGTCACACTGACGGGAGCTACGACCGATGAAAAACTGATCGTTGAGGTCGTGCGTCTGTTGCAAGGGATCGAAGGAGTCGAGCGCGTGGAGAGCAAAATCTCGCACATTGCATTTGCCCCCCACGGCCCGAGCGACCCATAGCACCCCAGCGGATTACTTCACGTCCAGGAGTTCGACATCGAAGATGAGCGTGGCGTTGGGAGGGATGACGCCGCCAGCGCCGCGTGCGCCGTAGCCGAGATCCGGCGGAATGATCAACGTGCGCTTGCCGCCAACCTTCATCGTAGCGACGCCCTCGTCCCAACCTCCGATGACCTGTCCCGTGCCGATCTGGAATTGGAAGGGCTCGCCGCGATCAACCGAGCTGTCGAATTTCTTACCCTTGGCGCCGTTCTCGTAGAGCCACCCGGTGTAGTGCATGACGCAAGACTGGCCCGTCTTGGGCGTTGCGCCTGTGCCAACAACGGTGTCGACAATCTTCAACCCGGACGCTGTCGTCTGTGCTGCGCCAACGTCTTGTGCCCAGGTGGGCCCCGCAGTAGTTATGGCGAGCATGCCGGCAGCAGCGACGACGATGCTCATCGTTTTGAAGGCCGTCGCAATAGAAGAAGTGCGCATTTCAGTTCCTCCCGAATTCATTGGGCCTCTCTCGCGGGCCTCTGTCGTTTTTTGAAGGTTGTGCGCGGGGTCCGCATTGGCGAGCCCCGCGCACGCCTCGCTTACTTCTGCGCCTTCGCCTTCTCTTCCATTTCCTTGACGTAGGCGTCGACGTCTTCCTGCGTGACTTCCTTGTTGTTCACGAGCGCCTCGAGGCAGCCCTGGGACAGTTCGGTAGCCTTCGACTTCATGCAGGTGCGCAGCTCCGGGCTGCCGACTTCAAGCTTGTCGCAGTGCTTGTGGTAGTCGTCGCGGCAGGCGTCCTTGACGGCCTGATTGACCTCGGCCAACGCTGCCGTTGCGGTGAGGCCGACGGCCAGCGATGCGATCATAAGCAAACGGTTCATAGTATCCCTCTCGTACATTGCCCCTAGAGACGAGTGAGTCGCTTCTAGCACACTCCAGGCGGCGGGAGGATGGCGCACGCGGGCGGCATCTTGGCGCCGAAGGCGCGGAATGTAGATCGTACTACGTCGGCTCTTTCTTCGTTGCCTCATCGACAATTGCGACAAGGGTTTCCCGCATGGCCGCCACCGTCTGCTCCGCGCCTTCAACTGCGTGCCGCTCCGCAATCCATTGCGGAGCGTTGTAGGACAGCTGCGTCTTCCGATCCGCATCCTGCCACACGAGGGCTTTGAGCGGCAGGTCGATGCCCGTCGTTTGCTCTACCTGCATGAGGGGGGTGCCGGTTTTCGGATTGCCGAAGATCAGAACTGCCGTCGGGCGCAGCGGGAGATGCACGCTGGCGGCTGCGGCTGCGTGGTCGATGCGCGCCAGGATCGTCGCGCCGCGGCGCTGAACGGCTGCCTCCAGCCGATTCATTGTCTCGGTGGGATCGAAGTCGCTCGCCCGCGTGATCAAGCCCTGATGCGCCATGCTGTTTCACACCCTTGGTTTGGCGCGGGATGCTACCCTGTCGATAGTCTCTTGTCTTCGAGGCCAGAGGATAAGCGCTATTCCACGGCTCCGTGCTCGATGGCGTGATACTTGGCCTTGGCCTTCTCGAACTTCTGGTTGAACAGCCACATGGCGTCGAGGATTTCGCGGTACGTGGCGGAGGTCTTCGCCCGATCCGCCTTGCCGAAGGTGAAGATGCTGTTGTTGCGCAGGAAGCCCATGATCCGTGGGTCCGAAATCCTGTAGCTCGCGACATCACCCGATTGCAGCGCGGCGCGCGTCGGCGTCGGAATGATCTGGATCAGCTCGAACAGCTTCATCTGATCGATCTCGTCGGGGAGCATCTTCACGATGGCCGGGATGTCGGCGAAGTGCTCCGCATGCGCGTTCATGAGTCCGTTGCGCACGGCGGTCCAGTGATTGTAGCGCTGGTCGATCTTGGCGGCGCGCTTCTCTTCGGTGTCGTCGCGGGCGGAAAGCTTGGGATCCAATTTTGCGATCCTGCTCTTGATCGCGGCCCACTTCCTGCGGCCCTTGCGATCTTCGGACGGTCCCGTCTGCAGGCTGCCCTTGTAGGTGTTCGAGCGCGCGTTGCCGATGTTCTGGCGGCCGTTGGTCTCGGCGAAGAAGAGGGCGAGGCTGATGCGGCCCGCCACCTCGGCTGAGTCCGCGTCGGCGCCCTTGGCGCGCGCGATCACACGGCCGAGGTTGATCACGTCCTTCATCGGCGTTTCGGAGGCCAGCGCGAACGCGGGCGGCGCCTGCATGATCTTGAACAGGGCCGCATACTCTTCGATCAGGGGCTCGATGGCGGCGTCGAAGTAGGCGGGCGGGACGCCGTAACTGTTGGGCCGGCCGATGCGCGACGGCAGCGCGTCGGTCAGGTCCTTGTAGGTACTCATCACCTTGAGGCGCGCGAGGTAGATGGCTTGCCCGGGCAGCTTCGGCAGCTTTTTCTTGGCGTCGATCTCGGCGCGGCGCTGGGCCAGGATTGCCTTGAAGTCGGCGAGGGCCTTGTCGTAGGCGGCGACAGCGGCCGCCTGCTCCTTCGTCAGCTTGGCGGTCTCGGCCAATGCCGGTGCCACGCCGCCGATGCCGGGAGGGGCGAGGTCCGGCAATGCGATCGCAAGCATCGCCGCGCAACACCGCAGGATCGCTCTGACCATTGAATGCGCTATCATCCCGCCACGATAGCGGGAACGGGCGTGCGCGTCACGCCGGAGGGCGCACGCGGCGATTGACTGTGTCCCCGTCTTTGGCGAATGTCGCCGCGAAAATGCGCCTTCGCGGTTCAGATTGCCGCCGCGCGATCTCTGAAACCTCTGCCGCTGGTCCTGCAAGGAACGCCGATGATCCATTGGAAACCCGTTGCCGAGTATGTCGAACCGAACTGGGTGAAGGACGGCACCGAGCTGCCGCCTTCGCTGTTCTGGCGCACCAAGAAGGGTGCGGTGCTGGGCTATGTGCGCGACGGCGAGCTGTTCGACTGGAAGTGGCTCTACGTTTGCGACGCCAACAAGGTGACGCATTTTTCGGAAGTGAACGGGCCCGGCAGCAATGTCGTGGACCTGGAGAGCTTCCGGGCGGCGCAGGGCGCTGCGGAGCCGGACGCGTAACGCGCGCGGATGCGCGCGGGCGCGGATCGATAGCCGCGCAGCGCCGGGCTCGCGGGTGTGCGTGCGGATCGGTTCAAAGAGCGGTGTGCAAGTGAGAACTCCGGGGAGCGGAGCGGCAGGCCGTGGGTAGAACTCGGGGATGCGGCCAAGCCGCTCCGCCGCTGCCCAGCATCGCGACGAGGTGAGCGGCTTATACCTTTGGCTTGCGCGCCTCCGGCACAACCCTACTCCATCGCGACACGACCTCCACCGGCACGAAGCCGCGCACCCGAACATCCACCGTGTGCGCGTTTGCTTCCCAATCCATCACATCGAGAAGACGGCTCCGCACCTTGCCAGCCTAGCTGATGGTACCAGCGATAAGCGGAGGCGCAGCTCCCCGCCCACCAAACGCCCAGCTCGCGCCGGCCCCCGGATGGGCGGGATACGGAGGGCGTATGCGGAGGATGGGGCGGCGGGGATAAGTTTAGATGGGCCTTTTTGCAATGCAACTTTCCGCATTTATCAAGTGAATAATAACTACCACACGTTGACTTCTCGATTGAGAAAAGAGCAGTTGTGCTCGTATGACAATTTATGATTTTAAGCCTTCAAGGTTATTGGATCAGTTGCACGATGAGGCATCCTCAAACCCTCGTGGTCTGAGCTACTGCGCTGGTTTCGAGTTTGGAAAATGGCGATGTGGCTCGTTCGCCAATCATCTCATCGAATGGCTTCCAGATTACGCCCTATTGGAAGAAGAGCTGCGTGTTCACCATGGCAACGCGTATGTAAAACTCCAGCAGGCGGCCGTGCGCGTGTATACAAGCGCGCAGTATGCCAGACGCGGAGAGGCTGGCGAAATAGCACTGCATGCAGTGTGTCGCGATTTCTTCGATACGATCCCGATCTCGCCTCGGGTGTTCTATAAGTCCAGTTCGAACGATCCCATCAAATCGTTTGATATGGTTCACGCCCGATTTCCCTCCAGTGACACCTTTGAGATCTGGCTCGGTGAATCGAAGCTTTACGCCGATGGGGATCAAGCAATCTCCGCTGCGATCACCTCCGTCGCATCTCATATCGACCAAGGCTTCCTAACCAATGAGAAGCTTCTACTTGGGCCGCAGATCTCGAAAAACACACCGCACTACGAACAGATCCTGCGAGTCTTCAGGACACAGACCAGCCTGGACGAGTTCTTGAAAGCTTCCGTGTTCGTCATTGGTATCCTGTGCGACAGCGAGGGGTTGAAAAAAGCGACATCAAAATGCGATTCCTATGTGGTCGACGCTGTCTCTGAGCTGAACCGCTTGGTTGCAAAAGTTGCAGCCAGCCCTCTAGCAACTCAGCTTCGCATCGTTGTCGTCTATATCCCCCTCGACAACAAAGATGCGCTCGCGAGCGCATTCGACGATCGGTTGAAAGGGCTCCAATGGCGATAGAACCTGTTCGCTGGGATGAGTTGAAGGCGCTTGAAAGCGACGTGCTTAAGACGCGCCTTTTTTCTCTGTTGCAGGATCTTGCCGTCGAGATCCAGGCAGGTGAACCCGACGATCCGGACATTCTTGGCGCCGTGCCGCGGCTTGCGGACCTGATATCGGAGCGTCCGGATGCGGCTTCATATTCTCAGTTGCTGAGCAGCTTGGCCCGATCGGTCGGTTTGTGGAATTACATCGACACGTCGCATTCGGACACGAGCGATGCGTTTGTTGCCGAGGCTGTCACGGTCGAGAAACTCGGTGGCATTACGCTGCATAAGGAGCAGATAGCTGCGTTAAACGTGCTCTTGGCAGGAAAAAATCTTATTCTCAGTGCACCGACTAGCTTCGGAAAAAGCATACTGATTGATGCGCTTTTGTTGTCCGGCCGGTATAGCCGTGTTGCAATCGTGCTCCCGACCATTGCCCTTCTGGATGAGTTTAGGCGTCGGCTTGTCGCGCGCTTTGGATCGGATTTTGACATCCTTATGCACCATTCCGAAGCGCCGTCGAAGGCAAAAGTCATCTTCCTAGGTACGCAGGAACGACTGATCAACCGAGAGGATCTGGGAACGCTCGACCTCGTTGTTGTCGATGAGTTCTACAAGCTTGATCCAGCTCGGCGTGATGACCGAAGTGTCACATTGAACGCTGCTGTTTACCAGCTACTCCGCAGAGCCAGGCAGTTCTTCTTTCTGGGCCCCAATATAGAGAGCGTCCAGATCGCTTCGAACACTCGTTGGCGCTTTGAGTTCCTTAGGACACGTTTTTCCACGGTTGCCGTCGATACCTTCGATCTCAAGGGCGTTGCTGACAAGGACGCAAGGCTTGTTGAGGAAGTCTACAAGGAGGACAACTGGCCCGCACTTGTATTTGTCTCTTCCCCCGACAAAGCCAATCAGTTGGCTGCCGACCTTGCCGACACCGACACGGTGGTCGGAATGGGGAGCGAGCTTGCGACCTGGATCGACCTGAACTATGGCGGGCGGTGGGAGCTGAGCAAAGCGGTGGCATCCGGGGTCGGGGTGCACCACGGTCGCATACCGCGCGCGCTCGCTTCACGGTTCGTCAAATTGTTTAACGATCGGATGCTGCCGATCCTCATCTGCACGTCGACTCTTATTGAAGGCGTCAATACGGCTGCGAAGGCGGTTCTAATCTACGATAAGACCATCAATCGCGAGCAGTATGATTTTTTCACCTTCTCGAACATCCGAGGTCGTGCCGGGAGACTCGGTCAGCATCATGTTGGTAAAGTCTTCTTGTTTCACAGTCCGCCGGGCCATGAAGATGTCGATGTAAATCCCCCGCTGTTTGGTGACCTCGACAGCGCTCCCGACGAGTTCGTCGTGCATATTGCACAAGAGGAAGCGAGCGACGCCATAAGTGACAGGGTCAGCGGTCTTATCGACCGCCTTGGTCTCACCTGGGAAGAAGTGAAGCGTCTCTCGTCGATTGGCATCGATACAATCGAAGCAGTGAAGGACAAGACCAAGGATGCCCTAGGCGAGCAGGCTCAACTAAGTTGGACCGGTCACCCACGATATGACGAATTCCGCGCTGTATGTGAAATCATCTGCTCGGTCCGCAGGCCACGGGAGTTCGGCGTTACGAGCGCCAATCAACTTGCCATGTACCTCAACAAGCTCCGTCAATCGACAACAATGCGGGCGTTCTTTAGTTGGCATTCGACGTCGTATCGTGGAGAGCTGGACAAGTTAGACAATGTCTTCAAGTTTCTGCGCGCCTGTGAGTATAGCTTGCCGGAGCTTTTCGGCTGTGTGGAGTTGTTCGTGACCAAGGCAGGTGAGCGCGCCGACTATTCACTGTTTACTGCTGAAATGCCTCGCTGGTTTCGACCCGAAGTTTTGAAAGTTTTGGAGGAGCAAGGCGTTCCCATCCAGATTGCTGAACGATTTGGCGGCTCCAATGAAACGGTTGCAACTTTGACCCGAAAGTTGCGTGATCTAGCGATGGCGAACGATCCGCGCCTGTCGAGGCTTGAATGCGCTTGGATCTTGGATGCTCTTCCGGCTTGATCAGCAAGATCTGGTGCCGTGCGCATGAGCAAGCGGCAGGCCCCGGTCTGCCGCTTTCGCGTTCTCGGCCGGGTTTCTCCTCCGCCTGGGGGGCCATTCTGCGCACGCCATGTCTGGGAATCGCCCGTTTCCGGCGCTAACCTGATGCAAGGTCATACAAGCAGGGAGACCGCAGTCATGTCGAAAGGCCAGAGAGCACAGAAGGAAAAGCGCAAGCCGAAGAAGGAGAAGCCGAAGGCTTCTCCCGGCGGCAAGTAAGCGCCTCTGAAATAGCGGGCAGGCGGTGGGAGTACGGCGTTACTCCGCCGCCTGTTTCCTTTTGCCGTTCGTTGTTTGCGCGCCGCCCGGTGTGGCTTTGGCTCACGGACGCAAGGCCGCCCCGGCGTGGCAAGGCCACGTTGCAGTCGCTGGGCTCGCGGGTACGGCCCTGCCTGGGTCTAAGGGCCGGGACGCGTCAGTCGCCCTTCTCGGGGAAGTACCTGAGCGAGCTTTCGCACGACTTCTTGTACTCTTCCTTGCTCATGCCCGACTGTGGGTCCCAGCTCTTCATGCATTCGGCCACTTCGGCCGGCGTGACGGGCTTGTTGGCGCTCGGGTTCGTCAGGGTCTGGGGGTCCGGCTGCGGCGGGTTCGAGATGATCGAGTCTTCGGACTGTGCGACCGTCATCCCCTGCATCGTGGTGGATGGCTCGGCCCAAGCTTGATGGGCGGCGGCGAGGCCGAGCGCAAGGGCTGCGGCCGAGAAGGTGAGCGAGGCTTTACGCGTGCGCACGGTGGGTGCTCCATAGCTGGATGACTGCTGAACCGAGTGCGTAACGGTTCGGTCCCCACCAAACGCCGACCGTGACGCCTCCCTTGAAACGCCTGTCCCCGTCATGAAAGCCGCGCCGCCGGCGAATTCAAGCGCGGCGACGGGACATGGTAACCATGGGGTGGCGGCGTGGCTATAGGGCGGGCGCCCGCGCGCTCGGGCAGGGGCGGTTTCCGGCCGGGCCGTCTATTCCGCCGCCTGCTTCTTGCTTCCAGTCGATTTGGAACGCCTAACGAGAAGATCCTTCAGGTAGCGGCCGGTGTAGCTTTCCTTCACGGCGGCCACGTCCTCTGGCGTGCCTGCGGCAACGATCTTGCCGCCGCCGTCGCCGCCCTCGGGGCCGAGGTCGATGATCCAATCGGCCGTCTTGATCACCTCCAGATTGTGCTCGATCACGACCACCGTGTTGCCGGCGTCAGCCAGCTCGTGCAGCACCTCCAGGAGCTTCGCCACGTCGTGGAAGTGGAGGCCCGTAGTCGGCTCGTCGAGGATGTAGAGCGTGCGTCCCGTGGCGCGGCGTGAGAGCTCCTTCGACAGCTTGATGCGCTGGGCCTCGCCGCCGGAGAGGGTCGTCGCCTGCTGGCCGATGTGGATGTAGCCGAGGCCGACGCGGGCCAGCGTCTCCAGCTTGTCGCGGATCGGCGGCACGGCCTTGAAGAAATCGGCGCCTTCCTCGACCGTCATGTCGAGCACGTCGGCGATGGATTTCTCGCGGAACGTCACTTCGAGCGTTTCGCGGTTGTAGCGCTTGCCCTTGCACTGGTCGCAGGTGACGTAGACGTCGGGCAGGAAGTGCATCTCAATCTTGAGGACGCCGTCGCCCTGGCAGGCCTCGCAGCGGCCGCCCTTGACGTTGAACGAGAAGCGCCCCGGCCCGTAGCCGCGCGCTTTCGATTCCGGGAGGCCCGCGAACCAGTCGCGGATCGGCGTGAAGGCGCCCGTGTACGTCGCCGGGTTCGAGCGCGGCGTGCGGCCGATGGGCGACTGGTCGATGTCGATCACCTTGTCGAGGTTCTCCAAGCCTTCGAGCTTGTCGAAGGGGGCCGGGTGTTCGCGCGCATTGTTGAGCTTGCGGGCGACGGCCTTGAAGACGGTATCGATCAGCAGCGTAGACTTGCCGCCGCCGGAGACGCCGGTGATGCAGGTCAAGAGGCCGAGCGGGATCTCGGCGGTGAGATTGTGCAGGTTGTTGCCACGCGCTCCCGTGACTTTCAGCGTGCGCTTCTTGTCGAAGGGGCGGCGCTGTTTCGGCAGCGGGATCTGGCGTGTGCCCGAGAGGTATTGGCCGGTGAGGCTCTTCGGGTCGGCCATGATATCGTCGGGCGACCCTTGAGCGATGATCTCGCCGCCGTGGATGCCGGCGCCGGGGCCGATGTCGACGACGTGGTCGGCGGTGAGGATCGCGTCCTCGTCATGCTCGACGACGATGACGGTGTTGCCGAGGTCGCGCAGGTGGCGGAGCGTGCCGAGCAGGCGGTCGTTGTCGCGCTGGTGGAGGCCGATGGAGGGCTCGTCGAGCACGTAGAGCACGCCGGTCAGGCCGGAGCCGATCTGCGAGGCGAGGCGAATGCGCTGGCTCTCGCCGCCGGACAACGTGCCCGAGGAGCGCGACAGCGTCAGATATTCGAGGCCAACGTCGTTCAAGAACACGAGGCGCTCGCGGATCTCCTTCAGGATGCGCGTCGCGATCTCGGTCTGCTGCTTGGTGAAGGTCTTGGGGACGTCGGCGAACCACTGGTTGGCCGCTTTGATCGAGAGATCGCCGACCTCGCCGATGTGCTTGCCGCCGACCTTGACGGCGAGGGCTTGCGGCTTCAGGCGGTAGCCGTGGCACGCCTCGCACGGGTGGGCGTTCTGGTAGCGCGACAGCTCCTCGCGGACCCATTCGGAATCCGTCTCGCGCCAGCGGCGCTCGATGTTGCCGATGACGCCTTCGAAGGTCTTGGCGGTCTTGTAACGGCGGAGGCCGTCCTCGTAGGTGAACTCCACCTCCTCCTCTCCGGTGCCGTAGAGGATGGCGAGCTGCACGTGCTTCGGCAGCCGCTCCCACGGCGTCGACATGGACACCTTGTAGTGCTTGGCGAGGGCTTCGAGCGTCTGCTCGTAGTAGGGCGAGGTGTTTCCGGTCTTCGACCAGGGATAGATGGCGCCGTCCTTCAGAGCGAGCGTCTGATCGGGAACGACGAGGTCGGCCTCGAACTGCAGCTCGGTGCCGAGGCCGTCGCATTCGGGGCAGGCGCCGGCGGGGGCGTTGAAGGAGAAGAGGCGCGGCTCGATCTCCTCGATGGTGAAGCCGGAGACGGGGCAGGCGAAGCGGGCCGAGAACGTGATGCGCTCGTGCGTCTCGTTCTTGCTCTTGTTGGCGCCTTCGGTTTCGGATTTCGAGAGCGGCTTGTCGGCGAACTCGGCGACGGCGATGCCGTCCGAGAGGCCGAGCGCCGTTTCGAAGCTGTCGGCCAGGCGCTTCTTGATGTCGCCGCGCACGACAATACGATCAACCACGACGTCGATGTCGTGTTTGAACTTCTTGTCGAGCTTCGGCGCGTCCGGGATCTCGTAGAAGGTGCCGTCGATCTTGACGCGCTGGAAGCCCTTCTTCTGGAACTCCGCCAGCTCCTTCTTGAACTCGCCCTTGCGACCGCGCGCAATGGGGGCGAGCAGGAAGAGGCGGGTGCCTTCCGGGATTTCCAGGACGCGGTCGACCATTTGCGAGACGGTCTGGCTCTCGATGGGGAGGCCCGTCGCGGGCGAATAGGGTACGCCGACGCGCGCAAAGAGCAGGCGCAGGTAGTCGTAGATCTCGGTAACGGTGCCGACGGTCGAGCGCGGGTTCTTGGAGGTCGTCTTCTGCTCGATGGAGATGGCGGGCGACAGACCGTCGATGTGGTCGACGTCCGGCTTCTGCATCATCTCGAGGAACTGGCGGGCATAGGCCGAGAGGCTTTCGACGTAGCGGCGCTGGCCCTCGGCGTAGATGGTGTCGAAGGCGAGGGACGACTTGCCGGAGCCCGAGAGGCCCGTGAACACGACGAGTGCGTCGCGCGGGATCTCGAGGTCGACGTTTTTCAGGTTGTGCTCGCGTGCGCCCCTGACGTGGATGGTTTTCATCAGGTCGGAGCCGGGGCGGGCGGCCGGTTTTTTCGGAGATTTGCTCATGGATCTCACGTCTAGCCCGGCGCCTGGGCGGCGGCAATGCAACCCAAGGGCGCGGGGCAAAAATTAGGGGTGGACGCTGGGATTTGGGGGCGGTGCGGCCCGGTTTTAAGGGCTAGGCCGGGGAGGTACGGTCGCAGGTGGTCTCATGGAGGGCAGTGGTGAGTGCTAGTGAGGTGCGGCCCTGGTGAGCGGTAGCCAACGGGCGCGCCGACACAGATTGGGCAACCTCCGTTAACGGAACGCAGCGCCAAAGCGGTGTCGCGGAATCACTGGCTGGAGTCCTCCCCAAGCCGGTCTGAAAGGCGTTATGAACGAACGGATTACCCCATTGTTAGAAGGGGAGGCGCGAGATCGACCGCTGTTAGCGCTTAGCTCGGCCACGCCGACGGACCGCGTGATCAAAAGATCACAACGAAACCCGCCGTCTGCTAAGCCAGCCTTAATTTTGCTACGCGAAACTTGATTGGTGCCGTCGAGGACTGGCATCAAACGCAATGCGTTGCGTATCAGATTGATAGACGATGATTGATTTATCTGTTCGGCCTTTGAGATTCCCCGCGAGCGTAGTGATTGCGGCCATGGTGGTACTGACGGCGCTGAGTGGCGATGTCAGCGCGAAACAGTCGGCCCGCTCAGCCGAGGAGGTGGCGCCGCGCGACGCCGGCGAACCGATCATGGCGATCGTGTCGATCAAGTCCCAACAGGTTACGTTCTATGACGCTGACGGTTGGTTTCTAAAGGCGCCGGTTTCAACCGGCACGAAAGGACGCGAAACGCCGGCCGGCGTTTTTTCCATTCTTCAGAAGAACATCGATCACCGCTCGAACCTCTATGACGATGCCCACATGCCGCATATGCAGCGCCTGACTTGGAACGGGATCGCGATGCATGGCGGCCCGCTGCCGGGGTATGCCGCCTCGCATGGCTGCGTGCGGTTGCCCTATGGCTTTGCGGAGAATTTGTTCGACAAGACGCGCATTGGAATGCGCGTGATTATTTCGCCGAACGATGCAACGCCGGTCGACTTCTCTCACTCGGCGCTGTTCGCGCCCAATGCGGAGGCCGTCGCCGCTGCTCCGGGGCGTGCCGAGAGGCTTGCGCTCGACGCTGCCGAGGCCGCCATAGCGGTCGGCGAGGCAAAGAAATTCGCCAAGACAGCGGAACGAGAGGCAGCTTCGGCCAAATCTGCACTCCGCAAGGCGGAAGGGCAGAAGGCTTCTGCCGACGCCGATCTCGCTTCAGCCGAAAAGAAACTCGCCAAGGCGAAATCGGATGAAGCCAAGGCGCGCGCCGAAGAACAAAGGCTCAAAGCCGCTGCCAAGGCTACCGAAGCGGCCACAAAACTCGACAAAATCAAAACGGAGGCGCAGCCGAAGCTCGAAGCCGCGACCAAAGCATCTGACGCCGCCAAGGAGGCCGCAGTCAGGAAGATAGATACTGCAAAAGCGGCGGACGAGGCGAAACTCGCGCTCGAGCCCGTCTCGATCTACGTCAGCCGCGCGACGCAAAAGCTCTACGTGCGCAGGAACACGCGCAAGCCGTGGCCGGACGGAGGTGAGGTCTTCGATGCGACCATCGAAGTGCCGGTCACGATCCGCGATGCCGACATGCCAATCGGCACGCACGTCTTCACGGCGATGGCGTCTGACGGCGCGGGTCTCCGCTGGAGCGCGGTCTCGATCGACACTGGCGACGACGCCAAGAACGCGCTCGACCGTATCAGCATCCCGAGCGAAGTGCTGGATCGGATCGCGCCGACGGCGCTGCCGCGATCCTCGATCATCATCTCCGACGAACCGTTGAGCAAGGAAACCAACTATCGCACCGAATTCGTTGCGGTATTGAGCAACCAGCCTCAGGGCGGATTCAAAACGCGCCGCCCGACACCTCCTCCTCCACCCGCTCCAACGTGGGAGGGCGGCGGCTTCTTCAGCTTCTTTAATCAGCCGAGCCCCCCGCCGCCAGACCGTCGGCGTGGCCGCACCCAACAGGTGCAAAAGGATTGGCTCTGGTAGGCGATAGACGCCGACGATTGGTTGCCTGGTTTCTCCGTCTGACGAGGTGGCGGCAGCTGCGCTTCCGGTGGCCGGAACGGATGGGTCGGCCTCCATCGCCTACGACGACCTGCTCGACTGGCGTGCCGGCGCGCGGCTGACGTTTGCCACTCCTTAACGGACTGCATACGAGACGCGTCGACAGCCCGGGGCAACACGCGGCTCGGTAAGCCCTCCCAGGAAGCGGCCAACCTGACGAAGCAGGCCAAGCACAAGGAAGGCGACGGGCATGCCGCATTAGGGCCAGAAGCCGTTCTGACTCTATGCCGCGTCGGGATTGCTGGTTTGGACAGCGCGCGCAATGTCCTCTGTTGTGCGCGGAGATCTTTGCCGGTGCGAAGTCGTGGCGTCCGTGTCACTTTCCTTCGCTGGGTCGTCCTTCGAGCGCAGCGAGCCTTTGATGCGAGCGCCTTCCTCCGCGGAAAAGGAATTGTGTCGGATCTCGCTATCCACGTTAGCCGTCTTCTCGAGCCTTACACGGTCTGCTCGGATCGTGCCTTTTGCATTGCCGCGAACAATGACTTCCTCGGCCTCAACCCCTCCTTCGACCAAGGCGTCAACCTCGACAATAAGGAGCTTGCACCTGATGTTGCCGAAGACTTTGCCTTTGACGTGAATGTCGCCTTCGCTTTCAAGATCGCCCTTCATTGTCAGAAACTCGTCGACCATTGAATGTGACGACGAGCTTCCTGATCGATATGTCGGGCCCACAGCGATACGAGACGTAGGCGGTGCGCCATAAGCTGATTTTTCAGCCTCGTTCCCAAGAGATGAGGTGTGCGGTCCGTCTGCCTTCCTGTTCGCGAACATGAGAGAGTCCTTCTTTTCGACCATCCGACGCGAATGACTCAGACATCCACCCTCGTTACCATCAACGAGCCGCGTTTTCGACAGTCGGCGGATCTTTTGCTGTGAATTGTATGAGCGCGTTCTGTTGGCGTGCCTACAACACAGACGCAAGCTCGCTCGGCATCTAACGCCACCGCTTGGGGCGAAGGGTGCCTCGGGCGGCCAGAACGCAGGCTGGATGGAAGAAATGGCCGGTGGATCGGACCGTCAACCTTGCGTTCCCCGTTGCAGATCGCAGGATTTTACGCGGACCAGATTGGGCGCGCTCGAAAGTTGGCCGGCTGGGACGCAGCTTTGCAATCCGGCCTTGCGCGCCCCGCCGATGAAGAGTTCCGCCTCCCTGTCCGCATAGCCGCCCGCTTCGCTCAGGTAGCGTTCCGCGGTCCAGGATGGATCCAGCGTTTTGACCTTAGCGGCAGCCGCGTCCGTTGCGTCCTTGCGGTTCAGGTATCCGTAAGACATGGCAAGGAACGCGTAATCGAGCGCTACGGGCTCCTTTACAAGGAGCCGATATTTCACTGCCCGCTCGTACTGCCCGCCAAAGAAGAATACGAGGCTCAGTCCTTGGTTGTACCAATCGGGGTAATGCGGATTGAGCTTGAGCGAGCGCTCCGCGAGATTCACCGCGCGTTCCGATTGGCCAAAGCCGGGGAGGGACCAGGCGATGATCAGGAGCAGGTCTGCTTTCGACGGCGCCAGCGTTTCGGCGCGATCGAACTCGGCGAGCGCCTGCTCCGCTTTGCCCTGATAGGCGTACGCCGTGCCGAGAACGAGGTGAGTTTCTCCGTCGTTGGGATCGAGCTCGACCGCCTTCGCAGCGTATTCCATCTGCTTGGCGACGGCATCGTCGACGGAGGGAGCGAGCCCGAGGTCGATCATGTAGACTTGCACGGTCGCCAGACCGCAATACGCCCGCGCGAGTTGCGGGTCGAGCTCTAGTGCCTTGCGGAACAGGCCATCTGCCTCGATCAAGCTCTCCTTCGTCACCTTGTGCTTGGCTTCCATGCCGAGAAGGTAGGTGTCGTAGGCCGTCAACGCGCGGGGCGGTTTTCGCTTCACGAGGGCGCGTTCGGCCTCGGCAACGGCACCCTCATAACCCGTCAGCGTCGCAGCAATCCTTTCGGTAATTTCGCTCTGCAGATTGAACAGGTCTGTAGTTGGGCGATCGTACCGGCTGGACCATACGTGGGTACCAGTCGTTGCATCGATCAACTGGGCGGTGGCTCTGATCTGATCGTCGATCGGCTGGATGCTGCCTTCGAGCACATAATGAACACCCAATTCGCTGCCGACCTTTCTGATGTCCGCGGGATTGTTCTTGTATATTTCGGTGGAGCTTCGCGCGACGACGAACAGATCCTTGGAATGGGACAGATCGGTGATGATGTCTTCGGTCATGCCGTCGGCGAGGCGTTCCCATTTCGGATCGCCTCCGAAATTCTCGAACGGCAGAACCGCGATCGACGCCTTCTCAAATTGCGGTACGGCGGCCCATCGCCAGACGCCGGTTGCGATCACAGCCACGAATAGGATCGCGGCGGCTACGGCGAACTGCCACGACGAAATAGGGCCCCACCAAGCGCGAGCCGACTGAGGTGCCGCGACTGCGTTTGGCACCGGCGGAGGTGATGGATCGTGCTTGTTGTTTTCGGGTGCCTTTGCCGTGGCGGCAGGATCAGTTGCTTGGCGGAACTCGATGTGTGGCGCGTAGCAGCCCTTGGGAAGGTCGATGCGAATAGGATCGTCTCGGCCTTCGATCTCGTAGTATTCGCGCAGCTTGTCGCGCAGGCGCGCGGCCTCGATGCGGACCATAGGGTTTACGAGCGGGTCGAACGTTTCGGGCCGTTCAAAAACTTCTACGGCGACGGTGTAACCCTTCAGCCGGTCGCTGCGACCGGCCAAGGTTTCTGTGACGATGTACTCTAAAAACCGCTGACGCCGGCGCGACTGGTGGAATGGGCCGCTTTTGAGGATACGGTCCAGCTGCTCGCGAATGGCCTGCTGGTCAGACTCGCTCCAGGAATTGAGCGACATCTCCATGACGCACCCAACCTACGCGCGCTGAAAAAGCGCTTGTCCCCGCAGAGCGGGGAAGCAGTTCGATACCGTTACATACTACGGCCAACGGCGCGGACCTGTCATCCCTCACTCGGGTGGTCAAAACGTGCCGAGCTCCTGCTCGATGCGAAAAGCCCCCGGATCTGACGTGTGAATTGGTGCGCTGCGGCGCTCGATAATATTTTTCATGACAGAGCGACGCGACCATTCAGCTAGGGAGTAACAACGATGGTTAAATTGCTCATGACCGCCTTTGTTATTGGTGCGTTCGCTCTTAACGGCGTCTCTGGGGCCGCGCAGGCTCAGCCACAGCCGAGAGTCTGCTCCAACGCGCCGAAGAACTATATTCCGTGCCCCACTTTGCCATCTCTGCCTCAACAGCCCAAAGGTTGAGCGTCCGCGAGGCCACTCCTTCGCCGCGGAACCTCTCGAGGGAGTGGCCATGGCACCAAATTCAGCGGCAATAGTTCAGAGGTTCTGACACAGGGAGCTGCACGCTTCTCCGCTCGGCGGCGCTCTACAAATCCGTAAGTCGGCGGCCACCCCGGTGTAACGGGCGGCAAGGCACCTTTCTTCCCATCGTGCGTTCGCATCAAGGATGCACAACGGCAGAAAGGAGTTCGTCATGACCCCTGAGGAGCGAGAGCTGATTGCGGGTCTGTTTGACCGGTTGCAACAGCTCCAGGGCATCGCGAAGGATCGCGATGCGGACCAATTGATCCGGGACGGTGTACGGCAAGTCCCAGACGCGCCCTACCTGCTTGTTCAATCCGTTTTGGTTCAGGAGCAGGCGCTGCAGCAGGCGGACGCCCGCATTCGGGAGCTTGAAGCGCGGGTCGCAAACCTGGCGTCGGGCGAGGCGGGCTCACGTGCGAGCGCGGCTGGTGGCAGTTTTCTTGCCGGTGCGCGTGAATACCAGTCCCGTCCTGAAGGATCAGTGCCGTCGGCTGGCCGGCAAATATCGGATTCGCCGCCACAGCGGCCGGACTACCCGCAGGCGGCACCACAGTCGTCCGGCGGCGGGTTTCTTTCTTCCGCTCTTTCGACGGCGACTGGCGTGACAGGCGGGATGTTGCTGGCCGAAAGCATCCGCGGCTTGTTCGGTGGTGGACAGTCTGCCGAAGGGGGCACGTCCTCCGCGCTGGAGCGTGCGCAGCGCGAAGCGCAGACTGCGCGCAACGACGCTGACAACGCACGTAAAGACGTCGCGGCGGATGACGCTGCTTTGGACGACGCGCAGGATGCGCTCGACGATAGCGACCAGGACGATTGGGGTGACGACGGAAGCTACGACGCGTAGGCCTGCGTCTAGCTCAGTGGGTCTGTCTGGAACAGCGTGACCCGCAGACCGCCATGCGGCACCGGAGCCGTTGGCGGCTTGAAAGGGAGGCCGGTCATTTTCGCGAGCGCGGCATCGGTCGTGATCAGCCCGACACGCCATCCGGCAAACTTATTTGCGAGTGTTTGGCCGAGCGCGCGGTAGAGCGAGTGAAGGCGTTTTGTGTCACCAATCCGCGTGCCGTAGGGCGGATTGACGATGACGAGACCGGGCGGTCCATCAGGAGCTGAGAGTTCGCTAACGGTCTGTTGCTCGAATTGCGTGAAGGCCGCAACGTCCGCGCGTTCCGCGTTGGCGCGGCTCATGGCGATCGCGCCCGCGTCGCGGTCGCTGCCGTAGAAGCGTACGGCAGGCACGATCGCCGTCTTCGAAGCGCGCAGCTTCTGCCATGCCTCGTCGTCGAAGGTCGCGAGTTGCTCGAAGGCGAAGCGACGTGTGCGTCCGGGCATCAAGCCCGCGGCGATTTCGGCGGCCTCGATGACAAACGTGCCGGACCCGCACATGGGATCGACGACTGGCTCCGATCCGTCATAACCGCATTGGCGCAGGAACAGCGACGCCAGGTTCTCGCGCATCGGGGCCTTGCTGACGGCTTCCTTGAAGCCGCGCTTGTGCAGCAGCTCGCCCGAGGTGTCGATGCTGACGGTGCAGAGATCTTTATCGATGCGCACCCTGACGCCGACCTCGGCGTCCTCAGATACGGTGGCGCCCAGCTCTTCACGGATGGCGGTTTCGATGCGCTGGGCCGCGGCCCCCGAATGGTAGATGCGCGAACTCTTGCACGTGGCTTCGACGTGGACGGGAACGTCGCGGCGGAGGATGTCGCCCCACGGGATGCGGCGCGCGCGCTTTTCGAGATCGGTGAGATGCGTGACGCGGAAAGCGTCCACGCGCGCAAGCACGCGGCTTGCGCCGCGGATCACGAGATTGGCGCGCCATACGTCATGCCAGCGGCCCTCGATCCTGACGCCGCCATCGACCGCCTTGGGCGCTCGGAATCCATTGGCTTTTGCCTCATCGCATAGCACTGTCTCCAGGCCCGGTGCCGTGGCCAGGAAGATCTCGAAGGAGCCGTCTCGTTTCATGGGGTCTGCATATCGGGAAGGTGCACGGCCAGCGACACCTTTTTCGGGCATCGGAGCGCTTTGCGTTAGGGCTCTATTAATCGTTGCGCTGCACACGGCGTCACTCGTATGCGGGCAATCACTTACGGGATGCAATTGGGGTTGACAGAAAGCCCAGACAGGCCAACTCTATGATCAGATGGCTGTCGCTAGATATCTCCCTGAACGGGGTCCGCACTCCGTCCTTCGATATCCAGTACCCCCGGTTGAGAGGATAGCTATCATTATCCGTGGTCTTGTGCGTTGCCGGCTGGCCAGCGCGTAACGCCAAGGCCACGGAACTCGGTTCAACAGCGAATGGAGCAGGAATGACGCCACCTGGTTGTCGCCTCGGGCCCCGCGCTGAAGCGAGGTCCAAGCTTGGCTAGCGCGAGCCGCTGCAGCTTAAGCTTTGCGCACCCAAGCTCTTCAAATCACAACATGTCAGATTTTATGCGAGGGCGGGAGCCGGTCATAGATCTGGACCGGTTATCCAGAGCCTCGCCTCATAAGCCCGGCTCGGCTGGGTAGGTTATCGAAGACAAAGAGCCCCGATCGCCGGACAGTGCGACGGGGCTCGTTTTTTTGCGCGGGCCTACGGGCCCATGCATTCGTTTTCGTAGTCCGCAGCGGTTTTCGGTTTCGGTGCGTTGGAAGCGGGACGGCCTGGTCCTTGGGCGCCGTCGGCGCGCGCACGCAAATAGACGTAGATGTCGTCGAGGTAGCATATGACGTTCTTGTTATCGCCGAAGGCCGGCATCACCAACGTCTGCGCGGTGTTCACGTCCTTCTTGCCGCCAACGACGATTTTCTGAAACTGGTCGTAAGTGAGGCTTTTGAGGGATTGCGTCAGGTCGGGCGCGAAGCTCGACCCCGACCCATCAAAGCCATGGCACACTTCGCAGGCGCCGTTGAAACGGCGATAGCCCGAGAACGTGTACCAATCGACGGAGTCCTTGGGGCCGATCTTGTAGGTGGGGTTGCCGTCGGCGTCGAAGTATTTGCCGTCCTCTTCCTTGACGGCGGCGGAACTGGCCGGTGCTGATTGATCGGGTTCGGCGTAGGCGGCGGGTACTGAAAGCAGGACGGCAACGGGGATCAGGAAAATCAACCGGGTTGTGATCATCAGGAACTCCATCTCGCCGGCATTGCATTTGCTCGGCGAAGGTTTGCTCCCTCAGTGCCCGTGGTTGCAGATATGGTTGGTAGGAAATTTCCGTTCAAGCATTCTCGCCGAAAGGTAAGGGCCGGGCGCAGGTTTGCATGCGTCTTTTACGCCCGGCCCCGTTCACCGCGCCTGGGGGAGGGCGCGGAAACGGATGACACCGTTTACGACGCTATTGCGTCACTGTTCCTTCGATGACGGTCGCGCCATTCAGCTTCGCGTCCTTGAACACGAGCTTGTCGCCGGGCTTTGCCATCCACGAGAACCCCCACGGGCCGGTCAGGCCGCAGCCTTCTTTGCACTTGGCGGACAGATCGCCGGCCTTGCCGGCCGCGATCGTTTCAACATGCTCGACGTTGCCTTCGTCGATGCCGACTTTCAGCTCGGCCTTGTCCTGGTTTTCAATGGTGAGGGCCGCAGCCGGTGTTGCAAGCGCGAAAGCAACCAGCGCGATCCAGGGGGCTTTGGTGCGAAACATATCGTCCTCTCCTTGGGCTTGTTGTTGTCCTCCCGCGGATCCCCTGCGATGGCACCGTCCGATTTTTTGCATCCGGTGCGGCGCGTTAGAGACCAACGCGATTGGTTTCCATCTATGGAAACGAGAGGGGCGGCGCCATTTCGGTCCGCTGCGGATGGGGCGACCATTATGGGCAAGGGATTACGTGATCTTGCGGGTTGAAAAAGTGCCGGTGCCAACAGATCGGCCCTTCGCGACCGGAATGGTCATTCAACGCGGCTAGCGCTACCCTCAGTCACGAAAGCCTCTCGCTGAAGTGAACTGGACATGAACCTGCCGCTCAAGTGTGGTTCAGGCTGTTCGTGGCACATCCGCGCGGAAGCCTGAGGCTGGAGCCCGACGTGCGTGATGATGATTTCCAATGAAATGACATTTGAGGGAACGACACCAATGACCGACCGAGCCATGGATCCCGAGCCGCAACTTGGCCCCGTGCAGCGCTTCGTTCCGTTTCTCAAAACGGCTGCACTTGTTGTTACGATTCTGGGTGCCATCCCAACAGCCATCACGGCCTATCACGCGTGGACCTACAAGGTGCCGTTTACGCAGGTTTCGCACCGTCTCCAGCAGTACGAGATCTGGGAACGCAACATCGATTGCAAGATCGACTACAAGGCGCTCTCCACATCGCAAGGCACGAAGGTCGATGCGGGCGCCTGTGCGGCGACCGGCGATATCTCGCTCAAGGTGTCGACGTCCGACGGCAAGGCGACCTACGAATGGATTGCCTACAATCAGCTTCAGAAGCCCGGTGAGCAACCGCCCTCAAGCTTCCTCGATCTCTTGGTCGGCGCGGCGCGTGCGGATGTTGCAGGCCCCAAGAGCGTGATGGTTGCGCAAAGCATGGAAGTCGTTTGCCAGTCCCTGCTCAGCAAGACGCAGCTCGTGCGTGTCGTGAAGGAAGGCGGCAAGTGCTTTCGCGAGGTGCTGTCGCCGGTACGGGGCTCCGTCGAGAGCCGGGAAGAGGTCCCGTGCGAGACCAAGTGCACCGGCGGCGCGGGTTAGCCGGTCACGAGAAAGGCCGCGAGCCCAACGGGCCGCGGCCTCTGCAATTGCGGTTTGACCAAGCCTACTTTTTGGGAGGCTGCATCAGCATCTCGAAGGTGCCGGGTGTGGGGCCTTTTTGAGCCTGTCGAACAGCACGGCGGGGTTTGGCGGAGCGTTTGGGTTGCTCGGGCTTGGCCACGGGGGTGTCGGATGCTGCGGCGTCTGCCGGGTCGGCGACAGGGTTCTGCGGGACGAGGCCCCGAGATGCCGGGGCGGAAGGGGCGGCGATTGCCGTCACAAGAGACGTGCCGTCGGTCTCGATGGCGTCATTCTGAGAGACGAGACGCGAATAGCCCCAGGGGCCGGTGACGGCGCAATCGGAGCTGCAGTCCTGCTTTACCTCCACGGATCCGCCCGCGGGAATCTGGTAGACGGCCTCCTCGTTGCCATTGTCGACGGCCGCCGAGACGTCCTTTGAAGACTTATTCTTGATAGTCAGTGCGCCAACCGGGATCGCCGCGACCGAAAGCACGGCCAAAGCGGTGACGACGCGCGTCGTGAGACTCATGGTCGTTTCCCTCTTTGAGGCGCTGCGGGTGGCGCGCCCCAAATGCGTGCGCCGTCCCGAGGTGACCGCCCGCATAACATTGTGCGGTTCACCCTGCATTATAAATAATGCTTGATTAATTATTTACTTAACATCGCTTATTTCATGATTCAGTCGACGCGGTCAACCCTCTGAAAACGCGTTCTTCTTTTTGAGAGCCGCATTTCCGGCGGGTGAGGCGCAGCCGTCGTGATCGTTCACGCAGAAAGCGGCCTGACGTCCGGTTCGGAGAGCCCAAGACGGACCTCCTTCGGCACGATGCTCTCACCGAAGCGCCGCCGCAAATGGGTCACGAGCCCGCGCATGACATTGTTGCGATGCTCGGGCGCGTGAAAGTGCCGGGCGGTCACATTGTAGAGATAGTAAATCAGCGCGAGTGCGCGTTCCTCGGTAATCACACCTAGAGCGGCTTCAAGATCGGGCGGGAGGGGCGCTTCCGCGCTGACAACGAACGGCCCGATCTGCTCGCGCGTGATGGGTTTGATGGCATAAAGTTCGGTACACACCGCATCGAGACTAGCGCGATCGTTCGCAGCCAGTAACGTCGAGCATTTGAGAACCATGAGATAGACGTGGAATTCCGATGCCGGCTCGGAAAGCTCGATGGCTTTGTCGTAAAGCGATAGGGCCTCCGTGAATTCGCCCTTCCACATTTTCATTTGTGCCTTCGTGGCGAAGGCGGTGCTTTTCTCGAAGGCTTCGTCTGCCAGCCGTTCGGCCAGCTCCCAATGGCCGCGATGAATGAAGACCAGGAGCCTAGCCGCCGAGAGCGTGAGAAGTGGGTTGTCCTGAATCGCATGCAGGGAACCGAGCACAAGACGCTCGATCTCGCACTCCGTTTCCGCCCATTCCTCGATGTTCGGTCTGTCCTCCTTGCGCTGAAGGAGCCCTGTGTGCAGCGCAAGCGCACGCATGATCGCGAGAGACGGATCGTTCGGTGCCTCAGTTTGAGCGCTGTCGAGACGCGCCGCCGACTCCGCCCAGCTTTCTGGCGTTCGCGTCAGCTTCAGCGCGGCGTCGTGCAGGCGGAGCTCAAGTGGCGTTTGTGTGGGGGGCACGACACGTTCCACCGGCATGGCGAGGTGTGCCCAAATCGAATCCCTTACGTCCGCCGCGAGAGCTGCAACGGAGCTGGCGAGCCCGTCGGGTACAAAACTTGAGCGAAATCCCTTGAGCACGGTGCCAGATGCGCCGGTCCGCAATACGCAAGCGGCGTGCAGCCGATCCCCGTCGGCGTGCAAACTCGTTTCCAGCCAATACGAGACTGCGTCCGCTGGATTGGCGCCCTGCCGCCAATCGGGTTTGAGTACGATGCGGTGCTTGCCGCCAGTCGCCGTGTCGAGCTTGTGCACCAGCAGCGGAAGAACCGGTTCGGCAAGAGCGGCGGTCGCGGCATCGCTCAGGCCGTAGCACGGACCGACGGCGATGAAGGCCTCCGTCGCTCCCGCCTCGGCCCTGGCGATCCAGACATAGCCCTCGCCGTATTGGGTCGCGATGAAACGCGGAGCCCGCGCATTGTCGCCGAGCTTCGAGCGCAACCGGTTGACGAGGAAGTCAACGTTGCGATCCGAGATGTCTGATCCCGTCGAGGAGATCGCATCAAGAACCTGGTTTCGGCGCACCAACCTGCCGGCGTTTCCGACGAACAGTGTCAGCAATGCCCGCTCATGGCGGGTAAACCTTAACTGCTCGTCGTTGCCGCGCTCGGCGGTGAGGAACGAACCGTCGAAAACGATGTCCTCGTAGCGCTGCCGGCTCATGGCTCGCACCCGTCGAATTGTAAGGTAGGCAACATAACCCGGCGTCCATCACAGAACAGACGTTTTTTCAAATATTAAGACAACAATCTTGCACGAGATTCATCCGCAGACGGCGGGGACGCCGAGCGGCACGCGGAAGGATCGGCGAGACCCGATGATACGAACGGACTGGGTTTGGGGGGCGCGCGCCATGGTGGCGCGGCAATTGCGGAGCATTGTCTGCATCTTACTGCTTGTGGCGACCGGACCGGCCGTGGCATTGGCGGAAACGCCGGTCGACCTTGAGCTCGTCATCGTGGCCGACGTCTCCATCTCGATGGATCGAGATGAGAAGCGCCTTCAGCAAGAAGGCTTCGTCTCGGCTTTCCGCCACTCGGATATTCTAGAGGCAATCCGCACAGGCCCCCACGGCCGCATTGCCGTCACCTACATCGAATGGGGAGGCGATGGGCAGCAGCGCGTGGTGGTACCCTGGATGATGATCAGCGGCCCTACCAGCGCCCTGCATTTTGCTTCGCGGCTGGAGAGGAACCGGCCGGCGAGGATGGTGCGAGGCACGTCCATCAGCAGCGCACTCATCAAGGCGGCGACCCTCATTGAGCGTAGCGGCTTCGCCGGTACGCGTCGCATCATTAATCTTTCCGGCGACGGGGTGAACAACAAGGGACCGGAGCTTCCAGACGTGCGCGCCGAGATCCTGGCCGGCGGGATCACCATCAATGGCATGCCCATCATCTACAAGGGCCTGCTGGATGGTGTGATCGACAATCCCGAGAGCCAACCACCCGCCAGTGTGTTGATCGGCTATTACGAGGAGCAGGTGATCGGCGGGCCGGATGCCTTCGTCGAGCCCGTGAAGAGCCGCGATGACTATGCCGGTGCCATCCGACGCAAGCTGAAGCGGGAGATCGAGGCACCGGCCCTTGCGGGCCTCAGCGGTCGCGGCGCCCAGGCTTTGCTCCAAAGCCGCTGACTCCGCTCCGGCGGGGCCCAGCGAACCACACAAGCGCGATCCGGATACCGGAATGGGGTGGTCTACCGATTGGTCGTTACTGCAACCCAAGTCGGATCGTTCTGTGCGCGACGCTCGAAGGTCAGGAAATCGTAGTAGCCGCAGCGTCCTTTGCCGGGAAACGAGCGGCAGACGGCGGGACGGGCGTGGTAAATCGTGCAGCAGCGCTTCTCGGTATCGAAGAACCGGCAAATGGCGCCGAAATGGCGATCGCGCTTGCGCTTCATGGCGTACTTCCGGCCATGCGCCTCACGCGTGAAGGCGCGCCGCGCCTCCTCGAACTCCATGCCATGGTAACGGGCCAGACGCTCGACATCCCGCTTGTCGAGAGCGATCAGCGGATAGGAGCAGCAGAACCCGGGACACTTCCTACAGTTATACACGAGAGGTCCCCGTATTGACCCAATGGGCGGGCGCCGGGCCGGCAGCCCTCGCGTTTCTGTTAGCTCCACTTCGGGGCGACGGCAACGCTAAAGCCCTGGCTTTCAATCCATTGCGCGCCAAAATTGGCGCCCCTTTGCGGCGGGCGGGCAACAACAGAGGGGAAAGTAGAGGGGATGGGACAGTCCCGCCCTGGCTTCAGGACACACTTTCTCCTTTAATGTCGGCCAGTCAGTACCCGTATTGTATCGAGGGTTCCCCGTATGACGGATTTGACACGCGGCGCGCCCGAAGGGGAAACGCCGGTCAACCCGTATAGCCTGCTCGAAGCCGTCAATCATTCGAGCGACACAGCCCACACGGGCTGGCTGATCTTCCTTGCCATCATGGCGTATCTCATGATCGCCGTGGCGGGCGTCACGCATAAGGACCTACTGCTCGAGACACCGGTCTCGCTGCCCATTCTGCAGGTCAACATTCAGCTTAAGCAGTTTTTTCAGTTCGCGCCGATCGTGCTCGTGCTGATGCATCTCGGTGTCGTCTCGCAACTCACGCTGCTGGCGCGCGAGACGCTGGAGTTCGACTACGCGATCCGGCTTCTCGAGGCGACGGACAAGCGTACGCATCCGTTGCGGCTCGAGCTCAACAACTTCTTCTTCGTACAAGCGATCGCGGGGCCGTACCGCAGCCGCGTGATGAGCGCGTTCCTGCATGGCATGAGCTGGCTGACGCTTGTGGTGCTGCCGGTCGTGCTGCTCATCTACATCCAGGTCGTCTTTCTGCCGTATCACGACGTCGCGATTACCTGGACGCATCGGATCGCGCTGCTTGTCGATATCGCCATCCTGATCTCCATCGGCCTATTCCTGATGCGCGCCGAAACATCGTTCAAGGAAGCGTTCCTGCGCACGACATCCGCACATCCGCTGAGCTTCGTCTCGACGATCGTGGTCTTGCTGCTCGTCGCGGTCTGCTCGTTCTTCTTCGCGACGATCCCTGGGGAGACGCTCGACCGCTGGACGCAACGCGTTCTGGGCTTCAACAACGAGGACGAGACGGGGCGGACGCCGCAATACATTGCGGGCTATACGGTGCCGTTGCTGACGTTCGGCTCCGACGGATCGCTGCTGGGTGTGTTCAAGCGCAATCTCGAAGTGATCGACACGGATCTTGTGTCCGACAAGGACCTGACGCCGGGAGAGCCGAGCCTCAATCTGCGTGATCGCGATTTGCGGTTTGCCAAGCTGGACCGCTCGGACTTGCATCAGGCGGATTTCACGGGCGCGGATTTGCGCGGCGCGTCCCTCGTCGGGACGGATCTGCGCGGCGTGTGGATGCAGTGCGCGGATGTCACGCAACTCATCCTGACCGAAGATCGCGAAGCCGCGAACTGCACGACGGCGCGGCGGGCGGTGTTCACGCGTGCGCGGCTCGACGGCGCGCATATGACAGGTGTGGATTTGCGCAACGCGAAGCTCGACGATGCGCGTCTCGATGGCGTCGAGCTTGCCTATTCGATCGTGCAGGGCGCGAACTTCTCGTCGGCGCGGCTGGACAAGGCCGATCTCACAGGCGGTGTGCAGGCGCAGGGCGCGAACTTCCTGGTTGCCAACCTACAGGGTGCCGATCTCACGGGCGCTCAGCTTCTGGGTGCGGATCTGTCCAGCGCCGATCTCATGGGCGCTGTGCTGAGCTACACGCATCTTGAACTCGCGAATCTGCGTGACGCCAAACTCGACGGCGCGTCGCTCTATCGATCCTCGCTGTTCGGAGCCGACATGATCGGGGCGACGATTGCGGGCGCGGATTTGCGCGAGGCGAAGGTTTGGAAGACGGTGCCGCCTCAGGCGGATGCAGATGGCTTCGCTGACCTGAGCGGGCTTTCGATGACGGGCATGACGGAGGCGGACGTCTCCGAGCTCAAGGGCTCCGTCGAACGTATTCTGAGCCGCCGGGTAAAGGCCCGTTTGGCGGAGCAGATCGCACCGCTCACCAATTTGCCTGAGCTTGCGAATTGGGCCTCCTCGCCGGAGTACGCGCAATGGCAAAGCCTTATTGCGGCTGGATCGCAGACCTATCCCGACATCTATAAGCCGCGCATCACCGATTACCTGATGCGGCTTGCGTGCCGTCCGCGGTGGAGCAACGGTGCCATAGCAACAGGCGTCGCCCGGCGCGCGCAGCGACAGGAGTTCCGCGGCGACCTCGTGGCGATCTATGACCGGCTGCGCGCCGACGATTGTCCGGCTTCGAAGGCGATCACGCCGAAGACGCTGAAGGATCTTTCCGCCGCTGCCGATATTGCGCGAGGCGGGTAAGTCTCTCCTTCCGGCTGGAAACAGCAAGTCCAGATCCAAACGTATCTCTCGCCGCAAGGTGCTCCGTCTGACAGAGGGTTGTGCAATGGCCAGCAAGACGACCAAGACGCCGGCGAAGGTCGCGAAGAAGGCTGCTGCCAAGCGCGTCGCTGCGAAGGCGGTCAAGCCGCGCAAGGCGGCGACAAAGGCGCCCTCCAGCAAGGCGGCAGAGCCAACCCTCCTCTCAGGCGGCAATCCGCAGATTGCGAAGGGATACGGCGATGGCCCCGTGCAGGCTTACATCGCGGCGATGCCAGGCTGGAAGAGTGACGTTGGACGCCGCCTCGACGCGCTCATCGTGCGCACTGTCCCCGGCGTGCGCAAGGCCGTCAAATGGAACTCGCCGCTGTACGGGATAGAGGGTTCGGGCGAGAATGGCTGGTTCCTCGGCATCCACGTCTTCGCGAAGTACGTCAAAGTGGCGTTCTTCCGTGGAGCCTCGCTGCGTCCTGTCCCGCCCGGCGCGTCCAAGCAGAAAGAAGTACGCTACCTCGATATCCACGAGGACGACCCCATCGACGAAGCGCAGCTCGCCGCTTGGGTGAAGCAGGCGAGCAAGTTGCCTGGCGAAAAAATGTGAGCGGGGCACGGCGAGCGCACTGTGCTTTCCGATTTTGGCGGTCAGACGAGAGCGCCCGCTCCTGACGCAAAGAGCAAACTAGGTGCGGGACCTTCTATGGATCCAGCCAAACATCCGATCTCCGGCGCGAACAAACGTATCGCCAACGCGCTGGAACATGCGGTCGGTCCGATGAACTGCTGTCGATAGCCGAGCCTCGGTCCGGTCGCCGCGAAGACAACCACCGGCTTCAGCGCCGGATGAGATAGTAAGAAGGGCGACGACGGCCGAAGCCGTAAGCAGAGACTTATGGGTCATAAAGTCCTCCACGACATCTAGTCAGTGATGAGATGGTGCGCCCAAATGTTGATCTGTGCGAGGAGAACTCATTTCGATGGTGAATAGTGTGCCGTCGCAACTTCCAGAATGATTTTGTAATCAGGTCGAGCACATTGAGCTGAAAATCAGTTGGCGAAAGCGTCGGCGAATGTCGCGAGGAAGAGCCGCCGACAACAACCGCGGCGAAGGGCACTCACAATGGCGAAGAGGGCGAGCGGCTCGATGGACGTACGCGGGGAATGCTCTGCCTCTCAGCTCATCGATGCGCGGATCAAGGAGCTCGCCGATTGGCGGGGCGAGATGCTCGCGCGGGTGCGGGCCATCATCAAGCAGGCAGACCCTGACGTGGTCGAGGCGGTGAAATGGAGAAAGCCGTCGAATCCGTTCGGCGTTCCGGTGTGGGAACACGGCGGCATCATCTGCACGGGCGAGATGTATAAGGGCGTCGTGAAGTTGACCTTCGCCAAGGGCGCGGCGTTGGCGGATCCGTCACGTCTCTTCAACGCTAGCCTCGATGGCAACGTCCGACGCGCCATCGATATCCGCGAGGGCGCCAAGATCGATGAAAAGGCTTTGAAGGCGCTCGTTCGCGCCGCCGTGGTGCTGAACACGTCGTCGAAACCGCCAACCACGCGTCCGGCTCGCACTCAGAAAAAGCCAAAGACGGCATGAGGTGTGTCGGGCGGCTCGCTGCCGCTGCTGTCCGTTTTGACTTGCCGGCAGTGCTCCTCCGGGCTAGAACATAATGTGAACATTGCGGCTCAGTCGAGATGTCGGCGCTTTTGATTGCGTGCGAGCTTCGGCCGTCTAACCCGCGCCGAGGCGGCGGAATTTAAAAAGCTTGGGACAACCGCAATGCCGGTTCGGTCCTGGTTCGCCTGTGGGCGTGGATACGGGTAGGGTGCTGCAACTTGAGTCGTCGCGGGCCGTTTGAGGTCCGAGGGGCGGCCTCACCAATCGCATTCGCCGGCGAGCCGAGCTTTCGCCGCGTTGCGCGCTAGCCAAGGAGTTAAGAGCATGGCCGGATCGGTCAACAAAGTGATCCTCGTCGGAAACCTCGGGCGCGATCCCGAGATCCGCCGCACGCAGGACGGACGCCCGATCGCCAACCTGCGGATCGCCACGAGCGAGACGTGGAAGGACAGGAACAGCGGCGAGCGCAAGGAGAAGACCGAGTGGCACTCGGTCGTCATCTTCAACGAGAACCTGTGCAAGGTCGCCGAGCAGTATTTGCGCAAGGGCGCCAAGGTCTACATCGAGGGCCAGCTGCAGACGCGCAAGTGGCAGGACCAGCAGGGTCAGGAGCGCTACTCGACGGAAGTGGTGCTGCAGGGCTTCAACGGCCAGCTGACGATGCTGGACGGCCGCGCCGGTGCCGGCGGCGGCATGCAGGAAGGTCAGTCCGACTACGGCGGCGGCGACAGCGGCTTCGGCGGTGGTAGCGGTGGCGGCTTCGGTGGTGGCAGCAGCGAGCCGAAGCGGGCCCCCCGCGGGGGCGGCGGTTCCAAGGGTGGTGGCGGCGGCATGGACAAGCCGTTCGACGACGAGATCCCGTTCTAGGCTTCCTCGTCCCCATGAGGGGAGGGGCTGGGACAAGGTGTCGAAGTTTGTGCTGCAATGTGTAGCTGCCCCTCACCCTAACTCTCTTCCATAGGGACTGGAGTGGGGAACAGCTGGGTCAGCGCTTCTGGTACTTCTGGCGTTTGCGCTCCTTGCGGCTCAGTCGTTGTTGCGCGACGGGAGACGGTGAGACCGACGCGCTGCTTTGCCCTGAGTGCGGAGTGCCAGGTTTTGCGGCTGCGGGTTTTGCCGGCGGTGCCTGCGGCTCGACAGGCGGGGCGTCGGGCTTCGGCGGCAGGCCGGCGAGTGCGCGCTCGGCGCGTTCGTGATCGCGGGCCGACTGGCCTTCGATGAAAATACGGCGGACCGCAGGCGTGTGGGTGCGGATCGTCGCCTCGATGCGCGCGACGGCTGCCTCTATCGAAGCAGCCGTTTCGCCATCCTCGAAATCGACGCTGGCGACCACCAGAATGTCCGTCGGCCCTAGGTGCATGGTCCGGATGTCGTTGACGGCGCGGATCGGATGGCCCTGGCGCTGTTCGGCCAGGATCGCTTCCATGATGTCCCGCCGGACTGCGGGGGAAGCCGCCTCGCCGATGAGAAGGCTGCGGATTTCGACGCTCATGAAGGCGGCGACGGCGCCGAGCAGAAGTCCGATCAGGATGGACGCGTAGCCGTCGGCGGTGGGCGACCCCGTGACGTGCGAGATGGCAATGCCGATGGTGGCAATCGTCAAGCCGATCAGCGCCGCCATGTCTTCCAGCAGCACAGTGAACAAAGCCGGATCTTTCGACGCACGCAGGGCGGCGAGCGCCGGAGCTTGCCCCCGGCGGCGATTGAACTCGCCGGTTGCTTTCCAGACCGAGATGCCTTCGAGCACGAATGCGACCGCGAGCACGACGTAGTTGACGATTGGGTCGGTGATGGGATGCGGATCGAGGAGTTTGTCGACACCTTCGTAAATCGCAACGCCCGCACCGAGCGAGAACAGCAGAATCGCGACAACGAAGCTCCAGAAGTAGAGTTCCTTCGAATAGCCGAACGGATGGATGGCATCGGCCGGGCGCTGGGATCGTTTGATCCCCAGGAGCAGCAGGCCTTGGTTGGACGTATCAACCAGGGAATGGATCGCCTCGGAGAGCATGGCCGACGAGCCGGTCCAAGCCGATGCCACGAACTTGGCAATGGCGATTCCGAGATTTGCGACGAGCGCTACGACGACAACGCCTGTCGAGCCGCCCGCTGCCACGCTCCCGTCTCCTGTTCTCTCGTTTGAAGCCGCTGTGTCGTGTTTAAGCGAGATTTGGTTTTGCCGGAAGGCGGCATGAAAAAAGGCCCTGACGCCATTTCGCGCCAGGGCCTCGTTACGTTAATGGCTCACAGCTTATGGATTGGCCGGAGCAGGCTGATCGCTGGGGGCCGGAGCGGGTTCAGAGGCCGGAGGGGCTTCAGGCGCGGGAGCTGGTGCCGGTTCCGTGGCGGGCGCAGGCTCGCTCGGCTTGGTTGCGCTGTCGACGGCCTCCTTGGCCGAGTCGATGGCACCGGAAACGGCCTCCTTGGCCTTCTCGAGTGCGGGCGCGGCGGCTTCCTTGGCCTTGTCGAGGGCTTCCTGAGCCTTCTGCTTGGCTTCTTCAAGCTGCGGCTTGGACTTGTCCGAGAACTCGTTGACCTTTTCCTTCGCGCGCTCGAACAGCGTCTTCGGCGGCTTCCTGCGCTTGAATTCCGGTGCGCCTTCGAGGGCGGCCTTGGTGAGATCCGGCAGCGAGACGAACAGCGTGCCGTCCTTCTCCTCGAACTTCAGCGAGCCGAGAGCAACGCCGACCTTCTTTTCGGCCCAACCGAGATAGCCGCCGGTTCCCATCACGACGCCGATCACCTGATTCTGGTCGTTAATGATGAGGTCCTCGACGTCGCCGACGATGGTGCCTTCAGCCCCGTGGACCTTGGACCCGATCAGGTGGTCCTTGGCCAGATACTCGGTATCGGCCTGAGCGGCCACGAAGTCGGTGGCCCAGGCCGGGACCGTCGCGACGGGGGCGACGGCGAGCAGGCCGGCGGCAAAAAGAGACAAGTGTTTCATAGAGTTCAGTCCCCTAGAGCGGAAAATGTGCCGTTCACGTGTATGCGGCAAGGGCGCCTTTCAAGCACGCAACCGTGAAAAGCCAAGGGCAGAAAGGCACAAAGCGCGACTTATTGACAGGCCGGACGCCGCGCCAGGGTGAGAAACACCCGAGTGGGCGGCTTGTTCCGGGGGTTTCGATGTTGGGGAGGAGGCCGGTTTTCGGGCGTTGCAGCATTGCCCCGGCTGTGGCGGGTCGGCTAAACTTCGGGTGATCCAAAACGCGCGCAGGCGGGCGCTCCGTTCGCAGCCCTGCGGCCCTATCCAGGATTTCCACTTTGAGCGACACCAGCGACCGGCCCGGCGCCTCAGGTCCGAGCGATATCCGCCCCGTGTTCATCACGGACGAGATGAAGCGCTCCTACCTCGAATACGCGATGAGCGTCATCATCTCCCGCGCACTGCCCGACGTTCGGGACGGCCTCAAGCCCGTGCACCGGCGCATCCTGTTCGCGATGCAGCGGCTTGGGCTCGACTGGAACAAGAAGCACATGAAGTCGTCCAAGGTGGTGGGCGACACGATGGGTGACTTCCACCCCCACGGCAACCTTGCGATCTACGATGCGCTGGTGCGCCTCGCGCAGGAATTCTCCATGCGCGTGCCGCTGATCGACGGGCAGGGCAACTTCGGCTCCGTCGACGGCGATCCGCCAGCAGCCGAGCGCTACACGGAAGCGCGGCTCTCCAAGATCGCGCAGTATCTCCTCGACGATCTCGACAAGGACACGGTCGAGTTCAAGCCCAACTACGACGACCGTCTCGAGGAGCCGTCGGTTTTGCCGGCGAAGTTCCCGAACCTGCTCGTCAACGGTGCGGGCGGCATCGCCGTCGGCATGGCCACGAACATTCCGCCGCACAATCTCGGCGAGGTGGTCGACGCCTGCATTCTGATGCTCGACAACCCGGAAACGACGATCGACGACCTGACGCAGGTTATTCCCGGCCCGGATTTCCCGACGGGAGGCCTGATCCTCGGCCGTGCCGGTGCGCTCGCGGCTTATCACAAGGGCCGCGGCTCGATCATCATGCGGGCGAAGGTCGAGGTCGAAGAGATCCGGAAGGATCGCGAAGCGCTCGTCGTCACGGCAATCCCGTACCAGATCAACAAGAAGACGCTGATCGAGAAGATCGCCGATCTCGTGCGCGACAAGCGCGTCGAGGGCATCTCCGACATCTGGGACGAGACGAATCGCGAGGGAATGCGCATCGTTATCGAGCTCAAGCGTGACGCGATTGCGGACGTCGTGCTGAACCAGCTCTGGCGCTATTCCGACCTGCAGACGACGTTCGGCGCGAATATGCTCGCCATCAACGGCGGCAAGCCCGAGCAGCTCAATTTGCGCGACATTATCGAGGCGTTCACGACGTTCCGTCAGGACGTCGTGACGCGGCGCACGCGCCATCTGCTCATGAAGGCGCGCGACCGTGCGCATGTCTTGGTCGGTCTGGCCATCGCCGTTGCCAATATCGACGAGGTGATCAAGCTCATCCGCTTCTCGCCGTCGCCGGCCGAGGCCAAGGCGCAACTGATGGCGCGCGATTGGCCCGCCAAGGATATGGCGCCGCTGATTGCGCTCATCGCCGATCCGCGGCACGGACTCGCCGCGGACGGAACCTACAAGCTCTCCGAGGAGCAGGCGAAGGCCATTCTCGAGCTGCGTCTCGCACGCCTCACAGCCCTTGGCCGCGATGAAATCGGCGACGAGCTGAAAAAGATCGCCGAGGAAATCAAGGACTATCTCGAGATCCTGTCGTCGCGCGCCCGCATCATCGACATTGTCAAAGGCGAGCTGACCGCGATCAGGGACGAGTTCGCGACGCCGCGCAAAACCGAGATCGTCGATATTGAGGGCGAGGTCGAAGACGAGGATCTGATCCAGCGCGAGGACGTCGTCGTCACGGTCTCGCACAAGGGCTACATCAAGCGTGTTCCGCTCTCAACCTACCGAGCCCAGCGGCGCGGCGGCAAGGGCCGCTCGGGCATGTCGACCCGAGACGAGGATTTCGTCACGCAGGTCTTTATTACTTCGACTCACACGCCGGTGCTGTTCTTCTCTTCGCGAGGCATGTGCTACCGCATGAAGGTGTGGCGCCTGCCGGCGGCCACGCCGCAGTCGGCGGGCAAGGCTCTTATCAACTTGCTGCCGCTGGCTCAGGGCGAGGTCATCACGTCCATTCTTCCGCTGCCCGAGGATACTTCGACGTGGTCGAAGCTCGAGCTGATCTTCGCAACGAAGAGCGGCGGCGTGCGGCGCAACGCACTCACCGATTTCGAGAATATCAACCGCAACGGTAAGATCGCGATGAAGCTCGATGCGGAGGAGGGCGCGGAGCCGGATCGCATCGTGTCGGTCGCCATCGCGTCGCCGGAAGACGATGTGCTGCTGACGACGGCCGTGGGCCGGTGCATCCGCTTCCTGATCAAGGATGAGGTTCGCCTCTTCAAGGGCCGGGATTCGAGCGGCGTGCGCGGCATCAGGCTCGACGATGATGACGAAGTGATCTCGATGGCGATCCTCACACACGCCGAGGCATCGCCGGCGGAACGTACGGCTTACCTCAAACAGGCCGCGCAGATCCGCCGCAGCGAAAGCGGCGATGAGGTTGATGTTGCGGTCGAAGTCGAGATCGAGGCGGAGGAAGGCGAAGAGGGCGTTGCAGCGGAGCTTACTCCGGAACGCTATGCGGAGCTTTCCGCCAAGGAGCAATTCGTGCTGACCGTTTCGGAGCGCGGCTTCGGAAAAAGGACCTCGTCGTACGAATACCGGACCTCCGGACGCGGTGGCAAAGGCATCGTTGCGATGGTCGTCAACGAGCGCAACGGCAACTTGCGTGCGTCATTCCCCGTCGAGCATTCGGATCAGATCATGCTCGTGACGGACGGCGGTCAGCTCATCCGCTGCCCGGTGGACGATGTGCGTATCGCAGGCCGCAACACGCAAGGCGTGCGCATCTTCAAGACGGAAGCCGAAGAGCGTGTTGTTTCGGTTGAACGTATCTCGGACGATGGGTCCGAGGGCGAGAACGGGGACGGTGCGAGCGAGGACTAGCTATTCGCAATAGCGACGGCGCTCTCCTTCCCGAACGTGTCAGGGTAACCACAATGGACGAGACGGCAATCGATCGAGCGGCCATGGAGCGGCTAGGCAAGGCGCTGGCGTTCATTTGCGGTCCAACGCATCCGACGACGATTGCGCTTCAGGCCGCGGCCAAGAGTGGATCGGAGCGCGACATCAAGGCGGCGCGCCTGCTGTTTCTGAAGCTGAAGCCTGGCGACCGGCGGTCCGCGCTCGCCATGCTCGATGACGCTTAATGCAGCGGTTGAGAACGACTGTGCCCGGCGCGGCATCGGAAGCCTCACCCTGCATGGCGTGCGGAGCCTGTTGCTCGTATTCCGCTGATTGGCCGCGGTTCACGTGGGAGGACGATGCAGCTCTTGCGCGCCTTCCTCAAGATTTGGTCACCCTATCCGGCATGCGCTGCGACGGCGCGCGATGCAGCGCGTTGGTTGGCGTCGTCGGCGTCTCGACATCATGTGCCGTCTATGCAGATCGGCCGGATGTGTGCCGAGCCTGCGTTGCAGGCGACGATGCGTGTCAGATGGCCCGCAGCAAGTTCGGCTTAAGCGAGCTTGTCGTTGCGGAGGCGTAAGTCTGCTCGCGATTTCTACAATCGCGGCGCGTCCATCAAATCGCGAGCTGTGGCTGCACCGGGGCGGCGTGCAAGCGCCGCAACGCCGGTGCGAGGGGGCACGCGTCTTCCAAGGCCGCGAGGCTGCGGCACGCAAGGTGGTCGCGCGCCGAGGATTGAGCAATGAGCCCGTTGCTGCGCATACGGGATGCAATGCGCGATACAGTGTCGGCGTTGAGCGCCAGATACTCGGCAATGTCTATCCGCGAGAGCGGCATCTCGAACGTCAGGCCCGAATGCGTCTCCTTGCCGGTGCGCAGCGCCAGCTCGATCATCATGGCCGCCACGCGCTCGTCACCGGTCAGGCCCGCAGTGATCGCACTGTGAAGGGCGAGACGCGCGGCGAGATCAGCCATGCTGTCGAAGAGCTGGCATTCAAGACCATGATCCTCCCGGGCGAGCGCTTCCACGGCAGACCAGCGCAAGCGCCAGGCTTCACCAGTTTCGGATGCCGTTAGGATGTCGGCGCCTTCCAGAGGCCGCAAGGCGTTCGATCGGATCACGTCACCGGGATAGAGGATCGACAGGATATGGTGCTGGTCGCCGGGCATTGGAATGCGTGCCAGGAAAAGCCCCTTGCGGATGAGATAGACCGTCTCGTTGGGTTGGGGCGCCAGAGGATGACTTTGACGTTTGCGCGTCGCTATCCGCACAGCCTGGCGTTCGAACTGCTGTGAGACGACGTCGAGGGTGTTTTTCATCGCCCCGCCCGGTTTGGATTTGTGTCTGCGGTCTACTTCGTCGTCTCTCTCCGTATGCACCTTGATCGCGATCAAATCGACCGCGTGCCGGTGGCGCGTCTCGTTTGATCTCAATCAAACGTTTCGTGGCAGGCGCGCAACGCGCCCTCGCGAATGGCCTCGCTGCTGATCCAGGACAGATTTTGTCCGCACTTCGCGCTGTCGGATAAGGCGCGGCGCACCGCAATGTTCGCGCCATTGTATTCGGGCCGGCGTGTCGATGGGCCGACGAAATGGATCCAGAAGGAAGCAGGATATGACGGGTACGAAAGTTCTAGGCGCCATCGCAGCGGTCGCGGTCGGGATGGGCGCGCTGGTTGCGCCCGCCGCCGCCGGAAGCGAGAGCGGCAACTTCATGGTGCGTGTGCAAGGGACCGTCGTCGATCCGGACTCGTCGGCGAAAGTCTCTGCGGGTGGAGCACGGCTCGCGGGTGCGGACGCGGAAGTCGATACGGAGGTCCTGCCGACGCTGACGCTGTCGTACTTCTTCAACAAGAACATCGCGCTCGAGCTCTTCTGCTGCTTCGCGAAGCTCGAAGCCGAGGGCAAGGGCAGCATCAACGGGACGGATCTCGGCGACTTCTGGGTCTTTCCGCCGGCGCTGACGCTGCAGTATCATTTCGATCAATTCGGCGCGCTGAAGCCCTATGTCGGCGCCGGGCTGCAGTACATCCACTTCTTCAATGAAGGACGTAGCGATCTCGGAGCGAAGATCGATCTCGATGATGCCGTCGGGTTCACGCTTCAGGCGGGTGTCGACGTTTCTCTGGGCGAGGGCTGGTATCTCAACGCCGACGTGAAGAAGACGTTCATCGAAACGGACGCCTCGTGGGGTGCCACTGGCATCAAGGCGGATGTGGACATCGATCCGTGGATCTTCAGCCTCGGCGTCGGATACCGCTTCAATCTCGAGGATGTGTTCGGGCGTCGTGAAGCTGCGGCCCTGAAATAGCGACTCTCACAGTGACTGGATCAGTCGGCGCATGGCGTCGACGAGAGGGCGGCATGCCTTCAAGTGAGGCTCTTCGTGGTCGAGCACGGCCGCAAAGGCCTTTTTCTTGAAGGCCGTGATGTCGAGACGGTCGGACGTGTAGCTGATCTCGGCGGCATTGCAGATGATATCGATCAGGCGATCGATGGCGTGCATGCGGCCGAGCAGATAGTCGTTCTCGCGGTAGGATCGGGACAGAAAGCCCGCGAAATTCGCAAAGCCCGTGCCCTTAAGCGTGGCGCCGGGAACGCCTGACAGCGTGCGTGCATCGAGCGGACTGATGCGATCCACGAGGATCTCGCGGAACTCACCCGGCTCGCGCGTCATCGCGACAGGAAACGTCAGCAGATCCCAATAGGGGAAACCGAGGTAGTTCACGAGGACTTCGCGCCGGGCCTCCTGCGGCCATTCGGTCGGATCCATGGCGGCAAGGAGAAGGTCTACGTCGCGTGTGCTCGTGGTGAGATTGATCTCATCGGAGAGGCGGTCGACAAGGCGCGTGAGCTGCTCCTGATGCGTATCGACGAACAGCGCGGCAGAGGCCTGGAGATTGCGTGCATCGGAAGCGGATGGTGGGGCGGGGAAAATTTCCGCGACCAGCGCGTGCGTCTCCACGCTAAACTGCCGCCAGTCTTGCCGTTTTCTCAGTGCTTCTAGACACGCATAGAAATCACGCTTCAGATGATTGACGGTTGCCGCTTCGAGCCCCGGGTACCGGCCCTCGCTCAGGAGCTGGTAAAGACGGTTCTGTCCTTCAATGAGGAAGTTCAGGCGGCGTTTGCGATAATCGAGATCGAACTTGAGCAGGAAGGCGGCCCAGGGGAGCAGCGGGGCGGTCGTGGAGCCCTCCGCATGAAGGGCCTGCGCGTCAGCCGTCTCGTAGACGATACCGTTGCGCATGGCCCAAGCCTCAAGAGTGGCGCTGACGGCGTTGGCCATCGGCGAGCCGTTCGGTACGCCCAGGATCGAAGCAACCATGCGACTGACGAAACGAAGGATCGATGCCAGCTTGAGGCGCACATATCCCTGATAGGCGAAGCCTGCCTCGCGCGCGACCTGGGCATTCATCGCCTCGCGCCAGACGCTGATCTGTTGCGTGGCGTTGGACCAATCGGGCGAGGCGGGAACAATGCTGTTGACGTAGCGCGTGACCTGCGGCCGGGCGCCTTCGATGATGCCCCGAAGCTCCCGCATGCGGTCGTTGAAGTCGATCACCCAGCCGAGGTCGTCGGTTACGGGCTGGGCGCGCGGAAGATCCGAGATGGCGCCACGTACGGTGGCGAAGAAGCCCGGTATGGCCAAGCGCTCTTTCGTCACCGGAGTAGAGGGGTTGGGCTCGATGTAGACCAGCCGCCGCTCGGCCTGGCGATAAGCGGGGCGTCCGTGAACGGCGGCAATTGCCTCGCGGAACGGCCTATTGTTGAGCACGCTGCCGTCGATGAAGCTCGCGTAGGCGGGATCGACGTTGGCGTCCAAATAGCGTGGGAAGTTTTTCTCGATGAACTCCTGGCGTCGCGGCCATGTGGCGCCGCGCTCGCTTAGAAGCTGGTCCATCTCTGCGATCTGTGCAGGCGGAAATACGCCCGGAAAGGACGATGTGGCGCGCGCCGCGAAAGCGAGGCCCGGGGCATTGCCGAGGTCGAAGTCGTTCTCGGCAATACCGCTCTGCGTCCGGCGAAAACAGAAGCGCAGGACGTGGCGATGCTCGCGTTCATGAATGAGCGGGGGATCGTGGATTTGCACGAGATGCATCTGGCCGTAGTAGTCCGTCAGCGTGACGAAGAGGTCGAGGCGCTGACCGGACGGGAGCAGTGCGTTGGGCTTGCGAGGTTCGCCCATGGCTTGAATTGCATCGTACATGAGTGCCGACATGCAAGGGCCATCGAGTGGCGGCTTGAACCACCGCGAGCGTACGAAGAGCGAAAGGTTTCGGCGGACCTCGTCATCTCGGATCGAAGGGATGTAACCGGTTTTGGCTGCGCCCCAGAACAAGGGACGCAGCGCCGCTTTGCTCCAGCGTCCTGCGCGGGCCTCGCGCGCGAGCAGTACGTTCACATCGGCGTTGTCGAGCCAGAGATTGCGGAGTGCTCCAATTGGGAGATCGTGGCTCAACGCGCGGGCCAGCATCGTTCCGTTGATCCCGCCAGCGGATGCGCCTGCGATGATATCGACAATGACGCGCAGATCGAGGTCGCGGCCGATTTCCCGGAGGAGCTCGAAATAGACCGGCTCGGTGTCCGTTTCGAATTCAGGATGGCGGTCGGATTGGGGGTAGACGGCCTCCGCACGAGCCTTGCGATCGGGGATGTTGTGCAAGGCGGAGGATGCGCGGACGAGCTTCAGGATCTCCTTGCTGATCCCGTGCATGTAAACGGCCAGTGAGACGCCGCCAAAGCACACGAGTGCGATGCGCAGCTCCTTCTCCCTCATTGGCCGCTCCCGAACTTTCTGGATCTCTTCCGAGTCGCTCCGTCCTTACGGATTCCTAGACCATGCGGCGGCCAGGTGCGTCTACTCCGTGGTCTGCCGGGCAAGACGGATGTGGATAGAGAACGAGGAACGGCAGCCCCTGGTTTCAGCAATCGTCGGGAGGCGCGTCTTCGTTGAAGCGCTGCGAGATCCATTCGACGGTTGCGTTTGCGCTGTCATGGGCAGCCGTGAAGTGGCCGACGCCTTCCATCACGTGCCGCTTAACCTTTGCGCCGCCGCTGCACATTTTTTTGATATGGGCCTCGGTGATGGCGGGCCGGGCGATATGATCAGCGGTCCCCTGCGCGACGAAAACCGGCGTTCCGGCCGGCAGCAGGCCGGGCTCATTCTGGTCCATGACTTTGCGGATTGGCGCGAAGTCTGTCGGATCGACTCGCAGGAAGTTCTTCTCGAGAATTCGTTCGTCGAGGTCCGCTTTTGCGAACTGTTCGGCGGTTGCGATGCAATCGGAGCCCAGATCTTTTACGTGATGAAGTGCCTGAGGTTCGACCGTATCGTGGAGGGGTAGGCCAAGGGTATGTGCCCACGAGTAAAGGATCATGGAGATGAGGATGCGCCCGCTGGGGGCACCTTCGCCTGCCTTGTAAACTTCGACGATGCTTGTGACAGGTGCAGCGGCCGCGACGCCAACGAGCTTCAACTCCGGCGCATAGGCAGCAGCGGTTTCGCCCGTGAACAGCGCTGCGTGTCCGCCCTGCGAATGGCCCCAGACCGCAAAACGGTCACTGGCGGCCGCGCCCTTGAACTGTCGCGCCGCCCGCACGGAATCGAGTACAGCCTGCGCCTCGCCTTTTCCGATCAGGTACGGGTGCGTTCCTTTCGTGCCCAGGCCGATGTAGTCGGTGGCAACGATGACGTAATTTTTCGCGATGAGGCTGTCGGCCCCCGGAACGGTGCCCGCGACATTGGGGTTCAAGGTCGGAGCGCATTTGGGAACGACACCGGTTGTCGGATGCGACCAAGCGATGACATCGCGTGGCTTGCCGGTCGGTGGGGTTTTCGGAACCAGGATCGCGCCACTGACAGCGACGGGTTTGCCGTCATGATCCGTCGAACGGTAAAGGATGCGATAGGCTCTGTAGGCTGCCTTGGATTGCTCCTCCAACGGCCACGCGTTGAAGATCGTTCCCGGCGCGGCCGCTGCGAGAGAGTTTGCTGGAACCTCGGTATCGGCAGTTGCGGTGCCACAGCCGAGAGCGAGGGCGAGCATCCACGTGTAGATGGTGTTTTTGTACGAAGGTCCTCGACGGACATAGGTTCTGGAAGTCGGCATCTCGCTCCGCCCGCATGATTCTCTTGGCGCACGAGTCTGCACTCGCGCTTCGGAATGTCACGCGTCGCGTCGATCCCGTGCCGCCCGGGCAATCGCTAGCCCTGCCAAGGTCACAAGGCATTTCAAGAGGCTGAGGTGACATACAACACTCAGCGCGGCGGCCGGCGGGGTATGGTTTCCGCCCGTTCAGTCACCGTTGCCGGCCACAATGACGCGGGAAAGGCCGTCCGCCAACGGCCGATTATGCCTCCGGGGTGTTGAACTGATCTTGGTGGCCCGGCTACATAGGAGCCATGAGCAGGATCGGCTTCTACTCGGGATCGTTCGATCCCGTCACACTCGGGCATACCGACATCATCGAACGGGCCAGCCGGCTCGTCGACAAGCTGGTGATCGGTATCGGCGTGCATCCGGCAAAGGCGCCACTGTTCTCGGATGACGAGCGTGTCGAAATGCTCGAAGCCGAGACCCGTGCGATTGCTACGTCGGCGGGCATTCCGATCGAGGTCATCACCTTCTCGGATCTGGCTGTTTCGGCGGCTCAGCGGTTCGGTGCGAGTGTCATTTTCCGCGGTCTTCGCGATGGCACCGACTTCGACTACGAAATGCAGATGGCGAACATGAACGGCCAGATGGTGCCGTCGGTGCAGACCGTTTTCGTCGCCGCGTCGCCCGAGGTCCGGCATATCGCCGCCAATCTCGTGCGTCAGATTGCGCTGATGGGAGGCGACGTGACCCCCTTCGTTTCCAAGGGCGTGGCGTTGTGGCTCGCTACGAAGGCCCAGGCGAAGCGGTAACGGCGTATCGGCCGGTTGCCCGGCGGGTTGCAAAAGGCCATAACGGCGGGCATCGGAATCGAACGGCGCCGACAAACACAACAATCGAAGGCCAGGAGCGCGCGAATGGAAACGATCAAGTATCTGGCGGCCGCGCTGACGATGGCCTTCGGATTGGCGGCCTGCAGCAGCAATGGTGTGCAGATCACACAACCCGCGGGTGCGGGAACGCAAACCGCGGGTGGCATGGTGACGACCGGCGCCACGGCGAACGATCCCTCCAACACGGCGATCCTGGAGCTGAAGAACGGCAAGGTCACGATCCGGCTGCGGCCGGATCTCGCGCCGAAGCACGTCGAGCGGTTCAAGATGCTGATCAACGAAGGCTTCTACAATGGCCTCAAGTTCCATCGCGTGATCCCGGGCTTCATGGCTCAGACCGGCGATCCGCTGGGCACCGGCGCGGGCGGCTCGAAGTATCCGGACCTTCCGGCAGAATTCTCTGCTACGGCGTTTGAGCGCGGCACGCTCGGCGCGGCGCGCACCAGCGATCCGAACAGTGCCAACAGCCAGTTCTTCATCACGTTTACCCACGCGCCGCATCTCAACGGCCAGTACACGGTTTTCGGACAGGTGGTTGACGGCATGCAGTTCGTTGACCAAATCGCCAAGGGCGAGCCGCCTCCGAAGCCCGACGTCATCGTGAAGATGTACATGGCGACTGCGGCGCCCTGATTTTCACGTCCGATCGCGGCGTTTCATGCCGAGCTGCCGACATCGTCGCCGGCATGACGCTAATCTTTCTCATCTCCAGTGGAGCTTACCTATGGCCGACATCAAGGACCCCGAGAACACCCTCATCATCGAGACGACCAAGGGCAAGGTGGTCATCGAACTGCGCCCGGATCTGGCGCCCAACCACGTGGCGCGCATCAAGCAGCTTGCGCGCGAGGGCTTCTATGACGGCGTAGTGTTTCATCGCGTCATCGACGGCTTCATGGCGCAGACCGGCTGCCCGCACGGCACCGGCACGGGCGGTTCGGAGCATGGGAATCTGAAGGCCGAGTTCAATGCCGAGCCGCACGTGCGCGGCGTTTGCTCCATGGCGCGTGCCGCTTCGCCGGACAGCGCCAACAGCCAGTTCTTTATTGTCTTCGACGATGCGACCTTCCTCGACAAGAAGTACACGGTGTGGGGCAAGGTGATCGAGGGCATGGAAAACGTCGACAAGATCAAGCGCGGCGAGCCCGTGCAGAATCCCGACAAGATGATCTCGGTGAAAGTGGCTGCTGACGCGGCTTGATCGCCGAAGACTGGGGAAAGTTGATGTCGCCGCAGGCTCTTCTACTTGCCGCATTCGCGCTGCTGGCCGGCGCGATGATTTCGATCCAGGCGCCGATCAATGCCATGGCAGCCGCAAGGCTCGGCAATCCGCTTGGGGCGGCGACACTTTCCTTCCTCGTCGGTGCGCTGTGTCTCCTGGTGGTGACGCTGTCATTCGCGCGGGGACAGGTGGCGTGGGGTAACGTCTCGTCGCTCCCGCCCATGCTGTGGCTCGGCGGTGTGCTGGGCGCGATCTATGTGACGGTTGCGATCGTGCTGACGCCGACACTCGGCGTCGGCGCCGTCATCGCGCTCGCCATTGCGGGACAGGTGACGGCCGGTCTTGCGCTCGATCACTATGGACTGTTCGGCCTTGCGACGCGCGAGATCTCGCTGGGTCGAGCGACCGGTGCCGTGATGGTGGTGATCGGCGCGCTCATGGTGCGCTTTTTCTGAAACGGAGCGACGATGATGAGCGGCACGTGGGCTCTCTGGAATATCGGCGTTGCCGGTCTGATCGGCGCGGCGGGCGTGGCCTTGTCTGCGGTTGCCGCGCACCGCGTTGCCGATCCGTCGCTTGCGACGGCCGCGATGTTTCTCATCGTGCACGCGGCGGCGGCGATGGCGCTCTCGGCCGTGGCATCCGGCGCGCCCTTACCGGTGGGTTTCCTCGCCAGCGCGTCGTTGATGATCCTTGCCGTCGCGCTCTTTTCCGGCGATGTGGCTGCGCGCGTGCTGGGTGGCGGGAAGCTGTTTCCAATGGCGGCGCCGCTTGGCGGCTCACTTTTGATTCTGGCCTGGGTTTTGGCCGGTCTCACGGGGATCGTGTCCGCGTTCCGGGGCCACTGAGCGCGCCCGAAGCTCTCATTGCATTGCAGCATAGCTGAACAAGTTACTGCCCGGCTGTTGTGTTTGCCGCTGGGCGTATTACCCTTGTGTCAGTCCAGCCTGAGTCGCTGTGCGCGGCGCGAGCCCCGCGCGGCATGAGCTGCAGGTGAATGGCGTCTCATTACATTGTGGTGGTGCTTGTGTTGGCTCGCGTTCGGCGCTGGGCCGCGCGCCCGGCAATATCAACCAAACCCGTTCGGGGGAGACGACATGGAAATGATCAATACGACTAAGTCCTGGATCGCCGGCTTGACGGAAGTCGGCCTGATGCTCCTCGGGCTGGCAATCGTCGCATCGTTGCTGGCTGGCGGCACCGTGCCGTTCTTCGGCGGCGTCGTCGCCAATATCGTCGGCCTGGTGAAGGAGTTGGGCACGAACGGCCTCGTCGGCCTGATCGCTCTCGGCTTCATCCTTTGGCTGTTCTCGAAGCGCACGATCGCCTGAAATTAAAGGGAGGGCGCGGGGTTCGCGCCCCGCGCCGACCATCTCATGCCGGACATCATCGATCACATCCGCAAGGCGGGATGGCTTGCTGTGGAAGCAGGCCTGCTCCTCGTCATCCTGTGCGTGCTGCTTAATATCATCCTTGGCCCGGTGAGCAGCGGCGAGTTCGTCGCGGCCGTAGCCACGAATGCCAACACATTCCTGCAAGGGCTTCCCGCAGGAACCGTCGTGGGGCTCGTGTTGATTTTTCTGGCTTATGCGCTCGTGACGCGTCGCAGCGCGGCGTCTTGAGGTCGCCAGATCTCTCCGGCGGTGTGTGCTCTGCCCTCGTTTCGGGGTGGGAGTTCGTTGCAGCCGGGGCGTCGGAATAGATGGAATGCACCCATTTCGGCGGGGCCCCCGGGTGGCCCCGGCGGCGGTTCGATTTTGGGCTCCGGCTCCGCGTCCGGAGGCGAAGTGGGGTCTCTGGTCGGATCAGGGCGCATTGGCTCGGGTGGCTTGTGCGGATCCGGGTCTCTCGGCGATCTGGTCGGCTTGGTCGGGCCAGGCACGGCCGCCCCCTATTTGGTATTCCTCAACGAGGGTTCAACGCTCTCTTGTCGCAGGGGTTCCTCATCGGCCTGAGTTGAGGCTATGAGAGGCCCATGCGTACCGATCTTTTCGATTTCGAGCTCCCGGAGGACCGTATCGCGCTCTATCCCGCCGAACCGCGGGACGCGGCGCGTCTGCTCGTCGTCAATCCCGGTCAGGCGCCGAAGTTGGCCGACAGGACAGTGCGGGATCTCGTTGGCCTGTTGCAGGCCGGGGATGCCCTCGTGCTTAACGATACCCGAGTTATTCCAGCGGCACTCGAAGGGGTGCGTGTGCGCGGAGACCTACGGTCACGCGTGACGTTCAATTTGCTGCGGCGTGTCGATGCCAGCCGCTGGAGTGCGCTGGCCCGGCCTGCGAAACGGCTTGCGATCGGGGATCGCGTGCGGTTCGGCCGCGAGAGCGATATGGCGTGTTCGTTGGGTGCGCTCGATGCAACGGTCGCCGCGCGTCTGGACGCGGGTGAAGTGGAGCTTACGTTCGATCTCGCGGGCCCGGATCTCGATCGTGCCATCGAGAGCGTCGGCGAGATGCCGTTGCCGCCCTACATCGCGCTGAAACGCGGACCGGATGCGCGAGATCGCGCGAGCTATCAGACGATCTACGCGGAGCGGGAAGGGGCCGTGGCCGCACCGACCGCTGGTCTGCATTTCACGCCTGATCTGTTTGCGGCCCTCGAGGCCCGTGGCGTAGCCCGGCACTTCGTGACGCTGCATGTGGGCGCAGGAACGTTTCTGCCTGTGAAGGCGGATGATACGAGCGAGCACAAGATGCACTCGGAGTGGGGTGAGGTCGCATCCGAGACGGCGCAGGCGCTCAATGATGTGCATGCGCGCGGTGGCCGTATCGTAGCGGTGGGAACGACGTCGCTGCGCATCCTCGAAAGCGCGTCAACGCCCGATGGCAAGATCCAGCCGTTTGCAGGCGAGACCGACATCTTCATCACGCCCGGCTATCGCTTTCGTGCGGTTGACGTGCTGATGACGAATTTTCATCTGCCGCGCTCGACGCTGTTCATGCTCGTTTCGGCGTTTGCCGGTCTCGACGCAATGAAAGCAGCCTATGCGCACGCGGTGGCGTCCGGCTATCGCTTCTACTCCTACGGCGATGCGTCGCTTTTGTTCCGCGCGCCTTCCGACAGCAAGGGCCTCCATGACTGATACCGCGACGTTCTTCTATCGCCCGCTCGGGCGCGACGGGCTTGCTCGCCGCGGCGAGATCGTGACGCCACGCGGTATCATCCGCACGCCGGCATTCATGCCGGTCGGTACGGTGGCGACGGTCAAGGCGCTTTATCCGGAGCAGGTGCGTGACGCAGGCGCTGACATTCTGCTCGGCAATACCTATCACCTCATGTTGCGGCCGGGCGCGGAACGCGTTGCGAAGCTCGGCGGCCTGCACAAATTCATGCGCTGGGAAAAGCCGATCCTGACCGACTCGGGCGGCTTCCAGGTCATGAGCCTGTCGAAGATACGCAAGATCACGGAGGAGGGGGCGCTGTTCCAATCGCACCTCGACGGCTCCCGGCACATGCTGACACCGGAGCGTTCGATCGAGATCCAGTGTCTGCTCGGCTCCGATATTCAGATGCAGTTTGACGAGTGCATCGAGCTGCCGGCCGAGCGGCGCGAGGCGGAGCGTGCGATGGAGTTGTCGCTTCGCTGGGCGGAGCGGTCGCGGCAGGCGTTTCTGGCGCAACGCGCGAGCGGTGGTGCGGGACCGGGACAAGCGCTGTTCGGCATCGTGCAGGGTGGCATCGATCAAGAGCTGCGCCGGCGCTCGGCGGAGGCCCTCGTCGGGATGGATCTCGAAGGCTATGCGGTCGGCGGCTTGGCCGTCGGCGAGGGGCATGACCTGATGCTTGCCACGCTCGACGCGACGTTGCCGTTTCTGCCCGAAGGCAAGCCGCGTTATCTGATGGGGGTCGGCACGCCGCTCGACTTGATCGAAGCGGTTCGGCGCGGCATCGATATGTTCGACTGCGTTCTGCCAACGCGGAACGGCCGTCATGGCCTTGCGTATACGTGGAATGGGCCGGTCAATTTGCGCAACGCGGTGAACGCCGACGATGCGTCTCCGCTGGATCTCGAAAGCTCATGCACCGCCGCGCGAGACTATTCGCGCGCCTATCTGCATCACCTCATTCGTTCGGGCGAGTATCTCGGCGCCATGATCCTCTCCTGGATCAATACGGTCTTCTATCAGGACCTGATGGCCGCCATGCGCGCGGCGATCGAGGAGGGCCGGTTTGCGTCGTGGGCCGAGGAAACAAAGGCGCGTATCGCGGCGAGACCCTCCGAGAAAGCGGCTGTGTCAGGGTAGCGGCGCGGCGTCCACCATTTCGCGGGCGATCACGCGCTCGCGGTGCACGAGATAGACGCCGGATGCGACGATCAGCGACGCACCGGCGAGTGTCCACAGGTCGGGTAGATCGCCGAACACCGCAAACCCGAACGCGACCATGCTCAGGATCTGCATATAGAGGAAGGGCGCGATCGAGGACGCCGGGGCCAAGCGGTAGGCGTGCAGGAACAGCCAGTGGCCGGTGCCGCCGAGAATGCCGAGCGAGCCCAGTAGGAACCACGAGAGCGTATCCGGTGGCGCGTGCCAGTCGGCCAACGCGAACGGCGCGCCGGCGAACGTGCCGACGAACATCGAATAGAACAGCGTAACCAGAGGCGGATCGAAGTGCGCCATGTGCCGTGTCAGCAGCATGAAGAGCGCGTAAACAAGCATCGCGGCAAAGGCATAAAGTACAGCCGGATGCACGACGCCGAATCCCGGGCGAACCGCAATCAGCACGCCCACGAAGCCGAACAGAATAGCGACGAAGCGGCGCAAGCCAACCCATTCGCCGAGTAATGGTCCGGCGAGGAGGGCGACCATCAGCGGGGCTAGAAACACGATGGTGATGGTCTGGTCGAGGCGCATGTATTGCAGCGCCAGGAAGTTGAAGGCCGTGGTGCCGACCATCAGCACCGAGCGGATGATCTGCAATCCAAAGCGATTGGTTGTGAAGAGCGCCTTGGCGGTCATGATGCCGAAGGCGGGCACGAAAAGCAGCAACAACACGAACTGACCGACAAAGCGAACCCAGACAACCTGGGCAACGCTCAGGCCCTCGCGGGTGACCAGGAATTTTGCGGCTGTGTCGAGCGCAGAGAAAAGGACAACCGCAGCCATCATCAGGCCGATGGCCTGGAGGCGGTGGCGGCCCGCTTCGGCCGATGTGGGGCGGTCGATCTGGGCTGTCATGTGGGGGTCTGGCCTCGGGAGCCCTCTCTTAACCCATGGGGGCCGGATTGCGACGCGGTATTTTGGCGAAAGATCGGGCAAAATGGCGCTGTGCCCGTGACATCTCTGTCGGGGTGCAAGCGTCTCCTTGACCCGGCTGCCTGCTCCCCCTAGAAAGCGCTCTCTCGAATGCGTCGTCCGCCTTTGGCGCGGCACGGCACGGGCCGGTAGCTCAGCGGTAGAGCACGTGACTTTTAATCATGGGGTCGAGGGTTCGATTCCCTCCCGGCTCACCACCCATCGTTTTTTTATTCAATTAAATCAATTACTTATGTGATGTGTCATATTAGACCTCTCAACAATCTCGTGAGGACGCCCATCCCGCAAGATGACGCGTAGGGGCCAAGAGTTGGTGCGTATGCTGCAAAAAGTAACTTGCGGCGTGCTCAAGTAGCCTTTTCGGTGCAGTTGGTAACGCCCCGTTTTAAGTAAAGAAGCTAGGTACTTAATCGTCGAATTGGCGTCGACTCTTTGGGGCTCGACCAAGTCCAATGCACATTCACCTCGGGACGGTAAGGCGGATTCGTCCCAGAAGCGGAAGTGGGTGGTCGAATGATCGGCGTTCGGGACTCGATCGCTACTTATGTCTGCTTGTCGCTGGACAGCGGCCAAAGTCGCCGCTAGGCGGTTTCGTGTTTCTGACCCGTCGCTGACATGCACGGATCGACCGCAACGTCCGAATTGCAGCCATCGGTCTGACTGTGGTCGGCGCCCCTGGTCATCGCCGTCCAGGTCCGCTCGTGGGGGTGAACCGGCTGTCAGATATCGATCTTCTCCGCGATCTCGATCGCATCGTCGACTTCGATGCCAAGGTAGGGTGCTCTCGATCTTGGAGTGACCGAGGAGAAGCTGCACAGCACGCAGATTGCCGGTTCGGCGATAGAACCGCCTTCGTGCGCCGTAACGAGTGAGTGCCGAACTTGGCCGGATCGAGCCCGATGCTGGCAACCCATTCATGAACGAGACGCGCGTACTGCCGTGTAGCGAGTCCGTTGGAGCCTCCGCCGCGACCGGCAAAGAGGAGTTGCCCCGACCTTCGCCCCGTCAGCCGCCATCTGCAGCTTGCTCCGGATCGACCAGACGTGGCTCGGCCGTAGAGGTGGCTTCGCCCCGATGAGCTTGCCCCTGTTCCAAGGCGGACGGTGGGAGGCCTGAGGTGCAGCAGGGATACGATCGCTTTCCATAGTCTGTCTCCCTTCTCTGAGACAGGCCAGCATGCGCCCGAAGAGAGCTAGAGATCAGATATCGCGACCGGGTTCGGGCGACTTCGTCCATAGGCTAGTTACGAACCGTCGTTCCTGACCCATAGGAGACATCGGCGGCTCACCCCCGCCACCGAAGATAGCTGGGACGTGGCGAGAGCGCCGGCCGTCGTCCGCCATTGAGGTGTTTGCGAACAGCTCGTCCCGAGAGTATGAGTTCACACAAATTGACGGGATAGCGAATGACGATTTCAAGCGATGACGAGTTCGACAGGCTCAAGGAGATCGGCCGCATTGTCGCCAACACGCTGGCAGCAATGGGAATGTCCATCGAGCCAGGAATGACGACGGGCGAGCTAGATGAGTTCGGTCGAGGTCTTCTGGAAAGAGCAGGGGCCACGCCAGCTCCCGAGTTTTGCTACGGTTTCCCGGGTGCGACCTGCATCAGTGTCAACGAAGAGATCGCTCACGGCATTCCGGGGAACCGTCGAATTGCTGCGGGTGACCTGGTCAATATCGACGTTTCCGCGCAAAAGAATGGTGTTTTTGCCGACACGGGCGCATCTTTCGCCGTGCCGCCAGTCTCCAAAGCGATCGAGCGGCTTTGCCGTGATGGGCGACGGGCTATGTGGACGGGCATCAGGCAGATTGGCGCGAACAAGCCGCTCAGCGACATCGGAAAGGCGATCGGCACGTTCGCTCGTCGAAACCACTATACGCTCG
>NZ_DATAJR010000010.1:0-78472 GCF_036262015.1 Hyphomicrobium sp. | reverse complement strand
CGCCCGCCGCGCTAAAGACCGAAAAGTCGATCGATCTTAGACGAGATCGATTTCTGCCGGCATGTACGAAGTGACCTCGAGGCCAACTTCCTGCTCACGAACCGACGGCTTCATCCAAGCTTTCATGGGTAGTTCCTCCTTTAAAAGGTGCGAGACGACGAATGTCTGCACCCAATAAAAATAGGTATTCGCGCGCCGGACGACCAATCGGATTTTTGATTGCGATCTATCAGAGCACCTGATGCTACTGTGTACCAATTGAGCAAGCAAAATGCGTATTGGACGCTTTGATGATGACATCGAAAAAGCGAGAAAATTACCGATTTGGATCGCGCTGGTGCCACGGGAGACGCGCGATTGAGTCAATAAAACCGGGCTATTTCCTGGGGTGCGTGCGAAAGGGGATATGCGCAGGATGGGGCGATGGCCTTGGGGAAAGCGTTCGCCGCAGGCCCTAAGAAGAGCTGCTGATTATCGGTGCGAAAACCGCTCAACCGCGTATCGAGAAACCTTTGTCGGGCGAAAGATCACCCAAATGTGAATCCAGACGCAAATTGCGTGAAGGGGACATTCATCGCTGCGCGCAAAAGAAAACGGCGGCTGCTTTCGCAACCGCCGTCGAATTCGACTGAAAGCCGATCGACTTAGATGAGGTCGATCTCAGCCGGCATGTACGAGGTAACCTCGAGGCCGACTTCCTGCTCGCGAACCGAGGGCTTCATCCAGGTCTTCATGGTGGTTCCTCCTTGAGTATCCAATGACCAGCGGGCCGCCAGCCCGTCTAGTGCTGCTCGGTATATAGGGGGAGCCCCTGATAACATCAAATCGCAATGTCGTGATCTGAAGATCAGGGAATCTTATCCGAGTGCAAAGCTTCTCTTATGGAGGGTTCGGTAGAAGAATATGTTTTACATCAGTAACTTGGCGTCAGGCGTCACGCCCTCAGCCATGCCAGCGCCGCGACCGGGATTGCCAGCAGCACAAGCCCTAACGACGTACGCGGAGCACGATCCAGCCACGCGAGCAACAACCCTGGAAGTGTCAGTCCAAGGAGCGGTGCGGCCATCAGCAGCGTCACCGCCTCGCCGATCGACTCGGCAAGCGGATCGGCGGACTGCAGCATCAGGTGCGCGAACAGGATGAAAACGATGATCTCGATGCTGCCGATGACGAGGGTCGCGAGACGCAGGAGCGCCGTCGGGCGAGCGGAATCGTGGTCGATGTCGTCAGCCATGAGGGAAGGCCCTGAGCCTGAGATGCAAGAAAAGCAGCTCTAAAACGATCCGCGGGCCCCGTTCAAGGGCGCGAAGCAGGCCATGGAAAACGCGCCGAACTCAGGCCGGGTCGCCGGCCTCTTCGGTAAACTCTTCGGCCAGGGCGTCTTCGAGATCCTGCAGATCCTGGGGGATCGGCATTCCGTAGGCCTTCAGCTCGTTGAGCTTCTCAGAGAGCTGCAGATAGAGTTCGTGACGATCCTCCGGCTCGTTCTGCATCCGCGTGAGAAGAAGCCCGATCTCCGCTTTCACGTCCTCGAAGGCCATGACGATCTCCCAGAGCAAACAGCTGTGCTGACTTGAAATAAGAACGCGCAAGGGGCCCGCAAGATCCCACCCGAAAACGTAAGTTGGTTGACGCCCGCGCCGCCACAGCGATGGCACATTCTTTGGGCACCCCTCGGGCCAGCGGGAAGTGAACAACCATCATCGTGAACCGGCTGGGCTGTGGGGACAGGTCTTCGGCCGGGCGCACGATCATCTCAGATGGGGGAAAGCCATGGGGGTACGATCCATCGGCCGTGCGGCCGGCAGCTTTTTCGCAATCGTCAAATTCTCTACGGGCGCGGCTGCGCTTCACATGAGCATAACAGCGGTACAGGCGGCTGATGATCCGCCCCAGGTCTACCGCGTCGTTGGCGTCGAGGCCGACGACAAACTTCACATGCGCGACGTTCCTCACGGCGACAGCAAGATCCTCGCCGACATTCCGCCGAAGGCGCGGGGCATCAAGGGACTCGGCTGCATGACACCGGAGCCGAGCTTCGACCGCTGGGCCGACATGACGCCCGCCGAACGGGCCAACGCCAAGCTCGAATGGTGCCGTGTCGAGTATCACGGCAAGCAGGGCTGGGTGGCTGCGCGTTTCCTCAAACCTGATGGCAGCGCACGCTGACTAGTGTCCCGATTCCGAAGTTCGCCAGAGTTCGCTGTGAGGCACCGAGCGAACTTCGGAATCAAAGGGACACTAGAAAGAACATGATTTGCTAGTGTGATTCAGATCGAGAAATTCGCTCGGGAGCTCGCGGCCAAATAGGGCGAATTTCTCGATCATCACACTAGCATGCAGTTTTGAGCATAACGCAACCGGCGCCCATCGAGCGGGTTGTGATGCGGAAGCGGCGGGGAAAAGCCCTGCCGCTTAGTGCTTTGTTGTCGTTTGCCTGTGCTATGCTCTCGCGTGTGCGGAACGAACGGGGGATGAAGCGGACGAATGCGCGACGCCTGAGTGTCAGGCCGAGCGGAGTGTTTGGGGGTGGCGTAAAATGCGGTTCGTTCTCGAGGCTATCCGGCACATCCTGATGCCGAACGGCTCCTTCAGCCTCGCGACGCTGTTCGCAACCGGCGGCGCAGCGCTCGCTGCTGTGATCGTTGTCGGTGGCGCTCTGTTGGGAGCAGGCGACACACCCGCCGAAGCCGAAGCCGTTGCCGTCAGCGCCCCTGTCTTCACACCCGTCACGTTGACCGCCCCTGCGCCCACGCCCGCCGTAAGACCATCCCGCCCGGACGGATTTGATGTGCCGCGTTTCGAAGACGCGGCATCCGTGACGCGTGCAGTGCAGACGGAATTGAAACGCGCCGGGTGCTACTCGGGCCCGGTCAATGGCGTCTGGACCGCATCGACGCGCGCAGCCATGGGCGAGTTCACGGCGCGCGTGAATGCGCAGCTGCCGGTCGATCGCGCAGACCCGGTTCTGCTCGCGCTGCTCGAGACGCACAACAAGATCTCGTGCACGGCGGAATGCAATGCGGGTGCGGACGGCGGCAAGGGCTGCGTCCCGCGTGGCGCGCCGTTACCGCGCAGCAAACCCGAAGTAGCTGCCGTCGAGCCGCCGCGTCCGGCCGAGGCGCGCGAAGCGCATATCCCGGCGTCATCCGCGCAAACGAGCATGGGCTCAGGCGATCTCGGCAGCGCGTCTCAGGATCGCCGCGCACCGGACACGGCCCCGTCCGTCGAAACGGCCTCCGTCGAGCCCGCCGCTGCAAGCGTGGACGACACCGCCGCTGGTCCGGCTCTGGTGCCCGCGCCTCAAAGGGCCACCAACTCCGAGCCGCGCCGCTCAGGCCGAAAATACAAAAAGCAGCCCTCGCTCTCGCGCGAAGTGTCAAAAGGCTTCAAGAGTCTGCAGCGCAGCCTGAACAAGCTGTTTTAAGAGACGCTTACCGCTGCGGCCGAAGAGCTGCCCCCACTGTCATCCTAGGCCTAGTGCCTAGGATCAATGTCTCCTCCCCGGGCGTCATCCGAAGTCACGCTTGCCAGTCAGGGCCGGCATCAAATCTTCCCAGTGAGGGTTAAGTCGCTCGACCAGATTTAGCTTCCATTCGCGAGGCCAGCGCTTGAGTGATTTCTCGCGTTGGATCGCAAGAACTATCTCGTCTAACACTTCATAGTAGACGAGCAGCTTCACGCCGTATCTCTTCGTGAAGCCGTCAGCGACTCCGTCACGGTGCTGAATGATGCGACGGACGATATCGTTTGTCACTCCGATGTAAAGCGTTCCTCGCGGCTTGCTCGCGAGCATGTACACGAAATACTGTTTCAAGTATTCACGCGCTCCCGCCCAGTGTGCCCGCATGATGGAACGCGTCGGAGGCCGACGATCCGTCGCGTGTGCAGGGCCACCCACACTCTCACCGTCATCCTAGGCCTTGTGCCTAGGATCCACCCGTCGTTTGGGGAAAAGCGGCGCCGATCTCGCTCTGACCAGTCGTTTCCGTCAGTCTGAGTTGGATCCTCGGCATAAAGCCGAGGATGACAGTTGGCGCGGCTACGACGACGGCTAGCAGCTCTCGAAATCGGCGTCCGCGAGCAGGTCCCCAAAGTAGAATTGGTAGTTCTTCAAGACGGTTTTTATGGAAGAGTAGATGTCTAAGCCGCCGAGGTGTCTCGCAATTTCTCTGCCACCATGGGCATCACCTGAACGAGAGAGCCCGCACACCGCTTGGCCAGCGAGTGCCGGAGGCCGGTCATAGTCTTCTCCGGCAGCGAACGATATATTGTTGGGATACTTGTCGCTCGGATCTTGACGAGTGTGCTTAGACGCTATGCAAACCGCTCTCAGTGCTTCGAAGGATCGGCTTGAGCCGAACGATTTCATAGTCTTTTCGACCTCGGCACCTTCCGCAACAAGATAATCCTTCAGGTGGTAAGTGACGATGCAGGCGAGGTATGCGTGGCGCCTTGACCGCCTATTGTCGCGATAGTCTCTGACTGTGGGAACAACAATTTCTGTCGCGAAATCTTGTGCGCGCATCACCCCACACCTTTTCCCACTTCCCACACCTCCTCCTGCACGCGGATGTCCGCGAGGATGCGGTCGAGCAGCAAACACGTCCGCTTGAACAGGTCTGAGCCGCGCCGGTAGTCGGCGGCGGCGTAGAAGTCGACGCGGCCCGCGCGGAACAGCTCCACGCACGTCTCGAAGCCCTTGCCCTTTTCTTCCGGATGCACGGCGATGGCGTGCCCGCCGCTCTTGCGCATCAGCGCCATCGACGGCACGTCGGTCTCGCCGTCGCCGAAGTAGATCATGTTGCGGAACGGGATCGGCCGCAGGTCCTCGGCCATGTGCGCGTTGATGCTCTCACCGAGATCCTCAATGCCCTTATTGATGCGGAAAAGGTACTGCGTCTTGCCCGTGTCGGTGATGACGCGCTTCGGATAGGGCAGCTCGTAAGGGTCGAACCAGTATTCCGACGCGAACACGTTGTGAAAGTGCTTGCGGATCGATGTGCCCTCGATGATCTCGGTCAGGCCCGACGACACAAGGTAATGCCGAAGCTGCACGCCGTGGCTCTCGGCGCGAATCTTGATGTACTCGGCAATGGCATCGAACCACTCCGCGACGCCGGGGAACAGCTCCACGTCCGCGCCCTGCTTGACGAGATCGGCGCGGTCGATGCGCAGGCCCTTCTCCTTCGCCTTCTTGTACATCAGGTGCATGTAGGTGATGAGCGGATCGGCGCCCTGCGCGCGCGCGATGCGTCCGCACTCGGCCCAGAATTCCTTGGGATCGATGCCGAGCTGCGGCAGGAACGAATACTCCTGCATCGGGCGCGGCGAGAGCGTGCCGTCGAAATCGTAGACGAGCGCGATGGTCTTCTTGTCGAAGCCCGACGAGGGTTTCACTTTCTTTTTCGCTTTGCCCGGGGATGCGCCTTCGCGCACGGCCCCCGAGGTCTCACCCTCGTCGTCCGTGTGCTTGCCCCGTCCCGTCGCGCGCTCGGTCATCGCCGGCTCCTGTCCGCCAAAAAAACTTGACCGGACTTTCCGCCGATTCGGGTGGCGTCCTGAAGGCGGGGAACGGCGGGATGCACAACTTGAACGCTGACCTCAAGCCGCCAAGGGCTGGAACACAAGCTCACGATGGATCGCCGTACCCGCCATCACGCCATCGGCGGAGGCGAACGTCGCATTGTGCATCGGCCGCGTGATGTCGCCGGCCGCATAAACTCCGGGAACGCTGGTCAGCTTCATGGCGTCGGTTTTGATGACAGGACCCACAGGGCCGTTTTCGAGCGCGCACCCCAACTGGCTGGCGATGTCGCTCTGGAAGCTGGTGCGCGGCGCGAGATAGAGCGCTGCGATCTCGACCAGCCGCCCATCCGCGAGCCGCACGCCGTCCAGCTTTGGCGCGTCGCCCTCCAATCCGATGATGGGAGCCGTTTCGATCGTGACATGACGTGCCGCAAGCAGGGCGCGTGTCGGCTCATCCGGAATCGCCCCGCCGTTGAGGAAGAAGGTCGTCGGCCCCCATTCGGGGATGAGCTGGGCTTGGTGGACCGAGAGCGGAAGCACGCTCAGCACGCCGAGCGGCCGGCCGAGAAATTCGAAACCGTGGCAGTAGGGGCAGTGAAGCACGGTCTGGCCCCAACGTTCGGTGACGCCCGGAATGTCGGGCAAGGTGTCTTTGAGTCCAAACGCCAGTGCGAGCTTGCGCCCGAGCAGGCGGCGCCCGTCGGCCAGCGTCACGGCGAATCCGCCTTCGTCCGCGTTCGCCTGCACAGCCGCGCTGTCGACGAAACGGACACTTGGATAGGCGGCTACCTTCTCGCGGGCGGTCGCGAGCATTTCGTAGGGCGGCAGTCCGTCCTGACCGAAGAACCCATGCGAAGCCGAAGCGAAACGGTTGCGTGGCGTGCCGGTGTCGACGACGCACACCGAACGGTTTGCGCGCGCAAGCTGTATGGCGGCAGAAAGGCCGGCGAAGCTGCCGCCGATGATGATCGCGTCATTGCGCATGCGGGTGATCCTTGTGCGACGTGCCGCGTTTGGCGAAGCGGCGATTGAAGTCCTTGGAGAGGTCGGCCAGCGTCACCGCGCTGAGCTTGGCGTGGAACAGCGCCTCCACCTCGCGGAAGGTGTGATCGAGCGCGTGATTCACGGCCTGCTCGACGAGGCAGTCCGGGTTTTCGCTGCGGTGGCCGAGCGCGACGAGCGGGGGCTCGCCGACGGCCTCGTAGATGTCCGCTAGAGTCACGGCCTTTGGATCGCACGCGATCGCCCATCCGCCGCCGTGGCCTTTGGCCGATGCGACGAAGCCTTGCTTACGCAAACCCGCCATGACGCGCCGGACAACGACGGGGTTCGTTCCCATCATCTTGGCGAGTTGCTCCGATGTGGCCGGTGCCTTCATGCCCAGCATGTGCAGCAGCACGTGCAGAACGCCGGAAAGTTTGCTGTCCTGTCTCATGTAACTATACATGTTACATGATGGCGAAAAATGCAAGAGCGCGCCTCGCGAGAAAATGATCGCAACACGGCTTGTTTCCGTCGCAATTCGCATTTATCCGGCTGCGCACCACGAATTGCCGAAGGAGACTTCCATGCGCCCCACCACCAACGAGACGCTGACAGCAGCCGTCCGCGGTGGCCACATCGCGGGCATGGATACCTCTCTTCTCCTGAGCATTCCCCATGGGCAATTCATCGAAGGACGTTGCGCCGTCTGAACCGGTCGCCGCACCAGCGGCAACAAGCAACGTCCGCCTTTTCACGTCCGACAAATCCTGGATCGAGGGCGCGGCCCTCGCACAACTGAACCACACCGCAGGCCTTAAGGGCATGGTGATGGCGGCTGGCTTTCCGGATCTGCATCCGGGCAAGGGCATCGCCGTCGGCGCCGCGTTCGTCTCGCGCGGGCTGTTCTATCCGGCGCTCGCCGGCAACGACATCGGTTGCGGCATGAGCTTCTGGGCAACGGACGTTTCCGCGCGCAAGCTCAAGCTCGACCGGTTGGAGAAGCGTGTCTCGGGGCTTGAGCAGCCCTGGGGCGGCGATCTCTCGGCCTGGCGCACGCGCTTCGGTCTCGACGCGTCGCTCTCGGACGCAGGCCTCGGTACCATCGGCGGCGGCAATCACTTCGCCGAGCTGCAGGTGGTGGACGAGGTGCGAGACGCGGAAGCGTTTGCGCGTCTCGGTCTCGACAAGGCCAACGCCACGCTGCTGATCCACTCCGGCAGTCGCGGGCTCGGCCAGGACATCTTCCGCGAACTCCTGGAGCGTCACGGCGCCAATCCGCTCGAGGAGGACAGCGAGGCGGCGGCGCACTATCTCGCACGCCACGATCACGCCATGCGCTTCGCCCGCGCCAACCGGGCGTTGATCGCACATCGGTTCGCAAGCGAACTGGGAGCCGACGCGCGCTGCGTCTCGGATGTCGCCCACAATATGGTGACGCGGGAGGACTTCGAGGGCGCTCCCGCTTGGTTCCACCGCAAGGGCGCGGCATCGACGCGCGAAGCGTTGGATCAGGGCGCGCTGATGATCCCGGGCTCGCGCGGCACGCCGAGCTATCTCGTCCGCGCGCTTGCAAGCGAAGGCGAGACGGCGGCCTGGTCGCTCGCCCATGGCGCCGGTCGGCGTTGGCAGCGCGGCTACGCGAAGTCGCGTCTCTCGCACAAGTACCGCGTCGAGGATCTGGCACGCACGGAGCTGGACGGCCGCGTGATCTGCGAGGATCGCGAGCTGCTCTACGACGAGGCCCCGCAAGCCTACAAGGACATCGCACAAGTCATCGCCGATCTCGAAGCCGCGCGGCTTATCGCTACCATCGCGGTCTACCACCCGGTGCTCACGTACAAAGTGCGGAGGGCGCGCGATGAGTGAGCGTATTTGGGTGCAGATCACGTCGGGGCGCGGCCCGGCCGAATGCCAGCTCGCGGTCGCGAAGCTGGCGGATGTGCTGGAAAAGGAGGCGCGCAAAGCAGGCCTCGCGTGCGAGGTGCTCGACATCGTCGAGGGTCGTGAGCGCGCCACGGCGCTGTCCGCGCTGCTCTCGCTCGAAGGCGAAGACGCGCACGCGTTCGCGGTCCGAAGCCGGGGTAGCGTGCTGTGGATCTGCCCATCACCGATCCGGCCGGGTCACAAGCGCAAGAATTGGTTCGTCGGAGTCGAAGTTCTTGCCCCGCCCGAGACCAGCACGAACACGCTTCGCATCGCTGATGTCGTTTTCGAGGCGATGCGGGCGTCTGGCCCCGGCGGCCAGCACGTCAACAAGACGGAAAGCGCGGTGCGGGCGACGCATAAACCCACCGACCTCGTCGCGACGGCGCGTGAGGAGCGGTCTCAGGCGATGAACAAGAAGCTCGCCCTCGCGCGTCTTTCAGCGATGCTGGCGGATGGAGTGGAAGCCGCGAAGGCCGACGCGGAGCGAGACCGCTGGGCCCAACATGACGCGCTCTAACGCGGCCGGCCTATCCGCACCTTCGAAGGCCCATCCTTCAAGGAGCGGCGTTAGCTGACAGTCCCTCTCCCCATTGCCTTCAATGGGGAGAGGTCAACGCCCTCAATGATCGTGGCCGCACCCGCAGCCGCCCTTACCGGCGCTGGCGTGCTCGTGCTTATGGTCCTGGTCCTGCGCATGGCCGCCGCAGCAACCACTGCCTTCGGCGTGCTGGTGACCATGGTCATGATCGTGCGAATGCCCATGATCATGGTCATGCGAATGACCGTGCCCACCGCAGCATCCGCCCTCGTGGTGATGATGCTCGTTGGGATCGACGAGCACCGCCGCAAGCCGGCGTTCGAGCGCGATCGACTGCTCGCGCGGTGCGTCGCGCGCTTCGATGGTCAGCGCCATCACCTCAGCGCCAAGGCGGAAATCGTCCACCTGGCCGAGGTAGTGGCGGCGCAGGCGCCCTTGCCGGTCGAAAACCAGAAGCGTCGGCGTGCCCTGGATCTCGTAGGCTTCCATGGTCTTCGGCAGGCTCTTGCCGTTCGCCTTGTCGAGCGCCACGGGGAATGTCAGCTCGTGCTCGGCGACGAAGGCTTCCAGCGCCGTCTTGTCCTGCTTGTCGGCGTGCTCGAACGGCGTGTTGAGGCCGATGACCACGACTTCGTCGGAGCTGAACGAGCGTGCAAGACGCTGCGCCTGCGGCAGGCCGTGTTTCACGCTGCCCGGGCAATGCTGCTGGAACGCCGCGAGTACGACCACCTTGCCCTTGAGATCCTTGAGCTTCGGCGGTGTGTCGGCGTTGAGCCAGGCGGCGGCTTGCAACTCGGGAGGGTTTTCGGGGTCGAACATCGATAGGTCCTTCTGGGGCCTCCGCCGAATGCCGAGGCGCATCTGTTGGGGCGCACACTATCCGGAAACGTGGCGCGGCGTCAGGGGGTGGGCCGAGCTGCCGCAGAGCGGATGGCTCAAGCCCTTGGAGGGCATTGGAATTCTGTATTGGACTTCTTTCCGGGCATCCGAACGCTGAAGAAAGGCGTAAACTGAATAGATACATGGGAAGGAACCCGCCGAATGAGAAGCCACCCTCGCAGTCTTTGCCTTCTACTCGTCGCTGCGCTGGCCATGGCCGTAAGCTCCGCGCGAGCCCAGTCCATGATCGACATGGTCGATCTCACGACCGATCAGTTTACGAAGGCCGAGATGAGCCGGGCCGACATCGAGGCTCAGCTCGCCAAGCTACCGGAGGGTGAGAAGCTCGATCTCTTCGGCAAGGCCCTCAACAATCTCGATCTCTCGGGCATGGATTTGCGCCGCGTGAGCCTTCAGGCTGCGCGGCTCATGAACTCGAACCTCTCGAACGCGAACCTCGAAGGCGTGAATCTCGACTCCGCCTGGTCGCTGAATTCCAAATGGACGGGCGCCAATTTGAAAGGCGCCAGTATGTTTGGCACGCAACTCGTGGGTGCGAATCTCGACGGCGCTGACCTGTCCGGCGCCCATGTCGCGGGCGACTTTTCCAAAGCCAGCATGAAGGGCGCCAAGCTCGACGGCGCCGACCTCTCGGCCAACGAAAAGAACCAGTCGATGGGCCTGATGCGAGGCACGTTCAAGAGCACCAACCTCGACGATGCGTCGTTCAAAGGCGCGAACCTGCGCCGCGCGCTGATCGAATACTCGTCCCTGAATGGCGCCGATCTGACGGGCGCTTTGCTCGCCGGCAGTGAGCTCGGCGGGTCCGACTTCACGGGGGCCAACGTTTCGGGCGCTGATTTCGACGGTGCCGACGTCAACTCAGCGCGCATCGGGGCGATGAAAAACGCCGACAAGGCAAAGAATCTCGACAAGGCCCGCAATCTGGAGCGGGCCTTTCGAAACTGATCGGCCCGCCAGCTCGTATCTCACTGCGAAACGCGCCGGCGGAATACGGCGGAGCTTGGGGAGACGCATGTCATGGTCATTCGCAGCACGGTTCTAGCGGCAGCACTGATCGCATTGGTTTGGGCGATCGCGCAGCCCTCTCTAGCCCTGGAACGAAAGGTCTACGATCCGGCCGCACTCGCTGCCGAGCAGGCAGCCGGAAAATCCATTCTCGTTCACGTGACGGCGCCCTGGTGTCCGACCTGCAAGGCACAGAAGCCAATCCTGGACAAGCTGACCGCCGAGCCGGACTTCAAGGACTTCGTCGTCTTCGATCTCGACTTCGATACCGGGATCGCAGGCCTCAAGGCATTGAATGCCCGCAGCCAGTCGACCCTCATTGTCTTCAAGGGAGACAAGGAAACCGGCCGGTCGGTGGGGGACACGAAGGCCGAGAGCATCGCAACCCTTTTAAGAACCGCGCTTTGAGCTTCGAGCCATGACCATCGGCGCCCTCATGTTGGCGGCACTGGCAGGTGCACTCTCGGTGCTTTCTCCATGCGTCCTGCCGCTGCTGCCGATCGTGCTTGGCGCCGCGGCGGCAGAGCATCGCTGGGCGCCGGCTGCCCTCGCGCTCGGCGTTGCGCTCTCGTTCACCGTGCTGGGTCTTTTCGTTGCGACGATCGGCTTCGCGGTGGGACTCGATGCCGCCCTGTTCCGGACCGTCGCCGCGGTGTTGTTGCTCTCGGTAGGCGTCGTGCTCCTCGTCCAGCCGCTGCAGGTTCGCTTGGCCGCGGCGGGGAGCCCTATCAGCAATACGATCGAAGAGACCTTCGGCCAGTTCTCGACTGCGGGTGTCGGTGGCCAGTTCGTGCTCGGCTTGCTGCTCGGCGCGGTCTGGGCGCCGTGCGTCGGTCCGACCCTTGGCGCTGCCTCTGTGCTCGCAGCACGCGGCGAGGACCTGGGCCAGGTTGCTGCGACGATGGCGGTGTTCGGGATTGGAGCGGCGATACCGCTTCTGCTGCTCGGATTGCTGTCGCGCGAAGCCATGCTGCGCTGGCGCGGTCGTCTGCTCGACACCGGCAGCACAGGCAAAGCCGTGCTTGGCCTCCTGCTGATTGCTGTCGCCTTTCTGATCCTGACAGGCCTCGACAAGAGCGTGGAAGCCGCGCTCGTCGAAGCCTCCCCGGCCTGGTTGACCGACCTCACGACCCGCCTCTGAGCCGGCGCGCGTCCTTCTCCTAAAAATCGAGCCGATCCAGTTACCGCTGATTAACCACAGCCGCCAATTGAACCTCTCTCCGGCGCATCCGTTAAGGCCGGATTCTGGGAGTTCGGCATACGCAATGCAGAAGATACGTCAGTAATTCGACGGAGTGGGGAAGGATGGGTGCCTGTGCAAGGGCGCTCGGTCGCTCCGCGGGTCTGCAGGCGGAGGGCGTGATGCGCCAGTTTGATGTGGTGATTGTCGGCGCGGGTTTGGCGGGATCGATGTCCGCGTCAATGATCGCACGGGCTGGCCACTCGGTTGCGATCGTCGATCCCAATGAAGTCTATCCCGACGAATTCCGCTGCGAGAAAATCGACTTCGGCCAGATCGAAGTCCTTCATCGGGCGGGGATCGGCGACGCCATCCTCACGGCCGCAACGCATGACAAGAGCGCCTGGGTGACCCGGCTTGGCCGGCTGGTCGAGAAGCGGCCGAGCGACCAGCTCGGGATCGACTATGGCCGCCTCGTCAATACGGTGCGCGCGCAGATTCCCGAAGAAGCGGTTTTCATCCGTGGCAAGGTCACCGGTGTCGAAAACAGTGAAGACCTGCAGCGCGTGACGTTGGCGTCCGGCGAAAGCTTGGCCGCCCGCCTCGTCATCATGGCGAGCGGCTTGAGCAACAGCCTGCGCCAGTCGCTTGGAATGGACCGCAAGGATCTGAGCCTCTGCCATTCAGTCACCTATGGCTTCGATGTGGAGCCCGAGGCGGGCGGTAGCTTTCCGTTCCGGGCCCTGTCGCACTATGGCGAGCACCCGCGTTTCCGCGTCGCCTATCTCACGCTGTTTCCGATCGGCTCGCGATTGCGCGCCAATCTCTTCGTCTATCGCGATCTCGGCGATCCTTGGTTGCGTGCCTTTCGAGCGGCCCCGGAAGAAACGCTCAAAGCTGCCCTGCCGCGGCTCGAATCCATCACCGGTCCGCTTCGCGTGATCGGCCCCGTGAAAATGCGTCCGATCGATCTCTACGAGACAAGCGGCTATCGCCAGCCCGGCGTGGTCTTGGTTGGCGACGCTTTCGCGACCGCGTGCCCCGCCGCTGGGACGGGCGCCCGCAAAGCGATTGTCGATGCCGAGCGTCTTTGCAACGGGTTCGTCGCGCAATGGCTCGCGACGCCAGGAATGGGCGCGGAGAAGATTTCGGAGTTCTACGACGACGTCGTCAAATCCGGTTCCGATCGCAAGTCTCAGGCGCTCGCGTGGCGCATGAAGGCCATGGCACTCGACGAAAGCGCGGCTTGGTGGCTGCGCCGCTGGGCCTCTGTCGGCGTCGGGCTGGCGCGCTGGGCGTCCTACGCTTTGCGCAGTATCCGCGTAGACGGCGTGAAGCCCGCCCGTGAAACAGTTCGGGACAGGACGCAAGAGGCGCCAAGCGAATTGAAGGATCAAGCGATTTCGGCAGCCGGCCAGATCTGAAAAGTGGCATTCCCCGGGCTGCTCATCGCCTCGACGACGGCCATGTTGTCGAATCCCGCAAGGCGCGCCTGCATGGCGAGAAGCAGCGCATGCTCGCCGGTCGCGCCCATAGGAATAGTGACGGACTGACGCCCGCTGCGATCGGTGAGGACCCAGAAGAGATCGATCTCGAACGGACCTGAGTCACTGGTCAGTACCGTGACATTGGCGAGTTCGGACCATGGCATGGTCTGAACGTCGTCAGCGCCGTCATTAACTGAGATCAGTCTCTCGTCGTGCGTCACACGCACAGGCGAGGCAGCGCGGCGTTGAGGCGGAGCCTCCTGGCGTCGCCGGAACAGCTTGGAAAGCCAGTTCAGCATCCCAGTCGCTTCCTGAGGCTGCGCCCGCACGCCAGCCTGCTTGAACGGTCGTCGAGCGACGACAGTGGGCTGCCGCCGTGCGATTTGGTTCGTCGTGTAGATCACGATTCACTGAAGAGATCGATAGTCCGCCGATGGCACGCGGTCCACATGCGAAACGGCGCATGAAAAACCCCTGACCACTATCAGGCCAGGGGTTCTCCGATCCTCAACGTGAGACCGTCGCGCTAACCGAGCCTTTGTTCGAGAGCATCGAGTTCATCGCCAAGCGCTGCGGGCAGCCTCGTCCCGAAGGTCGAGAAGTGCTCCCTGATGGACGGCAGCTCCGCCTTCCAGCCAGCAACGTCGACCTTCAAAAGATCCGCCATGGCACCGTCGGAGACGTTGAGGCCCTTGAGATCCAGGGCCCCTTTCGCCGGCAATTTGCCGATCGGCGTTTCGACCGCCTCGGCCGTGCCGTCGCACCGCTCGAAGATCCACTTGAGCACGCGGCTGTTCTCGCCGTAGCCGGGCCACAGGAACTTGCCCTCGGCGCTCTTCCGGAACCAGTTGACGTAGAAGATCCTCGGCATCTTGCCGCCGCCCTTCTCGCCCATGTTGATCCAGTGCTGGAAGTAGTCGCCCATGTGGTAGCCGCAGAACGGCAGCATCGCCATCGGGTCGCGCCTCAGCTCGCCGATCGTGCCGGCGGCGGCCGCGGTTTTCTCCGACGCCATGATGGAGCCGAGGAACGTGCCGTGTTGCCAGGAGAGCGCCTCGGAGACGAGTGGTACCACCGTTGCGCGCCGGCCGCCGAACAGGATGGCGTCGATCGGCACGCCCTTGGGATCGTCCCATTCCTTGGCGATCACGGGGCACTGGGCGGCGGGCGCGGTGAAGCGCGCGTTGGGATGTGCGGCAGGGCGGCCTGCGTTCGGCGACCAGGAACGGCGCAGCCAGTCGGTGAGGTGCTGAGGAGGCTGGCCGTCCATCTGCTCCCAATAGATGTCGTGCTCGTCCGTCAGCCCGACGTTGGTGAAGATGCAGTTGGCGTTTAGCGTCCGCATCGCATTGAGGTTGCTCTCGTTCGAGGTTCCGGGAGCAACGCCGAAGAAGCCGGTCTCGGGATTGATCGCATAGAGGCGCCCGTCCTCGCCGAACTTCATCCAGCAAATGTCGTCGCCGATCGTCTCGGCCTTCCAGCCCGGTATGGTTGGAATGAGCATGGCGAGATTGGTCTTGCCGCACGCTGAGGGGAACGCCGCCGCGATGAACTTCGAGCGGCCTTCCGGATTGGTGAGTTTCAGGATCAGCATGTGCTCGGCCATCCAGCCCTCGTCCCGCGCCTGGGCGGAGGCGATTCGGAGCGCGTGGCATTTCTTGCCGAGAAGCGCGTTTCCGCCATAGCCCGAGCCGTAGGACCAGATCTCGCGGGTCTCCGGGAAGTGGCAGATGTACTTCGTCGTATTGCAGGGCCAGGGCTCGTCAGCCCAGGTCTGCTTCTTGAGCGGAACGCCGACGGTGTGGAGGCCTCGCACGAAGTCCGTACTGGAGCCGAGCGCGCCGAGCACGGCATCGCCCACGCGCGTCATGATGTGCATGTTGGCGACCGCGTACGTGCTGTCGGTCACCATGACGCCGATGCGGGCGATGGGTGAGCCAACGGGACCCATCGAGTAGGGAACCACATACATCGTCCGGCCCACCATGGCGCCGTCGAACAGGCCGTGAAGCGTGGCCTTCATCTCAGACGGATCGGCCCAGTTGTTGGTGGGGCCGGCGTCGTCCTTGGAGAGCGAGCAGATGAACGTCTGGTCCTCGACGCGCGCGACGTCGGCAGGGTCCGAGCGCACAATGACGGAATTGGGTCTCTTCTCGGAATTGAGCCATTGGGCGGTGCCCGTCGCCACCATCGCGTGCAGCAGCTGCTGGTATTCGGCCTTGCTGCCGTTGCACCAGATCACCCGCTCGGGTTTGAACAGCGATCTGGCTTGGTCCACAAAGGCGAGCACCGCAGGATTGCGCGTTGCGGGTTGCACCGGTGGCATCGCGTTCATCAAATAGCCCTCCGCGAGCAGCTCCGACGAGTCTGCACAAAATCGCTGAAAAATAGGGTCTTGCTGCGGGTGCTAACTAGCACCCGCCATCCTACTCCTTCAAGCGTGCGGTGGGTACTTATGCCTTCGACTTTTGGCTACGCGCGAGGCCGGCGAGACGCACGAATTCCCGTCGCGCCCCGTCCGGTGTTTCGACTTTGGTGGAAAATGGAAGCCGAAGCGCTGATCCATCGCAGACGATGTCGAATCCGTCGGGGTCGACGCCGGTGAGTCGCCACGGGCCGCCCGGCGCGCCGGCCAGCTCGGTCGCATACAGCAGGATGGCGTCGGCATGATCTTCGTTCATATGCGACACGATACTGTCGTGAGCCGTGATCAAGTCTTGTGCACCGGAAATGTCGACGAGAAGATCCGCAGGTTTGAGGTCCACAATGCGCCCGAACCCTCCAATAAAATGGGCGCGCTCGGGAATAAGCTCGTAAAAGGCAAAATCCGGGAAATCGGCGTAACCGCTAGCGTAGGGCTGCCGGGCCAGAAAACGCTCGCGGACGATAGCCCGGTCTGTCTTCTTTGCGCGCCCGATCACCGTCACGCGGCCGCCCGCGAGCGGGTCGCCCGCAGCGTTCGTGCCGTCGAACAGCAGGCTAGCCCGCCCATCCGCCGCAAGATTCTTCGTGTGAAGTGCGAGGGTTGAGATCAGAAGAAGCGGCGTTCCGTCCACATCGGTTGCGATTGTGACCAACGAGGCGTAAGGATGGCCCGACGAAGTTTCGAGCGTGGCGAGGGAAGCCTTGAGGGCACGGCGAATGAGCATCCGGGCCGTCTCGCCTGGCGCAGGCTGAGCAGCAGAAGGCAGCTGGGGTGGGCCGGGATTTGTGACGTCCATGGGATCCTGCCTCTCGATCAGGTTGCCAGTTCTGGGTTTCTGCTGGCGTTCAGTTTGTGTTCAGGCGCTAGGGCATAGATAAGCTTCCTGCCACAATTGATCCACCTTGGGACCATAAAGCGCCAAGTACGGGTTTGGGTGCCGCGAGGATATTCGGGAATATGAAAGAGAAAAGCACGATCGCGCTGGTCGATGACGAGCGCAACATTCTGACCTCGCTCGGCATGGCGCTCGAGGCGGAAGGCTACAAGGTGCGCACCTATAGCGATGGCGCTTCTGCGCTCGAGGCGCTGACCGAGGACCCTGCCGATCTTGGCATCTTCGATATCAAGATGCCGCGCATGGACGGCATGGAGTTGCTTCGTCGCGTGCGCCAGCAGTCGGACATGCCGGTCATCTTCCTGACGTCGAAAGACGAGGAGATCGACGAGCTGTTCGGTCTCAAGATGGGCGCCGACGACTACATCGCGAAGCCCTTCTCGCAACGCCTCATCGTGGAGCGCGTCCGCGCCATTCTTCGCCGCCTGCAGCCCAAGGATGGGCAGACGGTCGAACCCCAAGTCGCTCACATCCTGGAGCGCGGCAAGCTGAAGCTCGACCCCGAGCGCCACACCTGCCACTGGGACAATCGCCCGGTGACGCTCACGGTCACTGAGTTCTTGATCCTGCAGGCCTTGGCCCACAGGCCCGGCGTCGTGAAAACCCGCGACGCCTTGATGGACGCCGCCTACGACGATCAGGTCTATGTGGATGACCGCACGATCGATAGCCATATCAAGCGCTTGCGGAAAAAGTTCAAGCAAGTCGATGATGATTTCGACGTCATCGAGACGCTCTATGGCGTAGGCTACCGCTTCAAGGAAGCGTAAGACGGGTGTCCAAGCGGGACTGAACTCTCCGCTAAAAGGGCCGCATTGGAACTTCGATATTCGGGCAGGCCGGTAAGCACCGGTCGGCAGTGGAGGGACTATGGCGCTCGAGACCGAGCGATCACAGGCGGAAGGAGTCGGACTCGATGCCGTGCCGACCGCCGTGAGCCGCTGGCTGGGAGCGCTTTCAGGCGGCTTCCGCGGCCTCGGGCGAGGGCTCACAAAGATCAGTGCGGGCGCCGGACGCTGGTGGCGCGCCTTTCCTCTGGTCCGCTTCGTAAGCGGCAGCCTTTGGCGGCGCATCCTGATCGCCAGCCTCGCAGGACTTGTCGTCATGTTCGGCGGCATTCTCTATTTCAGCGAGAACAACGCATGGCTGATCGATGCCAAGCGTGAGTCCCTTTTGGTTCAGGGCGAGATCATCGCCGCTGCGATCGCCAGCGATACGCGGGCTGAGGGCGGCCGCCTGATTATCCATACCGACAGTCTCCCCTCGGTTGACAAGGCTGAGCAGCCGGACGATTCCGCGTTTACGGCCCATGAGCTTTCGATCCGTCCCGAGCGCGTAGCGCCCATTCTGCGCCGGCTGGTCCAGCCAACCACACGTCGCGCGCGCGTTTACAGTCGCGACGGAACATTGGTGATGGACTCCGCCATCCTGATGAAGCGCGGCCAGCTCTCCCGCCACGAGCCGAAGGTCAACAACACTGGCAGCCGGATGGGCACCAAGAACTTTTGGACCCGGCTCAAATCCTGGATGATTGGCGAGGAGCTGCCGGTCTACAAGGAGATCGGCAACGCCAACGGAACCTCGTATCCCGAGGTACGGCAGGCCCTTCAGGGCACGCCCACGGCCATGCTGCTGCTGAATGACAAGGGTCAGCAGATCGTCTCGACAGCCGTCCCGATCCAGCGTGCGTCTGTCGTGCAGGGCGTGCTTCTGATGTCAACGCGACCGGGCGAGATCGATCAGATTGTCGCCGATCAGCAGAGCCAGATTTGGATCCTTGCCGTATTCGCAGGCCTTGCAACGCTGCTGAGCGCACTTCTCTTGGCGCGAACCGTTGCGGGTCCGATCCGCAGGCTCTCGGAGAGCGCCAAGCTTGTCAGCCGGAACATCAGCGCGCGCCACGAGCTGCCGGACTTCGCGCATCGCACCGACGAGGTCGGGCAGATGGCCTCTGCGTTCGCAGCAATGACCGCCGGCCTTTATCGCCGTATCGAAGCCAGCGAAAGCTTTGCGGCCGATGTCGCGCACGAGCTCAAAAATCCGCTAGCCGCAGCGCGGTCGATGGCCGAGTCGCTCTCCTATGCAAAGACGGACGAGCAGCGCAAAGAGGTCGTGTCTCAAATCCAGAATGAGCTGAAGCGCCTGAACCGGCTCATCACGGATGTCTCGAATGCGTCGCGGCTCGATGCCGAGTTGGCCCGCCAGCAAATGGGCCCTGTGGACGTCACGAACGTGGTCGCGAGCGTCACGCAGATCTTCCGCGATATTCTGTCCGGCGACACGCGCCGCGTGGAAACGAACATCGCGGTCGCGCCGTTTGAAGGCGCGTTCCTGATCAGCGGGCATGCGGGCCGTCTCAGTCAGGTACTGACCAATCTCGTCGACAACGCGATTTCCTTCTCGCCCGAGGAGCGCGCGGTGGTCGTTCGCGTGCGCCGGGTCGAAGGTTTCGTCGAGGTGGCCGTGGAGGACGAAGGTCCGGGTATTCCCGAAGATCGTCTCACCATCATCTTCGATCGCTTTTATACTGATCGCCCGGATACGGAGGCCGTGCGCGGCAAGAACTCCGGTTTGGGTCTCTCGATCTCGCGCGAGATTATTCGCGCGCACGGTGGCGAGATCTCGGCGGAGAACAGGTGGCCTGCCGGCGCGCGATCCGATGACAAGCCGCTCGGCGCGCGCTTCGTTGTGCGGCTTCCGGGGCTTCTCGCATCGGCGCGCTCCGCGATGACGAGCGGACGTCGTCCGGTATCGGAGCGGTTCAATGAGCCCGTCCACGAACGGACCTGAGCTGGTTCACGGCACCGCATTGGCGCTGGGCGACAAGGCTGTGCTCATCCGTGGTCCGTCCGGATCTGGAAAATCCGATCTCGCCCTTCGTTGTATCGCGCAAGGCCCCTTCGCGCACATCTCCCGCCGCGCGGAGCTCGTTGCCGATGATCAGGTCCGTCTCTTGCGCAGCGAACGCGGCATCGAAGTGAGTGCCCCGCCAACAATCGCCGGCAAAATGGAGGTCCGCGGCCTCGGCATCCTTCCTTTGCCGCATCGCGCGTCGGCCGTGCTGACGCTGGTGGTCGATCTCGTGAGCGTGAGCGACGTGCCGCGTTATCCCCTTGATGAGGTGTCGACGGAGTTTCTGGGCACAAGGATCCCGGTCATTCGCCTCGCACCGTTCGAGGCCTCAGCGCCGATCAAGGTCCTTCTCGCCCTTAACGAAGCCACAGCGCGTTAACTCCACCGGTGCATGATTAGGAAAGTCCTTGCGTTGCCCGCGAACCCCTGTAAGTCTCCGGCCGCCGCTCAAAGCGGGTCGGCGGATCGCCGCACCTGGCATGACGAATTGGGGATTATCCTGATGCCATGGACACTTAGGGCGCGGCCCGGCACTGCGGGGATGGGCTCGGAAACTACGAATGCGAAACAACTTCGGCTCATCTAGATGATCGGACTTGTGATCGTCACTCATGGCGGTTTAGCGGTCGAGTTCCGCGCGGCACTCGAACACATCGTCGGACCTCAAACGCAACTCGAGACCATTGCCATTGGTCCTGAGGACGACATGGAGGTCCGCCGCAGCGAGATCCTTGATGCCGTGCGCCGCACGGACACAGGATCGGGCGTCATCATCCTCACGGACATGTTCGGAGGGACGCCCTCCAACCTTGCGATTTCCGTCATGGACGAAGCGAAGGTCGAAATTCTCGCGGGTATCAACCTTCCGATTCTCGTCAAGCTGGCTGGTTTGCGCGGCGAAGCTCCCCTTGATGAAGCCGTCACGCTCGCGCGGGAAGCCGGGCGGAAGTACATCAAGGTCGCCAGCCAAGAGCTGTCGGGCGAGCAGTAGACCTGGCGGAAATGCGCGATGCCTGAGATCCGAAATAGCAAGCGCCCCGAAGCTGTTGTCACCGTCGTGAACCGCAAGGGCCTGCACGCCCGGGCTTCTGCAAAGTTCGTGAGGCTTGCCGAGAGCTATGACGCGACCGTCACCGTTTCTCGGGACGGCCAGACCGTAGGCGGTACGTCGATCATGGGGCTCATGATGCTGGCGGCTGGCCCCGGATCCACCCTCTATATTACATCGGAAGGCTCCGAAGGCCCGGAGGCCCTGGAGGCGCTGGTCAACCTGGTCGAGACCGGCTTTGGAGAGGAGCTGGCCGAGGAAGACTGAGCTCCTTCTCAGCCCGAAGCCCATCCTCCGCCAAGACATAAGGACTTGTTTATATCTTATTGCGGTCCGCCCCGGGCGCGGCTATACGAGGGCGGACTCCGCCCCGATGAGCCGCGAGTTTCTCGGGAAACGCTCGAAAAAGGGATCTGCATGACCGCCGCAAACGACTACATCGTCAAAGACATTTCGCTCGCTGCGTTCGGCCGCAAAGAGATTGACCTCGCCGAAACGGAAATGCCGGGCCTCATGGCCATCCGGGCCGAATACGGTCCCAAGCAGCCGCTCAAGGGCGCCCGGATCGCCGGTTCGCTCCACATGACGATCCAGACCGCCGTGCTGATCGAGACGCTGAAGGCGCTCGGCGCCGATGTACGCTGGGTCTCCTGCAACATCTTTTCGACCCAGGACCACGCCGCGGCCGCCATCGCCGCCGCCGGCACGCCGGTCTTCGCCTACAAGGGCGAGACGCTGGTCGAGTACTGGGACTACACCGCGCGCCTGTTCGACTGGCACGGCGGCGGATTCCCGAACATGATCCTCGACGATGGTGGCGACGCCACCATGCTGATCCACCATGGCCTGCGTGCCGAGCAGGGCGACACGGCTTTCCTGGACAAGCCGGGCTCCGAGGAAGAAGAAATCTTCTTCGCGCTCATTAAGCGCCTCTTGAAGGAAAAGCCGAAGGGCTGGTTCGCCGAGGCCGCCAAGTCGATCCGCGGCGTCTCGGAGGAGACCACGACGGGTGTGCACCGCCTCTACAAGCTGGCGGAGCAGGGCAAGCTGCTGTTCCCGGCCATCAACGTCAACGACAGCGTCACCAAGTCGAAGTTCGACAACCTCTACGGCTGCCGTGAATCGCTCGTCGACGCCATCCGTCGCGGCACCGACGTGATGCTAGCCGGCAAGGTCGCGTTCGTTGCCGGCTTCGGAGACGTGGGCAAGGGCTCGGCCGCTTCGCTCCGTCAGGCCGGCGCCCGCGTCATCGTTTCGGAAATCGATCCGATCTGCGCCCTCCAGGCTTCGATGGAAGGCTACGAGGTGGCGACGATCGAAGATGCCTTCAGCCGCGCCGATATCTACGTCACGGCGACGGGCAACAAGGACATCATCACGGTCGACCATATGCGCCAGATGAAGGATCGCGCCATCGTCTGCAACATCGGCCACTTCGACAACGAGATCCAGGTCGCCGGTCTCAAGAACTTCAAGTGGAACAACATCAAGCCGCAGGTCGACGAGATCGAGTTCCCGTCCGGCAACCGCATCATCCTGCTGTCGGAAGGCCGCCTGGTGAACCTCGGCAACGCCATGGGTCATCCGTCGTTCGTCATGTCGTCGTCGTTCTCGAACCAGACGCTGGCGCAGATCGATCTGTGGGCGAACCCGGGCAAGTACGAGAAGAAGGTCTATACGCTGCCGAAGGTGCTCGACGAAAAGGTTGCCGCGCTGCACCTCGAAAAGCTCGGCGTCAAGCTCACCAAGCTCCGCCCCGACCAGGCCGACTACATCGGCGTGACGGTCGAAGGCCCCTACAAGCCGGACCACTACCGCTACTGAGCCTGTTTCAGTAGGCTGTCGAATAACCCGCGCGTGGCAATCCTGCCGCGCGCGGGTTTTCTTTTTCAGGCGCAGGAAGAATACCGCGCTGCCAGGGGTGTGCGTGTGCTCCGCTTGGACTGGCATAGCTCTCCGAAGCTGCCCATAATTCGATACGATTCGCCGTGTCTGCACGGGGTGCAGCTGCGCCCCGGACTGCCCCTGAAATCCCGAGATCGATGCCAACGAAAAGCCCCACACCTGAGCGGCAGAACACCCGGGTCGAGCTGATCATGCTCGTGTTGGCGAGCCTTGCCTGCGTCACGGTTCTGACCGCGACGCTCGCGTCTGGCCGCAGATACTTGGAAGAGGGTGGGCTTCCGGGCGGTACTTGGATATTGGCCGCACTCGTCGCAGTCGGCGGCATTGGGACCATTTATCTGCTGTACGAGACCATCACGACCATGCGCCGGCAGGCGCGCCGCGCACAGGACGAGGCGCGCGAGCTGCGCCGGGCTCTGGCGGCCGCGGAAGCGCTGATGAAGGCCGAGCCGCAGGTGCTGATGCATTGGGAGCAGGGGCGAGGGACCTCGCTCGTCACCAACACTCTGACCGGCGTGCCGGGACTTCCGACGAACAATGCCGAAATCATGCGTTTCAACTTCTGGCTCGACCAGAAGAGCACGGCGGCATTGAAGTCTGCGCTTGATAGCCTCCTCTCCGAAGGCCGCGCGTTCAATCTCATACTGAAGACGGCCGCCGGCGGCCATGTCGAAGCTGACGGCCGGGCCGCAGGCGCCCGCGCCGTGCTGCGCTTCAAGGATGTGGCAGGTTATAAGCGCGACCTGTCCGTCATCCTTGATCAGCATATGCGTCTTGCCCGCGATGTCCGCTCCGGGCGAGCCCTTTTGAGCGCGCTGCCGCATCCGGCATGGTTGCACGACGCGTCCGGACGCCTGACTTGGGTCAACAGCGCCTACGTCAAGGCTGTCGATGCCGAGACCGAAACCGAGGTCGTCGAGGGGCAGATCGAGCTGCTCGAATCGCGCCAGCGTAAAGCGGTCGCGCGCGTTTTGAAAACCGGCCAGACGTTCAAGGAGCGCATTCCGCTCGTCATCGGCTCAGAGCGCAAGACCCACGAGGTGACGGTGCTGCCGCTCGGCGATGCAACGGCTGGCGCCGCCATCGACGTAGGCGCGATAGAAACCGCCAAAGGCGAGCTGGACCGCCAAGTCGCCGCCTACGACCGTACGCTCGACAAGGTCGCGACTGCCGTCGCGATCTTCAATGCCGAACAGAAGCTGACCTTCTTCAACGCCGCCTATCTGAAACTCTGGCGGCTGGACGCTGACTGGCTGAACACATCGCCCGGCGACGGCGCTCTACTTGACCGACTCCGCGAGCTTGGCCGTCTGCCGGAGGTCGTGAACTATCGCGAATGGAAGTCGAAAGTCCTCAAGGTCTACAAGGAAGAGGCCGAGCACGAGGACTGGTGGCATCTGCCGGATGGTCGTGTCGTCCACATCATGGCCGCACAGCGCCCCGACGGCGGCGTGACCTATCTCTACAAAGACGAGACGGAACGTCTCGCGCTTGAAAGCAACTATAACGCCCTCATCAACGTCCAGACCGAGACGCTCAACAGCCTCAAGGAAGGCGTGGCGGTGTTCGGGACCGACGGACGGCTGCGCCTTCACAATTCCGCGTTCGCTTCGATTTGGAAGCTCTCCCCGCAGCAGCTCAATGAAAGTCCGCATATCGACGAGCTGATCAAGTTTACGCACGTGCTCTACGGCGAGACGTCCACCTGGACCGAGATCAGCCGCGCCGTCACGTCTTTCGAAGAGCGCGAGCCGCTCGAGGGGCAGATGGTGCGACCCGACAGCAGCGTGATCGACTATGCCGTCACGCCCCTGCCGGACGGCGGTACGCTTCTCACCTTTGTCGACGTCACGGACTCGAAACGGTATGAGCGCGCCCTCATCGAACGCAACGAAGCGCTCGTCACGGCCGACAAGCTCAAGAACCAGTTCATCGGCCACATTTCCTATGAGCTGCGCACACCGCTGACCAACATCATCGGCTTCAGCGAGTTGCTCGCCAACCCGATCTTTGGCGCCTTGACGCCACGCCAGCGCGAATACTTGGATGACATTGCGTTCTCGTCGAAAACGTTGCTGGCCATCATCGACGACATCCTCGATCTTGCCACGATCGATGCCGGCGGCCTCGAGCTCAAACTCGAAGCGGTCGATGTCCGCGCCGTGATCGATCAAGCCATCAATGGCGTTCGCGAACGCGCCGCCCGGGCCCGCCTTACGCTTGACATCGCCATCGGTGACGATGCGTTGACTTTCACAGCCGACGAGTATCGCGTGCGCCAGGTCCTGTACAACCTCCTGTCCAACGCCGTGGGCTTCTCGAAGCCCGAGGGTGTGATCCACCTGTCCTGCTGGCGGGAGGACAACGGCATGGTGTTCGCGGTCGAGGACCAGGGGGTTGGTATTCCCAAGGAACAGCAACGCCGGATTTTCGAGCGTTTTGAAAGCCGTAGCCAGGGTTCCAAGCACCGCGGCGCGGGCCTGGGGCTGTCCATCGTCAAGAGCCTTGTGGACTTGCACGGGGGCGACATGATGCTCGACAGTGAGCCTGGAAGAGGGACCAAGGTCACGGTACGGTTCCCCGACCGCGGCGCCCAGCAGGACCAGAATGCCCCCCCAAGCACCGATGCAGTACGAGTGGCGCGTAACTGACGCCGACGAGCCCAGCCTCGTGCGGCTCGCGCAGCGTCTGGCCCTGAAGATCGCCGTGGGCGATGTGGTTGCCCTGTACGGCGACCTCGGAGCGGGCAAGACCACGTTTGCCCGCGCCTTGATCCGGGCCGTCCTCGGCGATCCGCAAGCGGAAATACCGAGCCCAACGTTTTCGCTGGTGCAGACGTATGTCGCGGAGCGCCTCGAGCTGGCCCACCTCGATCTCTATCGCCTCTCCGGAGAGGACGAGCTGATCGAGCTGGGACTCGACGAGCAGCTCTCGATCGGCGCCGCCATCATCGAATGGCCGGAGCGCGCGCCGGGTCTCCGCGTCCCCAATCGTCTCGATATCCATCTGTCCCAGGGGGCTGAGCCGGACCAACGCACTCTGATCCTGAGCGGCACGGGAACCTGGACTGCCCGCCTCGCGCGCCTTGCGGCGATGTCGGACTTTCTCGCTCAGAGCCCGCCATGGAACTGTGCCGAGACCTCGTATCTTCAGGGCGACGCGTCGGCGCGCGCTTATGCGCGCCTGGCGCGCGATGGAAAAACCGCGATTTTGATGGATCAGCCGCGCCAGCCCGATGGCGCACCGATCCGCGGTGGGCTTCCCTACAGCCGCATTGCCCAATTGGCCGAAGACGTGCGCGCGTTCGTGGCCGTCGCATCTGCTCTCAAGGAAACGGGGCTCAGCGCGCCGGAGATCTACAGCATCGATCTCGGGCGCGGCTTCCTCGCGCTGGAAGATTTCGGTGATCGCGTTTTCGGCCGCGAAGTCGCGAGTGGAACGTCGCAAGAAGAGCTATGGCGCGCCGCAACGGACGCGCTGCTCGTCCTCAGCACGCTCCCCGTGCCCGAGGCCATCGCCTTACCAGACGGCACAGTGCACCGCATACCGGCGCAGGACGGCACGGTGCTCGGCATCGAGGTCGAACTGCTGCCGGATTGGTACTGGCGCGCCATTCATGGCGCCCCCATTCCTGCCGAGCCACGTCAGGAGTTCATGGCCGTTTGGGAGGGCGTTTTTGCGCGTCTTGCTTCCGAACCCAAAGGCTGGGTGCTTCGCGACTTCCACTCTCCCAATCTCGTGTGGCTCCCGCACCGGGACAGCTACCGCCGCGCGGGACTGCTCGACTTCCAGGATGCGCTCGTGGGCTCGTCGGCCTACGATCTCGTCTCTTTGTTGCAAGATGCCCGGGTCGATGTGCCCGCCGCACTCGAGGACAAGCTGTTGACCTATTATATCCGCATGCGGAAGGCGGCTGATTCTACCTTCGATAGGGAAGCCTTCCGCTTCGCCTACGCGGCGCTGGGCGTTCAGCGCAACACCAAGATTCTCGGCATCTTCGCTCGCCTCGCCATGCGCGACGGCAAGCATACGTATTTGCGTCACATCCCGCGCATATGGAGCTACGTGGCGCGCGGATTGGCTCACCCTGAGTTGGCCGGTCTCGCGCGCTGGTTCGATCGATATCTTCCCGCCGAGGTTCGGCTCACCCCGCCTGACCTGTCCCGCCTTGAGGCCACACCTTCATGACACAACCGGTGACGACCGCGATGGTGCTGGCTGCGGGCCTTGGCACGAGGATGCGTCCGCTGACGGACGCAGTGCCGAAGCCGCTCGTAGAGCTCAAGGGCAAGCCGCTGATCGATCACGTGCTCGACAGGCTGGCCGCGGGCGGCATCACGCGCGCTGTCGTAAATGTCCATCACAGGGCCGATCAGATCGAGGCCCATCTGGCCGGTCGCAACCACCCCGCCATCACGATTTCCGACGAACGCGATGCCTTGCTCGATACCGGCGGCGGTGTCGTCCGCGCGCTGCCACTCCTGGGCGACAAGCCGTTTCTGATCCACAACTCGGATTCCGTCTGGATCGAAGGCGTCGGCTCCAACATTGCGCGCCTGGCAGCGGCTTTCGATCCGGAGCGCATGGATAGCCTGATGCTGCTCGCCCTTGGCGCCACCAGCCTCGGATACGACGGTCACGGCGATTTCGTCATGGCGCCCGACGGGCAGCTCGCGCGCCGAGGCGAACGGAAAGAGGCGCCGTTCGTGTTCGCCGGCGCGTCGATTGCGCATCCGCGCATGTTCGAGGGCGTGCCGGAAGGCCGCTTTTCCCTCAACATGTTGTGGGATCGCGCCATTGCGAACAGCCGTTTTTACGGCCTTCGCCTCGACGGCACCTGGATGCACGTCGGCACGCCGCAGGCGGTCGACGAAGCGGAACAGTGGATAGCGCGCGCGGAAAGCGCCTGACCACCCTCCTGAGCGGCTATACCCAAGAGGAACTTCGGCTCGGACTGTCTCCGATTCGGAGCGCTGTTGCTTGCCCGTTAGACCATGATCGCTTCGGACCCATCAGTCCGAAGCGTGAATCATCGGTCTCATCAAAGACTTGGAGCGTGATTTCAATTCAATCAAAAACAATCACGCTCTAGGGAACCCTTGGAGCCAAACCCTCGAAGATGACGCAACGCGGTCGCGCCAACATCTACACGGTCGAAGCAGGCCGCTCGTTTCTTGATTGCCTCGCCGCCGCCATCCTCGATGGTAGCCTGCCGGGCAACGGCTCGCGCGCGCCTGGGCTCATGGACCTCCCGCGCGTCACGCTCTACCTGCCAACCCGCCGCGCTACGCGCGCGTTGCAGGAGGCGTTCCTGCGGGCATCGGGCGGCCGTGCACTTCTGCTGCCGAAAATCGTCCCGATCTCGGAAGGCGAGGAGGATCTCTCGCTGATCTCAGCCGCCGCTGAGGCGGATGCCGCCGAAGACCTCGGCGCAATTCCGCCTGCGATTGGAGAACTGGAACGTCGCCTCGTGCTTACCAACCTTATCCAGAGGTGGACCGAGGTCATGCATAGCGCGCGAAGTGGCGTCGAACCTCTGGCTGTGGCCGGTGCGAGCACACCCGCTCAAACCGCGGTTCTCGCCAAGGAGCTCGCGACGCTCATGGACATGGTCGAGACCGAGGATGTGAATCTCGACGGTCTCGCGACGCTCGTGCCCGAGAATTTCTCCGAGCATTGGAAGAAGACGCTCGAATTCCTCGAGATCGTCACCAAGTTCTGGCCCGCCTACCTCGTCGAGAGTGGAATGCTCTCGCCCGCAAGCCGGCGCAACGCCGTGATCCGCGCCGAAGCGCAGCGCCTCTCCAAGACACCGCCTGCGGCTCCGGTCATCGTGGCGGGCGTCACCGGCTCGATCCCCGCGACCGTCGAGCTGATGCGCGCCGTCGCGGGGATGCCCAACGGCGCGATCGTGCTGCCGGCGCTCGACACGCATCTGGACAACGCAAGCTGGCAGACCATCGGCTCCGACGATCCCAAGCACCAGCATCCGGAGCATCCGCAGTTCGGGCTGAAGAAGCTGCTCGATGCGCTGGGATGTACGCGAGACGCGGTTGCCGTTCTCGGCGAACGCCCCTCGTCCGCTGCACAGGCGCGGAGCCGCCTCATTGCGGAAGCCATGCGCCCCGCCGGCACGACGCAGCGCTGGGAAAGCTTCGCCGCTGCCGCCCGCAAGGATCCGGCCGCCGCCGCGCCTCAAGGCTTGAGCCTCATCGAGGCGCCGACCGCTCAGGACGAAGCGGAAGCCGTGGCGCTGATCTTGCGCGAAGCCGCTGAAACGCCCGGCAAGACGGCGGCGCTCGTTTCGCCTGATCGTTTCCTCGCGCGCCGCGTGGCGATCCGCCTCGAAGCCTGGGGCATCAAGGTCGACGACTCCGCGGGCCGCCCTCTTGGCAAAACGCCGCCAGGTGCCTTCCTCGATCTCGTCATCAACGCTGCGGCCACGCGCTTCGCTCCAGCCGAGACCGTCGCCCTCTTGAAGCATCCGCTTGCGCGGCTGGGGCTCGATCCTTTTGCCGCCCGCCGTGCTGCGCGTGCCATCGAGATCGCAACCTTTCGCGCGCCCTACCTCGGTGATGGGCTCGCAGGCGTCGAAGCCGCGTTCGAGAAGGCCGCCGACGACCGCGCGCAAGGCGTCCGCGCGCATCCGGCCGTCAAACGCCTCTGGACCGAAGACTGGCAAGGCGCACGCGATCTTCTTGCGCGCCTGCGGGCCGCATTCGCACCTTTGCTCGAACTCTATGAGCGCGATGCTCCCGTTTCGCTCCGCGATCTCGTCAGCGCGCACTGCAAGGCCGCCGAGGCGGTCGCCGCGCTTCCGGACGAGGAGGGTGCCCAAGGCACGGATGAAAGCTCGCTCTGGCGCGACGAGGCGGGCGACACCGCCGCGCGCTTCTTTGCCAGTCTGCTCGACGAACGCCTGCCGGATCTCTCGCTGCCCGCGTCGGACTATGCCGATCTCTATCGCAGTTTGGCATCCGCAGAGACGGTGCGTCCGCGTGGCCCAGTGCACCCGCGTCTCTTCATCTGGGGCCCGTTCGAGGCGCGCCTGCAGCAGACCGATGTCGTCATTCTGGGCTCCCTCAATGATGGCACATGGCCGAAATCTTCCGATCCCGGTGCGTGGCTGAACCGCCCGATGCGCGAAGCGCTCGGCCTGCCGTCGCCAGAGGAGAAGATCGGCCAGTCCGCGCACGACTTCGCCACACTGCTCGCCGCGCCCGAGGTCATCTTGACCCGCGCCGAGAAGAAGGATGGCGTGCCGACTGTACCCTCCCGCTGGCTCCTGCGCCTCAAGGCGCTGCTCGACGGCATGGGTGTCGCGTCCGCGCTCGAGCCGAAACAGCCCTGGCTCGCCTGGGCTCGCCAGCGCGACAACGTCCGTCCTGTACCGCGCCTCGGCGTGCCGGAGCCGCGCCCTGCAGTCCACCAGCGCCCGCGCAAACTCTCGGTGTCCGCGGTCGAGACCTGGATCGGCAACCCATACGCGATCTTCGCGCGCAACATTCTGAAGGTCGAACCGCTCGCGCCGCTCGGCCAGCCGCCGGGACCATCCCTGCGCGGCAGCATCATTCACGACGCGTTGTCGGAATTCGCGAAGGCCTATCCCGACAGGCTGCCCGACAACATCGAAATCGAGCTAGTGCGCTTTGCGCGGGCTGCCCTCGACACATACGCAGCGCATCCCCGTATCGCGGCGTTCTGGGTCCCCCGCTTTGAGCGCTTTGCTGCTTGGTTCGCGGCGACGGAGCCAGCGCGGCGCGCGGGCATGTCGGAGATCAAGACGGAAGTTTCGGGTGCGCTCGTGTTCGCTGCGCCGGCGGGTCCCTTCACCCTCACGGCGCGCGCCGACCGTATCGACGTCGCTGAGGATGGGCTCGTCATCTCGGACTACAAGACCGGCAAGCCGCCCTCGGCGAAAGCGGTGCTCGCCTGCGTGCGGCCTCAGTTGCCGCTCGAAGCCGCCATCGCGCTCGATACCGCCTTGGGTTTCGAGACGGTCGCGAAAGCGCGCGTTGTGGGCCTGCGCTACATCCAGGCCTCCGGTGGCGAGCCGCCAGGCGCAGAGGAAAACGTCAAGGCGCCTGACATCGCGGCGCTCGCCGACCAGGCGCTCGACGGCTTGATGCGTCACGTCGCACGCTTCGATGATGAGACAACGCCCTATCGGCCGCTGCGCCGTGCGCGCTTCAGCTACGACTACGACGACTACGCCCATCTCGCGCGCGTTGCCGAATGGTCGTCCGGCGCGATGGCCGAGGAGGACGCATGAGCGTGAACGACGTCGCGGCAATCAAGAAAGAGCTGGAGAGAACGACGCGTCTTCAGGCAGACGCGGCCGATCCGGCCGCCTCGGTTTGGGTCAGCGCCAACGCCGGTACCGGTAAGACGCACGTCTTGACGATGCGCGTGCTGCGCCTGCTGCTGGCCGATACGCCGCCCGAGCGCATCCTGTGCCTCACCTATACGAAGGCCGCCGCAGCCGAGATGTCGAAGCGCGTCTTCGAAAGCCTCTCCAAGTGGGTGATGCTGGAGGAGGCCGATCTCGAACATGCGCTCCTCGAATTCCTCGGTCGCGAGCCGGACGCGACGGAAATCGCGCGCGCCCGTACGCTCTTCACCCGCGCGACGGAAACGCCAGGTGGTCTCAGCGTTCAGACCATCCATGCCTTTGCCGAGCGATTGTTGCAGCGCTTCCCTCTCGAAGCTGGCGTCACGCCGGGGTTCTCGATCCTCGACGACGAAACCTCGCGCAAGCTGATGCGGGAGGCCATAGACCGCGTGATCGGCGCTGCAGCCGGCAATCGCGCGAGCCCGCTCGGCCGCGCGCTTGAGACGGCTATTGCATACGCAGCGGACGATCGCTTCGACGAAATCCTAGCCGACGCCCTCCGCGAACGCGAATGGCTCGAAGCCGCCGTGCGCTGGCCCGCCGCGCAAGACGGCGCGCCCGAAGGGCTTGATGCGGTCGAGGATCTGTTGCGCGAGCATTTCGCCGTCCGCCAAGGAATTTCGCGCGCCGCGATCGAAGCCGAAGGCGCCGTGCTCCTCGCGCCGCGCGAGCTGATGCATGTGCGCGATGTGCTGCGCGGCGGCGGCAGCACAGACAACAGGATGGCTGACAAGGTGTCCGACGCGCTGGCGACGGGAACGGACCGCGCGCGTATGGACGCGTTGAGCGACGTGTTCCTCAAGAGCGACGGGACCCCGCGTGACAAGTTCCTCACCAACGGGCTCAAGGCAAAGAATCCGGAGATCGAGCCGCTGCTCTCGCGCGCCCAAAGCCGCTTTCTCTCCCTTTGGGCCGAGCAGCAGGGCGCCGCCGTCGTCGAGGCGACAATGGCGTTGGTGCGCCTCGCGGATGCGGTCCAGCAGCGATACACGGACGCCAAGGTCCGCCGCGCCGCGCTCGACTTCGAGGATCTGATCGCGCGTACGAAGAACTTGCTGTCCACGCGCGAGTCCGCCGAATGGGTGCTCTACAAGCTCGACAACGGGCTGGATCACATTCTTGTCGACGAAAGCCAGGATACGAGCCCCTCGCAGTGGCGCGTGGTCGAAGCCATGGCCAACGAGTTCTTCTCCGGTGACAACGCGCGGGCCGAAACCGTTCGCACGCTGTTTGCCGTGGGTGACGAGAAGCAGTCGATCTACTCCTTCCAGGGCGCCGCACCCGAGATGTTCTCGGCGATGGGCGATCGCTTCGCCGACATCGGCAAGAACGCCAACGTCACGTGGCGACAGATCCCGCTCACGCTGTCGTTCCGCACCGTTGCGCCGGTGCTCCAGGCTGTGGATCGCGTCTTCGCCGACACACAGCGCACGCCGGGCGTCACGCCTGCGCCCCATGCTGCGAAACGCGCCGGGCAAGGCGGGGTGGTCGAGATCTGGCCAACCGAGAAGCACGAGGACATAGTTCCCGCCGACGCGTGGTCTCCACTTGAGGAGCAATCGGCCGAGCCGCCGGTCGTGCGTCTCGCCAATCGCATCGCGGACACCATCAAGGGCTGGCTCGAGAGTGGCGAGAAGCTGGCCTCGACCGGCCGCGCCATCGAGCCGGGCGACGTGCTGATCCTTGTGCGCAAGCGTCAGCCCTTCGCAGGCCCGATGGTCCAGGCGTTGAAAGCGCGCGGCATTCCTGTGGCTGGCGCCGATCGCATGCGCCTGACCGAGCAGATCGCCGTGCAGGACATGCTCTCGCTCGGTGACTTCCTCACATTGCCCGAAGACGATCTCGCGCTGGCAGAGGTCTTGAAAAGCCCCATCTTCGCGCTCGACGACGCCGATCTCACGGATCTCGCCTACGAGCGCAAAGGCACGCTCTGGAAAGCGCTCCTGGACAAGAGCGAGGAAAATCCGCGTTACGTCGAGGCGGCGGCCACGCTGAAGCGCTGGCGCAAGGCCGCCGACTTCCGGCCGCCGTTCGAGTTCTTCGCCGATCTTCTGGACCGCGATCGCGTGCGCGCCAAACTCATCGCGCGGCTGGGGCCCGACGCCGCCGATCCCTTGGACGAGTTCTTGAATCTCGCACTGACCTACGACGACTCCGCGCCGCCCTCGCTCGCAGGCTTTCTCGCCTTCATGCGTGACGGCTCGCGCGACATCAAACGGGATATGGAGCACGGCCGCAATGAAGTGCGCGTCATGACCGTGCACGGTGCCAAGGGTCTCGAAGCGCCGATCGTGTTCCTGCCGGACACATGCAGCGCCGGTTCCGCAGCGAGCCAGGCAGGCCGTCCGATGAAAATCGAAGCGATGAACCGCCCGGTGGGCGTGCCGGCGCCGTTCGTTTGGCCGGTCAAAGGAACGAGCGGTCTCGATCAGATCCGCGAGGCACGCGAGGCCTTGAAGCAGCGGGATCGCGAGGAGCGCAATCGCCTCCTCTATGTCGCCATGACGCGCGCCCGCGACCGCCTCTATATCGCGGGTTTCGAGAACAAGAGCGGGCTCGATGCAGGCTGCTGGTACGAGCTGATCCGCGACGGCCTCGAAGGCGCGCTGGAGCGGACGCGCGATGCGGACGGCCGCGACGTCCTGCGTCTCGCCGCTCCGCAGATCGCGCCGCAAGAAAAACCGAAGGTCGAGTTGGCGGCCCATCGCCGCGCGGCTGCGCTTCCGGCGTGGAGCGCGCTCTCCGTTCCGCGCGAGCCACAACTGACGATCCCGCTCGCGCCGTCACGGCTCGCCCCGTACGACACGGATGATGAGGGCGAACCGCTCGCGACGCCGCCGCCGAAGGATCGGCAGGCGGAACCCGCCGCCGCGAGCCCGGCGGCAATGTCGAATCAGAGCCGCTTCCTGCGCGGCACACTCACGCACGCGCTGCTTCAGCATCTTCCGTCGCTCGAACCGAAAGCCCGTGCGAAGGCGGCGAAAGCCTTCCTCGCCGAGCGCGGTCGGCCGCTTCCGGCGCGGACGCTTGCATCCATCGCCAACGAAGCCATCGCGGTTTTGTCGGATGCCACCTTTGCCCCTGTGTTCGGCGCTGGCAGCCAGGCGGAGGTGCCGATCGTGGCCATCATTCCACGTCCGGACGGAGACGGCCCACCGCTCAAGATCGCGGGTCAGATCGACCGTCTCGCCATCCGCGACGAGGGCGCCCTGATTGTCGACTTCAAGACGAACCGCGTTGCGCCGGAAACCTTGGAGGCGGTCGCACCGGTCTACCTTTATCAGCTGGCCGCCTACCGCTTGGCGGTGCGCGAAATCGTCTCCGGCAAACCGGTCCGGGCTGCCCTGCTTTGGACGCATGGTCCCTATCTTATGGAAATTCCTCAGGAAATTTTGGAATCTTACGCACAGGACCTATGGCGCCTCGATACCGCCCGGCTTGACGCCTGAGAGGCTCATTCCTACGTTCACGGTCCGGTTTGGCCCCGGGTACGTATACGCCCGGAGATGCCGCAAAAGGAGAAACACCAAGATGACCGCACTCGTATCCGATAAGACGTTTGACGAAGAAGTCCTGAAGTCGAGTGAGCCCGTACTCGTCGATTTCTTCGCCGAGTGGTGCGGTCCCTGTAAAGCCATGGCACCCGCCCTGGAGCAGGTGGCCGCCGAACAGAAGGGCAAGGTCAAGATCGTGAAGATCGACGTCGACCAGAGCCCGGCGATCACGACGAAGTACGGCATCCGCGCGATGCCGACCCTGATCGTGTTCAAGAACGGGCAGGTCGCCGGCCAGCACGTCGGCGCGCTCGTTCAGAAGCGCAAGCTCGAGGAATGGCTGGGCGCCCAGATCGGCGAGACTCTTGTCGCCAAGGCGTAAGCCGTCGCATATTGCGGAACGAAAAAGGGCTCCGGATCGGAGCCCTTTTTTATTAGTTCGCCTGCGGCTCGACGCCTTCCTGCAGGGCGAGAACGTGGCCGGCGAGATAGAGCGAGCCGGTGATCAGCACGCGCTTGGGTCCGGGTTCGAGGATGTCGATGCGCTTCAACGCGGCTTCGACCGATTGGCCGGCTTCGGCGCTGAGCGAGACGGCACGCGCGGCTTCGGCGAGCGCTTCCGGCGTGAACGGCGCTTCATGCGAGCCGGGGATCGGCACGCAGACCACATGACGCGCGAGGCCGCGGAACGACGACAGGAATCCGGCTGCGTCCTTGAGGCCGAGCATGCCGACGATAAGATAGAGCGGCTTCGGCGCGCGTTCTTCGAGGTCCGCGAGCGACTGCGCGAGGAATTGGCCGGCCGCAGGATTGTGCCCGCCATCGAGCCACAACTCTGACCCGGAACGCAGCAGTGACGGCAGCGGCCCGCTGTCGATGCGCTGCATACGGGCGGGCCAGCGCGCGGTCAGGAGCCCGCGCTCGATCGCCGCTTCGTCGATCGGAACCGCCTTGAATTCCATCGCTGCAGCAACTGCCGTGCCTGCATTGATGATCTGGTGGCGGCCGACGAGCGACGGCAGCGGCAGGTCCAGAAGCTGGTCCGCCTTCTGCACGATGAGCCGTCCGCGCTGCTCATAGGCGTCGAAATCCTGTCCCCACACGAACGGCCGCGCGCGCGCGCGTGCAGCTTCGCGCGTGATGACGTCGAGCACCGCGTCCTCTTGCTGCGAGATGATGCACTTCACGCCGCGCTTCAGGATGCCGGCCTTCTCCGCCGCGATCAGCTCGATGGTATTTCCGAGCTTTTCGGCATGATCGAGCGAGATCGGCGTCAGGATGGTGAGGGCCGGCGCATCGATGACGTTGGTTGCGTCCAGGCGCCCGCCGAGACCGACTTCCAGGAGAACGACATCGGCCGGATGCTCGGCGAAAGCGAGAAAGGCCGCCGCAGTGGTAATCTCGAATTGGGTGATGTCGTCGCCGCTGTTCACCGCCTGCGTCCGCGACAGCACGTCGACGAGGTCCGCTTCTCCGATCGGTCGCGTGATGCCGTCGGCATGTGCGAGCTCGATGCGTTCATGAAAGCGGACAAGGTGCGGCGACGTATAGGCATGCACGCGCTTGCCCGCGGCCGTTAGCATCGCCTTGAGATAGGCGGTGACCGAGCCTTTGCCGTTCGTGCCTGCGATATGGATGACAGGCGGCAGCGACTTTTGCGGACTGCCGAGCTTGGTCAGCAGCCGTTCTACCCGGCCCAGCGAAAGATCGATGAGCTTGGGATGCAAAAGCTTAAGGTCCGCGAGGAGCTGGTCGCTGGTCGGAATGTTACGCCCCTCCTTCTGCGAGCGCCGGGCAAAAACCTAGAAAGCCCTGAAGCCGTACAAGGGTCAACTCAACTTAGAGACTGTCGGGAAAAACTCGCTGGTCGTGTGCCCCAAAGCCCGATCACAATGTCCAATGAGACACGCTCGACGCGTTGTCAGTTTCTCGGCTGATCGCGCCGCTCTTTGCCGCTCGCCTCATCGTCATCCGGAGCAGTGAAGCGGTCGGCATCTTCCACTGGCTCAAGCTCGATGGCCGTGGTTTCGATCAGCTTGCCGTCGAGCGAGCCGTTGGGCTGAGCCTTGCCATTGCCGCGGCGTGCCTTGCTCTTTTCCACGGACGCTCCGTGCATGAGGAGGCTGCACAAGCGGCTCAGCGTCTCGCGCATCTTGTGGCGATGCACAACCATATCGATCATGCCGTGGCTGAGCAGATATTCGGCACGCTGGAAACCATCCGGGAGCTGCTCACGGATCGTCTGCTGAATGACGCGCGGACCGGCGAAGCAGATGAGGGCGCCGGGTTCGGCGATGTGGATGTCACCAAGCATGGCGTACGAAGCGGTGACGCCACCCGTCGTCGGGTCGGTCAACACAACGATGTAGGGAAGCTTTGCTTCGCGCAAGCGCTGCACGGCGATGGTCGTGCGCGGCATCTGCATCAGCGACAGGATACCTTCCTGCATGCGCGCACCGCCGGAAGCCGCGAAGAGAATGAAAGGCGCCTTGAGTGCGACCGCGCGCAGCATGCCGGTGACGACCGCTTCGCCGGCGGCCATGCCGAGCGAGCCGCCCATGAATTCGAAGTCTTGCGCTGCGGCCACCACAGTACGGCCGTCGAGCGTTCCCTCGCCGACGAGCACCGCATCGTCGAGCGACGTCTTAGTCCGCGCATCCTTCAAGCGGTCCGTGTAGCGGCGTCCGTCGCGGAACCGCAGCGGGTCCTGAGCGACGGCCGGAACCGTCACCTGCTCGAACGCGCCTCCGTCGAAGAGATTGGTCAGGCGGGCGCGCGAGCCCATTTTCATGTGGTAGTTGGAACCGGGAACCACGAACTGGTTGGCTTCGAGGTCCTTGTAGAAGACCATCTGTCCGGTCTCCGGGCACTTCACCCAGAGATTTTCCGGAACCTCGCGCTTCGTCGTGAGGAAGCTGCGGATCTTGGGACGGACGACGTTGTTGATCCAGTTCACGCTTGACCGCTCCTAAAGTGCTTGCAGCAAGACAACACGAAGGTTCTGTTCATTGCAACTCAGGCTGCCTCCCGGCAGCGCTGATTGCCTAGTTCCGCTTTGAAGTTTGCCTCGCGTCGGCAGCTGTCGCCCGTCGATCACGATGTCTTAAGGGCCGTGCTCAGGCCTTTGACCAAACTTAGGACGGAGCCAACCGTATTTCCAGTCGCACGCCCGTCCTCGGTTAAGCTCTCCTCGATGGCACGAACCAGGGCGGAGCCGACCACGACGCCGTCCGATCCATCGGCCATGGCGCGCGCCTGTTCGGGCGTTCTTACGCCAAATCCTACCGCCACGGGAAGGGTTGTTGCGCGTTTAATCCGCGCCACCTGCAGTTGAACGTCGTCAGGATTGGCCGCTCCCGCACCCGTGATCCCGGTGATGGAGACATAGTAAAGAAAACCTGACGTGTTTTTCAGTACCGTCTTCAGGCGCTTATCATCCGTCGTCGGCGTCGCGAGCCGGATGAAGTTGAGACCCCGTGCGACCGCGGGCAGGCAGAGCTCGTCGTCGGCCTCCGGAGGAACATCCACAACGATGAGTCCATCGACGCCAGCCTCCACGGCCGCGTCGAGGAAGGCATCGGCCGGAAACACGAAGATCGGATTGTAATAGCCCATGAGAACGATGGGCGTGTCTGGATCCGTTTTCCGGAACTCACGCACCATTTCGAGCGTGTCGCGCATCTTCTGCCCGGCCTTGAGCGCTCGAAGTGACGACGCCTGAATAGCAGGGCCGTCGGCCATCGGATCGGAAAACGGCATGCCGAGCTCGATGATATCCGCGCCGGCCTTTGGCAGGCCTGCGAGGATGGCTTTCGAGGTCACGAGATCAGGATCACCTGCCGTGACGAAGGTGACGAGTGCCGCACGGCCTTCCGCCTTCAGCGCCGCGAAGCGCCGATCGATGCGCGTTTCTTTTTTGTTGGTCAAAGCTTGATCCCCAGATAACCAGCAACCGCGAACACGTCCTTGTCACCGCGTCCGCACATGTTCATGACCAAGAGGTTGTCCTGGGGCAGCGTCGGCGCGAGCTTCGTCACCCAGCCGAGCGCGTGAGACGGCTCGAGCGCCGGGATGATGCCTTCGAGCTTCGCCGAGAGCTGGAACGCCTCCAGCGCTTCCTTGTCGGTGATCGACACGTATTCGACGCGGCCGGAGTCCTTGAGCCAGGAGTGCTCGGGGCCGACACCCGGATAGTCGAGACCGGCCGAGATCGAATGGCCTTCGAGAATCTGTCCTTCCGAGTCCTGCAGTAGATAGGTGCGGTTGCCGTGCAGCACGCCCGGTGCGCCACCGTTCATCGACGCCGCATGTCCGTTCTCCACGTCGAGACCGTGGCCGCCCGCTTCAACGCCGTAAATTTTCACGCCCGCGTCGTCGAGGAAGGGATGGAAGAGTCCGATGGCGTTGGACCCGCCGCCGATGCAGGCGACGAGCGTATCCGGCAACCGGCCCTCGCGTTCCAGCATCTGCTCGCGCGTCTCGTTGCCGATTACGGCCTGGAAGTCGCGCACCATGGCTGGATACGGATGCGGACCTGCCGCGGTGCCGATGAGATAGTAGGTGTCGCGCACGTTGGTGACCCAATCGCGCAGCGCTTCGTTCATGGCATCCTTGAGTGTTCCAGCACCCGCAGTAACCGGGTTCACCTTGGCGCCGAGCATATGCATGCGCGCGACGTTCGGAGACTGGCGCGCAACGTCGGTGGCACCCATGTAGATTTCGCAGGGGAGCCCGAAGCGGGCGCATACGGTGGCAACGGCTACACCATGCTGGCCTGCGCCCGTCTCCGCGATGATGCGCGTCTTGCCCATGCGCCGCGCGAGCTGGATCTGACCAAGGCAGTTGTTGATCTTATGGCTGCCCGTGTGGTTGAGCTCGTCGCGCTTGAAATAGATCTTCGCGCCGCCCGGTTTTCCAGCGGCCTTCGCGATGCCGCGGAAGTGCTCCGTGAGGCGCTCGGCGTAGTAGAGCGGGCTCGGTCTGCCGCCGTAGTGAAGCAGGAGGTTCGTCAGCTCTGCCTGGAAGGAGGGATCGTTCTTTGCGGCGTCGTAAGCCGTTTCGAGATCCAGGATGAGCGGCATCAGCGTCTCGGCGACGAAGCGTCCGCCGTAGGTGCCGAAGTGGCCCCGCTCGTCGGGACCAGTCCGCAATGTATTGACCTTCGGGTCCGTAGTTTTCTGCTCTTTCGAGGCCATCGGCCTGTCCTTTGCCCGTTAAGTCTCGGCCGCGTCGGGCCGGAGGGATTTATGTCTGATTAGCGGCCTTTGCGGCGCGAAGGAAGCGGCGGATGAGATCGGGATCTTTCTCGCCGAACCGGCTCTCGACACCGGATGAGACATCGACGATGGCAGCGCCTGTCAACCGGATCGCCGCTGCAACGTTGCCGGGCGTGAGGCCGCCAGCAAGTGCGAACGGTGCACGGCCCTTCACACGGTCCAGAATGTGCCAGTCGAAGGAGAGGCCATTGCCGCCGGGAAGCGCGTTCGGATCTGCAGGCGGCTTCGCATCGAAGAGCAGCATGTCGGCCCCGCCGCCGGGTTGAAGATAGGCGAGGGCTGCATCCGCCTCGTCAGCGCTGTCGACAGTTACGGCTTTCATGATCCGAAGACCGCTGCGCTGACGGATTGCTTCAGCGCGTTCATGGGTCTCGGCGCCGTGAAGCTGAATGATGTCCGGTGCGACCTCGGACACGACGCTATCGACCTGCGCGTCGTTGGGATCGACGAGCAGCGTCACGACCGCCGCCTTGCCGCGTTCCCGCGCTCTCTTCGTGAGAGCGGCTGCGTTGGCGACGGAGACGTTGCGAAGGCTTCTCGGATACATGACGAAGCCGACATAGTCGGCACCGGCGTCGAGGGCGGCGTCGAGCGCCTCTTCCGTTCGAATGCCGCAAATCTTTACGCGCGTAGACATCTGTCAGGCCGAATTGAATTCTGAGGGTTCAGCCGGAGCCTCAGCTCCGCACTTCGCAATATTAGCGAGTCTTGTCGAAGACTACGCCGCGTCCCTTTTACCCGGCGCCGAAAGCGCCTTGGGGCGGGCTCCGACCTCTGCATCGCGCTCGCGCGTGAGGCGGTCGGCCTCGGCGTGCCAGCGCCTGGCCTCGCCCGTGCGCTGACGCGCGGTGCGGCGCCATCGCGCCTGCGAAAGCCAAGTGGCGCCGCCGCCGAGCAGTACGCCGACGAGAAGAGCTCCGAACAGATAACCGTAGAACGGCAGCACGACAGAGAGAACCGGCGATTCCGGCCGGAATGGATCGAGCACAAGGCGAACGGGGTGACGGTTCGCCACCGCCAATGTGATGAGGAGCGCGGCAATTGGAAAGGCCGTCAACAGCCAAAGAATTCTCTTGAGCACGCTAGCTCCTTATGACCAGCCGTCCGGCGCCCTGCACCTTGAGGCTTACTCGTTGGTGTTGAGCCGGTCTCTCAGTTCCTTACCCGTCTTGAAGAACGGGACAAACTTCTCAGACACCGGCACAGGTGTTCCCGTACGGGGATTGCGGCCCTGGCGCGCCGCGCGATGCTTCACGGTGAAGGCTCCGAAGCCGCGAAGTTCGACGCGATCGCCCTGGGCAAGCGCATCGACGATTTCGTCGAACACGACGTTGACGATCCGCTCGACGTCACGATGATAAAGATGCGGGTTCGATGCAGCAATTTTTTGAATGAGCTCGGATTTGATCAAAGCACGGCCTCCCGGAAAGTAATTGTATTTCTTTAATTTTCCGGAGGTTGCCAAACGGAGACGAGGCCGTCAAGACCAAGTCGGCCCACAGAGGGAGAAAGCGCGGCAAGGTTGAGGACGCTCCCCACCACGGCGACCAGGGCCTGCCCGGCGGCGTGCGAGAGGCTGCCGGTCACGGCGCCCCAGCTGCCTTCCGGGGCGGGCTTCCAGTCGACGACCTTGAGGTCCTTCGCGACGTTCCGATTGGTTTCGAGCCAGCGCACGGCCTCCGCTTCCCCGCCGATTTCGTCGACGAGCTTGTTTTCGAGTGCCTGCCGGCCGGAGAAAATGCGGCCCTGGACCAGTCCATCGACGTTTTGGGCGACAATCCCGCGGCGTGTCTCGACCAGCGAGAGGAACCACCGGAACCCGTCGTCGATGGTGTCCTGCATCACGCGGCGAGCGCCTTCCGAGGCCGGCTCGAACGGATTCGGCGCGGCCTTCAGCTCGCCGCTCTTAACCTCGTTGAACTTGACGCCAAGCTTGGCGAGCATTTCGCTGACCTCCGGCCATTGGGCCAGCACGCCGACGGAGCCCGTAATCGTATTTCCGCGCGCCACGATGTGGTCCGTACCAAGGCCGACGATATAGCCGGCTGAAGCGGCGACCGTGCCGAACTGGGCAACGACCGGCTTCTTCTCGGCAACATCGCGCAGGGCCAGATAGAGGCTTTCGCCACCCGTAGTCGTGCCGCCTGGGCTGTTCACAAAAACCAGGAGCGCCTCGACGTGGTTCGCGTCCTTGATTTTCTTGAGCATCGCGATCTGGTCGCGATCGTCGGTGATGGTGCCCTCGATGGCGACGCGCGCGATCTGGCGTGTCCCGGCCAGGTTCGACAGGCTTTCGCTTCCGAACGCGAGAGCGCCGAGCAGAAGGCCGACGAAGAGCACCGCCGCGCTGCGCCAGAAGGTGAGGCGCCTGCGCATACGTCGCCGGTCGAGGATGGCTTCTGTTTCAAGGGACATCTGGGGCTCCTGGGGAAACGGCCGTGTCTCGAAATTAGGAAACCTGGAGACCCTGCGCAATGGCGCACTGCCGTTGCGGGGGATCTAAGCACTCAAGAGTAAAAGAAAAATGCGCGAGGCTTTCGCCCCGCGCATTCCGTTTTCGGTCTCGGCGAACCTGTGGCTTACGACTCGTCGTCTTCCGCAGCGTCGCGCTTCTTGATGGCGGCCTTGAAGATGTCGCCGAGCGAAGCGCCCGAGTCCGACGATCCGTACTGCGCCACGGCCTGCTTCTCTTCCGCGATCTCGAGTGCCTTGATCGAGACGCTGATGCGGCGAGCCGCCTTGTCGACCGAGATCACGGCCGCATCGACCTTCTGGCCGACCGTGAAGCGCTCCGAGCGCTGCTCCGAGCGGTCACGCGACAGATCCGAGCGCTTGACGAACGTCGTGAGATCGCTGTCGGCGATCCGCACCTCGATGCCGTTCTCCTGCACCTGGATCACCTCGCAAGTGACCTGGTCGCCCTTCTTGTACTTGCCGAGGGCGTCGGCCGGGTCGCCGCCGAGCTGCTTGATGCCAAGCGAGATGCGCTCCTTCGAGCTGTCGACGTCGAGCACGATCGCTTTGACGGTATCGCCCTTCTTGTAGTCCTTGATGACCTCGTCGCCGGCCTTCTGCCAGTCGAGGTCGGACAGGTGGACCATGCCGTCCACGCCGCCATCGAGACCGATGAACAGGCCGAATTCCGTGATGTTGCGGATCGGACCTTCGACGACGGTGCCCTTCGGATGCTGAGCCAGGAAGGCATCCCAGGGGTTGTCCTGGGTCTGCTTGAGGCCGAGCGAGATACGGCGCTTGGCGGGATCGACTTCGAGGATCTGAACCTCGACCTGCTGGCTGGTCGAGACGATCTTGCCGGGATGAACGTTCTTCTTCGTCCAGCTCATCTCGGAGACGTGGATCAGACCTTCGACGCCCGGCTCGAGCTCGACGAACGCGCCGTAGTCGGCAATGTTCGTCACGGTGCCGCTGAAGCGTGCGCCGATCGGATACTTGGCCTCGATCGCCGACCACGGGTCGGACTGCAGCTGCTTCATGCCGAGGCTGATGCGCTGCGTCTCGGGGTTGATGCGGATGATCTGCACCTTCACCGTGTCGCCGACGTTCAGGATCTCGGACGGATGGTTCACGCGGCGCCACGCCATGTCGGTGACGTGCAGCAAGCCGTCGATGCCGCCGAGGTCGATGAACGCACCGTAGTCGGTGATGTTCTTGACCAGGCCGTCGATGATCTGGCCTTCGGCGAGACGGGCGACGATGTCGGCGCGCTGCTCAGCACGCGTCTCTTCGAGCACCGAGCGGCGCGAGACGACGATGTTGCCGCGGCGGCGGTCCATCTTGAGGATCTGGAACTGCATCGGCTGATGCATGAGCGGGCCGATATCGCGCACCGGGCGGATGTCGACCTGCGAGCCGGGAAGGAACGCCACGGCGCCGTCGAGATCGACCGTGAAGCCGCCCTTGACCTTGTTGAAGATCACGCCGGTGACCTTCTCGCCCTTCTCGGACAGCTTCTCGAGGCGCGTCCAGCTCTCTTCGCGGCGTGCTTTGTCGCGCGAGAGAACGGCTTCGCCGAGCGCGTTCTCGATGCGCTCGAGGTAGACTTCAACGGTGTCGCCAACCTTGATGTTGCCGGGCTGGCCGCCGAGGCCGAACTCCTTCAGCGCCACGCGGCCTTCCATCTTGAGGCCGACGTCGATGACGGCGAGGTCCTTCTCGATGCCGACAACCTTGCCCTTGACGACGTTGCCTTCGAAGACGTCGTCCTTGGCGAGGCTCTCGGAGAGCATCGCGGCGAATTCATCGCGCGACGGGGTGTAGTCTTTGCTGATTTCGGTAGCCATTCGGACTCCTGGACGTGTGTTTGAATTGGAGGATGTGCCAGCCGGCAGCTCGCGGAGTGCGGCCACGGCGGCGCGAATAGTGATGAACCGCGAGCCCTCCCGAATGCGCGCGCACGCACGTTCGGACGGTCCTCTCACGGCACGTTCTCTTGAATTTTGGTCTCGGTGCCGCCGTGATGGGCCTTAGCCCTGCCATTCAAAATTGAACCGCATGTTTCATGCGGCCCTAATGGCCCGTCTTCCTCGTGATCAATCCGACGGCGGCGTCGAATGCCGCTTCTATACTCAAGTTGCTGGTGTCAAGCAACATCGCATCCGCGGCAACAGCCATAGGGGCGTTCGGGCGCCCCGCGTCGCGGGTGTCGCGGGCGATGATGTCGGTCAGCACCGTTTCATAGGCAACCCCGGCCCCTCGCGCCTCGAACTCGCAATGGCGCCGCTTGGCCCGGATTTCAGCCGTTGCGGTCACGAAAATCTTAACGTCCGCGTCTGGGCAAACCACGGTCCCGATATCCCGCCCGTCCAGCACGGCGCCGGGCGGCCGGCGGGCGAAATCGCGCTGATACGCCAGCAAGGCGGCGCGGACCTCTGGAATTCGCGCCACGATCGACGCCGCATCGCCGGCGGCCGTGCCGCGCAGGTCCGGATCCTCCAGCTCCAGCGGATCGAGCCCTCGGGCCGTCGCGACGGCGGCCCACGTGTCCTCGAGCCGGAAGCCGCGAGCTGCGACATCGCGCGCCACGGCCCGGTAGAGCAGTCCCGTGTCCAGGCACGCGAAGCCCAGGTGATCGGCGAGCCGCTTGGCCAGCGTTCCCTTGCCCGAAGCCGCCGGCCCGTCGATGGCGATGATCAAATGTGGTCTCCTTGCCGCCCGATCCGGGCCGCCCATCCGGCTATGCGGAAGGCGGCCATCCCGAACAGGATCATTAGCCCGATTCCAGAGGCATTGATCGCAACGATCCAGAGACCTTCCGAAACCGGACTCCTCGACGCCGAGCAACTAAGCTCGGAAGTTGCTTCCGATCCGTTCCATGAGACTTCGGAACTCCGGAAAGCTCGTCGCGATCATGCCCACGTCGTCGACCGTCACAGAGTTCTCGCTGGCAAGCCCCATCACGAGGAATGACATCGCCATTCTGTGATCGAGGTGCGTCGCAACAAGGCCGCCACCCAGCACCTGGTCGGTGCCATACACAGTCAATGTATCGCCCTCGGCCTCGGCGCGAATGCCGTTGGCAATGAGACCGTCCGCAGTCGCGGCCAACCGGTCGCTCTCCTTCACTTTAAGCTCGGCCAGCCCCTCCATGCGCGTCACGCCGTCAGCGAAGGCCGCGACGACAGCCAGCATCGGGTACTCGTCAATCATCGACGGCGCCCGTTCGGCGGGTACCGTGACGCCGGAAAGCTTGGAAAACCGCGCGCGAATGTCGGCGACCGGCTCGCCACCTTCCTCGCGTTCGTTGAGGAAGACCACGTCGCCGCCCATCTCCTGCAGCGTGGTGTAGAAGCCCGTGCGCGTCGGGTTCACGAGCACGCCTTCGATGGTGATCTCCGAGCCCGGCACGAGGAGCGCCGCCGCGATCAGGAAAGCAGCCGAGGACGGATCGCCCGGCACGGTCACCTCGCGCCCCTCGAGCTCGGCCTGCCCCTTGATCGTGATGTGTGTTTCTCCGTCCTTGATCGCGGTTGTCACTTCCGCGCCGAAGTGCCTGAGCATGCGCTCCGTGTGATCGCGCGTGGCTTCCTTTTCGATGACGGTGGTCGAGCCGGCGGTGCCAAGTCCCGCAAGCAGGATTGCGCTCTTCACCTGCGCAGAAGGCACCGGCAGCTTGTAGACAAACGGGGTCAACTGCGACGTCCCGCGGATCGTCAGCGGCAGGCGGTCCCGATTTTCTTCGACTGCGAGCCCCATCTCCTTGAGCGGGCTGAGCACACGGGCCATGGGGCGCTTCGAAAGCGAGGCATCGCCCACCATTGTCACGTTCACGTCGTGCGGGGCGATCACGCCCATCATGAGCCGTGTTCCGGTGCCCGAATTCCCGAAATCGATAGGACCTTCGGGTTGCGAGAGCCCGCCCGTACCGCGACCCAGGACCTCCCAGGTCTCTCCGGTCTTTCTGGCAGGAGCTCCGAGCGCGGTCACCGCACGAGCCGTATTGATCACGTCCTCCGATTCCAGCAGGCCGCGGATCCGGGTTGTCCCGGTCGCAAGCGCGCCAAGCATAAGGGCGCGATGAGAAATCGACTTGTCGCCAGGAACGCGGAGCACCCCCCGAAGCGGGCCAGAGCGAAGGGCGGTAAGAGGGGAGGGTGCGGGATGGGTCACGAGATGGCGGCCTGGATGTCGCAGGCGGGGCCGGGCGACCGGCCAACCGCATGATTTATAGGAAAGTCCGCGCATAGAGCCGCTCGGCAGGGGGACTGTCAACGCCGGGCACAACCTTTCTGCGCCGAAATGCGGATTTCGTTTTGACAGCCGCCGGACGCTGTGGCAGACCCCGCTATCCCAAATTATCTGGCCTAATTGACTGGTGAGCAAAAGCCATGGCGACGAAACAAGCGCGCGGGACCAAGCGCACCTGCCAGAGCAGTGAGTGCGGCGCGCGGTTCTACGACCTGAACCACAATCCGATCACCTGCCCAATCTGCGGCTCGATCTACGAGTTGGCGTCTTCGCCGCTCGCACTCGCAGCCGCCACCGGCGAAGAAAAGTCTGCCCGCCGCGGACGCAAGTCCGACTATGCGGAAAAGACCCCCGTCGATGCTGGCGCTGAGCTGGAAGGTGCTGAGGCACTGCCCGATATCGAGGAGGATGCGGACACCGCAGCCGCCTCGGACGACGACGAGACCTTCCTCGAAGAAGAAGAGGAAGAAGGTGGCGATGTGTCGAACATTATCGGCGGCCCCGTCACCGAGGGCGACGAGGAGCGTTGAGGGCGGAAAGGCGCGGGTGAGCATTTTTGGTTCGCACGCGCCAACTTCTCTCTTGAAGTTTCGAGACGATCGGCCTAATGAGCCGGTCTTCTTGATGGTGATCGCGGTCGAACCCATATCGGTCGCGAGCGTCGGAAGGGGCTAAGAGAGCCCCGGCGGCGGCATCACATCCCACGGTTCGGGGCCATAGCTCAGCTGGGAGAGCGCTTGCATGGCATGCAAGAGGTCAGCGGTTCGATCCCGCTTGGCTCCACCAATTCTCTGAAAATTATGCGAGTACGACATCGGGCTGACGCGCTAGCAGGCGGGCGGCGCGCAAACGCAATGCGCCGCGCGCGCGGTTGGGCCGATCCGATTAGGGCGAAAGTCTACGAGCGCAATGCTGACTTTGCGCGGAGCCGAGGAACGACGGCAACGCGCTTGCGGTGCAAGGCCTGCAGAGGTGCCGTGTTGCTCCACAAAAGCTTGTCGGTGAACTGCAGGATGTCGACAGCCAGGGTCAGCGGCGGGGCAACCAGCAAATAGAGAACTTTGGTGTCCAATCGGCACCCTGGCAATTCGCGCCGGGCGATCCAGATTGAGCGGCCCATATAGAAGGCGGCCAGAGCAGCGAGCAGGGTGGTACCGGAGAGGAGCAGGGAAAAGTTGGTCGCGTCGTCTGTCACTAGATCACCGGGGACGGATTAATATTGTCGTTCAACTGTAACATCGAACACGGACCGCTGTTCCCTCAAATTCGCCCTTAGGGATTTTAGTATAGGGCTCGTAATGCAAGCGCCAATTGACGGAAATCAACCGCGGCCGGCCGCAAGCTCTTCGCCGGAGTTGGAATAAGGCAGGTGCCAAACGTCTACTGGATAACGCTGCAGTATGCTGAGGGTTCGGTTGCGCGTTTACCCTGAATGACGCAGGGCAAGGTCCTGCCGTGCGCCTTTGAGGCCAGTTGGCATCGAAGCTGCACCCTCTGGGGCATGAACCGAAAAGCCATTGCACAAGCTGTCTTCCGGCGTCTCGGATTGGGACTGGTGGCCCTTTTAGGCCCGGGCTCGGTCAGTGCTGCGCCAGATCCTGGGACGGCGACCAACGTTGTCTCGTCCACCGGCGTCGAGTTGATTGCCTTCGAAGCGCCGGGCTGTATCTATTGTCCTGTTTTTCGCAGGGACGTTGCGCCGACCTACGCGACCTCGCGCGCTGGAAAGACGGCGCCGCTCCGGTTTATCGATATCAACGACACGGCGGCAGACAGTTTCAAACTCACGAGTCCGGTGACCATCGTGCCAACGCTGATCCTGGTGCGCGATGGCGTGGAGATCGGGCGCATCGCCGGATACGTCGGCCGCGAGAACATGCACCGCATATTGAACGCGCTGCTGCCGGCAGAATAGCCGGTGCGTTCTATTCTTGCGCCTTCTGGCCGTAGGTTTTGAACTTCTCGAGGACGATCTCCATCTCGCTCTCGAGCAGCTGCTGCTGCGGTCCGATGGTCAGCACCTTGTAGTATTGCTCCGCCAGCACCTCGACCTCGTGCGCGAGTTCGAGCGCATGCGGTAGCGTGTTCCCGATCGCAATCGCCCCATGATGCGCCATCAGGCAGGCATTTCGGTGGGCAAGGCCCCTTGCCACGTAGCTGGCAAGCTCGGGGCTGCCGAATGTCGCGTAGGGGACGAGTGGGATATCGGATCCGCCTGCCACCGCCACCATGTAGTGAAACGGGGGAATAGGCCGCCCTGCGCAGGCCAGCACCACCGCATGCAGGGAGTGCGTGTGCACGACCGCATTCATGTCGGGACGGGCTTGGTAGGCGGCGAGATGGAAATGCCACTCGGATGAGGGCTTCTTCTGCTTGCCGGGCACCGAGCCGTCGGCCGCCACGAACACGATGTCTTTCGGGCCGATATCCTCGTAGGCCATGCCCGTTGGCGTGATCAGCATGCCATCGGCAAAGCGTGCTGAAACGTTGCCGGAGCGGTTAGGTGACAGACCGCTGCGGCTCATGTCCAGCGCCGTCGCGATGACTTGCTCGCGCAAACGGCCTTCGCCGCGCTCGCGGGATTTCGCCGCCTTGGCTTTGTCGCCGTTGGACTTGGCCTTCGTCATGCCGCCGTCTCGCGCTGTTCGGGATAGAGGGATAGCAGTCCGGTGCGATCGGCGGGCGAGATACCGCGTTCTGTGATGAATCCCGTGACAAGCCGCGCGGGCGTGACGTCAAAAGCGGGATTTGCGGCGGGTGTGCCAGCAGCGGCGATGTCGACGGTGGCAACCGTTCCATCCGGCAGCCGCCCGTGCATCTTGAGGACCTCGTCCGCGCTCCGCTCCTCGATGGGAATCTCGGTTCCCGATGCAAGCGACCAGTCGATCGTAGAATAGGGAAGCGCGACATAGAAGGGCACGCCGGTGTCATGCGCGGCCAGCGCTTTGAGATAGGTCCCAATCTTGTTCGCCACGTCACCGTTTGCCGTCACGCGGTCTGTGCCGACGATGCAAAGATCGACCTTGCCATGCTGCATATAGTGCCCGCCGGCGTTGTCGACGATCAGCGTATGCGGCACGCCGTGGCTCATGAGTTCGAAAGCCGTCAGCGATGCACCCTGATAGCGCGGGCGTGTCTCATCTACCCACACATGCACGGGAATCCCAGCATCATGCGCCTGATAGATGGGCGAGGTCGCGGTGCCCCAGTCGACGCAGGCCAGCCAGCCCGCGTTGCAGTGCGTGAGGATGTTGACCGGCTGACCCTTCTTCTTTTCGGAGAGCGTGCGGATGAGCGAGAGTCCGTGCGCGCCGATGCGCCGGCACGTTTCGACGTCATCCTCTGCGATCGCGCGCGCCTTGGCGAAAGCAGCGTCCGCTCGCGCCCCCGGTGCAAGGGAAGCAACCGTCCGTCGTGTCTCTTCGAGCGCCCAGCGGAGATTGACGGCCGTGGGACGTTGCTTGGCGAGGAACGCGATAGCGTTTGCCAGTCCTTGGTCGGAGGCGTCCGCGCGAAGCGCAAGTGCAAGCCCATAAGCCGCAGTCGCGCCGATGAGCGGCGCGCCGCGAACCTGCATCGTGAGGATGGCATGCGCGGCATCCTCGACCGAGCGTAGCGTGACCGTCTCGAAGCGATGCGGCAGCTGGGTCTGGTCGATGATCACGACGGACTGGCCATCGTTGCCGGGCCAAATGGTGCGATACGGAGTGCCATTGATCTTCATCGCTTGCCTTGTCCTGCGAAGTGCGCCCGAAAAAGTGTGCAACGGTTTTTCGACAAGGCGCACGACCAACCTAACAAGTGCGCCCGAAAACGTGTGTAGCGGCTATTCGATGAGGCGGACGATCAATCCAGATCGCTCAATCGAGCCCGCCCATCACGGGTGGACCCAGAGGAATATGGATCGTCTCGTCGAGCCCACAGGCTGCACAACTGAGATGGTACCACTCCGCGTAGGGCCGCGCGGAACGATCGACGATCGTCAGTCCGGGCGTTCTGCAGTGCGGGCAGGGTGCCGGCGCCTCCGCATTGTCCCTCCATGCGGCGATGATCGTCAAAGCCGTGCGAACTTCGTCGGCCGAAAGCCCCATTCAATGCCCTTCGAAGGCGATCAGCGCGTGACAGGGAATGCCATGACTGTTCAAAAGCTTGAGACCGCCGAGGTCGGGAAGGTCGATGATGAAGGTCGCCCCCACGATCTCGCCGCCGCTGCGCCGAAGGAGCTTGGCGGCCGCCTCGGCCGTACCGCCCGTTGCGATAAGATCGTCGACGATCAGGATCCTCTGCCCGGGCGCCAGTGCATCCTCGTGGATCTCGATGACATCGACACCGTATTCGAGCGTGTACTCCTGGCCGATCGTCTTCCAGGGCAGCTTGCCCTTTTTCCGGATCGGGATGAAACCGCAGCCGAGGCGGTCGGCGATCGCGCCTCCCAGGATGAAGCCGCGCGCCTCGATGCCGGCCACTGCGTCAATCCGTTGCGACTGGAACGGCTCGGCCATCTGCGAAATCGCCACTTTTAGTCCCTCGGAGTGCCCCAAGAGTGTGGTCACGTCGCGGAAGATGATGCCCGGCTTTGGATAATCCGGAATGCTGCGTATCAGATCCTTTAGTGCGATCACGAACACCTCCCCGCCAAAATCGCGGCGCAACTTAGCAATAACATTGCCCTCAGCATAGCAGGGCACTGTGTCGGGCGGATCGGGCTGGAGTTGGCGGCAGGACGCCTGTGGCGAGTATTGGGTGCTGAGATGACGGATGCGAACTTTCCGCTTACTGCGGACAGCGATTTCGACGATTTACCGCGGACGTTGAGACGCGAGAAGGAAGCGCGCGCACGGGAAGCCCGGGAACGGGAAAAGCGCGAGCGCGAGGGACGCGGAATGGACGCGATCCTCGGTGATCCCCCGTCCTATCTTGCGCGCGGCCGGTCCGCTCCTCCGATCTATGGAGATGATCCCATCCCGGCGTCGGTGCAGCGCTTCGATGTCCCGTTTCTGCGCTTGGTGACCTTCTTTCTGAAGTCGGTTCTCGCTGCCATTCCCGCACTCGTCCTGCTGGGAGCCATTCTTTATTTCGCGGGCAAAGGCCTCGAGGCGTACTTCCCGGAGCTGGTCCGCATGAAGATCATGATCACGTTCCCAGGCGGCTGATCCTGCATACTGGTCTCGAAACTGAAATCCGCCGATGAGCTCAGCTCACCGGCGGAAAAGTTTTGAGGGATGCCCGGTGTCCGGGTCTTTCTTTTTTGGTATTTGCGGTCGCCTATAGCGACTTCGACCAGTCTTCGAGTTCCTTTTTCACCTGGTCCCGACCGTAGCCATAGCGCTCCTGGATCTTGCCCTCGAGCTGCTCGCGGCGGCCATTGATGGCAGCCAGGTCATCGTCGGTGAGCTTGCCCCACTTCTCTTTGACCTTGCCCGAGAACTGCTTCCAGTTGCCTTCGATGCGATCCCAGTTCATGTGAGCACTCCTATGTTGTTGGACAGTAGTGAGGGAGAGGACCACGTGCAGCGTACTTGTCGGCCATCCGCCACGAGTTCATCGCATCATGGTCAAATTGCTTTGGATTGAGAGAGAGCAAAGCTGAAAGCGATGCTCTCTTGCGGGAACGCATTAAGCTCGACGTATGAATCCGAGCACGAGCGAAATAACTAGGAAGACAATGGCGACCCAGAAGAGAAGGCGTGCGCCTTCCATCGCCGTACCGGCAACGCCGCCGAAGCCAAGAAACGCCGCGATAAGCGCAACCACGAGAAAGACAACGGCCCAGTGCAGCAGATTGCCCATCGAACCAACTCCCGAGCTTTCTAAAGTTTTCTTAGACGCTCGAAAAACGCCGTGCTTTGGAATTGGTTCCGTGGCGCAATAAAAGGGCAAGAAGCGCGCGCGTTATCAATGCGCCGCGCAACAAATGCATGGCACTGTACGAGCACGACTTTACAGATATCTAGCCCGCCGGGCCGATCGGGAAACTGCGTGTCCAGCCCGCTCCGCTCGTGTCATGCGCGGAAAGGGTGATTTCCGCCGCTCCGTTCGTGACGTAGTCGAATTCCACCACCGGATTCTGTGCGAGCGTAATGGAGCCGGTCATTTCAAAAACGAGTTCGTCGCCTTGGCGCGCTTCGATACGGTCCACCATGAGAAGCGGAATGTAGAGCAGCGAGATCGGATCGAGCACCATGCCGGTGTGGTTCGGGTGGTTGAGCGCATAGCGCGCCTGCGCGGTCTGATGCGATCCGTTGGGTCTCGGACCGACGCCGGCGAAATCCATCTTGCCCATGTTGGCGGCGATCTCGGCCGGGTCGCCGACCGGCGGGGCCGAGCAGGAGGCTTGCCCGCCCGCGAACTTCACGAGCTGCTCGGCCATGTAGAGCGAGCCGTCGTTCGCTTCGACGATAATGCGGACGTCCGACTGTTGATCGAGACGGATGTTCGTCGAGAGCCGCGCACGCGAGCGGCCTTCGCCGAGGCGGAACACGGCAGCCACCGGCGAGGGGTTCATATCGACGACGAACGAGACGGATTTGATCGTGCGTCCGTCGCTGAGCTTGATGTCGGCGGCCAGTGGCACGCTGCGAACGTCGTCGGGTCGATACGGTGCCGTCAGCGTCACGATTCCGCGCCCATCCTTGATCGCGCGGCCAGCGAATGCTTCGGCATGAATGCCCGGCCAGGTATCACTGGCCACTGCGGCACGAGGAATGAAGGCCGAGACTGCGATGGCAAGAGCTGCCCAAAGCGGACGGCGGACCATGGGGACGTTTCCCTTCTAAGACCCGGCGCACCGTGGAGACGAATCGATCAGGTCCGCTCCGTGCGCGTACGGACGGGAATGTCTCCCCTCTGTTATGGGAAGTCAATCGGGCGGCCATGTAATCCGGCCCGCTGCCTTTTATGGCCCCATGATCGGCCGGAAGCCGGCCTTCCCGGCTTCGGCCTCGGTGCAGAACCAGCGCTCACCCTTCTCGGGCTCGACCTTGACCTTCGCGTACCAAGGGCTCCAGGGCATGTGATAGATGTGCCCATTCTCCGTGATATTGCCCTTGATCGCGCAGCCTTGGGGCGCGCCGGCTTCAGCAACCTCCCAACGCCGCTCGCGAAAGACCCAAGGGGGTTCCGCATTTCCCTTCCAGATGCCGATTTTCGCGCGGCGCGCTTCCGCTTCGGTGTCCTGGTACCGCGTCGAGTATTTCACGAAGGCCCACGCATGGCCTGAGCGCACCATCTCAGCGTTGACATCGCGGCCATCCACGGAGCACCAGCCGAGCACGCGGTCGTACTTGTCGCGCCCGGTCGAGGAGCAATCGACGCGTCGTCCGCCGACCAGCCACCGAAGCTGTTCGGTTGCGGCCCGTCCGCACTTCCACGTTCCGAACCACCCGCCTTCGCAGGTCTGTTCGGTCTCGGGGGCATCGATGCCTTCAAGCCGCACGCGCTCGCCCGCGATTTCGAGCGTATCGCCGTCGATGACGGTCGCGCGCCCGCTGAGGAGCGGAGAGGTCTCCCCGGCAGGCCGGGCACCGACGATGTTCGGGATGGAGAGAAGAAGGGTTGCGGCCAGCGCAAGCGCCACAGGCCGAACCAGGCGGGTGGTGCAGATACGTTCACTCATAGGTTGCAGCATGCCCGACACGCGTGTCGAAACGAGGCTCCAAATGTGACCGCTCTGCGATTCGTGAGGCGAGCAAAGTTACTGAAATGTAATGATTAAATACAACTTTTCAGGCGCTTCTGGTGGGTGCGCGCACGGGTTGCGCGAGGGTGCGAATACGCGCATCGTTGCTACGGATGTCCGCAGGGCGCTATGGGTCGTGGATAAGTGGTGTCAGGCCCGCGCCGTTTTGGCCGCGCCCTGACACAATTAGCGCCTATGAGCTTAAGCTTGCTGCCGTAAACGCGGGGATGCGCCCGCGCCACCGCGGCCTTTCGTGAGGTCAGGAGCTCGATGACGAGCAGAAATCCGCCGCCGGGACAGCCGCCCCGCTTCGAGGCGTACCGTCCTTCGGAGGAAGGCCGCGCACCGCAACGCCGGCCTGGGCCGCCGCCTGGACACGGCTACCCGCAGCAGATGGCGCCGATGCAGCGCGATCCGTACGATCGACGCGGGCAAGGTCGTCCGCATGCAGCGCGCGAGCGGTCGGGTCTGGGCTCCCTCGTTTTCTACGGTGTGCTCGGTTTGATCGCGATGGCGGCCGGAGCAGCCGCATTCGCCGTGGTCGCACTTCCCGCCAACTTCGTACGCGACCGCGTTGTCACCGCCGTGAAGGAGAAGACCGGCCGCGATCTCGTGATTGGAGGACCAGCGTCTTTCACGTTCTATCCGGCGCTGGGCGTTTCACTCGGAGACGTGACCTTGTCCGGTGCGCCTGGCGCTTCGGCATCGAACCCGCTCGTCGCGATGAAGTCGCTCGATGTACGGGTCGCGTTCTGGCCGCTGATCCAGCGCGAGGTCCGCATCTCGACGCTGATCCTTCGTGATCCGGTTTTCAATCTGGAGATCGACGAAAACGGGCGCCGGTCTTGGGACTTTGCGTCGGCCGACGACCGCAAGAGCTGGACGCGCGTTGCGCAAGCCGGCGGCGGAACGGCGTCCGACGCGCAGGACGCGCCACAGAGTGGCGGAAGCGGCAACCTCCTTCGCGTCGGCGATGTGAAGCTTGAAGACGTGCGCATCGACAACGGCACGCTGAACTACCGCGATGCGCGCACCGGCAAGCTGACGGAGATCTCCGCCATCAACACGAAGATGGAACTGGCGGCCTTGTCCGAGCCGCTGCTCGCCGAGGGCAGCCTCGCCTGGAAAGGCAAGACGATCAGTTTCAACTCCGCCCTTTCATCGCCGGCCGACGTCGCCGGGAACCGTCCTGCGAAGCTCAAAGTCTCGCTCGGCACCGATGCTCTGGATGCCTCGTTCGAAGGCTCCGCTCGTCTGCACGACGATCTTTCGGCCGAAGGCATCCTCAGCGCCAAGTCGCCCTCGGCGCGCGCACTAGCCCACTGGGTGGGGATCGATCTCCCGCCCTCCGATGGCTTCGGCCCGATGACGGCCAAGGGCCTCCTGCGCACGTCACCCAATCAGCTGGCACTGTCGACGGCCGAGATCGTGTTGGATCAAACAACGGCGCGCGGCGACATCGCCCTCGATACCCGGGGCGCCCGCCCGCAGGTCAACGCCAGCCTGAAGCTCACCGAGCTCGACCTCAACACCTACCGCTCGACTGGCGAGACGAGACGCGCGGCCCCTCCGCCGGCATCGCCGGGCGACGGAAGCAAGGCGCAGTCCATCGAGGATCTGCTGCAGGAGGCCGCTCCGCCCGGACCGCGCGTCAAGGGCTACACCAAGCGTCACGGCTGGGACGAGGAACCATTTGATCTCGACGCGCTCGGCACCATCGACGCCAATGCCAAGCTCTCGATCGGCAAGCTCACCGTTCGCACGATCCATCTCGATCAATCCGACGTGACGGTCGCGCTCAAGAACCGCGTCATGAAGACAACGCTCGACCAGGTTCGCCTCTACCAGGGGACTGGGCGCGGAACGATCACGCTCGACGGTACCGCTGGAACGTCAGCCAGCCTCACCGCCAATCTCGCCCTCGACGGCATCGAGGCGCAGCCCCTGCTGACGGACGCCGCCGAAATTGATCGCCTGACCGGCAAGGGACGTCTCTCGCTCGCGCTGGCCGGGCAAGGCACCAGCGAACGCCAGATCGTCGAAACGCTGAACGGCAAGATGGAGTTCGCCTTTGCTGACGGCGCCATCACCGGCGTGAACGTGGCCGAGATGATGCGCAACTTGAGTAAGGGCAACCTCGGCGGCCTCGACACCCGCCCAACCGACAAAACCGACTTCAGCGAGATGACATCCACCTGGGTTGTGAAATCTGGCATCGCGGAGAACCAGGACCTGAAGCTCGTCGGCCCACTCTTGCGTGTTTCAGGATCCGGTCGCGTCGCACTGCCGACGCGTGAGGTCGACTACATGCTGCGCCCGAAAGTGGTGGCAGACCTGACCGGCCAGGGCGCGACGCAGGAGGTCTCCGGTATTGAGGTGCCCGTTCGCATGCACGGCAGTTGGGATGATCCGAAGTTCACACCTGACCTTGCTGGCGCGCTTAAGAACCCGAAGGCCGCCGAGACGATCAAGGAGATTGGGAAGCAGTTCAAAGGCAAGAAGGCCGACGAGATCGTCAACGATCTGCTCGGCGGCGGCGAGAAGGCCGAGAGCACGAAAGCGAAGGGCAAGAAGCTGCTCGAACAGTTTCTCAATCCGCAATGATGCGCGCGTGGCGCTCAAAACGCCGCGCGAAACGCCCCTGCATCGACGTCCTAAGAGAGTGTGACAACGCTGCGCAATTTTTTACGCGCCGAGGGTCACTTTTCTCTTGCGATGGGGGGACGCTTGCATCATATCAGCGTTCTCCGTTCGTCCACCTGCCCTTAAGGTCAAGGACTTCCATCCCCACACCCCCAAGGTAAGGAGCGTTCGGGTTAAATCTGTCTGCTGGTTGGGGAGGGTCATATGGCCTTTAATGACACCCTCTTCCAATTGGGGATGGACTTGACTCGTTCAAGCCCCGCCCAAAAGGAAGATCTGCACGCGTCGCAGGGTGCGCGCGTTGCTCTTGAGGACACGACTGAGGACCGCGCGGGCCGCTATGCCGGCCGGCACCTGCTGATCGATCTGTATGGTGCCAAGCGGCTCGATGACGTCGAGCACGTGGAGCGGACTCTCAAACGATGTGTCGAGGCCTCGGGCGCGACGCTCCTGCACATGCATCTTCAACCCCTGAAGCCCGCGGGCGGAGTCACGGGCGTTGCGGTGCTGGAGGAGAGTCACATCTCCATCCATAGCTGGCCGGAAACCGGTTATGCCGCGCTCGATGTCTTCATGAGCGGGAGCACTGATCCCGCGCGAGCCATCCCGGTTCTCCAGGAGGCGTTCGAGGCCGGCAAGGTCGTCGTCAAGACGCACCTTCGCGGTTCGGCGCCAGGGGAGAACGGCGAGCGGAAGAGCAAGGCCGAGAAGCCCGCTCCCGCTCGGCTCCGCACCAACAGGAAGACGAAGGTAGCGGCCTAGGACCAGGACCGTGCGAGGCCCTATCAGCCTCGCGCGCGAAGCGTCGGTCTTTTTGACAGCCGCTACGACAGGTGTTGTTCCACTGGCAGACAGACAAGGGCGCGTGTCCGACCCAACCGGACACGCGCCCATTTTCATTCGTGGTTGAAGCCGCTCAGGCGATCCGCGCCGTGCAGGCTGCGCAGCGTCCACGCAGCTCGAGCGTCATAGCCCGAACGGTGTATTTCGACCGCTTGGCCCAACTGGAAAGCGCTTCCACCGCTCGCGGTTCGGCGAACTCAGAAACCGTCCCGCAGTCGTCGCAGATCGCGAACACCGCCGCGCCTTCGTGCTGGTGCCCGGACTGGCCGCACGCGACGAAGGCATTGAGCGACTCGAGCCGATGTGCCGAACCCGCCGCGATGAGCCGGTCCAGCGCCCGGTAGACGGTCTGCGGGGCGAGCGTCGCTTGGTCGCGAAGCTGGTCGATGATCTCATACGCGGACACCGGGCGGCCGGACTCGCGCAGGGCCGAGAAGATGAGCTTGTCCTGCTCCTGTGCCGGACGGCGTTTGCTGATTTTGCGGGTCATCCAAGTCTCGGGTTGATTGGCAACATTTGGAGCCGAGTGTAGCATGCGAGCGGGGGCAACGCAGAGAAAGGCGCCTTTAGAGTGCTTCCGGAAAAGTGGGAACCGGTTTTCCGATAAGAAGCACGACAAAACAAACAACTAGGGTCGGTCCACGATTCAACTAAAACCGGAACGACCCTAGGGGGCGGTTAACCCAGCCCATATGGGCCCCAGACAAGGGTTTTCTAGCCCGAACGCCAATTGCCAATCGGGCCTCCCGCGGCTATAACCCGCCCATCTCAAGCCAAAGCGAGAGACCTGCCCGGCACCCTTGGAGGCCGGTTGCAGCCAGTGGGCCTGGTTAAGGCCCTTTTTTCATTGGAGAAAAAGCCATGAGCGAGATCATTGAGATCAAAGCCACGGCGCGCCCGCGTGCAGGCAAGGGGGCCGCACGTCAAGCTCGCCGCGAAGGGAACGTCCCGGCCGTTATTTACGGTGACGGACAGCCCGCAGAAATCATTGCCATCAACGGCAACGACCTCTGGAAACAGTTCATCAAGGGTCAGTTCACGTCGACCGTGTTCGACATCAACGTCGGCAACGACAAGACCATCCGTGTCATTCCGCGCGACATCCAGCTCGACCCGGTCAAGGATCACCCGATCCACGTCGACTTCCTTCGCATCGCGAAGGATGGCGTCATCCGCGTCGCGGTTCCTGTCCGCTTCGTCAACCATGCCGCCTCTCCGGGCCTGAAGCGTGGCGGCGTTCTCAACATCGTTCGCCACGACGTCGAGATCTACTGCCCCTACGATCGCATCCCGTCGGCATTCGAGATCAACCTCGAAGGCCTCGAGATCGGCCGTTCGATCCACATCTCGGCCGTGACCATGCCGGACGGCGTGCGTCCTGTGATCGCGAACCGTGACTTCACGGTCGCGACCATCGCCGGCGCCAAGAAGGACGACGAGGCCGCGACGGCCGCTGCCGGCGCCGAAGGTGCCGCTGCACCGGCTGGCGATGCCAAGGCCGCCGCTCCTGCCGCCAAGGGCGGCGCGGCTCCGGCCAAGGGCGCAGCTCCGGCCGCAGGCGCCAAGGCCGCTCCGGCTGCCAAGCCCGCAGCCAAGAAGTAAGAACGGCGCATTTGCGCAAAAGGCCGGCACCCCGCTATACGGGTTGCCGGCTTTTTCTTTTTGGACTTCGCGATGAAACTGTTCGTCGGCCTTGGAAATCCCGGCAGTCAGTATGCCGGAAACCGTCACAACGTCGGGTTCATGGCCGTCGACGAGATAGCGCGCGCGCATGGCTTCGGCCCGTGGAAGCGCAAGTTTCAAGGCATCGCGGCTGATGGCGAGCTGGCTGGCGAAAAAGTATTGCTGCTCAAGCCCGAGACGTACATGAATGAAAGCGGCCGCTCCGTGGGCGAGGCCGCGCGTTTCCTGAAAATCGCCGAAGAGGACATCGTCGTCTTCTACGACGAGATCGATCTCGCGCCGGGCAAGCTCAAGGTCAAAACGGGAGGCGGCAACGCAGGTCACAACGGGCTGCGCTCGATTTCGGCGCATCTCGGCAACGACTACGTTCGCGTGCGCATCGGCGTCGGTCACCCGGGCGTCAAGGAACTCGTAGCCCGATGGGTGCTGAACGACTTCGCCAAGGCGGATCAGACCTGGCTCGTGCCGCTGCTTGACGGAATCGCGAAAGCCGCGCCTCGCCTCGCGAAAGGCGATCAGTCCCGCTTTCTGACCGACGTCGCGAAAGAACTCGGCGACTCCGGCGACCCGAGAAAGGGCAAGGCGCAGGACGCTCCTGCTGAGGAAAAGGCCGCTGAGCGTTCCGCACCCAAACCGCGCGCGCATCCTGCCGGCGAGCGCGCCGGCAAGAGCGCCAACGCGATCGCCGAAAATCTCAAGAAGTGGCTCGCCGCCCGCAAGCCCTGAGAAAGCTGGCGCTTGTTTCCGTAGATAACGGGCATCCTATTCCGCGATGCGTGTTTCGCGTCACCATCCCCCTTGCGAACTGCGCTAGGCTTGGCCCCGGAGCAGGTGGGGACTAGTCAGGGAAACTGGTCTAGGGGAGCGGGACATGTCTCTCGATACGGAGAAGCTCAAGGAGCAATTCCAGAAATCGAAAAAGGCGCGGCGTGCGTGGAGCACCTACAAATGGTTCGACCGCATTCGCAATTGGCAGGATTGGTACAACTGGATTGCGTCGTTCCTGCAGACGAAGGCGGGTGCCGCCGTTGCTCTGACCTCTACGGCCGCGCTCACCACCACCGCGATCGTCGTCCATAACGCCGTGGTCGATCCCTATGCCGAACCCTATGTGCCGACGGAGATCGCGCCCCTCGCGTCGGCGGAACCCATGCGCCAGACGCGCGGAACGTTGATCTTTGCGATTGAGGGTCGCGATAAGGCGGGTCGCCTCGGCACCTTCGATGTCGTCGTTGCCCGCAAGCAGTTCCTCTGGGTCCGCGGCAGCTCGGACGATCTCGAGAAAGACGGCCGCGTGCTCACGCGCGACGAGCTTGCGAAGGACGTTCTCGACCAGGAGGTCCGCGACGGCCTCTCGAACGCGCACGAGGTGATCGCCGTCGGCGCCGCATCTCAGGAAGGAAATTCCGCCGAGGAGAAGGCGCGCGCCGGACGCCGCGCCACACGAACGGCGGAAATCGTGTCCGCCGCCATCGGAGCGGACGTGCCGGTCTCAACGCTGAACCTCGGCCAGTATCGCGAGCGCTGCCCCGCCTGCGAGAAGGGCGGCACCAACTGGCAGCGTCCGTTTATGGTCATTGCCGTCAAGGATTTGCAGCCCGAAACGGTGCTTGCGGAAGCACTTGCCGATGCAATGACGGGCAAAGAGACGTTGCCGAGCCCGGCCAGCTATTCCGCTTTCGACCTCGCCAAGGTTCGTTGAAACCGCGCTTTCAATCTCCGGCGGTGGTCAGGCTGGCTAAAGCCATCCGCACTAGGTGCGAATAGGGAGCATGGATTCGGCGCGCTTTCGCGCTGTCATGCGAATTTGATCCAGGGGACCAAAAATGCAGCGCCTGTTTGCCTCGATGGCTTTTGCTCTGTTGACCGTCACAGGCTTCGCCTCGACGGCTTCCGCCGAGAAGATCGACCTCTCGACGGTCAGTTGCAGCCAGTTGATTCAGTCGGTCGAGTCGGGCTCCGAAAAGGACAAGTCCGGTATGGGCGGCATCCTGTATTGGATTGCCGGCTTCACCGTCACTGATGAGCAAGGCGCCGTGATCGACTTTGGTGGCCTTAGCAAGGATTTCGACAAGATCCTTGCCGCGTGCAAGGAGCAGCCCAAGGTTGGAGTGCTGACAGTCGCATCGAAATTTCTGGGCGCCAACGCGACACCACACGGGAAGGACGCTGTGGACCTTGCCACGCTGACCTGCGAGGCGGCCGTGAAGTCCAGCCAAGAAGAGGAAGAGGGGCTCGGCTACATCCTGATGTGGATCGCCGGCTATCAGGCCTCGGACTCTGGAAACAAGATCTTTGACACCGACACGTTCGAGGCCGACATGCACAAGATCGGCGAATACTGCGGCACCAACCCTGCCGTCGGCCTGATTACCGCCTCCGACGAGATCATGGGCGAGGACGACGAAAGCAGCGAGTGAGCCGGCGGGGTCGGTTGGCCCACGGCAAAGGCTTGAGAAAACGGGCTTACGGCTTGAGGTGCCGCGACACCTCTGCCCGTGAGCCCGTTTTGCATTGATCCCCGGCCAATGGCGGTGTAGCCAGCCCCAGCGAACCTTGAGTGCTTCCGGAAAAGTGGGAACCGGTTTTCCGACAAGAAGCACGACAAACCAAAGAACTAGAGACGTTCCGCGATTCAACTAAAACCGGAACGGCTCTAGGCGGTTCAAACGAGATTTCGAGGCTTTTTCCCATGGGTTTCAAGTGTGGCATCGTGGGCCTGCCGAACGTCGGCAAGTCTACCCTGTTCAACGCGCTGACGCAGACGGCTGCGGCCGAGGCGGCCAACTATCCATTCTGCACCATCGAGCCGAATGTCGGTGAAGTGGGTGTGCCGGACGAGCGGCTGCAGAAGTTGGCTGGGATCGCCAAGTCCGCCGAGATCATTCCGACGCGGCTGACGTTCGTCGACATTGCCGGCCTCGTTCGAGGCGCTTCCAAGGGCGAAGGTCTCGGCAACAAGTTCCTCTCGCACATTCGCGAGGTGGATGCGGTCGCCTACGTGCTGCGCTGCTTCGAGGATGATGACATCACGCACGTCGAGAACCGCATCGATCCGCTTGCCGACGCTGACGTCGTCGAGACGGAATTGATGCTGGCCGATCTCGAGAGCCTGGAGAAGCGCGTCGCCGCAAATGAGAAAAAGGCCAAGAGCGGCGACAAGGAGTCCAAAGCTCAACTTGCTGTCATGGAAAAGGTGCTAATCCCGCTGCGTGAGGGCAAGCCGGCACGCACGGCCGATATCACGCCGGAAGAGCGTCCCATCTTCCAGGGGCTTCAGCTCCTGACATCGAAGCCCGTCGTCTACGTGTGCAACGTCGAGGAAGCTTCCGCCGCCAACGGCAACGCGTATTCGGCGAAGGTTCAGGAGCGTGCCAAGGCGGAAGGCGCCGCATCGGTCATCATCTCGGCCAAGATCGAATCCGAATTTGCAGGCTTGCCGCCGGAAGACCGCGCTGAGTTCCTGAACGAGATGGGCTTGTCCGAGCCGGGTCTCAATCGCCTGATCCGCGCCGGCTACCAGCTGCTCGATCTCGTGACTTACTTCACGGTTGGCCCGAAGGAAGCACGCGCCTGGACGATCACGCGCGGCACCAAGGCCCCCCAGGCGGCAGGCGTCATTCATACTGACTTCGAGAAGGGCTTTATCCGCGCCGAAACCATCGCCTACGAAGACTATGCCACGCTTGGCGGCGAAGTCGGCGCGAAGGATGCCGGCAAGATGCGGCTTGAAGGCAAGGAGTACGTCGTCAAGGATGGCGACGTCCTGCACTTCCGCTTCGCAAACTGATCCCCGAGTGGTCTCGGAGACAGTTCGCGAAGCTTGATGGCTGGGACCTAGAGCCAGCCGCGCCTTTTGAAATAGAGGTAGGGCAGGATGGCTGAAAGCAGCATCATTCCGAGAGCCCAGGGATAGCCGCCCAGCCATTTCAGTTCCGGCATGTAGTCGAAGTTCATGCCGTAGATCGAAGCAACCAGTGTCGGCGGCAGGAACACGACAGCCGCGACCGAGAAGATCTTGATGATCTGGTTCTGCTGCAGGTTGATCAGCCCAAGCGTGGCATCGAGCAGGAAGTTGATCTTGTTCGATAGGAACGTCGCCTGATCCGCCAACGCGACAACGTCGCGGTAAAGCACCTTCGTTCGCGCCTTGGCTTCCTTGGTGAGCCTCTTATCCTGCTGGTCCACGCTGGTGTGATAGGTGAGGGCACGATTGAAGCTGACTAGGCTCTCTCGGATCATCGTCAGCAGATCGCCATGGCGCCCGATGTTCTCGATCGTGGCCTGCAGGTCCTGTGTCGTGTTGGAAACCTTCGCTGAAGATTTCTTGCGGAACACGGAGCGGGAAATCCCATCGATGTCGAGGCCGGCGCGTTCCAACGCGTCCGCCAGACGGTCGAAGAGTGCCTCGATCAGCCCCATCATCACCTGCTCGCCGTTGGCGCAGGGAATGGCATTTGCCTTTTGCGCGCGGGCGGCATAGTTGGCAAAGGCCTTCGTCTCGGCATAGCGCACGGTCGCGAGCGTGCTGCCTTTGAGAACAAAGGTAATGGGTGTTGTAAGCGGCTCTTCGGTATCGAGCTGGGTGAGCGCGGTGATGGTCATGAACTCCGCGCCTTGCTCCTGATAGAGCCGTGCGGAAACCTCGATGTCCTGCATCTCCTCGCGTGTCGGCAGGTCGATACCGAGAAGCTTCTCGACCAGAAGTTCTTCCTCGGATGTCGGGTTGAACAGGTCGATCCAGACAGGCAGCTCCGCCGGGTTCGCCGAGACTTGCCCTTCGGTTCCCGCGATGAGGTGCGTTCCGTTTTTTAGATAGGTCCGAAGCATATTCGCTCCTTGCAGGCTGCCGCGATTGGCCGCCTGGGAGCGAGGCGCTCAGGCGGTTGCCACGGAAGCTGTGTGTGGTGACGACGGATGTCGTCGACTGTCGCTGTCCATTGGTGTGATCCTCAAAAATCCTGCCGCCAAATGGGATCTGACGGTCGGATTCGCGGCGGACACTACTCCGGCGCAGACCGGCGCGCCAGCTTCAAACGCAGGCGGGGCGAAAGATCGCGAAACTGTAAACCGGCTTGGGAAACGACCGCGTGTGTCGGCCTAGCGGTACTTGCGCGAAGGCGGCTTGGGGGCGCCTTCGAAGCGCAAACCGAACATCTGACCCTTGCACCATCGCAGCGAGCACTGAACCTCGTGCTTCTCGGTATCGAAGTAGAGTTTGACCCCGTCCGAAAGCAGGGCCGGCTTGATCGGATCGCCAATGACTTCCACGCGCGCGCCTTTGACGGAAAGGTCCTTGATCATGCACGGCCGCGGCGTGATCAGCCGGTCGGCCCACAGGTAGCCGCTGCGCATGCGCTGCGGGACACGCACGAAAGTCCGGAGGTCCTCGCCGCGCTTGCCAGACTTGCCGCCACGCGAGTTCGTGCTCCTACCGGGAAACAAAACGTTCGTGAGGGTATCGAGGAGTGCCATGTCGAGCCCAGCCGCTTGAGGTACGGCGGCGCGACGGCCCTGCGGCGTCGCCCGCATAACGTCAGTGGGCTCACATTAGAGTCCGAAGGTTGACAGATGGTGAACCTGCCGTCCGCGGACAAAAACCGCGAAAGATTTCACGCTTCAAATGCGTTGAGCGAGCCAATCGCTGAGCGGCGCCGGCAGCACGCGCTTGCCCACGGCAGCCAGGTAGGTGGGCACCGTGACCATATAGCGGCGCTTCGGACGCGGGCTTTCCACGGCGTGCACCAGCTTCCAGGCCACCGCCTCGGGTTCGAGCTTGAAGGTGGACTTTCCGCCTTGCTCCATCGCAGCCAGCCGCGCGAGGTACGTTTCGCGGTGAGCGGACCCCTCGATGTCGACGGTGACACGGAAGTTGGCGAGTGCGCGCTCGACGAAGCGCGTTCGGATCGGCCCCGGCTCGATGATGGAGACGAAGATCCCCGTCCCCTTGAGCTCGTACCGGAGGGCATCGCTCAAAGCTTCGAGCGCATACTTCGACGCGCAATAGGCCCCGCGGTAGGGCACCGAGACGAAGCCGAGCACAGAGGAACATTGCACGATGCGTCCTTCGCCGGCCGCCCGCATGAAGGGGATGAGACGCCGCGTCAGATCGTGCGTGCCAATGACGTTCACCTCGAATTGCCGGCGTAGAACATCCGTCGTGAGGTCCTCGACGGCGCCCACTTGCCCATACGCGCCGTTGTTGAACAGCGCCGTGAGCTGCCCGCCGGTTAGTCTCAGCGTTTCATCGGCACAGCGCGCGATCGAGCGCGGATCTGCGAGATCGAGATGCAACGTTTCGACGCCCACGTCGCGTGTCAGCGTCTCATAGTCCTGCTGCGTGCGGACGGTGGCGATCACGCGCCAGCCGCGTCCGCGCATGATGCGGGCGCACGCGAAACCGATGCCCGAGGAGCAGCCAGTGATCAGAATGGATTTTTGCGTCATGCCCGAGCATGTAGCCTCGGGCGCAAATGGAGGAAAGCCGTTTCCTCCTACTGCGGCGGATCGCCGGCAATAAAGTAAATCGTGTCGAGCAGCGTTATGACGCCGGGCTTGAAGGCGAGGCCGGACTTCTTTCCGGCGCACCGAATGTCCTTTGCGGCCTTGGAGTCGAACGAGAGGAAGATGCCGTTTACGCGGAAGCTCTCCGGTGACGCCTCGAAGGCACAGCCCTTTTCGATGAAAACGTCGCTGACATAGGTTTGCAGCGCCGATCCCGGTGTTTGGTCACCGGGATTTTCGATCGCTTCGAGCACGCCGGGCGCCGCCATCTTGCACGTTACGTAGCGGTCCGCTTCGAATTCACATCCGGCGAACCAGAGCCGTCCCGATCCAGGTTCGAACGCGGCGGCGCCTGGAAGGTCAGCGGGTGCATCTTGGCCATGTGCGGACACGGCAGCGAGCGAAAGCGTCGCCATGGCAAGGGATTGAAAGTAGCGCATCGAAATTGTCCTGTCGGGCGGGAAAATTGAAGACCTGTCAGGACACTAAGCGTCTCGACGGCAAATGGAAATCACGCGTCCGCGAGGTCTATTCAGGAGAGCCAAGCGGGAACCTGCAGCCCTCAAAAAACAAGGGGCCAGGCGAGCGGCCTGACCCCTGCGTTTGACGTTTGCGAGATCGGATCAGGCTTTGTCTTCGAGTAGACGGCGCGCAATGACCTGCGCCTGAATTTCGGCGGCACCCTCGAAAATGTTGAGAATGCGCGCGTCGCAAAGAACGCGGCTCACCGGGTACTCGAGTGCGAAACCGTTACCGCCGTGGATCTGCAGCGCGTTATCGGCGTTAGCCCACGCGACGCGGGCGCCGAGCAGTTTCGCCATACCCGCTTCCAGGTCGCAGCGATGCCCCTCGTCCTTCTCGCGCGCGGCGAAGTAGGAGAGCTGACGCGCGATCATGGTCTCGACCGCCATCATCACAACCTTGTTGTAAACGCGCGGAAACGAGTAGATCGGCTTGCCGAACTGGATGCGCTCGAGCGCGTATTTGAGGCCGAGGTCCATCGCGCATTGGGCGACGCCGACGGCGCGCGCCGCGGTCTGGATGCGCGCACCCTCGAACGTGTTCATGAGCTGCTTGAAGCCCTGGCCCTCGACGCCGCCGAGCAGGTTCGCAGCCGGCACCTCGAAGCCGTCGAAGGAGATGTCGTACTCCTTCATGCCGCGATAGCCGAGTACTTCGATCTCACCGCCCGTCATGCCTTGCGCCGGGAACGGGGTCTCGTCCGAGCCGCGCGGCTTCTCGGCGATGAACATCGAAAGGCCCTTGTAGCCCTTCTCGTCCGGGTTCGTGCGCGTCAGCACCGTCATGATATCGGCGCGCACCGGATGCGTGATCCAGGTTTTCTGACCCGTGATCTTGTAGGTATCGCCATCGCGCACCGCGCGCGTCTTGAGCGAAGCGAGGTCCGAGCCCGTATTCGGCTCGGTAAAGACGGCCGTCGGCAGCCACTCGCCGGTGGCGATCTTGGGCAGATACTTCTCTTTCTGCTCCACCGTGCCGTTGTGCAGGATCAACTCGCCCGCGATTTCGGCGCGCGTGCCGAGCGAGCCGACGCCGATGTAGCCGCGCGAGAGCTCCTCCGAGACGACGCACATGGCGAGCTTGCCAAGGCCAAGTCCGCCGTACTCCTCCGGCAGCGTGAGGCCGAACACGCCGAGCTCGGCAACCTTCTGGATGATCTCGAGCGGGATATAGGTGTTGGCGAGATGCCACTCGTGCGCATGCGGCACGACTTCCGCTTCCGAGAAGTCACGCATCTGCTCGTGGATCGCGGCCATTGTCTCGTCGAGGCCGGAGTTGCCGAATGTGGTGGCGCCCTGCTGATGCTGGATGAACTCCGCGAGTTTTGCCTTCACGCCTTCCGTGCTGCCGGCGGCAATGACGTCGGCGACGGCATCCTCATACTTGCGAATGTCGGCCCTGGAGACGCCGAGTGCTTCGGGACGGATGATTTCGAGCTGGCTCATCGGAATGCCGCCCGCAATCTGCGCGCCGTACTCGGCGAAAGCGGCCAGGAGTAGCAGCTGCTCGAACTCGCCGAAGTTGCCTTCGTCCTTGAGACGGGCAGCCCAGAGGTTCATCTGACGGAGAGCTTCGACGGTCGTCGCGAGCCAAGCGAGGCCATGGGCCGCGTGCTGAGCCTCGTCGACACCGCCCGCGTCCTTGATCTTGGCCTTGACGCCGGTCTTGGCGAGGGCCAGCACCTGGTCAGCGGCCTTCACCACCTCGGCTGTTCGGGCAATCAGGCCATCGGGGCCGGACTCCAGAAGCTTGCTCTCCGCTTTGACAGCCGACATCGCTCCGTCTCCTCCGCTCGTGCACATGTGGGAATTTTCATTTTCGGCAGGGCAGGCCCGCCAATTCAGGCAGCCATGTGCAAATTTCCGAGCCCTGACGTCAAGACAATCTCGCGCCTCAGCGACAGGAACGCGCGGGGAAAATCCGCCTGAGCGGGAACGTTAACGCCGCAGGCCATTTCCGGCAAAGCGTTGCTGCGAGGACATGGACCTCGGCGGGCGCAATGAACTAGGGTCCCGGCTCGACAACAGCCGAAACACCCGCCAGATTGCTTGACGATGAAGCGTTATAAAACTGTGCTGGCCGCCATCTACCGCCTCTATGAGCACTCGGGCTTCGCCATGGCGGGTGCAGTGGCGTTCTCTTTCGTGGTTTCCCTGTTCCCGTTCTGCATATTCCTGGGTGGACTTGCGGGTCTGTTCGGCGGCCGGGAGCTGGCGGCGGAAGCCGTCACGAAACTCTTCCAGAATTTGCCACCGGCGGTCGCAGAGGCGCTGGCACCGCAGGTCGACGCCATCATGGGCCAGACCCGCATCGACCTTCTGACTTTCGGTGGCTTCCTAGCCCTCTTCTTCGCGACGAGCGCGGTCGAGACGCTCCGCGCCGCCCTCAACGGCGCTTACCGCGTGCCGGAGACGCGGCCCTATCCGATCTGCCTCGGGCTCAGCATGCTGTTGGTGTTGATCAGCGGCGCCTCGATGCTGGTGCTGACGTGGGCGGTTGTCGTCGGCCCCGCGCTCGCCGCGCAATTCGAGCCCTCATGGGTTGAGCCGTCGCTGATCAGGTCGCTTCTCGATTCCACCTGGCTGGCTCCCATAGTGCGCTACACACTTGGCGCGGCCGTCATCGGCGCGCAGCTGCTCGCGTTCCATCTCTGGCTCGCTGCCGGCGAGCGTCGTCTTGCCGACGTCTGGCCGGGCGTCGCCTTGTCCGTCGTGCTCTGGCTCGCGATTGCCGGCTTCTATTCGTACTATCTTTCGATCAGCAACTACGCGCGGTTCTACGCAGGGCTGTCGCAGCTGATGATTGCAATGATTTTCTTCCAGGTCACGGCGGTCATCATCCTGCTCGGCGCCGAACTCAACCGTGGCATCATGGAGATCAAAAAGCTTACCAACGGCATCCACTAGCTATATAAGAACCGCTCACTGATAATTTTCTGCGCAAAGAGATTTATATGCACGGAGATTTCGGATGCGGGAGAACTTGCCGACCCCACAAGAAATTTCAAAGCGATTTGGAGCAAAGAGCACGAGCCTCGGATTGCTGAACGTCGCCGGTACGTGGGTGGGGATTCTGGCGACCGTTTTGATCGCCGCTTACGTGAATGACTGGCCGATGATCCCGGTGGGGATGGCCTTGCTTGTCGGCCTCCAGCATCGCCTGTTCACACTTTACCACGAGGGCTTTCATGGCTGCCTCGTTCAGGACGGAAAACTTGGCAATCGGCTGGCGCGCTTTTTCGCAGCCTATCCGTCACTCTCGCGCTACGATGGCGCGCGGCAGCGCCATCTCGATCATCACTCAAGAGCAACGTCGACTGATGATCCGGAACGTGTCAGCCATTGCGAGAATTGGCGCGAACTTGCGCCACTGATGTTTCCCATCCCCTGGGCCTTGTCCCGCAGCATTCTGGGTTGGGCGCCGTTCGAGGCCGAGTTTCAGCGCGTTCTGGCCGACCGCGACAATAGCCCGTATCCATTCGCCCCGGGCGAGCGCGTTGCAATTACCACGACAATGCTCGCGATCATCGTTGGTCTGGCGGGTCTGTGCTGGGCAGTAGGCGGAAGCCCTCTCTGGGCTCTGCTTTATCCCGTGACGCTTATTCTGTTCACCAATCCGATCATGGTGCTGCGGCAATGGGTTGAGCACTACAACGAAGACGATCATAGCGTTGACCCCCGCTACTTTTACGTTCGTTCGAATGTAGTCGAGCGCTTTTTCTTCTCACCCATGAACTTCAATTTCCACGGCGCCCACCATCACTATCCCTGGATACCGTATTACAACTTGCCGACGCTTCACGCCGAGTTGGTCGAACGCGGCGCAGGTATCAATGAACGGTCGAGCTACCTCTCGATGCTCACGCAGTTGTCGTTGCAATCAGAACGGAAGCCGGCATGACGGAGCTTGCGCTGCACGAAGACACGGCTTGCATGGCGTGTGGCTCGGAGGCCGCGCCGTCGCGCATTGGTTCGGTATTCGACCACGAATACCGCAGCACAGAAATGAACTTCCCCGTCGTGCGCTGCGAGGCATGTGACCTCGTGTACCTGAAGCCGCGGCCAGCCGCGACCGAGCTCGGAAAAATCTACCCACCCAGTTATTATTCCTATCACCTGAGCGGCAACGCGCCGCAAACCGGCGGCGCCGTATCTCGCGTCCAGCAGATGTTTCACGCGCGCAATCGGGCCGCACTCGATACGAAGCTGCGGCGCAGCGGGTTTGATGCAAGTTCCTATTCGCGGCCTATTCGGGTGCTTGACGTAGGTTGCGGCGTCGGTGCGCAGCTCGACCTTTTTCGGGATCTGTTGCCGAACCCGGAACTGCACGGCGTAGAGATCGGAGAGCTCGCCGTTCAGAAAACGCGGGAGCGCGGCCACAAGGCGTATCTCGGCAGGTTCGAAGATGTAACGCTGCCTTCAGACTACTTCGACATTCTCTATTCCTCGCACGTCATCGAGCACGTTGAGAATCCTTACGGGTTTCTGGAAAAGTGCCGCGAGGTTTGCGCTCCGAATGCCACGATCATTATCGAGACACCGAATACCGACTGCGTAGAATTCGGGATGCTCAAGGAACGTCATTGGGGCGGCTACCACGCTCCGCGCCATTTCTATCTGTTTGACCCGAAAAACATGTCGACGATGGCGTCCCGTATGGGACTAAAGACGATCGTAGCGCAGCCATATCCGTCGCCCGTGTTCTGGAACTGGACCTTTCACTCGCTTCTGATGTCGGTAGCGGGCACGCGGGTCGCCGACGCGATATTTCCTCCTGTGAAAATTTTCTACGGCGGTTTGCGCTCCTTCTTTCTGCTTGGCACGTTCTCCGTCATCGAAAGCGCAATTCTCAAACTAGGCGGCCGCGCCTCCGCGTTCTGGATTGCGTTTTCCAAGACCTAGGTCTTGCGATTGCTTTGGGCCACGATCGACGTCGTCCAACCAGCATCGCTGGCTGCTATGGCGAGGCGGATCGACGAGGTCATGGACGCGTTCGTGCAGCCTATCCAATAGCTCGACAGTGGCATATGCTAGCTGTGCTTGGGGGGACGGTGGTCGCGCCGTCAAACCCTCGTGGCCTCCGTCCGCCATCGGCAATCTATTTGGCACAGGAGGACGAGCTATGGTGAAGCCACTCTCTGAACAACTCTCCGACTTGTCCGTTCGCGCTAAGAACGCTGTGGACGCCATAGCGGCGGCACAGAAAGAAGAGCACGACAAGATCGTAGCGCGTCGAGAACAGACGCGGGCTGCTGTTTCGGCAGCCATCGCAAAGGTCGACGAAGACATAAAGGCTGTCGGCGACGCGACCTCTGGGCAATGGGATGCGCTCAAAGGGAAGATCAGATCCGACATGGAGAACCTGAAGCACAAGATCGACGAGAAGCGGCAAGAGCGTGGCACCCAGCGAGCAGAGAGCCGTGCAGATGTGCTCGAGTGGGAAGCCGCCTGCTCAGTCGACTATGCAATCGCCTCGATCGAGCAGGCGAAGCTGGCTGTCCTCGACGCCATGGTTGGCCGGACTGAGGCTGAGAAGGCCAAGAGAGCCTAGCGCTTCAGTCGAAAGCGCCCGCGTCCGTTGTGCGGCTGCTAGATCATTTGCGGTTTCGCCTCCGATCCCAAACCGCCGACTGACTTGCGTGCGGCAAATAAAAAAGCGCGGCATTGCTGCCGCGCTTTTCGCATCTCTATGCTTTCGAATTTCAGCCCGTGCCGAAGCGCTGCTGGCTGGCCTCGAGAACGTCCTCGACCGTCCGGAGACCAGTCGTCGGAGCCGAGACCAGAACGGCCATGTTGCCCGGCTTGTGCTCGTTCCGCATCATGCGCATGTGCGCCTTCGGGATCTGCGCCCACGAGAAAACCTCGGACATGCACGGATCGATGCGGCGCTCGACGACGAGCTTGTTTGCCTGCGAAGCCTGCTGGAGGTTCGCGAAGTGCGAGCCCTGCACGCGCTTCTGGTGCATCCAGAGATACCGTGCGTCCATCGTGAGGTTGTAGCCCGTGGTGCCGGCGCAGATGACGACCATGCCGCCACGCTTCACGACCTGCACCGAGACCGGGATCGTTGATTCGCCCGGATGTTCGAACACGCAGTCGACGTTGACGCCCTTGCCGGTAATGTCCCAGATCGCCTTGCCGAAGGCGCGCATCTCCTTGAGCCACTCGTTGTATTCTGGCGAGTTGACCTTGGGCAGCTGGCCCCAGCACTTGAAGTTCTTGCGGTTGATGACGCCCTTGGCGCCGAGCTGCATGACGAAATCGCGCTTGTCGTCTTCCGATACGACGCCGATCGCGTTGGCACCCGACGTCGCGCAGAGCTGCACCGCGAACGAGCCGAGGCCGCCTGAGGCGCCCCACACCAGCACGTTATGGCCCGGGCGCAAAACGTGCGGACGATGGCCGAACAGCATGCGGTAGGCGGTGGCGAGCGTCAGCGTATAGCAGGCCGCCTCTTCCCACGTGAGGTGCTTCGGGCGCTCGAGCAGCTGGCGGTCCTGCACGCGGCAGAACTGTGAGAACGAGCCGTCCGGCGTCTCGTAGCCCCAGATGCGCTGGCTCGGCGAGAACATCGGATCGCCGCCGTTGCACTCCTCGTCGTCGCCATCGTCCTGGTTGCAGTGGACCACGACCTCGTCGCCCACCTTCCAGCGCTTCACCTTGGAGCCGACCGCCCAGACGATGCCCGCCGCGTCGGAACCGGCGACATGGAACGGCGCCTTGTGCACGTCAAACGGCGAGATCGGCACGCCCAGGCCGGCCCAGACGCCGTTGTAGTTCACGCCGGCAGCCATCACGAGCACCAGCACCTCGTCGTCGCCGATGGCGTGCGTGGGCACGACCTCGAGCTGCATCGCCTGCTCGGGCGGTCCGTGACGGTCGCGCCGGATCGCCCAGGCGTACATCGACTTCGGCACGTGGCCCAGAGGCGGGATCTCGCCGACCTCGTAGAGATCCTTCTTCGGCTGTCCCGCCGTCGGGTGCGATGGAACGACGGCCAACGCTGCGGTCATATCTGGCCCCTGCGCTTCGATTGAATAACGTCTGTGGATTTGAACGGTTTCCCGTTAGCAGGCGCAGCGTAATGGTGCGACGCACAAAGTCAATTTCTATTAGATCAACAGGCCCATTTGGTTAGAAAATTGCCACAACGGCGAAAATAAATATTCGCACGACTGCACCATAGCTGGCGCACCATGCCCCGCCTACCTACTGAAAGCTGAGGTAAAACAAGCGCCTAGCGACAAATTGCCCGCAGCGCCTGCCATTCCTGCGCACTCAGCGCCGGCGCGCCGGTCGGGGGCCGCTTGGTCGCCTCCAGACGCTCCCGGGTCGGCGGGTGCGTGGACAAGATGCCGGCCTCCTCGGCGGCGTCGCGCGGCTTGGTCGAGCCGCTGCCGGGTGCCTTGCCCTTGTCGCCTGAAGCCTGCTTGTTCTGCATTTCCAGCAGCTTGCCGAAGAAGGTTGACAGCCCGTCAGCGCGCATCCCGACCTTGTCCATCAGCTCCAACGCCGTCTGGTCGGCCTCCCGCTCCGCGTCCCGGCTATGACGCAGCGCCAGCAGCACGCCGCCGGCGCCACCCAGGGTCGCCACGTCAGACGAGTAGCCGCCGGTCACCAGCTTCAGCACCATGTCGAAGCCATAGGCGCGCAGCAGACCCTTCATGGAGTGGTGGTGCACCACATGGCCGACCTCATGGGCGATCACGCCGGCCACCTCCTCCGGTCCCGAGGCCTTGTCGATCAGACCGGAGAACACGATCAGCCGGCCGCCAGGCACGGCGAACGCGTTGACGATCGGGTTCTGCACGACGCTGACATCGATGCGCCGCCGGTAGGAAGATGCATCCTGCAGGCGGTCGATCAGCGTCTGCAGCGCTTGCTGCCCTTCGGGGCGCGTGCATTTGCGCATGTCGCTGGTCATGGCCGTCACGACCGAATCGCCCAGCGAGCGCTGCCAGACATAGGGCACGAACGGCGCCACGACGTTCGGCAGCTTCTCGGCAGCAAACGCCATGACACCGACCGTGATCGCCAGCGCCGCCGCGACACCGCCCAGGGCCGGCGCGATGCGCGGCCGCCGGCCGGTGGCGCGCGCCAGGCTGCCTCCCAGGTCGGCCAGCGCCTGACGCAGCGCATCGTCCTCGATCGACAGCCGGGTGCCAGGTTGCCGGGCGCAGACCAGCAGCGCGTGCGGCTCGTGCTCGGCGTCCGAGACCACCTCGATCTCGGCCGTGGGCCAGCGCACGACCACGCGCCCGTCCGGCATCGTGGCCACGAGCTCGGCCGGCGTCGCCTTCACGGAGACGATGTGAGCGACGGGGTGCAGGCCGTCGTAGAAGCGGGCCGTCATGGGTGAGGTCATGGCACGCTCACACGATTCCGGTGTCGAACAGGTCGAGCAGGCCTTCGCCGATCGCTGGCCCTTGCCCAAGCGCCTGGGCGACAGCCAGCGCGTCGACCTCGCCGTAGATCCAGAGCTGGTCGGCGATCAGCCGTGCCGTGCGATGCAGCACCCAGGGCCAGCCGATGCCAAAGGTGAATACCAGGATGATCCAGTTCAGCACGATGAAGCCCCACATCTGGCCCGTCGTCACGCCGCTCACGAACTGCATACGGCCGAACCATGTCCGCGAGATGAGGTAGCGCAGCAGGTAAGCCTGGTACCAGCAGCGCAGCGGCAAGATCACGAGGCCGATCAGCGAATAGACCGCCAGGGCCACCAGGATCATGATCACGATCACCAAGGGTGTCGGATGGGCAATCTTGTCGCCGATCGCCTCCCAGCCGCCGAAGCGATCGATGACGGCGGACAGCCCGCCGATGATCATCACGATGATGACGACCAGCACGATCCAGGCCATGATGTTGAGGAAATAGAAGCCGATGAAGCGGCCGTAGATGTCGCCGGCCTGCCCCGCGAAGCCGAAGCGCACGGTGCCGAATGTCAGGTTCTTCAGCCGGTACTTGGCCAGCGCCACATCCAGGATCGGCGTCACCAGCTGGGCGCTCATGGCATTGAGCAGGCCCAACCCGACCGATATGCCGCCGAACTTCCAGGCCGACCCATCGAGGCCAGACCGGATGCCGCGCCAGCGCGTGCGCGTCAGCTTGTAGCGCAAGCCGGCATAGCGCCCGACCGCCAGCAGCGGGTAGCCCGCCAACAGCAGCAGCCAGGTCGCGGCATCACCGGCATCGACCTCCTGCAGCACGGTCTCGCGCGCGAACAGCCATAGCGCCCCCAGCACGATCCCGCCCACGACCATCAGGAAGCCGACGCCGGCGAGAAAGCCGAGAAACAGCTCGATACCGCGGCCGCGATACTCGAAGCGATCGCCGAACGCCTGGAAGTGCGACCATAGATATCGGCGCACGCGCGTGCGGCCCCAGAAACGATAGACGCCCAGCGTCACCAGCGTGAGCAGCAGGCTGCGCAGATAGACCAGGTACAGCTCGCCCAGTTTGCCGTCATAGGTCAGCCGTACCGGCGGATTGACGTGGATCGGCGGCGGCGCGTAAGCGACGGGTGCGCCGTACGGCGGATAGCCGGGCGGCGCCGCGGCGTAGCCGCCAGGTGCCGCATAGCCAAGCTGCGCATAAGGCTGCGTCGCCCCGGCCGGCGGGGGATATCCCGGTGGCGGCGCATGACCGGCCGGCGGCACGTAGTTCCGGGAGAAGCCCTGGCTATGCGCATAGCCGCCGTGATCTCGCGGCACGGGCGGCACTGCCGGCCCCTGACCCGGCTCTGCTGGCGCAGGAGTCAGCCATTGCGGTGCCGCGGCGGGCGCGGAACTGCCGGTAACCGAATCGGGGCGCTTGTCGGCGCCGGAAGCAGAATCGTCGTTCACGGATCTAGGCTCGCCCGGTCGTCCCCAACGATGGTCGCGCCCCGGACCGACACGGATAGTGGTCTACTCACCCCGGCAAAGCCAACCCGATGGGCGGTGCGATAATGCCGGAATGCCCGAATTCAGGCAATTATCCATCGATCATGTTGCAACGCAACACGAATTCCCTTAGGCACGAAGGTTGCCCGGTCGATGCTTCGCCGGCCGCTTCAGGGATCGCCCCAATGCCTGCCGATAACCAACCCACATCCAGTATCAAGCGCGACCGGCCCTGGCTGATCCGCACCTACTCCGGGCACTCGACGGCCAAGGTCTCGAACGCGCTCTACCGCACCAACCTGGCGCGCGGCCAGACCGGGCTCTCGATCGCCTTCGACCTGCCGACCCAGACCGGCTACGACAGCGACCATCCGCTGGCCAAGGGCGAGGTCGGCAAGGTCGGCGTGCCGGTCTCGCATCTCGGCGACATGCTGACCCTTCTGGACGGCATCCCGCTGGATCGCATGAACACGTCGATGACGATCAATGCGCCGGCGGCCTGGCTGCTGGCCTTGTACATCGCCGTTGCGGAGAAGCAGGGCGTGGCCCGCGCCAAGCTGCAGGGCACGACGCAGAACGACATCATCAAGGAGTACCTGTCGCGCGGCACCTACGTCTTTCCGCCCGAGCCGTCGCTGCGCCTCACCTCGGACACCATCGCCTTCACGGTGCGCGAGGTGCCCAAGTGGAACCCGATGAACGTCTGCAGCTACCACCTGCAGGAGGCCGGCGCGACGCCGATGCAGGAGCTGGCCTATGCTCTGGCCGATGCGATCGCCGTGCTCGACACGGTGAAAGCCCGCGGCCAGGTCGCGCCGGAAGAGTTCCCGCAGGTGGTGGGCCGCATCAGCTTCTTCTGCAATGCAGGCGTGCGCTTCGTCACCGAGCTTTGCAAGATGCGCGCCTTCGCCGAGCTGTGGGATGAGCTGACGCGCGAGCGCTATGGCGTCACCGACCCCAAGATGCGGCTGTTCCGCTACGGCGTGCAGGTCAACTCGCTGGGGCTGACCGAGCAGCAGCCGGAGAACAACGTCTACCGCATCCTGCTCGAGATGCTGGCGGTGGTGCTGTCCAAGAACGCGCGTGCCCGCTCGGTGCAGCTGCCGGCATGGAACGAGGCGCTGGGCCTGCCGCGGCCGTGGGACCAGCAATGGTCGCTGCGCCTGCAGCAGATCGTGGCGCACGAGACCGACCTGCTGGAGTTCGGCGACATCTTCGACGGCAGCACCGAGATCGAGCGCAAGGTCAACGAGCTGAAGGCCGAGACCCGGGCGGAGCTGGCGCGCATCGACGACATGGGCGGCGCCATCGCCGCCGTCGAGGCCGGCTACATGAAGCAGCGCCTGGTCGAGTCGAACCTCAAGCGCATCGCGGCGATCGAATCGGGAGCGCAGACCGTGATCGGCGTCAACGCCTTCACCGAGGGCGAGCCCAGCCCATTGTCGGCCGGCGAAGCTGCGATCCAGACCGTCGACGCCGCCGTCGAGCGCGAGCAGATCGAGCAGCTCAATGCGTGGCGCGCGCAACGCGACGCCAGGCAGGCTGACGCGGCATTGGCGGCGCTGCGGGACGCGGCCAAGGAAGGCCGCAACATCATGGAGCCCTCGATCGCCTGCGCCCATGCCGGCGTCACCACCGGCGAGTGGGGCCAGGCCCTGCGCGAGATCTTCGGCGAATACCGCGCACCCACCGGGGTGGGCCGTGCCGCCGGCGCCGGCAGCGACCGGCTGGAACCCGTACGCCGCGAGGTCGAGCGCGTATCGCGCAAGCTCGGCCGGCGGCTGAAGATGCTGGTCGGCAAGCCGGGCCTCGACGGCCACAGCAACGGTGCCGAGCAGATCGCGGTGCGGGCCCGCGATTGCGGCATGGAAGTGGTCTACGAGGGCATCCGCCTGACCCCGGCGCGCATCGTCAACGCCGCGCTCGAGGAGGGCGTGCACGTGGTCGGCCTGTCGATCCTGTCGGGCAGCCACGTGCCGCTGGTGGGCGAGGTGATGGAAGGCATGCGCAGCTCGGGTATCGCCGACGTGCCGGTGGTGGTCGGCGGGATCATCCCGCCCGAGGATGCCGAAGCGCTGCTCAAGTCGGGCGTGGCGCGCGTCTACACGCCCAAGGACTTCGATATCACCGCCATCATGCGCGACATCGTGACAGTGGTCGACGGCGCG
>NZ_DATAJR010000009.1:0-720884 GCF_036262015.1 Hyphomicrobium sp. | reverse complement strand
GGCCGAGATGCGCGGCGAGGAAGTCGTGCGCATGGTGCCGTGGAAGGATGGCAAGGCCAACCGTGGCCACTCCTGCGTCAAGGGCCGCTTCGCCTATGGCTACGCCACCCACCAGGACCGCATCCTGAATCCGATGGTGCGTGACAAGATCACCGATCCGTGGCGCGAGGTAAGCTGGGAAGAAGCCATCGGCCGCGTCGCGTCCGAGTTCCGCCGCATCCAGGATCAGTACGGCCGCACCGCTGTCGGCGGCATCACCTCGTCGCGCTGCACCAACGAGGAAGCCTACCTCGTCCAGAAGATCATCCGCGCCGGTTTCGGCGTAAACAACGTCGACACCTGCGCCCGCGTCTGCCACTCGCCGACCGGCTATGGTCTCAAGACGGCGTTCGGCGAAAGCTCGGGCACGCAGGACTTCGACTCGATCGAGAACACGGACGTCATCCTCGTCATTGGCGCGAACCCGCCGGACGGGCACCCCGTGTTCGCAAGCCGGATGAAGAAGCGGATCCGCGAAGGCGCCAAACTGATCGTGGTCGATCCGCGCCGCACGGATCTCGTGAAGTCGCCGCACATCAAGGCGGATTTCCATCTTCCGCTGCAGCCCGGCACCAACGTCGCCGTCGTCACGGCCATGGGTCACGTCATCGTCACCGAGGGCCTCGTCAACGAGAAGTTCGTACGCGAGCGCTGTGATTGGAACGAATTCAAGGAGTGGGCTGAGTTCGTCTCGCAGGAGGTCAACTCCCCCGAGGCAATGGAGAAGTACACGGGCGTGAAGCCCGAGCTGATCCGCGGCGCAGCCCGCCTTTACGCCACCGGCGGCAACGCAGCCATCTACTACGGCCTCGGCGTTACGGAGCACTCGCAGGGCTCCACGACGGTCATGGCCATCGCCAACCTCGCCATGGCGACCGGCAACATGGGACGCACGGGCGTCGGCGTGAACCCGCTGCGCGGCCAGAACAACGTGCAGGGCTCCTGCGACATGGCCTCGTTCCCGCACGAACTGACCGGCTATCGCCACATCTCGGATGCCGCGACGCGTGCGATGTTCGAGAAGGAGTGGAACTGCACGCTCGATCCGGAGCCGGGCCTGCGCATCCCGAACATGCTCGACGCCGCCGTCGAAGGCACCTTCAAGGCGATCTACATCGAGGGCGAGGACATTCTTCAGTCCGACCCCAACACGCACCACGTGGCTGCTGGCCTCGAGCACATGGAATGCGTCGTCGTGCAGGATCTCTTCCTGAACGAGACGGCACGCTATGCGCACGTGTTCCTGCCGGGCTGCACCTTCCTCGAGAAGGACGGCACATTCACGAACGCCGAGCGACGCATCCAGATGGTCGCCAAGGTGATGTCGCCCAAGAACGGCTATGCTGACTGGGAGATCACGCAGATGATCGCCCAGAAGCTGGGCCTCAACTGGAACTATAAGGATCCGTCCGAGATCATGGACGAGATCGCGCGCCTGACGCCGACCTTCACCGGCGTCTCGTACGAGAAGATCCGCAAGATGGGCTCGGTCCAGTGGCCGTGCAACGAACAGCACCCCGAGGGCACGCCCATCATGCACGTCGGTACGTTCGACCGCGGCAAGGGCAAGTTCATGCTGACGGAGTATGTGCCGACCGACGAGCGGACCGGCGCGCGCTACCCGCTCATCCTGACCACGGGCCGCATCCTTTCGCAGTACAATGTCGGCGCCCAGACCCGCCGTACCGCGAACGTCGCCTGGCATCCCGAGGATATTCTTGAGATCAATCCGTTCGATGCTGAGCATCGCGGCGTCAAGGACGGCGATTGGGTGACAGTGAGGAGCCGCGCGGGCGAGACAGCCCTTCGCGCGCTCATCACCGACCGCGTGGCGACGGGCGTCGTCTACACGACGTTCCACCACCCGATGACACAGGCGAACGTCATCACGACCGACTTCTCGGATTGGGCGACCAACTGTCCCGAGTACAAGGTGACGGCGGTCGAGGTGTCGCGTTCGAATGGTCCGACGCAGTACCAGGAGAAGTACGAAGAATTCTCCGACGTCACCCGCCGCATCGCGCCGGCGGAAGCCGCGGAGTAATCTGTATGGCGGAGGCCTCTCTCCGCGTGCCGTCGATCCGGGTGTCGCAAACTCGGATCGACGACACGAATCGATTGATCCCGGAAGAAGTGCCGATCGCGCTCGTCTATGACGGCTCGACTCATGCCGTCATGATGGCGACGCCGGCTGACCTCGAGGATTTCGCGGTCGGCTTTTCGATCACAGAAGGCGTTATCCGCGACATCGCCGAGATCCGGGAGTTCGAGCTCGTCGAGCACGAGAAGGGGCTTGAGGCTCGCATGTGGCTCGTGCCCGACAGCGGACGCACCCACGCCGAGCGCCGCCGCCGTATCGCGGGGCCAACGGCCTGCGGTCTTTGTGGTGTCGAAAGCCTCGAAGCCGCCGTGCCTGCGCCGCGACGGGTCGGAGACACGGCGAAGACGACCGCGCGCGAGATCGACAAGGCGCTCGCCATGCTTCCGCTGGAGCAGACGCTAAATCTCGCGACCCGGGCGGTTCATGCCGCCGCCTTCTGGGACGCCAACGCCGGTGCCATCGCGCTCGTGCGCGAGGACGTTGGCCGTCACAATGCCCTCGACAAGCTCGTCGGCGCCGTGACGCGAGGTCAGCTCGATCCCACCAAGGGCTTCGTCATTCTGACGAGCCGAGTGTCCGTTGAGATGGTGCAGAAGACGGCGATGCTCGGCGCCGAGATCATCATTGCCGTCTCGGCTCCGACGGCACTCGCGCTTGAAACGGCCCATGCCGCAGGCATCACCCTGGTCGCCATTGCACGGCCGGATGCGTTCGAAATATTTACCCATCCCCATCGCATAGCCCTCGCTGCTCAGCCTGGGGACGATGCCCGCAAAGAGGTCCAATCGCATGCACTCCCCTAACGACACCCTGGTCCGGATGGCCAACGATATCGGCAAGTTCTTCCGCTCTCAGGGTGAGGAGAGGGGTGTCGTTGGCATCGCCGACCACATCAAGAAGTTCTGGGAGCCGCGCATGAAGAAGCAGATCTTCGCGCACCTGGACGAAGGTGGCGCGGGACTGGATCCGCTGGCTCTCAAGGCGCTGCAGAAACTGAAGACCGACATGCACGGCAAATCCACCGCTGCCGAAGCTTTGGCTGCTGCCGCGGCCGCTGCCGGAGCCGCAGACTTTGCTGAGAAGCCGAAAGCAAAGGCTTCTGCCAAGAGCAGCAAGCGCTAGCTCGCGCCTCGTAGTCGTACCGAACTGTTCGCCCCGCCGCGCCGGATGAGACGTCCGGAAGCGCGGAGGGGCTTCCATGATCTATATAGACCCGTGGATCGTGCTGGGCGCGGCGTCGGACCGCTGCTCGGACTGACCCGACAAACCCGGCCGCCACAGCCATCATCTGTTCGGCTGACAGATCGCTGCCCAGAAGGCCGCAGGGCCTGCTCGCCTAAGCTGCAGCCGTAGCCGGACGTTCGGCGCCGGTCGGCGGAGGGCCGATCTTTTCGAGTTCCTTGTACTCGGCGTCCGAATAGACGCGTGAGCGCGTGAGAAAGCGGACACCCTCAGGGGCTTCGAGCGAAAAGCCAGAGCCGCGTCCCGGCACCATGTCGATGATCAGGTGCGTGTGCTGCCAGTAGTCGAACTGAGCAGCGCCCATGTAGAACGGCTGCCCGCCGATTTCGCCGAGATAAACGTCCTGCGCGCCGACGCGGAAGTCGCCGCGCGGGTAGCACATCGGAGCGCTGCCGTCGCAGCAGCCGCCCGACTGATGGAACAGCAGCGGGCCGTGAATGCCCATCAGCTTCTCGATCATCGCCAGAGCGTCCGCTGTCGCGGTTACACGTTCGACCATAAAGATCTCCTTTCGACCCCCTTAAGCCGGGATCTTCTCGCCGGACGGTACCACGATTGCGAAGATGTCCGCCAATGCCGTGAGCGCACCGTTGTGCACAGCGGCCGCCGGTAGCTCTCCACCGAGAGGGTTGGGCAACGCACGCGTCGCCGTCGCGTTGCCGACCACCGTCGTCCGGTATCCATGATTGAACGCGGCGCGCGCCGTCGAGTTCACGCAGACGTGTGTCATGAAACCGGCCAGCACGAGGTCGGTAACGCCGAGCCGTTTGAGCTCCGCGTCGAGATCCGTCTGCTCGAACGAGCTCGGATAGGCCTTGGTGATGACTTTCTCACCAGCGGCAGGTGCCACGACGTCTGCGATGGCCCCGATACGCGCGCGCACGTCGTAGGGACTTCCCGGACCAGCGTCGTGCTGAATGTGGATCACGGGCGCCCCAGCGTCGCGAGCACGCTTGAGCAGCGTCGCGCACTCCTTAAGAGCAGGCTCGACGCCTTCGAGCTGCATGATGCCTTCGCGGTAGGTGTTCTGGCAGTCGATCAGCACGAGCGCGGATTTCGAGAGCGATGCTGGCGTATCGGGAAGGGCCAACAGCGAGCGCAGTGTGGGGCGGGCTTCAGTCATCTGGGTATCCTGATTGTGCTTTCCGTAATGCCATGGCCGCCCGTCCGCGCGGTGCGCGGCGTCGCCACGTCCGCGTGGGGCACGGCCATGACGCTAGAATAAGCGGTTGCCTTGACGAAAACAGCGCGACCTTACGGCCGCGCTGTTTCTCGGAGGGAACCGAACCGGGAAAGCCTGGCCGGGCCTTCTCGGTTCTAGAAGAAGCCCAGAGCCTTCGGGCTGTAGCTGACCAGCATGTTCTTGGTCTGCTGATAGTGGTCGAGCATCATCTTGTGCGTCTCGCGGCCGATGCCCGACTGCTTGTAGCCACCGAACGCGGCGTGCGCCGGATAGAGGTGGTAGCAGTTGGTCCACACGCGGCCAGCCTGGATCGCGCGGCCGAAACGATACGCGCGCGTTCCGTTGCGGGTCCAGACGCCGGAGCCGAGGCCATAGAGCGTGTCGTTGGCGATGGCGAGCGCTTCTTCGTCATCCTTGAAGCGGGTCACCGACACCACCGGTCCGAAGATCTCTTCCTGGAACACACGCATCTTGTTGTGTCCTTCGAGAATGGTCGGCTGCACGTAGTAGCCGTCCGCAGTCTCACCGGAGATGATCGCGCGCTCGCCTCCGGTCGCAACCTTGGCGCCTTCGTCACGGCCGATCTTGATGTAGGAGAGGATCTTCTCCATCTGGTCATTCGAAGCCTGCGCACCGATCATGGTGGTGACGTCGAGCGGGTGGCCCTGCTTGATCTTCTGCACGCGAGCGATCGCGCGTTCCATGAAGCGGTCGTAGATCTTCTCATGCACGAGCGCACGCGACGGGCAGGTGCAAACCTCGCCCTGGTTCAGTGCAAACATCGCGAAGCCTTCGAGCGCCTTGTCGAAGAACTCGTCATCCGCATCTGCGACGTCGGCGAAGAAGATGTTCGGGCTCTTGCCGCCGAGTTCGAGGGTGCAGGGAATGATGTTCTCGGAGGCGTACTGCATAATGAGACGGCCAGTTGTCGTCTCACCCGTAAACGCGATCTTGGCGATGCGCTTGTTTTGAGCGAGCGGCTTGCCGGCCTCGACGCCGAAGCCGTTGACGACGTTGAGCACGCCCGGCGGCAGGATATCACCGACGAGATCCATCAGCACCATGATGCTCATGGGCGTCTGCTCGGCCGGCTTCAGGACAACGCAGTTACCGGCGGCGAGAGCCGGAGCGAGCTTCCAGCAAGCCATCAGCAGCGGGAAGTTCCAGGGGATGATCTGACCGACGACGCCCAGCGGCTCGTGGAAGTGATAGGCGACGGTGTCGTGGTCGATCTCGGCGATTGTGCCTTCCTGAGAGCGAAGGCAACCGGCGAAGTAGCGGAAGTGGTCGATGGCGAGCGGCACGTCGGCCGCCATGGTCTCGCGGATCGGCTTGCCGTTGTCGAGCGTCTCGACCATGGCAAGCAGCTTGAGGCTGCCTTCCATCTTGTCGGCGATCTTGTTGAGGAGGCGGGCGCGCTCGGCCGGCGAGGTCTTGGCCCAGGCATCCTTGGCCTTGTGCGCTGCATCAAGCGCCAGCTCGATGTCTTCAGCCGAGGAGCGGGCGATGTCGCAGAGCGGCTTGCCGGTGACGGGCGTGAGATTGGTGAAATACTGGCCTTTGACCGGAGCAACCCACTGGCCGCCGATAAAATTGTCGTAGCGCGGACGAATACGGATCTGTTGCGAAACTTCGTTCAGGGCTTGTTGGATCATGCGCTCCTCCTGAGGGCTCGGATCTCCAGGTCGCGCCAATAAACGCGCCTGTTTTTTGTTGGTCTGATGGACTGCAACTTAATTAGTGAGGCGGGTCCCGCCCGTCTATACTCCAAAGGTCTAGGGAAATGTCTCGGGGCGCACGCGCGGGTAGCTCCGAGGGCACGATCCAGACGTTCGATTGTGGGGAGAATAAGTCGGCATAGGAGGCCGACCCATTCTTCGATCGTCTTGAACATCAGAGGCGGGACGATCGCCGATAGTGGCGCTCCATCCGGGAAGTTGTCCTTGCGGCCTGCGCGTGTCTCGCAGACACTTTCTCAATGGGATCTCGCCGAAGTACTTACGTACAGCTTGTCTCCGGGGAAGTGCTGGCCAAGTTCGGACTGGCAGGACATCCGCGGGGACTTGGTGTCCTGTTTTTCGCCGAGATGTGGGAGCGCTTTTCCTACTATGGAATGCGCGCCCTGCTGGTCCTCTTCATGGTTACGCCTGCGGTCGAGGGCGGCCTTGGACTGACGGCTGCGGAAGCGGCCCTGATCTACGGCAACTATACCATGGCCGTTTACCTTCTCTCGATCCCAGGCGGTGTCGCGGCGGATAGATTCCTCGGCGCGTGGAACGCCGTCCTCGTCGGTGGCACCATCATTGCCGCGGGGCATTTCACCCTCGCGGCGGCGGGCCCATCTGCGTTCTTCGCCGGACTCGGCCTCGTCGCGATCGGCACAGGTCTGTTCAAGCCGATGATCAGTGCACTTGTCGGCACGCTGTACGGCGAGCGGGACAGCCGGCGCGATGCCGGCTTCTCCCTCTTCTACATGGGCATCAACGTCGGTGGGTTCTTTGCCCCGCTCGTCACCGGCTTTTTGGCTCAGAGCGCGACCATGAAAAGTTGGCTCGCGGCGCAGGGGTTTGATCCGCTTGCAAGCTGGCACTGGGGTTTTGCAGCTGCAGGCGTTGGCATGCTGATCGCACTGGCCGTCTTCGTCCTGTTCGGGCGGCACCTCCGAAGTGTCCGGGAACGTCAGGAGGCGACAGCCGTACGCGAAAGCGACGGCTCTGGCATCCCGTACCTCCTGGCGGTCGTCGGGGGAACGCTCGTCCTCATGGGGTTGATCATGGTGTCCGATCGGCCTGGGTTCGAGCCTTTGCGTTGGGCCTATGTCCTCGTGCCCGCGGGTCTCGCAGTTTGGTGCGGTTTCTCACGCGACGAAGAGCGCCGTCGCTACGGGGCGATGTTCGTCCTGCTGATTGGGGCCATTCTGTTCTGGGCGATCTTCGAGCAGGCCGGCGTGACCATCGCGCTGTTTGCGGATCAGCTCACGCGATCCGAGGTTGCGGGTTGGCAATTTCCATCGGCGTGGTTTCAGTCGCTGAATTCGTTGTTCGTCATTCTGCTTGCGCCTTTGTTCGCCGCGCTTTGGCTGAGGCTTGGAGATCGCCAGCCATCGAGCCCGGTGAAGTTTGGTTTGGCGCTCGTCTTCCTGTCGCTCTCGTTTCTGTTGATGGTCCCAGCGGCGATGCTGACGGCAGAGGGACGCATCAGTCCGTTCTGGCTGGTTGGGCTCTTCTTCCTGCAGACGGTCGGTGAGCTATTGCTGAGCCCCGTGGGACTGAGCACAATGACACAGCTGGCGCCCAAGCGGGCTGTTGGCCTCGTGCTCGGGATCTGGTTCCTGGGCTTTGCGCTGGGGAGCAAGTTGGCCGGCGTGCTGGGGGCCGGCTTCACCAGCAACAACTCCGGCGCGTTGGCGTGGAACTTCTTCTGGCAGGCGGCCCTTGCCGGTGTGGCGGCCATCGCATTCTTCGTGCTGACGCCCTGGGTGAGACGTCTGATGGGGTCGGTCAGATAGCCTGCTCAACGCGACGCGTTGAGGCGCGCGAAGCCTGCTTCGAGATCCGCAATGAGATCGCCGACATCATCGAGCCCGATATGCAACCTCAATGCGGGGCCTTCGGCGGTCCACGCCGTTGCGGTCCGGTAGTGCTTTGGATTGAACGGAATGATGAGGCTCTCGAAGCCGCCCCACGAGTAGCCCATGCCGAACAGCTCGAGCCCGTCGAGCATGGCTGCGAGGGCTTTGCGTGGTGTCGGCTTCAGGATCACGGAGAAGAGGCCGGACGCACCCGTATACTGCGCCTTCCAAAGCGCATGACCGGGATCGGCGGGGAGTGCCGGATGGAGCACGCGCTCGACCTCCGGACGCGCTGCGAGCCACCGCGCAACCTCTAGGCCCGAGCGTTGATGACGCTCGAGGCGAACCGCGAGCGTGCGCAGTCCGCGAAGGCCCAGATAGGTTTCCTCCGAGCCGGGACATCCGCCGAGCGTTGCGCGCGCATCCTCAAGCAGCTTTGCCGTCCGCTCGTTGGCGGTGATCGCGCCGAGCATCGCGTCCGCATGACCGACGATGTACTTGGTGCAGGCATTGATCGAGACGTCGACACCGTGCGCGAGCGGCCGGAAGTAGAGGGGCGTCGCCCAGGTGTTGTCCATGATCACAGCGACGTCACGCGCACGCGCAGCCTTCGCAATGGCGCCGATGTCCTGCATTTCGAAGGTCAGAGATCCGGGGCTTTCCGTGAAAACGACGCGCGTGTTGGGCTGAATGAGATCGGCGATGTCGGCGCCAACGAGCGGGTCGTAATAAGTTGTTGCCACGCCGAGCCGCGCGAGGATCGTATCGCAGAAGCGGCGCGTCGGCTGGTAAACGCTGTCAACCATCAGGATGTGATCGCCCGCCTTCACGAAGGCCAGGATCGCCGTTGTAACGGCCTGATAGCCGGACGCCGTGAGGAGCGTGCGTGCGCCCCCTTCGAGTTGGCAGATGGCCTCCTCGAGCGCCGCCGTCGTGGGCGTGCCATGGCGGCCATATTTGAATGGCTGGTCGTAGGCTTCGAGAGCATCGAGGGTCGGAAAAAGAACAGTGGAACCGCGATAAACCGGGGGATTAACGAAGCCGTGCTGTGCAGGAGCATTTCGGCCGCTGTGCAGGAGTGTCGTCGCCGGATGGCGGGATTTTCCGGAACCCTTTTGCGGTTTGGTCATCGCGGTAATCCTTGCCTTTCGCAACGGATGGGGGGAGGGCGGCGCCGAGCGCCCTTTGACGCAACTTCCCTCGTAGGTCAAGGGCTTGACCATCGGACCGCAACGCGGGATGTGTGACGGGGGGAGGAGGGCTGTTCGGCCCCGGTCGCGACGCCGCGACGGTACACGAAATGATCGCCGGCCCGCCAGAGCTGGCTTCCGACAGGTTTTCCCCGCCCGCTGATGTTTCTGTTGACCCGGAGGCTCGTATTCGTGACGGCTGACCGCCAGAAGCCTGGAGGCGTGGGACTGTGCCGCGGCACGGCGTTCGCGTTCGCTTTCGCGCTGGCAGTCGTGGCCGCATTTGCCTCTGGCGGCCAAGCCGAAGCCGCCACGCTCGACGAAGTCCGTGCAAGGGGCCACGTCATCTGTGGCATCTCGGAAGGTACGCCCGGCTTCGCGTCGGTCACGGGCGAAGGCACTTGGGCGGGGCTCGATGTGGGGTTCTGCAGCGCCGTCGCCACCGCGGCGCTTGGGCGACGCGATGCCGTGAAGTTTCGAGTGGTCTCCGCCGCGAACCGCTACCAAGCCCTGACCGCGGGTGAAGTCGATCTGTTGCCGCGGGCAAACTCACGCACGCTATCCCGGGACACGGAGAACGGCGTGCGTTTCGTCGACACGCTCTTCCACGACGGACAGGGTTTTCTGGTCAAGCGGGGCTACGCAGTTGCAAGCGTCCTCGAGTTGTCCGGCACAACGGTTTGCGTCTTGACCGGGACGAGTGCGGAGCAGGGCCTCGAGACGTTCTTCCAGTCGCGCAAGATGCGCTATCAGGTCATCACCGCCGAGAAATGGGTCGATGCGGTGAAGGCCTATGCCGATGGGGCCTGCACCGTCCTGACCGGCGACATCACCGTTCTGGCCGCGGAGCGCAGCCGCTTCATCAATCCGGCTGAGCACGTCATCATGCCGGAGCTGATCAGCAAGGAGATGCTCGGTCCGATCGTGCGTCAAGGAGACGAGCAGTGGTTCTCCATCGTGCGCTGGACGCTGGCGGCACTGATATCCGCGGAGGAGCTCGGCATCGCGAGCCAGAACATCGACAGCCTGCGAACATCACCGAATGTGGACATTCGCCGCTTCGTCGGTCTCGAAGCCGATCTGGGCCAGGCCATGGGACTGTCGCGCGACTGGAGCTACCAGGTGGTGCATCAGGTAGGGAATTACGGGGAGCTTTTCGAACGCAACATAGGCTTGCGTTCGCCGCTGGGACTCGAGCGCGGCGTCAATAATCTTTGGACCCGAGGCGGGCTCTTGTCCGCCGGGCCATTGCGGTAGTCGGGGGGAGGGCCGTGTGGTCACATTCGTCACCGCGATTGAAATCTCAGGGCTTGCGGGCAAGCTCCTGCTGCTTCTGCCGTTGCTGGTGCTTCTGGCAGTGATCCTTCGTCAGCGTCGGCCGCAAACGCCGCAGAACAAATCCCGGACAGAGTCTGCCGCGCTGCGCGCGATCGGCGACGGATCGGTGCAGTCGGAAGTCGCGATTTCTGAACAAGCTGTCGCCGCATCATCGGAACCGCGGCCCGAACATCCCGCGGCGATCGATTGGAACGCGCGCATTCAGGCAGCGGAAGCGGCAGGTGACAAAGGGGCTCTGGCCGGTCTTTACCTGTCGCTTGCGAAGGACGAGATCGCCCACGGCCGCACCAGCACGGCTGCAGACCACTTGCGCACCAGCGTGCGCCACGCCGCAAAGCCGCGGAACCCGGCGATCATCGCCGAAGCGCGTCTTGAGCTTGCGGAGCTCGCCCGTGCGGCAGGCGATCTCACGACGGCCTGCGAACACTGGCAGATTGCGCGCAGCTTGTTTCGCGAACTCGCCAAGAAATCGGACCTGGATGAGACCGAGCGCCTTATGCAGCGCCATGGATGCCCGACCGATTGGGTCTTGAACGACTTTTGAGAGCAGCGGGGGCAGCGATCGTTTGCGTGCCTGTTGCCCGCTGGCGCCGGATCAGTTCATCACCAACTCGACCTGCGTTGTCTCGCCGTTGGCAAGCGTGATCTCGCGTTGGAAGGTGCGGCCCGCCGATTTAGCGACCACTGTGTAGGTGCCTGGCGCCAGAATGTGAGTGGGCAGCGCGCCGACGCTTTCTTTGACCTCTTCACCCTGCGGAGTTTGGATCGTCCATTGGGTATCGGGAAGCGCTTCGCCACCCGCGCGGGGAACGAGCTTGAATGTTGCCTTCGCGGCGGAATGCGTGACGGACGCCTCCGTGAGTTTTCCGGCCTCGACAGTCACGTCGCTGCTGACGATGGCGTTGCAATCGCCGTAGGTCGAGACGATGTGGTAGATGCCCGCGTTGAGACGGATGATGAGGTTCGGCCGCGCGGCCGAAAGCACGAGTTTGCGATTGTCGGTCTGGTCTCGGTCGGAATAGATCGCGTAGTTTACGGTATTGCTCGCGGCCTCGGCGCCCGCCACGAGGGCCTTCAGGCGCAATCCGCCGGCATTGAGCACGAATTCTTCGGCCGGTTGTTCCGCGCCGGGCTTCACCGTGATCCGCCGCGTGATGTGGGCCCGCCCCAACGATGCGTTGACGATGTAATCGCCGGTCTTGAGCTTGAATGTCGGATGCGCATCCTGCTTGGTCGCGAGCTGAATACTCCGGCCGTCGGCTCCTGGCGCATGTTGGAAAACGCGCCAGACCAGCCCTTCTTCGATTTCTTCCCCGTCCGCAGTCAGGCGCGCAACCATTCGGACCGGGACCACCTCGCCACTCTGCTCCGCGTTCTGTGCAGGATGCGCCGCATCGGGTTGCGGAGTTGATTGGCCTTGCAGGCCGGTCAGCCAATCGGCTGGAGATTGCGCCTGCGCTCCGTCGGATAGACAAGCACAGCCGAGGAACAGCGCGAACAGCGTCGCCGCAGCCTGCGGACGGCGGGACTGCTGTCGATCGTCAGGCTTGTCCATCACGTGCGGGTTCATTGGTGTCCAAAGCATGCCGGATGACGCCGCGAGACCATGGTTGAAGTATGGCGCCGGAAATGCGCTGAAATACGAGAAAATTCAAGGGCTCACGGTGTGCCGGGATTGAGTTGGCGCCGCTCTCCGGCTTTGAGGTCGAAGGCCTGCTCGATTCGTTGGGTGTCGCTGTCCGATAGCAGCACATATTTTCCGGGCGCCAACCGCATGCTGGCCGTCCCCCCAGGCCCCGAATGCATGACCGTTCGCCCGGTGCTGTCCTGGACCCGCCAGCGGTTGGATGCACCGGCGGCGCTGACCGATATCTCTCCCGACTCGAGCTTGAGCTGCACGCTGCCGCCACGGCCGTTCGAGAGGTCGACAACGCCAAGGGCCTTGATGTTCAGGCCACTCGCGGAGGCTTCGACGCGATACCGCGCGGGCGGGAGCAAAAAGGTCCCGCGTGACCCGTTTGCGCGCGCAATTTCTCTCTGCTCGGCGTCTTCGCTCAGAACGCGAATGACGATTGGAAGCTGTGCGGGTTGCGCGCCGTCCTGGGTGGGCGTCGAGGTGTTGACGGTAATCGAGACCAGGTTGAAGTTTGCGACATGCTTGATCGTCGCGCCGCTACCGACGGCGATGCGATCGCGCTGCTCCGCCACGCCCGACTGGGCCGTGACGTAATAGGTGCCGGCAGGCAATGTGAAGACCGCGTGGGGATCCGCCGAACGGGCCACCTCCCGCCGCCCTTGCGGCGAGTCCGGGTCGTCCTCATCAATCGTGTACGAGACATCCTTGATCGGTTGGCCGTTCGCCGCTTCGACGGCGCTGAGTTCAATGCGGCCGGTGCCGAGCACAGGGGTGACGTGTGCAGTCGCGCCCTCAGCGACAGTCGTTTCCGTAGTTTGGTCGGCGAGGCCGTCCTGCACGCGCACGACATAGGGCCCAGCCGGAACGACCAATTGCGCAGAGGCTTCGCGGCCAACCCACACGGGCCGTCCCCCGGTGCCGCCGGCATCCTTGGCGTAGACAGTCACTACGGGATCGGCGAGTGCCGTTCCGCCCTTGTCGGCAAGCGCGTCGAGCTTGAGAATCCCTGCCCCGAGGGAGATTTTCGCCACCGTCGGTCCTTCGGCCTTGACCTCGAGAGTCTGCTGGGCCGTAGCCTGCCCATAGCGGGCCGTCACGACGTAGGAGCCAGGAGAAAGGTCTACGGCGAACTCACGCGTCCGCGCCGTCGTGAGAGGCACGTCCCGTTGGTTTGCGTTCGCAATGCTCCATTGAATTGCCGTGTTGAGCGGCGGGCGCTCGGAGGACAGCGATGAGGTGAGGCGGAGGCCCGGAGCGCCCGCGGGGGCCAGTGGGGTCGCCGCTTTTGGCGTAGGAACGGCCATGCCGGTTGCGGGATCGACCCGCTCGAGATTTGCGAGTGTCAGCGCTTCGTTGAGCGCGGACTGGAGGCTCGTCGAGTCCTGGGCGTCGAACACCCGGCCCTTTGTCGCCCGCGCGACACACATCAGGTGCTGGCTGTCCGCCTTTTCGAGGCCGAAACCGATCAGGAACACGCGCGTGTTCGGATTGGTCTTGGCGATCTCCGCGGCCGACGCGCACGGGTCCTGCCAGCAGTTGTCCGGCCCGTCGTGAATGACGATCACGCTGCCGGCTTCGCCCGCGGGGATCTGCTTGGCGGCTTCCTTGATGGCAAGCGCGAGTGGTCCCTTGCCTTTGGGACTGAGCTTGTCGGCGATGGAGAGGATACGTTCGGGTGGGCCGGCTTCTGGCGATGCCAGCACTTCCACGTCGCTGCAATCCGCCCGTCGGCGCTGCCCGAAGGACATCAGGCCGAGGCGAACCTGCGGCGACAGGCTGGAGAGCGATTGGCGCAGGGCCCCCCTCGCAAGATCGAATTTGGCGGGACGCTCGGTGCCGATATTGCCCCACATGGAGCCCGAGCCGTCGAGCACGATAACGGCAGGGCCATCGGAGATTTCGTCGGCCGCGGCGCTGGGACGCGTCAGGACCGTTAACGCGAGCACCAATAGGAAAATCGGGGCTAGGCGGCGTAGGAGCAGCATCGGGCTTCGGATCCGTTGTCCTCGATTACGACGCAGACATTGTATCAGAGCCTCACTTGCGATAGCGAGGCCGCAAAACCAGACTACGCGAATAGAATTTCGGGAACCTGACGCATGAACGACGCACTGCTCAAGACACTCGCAACCCGCCGGTCCGTGAAGCCGGACCGCCTGGAGGCACCCGCGCCCTCAGGCGAGGAACTGGACCGGATCCTGACGATTGCGGCCCGTGTTCCCGACCACAAGAAGCTCGTCCCCTGGCGCTTCATGGTCTTCGAGGGCGACGCCCGCGCCGCGGCCGGCGAGATTTTTGTCGAGGCCTGCAAGGCGGAGGAGAATGAACCCTCTCACGTCCGTCTTGAGACGGAGCGCACGCGCTTCATGCGCGCCCCTCTCGTGGTTGCGGTCGTCTCGCGCGTGTCGAAGCGTCCGGGCGCCCCCGAATGGGAGCAGATCCTGTCCGCCGGCGCCGCCGCGTTCAATCTCTGCCTCGCTGCGAACGCCATGGGCTACGGCACGTCTTGGCTTACAGAGTGGGTGGCGTACAGCGCCACGGTGCGCGCCAAGCTCGGACTTGCTGAGAACGAGCGCATGGTCGGCTTCATCTACATAGGCACGCCGAAGGAGAAGCCCGAGGAGCGTGAGCGCCCGAACCTCGCCGACATCGTCACGCGCTGGCAGCCCTAAGCCAGCGCGCAAGCGTCGAAGCAGCCCGGAATGTCCGCTATGGGCCATAAGCGGTCATGTAAGGTGATCGGAAGACAGCGCCTATCTCGACCGTACCTCTTCGACGCTCTAGGGATGAAGGAATGTTCAAGGCAGGCGAAATCCTCATTCTGACGGGCACACCCGGGTCCGGGAAGACGACCACCGCACAGGCTATCGCCGCGCTGCCAGGTACACCCAAGGTTCACCTGCACTCCGACGACTTCTGGCATTTCATCAAAACGGGCGCGATCCCGCCCTATCTTCCTGAAGCGCATGGTCAGAACGCCGTGGTTATGGGCGTCCTAGCCAGGGCAGCCGAGAGCTACGCGACGGGCGGATACTTCGTCATTGTCGATGGCATCATCGGCCCCTGGTTCTTGGCCCCGTTTAGGACTCTTCTCTCACCCCTGCACTACATCGTTCTTCGCCCAGACCTCGCTGATGCGCTTCAGCGCTGCCGGGAGCGTGGTGGGAACACCCTCTCCGATCCTGACCCCATCACAGCACTGCATGAACAGTTTGGGGACCTGGGGGAACTGGCAGACCACGTTCTGCTGACAGACGGACAGAGCCGCGACGACACCCGCGAGGCCGTCGCTCGCGCCGTCCAGGATGGCGCTTACCTGCTGACATAACTCATTCGCCAACGTCCGCTTCGGGCCAGAAGCGGATATTGCCTGACGCGTTCGACGCGAGATGCTCAGAAATCCTGCGAGAGGCCGGCGCGAGACGACGCCTACACTGAGCAGGACGGCGTTTTCACGGCTTCGTTCGAGAGAATGACGAGCACGGCTGAGACGACGCGCTTCGGTGCCGACGCTCGTTATACGTTCAGGCCCGATACGTGGGCCTGGGGCACCCTCGCGTGGGGCCATCGTCTCGACGGCGGCCAGGGCGCCGACGTCACGGCCACGCTGGGGAATTGGTTCCCGATGACCGTGCCCGGCGTCGCCGCCACGGACGCTTGGCTCGAGGTCGGCGGTCGTGCGTCTGCCGGCTTGGGACAAGGGCGCCGTGACCGCGTCCGTCACCGCCTCGGTTCCCGAGGACCAAGGCGACACCACCTATCTCGGCCCGGTCTGCCGTCGCGAACCGGCAGACCGAATCGAACCGTTAGTATCGTGAACGGATAAACAGATATCGTCTCATCCCGTGCAATCGTTGGAAAGCGCGATCCCTAGGCGGCAGGGAAGACCCAGTCGCGATTTGATCGACGTCGCAAACTTGCTGTGGGGTATGCGGGAAGGCGCAGCCCCGGAGCGCTCAGCCGGCAATCAAGTCGTCGGCGGGACCGAAGAATTCGTAGTGAACGCGGTAGGCGGGCACGCCCGCAAGGGACAGCGCGGAAACTGCCGCGCGCAGAAACGGGCGCGGGCCGCAGATGTAATAGTCCGCTGTCTCTACAGGCGTGTTGGCGATCAGCCAGTCGTCCGTGATGAGCCCGGCGTGGTCATAGTCCCGTTCCGCGGTTTCGTCGGCAAGCGGCGTCTGATGGAAGTCGCTGATGGTGACGGCCTTGCCTTTCTTTGCAAGCGCGCGAACATGATCGCGCATCGCATGCGTATGTTTGTCATGCGTGCCATGAATATAGTGAACGGGAACGCCGACGTTTTTCTCCACCAAAGTCTCCAACATGGAGACCATCGGTGTCAGCCCTACACCGCCAGACAGGAGAACGATCGGACGCTCCACGTGCTCGGGAAGAAAGAACTCTCCCGCCGGGGGAGCGACTTTGAGAACGGTTCCGGGCTTTGCATGATCATGCAGCCAACCCGATGCAAGGCCATTGGGTTCGCGCTTTACGGAGATGCGGTAGGTGCTGCCGTTTGCGGCATCCGAGATCGAATAGTTGCGCTTGACCGGCGGGTGACCAGGGATTTCCAACCAGAACGTCAGGTGCTGGCCAGCTTTGTGACGGATCACACCGCGATCGTCGACGGGCCGCAGCACGAATGAACGAATAACTTTGCTTTCTTGGACAACCTCTTCGACGCGGAAATCGCGCCAGCCGTTCCAGCCGCCTACGGCGCCTTTCTGCTCTCCGTAAATGCGGCCTTCGCGCGAGATGAGAATGTTTGCGAGGAACCAATAGGCTTCACCCCACGCCGCGAGAATCTCATCGGTCGCCGCGTCGCCAAGAACCGCCGCGATCGCGCCAAGCAGAGCATCGGCGACATAGGGATAGTGCTCCGGCAGAATCTGTAGCCCCACATGCTTTTGAGCAATTCGTTCGACGGCGGGAGCAAGCGCGGCAAGATTATCAATGTTGCTGGCGTAGGCCAGGATAGCGCCGGTCAGGGCACGCGGTTGGGAATCGGATGCACCGTGATGCGACTGGTTGAAGAGATCGCGAATGTCCGCATTCTGAAACATGCGGGCATACATTTCGTGGACGATCGCGAGACCATGCGCCTCCAGCGCAGGGACAGTAGACTTGACGAGCGCAATCGTGCGGCTGCTGAGCGCCTCAGACATCAATGTGGTCCTTTTTTTGGGAAGGGCTTGGATGATCAGCGCGCCATTTCCGGCGGCCGGTCATAGAAATCGATTTGCATTGTCATCGGACCAATCGGTGTCACGAAATGCGGCTGCTCCGGCAGAAGCAGGCCCGCATTGTCGGGATCGATGATCTTCTCACTTGCCGGCTCCAAGTATGTCAGGCGGAGCCGACCCTCAAGGACGCGGATGACGCCCCAGACCCCAGCCTTGGTGGAGTGGCGTTTGCAGAGGGCGTTCGGCAGCGTCACCTCGTCGAAGACAGCTGTACTCCGATAAGGGCGGATCGCGTCTGCCATAGAAATTCCTCTGCAGAGCTATCGACCAACACAGATTGCGCAGCGTTTGCGGCTCAATAACGTGAGCGAAACGCGCGTTCGTAGAAACATGCATTCTACATATATCTTTAGCAATGCGACAAAACAGTAGGCGTAACCGGTCTGCTCGCTCGGCCATCAATAACGGACAGTCACCGCTCGTTCGCTGCTCTGGACGGCCACGCGTTAACGGTTGCAGTGCGTGTCGGATTTGTCTTCTGCTGGTACCGGGTATGATAAGCCATATAGACTGCGTGAGGACCTCAAGGTCGTCGGCGTGCCTGCGCTCCGGATGAATGGCGGTCGACGACGAGATCGTACCGCTCAGGTCCCCAGCTTACGAACACGCTATTCGCATTTGTCAAAGGCCGGCCTCATCGCTTCGCTCGGCCGGTCATTGTCCTTTCAAGCAACGGGCACGGCCTTCCATGGCCTCAAGTGTCCACATCTTGCTCGGAGAATGCCAATGAAAGTCGTCATTGTAGGAGGGACTGGTCTCATCGGCCGCAAGCTAGGCGCGATCCTAAAATCCAAAGGCCATGCAATTGTCAGCGCAGCGCCATCGACAGGCGTCGATAGCGTTTCGGGGAGAGGCGTTGCGGAGGCGATAAGCGGCGCCGATGTCGTGATCGACGTTACCAACTCGCCCTCTTTCGAGGAGCAGGCTGCCCTTGAGTTCTTTCGTCGCTCGACGGGGAATTTGCTGAGCGCGGTCAAAGCGGCCGGGACGGCGCATTACATCGCGCTTTCGGTCGTCGGCGCTGACCGTATCCGCGACAGCGCTTATCTCCGCGCCAAGCGGGTGCAGGAGGAACTCATCGAGGCCGGAGGCGTCCCCTACTCGATCTTGCGCGCAACTCAGTTCTTCGAGTTTCTCGATGCGATCGCAGGAGATGGCACAAAGGGAGAAGCCATCTATCTCTCGCCCGCCAAGTTCCAGCCCGTTGCGGCAGACGACGTTGCCGCTACCCTCGCTGGTATTGCAATGGCAGCACCGAAGAATGGCGCGGTTGAGCTAGCCGGTCCCGAGGCATCAGGTCTCGCGGAGTTCATCCAGTCGTACCTCTCGTCCAAAGGTGACCTGCGCAAAGTGATCCCAGATCCCGGTGCCACGTATTTCGGTGCCGTTCTCGATCAGAACGGGTTGGCTCCGGCCGGGCAGTTCATTCCCGGCCCGACACGAGTTTCCGATTGGGTACGAGCCTCGTGAAGCATCGCAATCTCGGAGAAGGAGAAGCACCATGAAGACCGCAGCACTGCTCCTTACGGCCGCTGCCGCTATGCTCGCGACGAGCGCTATCGCTGAGACGATCGCGCCAGGAGCCAATGTAACCGTCGTTTTTGATCAAGAGCTGCCGAATGTCCCCGGCAAGAGCATGCGCGCCGTGCTTGTCGAATACGAACCCGGTGGGGGATCGCCCTCCCACCGCCACCCGTCCTCGGCTTTCATCTATGCGCGGGTGTTGGAAGGAGCGATCCGCAGCAAAGTGAACGACGGTCCTGAGCATACGTATAAGGCTGGCGAGAGCTGGACGGAGAGGCCGGGTGATCATCACCAGGTGAGCCACAACGCCAGCGACACGGAACCGGCCAAGCTGCTGGCCATTTTCGTGGTCGACACAAGCGACCGTAAGATCGTCGTCCCGGACAAGTAGATAGGATCCGCTTCGTGTCGTTTGTGGTCGTTCGTAAGATCGCGTTAGGGGCAAGGCTATCGCGCTTGGCCCAATAGCAGGAGGTGCTCTCAGATGCCTGATAACGAAGCCGTAGCCGAGCTCGACCGCCGCATTGCGTTGGTGCGCGAAAATTTGCGCACCCTCGTTGAGCAGGCCGCCGCTTATTCAGGTGCGGCGGATGACGCGCGTATAGCGGATCGCATAGCCGAGCAGGAGAACCTTCTCGCCGGCCTGGAGCAGGAGAAGGCCCAGCTTACAAAGTGAAGCGTACCCACGGCGCGCGTCAAGCTTGGCCCCTCTGCCGGCGTTCCCGCAATCACCACTCCTTCGTCAGAGACAGGCGGAACGACCGTGGTTCGAGCGGATGAAAGTGGATGTCCTCGACACCGCCCGCTGGCTCGCCGGGAAGACGAGAGGCGTAGTAGTAGTCGATCTGGCTCGATGTCTGATCGAAAAGGTTAAAGCCGTCGAGCCGAACGATGAACCCATCATCGAACCTGTAGCCGAGGCTCGCTGAAACCGGCGTGCTCGACTCTGACCGGACGCTGTCGTCCTCGATGAGCGGGCGCGCGCCAAAGTAGCGAATGTTCACGTTTCCGAACCACCCATCCAGATTGTCGAACGACAGCCCGGCGGCAACGACTCCTTCAATGGCACCAGGAATGTGGCGCCCCGGCGCGGCCGGATCATCCTCCTGAAAACGGGCGTGGGTGTAGGCCGCATCGAGATCCAGCGTCAGCCAAGGCAGCAACTGAGCATGCAGCGTGTATTCCGCGCCGATGCGGCGGCTGGGGCGGCTCGCTTCCGTCGTTCCTGCGTCGCCGACGAAAACGATTTCAGAATCGAAATCAAGGATGAACACCGACGCCGTGCTGGTGAGACCGGAGTTCGGCTGTGTGCGCAATCCGACCTCGGCACCCTTGGAGCGCACCAGGAAGGGGGCAGGCGAAACTGGATCGCCGCTGGCTGGATCGACCGTCGTAACGGTTCCACGCGCGTCGTTGCTGTGAAAGCCGGTTCCGGCGTTGAGATATAGCTCCGTTGCGGCCCAAGGACCGAGCACAAGCCCGAACTTCGGACTGACGATGCCATCGGTATCGCTGCCCGAGTTGACGGGCATATTGCTCATGACGTCGGCGGTGTAGAGGTCGGCGCGCAGGCCCGTCGTGGTGCGCAGCCAATTCGTCCAATGCAGCGTGCTTTCGGCGAAAACGCCGACGCTCGCTTCCTCAACGCGATCCTCGCGAACGGTCGACAGGTGTTCGCGCTGCTTGGTATTGAAAAGGCCGACTTCAATATTGTCGTAGCGCCCCTGGATCCCGATCGTCGTCTCAGATTTGACGCCCGGCAGAAGCATGCCAAAGAACGTCTTGCTCGCGCTGGCGCCTGCGACCCAGCGATCATCGGCTTGCTGGAATTGATCGCCATTGACGGGATCGTTGAGGAAATAGGTGAAATTGCTGAACAGCGACATATCGCTTTTCAGGACGTAGGCGTTGACCCTGGTCGCCGAGTTCGCATCCGTTTGGTTCCAGCGTCCTGAAAGGCTGTAGCGGTGCGATGAACCACCGTCCGTCGGATCGAGCGTGCCGAAGCGGTCGATCGCCCCGGACTCCACGCCTCGGAGCGGTATCTGGTCCGTCGCGTTCCAATGCCCGGAATAGGCCATTGCGGTGACGGCAAACCCGTTATTGAAGCTTCCGTTCGAATAGCGCATGACGCCATTGAACTTCCTGAGGTCGTCCGGTCTCTCCCAGGGTCCGTCGAAGAAGTGAGCCTCGCCTGCCACAAGCACGGTTCCGTCGACGCCAACTGGCGATGACATGCCCGCCACGGCACGGCGGTGGCCGAAGCTCCCGGCTTCGATGCGCCCGAAGTTCTTGTCGAGCTTGTCCACGATATCGAGATGGACGGCACCGGCAGACGAGAAATCGCCTTCAGATGCGAAGTATGGCCCCTTGCGGAAGGTGAGGCCGCGCATGATCTCGGGGATCATGAAGTTCGTGTCGGCGTAGCCTTGGCCATGCCCGTGCGTGCGCATGTTGACGGGCATGCCGTCGACGGTGATGGCCAGGTCGGTGCCATGATCGATGTTGAAGCCTCGAACGAAATACTGGTTCGCTTTTCCTTCGCCGCTGTGCTGCGTAACGACGAGGCCGGGCACGGCCTCCAAAATATCACCCGTGCGATAAGCCGGTACGGCGGCGATCTCTTCGGCGCTGACGTAGCCTTGGCTAGCGGACTGCGCGATACCGATGCTGCCAGCGCGCGGATCGATGGATTCGACGGCGGCGAAGCTCGAGCTATCCTCATCAGATGACTGCTGCACGGCGCCGGCCTTGACCGGCGCGGGTTGCGAGGCTTTTGCCTGTTTCGCGGCAGTCGGTGTCGTAACGACGACGGCCGGCAACTCTGTTTGGGTTTGTGCCGCAGCGGTGCCTACCCAGGCAGTCGTCCAAAAGACGAGACCAAGAGTTCTACGCATATCTCCCCCCTAACGCTCGAGACGCCTTTCCTGGCGCTTGGCTGAGAGGTTAGGGCGAGCAGCAGGGATAAAAAGTCCCAATCATTTCATGGAGAGCATTGATACCGTTAATGCTTCGCAACGGATTGATGGCGAAAGCATTGGTGCGGGGTATGCGTCGGAATGCGAGGTTCCGCCAAGCAAACGCGCAACGTTTGCTGGCCGAAACCAGTATGACTTTGAAGGGAAATTTGCGGTGCCGGAGTTCGGTCCGTATCAATACCGGAACTGTTCGGCGAGGATGCGCTCGTCGAGGCTGTGGCCCGGATCGAACATCATATAGAGATCGATTGTGCGTGCCTGCTCGATCTCAACCCGCACGACATTGCGCATTTCCTTCGCGTCGGCCACTGCGCTCACCGGCCTCTTGTCGTGCTCGAGGGCGGTGACACTGATGTGCGCCTTGTTGGGGAGCAGCGCCCCGCGCCAGCGGCGCGGACGGAACGGGCTGATGGGCGTGAGGGTGAGGAGAGGCGCATTGATCGGCAGAATAGTGCCGTGTGCCGAAAGATTGTAGGCGGTGGATCCGGCGGGCGTGGCTACGAGAACGCCGTCACAGATGAGTTCTTCCATGCGCACGGTATTGTCGATGGAGATCTTAAGCTTGGCGGCTTGGAACGTCTCGCGAAAGAGCGACACCTCGTTGATCGCAAGCGCCTTGCTGGCTTTGCCCTGCGTATCGTAGGCCACCATCGATAGCGGATGCACACGGCTGATTTCGGCTTCCGCGAGCCGTTCCAGTAGACCATCCTCGCGGTACTCGTTCATCAGGAAGCCCACCGACCCGCGGTTCATGCCGTAGATCGGGATGCGATCGTTCATGTACCGATGCAGCGTCTGCAACATCAGGCCGTCACCGCCAAGAGCGACGATCGCATCGGCACCGCGCGGCTCGGCCGACCCATATCGGGCCACAAGGCGCGCGAGTGCATCCTGGGCGTCAGGCACCTCGCTGGCGACAAAGGCGATGTTTTCGAACTTGCTTTTTGGTTTGGCCATGATGATGCAACGGGTCCGGCGCCATGCAAAACGGTTGGGGAATAACCGGGCCGGCGCTAGATTCGTGATCGCCCGGAAATCGGAGGCTCGCTCACTTGCAGGAAAACGACAAGGCCGTTCTCGTCTATACGACATTTCCCTCGCTCGAGGCCGCCGAGGCCGAAGGGGGCAGGCTGGTGGACGCCGGCCTTGCGGCGTGCGTGAACATCCTGCCGGGAATGATTTCCATTTACGTCTGGAAGGGAGAGCGCAATCGCGACGCGGAGACGGTCATGATCGTTAAGACGCGACGGGAGCTGGCCGAACGCGTCATCGAGGAGATCAAATCCCGCCATTCCTACGAGAACCCGGCGATTGTGATTTTACCCGTCGACGGAGGATCTGCCCCGTACCTCGACTGGATACGAGCTCAAACCGGGCGCCAACCACTCGAATAGTCACTGGGCCGGACTACATCCGCCCGAGCGGGTGCTGGAAGAGATGCTGAACTTGCCGATAGCTATTCGTCCGGGCAGGAGCCCGTACGGCTTTTGATCGGGCGCTCTTGAACCGGCGGACAGGGGGTGCGGCGTCGGTCTCGGGCGGTATCTGGGTCAGGCTGTCTTGCGTCGCGTCCGGCACGACGTCCATATCGTTCGCCGTTGCCGTTGGCTCAAGCGCTGCCGTTCGTTCGACCGTGGCGGGGTCGGTCGTGGTCGCTGGCGACAAGCCAGTCGTCAGCGATGCAACATCTTCGGGCTTGGGACCGCCGATGCTCATGCGGCCGGACAATACGGGTTCCCGAGGACCCTCGGCGACAACGGTCGTGGGCTCGCGGGGCTCAAGGGAGCCAGAAGACGGCTTGCCGGCCTGAACCAAGAGCGTTGACGGCACGCACCGGCCGTTGTGGGCGAGGCTCTGTCCCTGAGGACAGGTTTCGCCGCAGACGGCCCGTGTCTGTCCACGCAGAAGGGAGAGCAAAAAGACATCCGGCTCGCGGGTCGGAAGGGCCGCATTTACCCGATCCATGAAGACGAGAATCGCGCGTTTCGAACCACCGCCCCAAACGCCATCGATTTCGCCGTGATAGCAGCCAACGCGCTGAAGCTCGCGTTGGATATCGCGCGCGAGTGCAGCGCGCGAGGTATACGCCTGCCGTTGAGGTTGTGCCGGTTGCGCCTTGGGCGTGTCGCGGGTCACCGTGCTCTTCCACGCCGATACGGTGACGGGTTGCAGCACTGTGGGGGCGGGCACCGGTGCGTCGGAGACCGAGAAGGTTTGCGCGAGATAACCGAGCACGGAAGTCGAAGGACGCTCCTGCGCGTTCAGACGATCAGGGCCAGGAGAAAACGCGGCGATCCGGGACGGAGGTGCGGCGTCAAGGCCCGAAGCGGCGACCCCCGGAGATTCTTCTACCTTTGGCAGCGTCAGTGTCGCGATTTCCGGCGAGCGAGGGGATTGGTCGGGCTCGCCAGGAAACAACGTGTCGAAGCCAAATGCGAGACCAGCGGCAAGGATGGGATAGCTGACGAACCACCGCATGAAACGATACTCCCAGACACGTGTGCGCGTGCGCATTGCCTGGGTCGATCCCGGTCCGGATCCGCGGCGCCAAAAATAAAAGCGGCCGCACGCCCAAGCCACATCCTGACAGAAAAACAATAGCAAATCGAAGCGCCAACGACCATTGCGAACGTTGCACCACTCACAATGTTCCGGGCCCGCGCGTTCGTTGGGAGGTCAAGGCGCGAGGATGGGTTTGATCGTCCCCGTTTCCGCTCTCGCAGGCGTCTCGATTGCCGGACGAAGCCTGTGGATTCTCAAGGCAAATGTGCGGACAAGCGGTGCATAACTCGGGTGCAAAATGTGGATGAGGAATCGCGTGCAGAGGGGACACAGGTGCTGCACTTTGGCAGCACTGCCGATCGAAGACAGTCTACCAAACTGATTCCCTTTAACAAAAACTAGCGACCCTCGAAGAGAATCGCATAGCCTCCACCGCTGAGGGATGTGTCCTGCGTAAATTTGCTCACCAGCGTCTCAGTTTTTGCACAGCGGGATCGAGCGGCGGTGCCGCCTGTGTACAAAACTGAACTCAGGGTGAGCAGGTCCAGCTTAGTGTGTCCGCCGGGGGGCGGCGCCAAATTGCCTGATGGTTCGCCTTGGGGGGCGTGCCTAGCTCAACGGGTAACGAAGCGCATTTCCAAGCGGCACTGGTCGTTCGTCGGAGCTGGCCGGTCTGATCTCCTTCCAGACCCAAAAGGCACGAGGCCCGTTCGTTTCGGCTGCCATATGGGGTAGCGCGCGCGGGCCCTCAAAGGAGAGGGCAATGAAAATACGACATGCTCTAGGCGTGTTCGGGGTTCTAGCTGCCGGCGTGCTACTCGCCGTCTCTGCAGCTATGAATTGGCGTTTCGGGTACAGTTTGGGACGGACCGAAATGGACGGCATGATCTACGGCGCCGCAAGCGTCGCAGCAGACTGCCTCAAAGCGCTGATCCCATTTTTCTTCTTCGCCGCAATCAAGAACAGGATGTGGTCCCAGGCGGCAGCTTCGGCTGTCGTGGGCTTGGTCGTCACGGCCTATTCGCTGACTTCCGCCCTCGGCCATGCCGCGCTGAACCGGTTCGATACGACCGGCCATCGCGCAGTCGAGGCTCAGTCGTACAAGGATCTTCGCGGAGACCTGAAGCGGGCCCAGGATCAATTGTCCTGGATTCCGCAGCATCGTCCCGCAGCGACTGTGCAAGGGGAGATCGAAGGCCTCAAGAACCAGCGCGCCTGGACCTTCACGAAGGCCTGCACGGACGTCACCGGAAAATCCGGACGTGACTTCTGTCAGAAGTACCATGGTCTGACCGCCGAAATGGCTTCGGGCCAGCAGGCGCAGACGCTCGAGACCCGGATCGCAGAGATCCAGGGCAAGTTGGGCAAGACCGATGCAATGACGGTCATGGGCGAAGCGGACCCGCAGGCCACGGTGCTTGCGAAGCTGTCCGGCTTCAGCATCGATCAGGTGCAGATGGCGATGACGATTTTCATCGCGCTTCTGCTTGAGATCGGCTCTGGCTTCGGCATGTACATTGCCTTCAGCCAGTGGCGCCTCTACGATCGTGAAGCCCCTGCCGCGCCTGCAATGGCGACGGTTCAGAGCACCGCTGCGGCAGCGGTGGCGGCCCCGCAACAGGCGGCCGTGGCAATCAGAAAGCCGCGTTTGGGAGCCAACGACAATCGTTCGTTGCCTGCCGCTAAACTGCTCGTCCCGGAGACGGACGTGCAACGCTTCTACAAGGAGAGCGTCGACAGCCAGGACGGTCACACCGTTTCGGCAACATCACTCTACGAAGCCTACTGCGTATGGTGTGAAGAACGACAGAAGGAGCCTCTAGCCCTGCCGACATTTGGTCGGGAGATTGCCGAGTTCGGAATCCAGAAAGTCAAAAAGAAGGATGGTGTGAGGTACGTAGGAATCGCACTCAAGTCCGATCTCGAACTCGAGGAGGATAAGAAGCTGCCGGCCTTACGCGCTGAAGCTGCCTAGTAGGCAAATCGAATTCGAAGGGCTCCCGCAAGGGAGCCCTTCTTCATTTTGGGGGTCGTCCGAAACCGGACGGCCCTTTTTTGTATGGCTCACGTGCACGGGGAGCGGAGACTGGGAGCTGGAATGTCTTTTTCGCTACAGGAACTTGCCGTACTAAGAGTACGCAGCTTTCGGAGGAGATTGTCATGAAGTCCGGATGTACGATCGCTATCGCCACGCTTTCCGCCCTGCTCACCATGGCGCCTTTGTCGGGTGTCCGCGCCGACGACACCGATCCCGAGGCCCTCGTCAACGCCTTGAATGCCGTGTTTGGCGCCAATCCCGGCAAGCGCGCGGCCCACACCCACGGTTTCTGCGTCAAGGGCTCGTTCTCGCCGACCGATGACGCGGGTAAGCTGTCCAAGGCCCCGCATCTGTCGGGCAAGGGTCCATGGCCGGTGGTCGGCCGCTTCTCGATGGGCGGCGGCAACCCGCTGGCGCCTAACGCCCAGAAGGACAACACCCGCGGCCTCGCGCTCCACTTCGATCTCGGCAACGGCAATCAGACGGACATGGTGATGATCTCGGCGCCGGTCTTCGTCGCCAAGACGCCGGCGAAGTTCCTGGAGCTGCTGACGACGGTCGCGACCAAGGACAAAGACAAGATCGGCGCCTTCTTCGCCGCCAACCCGGAATCGACGCGTCAGAAGGCCTGGCTCACAGCGCGCTCCGTTCCCGCGAGCTATGCGACGACCCCCTATTTCGGCATCCACACCTTCACGCTGACGAATGCGGCCGGCGAGAAGCAGATCATCAAATGGAAGCTGGTGCCAAAGGCGGGCGAAGCGAGCCTGACCGACGACGAAGCGAAAGCCAAGGATCCGGACTTCTACAAGCCCGAGATGACCGAGCGACTGTCCAAGGGACCCGTCGAGTTCGACGTCACGGCCATCCTCGGCCAGACGGGAGACGCCATCGACGACCCCACGGCGTTCTGGCCCGACGACCGTAAGTCCGTCAGCATGGGCACGCTCACGATTTCGGCCTTCGAGGCAGACGCCACCTGCGACACCAACATGTTCGATCCGACCAACGTCGTGGACGGCATCGCCGGTCCCGAGAACGATGGAATCTTCCAGATCCGCTCGCCCGCCTACGCCGTCTCTTTCGGTCGCCGGACCCAGTAGGCCGATTAGAGTGCTTCCGGAAAAGTGGGAACCAGGTCATGGCGGCGCCATGCAAGACGTCATGTCCGATAAGAAGCACGACAAAACAAAGAATGAGGGTCGGTCCGCGATTCAATTAATACCGGAATAACCCTAGCGCGCTCACACCTGAGACGTTGCTGCGGTCCGCGCGGCAACGTCGGTGTCCGATGTCGCTGACAGGATGCTGGCCGGGAGATCGCGTCCGCGCACGATCCCAATGACATCGACCGGATCGGCAACGCCGCGCACTTGGATGGTCGTGGTGAACTCGGTCGTGGGAGCCCATCCGGCATGCTCGGCGACCGCGCGCGACAGCATGATCTGACACGACGTCTCCTTGGTGAGGGATTCGAGCCGGCTCGCCACGTTGACGGGCGTACCGATCACAGTGAAATCGACCATTTCGCCGAAGCCGATGCGACCCACAACCAGGGTGCCGGCATCGACACCGATACCGACGCGAAGGGATCGCCCGACTTCCTCTTCGAGCTTGGCATTGACGTGATCGAGGGCGAGATCGATAGCGCGCGCGGCACGCAGCGCCTGCCTGCAGCCGGCCGCAAGACCAACTTGCTCGCCGAATACGGCCAGCAGGCCGTCACCGAGAAACTTGTCGATGCGCCCGCCTTCGCCGACGATTGCCGTGCCGACCACGCCAAAGAACTCGTTCAGGATGAACACGATATCGAACGGGAGGCGCTTCTCCGCCAGACGCGTGAAGTCACGCAGGTCGACAAACATCACGGCCAGCGATTTCTCTGCTCCGGTGCTGTGTTCCTCACTCAGCGCAACCGCCTCCGGGCCCGTGCTACCAGGGCGAAGAATTCGCGACACGGTGAGATGCCCCTGGGGGCGGATCTGGCAGGCGAGCCGGACGTTTTCCGGTGCGCCGATGCTGGCAAGCGTGACGACCTCGGGAAATCGGGGCAGAGGAAGCGGTGTAGACGTCTTCTCGATCCGCACCCGGCAGGTCGAGCAGCGCGCGCGTCCGCCGCAGACCGAGGCGTGCGGAACTTTTGCGTTTCTGCTGATCTCGAGAAGGGTGGGCCCCTCAGGAGCCGTCACCGTGGGACCGCCGACATAGCTGACGCGCACTTTCGGACCCGTCAGGCGGCTGAAATACGTAAGAAGAAAGTAACCCGCCACCACGCCGAGCAGAATGATGTACTCCGTGCGAACGAGGCTGCGGTACCGCGCCAGCGCCTCGAAGTCCTTCTCGCTTGGCCAGTGCGTCATCGTTTTGATGTTCGAAAAGATCGCGGGATCCTGGATGACCTGCGCCATGCCGCGGCCGGCGCTGTAGAAGCCGCCTAGCGCCGCCAATGGGACAAAAATCGCGAGGGCCAGGAGTCCAACGGAGAAGCGTCGATACTGCGGGGCCAGCCGCAACCAGAAGTGCAGACCGATGCAACCGTGGATCCATACAAGCAGCAACAGCACGCTCTGCGTCACGGCGCTGTCCGGCCAAAGCCGGATCAACTCGTACGCATAGATGTCGTTCACACCGAAGTAGTCGTGGGCAATGCGCGTATTGACGATGTGCGGAAGCAGCAGAAACGGGATTGAGAGCCCAAGCGCGAGTTGAATGAACTCCCACGGAGGCATACGCAGTGTCGTACGCTGAGCAAGTTTGAAGAGCGCGAGACTCACGTGGATGACCAGTGCCGAGGCGAGAACGATCGTCCCGGGCAGCGAGCGCGTCACCGCCCACCGCCACTGCTGAACCTCCTGCATGAGGTCGACGCTGATGAGGCCCAACGCATGGTTGAGAAAATGGGTGGCGGCGAAAAGAAACAGGATCAGGCCCGACGCGAGTCGCAGCAGCTGAAGTGCATCACCGCGTTTGAGGACATGCATGCATGCGGTCCCAAGAATCCCAACGACGAAGAATAGCCGGATTACGGATCAAACCGAATTCTCATTGCAGTGGACAGGCTTGAACAACTTCGGCGCCGCCCAGCATCGCGGAGGTCGGAAGTAATCAAATAAGACAATGAATTATCAGAGAAAAAACGTGAATCCGGTAGCAGTTAGTGTGCCATGTCACTGATTGGCAACGGAGCAGTCCAGATCAGCTCGGCCCTCACGACACCGCTCTCCGTTTACTGCTAGCATCCCGAGGTACGGGGCCCGACGTTCCACCGCGTCTCTCTCACGCCGAGGACCGCTGGCTCCCTTGCGGACATTTTAGGGGAGTGACACATGTTTGGAGCGATTTGCAGGGCGGAAGCTCGCCGCGCGCTTGCGGTCGGCGCAGGGCTGGCAACGATTGGATTTGGCTTGGCTTCGCTGACCTCCAGCGAGGCCGCGGCGCAGCCGCCACACGAGATCACCGTTACCGTCTCGAAGTTCACGCCCCTCGATCGGGCCGATGATCTGTCGGATGGCGACTTCTTCGCACGCTTGACGATCGACGGCCAGGCGGTCGTGTCGCCGACGCTGAGCGCGAAGGGGGCTGAAAAGCCGGGTTGGAAGCTCACCAAGTCCGTCCCGCCGGGCGTTCACAAGGTGAAGCTGGAGCTGATCGACAAGGACGTCAGCGTTGACGATCCGATCGACATCAACAAGGTCGACAAGAAGCGCGACCTCGACTTCGCAATCGACACGAAGTCCTGCCGCATTGAAGGCTTCTCCGAAACCTACAAGTGCGGCGCCACCATCACGCGCTCGGGCGGTGAGGCCAAGAAGGCGACCATCGAGTTCACGGTGGCTGTGAAAAAGTAAGCGATAAGGTGCGGCACACCCGCATCGTAGGAAAGCGGTCGCCTTGAAGGGCGGCCGCTTTTATCTTTTGGAGAACGAAGATCGCGGCCGAGAACAGACGCATGATCTACAAGTCTATCGTGGTTCTCACGGGAGCGGGGCTCTCCGCCGAGTCCGGTGTGCCGACATTCCGGGATCGGGACGGCATCTGGGCCAAATACGATTATCGCGAGGTTGCGACGCCCGAGGGCTTCGCGCGCAATCCCGCGCACGTGCATGAGTTCTACAACATGCGCCGCCGCGCTCATGCCGGCATCCGTCCCAACGCGGCCCACGACGCATTGGCGAGACTTGAGCGAGAGTACGCGGGCGACGTCTGGATCGTGACGCAAAACGTCGATGCGCTGCACGAACAGGCTGGAAGCCGGAACCTCATTCACATGCATGGAGAGATCTTCAAGGCGCTTTGCGCTGGCTGCGGTGCGCGGCGTTCTTGGAGCGAGGATCTCTCGCTTGAAACAGCGTGCCCCTCCTGCCGCGACGCCGGCGGCATGCGGCCGGACGTCGTGTGGTTTGGCGAGATGCCCTATCACATGGAGCGCATCGGCGAGCTGCTCGGGGCGGCGGATCTCTTCATCTCGATCGGCACGAGCGGAAACGTTTATCCCGCCGCGGGTTTCGTGGCCGAAGCGCGGGGAGCCGGCGCCCACACGGTTGAGCTCAACCTTGAGCCGTCCGAAGGACAAAGCTTCTTCGCCGAGGCGGTGTACGGCCGAGCGACGGTGGTCGTGCCCGCCTTCGTCGACCGCCTGTTGGGTGGCTAGGACTCACGCGTCCGCAAGCCCAGCGATCTTGAGCGCGAAGGCGTAGTCGACAGCAATTTCCTTCAGTTGCTCGTAGCGGCCGGAGGCGCCGCCGTGACCGGCTTCCATGTTGGTCTTAAGAAGCACGAGATTGTCGCTGGTGTTGAGTGTGCGCAGCTTCGCGATCCACTTGGCGGGCTCCCAGTAGGTCACACGCGGATCGGTCAGACCGCCGTAGGCAAAGATGTGCGGGTAGGACTTCGCGGCCACGTTTTCGTAGGGGCTGTACGACCGGATGATCTCGAAATCGCGCGTGCTCTCGATCGGGTTTCCCCACTCCGGCCACTCAGGCGGCGTAAGGGGCAGATCTTTGTCGAGCATGGTGTTGAGCACATCCACGAACGGCACGTCGGCAATGATGCCGAGGAACAGATCCGGCGCCATGTTGGCGACGACGCCCATCAACATGCCCCCGGCCGATCCGCCGTTGGCGACGATACGTCCGCGCTGAGTCAGGCCCTGCGCCGCGAGGTGCTCACCAGCTGCGATGAAGTCGGTGAAGGTGTTGAGCTTCTTGTCGAGCTTGCCGTCCGTGTACCAGTGATAGCCCTTGTCCTTGCCGCCGCGGATGTGCGCGATGGCATAGATGAACCCGCGGTCGACGAGCGAAAAGCGTGTGCTTGAGAACGAGGCCGGGATGGAAATGCCGTACGAGCCGTAGCCGTACAGCAGCAAGGGCGCCGACCCGTCGAGCCGTGTTCCCTTCTTGTAGAGGATCGAGACCGGGACGGTTTCGCCGTCAGCGGTGGGTGCGAACAGGCGCCGCGTGACGTAGTCGGACGGGTTGTGACCGGAGGGAATCTCCTGGCGCTTGCGCAGGACGCGCGTCCGCGCTGCCACGTCGTAATCGTATGTCTCGGCGGGCGTCGTCATCGACGAGTAGGTGAAGCGCAGCGTCGTGGTGTCGAACTCATAGCCCTCCGACATGCCGAGCGCATAGGCCTCTTCGTCGAACGCGATGGCGTGCTCGGTTCCGCTCTCGAACTCGCGCACGATGATGCGCGGCAGACTGTCCTCGCGCTCGAGGCGCACGAGATGGGTCTTGAAGACCACGGTGTCGATGATCAGCCGGCCGGGCTTATGCGCGATGATCTCGCGCCAGTTGGCCAGTCCGGGGGAGGTGATCGGCGCATCGCAGATGCGGAAATCTTCTGCGCCGCCCGAGTTGGTCGTGATGATCAGCCGGTCCACGCGATGGTCGACCTGGTATTCGTGGCCGTGCACGCGAGCTTCGACAAGCTGCAAGGGGCTTTCGGGCTGGTCGGCGTCAACGAGATAGACCTCGTTGGATTGGTGGTCGTGCGCATCGACGAGGACGAACTTCGACGACAGCGTCTTGTCCAACCCGACGTAAAATCCCGCGTCCTTCTCCTCATAGACGAGCACGTCCTCGGAGACCGGCGTCCCGATGCGGTGCCGGTAAACCATCAGCGGCCGGTGATTGGCATCCAGCCGGATATAAAACAGCGTTTGGCTATCGTTCGCCCACACCATCTCGCCGCGCGTATCGGGGATTTCGTCGGCAAGATCCTGCCCCGTGGCGAGATCGCGGATGCGCACCGTGAACAGCTCGGAGCCCTTGTCGTCGACGGCGTAGGCCAGCAGTCGGTGATCGGGGCTGTGGGCCTTTCCGCCGAGATCCCAGTAGGACTTGCCGGCAGCTTCCGCATTGCCGTCGAGCAGGACGTCTTCGGCTCCGCCGCCCCGCGGCTGACGGCAGAGGCGGGGGTACTGACCGCCTGCGACGAAGTTCGCATAATATTCGAATGGCCCGTCCGGCGTGGGCACACCGCTGTCGTCCGGTTTGATCCGCGCCTTCATCTCCGCAAAAAGCTCGGCCTGAAGCGCGCTCGTCGCGCCGAGCGCAGCCTCCGTATAGGCGTTCTCGGCTTCGAGATAGGCCCGGATGTCGGCGTCGAGCAGCGTGGGCTCGCGCATCACGTCCTGCCAATTGTCAGCCCTGAGCCACGCGTAGTCGTCCTTCAGCGTCACGCCGTGATACGTCGACACGACGGGCTTGCGCGGAGCGACGGGGGGAGGGGGGAGCACGCGCGAAGCGGGGCCATGCATGGCGGCAACCTTCTGTGTTGTCTGATCCTTGGCGGTCCTTCCCCTACGTAGGGAGGGAGGAGGCGGACTGCATGTTTCGGCAAAGAGCCACGGCGTTGTCAAATTGGACGCCGCGACGGGCTATCCGCCCGGCAAATCGCCAAATGGCGTCCAACGGCCGATAGACAATGCTTAAACTGTGACCTGCATGTCTCAATGTTAATGAAGGATTGGACGTGCAAGCAAGTCCGGCCTGTCCGCCGTTCTATTTGGGCGAATGCCTCGAAAACACAAGTAGAACTTGCAGGGATGTCAATTTACAAATGCAGGCTTTAGCAACAATGCAGTTTGCGCGCGACAACGAGAGACTTGCGGCGGTTAGGGATTTGGGCAAGATTTGGGGCAGCGAAATTGACATCAAACGGGTAATGATGTCCAAAGACCTCGACGGCATAGATTGTACACGGCGCGGCGCTCATGCCCGATGCATCCCGCGCTCATGTTGAGTTCAGCTTGAGACTGCTAAGCAAAAACTGTATTAGCCTTGGGCTAGACTTAACGAGTAAAGATTTCGGCGTCTGGAAGGATGAAGCGATGGAAGACGGGACACAGCCGGAGCTGGTCGAGCTGACAGCAAGGATCGTGTCGGCCTTCGTGAGCAACAACACGATCGGTGCCGAGAACCTGCCGCAGCTTATCAACGAAACCCATGCCGCATTGAGCCGCGCTACGGGGACCGTTGTTCAGCCCGAGCGCGAGGAGCTGAGGCCGAAAGTCCCGGTGAAGAAGTCGGTCATGCCGGACCACATCGTCTGTCTCGAGGACGGAAAGAAGTTCAAATCGCTGAAGCGACACCTCCGTACGCACTACAACCTCTCGCCCGAGGAATACCGCGAGAAGTGGGGCCTGGCGCACGACTATCCGATGGTCGCCCCGAATTACGCCCGGGCCCGCTCGGATCTTGCGAAGAAGATGGGTCTCGGCACCCGCCGCGAGAAGTAAACGCGCAAGCAGTCGACAAATTAGATGGCGCTGGTCAGCCTCGGCCGGCGCCATTTCTATTTTCTGGACGCGTTGCATATCTTGGAGCTGCGCGTTCGCGGCGCCAGGCGCGAAGCAGCGCGGCATGCCGCGCGAGATCATAGGTCCAATGCCCCGCGCGTCCGCGCCGCCGCTCAGCCTTGAGAGCGTATTCGAGCTTCGCGACGAGACGCAGTCGTCCGTTCCGTGACGTATCGGCCAGCTCCGCGGGCCAGAGCGGAAGGAGACGTTGAAGCTCCGCGAGGCGCTGGGGCTCAGAAACGGACGATCCGAGCCGGAGCCCGGAATGGGGGGTGGGAGACATGCAAAGCTCCGGAAGAGGAGCTGACTGTCCCACGGGCACGCGCAGCGGGGATTGTTGCATCGCGACCCCGGCAGCAGGCCCAAACGACTTATCCTCGCCGTTCACTGATCTCGTAGTTTCGACCTAGGCCGGCTCCGATCCGAGCATAAGATCCGTTTCGAAAAGTGCGCCCGAGACAGAAGGCGATGACCATGAACGTTCGATCTGGTGAGGATTGCGCTTCCGTTCCGGGTGGAGATCCGGCCAATTTCGCGGCGTGGTTCGTCGAACGCCCCATCGGACACGCCGAGCTTCACGGGGCGCGGACGGCCGGAGAATCGACACAAGGACGTCTTTCCGAACGTGAAGCGCTTCGGCTGCGCCACATCATCGAGGCGGCCATTGGCGAAGTGTTCGGCGTCGCCCACGTCGAGCTTTCGCGGCAGTCGCGCGGGAAGGCGCCGGTCGCCCTTGCGCGTCAGGCCGCGATGTACCTGGCGCACGTCTCGTGTGGATTGAACCTCACCGACGTTGGCCTGATCTTCTCGCGTGATCGCACCACAGTGGCGCACGCTTGCGCCGTCATCGAGGATCGCCGTGACGACCCCGTATTCGACCGTGCGCTCGAACTGATGGAGTGGATCGTCCCGACCCTTGTGGGGCGGCGACTTCTGCACGCCCACCACGACACCTGAACCTCGGAGCCATTGATGACCAACCGCGCGCGACCCGTTTCGCCGATTGCAGTCGCACGCCCTGCGCGTGCCGGAAGGAAGCCAGCGAAGGCTGAAGGCCGGCAGCGCCCGGGTTACAATCCTGCCGAAAGCCCGATCGCGTGACTGTTCAGCCGGCGCGACGGCGACGGGCAGCCCTTGATCAGCGAAGCGCAGTTCAATGCAGGCGAAAGGCTTCGAGCAGATTTCTGGTTTGCGCAGATGTCACCCAGGGTCACTCAGAGCTGGAGTGTCACGGCCACGGGGGGGAGCGGACGCCGTGGTGCGCCAGGCGCAGGCGTTGAGATGGCCGACAATATCGCAGCGGCTGGCGAAAGGGTGCGCCGTGCTCTCGCCGCCGTCGGCCCGGAGCACGCCGGCATCTTGATCGACGTTTGCTGTCACTTGAAAGGGCTGGAGCATGTTGAGCGCAGTGCAGGCTGGCCCAAGCGCTCGGCCAAGATCGTACTCGGCATCGCCCTGGCGACGCTGGCGCGCCATTACGGCTTGGCTCAGCGCGACAGCGGGGTGCGCGTTGCGCCGGTCCGCCACTGGGGATCAGACGATTTCCGTCCAACCCTTGATGGCGACGCGGAGGGCTAGGCGAGTGCGGCCGTGGCGTCGGCGCGAATGCGCTCGACCATCGACGCCAAGCCGTTCGAGCGCTGCGGAGTCAAATGCTCCTTGAGCCCGAGGGCCGCGAACGCCGTTTGCGGCTCGATGGCCAGGATCTCACGTGCCGGCTTGTCGTTGTAGAGCGAAAAGAGAATGGCGATGAGGCCACGCACGATGTGCGCATCGCTGTCACCCACGAAATGCAACATGGGGCCGCTGCCGTTGTCCGCCGGGCGCACCTCGCTCACGAGCCAAACCTGGCTGGCACAGCCGCGCACCTTCGTCGCTTCGGTCCGCAAGGCATCGGGGAACGGGGCAAGTGTCCGCCCCAGCTCGATGATGTAGCGGTAGCGATCCTCCCAATCGTCCAGGAGTTCGAAATCGGACTGGAGGTTGGCAATCGTCATCAGCAGAATGTCCTCGGAACGGCTATGGCGGGCTCACACAGGAAATATAATGCTTCCGGAGCCTCAAAAACCGACTTCGAGGAAAGAAATAGCCTGATCTGACCGCCGGAGCCGGTGGCCCGTCGCCGCAGCCTAAGCCTTAGATTCCGCCTTGCTGCGTCCGCTCGCCCCGCCAATCCAGACTTAGGTCATCCGGACTGAGCGTCCCGCGCGCCTTGGCGGAGACAGGGGCGATAAGGGCCTCTTGAGCTTCGTTTCCGGCCGTTCGCAACGCCACGTCATAGGCGAGTTTGCCGGCGAACTGGGCTTTGCGCAGGAACGCATCCCAAAGGGTGCCCGCCATCTCGCACTGCTGACCGTTGCGGTCGCAATACGTCATGGTCCAATGCGCGGCGGTGGCGGCGCGCTCATACAGCGCTTCCTGCTGTTCCCGATCGGACGGCATCAGCGCAACGCCCAACGAAAGAACGACGGCAATCCTGAACAAGGACATGCTGTAGCAACTCCGGTCGCGAACTATGGAGGCCTGGAGAGGCCCCTGATAGATCGGACGCTACCGGAGAAATTTTGAGGAAGCCCGGCCGCGGGCATGACAATTTAAGACGTTATTTAAGCGAGTTGTCTGAAAAACTGAGACAAATTTTATCGATTGTGCCCGCCGCTCCTGATGCAGGCTTCGGCCGGTTAACAGCATCTTAAAATGGCCTCCCGATACATCGGGCTTTCGCACATACTCCCGCGTCGCGCCTGCGGAGGTCGTCAAGACCGCGTCGTATTCGGAAGGACTTTGGTGGGGTTGACCATACGCATCGAAATCCCCATCCTCCGACTCGTCTCCGCCGTCTTGCGGAAGAGACCGGGCTCGCCCGGCGCCGAAGGAGCAACCGCCCCGGAAACTCTCAGGCATCAAGGACCGCAAGACTACTGACACTCTGGAAAGTGGCCGGGTTCCTACCGGCCCACCGACGAGGAAAAGGCGCCGCGCCAGCTTCACTGGGAGGCACCCAATCTTTCAGGTCTCGCGACAGAGGGGGCTCGCATTGCGCACGGCGTGCGCTTGAAGAGCCTGTGGAGCCTCTGCATGAGTGTCGATACACCTGACATATCCCCCGCCCCGTTAAGGCCGACGCCGCTCCATTCTCTCCATGTGGACCTCGGCGCACGCATGGTTCCCTTCGCGGGCTACGACATGCCGGTGCAGTACCAGTTCGGCGTGCTGAAGGAGCACCTTCACACGAGAGCCGCTGCAGGTCTCTTCGACATCTCGCACATGGGGCAAATAGTTCTCCGTCCGAGATCGGGGATGATTGCCGACGCTGCGCGCGCACTCGAACGTCTCGTTCCTGTCGACATTCTTAGCCTGCCGGAGGGTCGCCAGCGCTACGCGTTTTTCACCGACGCGAGTGGCGGCATCATCGACGACATCATGGTTGCGAACCGCGGCGACCATCTCCTGCTCGTCGTCAATGCCGCGCGCAAGGCTGACGACGAGGCGCAATTGCGTGCGGAAATGTCCGACGTTTGCGAGATCGAACGGATCGATCACGCGCTCATCGCGCTGCAGGGGCCGAAAGCTGAAAGAGCCCTCGCGCGTCTCGCACCCAATTGTGCCGCCATGCGCTTCATGGATGTGCGCGAGATGCCGATCATGGGCGCTTCCTGCGTCGTCGCGCGCTCGGGCTACACCGGAGAGGACGGATTCGAGATCTCGATACCGGCCGATATTGCCCGCGAGATTGCAGAGGGCCTGCTCGAAAATCCGGACGTCCTGCCCATTGGTCTCGGCGCGCGGGATTCGTTGCGGCTCGAGGCTGGTCTTCCGCTTTACGGTTCCGATATCGATACGATGACCACGCCTGTCGAGGCTGGCCTCGCATGGGCGATCCAGAAGCAGCGGCGTGCGGGCGGAGTACGGGCAGGCGGATTTCCCGGCTCTGCAATCATCATCGAGCAAATCGAGAAGGGGACGAAGCGGCGGCGGGTCGGCTTGCGTCCTGAGGGGCGTGCTCCGGTCCGCGCGGGTGCTTCGCTGTTTGCAACCGATGAAGGCGGCGCTCCGATCGGGGCCGTCACATCGGGCGGTTTCGGACCAAGCATCGATGCGCCCATTGCCATGGGTTACCTCCCGAGCGAGCTCGCGATGCCAGGAACGAGCGTGTTCGCCGAAGTCAGAGGAAAGCGATTGCCCGTGAGTGTCGCAACGCTCCCATTCGTGGAGCTTCGCTACAAACGCAGTTGATCAGTCACACCAGGAGGATGCTTTGCTGAAATTCACCGAAGAGCACGAATGGCTGAAGCTCGAAGGCGACGTTGCGACCGTGGGAGTCACTGAGCACGCAACAACGCAGCTCGGCGATCTCGTTTTCGTCCAGTTGCCGAACGTCGGCGCCAAGCTTGCCAAAGGTGATGGAGCGGCCGTGGTCGAATCCGTCAAGGCCGCGTCCGACGTCTTTGCGCCTCTCGACGGCGAGATCGTCGAGGTCAACGAGGTCATCGTCAAAGATCCCTCGATCGTGAACTCCGATCCGCAGAATGCCGGTTGGTTCTTCAAATTGAAAATCTCCGACGTGAAGGCGTTCGATGGCCTCATGGACGAGGCAGACTACAAGAAGCTCGTCGGCTGAGAGGATGGCTCATGACTGTTCCGAAGGGCTACGAGCCCTATGATTTCGCTAATCGCCGCCACATCGGACCATCGCCCGAGGAGATGGCGGAGATGCTCAAGGTCGTGGGCGTCGCAAGCCTCGATCAGTTGATCGATGAGATCGTGCCCAAGGATATCCGCCAAGGGAAAGCGCTTGAGTTCGGCCGGCCTCTCTCGGAGCGCGGTGGCCTCGACCGTATGCGCGAGACGGCCAACAAGAACCGCGTTCTGACCTCGCTCATCGGGCAGGGCTATCACGGCACAACCATGCCGCCCGCAATACAGCGCAACATCCTCGAGAGCCCGGCCTGGTACACGGCCTATACGCCCTACCAGCCGGAAATCAGCCAAGGCCGGCTCGAGGCGCTGCTCAATTTCCAAACCCTTGTCTCGGATTTGACGGGCCTCGATGTGGCCAATGCCTCACTGCTCGACGAGGCGACTGCAGCGGCGGAGGCGATGGCGCTTGCTCATCGCGTGACGAAGTCGAAGGCAGCGGCGTTTTTCGTCGACAAGGAATGTCTGCCGCAAACGATCGCCGTCGTCAAAACGCGCGCCGAGCCGCTCGGCTGGCAGGTCATCGTCGGTGATCCCTTCAAGGATATCGAGCCGGAGAAAGTCTTCGGCGCGCTGTTTCAATATCCTGGTGTGTGCGGCGCGTTTCACGACTTCTCGGATGTCATCGCAAAGCTGCACGCCGCCAAGGCGCTCGCCGTGGTCGCCGCTGACCCGCTGGCGCTCACGCTTCTGAAACCGCCGGGCGAGATGGGGGCCGATATTGCCATCGGTTCGATGCAACGCTTTGGCATGCCCATGGGCTACGGCGGCCCGCATGCTGGCTACATCGCCGTCAAGGATACTCACAAGCGCGCATTGCCGGGGCGCCTCGTTGGTGTATCGGTCGATGCGCGCGGCAATCGCGCCTATCGCTTGGCGCTGCAGACACGTGAGCAGCATATTCGCCGCGAGACCGCGACCTCCAATATCTGCACGGCTCAGGTTCTGCCCGCCGTGATCGCATCCATGTACGCAGTCTTCCATGGACCCAAGGGCCTAAAGGCGATTGCGGAGCGCGTCCATCGCAAGGCGGCGCGTTTGGCCGACGGGCTGGCGTCCATTGGATTCGAGGTGCAACCCAAGGAGTTCTTCGACACCATCACTGTTGAGGTCGGTCCGTACCAGGGCCTCATCATGAAGAACGCCGTCGATTACGGCATCAACCTGCGCAAGGTCGGTCGTGATCGCATCGGCATCACGGTCGACGAGCGCACGCGCCCTGCAACGCTCGAGGCCGTCTGGCGCGCGTTCGGAGGCTACGAACTCGTCTATCGCGACGAATATCCGGAGTACCGCTTGCCGAAGGCGCTGTTCCGCCAATCCGCCTATCTCACGCATCCCGTCTTCCACATGAATCGTGCCGAAAGCGAGATGACGCGCTACATGCGCCGCCTTGCTGACCGGGACCTGGCACTGGACCGCGCCATGATCCCTCTGGGTTCATGCACCATGAAGCTCAACGCCACCGCTGAGATGCTGCCCATCACGTGGCCGGAGTTTGCAGAAATACATCCCTTCGCGCCGGCAGATCAGGCGCTGGGATACGCCGAGCTGATCGAGGATCTCTCGGACAAGCTGTGCCAGATCACCGGCTACGATGCGTTTTCGATGCAGCCCAACTCGGGCGCCCAAGGCGAGTACGCGGGCCTTCTAACCATCCGCGCCTATCACAAGAGTCGCGGCGAGGAGCATCGCAATATCTGTCTGATCCCCGCCTCGGCGCATGGAACAAATCCTGCGTCGGCTTCGATGTGCGGCTTGAAAGTCATCGTCGTTGCGACGGACCCGAAAGGCAACATCGACCTTGCCGATTTCCGCGCCAAGGCCGAGGCCAACGCCGAGACACTCGCGGCGGCCATGATCACCTACCCCTCGACCCACGGCGTGTTCGAGGAGACGGTCAAGGAGATCTGCGCCATCACCCACGCGCATGGCGGACAGGTCTATCTCGACGGCGCCAACCTCAACGCACTCGTCGGCCTCGCACGCCCCGGTGACGTTGGCGCCGATGTCGGCCACATCAACCTGCACAAAACCTTCTGCATCCCGCATGGCGGCGGTGGTCCCGGAATGGGACCGATTGGCGTCAAGATGCATCTAGCGCCCTTCCTGCCCGGACATCCGGAGACGGGTGGCAACGCCATGACGGTTTCGGCGGCGCCTTATGGGTCCGGATCAATCCTGCCGATCTCGTGGAGCTATTGCCTGATGATGGGCGGCGCCGGCCTCACGCAGGCGACGCGCGTCGCAATTCTCAACGCGAACTACGTCGCCAAGCGCCTCGCGGGCGCTTATGGCGTGCTCTATACCGGCGCCAGGGGGAGGGTCGCGCACGAATGTATCATCGATACGCGCCCGCTTCTCGAGAGCGCCGGCGTGACCGTCGACGATATCGCCAAGCGGCTCATCGATTGCGGCTTTCATCCCCCGACCATGAGCTGGCCTGTTGCCGGAACGCTCATGATCGAGCCGACGGAGTCGGAGACCAAGGCCGAGCTCGACCGCTTCTGCGACGCCATGCTGGCGATCCATGAGGAAGCGCGCGCCATTGCGGAGGGTCGCGCGGACAAGACGAACAACGCGCTGAAGAACGCGCCGCATACGGTGGAGGATCTCATCGGCGAGTGGAACCGGCCGTACTCACGCGAGGCGGCGTGCTTCCCGGCCGGCGCCTTCCGCGTCGACAAATACTGGCCCCCCGTCAACCGCGTCGACAATGTCTACGGCGACCGCAACCTCGTCTGCGCCTGCCCGCCGATGGAGGCGTACATGAAGGCCGCGGAGTGATTTCCGGGAGGAGCGGGCGGCGGCCTGCCGCCCGCGGACTAAAGACGGGAGCCTCGGAAGATCAGGGTCACGAGCAACCGGCCTCAGCGCGCAGATCATTAACGGCATCTTAACAGCCGCATCGCAATATTAGACAAAACCGCGTGACACAGAGGAAACGGGGCCGCTCGACGATGACGCCGTTCGCATCGAGATTCGCGTTCCTTGTGTTTGCGGTGCTCACAGGCGCGATGGCCACCAACATTTTCGTCCTGCAACCGCCCGGCCGACAGATGGCGGGGCTCGATACCGCGCGCACGGGGACATCGATCGGCGGCGAGGCCGGATGGTCCAGCGGGCAACCCACGCCGAGCGGAGCAATCCTCGATCCCGGCGCCACCGTTCCGCCGCTCGAGACGGGTGCTGTGAAACCACTGCCCGAGACAGCCGACCGTTCTGATCTGACGCGGGCGATCCAACGCGAACTCAAGGCCAAGGGCTACGAAACGGGCGCGGTCGATGGCGTTCTGGGTCTCGTCACTCGCGGCGCTATAATGGCTTACGAAAGCGACGCCGGATTGCCGCTGACCGGAGAGCCGCGCCAGGCGCTGTTGCAGCACCTCGTGCTTGGGTCGGCTCAAAGCCACGGCGCCGACGAAGGCGGCCGGACCCCTCCCGGACCAGAAGCCGAAGCGGTCATCCGAGCGGTTCAGCGCGCCTTCCGCCAGCTCGGCTACATGTCCACCTTGCCCGATGGACGCTTGAACGACGCGACCTTACGTGCGATCCGGAAGTTCGAATTGGACCGAAAGCTCAAAGAGACGGGGCGCATCTCGGGCGAATTGCTCGCGAAGCTGGCGAGCGCTGCCGGCGATGCCCTGCGCACCGCACAGCAATAGTGCGCCGAGCGTTTTTCGCACACGTTGGAGTCAGGCCGGAGTAATGCGGCTCAAATCCGATATCTGGGTCAAAGCGTACGTGCGCCGCTCGTCAATGGGCGGGCGGCAAGCCTACGTCGTGCGCCATGGCGATGACGATGCGGGCGCTATCTACATCCGGATCAACCATCTCGACGGGACGTCCACCTTGTTCGGTCCGGCGCCCGCAAGTCTTTCAGGCCTGGAGACCGACCGGCGATGGATCGCCTTCTTCAAAGGCGCGCCACGTCCCGACTCAGAGGTCGATCTCTATCTTGAACGGGAATTCCGCACCGATCCTGATCTTTGGATCGTCGAGGTGGAGGCGCGCGATGGCGAACACGGCTTGGAAGGTTGGCTCGCCGACGTCTGACAAGCGGATCGCTTCAACGTGCTCTTGGCGCCACGGTTCGCGCCGAACGCGAATGCGTTAACTTTTCATTAACCAAAGCAGCAGCGAACTTAGGGGACTCGCCATAAGTTGGCGTGCGCCGGCCGCTGGCCGGTAAGGGGGAAAAAAATAGAGGGATGCACGGCGTGAGGGAGCCGAAGCTATGGCTAGCATTTTTGAATTCAGGAGGTCGGCTGTCCAGGTCAGGGCGCTGACTGGGTCACGGACAGCAAACGGGTCGGCCGATATTGTTCTTTTTCCCGGTGTTCGTTACGAACGCGCCGAGGACACACCAGCGAAAGCACGCCAGCGGCGCGCGCGCCGCAGGGATCATCTCGATTTTGAAGACTGAAATTTAGCTAGTGTGATGATCGAGAAATTCGCCATCATGAGTGGCGAGGCGCCGAGCGAATTTCTCGATCTGAATCACACTAGCAAAGCATATGCTTGCTAGTATCCCTTTGACACCGAAGTTCGCTCGATACCTAGCAGCGAACTCTGGCGAACTTCGGAGCAGGGACACTAGAGCGCGCGGCTTTTTTGGAATTGGCAGTTCGCGCGCTTCAACTCGGCGAGCGTTTTTGCTCGATAGGCCTCACCGCGATCCGGTGCGCGTATCACGGCGATCCCTTTGTTTGCTGGAATGGTCAGCGTTGCCTCGCCCGTGACGGCGACGTTCGGCGTTGCCGCGCCTGCTGTGCGCCAAGTCTCGTCACCCGGTACAAGCAGGATCGAGACGTTAGGCCGGCGATTGGGAGCCGCGACGGAGGTAAAGAAGTTCGAGCCATCCGGCGAGTAGAGCGCGAGTAGCCAGCCGGGGTCAGGCAGCACAGCGGATAGGTTCACTGTTCCAGTCCGCGTGTCGAAACGGCAAACGGCGTAATGGGCATCCGGCGAGAGGAAGGGGACCGGCTGCTCAGCCGGTGTCACCGGCGGCAGGATCCGCATGGTGTTGGGCGGCAGGCCGCGCGCAAGCAGGCTATAGCCCGTACTCGGCGTCAGCGCGGGTGTCGCAAGTGTCGCCAGAATATGTAGGATCGCGCTCGCAAAAAGTGCCGCCGCCACCAGCGGAACGTTGATCGACGTGATGCGTGCCCAGAGGCGCTTCAGCATGGAGTAACACCTCCCGCGACGTCGATTACGCCGAAGCACTGCCGAGGTGAAGCGTGACGGCTCGTCCCTTTCATCGCGTTAGCACCCTGACCGCGTGATGGTTGGAGCGGCATCCTCGATCTCGGCCTCCTGCGCGACGGCGCGCGTTCCGAGATCGACGGCCGTGAACGCAAGCGCGAGCCGGCCAGCACCGCCGATCGGCAGCCAGTTTCCGGGGTTCGCATCGCGGGAGAGCGTAATGACGAAACTGCCGTCCGGCTTCACGGCGACGGTATCGCTCGTAAATACCGAACGGCCGAGCACGTTCGGGATGAGGCGGCCATCCGCATCGAACACGGTAAGGCTCCACCAGAAATTGGGGATCTCGCGGCCTTCGATCGCATAGTCGCAAGAGGAGTGCAGCGTCCGTCCGTCGCTGTCGGCGCGCGCAATGAAAGTCTGCGCGTTTTCCGTGCTGAGGGGGAGTAGTCCGAGGCGGGCCTGATGCGCGCGCGTATAAGGATCTGCGTCAGGTCGGCCCGCCGAGACCCAGGACGTCCAGGGGCCAGCCTCGATGGTCGTGAGTGAGGAGCCTCGTTCGATCATATACCAGCTTGATCCGAGCCCGAGGATCAGAACAACGCCGATGAAGAGCGCCCAATCGGTCGTGTAGGCCACGAACGCCGCAATGCGCTTTTTGAGCCTGTGAAGCGTGAAGCTCATGAAGTTCAGCGATGTGAGCGAGCGTAGGGCGCTGGATGCTGTCATGGATCAAGGAACGGCAGGAGAAGCAGGTCCACGCCCGTTTGGCGCGGCGAAATCAGCATTAGCCTGAGTCGAAGCACCTGACCCATCGGAGCCGTCCGCGCGATTGCCGCGCGGGTTTACATTGCCGGGCTCTGCCGGCCGGTCGTCGATTGGCGTTGGCGACGGCCCGCCGGCGGGAGGTGTTGCGGGTGGGGGCTCGGCTACACCGGCGGCTTTACGCAGAGCTGCGGTAAGGCGTTTGAGGGCGTCGCGCGCAGGAGCCGTCATCGAAGGCGTTGCCGCTTTGGCTGCCCCAAGCTCAGCCGCTGCAGCAGCAGGGTTGGTTTTCTTGAGCTCGGCGATGCGCTGCATTTCCGCGACTTGAACTGGATGCGGCTCTAATCCTGGCAAGGTCGGAATGTTCATGTCGCGATGGGCGATCGACATGAACGAATGCCAGAGTGGCGCCGCAAGCTGGCCGCCCGTGTTGCCCCCCGCCATCGGGCGGTTGTCGTCGTTACCAAGCCATACGCCCCCGACGTACTTTCCTGTCGCGCCGACAAACCAGACGTCCTTGGGGCCGGTACTCGTACCGGTCTTGCCGACCACGTTCGTGAAATCGAGAGCAGCTTTTTGGGCGGTGCCGTCCGTCACAACTTTCTGCATCATCTGGTTCATGCCTTCGGCGACAGCGCGCGGCACGATCTGTGTGGGTTCTGGCTCATCGCGTTCCCGGCTGTAGATCAGCTCTCCACGCGAATTGGTCATGTCGAGAATGGCATAAGGGCGCGAACTCTTTCCGCCGTTGGCAAACGTGGCCATGCCGCCCACGTGCTCGAGCGGCGTGATGCCGTAGTCGCCGAGCGCCATAGAGCAGGTCTTGCGAATGCCGGTGATGCCGAGACGCTGCGTGAGCTCGATGACCTTTTCGCGCCCGACCGCGAACGAGAGCTCGGCGGCAACCGTATTCAAGGATTTCGCGAGTGCCATCCAGAGCGGCATCCGCCCGCCGCCTCCGTGGCTGCCGCCATAGTTCTGGGGATGCCAGCGGCCGCAGGAGCGGGACGAGTCGCGCACGATGGTGTTCGGCTTGTAGCCGTTCTCCAGCGCGGCCGCGTAAACGTAGATCTTGAACGACGAGCCGGGCTGGCGTCGCGCGTGCGTGGCGCGGTTGAACTGGCTTTCGCCGTAGTCCGGGCCGCCCACCAGCGCGCGCACCGCGCCGTCGGTCTCCATGGCGACGATGGCGCCGGAATTGATGCGCAGCCCACGACCCTGCTGTTTGAGGAACGTGACGAGCGCCTCGTCTGCCTGCTTCTGCATCGTGAGGTCGACGGTGGTGCGGGCCGTGAGGACGTATTGGTTCTTGCCTTCCGCCAGCCGCTGCACTTCTTCGAATGCGTAATCCAGGAACCAGTCGGGGCTCGTGGTTGACCTGGTCTCCACGATCTGAGCCGGGTGCATGCGCGCTTCATGCACCTGTGCAGGCGTATAGAAGCCGGCCTCGACAAGGTTATGCAGCACTTCGTTTGTGCGCGCGCGCGAAGCGGGCAGGTTGACGTGCGGCGCGTACTTGGTCGGCGCCTTATAGAGGCCCGCCATCATCGCGGCTTCGGCGAGGTTCACTTCGCGCACCGACTTGCCGAAGTAGAATTGGGCTGCGGCCTCGACGCCGAAGGCGCCACCACCGAGGTAGGCACGGTCGAGATAGAGCTTCAGGATTTCCTTCTTCGTGAAGCGTGCCTCGAGCAGGAGCGCGAGGAACGCTTCCTTGATCTTGCGGTCGATGGAGCGTTCGGACGAAAGGAAGAGGTTTTTTGCAAGCTGCTGCGTGAGCGAGGAACCGCCCTGCACCACGTCGTTCGCGCGCATATTTTCAACCAGCGCGCGCGCCGTGCCGAGAATGTCGATACCGAAATGTTCGAAGAAGCGGCGGTCCTCGGTCGCGAGCGTCGCCTTGATCACGGCGTCGGGAATCTCCTCGAGCGGCACGGCGTCGTTGTGCAGGATACCGCGCTGGCCGATTTCGTTTCCGGCGGTATCGAGGAACTTGACGCTGTAGCGGCCCGTCAGAAAGCGGCCTTCGTCGAAGTCGATGAAGGCGGGGAGGGCGAGCGCATAGAGGACGAGGAGGCCGCCGGTCGCAAGCGAAAAGCCCTCCGAGGCACCTTCGTTCAACAGGCGGCGCCAGCCCGTCAGCTTGAATCGCGCAAAAAAGCTCGAGCCTGCATTCCAGACGTCTTTGCAGCGCGACCACAGTTCCGAGACTGACGAGTCGAGCTTCGAGTCGAGGCTCATCCAGTCGATGCCCTCGCGCCGCCCGCGTTTGAAGAACCAGTCGCTCAACGTGACAATCTCGCCTGATTGCGCATGGGAACGCGGCTGCTCGGGCGCACACAAATAGGCATACGAACCCGGCCCGCGGTCGCGGACTCAAATCACCACGGCATTATGGTTATTTCAGCGCCAGCCGGAAGTCAGCGCGAGCGTTGTGGGCATACATATTGGAGAGAAATCAACGAGGACGATAGGGAAGGGTCGTCAAGTTATCCCCGGCGTTGATACTTGGTGTAATGTCGGAAATTTTGATGAAACGAAGTAATTATAAAAAAACTCTCAGTCATTCAAAATACAAATCAGAATTGAGATTGACACCGCGTCGGTCATAACGTAGTATTTCGTCATGATCGAGAAAGTGTCCGAGGCGCGCAATGTTGTGCGAGGACTGCTCTCTGGTCCTGATTGATGCCTTTAGGCGCCCAGCTCTATGCGGCGCCGTCACCCCAAAACAAAATGAACGGCACGGCTGCAGCATGCAGGTCGACGATGATACGTGGGCCGAGGTTCGCCGTGCCTATGAGCAGAGCGCGGCACCGATTGGTGAGATTGCCAGATCGGCCGGCCTGACCCGCCAGCGCATCGCCGCCAGGGCGAAGAAGGAGGCTTGGGTCCGGGCAGTCACGCAGGCGGCCTCTACACAACAGAAAGAGGAAGTGTCGCGGCAAACGCCTAAGGCAGCGACGCGCGCACCACTGCCGACGCGGGGCGCACAGCGCGCGCTCATTGGACGCCTGTACCGCGCCATCAGTCTGAAGCTCGAGCACATGGAGAAGAGAATGGCGAGCGGTAAAGCCCGTTCGGCCCAGGACGAGGAGCGCGAAAGCCGTGCACTCGCCACGCTGATCAACAATTTCGAGAAGGTCACGGAGGCCGTCGCTGAACTCGGCAAGGACAGAGACACTCAACGCACTGGCCGTCGCGCCAGCACCGATGCGGAGCGCATGCGCCGCGAGATTGCGGACCGTCTTGAGCGCCTCGGCGGCGACGGGCCGGCTCCGGGCCGAGCTCGCAAGCCTCGATCCTGAGATCCTCGATTTCATTCTGTCCGACTGGCAGGTCTGGGCGCGCGACGATCAGCTTCCGCCGCAGGCGACTGCGAGCGGCGGCGACTGGCGTGTGTGGCTGATCCTCGGAGGGCGTGGCGCGGGCAAGACGCGTGCTGGTGCGGAGTGGGTACGTGCCAAGGCCCTTGGTATTCCGCCGCTCGGAAGTGAGCGCGCAACACGTATCGCGCTCGTCGGCGAGACGCTCGCCGATGTGCGTCGTGTGATGATCGAAGGCGTGTCCGGTCTGCTCGCGATCCACGCGGCGGACGAACGCCCAGAACTCGAAGTTTCGAAGTCGCAACTCGTTTGGCCGAACGGCACCATCGCGCAGATGTTTTCGGCCGAAGACCCGGACAGTTTGCGCGGACCGCAGTTCGACGCGGCCTGGTGTGACGAGCTGGCGAAATGGCGCCGGCCCGAGGAGACGTGGGACATGCTGCAGTTCGGCCTGCGCCTCGGTGCCTCGCCATCGATTGCGGTGACCACCACTCCGCGTCCGCTGCCGCTGTTGAAGAGCATCATGAGCGATCCGGCCACCGCCATCACGCGCGCCACCACGTCGGCGAACGCCGCGCATCTGGCGCCCGCTTTCATTGCGGAGATGGAGAGGCGCTATTCCGGCACCGCGCTGGGGCGGCAGGAATTGTTGGGTGAGATCGTCGACGAGCAGTCGGGAAGCCTCTGGCGCCGCGACTGGATCGAAAGTCAGCGCGTCCCCGAATGTCCGGAGCTGCGCAGCATCGTCGTCGCCGTCGATCCGCCGGTGACCGCGACCGCCAACTCGGACGCTTGCGGCATCATCATCGCCGGATTGGGGGCCGACGGCCGCGCCTACATCGCCGAGGATCGCACGCTGCAGGGGCGTGAGCCGCAAGTCTGGGCGCGTGCCGCGGTGAGCGCCTATCATGAGTTCATGGCCGACCGCGTCGTAGCCGAGACCAATCAAGGCGGCGATCTCGTTGTCGCCATCCTGCGCCAGATCGATGAGGCGGTCGCAGTGCGAACCGTGCGCGCGACGCGCGGCAAGTGGCTGCGCGCCGAGCCGGTCGCCGCCCTCTACGCCGAAGGGCGCGTAGCGCACGTCGGCGTGCATGCGGCGCTCGAGGAACAGATGCTTGCGTTCGGCGCTGACGGCCTCGCGCGTGGGAGAAGCCCCGATCGCGTCGACGCACTGGTCTGGGCCATTACCGATTTGATGATCGACCGCCCGGCGGCGCCAGCTATCCGGCAGCTCTGAGCACGAACAAGGAAACCGTATGCCGCGCATCCTTGAGACGCTGGCGGGACTTCTCTCTCGCCCGGCGACACCCCCTGCTGTGTCTTCCGCCGCGGAGGCGAAAGCCAGCGCCACCGGCCCCTTGATCGTGCTCGAAACGTTGGGTCGCCCCGTGTGGACGCCGCGCGACTACGAGGCCTTCGCCCGCGAAGGCTTCATGCAGAACGCCATCGTCTACCGCGCCGTGCGCATGATTGCGGAGGCGGCCGCCTCCGTGCCGTTGATGCTGTTCGAAGGCGACGAGGAGCACGACAGCCATCCGCTTCTGGATCTCATCGCCCGGCCGAGCTTCGATCAAACCGGAGCCGACTTCCTCGAAGCCTGGTACGGCTATCTCCTCGTCGCTGGCAACGCTTACGTCGAGGCCGTCGCCGTCGATGGCCGCCTGCGTGAGCTACACGCGCTTCGGCCCGACCGCATGAAGGTGGTGCCCGGCGCCGAAGGTTGGCCTGAGGCTCACGAGTACACCTGCGCGGGCAGAACGGCGCGCTTCGAGGAGGAACCGGTCCCAGGCGTGCGGCCGATCCTGCACGTGCGCCTGTTCCACCCGGCCAACGATCACTACGGCATGAGCCCCGTCGAGGCGGCAGCACAGGCGATCGACATCCACAACACGGCGGGACGCTGGAACAAAGCGCTGCTCGACAATTCCGCGCGGCCTTCGGGCGCACTCGTCTACGGCGGCGCCGACGGGCGCATGACTCCGGAGCAGTTCGAACGCCTGAAAGCGGAGCTGGAAGATGGCTTCCAGGGCCCGCGCCGCGCCGGGCGTCCGCTGCTCTTGGAAGGTGGTCTCGACTGGAAGCCGCTCAGTCTCTCGCCGAAGGATATGGACTTCATCGCGGCGCGCAACGGAGCCGCACGCGAGATCGCGCTGGCCTTCGGCGTTCCCCCGATGCTGCTCGGCATTCCGGGCGACAATACGTTCTCGAACTATCAGGAGGCGCAACGCGCCTTCTGGAGATCTACCGTTTTGCCGCTGGTGACGCGCACAGCGAAGGCGCTGGCCTCGTGGTTGGCCCCGGCGTGGCACTCCAGTTTCGAATTGCGCCCGGACCTCGACCAGATCGAAGCGCTGACCAGCGAGCGCGAGGCGCTGTGGGCCCGCATCGAGAAGGTGAGCTTCCTGACCTTGAACGAGAAGCGCGCCGCGGTGGGATACGCCCCACTCGAAGAGGGCAGCGTCGCGAGCGGGAGAGGCGCTCTGGCCAGCGACGAAAGGTCAAGGGATGAGAATGTTCGTGTCGCGCAGGCGGAAGACTCGCCAAGCTATCGCATCGATCTGCGCGAACATGAAGGGAGGAGCGGCGCTCACGCGATAGCCGAGCATGTGGGTAAAGATGACGCGTACCTGCTGGCGCGAACAAGGGGTGAAAGAGGACCTGTACTTGTCCGAAAGCGAGCTGGATCGTTTCCAAGTCTCGAAGCCGCTAACAAGCTGGTTAGCGCGACACTTTCGAGTAGCAAGATCCAGCCCGGTGAAGTGCTGAGCAACAGAGAGATAGTTGCGCGGGTAGCCAAGGGAGAAGAGGAAGACTATTTTCTTACTCTTGAGTTTGATACTAAAACCGGGCGAGAGGCATTCGCTCCTTCAGAATACGCAGAACCTTACCTGCGTGACACTTACGGCGTGGGTGCTTTCATAGTCCACGATCCGACAAGCAAGGACGGATATACGATTATATCGTCATACCCTCGCAACCCGGAGTAGATCATGGCAATCGATGCGCCAGAAGTATTCACCCGCATCTGTCGCCGCTTCCATCAGGACATCGATAAGCAATGTCCCACTATCGAGGCGATGGCTGATTTTGCCGTTGGCGGTTTGAATGAGGAGAAACGCAGTGAACTAAGCGCATTCCTTGACCATGTCCTGGCAGGAAATTATTCAGGGGGCGAACTCAAGGCGCTGTGGCGAAGGTCTCCTTCTGACGTTTATTTCCGAGACGGGGAGCATGTGCGTAAACTGCTTGCACTCATGAAAGTGCGGCTCGCACCAGAAAGAAGTCGCGAAAGCTAAACCTCCTCAAATGAAATCGCCTTCTGGCGGTCCACAGTGCTGCCTCTGGTGACGCGCGCGATGTCGAGCACGATTTGAATGCGCGTGGCCAGTCTTCACGCATCATCATTGACGGCTGGCAGCATCTCGACGACGTTTGCGAGGTCACGGTTCACGGACCGTTTTGTTAGGACGCGCAATACCTCACACCAGCAGAAGGGATAGCGATTGATCAACGCGTCCTGCAATGCCTTCATCGTCGATTTTGCGTCGTGAAGAAAATAGGTCCATCGGGATCCGAACTTATTGATTAGGCAGGCGCCCAGAAACGCGTGTGCTAGGCCGGCTCCAACACTGCGGAAGCAAAAATAGAGCAGGGTGGTGACCCTCACGACTGGCCGAGTCTCCGCTCGGTATTTTTCATTTTTGGCGCGCGCAGCGCAAGCACCGACACCACAAACGACAACCAGGAGATCACGCCTCATGGCATTTCGCGCATGGGAACGGAACCGCTTTGCGCCGCCGACGCAACTCATGGCCGTACCCGAGGTGAAGTTCACATCTCTCGACTTCAAGCAGGCCGATGCTGACGGCACGTTCGAAGGCTACGCTAGCCTGTTCAATCGCGAGGACCTCGGCCGTGACGTCGTGCTGCCCGGAGCATTCCGCGAGAGCCTGGCAAGCCGGGGAGCGCGCGGCATCAAGCTGCTCTTTCAGCACGACGCCAACCAGCCGATCGGCATCTGGACCACGCTGGAGGAGGACAGCCGCGGGCTTTATGCGCAGGGCCGCCTCATGCGTGAGGTCGGCCGCGCGCGCGAGGTGATGGCGTTGATGCGCGCCGGCGCCCTCGACGGCCTCTCCATCGGCTTCAAGACCGTGAAGGCACGGCGTGACCGCGCAACGGGTGTGCGCCGCCTGGAGAAGATCGACCTTTGGGAAATTTCGATCGTGACCTTTCCGCTGCTGCCCGAAGCGCGGATTGCGTCGACCAAGACGAAGCCGTTCGCGGAGGCTCCGCCGAGCGAACGCGAATTCGAACGTTGGCTCACGCGGGATGCTGGGCTGACGCGAAGCGAGGCCCGCGCGCTGATGCGCTCGGGTCTCTCCGGCCTCAAGGCTCTGCGGGACGCGGGCCGGGGCGCAACGGAAGAGGCGCAACTGGCGATCCGCATGCGGGCCGCGGCGCGCGCTCTTCTTTCCTGACACCTTTCCAAGGAACAGACCCATGACAGATCACACCGATCTCGAAACCAAGGCCGGTGGCAGCGTTGGCGCGGCCTTCGAGGAATTCATGCGCGCGTTCGAGTCCTACAAGGATACGAACGACGAGCGGCTCTCGGAATTGGAGCGTCGCTCTGCTTCCGATCCACTGATCGACGACAAGCTCGCCCGCCTCGATCGCGCGCTCGACGAGACGAAGCGCGTTGCCGATCGCCTGGCGGTGAAGGCCCAGCGGCCGCACCTCGCCGGCGGCGGTGTCGAAACGGCAGCACTCCGCGAGCATCGCCGCGCTTTCGACGACTACGTTCGCAAGGGCGAGACCGCGAACCTCTCGCGCCTCGAAGCCAAGGCCCTCGCGGTCGGCACCAATAGCGGCGCGGACGGCGGCTATCTGGTGCCGCCCGAGACCGAGCGCGCGGTGATCTCAGCGCTGAAGGACATTTCGCCGATCCGCTCCATCGCCTCGGTGCGGCAGGTGTCTGGCTCCGTCTACAAGAAGCCGTTCGCCATCACAGGTGCCGCAACCGGCTGGGTCGCCGAGACGGCCACGCGGTCTCAGACCACCTCTCCGACACTGGACGAACTCTCCTTCCCGACCATGGAACTCTACGCCATGCCGGCCGCGACGGCGACACTGCTCGACGACAGCGCCGTCAACATCGACGAGTGGATCGCAGAGGAGGTGCGTGACACCTTCGCCCAGCAGGAGGGCACGGCGTTCGTGTCCGGAAACGGCACGGACAAGCCGAAGGGATTCCTCGATTACACCAAAGTCGCCAACGGCTCCTGGGCTTGGGAGAGCATCGGCTTCATCCCCACCGGCGTCGACGGCGCGTTTCCAGCCAGCGATCCGGCCGACAAGCTGATCGATCTCATCTACACGGTGAAGTCGGGCTACCGCACCAATGGCACCTTCGTTTTCAATCGCAGCACCCAGGCGGCGATCCGCAAAATGAAGGACGGTGACGGCCACTACGTCTGGCAACCGGCGCCGAGTGCGGGTGAGCCGTCGCTGCTGATGGGCTATCCGGTGGTCGAGTCCGAGGACATGCCCGCCATTGCCGCCGACAGCTACTCGGTGGCCTTCGGCGACTTCCGACGCGGTTATCTTATCGTCGACCGCGTCGGCATCCGCGTGCTGCGTGATCCCTATTCTTCGAAACCCTACGTGCTTTTCTACACGACGAAGCGCGTCGGCGGCGGCGTGCAGGACTTCAATGCCATCAAGCTCCTGAAATTCGCCGACTGAATGTGAACGCGCCGCTGTGAAGCAGCTGCGCGTGAATGTGAATACCCATACCCGGCAGGTCTCCTCCCTCCTGCCCGGGCCAGAGCGAAGCCGCCGGGTCCCCCTCCGGCGGCTTCGCTCGTTAAGGCGCCGAAATTTCAAACGCGAGAGATCCATGGCCCTCGTCTTGACGAGCGGGCCCGCCGAGGAGCCGGTGACGGTCGCCGAAGCGAAGGCCCATCTGCGTATCGACGGAACTGCGGAAGACATCCTCATCGCAAGCCTGATCGTCACCTCGCGGCTTCACGTCGAGGCGGCACTCGGCCTGGCGCTCATCACGCAAGGCTGGCGCCTGACGCTCGACCGCTGGTCGGAAGGAGATCTGCGGTTTCCGTTGCGGCCGATCCAGAGCATCGCGTCGGTCAAGGTGCGCGCGGCGGATGGAACGCCAACTACGATAACGAGCGAGAGCTATCTGCTCGATGGCCAGGCTCTGAAGCCGCGCTTGATCGCCCGTGACGGACGCTGGCCCGCGCCGGGCCTGGCAGCCAACGGGATCGAGATCGAATTCTTGGCGGGCATCGGCGACGAGGCCGACGAAATTCCGCAGCCGATCCGCCACGCTATCCTGATGCTGGTCACCCATTGGTATGAGCACCGCGATCCGCTTGAGATCGGCTCAGCCGCCGCGGCCATTCCGGCTGCAGTCTCGGATCTCCTGATGCCCTATCGCGAGGTGCGGCTGTGACAGTGAGCATCGGAGACCTGAGAATCCGCCTCGCGCTGCAGGCGCCGCTCACGAGCGCCGACGGAGGCGGTGGCGTGACGACGGCCTGGTCACTCGTCGCCGAAGTCTGGGCGGCGCTGCATCCCATTTCAGGTAGCGAGACATTCGAAGCCGATGGCCTGAGAGGTCGTGTCAGCCACGAGGTTTGGATCCGGTATCGCACGGGCATCGAGCCCAAGATGCGGTTTGTGTTGGGGACGCGTGTCTTTGAAATTCGGGCCGCGATTGACACCGGCGAGCGGCACAGGTTCCTGCGCTGCTTGGTAGAGGAGCGGATCGCATGAAGGTTGCCGTTCGCCTGCTTGGCGGAACCATGGTCCGCGCCGAGGCGCTGGCCAGCGATCTGCGTCGCCGCGCACGCGAAGCAGTTGCCGCGCGGCTCGCGGATAGGAGCAGGCCGCCCGCGCAAACGAAAACACCCGGCGAGAGGTAAGTCATGTCGAGTCCAGCCTGGGAGCTGCAGAAGGCGGCCTATGTTGCGCTGTCCGGCGACGCCGATCTCACCGCGCTGCTTGGCGGTGCACGCATCTACGATCACGTGCCGCGCGGGGCAGCGTTTCCCTACGTGACGTTCGGGCCGTGCACCACGCGCGACTGGAGCACCGGGACGGAAACCGGGAGTGAGCACGTCATCACGCTGCGCGCCTGGTCCAAAACCGGCGGAGAGAAGGAAGTGCATCTTATCCTCGAGGCAATCCGCACCGCGTTGCACGAGGCGGCACTGGCGCCGGGGGGCCATCGCCTGGTGAGCCTGCGACACGAGCTGAGCGAAGCAACGCGAGAGTCCGACGGCGAAACGTATCAAGGCGTCGCGCGCTTCCGCGCGCTGACCGAACCGCAAACCTGAGCGAGGAAAAATATGGCGGCACAGAAAGGCAAGGACCTTCTCTTGAAGGTCGATAGCAACGGCGCGGGCAGCTTCACGACCGTCGCGGGGCTGCGGTCTCGCGCCATCGCGTTCAACGCCGAGACTGTCGACATCACGCACCAGGAAAGCGCAGGGCAGTGGCGCGAGCTGCTGGCAGGCGGAGGTGTGCGCAACGCGCGCCTCACGGGGCAGGGCATCTTCAAGGACGCTGCCTCCGACGAGTTGATCAGGAGCTACGTCTTCGCTGGGACCATCCGCGATTGGCAGGTGGTCGTGCCCGACTTCGGCATCGTCGAAGGTCCGTTTCAGATCACGTCCTTCGAGCTGACCGGACGCCACGACGGCGAAGTTGCCTTCGAACTCGCGCTGGAATCAGCCGGCGAACTCGCCTTCACGGCCGCATGATCAAGAAAGGGAGCACCATGGCCAACCGGCATCGCGGAGAGATCGACGCCATTCTGGACGGCAAGCCGTACCGGCTGTGCCTGACGCTCGGAGCGCTGGCCGACCTCGAGTCGGCGTTCGGTGACGAGGACATGCTGGCGCTGGCGACGCGCTTCGAGACGGGCCGCATTTCAGCGCGCGATTGCCAGCGCATCATCGGCGCGGGTCTGCGCGGCGCGGGCTACGACATGAGCGATCTGGCAGTAGCTTCCATGCGTGTGGAGGCCGGGGCCGCCGGATACGTCGACATCGTGGCGCGCCTTCTGTCGGCAACCTTCGCGGCCAAGCCTGGAGAAAGCGGAGAGACTTCGAAGGAGGGTGAGGCCACCGGCCCTTTCCCTGGGACGAGGTGATGGCCATCGGCTTCGGGCTCCTCGGCTTGGAGCCGCGCGCCTTCTGGAGCCTGACGCTGGCCGAGCTCGACGCCGCCGTGCGCGGCCGCTTCGGCGCCTCGCGTTTCGACCGCCCGCCAACACGCCGTGAGGTGAATGCGCTCGCCGAACGCTACCCGGACATTTGAGGGTCTGACATGGATTATAACACGCCCGTCGAAACTTGGACGGTTGCCATCGACGCCGACACGTCCGCGCTGGCGAACGAGCTGCGGCAGGCCGCGCGCCTGGGTCGCCAGTTCTCGAATGCGCTTGTGGGCGCATTCGACAGCATCGCCATCAAGGGCAAGAACGTCGGCGACGTGCTCCGCAATCTCGCGCTGCGTCTGTCCGAGATCGTGCTCAAGGCGGCGATGAAACCGCTCGAGCAGGGCTTCGGCAATTTGCTCGGCGGGCTTCTCTCCGGTGGTATGGCTTTCGCGAAGGGCGGCGTGATCCAGCAAGGCCTGCCGGTGCCGTTCGCCTCGGGTGGGGTGATCCAGAGCCCGATCGCGTTTCCGCTCGCGGGCGGGCGCCTCGGTATCGCCGGTGAACGCGGCGCGGAAGCGATCATGCCGCTCTCGCGTGGCCCCGATGGCCGCCTCGGCGTGGCCGCGCGAGGCGGCGCGGGCGTGTCGGTCACCTTCAATGTGACGGCGCAAGACGCGCAGAGCTTCGTGAGATCCGAAGCGCAGATCGCTGCGATGCTGGCGCGCGCCGTGTCGCTCGGTCAACGCAACCTGTGAGGCGTGATGTCCTTCCACGAAATCCGCTTTCCGACGGCCATCTCGCGCGGCGCGCAAGGTGGACCCGAGCGGCGCACCGATGTCGTCGTTCTGGGCTCCGGTTTCGAAGAGCGCAACAGCCGTTGGGCCGCGTCGCGCCGGAGCTACAACGCGGGATATGGCGTCGCGTCTATCGATGCGCTGCACGAAGTGATCGCATTTTTCGAGGAGCGGCGTGGTCGATTTCACGGCTTTCGCTGGCGCGATCACGCTGATTGGAAATCCAGCCTGCCGGGCGCCGCAACCAGCGCGCTCGATCAGGTCATAGGGCTCGGAAACGGGGCAACGCTTACGTTTCTTCTCAAGAAGACCTACGGGTCCGCCCACGCTCCGTTCGTGCGGGAGATCAAGAAGCCGGTTGCGGCTACGGTGAAGATCGCCGTGGCCGGCGCAACGCAAGCGGAAGGCGCCGACTTCACAGTCGATCCTGCGACCGGCGTGCTCACGTTTGCCGAACCGCCAGCAGCATCTGCCGTGGTCACGGCCGGATTCGAATTCGACGTGCCCGTGCGTTTCGACACCGACAAGCTCGAAGTCAATCTCTCCGGCTTTCAGAGCGGCGCCATTCCCAACATCCCGATCGTCGAGATCCGCCTATGAAGCAACTCTCGAACGGGCTCGCGGCACACGTCGCTTCGGGAGCCACCACGCTGTGCTGGTGCTGGCTGCTCATCCGCCGGGACGGGGCGCGCCAGGGCTTTACCGATCACGACCGGGATATCGAGTTCAACGACACCATGTTCGAAGCGGCGGCCGGTATGACGGCGAGCGAGATCCGCGACACAGTTGGGTTGAGCGTCGACAATCTCGAAGTGACCAGTGCCATGACATCGGAGCGGCTGTCCGAAGCCGATCTCGCCGCCGGCCTCTACGACAATGCGTCCGTCGAGATCTACCGTGTGAACTGGGTCGCGCCGGAGCAGCGCGTGTTGATGCGCAGCGGCAACCTCGGCGAGGTGAAGCGCAGCGGCTCAGCCTTCGCGGCCGAAGTACGCGGCCTAGCCCATGCGCTGGGCGAAACGAAAGGTCGTCTCTTCCAATACGCCTGCGACGCGGACCTCGGCGATCAGCGCTGCACGATCAATCTCGACAATCCGCTCCTTCGCGGCGAGGGGGCGCTGGTCGAAGTCACGAGCCCGCGCCGTTTCACGGTCAGCGGTCTCGACGCCTTCGAGAGCGGATGGTTCACGCATGGCCTCTTGTCATTCACGTCCGGCGCTGCCGAAGGGCAGGCAGTGGAGATCAAGAAGCATACGAAGGCTGGCGGCCTCGTCAGTATCGAACTGTGGAGTCGCGCGCGGCTGCCGCTCGAGCCGGATCAGACGTTCACGGTGACAGCCGGATGCGACAAGCGCGTCGGCACGTGCCGGACGAAGTTCGCCAACGTCGTCAACTTCCGTGGCTTCCCCCACATGCCGGGCAACGACTTACTGACGGTCGTCAGCCGTCCCGGTTCCGCATCACGCTGAGAAGTAAATCATGCACCAGTCGCAAACTGTCCGGCGCCATGACGGCGGCGCGGTCGTCAAGGCCGCGCGCGTGTGGATTGGCACACCCTATCATCACCAAGCGAGCCTCAAGGGTGTTGGCACCGATTGCCTCGGGCTCATCCGGGGTGTGTGGCGTGATCTCTACGGCGTCGAGGCGGAGCAGGCGCCCGGCTATTCGCGCGACTGGGGCGAGGTGAGTGGCAAGGAAACGCTGGTCGATGCTGCCTTGCGGCACATGATCCCGCGAAAAGACTTCGTCATACCGGAGCCGGGCGACCTGCTCATCTTCCGGATGCGCCCCGGAGCGATTGCGAAACACGCGGCCTTGCTCGCAACGCCTTCGACCATGATCCACGCCATGGAGGACCGGCTGACCTCCGAAGTCCCGTTCAACACCTGGTGGCGCCGCCGGCTCGCCGCCGTATTCACATTCCCCGGGATCGCACGCTGATGGCCACGCTTGCTCTCGCCGCGGTCGGCGCGGCCGCAGGCAGCGCGCTGCTGCCGACTGGCGTCTCCATGCTGGGGTTGACGCTCTCGGGCGCGGCTATCGGCAGCCAGGTCGGCGCCCTGGCCGGCTCGTTCATCGATAACGCGCTGTTCGGTGCGTCCGGTCAGCCGCGCTCCGTTCAGGGGCCGCGTCTCACGAATTTGCACGTCACCGCGTCGACCGAGGGCGCCCCCATTCCGCGCCTTTACGGACGGGCACGTCTCGGCGGTCAGATCATCTGGGCGGACGAAATCCGCGAGCGCATCGTGACGTCACGCGCGGGCGGCAGTGCCAAGGGCGGCGGCAGCGCGAGCGCGCAAGACGCGGAAACGACCGAGTACCAATATTCGGCAAGCTTCGCCGTGGCCCTCGCGGAGGGGCGCATCAGCGGTATCGGCCGCGTCTGGGCCGACGGCGCCGAGATCAACCTGTCGCGCGTAACGCATCGCCTCTATCGCGGAACGGAAACGCAGCTTCCCGACAGCGCCATCGTGGCCGACAAGGGAGCAGGGCGCGCGCCTGCATACCGTGGCGTCGCCTACATCGTCTTCGAGGATATGCCGCTCGCTCCGTATGGCAATCGCATTCCCCAATTGTCTTTTGAGGTCCACCGCGCGGTCGAGCCCTTCGGCGAGGAGATCAAGGGTGTCGTCATGATCCCCGGCTCGGGCGAGTTCGTCTATGCGACCGCGCCCGTGAGCAAGACGCGCGGGATAGGCGCAGCGGAGGCCGAGAACGTTCACACCCTGCAGGGCGCGACCGACTGGGACGTCTCGCTCGACCAGCTTCAGGCGACATTGCCGAATGCGAACTCGATCTCGCTGGTCGTGAGTTGGTTCGGAACCGATCTGCGTGCAGGACAATGCACGTTGAAGCCGGGCGTGGAGCTGGCGGCCAAATCGACCACACCGCAGACGTGGAGCGTCGCAGGTCTTGCGCGCGACGATGCGCATCTCGTCAGCACAAAAGACGGCCGCCCAGCTTATGGAGGTACGCCGTCGGATGTGTCGGTGATCCAGGCCATCCAGGATCTTAAGGCACGTGGCCTGAGCGTGGTGCTGACGCCGTTCATCCTGATGGATGTGCCGTCAGGAAATTCGCTCGCCGACCCTTACACCGCTGCAAGCTCGCAGCCGCCCTATCCCTGGCGCGGACGCATAACCTGCGACCCAGCCCCGGGCCAGCCAGGTTCGCCGGACAAGTCGTCGGCGGCCGCCGCTGAGATTGCAGCGTTCGTGGGCACGGCCAGTGCCGGAGATTTTGCGATCTCAGGCGGTCGCGTCGTCTATTCCGGACCCGATGAGTGGTCCTTCCGGCGCATGGTGCTGCACAACGCCTGGCTCGCGAAGGCCGCGGGCGGTGTCGATGCGTTCCTGATCGGCACTGAGCTGCGCGGGCTGACATGGGTGCGCAGCGCCGCCTCGACTTATCCGTTTGTCACCGCACTCATTGCGCTCGCGGCCGACGTAAAGTCCATCCTCGGCGCGGGTACGAAAGTTTTGTACGCTGCCGACTGGTCCGAATATTTCGGTCATCAGCCGGGCGATGGCAGCGGCGATGTCTACTTCCATCTCGATCCGCTTTGGGCCTCGTCGTCGATCGACGCCATCGGCATCGACTGCTATTGGCCGCTCGCCGATTGGCGCGACGGAACGAGCCACCTCGACTATCTCGCCGGTACGCGCGCTATCTACGACGAACCGTATCTCCGCTCGAACGTGCAAGGCGGCGAGGGCTTTGATTGGTACTACGCGAGCGATGCCAATCGCGCCGCGCAGATCCGCTCCCCGATCACCGATGGCCACGGCAGTCCCTGGGTGTTCCGCTACAAGGACATCAAGTCCTGGTGGCTCAATCAGCATTTCAATCGGCCCGGCGGCACGCCGAGCGGAACGCCGACCGCATGGGTGCCGCAGTCCAAGCCGTTCTGGTTGATGGAAATCGGCTGCCCCGCGCTCGACAAGGGCGCCAACCAGCCGAACGTATTCGTCGATCCGAAAAGCGCGGAGTCCGCCTATCCGTACTTTTCGCGCGGCGTGCGCGACGATCTCATGCAGCGGCGTTACCTGAAGGCCATGATCGAGACCTTCGATCCGGCGAGCGAAGGATACGTGAGCGGGACAAATCCCGTGTCGTCCGTCTCCGGTCAGCGCATGGTCGATCTCTCGCGCATCCACGTCTATTGTTGGGACGCGCGTCCGTTCCCGGCCTTTCCCTACAACTTGGATGTATGGAGTGACGGCGAGAATTGGCACCTCGGCCATTGGCTGAATGGCCGCTTCTCGGTTGCACCGTTGGCTGCGCTCGTCGACCAGCTTCTCGCCGACTACGGTATTGCCGGCCACAATGCGAGCCGTCTTGCGGGCCTCGTACAAGGATATGTCATCGACCGCCTGATGTCGCCGCGCGATGCGCTGCAGCCGCTGGAGCTAGCCTACTTCTTCGATAGCATCGAGACGGAAGGGCAGATTGCATTCCGCCACCGCGGCCTCGAACCGCCCGTGCTTGCGCTGGGCGAGGACGATTTGGTCGAGGAGCGCGCAGGCGACGCCCTTCTGACACTCACGCGCTCACAGGAAACCGACCTGCCCGCTTCTGCGAAGGTCACGCACATCGCGTCGGCCGGAGACTACCGCCAGGCCGTCGCAGAAGCACGCAGGCTGACGGGGGCGAGCGGGCGTGTTGCACGCGCCGAGCTGCCCATCGTGATCGAGAATGACAGCGCGTCCCAAATCGCAGACGCTTGGCTGTTCGAAACCTGGGCCGCGCGCGAACGTGCACTCTTCAAGCTGCCGCCGAGCGCGCTGGCGATCGAGCCGGGCGACGTCGTCACGGTCGAGAAGGACGGCACGGTCACTGTCATTCGCGTCACCGAGATCGGCGAACGCGGCCTGCGCGAGATCGAAGGCCGCAGCATCGAACCGGAGGTTTACGGCGGCGCCATACCGCGTCCGCGTGACACGACCGACGATGCCATCGTCTTCGATGGCACGCCGCACCTTGAATTTCTGGATCTCCCGCTCCTGCGTGGCGATGAACCGCCGGATGCTGGTTACGTGGCAGCATTCCAGATCCCGTGGCCCGGACGCGTCGCGGTCTACGGATCGCCCGAAGACGCAGGCTATGTGATGCGTGCGAGCGCAACGGCGCCGGCCGTCATCGGCACGACGCTTGATCCGTTGCCGAGCGGCGCGATAGCCGTTGTTGATCGCGGCGCACGGGTGCGCGTCAAGTTGAGCGGCGGTGAGTTGGAATCCGTTACGCGCCTGCAGTTTCTAGCCGGCCGCAATGCGGCGGCGATTAAGAACGAGGCGGGCGGATGGGAAGTCATCCAATTCGAAACTGCCACACTCGTCGGCGATGCAACCTACGAGCTGTCGAACCTCCTGCGCGGCCAGGCCGGTACGGAAGATGAGATGCGCGCTCCACTCCCGGCCGGTGCGCCGTTCGTGCTGCTCGGTTCCGAAGTGGCACGCGTCGCGCTGACATCAGGCGAAGTCGGGCTGCCGCTGCGCTGGCGCTTCGGTCCGGCCAATCGAGATATCGCCGACCGATCCTTCGCCGCGTCGACACATGCTTTCACCGGCCGCGGCGTGAAACCGTTGTCGCCCGCGCATCTACGTGGTGCGCGCGGTAGCGGCGGCGACCTCACGATCACTTGGATGCGGCGCACGCGCTCGGGAGGCGACAACTGGGACGCCGCCGAGGTGCCGCTCGCCGAGGATAGCGAGCGCTATGAGGTCGATATTTTGGACGGCGAGCACGTGCTTCGTACGATTTCGAGCGCCACACCGTCGTGTGTGTACACCGGCGTCGATCAGACTGCAGACTTCGGAAGCGCGCAAAGCACATTGTCTGTCGCCGTCTACCAGATGAGCGCCGCCTACGGCCGCGGCACACCCAAGACCGCAACGGTCTGACCTATTCAAAATTCGAGGTGCACATGGACGACGCTCGCTGGCTGGAGCAGGCCTGGCGCGAGTTCGGCGAGGCTGAGCGCGCGGGCGCGTCCAGCAATCCGCGTATCATGGCGATGTTCCGCGACGCCGGTCGCCCGGATGTGACGCGCGATGAGGTCGCGTGGTGCGCGGCCTTCGTCGGGGCCTGCCTCGAACGCGCGGGACTGAGATCCACCCGCTCGCTGCTGGCTCGCTCATATCTCAAATGGGGAGATGCGCTTCCGAAACCGTGCATCGGCGCAATCGCAGTGTTCTCGCGCGGCAGCGATCCGTCACAGGGGCATGTCGGTTTTTGGCTCGGTGAAACGGACGAAGCGATTGTCGTGCTCGGCGGCAATCAGAGTAACGCCGTCTCTGTCGCACTCTATCCCAAGAGTCGCCTGCTTGCCGTGCGGTGGCCCGCTGCCGCGCAGACAGCGGTGCAGCCCTCCGTGCAATCCGGGAATGCTGCCTTCGAGCGTGCTCTTGCGCACGTCCTCGAAATGGAAGGCGGCTACACCGATGACCCGCACGATCCCGGCGGCCCCACCAATCGGGGCATTACGCTTGCGGTGTTCGCCGCCTGGAAGCGCCTGAAGCTAAGCGATGCGAACCGTGCCGCCCTGATCCGCGACCTCAAAGAGATCGATCCCGCGACCGTCCGCGAGATCTATCGCAAGCGCTATTGGAACACGGGCCATTGCGCGGAGCTGCCCCCCGCTCTCGCGTTCATGCACTTCGATGCGGCGGTTAACCACGGCTTCGGAACGGCGATCCGCTGCCTGCAAGAAGCCGTCGGCGCGGACGCCGACGGCGAGATCGGTCCGGAGACTCGCGCCGCTGTCGCCAGAACGCCGCTCAACACCGCCCTCGCAAATTACGCATCGATCCGAAAGCGCCGCTACCGGGCGCTCCCGCACTTCTGGCGCTTCGGCCGCGGCTGGCTGCGGCGCGTCGAGACGACGCTCGAGCGCGCCCGCGTGCTCTTGACGGAGACCGTCCCTCAAACACCGCTTCCAACCGAAGGAGACACTGATATGACCGCAATCCAATCCAACCCAAAGTGGTGGGGCCACTCGGTGACCATCTGGGGCACCATCGTCACAATTCTCTCGACGGTCGTTCCAGCACTGGCACCGGTGACCGGCATCGATGTCAGCGGCGACCTTGTCCAGAACGCAGGAGAGCAGGTCGTCGATACGGTGCAGACCGTCGGCACATTGATCGGAACCCTGATGACGATCTATGGCCGCCTGCGGGCCACGAAGCCCATAGCGCTCGGTCTCTTCAAGGTCCGCTAGCAAGCCGGCAAGGCGGGGCGAAGTCCCGCTTTGCCTTTGATCCGACATACACTTCCAGCCACCTCTAGGCTCGGCTGTCGTCCCCAACTATAGTCCCGAGGAGAAGCTACCCTTAACCAACACCGAGAGACCCCGTGCGCATACTCGTCGTAGAAGACGACAAGGACCTCAACCGCCAACTCAATACCGCGCTGACCGGCGCTGGCTATGCCGTCGATGCCGCCTTCGACGGCGAGGAGGGCTATTTCCTCGGCGACACCGAGCCCTATGACGTCGTGATCCTCGACCTCGGCCTGCCGAAAATGGACGGCATTTCGATCCTCGAGCAATGGCGCCGCGCCAATCGCAACATGCCGGTGATTATCCTCACCGCGCGCGATCGCTGGAGCGACAAGGTCTCCGGCATGGACGCCGGCGCCGACGACTATCTCGCCAAACCGTTCCATATGGAGGAGTTGCTCGCGCGCGTCCGTGCCCAGGTGCGCCGCGCTTCCGGTCATGCCAAGAGCGAGATCGAATGCGGCCCGGTCCGTCTCGACACCAAGACGGCGCGCGTCACCTGCGACGGCCAGCAGGTAAAACTCACCTCCCATGAGTACCGGCTGCTCGCTTATCTCATGCATCACAGCGGACGCGTCGTCTCCCGCACCGAGCTGGTCGAGCACCTCTACGAGCAGGACTTCGACCGCGACAGCAACACCATCGAGGTGTTCATCGGCCGCCTGCGCAAGAAAATACCGGGCGACGTGATCGAGACGGTACGCGGTCTGGGCTACCGCATGAGCCGCGGCGCCGATGAAGCTTAAGTCGCTCGCGTTCCGGCTGTTTGCGACGTCGGCGGCGTGGGTGCTGCTCGTGCTGCCGATCGCCGGCATCATTATTTATCAGCTCTATCGCGACGATCTGCAGACGTCGTTCGACGCGCGGCTTGAAAAGCTCGTCAATTCCATTGCCGTCGACAGCATGGGGAGCGGTAGCGACCCGATCGCGCCTAAAAACCGCTACGAGCCGCTGTTCGAGGATCCCAGCTCCGGTTGGTATTGGCAGATCAAACCCGTGGAAGGCGATAGCGCACCGACGCTGCGCTCGGTCTCGCTCGGTGACACGTCCATCGAGCTTCCGATCAAGCACGACATCAAGCCGGACGGCAACGGCGCCCGGTGGATGAACTCCACCGGCCCTGCCGGCGAAGGCATTCGCATGGTCGAGGTCATCGATAGTCCGCTGCCGATGGGGCAGGGACAGCGCTACTCGATCATCGTCGCCGGCCCGATCGATTGGCTCGAGAGCCGCCTCGCGAACTTCCTCACGCGGCTAGCCATTGCACTCTTTCTTACGGGCGTCGGCCTCGTGACCGTGACGCTGTTCCAGGTCCGCTTCGGTCTCCTGCCGCTGCGCCGTATCGAACAAGCCCTTTCGGACATCCGCTCGGGCCGCGCGGTGAAGCTCGATGGCGAACTCCCCGCCGAAATCGAGCCGCTGCAAGTCGAACTCAACGCGCTGCTGGCATCGAACCAGGAAATCATAGACCGGGCCCGAACCCAGGTCGGCAACCTGGCTCACGCGCTCAAGACACCGCTCGCTGTGATCACCAACGAAGCGCGTGAAGACAGGAGCGCGCTCGGCACGAAGGTCGCCGAGCAGGCCGAAATCATGCGCGACCAGGTCAATCACTATCTCGACCGTGCGCGCGTAGCGGCAGGCGCCGGTGTGATCGGGCGCTCTACGCCGGTGAAGCCGGTCCTCGAGCCACTCAAGAGGGCGCTCGAGCGCATCCATCGCGAACGAAACATCTCGATCACCGTCGATTGCCCCGCCGATATCCGGTTTGCTGGCGAGCGCCAGGATCTTGAGGAGATCCTTGGGAACATCTGTGACAACGCCTGCAAGTGGGCAAAGGAGAATGTCAGTATTACAGTCTCGGCGAGCACAAGCCGCAGGCCTCCCGGACGGCTCGCCATTCTGATCGATGATGACGGTCCGGGACTGTCCGACGACCAACGGGCGCGCATCGGCAAGCGCGGTGTCCGGCTGGACGAGACCAAGCCCGGCTCCGGTCTTGGCCTGTCCATCGTTACGGACCTCGTCCAGTCCTACAGGGGCCGTCTCGATCTCGCGAAATCGGACTTGGGTGGGCTTCGCGTGCAACTCGATCTGCCGGCCGCCTGATCGGGCTGCAAATTCCGGTGATAAACGCCGAACTTTCGCCTGAATCCCCGTAGAAACGGAAGATTGGATGTGCTTGAAGACGAGTCACATTCTGGGCATTGTTTGGGCATGAGGGGCATGCCCGCATGCCGACGGGCACCGGGCGAACCGGACTCTCGGGCAAAACGGGGATCTTCATGCGCACACTTTGCGCTTCCGCGCTTCTGATGGTGTCGATTGGACTGGCCGGCTGCGGTCCGGACGGTCCGAGCAAGGCCGATACCGGCATGGTCGTAGGCGCTGTCGCAGGTGGCATCCTCGGAAATCAGGTCGGCAAGGGCGGCGGCAATATCGCTGCGACGGCCATTGGCGCCGTGGTAGGTGGCATCGTCGGCAGCGAAATCGGCCGCTCCATGGACGCGCAGGACCGCCGTCTCGCGCAGGAAGCAGAGTTTGAGGCGCTGGAGCGCGGACAATCTGGCGTCTCGCGTCAGTGGCGCAACCCGGACAACGGCCGCTACGGTGAAGTTGTGCCGAGCCGGCCATATAAGCGCGGCGCCGTCGATTGCCGCGACTACACGCACAAGATTTACGTCGACGGAAAGCCGCAGGCGATGCGTGGCACGGCTTGCCGCAATCCGGATGGCACGTGGAGCAACGTGGGCTAGCCAAAAGCGCGCCCGCGTCAGAAGCGTTCGGTTGCTACCTTGAAATGAAGGGGCCGCCGTAAGCTTTTGCGCTGCGGTAGAATCCCTGACCGTACCGTATCTGTCGCAATGTTAATGTGACCTGCGACTTCAAAAGCCGCCCAAACTGCAAACCACCTCTTGTCAGCCCTGACCCCCGCCCCTATTGAACCGGGACGATGAGTTAGAAGGCTTCTAATGCTCCTTTGGGTTTGCTTCGCTTTACTGACAGCGGGCGTTGTCGCTCTGCTGCTGATGCCGTTGCGCCGCGAGCCGAGCCGATCGGTCGAGCCCGCAGCCGCTGACGTCGCCGTCTATCGGGATCAGCTCCGCGAACTCGACGCCGAACGCGACCGCGGTCTGCTTGTCGATAGCGAGATCGAGAGCGCGCGCGCCGAGGTGGCCCGGCGTTTGATCAAACGCGGCAGTGGCGATGCCGCCCGCCCAGAACTTCCGGCAGAAGACACAGCGAGCGTCGGGCGCGCCCGCAAAGTCTACATGGTGATTGCGGCGCTGCTCCCGATGACCGGCATTGCGCTTTATTTGTTCACCGGATCGCCACAGCTCCCGGGACGGCCCTTCGCCGAGAGGCAATCGGCGGATGTCGCGCAGGCCTCCGTGGTCGATCTCATTGCGCGCGTCGAGGAGCGTTTGAGGGAGCATCCGGAAGACGGCAAGGGCTGGGAAGTCATTGCGCCGATCTACCTCCGCCTCGGACGCTACGGCGATGCGGCGCATGCCTTCGCCGAGGCAAACCGCCTCGAAGGAGAATCTGTCCGCCGTCTCTTGGGCTTCGCCGAAGCGACACTGCTCGCAGGCAACGGCATCGTCACTGAGCCCGTACGCAAAGCCGCGCAGCGCGTTCTTGAACTCGAGCCGAAGCGTATCGAGGTCAAGGCGTGGCTGATCCTCGCGAAGGAGCAGGACGGCGACCTCGCTGGCGCAGCCGACGACTATCGCGCTCTGCTCGCGGAGGCGCCAACAGATGCGCCTTGGCGCAAGGCCATCGCCGATCGCCTCGACCTCGTGACCAAGAAGCTCAAAGGCGAGCCCGTTGTCGAGGACAAGGCTCCCGAGGCATCTTCGCCGTCCGCAGCTGGCGGCGAACAAGCGCCCGATCTCGCCGCAATGTCACCCGCCGAGCGTGACGCCTTTATCCAGTCCATGGTCGACCGGCTTGCAGTGCGTCTGAAGGACAACGGTAAGGATCTCGCCGGATGGCTCAGGCTGGCGCGCGCCTATAAGGTGCTGGGACGCGATCAGGACGCCCGGGCCGCACTCGAAAGCGCCCGGACGAATTTCGCAGGCGATGCCGCATCGCTCGAAGAAATCGGCAAATTCGAGCAGGACACACTCGCCCCAACGGAGCAAACGAACCCGCAATGACGCGCAAGCAAAGACGAGGGCTACTGATCGGTCTGGGAGTAGGCGTGCTGTCGATTGCCGCCATCCTGATGCTCTTCGCATTCCGTCAGTCGATCGTCTTCTTCCACACGCCGAGCGATGTCGCCGAACATAAAGTTGCACCGGGTGCCAGGTTTCGGCTTGGCGGATTGGTGAAAGCTGGTTCCGTCGTGCGCGGCGATGGGACCAAGGTGTCGTTCTCCGTTACCGACACTCTGCAGACCGTTCCGGTTAGCTACGAAGGCATCCTGCCCGACCTCTTCCGTGAAGGCCAAGGCGTTGTCGCGGAAGGCATCTTGGCGCCCGACGGACAATTTGTTGCCGACAGCGTGCTCGCCAAGCACGACGAAAACTATATGCCGCCCGAAGTTGCAAAGGCGCTCGAAGAAAAAGGCGTTAAACTTGGTGAGACCGCGCACCCCGAAAGCGCCACCAAGTAACGAAGACACCGCGAGCAGACAGCGAGGATCGCGTGATCATCGAGATTGGACATTTCGCCCTGATCCTGGCGCTGTTGGTGGCGGCGGCACAGACGGTCATTCCAGCCTGGGGCGCCCAGAAGCGCGACGTTCGCCTGATGGCGTTCGGCGAGCCGGCGGCTGTCAGCCAGGTCATTCTTATTCTGATCGCGTTCCTGGCCCTCATGCATGCCTACGTGACGTCGGACTTCTCAGTCCTCAACGTTGCCGAGAACTCGCATTCGTCGAAACCGCTGATCTATCGCATCTCGGGCGTGTGGGGGAACCATGAAGGTTCTATGCTGCTGTGGGTGTTGATCCTCGCGATCTTCGGCGCGGCCGTAGCGGTATTCGGCAACAACCTACCAGCAACGCTCCGCGCCAACGTGCTGTCCGTGCAGAGCTCGATTGCGCTCGCATTCCTCCTTTTCATTTTGCTCACGTCCAATCCGTTCGAGCGGCTTGATCCGATGCCCGCCGACGGACGCGGCCTCAATCCCATTCTTCAAGACCCTGCGCTCGCGTTTCATCCGCCGTTTCTCTACATGGGCTACGTCGGCTTCTCGCTCGCGTTCTCCTTCGCCATCGCAGCGTTGATCGAAGGACGCACGGACGCGGCCTGGGCGCGCTGGGTCCGTCCCTGGACGCTGCTCGCGTGGATGTGCCTCACCATCGGCATCGCGATGGGTTCCTGGTGGGCCTACTACGAGTTGGGTTGGGGCGGCTGGTGGTTCTGGGATCCGGTCGAGAACGCGTCCTTCATGCCGTGGCTGGCCGGCACCGCGCTGCTCCATTCGGCGCTCGTGATGGAAAAGCGCGAAGCGCTTAAGGTCTGGACGATCCTGCTCGCCATCCTGACGTTTTCGCTGTCGCTGATGGGCACGTTCCTGGTTCGCTCCGGCGTGCTGTCCTCGGTCCACTCTTTCGCCGTCGATCCCGAGCGCGGCGTCTTCGTTCTGACCATCATGGCGCTGTTCACGGGCGGCGGCTTGGCGCTCTTCGCCATACGTGCCCGCGATCTGGCTCAGGGCGGCATCTTCTCGCCCATCTCCCGCGAAGGCAGTCTCGTTTTGAATAACGTGCTGTTGACGGCCGCGTGCGTCACCGTGCTCGTTGGAACGCTCTATCCGCTCGCGCTCGAGTCGCTGACCGGTGACAAGATCTCCGTTGGCCCGCCCTACTTCAACGCGACGTTCATTCCGCTGATGCTTCCCCTGTTGCTCGCGCTCCCGCTGGGCCCTTTGCTGGCCTGGAAGCGAGCCGATCTCGCGGCCGCGATGGAGCGCCTGATCGTGGCGGGCGTGCTCTCGATCATTGTTTTGGTCGCCGCATTCGCGCTGACGGACCGTGGCCCCTGGCTCGCGCCGTTCGGCTTCGCGATCGGTGTGTGGGTGATGGCGGGCGCACTCTCCGAAACGGCATTCCGTATCAAGCTCGGTCAGGCGCCAATGGCCGAGTCGCTGCGCAGGCTCACGAACCTGCCGCGCGCGGCCGTTGGAACCACGCTGGCTCATTTCGGTGTAGGGTTGATGGTATGCGGCATCGTCGGAACCAGCGCCTACAAGAGTGAGTCCATCCTTTTGATGCGCCCAGGAGGAAAGACCGAGATCGCTGGCTACGAGCTAACGTTCCGCGGCGCCGCACCTTCGAAGGGGCCGAACTACACGGAAGTCCTCGGTGTGTTCGACGTGACGAGAGGCGGGTCTGCGGTCACGCGCCTCGAGCCGTCCAAGCGCCTCTACGACGCGCCACCCCAGCCGACATCCGAGGCCGGAATTCATGCGTCCTGGCGCGGCGATCTCTATGCCGTAATGGGCGATCAACAGCCGGATGGTGGCTTTGCGGTTCGTCTCTATTTCCACCCGCTGGTCCGCTTCATCTGGATCGGCGCCGTGATCATGTTCATTGGCGGTGCTATTTCGCTCTCGGATCGGCGCCTGCGTGTTGGCGCGCCGCGCCGTGCCTCCCGAACGCCGGCGCCTGCCGGTGTCCCAGCTGAATGAGGCAGCTGCTCATGCGTCTCCGCTTCCATCGCCTGTCGGCCGTCGTGCTTGCGATTGCGCTGGCGTTCGCCAGTGCCCCGCTCGGGACGGTGCTTGCCGTGACGCCGCAGGAGGTGCTCCCCGACAAGGCGCTCGAGAAACGCGCTCGCGATATTTCTGCCGAGCTCAGGTGCCTCGTCTGCCAGAACCAATCGATCGACGACTCGGACGCGCCGCTCGCACATGACTTGCGCATTCTCGTGCGTGAGCGCCTGACCGCAGGCGACACGAACGATCAGGTGCGCGAGTTCATCGTCGCGCGCTACGGCGAGTTCGTGCTGCTGAAGCCCCCGTTTTCAGCCGAGACACTGCTGTTGTGGTTCATGCCGGTCCTCGCACTGGCGGCCGCGGGGTTCATTCTCTGGAACAGCTTCCGATCCTCTCGCGAGCAAACCGAGACAGCTGCAAAAACGGTCCAAGCAAACGCACTGACCGCGGACGAACAAGCGGCCCTCGATGCGCTCCTCAAGACAGACGACGAGAAGAGCACTTAAGCCGTAGCCGTCGCGCGGCCGGATCGCGCGCGCATCTCCCCCATGATCCACGAGCGGAACGCGCGTACGGCCGGACGGCTCGCATGCTCGGCCGGATAGACGAGCGCGTAGGAGTGGGAGACCGGGAGCGTGACATCCGAGAGCGCCACCAGTTCGCCCGCCTCGATGGCGCTGCCGACGAGGACGCTGAGGCCGAGCGCGACGCCTTGCCCGCGGCGGCACGCCTCGAGAAGCAGCCCGCACTCGCCGAATTGCGGTCCGGCGTCGGGATCGGCCCGTGAGAGGCCCGCCGCATCCAGCCAGTCTCGCCACTCGGGGAACGGCGGACCCAGCCGCGAGTCGTTCATGTGCAAGAGTGTAGCGGTCCGCCACGACTCGCCACCGGCTGCCAAGTCGTTACACAGCGGATAGCGCGCGCTTGAGACGGGGACGAGCACGCTTTCGGACAGGCATTCGTACTTGAGGTTCGGGTCGAACGCCGCACCGAACGCGATCGTGAGATCGGATCGCGAGGGATCGAACGGCGCGTCGGTGGCGGCAGGGGACACGTTGACGGTGATCTCTGGAAAACGCTGCCGGAAGGTCGGCAGGTGCGGGATCAGCCAGAATGTGATGAAGGCGGGCTCGGCTGCGATGCAGAGCGTCGTCGCCCCGTCGTCGCGGGTTTTGACCATCGTGGCCCGAAGCTGATCGAACGCGCGTCGCACGCCCGCCGCGATCCGCTCGCCATCCTCGGTCAACGCCACGAAGCGGTTGTTTCTCCGGAACAGCACGGTCCCGAGCTCCGCTTCGAGGGTGCGGATGCGATGGCTGATTGCCGTCGGCGTCAGGGACAGCTCCTCGGCGGCCTGCGCAAAGCTGAGCCGGCGCGCCACGGCTTCGAAGGCCTGAAGACCGGACAACGACGGAAGTCCCCGGCGAGTATCATTCATGAGATATTCTCATCTATATCGGCGATGTTTCATTATTCATGCCGATTAGATGAGAATATCTATTCTGGACGGTCGAGCAACACCAATCCAGAGAACCCGATGAAAGCCCTGATCATTCATGCCAGCCCGCGCCGCGACGGGAACACTGCACTGTTGGCTGACGCTGTGGCCGAAGGCCTGCGCGAGGGTGGGCACGAGACCACGACGGTGCACGCCGATGATGTCGTCCGCCACATGCTCAGGGATTGCCGGACATGCCGCGACGCGCAAGGACGGTGCACGATCGACGACGCCTTCCGCGACGTCTTCCTCAACGACTTCGTTCCCGCTGAAGGGTTCATCCTTTCCACGCCCATCTACTGGTACGGCATGTCGGCGCAGGCCAAGGCGTTCTTCGATCGCATGTTCTGCTATGTCGCGGCGTCGTTCCCGGACTCGGAGCGGATCAAGGCCGGCCTCAAAGGCAAGAGGATCGGTCTCGTCCTCAACGCTGAGGAGAACTTTCCCGACGTCGGCGCCGGCATTGTCCATCAGATCCAGGAGTACTGCCGCTATACTCACTCCACGTTCGTCGGCGTCGTCCAGGGCCAGGCCAATGCGAGGGGCGAGGTCGCGCGAGACCCGGCCGCGCCGCTCGCCGCCGCCCGGCGCCTCGGCGAGACCTTCTTCACGAAGCACGCCACCGACTATCAGTTGTTCACTCCGCGGTCGGCTCGGGTGTGGGGTTAGCGACGCGCTACGGCAGCCAGGCCTTGTCGCGGCTGAGCTTGTGGGAGCCGACGCTGCCGGTCTCGATCGACGGCGGACGGTTGAGATTGGGCTTCTTTCCGCGACGCTCGGCGTCGAGCGCGCCGAGCCGTTTCAGCAGTGCAGTCGTCGCGAGCCCAGTCTCGCTGCGTCCTTCCGTGCGTTCGAACGCGCGGATCGCTTCGTTGAGCTTGGCGCCGTAGATCCCATCGCGCGATCCACTGTAGTAGCCTTCCGTAGCAAGCAGCCGTTGCAGCTCTTTGAGATCGCGCCGGTCGGCGAGAACCTCGGCGCGAAGCAAGGCGTCGAACGCTGGGCGGAACGCAGATGTCGCGACTGCCGTGTTGGCCACCGTCTCGGACTTGTAGCGGTGAAGAACCTCGCCTCCCTGCGTTAGAACTTTGGCCTGCAGGTACGTGCCGACATTGATGCCGATCACCTCCGGTCCACCTGGACCGTCGATCAGCATGGGCGATCCGGACGAGGCGCCTCCCGTGTCGCACGTGTGGAGGATGACATGGCTCGCTTCGACGAAGTCTTTCGAGATCGCTTTCCAATCCGCTCCGTTGAACGAACGGCGGATCGCACACGGCGCGCCGAGCGCGAGTTCCCAATTCCCGAAGTCGCGATGGTAGGCAACCTGATAGACGCGTTGCGCAGCCGACAGCTTGATCAGCTCGCTCTCAGGCTGCCGGCTGAGCGGAAGTGCGCGGCCTTTGCAGATGGGAGTGCGCAGGCGCACCAGCGCCCAATCGTGGGCCGCGTCGATAGGAGGATTGACGCGCAGTTTCTGCGATCCCGATGCGATGTGCTGAGCTTCGGCGTTCTGTTCCGCGCCAGCGATCCGCGAGTTTGCGCTTCGACCGCTTTTGGGCTGTAACCGAAACTGGAAGCCCTGCAGCCGGGGTGCGCTCTCTCCGGCCGTGCGAAATAGACAGTGCCCCGCTGTCGCGATCACGTCGTCCCCGATGCAGAATGCAGTGCATACGGAATGAGAGCGGCTTTCATAGAGCAGTCCGATCGAAGCGCTGAGTGCGGAGCGATCTGCTGGAAGAAGCACCCGGTCGTCGGGGCCGAACACTGCGACCGGCTGTGCAAGCCGCATAACAGGAGGACTTTGTTGGGTGAGCTGGAGGGGGCCTGAGAGCGCCGGCAAGGTCGCGAAGGTCAGGGCCAGGCCGGTCAGACCGCCGGCAAAGGCGCGGCGGATAGGGGCCTGCGCGCGGGCGAGACTTCCCTCACGAAAGGCCTTCTGAATCCCGAATTTGGCGCTCGTCTGCCGCATTACCAACTCTTAACGTGACCGAAAGGCAACCGTAAGGCCGAAGGGACTAACTCTGCCGATGACAGTCGTTTTCAGCGCTCTTAAGCGGAGGACTTGAATGCTTACTTCCGGTGATGTGACGTCCGGAGCAAAGACCGGGCCAAGGTCGAATGGAGCCACCGGACGCCGGATGGCATACGCAACGGTGGCCGCGCTGGCGTCCGCCGGTGTCCTGGCGGGCGGCTTCGCGATGAAGCCCGCGTTCGCCCAGCTCGCCCCCAACGCCCCGAGCGTCGAGACGCCGTTTGGCCGTGCCCCTCTCTCGTTTGCGGATATCATCGAAAAGGTGAAACCGTCCGTCGTATCGATCTCGGTGGTTGCCGGCGGCAAGGGTGAAAAGGCCGGCAAGAACGGTCTGCCCGAAGGCTTCCCCGACATCCCCGAGGACAGCCCCTTCTACGAGTTCTTCAAGAACCTGCCGAAAGAGTTCCGCAATATGCCCCAGCAGCAGCGCCCCACTCAGGCGCAGGGCTCGGGCTTCGTCATCTCGGCTGACGGCTACGTCGTCACCAACAACCACGTCGTCGAAGGGGCGACCAAGATCCAGGTCAGCTTTGACGATCAGGAGAAGATGGAAGCCGATCTGGTCGGCACGGACCCGCGCACCGACGTCGCGCTCCTGAAGATCAAGTCGTCGAAGAACTTCCCGTTCGTCAAGTTCGCTGACAAGCCAGGCCGCGTTGGTGACTGGGCTTTGGCCGTCGGCAATCCGTTCGGCCTTGGCGGTACGGTAACGGCGGGCATCGTCTCGGCTCTTGGCCGCGATATCGGCTCGGGTCCTTATGACTTCATCCAGATCGACGCAGCCGTCAACAAGGGCAACTCCGGCGGCCCCACCTTCAACCTGAACGGTGAAGTTATCGGCGTGAATACGGCAATCTTCAGCCCGTCGGGCGGCAACGTCGGCATCGCATTTGCGGTCCCGGCCCGCACGGCACTCGATGTGATCGACCAGCTCAAGAAGAGCGGCACCGTGAGCCGCGGTTGGCTTGGCGTGAAGATCCAGAACGTGGACGAAGATACGGCATCGGCAATCGGCCTCACCGAACCCAAGGGCGCGCTCGTCAGCGAAGTCACGCCGAACGGTCCGGCTGCCGGTTCCGGCCTCAAGGTTCAGGATGCGATCATCCAGGTCAACAACGACAAGATCTCGGATAGCCGTGATCTGGCTCGCAAGATCGCCGACTATGCTCCCGACACCACCGTCGACGTGAAGGTCTGGCGCGGGAACAAGGAGGAGACGGTCAAGATCCGCCTCGGCAAGTTCCCGGGCTCCGCGGACGAGATCGCCAAGCTCGAGCAGGGCAAGCCGGCCGACGATCATCATGGCACGGAACTCGAGCAGCTCGGCATGACTTTGGGGGCATCCCGGACCGGCGGCGAAGGTGTCGCGGTGACCGAAGTCGACCCCGAGTCGGATGCAGCCGAAAAGGGCATCAAGGCTGGCGACATCATCCTTGAGGTCGGTGGCAACTCGGTTGCGGGCCCTGGCGATGTGGCTGACGGCGTGAAGAAGGCCAAGGAGCTGGGTCGCAAAGCTGTGATGCTTTACATCAAGTCGGCGGACCAGCGGCGCATCGTGCCGATCCAGCTCAAGAAGGGCTGATCCGCTGAGCTAAACGTTAAGGCAGAGGCGGCGCGGCTCTTGAGGGGCTGGGCCGCCTCGATGTATTTCAACTGGGACGAGGCGGGTGCCGCTATGGTGCTGGCAGATGTCTTGGAGGCAAGGCGAACGATGCGCGTCCTGGTGATCGAAGACGACCGTGAGACCGCGCATTTCCTACAGAAATCGCTCAAGGAAAGTGGTCACTCGGCAGACGTCGCCGGTGATGGCGAGACCGGGCTCGAAATGGCCCAGAGCAACACCTACGATATCCTCATCATCGACCGGATGCTCCCCCGTCTCGATGGCCTCACCGTGGTTAAGACACTCCGCACGGAGGGCGATCGCACGCCCGTCCTTATTCTTTCGGCGCTGGGCGATGTCGATGACCGCGTGAAGGGCTTGCGTGCCGGCGGCGACGACTACCTCACGAAGCCCTACGCCTATACCGAGCTGCTGGCGCGCATCGAGGCCCTCGCGCGCCGGGCGGTTCCAGAGGAGCAGGAGACGCGCTACGCCGTGGGCGATCTCGTTCTTGATCGCCTGTCTCATCGCGTCACGCGTGCTGGAGAACCCATTCAGCTCCAGCCGCGCGAGTATCGCCTGCTCGAATACTTGATGAAGAATGCCGGTCAGGTGGTAACGCGCACCATGCTGCTCGAGAACGTGTGGGACTATCACTTCGATCCCCAGACGAATGTCATCGACGTGCACGTCTCGCGCCTGCGGTCGAAGATCGACAAGGGCTTCGACCGGCCTTTGCTGCACACTGTGCGCGGAGCGGGATATATGGTCCGTGACGGCGCTGTCTGATCTCGTTTTCAAAACTATGGCGACGCAGGCGTTCCGTCTGGCGGCGGCGAGTGCGGCTGCATTTCTTGTCGTTTCCGCATTGATCGTCGGCACCCTCTTCTGGCAGACGAACACGCTTCTCACGGACCATGTCGTTGACGAGCTGCGCGGCGAGGCGGCCGAACTCGCGCGGGAGGCGACAGGCTCGGATCCGGTGGCCTTTGCCGAACGGATCCGTCTTCGCAGTCTCACCACCGGTTCGAGCCTCTATTTCCTTTCGGATTCTGCGGGCAAGAAACTCGCAGGCAACCTGCGCAGTGTTCCGCCCGAAATCGCCGACAGCCGCACAGGCGGTGTGATCCGCTTTGAGCGCGATGGCGATCCGCTGGGCATCGAACGCACGGGTGTCGCCATTCCGGTCACGGTAGGCTCCAGCCAGCGCCTGTTCATCGGTCGCGATATCGAGGAGCAGCTTGCCCTTGCGGCGCGGATCAAGCGCACGTTCCTGTGGGGCTTCGGCGCGCTTGCCTTCGCTGCGGTGATCGCTGGCATTGCCGTAGGACGTTCGGTCTTGCATCGGATTGAAACGATCAATGCGACCACGCGCTCGATCATGGCCGGCGATCTGTCACGGCGCATTCCGGTCAAGGGTAGCAACGATGAGCTCGACGAGCTGGCGCAGAGTTTGAACGGTATGCTCGACCGCATCGAGCAGCTCATGAATGGATTGCGCGAGGTGTCCGACAACATCGCGCATGATTTGAAGACCCCGCTCAATCGCCTGCGCAACAGCGCCGAGGCGGCACTACGCGATTCGCGCGGCGAAGAGGCTTATCGCGAGGGCCTGGAGGCCACGATCGAGAAGGCCGACGACCTGATCAAGACGTTCAACGCCCTGTTGCTCATTGCCCGTCTCGAAGCGGGTGTCGTCGAGGAGAGTGCCGAGGAGTTCGACCTTGGACGTCTCGTTTGTGACGTGGCCGAGCTTTATGAGCCGGTCGCCGAGGAAGCAGGGCTCGCGCTGACCATTGAAGCCGAGGACGGCATTCGCATCCGGGCCAACCGGCAGCTTGTGGGGCAGGCCGTTGCGAACCTTGCCGACAACGCGATCAAGTATTCGGCCCAGACCGCACGCGGTCCGGCCCCCGCGGTCGTCTCGGTGAAGGCGGGCAGGAATGGCGCATCGGCGCAGTTCTCAGTCGCGGACCGCGGGCCGGGCATCGACGCGAAGGACCGCGACCGCGCCCTTAGGCGCTTCGTGCGCCTGGAGAAGAGCCGCACCCAGCCGGGAACGGGGCTCGGTCTCAGCCTCGTGGCTGCCGTGGCCCGGCTGCATCATGGCGCCGTGCGGCTCGAAGACAATGATCCGGGTTTGCGGGTCGTGGTAACTCTCCCCTTGGCGGCCCAAACCAATTAGAAATGGCTGTCCAGTAACGAGCAGGCCGGCAGAACCGCCGTGAGACAACGAGGGGAGACGTCATGGCGGGTGAACATCCAGCCCAGGGTACGTTGCTTGAGCGCATGGATGGGTCAAAGCGTTGGCCCCAGGATCCACTTGGAGGCGCAAGTCTCGACCCCATGCTGGAAGACTGGCGCCGCGACAGCAGTCTTGGCGGACTGGTCGCGCTGGTCGAGAAAAACCGGGTTCGCGCACTGATCTCGGGCATTGTCGCGGGGTCGTCCTACCTCCGGAGCGAGATCACCCGAAATCCCAAGCGGTTCGAAGAAATCCTGCGCTCGGCACCCGAGCGCCGCTTTGCGGAGTTGTCGGATCGTCTGGCTCATCGCCTCACCGAAGTGGAAACTCTCGCCGATGCGATGACGGCGCTCCGCGTCTACAAATCCGAGGTCGCACTCCTCATCGCCCTCTGTGATCTTGGCGGCGTTTGGACCGTCAACGACGTGACGCGTGCCCTGTCGGAGACGGCCGACGCGGCTCTCAAGGGCGCTGTGCGCTTTCTCTTTCGTCAGGCCGTGGCGAAAGGGGATTGGATCGCTGACGGTGATCCGGATCCCGCGGCCTCGTCTGGCTACATGGTTCTCGGCGTCGGAAAGTACGGGGCCTTCGAGCTCAACTATTCGAGCGACATCGATCTCATCGTCTTCTACGAGCTGCAACGCGCGCGCCTGAAACCCGGCCTGGAGCCCCCGACATTTTTCGTGCGGCTGACGCGCGATCTCGTCCGGCTCATCGATGAGCGGACCGCAGCGGGCTATGTTTTCCGTACGGATCTACGCTTGCGGCCGGATGCCGGCGCGACCCAGATCGCGCTTTCGACGGACGCCGCAGCCCTCTACTACGAAAGCTTCGGCCAGAATTGGGAACGCGCCGCACTCATCAAGGCGCGCGCTGTCGCCGGTGATGTTGAAGCCGGCGAACTGTTCCTCGCCGAGCTTGCCCCTTTCATCTGGCGTCGCAATCTCGACTTCGCAGCCATCGCCGACATTCATGCTATGAAGCGCCAGATACACGCCTTCCGTGGCTTCGGGGACATCGGCGTCGCAGGCCACAACATCAAGCTCGGCCCTGGGGGAATTCGAGAGATCGAGTTCTTCGTGCAAACCCAGCAGCTCATTGCGGGCGGCCGTCAGCGTAATTTGCGGACGCGGCGCACACTGGAAGCGCTCCGAGTGCTCGTCGAGTACGGCTGGATCGAGGAGCCCATCGCCGATGAACTCGCTGAGGCGTACATTTACCTGCGCTGGATCGAGCACCGCATTCAGATGGTCGCCGACGAGCAAACCCAGGAGCTTCCGAAAGACCAGGAAAGTCTCGAGCGTTTCGCGAGGTTTGCGGGCTACGACAGCCTCGCAGACTTCTCCGCTGCGATCCTGTCCGTGCTCGAACGCGTGCAAGGCCACTATGCACGGCTGTTTGAAGGCATGCCCGAGCTGACCGCGGAAGGAGAGAATCTCGTCTTCGCCGGAGAAACCGATGACCCCGGGACTGTCGCGGCGCTCTCGCGCATAGGGTACACGCGCCCCAGCGACGTACTGTCCGCTGTTCGCGGCTGGCATCACGGCCGTTATCCATCGGTGCGCTCGCCGCGCTCCCGCGAGCTTCTCACCGAGGTCCAGCCGCATCTGGTCAAAGCTTTCGCAGGCGCCGCCGATCCGGACCGCGCCTTCGCAGCGTTCGATCGCTTTCTGGCCGAATTGCCGGCGGGTGTTCAGCTCTTCTCGCTACTCAAGGCCAATCCGGCACTGATGCGCCTGATCGCGCTGATCATGGGAACCGCCCCGCGCCTTGCGCGCATCCTCTCGCGCAGGCGGCGTTTGCTCGATGCCGTCATCGATCCGCGCGCGTTTGCGGCGTTGCCTTCGTCGCACGAGCTTGACGCGGTGATCGGGGGCGAGCTGGGAAATGCTGTCGATCCGCAAGATGTGCTGGATCGCGCGCGGGTGGTCGGCAGCGAGCAGGCCTTTCTCGTCGGCGTGAAAGTTCTCACGGGGACTATCAACGCGAGTGAGGCAGGGACCGCCTATGCGCTTCTGGCAGAGAGGTTGATTGCGGCCCTCGCCGCGGACGTCGAAAAGGAGATGGAACGCGCTCACGGGCGAGTCCCCGGAGGCGGTGCGGTGGTTCTTGCCATGGGCAAACTCGGCGGTCACGAAATGACCGCCTCGTCGGATCTCGATCTCATCGTCGTCTACGACTACGACAGCGCTGCAATCCAGTCGGATGGTCCGAAGCCCTTGGCGCCCAGCCAGTACTACGCGCGCTTCACGCAACGTCTGATTTCGCATCTCTCCGCGCCGACAGCGGAAGGGACGCTCTATGAGGTCGACATGCGGTTGCGTCCCTCCGGCCAGAAGGGGCCAGTCGCCGCTCAGCTCTCCACATTCCGAGAATATCAGGCGACCGAAGCCTGGACCTGGGAGCACCTCGCGCTCACCCGCGCGCGCGTCATCACTGGCCCGGAGGATCTCCGCTCCAAGGTCGAGACTGCCATCCGGGATACCCTCGTGCGCCGCCGTGACCCGGCAGTCATCGCCAAAGACGTGCTCGATATGCGCAGCCGCATCGCAGCAGAAAAGGGCACCGACAACATTTGGGATCTGAAGCAAGTGCGGGGCGGGCTGGTGGATTTGGAATTCATCGCCCAGCACCTGCAACTCGTGCACGCCGCGCAGCACCCCGAGGTGATTGACCAGAATACGCTGGCTGCCTACCGCAAACTGGCGGCGGCAGGCGTGATCCCCGCGGCTGCCGCCGATAGCCTCACACAAGCCACCAGGCTGATCCACAATCTGACCCAGATCCTAAGGCTTTGTCTTGAAGAGCCTTTTGACCCTGCAACGGCATCGAGCGGTCTCAAAGCCCTTTTGGCCCGCGCTGGTGACGCCCCAGATTTCGCGTCCCTTGAGGGGCAAGTCCGCGAGACCCTGGCGGCAGTCGAGCTGCAGTTCTCTGAACTTGTAAGGTAAAGTGCGACGGATTCCGGCGGGCAGCCCCGTTTTCGCGGATAGGAACATCTGCGGAGCAGGGTCGTAATGCTGCCCGGCGGACGGACGAAATACAGCGGTGCGACGGTAGGGGCGGAGCCAAGCGGACCGATGGGGACGACGACGCCGGAAGCCAACGTGCGAACGGGACCTTGGCCAGATGCGCCCGAGGACCGCGTGCTGGTGACGCGCGTCGGTCGCCAGGACCGTCAGGCCTTCCGCATCCTCGTCGATCGCCACCTTACCTCAATCGTTACGCTCGCGCGGCGCATGTTGAAGGATGAGGCCGAGGCGGACGACATCGCCCAGGAAGCGCTTCTCCGCCTTTGGCGAGCCGGCGAGACCCTGGAACTTGGGCCACACGGACTGCGGCCCTGGCTGCGCCGGGTGACCTCGAATCTGTGTCTCGACAGGATCAGATCGACACGGCGCACCGTCGTGACGGACGAGGTTCCCGAGATGGCCGAGGAACCAACCCAAGAGGCAGGCCTCGAGCAACAGGACCTCGCCCGGCGCGTGGGCGAGGCGATGAATGCACTTCCCGAGCGGCAGCGGCGCGCGCTGACGCTCTTTCACCACGAAGGCCTGAGCCAGGCCGAGGTGGCGGAGGTTCTAGGCGTATCGGACGAGGCGGTTGAATCGCTTCTCGCCCGCGCGCGGCGAGCGCTCCGCGCCAGCCTCGAGAAGGACTGGAAAAGCCTGCTTGAGAAAGACAGTTGAATTGGAAGCCCGGGACGACGGCCATGACTGAAAGACACACGACAGGCGGACGGGGCCTTGAGGGGCTCGAACAAGTCCTCGAGCGTTTCGGGAGTGACCGCACGCGCTGGCCTGCGCCGGTGCGCCGGGACTTCGCTGGTCTTCTGGCCGGTGACGCGGAGGCCCAGAAGCGCCTGCGCGAGGCGGAAGCGCTCGACCGGCTGCTCGACCTCGCGCCGCGGCCGGCAGTCGAGACCCGCGCTCTCGCCGACAAGATTTTGGCCGCTGCCGAAAAAGAGAGCCCCGCCGCTTCGCCGCCGAAGGCCCGCGTGGCGTGGGCCAAATTCGAGCGCAAAAACCCGCGTGTCGGCGAGGCGCAGTGGCCGGCCGCTGCGCTGCTGGCAGCCTCACTCGTCCTCGGTGCGTTTGCCGGCCTGTCTGGCACGTTCGACAGGGCCGTAGATCCCCTGGTGGCCAGCAGCACATCTTCGGATAACGACATGGATCCGGCGCAGATCGCATTCGACAGCAACTCGATCTCCATGTTTGAGGAGGAGCTTCTGTGACCGACGTCTCCAATCCGGGCGCAGAACCTCGCCCTCCCGGATCACGGCGCCTGAAGTATGCGTTGATCGCGTCACTCGCGCTCAATCTGCTCATCTTGGGCGCGGTAGCCGGTACGATGTACGGCTTCACCAAGTATGGCCCGCCACGGCCTGGCCATATGCGCGGCGAGGATTTCGGCTTGATGGGCCTGTCGCGGGAGCTTCCCGAGGAGCGGCGGAAGGAGTTCCGCAAGCTGCTACGCGAGGACCGCGCCAAGCTGAAGCCGTTGATGGAGGAGATCCGCACGGCGCGCCGCGCTGCGGCCGAGCGTCTCGCCGCCGATCCCTTTGATCGTGCCGCGCTGGAGAGCGCCATTACAAACGTTGCGGAAAAAGAGCGGGCGTTTCGTCAGGCTGCGGTCACGTCGTTCCTGGGACACGCCGAACAGCTGACTCCGGCCGAGCGGCGGACATTGGCCGACTGGTGGCGCAAAAAGAGCGAACCACCCAAGCCGCGCGCCTCCAAGAAAGATAAGCAGGAGGCAGCCAAGGACGCACCTGGCGACAACTGATCGCCTCTGGGACTTCTTCAGCAGAGCGCCGGCTGGCTCGGAACGAAAGTCTCCGCGCGGCCGAAAAAGTCGTTCTGGGCTGCGCAGCGCAGAACCGTAACAGCGCGCCAGGTCGAATAGGGATCGTCGACCTCGACAAGCGTGGCGCCATGCAGTTCGAGCAACGCACGCGCGAGGCAAATGGGCAGGGAGGCTTGGCCGACGCTCGCTTCTCCAGGCTGCCCGCGCAGGAAGATCTCGATCTGAGCGAGGTCGCCGTCGAGTGTCGCCACGAGGCCCAGTATTCCTCCGGCATCCGAGCGGCGCACCGCCTCGGCAAAGAGATTGATCAGGATTTGCCGGAGCGGGCGGCTGTCGACCAGCACTTCCAGGCCTTCCGGAATATCGGCGACGAGAGACAACCGGCTCTCGGAGCGATCACTATGGAATGACCAAGCCTGTTCGACGATCTGCCGGAAATCGACGCCGGTTTCGCCGACGGAATTCGGATCGTGATCCAGGAGGCAGGTGATGGCCAGCGTGTCCTCGGCGGACTTCAAAAGATCGCGGCCACAGTCGCGGATATGGCGGGCGTATTCGCGGTAGCGCGGGTGACCGACGGGGCCGAGCAGTTCGGACTGCATGACATCGGAAAATCCGATGACGGCGTTGAGGGGCGTGCGAAGCTCGTGGCTGACCCGGGCAATGAGGTCGCCCCAGGGATGAGCACGCACGGAGGAAAGGTGGCTGAGCCGGGCTGCGGCGCGGGCGAGGCCCGTCAGTTGAACAGCGTCGCGATTGATGGCGATCCGTTCCCCTATGAAGGGCAGCGGGGAGGGCGAAGCCCCGCTGCCCTGTTGCTCTAGGGAGAGAGTTTTGGCCGGGGAGAGATCGGCCGTTGTTGAGGAGGAGTCGGAGCTGGGCCGGGCGTTGAGTTGCGATAGGCGAAGCGCAAGCAACGTCAGGACCAGGCCGGAAACGACGATGGCGACGGACGGCAATGAGAAAGCGTGAAACGCGACAGTGTAGGCAAGCGCACAAGCATAGACGGCAGCTGCAACTTGGAGCAGCCGGATAGGGCCGATAGTCGAAAGGATTGCGGAGACCGCCTTGCGTGTCTGCGCCTCGTTTCCGAGGACAGACCCGTCCCGTGGACAGGCGGATAGAGTCCCAGCCATCCTAGTCTCCAGTTGCAAATTTTCGAGTTTTCAACGGGGATTACGCGTGCCGGTACGCCGGCGAATCACCAGCTTAGTTCACCGATTCGAGCTCTTCCTGTCGAGGGAGATTAAATGAGCGCAATCAGAGTTTTCTGGGGTGTTACTGATCGATCATCTTGGATGCGATCTCGAAAGCGTCGCGGGAGAGTTCGGGGGCTTTGAGGACGCCCTGCAACGCGCGTTTGGCCGCTGCCCGTCGGCCTGTTTCGAGGCTGTTCCAGGTCCGGAATGCGGCCAGCATCCGGGCGGCAATCGACGGGTTGAAGCGGTCGATCGCAAGGACCTGCTTGGCGAGGAAATCGTAGCCTGCACCATCCGGCCTGTGGAACTGCACGGGGTTCTGCATCGCGAATGTTCCGATCAGCGCGCGGACCTTGTTCGGCGCCGTAATGCTGAACAACGGATGGCGGGTGAGCGCTCGGATGTGGCTGAGCGCCGACCGGAGCGGGAACTGCGCTTGCGCGGCAAACCAGGCGTCGATGACGAGGTGGTCGCCCTTCCAGCGGTCGAAGAAGCGCTGAAGCGCCTTTTCGCGCAAAGGTCCCGACCGCGCCGCGATCAGCATCAGTGCATGCTGCTCGTCGGTCATGTTGCTGGCTTTGAAGAAGTGTTCCTCGAGACGCGCTTCATCGCCTGCAGAGCCGCGGGCCGTCAGGAGGGTCAGAGAGGCGTTGCGCAGCGCACGGCGACCGGCACTTTGCGCGTCGGGCGAGAACGCGCCCTTGGCGCGCATCTCGGCGTAGAGGTCTTCCAGAAGCGAGCCGAGCCCTGTTCCGGTCTCTTTCGCGAGCAGGCGATGCGCGCGGAAGATAAGTCCGGGATCGACGTTGCGTCCGATGATACGTGCGATGTCGGCCTGGCTCGGAAGCTTGAGCAGTTCCGCTCGGTAGGCGGGTTCGAGATCTCCCGCGCTGACCGCGGCCCCGAGCGCCTTGACGAAGCTCGCGGCGCGAGCGGCCGGCCGTTCGCCCTTGCGCAGGCTCTTCACCATGTCGACGAGCGTACGCGTCGCATACGTGTTCGCTGCCTGCCAGCGGTTGAACAGATCCTGATCGTGCGCCATCAGGAATTCGAGGTCGCGATCCGAGAGGTTGAGCGTCACGTTCACCGGCGCCGAGAAACCGCGCAGGATGGACGGCACCGGCGCTGAAGGCACATCGTCGAAGCGGAACGTCTGCGTCCGCTTTGTCACATGCACGATGCCGTCTTCGATTGTTTCGCCCGTGTCGCGTTTGAGCGCAATCTCCTGGCCGTTGCCTCCGATCAGACCGATCTTCACTGGAATATGCAGCGGCTTTTTCTTGATTTCGCCCGGGGTCGGCGGCAGCACTTGCTCGATTTTGATCTGCGCCTGCTTCTTGGCCTTGTCGTAGGACATTGCGCAGACAAGCTCGGGTGTGCCGGCCTGGGAGTACCAGAGCTTGAAGTGCGAGAGATCGCGCTTCGATGCATCTTCGAAGCACTTGAGGAAATCTTCGATCGTCGCCGCCTGTCCGTCGTGACGAGCGAAATAGAGATCCATGCCACGGCGGAAATCTTTCGGCCCCAGGATCGTCTCGATCATGCGGACGAGCTCGGCGCCCTTCTCGTAGACGGTCGCCGTGTAGAAGTTGTTGATCTCGATATACGACTCCGGCCGAACAGGATGTGCCAGCGGTCCGGCGTCTTCTATGAACTGCGCCGCGCGCAGTAGGCGTACGTCCATGATCCGCTGCACGGTCGCGGAGCGCTCGTCCGCCGAGAACTCCTGATCGCGAAAAACCGTGAGTCCTTCCTTGAGGCACAGCTGGAACCAGTCGCGGCACGTGATGCGATTTCCGGTCCAGTTGTGGAAGTACTCATGGGCCACGACGCTTTCGATGGATTCGAAGTTTGCGTCCGTTGCCGTCTCGGGCGAGGCGAGCACCAGCCGGTCATTGAAGATGTTGAGCCCCTTGTTCTCCATCGCGCCCATGTTGAAGTCGGACACGGCGACGATGTTGAACACGTCGAGATCGTATTCGCGTCCGAAGCGGGTCTCGTCCCACTTCATAGAGCGCTTGAGCGAATCCATCGCCCATTCGGCGCGCGCCTCCTTGCCGTGCTCGACGTAGATCTTGAGATCGACTTTGCGTCCGGACATCGTCTTGAAGGTCGACGAAATGTGTCCGAGATCGCCGCCGACGAGAGCGAAGAGATAGCTGGGTTTGGGGTGGGGATCGTGCCAGACCGCGAAATGGCGTCCCTTGGCGAGGCGCCCGCGTTCGACCGGGTTGCCGTTGGCGAGAAGAATGGGGGCGAGACTGACGTCCGCCTCGATCCGGCAGGTGTAAGTCGCAAGCACGTCTGGTCGGTCAGGGAAGAACGTGATCCGCCTGAAGCCCTCGGCCTCGCATTGCGTGCAGAAGACGCCGCGCGACCGGTAGAGGCCTTGCAGGGCCTTGTTGGCCTCCGGATTGATGACCGTCTGGATTTCCAGCGTGAAAGGGCGCGCAGGGACTTTCGAAATGGTGAGCGAAGTTTCGTCGATCGTGTAGCTGTCGGCAGAGAGCGGCGTGCCGTCGACGGCAATGGACTTGAGCTCGAGTTGCTCGCCATCGAGCACGAGAGGCTTGCCCGCGGCATCAGCCAAGGGGTTCCGGCGCATGCGCAGATGCGCGCGAACTTCCGTCCGCTCGGGATCGAGCGAAAAATCGAGATCGACATGGTCGACCAGATACGCCGGCGGGCGATAGTCCTTGAGGCGGCGCGGACGGGGTGTATCGGGCTTCATGGCGTCTCCCGTCGGGCGAGGGCGGATGCAATCTCACCGCTCCGCCGAAAACGGCGGAATCGGTATCTGATCCCGAACCTTAGCCCGACTTCGTACGCTCATGCCAAGAGAGAGCGTCGCGCAGCGTTAGCGATTGAGCGCAATGACGAGCGTGCGCGGGTTGCCGCCGTTCTCAGAGATATAGTTCTGGAACAGGGTATTCAGGAAGGTCGTCATCTCGAAGCCGATAATCTCGGCTTCCCGGACCTTGAACACGCCGCCGCGGCGGACGAGCCGCCAGCGGACGTCATAAGTCTCGCCGGTGCGCAACGTGACGCGGCTGTCGACGTAGATGCCCGCAGCAGTTTCCTTCGTCTGCCCCACCATGATTGCCTTGGCGACCGGATACTTCGGGCCTTCCTTGCCGGCGTAGCGCGCAATGAAGTTGATCATGCCGGCGTAGTAGGCGGGCCGGTCGGACTTCGCGAGGCCTTGGGCATAGGACCCGAGCGCCGTGAGCGCGATCGTTGGCACGTCTGCGTGGCTGCGAAGCACCGTCGCGTAATCGTTTTCCGAGCCGGAGCGCTGGGCCGCGATGAGTTCGTTCGCGACGCGCTGCATGTACGCTGCGGGCGTCTCAGCCGCTGCTGCGAAGGAACCGGCTACTAGGATGAGGAGCGAGAAAGCTGCCGCCTTGAACCCGTTTGCGCGTCCCCCCTGGGATACACGCTGGCAAACCATCGTCATCAAATAAGCTCCGCTGTTTCGCGCATGGCCACGCCTATAAGGCGAGGCCGACGACACCCCTCATTCAGCACGCGCGCGTTGTCTAGTCAAAGCCCCCCGATGGCGCCAGAGCTAGGCGGTTGCGAGCTGGGGCTTAGGCTCCGCTAGATGAAAGAACCCGTGCAGGGGGGCGAAGCTAGCGGCCTCCCGCGACGGAATTTCGGCAAGAGCCAAGAGTCGAGCGGCAGCCTCTACAGTTTCGGTCGAAATATGCTGCGAGGACAGCAAAATCACGGATCTCGAGGGCCTCCGGTGAACGAGAACGAGCTCATGGCGGACGCCCGAATGGGTGGTACGGACCCGGTGCGTGACCCCGGCATAGGCCGAAAGAGGCTCTGTCCAGCCGCGCCGTCCGAAGGACCGGGACTCGCTGGACCGGACATGGCTGCCATCGATCTTGATGCGGCGGCGGGCGATCGCATTGCGGGCCAAGTGGGCTAGGGGCCAGCCGAAAATCCATAGGAGAACGAGCAAGCCCAATCCGAGCTGCAACCCGACAAGGGGCCGGGCGGTCAGTACCGCCCTGGCGGCGGGGTCGGTCATGAGATGCGTGACGAGGAGCCAAAATGGCACCAGAAGCGCCACGACGAGGGGGGCTAATAGGGTCAGCATGATGAACCGTCCCGAGCCTTCGGGAGCCTGTTCGATCAAGAGCGGAAAGGGCGATTGGGTCTGATGGGCTGGATCCGGGATAGGCAAAGAGCATCCTTCACCAGTGCGCTGAGCGCACTCTGCAGCTACGACGTGCATGAAAATCCCGCCCCCAGGGAAACGACCCGCAAGGAAGTAATCCTACTGCGGCTCGGTTTCCCCAAGGTTACCTTGGCGTTATGCTCGGTGCGAGTAATTACGGGTTGCGCTGTCCACACCAATCTCGGACGAAAGGACGACGAAAGGGTTGCGGTTTGCAGCGCAGCGAGGCCCGATCCGCCGGGTGAGCATTGGGAGGGGAGATGCAGAAAGCCAACCTCGGCGACCGGGATCGTTCCGTCTTGGGGAGCTACTTCGCTCCTGTCGACGGACTGAGAGCCGTTGCCGTTCTGTCGGTGGTGATCTTCCACTGGAAGGCGCGTGTGCTTCCTGGCGGGTTCGTCGGGGTCGACGTGTTTTTTGTCATCTCAGGCTTTCTGATCATCGGCCAAATCCTGGATGGGCTGAAGCAGGGAAGATTCCGGTTCGGTGATTTCTGGTCGCGGCGTGCTCTCCGCATCTTGCCACCCTACCTGCTCGTCATTGTCGTTTGCCTCGCGGTCGCGCCCCATGTCCTGGTTCTGCCCGACGAGTACAGGGCGTTCGCGCAAGAGGTCGGCTGGTCGGCCATTTTCGCCATCAATCATCTCTTCCTGAGCCAGGAGGGTTATTTCAACGCCCTGGCGGACACCAAGCCCCTCCTTCACCTCTGGAGCCTCGCGGTCGAGGAGCAGTTCTACATTGCGGCTCCGCTCGTTCTGTATGCGCTGTGGAAGTTGCCGCGCGCCGCGGCATGCATTGTGGCTTCGCTTCTCTTCACGGCCTCACTGGCTGCCTGCATCTACTTCACAGTCGAAGAGAAGAACGTTGCCTTCTATCTGATGCCGCTGAGGGCGTGGGAGTTCATCGCGGGCGGCGCCATCGTGCTCGCGCTGCCGTACGCCGCGCGTCTGAACCGTCTGACGCTGGAGGCAATCGGCGCCGTTGGCCTACTCGCAATCCTGGTTGCAGTGGTCATGTTCAAGAAGTCGATGCCGTTTCCATCATATCTGGCGGCGCTACCCGTATTTGGCGCTGCTGCGGTCATTTTTGCCGTGGTTGCCTCACCTCGGATTTTCGTCGCTAGGCTGTTGTCCTGGTCGCCGATGGTCCTGATCGGGCTCGTCTCTTATTCCTGGTATCTCTGGCATTGGCCGTTCCTCACCTTCGGCCGCATCTACAATTTTGGAGATCACCACTTGGCGTGGGATGGGCTCATGGTCGGCCTTTCCCTCGCTGCGGCGTTCGCGACGCGGTATGCGCTTGAGCAGCCGATCCTGGAGTGGCGCCGCCGGCGCTTCCAAGTCCTCCCTTGGTCGCCAGCGCTCATCGGTGCTTCGGCCTGCCTGCTCGTCGCGACGGGCGGAACCGCGTCCATGGAGGCTGTCGCCGAGGAAGCCAAAGACAGAACGCCAAACACGCTATTCGCGACCGAGACAATGAACCTCGGACAGTGCGACTTTCGCGTCGCAAGCAACCTGGACAAGTGCAAGGCCGGATTGAACGGCGCGAGGATCGGGCTCGCTTTTGGCGACTCCCAGGCTGCGGCGGCACTCAAAGAGCTTCAGGAGGAAGCCCAAAGTCACGGCGTCCGGCTCGCGGGCTTTGGTTCGGCCGCTTGCCCCTCGATGATCAGCATCACGTCCGACACAACCACGAAAAACGGGGCGAAATGCAAAAAGCTAAAAGTTCAGATGCTCTCTGCTTTGCAAAGCACGGATCTGAAGTTCGACTACGCGATCCTGTATTCGCGGTGGGCGCTCTACGGTGCTGACAGAGAGAAATATTGGCTCGCTGAGATCGGGGCAGACGTTGCCGACACCGATCAGGACGCAGTCTTTGTCCGGTCTTTTAGAGAAACGCTGGATTACCTCCAGACCAAAGGGGTGAAGCGCGTCCTTATTATTGGACCTACACCACTGTTCCCAAGGTCCGCACCCGTCTGCGTCAGCCGCTCTCTGCATTACGGCCTGGACGTCGACAAAAACTGTGCGGTCCCGCGGGCCGAGGCAGACAAGAATGTACACCGGGCTTGGCAACGCTTGTCGGCAGCCACCGAAGGCCGGCCTGAGGTCAAATTTCTCGATCCCAGGCCAGCCCTTTGCGACGACGCATTCTGCCGCCCCTACAAGGGGTTAGACGTCTGGTTCAACGATACGAACCACATCTCCGATCGGGGCGTGCGGACGATGATTGCGGCGAACAGGGAGCTGTTCGACTGGGTGTTCAGCGGCAATTGAACGACTGCGCTTGACACATAAACATATCTTTATATGTTATCCGGACAGATTGGATTCAGCCGATGTCCGGAACGCTCGACACGAATGAGTTGGTGACCGCCCTCAAGGCTGCGGCCGAGAGCACGCGTCTGCGCATTCTTGTGCTGCTGGCCGCCAGCGAGCTGAATGTCAAAGACCTCACGCAGATCCTGGGCCAGAGCCAGCCGCGCGTGAGCCGCCACCTCAAGCTTTTGGCGGAAGCCGGCCTGATCGAGCGCTTCCGCGAGGGAAGCTGGGTCTATTTCCACGTTTCGGATCGCTCGGAAGGTGGCCGTCTGGTCCGTCGCCTCCTGACCACCGTCGACGCACGCGATCCAGTACTCCGCCGCGATGGCGAGCGCGCCGACGCGCTGAAGCGCGACCGCGAATCCGTCGCTCAAACCTACTTCAAGGAGCACGCAGCCGATTGGGACCGCATCCGCGCGCTCTACGTCTCGGATGCCGCCGTCGAAGCCGCGATCGCGTCCGCGCTCGCTGGCCCCGCGTTCAAGCTGTTCGTCGATCTCGGCACCGGAACCGGTCGCATGCTGGAGATGCTCGCCGACCGCTACGAGCGCGGCCTCGGTTTCGACGTGAACCAATCGATGCTCGCCTACGCGCGTAGCAATCTCGACAGGTCCGGGCTCGCCCGCGCCGAAGTTCGCCACGGAGACATCTACAACTTGGCGCTCCCAGATGGCGTGGCTGACGGCATCGTAGTCCATCAGGTATTGCACTATCTGTCCGAGCCCGCCCATGCGATCCGCGAGGCCGTCCGCATTCTTGCGCCGGGCGGGCGCCTCTTGATCGTCGATTTCGCGCCGCATGACGTCGAGAGCCTACGGGACGAGCATGCCCACGAGCGCCTCGGCTTCGAGGCCGAGCATGTGAGCCAGTGGCTGACGGAAGCCGGGCTGAACGGCATCGATATCCGCACACTTGCGCCTGAAAAGAGCGACGGCCGTCAGCAGCTCACGGTCACGCTCTGGCTGGCGCACAAACCCGCGAGCGTAACGAGCGCGCCGCAACCTCACTCACTTGAACGGATCGGCTCATGACACCTCCAGCCAACGAAAGAAAAAGCCGTCTTCTTGGTGCGGGCGAGATCGACGTCTCGTTCGAGTTCTTCCCGCCGAAGACGGAAAAGATGGAAGAGGCACTCTGGAGCGCCATCAATCGGCTGGCGCCGCTGTGCCCCGAGTTTGTGTCGGTCACCTACGGTGCGGGCGGCTCGACGCGCGAGCGCACGCACACGACAGTCTCGCGCATCATCAAGGAGACGGCGCTGCGCCCCGCCGCCCATCTCACGTGCGTTGACGCGACGAAAGAAGAGGTCGACGCCGTTGCACGCGCCTATTGGGACGCTGGCGTACGCCACATTGTGGCCCTGCGCGGAGATCCGGCAGGCGGCGTCGGCAATCACTACACGCCGACCCCCGGCGGATATGCCAACGCGGCCGATCTCGTCGCCGGGTTGAAGAAGATCGGCAATTTCGAGATCTCTGTCGGCGGCTATCCCGAGAAGCATCCGGAGAGCCCTTCGCTTCAGGCCGACATCGATAATCTCAAGGCCAAGGTCGACGCGGGTGCGGATCGCATCATCACCCAGTTCGGGTTCGACAACACTCACTACCTGCGCTTTCTTGAACGGGCGCGTGCGGCCGGCATCTGGGTCCCGATCACACCGGGTCTGGTTCCGATCCACAACTTCCGTCAGGTCGCGGGCTTCGCCGTCCGGGCAGGTGCCGGTGTTCCGGCCTGGCTCGCCCGCCGCTTCGAAGGACTGGACGACGATCCAGCGACGACGCATCTCGTCGCGGCCGCTGTCGCGACAGAACAGGCTCTCGATCTCGTGGATCAAGGCATCAAGTCATTCCACTTCTACACGCTGAACCGCGCCGATCTCGTCTATGCGATCTGCCACCTGTTGGGCCTGCGTCCGCTTAAGGTCGCGCCCTTGGAGCAGCGCAAGGCGGCAGGCTGAACCGGAAGAATTCGAGACGTACAAATGAAGAAGATTGAAAGCAGCAAGGCCCTCGAAAAGGCCGCAGCCGATCGTATCCTGATCATCGACGGCGCCATGGGCACCATGATTCAGCGCCACAAGCTGGATGAAGCCGGCTATCGCGGCGCGCGCTTCAAGGATTGGCATCGCGACATCAAGGGCAACAATGATCTCCTGGTGCTGACACAGCCGAAGATCATTCAGGACATCCACGAGCAGTATCTCGCCGCGGGCGCCGACATCATCGAAACGAACACGTTCAACGCGCAGCGCATCTCCATGGCCGACTACGGCATGGAGGATCTGTCGTACGAGATCAACGTCGCGGCGGCGAAGCTCGCCCGCGCTGCGGCGGACAAGTACAACAAGCTGACGCCGGACAAGCAGCGCTTCGTTGCGGGTGCCGTCGGCCCGACCAACCGTACGGCCTCGATTTCGCCGGACGTCAACAACCCGGGCTTCCGCAACGTCTCTTTCGATGAGCTGCGCGAGGCCTACAAGGAGCAGGTCAAGGCGTTGATCGAGGGCGGCTCGGACATCATCCTCATCGAGACCATCTTCGACACGCTGAACGCGAAGGCTGCTGGTCTCGCCACGCTCGAAGCGTTCGACGAGATGGGCATTACGCTGCCGATCATGATCTCCGGCACCATCACCGACCGATCGGGCCGCACGCTGTCGGGTCAAACCGCCGAAGCCTTCTGGTACTCGATGCGGCACCTGCGGCCGTTCTCGATCGGCCTCAACTGCGCGCTGGGCGCCGAGCTGATGCGTCCTTATCTGGCCGAGCTCGCCCACGTCGCCGACGTGCGTATCTCGGCCTACCCGAACGCCGGCCTTCCCAACGCCATGGGCGAGTATGACGAGACGCCCGACGACATGGCCTGCAAAACCGAGCCGTGGGCCGCGGACGGCCTGATCAACGTCATAGGCGGATGCTGCGGGTCGACACCCGATCACATCGAGCACATTGCTCAGCATGTGAAGGCCTACAAGCCGCGCCAGATCCCAGAGATCGCGCCCAAGATGCGCCTCTCCGGCCTCGAACCCTTCGTGCACGGGTGAGGCTTGCCTGCACGGGCACCTGAGCATTGAATTTTGCAAATACCGCCCTTCCCGAAGACAAGAAGCGGCGCTCACATGACTGAGAAAGAAAACGAATGACGACGGGCAGCGCAGCGCAATCCTTCATCAACGTTGGCGAGCGGACGAACGTCACGGGCTCGGCCAAGTTCCGCAAGCTCATCGAGGCGAACGACTATCCCGCCGCACTCGCTGTTGCGCGTCAGCAGGTCGAAGCCGGCGCCATGATCCTCGACGTCAATATGGACGAGGGCCTACTCGACTCCGAGAAGGCGATGGCGACGTTCCTGAACCTCATTGCCTCCGAGCCCGACATCGCGCGCGTGCCGATCATGATCGACAGCTCCAAATGGAGCGTCATCGAAGCAGGCCTCAAGTGCGTGCAGGGCAAGGCCATCGTCAATTCGATTTCGATGAAGGAAGGCGAGGAGCAGTTCGTCGACCATGCCCGAAAGGTGCTGCGTTACGGCGCCGCCGTGGTGGTCATGGCTTTCGACGAAGAAGGCCAGGCCGACACCATCGAGCGCAAGGTCGCGATCTGCGAGCGCGCGTACAAAATTCTCACCGAGCAGGTCGGCTTCCCACCCGAAGACATCATCTTCGATCCAAACATTTTCGCGGTCGCGACCGGCATCGAGGAGCACAACGCCTACGGCATCGCCTTCATCGAGGCTGCACGCCAGATCAAGGAAAAGATGCCGCTGACGCACATCTCCGGCGGCGTCTCGAACCTGTCGTTCGCCTTCCGCGGCAACGAGCCCGTGCGCGAAGCCATGCACTCCGTCTTCCTCTATCACGCCATTCAAGCCGGCATGGACATGGGCATCGTCAATGCGGGCCAGCTCGCCCTTTACGACGACATCCCCTCCGAGCTGCGTGAGCTGTCCGAGGACGTGATCCTCAACCGTCGCCCCGACGCTACCGACCGGCTGCTCGAGGCAGCGCCGCGCTTCAAGGGCGATGGCAGCGGCGCCAAGGCAAAGGAGAAGGATCTCTCCTGGCGCGAGGGCAGCGTGCAGGAGCGCCTGACGCATTCGCTCGTGCACGGCATCACCGATTTCATCGAAGCCGATACCGAAGAGGCGCGTCAGCAGGCGGAAAAGCCGCTGCACGTCATCGAAGGTCCGCTGATGGCTGGCATGAACGTCGTCGGCGATCTGTTCGGCGCGGGCAAGATGTTTCTGCCGCAAGTTGTGAAGAGCGCCCGCGTGATGAAGCAGGCGGTGGCCTATCTGCAGCCGTTCCTTGAGGAAGAAAAGCGCCTGTCGGGTGTCGACCAGATGCCCGCCGCAGGCAAGGTCGTCATGGCCACAGTGAAGGGCGACGTGCACGACATCGGCAAGAACATCGTCGGCGTCGTACTTCAGTGCAACAACTACGAGGTGATCGACCTCGGCGTCATGGTGCCGGCCGCCAAGATCCTGGAGACGGCCAAGCGCGAAAAGGCCGACATCATCGGCCTCTCGGGCCTCATAACGCCGTCACTCGACGAGATGTGCTTCGTCGCGGCCGAGATGGAGCGCGAAGGCTTCGCGGTACCGCTCCTGATCGGTGGCGCAACGACCAGCCGTGTGCACACCGCCGTCAAAATCAGTCCCAACTACAACAAGGGACAGACCATCTATGTGCTCGATGCCAGCCGAGCCGTAGGCGTTGTGTCGAACCTGCTCTCCGAGACCGAGAGCAAGCCCTATGTTGAAAACATCAAGGCCGAGTACGTGAAGGTACGCGAGGCGCATCTTGCCAACGAGGCGAAGAAGCAGCGCATCACCATCGCTGCCGCTCGCGCCAACAAGTACGCCATCGATTGGGCCAGCTACACGCCGCCGAAGCCCAGCTTCCTCGGCACGCGCACGCTCAAAAATTTCCCGCTCGCCGATCTCGTCCCCTACATCGACTGGACGCCGTTCTTCCAGACCTGGGAGCTGACCGGCCGCTATCCGCAGATCCTCGACGACAACAAGGTGGGCAGCGAAGCCCGCAAGCTTTTCGCCGACGCGCGCGCACTTCTGGACCGCATCGTTGCCGAGAAGTGGTTCACAGCCAATGCCGTTGTGGGCTTCTGGCCGGCCAACAGCGTCGGCGACGACATTGCGCTCTATGCCGACGACACGCGCGCGAAGGAGCGCGCCACGCTCTTCACCCTGCGCCAGCAGATCGCCCGTGATCCGGGCCGCGACCGCGCCCACACGGCGCTCGCCGACTTCGTGGCTCCGAAGGAGACAGGGCTCGCCGATTATGTGGGCGGCTTCGCTGTTACCTCGGGCCTCGGAGAGGAAGAAGCGATCAAGGCTCACATCAAGGCGACCGACGACTACAGCCGTATCATCGCCAAGGCGCTGGCCGACCGCCTCGCGGAGGCCTTCGCGGAGGCGTTGCATGCAAAGGTGCGCCGCGAATTGTGGGGCTACGCCAAGGACGAAAAGCTCACCAACGACGATCTCATCCTCGAGAAATACCAGGGTATCCGCCCTGCACCCGGGTACCCCGCACAGCCCGACCACACGGAAAAAGCGATCCTGTGGGAGTTGATGAACGTCGAAGCCGAGACGGGCATCCAGCTCACCGAAAGCTACGCCATGTGGCCCGGCGCGGCGGTCTCCGGCCTATATTTCTCGCACCCCAAGAGCCACTACTTCGGCGTCGGCAAGGTGGAACGCGATCAGGTCGAGGACTACGCGCGCCGCAAGGGGTGGCGCGTGGAAGAAGCCGAGCGCTGGCTGGCGCCCGTGCTCAACTACGACGCTGTCTCGGCTGCCAGAAACGTGGCATGATCGGTGCCGCGGCAGCACAAGGACCGCTGCGGCAGGGATAAAACGGGGAGGGGGATATGCCGTTCGTGAACCTGGCCGTGGCACAGGCCGCCGCCGCGTGGATTGCCGCCCCGAACCTTGTCAGCATGGTCCTCGAACAGGGCCCGGCCTACTACTACATCGTCGCTGCGGTCGGCGCTGTCATCGTGCTCGTCGGAGCCTTCATCGGCTCGCGCATCACCAACACGATCGCACGCCCTACGGCTTTGTCCCTGGTCGCATCGGTATCGTTTGCAATTATCGCCGCCGGTCTCGCCGCCCACTTTCTCGCAGCCGCAGCGACCCAAACGGAAGTCGCGGCGCACCTCTTCACGTTTGCGCCCGTCGCCGCAGCCATTGCCGGGTATTTCTACACGGCGAAGCGATCCACAGCCTGAGCTTCTGCGCTTAGCGCCTTGTTTCACAATACTGATCGTCATGGTAGAGCAGGAATCGCGTGCCAGATCGTGAGTCGGGCCCGCAGTTCTTGCTCTAGGCTTTAGAGCTGTCGCGCCGGCAAGGCGGGGAACCGCCGGCGAGAACCTTGGGGGAGATCGCACTATGCTCGGACGTCTCGTACTTCTGCTTCTGCAGATCGTTATCGGCTGGTTTGGCACCAACGCCATCATGAACGCCCTGGGAGGCAGTGTACCCGGCGCGTTTGAGATCTACGTATTTGCGATCGTTGCGGCGATCGTCGTGTTCTTAGTCGGCATCATCGCGGCGCAGGTGCTGCAGGGCGTCTGGACACCGGGCAGCCGCACGCTGACATGGTCGCTGGCCTTTGCTGTCATTGCCGCGCTGCTCTGGCAATTTGGCCCAACGCTGCCCCTTCTTTCCGAGATTCCGTGGAGCCGCGTTCCGACGACATACGCGGTGCTCGCCGGCGCCATTCTCGGTTACCACTTGAGAAAATAGTCCGCTCGCTGGGACGCCTCGAAAATCAAAGGCGCGAGACCTTTAGGTCTCGCGCCTCTTTTTTGCGTGCCGCTCCGGGGGAGCGGAAGAGCTGAACCGTGTTTGGTCCGGCAAGGGAGCGAATGCAGACGCTCAGACCATGCCGACTACGATTGCAGCGATGAAGCCGAATGACATCAGTGCGGCGAGCACATTCAGTCGCATCGAAAGTTCCATCGTTGCCTCTCCTGCCGGGCGAACCCGGCTTTTGGGGGGACTGCTCGTTCGTCACGCATTACATCAACAGGAGTGTGAAACGCCCGATCTGCAAAGCTACGCTTCGAAGATCCCGAGCGTTTGGGCGGGCCAGGGAGCCCACCGTGTCTTAAAGACTACTGAGCGAAAATGTTCCCTGCCAAGCGAAAAAGATCTTGCAGCGCACCACGAACCTTACGGATTGGGTCAGTGCCAGCAATATTTTTTCCGTTAATACAAGGCCAGCACCAAGCGTGCTGCATCGCAAGCTGCGCCCGAAAGAATCTTTTTGGACGGCTGGGGAATAGGAAAGCCACTAGCGGCCCTGGAACGCCGGCTTGCGTTTCTCGAGAAACGCCCGGCGTCCCTCGGCATAGTCGGCGCTGTCGAAGCAGGCAGCGACGGCCGCGTCCAGCTTCGAGGTTTCGGGGGTTTCGGGATGGCGCACCATTTCATCGATGGTGAGCTTGGCGGCGCGCACTGAAAGCGGAGCATTGGCGGCGATGTCGCTGGCCAGCGTGCGGACCGCCTCTTCGAGTGTGTCCGGATCGGTCACGCGATTGACGAGGCCGATGCGCTCTGCCTCCGACGACGAGAACCGGCGCCCCGTGAACAGCATCTCCTTGATGAACGCCGGCGCGGCCAACACCAAGAGCGGCGGCACCCAACGCGGATTGTAGCCAAGGCCGAGCTTGGCGGCCGGGATCGCGAACTGGGCCTTGTGGTCGGCGATCCTGAGGTCTGCGCACGCGGCAATGCCGAGACCGCCTCCAAGGCAAAAGCCATGGATCATCGCAATAACGGGCTTCGTCGCAGAGAGGAGCGCGGCGAAGGCTTCGTGGTTGAGCCTGTCATAGTCGGCCGCGCTCGCGCCGGTTCGCGCACTCTCGAACTCGGAGATGTCCGCACCTGCCGAAAAAGCGCGCATGCCGTCGCCGCGCAGCACGATCACGCGAACAGCGGGGTTGTCCTCGGCAGCGCGAACGTGCTGCGGTATCTTGGCCCACATCCCCGCGGTGAAAGCGTTCATCCGCTCCGGGTTGCTTGCCACGATCCAGGCGATGGCCCCTTCGACCTCGAGCAGCAGATCTGGCGTGGCGGCGGCGGACGTATCGGTCATATGGGGATCCTCTCTGGAGAGGGGCATCTTGCGGCCCGGTAGGGCACAGCACAACGCGGCGCCAAGCCTCAAGGGGAGCCCTGTGCAACTCGACCCCGCGGCGGCCCCGGAAGCGGGCCGGTCGGGATGTTTAGATTGACGCGACCTCCCAGCCCCGATAGGCCCTAGGTCGATTGAGACCTGATACGATCTATCGGACGGCCGAGCCGAAGAGATCGTATAGTGCGACCAGAGCCCTCGCGCTGAGCCGGCCTGGTAGGCGTTCACCCCCGCAGCCCAGTACGAGGCGGGCGCGGGGCGCACCGGCGAAGGACAACGGACATGAGTGGCGTCAAACACTCCTCGTCAGCGGGCAAGACCGAGCGGCGCGCGGCCTCTCATCGCGCCTCGGACGATCCCATCTGGCAAACGCTGCGCAATGAGGCGGAAGCGGCGATGGCCGCCGAGCCCGCGTTGACCGGCTTCATCTACGCGACAATATCGAGCCACGATCAGCTCGAAGACGCGATCTGCCACCGCATAGCCCAGCGTCTCGGCCATGCCGATGTCGATGCTGGGCTGATTGTTCAGACGTTCCACGACGTGCTCGGCTCCCAGCCGGAGCTCGGCCGCGCCTTCCGCGCGGATCTGGGGGCCGTTATCGAGCGCGATCCCGCGACCACGCGCTATCTCGAGCCGTTCCTCTACTTCAAGGGCTTTCACGCACTCGTCACCTATCGCTTTGCTCACGAGCTTTGGCGGCAGGGCCGCAAGGACTTTGCGCTTTACCTGCAAAGCCAGGCCTCGCGCATGTTCGCCGTCGACATCCATCCGGCCGCACGTCTCGGCAAAGGACTGATGATGGACCACGCAACCGGTGTCGTGATTGGCGAAACGGCCGCTGTCGGCGACAACTGCTCGCTGCTCCACGCCGTGACGCTCGGCGGCAGCGGCAAGCAGACCGGAGACCGTCATCCCAAGATCGGCTCCTGCGTGCTCATCGGCGCAGGTGCAAAGGTTCTCGGCAACATTCACGTCGGCAACAGCTCGCGTATTGCTGCCGGCAGCGTCGTGCTTCAGGACGTCCCGCCCCATGTCACGGTTGCCGGCGTCCCCGCGCGTGTCGTCGGACCAGCCGGAGCGGCCGAGCCGGGCCGCACGATGGATCAGACGTTCGTCCCTGCCGATACGATGCAGGGTCCCGACGACTACGCAATGCTCTAGATCGAAGACTGAAAAGAGAGGAATACCCGGTGAAGAAGGACGAGCTGGCCAAACTGCAGGCCTATCTCAAAAAGACGTTCGGCGCCTCGAAGCTGGAGGTCCGCCCTCAGCCCAAGAAGGAAGACATGGCTGAGGTCTTTATCAACGGGGAATTCGTCGCCACGCTGTACCGCGAGGAAGACGAGGGCGAAGTCTCCTATCAGTTCCAGATGGCCATCCTCGATATGGATCTTGAGGGCGCGTGAGCATGGCTCTCTACGAACTGGACGGCGTGCGCGTCACCACGCCGGAGGACGGCAACTTTTGGGTCGCGCCCAACGCCATAGTCGTGGGCAAGGTGGCCATCGAAACCGACGCCAGTGTGTGGTTCGGGGCCGTTCTCCGCGGAGACAATGAGCTGATCCGCGTCGGCGCGCGCTCGAACGTGCAGGACGGTTGCGTCCTGCATACCGACCCCGGCTACCCGCTCGACATCGGCGAGGACTGCACGATCGGTCACATGGTCATGCTGCACGGCTGCACGATCGGTCGCGGCAGCCTGATCGGCATCGGATCGATCATCCTGAACGGCGCCAAGATCGGCGAGGAATGCCTCATCGGCGCCAACACGCTGATCCCCGAGGGCAAGGTGATCCCGCCGCGTTCGATGGTGCTTGGATCACCGGGAAAGATTGTGCGCGAATTGACGGATGATGACGTTCGCCGCTTCGGCAAAGGCGCGGGCCGCTACGTTGCGAACTGGAAGCGCTTCAAGGCCGGTTTCCGGCCGATGGCTTGATCCCATCCCATTAAAAAAATTGGAGCCGGACACGGGGGGAACGTGTCCGGCTCAAGGTTCGAGCCCGGTTTGGGGGCAGGGCAGGGAGTCCCAGGCTCGAGTCAAACAGTAGGGAAGTAAGGGGCGTTCCGGTGCAAGCGTGAACCGCTATTGGCCTTCGCGCACACCGGCGATCGCATCGGGCACAGCGCGGTCATTCGGATCCAGCGATACCCACACGCGCGGATCGAGATACGACTGGCGCATGATGAAGTAGTAGCCGGAGTTGTTCCAGAGCCGCACGTCGTCGACCTTGTTGTCGAGGACGAAATCGCCCTGGGCCGTACGAGCCGTCAGCACTGCGTGACCTTCGCCCTTCTCGTCGCGAACGACAGTGAGAAGAAGTGAGCTCTTGGGCCAGCCGCGTTCGAGCAGAACCTTCTGCTTGAGCAGCGCATAGTCTTCGCAATCGCCGCGATCGACGGGATAGGTCCAGTATTCGCTGACGTTGTAGATTTCTTGATCGGTTGCCGGCGCGATCGCATGGTTCGCCCAGCGGTTCACCTCGTCGAGTTCCGACAGGCGCTCTGGCGTCGGCTGAAAGCGAACGTCTTCGATGCGCTGAGGTGCGCAATCGGTTGGATGGCTTTCACAGAAGCGGACGTAGCCGTAGGGGGGCTGCGAGGGGCCGTACACCCTCATGAAGGGCGACTTGCCTGACAGAAACGCGGGAGCAACCGAGTCCGCAAATGCACCCGACGGTCCTGCGATAGCTGCCAGTACGCCGGCTATGCAAACTACGAAACGCCTCATACTCACTACCCCTACAATCCCTCTCACACAGACCAAAGTAATCGAGAAGTGTCGTGGTCCTCTGAAGTACGCACCCAGAAATCGAGCAAAATTTGAGCTAAACTGTAGTTCCCCACGAGACATGTCGCTGGGCCCTCGTTCAGCCGAAATAGCGACGCAGAGCCTCGGGATCGGGAATGTCGAGGAACTGCACACCGATCCCGCGGTCGTGGTAACGCATCACTTTGCAACGGAGTTTTCCGAACATGACGATGTCGCCGATAGGCGGACGGGCGTCAGTGCCGATAGAGGCGCCGGAAAGCGAAACGTCGAGCACCCGGCAGTCCACAGAATTGCCGTCAGGAAGCCGCAACGTTGACGTTTTATTGACCACAGAAAGACGTTGATGGCGCCGCCCTGCCGCGCCGCCCAACTCCGCCTTGTTGACCAGCCAAGTGATCTGAGCTGCGAGTTTCTCGCGCTTGTGCTGGCTGACCTTGAGCCGGATCGCGAAGCCGCCATCGAAGATGCGTACGACTTCGCCTTCGATGCCGCCGATCTCATCGAGATACGCAATGATGCGTTCGCCGATCTCGACCTCGACCGGCGCCATGAAAGATGCGCCGCCCACGGAAATATCGTTGAGCCTGCAAGGAAACTCTTGCTTGTTCGCGCGCATGAACCGTCCAAGCAGCGCAAGCGAGTAACGCTTGTGGCGCCGCCGATCAGGCACGATCCGGGCGTCAAGCCGGATTGAAGGCCTTAGGCTTGTGGCTGGACTGGGCGACATGGACAACTTCCGAGCGAAATCGAAGCAACAGAGCCACCATCCACAAGCTGCAGTAACCCGCTTGCGGTATTCGGAGTCCCATAATGGAACAGCACACTTAACGAATGACTAACCGCTGCCCCAAACCCGCACGGCGGGCGACATCACGAGAGCGATCTTGGGAGGCAAAGCAGTTGATCCCGTCTGCACGATGAAACGCGTCAGGCCCCACTGGGTTTCCAGTTGGGGCCAACGCACGGCGCGAAGGACGGAAGGAAGCTAGATCCTGTCTGCCTTGTCGTGTGCAGCTTCAACAAGTCCGCCTTCATAGACGCGGAACTGACGCCGCCCCTGGCGTACGATGCGAGCCATGCGGACGTGAGGGGTCAGCGGGCTCTGCCGGTCAGAAAAGAGAAGCGGGTCCTTCGGCGCACCGTTCGGCCAGATCGCTTCCGCCGCGAGGAGCTTGAGGCCACCGATCGGAGCCGTCGCCGGCAAGGACTCCTCCAGCGGCACGAGCATGCAAAGGAGGCGGTCGATCGAATGTCCAGTATGCATTAGGGGCAGTATGAGCAACTCGAACGGGACCGATTGAAGGTCGCGCTCTCCGCTTTTGTTCGTCGTCGACAGCGCTTCGCCTGTGAAGAGGCCGACGCGGCCGAGTTCCGTGATCGCAGCCAGATGATGCTCCAGTAGCGACCGGTCAGCTTCGCTCCAGCAGGAAAGAAAGTCCTGTGCCCTCAGGTCCATTCCGAAACGGGACGATACGCGCGTACCGGCGAGCCGAAAGCGGAAGGAGACCCGATCCGCGCGTTCCAGAATGAAAGTGTCGATAAGGAAGCCGCCGATGCGAGCAGGCTGGATTTCGAGACGGCGGGGGGCAAGTCGGCCGCGTCTCACTTCGTTCCAGTAAGCATAGAGAGACTGGGTGGCCTGATGTTGCATAGCGGGTCCTGCGCGGCACGAGTTGGTCCTGCGGCGCTGCAGGGCTCTGCGGCGCCGGGTTCAAGAGCGGGGCTCTCGAAAATTCAGGCTCTTTGCGGGTCTCAAAAGGGGTCGGAAACGAGCCTTGCTGTCGACAAAAGCAGCTTCCGTGCCATATGCACGGTAGGCGAGCCGCCGGACTTGGGACGAGCGGGCCTCGGTAGCGTTAAGACGGCAGCCAGGCCGGATCTGGCCGTTCAACCCTGGAGACCTGCGTGATCCCGACGGCCCCGTCTCATGACCCGATTTTCAACGTTCCGAGATGTGTCGTCGCCGTTCTGGCGGTACTGGTGCTCGTTCAGATTGGGCGGGAGCTGCTCCCCGAAGAAGAAGATCTGTGGTTTGTCCTCGCGACGGCATTTATTCCCGCGCGCTACGGACCGATGGGATTCGAACTGCCCGGCGGCGAAACTGCACTGTTCACATCCCCAGTTACGCACATGCTTGTGCATGGCGACTGGATGCATCTGTCGCTCAACTCGGCATGGCTGCTCGCCTTCGGCGGTGCGGTAGCGGAGCGCACCGGAACGCTGCGCTTCCTGCTCTTTTTTCTGGTTTGCGGACTGGCGGGCGCATTCGCCTTCTATCTCGCGAATATGGATCTCATGCAGCCCATGATCGGCGCCTCGGGGGCTATCTCCGGGCTCATGGGCGGCACCTTGAGATTTCTATTTCCCGCCTTGGATTCTGGCGGTTTTCGACGTCTGCGTGAAGCGCCGCGCTCCATACGTTTGATGTCGCTTCAGGAAGCTTTGACGGACCGTCGCATCCTCGTCACAAGTGCAATTCTGGTTGTCTTGAATGCGCTAACCATTATCGGTTTTGGCGCTGCACAAAACTCAGCCGGAATTGCTTGGGAAGCCCATTTGGGAGGCTATGCACTAGGGCTTTTTACTTATGGTCTTTTCGATAACGTTTCCGCTGCTAAAGAAGAACTGCAAGCAATTGATGATTGAAACTCTTGCGCGAGAAGAGAGTTTGCATCACTCTTGACGTGTCGGGTTTCAGTGGAGGCTCGACCAAGACAAAGACCCGAACACACAACGGACGCTCGCTTCGGGTCGGCGCAGTACCAAGCGGCAGGAGGAAGCAACCTGTCGAATGTGTATACGGTCGGCGGCGAGCGGGAGGATACGTTCATGAACGTCGCATCGATACTGAAGTCGAAGGGAAGGGCGGTTTCGACTGTACGGCCGAACGCCACTCTGCTCGACGTTACGAAAAAGCTTGGTACCAAGAAGATTGGTGCAATCGTTGTCGTGGGCGAGAACGGCCATGTGGTGGGTATCATTTCCGAGCGCGATATCATTCGTGCCATCTCGGAACGTGGTGCACCGGCGCTGAGCCTGATGGTTTCCGAAGTCATGACCCGCAACGTGGTGTCGTGCCAGGAGACGAGTGAGCTCGACGAACTCATGGAAACGATGACGAAAGGCCGCTTCCGTCATTTGCCCGTCATCGAGGACGACGCGCTTGTCGGCATCATTTCGATTGGCGACGTAGTGAAATACCACGTCGCCGAAGTCGAGATGGAGGTCTCGGCCATGCGCAGCTATCTCGCGACCGGTTGATAGCACCCTTGAGACCACAAATCGAAACGGCGCATCCATCGGGTGCGCCGTATTGGTTTGGGGAGAAGGAATGCGCGACTATAAGCGCGGGAGCTGCGGGTTTTCCTTCACGACGTGCCGCGACGTGAGTTCGCGCGAAAGATCCTCGATCTCGCGCTTCGCTGCAGCTTCGCCACGCTGAATGAGTTCTTCAGCGCGGTGGAAATCGAACAAACCAATCCCGTGCAGACGCGGGCTGATCATGGAATCGGGCGGGTCGCCGGCCAGCCGCGCGCGCGCGATGCGATCCTGCACGATGTTGAAGGCGTCGACCATCACTGTGGTGATGCCCGGCATGTCATCACCTTTGCCGAGGATCTGGCGTTGCAGCAGACGGCGCATGCCGACGCCGTTGTTGCCGGTCACGGGCGGCGCTTCCTCCAGGTCGCTATCGGAGCCCGGCATGGAATTGATATTTGAGATCGTGCCGCGGTTCGAGATGTCGATGTTGAGGTTCACGGCAATGACGTAGCGCGCCCCGAGGGCACGGCACACCGACACCGGAATGGGATTGACGAGCGCCCCATCGAACAGCCACCGCCCGTCGACCTTGACCGGCCGAAAAACGCCGGGCAGCGCATAAGAGGCACGCACAGCGTCGACTAGGCGTCCGCGGGAGAGCCAAACTTCATGACCCGTGCCGATTTCAGTCGCCACCGCAGTGAAGCGGCGCTGTAGGTCTTCGATCTTGGTATCGCCCAGATGCTTGGCGAGACGATCGCCGAGGCGATGGCCCGTGATCAGGCCGGTTCCGGACAGATTGAAATCGAGATAGCCAAGCACGCGCCGCCGGGTCAGTTCACGCGCGAAATCCTCGAGAGAGTCGAGATGGCCGGCCACTTCGCACGCGCCTACGACGGCACCGATCGAGGTGCCCGCAATGATGTCCGGCTGAATTCCTGCTTGGCGAAGGGCTCTGAGGACGCCGATGTGCGCCCATCCACGCGCAGCCCCTCCTCCAAGAGCCAGACCAATCTTGATCTTGCTAGCGCCGGCATTGAGCATGACGGTCTCCACTCTTCCGGCGTTCCCTTTGGAAGGAACTAGATGCCGGCCCTATATCGAGTGGAACCGAACGCGGAGCAGTCGGATCCCCCTCAATCCTTAATTGGAGGCTATCAGATTCCGATTAAAGCCCCACTACCAAGGATGTGATGCAACACGATGAATCGTTGCTGCACTGCGGCCTGGGCGGGTCTCCAACTCGCGAAGCGTAACAAAGGTTTCCAGCGCACGCGATCAGGACACTACAGTTACGTAAACCCCGCGCCGAGCAGAACTGCCGCTAAAGGTCGGAGCGCTCGAGACGGAGGGGCTTGCCGGCCCCGCCCTCGACGATCCGGTAGAAGCAGGAGCGGGCCCCTGTGTGGCAAGCGACGCCCGCGCCATTGACAGCAACCTTGAGCCAGATCGCATCCTGATCGCAGTCGACCCGGGCTTCTCGAATGGCCAGGGTATTTCCGCTTTCCTCACCCTTCCGCCAAAGGCGTTTGCGGGAGCGGCTCCAAAAATGGGCGATACCGGTCTCGAAAGAGAGCCTAAGGGCCTCTTCGTTCATCCAAGCAAACATCAACGGGGTGCCGGCTTCGTCGGTCACAATCGCGCCGATGAGCCCGTCGGCATCGAGCTTGGGCTGAAACAAAGTTCCTTGCTCGATGTCGGCCGGCGATCCAAGAGTGGGGGACGACGTATTGCTCATGATGACACCAGGGGCATGGGCGAGGGGCTGCGGCACGGTGGTTGCACAACTCGAACGGGCGCCCCAAACGACCTATATAAGCGAACGCCCTATATAAAAGCGAATACGGCAAGCCGGAAGGATCGGATGCCGGAGAAGGGGTTGATGGAGGCCCATGGCGGATCTCGACGACATCTACAACCAAAGGATTTTCGAGCTGGCAGCGGCCATTCCGCATGCCGGACACCTTGAGCATCCCGATGCCACGGCAAGTGCCCACTCCAAACTCTGCGGGTCGACCATCGAGGTCGAGTTGAAACTCGACGGCGATCGGATTTCGGACTTCGCGCAGAAAGTGAAGGCCTGCCTGCTCGGCCAGGCGTCAGCTGCCATTGTCGGACGGGAGGTCGTCGGCACCCCTGCCGATGAATTCCGAGACGTCGCCGCCACCATGCGCCGCATGTTGAAGGAGGGCGGTCCGCGACCCGAGGGGCGCTGGGCAGACCTGGGCCTCTTGCAGCCCGTGAAGGACTATCCACACCGCCACGCCTCGACCTTGCTCGTGTTCGACGCCATCGAGCGCGCGCTTGATCAGGCGCTTGCAAGTCCGAAGGCGAGCGCGGCAGCTGGCGTGTAACGAGGGCGTCGCGGGATGACGTGGACGAAGGCAATCGTCAAAGCTCCGGTTCACGCCTACCGGTGGACGCTGAAGCCCCTGATGGGGTTGGAATGCCGCCACCTTCCGACGTGTTCGGAATACGCGTTGGATGCCATCGAGACCAATGGAGCCTGGCGTGGGTTTTGGCTGACGCTCGCGCGCCTGTCCCGGTGCCATCCCTGGGGAAGTGCTGGTTATGATCCGCCACCGGATATCCGCCACGAGCGCCATCCGCTTGCGCCCTGGCGCTACGGACGCTGGCGCACCGATTGCGCCGGGCACGGCCACTGAAGCGGTCGGCTTGGGGTAACCTGTTCCGGACGGAACATTTGGCGAGGGCGCCGCTCGATAAACTTGGTCGCATCGCCTTCCGGATAACCGAGGTTTGCAATGACTGAGCCCCGCATCGCCCCGCCGCCCGCACCCAAGGGCGGTATCCTCCGCCGCATAGCCGCAGGCTTTGTCATCGGCGTGCTGGCTTTCGGCCTGCTCTGGTACACAGTTTTCAATGCCGTCACCGCCGCACTGGTCGCATCCGGCGGAACGGTCGTGCTGCTCGCAGGCGCTTCGGTCTCTGATGTGTTAGAGAGCATATTCGACACGATTGCGAACATCGTGCTCGGCATCATCGGCGCTATCGCCGATTTCTTTTCGTCGATTTTCGACTGAAGTTAGGCGCACACCGCCGCTAGTCGTTCCCGGACGCAATCGGCAACGTGAAGCGCGCGAAAGGTCCGTGCTCGACGAAATCGTCGTGCCGGTCGCCGATTTGAGGATAGCCCGTGCTGGCCACCAAAGCGGAGACGCGCTGGTCAGTGTCGAGCGCACCGATCACCGCATCGATGCGATATCCGAGCGTCAATGTTCCGAAGCCGACGCCGATGGCGAGGCCCGCGTGTGCATCGAGCGCTGCAACGGTACGATCGTTAGAATCCTTGAACGAATTCGGCGGAAACAGCGGGTCATCGAGACGGCTTGTGAACTTGGAAGTCCCGAACAACGCCGCAACGGATCCGCCGCCCACGACGCTGATCGTGCCGTTCAGAGGGAGGCCACCGCGGAATCCGATCTTGGGCCCGACTCCGTGAAAATCGTTCCCCATCCGCAGCGCGAACGGGATGCACCCACAGTCGTCACTTTTGATCGCGACATCTCGCTCGATCGACGCGTAGCTGACACCGCCGAAGAGCTGGAGACGACCGCCCGACACCGACAGGTCTTTGCCGACTTCGACGTCAACGAATAAGGCTTGGGAGTCGACCTCCGTCGTCGCATCCAAGACGCCGAAGGGAATGCCGCCCGGAACGAATGGGATGCTCGGCGCAAACGCCATGATGCCGGGATCGTACGGGCCACCTCTATCGTCGGCCTCGAGCCGGCGATAGCGCACCGCCGCACTCCATCCACTGCTCCAGGTGTATCCCAGGGCGGCCGCGCCACCCCAGCCATCGCCTTCGTCGAGCTTGGCCTGCGGACCGGTAAGCCCCATCAACGACGTCGGGACGAAGCCGGCCTCGAAATCCGAAGCGCCGAATACTCTTTGCCCTTCGGCCTCGACGTAAAAGCCCGGCGAGACGGATGCGGTCTGGGCGACAGCGACCGCCGGGACACACAGCATCGCGGCCGCAGCGGTAAGGACAAATTTCCCCCTGGCGCGAGCAACGAAAGGCTGAAGATGGCTGCCGATAATGCCCATGAATCCTCTGCATTCAGAAAATTGAAGAGTCGGCATTGAGTCAACCCGGCGACGGTGATTCTCCGGGCCGCTGTGGCCGATCCTCAACCGTCTTGTGCTTGACATTACCTGCAACTCCCCCGATTTAGGGCCTCCCAGTCTTACGCGGATCGGTATGCCGCGAGTGAGAGGAGCTGCACATGTCGGACGCTTCCGAAGTCACGATCACGTTCCCTGATGGCAAGAGCCGCAAGGTCGCCTCGGGAACCTCGGGTCTAGAGATCGCCAAGTCGATCTCCCCATCCCTCGCCAAACGCACGGTAGCGATGACCCTCAACGGGGCGCTGTCCGACCTTGCCGACCCCATCACCAAAGACGCCGAGATCAAGTTCGTCGCGCGCACGGATCCGGAAGCCCTTGAGCTGATCCGGCACGACGCCGCGCACGTCATGGCCGAAGCCGTGCAATCGCTCTGGCCCGGCACGCAGGTGACGATCGGCCCGGTGATCGAGAACGGCTTCTTCTACGATTTCGCTAAGGCGGAGCCGTTCCATCCCGACGACATTGCGAAAATCGAAAAGAAGATGGGCGAGATCATCGCCAAGAACGCGCCCTTTACGAAGGAGTTCTGGACGCGCGAAAAGGCGAAGCAGGTCTTCCGCGACAAGGGCGAGACGTTCAAGATCGAGCTGGTCGATGCCATTCCCGCCGGTGAAGATCTGAAGATCTACAAGCAGGGCGACTGGTTCGATCTCTGCCGCGGCCCGCACATGACGTCCACGGGCCAGATCGGCAAGGCGTTCAAGCTGATGAAGTTCGCGGGCGCCTATTGGCGCGGCGACAGCAACAACCCGCAGCTCCAGCGCATCTACGGCACGGCGTTCGCGAGCGAGGACGAGCTCAAGGCCTACCTCACGCAGCTCGAGGAAGCCGAGAAGCGCGATCATCGGAAGCTCGGCCGCGAAATGGACCTGTTCCATTTCCAGGAGGAAGCGCCGGGCTCCGTCTTCTGGCATCCGAAGGGCTGGACGCTGTTCCAGACGCTGATCGGCTACATGCGCCGCCGCCTCGACCGCGAGGGCTACCAGGAAGTGAACTCTCCCGACATGATGGAGAAGCACTTCTGGGAGCTATCCGGCCACTGGGAGAACTACGGCGAGAACATGTTCACGACCGTCCTTCCGGACGAGCGCGTGTTCTGCTGCAAGCCCATGAACTGCCCCGGCCACGTGCAGATCTACAAGCACGGCTTGAAGAGCTACCGCGACCTGCCGCTCAAGATCGCCGAATTCGGCAAGGTGCATCGCTACGAGCCCTCGGGCGCGCTGCACGGCATGCTGCGCGTGCGCCACTTCACGCAGGACGACGCGCACATCTTCATCACCGAAGATCAGATCATGGAGGAATGCCTCAAGATCAACGATCTGATGCTGTCGATCTATCACGACTTCGGCTTCGAGGACATTTTCATCAAGCTCTCCACGCGCCCCGAGAAGCGCGTCGGCGCTGACGAGCTATGGGACAAGGCCGAGAAGGCGCTGGGCGATGTGCTCGATGAGGTGACGAAGCGTTCGAACGGCCGCGTCAGGACCGCGCTGCAGCCGGGCGAAGGCGCGTTCTACGGACCGAAGCTCGAATACGTGCTGAAGGACGCCATCGGCCGCGAATGGCAGTGCGGCACGACGCAGGTCGACTTCAACCTCGCGGGCCGCCTCGGCGCCTTCTACATCGACGAGCACTCGCAGAAGAAGACGCCGGTGATGATCCACCGCGCCATGTTCGGCTCGCTGGAGCGCTTCACGGGCATCCTGATCGAGAACTACGCCGGACACTTCCCGCTCTGGCTCGCGCCGCTGCAGGTTGTCGTCGCGCCCATCGTCTCGGATGCGAACGACTACGCGCTTGAGGTGGTGGAGCTGGCGCGCGCCGCAGGCCTGCGCGTCGAGAGCGACCTCCGCAACGAGAAGATCAACCTCAAGGTCCGCGAGCACTCACTCGCCAAGGTCCCGGTCATCCTCGTCGTCGGCAAGCGCGAAGCCGAAGAACGCAAAGTCTCCATCCGCCGCCTGGGGTCTCAGGATCAGACGGTGGTGACGCTGGACGAAGCGCTTGCGTCACTCAAGGCCGAGGCCACGCCGCCTGATTTGAGGTAGCGAGTCACCCGCAGCGTTTGTCGACCTCGCGGAGAAATTTCTCCGACGTGTCCAAAATCAGATTGGCAGCGTTGACGATGTCATCTCGGTTACGCGGGTTTCGGCTGCGGCTGCTATGATTGAAATCCACGTCCATTTCGTGGATTATTTTGTTCCGTATCTTGAAAGCGCTGTGGAGAGAGTCAGAGTCGGTACATAGCTCTCGCGATGGGATGTCAAAGTAAGACGCGACCTGGAAGATTTGCTCTTTTGATTGCAGGCTATCCTTCGATAGTTGCTCTTGGAACCAAGAGATCACGAACTGTCGCGAGATAGGAGACGTTAAGCTCCGCGATATGATCTGCGCCGCAAGCTTTGGATCGCGCAACAAGTACCTCTCGACATACGTGGCGAAGTTCAATGCTGCACCATTGTTTCCTTCCTTTGCGTTGATTACAACTGGAAGTGCATTGGCAATGAGCTCCTTGATAGTGGCATCAAGTCCTGACGATGCGAACACCAGCATCGCCCTCAACAGATCTTGGTCGCGATCTGTCGATCGACGCCTTGTGCTCCTCGCAGCGTCGAACAGTTGAATGAATGAATCACACGTATTGTGGGCGGATAGCAGTACTCGGTAGCCGGGAAGGCAAGCCTCATGCTGCGGTTCAAGTGGTGAACGACGCAACTTTATCCTGTTATTGCTCATCTAAACCCTCGATGTCTTCGGCGCCGAGTGGGCGATGAGCGAAGCCAGCGTAACCGGGATAACCCGGATAGCCGGGATAACCAGGATATCCGGGATATCCGGGATATCCGCGATATCGGCGTGAACTAAACTTATAAAAACGATTTGATCTATATATCGTGCCCAAATATTCGCCATTGGGCGTTACAACATCTGTCTCATCCCAAGGAAGCCATCCGATCCATTTTCCTCTTGGCGAAAATACATACTTGCCTTTTCGAAAGGCTATCCAGCCGCCGGACGAGTTGAACAGGTATTGAACGGCCATGCCGGTGGTTCTTTCGCAGTGCTCTTAGGGATAGCGCGTTAGCGATCATAGTCTAGCCTAACAACGCTCGCCGAACTCGGCAACGCTGGGTCACATCGCGACAAAAAAGAGAGAGATGGTTCACACTCCTATCGCTCCGACCTCCTATCGCTCCGACCCATCTGTCCCGACGTTCGACGACAGCGAACCACTGATCATCTATGACGGGCACCGCGGGTTCTCCTGCACCAACCAAAAACGTCATGGCCGCAGATGCAGCCATCAACGCAAGCTTCTGCGCTTCGAGAGTGCGACCGCCCCAGTGTCATCCTCGGCTTTATGCCGAGGATCCAACTCCAGCGCGAGGGCGTGCGCCAGTAGTGCGGTGGATCCTAGGGACGAGCCCTAGGATGACAGTGGAGCAAATACGGCAACGGGGTGAGAGCGGTCGCTACTCCACGACTGCTTCAGGCCCGATGCGCAGTAGGTTAAGCGCTTTCTCGCCGGATAATGTCGGCTGTTCCGAGCTCGGCTTCACCCCTTGCCGGTCGCCACGGGGCGCACGATGCGTGGCAAAAGCAGCACGCCTTCCGGTTCCTTGCGAGTTATCCGCGCTTGCAACAGGCCGTTTCTGTTGTCGAGAGTGATGCCATCAACTAAGTATCGCTACCGAGGTGGATCCTTTTCGGAGGGGCGAATGCGATCTTTGAAACTCGGCTTGGCTGCCACGGCGGTGATCTTCGCACTTTCGGCGACGGCTCACGCCGACTGCGTCAAAGTCGGATCGGTCGGCGAGTTCGCGAGCCACGATGTCGCCGCGCTCTTTGCGACCAACGGCCTCAAAAACATTATCTACGGGCAGGGCCGCGAGGGCAAAGGCCCCGTCAGCCTGAAGTGCCAAGACAGCTCAGGCACAACGACGTGCCGCGCCTCTCAGATGGCGTGCAAAGTATCGGAGCCTAAAGCCTGCCTGGGCGCTTGGTTGTGCTTCTGACTCGCCGCGTCGATTGAAGAATAGCGCGGTATCGGACGAGCTCCGATCCGCTTGAGGGACGCTTCGTCGATAGCCGAGGTTCGGCTATCGATGGCGTCCGTCCGCGCCAGCTTCTACGATTGAATGCTGTCGAGACAAAGGTCCGTCGAGGCCATTCGCAGTCAGCTCTGCAAAGAGCCGGCGGCGAACACTGCGAAATCCCCATGAGGCCAAGCCTTCACCATCGGCTCCCACGCAACAGGGAAGTCGGGTGCGATGACCCGGAGCGGACGTTATTGGCCGGTGACGACTTTCGTCCACGCCCGAGTAATGGCGCGCTGGCTCTTAGCGTCATAAGGCGTCTTGACGTAGAGGTGCGCCATCGTCTCGGCGTCGGGATAGATCGACTTGTCGTCCTTGACCGTATCATCCAACAGCGACTGGGAGGCGAGGTTGCCGTTCGCGTAGCTGAGATAGTTCGATGCTTTCGCGATCACTTCAGGCTTCATGATGTAGTTGAGGAAGGCATGTGCCTCTTCGACGTTCTTGGCGTCGGCCGGAATTGCCATCTGGTCAAACCACATCTGCGCCCCTTCTTTGGGCAACGAGAGCACGATGTTGTGGCCGTTCTTGACTTCCTCAGCTCGGCTGCGGGCTTGCAAGATGTCGCCCGAGTATCCGATCGCTAGGCAGATGTCGCCATTGGCGAGGGCGTTGATGTACTCGGACGAATGGAATTTCTGGACGTAGGGGCGCACCTTCTCTAGGAGCGCCGACGCCTTTGCGATGTCCTCGGCGGAGGCGCTATTGGGATCGAGACCGAGATAATTGAGCGCGGCAGGAATGACATCGTCCGCTGCATCCAGGAAATGAATCCCGCAATCCTTAAACTTCGAAATGATCTCCGGCTTGAACACCAGATCCCAGGAGTCCACGGGAGCGTCGGGCATCCGCTTCTTGATCTTCGCTTCGTTGAAGCCTATCGCCGTTGTCCCCCACATGTAGTTGATCGAATAGCTGTTGCCAGGATCATAAGCTGCAACGCGTTTCTCGATCTCGGGCCACATGTTCGCGAGGTTGGGGAGCTTCGACTTGTCAAGCTTCTGGAAAACGCTGGCATCGATCTGGCGCGCGAGGAACGGGCCCGTCGGCACAACGACATCGTAGCCAGTTTTTCCGGCGAGGAGCTTGGTCTCGAGTACTTCGTTACTGTCGAATACGTCGTAAACGACCTTGATACCCGTCTCCTGGGTGAAATCCTCGAGTATCGACTTGTCGATGTAGTCGGACCAGTTATAGACGTTCACAACACGGTCTGCAGCGAGCACGGGAGAAACTAGCGCGACCGCCACCATGGCGATGGTCGCAACCTTGCGATGCACATTCGAGGGAAGGATGAAGCTAAGCGACTTCATAGGATCCTCCGTGGATGCCATTACCCAGAAGCGATAGATCGTAGACTTTTGCTTCACAGTCGTGAAGCTCAACCGTCCCAGAGGCGAAAAGGTTAATGCGTTCTCTCGAAGCGCATCGCACTAACGGCCTTTTCTACATCCGCTTCCGCCCAAAACCGGCATTGAACGAGTCGCATCGCTCGACAATGATAATGAGGGCAACACGGAGTTGCTGGAGGCCTGCAAGGTCGTCGGGTGCTTGACTGAAGATCATCGCGGCCGGCGACTAGCTCTCCCGGCCCGATTGGAGGGACGATGTACTTTTTCGTGTTCGTGGCCGCCGCTGCGGCTTTGTACTTCGCGGTTGCGGCATGGCGGCAACCTCGTCTGGGCGTGTTCGTAGCGGCCGCCGCGTGGCTCTTGTACGCGGTCTACGAGCACTTCATTGCGAACGGCACTCTGTGCGACGCGAACTGCAACATCCGCGTCGATCTCCTTCTCATTTGGCCGCTCGTTTGTATCGCGAGCCTCTTCGGCATCTACGCCCCGGGCCAATGGCCGCGCGCCGCCAAGGTTTTCGCCGGACTGGGCGTCGCCCTTTTCGCGTCCATGGCGGCGATGTCTCTCTACATCGTTCTGGTCGAGGGGCCGGCAGCTGAGCAGGCGGCACAAGAAAAGAGCTGTGCCGAAGGTCAGAGTGGATTGGAGTGTCCGCCCGTCTCGTCGGCAGGCAGCGCTACCGGGGCTCAGTAACGGCGGTCACGCCTTTCGCAAAATCTTGTCGATCGCTTTGCCCTTGGCCAATTCATCGATGAGCTTATCCAGGTAGCGAATTTCCTGCATCAATGGCTCCTCGATGTCCTCTACGCGGACACCGCAGACCACGCCTTTGATCAAGCTGCGCGAAGGATTGAGCTTGGCCTTGGCGAAAAAGGTTTCGAAGTCCGTCTTCTTGGCCAGGTGTGCTGCGAGGGCGTTCTCACCATAGCCCGTCAACCAGGCGATGATCTCATCGACCTCGGCCTTGGTGCGCCCCTTCTTCTCGGCTTTCGCGACGTAGTGCGGATAGACGCTTGCGAAGCTCGTCGTATAGATCCGGTGCTTTGTCATGCGCGTCCTTTGCGGCAGCTGGACTTATGCTGCGCGACTAGGCGGGAACGTACGTCAACCGGATCGCGTCCCCGCCAATCAATTCGCTGGCCACAAGGCGCAGCGGCGGCCGGGGACCAGCGAAGAAGGGCTTTCCGCGACCCAGCACGACCGGGTGCAAGTAGAGTTGATACGCGTCGATAAGACCGGCCTGAGTGAGGCTTCCCGCTAGCTCCGTTCCGCAAACGCGGATCTCCCCATCGAGATCGGACTTGAGCTTACGCACGGCCGTCTCGACATCATCCGCGATAAGCGTGGCATTGGGGCCGACCGACTTCAGCGAGCGCGACGCGACCCACTTTGCTTGTTGCCGCCACGCCTCCGCGAACTCGCGACGCTCCGGCGTCCACGTGGGATCGTCTTCGTCCCAATAGCGCATCAGCTCGTAGATTCGGCGGCCGTACACAGCGCCCGTTACGCCTCCCACTTGGTCGATGAAGTGACGGAAGAGCACGGCATCGGGGGGCGCAAACGCGTCGTGGTCGACGTAGCCGTCCAGGGATTGGTTCATTCCGAAGACCAGCTTCGCCATGCTGCAGGACCTCCCTCTAGCGTCCACAGAATTAGCTTGAACTGGCGATACGCGGAAGAGTGGTTGGCAAAAGCGGTCCACCGATTGTTGGCGGGACAAATAGCCAGCGTTCCGGCCGGCAGCACCGTCATGGATGCGATCCTCATGCAGCCAAATCCGGGCCGGGAACTGGACCGGAGCGAAGCCCAAGGAGCGAAAAATGGCAGAGCCCGAAAAATGAAATGAGCAAAATCAAGCGGCCGAAAGCGGTCCGAACAGCACTCGGCCCGATTCGGCCGCCTTTTTCGGACGGTGCTACTAGGTGACTTCTCTCACGCCAGCGAGCCACATCGCGGCCGGCACATCGGGCAGAACAAGCATCGTCGCATTCACCGTCGCTCCGGCGCGATCTTCCGGATCTTCTCCGCGAATACCGCATGAGCTGCCGCATCGAGCGGACGATGCCGTACGGTCGTGCTCGCGGGATCCTTGCCAAGATAGTTGTCGCCCTTCCAGTTCGTCACCGGACGGATCGGCCGCTGCGTGAAGCCGCCGCCGCAGTTCGGGCACACGTTGCCGAGCACACCGTCGACGCAGTCCGCACAGAAGGTGCACTCGTACGAGCAGATACGCGCCTCCGTCGCGTCGGGTGACAACGCCGTGTTGCAGTTCTCGCACGTGGGCCTGAGCTCAAGCATTTTTCCGTCTCCCGATTGCGCGACACGCCTTGTGACTTTGGCAAGCTTGCTCAACCTCAGCTAGGCCCACGATTGCGAGCCATTGAAGCGGCAAACGCCACGTTCGCCTGCGCAGACGCAGTCATGAGAGGAACAATGGTCGAGAATTGGACCGGGGCAAGGGCCAAGTAGCCAAGAATGGCGAAGGCCAAATAATTGAAATGAAAAAAATCAAGCGGTCGAAATAGATCCGGATAGCGTTCGGCTCGTTTCGGCCGCTTTTCTGACGGTGCTACTTCTTCACCAAGCCAGCCTTGCAGGCCGCCTTGAACTCGCCTGCGTCGATCGCGCCGTTCTTGTCCACGTCGGCCTGCGCGAAATTCGCGATATAGGCCTTCGCCTGTACAGCGTCTATCGATCCCTTTTTGTCGACATCGGCCAGCTTCCACACGGCTTGGCAATCGGCTTCGCTCAATGGAGCGGCGGCAGCAAGCGTCGCGCTTGCAATAAGAAAGGCAACTATCAAAGTTGTTTTCATGGACGTCTCCTACCGTTCTATTTTCTCGCGTGGCACCTCAAATCAAGTTGTAGACGACAAGAAAAGTTGCACTTTCTCCCACTTTCTACAAGGTGCACGCGAGTCCCGTTACTCGTAAAACGAATTAACCAAGTGCATCCACGCGGCGCGCGTTTGTCGGCGCTTTAAAAGGGAACGGCGTCGATAGCGCAGCGGGCGTGCGCGCCGGCCTGTCCCTTGGGGAACATGGGCAACACGCGAAATGGCCCACACTGCGGCAGGAAATATGTGCCCCGAAACGCGACAGCCCGAGTGGACAGCATGGCAACGATTGAAGCCCCGGCCGACAGCACGACGACGATCTACGCCGGCTTCTGGAAACGTGCGCTGGCGCTGCTGATCGACGTGTGCCTCATCAACACCGTCGTTTCGCTCGTGTTTCTGGGGCTCGCACTGGCAATCCCCGGACTCGGCAAAGTGATCACGCTGGATACGCCATTCGGAATCGGCACCGTCGAACGGACGATCGAAGACAAGAGTACCGAGACGCCCGCCGCGGACGGAACCAAGCATACGACGACCGACAAGCTCATCGAGCGCACCGTGCTCGATCGCTGGGTGTACCGCTATCACATCGTTGGGACGGGCCGCGAAACTGACAACGACTACTACTCCGCCAAGCTCCGCACCTACGGGTCACAGCAGCTCGATCCCGCGACTGGGCAGGAGATCGAGACAACGAACGTCGACAGCATCGCGCTTGTCGTCCTGATGCTCTATTGGATTTTGGCCGATGCCAGCCGCTATCGGGGCAGCCTTGGCAAGCGCGTGCTCGGCCTGAGCGTAGTCGATGGCCAGGGCGAACGCCTGATGCTCGCCGACGCCGCGGGACGCAATCTTCTGAAGATCCTCTCGGCGATGCCCGCGCTGATCGGCTTCATGATGGCCGGCTGGACGAAGCGAAAGCAGGCCCTGCACGACAAGCTCGTCGGAGCCTACGTCGCTTCGAAAGGGTAAGGCCGCCGCGTCAATCGGGATGAGTATCGGGCGGGCCTCAGGAACGGCCGCAAGGAACGGGCCGCTACGCAGGTTGCCGTCTTTCACTACCGTCGATCACGTGCTGGGGAGCTGACCGCGCTTCCACACACCATAAAGATCCGGAGCCGAATCCAAGCGGATTGGCACGTGCCGGATCTTCATCGACTGCTCTGAAAATGGCTTGGCAAGATCCGCATACACTTCGGCGGTCGACAAACCGAATGGCGCGCCATCTTCGTTGGTATAGGCGTAGGTGACCTCTCTCACGCCCGCGAGGCGCATCGCAGCCAGGCACATCGGGCAGGGGTGGCCGCTGGCGTAGACCGCGCACCCCGAGAGATTGGCCGTTCCCAACTTTCGGCTGGAGTCACGAATGGCCATCAACTCGGCATGGGCGGTCGGGTCATGGGTCGCAAGAATTTCATTGACGCCCCTGCCGACAATCTCGCCGTCTCTCACAACGACCGCACCGAATGGCCGACCGCCTGTCTCGATATTGGCACGCGCAAGCTCGAGCGCTTCGCGAAGGAAACTCTGGTCATCGCCCATATCGCTGCTCCCTTACTTGGCGCCGGCCTTCACGAGGATGTGCTCGATCTCCTTGTACCCGCGGTCGCGGGCGAGCTGAAGCGGCGATGCACCATCGCGATCTGCAAGTTCACATTGACCTTCGCATCGACCAAAGCCCGGACGATCTGCTGATGCCGCTCGCCGCCATCGCCGAGAATGATGGCCTCGATCAGTGCGGTCCACCCGAGGTTGTTGACGTGGTCGACGTCGACACCGGCCGCAATGAGCGTACGCACCGTTTCGACATGCCCCCGCTCCGCCGCCGGAATAAGCGCGGTGCCCCCATATCGATTGGTGCTCTTGAGATCGGCGCCGTGCGCGAGTGTCATCCGGAGAATTTCGATATGACCGCGAGCCCCGGCGTAGAGATAGGGACTATCGTTGATCGCGTCCTTGGCGTTGACGTCAGCCCCGGCATCGATCAACGCCGTAGCCGCCTTGATCTTGTTGCCTTGCGTCGCGAGCAAGAGCGCCGTACGCCTGTCTCCGTCCCTGGCGTCAACATCGACACCCTTGGACAGCAGATCCCGGATGGTCGCAACATCGTCGTCAGAAGCCGCCCTGTGCAGCATGGTTTCGTTCACGGACCGCTCCGCTGCAAAAACGGGATAGGTTATGAGGAGCAAGATGAAAGCAAAGCTCCCGGAAAAAAGCTGTCGCACAGCTCAACACTCCTGTCCGCTTGCGAAGATGATCGTTGTCTTTGGGCCATGGCAACCGAGGCAAGATGGGCCGCCTATGTCTTGTTGTTGAGCTGCCGATATACCACGTCCTGAAGGGACGCAGATGCTTGCGCCCGTCGATGGGGGATGAAGTTGAACTACACGCCTCGGTCCTACCGCTCCGACCCGTCCGTCCCCAACTTCGACGACAGCGCGCCGCTGATCATTTTCGACGGGCACTGCATGCTCTGTGCGTCGGGCATCGAATGGATGCTCACGCGCGATCCGAATGGCACGAGCCGCTTCGCCGTCATTCAGGATCCGGTCCCGCAGGCGGTCTATCGCCACTACGGCCTCGACCCGGAGACGTTCGACACGTTCATGGTGCTATGGAACGGTGTCCCCTACACGCGATGGGCCGGCGCGCTTGCAGCCGCGCGCACGATGCCCGCGCCGTGGCGCTGGCTCGGCCAGATCGGCCGCATCGTGCCGAGCTTGATAGGCGACAGGATCTACGACTGGGTGCAGCGCAATCGTATTGACTGGTTCGGCGCGCGGGAAGCCTGCTTTCGGCCTGGCGAAGCCCAGGCGCGGCGTTTCCTCGCCAGCCCTTTCGCTTGAGGGTGTTGCGCCTTGAGGGTTGCTGGATGTTACGCCACATAGATGCGAACGGCGTGTTCACCAGGAGCCCTCTGTTATGCCCACCGTTCTTGTCACAGGTGCGAACTCCGGCATCGGTCTCGCGACATCGGTCGAGTTGGCCAAGCGCGGCTGGAATGTTGTCGCGACGATGCGCGATCGCGAAAAGCGCGGAGCGCTCGAACAGGCGTTGCGGGCGGCGGGCGTTACGGACCTCGTGCGGATAGAACGGCTGGACGTCACAGACGAGGCCTCCATCGACACGGCGATTGCGACACTCGATCTCGCCCACCGCCCGCTCGATGCGGTCGTCAACAATGCCGGTATCGCCATCGGGGGCGCGTTCGAGGATCTGAGCGACGCGCAGGTTCGCCGAGTGATGGAAGTAAACTTCTTCGGCGTCCTCGCGTTGACGCGACGTCTCCTGCCCAAGTTCCGCGCGCAACGGCGTGGCCGCATCCTCATCGTTTCGAGCGAAGCGGCGTTTGCGGGAAATCCGACCATCTCGGCCTACACGGCGTCGAAATGGGCCGTCGAAGGATGGGCGGAATCGCTTGCCCATGAGGTCGAACCGTTCAACGTCCAGGTCGTGCTCGTCGAGCCGGGTGCCGTAAAAACGAACATCTGGGAGGCCTCACCGCGCATCATTCCGCAGGACAGCCCATATCGGCCACTGCTGCGGCACCTCGATGCCGCCGTCGACATGCACGTGGCGAAAACCGCGCGCGAGCCGGAAGACGTTGCCAAAGTCATCGCCAACGCGCTCGAAGCCACCAAGCCACGCTTTCGCACGGCAATCGGTCCGACGGCGCGCATGCTGCACGTCGCGCGCGGCAAGGTGCCGACAAGCGTGATGCGCAAGATCTTCGGCTATTACTTCGGGCTCAACCGCGTCCGCTGGTAGCTCAAAAGAACGTGGGCGGATGGACCGACGCGCCGGATTCGTGTCAAATTATCCGTACCCTGTAACGTCGATCTTAAGTCGCGTCTGCCATGGTTCCCGACAGAGGCCAGCTGTGCCTGCGCTTCAAAAAAAATAGATCGAGCCGATCTCGATCGCGAGTCCAGGAGACGCCAGTATGACGTTCGCGAAAACCGCCCTTGTCGCAACCCTTGTCGCCGCAACCACGCTCGGCGCGAGCTTCACCGCAGCCAATGCGCATGTGAAGAAACGGGATGCGCGCAACTTCCTCTATGGCGCCGCTGCTGCAACCGCCGTCGTGGCCGTCGTCAAGCAAGACTGCAAGAAGTGGAAGTACCGCTACAAGCGCACCGGAAATCCCTACTACCTCGACCGCTACTACGCCTGCATGTAGTCGGCCCGGGCTGGTCGCACCGAGCACGATTGCGCTCAACCCCTTCGCGTCGGTTTCGATGCGGAGGGGTTCTTGTTTGGTGCGGGATCAATCCGAAATGGCGACCGTAGCCGGCGGCGAGTTGGCAACAACGCTGTTGCCGAGAGGCTGAGCTAGGATGGACGACGATGCGCTCGGCAGCATCCAAAGAAACTTTCTCGTGCCCAACACCCCATCCTGCGCCATGGCAAATCCACCGGCGACAAGCGCTACGCCGCAGAACGCGATCACGGACTCGAACTTCCGTGTTCCCGTGTACTGGTAATAGAGCACGGCTGCGCCAACGAGCATGACCACCAGCGCTGCCAAGACGATTTCCGGAGACTGCATAGGTTGCCTACCAGTTGATGCCACGACCGGCGGATGCCGACGTCAAACTCCGCATAGATAGAGGACGAACGCGACAAGCGTGTTAAAGGCTATGGCTATGCCATAGCCGCTTTTTCCAAGCGTCCAGAGCCCGTTCGCACATGCGGAACACGAGGGGCTGGTCAGAATCGGCACCAGGATCATGGGTACGCATCACCGACGCTGCGCGGTGCATAAGGCGCACCGCGGAGTCACCCTGTCGTCAAATCCTGAAAGCTGCCTGACAGCCAAGGAGCGGCCCACCGTCACAAGAAGCTGCCACAAAAGTGACATGGAATTTCAGCTGCTACCTTACAATTACGTAGGTACAGGGGCGTCGAGATTGATGGCGCCACGCCGCACACCTAACTCATGAGCGGTCGGTCATCGGCAACGCTGATCATTTGAGTTACCGGAAGAGAGGCGCCCCATGATGCCACTCACTCAATCTCTGGTCCCATTCGCACAATCCAAGAAGCACTACGAAACCTGGATGCGCGAGCAATTGGGCAAGGACTTTGTTCCGGGGGACCTCGCCGAAAAGAACCGCGTGATGAAGCAGAGCGCGTTCGTTTTCCTACGCGGCACATATTGGCGATGGGCCGAGCAGTCTCTGGAACTGTTTCCGGATCTCGCGAATGCGCCTGTCGTGCTCGCCGTAGGCGATATCCATCTCGAGAATTTCGGCACCTGGCGCGACGTGGATGGGCGTCTCGTTTGGGGCGTCAACGATTTCGACGAAGCGGCCCGGATGCCGTATGCGCTGGATCTGGTTCGCCTCGGTGCCAGCGCGGCGCTCGGGGCGAACGCGCGTAGTTCTGAGATTCCGGAGCTATGCGATGCGATCCTGAGTGGCTATCGCAACGGGCTTGCTGATCCGAGCCCGGTTGTTCTCGACCGCGATTGGTCGTGGTTGCGCGATCGTGTGATCGTGCCGGAAGATGTGCGGCAGAAATTCTGGAAGAAGGTCAGGGCACGCCAAACGGAGACAGCGCCGCCGCGGTTCCGCCAAGCCCTGCGCGACGCAATGCCGGATCCTGAGGTGGAGTTCGATACGGCGCGACGGGTTGCGGGCACAGGCAGCCTCGGTCGGCCGCGCTGGATCGCTGTCGCCGAATGGCGGGGCGCGCCGATTGTGAGAGAGGCGAAGGCTGTCCTGCCCTCCGCTTGGAATTTCGTACACGGCCAGCCGAATGCGCCGATAGAAATGGCAAAGATCGCGGCGGGACGCTACCGCTCGCCAGATCCCTGGTACCGGATCGCGAACGGCCTCGTCGTCCGCCGGCTCTCGCCGAACAATCGCAAGATCGAGTCGAACACGATTTCCGGACGCCTTCACGGGCAGCGCATGTTGTGGGCGATGGGCTTCGAACTCGCGAACATCCATCTCGGAATAGACGACGCCCGCAACGCCATCGAAAAGGACCTGAAGGGACGCGATCCGGGCTGGCTTTCGGCCAAAACCGTTAGAGCTGCCGCCGCCGTACTCTCGGACTACAAAGAGTTTGGGAAAATGTAGCTGAACGGGCGTTTATTTTATCGAGAGCGTCCGTCCGCGCCACGCCCTGCGGGGTGCGGTCCGGATCAGCGCAATGACGAGCGCAAGAACCGCGCCATAAGCAAAAATGACGATTGCATCGCTCACGAGCGCGCCCCAGGCGTGCGCGACCGAAAGCGCATTCAGGCTGGGATTTGTCTCGGCGTAGACGATCTCGATTTCCTGCCCGGGGCTGTAGCGATCCGCCGCTCGTTTCGACATGTGCGCCGAGCCGTTGACCATGGCAGGTCCCGGAAGGTCGAGCACGTAGTTGACCTTGCGGCCGCCCTCGGTGCGGCCGATGTAGGATGCGAGGTCGATGCTCCGCACGATCGCGGTAGCCGGAAGGCCATAGTCGCGAACTTGCCGATAGAGCGCGTAGTCGGCCCGGAGCTGCGCCAGAGCGAACAGCAGCACCAGCGGCGCCGTGAGCATGATCAGATATAGCTTCAGCTCTTTCATGGGCATCTCCCGGCGAGTAACGGGAGAACCGTGTCGAAAGTCAGACGGCAGGTCAGTTCCAGCCGTAACCGTAAGGATCGGTAGAGGATAACAAGGATAGAGCCCGCCTAGAATACCTGTACATCCGAACTCCCAGCTTTTTGAGGAACAGGGCTTCCCAGCTAAGGCGCTTCGGCAGGTCGACACCGTATCTCACTTTTCCCCGTACCGCTCTTCCAGCTCCTTGATCCGAGCGTTTGTCTTTTCCGTCATACAGCCGGCGACGGCCGAGCCGGTGCCGGTTCCGCCTGACCATTCCATGGGTACAGCGCCTTTGCAGTCCGCATCGCGGAATGCGACCCAGGCTCGCTGGCTCTCGCGCATGGCCTTTTCCCAACTCGCAGGATCGTACGGCGGCTCGAGGTCGCTCGCGGCGATGTGCGCCAGCACCTTCTTGTAGGTGGCGTTGAGCTTAGCGTCGGCCTCATTGAAAGATTTGTCCGAGCAGAAATTCATCTCGTAGGTCGTGCTGGGATCGGTACAGTCGATAGGATCGTCGGCAAGAGCGGACGCGCTTAGAGACAAACACGCGGCGAGCGGCAGCAGAAAACGGAGAATGCGCATAGGAGCCCCCTTAGGTCAGCCCATGAGCAATAACCGATCACCCGTCGGCGCAACAGCGCCCGGCCGGTATCGGGATTGAATATTCGGAGTCCCCGGTCTTTATCGCCCAATGCGGCACGTTGCTGCCAGCCAAACGAAAAAGGTCCAGCCCATGAAGGGCCGGACCCGAAAAGTATGACGCGTGAACGGGGAGAGTTCAGCGCTCAGTGCTTCTTCCAGTGCTTCTTGCCGTGATGATGGTGGTGGTGATGCTTGTGCCAGCGCGGAGGAGCACAGCGCTCGCGGCCCCAAATATGGGACCGGTGCCAGCCGCCCCGGTCCAGCTTGCACGACGAGTGAAGGCCATGGACGCGGATGATTTCGCTCGTTCCCGTCGAGGAGGAGGCACTAGCGGCGCCAGCGAGCGGGGCGGCCTGAGCCACGGGGGCCATGAGCCCGATGCAAATTGCGCCAGCGAGTGCGGCGAATAGCTTAGTCATCATCGTCTCCCTTGATTGTCCGGCTCGGAAAATGCCACGTGGTGTCACGCAGCGAGCCGGCAGTAGAAGTCATGGCTCCGCGGGTTGATTAGATCGCATGCGGAGCAATTAACGCCCGATTGTTCGCCTTAGATTCGGGTGATAATCGGGCAAATGCGCCGAGACAGTTCGAACAATGAGCGTCAGGAATTCGTGGAACAGTCACAACATGGCGCGGCCGTAATCGGGGGCGGACCCGCAGGCCTCATGGCCGCCGAAACGCTGGCGCGCGCGGGCGTGCAAGTAACGGTGTACGAGCGCATGCCGCGTGTGGGGCGGAAGCTTCTCTTGGCGGGCAGGGGCGGCCTCAACCTCACGCATAGCGAACCGCTTGAAAGCTTTCTTTCACGCTACCGCGAGGCAGAGCCCAACCTGCGCGCGGCCATCGAGGCATTTCCACCATCGGCGCTGCGCGCATGGTGCGAAGACCTCGGACAGGAGACGTTTGTCGGCACGAGCGGCCGCGTTTTTCCGCGCGTCATGAAAACTTCGCCGCTCCTGCGCGCATGGCTGCAACGCCTCGACGCACTCGGCGTCGAGTTCAAGCTCCGCCATCGGTGGATTGGTTGGGACAGCGACGGCGGCCTGCTGTTTGAAACGCCCGACGGGCAGGTGCGTGCCGACGCGGATGGAACGATACTCGCGCTGGGCGGCGCGAGCTGGCCGCATTTGGGATCCGACGGGAGCTGGGTCCAGCCCTTGCAGGGAGATGTGCGGGTCGCCCCGCTCGAAGCTGCCAACAGCGGAATCCGCATCGCCTGGTCGGAGGTCTTCCGCACGCGTTTCGCAGGGGCGCCTTTGAAGCGCATTGCTCTCACAGTCGGCAGCGACATCGCACGTGGCGAGGCGATGATCACCGCGGATGGCCTCGAAGGCGGGGCGGTCTATGCCTTGTCGGCTCCCATCCGGAATGAGCTTACCGTTGAGGGTGAAGCAAAGCTCAGGATCGATCTCCGCCCGGACGAGGGGCTCGAAGATCTCGCCAAACGCCTCGAAAAGCCACGTGGAAAGCAATCGCTCGCGACGTTCCTGCGTAAGGCGCTGAATCTCGATCCGCCCGCAATCGGTCTGTTGCAGGAGGCCGCACACGCCGAGGGCAGACCCTTGAACAGCAGGAGCGCCGATGAGATCGCTCGGCTGACGAAAGCAATCCCGCTACGCGCAACTGCGACGGCGCCGATCGATCGCGCGATCTCCACGGCCGGCGGCGTGATGTTCGACAATCTCGACGAGACGTTCATGCTGCGCGCGCGGCCAGGCACGTTCGTCGCCGGTGAGATGATCGACTGGGAAGCTCCGACTGGCGGTTACCTGCTGCAAGCTTGCTTCGCGACAGGCCGTGCGGCGGCACACGGCGCACTCGCATACCTTGCAGAACGCCCCAGCACCTGACGCCTGTCGCCGTTCAACCCTCGATCTCGCTGCGCAAAAGTTCCAGTTCCAGCCACCGTTCTTCAGCGGCCGCGAGCTTGCTTTGAACGTCAGACAAGGCCTGCGAGGCGTCCTCGAATGTCTTTCGGTCGCGCGTGTAAAGATCCGGCTCCTCAAGCTTGCGCGCGAGTTGCGCCTGTTTGCTCTCCAGCGCCGCGATCTCGCCCGGCAGCGTCTCGAGGGCGTGCTTATCCTTGAAAGACAAACGACGCTTGGCAGACGGCTGCGGAGCGTCCGACGGCTTTGTCTCGGCCGCAACCGGAGCGGACACGGCCTCCTTCGCACGCGTCTCGCGACGTTTCAGATCCGTTCCGCGCTGGGTGAGCATGTCTTGGTAGCCACCCGCGTATTCCGTCCATCGCCCATCCCCTTCAGGCACGATGACGCTCGTCACCGCTCGGTCGAGAAAATCGCGGTCGTGACTGATCAAGAGAACGGTCCCCTTGTACTGGGCGAGGACCTCCTCCAGCACGTCCAACGTCTCGAGGTCGAGATCGTTCGTGGGCTCGTCGAGTACCAGAAGATTGGACGGCTTGGCCAACGCACGCGCCAGCATCAGCCGTCCGCGCTCGCCGCCCGACAGAGCGCTGATCGGAGTGCGCCGCTGCTCGGGCGCGAACAGGAAGTCCTTCATGTAGGCGATGACGTGCTTTTTCTCGCCGCCGATGGTCACGACGTCTCCGCGCCCGCGTGTGAGCGCTTCCGAAAGCGTCCAAGTCGGGTCGAGGCTCTCGCGCCCTTGATCGAGTGTCGCTATTTCGAGGCTCACCCCAAGACGCACCTCGCCGGAATCGGGCGGAAGCGCCCCCGTGAGCAGCGAGACGAGCGTGGTCTTGCCGGCACCGTTCGGTCCGACAATGCCAAGCCTGTCGCCGCGCATGAGACGCAGCGACAGGTCACGCACGATGGCGGTGTCGCCGAACGACTTCGAAAGACCCTTGGCTTCGATCACGAGGCTGCTGGACGTTTCCGCTTCCGCGACTGAGAGCGTCGCCTTGCCCTGCACCGCGCGATAGTCCCGGCGCGATTGCCGAAGCTTGGCAAGCTCCGCCATACGCCGGACGTTGCGTTTGCGGCGGCCGGTCACGCCGCCATGCACCCAATGGTTCTCTGCCACGATCTTGCGATCGATCTTGTGCTGCTGCATCTCTTCGTCGGCGAGCTGCTGATCGCGCCAGTCTTCGAACCCACTGAACGGCAACTCCACGCGCCGTGCTCGCCCGCGGTCGAGCCATACGGTCGTGCGCGATAGCTTTTCGAGGAAACGCCGGTCATGGCTGATGATGACGATGGCTGCGCTGGATTGCTGCAACCGTCCTTCGAGCCATTCGATGGTCGGAAGATCGAGATGGTTGGTCGGTTCGTCGAGCAACAAGATTTGCGGATCGGACGCGAGCACGTGCGCGAGCGCGGCGCGCCGTGCTTCGCCGCCGGAAAGATGAGCCGGATCCTCGCTGCCGTTGAGGCCAAGCTGTTCGAGGAGATAGCGCGCCTGATGCGGGTCATCGCTTGCGGCCAATCCGGCTTCCACATAGTCGAGCGTCGTGGCGTAACGCGACAGATCCGGCTCCTGCGGCAGATAGCGGACCAGCGCGCCCGGCTGCACAAAGATGCTTCCGCGATCAGGCTCGATAAGACCGGCAGCGATCCGCAGAAGTGTCGACTTGCCCGACCCGTTGCGCCCAACGAGGCAGATGCGCTCGCCCGCGCCGACCGCCAGATCGACCCCATCGAGCAGGCTCGCGCCGCCGAACGTGAGTGCGATATCGGTGAGTTGGATAAGGGGAGGGGCCATAAGGGATCCGGAACAAGAAAGCGCGCGCCGAGCGCACATCGATTGCGCGTCTATACAAGGTTCATGGCCTGATATTCCAGGCCTTTGCGGGTGCGACTGCGGCGGCTATTTGGCCTGCACCATCATTGTAATGGCGTCGGTGGTCGTACGTCCGAAGCTGCCGTCGAACGAGCCGGTATAGTAGCCCCCGTCCGCGAGGCGCTGCTGGAGGGCCTTGCGAAACTCCCGGCTCCACGCGCGGTTGTTTTGCATCATCTGCTGGTACGTGAACTGATACCGCCGTTCGAGCGCGTTGTAGACGTAGGCTGCGGCCAACTGAGCGTCGCGATTGACGCCGAGCCCTTTGTCATACTGGTAGGCAAGGTTGTGAATCGCCAGCAGCTGCCCGCGCTTGGCGGCCTCTCCGTACCAGGTAGCCGCTGTGGCGTAGTTCTTCTCGACGCCACGCCCAGTCGAATACATCGTTCCGAGCGCGGCCATGCCGTCCGCGTCTCCTGCATCCGCGGCGCGCTTGTACCACTGCACGGCCTGGAAGTTGTCGGCTTCGAGCCCGCCGCCGCCTTCGAACAAGAGCCCGACGGCAACCATTGCCGGCGAGTAGTTGGTCTCGGCGGCCTTCTTGAACATGTTGACGGCTTCGAGCGGATCGCGCGATACGCCTTCGCCATCGCGATACATGCGCCCAAGACGGAACAGCGCTGCAACATTGCCCGCATCCGCCGATTTGCGGATCCAGCGCTGAGCTTCGGCCGTGTCCTTGATCGTGCCGCGGCCGGTTGCGAGCGCGTCGCCGTAAAGAAGCATGCCGTTTGTGCTGCCCGCGAGTGCCGCCTTCTTGAACCAGGAAACGGCCTCGGCCGCATCGGCCGCAACACCGGTCCCGTTCGTATAAAGACGCGCCAGAAACATCATCGCCGGGGTGCTCCCGCGATCGGCCAGTTGGCGGAGGGCCTGCAAATAGCCTGGGCCGTCGTCAGCGACGCGCCACACGGTGAGCATGCCGGTCGATCCCGGAGTCCGTGCCTTGATCTGCTCGACGAACGCGTTTGTCTCGAGCACCGGCGTTCCATCGATCGCCATGACGAAGTCGCCAAAGCGCAGACCCGCTTGTGCTGCGGGTGCGCCGGGTGTCGTGCCGACGACGAACACACCGGCCTCCTGGTTGAGACCGAGGGCAGCGGCCAGCGCCGGATCGTTCACCCCGTCGAGATTGACGCCCGCGTAGGCAATGTTTTCCCGTCCCGGCCACGGCTGAAAGGTGATCGGCACTTGGATCGAGTGGCCTGACAGTTTCAAGCCTTGGCCCGGTACACTCCCGCCAGCGGACGGAAACGGAAAGTCAGGCGTTGACGGCGGCGCGTAGGGCGCACTGCCGGTTCCGGGCGGCAGAAGACGGATGATGTCGCGATCGTCGTCTTCTGCGGCGAAGAGAACGTCGAAAAACGGAGCCGGAGCCAGCCAGAGGGCTGCCGCCGCAAGCACCCGGACGGTGGTTCGTCTCATCGGCTAGCCCCGTAAGAATAGAATGGCAGCAATTTTAGCGCTGGCCATTACACGGGGCAACACGGGGCCCGAGCACAAACATCACCGACGGATCCTTGAGGAGCGGGCATTTCTGGCGCTGGGGCATACAACTCAGAGCCAGACTGCGTGACGAGTGTCAGGCCGCCGCCGGCTTCCATTGGCCTGGCGCCGTCTGGCAGAAAATCGCCGTGTTCGAATTTGTCTCGTCGGCGGCCTCCTGGCCCTTCTTCTTCCTCAGCTGGAGCTCGGTGGTCACCTTGCGGCACTGGGTGTCCGGCGGGATTTCGGCGATCTTGACGACCTCCTCGTCGACGACGGGCTTAGCGGGCTGTGCGGTCTTCTGATCCGACGTCGGAGAAACTGGAGCAGGAGCGGCATCGGTCGCCTTTGACGTATCAGACGCGAGATTGGTATCGCCGGAGCCAGGTGTCGCCGTGCCGTTTCCGCCGGGTGCAACCACTTTGTCTGCAGCCACCAGGATCGCCGGATCATTCTTCAGATCAGACGCCTTCTGCATCGGCTCGGCGACGATGGTCACCTGCTTCTTGCCGTCCTTCGACGTGTAGGTGTCGGAGACGCGCTGCTCGGGATCCTTGGCGACTACGACTTTCGCGCGTCGCGCCACCTCGCGCCGCTCGTTTCTCGTCAGTGCCTCGAAGATCACCGCACCGACTGCGACAGCGGCCACCACGCCGAACGCTGTGCGAAACGGCCCGCCGAACAGGATGACTCCTCCCGCAAGTGGAATGGCGGCGCGGGGCAGGATGCGGGCAGGAGCCCTAACCACGTTCTTGAAGGTGCGACGGATTCCGAACTGAGCGTCGGCAGGAGGAGGGAGGCTCGTAACAGCGACGGAAGCCGCGAGAAAGACGCAAAGCAGGCGCGCGAACATATGGTGTCTCCCGGAAGGAGGTTTTGAAAAATGTAGCTCCACGAACAGGCCAGCTTATGGCGAAAGAGCCTAAGGAGCCGGCGGAGAATATCCGAACTACGCCTATTCAGGGAGTGGAAACCCGCAGAAGTTCCGATCGCGGTTTACGGGGCACGGGTTTCCAGGCTCAGGACCGCCGTGCGCACCCATCGCCAAGCCGTGCATGGGAAGGAATATCAGGTGGATGGGCGGGGGAGGTTGCGCTAGGAGTTACGCGAAGTGGGACAGTGTCACTGGGGCACTAATGCCGTTTCAGAAAAGAGGGACGTCCGGCGGGTTCTGGCGCTCCCTTGTCCTATTGGCCGGAATACTGGTGGCGGCGAGCCTCGCGCCTCCGGCATCCCGGGCCTTTGACACGCGGCGCGTCGAGCCGAGCGTCTACAAGATCTACACATTCATCCCCGACAAGAACAACCAGTACACGATCTCATCGGGATCGGGTTTCCTGGTCTCGGGTCATCGCCATGTGGTGACCAATTTTCACGTTGTCGAAGGCGGCACGCAGTTTTTCGTCGCATACCGCGACGGACGCGAAGCCAAACTCGTTGAAGCCAGGCGCGCGAACACCCGTCCGAACGTCGACTTGGCGCTTCTCGAAACGCGCGAGGACCTGCCCGGAGAGCCGCTGCGGCTCGGCGAATACGAACCCGAGAAACTGGCCGAGGTGGTGGCGATTGGATTTCCAGGTGCGGCCAACCTCAACAAGGAGTTGGTACCGGGCCCAGACGCGCGCGGCGTGCCCCTGACGGATCTCGATTCAACCGTCACCACTGGCACCGTGTCGCGCATGACTTTCACGAACCTCAAAGTCAGTGACACGCAGGTCCTGAGCGCACGAACGGTTCAGCACAATTCGGCGATCAATCCCGGTAACAGCGGCGGCCCCTTGTTCGACGCGTGCGGTCTTGTCGTCGGCGTGAACACGCTGCAGGGGCTCAACTCGCAGGGGCTCTTCTTTTCGATCCACGCCAACGAGGTCGGCCGCTTCCTGCGCGAAGGACAAATTCCGTTTTCATCAACGACACGGCCCTGTTCGACCGGGCTCGGAAGCGGCCTCATTCCGCTGATCATCGGGCTAGGGGCGACTCTCGCGCTGGCGGCCTTTGCTTTCGCTCTGCGGACCCGCCGCATGCCCGAACTGGTAGACGCTCTTCCGAAGGCCCTCGCGCGCCTGACGTCTCCGAAGGGATCGGACAAGAATAAGGGGCTGCGCAATCTGCTGCGTCCCTCTCCGGACGCTTCGGGCATCCTCGGCCTGCGCGCCGTCGATGGCGGCGCGATTGTTCGCCTCGACGAAAGCGGCAAGGCGCGCACGATTGGGCGAGGGCCGGGTGCGGACATTGTCGTGACGGCCGACACGGTATCGAAAGTTCACGCCCGATTGGCCTACGATCGCACGTCCGACCGCGTTCGCATCACAGATCTCAACTCATCGAACGGCACGTACCTGAACGGCGCGCGCATCGCTGAAGCTGCCGCGTCTCCTGGTGCGTTGCTTCGGTTTGGCACGGTGGAATACGCCGTTGTACGCGAGAGCCACTCCGCAAAGGCGGAACGAATGAGCGCCAACAGCGGCTGGATGCTCTCCGGTTTCGACCCCTCCGGGCGTGCGCTTCAAATTGAGTTGCGTCCGGTCACCGATCCGACTTCCGACCGTGCGCTTCCGGCAACCTGGACGTTCGGACGTGACCCCATACGCGCCAACTTTGTCATCGAAGACGGCAGCGTGTCGTCGCTCCACGCTCAGCTCATGTACAATCCCGGTGAGCCCCTGATGTTGCGGGACATGGGCTCCATGAACGGCACGCGTCTCGATGGTGAGGACATCGGCAAGCGTACAGTCACGCTGTCCGATACGGGCCATGAGATCGCGTTTGGGCTGGCTACGCTGCGTTTGTCGCGCTCAACCGGTTGAACGAAGATCAACCCTTGGATTTGCTCATCCTGTTGAGGGCCTCGGTAAGCTTGCGGCGAGCACCGACCGGCATCGCATCCAGCGTCCGCTTCACGGCAGTCTTCGCGAGACCCAGATAAACGACGGCATAGGCGCGACCGAGGAGCGAGGTCGGCACGGCCCAGTCGCGCACCACGATGGCATCGTCCGCCCACTCGAGCTTGTAGCCGTCGCCCGGCGCCAAGAGGTCGAAAACGGCAATCCCGTCATCTTTCGCGCGGTGGATGCTGTCTTCCATCAGCAGTGAGCCGGCGGCGGTCTTCTCATAGTCGAGATCGTAGGTGATGATGTGGATGGCCGTGCGGCCCTTGCAGCGCAGGCCGATCTCGAGCGCGACTGGGCGGCCGTCGCATGTGAGCGCAAAAACGTGGCAACCGGCGGGCCGCGTGTCGGAGCGGGTCACGTCGCCGAAGAAGCGCACTGTTCGGGGATCTGCCAACGCAGGAGAGACGATACCACGCTGACGAAGCCACGCGTGCTTGAATGTGAATGCATTGGCAGTGAGCGCCTCGGCCCTTGCACCGTTCGTATGCCATTCGAGAGCGATTGTGCCGCGCTCTTCGAGGCGGCGGCGCTGACGCTTACGGTTCCGCCGGGCGCCGCTCGAGTAGCGCTTTTCGTACTCGGCAAAGTCCGGTGCAGATGTCAGATCCAGATAGGGCGCCTTGAGCTCAGTGGTAATTCGGGCTCCTAGCGCCGGCAGCAGAGGGGCGATGACCGAGTCTTCGCGGACCTTCCGAAGCTGAACGACGTTGGCCCCTGTGCGCCGCGTAACGAATGTCCAGGCTTCACGCAGAAGATCGGAAGCATCGGGCAGATCGTCAATCAAGACGTCGCCATATTGGCTGACGGGGTCGCCCATCCATGTGAGCTTTGTCACTGGCCCGACCCGCTCCGAGACGAGCGGCCAAACCATGACGAGGCGGTCGTCGATGTGCGCGGTTACGATCGCGAGCTGCGGGCCGGACGAGCCTTGCTTCGGCAGGAAATGATTGGCCCAGTGCCAAAGCCAATTGAAGGATTGGAAAAGCTGCGTATCACGGCTCGCGCGCTCGAACAGCGCATTCCAGGATCTCTCAAGCGCGTTGAATTCGTCACGCGTTGTCACGAGGTCGAGCGCCGCATGCGCACCTGAGAGAGACGCACCGGGCAGGACATGAAGCGTGCCCCAGGCCTGTGGCTGGTCCGTGCATTCGCGCGCGAGCGGAAGCGCTGATGCTGACATGGACGGTCCTTTACGCATAACTGATCGACGTCCCGAATTGGGATTCCGGGACTTATTCGCAACGACGATGCCACAGAAAGGATAACGCTTTGGATAATCGGGCCGGAGCGAGGGCCTAAGCGTGCGCGATTTCGATCAGCGAAAGAACGAAAAGCACTGTCACGGCAACCCAAAGCAGGAGCGAGCCGCGCCGCGTCTGCGCTCCGCCGCCAAACAGGGTGACGATAGCAATGACCGCCGCGCTCGCGAGGTTGATGACGATCAACCCGGCGAGGCCAAGGCCGCGTGACCCGCTCCATGCGCCTTCGATGAACGTTGCGCCCGCAAGGCCAATCAAAACCGCGCCGAGCACCCGGGGCCAGAAGCCGGAGTCAGCAGCCGGTAATCCGAAGAGCCTAATGACACTTAGAGGGGCCAGCAGCAATGCAAGGCCGCTTACGAGCTTGAGGAGTGTTTCGAACCAGAGGAGTTGATGCACGGAGCGATCACGTCAATCTGAAGAAAGGCCGCGAACGAGCATCGAGCGCACGCATGGTTAGTTGCCGGCTTTCTCTGCCTGCTTTTCCCACCAGTCGCCGGAACCGAAGCCGGGGCCGCTTTCGCTGGAGCTGCCATCGAACAGCCCGCCGAAGAAGCCGTCATCATCGTCCTTCTTTTGAGCGACGATTGCCTTCTGCGGAGGCTCGAAGTCACCGGCTAGCAGGCGTGCAAGATCGGCTTTGATCGTTTCGGTCTTGCGATCGGAGCAATAGTTGTCGTCTGCCGCAGCTGCCTTTGTCACGCCGCCGTAGGCCACCGCATAAACCTTCTCGACGTTTACGAGCTGATCGGGCGGTGTTCCACGCTGAGTTTCCTGCGCCAAAAAGGCAGTTTTGACTTTCGCCGCATCGAAATTGTAACCGCACTTCACGGCCCGGGCAGAAACCGTGCCGACCTGAAACGCGCGATCCGTCGGTGAGGACTGCGGGACGGGAGCCGCCACCGGTGTAACGCCAGGCTGACCGGCCGCAGGCGCTGCGCCCGCAACCGGCGGAGGCGTGGGGGCCGTCCCCAAGATCGATGCCGTCGAAACGCCATTGGACGAGCAGCCGGCGAGCCCGGCAGCAGCAAGCATCATGACGGCAAGGACGGGACGGTGCATGGCGAACCCTCAAGCTGCCCAAATTCAACGCAGATTTGCGCCCTTTTTGAGGTGAGGTCAATGCGAGGGACCGGCAACTCTGTGAGCAAGTTGCTATACTTAGGCGCTGATGCGCAATTCTTGGTGACACCCGGTCGCAAACCCTGGCTACCGCATCAATTCGCGCACGGCCGAGTCGAGCCCGGAAAGGGTCATGGGATACATCCGCCCGGCCATCAGGCGGCGGACGAGCCCGATGGAGGGCGTGTAGTTCCAATGCGCCTCCGGCACCGGGTTGAGCCAAACCGCATGCGGATAGATATCCATGACGCGTTGCAGCCACGTCGCGCCCGCTTCTTCGTTCATGTGCTCGACGGCCCCGCCGATGTGCGTGATCTCATAGGGGCTCATCGAAGCATCGCCGACAAAGATAACCTTGTAGTCGGCAGGGTACGTGTGCAGCATCTGCCATGTCGGGATCGTTTCGCTCCAGCGTCGCGCGTTGTTGCGCCAGACGCTCTCATAGAGGCAGTTGTGGAAGTAATAGTATTCGAGATGCTTGAACTCGCTGCGCGCGGCGGAAAACAACTCCTCGGCCGTTTGCACATGCCAGTCCATTGAGCCGCCGACGTCGAAGAACATCAGCACCTTGACCGTGTTGCGGCGAACCGGCCGCAGGGTGAGATCGAGATAGCCTTTGCGCGCGGTGCCGCGGACCGTCTGGTCGAGATCGAGCTCTTCCGCAGCGCCTTCGCGAGCAAAGCGCCTGAGACGCCGCAACGCCAGCTTGATGTTACGAACGCCCAGCTCCACGTCGCCCGCGAGATCCTGGAACTCGCGCTTATCCCACACCTTGATCGCGCGCCGATGCCGGCTTTCCTTCTGACCGATGCGCACACCTGCTGGATTGTAGCCATAAGCGCCGAAAGGCGAGGTGCCGCCAGTGCCGATCCATTTGTTGCCGCCCTGATGCCGCTCCTTCTGCTCGGCGAGACGCTGGCGAAGCGTCTCCATGATCTTCTCCCACCCGCCAAGCTCCTCGATCTTGGCTTTCTCTTCGTCGGTGAGATAGAGCGCCGAAACGGCGCGCAACCATTCTTCGGGGATTTCGGCAGTGGTGGCCTCGCTCATGAGGTCGAGGCCTTTGAAGACATGCCCGAAGACCTGGTCGAAACGATCGACGAAGCGCTCGTCCTTCACGAGCGCGGCTCGGGAGAGATAGTAAAAATCCTCGACCCGCTGCCCGGCGACATTCGCCTCGAGCGCTTCGAGCAGGGTCAAATACTCCTTGAGCGTGACTGGGACCTTTGCATCCCGCAGCTCTTTGAAGAAGGTCGCAAACATGAAGCCCACGCAACTCAGCTGTGATGCCTCAAGCGAATAGCGCGCGGGGCAGGATGCGTCAAAACAAAGAAGCCGCCCCGAGGGGCAGCTTCTTGTTTTAGCTCAGCTCTTTCGATTTCGATTAGAAGTTGATGAGAGCGCCAGCCTTTACATAGTTGAAGTCCTCAACTGCGAAACCCGCCGCGTTAGTGTCAGCAGACAAGTTGCGGTAGGAGAGCCACAGAGACATTGCTGCCGCATCGATTTCCTGAACGACACCGACGCCCCAGACGTCCAGTTCCGTACGCGACGTCGGAAGACCTGCCAATGTAGCTTCGCTCTCAACGTTGTTGTACTCGCCGTAGAGAACAGTTGCGCCAAGCGGGTTCCATTTGCCGCGCACGCCCGCCTTCACGTAGTACTGGTCAGCTTCGAAGTTGACGCCGGGCAGGAAAGAACGATCGTTAAAGTCGAGCTCGTTGTGGCCGTAGGCACCGTACAGGAAGAGACCTGTTGCGATGTGTTGCAAGTAAGCGCCGGCCTGGAAGTACTGCGTCTCAGGTGCGAGAACGCCGCCGCCGTGCCAGTTCGGGAAGCCGCCGCCGGTGATCTCGTTATAGGCAGCAGCAGCAGCGAACTTGAAGCCGTGGTGCTCGCCTGCGTAACGCAGAGCGACGTCCCACATATCGTCTTCACCCCAAGAAGCGCTGGCCGAGAAGCCGGCGAAGGTCGGAGTGTCGTAACGGACAACGTTCTGCGTGTTGCCGTTGCAGTCACCCCAGGCGCCGCCACCGGTGCAGAGACCGACAGCACCCCATGGGCCGAGGAAATCACCCGTGCCTTTTTCGCGCATCTGGAACGATGCGACATCGAAGGCCACCCAGTTGGCGGGAACGAGCGAGCCCGAACCGTCGACGAGGATAGCGGTGTTGTCTGAAGCCTGCGACTGACGGCCGACGCCGATCTTGCCGTAGCTGTCGCTCTTGATGAACCAGTAGGACTGCAGCGGCGTTACCTTCGTCCAAGCGCCAACGAGGCCAGGCTGCTGATAGTTCTGGTTCAGGGCGAGGCTGTCATTGTTCGACATTTCAAGATGCAGCACATAACCAGCGGTCCAGCCCGGGGCGATCGTCGCCTGACCGGTGAACTTCACGTGCGAAGCGAGCGTGGTGCCGAGATCACCCACGTAGGTGTTGCTCTCGAAGCCGTCATCCCACGCCATGATCTGTTGGCCAACCCAGCCAGAAACCGTGAGCGAAACCTTGCGGTTGCCCTTGCGGGCAGTCGTTGCCTCGAGTTCGGCAATGCGCTCCTCCAGGTCGGCGCAGCAATTGCCACCAAGGTCGGCTGCATTAGCGCTCGTAGCGAGACCACCCGCGAATAGGCCGGCCACCGCCAGCGCGCTCAAAGTATGTTTATTCATGCATTCCTCCCAATCCGCCTCGCGCCAAATGAACGAAGACCTCGAAGGGTGCGTTAGTTCGGAACAAATATTTGATGGAGCGAGGCTTCTTCTGAATACGACAGTCCTCTAGAGGTCCGCGATTCTCAGCACTGGAACAATCCGTCTTATGCCGCTGGTGGAGATATGCCTGGGAGCGCGGCGTTGATGTCACAATACGCAAAACAAAGAAGCCGCCCCGAGGGGCGGCTTCCTGTTTAGCTCAGCTCTTTCGACTTCGATTAGAAGTTGATGAGAGCGCCAGCCTTGACGTAGTCGAAGTCTTCGATCTGACCGACAGCAGCGTTGTTGTGGTCATACGAGAGGTGGCGGTAGGAGATCCACAGCGACATAGCGGCTGCGTCGATTTCCTGGACAACGCCCAGACCCCAAACTTCGAGCTCATCGCTGAGGCCTGCGCCGACCGACACCGTGGTGTTGAGGTCGTTCACGCCAACCGGCGAGCTCACAGCCGTACCACCATCACCCTGGACGTTGTTGTATTCGCCGTAGAGAACGGTAGCGCCGAGCGGGTGCCACTTACCGCGGATACCAGCCTTGATGTAGTACTGGTCAGCTTCGAATTCGTTGCCCGGAGCGACAGAGCGATCCGTGAAGTCGAGTTCGTTATGACCGTAGGCACCGTACAGGAAGAGGCCCGTACGAACGTGCTGCAAGTAAGCGCCGACCTGGAAGTACTGCGTCTCAGGTGCCAGAACGCCGCCGCCGTGCCAGTTCGGGAAACCACCACCGGTGATCTCGTTATAGGCAGCTGCTGCAGCGAACTTGAAGCCGTGGTGCTCGCCTGCGTAACGCAGAGCGACGTCCCACATATCGTCTTCACCCCAAGAAGCGCTGGCCGAGAAGCCGGCGAACGTGGGCGAGTCGTAACGGACAACGTTCTGCGTGTTGCCGTTGCAGTCACCCCAGGCGCCGCCACCGGTGCAGAGACCGACAGCACCCCAAGAGCCAGCGTTCAGGCCCGTGCCCGACTCACGCATCTGGAACGATGCGACGTCGAATGCGACCCAGTTGGCAGGAACGAGCGAGCCCGAACCGTCGACGAGGATAGCGGTGTTGTCCGAAGCCTGCGACTGACGGCCAACGCCGATCTTGCCGTAGCTGTCGCTCTTGATGAACCAGTAGGACTGGAGCGGCGTTACCTTCGTCCACGAACCGACGAGGCCAGCCTGCTGATAGTTCTGGTTCAGGGCGAGGCTGTCGTTGTTCGACATTTCGAGATGCAGAACGTAGCCAGCGGTCCAGCCGGGGACGATCGTCGCCTGACCGGTGAACTTCACGTGCGAAGCGAGCGTCGTGCCCAAATCGCCAACGTACTGGTTGCTCTCGAATCCATCGTCCCACGCCATGATCTGCTGGCCAACCCAGCCAGAAACCGTGAGCGAAACCTTGCGGTTGCCCTTGCGGGCAGTCGTTGCCTCGAGCTCGGCGACGCGCTCCTCGAGGTCGGCGCAGCAATTGCCCCCAAGGTCAGCTGCATTTGCGCTCGTAGCGAGACCACCTGCGAGCAGGCCGGCCGCCGCCAGGGCGCCTAGGCTATATTTATTCATAGACCTTCTCCCAATCTGCGTTGGTAATCGAGATGGCGGACGCCCGTTACTCAGAATTCAAAACGCCTACTAGGCCGCGCTCTGCGATATTGTGACGGCGCGAAGATTCCCTCGGAACCGCCGCTAGGCCAGAAACTCTGCGATTCTCCCTTGCGCAACAATCGAGCAATCACATTTCCACCCCGACTGGTCTGCAACTGTTGCGCATGAGCCACGAAACTTTATGCAGGGTGCGGATTTTCGGGCAATTTGTTGGGGTTTCAAGACTTGTCCCGAGTGTGGGAAGCAGGGGACAGCGTGGGGATAACCAGGTTGCGCTGCGCAATCGCATGATCGCGCGCGGTCGATTTGGTGTCCCGATTCGGCGACGGGCATATGTCGGGAAGCGTTGTCTTCAACAATAAACCGATGTGCATGAGGTGCCCTTGCACGGCAACCTGCAGAGAACCAGACGTTCTCATTAAGAGAGCTCAATTGCGAAAGCTGCGCCGATACGCTCAGCAGCGGTTCGCTCATTGAGTTTTGCCGCAAACATCAAGCCCAAAAACAAAGAAGCCGCCCCGAAGGGCGGCTTCCTGTTTAGCTCAGCTCTTTCGACTTCGATTAGAAGTTGATGAGAGCGCCAGCCTTGATGTAGTCGAAGTCTTCGATCTGACCGACAGCGGCGTTGTTGTGGTCATACGAGAGGTGGCGATAGGAGAGCCACAGCGACATCGCTGCATTGTCGATCTCCTGGACAACACCCACGCCCCAAACTTCGAGCTCGTCGCTGAGACCAGCACCGACCGACACGGCGGTGTTCAGGTCGTTGACTCCCGTCGGAGCGCTGACAGCCGTGCCACCGTCGCCCTGGACGTTGTTGTACTCGCCGTACAGCACGGTGTGGCCGAGCGGGGTCCAACGCTGACGGACACCAGCCTTGATGTAGTACTGGTCAGCTTCGTAGCTGGCGCCAGGAACGGCCGTATCCGGACCGAAGTCGAGCTGGTTGTTGCCGTAGGCGCCGTAGACGAACAGGCCGGTCGGAACGTGCTGCAAGTAAGCGCCGACCTGGAAGTACTGCGTCTGAGGTGCGACAGCAGCGCCAGCGCCGTGCCAGTTCGGGAAGCCGCCGCCGGTGATCTCGTTATAGGCAGCAGCAGCAGCGAACTTGAAGCCAGAGAATTCGCCTGCGTAACGCAGAGCGACGTCCCACATATCGTCTTCACCCCAAGAAGCGCTGGCCGAGAAGCCGGCGAAGGTCGGAGTGTCGTAACGGACAACGTTCTGCGTGTTGCCGTTGCAGTCGCCCCAGGCGCCGCCACCGGTGCAGAGACCGACAGCACCCCAAGAGCCAGCGTTCAGGCCCGTACCGGCCTCACGCATCTGGAACGATGCGACGTCGAACGCGACCCAGTTGGCGGGAACGAGCGAGCCCGAACCGTCAACGAGGATGGCGGTGTTGTCCGAAGCCTGCGACTGACGGCCGACGCCGATCTTGCCGAGGCTTTCGCTCTTGATGAACCAGTAAGACTGGAGCGGCGTCACCTTCGTCCAGCCGCCAACCAGACCAGCTTCCTGATAGTTCTGGTTCAGGGCGAGGCTGTCGTTGTTCGACATTTCGAGGTGGAGCACGTAGCCAGCGGTCCAGCCGGGGACGATCGTCGCCTGACCGGTGAACTTCACGTGCGAAGCGAGCGTGGTGCCGAGATCGCCAACGTAGGTGTTGCTCTCGAAGCCGTCATCCCACGCCATGATCTGCTGGCCAACCCAGCCAGAAACCGTGAGCGATACCTTGCGGTTGCCCTTGCGGGCAGTCGTTGCCTCGAGTTCGGCGATGCGCTCCTCGAGGTCGGCGCAGCAGTTCCCCCCAAGGTCGGCTGCGGACGCACTGGTAACGGACATGCCACCTGCAAGGAGGCCGGCCGCTGCCAGGGCGCTTAGGCTTTGCTTTTTCATTTACCTTCTCCCGTCTACTAACTTCGAAACGGGCGCTTGACGCTACTCAAAACGCCACGCGCTCAACAAACTCGACCAGCGGCAGCACGATCATCCGAATCACCGCTCAGGCCAGGATAGTACGCAGATCTCCCTCGCTCAGGGAATGACGAAGATGCTCTTTCCAGAGGATTCCAAGGCGCATGTGGCGGGATTGCAACGAGCCCTGTGGCGGCCATAACATACTGAGAACGCGCGCAAAATTTGAACCGCAGAATATGTTTCGCGTTCAACGTGTCCGTGTGCTGCCTTTTCCTCCGCCGGGCTCACCCACAGGTCCTGCAGCTGCAGGTCGGGAAAAATCCCCTCTAGCTCGGCGTTCGAAAATTGGCGCTTCCGAGTCCGTCCGCAAGCCCCTCTCGCGCACGCCCCGTTAACTGCACACTCTATTAATAGCTGACGCCTTCTTCAGCGTGCGCAGAGTATTTAGAAATATGATTCACGGTGCCTTGCGACGAGTCGTCCGCTCGGATACATTATTGCAACGCAAAAACGTTATTCGACCGTCCAGTGCGCGTGGCAATCGAGACGTCTCGCGGAGGCGTGGTTTGCCAGTAATTGTTGCCACAATCGGCGGTTATCAGCATGGAGTGGTTTGGGACCATCGAGTCCGAGCCACTTTGGTCCGGTTTGTCCCGTGGGGAGCATCCGCCGGAAGATCGGTGTTGGAGCCGGCGCTCCAACCTGATTGGACGGCGAGAGCGCGGCAAGTCGGTGCGGGAATTCTCCGGAAACGTGTCATTGAAGATGAGTGATGATCCTGGCATGGGCACTGGCCCAAATCGCCGTCGGGTTCTTATGGGCGCTGGAGCGTTTGCGGCAATCGCTGCACTCGCCGAAAACGCGATCCTGCTATCCGAAGCCATCGCAGGTGGCACTGCGGAGCCGTCGCCGCCGCCGGGTGAAACTTTCGCGGCAGATCATGTAAAGAAGCTGGCTGAGGAACTTGCGAAGAGCGAGTTCGTGAAGCCACGCATGGAGACACCTGAGCCGTTCAACGCGCTCTCCGCTGAGCAGTATCGCGACATTCGCTTCCGGCCTGAAGCCGCGATCTGGCGCGGACAGAATCTCGGTTACGAAGTCCAGCTCTTGCCGATGGGCTGGCTCTACGACGCGCCCGTCGAAATCTGGATTGTCGAGGGCGGCCAGGCTCGCAGCCTGCGCGCAGACACGGCGAGCTTTTCCATCGGACGATCGATTGAGAAAGCGCCGGAAGCTGCTCCCTTCGGCTTTTCCGGGTTCCGCGTCGCAAGCACGCTCAATCGCGCTGATGCCTTGGACGACGTCGTTCAGTTCCAAGGTGCAAGCTACTTCAAATCTGTCGGCCGCAACCAGCAGTACGGTCTTGCAGCGCGCGGTCTCGCGATCAACACGGCACGTCCCGGCGGCGAAGAGTTTCCGCTCTTTCGGGCGTTCTGGATCGAAAAGCCAGATCCGGCAGCACCGGAAATCGTCGTCCAGGCTCTGCTTGATAGCGTGAGCGTGACGGGTGCGTACCGTTTTACGATCCGTCCGGGCCGCGAAACCGAGATGACCGTCGTGGCCGAGCTCTTTCCGCGTCGCGAGTTGACACATGTCGGTTTGGGGCCGTTGACAAGCATGTACTTCTACGGCCCGGGACAGCGCCGCTTCGTCGGCGACTTCCGGCCAGCCGTCCATAACAGCGAAGGCCTGGCAGTCGTGAACGGCCATGGCGAACGCTTGTGGCGTCCGCTTACCAATCCGAAGACGCTGCAGACCAGCGCGTTTGTGGACAAGAACCTTTTGGGCTTCGGTCTGCTTCAGCGTGATCGCTCGTTCGGCGCATTCGAGGATCTTGAGGCACGCTTCGACCGCCGCCCGTCGGCCTGGATCGAGCCCATAGGCAACTGGGGTGACGGTTACGTCGAGCTGATCGAGATCCCCGTCGCTGAAGAGATCCACGACAACATCGTAGCCTATTGGAAGCCGGCAAAACCGCTCGAGCAAGGCAAACGCTTCCGCTACGCCTATCGCATGACGTGGGGTGAGGACATTCCGGTCGTTTGGTCTGGCGCCTGGGTCGCCAAGACCCAGATCGGCGCGGGCAACAATCCCGATACAGTGCAGTTCGTCGTCGACTTCGCTGGCCCGGCAGCGCGCGATGCCCGCGAGTTGCCGGTCGCCGATCTTATGGCGAGTGCTGGCGCGACATCGAATCTCACCGTGCAGCAGCATCCCACGCTGCCGGGGATTCGCGTGAAGTTTGCACTGAATACGGCGGGAACTGAGCTGATCGAACTGCGTTTAGGCCTGAAGCTGGCTGGCCAGTTGATCTCCGAGAACTGGCTCTATCGATGGACAAGAGCATGATCGCCGACGACATCGTGACCGGTGCGGCCGGGGCGAGTGGATCGCCTGCTGCGCCTCGTTCGCCGCGGCCGTATCTCGACGCGAGCAATCCCACGCTCCTTCCCGAAAGCTCTTCCCTCGAAATGCCGGACCAGGACTTTTCCGCGCGTCCCGCGCGGGAATGGGCCAAGCGCCGCGGCTCGAGCATTCCGCGCACGGCCGTATTTCTCGGCGCCGCGTTGATGACGGCCGCATTCGCACACGAGCTTTATGGCGTGCTGGCATTCGTGCAGATGACGCCGATCCAGTTCCTCTTTCTCGTGCTTTCGACCCTGACGTTCGCCTGGATTTCGGTCGGCACACTGTCGGCGGCGCTCGGCTTTCTTCCGCTCTTCGCCGGAGAGAATGCCGACACCATCGCAATCCCGGACGCTGACGGGCCGCTTGAAGGGCGCACGGCTCTTCTCTTTCCAGTCTATCACGAGGATCCTGCGTCCATCTCCGGCACGATCTCCGCGATAGTCGAGGAGCTCGTCTCGCTCGGCAAGGCCGACAGCTTCGACATCTATATTCTGTCAGACACGCGTGGAGCAGAAGCGGGCATCGCCGAAGAGGCTGCCTACGCGGAGCTCGCCAAGGCCCAGGTGAGCCTTTGCAAGATCTACTATCGTCGCCGGATAGAGAACACGGGCCGCAAGGCGGGCAACATCAAGGATTGGGTCGAGCGCTTCGGCGGCGCATACGAAACCTTCGTCATTCTCGATGGCGACAGCGTCATGTCAGGCGTGGCGCTGGTTCGCTTGGCGCGCGCCATGGAAGCGGACCCGTCGGCGGGTCTCATCCAGACGGTGCCCAAGCTGATCGGCGGCAGGACGTTGCTGCAGAAGCTCATGCAGTTTGCTGCCAACGTGTACGGGCCGGCGGCAGCCGCCGGCATGGCGTTCTGGAGCAAGGACCAGGGCAATTACTGGGGCCATAACGCGATCATTCGCACGCACGCCTTCGCGAGCGCTGCGGGGCTCCCACATCTTCCCGGGCCGCCACCGTTCGGTGGCCACATTCTCAGCCACGATTTCGTCGAGGCGATGCTTTTGCAGCGTGTCGGTTGGGGCGTCCACATGGCGCCCTCCATCGAAGGCTCTTACGAAAGCATGCCGCCGGCGCTCACCGATCTCATCGTTCGCGACCGCCGGTGGTCACAAGGCAACCTTCAGCATCTCGGCTTGATGGGACGGCGCGGTGTGCCCGCGATGGGACGCGTTCATCTCTTTATGGGCGCGCTTGCTTATATCGTGTCGGCCATATGGGCCGCATCTCTGGTCGTCGGCCTCGTCCTCGCGCTGCAAGGCCAGCAGTTGCTGCCGAGCTACTTCACGGATGCCAAGACCCTGTTTCCGATCTGGCCGGTGATTGATCCAGGCGCCGCCATGCGGCTGTTCCTCGCGACGATGGCTGTCGTGCTTTTGCCCAAGGCGCTGGGTCTGGCGCTCGAGTTGAAGCGTGCGCAACAGGCGCGTGAGCTTTTTGGCATGCCGCGCGCTGTAGCGGGTGTCGTGACCGAGACGTTCTACTCGATGCTGTTCGCACCGATCATGATGATGACCCAGACGGCGTCGGTTATGCAGGTTTTCCTTGGTCTCGACTCCGGCTGGAAGGCGCAGCGCCGTGACGGCGCAGGCATGGAACTGCGTGACGCCATGCAGTTCCATTGGCAGCACATGCTCGTCGGCGTCATCGTCACGATCGTGTGCTGGGAAACATCGCCGGGGCTTCTGGTCTGGATGGCCCCCGTGGTCCTGGGCCTCGTTCTTTCCGGTCCCATCAACTGGCTGACTTCTCAGAACGCAGGACCGGCAATGTCCGTGATCCTGTCGACGCCGGTGGACCGCTCGCCGTCCTCAATCGAGATCCGCGCACGCCGGCATACCCAGAACTGGCGTGAACGGCTTTCGCCTCCGGCATCCCCTGTCGAGCCGCAGCGCGAGCTGGCGACGGCAGCCTAGCGGCCTGCACCGGTGTCCGTTTTCGAACGCCGGAGGAGTTCCGGTATGAGATCGCGCACGCGAATGGGCTCGGCGTCAAGGAACGGGATCGGCCGCGTGACCTCGATTGCCGCCGTTCCAATCCGCGCCGTCAGCGCACCGTTGAATACGCCCTCGCCGAGCCGGCGCGATAGCCGCCTCAGCAAATCCTGACCGAGAAATTGGCCGATCAGGTCGTCCGTCATGGCAACGCCGCCCGTTGCCACGATATGCGTGACCACCATGCGCGCGAGCCGAAGCGCACCCAGGCCGCCAGGCCGCCCGCCGTAGAGCGTCGCGAGACCGCGCAACAGACGCAGGTTCTCAACGGCAACGTAGAGCATCGCGACCCACACCATCGGGCTCATGGCCGTGACGACCGAGACGCGCTTTGCAGAAAGCAGGATCAGCCGGCGCGCGGCTGCGTCGAGCGGCACCATTAATTCCCGGTCGGCAAGCCGCAAAAGGTCTCCCGGATCGCGCACATCGCCCACGTGATCGCGAAGCCGCGCAAGGTTCCATCCAAGCTCGCGCCGTCCGCGGAATGTGGCCGCAAGTGCGCTCACCACTTTGCGTTCGAGCGATGCGTCCTGAGTGCGCAACGCGGCTTCTGCATCGGCCTTGAGACGCTTGAGGCGTCTGAGCCGGATGAGGCCGATCAACTCGCGCAAGATGATGATGCCCCCGGACGCAATCAGGACGATGAGCAGGCTCGCCGCCGTCCAGCCGACCCAGTCGTCGCGGGCGAGGGCCGACGACACGAAGTTCGCAAAGCTCACGGTCAGAGCCAGGCCCGCGAGTGCCGTCACCGCAGAAAGGAAGATCCCGCCGATGCTCGCACCCTTTGTTGGTGCAGGCTCGGGCACGCCATCAGACACGCTGAAGTTTTCGTCGGCCGATGACGTTTCGGCGATGATCTTGGGGTCGTCGGCAGAAAACACGCGGGGGCCGCGCGGAACGTTGGGTTCGGTCATGAGAGCCAGTCCCCGATCAGAAAGTCGAGCGCGCGGTCGAGGCGGATATGTGGGGGCGAAGGAACCTCGCCGGATGGAAGCACGGGCATCAGTCTCGGCGGCCGGAAGCGCGGGAATGTCGCCGTAAAAGGCACAGCGCCGGACAACACCGCGGCTGCATCGTCCGCGAGATCTCCTGGAAAGATCGCAGCCTCGCGCTTGCCGTCGAAGCGCTCGTGCCCGACCTTTTCTCCGGGCAGCGGAACGCCGACGATGCAGGGCAGCATCGCGCCGCCGTCACGGACTTGCGCCTCTCGTGTTGCGCGTAGTGCGGCCAGCGCCATGACGTGTGTTTCAGCGCCGGCATCGCCCGCGCGCTCTGCGGCCCGCTGCGTGAGAAGGCGCAGGATCGCTTCCAGCCGGTCGTGACTCGTATGGTGGATGTGATCGGCCTTGGTGGCGGCAAACAGCAGTCGGTCGATCCGCCGCCCGCCGATCAGGCTTTCAAGCCAGCTCGCCGCACCGGGCCGAAAAGCCTTCAACACGGCCGTCAGCGCGCGCTCGAGTTCGCCGATTGTCTCCGCGCCGCCGTTGAGAGCCCCCAGAACGTCGACGAGCACGATTTGCCTGTCGAGCCGGCTGAAATGATCGCGAAAAAAGGGGCGCACGACGTGCTGAACATAGCTGTCGTAGCGACGCGCCATCATGGCGGCGAGGCTGCCCCGCACCGGCGCTTTGTCAGGATCGATGTCGAGCGGGAAGAATGTCAGCAGGGGCGAGCCCTCTAGATCGCCGGGCATGAGAAAGCGGCCGGGGCCTAGTGTCGCCACGGCGGAGCTGTCGCGTGTCGCGCGGAGATAATCTGTATAGCGGCGCGCGCCTTCGAGGGCGATCCGCTCGTCTTCAGCCGCAAAGGGATCGAGCTCCGAGATGAACTGGAGCCAGTGCGCAGCGGTGCCGTTCCGCGAGGGACGTCGCGCCTGATCGAGCGCTTCGCGCGACCAGGAGGCATAGCTTTCCCCCAGCATGGCGAGATCGAGGATCCATTCTCCTGGATAGTCGACAATATCCAGGTTCAAGCGCCGCACGCCGAGCAATTGGCGCAAGGGATGCTCGGATGTGAAAGAGAGGGCAACCCGCACTTCCGAAACGCGACGAGTGCTTTCCGGCCATTCCGGCGGATCGCCGGCAAGCGCCTGCACGTGACGTTCGTAGTCGAAGCGCGGAATGTCGTCGTCCGGCTGCGGCTCGAGATCGGCAGAGATCAGCCGCCCTTCGGCATACGGTGTGAAGAACGGCAAACGTCCGCCCTGCGTGATGTTGCGGATGAGTGCGGTGATGAAAACCGTCTTGCCCGAGCGGGCGAGGCCCGTCACCCCGAGGCGCAGGGAAGGGGTAAACAGGCCGGCGATGCGCTGTCCGGCCTGGGTAAACGTGTCGGTCACGGTCAGGGAAAGGTCGCTGGCGCGCAAGGGAAACCTCGTTAGGTCTCCCTAATTAGGGGCCGCCAGGGCAGGGTGCAAGGCAGTGGTCGTGCTAGCTCTAACCGTAAAAGACGACGATCACGCCCGCCCCGATTACGGTCAATCCCATGAGCACGATCGCCGCGCTTCTCAGGAATTCAGACATTCTCTACTCCATCGTCCCCGCACGGGACGAACACCCGCAGGGTACGCGTAAATACTTACGGTTCAGCCAATGAACCTGCGCTGAAGCTCGTCTTCATCTGCCGTTCATCTTGGGCGCGCCCTCGGTAAGGGCCGCTTCGCCATTGGGCCCGCTTAGCGCGCAGCCTCGGCGGTTGCCGGCGTCGTCGTCGGCTGCCAGTTCTTGTCGTGCATTGGGATGGTCGCCCGCCGCATCCCGAGCTGTTGCTCCGAGATCCACGGAAGCGTCCGTTCGAAAGCGATCGGAGGAATCTCGCGTCTCAGAAGACCGTCAAGAATCCCCGGGTAGGCCGGAACGGCCGTCGTGAGTTTCAAGGTGAAGCGGTAGTCGCCAGCATCGTCGACGAGCACGGGCAGCGGATTGCCTTCTGGGTAGAAACGCACCGTGTCCGAGAACGTCGCCCGCCCTGCAAGGCTGAGAGGCGCGAAGGCCCTGTTGACCTCGTCGTCCTTGGGCGAATGCTCGCCAATAAAAGCGCTGTAGTAGCGTTTCGTCTTTACCGGTGCATCCGCGCGCAGGTTCTCAACCGTTAGCTCCATGGTGAGCGCGGTTCCCGTCCGAGCGCCCGAGTTGACGATTGTGATCGGGATCGCGAACAGTTCGACGTCGCCGCCCTGATCGCGCGCGTAGTGAATGACCGGCGGAACATACACCTCAAGCGCCGCCGTCTTGAGCACGCTCTCGTAGAACGAGAGGCCCGAGAAGGCGAGTGCAAGCGCCGACAGCACAGATGCGATGCGGCCGCCCCGTCCGCCGATCTCGGCAACGTTCTGATCTGAGCCGTCGTTCGACGGCGCTGATTGAAACCCCGACATGAAACCCGCACGAAATTTGCTCGCAGGTGTCCCCTCCCGCGAGGATGACCCCCGAAAGCTTGGGGCCGCGTGCACCGCAACCCAGCACTGAGGCAGCTTTACGGCTGAGCAGCCTCCGCTGGCGCTGTTGACGGAATATTCCCTTCGCCCGTCTCACATCCGCAACGCATCGGCATCCGGACCCACAGGCCGCACATAGGCTCATCCAAGAGTACTGGGTGAGCATAAGCAGCCGGAGCGGGGCGACATACCTATGACTTTTTTCGCATGATCTAAGAGATCATTAGATCCTTTTCGCGTATAGTTCGGTTGTGCGGGGCGCCCAAGCGGCGGCAATCTTTTCGGCTATGGCAATGGAAGGCCATGAAACGAAGAGAAGAACCAATCTCGGGCCTGTCCACTGGCTTGTCCCATCTCGTGATGACCGGCGTAATTCTCCTCGCCGCGTATCCGCTTGGGCCTGCGCGCCAATCACAGCTTAGCCCCACAGTGCAAAGTTCGAAGCAGGCTGCCCTTGGCAAGGCCAAGGCTGCCCCTGCAAGTTCGACTGTGGTTGAGCAAGAAGCTCCGTCCGGCGACCAATCGGCGGTCTCGGAGGTGAAGGACGAGTGGCCGCAAGAGGATGTGGTACGCGCAAGGGAGCAATGCATGCATCTGCTCTCGGCGCAGCCCATGGATTTCGAGATTCTGGAGCCCATCAAGAAAGGGGAATGCGGACTTCCAGCACCCATACGCCTGAAAAGTGTGGGATCGACCTCGAAAATCGTTTTCGATCCGCCCGTCGACGTCAATTGCCGGATGGCATCCGCCCTCGGAAAATGGGCGAAGTCGACGCTCCAGCCGGAAGCGCGCGATCATTTCAAGTCTTCCGTAGTGACCGTTATTGGCGCGTCGGGCTACTCCTGCCGGAACATCTACAACCTTCCGAACGCACGCTTGAGCCAGCATGCGCTGGCCAACGCCATCGACATCGGCGGATTCGTTCTCGCCAACGGCAAAACCGTCGGCGTGCTCAAGGGGTGGGGGCCGACGGAGCGCGATCTCATCGCGCAAGCCAAAGCACAGGCCGCGGCCAAGAAGGCCGGCCGTAAGCAAGACGGCGACACGCCGGCAACAAAGACGGCCGAAAACGCCAAGGTGGCGGGGCAACTCAAGCAGGCGTCGATGATCCCCGCGCCCAAGGTTTCATCGTCCGACAAAAAGGCAGTTCAGGTGGGACTGCCAGGCGCCAAGGGCGCAGCTCCGGCCAAGTCTGCCCGTGATGCGCAGTTCCTGCGTGACATTCACAATGGTGCCTGCCGCGAGTTCGGAACGGTGCTCGGGCCTGAGGCCAACGATCCCCACCGCAACCATTTCCATCTCGATCTCATCGGACGGCGCGGGCCTGGCTACTGCGAGTAGCTAGCGATGCCAATAGCGTGAGGCTACGCGCGGCTCGGGCCTATCCGTACGAGCGGGTTGGCGACCGGAATGACGACGTAAATTTCAAGCCGAGCGAGTTTTCCCGCCGCCATACTACAGCGCAATCGACCTCTTTGCGGTCGCCGGGAATATAGAGTGTGACAGGCCCTCGCAGGAGAGCTGCCTTGACGCTGGTGTCCCAGATGTCGACGCAACCCCCGAGGGCCGTCATATCCCTGAGTGTACAGGCGCGCGGTTGCAGCATCCCTTCGGACACGATGAAACCGTCGTGAAGGCGCTGTTTTTTTCGCGTGAGCGCGCGCTTGGACGCCTCGCCTTCGACAGGCTCGGATCGTTCATTCCGGCGCTTTGCAGCAGCGCCGAGGGCTGCAAGGAATTTTTCGAGCAGGCTCATGGGAAACAATCGCCGGCTTAAAATGAACAATGGGAAGAATGAGGCAGAAAGTTTTCAAAAAATATAACAGTGCGGCGTGAAACGTAAAAGCGCAGAAACACAAATTAATCGCGAGTAAACAAAAACGAACCAGATAGGATTAAACGCTTCGTTCATGCAATAAATTTATTCTATTGCCGGAAAAGCGTGAGAGTATTTACGGGCATTAAGGTCGCACATGAAACTTTTTGAAACGCTCGCTGGGCGCGTCAAGCTCGAGAAACTCATTTCTCTACTCACAATCGCGGCCGTTGTCGTGTCGACCGCTTGTCTGATGCTCGTCATGCACTTGCAGCTCACGGCAGATGCCGAGCGCAAGGCAATCGAGAACCAGCAGCTCTCGCTGCGCATCGGCGCCGAGCTTTTGAGCGTCGTACATCCGGAGAGCCAAATCGTAAGGTCGCCGGACAACGCGGTCGAGAAAATCGTTATCGACGCCCTCCCCGAAGACAAGGGTTATGAGCTGGTCGATTCCATGACCCGTATGACGGGAGAGCCTTTCACTCTCTTTCGTTATGATGCCGCCGCAGAAGATTTCCAGCGTGTTTCGACGACGGTAAAGTCGGCCGATGGAACCCGCGCCGTCGGCACCTGGCTCGGAAAAAATAGCCCGGCCTACGCCGCAATTAAAAAGAGCGAACCTTACAACGGTGCGGCTGACATTCTCGGCACGCCTTACTTCACCATCTATTTTCCCATCGTTGATCGTTCATCGAATGTAATCGGAATTTTGTTCGCTGGTACGAAGCAGTCGGTTGTGTTCGAGTTGGCGGCGGCATTGGAGAAGAAAATTCTCTTAGCATCAGCCGCACTTCTCCTCGTCATGGCCATCGCCGGTCACATCGTGTCGCGCATGCTGACACGCCCGATTCCGGTGCTCGCCGAAGTAATGGCCCGGCTGGCGCGCAATGATGCGGACGGTGCGATCCCCTACACCGACCAAGCCAACGAAATCGGTGAGATGGCGCGCGCCGTGGCAATCTTCCGCGACAACACCCTTGAACGAACGAAGCTCGAAAGTGAGCGCACGCGCGAAGCAGCGCGGCGGGAAGCACGTCAGAAGGCGCTGGAAGCCCTCATCGAAGGCTTCAAATCGGACGCTGAGCAGACGATCGCCGCACTCGCCGTCATGGCCGCAGATCTTGAGCAGACCGCGGGTTCGCTTCAGGGCATCGCATCTGGAACCAATGACAAGGCTCAGCTGGTCGCAACCGCCTCCGATCAGGCATCCGCAAACGTCGGCACCGTCGCCGCTGCAGCAGAAGAGCTGACGGCATCGATTGCTGAAATCGGCAATCAGATCTCGGAAGCCTTGAACAACGTCAGCTCCACAAGCTCCGTGGCGATGTCGACCAATCAGCGTATGTCCGAGCTGTTGGCATCGGCGCAGCAGATTGGAGAGGTGGTGACACTCATCCGCGAAATCGCAGGCCAGACCAATCTTCTTGCACTGAACGCCACCATCGAAGCGGCGCGCGCCGGTGAGGCCGGCCGGGGCTTCGCCGTGGTTGCGACGGAGGTCAAGACGCTGGCAACACGCACCGCTCAGGCAACCGAAAGCATCTCCGAGCAAGTGAGCTCCATTCAAGCCGCGACCGATCAGGCCGTGCGCGCCATCGGCGACATCGCCGAACGCATGGGTCACGTCAACGGGATCACGACCCAGATTGCCGCCGCCGTAACGGAGCAGGGCGCGGCAACGTCGGAAATCAATGCGAGCGTTCATCACGCGGCAGGCGACACGCGTCACGTCAGCGAGACGATAGCCGGGGTCACCGAGGCCGCGACGGCGACGTTCAACTCGGCCCGGCAAGTGCTCGAGACAAGCGCCCGCGTCAGCGCCCGGACGAAAGCGCTGAGCGCCCGAATTGAAAGCTTCCTCTCGGGAGTGGCTGCGGCCTGATCGCTGCTAACCCCGCCTAAGAACGGAAAAGGCCGGAGCGGCGATCCGCTCCGGCCTTTCAAATTTGTGGGAACTCTCGGGAAGGCGTGCGGATCAGGGGCCGTCGATATGAACGGCGAGCGAACGCGCTTCAGCCTTGAGCGACGCCAGCTGAAGATGCGACGTTTCGGCGTTCGCGGCACGAGCGCCAACTTCCGCTTCAGCGGAGGGACGGAGCGAACCCAGAAGCAGGAGCGGCACCAACGCGACCGCAAAAATGCGCTTGGCGGTGATCTGGGGCATGGCGCGTATCCTCACTGACGAATGCAACATTGGTCAGCCTTGCATACGTGCCCTGTCACATCTCTTAAGATGTCAGGCGTCCGGCCAAATGCCTAAAGTTAGGGTTGAGCAACTGTTAATCGCCCTTCCGGCGGCTCATGAAAGCCAGCCGCTCGAACAGGTGGATGTCCTGCTCGTTCTTGATCAGCGCGCCGGCGAGGGGCGGGATGATTTTTCTGCTGTCGGTTTCCCGCAGCACCGCGGGATCGATATCCTCGTTGAGCAGCAGCTTGAGCCAGTCAAGCAGCTCCGACGTCGAGGGCTTCTTCTTGAGGCCCGGCATGTCGCGCAAGTCGTAGAAGACGCGCATCGCTTCCGAAACCAGACGGTCCTTCAACTTCGGAAAGTGCACGTTGACGATCTGCGCCATCGTCTCCGGATCGGGAAACTTGATGTAGTGGAAGAAGCAGCGGCGCAGGAAGGCGTCCGGGAGCTCTTTTTCGTTGTTGGACGTGATGATGACGATCGGGCGGACCCTGGCACGCACGGTCTCCCCGGTCTCGTAGACGAAGAACTCCATGCGATCGAGTTCCTGCAGCAAGTCGTTCGGAAACTCGATGTCGGCCTTGTCGATTTCGTCGATGAGCAGGACAGGGCGCGTCTCGGCCACGAAGGCATCCCAGAGCTTGCCGCGCTTGATGTAGTTTCGGATGTCCTTCACGCGCTCGTCACCGAGCTGGCCATCCCGCAGCCGCGAGACGGCATCGTACTCGTAAAGGCCCTGCTGGGCCTTCGTTGTCGATTTGATATGCCACTCGATCAGGGGCGCACCGAGCGCGCGGGCGACCTCGAGTGCAAGGACAGTCTTGCCCGTTCCGGGCTCGCCTTTGACCAAGAGAGGCCGCTCCAGGGTGACTGCTGCATTGACGGCAACCGTCAGGTCGCGCGTGGCCACATAGCTCGAAGTGCCATCGAATCGCGCGGGGCCGGATGCGGTCATAGGTGGGGAGCCTTTCTGGTGAGTCCGATAAACCCTCTTAGGCGGCGGCCAGGATGCCGGCAAGAATGGGGAAGGTCGCAGAGACGACGGCTAGTTTAGGCCCATATGCAACTTTAGGTCGTGAGCTATGTCTATGTACGCGTTCGCATTTTAGGGGATCAGAAAAGGCCTGCCTAAATATTCCGCAATATCCGTCACTTGGCGCCTTGATTCCCGCACAGCTATTTAGAGTTAAACGGCGGATTTCCTTGACAGAAGCGGCCCCGCCCTCCAATAGAGCGTCGCCAAACGCGTGGGCTGCCGAAGTTCCCGTGGGATGCGTCGGAGCGATGGCGGCACAAGTGCTTGAGGCAGGCCCTTCACTGGAGGCCCATATGAGCAAGCGAGCCACGTCGAAGCCGGCAAAATCCAAGGCCCCGGCGAAGCCCGTTAAGGCTAAGGCGACGGATACCAAGCCAGCTGCGAGGGCAAAGCCCGCACGCGTTGCTGCGAAGCCTGTAGCCAAGGCGCCGCCCAAAGCCACCGAGACCAAACCCAAATCGAGGACTCGTGCCATCGAGAAGGCTCAGGACAAGAAGCTGACGGCGAAAGCCGGAACTTCCACCATCGTTCTTCCGCCCGATTACCGTCCGTCGGAGGACGAGCCGTTCATGAACGAACGGCATCGCATGTACTTCCGCCAGAAGCTGGTGAACTGGCGCGAGGAAATCGTCCGGCAGACGAAGGAAACGCTGGTCGGTTTGCACGAAGACTCCGCCCAGCACGCGGATCTTGCCGACCGGGCCACGTCGGAGACCGATCGAGCGCAGGAGCTCCGTGCACGCGATCGCCAGCGCAAGCTCCTTGCCAAGATCGACGCGGCCCTCGCGCGGATCGAGGATGGCACGTACGGCTATTGCGAGGAGACCGGGGAGCCGATCGGCCTCAAGCGCCTCGACGCACGTCCTATCGCAACGCTCTCCGTCGAGGCGCAGGAGCGTCACGAGCGCCGCGAGCGCGTCTATCGCGAAGACTGACGCGAGAGTACGCGTCTTCAGGCCTTTTTGGGGTCCGGCGTCGCGACGCCGGACTGCCGCATTCGCTCCTCGGCGAGGCGCGTGAGCACCGTACGCACGGTATCGAGGTCCCTCAGATGGACGTCGTGCTGTGCGTTCGGGATTTCGATGCGGGCTTGGCGGAAGGCCTTCAAAATTCGGAAGCGTAGGTCCGATTGCACGGCCCCCGCCTTGGTGACGTCCGGGACAACGGCGGCCAGGGTGAACTCGAGCCCATTCAAACCGAAATTGTCCAATGTAACGCTTGGCGGCGGATGCTGTAGGACGAGCGGGCTCTCCGCGCCAACCTTCTGCAGAATGTCCCGCACCTGCTCGGCATCGGACTGGGTCGCGACGGCGACTTTCACGGAGACCGCCCCGAGCGCATTGCGATGCGTCCAGTTCGTGACCGTCGATGTGATCAGGTCCGAGTTTGGAACGATGAGGCTCGCCTTGTCGGCGGTCTCGATCTCCGTCGAACGCACAGAGATCCGGCGTACGAAGCCTTCCTGCCCTTTGACGGCAACGCGGTCACCGACCTTGATTGGCCTTTCGACCAGCAGGATGAGTCCGGAGACGAAATTATTGATGATCGACTGGAGACCGAAACCGATACCGACGGAAAGGGCGCCGGCCACGATGGCGAAGTTGGTGATGTCGAGGCCGCCGTATGAGATCGCAGCCAGCACCGCAAGGATGAAGCCCGCGTAGCCGACCGCCGTGTGGATCGAGTCTGCAATGCCTTGGTCGATGCGCTGGGATTTCAGAAGTCCTCGATCGAGCCAGCGTTGTACGAGGCGCGTGGCGAAGACGAGCGCAAGGAAGAGAACGGCCGCAAAGAGGATACGCGCGAGCGAGATGCGGAATTCGCCGATTTGGAACCCGAAGACGGCGGCGCGCAGCCAAGCAAGCGCTTCGCTGGCCGAAGCACCCCAGGTGATCAGGATGAGCGGAACGGCAGCGAGTGCGAGGCCGCCGTTGAGAAGCAGGGAAAGCGCCCGCGTGAGCGCGCCGCTCTGCGCCGGATCGAGCCCGGTCTTTTCTTCCAGCACTGTTGCGAACGGCTTGATGCCCGTGCCCGGCGCTCCGAGCATCGCACGGATCGCCAAATGGAACACGAGCAGCACGGCGACGACGCTGCCGGTCACTACGACTTGCTGCGTGATGAAGCGGCCGAGACCGATGTATCCGGACAGCGAAAGCGTGAGGATCGACACCGCGACAAGCAGTAGCGGCAGCTTGATGGCATAGGGACTGAGGGGTGGAACTGGACCCACCGCGCGCGCCGGCGTTTGCGCAGCCTCGGGGGGCGTCTCGGGTGCCGGGGGAGGTGCGGCAACGGGCTTCGACTCAAACGGCGTGCGGACAAGCTGCAGCATCAGCAGGGCGATCGCGATGCAAGCCAGAGCCGTTTCCATCACGCTGATCGAAAACGGCAAATAGAGCCGCGCAATCGCCTCTTGCAGGATGAGGTCGCCTGCGAAAACGGCGGCGATGCCGGTGATGATGCGCGTCAAACGGCGCGCGGCCGCCGTAGAAAGATCGACCAGTCTCCAACTGGGCCGGCCCGGTTGCAGAATGGCGCGTGTAAGCGCCGAAACACCCACAAAGACATAGAGCGCGGGAAACGACTTGTCCGCGATCTGTCCGACTTCGAGCGTGAGGAGGTGGAGGGTATCAAGGCCAATCCAGAGCGCTGCCACAGCGGCAAACGCCGGTAGCGCTTTGAGAGGAGCAACCCAGCCGATGGTTGTGGCCTGAACGAAGAAGCTCGGTGGCTGCTGACGCGGGGCATCGAGGCGATAGGCCAGGAAGCGATTGACGAGCGCGGTCAGGATCAGGAACAGCGCCACGACGCCCGCAAGGAGTCCGGTGAGGTCAGTAGCCTTTCGCGATGCCAGTGCTCCCCAGTCGGAGAGTGTGTACCCGATCTGCCGCCAGGCGCCGGGCACGTCGGTCACGAGCTTTTGCCATGTCGACGGCGCGAGCGGCGAGGGGCTACGCTTCAGGAGCTGCGTTGCGAACAGGTTCTGTCGTGCAACCTGCACGGTATCGCGCAGCTGTCGCGCCCGGACCAGCACAAGCTCTGTATTCTTGATAGCGCCGTCATAGCCTGCAGCCAGCGCGCTCAGACGCGCTCGTTCGGCGGCAACCTGTTCCGTTTCCGGCGGGGCGTCCTTGGCGGGAGCCGGTCCAAGTTTCTCTATTTGCTGGCGCAAGGCCTCCGCCTTCGGCGCGAGCGCAGTGGTAATCAACCGAGCCTTGTCGAAGACCACAAGCACCTCGCCGCGGAGACGTGACAGCTCCTCGACGTTCTCCTTGTTGCGCTCGACGGCCTTCTCGAGGCCATCGATTGTGGTCTTGAGGTCGTCTACGGGGCGCTGGACGTCTGCGATTTCCTGCTGCTCCGCTTGAGAGAGCGGCGGCGGAGGAGGTGGTGGAGGTGGTTCGGCCGGGGGCTGCGCCTCGGCGCCAGCCGGGGGCTGCGCTGTGGCATTGGGAGCTTGAGTCGGCGCGGTCGGCGGCGCAGGTGCCTTCTGCTGGACCGCAGGCGGCGGTTGGGCAAGGGCAGAGGAAGCGGTGAACGCTGCCGCTCCGGACCCAACCACCAGGGCCTGAAGAAGAACCGCTGAGAAGCGCGATAAAGTGCGTTCGAAAAACATCAATCGTCCTCGTCAGTGACGGAGTGCGTTGCGCGGCTATGCAGACGCACGGTGCGGCCCGCTTGCCCGCGCCTCAAGTCCGCAGCGAAGCGCGCGGGGAAACGGCGTTTCCTGGAAGGGCTTCGGGTTTGGTCTGGGGTGCCGCCGGACCGATACCGGTCTCGACAATGATGTCGACTGGGCCGCCAGTCATGATCAGATGCTCGACATCGTCGCGGCGGATGAGAATGAGGCGGCGGCGGTTGTCGAGATTGAATTGTTCAACGACCGAGAGGCGCCGGTCCGGCTTTGGCCCGAACAGCGAGCTGACAGCCTGCATGGGGCCGCCGCCACCTAGATAGGTGCGCACGGCGAAAGCACCGCCGATCATCGCGACGGCCAAAAACAGCACGATCGCGAGATAGTAGAGCATGTCCCACATAGTGCTGCTCGCCGGGCTTCCCCGTGCGTCCTCTCAAGTGGCTTCGGACCAGCGCCAAGGTCTTACGGCACGAAGCCTGGCCCATTCCAACCGGTGTTACCGGAAATGCGATTCTCCGGCACGAGCTTGATCAATCCGACGACACTTGTGGAATAAAGTCTGGCGTCATTTTTCACACCGCGTCGTCAGTCGACAGCACAGAATCTTGAAGCCGCATGACAAATCGCGAGTGCGCTGCGCTGCCGGTGTCGCCTGCCCGTATAGCGCGGAATTTATGGCATTTTAACCCCGATGATCGAACTGTGGATGGCGGCCGCACAAGACGGCTGGGAGCTCACAAACGCACCCAGAACGGTCACCGGCCCGCATGTTCCCGGAAAATTACGTCGGGTTCCGGCGAGCATGAACAGCACCACACGACACGGAAGTAGCGTAGCGTATGAGTATCAAAGTCCCGAGGCAGCCTTCTGAGGCGTTTGCGGCTGAGAATCAGATAGCTTTCGCCTTTATGAGCGATAGCGAGGTCCGCCAACCCAAATCCGCGGCGGCCGCCCAAGCCATGGCTGGCGGCATTCACGAGCCCGGGTTCCTTCCGATCATTGCCGCGTCCTTGGCCGCCGGCGCGCTCGTGCTTGCCCTTGTTGCTTCGCCCGCCGGTGAGCCCCTGCTGCTCACGCTCCTCGCGGTCCTGGCGATGCTCGGGCTCTTCGCGATCTTCGGTTTCGTCGCCGGTCACATTCGCATCGGCGAGCGCGTGCGCGATGACGATCTGATCCGCGCCTTCGCAAACAATCTCGACGACGGCCTCCTGGTGACACGCCGCGATGGCCGTCCGCTCTACGCCAACGCGACGCTCGCTGGAATGGTCGGTCTCACGGAGGCCGGCGAGGTCAACGCCCTCGAAAGTCTGTTCGCAGGGGACCCGCGCGCAGCTGCGGCCTACTTCCGCCTCGAACGTGCCGCGTCTCGGCGCGAACCCTGGCGTGAGGAAATCGAGGTCGCGTCCCATGGGCGCCCATCCCGCCTGTTCCGTGTCGCGCAGAGGCCGTGTTCGGTTCCTGGCCATGACCGCGAGCTTGGACCGATGTCGCTTTGGACCGTGACCGACATCACGGCAGAGCGCGCACACCAGATCAGCGCCGTAGCCACCCTGGAGTCCACCCTCGAGCGGTTGGACAGTGTTCCGGCGGGTCTGATGGAGGTCGATCAGCGCGGCGTGATCCGCCGCCTCAATGCGACGCTGCTGCGCTGGCTCGGCCTTGAGCCGCAGTCCCTCGCGGAGCGCCAGTTGCAACTCAAAGACCTCGTCGCTCCGGAAGGCGCGGAGTTGATCGCCAACGCCGCCGCGGCTTTCTACACGACCGGCGAGAGCGTCGACCTTGAGGTCGCGGTCGATAAGACAACGAAGATCCCGTTGCGCTTCTTCGCGCGCCGCGACAACCAAGGCGGCCTCCTGATCGCGGCTTTCCGCCGTGAAGCCTCCGCCACAGAGAGTGAGGCTGGCGCCGCCGAGATCCGCTTCGCCCGCTTTTTCCAGTCCTCGCCGTTCGGCATTGCCACCTTGGGTACAGATGGCCGTCTGATGAGCACGAACGCCGCGTTCGCGCGCATGATCCCTGACGGATCGTCCTCGACCGGCTCCGCTGCGGCCGACGTTCTGTGCCGTTTCTCGGACGCCGACACGCGCGCTGCCGTCGATGCCGCCATTCGTCAGGCTTTGGCTGGCACGCTGACGCCAACGCCAATCGAGATTACTGTCGGTCCGAAGAACGAGTTCTCGCGCCGCCTCTATCTGGCGCCGCTCACTCAGGCCAAGGATGCCCGCGAAGCTGCGATCCTGTACCTGATCGACGCGACCGAGCAGAAAGCGCTCGAAGCCAAGTTTGCGCAGTCGTCGAAGATGGAAGCAGTCGGCAAGCTCGCCGGTGGCATCGCACACGACTTCAACAACGTCCTGACGGCAATCATCGGCTTCTCGGATCTCCTTCTCCAGACGCACCGTCCGACCGACCCTGCACACAAGGACATCATGAACATCCGCTCGAGCGCGACGCGCGCGGCGGGGTTGGTGGCCAAGCTGCTTGCATTCTCACGCCGTCAGACGCTGCAGGCCGAGCCGCTGCATTTGAGCGAGGAGTTGGCGGAGTGGGCGGCCGTCGTGAAGCGCTCGCTCGGCGAGAAGATCGAGTTGCGAATTCCTCCGGCCCGCGACCTCTGGTTCGTGAAGACCGACCGCACTCAGCTCGAGCACGTCGTTCTGAACCTCGCCAACAACGCCCGCGATGCCATGCCCAACGGCGGCACGCTTTCCATCACGACCCGCAACGTGACGGAGCGTGAGAGCCAGCGCCTCAATCATCACGGGATGTCGGTGGGCGAGTACGTACTCATCGAGGTGACCGACACCGGTTCCGGCATGCCGCCGGACGTGATGAGCAAGATCTTCGAGCCGTTCTTCACGACGAAGGGCGTAGGCAAGGGCACCGGGCTTGGCCTGTCGACCGTCTACGGTATCGTCAAGCAGTCCGGCGGCTTCATCTATCCGGAAAGCACACTCGGTCGCGGCACCACGTTCCGGCTCTACTTCCCGCGTTATCTCCCGGCGAACGAGGATGCGCCTGTTGCCCAGAAGGCGGTAAAGAAGGAACGTCCCCAGGATCTGACCGGCAGCGGTCGCGTGCTACTCGTCGAGGACGAGGACGTCGTGCGCTCCTTCGCTGTCCGCGCTCTGAAGCGTCAGGGTTACGAAGTGCTCGAAGCCTCGACAGGTGTCGAAGCGCTCGAGGTCATGGAAGCGAACGAAGGCAAGGTCGATATCGTCGTTTCCGACGTTGTGATGCCGGAAATGGACGGCCCCACGCTTCTGAAAGAGCTGCGCAAGACGAAGCCGGATTTGAAGATCATCTTCGTCTCGGGCTACCCGCACGAAGCCTTTGAAACGAGCCTCGACAAGAACGAGCAGTTCGCCTTCCTGCCGAAGCCGTTCTCGCTTCCACAGCTCGCTGCCAAGGTGAAGGAGCAGCTGGGGCGGTGATGGACGACCGGCCCCGCTAGTCTGCCACCAGATTTTTCGCCGCCGCCACCGCACCGATGCGCTACGCTCTGGGCCAACGCGGTTGCATGGAGCCTCACAACATGAGCGATCCTGAAACCCCCACATGCCGGGTCATACGTGCCACTGACACCTATGACGGGAAGCAAGGTCTGACGTACTTCTGCGGTATCGCCGCCGAGACGGTCGGCTCGAAGGGCATCTGCATGCACTTGCTCACCATTCCGCCGGGAGCAAGAGCGAAGGCGCATCTGCACGAGAACCACGAGACCGCCATCTACATTCTCGACGGCGAGACGCTGACGCTGTTTGGCGATCGGCTGCAGCACCAGATGATCAACAAAGCAGGCGAGCTCGTCTATATCCCAGCCGGAGTGCCTCATCTCCCGATCAACTTGAGCAGCAAGCCCGCGTCTGCCGTCATCGCGCGCACCGATCCCAACGAGCAGGAGAGCGTCGTTCTCTTGCCGGAGTTGGAGGCGCTGGCGGAGGAGATACTCGCGCGCTTGAAAGCCGCAGGGCCCTCCGCGTCAAGCTAAGGAACGACCTACAAGTCAGGCTACGCATCGATCAGTTGGCAGGCAGTCAAGCGGAGCGCGCGGCGGTTTCGCTTGCGGTGTTGCACTGTTGTAACCTTTTGCCTGTAGACCACAAAAAAACCCAAAGACTCAGGAACCTGGGCGCTTGTGCGGGATTTCAGCCTCAATTCGCCTGCTGCTCGGAGCCGCAAATGGAATACTACCTGACCACAGCGCTCGTTGCCGTCTGGTGCATCGGCGCGCCCACATTGTTTCTGTGCTTTCTCGCCGGAGACAAAACTGTCTAAGCTGAACGAGGGATCTTTAGCGCGTATCCGGCGGCTTGAGAGGGTCAGCTCAAATCGATTTTGCCGTCGACCACGTGGTGAAGGTCCGTTCCCTCCGCCGTCAGCACCATCTTGACCTTAAGTTGCCCCTTGCCTGCGAGGTCTCGCTCGCGCACGAGTCGCTCGACCTCCTGCTGAGAGGAAATGCCGACCTCCTTCAGGAAGCGGCGGAGAGAAAGATTGAAATGTTCGTTTTCCATGGCGGTCATCTCCAGCCCGAGGAGCACCGGCGCATGCTGAAGAGTGTTGCGAGCCCGGGTTAGCGCTTCTCGGGGTTGATCACGTCGAGAAGACTGTCGAGCATCTCGCTCGCCGTGGCAATGACGGCGGCGTTCATTCGGTAGGCCAGTTCGACCTCCTTCAGCGAGACCATAGTCTCGACCTCGTCGCCGATGGGCAGCGCGCCGACGCGGACCGGGGAGATGCCGCCGGCACTCGCTGTATTCCTGCCATTCCCGACCGTCTGCGTTGCACCCATGGACGCAACCGAGGCCGCAATCTCTTCCGCCCGCCGGCTTTGCACCTGCAGCGCATTCGAAGCGATTGTGAGAGCGGGAAACATGGGCGCGGGAACGACCTTGACCGAATGATCGATCCCTACAGTCGCCGAGCCGGAGCTAAAGCCGCGTTAAGAACTCCGCGCACTGTGTAGACAGATGAGAACAAAACAAGTACAACTTATCCACGCGTCGAGTCGCCCATCAATTGTTAACATGCCATAAGGTGCCACATGACAAAGCCGGAGCTGCGGGTCGTCGAAGGGGGAAGTATGGACAAGAACAAGGCGCAGGCACTCGCGCAAGCGTTGGAGATGATCGACCGGAATTTCGGTAAGGGGTCGATCATGCGCCTCGGCGCCAACGAGCGCTCGATGGACATCGAGGCCGTTTCGACGGGTTCGCTGGGGCTCGACATCGCGCTGGGGATTGGTGGCCTTCCGAAAGGCCGCGTCATTGAGATTTACGGACCTGAGTCTTCCGGCAAGACGACGCTGACGCTGCAGGTCATCGCCGAAGCCCAGAAGAAGGGCGGCATTTGCGCCTTCGTCGACGCGGAGCATGCGCTCGACCCGACCTACGCCAAAAAGCTCGGCGTGAAAATTGAAGACCTGCTGGTGTCTCAGCCCGACGCGGGCGAACAGGCGCTTGAGATCACGAATACCCTAGTGAGTTCGGGCGCGATTGATGTCGTCGTCGTCGACAGTGTCGCCGCGCTGACGCCTAAAGCCGAGCTTGAAGGCGAAATGGGCGAAGTGACGATGGGTGCTCAGGCGCGTCTCATGAGCCAGGCGCTGCGCAAGCTCACCGCTTCGATATCCAGATCGAAGTGCATGGTGATCTTCATCAACCAGATCCGCATGAAGATTGGCGTCATGTTCGGCAATCCCGAGACGACGACGGGCGGCAACGCGCTGAAGTTCTATTCGTCCGTGCGCCTCGATATCCGCCGCATCGGCCAGATCAAGGAGCGCGAGGAGACCGTCGGCAACCAGACCCGCGTCAAGGTCGTGAAGAACAAGGTCGCACCGCCCTTTAAGCAGGTCGAGTTCGACATCATGTACGGCGAAGGCATCTCCAAGACAGGTGAGCTGATCGATCTCGGCGTCAAGGCCGGGATCGTGGAGAAGTCCGGCGCCTGGCTGTCGTATGAGGGCGAGCGCATCGGTCAGGGCCGCGAGAACGCCAAGCTGTTCCTCAAAGAAAACCCGAAAATCGCCAATCAGATCGAGAAGGCGATCCGCGCCAGCGCCGGCCTGATCGTCGACAAGATGCTGGCCGAGCCTGAATCCGAAGCCTCGGGGGACGGCGAGCAGCCCGACGAGGACGGCGTACTGCCGGATGTCGAAGCCTCCTCGGCCAAGAAGGGGGCGGGGCGGGGCGCTGGAAAGCGCTGAGCGCAAAGGGCGGCGCCTTCTATTCGGAGGCGCAAGGAGCCAAATAGCGGCGCAGGCCTGGGGAGACCCCGGGGCTGCGCCGATAGCGTTTCTGGACAACCCCCTAGGCAGCCCGCTAAAAGCGGCGCAGCCCTGAGAGGCTTCAATAATCCGTCATTCCGGCTGCTTGAGCGCCTTCGGCGCCGCCGGAAACGGACCCAGCGGATCAAGACTTCGGGACCACATATGACTGGCGTCAACGAGATCAGACGGGCGTTCCTCGATTACTTCAAGGCGGAGGGTCACGAAGCCGTGCCGTCGTCGCCGCTTGTCCCGCGCAACGACCCGTCGCTGATGTTCACGAACGCCGGCATGGTGCAGTTCAAGAACGTCTTCACCGGGCAGGAGACGCGCCCCTACGTTCGCGCTGCGTCCTCGCAGAAGTGCGTCCGCGCCGGTGGCAAGCACAACGACCTCGACAACGTCGGCTACACGGCCCGCCACCACACGTTCTTCGAGATGCTCGGCAACTTCTCGTTCGGCGACTATTTCAAGGACGCCGCGATCGAGTTCGCCTGGCGCCTGATCACGAAAGAATTCGGCATCGATAAGAAGCGCCTCTCAGTCACCGTCTACCACGAGGACGATGAGGCCTACGCCATCTGGAAGAAGCTCACGGGCTTCGGCGACGACCGCATCATCCGCATCGCCACCAAGGACAACTTCTGGCAGATGGGCGACACCGGCCCCTGCGGTCCCTGCACCGAAATCTTCTACGATCACGGCGACAAGATTCCGGGCGGCCCTCCGGGCTCGCCGGATGCCGACGGCGACCGCTTCATCGAGATCTGGAATCTCGTCTTCATGCAGTTCGAGCAGCTCCCCTCTGGCGAGCGCATCAACCTGCCGAAGGCGTCGGTCGACACCGGCATGGGCCTCGAGCGTATCGCTGCCGTGCTCCAGGGCACGCATGACAATTACGAGATCGATCTCTTCAAGAACCTGATCGCTGCGATCCGCGAGGAAAGCCGCAAACTCGGCGCCTCCGACAATCCCGACGGCGTGGACGTGAAGCCCGCCCGACGCGTTATCGCCGATCACTTGCGCGCGACCAGCTTCTTGATTGCCGACGGCGTGCTGCCGTCGAACGAGGGGCGTGGCTACGTGCTCCGCCGCATCATGCGCCGCGCCATGCGCTACGCTCACCAGATCGGTTGCGCCGATCCGCTCATGTACCGCCTCGTGCCCGCGCTCGTGCGCGAGATGGGCGCCGCCTATCCCGAGCTCGGCCGCGCCGAAGCTCTCATCACTGAGACGCTGAAGCTCGAAGAGACGAAGTTCAAGAAGACGCTCGGCAACGGCTTGAAGCTTCTTGGCGAAGCCTCCGCTGGTCTCGGCAAGGGAGCCACTTTCCCGGGCGACGTCGCCTTCAAGCTCTACGACACCTACGGCTTCCCGCTCGACCTCACGGAAGACGCGCTCCGCGCCCGCGACATCGTCGTCGACACGAAAACCTTCGACGCCGCCATGGCAAAGCAGAAGGATGAAGCGCGCCGCGCCTGGAAGGGCTCGGGCGAAGCCGCCACCGAAGAGATCTGGTTCGAGATCAAGGAAGAGACCGGCGCCACCGAGTTCCTCGGTTACGACACGGAGAAAGCCGAAGGCGAGATCCGCGCGCTCGTGCAGGGCGGCAAGCCCGTGAAGTCGCTCAAGGCGGGCGACGAAGGCGTGCTCATTCTCAATCAAACGCCGTTCTATGGCGAGAGCGGCGGCCAGGTCGGCGACGAGGGCGTCATCAAGGGTGCGAAGGGTGCGCTCTTCCGCGTCACCGATACGCAGAAGAAGCTTGGCGACCTGTTTGTACACATCGGCAAGGTCGAGACGGGGAGTTTCAAGGCTGGCGAGGCGGTCGAGCTTGAGGTCGACCATGCGCGTCGCACCGCGACGCGCGCCAATCACTCGGCAACGCACTTGCTGCATGAGGCACTGCGTCAGGTCCTTGGCACGCACGTCGCCCAGAAGGGCTCGCTCGTTTCGCCCGAGCGCCTGCGCTTCGACTTCGTGCACCAGAAACCCATGAGCGGCGACGAGATCGCCGCCGTCGAAAAGCTCGCCAACGAGATCGTGCTGCAGAACAGCCCGGTCGAAACGCGCCTGATGGCGCTCGAAGACGCGAAAGCGTCCGGTGCCATGGCGCTGTTCGGCGAGAAGTACGGCGACGAGGTTCGCGTCGTTTCGATGGGTGGTCTTGCCGAAGGCGAGCAAGCGAAGCTCAAACCGGGATCGAACAAGGCGTGGTCGGTCGAGCTGTGCGGCGGCACGCATGCGCGCCGCACGGGCGATATCGGCCTCGTGAAGGTGATTGCGGAAAGCGCGAGTTCGGCTGGTGTCCGCCGCATCGAGGCGCTGACGGGCGATGGCGCACGCGCCTATCTGGCCGACGCCGACGCGCGCCTCAAGGAAGCTGCTGCCGTTCTGAAGACGCGCCCCGAGGATCTGGTCGAGCGCCTGAAGACGCTGGTCGAAGAGCGCAAGACGCTCGAGCGCCAGTTGGCCGACGCCAAGAAACAGATCGCGCTGAGTGGCGGAACAACCGTTGGCAATGGCGCTCCAGCAGCCGATCTCGTGCGCACGATCGGCAGCGTCAAGCTGCTCGCCCGGTCCGTTCAAGGCCTCAACCCGAAAGATCTCCGCGGTCTCGTCGATGACGGCAAGAAGCAGGTCGGCTCCGGCGTCGTCGCCATCGTGGGTGTCACCGAGGATGGAAAAGCGGGCCTTGCGGTCGGCGTGACGGATGATCTCATCAAGACCTGGAGCGCCGTGGAGCTCGTCAAGGCGGGCGCCGAAGCGCTTGGCGGCAAGGGCGGCGGCGGCCGTCCCGACATGGCTCAGGCCGGTGGGCCCGATGGCGCCAAGGCCGGCGATGCGCTTGCCGCAATCGAAGCCCGTCTTGGCGCCGGCGCTTAGTCGGGAGTAAGCAGCAGCACCCTGCTGCTTACTGTCTTACAGAGGCTCACGCCGTCGCCAGCGCACCCGCGCTGCCGGCGGCACGTGGTTCGCTGCCGATCACGACCGCCGGATCGATTGCCACCGCCAGCTTAAGCAGTCCCCACGAGACGCCCCGCCGCGAGTGTTTCCAGAAAAGGGCGATCAGCGGCTTCGACAGCACGTCCCAGATCATCAGCGTCGCCGCCGTCGTGCCGATCTCGCGCCATGTCAGATCCGGCATGGCGAGCACCAGATCGAGCAGCGTCGGATCGAGAATGAGATCGAACAGCAAATCCTGTGTTGATGACGCCATGGCAGCCCTCCCTGTGTCCCGTCGGAGAGGAGCTTCGGATCATGCTTAAGATGGCCAAGCGCGAAGCTGAAAAGAGTGAGCGCTCCGAACGGCTTGAATGGTGGAGTGCCGAATTCGGCTCATGCAGCGCAGGGTCAGCTCGAATGCATCGCAATCAAACGAATTTACCCGCAAAAAGTGCGTAAAATAATAAATGATAACAGGGTATTATAAAAGTTATTTAGAGTAGAATACAAAGAATAAATCGCATGCGGAACCGCTCGCTTGCGACGTATCGGATGAAATGCAATAGAAAGAACGCGACGCATGCGGATGGCACGCCTGCGAATGCGAAGCCATTCAATTTCATTCGTATGGGGTAGCGGTAATGGCTGCCGATGGCACCTCCGGCGGGCCTTTCAACGACAAGGTCACGCAAATTTTCGCGGCTTTTGCCCGCGAGGTCTTCAACCCGATGGTGGCAATGACCGGCGTGCCAGCTTCCGAGCGCCGCCGCCTCCTTGAGGAGATCCGCAATCGGCTGGACGTCGTCGAGCAGGTGATCGCGACGTCGGAGGCCGGCGCGTATCCTCCTGCGCAAACGGGAGCAGCTGCCCAATCGCCGATGGCTCCTGAGCACGACGCACAAGACACGGACGCGTCTGCGCTGGACGAAATCGGCCGCAACCAGAAAAGCCGCGTGCGCGAGCTGGTCCTCTTGGAAACGCTGGCCCGAGAGGCGAAGGCATATTCGCTCCAGCAACTCATGGGGGCGTTGGGCCAGCGCGGATTCGGCGACGAAACGCCCTCAGCTGTCGTCTCGCAGCTTCATCGCCTGAAGAAGCTCGAGCTGATCCGCCAGCCCCTCGGCAGCGCCGGTATGTACGAAATTACGAACGCCGGCCTGGGTCACGCCCGCAACCTGCGCTCAAGTTTCGGCGCCTATCTACCCCTCTAAAGTACAGGTGCGGCTGGGAACCGTCTTCCAGTGCATGTCGGATATGCAACTTTTTTGCATAGAGGAAAGGTTGGGGATATCCAAAGCCTTACGCAACCCCACTCCGTGGTTTGGGAACCAACGCGACAAGCGTCCCATTGACGGAAGGTCGGCTGATCTCTAGATCGCCGCCGTCCCCCCATCGTACGAGGGCATAGGTAGTTTTCCGATGTCCTCAGGTGCCTCTCGACTCTGCTAAAATTGGCACCTGTTGGGGGAAGTCAGAAAAACAACTGAAAGAACCATGCAAACAAACGTGGGCGCGATTACGCGCCTTGAACGCTTAGCCGGAGCTATCCGGTGCAGCATTCTCCGATTGATCTACGGCAAGGGCTGGGCCTGCGCCGACTATCAACGCCGCCACGCTCGTCTCGCAGGACCGCGTCCCGGCGCCCGTCTTCATTAACGCAACCACACGGGCGGATCAGTCCCGCCCCGCGACGAGCGGCGCGATCGCGTGAATGCGATTGGTCCAGATACCGCCGTCATAGCCCCCGGGCAGCAATCCGACATCCGTCGCCGTATCGATGCCGGTCGTGAATTCGCCGCCTGTGTACGGCCCGATCAAGAACACATCCGTTCCGGCCGCGCGCATGCGGGACAGGAACCGATTGGGCCAACCCCACAGAATGCCCGCGTAGTTCGCTGGCACGAGCAGCATCGTGCCGCGGCAATCGGCAGGCACGTAGCTGCTCCAGCCTAAGCCAATGTAGCGCGTGAGGCAGCGCAGGAATGTTCCGCGTCCCATCATACGCACTTCAGGTAGCGTTTCGCGGAGCGCAGCAAGCGGCGTGTCATCGCCATAGACCATGAGACGTGCGCGATCGCCCTCCGGCAACTCGGAAAGACGCGCCGCGAGCTTCTTGCCTTCCTCCGCGTCGCGGCTCTTCACGTGCACGAGAAAGCGTTTGTCCGGGAACGCCGTCAGCACCTCGTCGAGCGACGGCATCAGGCCGACGCCCGTTCCGCGGAACGGATACGTTTTCCCGCCATCCGCCGTGTACCCGTAGCCGATATCCAATGCCTTGAGCTCCGCGAGCGACTTCTCGCGCGTCACGCCCTTGCCGTTCGTGCGGCAATCGATGGTCCAATCGTGAAAGACGGCGAACTTGCCGTCGGTGGTCGGATGCACGTCGAATTCGACGATGTCGGCACCAGCCGCGAAGGCGGCATGCATAGAGGCAATGGTGTTTTCGAGATAGGGATGCTCGGGCGGGCGCATGCGCGACGCCGTGCAGGTGTCGTTCTCGACACCCTCGGAGGGGAACGTCTGTGCCAGCCCGCGATGCGCGAGCAGCGTTGGCTTCCCGGTCATGGCCGGGCCGAGCAGGCTGGTGTTCGCGAGATAGAGCCCAATGGAAATCGCGAGTGCGACAACGGCCGCGCGCAGCAGAAATCGTTTCATGGCACCTCACGCAATTGAGCGTGGGGTCCTCGCAAGCGAGCAGGGCCTTTGTGGGGCGGGAGTGAGACGTGCGTGTGCTGATTGACGTCGGCGGCTGGGTCTCGTCACCACTTCGCCGTGGCCCAGTCGATGGTCTGGAAGTCCGTCACCAGCGCCGCCACGTTGCCCTTGGCGTCATAGCCGAACCAGGACGCGTAAAATCCGTCGCCCCAGCCGCTGTGGAACATGATCGCGTTGGCCTCGCCGAGCGGCAGATCCAGCAGGAAGGAATAGGGGGCAATCGCTTTCGGACCGTTGACCTCGCCGTCCGTCTGCCAAGACTCCCACGCGTCCGGATCGGCCTTCAAGAGATCCGCGGCCGCGCGCCCGGCCACGGGATCGAAGAACGAGCCCGTGCCGGCATCGACGCCGTATCCGAAGATCTCGTCCTTCTTCGGCGAGCCGGGTACAAACGCCTTGTCGAACGCCGCCGCATAGGGCGGCGCCTCGCCCGGCGCGGCGATCGCGCGCGCTGGAGAAAGAAGCCCTAGGGCCGCAGCGAAGGCAGAAATCGCTTTCCGCAGCACTAGGCTGCCTTCGACATCGCAGCCTTGAGGTTAGCGTCGATCTTGTCGAGGAAGCCGGTCGTCGACAGCCACTTCTGATCAGGCCCAACGAGCAGCGCCAGATCCTTCGTCATGAAGCCCGCTTCCACCGTGTCGACGCAGACCTTCTCGAGCGTCGCGGCAAACTTCGCCAGTTCCGCATTGTTGTCGAGCTTCGCGCGATGCGCGAGGCCGCGAGTCCAGGCGAAGATGGACGCGATCGAGTTGGTCGAGGTGTCCTTGCCTTTTTCGTGCTCGCGGTAGTGACGCGTCACAGTGCCGTGCGCCGCTTCGGCTTCGACCGTCTTGCCGTCGGGTGTCATGAGCACGCTCGTCATGAGACCGAGCGAGCCGAAGCCCTGTGCCACCGTGTCGGACTGCACGTCGCCGTCGTAGTTCTTGCACGCCCACACATAGCCGCCCGACCACTTGAGGGCCGACGCCACCATGTCGTCGATCAGGCGGTGCTCGTAGACGATCTTGCGCTTGGCGAACTCGTCCTTGAACTCGGCGTCGAACACCTCCTGGAACAGGTCCTTGAAGCGTCCGTCGTACGCCTTGAGGATCGTATTCTTGGTCGAGAGATAGACCGGGTAGTTGCGGTTCAAGCCGTAGTTGAACGAGGCGCGTGCGAACTCGCGAATGCTTTCGTCGAGATTGTACATGGCGAGCGCCACGCCAGCGCCCGGCGCTTTGAAAACTTCCTTCTCGATGACGTTGCCGTCTTCGCCCTCGAATTTGATCGTAAGCTTGCCCTTGCCGGGGAACTTGAAGTCGGTGGCCTTGTACTGGTCGCCGAAGGCATGGCGGCCGATGACGATCGGTTGCGTCCAGCCCGGAACGAGGCGCGGCACGTTTTTGGCGATGATGGGCTCGCGGAAAATGACGCCGCCAAGGATGTTGCGGATGGTGCCGTTCGGGCTCTTCCACATGTCCTTGAGATTGAATTCTTTGACGCGCGCTTCGTCGGGGGTGATCGTCGCGCACTTGACGCCGACGCCGTGCTTCTTGATGGCATTGGCCGCGTCGACAGTGATCTGGTCCGAGGTCTTGTCCCGGCTCTCGATGCCCAGATCGTAGTACTCGAGGTTAACGTCGAGGTGCGGGTGAACCAGCTTGTCCTTGATGAGCTTCCAGATGATGCGTGTCATCTCATCACCGTCGAGTTCGACGACAGTGCCGGTCACCTTGATCTTTTGCATGGGAAAGCCTTCAGGATGGGAGGGTCGATTGGGCCCGACCTTAACCGCCGGGGTGCGCCGCAACAAGGAGGCGCGACATCCGTCCCCCAGCCTCTGACGGACTTCCTCCAACTTGGACGGGACATTTCCCGCCGGACGGTGCTAATCCGGGGCCATGAACGTCATTTCGCCCGTTACCCGTGAAGTCGAAATCGCTGCCGAGAACGGCGAGCGCGTACCCGTCGTGTCCGGCTATGCCATGCCGATCGCGACCTTGGTCCATGCCTGCCACGAGAAGACTATCGACGAAGGTCTCAAAGCCCTCGGCGCAAACGACCTCGATCGCGGGGCCCTCGACCACATTCTGACCTATTGCGCCGAGCTGCGTTGCGAGGGCGACGCCGCGACCTGCCCCGGCTGCAAGCGCCGCACGGAAGTCCATGGCATCGATACGCTCGACGAGTTCATCGCCCGGCATAAGGAAATCGTCGTCGGTGACGGTGCCGTGCGCCTCGTCGGCCAAGGAACGGAGACGTTGACGACGCCTGCACTCGCGGCACTGGAAAAGACGTGGTCGGGCGAGAACTATTGGTTCTGGGCGCGTCGCGTGCTGCGCAAGTTGCGTCACGGCATCCGCCGCGCGCACATCCAGGGCGAGCCCGTCGCGGGCCCTGGCGAAACGCCCGCAGTCCTTCTCGTCGAGCCGCAACTTGCCGACAATATCGGCATGGTGGCGCGCGCGATGGCGAATTTCGGTCTCGACGATCTGCGCCTGGTCGCGCCGCGTGACGGTTGGCCCAACGAAAAGGCCCGCATTGCCGCGTCCGGCGCCAACTATGTCATCGACGATGCAACCGCCTATCCGACACTGGAAGCTTCGCTTGGCGATCTCACCTACGTCGTTGCGACAACAGCCCGTCAGCGCCCGCTGAAAAAGCCGGTCTTGACGCCGGAGGAGGCGATATCTGAGTTGCGCGAGCGGATTTCCAGAGGCGAACGCTGTGGAATTCTCTTCGGCCGCGAGCGCAACGGTCTCGAAACCGGAGAGCTCGCCAACGCCGACGCTCTCGTGATGATTCCCGTTAATTCACGCTTCGCGTCCCTCAATCTCGCTCAGGCGGTTTTGCTCCTCGGCTATGCGTGGATGCGTGAAAGCGGAAAGGGAACGCTAGGCCGCGTAACGACTTACGAGCAGCCGATCTCCACAGGCCTTAATCTTGGGGCGGATCGTCTGGCTACTAAAGAAGAGCTGTTTGGCTTCATGGGCCATCTGGAAAATGAGCTCGATCGACTCGGATTCTTTAATCCGATCGAGAAACGCCCTTCTGTTGTCCAAAACTTGAGGACTATGTTTACACGGATGGCGCTGACCGAGCAGGAAGTACGATCCCTTCGTGGTATTGTTGCCACGCTGTCTAAGGGCAAAGGTCACAGCCGGAAGCCGTCCACATAGACCGCCATGATCTTGCCAGGTTTTGGGTCGAGCGATGCCCGCAATCCTGGCATGACGAACTGCCCGGCGGCGACCGGGTGTGGGCTTGTGGCGGAAAAATTAATAAGGAGCGCAGCAGGGGCAATGATGCGGACGATGATCATGGCGAAAAGTGCGTTAGTCGGTGCGGTTGCTCTTGCGAGCGCGGCGGTGCTCGGCTCGGCGGCCTCTGCGGCCGAGGGCGAGCTCAGCGACAAATCCGTGCAAGTCATTATGGAGTACGCGTGGTCTCTCACGCCGGCGCAGTTCTCGAAGAAGGACGGCACGGTCATCATCGTTGATAAGAACAAGCGCGAAGAGGCCATGATTCCCCTCGAAGTCGCGCGCGAGATTGTCCGCGTGGGTCGCATCTCTGCCCATGCCCAGGTCTGCAATCTCCCCGAGGATCAGGTTCTCAATCATCGCTCGCTGATGAAGCGCGAGACGGACAAGAAGAAGTGGACTGACCAGCAGACGCTCTACATCAACCAGCTTCACCTCACGACGGTCATGCTGCTCACCGGCAAGATCAAGCTCGTTGAGAAGGACGGCGACAAGGAAGTCGTTGTCGATGAGAAGCAGGCCCCGACTCAGACCTGCACCGACGAGCAGAAGCAGAAGGTGAAGGACCTGATCGCGGCCTATGTGAAGGCGGGTCCGGCCCTGGCCTCCGCGGATCAGGGCGCCACCCCGGCTGCAACCGGCTCGACCGCTCCGGCGGCGGAAAAGAAGAAATAAGCGTTGCGGGGCGCTTGGTTAACTGCGCCCATTGACGAGAAACGCGCTCTCGACTATTGAAGCCCTCACGACGCGGGCCTGCCCAGTGCTAGGCCCGCGTTCCATTTGCGCACCCGCGGCAGCCTGGAGTACTGGGCTGCCTGTCGGCCGAAACCCGCAAGGATCGGCACAGGAGGGGGCGCTCCAGATCCAAAACCTATGCAACTTGGAGTGCTGTTACCATGACGAAGCGCATTCGCGCCAAGCACAAGATCGACCGTCGCCTCACAGAGAACATCTGGGGCCGTCCGAAGAGCCCCCTCAACAAGCGCCAGAGCCGCCCCGGCCAGCACGGTGAGCGCCGCGTCTCGAAGCTGTCGGACTTCGGCCAGCAGCTCCGCGCTAAGCAGAAGCTGAAGGGCTATTACGCCAACCTGTCCGAGCGTCAGTTCCACCGCCTCTACGTTGAAGCAAGCCGCGCCAAGGGCTCGACGTCGGAGCATCTGATCGGCCTGCTCGAGCGTCGTCTCGACGCCATCATCTACCGCGCCAAGTTCGTGCCGACCGTTTTCGCAGCCCGCCAGTTCGTCTCGCACGGCCACGTGACGGTGAACGGCCGCCGCGTGACGATCCCGAGCTACCGCGTTCGCATCAACGACGTGGTCGAGGTCAAGGAGAAGTCCCGCCAGCTCCCGCTCGTTCTCGAAGCGGTGAAGAGCGCCGAGCGCGACGTGCCGGACTACGTCGACGTCGACCAGAACAAGTTCACCGCGAAGCTGACGCGCGTACCGACCCTGTCGGACGTGCCGTACCCGGTGACGATGGAACCGAACCTCGTGGTCGAGTTCTACTCGCGCTAATTCGCTTTCTAGCGCTGCAAATCAAAAAGGCCGGCTCTCACGAGCCGGCCTTTTTTTGCGACCGGTCTAGGGGAAGCCGACGGCAACGGCTTTAGTCCTAATTGGCAAAGTGGGTTTGCGCGTCGACAACGGTTTTCAGGGATTGCGCCAGCTTCGCGGCCTCACCCGTTCCCCAATAATGCAGGAACAGGATACGCGGCTGCTCGTGGATCATGTGCTGGTGGATGGCCACGATATTGAGCCCCCCACTACGCATGGTCTTGAGCGTGGGCTGAAGCTCACTCTCGATCATGGCAAAATCGCCGTCGACAACAGCCTCCCGGTCCGTGCCGGCGAAAGCGGCCCAGGTGTTGACGCCCATCTCCTTGCCGACCGGAGTGCCGTGCATGGTAGCCGTGCGGCCGAGTACGACCTTGAACATGCCGTCCTTGGCTTGCCCCTTCGTGCCGAGGATGGCTTCCAGCGGTTCTGCGGTAATCGCATTCGTCGCACCGACCTTAGTGCCGGAGAATGCCGTCTGCGGTTCGGGTTGTGCTGCGCGAATCTCACTGATCTTGTCGTAGACACGCTTCACCCCGGCCGCGAGCGTGGCCGCATCGCCCACGCCGCCGATGTGCATGAAGAGCACCCTCGGCTGGTCGAAAACGAAATGATTGTGTAGCGCAGTCACCTCGAGCCCGGCCTCCAGCGCTGCGCTCATGGCCGGATTGATCTCGTCCTCGAACACGACGGTGTCGCCCATCATCATGGTCTGGCCCCCATGAGCCGGGGTGAAGGCGGCCCATGACGTAAGCCCCATGAACGGCGGCATCTGCCAGCCATCGACCGCGATCTTCACGTCTGCACGGGGTTTGGAAATCTTGAAAACGTTTTCCTCTTTGCTGAAGGTCCCTTTGAGTCCCGAGGCCTGCTCGATGGCGGCGGTGTCTAGGGGAGGTGATTGGGCCGAACCAGAGGATGTCAGCAGCACCAGGCATCCAAGTGCCGCCAGTGAGGGAGTAGTACGCATGTCGTGGTCCTCCTTCTCCTTTGCGCTCGGCCCCCCTGGCCGCTTTGGTGCGGCGCCGAGCCGCTCACCTGCATATAGGCGCAAATCCCCCGTGGCGAACGCCTGCGCCGGGCCGCAGCCACGACGAAATACCGTGTCGCATTCTCATTGCGCGCATCCCGTGTAGACCTCGCCGACAAAACGAGCGCCTGAAGGGGCCTGGACGGGAGAATTTGCTTGCTGAAGGCTATGTTTGACACCCGGCGCTGGTCGCGGTCGGCGGGTCCGGTCGATTGGCTGCGATCCTCCATCGGGGCCCTGATCGGGATTTTGTCGACAGGTATGATCTGCCACGCTTGGCTGGGGTCGCACGATGGCCTGCCCCTCTTGGTAGCGCCGATCGGCGCGTCGGCCGTTCTAGTGTTTGCGGTCCCTGCGAGTCCACTCGCGCAGCCGTGGTCGCTGGTCGGTGGCAACACGCTCTCCGCATTGGCGGGAATCGCATGCGGCCTTCTCATCAATGACCCGATCTACGCAAGTGCAGCGGCCGTTTCTTCAGCCATCCTCGTCATGCGCGCGGCGCGCTGCCTGCACCCTCCGGGTGGAGCGACAGCGCTGACGGCTGTCATCGGGGGGCCGGCGATTGTTGCGGCGGGCTGGTCTTTCGCGTTGGTCCCCGTTGCGCTCAACTCGGTGATCCTGCTTGCCATCGCATGGCTATTCAACAATGCGACGCGGCACAGCTATCCCCATCGCGCGCCGCAGATCTCCCACAATCCCCATGACACCGAAGATCCTCCGCCACAGGATCGCGTTGGGTATACGGCTGCGGACATCGATACCGTGTTGGCCCGCTACGATGAGCTGATCGACGTCAGCCGGGACGACCTCGCTGCCATTTTTCAGCAGGTTGAAGCCCAGGCGCATCGCCGGCTGCACAGTGAGATTCGGTGCGAGAGGATCATGTCGCGCGATGTGATCTTTGCCTATGCCGACGAGGGAATCCAACAAGTGCAGGAGCGGCTCACCACGCGGCATCTGAATGCGCTTCCGGTCGTCGATGCCGCGCGCCGTGTTCTGGGCGTTGTCGGTCACACCGAATTGCTGACCGGTCAGGGTCGCACGGCGGGCGAGGTGATGAGAAGATCGGCGTATCTTGCGGCACCGGAAACACCGATCGACGAACTGCTCCCGATGCTCTCGGGTGGAATAGTCCACGAGGCCATTGTGACCGATGGCCAGGGCCGGATTTCAGGTATCATCACGCAGACGGATCTTCTTGCGGCGCTCTGGCGGGGGCATGTCGCGGAGCAGGTAGCAGCCGGGACGAAGCCGGACTACGCCGAAGCCGGCTGAACGGCGAAGGCGCGGATCGCGCCGTGCAATCCGTTTGCTTGCGTAGCAAGAGCTTGGAAGTTCCGTCAACGGCGCTATCATCTGAAGGGTGAAGCTCCCCTGAGCAGGTTGGTGCCATGGTCAAAGAGGGAATTTGCAGCGCATTCGTCGCTATCGCCGCCGTGACGATCACTGTTGTGATGACATCGATTGCCAACGCCGCGCCGCCAGAAATCATGGAGGCAAACTGCCGGGGTGAAGCCTCCGAGAAGATGGGCCTCCGCATGCCCGACATCGAAACCAAATACAAAAAGCAAGAGGCTGACGGCACCCACACCGTGAGCGGCACGGCTTACGTCGACGACGGCGAAAAGACCTTCCAATGCACGCTTGATGCAGCGGGCGACGACATCGTCGGATTCAAAGTGAACTAAACGCCCTCACGCCGGCTTATGCCGCCGCCCAGGGTTCGTCGGCAGCGTCACGACGTGTGAGGTGTCTCCGCCAGACAGCGGCCGTACATCGGCTGGGGGCGGCGAAGGCGGGGAAGCCACTTCGATCGCGGCCGCACGACGCGCCACGGGCACCGAGTTCGCCCACCCATAGGCGAGCATGGTGATAAGCGCGGACGCGGCGAAGAAATAGACGCCCGGCAGCACGGTGGCTTCCGTATAGCCCGACGAGTTCACGTAGAAGATCATGAGCGCCAGCACCATGACGTCGGTCATCGAGTAGCGGCCGAGCCATTCCATCGTCGAAATGGACTTCTTGCGAAACTCGGGCGGGATATCCGGCGAGGTGACGAGCGTGAGCAGGTAGAAGAGTTTGAGGAACGGGAAAAAGATCGAGAACAGGAACAGCACGACCGTCAGGAAGTACTCGTCGTTCTCGAACAGCGCCCAGATGATGGTCGCGATCGAATGCTCGTTCGTCCACACGTAGATGGTTGTGAATTTGATCACCGGCAGAATGATGCCGAGGGCGAAGAACACCGTCGCCAGGATGATGAGGAACGAGAGCACGAAGTTCCGGAACGGCGAGATCTGCTTCGCGATCGCCGTCTGCGTGACGGGCTCGATCTCTGCCCGCGCGGTCAACCCCTCCGTCCGCAGCCACGCGTAGGAGAGGATCATCAACACCACGGCCGCCGTGAAGAAATAGACGCCGCTGAGGCTCGCGGCGTCGTAGAAACCCTGTGCCTTGATGAAGAAGATCGTAAGGGCCAGCACGAGCACGTCGTGCATGGACCATTTGCCGAGCCATTCGAGCGCTTTGAGGCGCCGGTTCTGACGCGTCAGCTCCACCGCGGGAAGCGTGGAGACAAGCAGCAGGTATAGAAGCTTCAGGATCGGCAGGACGATCGAGAAGACGAGGATCGTGCCGCCAAGGAAGGTCTGGCCGTCGGCAATCAGCACTTCGACAGTCGAGAGCAGCGAATGCTCGGTCGTCCAGAAGACGTACTTGGTGAGGCGGATGATCGGCAGCGAGATGCCGAGCGCAAGGCAGACGGCGGCGCCGATGATCGCGAGGCTCAACAGGAAACGCCGGCCGCCCAAACGCATCGATCCGCTATCCCGCCTTCCGAACCGCAATCACGGCCCAGAGTAGAAGGGCCGGGCACGGCGAAACTGTGTCAGGCAGTGCGCACAAAAGGGCGGACGAACGATGGCCCTTAGCCGTGGTTCGTGTGCGGAATGCCCTTTTCGTGGATGAGCTGGTGCAACTCGCCCGCCTGGAACATCTCGCGGACGATATCGCAGCCGCCGATGAACTCGCCCTTCACGTAGAGCTGCGGGATCGTCGGCCAGTTGGTGTAGCTCTTGATGCCTTCGCGTAGCCCCTGGTCATCGAGAACGTTCACGTCCTTGTAGGGCACGCCGATGTGATTGAGGATCTGCGCGACCTGGGCCGAGAACCCGCACTGCGGAAATTTGGCCGTGCCCTTCATGAAAAGAACCACGTCATTGCTTTCGATGGTCTTTTTGATCGCGTCGTGAACCGCCGCATCGCTCATGGTCGAAACCTTCCTGTGTCCGTGTGCTCGGCCGGCCCCGGGGCCAGCCTGAATTCGTGCCGGTAGATGTGGCGTGGGGAGGACCGTTGTCAATCCACCCACAGCCAATGCAGGCGGCGGCGCCTCAATCTGGCGGCGTGGCCGTCGTCAGCGCCAAGGCATGCAGAACGCCGCCCATGCGCCCGCCAAGGGCCTCATAGACCATCTGGTGCTGCTGCACGCGCGTTTTACCCTTGAACGCGCGGCTTTCGACGCGCGCGGCATAATGATCGCCGTCTCCGGCCAGATCCTGGATCTGGATGGTTGCGTCCGGAAACTTGTCTTTGATCAGCCGCTCGATCTCGGTCGGGTCCATAGGCATGGATAGGGAACACTCCAAAAAATCTTGAGGCCGCCCGAAAGGGACGGCCTCGAGAAGTCTATACGGATGGTGCCAGCCGGAAAAGGCTGCGTCAGAGCGCCGCCCCGGAAGCCACTAGTCGCGAAGGCTACCCGTTTCGATGTCCGTACCGGTGATCAGCGGAGCAATACGGCCAAGCGCAGCGAGCGTTGATTCACCTTTCACACGGGCCATCGAAATTTCGATTTCGGCATTGCGGGCTGCAGCGAATTCCTGAGCCCGCTGATAGGCAACACGAGCCGAGCTTGTTTCGATTTCGCGATTGCGCTGGGCTGAGAATGCAATGAGCCGATTATTTGCGGCGACATTCGCGAGAGAAATTTCGATTTCCTGATTGCGCTCAGTGACGAAGCTCTCATCAGCCGCGCGCTTCGAGACGGCGACCGAGCGGTTGATCTCGGCATTGCGGGCCGCGGCGAAGGCCAGTGTGCGCAGGCTGTCGATGCTGGCAATCATCTTTGCGCGTTCTTCTGCGCGCGCTGCGGCGGCAAGTACGGGCCGAATGCGCGCGCTCACGGCAGACGAGATCTGGATCTCGCGATTGCGCGCCATCACGAACGAACGCTCGCGGGCGATGTGCGACGCTTCCATCGAACGTTCGATTTCAGCGTTGCGCTGTGCGGTAAAGAGAACCGACTGGATCGCTCCGTGAACCTCCGTGCTCAACGTCGTTGGCGCGGCGGAAGCAATCGTCTTGGTCGGTTCCGGATGATGGTCGAGAGACAGGGGAATAAGGGCCGCTACAAGCAGCCCGAAGATCGGTGCGGTACGCATGACAAGCACTCCAAAAAACTGAGTACGAGTATGGCCGCCCAAAGCTAAAATTTTATCTATTGGGGATTCGTCCCAATCGAAATTAAAATTTTTCTCCATCCCGAAATTCAAAATTAAAGTTATTTTTTTCCTACCGGTATGAGGAGGCCGAATATCTGGCGCGCGCTCAGGGGGTTGGCCATCGTGCGCCCTTCGTGCGAAGAGAGGGCCGCATACGGTTTTTTGGAACGGCGAGTTATGGCGGAACGGAACAAATTCTACATCGGTGGCAATTGGGTTGCGCCGAGTGAGGACCGCAACCTTCCCGTGGTCAATCCGGCGACCGAGGAGGTGCTCTACAACGTGGCGCTCGGCAACGCTGCTGACGTCGATCGTGCCGTTGCGGCCGCGCGCGAAGCCTGGCCCAAGTTCGCCGCCACGACGCGCGAAGACCGTCTCGCGCTGCTCGCCCGCATCCTGGAGCTCTACAGCAAGCGCATGAAGGACGTCGGCGGCGCCATCTCGGATGAAATGGGTGCGCCGCTGACATTTGCCGAGCGCGTCCACGCGGGCGCCGGCCTCAGCCATTTCATGACCACCCAGGAAGCCCTCAAGACCTATGTGTTCGAGGAACGCATCGGCGCCGCGATGGTGGTGCGCGAGCCCATTGGCGTTGCCGGGCAGATCACGCCCTGGAACTGGCCGATGAACCAGATGGCGTGCAAGATCGCTCCCGCCCTCGCGGCGGGTTGTACGATGGTGCTCAAACCCTCGGAGTACACACCCACGGCCGCACTGATCCTCGCCGAGGTTCTACACGATGCGGGCGTGCCCCCGGGCGTCTTCAACCTCGTCAACGGGTTGGGCCCGGAAGTCGGCGCGGCCATGAGCGGCCATCCCGGCCTCGATATGATTTCGTTTACGGGTTCGACCCGCGCCGGCATCGACGTCGCGACGAGGGCGGCGCCGACCGTGAAGCGCGTCACGCAGGAGCTGGGCGGCAAGTCGGCCAACATCATTCTGGCGGATGCCGACTTCGAGAAGGCGGTGACTGGCGGCGCGCGCCATTGCTTCGCCAACTCGGGACAGTCCTGCAACGCGCCGACCCGCATGCTCGTGCCGGAAACCCGTATGAGGGAGGCGGCCGGGATCGCTGCTGCCATGGCCAACAGCATCCGCTTGGGCGATCCGCGCGCCGCGGACACCGACATGGGGCCCGTCGCCAACCGCACGCAGTGGGAGAAGATCCAGCGCCTCATCGCAAGCGGCGTCGAGGAGGGCGCGACAGTGGCCGCAGGCGGCCCCGGACGTCCCCAGGGCCTCAACAAGGGGTTCTTCGTGCGACCCACCGTCTTCGCCGACGTGAAGCCGGAGATGACCATCGCGCGCGAGGAGATCTTCGGTCCGGTGCTGTCGATCCTGGCGTACAAGGACGAGGACGATGCCGTGCGCATTGCCAACGACACGCCTTATGGCCTCGCGGGCTATGTCTCCTCGGGTGATATCGCGCACGCCCGCGCCGTCGCACGGCGCATTCGGGCGGGCAACGTGAACTTGAACGGCGCTATGAACGACCGCCGCGCGCCGTTTGGCGGCTACAAGCAGTCGGGCAACGGCCGCGAGTGGGGCCGCTTCGGCATCGAGGAATACCTTGAGGTCAAAGCCATCGGCGGCTGGGGGGAGTGAGCGACCTCACTCTTCGCCCGGCACGCGATGGCGCAATGACCGAGGTTCCGGTTGGATTAGTTTCCGCTACGGTCGCTGCGGCACCTGTAGCTGTTCGATGCTGGATGGGGATGATCGCAGCACTGAGCGATGAGACAACGGGCCTCCCATTCCCAAGGCATTAAAGAAACGCTATAAAGTATCATTATCAACTCCAAGTCTGGAGGCGGTCTTGATGGTACTGAACAACGAGCCGACCGGTCATTCGGAAGCGTTGGCCCGCATCGTCCGCATGGTGGGGGCTGACAGCGGAACACTGCATTATATCGGCCCCGACGGGCTGCTTCATCTTGCAGCGGCGAGCGCGGGCATGCCGCCGCATGTTCTAGCGATCATACGCGAGATTCCTGTCGGCAAGGGCATGGCCGGCCTTGCCTTCGAGCGGCGGGCTCCCGTGGACGCCTGCAACATTCAAACCGATACCAGCGGCGACGTGCGACCTGGTGCCCGTGCGACAGGGCTTGCCGGATCGATCGTCGTGCCGATTTTCGACGGCGAAGACGTGGTCGGAACGCTCGGCGTAGCCAACAGGTCGGAACGCAGCTTCACCGAGCAAGAGGTCGAGACACTGCTCGCCGAGGGGCGCAACCTTGCTGCGCAGCGACCCGTCGGATGATGCGCCAAAGACTGTGATCAGCCGAACGATGCGGCGGTGAAAATCGCCACAATTGAGCGCCGAAAGCACGCTTGAATGCAGAGAGCGGTGTAGTGCCGTCGCATGGCATATCCGGCCGGGCAGTCAAAGCCGTCGGTGGCTGGGGGGAGTGATCAGCTTCACGTCGAGGTCTCCACCCAAAAAAGATCCATCGAAGTGTCGGATCGGCGCGTTCCCCACCGTCCTTGAGCGGAATTGAATCGCCCTACGAAAGGACACGGAATGGCTAAGAACACGATTTGCCTGTGGTACGACAAGGACGCCGAAGCCGCTGCCCGCTTCTACGCGGAGACATTTCCGAACAGCGCGGTGACCGCCGTCCACCGGGCCCCGACCGACTATCCTTCCGGCAAGGCAGGCGATGTGCTCACCGTCGAGTTCACGGTCGCCGGCGTGCCCTGCCTTGGCCTCAACGGCGGAACCGCCTTCAAGCATAGCGAAGCCTTTTCGTTCCAGATCGCGACTGACGACCAGGAAGAAACCGATCGCTACTGGAACGCCATCGTCGGCAACGGCGGCCAGGAGAGCGCGTGCGGCTGGTGCAAGGACAAGTGGGGCCTCTCCTGGCAAATCACGCCGCGGGTCCTGATGGAGGCGCTGGCAGTCGGCGGCGACGAGGCCAAACGCGCGTTCACTGCCATGATGGACATGAGGAAAATCGACGTCGCCGCCATCGAGGCCGCGCGGCGCGGCTGAATCTCACGGAAGCGCGGCGATAGTCCCGCACATCTCGGTGACGCCCGACAGATCGTTGGTCTCAAACAGAGGCTTGCCGGCGTGCTTATCGAGGCACGCCGCGACGTCCGCCTTTTTGACATCCGCTTGCTTGAACTTGAAGGCCGCAATCCAAGCGTCCTTTTCCGCCTGCGTGGCGCGACCCCAGTCGGGCGCTTTGCTTTTCTGATCGAGGGGTGCCGACTGGACCGGTCCCGCCGATGCGATCAGGACGAAGCAGAATAGGAAACTCGCGCGCTTCATGACGGCTGGCTCCAGCGTTGCTGCGACGCTCCGCAATGTGCCTATTCCGTCGTCTGCCGGCAAGCGGTGCTGCGCGCTGGCGGAGACCAAAGAAGTCGCCAGCTTCGCAGAGCAGAATTTTTCGGATATTTTCTGAAGGGCATCGCCAAACGATCGAAGGCTCTTTCTCGCATCCAGCGCAACGCTTGAAGCGAAACCATGCAGGGAAGGCGCAACCATGACTGAGTTGCTCGTCGCTGCGGCGCTAATCGCCGGCCTCATGGCCGCGCATGAGCTCGGGTTCAGGCTGGGATCGTCGACGCGCTCCGCCGATCAAATTCTAGACCGGCAAGTGACGCTCGTCAGAGCGTCAACGGCGGCGCTGGTGGCGTTTCTGATTGGCTTTACCTTCTCTGGAGCCGCTTCCCGTTTCATCGATCGGCTGGATATTATCGTCAAGGAATCGAACGCGGTCGGGACGGCCTACTTGAGGGCCGATGTCATAGCCGAACCCTATCGAAGCGAACTCAAGGACGCGATCAGGGAGTACACCCGCGACCGGATCAAGCTGCTAGGTGGCGCGGACCACCCGCAAATCGACAGTTTGCTTGCCAAGGTGAGCGGCCTGCACGATCGTATGTGGCAATCAGCAATCGAGGCGACACGGGATAATGCGCCGCTCATGGCCGTTGTCCTGCCGCCGATCAATGACGTCATCGACTTGCATGCAACGCACCTCGCAATGGCAAGACGTCACTTGCCGCTGCCGATCCTGGCGGCCTTGCTGGGAACGATAGCCATCGGCGTTGGCTTGCTAGGATTCGGCAACGGCCGCGTGAATCGCCGCTTTTCGCTCCTCGATTCAGTTTACGGGGTCGTCCTTGCCATCGCCCTATGGATGACCATCGACCTCGACCACCCCGGCATGGGAATGCTCAGGGTGAACGGCAGTAGCTTCGAGGCAGCTTTAGCCGCCATGCGATGACAAACGCGCCCTTCGTCGGGGAATCTAAACGTCGCCATCAGGAGCGGGCTGGCTACAGCTCCCCTGCCATATACCCCGGCAGCCAGCCCTCGGAGATCTCCGCAAGCTCCGCGAGCTTCAGCGGCTCCTCGCCCTTGAGCACGATGGCGTCGCCGCCCGTGCGGCCGACGATGCGGGCCGGTAGCGCGAGCAGGCGAGCCCGTTCGACCACTTCCTCGGCGCGGGCCGGATCGATGGCGAGCACATAACGCCCCTGGTCTTCGCCGAACCAGATCGAGTGGACGGGCAATTTGCCTTCGTAGGCGAACAGCTCGGCGCCGATGCCGCTGCCTTTCTCGCCGGACGCAAGCGCCATCTCCGCGACGGCGACGAGCAAGCCGCCGTCCGAAACGTCATGCACGGCCGACACCTTGTCTTCGCGGATCAATGCGCGCACGAGGCGGCCCGCCTTGATCTCGTCGGCGAGATCGACAGGAGGCGGCGCGCCTTCGAGCTTTTCGCAGATGATCTGCTGGTAGAGCGACTGGCCGAGCCAACCCTGCTCGCGGCCGAGCACGACGAGGAGGTCGCCCTCACGTTTGAGGCTGATGTCCGCCATGTGCGCGGTATCGGGAATGAGGCCGACGCCGCCGATCGCAGGCGTGGGTGGGATGCCGACGCCGTTGGTCTCATTGTAGAGCGAGACGTTGCCGGACACGACGGGGTAGTCGAGCACGCGGCAGGCTTCGCCCATACCGCGCACGGAGGCCACGAACTGGCCCATGATCTCGGGCCGCTCGGGATTGCCGAAGTTCATGTTGTCGGTGATGGCAATGGGATCGGCGCCGACGGCCGTGAGATTGCGCCACGTTTCGACCACGGCCTGCTTGGTGCCCATCTCGGGATCGGCAGCCACATAGCGCGGGGTGACGTCGCACGTGACCGCCAGCCCCTTCTTCGTGCCGTGCACGCGCACGACGGCCGCGTCGCCGCCCGGACGGCCGACCGTGTCACCCATGACCATGTGATCGTACTGCTCCCACACCCAACGGCGCGAGCAGAGGGCGGGCGAGCCGAACATCGTCTTCAGGGCGTCGAGATTGCCGTTGGGCGCTTTCACCCACTGCGGCAGAACCGGCTGCGGCGGCACGTGCGCATACCACGGGCGCTCGTACATCGGCGCCGAGTTGGCGAGCACCGGCACGGGAAGGTCCGCTTCCACCTGGCCCTTGTGCGTCACGATCATGCGGCCCGTGTCGGTCGTGATGCCGATGACGGCGAAGTCGAGTCCCCACTTTTTGAAGATCGCTTCCGCCTCGCCCTCGCGGCCGGGCTTCAGGATCATGAGCATGCGCTCCTGGCTCTCCGAGAGCATCATCTCGTAGGCCGTCATGTTCTCTTCGCGCTGCGGAACCTTGTCGAGATCGAGCGTGATGCCGACGCCGCCCTTGTCCGCCATCTCGGAGGTGGAGGAAGTAAGGCCAGCCGCACCCATATCCTGGATGGCGATGATCGCGTCCGAAGCCATCATCTCCAGGCAGGCTTCAATCAGGAGCTTCTCGGTGAAGGGATCGCCGACTTGCACGGTCGGACGCTTCTCCTCGCTCTTGTCGTCGAACTCGGCGGACGCCATGGTCGCGCCGTGGATGCCGTCGCGGCCGGTCTTCGAGCCGACGTAGACGACCGGCAGGCCCACGCCCTTGGCGGCCGAGTAGAAGATCTTGTCCGTCTTCGCGAGGCCGACGCACATGGCGTTGACGAGGATGTTGCCGTTGTAACCCGCGTCGAAGTTCACCTCGCCGCCGACGGTCGGCACGCCGACGCAGTTGCCGTAGCCGCCAATACCGGAAACGACGCCTGATACGAGGTGACGCGTCTTGGGGTGGGACGGATCGCCGAAGCGCAGCGCGTTGAGGTTCGCCACGGGGCGCGCACCCATCGTGAACACGTCGCGCATGATGCCACCAACGCCCGTCGCCGCGCCCTGATAGGGCTCGATGTACGAGGGGTGATTATGGCTCTCCATCTTGAAGATGGCGGCGTCGCCGTCGCCCAGATCCACGACGCCTGCGTTTTCACCCGGTCCCTGGATGACCTTGGCGCCGGAGGTGGGCAGGGTCTTCAGCCATACGCGCGAGGACTTATAGGAGCAGTGTTCGCTCCACATCACCGAGAAGATGCCGAGCTCGGTAATGCGCGGCTCCCGGCCGAGAATCTTGAGGAGGCGCTGGTATTCGTCGGGCTTGAGGCCGTGCTGGGCAACGATCTCGGGGGTGATGGCGGAAGTCGCGGTTTCCTGCATCAGGTCTGACTTTCGGGTCTCGCATGAGTGCTTTCGGAAAAACCTGTCCCGGCGAGGGCCGGGCTGGAAGCGGGTTTTCCGATAAGAAGCACGCCAAAAAAGAGGTCTCTAACGCGGTGCTTATAACGAGTGTGATTGCACTTGTCGCTTACCCCGGCCGCTTCGCCCACGGGCGTGACACCGCATCCTCCGGAAGCGCGAATCGACCGACGTCGGATGACGCTTTTGCGACCTGGATCACCGGCGCGACAACGGACCGAATGCGACAGTACCGCGCTGCACAAAATCGGCCGCTGCTATGCAGCATCATGAATTCTCCTCGAAGAGTCATGATGTTAGATACTCACCAAGCCGGAATGCGGGCCACCAAGAGCCACGCCGCGGCGAGCTTCTCATCATTCATAAGGAGTGGAACCATGTTGAAGGCGACGAAGACCGTTGCTGCAGCAGCGGGTGTGATGGGTGTTCTGGCCGCAAGTGCAGTATTCGCAGACTCCCCGTCAAAGAACGACTACACGAACATGATGCCGGGCCACGGCACGAGCCTGCAGTTCGGTGGCAAGCATGCCGTCGGCTATTTCCAGGTCAAGGACGACGCCTGCCATCTGACTGTCGTCGTGGCGGACAGCAACGGCGGCGAATCGGGCTTCGATAGCCCGGGGACCCGCTTCGTGATCCCCGTCCAGCCGGGCAAGGGCATCCAGGTTGATGCCAGCGCCGGTCAGTCTGCCGAGTTCCTGTGCACGATGGACGGCACGGAGATGAATGCGCGTGTGTTCGATCGTGCGCCCTACAAGTCGTAATAAGTAAATCGCAAGTTACGCAGCCTAGTAAGAGAGCAGGTCTCCGACTTGCTCTCTTTTTATTTAGAACCAGAAGAATATTTAAATATTTCTGGATTCCCCTAGGGAGCAATGCGGCCGCTGCATTGCTGGTGAGCAAGTGCCGCACTACCTTTAGGCAAACGGGTCGGCTATAAACTTTCCAACGCGAAGCAAAACCTAGAGAGAACTTCCAATGAAAGCCGTACTGCTCGCGCTGCTTCAGACCTGGGCCCCCGAAGGCCAGGATACGAAGAAGCGCTGAGTTCGGCCTCCCGGTGAGATGCCGGCGAACCCGATACTCACCCCGCTAGACGGGGAGACAGAATGGGGATGGACCTAGCGGTCCATCCCCATTCGCATTTGATGCGCCGCAATATGGCGAGGGTATTCACGGCTCAGACATCAATAGGAGCCGACGCAAGCTTGGTAGCGCCGCCACCAATACGAACTACCGGTCACCGAGGCCCTGCGATACAGCCAGCCGCATCCGCCGCCATAGCCACCATAGTAGTAACCGCCGTAGAAGGCTGGGAACGCTCCAATGGCAACCCAACGACCGTTGCGCCAGACGCGGCGACCGCCGTGCCAGGCAGCTCCGTGCCAGACGCGCCTGCCGCGCCAGCCGGCTACGCGCGGACCTCCATGCCAGCCGCCAATCGAGGCATGGCGGAACCCTCCGCGGAAACCTCCACCGTGGAAGCCTCCGGCGTGAAAACCTCCACCGTGAAAACCACCACCGTGGAAACCTCGTGCCTCAGCGAAGGAAGCCGCACCAACGATCGCCATGAGTGCAGCGGCGGCGATGACGACGATGTTTTTCGTCTGTTCCATGACATCACTCACTTTGCGCAATGTTCAGGTTCTCTGTTCGGTTGCGCGGGCTGAACGCCGGGCGCAATCGCGAGCGCGTATCGCTCTGTGCGATCTAACGCGATAGAGCGGACGCGGGTCCCTCACAAATCGGCAAGCATGTCTGATAGGACCCCGAGAGGGCGCGCTTCGGCTGCGCGAGTGATTGAGCAACCGCGCAAAAGTCTGCCTACATCAGGTGATGACGCAACTGCGAAGAGGGGCCGTCAGCTCAAGGCCTCGACCGCGCTCACCATGGCGCTTTCAAAAACGCGCCGGCCGTCCGTACCGCCCAGCATTTTCTCATAGAGGCGCTCAGGATGAGGCATCATGCCGAGGATGCGCCCGGTTGGATCGGCGACTCCCGCAATATTGCGCTGAGCGCCGTTCGGGCAGGTCTCCGGCGAGACGTTGCCGTCCTTGTCCGAATACCGGAACACGATCTGGCCTTCACCTTCCAGCCGGTCGAGCGTCTCCGGATCGGCGAAGTAATTGCCCTCGGCGTGGGCGATGGGCACACGAATGACTTCGCCTTTGCGATAGCAGTTGGTGAAGAACGTCTTCTCGCTCTCGACCGTGAGATACACGTCGCGGCAGATGAAGTGCAGCGAGCGATTGCGCATCAGAACGCCAGGCAGCAGTCCAGACTCGCAGAGAATCTGGAACCCATTGCAAATGCCGAGCACCGGCGTGCCCTTCTTCGCCTTCTCGATCACATCGCGCATGATGGGCGAATGCGCCGCCATGGCACCGCAGCGCAGGTAGTCGCCGTACGAAAAGCCACCCGGCAGCACGATGAGATCGGACGCGGGCACCGTCGCATCGCCGTGCCAGACCATCTTGACCGGGAAGCCGGTAATGGCTTCGAGCGCCGTCTTGACGTCGCGGTCACAGTTCGACCCCGGAAACACGATGACGGAAGCGCGCAGCATTTTTGGCTCCAAATTTCTCTTCGTCTGGTCAGGGCCCGAGCGGCGATTGCTCGGCTTTCCGGGCCTCGACTTCTTGCCGGGACGCGTTGGTGAGTTTCGTGTCCCCGGCTTTCATATCTGCCATGAGGATAGCGAACTGGCTCGGGTTGCCATAGCCGCACCCTTTGCTCTCCGCTGTCCAAACTTCCGTCACCTGTCTGCGGAAGATCCGTTGCATAACGGCCGGGTGCGCCGGATGTCCTGGCCCTGTGAAGGCGAACTGCACGCGCCAGCTGTCCGCGCCGAGCGATGCGATGTCGTAGCCACCCTCGATGCCCCATTGCGCGCCCGGGAGCGAGTGCAGATACGTGCGCAACCCATCGTATCCGAGCGTGCAATCGAGTGTGGGAGGCGAAGGCGTCTGGGCGACCGCAGCGGCGGGAAGCAGGATCGCCATCAGCCCCGCTGCAGTGCGCGCCTCCGCCATCATCAGGGCGTCAGCTCGTAGCTGTAGTTCTCGATCACCGTGTTGGCGAGCAGATCTCGGCACATGCGGTCCACTTCGGCCCGCGCCTTTTCCTCGCTCATGCCCGCCACGTCGACCTCGATGTACTTGCCCTGGCGTACGTCATTGACGCCTTCGAAACCAAGCGCGCCGAGCGCGTTTTGGATGGCTTTCCCCTGCGGGTCGAGCACGCCGGATTTGAGCGTGATTTTGATGCGGGCTTTCATGGAACTCCAGGCAGTAAGGCAATGGGCAGTAAAGGCAGCAGGAACAGCAGAAGCGCAATGAGCAATCCTCACTGCCTACGGCCTCACCCCTACTGCCAGCTCTTAGTTCGGCTTTCCGGTCGGGTTAGACGCCACCAGCACCGGCCCGACGCCCTTGGGCGGACGGTTTTCGGTCAGAACGCCGAGGCGACGCGCCACTTCCTGATAGGCCTCGAGAACACCGCCGAGATCGCGGCGGAAACGATCCTTGTCGAGCTTGTCGCCCGACGAGATGTCCCACAGGCGGCAGCAGTCCGGGCTGATCTCGTCGGCGAGCACGATGCGCATCTGCTCGTTGTCCCACAGGCGGCCGAACTCGACCTTGAAGTCGACGAGGCGGATGCCGATGCCGAGGAAGAGGCCGACGAGGAAGTCGTTCACGCGCAGCGCGAGCTGCATGATCTCGTCGATCTCCTGCGGCGTAGCCCAGCCGAACGCCGTGATATGCTCCTCGGAGACCATCGGGTCGTTGAGGTTGTCGGCCTTGTAATAGAACTCGATGATCGAGCGCGGCAGCTGCATGCCCTCTTCGAGACCGAGGCGCGTGGAAAGCGAGCCGGCGGCGACGTTGCGAACGACAACCTCGAGCGGAATGATCTCGACCTCGCGGATCAACTGCTCGCGCATGTTGAGGCGCTTCATGAAGTGGGTGGGCACACCGATTTCGCCGAGACGCTGGAAGACATATTCGGAGATGCGGTTGTTGAGCACGCCCTTGCCTTCGATAAGCGCGTGCTTCTTCGCATTGAACGCCGTCGCGTCGTCCTTGAAGTGCTGAATGAGGGTGCCGGGCTCCGGTCCTTCATACAGAACCTTCGCTTTGCCCTCGTAAATCCGGCGCCGCTTGTTCATCGATCCTGGTCCCTTGACGATCACGCTCATGCTCAACTTTGTATTTGAAGAAGGACGGCCTGTCCCGAGGAGCCGACCCCTTTGAACTATCAGCGAGATTTAGGGAGTTCTCGTCTTCGTTGGGAGCGGCTAAACGCACAAAAATCATGCCTGGGACACTAGCTGAACCAGGGGGCAGAAACAATCTAAACGAAGGGCCAGATGTGCTCTCGGGGCATGCGGCTGACAAGTCGTTGATTTGTCTGTCCGGTCGGGTTACCGCTCCCGGTCTGGGGGGCAACTCCTGAGACCCATACAACACATTTTTACCCGGAACGAATATAGAACATTCCGGGTCGGACAAACCCTGGTGGAGACGGTCATGACAACGTTCGACGAGAGAGAAAAGGCCTACGAGAAGAAGTTCGCGCTCGACCAGGATCTGAAATTCAAAGCCGAGAGCCGTCGCAACAAGATGCTCGCCGAATGGGCGGCTGCGAAGCTCGGCATCACCGGCCCTGCACTCGAGGACTACATTAAGGCGGTTCGCAAAGCCGACCTCGCCGAGAAGGGCGACGACGATGTCTTCCGCAAGGTGAAGCAAGACTTCGCCGAGAAGGGCATCGCGGTCGACGATGCGGAGATCCGCAAGACGATGGGCGAGTTCATCGCCAAGGCCGTCGCCGACATCGAGGCAAGCAGCAAGTAAGCATCATTGAGGCGGCTCCCACGAAGAGCCGCCTCAATCGTTTCCACGAGCCGACTACTCGGCCAGCGTCGACAGGAACGTTCCAAAGCGCAGCACGCCTTCCGGCCAAGGGCCGTGGCCCGATGCTCCGTTGATGTGGCCCGCGTCTCCAGCTTCCACCAGCGTTGCCCCCCATGCATCTGCAAGCGCGTTCGCGCGCTCGAGCCCACAGTACGGGTCCGTCGACGAGGCAACCAGAACTGAAGGAAAGGGCAAGCGAGCGAGTGGCACCGGGGCGAATCCGCTTGCCGCGCCATCGAGGATAAGCCCTTCCGTCTCTGGCCATGCGGACGCGTTGTCGACGTCGGCAGGCGCGACCAGGAACGCGCCTGAAACGAAGCCCTTCGGAATGCGCTGGGCCATGTGCGCGACCGCGGCCACGCCGAGGCTGTGCGCAACGAGCACCACGGGCCGGGTGCTTTGCACGGCCGACTCGATGATGCGGCCAACCCAGGCCTCGCACTCCGGCTCCACCCAATTTTCCTGCTCGACCCGACGGGCGGTTTTGAGCGTGCGTTCCCACCGCGATTGCCAGTGATCCGGACCGGAGCTCGACCAGCCGGGAACGATCAGGATGTCGACGTCGGACGTGCGCATGAACCCTCAAACTCGAAAAAGAGGTTGGATTGACGGGGGAAATCGGCGGCGGGGTGGAGCATCACTCCATCTTACGCGCATTAGATGGGTTTGACCGGAGGGATTTGGGAGGCCTGCGTCGAATAGGCATTCGCCCCGCGGTTCGGCAGGACTTGAACGATTGCAAGACCGACGGCCGCGAGAATGAGCGCCGTTGCAGGCGAGGGGAAGAGAGGGTGCGCCGGGAGCTGGGCTAGCAGTCCGCCGGCGATCACGAGCCCCATGAGCGCCAAGGCGGTGAAGACGGCTGAGGCCCTATCGAAGCGCGTCCAAGGCCGGGCGAGGCTACGCCGGCGCAGAAAGACGACCAGCGCGATTGCAATGATCGGCATGAGTGCGGCGCCTTCGGAAATGATGATTTGGTCAAACGCGCCGGTCTGTCCGGCAGGAAGCACGAGCCACCTGAGCAGCAAAGTTCCTGCAAGAAGCCAGTTTGCGACGGCGTAGGCAACTACGGGTGTCCAGAGCAAGTCTTCGGTGCTGGCGAGCGGCGGCACGGCTTTGGCCAGCACCGTCAGCACCGCAATGCACAGCGCGAGATAACCGATGGAGAACGCAATGGTGAAGGGGCTTGCAGGTCCCCATAGAGCGGCCTGCACGATCAGCGCCTGCAGGAGCGAAATCGCATGCGGGGCCGCGACGAGAATCCAGACCCCGTAGCCGACGCCATGACGCGTGATCGCCGACGCGAGCCACATCGCAATCGCCGTGCCCGCCACGAGCGAAGCCACAACGCCCGCATGGAATGCCGGGCCCGGCTGCTGGACGAGCCCGTCGAGGCTTTCAAACGCGACCGCAATTCCGCTGGCTTGGAGCCCCGCCATCACAAGCGCGCCGGCGACGATCCAGCCATCGAGGCGAGCCCTGTTGCGCGGCACCGACGCCCAAGCCCTAGCTCGCGGGATGAGGGTCAGGGCCACCTCGACAACGACCATCGCCGACAGCATCGGGATGATACCGAGCGCCATGATCGAGATGCGATCGATTGCCCCGAGAGCGTCACCTCGCCCCGCCAATGCGTTGACGTCTATGCCCGGCAGCGGGATCCAGCCGCCGGCCCGGTAGACAGCGAGCGCAGCGAGCGTCCACGCGATACGGCGTAAGAGCGGGCGATGGGTAATGGTCATGCCGGATGTCTGAGGCATCGTGATTGCAAACCGTATATGGGAGCAGTTTTGGCTTTCGTAGCAATCCGCGAGTTGGACGCGGTTGGCAACGGTTGTCTGTTCCCGGCCGGACACGCCATCTGACGCGCGGGAGCCTCAAGGCTGCGACGCGCGCTCCGCCGTCGGGACGGGTTCGGACGATAGCGGCACATCGCGTGAGGGCTTCGCCCGGCTGTCACCCCAGGTAAAGAGCCCAACGCCAGCCAGCACCAAAGCTGAGCCGATGGCATCCGTAACCGTGAATGGCTCGCCGAGGATTTCGATCGCGAGCCCGATCGTCACGATCGGCGAGACCGTTGCGATCATCGAGACGGCCTGCGGCGAGACGTGGACAAGGCCGGCATTGACGAGAAACGTCGGCAGCACGGTAGCCACCATCGCGCAGCCGAACGACAACCACAGAAAGCGGGGCGATGCGGCGAAGCTGCCGCTGCCGAAGATTATATGGTGCATCACACAGAACACGCCCGCCGCCGAAAGCGCGATGCTGGTGAACAGGGCGATCCCGAGCGGCGCAAGGCAACGTTTGGCGAGAATTTGATGCCACGCGAACGAGATCGCTGCACCTAGCACCAGGAAAGTGCCGATCGCCGTGTCGCGGCCACCGTGCGGAAGGTCGGCCGTGAACACGATGGCGAGGCCGATATAGGTGACGGCCGCAGCCGCGACCCCGAACACCGTCATAGGCTGGCGATAGAGGGCCGCGCCGAGAAACATGACGAACAGCGGATAGGTGAACAGCACCAGGCGTTCGAGTGAGGCGCTGATATACTGCAGCCCCGCGAAGTCGAACGCGGACGCCACATAGTAGCCGAGGAAGCCCGTGAGAATTGCCCAGGCGACACTTTTCCGGTCAGGTGGCGGCAAGCCCTTGGCACGGCGCTGGGCATAGGCCCATATGCCGATGGCGACGAACACCGGCGTCGCGAACAGCATGCGATAGGCCAGCATCAGCGACGCGTCGACCTGCTCTTGGAAGGCCAGCTTGATGAAAATGGCCTTGGTCGAGAAGAAGGCGGCGCCAAGCGCGGCACACCCGTACCCAAAGACGCGATTGAGTGAGGAACTCATAGAGGCGCCCGGCGCTACGCCTCGCCGAACACGCGTTTGAAAATCGTATCCGCGTGCTTGAGGTGATAGCCAAGATCGAACATTGCTTCGAGGTCCTTGGCAGGAACCTTGGCGGTGACGTCCTTGTCGGCTTTGAGTTCGGTCAGGAAGTCGAGCCCCTTTTCCCAGGTCTTCATCGCGTTGCGCTGAACGAGTGCGTAGGCCTCTTCGCGCGAAGCTCCAGCCTGCGTAAGAGCCAGCAGGACGCGCTGCGAGTTGTGAAGCCCTCCGAGCTTGTCGAGATTGCGCTTCATGGTCTCCGGGTAAATCACCAGCTTCTCGATCACGCCCGCCATGCGGTTGATGGCGAAATCGAGCGTCACCGTCGCATCCGGTCCGATCATGCGCTCGACGGACGAGTGCGAGATGTCCCGCTCGTGCCAGAGCGCGACGTTCTCCATCGCAGGCAAAGCGTAGGCGCGCACCATACGCGCGAGACCCGTGACGTTTTCGGTCAGGACGGGGTTGCGCTTGTGCGGCATGGCCGACGAGCCCTTTTGACCCGGCGAGAAATACTCCTCGGCTTCGAGCACTTCGGTGCGCTGCAGATGACGGATTTCAATCGCAAGCCGTTCGAGCGACGAAGCGACGACGCCCAGAGTTGCGAAGTAGGCGGCATGCCGGTCGCGCGGGATGATCTGCGTCGAGACGGGCTCCGGCACGAGCCCCATCTTCTCGGCCACGTAGGTTTCCACGAAGGGATCGATGTTTGCGAAGGTTCCGACGGCACCGGAGATGGCGCACGTCGCCACTTCGCGCTTCGCCGCCACGAGCCGCTCGCGGGCCCGCGTGAACTCGGCATAGGCATAGGCCAGCTTGACGCCGAACGTCGTCGGCTCCGCGTGAATGCCGTGGCTGCGTCCGATGGTGACTGTCGCCTTGTGCTCGAAAGCGCGCGTCTTGAGCGCGGCAAGCAGGCGGTCCATGTCCGCAATCAGGATGTCGGCGGCGCGCGCGAGCTGCACGTTGAGACACGTGTCGAGTACGTCCGACGAGGTCATTCCCTGATGCACGAAGCGCGCTTCAGGGCCGACGTGCTCGGCGAGGTGGGTCAGGAACGCGATGACGTCATGCTTGGTCACCGCTTCGATTTCGTCGATCCGAGCCGTATCGAATTCCGCTTTCGAGCCCTTGTCCCAGATGACCTGCGCGGCCTCCTTGGGAATGATGCCGATCTCGGCCATCGCCGAGGCAGCGTGCGCTTCGATCTCGAACCAGATCCGAAAACGCGTTTCGGGCGTCCAGATCGACGCCATTTCAGGCCGGGAATAGCGGGGGATCATGGGAGTCTCTTGTGCAGGAGCCGAGCGACGCCACTAGCAGACCCAGCCTGTTGCTTCAATTCTCGCCAAAGCGCCGCGACCAAGCGCGCACGCGGGTGGATGCGTCGCCATTGCGACATTGTGTCATGCCGACAGTGGCGTGTTCCCCGGGAAATAGCCCAAAAATCCGAGAGTTGGCATCCTCAAGTTGAGATCACGCTGCAATGCGAGAGATCACGGTTCTTTTCAACCAAAAAACTTCAAAAACCAAATATCAACCAGAGGATTACACAGTGTTGCGCCGCCGAAGTTACATTTCGGCAACGCAACAATTAGTGAAGGCAAAGTGCCCAGATCGAGCCATATTTCGATGTTTCATCAGGGTTGTTCGCCGGGTGCGCAAGTAGAAACCATGATCTAACTGTTGCGGAATTGTCAGAGCAAAGTCGTTGCGGATTGGATACTCTTGAATCTCGTCTTTGGATCAGGGCGGAGATTCGGGAACGCATTGGGTCAATGGCCGAAGTTTGAGACGTGAAAACGGTCAGGTGCGTTCCAGTCCGCCAAGCCTCGCCAAAAACGCGACGAACTAGGGGTACGTGATGACCGAACAGATGCAAGCCGAGATTGCCGAACTCAATCATCGGCTGGAAGAGATCGACGATCCGCGCCGATCTTACGCTCTCGTTCAAGAGCGCATTCGCAACTACCGGAAACTAGGCCAACAGGTTCCCGAAGCGCTCGCTCTGATGGAGCGTCGCCTCGCCATCGAATGCCGGATCGAGTCACAGGGCCGCTAAGCCCTGTAGATTCAACGAGAGCATTGCAGCCCCCCGATCGGGGCTGCAGCCTCACCGCCCGACCACCCATCGACCCGAGCGAGCCGATGCGGCGAGGAATCCGGGCGTGTCGAGATCCCCGTTGAGATCGAAACGGATCTCGCCCAGTGAGCGTGTCGCGAATGGCGCTCCTTCCCGAAAGCGGGCTGCGAGCGCTGTTCCGCTTGTCTCGCCAACTCCTTTCACCGCCTGCACCCAAGCTTCGAAAGCGCCGCGCACGCGGACGCCCGGCGCATCTGTGTTTTCGTCTTTCGGCTCCGCGGGGAGCAGCACCTCGATGGGGAGATGCGACCGCTCTACGGTGTTCGCGAACTCAGGCGTCGCCAAAGAATCGGAGCCGAGCAGAGGGATGCTGGCGCCGAGCGCTTCAAGACCCGAGACGATGACGCCTGCCTCCTCTGGGTAACCTACAAACAGCGCTGCTTCGGCGTGACTGTCTCGCAACTTGAGAGCGGCGTCGCCGTACTCGTGTTTGCCGGCCACGATCGGCAGCATGGCGACAGGTTCCGCTCCTGTTGCCTTGAGGCTTGCCACAGCTGCATCGACGATACCGCGCGCATACGCTGTCCGATCGTGGATGATGGCCACGCGTCGGCTAGGCGCACGCGAGATGAGCCAGGAGGCGGCCGCATGACCCTGCTTGTCGTCGCGTCCTGCAAGCCGCACCACGGGAACCGTCGCAGGTCCGCGCGTGACATCGGGATGGCGTGCACCCACGGCGATGAGCAGCACGCCCGCTTGGCTGTATGTGGAGGCAGCGGCTACAGCGGCATTCGAGCACGGATGCCCGATCACCACCGCAACACCCTGAGAGATGAGCTGCCGTGCGGCGCCTTCTCCGGTCGTGCTCGCGCAGCCGTCATCCTCGACAACGAGCACGAGTGGCTGGCCGAGAACGCCGCCAGTGGCATTGATCTCGGTAACCTCCGACTCGAGCGCCTGCCGCATCGAGAGCCCGGTTGCAGCCATGCGGCCGGTCAGGGGAGCCGCGAGCCCGACCCGGATCTCCGGCCACGCAGGAGTCGAAGCAGTTATGCCGAGGGCAGCCGCAAGCGCGAGCGCGCGTAGCCTCATGGGTCGCCCCGCGGGCAAGCTCAATTCTGAACGTAGGCGATCGTGCCGTCCGGCTGCTTCTGCCATGTGTACATGACATAGTCGATGCGGGTTACGTCTCCCTTGGCGTCGAACGCCAGGTCACCGATAACAGTCTTGTACGTTTTCCCTTTGTGCAATTCTTCCGCGATCTTGGCCGGATCAACGGAGTTGATCGCCTTTGCGGCTTCCGCGATCACCTGCACCGAGGCGTAGCTGTAGAGCGTATAGGCCTCCGGCTTGAAGTTGCGGGCCTTGAACTTCTCGAGTACCGCCTGCGCTTCCGGCCGCTTCTGAGGATCCGGACCGAACGTCATGAGCGTGCCTTCAGTGCCGGGACCGGCAAGAGCGGCGAACTCGTCGGTGGCGATGCCGTCGCCGCCCATCATCGTTGCGTTGACGCCGGCAGCCCGCATCTGCCTCAGGATGGCACCGCCTTCCGTATGGACGCCGCCCCAGTAGACGATGTCGGCACCCGAGGCCTTGATCTTTGAAACCAGCGCGCTGAAGTCGCGTTCGCCCGTATTTACGCCTTCGTAGAGCACTTCGGTGACGCCGAGCCCGTTCATCGTCTTCTTGGTCTCGTCCGCGAGACCCTTGCCGTAGGTCGTCTTGTCATGGGCGATGGCAACCTTCTTGTCCTTGAAGTGTTGCGCGATGTATTCGCCGGCGACTTTGCCCTGCTGGTCGTCGCGCCCGCAGGTACGGAACACGGCCTTGAGGCTACGCTCCGTGATTTTGGGATTCGTCGAACCCGGCGTGATCATCAGGATGCCGTTCTCGGAATAGACATCCGAAGCAGGCTCGCTGACGCCCGAATTGAAGTGTCCGATCACGAAGCTTACGCCCTCGCTGACGAACATGTTGGCGACCGACCGCCCTTGCTTCGGATCGGCGGCGTCGTCGCCCACCACGAGTTCTATCTTTTGCCCGTTCAAGCCGCCGGCCGCGTTGATGTCCTCGACGGCCTGTTCCGCGCCATGCTTGAGCTGGGCGCCGAACACAGCGTCCTTTCCGGTAATGGGGCCGGCAACGCCGATCTTCAGCTTCTGCTCCCCGCCACACGAGGCTAGCGCCAACGTGGCGAATAGGGCTGCTGCAAGCTTGACGAAGCGCATCGGTGTCTCCTTAGAAGGCCCCCGGAGGGAAGCGAGCGATCAATTGGTTTGCCGGATGACGTTTGTCCCGCGAAATGGCGGCGAAGTCACGCCTTTACGTGCCTTAGACCATGATCGCTTCGGACCCTATCCGTCCGAAGCGTGAATCATTGGTCTCATCAAAGACCTGGAGCGTGATTTCGATTCAATCAGAAACAATCACGCTCTAAGGGCGCCGGTCCCGCCACGAGAACGGACCAGCACGCTCGAACAGCCATTTGTACTGCTCGGCCATCTGTCGCGCCCGTCTCACGCGGTGCGCGACGAGTGCGATGACAGCCAGGACAGCGAAGTCGATGAGATAGCTCGGGAACGAGAGCAGGGCCCCGCCGAAAAGGGAGTAGTGGAGGAAGCGGATCGCGGCGGCGAGCAGGGCCGTGTACCCGATGACGGGCCACAGAGGCCCCCAGCTTTCGGAGAGCGCCTGCCCTGTCCGCCAGGCAGCCCCACCCCCGATCAGCAGGGTGAGCAGCACGAACGAAAAGCTCGCATTCGCGGCGTCTGGTGCATATCCGAGAGAGGTCAAAAAATCTTCGAGCATCGTGTCTCTCGCTAGTGTCGGCCGCCTTCGAGGTAGGCCTGCTGGATCTCGGGACGCGCCAACAGCTCCCGCCCGGGACCGCTCATGGTGATCGCCCCGTTGACCATCACGTAGGCGCGATGCGCGAGCTTGAGCGCATGAAACGCGTTCTGCTCGACAAGGAAGATGGTCATGCCCTGCGCGTTGAGCTCGGCGAGCGTCGCGAAGATCTGCTTGACGATGAGCGGTGCGAGACCGAGCGAAGGTTCGTCGAGCATGAGAAGCTTTGGACGGCTCATGAGCGCGCGGGCAATCGCGAGCATCTGTTGCTCTCCGCCGGAAAGCGTGCCGCCGCGTTGCGTGAGGCGTTCCTTGAGACGCGGAAAAAGCCGCGTGACGCGCTCCAGATCTTCCTCGAAGTTTTGCCCCCCGTCGACGGTCGCACCCATCTGCAGGTTCTCGAGCACCGTCATGCGCTGAAAGATGCGCCGACCTTCGGGAGACTGGGCGATCCTGAGCCGTGCGATAGCGTGCGTGGAGAGGTTCGTGATCGGCTGCCCCTCAAAGAGGATGCGCCCTTCGCGCGCACGCGGGTTGCCGAACACAGTCATCATCAGCGTGGACTTGCCCGCGCCGTTCGCTCCGATGAGCGTGACGATCTCGCCGCGATGAACTTCGAGCGACACACCCTTGAGCGCCTGGATGTTACCGTAGAACGCCGAAACGCCTTCGATGGAGAGGAGCGTATTCATGGAGCCATGCTCCCGGTGTTCGTACGCACCTCGCTGTCGTCCACGCCGAGATAGGCGGCGATGACCTTGGGATCGTTCTTCACGCCCTCGGCCGTGCCGTCCGCAATTTTGACGCCATACTCGATGACGACCACGTGGTCGGAAATGTCCATGACGACCGACATATCGTGCTCGATAAGCAGGATCGAGACGCCGGTCTGCGCACGGATGCCCCGCAGAAGCCGGGTCAGCTCCGCACTTTCGCGGTGGTTGAGGCCTGCCGCAGGTTCGTCGAGGCAGAGCAGCACGGGGTTGGTGCACATGGCTCGCGCGATTTCGAGACGCCGCTGTGCGCCATAGGGGAGATCGCCCGCCGGATCGTCGGCGCGGTCGATCAAGCCTACGACTTCCAGCCAGGCACGTGCGAGATCGATGGCCTTCTTTTCGGCGGCGCGATACTTCGCGAAGCCGAGAAGTCCGCCGAGGCTGTAGTCCGATGCCGCCATCAGGGTTTTGTGCTGAGCCACGATGAGGTTCTCGAGCACGGTCATGCCGGGGAACAGGCGAATGTTCTGGAACGTGCGCGCCACGCGGGCTTCCGACGCGATCGCATGATCCGGCGTGCGCTCCAGAAGGAAGAGCTCCGGGCTTGCGCCATGCGTGCGGCGGAGGTCAGTACGCGTCAACGCATCGACGCTCTCCGCAGGCATCTTCCCGCCATGGGCGAGTGCCATCCGTCCGCTGGTCGGTTTGTAAAAGCCTGTAATGCAATTGAAGACTGTCGTTTTCCCCGCGCCGTTGGGACCAATCAGCGCCGTGATATCGCCACGCCCCACGGTGAACGAAAGATCGTTCACGGCCACCAGCCCGCCGAAGCGCATCGAGAGGTGATCGACAGTGAGTAAGGGCTCGTCGTGCCAGCGCATGCGACCGGTCACTCCGCTGCCGAGACGGCGGGCGCGCCGCGCGTCGGTTGTGGCTTGAGCCGCACCGTCGGCTCGCGAGTGGAAATGAGACCTTTGGGTCTGAGAAGCATGAGAACGACCATCGCGAGACCGAAGAGAAGCATTCGGTACTGCGCCGGATCGAAACCGCTGCCGAATACGGCTTTGAGCACGCCGAGCTCGCGCAAGAGTTCCGTGCCCCCGACCATGAGCGTCGCCGCGATCACGACGCCGATGGTGCTTCCGAGGCCGCCCAGTACGACAATGGCAACGATCATCGCGCTTTCCATGAACTCGAACGATTTCGGACTGATGAAACCGTAGTGAGCCGCGAAGAAGGCGCCCGCGATGCCGCCGAAGAAGGCACCGGCCGCGAAGGCCGAGACTTTGGTTGCTGTCGTGTTGATGCCGAGCGAGCGGCAGGCGATCTCGTCTTCACGCATCGCCTCCCACGCACGTCCGACGGGCAAGGTCCGAAGGCGCAGCGTCACGAGATAGGCCGCGAGCGCGAGCGCGAGCACGAGATAGTACATGAACGCGAGCCGGTAGAACGGCGAGTAGGGAATGCCCAGCAGAGACGTCAGAGATCCCGGCTCTGGCCCGAGTGACAACCCGAACAGAGTGGGCTTCGGGATATTCGAAACGCCCGCGTATCCGCCCGTCACCGGGACCCAATTGACCAGGACCAGCCGCACGATCTCGGCGAATGCGAGGGTCACGATCGCGATGTAGTCCCCCTTGAGCCGCAACACCGGCAAGCTGATCATCACGCCCCACAAGGCCGCGAGAATTCCTCCAAGCGGCAACACGATCCAGAACGACAGTCCGAAGGTGGTCGTGAGCAGTGCGGAGGAGTACGCGCCGACGGCATAGAAGGCCACATAGCCGAGATCGAGCAGGCCGGCGAGCCCAAGAATGATGTTGAGCCCCAATCCGAGCAGCACGTAGATCAGGATCTGGATGCCGTACGTGTCGACCAGCTTCAGAAGCCCGGGGCCCCCAGCCAATGAAATGCCGAGCGCAAGGAGAGGATACGTAAGGAGAAACGCGAGGCCGATGCGTGGCAGAAAACGAAAAAACGGATGGGGTGGCGCAGTGCTGACGGCTTTCGCCGCCGTGGACGGCGCGCGGCGCGCGATTACAGCCGGCCGCACCAGCGTGAACAGAAGCACTCCGACGAATGCGATACCGGCGAGCGCGAACGTGAGCCCCCAGCGTCCGATCAAAACGAGCTGATTGGAGAGATTGACGTCAGTCTGGAGCGCGACGATCGGAAACGCCAAGCCCAACGTTACAAGCGCGGCGAGAAGCGCCTTCTTGATTGCCTCTGCCGTAATCCCCATGACGTTTAGACCTTCTCGACGTCGGGCCGCCCCAGCAGTCCCGAGGGAAGGAAGATGAGAACGATAGCCAGGATCGAGAAGGCGGCGACATCTTTGTAGTCGATCGAGAAGTAGGCGGACCAGAACGTCTCGATGAGACCGATCAGCAGGCCTCCGAGCACGGCGCCCGGAAGCGAGCCGATGCCGCCGAGCACCGCGGCGGTGAACGCCTTCACGCCGGGCACGAAGCCGTCCGAAAAGCTGATGACCCCGTAGTAGCTCATCCAAAGTAAGCCAGCGACCGAAGCCAGCGCGGCTCCCATGATGAACGTCAGCGAAATCGTGCGATCGACATCGACGCCGAGCAACGCCGCCATTTTACGATCCTGCTCGCACGCACGCTGTGCGCGACCCAAAGAGGTGTAGCGCACGACGTACCAGAGCACGCCCAACAGCGCCGCTGTGACGACCATGATCAGAAGTTGCTTCTCTGCCAGCGTCACCGAGCCGTGACCAACCGGAATCACGAGTACGTTCGTCAGGATAGGTTCCAGCGTCTTGTTGCGCGGCCCTTGAACGAGCTGGACGAAATTCGAGAGGAAGATCGACATGCCGATCGCGGAGATCATGGGGGCCAGCCGGAACGATCCTCGGAGCGGCCGGTAGGCGAGGCGCTCGATCGCCCATCCCCAGAGGCTGGTCAGCGCCATGCCGAGCACGAGCACGATGATCAGCGCGAGCCCCAGCGATCCGATGCCGAGAACCTGTGTCAGCATCAAGAACAAGATGAGGGCGATGAACGCCGCGAGCATGAACACGTCGCCGTGGGCGAAGTTGACCATGCCGATGATGCCGTAGACCATCGTGTAGCCGATGGCGATGAGTCCGTAGATCGAGCCGAGCGTGAGCCCGTTGATGAGCTGCTGGACAAAATAATCCATGTAGCCGCCGTTCCCCCGATTGGTGGCACTCGTCTCTTTGGTGTTTAGAGCGGGGAAGGCGGCGAAGGGAACTGATTTTTCGCATCAGCCCCCGGATGATCGCCGCTATGTGCCCAGCCTGCTGTGGATTTGGGCAGTAAAAGAGCAAACTTTGGCGCCCGAGGGAGTCCAAGGGGCCGGAAGCTCCGGTTTCACGGAGTAAGGGGCTGCGGAGAGCCTCAGATCATGTTGTGGGTGCCGTCGCACCACGGCTCGTCGTCGGTGGCCTTGCAGCCACAAAGGTTGAACGTTGCCGTCGAGGGCGCCACGAACTCAAGGGGCTCGAGTCCCGTGCCTTCATGGGATCCGTCGCAGAACGGCTGAGACTTCGAACGTCCGCACCGGCAATACCAATAGGTTTGCCCTTCGACGAGGTCGACTTGGTAGGGGCTTGTTTGTGCGACGACGGGTTCTTCGGCCATGAGTACCTTCCGGTGTGATCCTTCAGCTCCGGCGTACCCCGGGCGAGAGCCACCTTCAAGGGGTTAGGAGCCGGGGCAGTCCCCGACGAAAGAGGTTCCAGGACGCGTTGGGGAAGATCACACGACGTTGAGGGGATAGCGTTCGATCGTTTCGCCGCCCTCGTCATCGGCCCACGTCACCATAAGCTCGCCAGGACCCGGCACCTTCAAAAAGAAGGACAGGTAAGGATTGGCCGAAATGCCAGAGCCCAAGTCGGCTTTGAACACCAATGCACCGTCGTAGTGGGCAGTAAAGGTATGGATGATGTTGCGGGGGATCGGGTGACCCTCCGAATCTTTGCGATTACCCGTCTCCATGACGTGTGTAATCAACGCCTTGATTTCGATGACCTCGCCGGCTTGAGCCTGCTCGGGGAATTTGAGGCGGGGCTTGGATGGGGCCATCTGAACCTTACTCCGTTCCGCAGCCGCCGATACCGACGCTGACCTTCGTCCGCGCGATGAGCAGCGAGTTGCTGGAGGTCAATGCCACCGCGACCACGTCCTGCGTTTTGGCCAGCCGCATGCGCCCGGACACAGCCGCCTTCCCGGACAGTGGCGTGAAATGAAACGTCGCGACGGAAGCCTGCGGATTCTGAGTCGAAAGTAGATGGACCCGCGCGATGTGGTCCTCCTCGGTCATCGGGCTTTCGATACTGATCTTATACGGAACGATACTGCCGTTTTCGGCATCCTCCGGGAGTTCAAGCACCATGCGGCCTTCGATCGGCGTTCCGTTGCCGACGATCTTCCCGAAGATCTCTTCGAACTGAGCCGTGGGAGCATGAGAAGCGGGAGCTGCCGCGGATGCGGGAGCAGCTTTGTCGAGGGCAGTCTCGGCGCGGGCCTCATGCTTTGCTAACAGCCCCGTCGCAGCGGCTCCCGCAAAACCGAAAGAGGCAAGAATCGTGCGCCGGTCCACCAGCCGTCTGAATAGGGGGCCGCGGGAGGTCACGATCGATCTCGCATTCATTTCAACAGGAAGCCTCTGAGGCGGCGAAGCCCCGTCCACTCCTAGATAGGAATAGACAGCCGGCATGGCCATAGTGCTTCTCGACAATCCTAGGGACTGCTAGCATATGCCGCAAAGAGGGTGCAAACTATGTGGCCAAAATATGCAGCTTAAGTTGCTGCGATTGGGGTGGGGGCACGCGGCTTTTCTGGCCGCGTTGCTGTTGACTGGGCTAGGCGCAGTCGCAGCGTCGCGAGACGAGGTGCGGTCTTCGTCCGGCATCCGCCTGATCATGGTTGAGGAGCCCGGCTGCCGGTTCTGCCGTCAATGGGACGCGGAGATAGGCGGAGGGTATCGCAAGACCTCTGAGGGCCGGTTCGCGCCGCTGAAGCGCGTTCGCCGCGAAGATCCCGAGGTCAAGGGACTGGCCCCGATCGTCTACACGCCGACATTTGTGGTCATGCGATCCGGAGAAGAACTAGGCCGGATCACCGGCTACCCCGGAGCGGACTATTTCTACGAAGAGTTGCGTCCCATCCTTGCGGCTGCCGGGTTCTTCCCGGGCCTTTGAGCGAGGTCACAATGCACGATATCGACCGTAGACAGCTGACCGCGGGCCTCGCCTCCGTCTCAGTGGGACTGATGATGGGCCCGCGTTATGCGAGATCCGCGGCGCGCGGGCGTGTTGTGGTCATCGGCGGAGGCCCCGCGGGCGCTACAGTCGCCGTTTCGCTGAAACGAGCCGTTCCGGACCTTTCGGTCACCCTCATCGAGCCGCAGCGCATATATTCGTCTTGTTTCTACTCGAACCACTTCATTGGCGGCTTCTTACCGTTCAGCCGCATCACCAACACATATGACGGCCTTCTCGCGCTTGGTATCACAGTCATCCACGAGCGGGCGAGCGCCATCGACGCAGCGAAGCGTGAGGTCCGCGTCGAGAATGCGCCGAATGTTCCCTATGATCGCCTGGTGGTGGCGCCCGGTATCGGGTTCAAGTTCAGCTCGATCGAGGGCTACAGCGAAGACGCCGCCTATCAGATGCCGCACGCCTGGTCGGGCGGCCGCCAGTCGCGTCTCCTGCGCGAGCGTCTTGACGACATGGCGAACGGCGGCCTCGTCGTCATCGCGGCACCTCGCAACCCTTACCGCTGTCCGCCCGGACCCTACGAGCGCGCCTGTCTCATCGCCAACTACCTCAAGCGGGAAAAGCCAAAGAGTAAGCTCATCATTCTGGATCCCAAGATGTCCTTCTCGAAGCAGCCTGTGTTCGAGGAGGCGTTCGCGAAGTACTACAAGGACGTCATCGAGCTTCGTCTTACCAACGACATCGACGATATGAGCGTCGTGCGCGTCGATCCGAAGACGGGCGAGGTGGTCACCAAGTCAGGCGAGACGTTCAAGGCAGCGGTCGCGAACATCATTCCCGATCAGACGGCAGGCGCAATCGCGCTCGGGAGCGGTTTGGCGGAAGGGGACTGGTGCCCGATCAAGCCGGAAAACTTCCAGTCCGCGAAGATCGACAACGTATACGTGGTTGGCGACGCGACGATCGCGGCCGAAATGCCGAAGTCCGCGTTCTCGGCGAATAGCCAGGCCCGCGTCGTTGCGGGCAATATTCTCGCCGATCTCACGGGTGCCGAGCGCCCGCAGGCCGCTTATCGGAACACCTGTTGGTCGATGCTGGCGCCCGACGACAGCGTCAAGATTGGCGCCGACTATTCGCCCGGGGACGCGAAGGGGAAGCACGCCCTGGTACCCAAAAACAGCTTTGTCTCGCAGCCTCATGAAGCTGCGGCTCTCCGCAGGGAGAACTATGAGGAAAGCCTCGCGTGGTATCGCACGCTGACGGACGACATCTTCGCAAAATCGGCTTCCGCCACAGGTAAGCTGCCTCACGGGCAGCGCGGTTGAGCCCATCCGGCTATCGGCCTAACATCCCGGCTATACAACTTATTTTCGACAGAGTAGCGCGAGATTTCCACCGCACACGGACGCTGGAAGCGCGCAAAGAGAGAAACACTTTATACTCTTGGCTTACCATGCCGCTGTTGGGGCGGGCTTTATAGGTAGTGTGTAGTCCGCCTTCGGAAACTTAAGCCTGGGTCGGCAGTCTCTGCAACACGAAGCAGGCCGGTCCCCTTGTATCGGGTGGGCTCTCCGTAGGCGCGGAGCAGTCCAAGGACCTGAAAGCGGAGCCATCGATGGCGTTGTTCCTGCTTCTGATCGCACTGGTCGCTGTTTCCCTGGCGCTCGGCATGTGGCGCGCTTCCCCCTGGCAGTGGGCCGTTGGTTTGGGTGTCGTCACGTTGGCCTGGCAGTGTGGGTTCTTCCACGGGCATGCCCATTGGCCCCACATCGGCTTCTTCGGATTTTTGACTTGGCTTGCGCTCGCTGCGCTGGGGTCGCTGTCGATTGCGGAAGTTCGTCGTCGCGCCGTCGTGCAGCCCGCGTTCAGGATGGTGCGCGGCATCCTGCCGAAAGTCTCCGACACCGAGCAGCAAGCGCTGGACGCCGGCACCGTCGGCTTCGACGCCGAAATTTTCTCGGGCACCCCCGATTGGACCAAGCTGCGCGCCATTCCGCCGATCGTACTGACGCCCGAGGAGCGCGCGTTCCTCGACGGGCCCACGGACGAACTCTGCCGCATGATCGACCATTGGCAGATCCGCCATTCCGAGCGGCGCATGCCGAAGGAGATCTGGGATTTCGTGAAGGCGCACGGGTTCCTCGGTATGCTCATCTCGAAGGAGCACGGCGGTCTCGGCTTCTCGGCGCAAGCACAGTCTCTGATCCTGGGTAAGATCGCCTCCCGCTCCCCCGACGTCGTTACCATCGTGATGGTGCCGAACTCGCTTGGCCCCGGAGAGCTCATCGAGAAGTACGGCACCGACGAGCAGAAGCACCATTATCTGCCGCGCCTCGCAAAAGGGCTCGAAGTTCCCTGCTTTTCGCTGACCGGTCCGACGTCCGGGTCCGACGCAGCCACCATGCGAGATATCGGCTACGTCACGAAGGGCGAGCACGACGGCCGCGAGGTCGTCGGCATTCGGCTCTCCTGGGATAAGCGCTACATCACACTAGGCCCCGAAGCGACGCTCGTGGGCCTCGCGTTCCGCCTGTTCGATCCGGACAAGATCCTGGGCGACAAGGAAGACATCGGCATCACTGTCGCGCTCATCCCCGCCAACCATCCCGGCGTCAACATCGGCCGCCGTCATCTGCCTTCGGGTGCTGCATTCCCGAACGGGCCCAATTGGGGCACGGACGTCTTCATTCCGATCGACTGGGTGATCGGTGGCGAGAAAATGGTCGGGCAGGGTTGGCGTATGCTGATGGAATGCCTGGCTGCTGGCCGCGCAATCTCGCTGCCGTCCTCCGCGACGGCAGGCGCAAAGGCAATGCTGCGCGTCTCGACCGCCTACGGCCGCATCCGCCGCCAGTTCGGTCTCCCCGTTGCACGTATGGAGGGCGTCGAGGAGCCGTTGGCGCGCCTCGTCGAGACAGCCTACGTGAACGAGGCAGCGCGCGCCGTGACCGCCTCGATGGTGTCACGTGGCGAGCGCCCGTCCGTCATCTCGGCACTCATGAAGTACCAGACGACCGAACGCCTGCGCAGCGCGGTCAATGATGCGTTCGACATTCACGGCGGCCGCGCCATCTGCGACGGCCCGTCGAACTATCTCCAGGCCGCCTATCAGCTCGTGCCCGTCGGCATCACCGTCGAGGGCGCGAACATCCTGACGCGCACGCTGATCACGTTCGCGCAGGGCGCGTTGCGCTCGCATCCGTATCTCTACAAGGAAGTGCAGGCGGTCCAGGATCCCGACAGCAAGCGCGGGCTGGAGGCATTCGACGACGCCTTCTGCGGCCACATCGCGTTCTCGATTTCGAACGTCGCGGGCGCTTTCTTCCATAACCTTACGCTCGGTCTCTTCGCTGAGGCGCCGGAGCGCGTTCAGGGCCTCGAGCCCATCTATCGCCAGCTCTCGCGCGCCTCACGCAACTTCGCGCTCGTCGCCGACTTCACCGTCGCGACGCTGGGCGGCGGCCTCAAGGTGAAGCAGAAGCTCACCGGTCGCCTGGCCGACGCGTTGTCTGAAATCTACCTCGTGTCGTGCGTGCTGAAGCGCTTCGAAGATGACGGGCGCCCCGAAGCAGATCGCGCCATCGTTGCATTTGCCGCCGCGAACGGGCTCAACCGCTTCGAGGTAGCCATGCGCGGCACCATCGAGAACTTCCCCAATCCGGCAGCACGCATTCTTCTGCGCGTTCTCGTTTTCCCCTTCGGACGCCACTATTATCCAGCTTCCGACGAACTCGGCAGCAAGATCGTGCGTTTGGCGATCACACCGGGCGAGGTACGGGACCGCTTGACGCGCGATATCTATGTTTCCGACGATCCGGACGATGCCACCGGCCTGCTCGAAGTGACGCTCGCCAAGGTCGTCGCTGCCGAGGAGGCCGAGAAGAAGCTCGAGCGCGCGATCCGATCCGGTATCGTGCGCCGGTATCACGGGATCGACTGGATTGCGGCAGCCGCAGATGCCGGTACGATTACCGAAAGCGAGGCGCTCCTTCTCAAGGAAGCGGAAGCCCTGACCGCGCGCGTCATCGCCGTGGATCATTTCGCTCCTGAGGAGCTGATGCCCAACTATAGAAAAGTCGCGCCGAACCTCGGGCACAACTCCCGGGGCGTCGTCGCAGGCGCGGACCAATCGTGATGGGAGAAGCGACCAATGGCTCATGACAGTGAGGAACCCCTGGCTCCGCCGGCTGGAACGCTTGCGTTCCGCGATTGGCGGTTCTCCGTCGATCAGGAGGGTATCGGCTGGGCTGTCTTCGATCGCGAAGGACAGAGCGCCAACGCACTCGGCACGCGTCCGATTGAAGAGCTGTCGGCGATTGTCGACTGGGCCGAGGAAGGTGCGCGCCGCCGCACAATGTGCGGTCTCGTGATCCTCTCCGGCAAGGAGAAGGGCTTCATTGTCGGGGCCGACATCAACGAGTTCGAGGGCTTCGAAACGGAAGCACAGGTGATCGATCGCCTGCGCCTCGTGCTCGCCCTATTCGATCGGATCGAGCGACTTTCAATTCCTGTTGTCGCCGGCATTCACGGCGTCTGCGTCGGCGGCGGCTTCGAGCTGGTCCTCGCCTGCCACTATCGCATCGCCACGCGCGATCCCTCAACGCGCGTTGGCTTCCCGGAAGTGAAGCTCGGCATCTTCCCAGGCTGGCACGGCACAGCGCGCTCAATCCGTCAGGCCGGCCCCATTGCCGCCATGCAGGCGATGCTCACCGGCAGTATGATCAGCGCAACGAAGGCGCGCGCCATGGGCCTGATCGACGAGCTGGTCGCAAGCCGCGGCGCCCTGCGCTGGGCTGCGCGCAAGGCCGTACTGAAGAAGCGCAAGTCGAAGCCCGCGGGGTTGACGAAATCGCTGCTCACGCATTGGCCGGCGCGCGGTCTTCTTGCAAAGAAGATGCGCGACGAGACCAGCAAGAAGGCGCGTGAAGCGCACTATCCCGCGCCATTCCGCCTGATCGATCTATTCGAGCTGCATGGCGGCGATATCGAAGCGCTGAAGGCAGCCGAAACCCGCTATTTCGCGCCGCTGCTGATTTCAGACCAATCGCGCAACCTGCGCCGCGTCTTCAAATTGTCCGAGCTGCTGAAGGCGCAGGCACCGAAGGATCAGACCTGGCGCCCGATGCGCGTGCACGTCATCGGCGCGGGAACCATGGGCGCTGACATCGCCGGCTGGTGCGTTGCCTCCGGGATGGAAGTGACATTGCAGGATTTGTCGCCCGAGGTGATTGAGAAGGGGATCAAAGCGCAGTCGAAGCTCTTCTCGCGCAAGTTCAAGACCAAAGCCGAGAAGGCCGCCGCCAAGGCGCGTCTCGTCGCCGATCCCACGGGCGCCGGCATTCCCCGCGCCGACGTCATCATCGAAGCCATCGTCGAACGTCTCGACATCAAGCAGAAGTTGTTTTCCGAGCTCGAGGGCAAGATCAAGCCCGGCGCCGTACTGGCGACAAACACGTCGTCGCTCGAGATCGAAGCCATCGCTGCCCCGCTGAAAGATCCGGGCCGCCTGATTGGCATCCACTTCTTCAATCCTGTCGCCCTGATGCCGCTTGTCGAAGTGGTGCGCGGTGCACAGAGCCGCGAAGAAGAGGTCAAGAAAGGCGCGACGTTCATCACGGCCATCGGCAAGTTCCCGCTCATTGCGAAGAGCGTGCCGGGCTTCCTGGTCAACCGCATCCTTGCGCCCTACATGATGGCCGCCATGGCTCGCCTCGAGAAGGGCGAGGAGAAGGAGAAGATCGACGAAGCCGCGCGCACGTTCGGCATGCCCATGGGTCCCATAGAGCTGGCCGACACCGTGGGCCTCGACGTCTGCGCACACGTGGGGCGCATTCTCGGCCTCTCGCCCGAAGGCTCCATGCTGCAGCGTCTCGTGGATGCAAAGAAGCTAGGCAAGAAGACCGGCGAAGGCTTCTACGTCTGGAAGGACGGCAAGGCGGAGAAAGGCGAGAAGACCTTCGCACCGGCCGAGCTCGAACGCCTCGGACGAGAGCTCGTCGAGCCTATCATCCAGGAATCCGAGAGGGCGCTCGCTGAAAATGTCGTCGAAAGCGCCGACCTCGTCGACGCCGGCGTCATTTTTGGAACCGGCTTTGCTCCATTCCGCGGCGGGCCGTTGCACTTCAAGGCAAACGAGCGGGCTGCAGAGACGGCAGCCGACAACCGGACAGCGGCCGAATGATGCAGCAAGCCGGGGGCACAACGAATGCGGGAGATTTGGTCAGGCGCTTCTACGACGTTGTTTGGAATCGCACTGACGAGCAGGTCGCGCGCGAGATCCTGCACCCGCGCTTCAGCTTCCGTGCCTCGCTCGGCGAATACACGTGCACCATCGACGAGCTGCTTGTCGATGGCCAGAAAGCCGCGGCCCGCATGACGGTTGGGGGCCGGCATCAAGGCGAGTTCTTTGGCGTCTCTGCAACGGGCCGTTCGATTGCCTGGGCCGGCGCAGCATTCTTCGAGACGGACGGTCGGCAGATCACCCGCCTATGGGTGCTCGGCGACGTGGACGGAGTGAAACAGCAGCTCGGGGTGGATACACGGCGGACGTTCTGACGCCGTGGTCGCTGGGAGCAGAAGCGAACCGGAGGAGTTCAATGGCTGAAACATTGCGGCGGGTCGGCATCGTGGGCGGCGTACGCACGCCGTTCTGCCGTTCGAACACGTTATATGCCGATCTGTCCAACCTGGACCTGATGACATCGGCGCTGAACGGATTGGTCGATAAGTATCGTCTCAAGGGCGTGCATATCGACGAGGTCGTCGGCGGTGCGGTGGTCGCGCATTCCAAGGACTACAACCTTGCGCGCGAAGCCGTGCTCGGCACTACACTCGCCCCGTCGACGCCGGGCATCACCATGCAGCAGGCCTGTGGCACGAGCCTCCAGGCCGCGAGCACCATCGGCGCCAAAATCGCGTCCGGCGAGATCGACTGCGGCATTGCCATCGGCTCGGACACAACGTCCGACGCACCGATCGTCTTCTCAAAGAAGTTCGCCACGCGCTTGGTCCAGCTTCCGCAGCAAAAAACGGCCATGGAGAGGGTTCGCGTCTTCAAGGGCTTCAGTCCGCGCGAGCTCATCCCGCAGCCGCCGGATGTCTCGGAGCCCCGCACGGGCCTCAGCATGGGCCAGCACTGCGAGCTGATGGCGCGCGAATGGAAGATCACGCGCCAGGAGCAGGACCGTTTCGCCTTCGAAAGCCACAAGAAGGGCGGCGAGGCCTATCGATCCGGATACATGGATAATCTCATCGTACCGTGCGCCGGTGTCTATCGCGACAACAACCTGCGCGAGGACATCAGCCTCGACAAGCTCGCGACCTTGAAGACAGCGTTCGACAAGTCCGACAAGGGCACGCTGACGGCTGCCAATTCCACGCCGATGACCGACGGCGCCGCGTGTGTGCTGCTGGCGAGCGAGGAGTGGGCGGCGAAACACGGCCTCGCCATCGAGTCGTTCCTCACCTACACGCAAAGCTCGGCCAACAACTTCGTGGCCGGCGACGGACTGCTCATGGCGCCGACGATCGCCGTGTCCCGCATGCTCGACCGCGCGCATCTCACGCTTCAGGATTTCGACTTCTATGAGATCCACGAAGCCTTCGCGGCCCAAGTGCTGGCAACGCTCAAAGCGTGGGAAGACCCTGAGTACTGCCGCACGCAACTCGGCAAGGACCATCCGCTTGGCTCTATCGATCGCGCCAAGCTCAACGTCAAGGGCTCCTCGCTCGCATTCGGCCATCCCTTCGCTGCAACCGGCGCACGCGTGTTGGCAAATCTCTCGAAGCTCCTCGCCGAGAATGGTGGGCGCGGCCTGATCTCGATCTGCACCGCGGGCGGCATGGGCGTTGCCGCCATCCTTGAGAGCGCGACCCGGGCCCACGTGAGAGCGGCAGCCTGACACACCCCACGGTGCGCCGGAATTCTGGCGCTCGTCCGTTGAAGCCGTAAGTGCGGCGGACCTCTGGGTCCGCTGCGCAGCATAACGGGACGGGGAAGCGGCATGACAGACAAGACGGGCATTTCGCGGCGAGGCGCACTGGCAGGGCTTGCCGGATCTGCAGCCGCCATGGCCTCGGAAAAGACCGCTGCTGCCGAGCCGGCCGCGCCGCCTCAGGCGGTCCTGCCGGCCAATGTCTGCCGTATGACGCCGCGCATGGTGGAAGGGCCGTTCTATTTCGACCCCGCTCTTGTGCGCGAGGACATCACCGAGGGCCGCCCCGGCGTTCCGCTCAAGCTCGCGCTTCAGATCATCGACGGAGCCACGTGCCAGCCCATTGCCGGGGCGCGGGTGGATGTCTGGCACTGCGATGCGACGGGCCAGTACTCAGGCTACGACGGCCAAGGCGACGATCGATCCATCTCGACGAAGGGCGAGAAGTTCCTGCGCGGCACGCAGAGCACCAGCAGCACGGGCGAGGTGGCATTCAAGACGATCTATCCTGGCTGGTATCGTGGCCGCACCACGCACATCCATTTCAAGGTGCTGCTGGATGAGAAAGCGATGCTCACCGGTCAGATGTATTTCCCGGACGCGCTGTCGGAGTACATCTTCACGAGCATCGCCCCGTACAACACGCGGGCGGCCAAGCGCGATACGCTGAACAGCACTGACTTCATCGCCGGCGCCGATGGGGATCACATCTCGTTCGTGAGCTTGCGCGAGGAAGCAGACGCCTACGTTGCGTCTCTCGTCATTGGCGTGGATCGGAACGCAGAGCCCGAGCGCGCAGGCTTCGGCCGTCCGCCGGGACCGCCCCCTGGCGCGGGCCGCCGTCCGCCAGGTCCTCCGCCCGGCATGGAAGGAGGCCCGATGCGATCACACGGCACGGGCTCCATCGTGCCCGGCGGCAAGACCTGATCGAACCGCGCATCAAAAGGTGAGCTTGCCGCGCTGCTGGCCAAGCTCATCGAAGTTTTCCGGCCGGAGCCAGGCGGCGTAGCCGGCCTTTAGGCGTGGCCAGTCGCTATCGATGATGGCAAACCACGCCGTATCCCGGTTCTGTCCCTTGGCGACCATGTGCTGACGGAACACGCCCTCGAAGGTGAAGCCGAAGCGCTGGGCCGCACGCTTCGATGGCCCATTGAGGTTATGGCACTTCCATTCGAAACGCCGGTAGCCAAGCGTATCGAAGACATGGCTGGCAAAGAGATAAAGCGCCTCTGTGGCCACGCGGCTGCGCGCGATGGCTGGTCCCCACAAGATTGAGCCGACTTCGATGACACCGTGAGCTGGCTCGATGCGCATCAGAGCTTGGCGCCCTTCCGCGCGCCCGGTCTTCTTGTCGATCGCCGCAAAGAACAATGGATCGTTGGAGTGAGACGCTTTTTCGAGCCAAGGCATAAAGGACGCCAGATCGGCCGGCGCCTGCTCGAATAGATAACGGAAGCGATCTGCCGCGCCGGGCTCTTGTGCGGAAGACAGCAGGTCCTTGCCATGCCGCTCGGTGTCGAGAGGTTCGAGGCGCACGTAGCGGCCATCGAGGGAGATCCGTTCCGGACGCGGAACACCCTTCCAATCTGTCAGATCCAACGCGAAGTCCTTGAAGGAGAGGATGGGTTGCTTGCTATGGACGTCAGGCCTTTGCCCGCGCTTTTTGCACTTCTTCGGCTTTGAGCTCCTTTTTCGAGAGCTTGCCGATCATGGTCTTCGGCAAGATTTCGCGGAACTCGATATCAGCCGGCATCTCGAGCTTCGAGATCTTGATCTCGAGATGGGTCATGAGGTCGGCGCGTGTCGCCGTCTGGCCGGATTTAAGTTTGACGAAGGCCTTCGGGGCCTCGCCCCGGTATTTGTCGGAGATACCGATGACAATGGCTTCTTCGACCGCCGGGTGTTCGTACAGCGCTTCTTCGATGCGGCGCGGGTAGACGTTGTAGCCCGAGCAGATGATGAGGTCCTTGATGCGATCGACGATGTAGAAGAAGCCATCGTCGTCCATCACGCCGACATCACCCGTCCGCAGGAAGTTCCCGGCGAACTGCGCAGCCGTCTCCGCTGGCCGGTTCCAATAGCCCTTCATCACTTGCGGGCCGGCGATGCAAATTTCTCCGCGCTCTCCCCTTGGCACTTCGCGCGTCGGATCCGTGAGATCGCGCAGCGAAACGATTGTGCCCGGCAGGGGCAGTCCGATCGAGCCCCGCTTGGCCGGGCCCTCGAGGGGATTGCACGTTGCGACTGGCGACGCCTCCGAAAGGCCGTAGCCCTCGACGAGAGAGCAACCCGTTGCGGCGCTGAATCCGTCCTTGACCTCGACGGGGAGTGCGGCGCCGCCCGAGAGGCAGAATTTCAGGCTCTTGAGGTCATACTGCGCAATGCGCGGATGATTGAGGATCGCGTTGAAGAGCGTCGGCACGCCCGGCATGATCGTGGGCTTGTGTTTGGCAATCAGATCGAGTGCATCGTTCAGTACGAAGCGCGGCATGAGGATCATCTCAGCGGCCACGCGCACGCCGAGGTTCATGACCACGGTCATCGCGAACACGTGGAAGAACGGCAGGGCCGCCAGCACGCGCTCTTTGCCGTACTGGAGCTCAGGCGCCCAGGCCTCAATTTGAAGAACGTTCAGATAGACGTTGGCATGCGAGAGCATGGCCCCTTTAGGAGTGCCCGTCGTTCCGCCCGTGTACTGCAGCACGGCGATATCCGAAGTCGGATCGATGTCGACAGGAGTGAACGTGTTGGCGTCGGACAGCACATCGCTTTCGAAGCGGAGCTTGTCACGCACGGATGAGGCGCGCGGGCGGGCCAGCTCCTTCGACTTGAGCAGCTTGAAGAGAACGGCTTTGGTCGCGGGCAGCAGGGCAGGGAACGACGCCACCACGGCGCCCTTCAGCACCTTATGCTCGATGAGGCGTTCGACCTTGTCGAAGAGCACCTTGAGATCGAGCGTCACCATCAGCTCGGTCTCGCTGTCTTTCACCTGAAAAGTCAGCTCTTCCAAAGTATAGAGAGGATTGTAGTTGACGACGACGCCGCCCGCTTTGAGCACGGCGAAGTAATAGATGACGAAAGTTGGGGTGTTGGGAAGAAAAAGTCCGACTTTCGTTCCTTTGACGACGCCGATTTGCTGGAGCCCAGCGGCGGCCTTGTCGACCAGTGCGCCGATCTCTCCGTAGGTCAGCGTGCGGCCAAGGAATGTGGTGCACGGACGGTTTGGGCTTCTCGCGGCGGCCGTCTCGATAAGATGGAACAAGGGCTCCGGTTCGAGCGCCATCGACCAGTCTACCCCATTGGGATAGCTCTTAATCCAGGCATGCGCCGTACGGTTGGAATCCTGAGTTACCCCAGTCATAGCCATCCGTTGTCCTCCCGCGCTCTCCCGTTTCGGACTTGGTCCTGGAAACCCGCGTCTGCGTGTCGCGCGAGCTCCCTGAGGGTTTCGCTATCCTCCGGGCAAGCATTATCTGTAGTTTGAGCGTGAAGCCGAACGCTGCTTATAGCATTCAACACTTATTTTCTCATTACGACTAGACCTGCACAGAAACGCGGCAGGTAACGGCTGTGTCCCACGGAACTTCGCAGCGTTTTGGGATCTGAGATAAGCAGGCTTGAGCCGGACGGCCGCAGGGGGCAAGCCCCCCCGTTGGCTGGACTTCAGGCCGGTTTAAGGATATGTGACGCCCAAGCTTGTGATCATTGCGGCCCTGATCTACTTAAGTGTCAAATTACTTAAGTTCAGCAACACGGGGTCCCTGCAAGTCGCGTTGGGCAGGGTTTGGAGAGCGAGATGGACGAAGTCGCAACCAAAATCATCGACATTCTTAAGAAGCATATGAAGGAGCCGAGAGACGATATCTCCCTCTCGACCGCTTTGACGGATCTCAAGATCGAGTCGCTAGATCTTGCGATGATTGTGTTCGACATCGAGGATACCTTCGGCATCGAGATTCCGTACAACGCCAACGAAGACGTAGGCGACTTCAAGACCGTTGGTTCGGTCGTTGACAAGGTTAAGGGCCTGATGGCCGCTGGGCCCGCCGCTGCAAAGGCGTAAGGACCCGATCGACGTGCTTTCCCGCCAATTGCACTGGTTGCCCAGAGGGCAGCCAGTGTTCGGACGTGGCTGGACGGCAGTCTCCAATCTTAGGATATGAGAGCGATGACAAAGGGCAACGGCACACGTCGTGTGGTCGTCACGGGTCTTGGCGTGGTTACGCCGATCGGACTCAACGTGGCCGACTTCTGGTCCAGCATGCAGGCCGGCAAGTCGGGCGTCTCCGAACTCGGTGGATTTCCGCTCGAAGACCTCAAGATCCTCATCGCGGCTCAGATCAAGGATTTCGATCCCAAGGTCCGGCTCAAGAACTACAAGCGCGACAAGATCATTATGCATGCGGACCGCTATTCGTGGTTCGCGGCGGCAGCGGCCGAAGAGGCTGTACAACAATCCGGCATCGAGTTCCCGTTGGTCAACCCCTATCGCTCCGCCTGCATCATCGGGTCCGGCGCAGGTGGTTTGACGACCTTCGAAAACGCATACCGCGATCTCTTCATTCACAACAAGCGCGCGACCAACCCGTTGACGCTTCTACGCATCATCGGCTCGTCCGCATCGGCGCATGTCGGAATCGAGTACGGCATCAAGGGTCCGACATTCGCGACCTGCTCCGCTTGCTCGACAGCGACGCACGCCATCGGTATTGCGCGGGACTACATCCAGAACGATCTCGTCGACGTCGCCATCGCCGGCGCTTCGGAGTCGGTCATCAACTATGGCACGATGAAAGCCTGGCAGGCCCTCCACGTCCTGTCGCCCCAGGGCTGCTTCCCGTTCGCGAAGAAGCGCAACGGCACCGTGCTTGGCGAGGGCGCGGGTATTCTCGTGCTTGAAGAGTACGAGCACGCGAAGCGCCGCGGCGCGACCATTCTCGCAGAGCTCGCCGGCTACGGCATGGCTTCCGACAGCCAGGACATGGTGAAGCCGACTGTCGAAGGTCCGACTTATGCGATGCGGATGGCGCTCGATGATGCCGGCATCGATCCGTCGGCGATCGACTATCTGAACGCCCACGGTACGGCGACGAAGGACAACGACATCAACGAGACGAAGGCCATCAAGGAGGTCTTCAAGAACGCTGCTTCCAAGCTTGCGATCTCGTCGACCAAGTCGATGACCGGTCATCCGCTGGGCGCGGGCGGCGGCATCGAAGCCGTGGCCTGCATCAAGGCCATGCAGGAGAGCTGGGTCCCGCCGACCATCGGTCTCGATGAAGCCGATCCGGAGTGCGATCTCGACTACGTGCCGAACGTTGGACGTAACCTGAAGGTCGACTACGCAATGTCGAACTCGTTCGCATTCGGCGGCCTCAATGCGGTCGTCGTCTTCGGTCGTCCGCCGGCCTGATACGGTACGGAACTTGATCGCGCCTCGGCTCTGAGGCTCAATGGCAGCCGATGCCGACCAATCTGCTTCCCAAGCGGCCAACACCGCCGCGGAGCGCGAAAGCGCGCTCCGTTTCGGCGCCCGCGCGCCGCGTGTTGATCAAGGCGGGACGGATTACGATTCGTGCCGAACTCCTCGACACCGCGACAGCGGATCGAGTTTGGGCCGCGCTTCCGCTCTATTCGACGGCGGAGCGATGGGGCCAATCCATCCATTTCGAAACGCCGGTTGAGACGGGTCGCGATCGGACCGCGCGCGTGCTCGCGACGCCGGGTGAAATCTATTTCTGGGTCGAAGATGATCGCATTCTGATTGTGTTCGGGCCGACTCCTATCTCACGGCCTGGAGAGGTGCGCTTGCCAAGACCTTGCAACCTCTGGGCAAAGGCACTGGACGATGTAACCCCCTTGAAGGATGTCGCTCCAGGTGAGAAGGTATCTGTGACGGTCGCTTGAAAACATTGCCCGCTGCGATCCACCTTGACGAAGGTGATACATCGCAGCCTAAACCTGTCGGCCGTCCAAGGTGGCCCAGAAAATTGGCTAGCCAGTAAATGACTCGGGAGGCTGTGGTGCGGCACATACTCATCAGAGCGGGCACTGTGGAGATTCGCGCGCGCTTGCTTGCGACGCCGACGGCGGATCGTATCTGGAGCGCTTTGCCGATCCGCGGCTCGGTTCAGACATGGGGCAAGGAAGTTTATTTCCGCACCCCGATTTCTCACGACCTCGAGCCGGAGGCGCGCATTGTCGTCAACAAGGGCGAGATCGCCTTCTGGCCGGACGGCGATGCCATCACCATCGGATTTGGCGCGACGCCGATCTCGAAGCGCGGCGAAATCCGCTTCACCAGCAAGTGCAACGTCTGGGCCGTAGCGATCGACGACGTCGACCAGCTCAAGAGCGTATATCCCGGAGAGCAGATCTCAGTCGTTGAGGCTGACAGCGAAGGCCGCGCTTGGATTGCCGGTCATCCGATGCAGGAGACCCATCGCGCGTCGCATGGCGGTATTCATGCCGCAATGTGTTCGTCGGGCGACGAAGGCGGCACGGCCGGCTGATTGCTTCGATAGCTTACCGCAACAAGGAGGCCGGAGCGTTGGAGAGCCGCCCCGGCCTTAGGCATGCCCGGCGGACCGGGCGCTGAATTTCGGGAATGCCTGCGTCTTACTTCGCGGCGACCTGCTTCTCGACCACCGACTTCGAAACTTCACCGGCCGCGACGAGGGCGTTGATGCAACCCTGCGAGAGGTTGCGGCCAACGGCGCGCATGCACTTGCGAACGCCGGGGCTATCAGGCGCGTGCTGGCTGCAGTGGGCGTAGTAGTCCGAGGCGCAGGCCATTTTGACGGAGAGGCTGACGGCGCCGGCCTGGGTCGATGCGGCCAGGGTGCCGAGGGCGACGGCGGCTGCGAAAGCTGCGCGGGCTGCGAGAAGGGTGCTGATCGGGGTCATTGGTTCTCTCCATCACCAAAGTTGATGAGGAGAGAATGCCCCTAACGCCGCCCCTCCGCTGTTCCCGACGGAACGCGGTGAAATAAAAACGAGAAGTCGGAAAGCCCCCTGAGGCTATTCAGCCGCCAGGCTTGTCCGACCTTCGATGAGGGCGGGAAGACGGGTCCGGAGATCGTTCAGCTCGGCTTCGTCGAGCTTGAAGAACATGTTCTTCGAGACGCGGCGCTTGAGATTGTCGTCGAGCGCGCGCTCGAGCAGCAGAACCGGCACGTCGCCGGGCGGATAGAGCTGAGCAGGACCGGTAACCTTGAAGTCCATCACATGCTCGTAGAAGCTCCGCCACTTGGTTTGCGTTGCGACCAGGAGGTGCTTGGCATCCATGGCAATGCAAGCCGAGATGCCGGCTCGTATCGCAGCCGCATAGAGCCGGGCGCGGTAGCGCGTGTTGTCGAGCTCAGGATCGATCGCAAGACGCGATAGTTCCACGACGGTGCCGCCAGCGTTGGCCTTGATGGCCTCAACCTGCGGATAGACCCGCTCGCAGGGAAGAGCCGGGGAGGAAACGCCCGGCGTGTAAAAGCTGAGTCTTAAAGTAGCAATGCACGCACCGCGGCGGAACAGACCGGCGACAAGGGTCGTCGGCAAGTCGTCGTAGGCGTCGGTGTAAATCCCGAACGGAGACGGTTCGATAAGTCCTGCATTGGCGTAGCCGCGATAGCGGAGCGCAAACGCGTCGCGCCGGTTGTCGGAAGCGGAATACCAAACAGTGCTGACAACAGCGTCTGCTTGCGCCGCTGGCATAGGTGCGGCCTCGACCTGGGCTTGTGCTTTCACGAAGACGTCTCGCCGTTGTAACGGGTGGAGGACACCCCGTTGAACCCCTCAGGTATCCCGAACGCAGTCTGAAATAGTCGAGTTCCGGAAACCGGCAATGGATTTCCGTTGAGACTGAATGTCACGGAAGGCTCGAGCAAGCAAGCCAAAGCCCGATTCATGCGGGTTTGGACCATCCGCAGACCTCGGACGACATCGAATTATCGTTAATTGCGTCCAGCTGCGGCGAGAATGCATCACCAGAGGAGGTCCCGGACGCGGGGACGAATCGAGACCTCCTCCTCGATGACCGAGACAAGGATATGAGGGCAATGTCCCGGCACTGAGGATCGTGAGCGATGTATACCTAATGAAATATAAACGGAAAAAATAAAGCCGGTTCCATGGAATACGCTGGTCGTGCAAAGCGTTTTCTCAGCCCTCGCAATGGGCTGAGGCAGAAAGGTTCTCCCACAAGTTGTTTTGGCGAATTGTTCCAAAAATATAAGCGGCGGGAAAATCTCGTAAAGTCCGGACCGGCAAGCAGGTGCTCTGAATTTAGGCAAAAATCTGTCATATGATGAATATTATATAGAGATTTCAGGTTGGTAATTTCGGCTCTTTGACGGAAACGTCAGCAACTCATTTTATTACAATTCCGTATGAGGCTGCGAAATTCTGCCGATATTAATTACTCATTAGCCATGAAACGTCATCCTTTTGCGCAATCTCCGGATGCGACGGCTGCGGATGATGCGCTGGCACTGCCGGAAAAACGGCAAAAAAGGACGGCCGCGATGTTCAGCCAGAAATCAAATGAACTTCAATCAAAACTCGACGCGCTCGATAAATCCCAGGCCGTCATCGAGTTCAACTTGGACGGCACGATCGTTAACGCCAACGCGAACTTTCTCGGCGCAGTCGGATACACGCTGTCCGAGATCCAAGGCCGACATCACAGCCTCTTCGTCACTCCGGAAGAGCGGGCAAGCCAGGATTACGCAAAGTTTTGGTCAGCGCTCAATAGGGGCGAGTTCCAGGCGGGCGAATACAAGCGCGTCGGCAAGAGCGGCAAGGAAATCTGGATCCAGGCCACCTACAATCCGCTCCTGGATTCGAGCGGCAAGCCGTTCAAAGTTGTGAAGTTTTGCTCCGACGTGACGGACCGCAAATTGAAAGCGGCCGACTATGAAGGCCAGATCGCAGCGATCAGCAAATCCAACGCGGTGATCCACTTCCATCTGGACGGGACGATCACAGCGGCAAACGCGAACTTTCTGGGAGCTGTCGGATATACCCTCGACGAGATCGTGGGGCGCCACCATCGGATTTTCGTATCCGAGACCGAACGCGCAAGCCCGGCTTACGCTGCATTTTGGGAGGCGCTTCGCCGTGGCGAGTTTCAGGCGGGCGAGTATCGCCGCGTCCGCAAGGACGGCAAAGAGATGTGGCTGCAGGCGACCTACAACCCGATCTTCGACGCGTCGGGCCGCCCGTTCAAGGTCGTGAAGTTCTGCACCGACATCACCGGGCAAGTGCGGATGAAGGCCGCGCTGAAGCAGACCATCGATGTCGATCTCGGCAAGGTTACGCACGCAATCGCCGATACGACACAGCAGATTGCCAGTGCCGCCAACTCGTCTGCGGCCACGTCGACAAACGTGCAAGCCGTGGCCTCTGCGGCCGAAGAGCTTGTGTCTTCCGTTCGCGAAATTGGCCGGCGCGTCGCCGAAGCCTCACAGATCACGAACCAGGCTGTAACGCTCGGCAAGCAGACCAATGACATCGTCAGCGGCTTGGCGACGTCTGCCGATCGCATCGGCCAAGTGGTGAGTTTGATCAACACGATCGCATCGCAAACCAATTTGCTCGCGCTCAACGCGACAATCGAAGCCGCGCGCGCAGGTGAAGCCGGCAAGGGCTTCGCCGTCGTTGCATCGGAAGTGAAAACGCTGGCGAGCCAGACGGCGAAGGCGACCGCCGAGATCGCGTCTCAAATCGCAACGGTTCAGGCCGGCACGAACAACGCCGTCTCTGCGATCCAGGAGATCACAACAGTGATCAACTCGATCAACGACATCTCCAACGGCATCGCGGCAGCGATTGAGGAGCAGAGTGCCGTGACGCAGGAAATCTCGGCCAACATGCTGACCGCCTCGAACGGTGTACAGGTGATCACCGAGAACATGGCAAGGATCGCAACCGCAACGGAAGCAGCGAGCGCATCCGCGCGGACGGTCATGGAAGCCTCGAAGAGCCTCGTGGCCTGAGACCTGCGGACTCAGGAGTTAGATCTCGCGACGGGCGGTCCCGCCGAGATTCATGATCGCGTCCCGCAAGATCCGCCGGAGTTGATCCGCCGGGTAAGCGTGGAGGGCGTCGCCATAGGCAAGCCGTAGCCAATGGCGCAGATCGCGCAGTTTGCAGATCGCCATCGCGCTGCCCTGGGAGTGTTCGAGTGCATCGCAATCAGCGAGTGAGGCTTGCAATACGTCGGCATTTCTACCGATCGGCGTCGCCGCGATCCGGTCGAGCATGGCATCGACCCGTAACGTAACGTCGTCAGTCAGGCGCGTGTCGGGCATCGTGTTCCCCCCTCCGCCGTATGTGACCACGGCAGAAGGCTACCGCTATTCGCGCCTTCGCGCGCTGGCCCGCACCCGCGCATCCACAAGCAAGAGTGCATCACCTCTGCGCCTATGCCGCGCTTCAATCGAAAGCGCTGAGGCTCTAGTAATCCCGGTGCGCGCGGCCCATCTCCGGCCAGTGCTGAATGGGAGCAGAAGATGAGACTACGAAACGCAGTATTGTCGCTCGGACTCGTGGTGTGGGCGCCGGCGGCGGCCCTCGCTGACGATCCAGATCTCATCTTCAGAAAGACGACCGTTTGGAAGTTCCTTTCTCCCGATCATAAGCTCGGCACCTACGCCATCGACGATCCTGACGTCGAAGGTGTCGCTTGCTACTTCACTGTTCCGGAAAAAGGGGGGTGGGTCGGCTGGCTTGGGTTGTCCGAAGAGCTTTCCAACGCCTCGCTCTCCTGCCGCCAGGTTGGACCGATCAAGTTTAAGAGGAAGCTCTCGCAGGGCGACGAGGCTTTCAGCCAGCGCCGGTCGCTGATCTTCAAGCGCATGCAGATCGTGCGCGGATGCGATGCCAAGCGCAACGTACTGGTCTATCTCGTCTACACAGACAAAATGATCGAGGGCAGTCCGGAGAATTCCACATCGAGCGTGCCGATCAGTCCGTGGGGCGAGGCAACGCCGCCGATGAAATGTGCGGATTGGATCAGCGATTGAGCGAGGTGGCCGACCTTACGAATGCGTAAGTCAAAGAACAAGCTCCCGTAAAGAGCGAGTGCTAGCGTTCTCTCCCCTTTAGGAGGAAACGTCATGACGAAGACACTGGCTACCGCCATCGCCGCTAGCATCCTGCTCTTGAACGTGGCTCCTGCATTCGCGGCTGATGCGGCACCGCCCACCACAAAGGCCGAATGCAAAAAAATGGCTGATATGAAATGGGATTCGAAGACCCATGCCTGCGTGAAGAAGTAATTCGACCGGAGGGGAGACCATGCGTTGCGGGCGCGTGCTCCTCGCGGCTTCGGCCGCTGTAGCCTGCAGTCTCTCCTCCACCCCCCCAAGCGCCGCACCACCCTCGGAGGGTGGTGCGTGCGCCGCCATCACAAAAGATCTGCAAGGGCAGATTGAAACGCTCAAAGCCCTCAAGGCCCACCCGGACAACGGCTTCAAGCAATTCTCGAGCACGAAGAAGCATCCCGAAAAGCCGGAAGACCCACAAAAGGAGCTGTCGCGCGAGCGCGAACGCATCGAGACGTTGAACACCATGTTGCCCGGTATGGGATGCCCGCGCCTCGATATCGACTACGAGCTGGCCCAGCCGTTGAACCAGGCGCTACTCCCGCCTGCGCCAAAGGACTTAAAAAAGCACCATAAAGCCGGATTCTAATTCGAACGGGCTCCGCCTGTGCAATGGCGCGAGGCGCATCGGCCCATGTCGATGTGGGGCGCGCGTATTTCGACATGCTTCTCAAGTCACGCGCAAATAGCCGGACATTCCCGTCTTCTGATGCTCGATGATGTGGCAATGAAAGGCCCAATCGCCCGGATTGTCGGCGACCAGAGCGAGTTGCACCTTCTCATCCGCGTTGATCAAGTACGTGTCGGTTACTTGCGGCGCCACCTCTCGCGTCGATGACGCGAGCACAGTGAAGCTCATTCCGTGAAGATGGATTGGGTGTACGTGCGGCGTGAGGTTCTCGAGGTCGAGAATGTAGCTATTGCCGAGCTTCAGTTCCGCGAGAGGTGCCGTCGGATCCGGCGTGTCTCCTGGCCACGGCACCTTGTTGATAGCCCAGAAGCTGTAGCCAAGTGATCCGCAGATGCTGTCGACCGCTGTAGACTCGGCCGTGGCGCTGAGTGCAAGCGAGATGCGGCGTGCTGTTGCGACGTCCGCCTTAGCGACCGGATTTTCTGCAAGGGGAGTGAGGTCGCGAAGATCGCGTTTGAGAGAGCTGCCGACGGCGCGGAATGTTGCAATTGTCTTGGGACTCGTGCCGCGCGTGTCTTTCAACATCGCAATTGCGCCCTCCGCATCGGGCATCCGCACAGCCAGATCCACACGCTGTCCGGGACCGAGCATCAGAGAGTCGAGCGGGAATCGGGAAGGTACAGGGTTCCCGTCGATGGCAATGACGGCGGCATCGGCGCCTTCCATGTTCATCCGATAGATCCGCGTCACATCCGTAATCGCAATGCGCAGGCGCAGGAGCCCCCCAGCTGGAGCATCGTATTGGGGCTCTCCCATCCAGTTGGCCGTACGAACTGTCCCGAACGTTCCCGATTTGCCCGCATCTCTCGGCAGAAATTGAGCAATGAACTGCCCGTCCTTGCCGAGGCGCCAGTCGCGCAAGTTCAGAACAACTTCGCCATCGAATTTCGGATCGTCGGGATTTTCGACGACGATCACGCCGGTGAGGCCATGGCCCATCTGGGTGAGGGTGTTGCAGTGAGGGTGATACCAGAAGGTTCCGGCATCCGGCGGGGTGAACGCGTAGTCGAAGCTTTCGCCCGCATTGACGTAGGGTTGCGTCAGAAATGGAACGCCATCCATGTTGTTCGCGATCCGTAAGCCGTGCCAATGGATCGTCGTCGGTTCGTCAAGCGCGTTGATGAGTTGAGCTGCGAACGGCTTGCCTTTGGTCAGGCGAAGCGTCGGCGGCATGCCTGCATCGCCGTAGGTCAGTACATTCTTGGTTGGTCCGGAATCCGAAAGCTGCGCTTCTGTCTTGTGCGCCTTGAGGATCTGCGTCGGTAGCGGTGCTGCAAGACCGAACCGCCCGGCGATGCCCAACCCCGCAGCATAGCCTCCCGCCATTGCGGATGCTGCCAAAAACTTACGGCGTGTGAGAAGAGGCATGCGGGCACCAGCCTGAGGTCAAGGAGAGTGAAGATCTAAAGTAGACGTAGATATTCATCAATACGGTCGCTAGAGGGTAGTGGCCCGATGACGCGTCGTGCGTGGTTCCGCCGCAAACGAAGCCGACGGTGCACAGAGGCACGTGCTTGCGGCTAGCTCGCCGGCATGAATGTGTCCAAAGGAGTAAAGGCTTCAGCAGCCGAGCCAGAATTTCCTGAAGCACGTGTAGCCATCGGGCGGGTGATCCCAGGTGCTGGCCATTCTTGAACAGCTCTCGCTGATTTCCGAATAGAGGACGTACTCCGCACCGACCAGCATGCCCCGCTGCATCGCCCCGACGAGCCCATCACGCGGAATAAGTGGCTTCGGAAAGCGTGGATCGCTGAGGCGCGTTCGGTACGCGAGACACCTCACGCTGTTGCGTTCCAGACGCTCATATTCCGGCGCCCCGAGGATTTCGAGAACCTCTTCGCGTGTCATGCGAGCGGAGAGCGGCGCTGGTGGTTCGGCAACAGCGTCTGCTGAAAGGATGAAACTCGCGAGCGCGAAGGGAATGGTCGAGGCAACGATAACCGCGCTGGTGAGGTTGCCGAGAAACAGCCACTGGAACAGAAACACAAGTACGATGCCGACAACCATGTTGTGCAGCACTGTGTGCGTCGTCACATTTATGAGGCCGCGACGGTCGTAGATCGGCTTGATCTCGACACCCGGCGGCAGGATATCGCTCGAGTTGATTTTGTCGATCTCCTCGCTGACGCGCTGTATTGTCGGTAAGCTCTTCTCACCGCGACGCATGAGGACAATTCCTTGTACGATGTCGTCATCGTTGTCCTTGCCGACGATGCCGAGCCGCGGTTGGCTTCCGACCGAGACTGTAGCGACATCCACGACTCTTATGGCGAGGCCGTTCTGCTGTGTCAGCATCGTGTTGCGCAAATCATCCATGGAGCGGACAAGTCCGATCCCGCGCACAACGGCGGATTGATCCGAGATATCGATCGTTTGGCCTCCAACGTTGATGTTGGAGCTGCTGATCGCTTCGATCGACGGCGGTCCGTCATCGATCGTGGGTATTGCGAATGCGCCTGTGAAGATGCCGCTTGCTACGACGCGTGGTGTTGCGCTTCCCAGGCTGAAGTGCGGGGCCGCGCTCATGCTGGGAATGCAAGCGCGGTCGCGGGCGCTTTTCTTCTGAGCTAAGCCGCGTAAAACGTGTTTCCAATGGGGGTAATGGAATGCCCTACAATAAATCTTTGTATGAAAATGCGCTGTCCCGGGATGCGATGCGGGTCTTTCAGGCGCGGGCTGTAGGAACCGTCTGAAGGGTCAATTGTCTCGGCGTTGTAGCATGCCAATCGTGCTGGTAACGTTTCCGGAAATTCGAGTCGAGTTCGTCCGAGCCTTCATTTGAAATCGGGCAGCGAGGTCGGCAGAGATGCGCGCTCCCATGTTCGGAATACCCGCATGGGCAGTTGGGTTCGCCGTCATCTCTCATGGCATGGCGTATGCGCAGAACGTGGGCGTCGACAACACCGCTCATGCCGGGTCGAACACACCCGCTTTCAATTTTCACGGTCAGTCGACCTTCATCGGACAGGGAGCCGCGCCGTTCCGCTCGCCCTACGAGGGCGAAAATAGCCTCGATCCAGATGGCGAAGCGCGCGAAACCTGGACTGTCACACTCGCCGCCGGACTTCGTCTCGCGGAGGGCAGCGAACTTTACGTCAATCCGGAGCTTTTTCAGGGGTTCGGTCTGTCGAGCACGCACGGTGTTGCAGGCTTCGTAAACGGGGAAGCACAAAAGGGGGGAACGGAAGCGCCGGTCGGTTACATCGCGCGCCTATTCTTCCGCCAGACTTTTGGTTTCGGCGGAGAGCAGGAAGATGTGAAAGACGAGTTCAATCAGCTGGGCGGTAAGCGCGACATATCACGGGCAACCGTAACGGTCGGCAAGCTCTCCGTTACCGACTTATTCGACGACAATACCTATGCGCACGATCCGCGGACCACGTTCTTCAACTGGTCCCTTTGGGAGGCGGGGGGCTTCGACTACGCGGCCGATCTCAAGGGGTACACGTACGGAATCGCGCTCGATTTCAACCGGAAGGATTGGGCACTCCGTTTCGGATATTTTCTCGTGCCCGTGAAATCGAACGTCGAGAAGCTGGATTGGGATATTTTCGCGCGCGGGCAGTACGTCGCCGAACTCGAGCAGCGATATAACCTCTTTTCTCAGCCAGGAAAGCTCCGGTGGCTCGGATGGTTGAGTCGCGCCAACGCGGGCAACTATGACGAGTCATTGGCGTTGTCGGAAAGCACCGGCGCCGACCCCAACGACACGATTGTTGAGACCCGACACACGCGCACGAAGTTCGGTTTTGTGATCGGAGCCGAACAGTCTCTTAGCGACACTCTGGGCATCTTTGCGCGGCTCAGCTGGTCTGACGGTCGAAGCGAGATCATGTCGTTCACGGACATCGACTCAAGCGCTTCGATCGGGTTGCGTCTCAAGGGAGAGGCGTGGGGGCGGCCCAATGATGTCATAGGTATCGGCGGCGCAATCAACGCGATATCTGAGCCACACCGCGAATGGATTGGGGCTGGCGGATTGGGGCTCCTGATCGGCGATGGAAAGCTAAACTACAGCGAGGAGCGCATTTTTGAGACCTACTACATGCTGCCGCTCTGCGATCCGGTTTCGCTGACCTTGGACTATCAGTTCATCGACAATCCCGGCTACAACGCCGATAGAGGTCCGGTCTCTGTGTTCGCAGCCCGCCTTCATGGGCAGTTCTAGGGGCGCCCGAACTTGCATTGGAAGCCGCGAGCGCGCGCCCACGGGCGCTAGCCAAAATCGGCAACGCGATCGCGCCCGCGCGCCTTGGCTTCGTAAAGCTTCGCGTCAGCTCTCTGGACGAACGTCTGGGCGTCGTCTCCTGGACGGTGCTCGGCGACACCGAATGACGCAGTGACCTGACCGATCTTCTGGTTCGTTTTGCGGATCGCAAACTGCTTGGCTCCGAACTTGCGCCGGATGCGTTCCGCCATCTCCTTGGCAACGTGCTGCTTCGTTCCCGGCAGGATGATAGCAAACTCCTCCCCGCCATACCGGGCAACGCTATCGGTCTCGCGAACGTTTGCCTCTATGATGCCCGCAAGCGCCTTGATGATTTCGTCTCCCACGTGATGCCCAAACACGTCGTTGACGCGCTTGAAGTGGTCGATGTCGCACATGATCAACGAGAGCGGTGTCTGGTCCGCATTGCCGGTATCAACTGCTCTCTTCATCGCGGCATCGAAGAGACGGCGATTGCCGATACCCGTCAGCGGATCCTTGAGCGTTTCCTCCTCGGCTCCGCGAAGGCGTGTCTGAAGGGATTCTATTTCACGCGCACAGGCTTCAATTTTGCCTTTGTCGTCCACACTCGCGAGACGCATGCGCTCGTTTTCCGCAACAAGGAGGCTGGCAATGACACGAACTTGCTCAGCCTCTGTGAGCCTCACGAGTCGCGCCTGCGCGTTGGCAAGCGAATTCCGGTACGCCTCTCTGTTTGCGAGATCTGAGCGGATGATGGCTAGGACGTTGGCAAGTTCACGTCCGAAAGCCTCGGTCGTTGATGCGACGCGATCTATGGAGACCTGTCCATCACGATGAATGAGTGGCAGGACAAGCCGGCCGAGAAGCGCAACGCCACCACACACGCTGGCAGCGAGCACGCCGAAAGCAAAAATGCCGGGAAGATTGTAGCGCGTATCGCCGGCGCTGCCGCCGCTAACACTGACGGTACGCAACGTTAGAAGCGACGCGGGATCGGCATCGGAAATAACGAGCGCGATAACCGCACCGCAGATCGCGACGGCAGTCAGCAAAATAAACAGATGTGCAGGTGGCAAACGAAAGAAGGAAATCATGGACACGAACAGAGGCTAAGGCGCAGATGCATTTAGTATTGTCGCGCCGTAACAGATTCAGCGCTTGAGATCACGAGAAATGGCCAAATAACGTGCACCCACCAGCAGGGTGGGTCGTGTAGTTCTCCCAAAGATACTCGAACACTTACTTTATGTGACTAAATCTGACGAAAACTTACCATGAAGCATCTTGCCATTGCGGGCAAAGGGCTTAAGCATGCGCGTGGCATGCTGGACGTCAAGACGATCTTCGTTGTTTCAATCCTCTCCGATACTCTTTTCTGCCTCTGCGGGCTTCTGCTGTGGCGTGCGCAACCGCAGGTACCGGGCATGTTGCCTCTGGCGTTGACATTCGCCGCAAGAGGAGCCGGATTGCTCGTGCGGGGGATTGCCCCCGCAGTCTCTCCGTTTCTCGGCATCTGGCTCGGCAACTTTTTGTTGGCCGTCGCCGCCGTGCTCATGCTGGAAGGGTTCGCGCGCTTTCTAGGTCAGCCCGTTCCACGTCGTGTGCAGGCATTCGCGTTGGCAGGCGTCGGGATCTCCTGGCCTTTGATGCTCTGGTTCCGGCCCGACGACATTACGCTTCGCATCTCACTATTGGCTCTGTTCGGTGCGGTCTGTTACGCGTGCTGCGCTCTTCTATTCCTGCGAGACCGCGAACAGCCGGTGGTCTTGCGGCGCGTTACGGTGGCGTGGTGGAGCGCCGTTGCTGCGACCTGTGCAGCTTGGGCTGTCGGGGTGTGGTTTGCCCCTCCGCGTGGCCTATTCGATGCCAACCCCTACCAGGAGATCTATTTGCTCCTTCACCTCCTGTCCTTTCTGGTCAAAGGGGTGATGACGGCCATTCTCGTCGGGGTGAGACTGCGCGCGGAATTGCTGGCCCGCATTGAAGACGAACGCGCCCAGCTTCTGATCTTGAGCCATGAATTGCGCACGCCGCTCGCGATCGTGTCGAGATCCAGCGAACTCCTCGAGGGAGGCCATGTCTCGGCCGACCCGGCCAGCGCGCGGCGAATCTCCCAGATCCGTTCTGCGGCCACGCGCATGAGCGCCTTGGTCGAGCAATTTCTTGTCCATGCCCGTGGTACAAGTCATGAGCAGCGAACGGAACGTTTTGACCTTGCTCAAGAGATTAGGTCGCTTGCGAACTCGTCCCGCATCGTGCTTGACCTGCCCAAGCAGTTGGCAATGACCGGAGACAGGAAGATGATCGGCATCATCTTCTCCAATATCGTCGATAACGCGCTGAAGTATTCAGCCCCGCACAGTCCGGTCAATGTCGCGCTGCATACCGACGACGGATGGATCTATTTGACGGTAAAGGATCGAGGCGTGGGGCTTGGCTCCGAAGAAGATAGGATGCGGCTCGGCGAAAAGTTCTTTCGCGCACCTAACACCCGCGGAACGGCGGGCACGGGCTTGGGCCTCTATACGGTTCGCACGCTCGTCACGCGATACGGCGGGAGCGTCACACTGGAGCCGCGTGTAGGCGGCGGAGCCGTTGCAACGGTGGCACTTCTGGGGGCCGCCCATGCAGTATGACGGGCATGTGCTGGTGGTGGAGGACGAGCCGGCGCTAAGGATCGACCTCGTCGATTTTCTTCTCGCCCGCGGCTTTCAGGTTGATCAGGCAGCGACGTGCCGGGAAAGTCTCGATTTGCTCGAGCGCGCACGGCCAGACCTGATCCTGCTCGACCTCGCTTTGCCCGACGGCAGCGGATTTGCCGTGGCGGCGGCGGCTCGCCAACGGTACGGCCTGTCGGTCGGAATCATCATGCTCACCGCATTTGGGGACGAGGCGCATCGACTGGCAGGGCTTGGCGTTGGAGCCGACATCTATCTCGTCAAGGACACATCGCTGCGAGAGATTGAAGCGTGTTGCCGCAATCTGCTGCGTCGCCTGCGACCGTCTCTGACCGAAAATGCGGACGCCGCGGCACCTGCCTGGCGCGTTGACGAAATGCTCTGGCAACTCTTGACGCCCGATGGCGGTGTCGTATCGCTGACGGCCACGGAAATTGCATTCCTCAAGCCGCTGATGGCTGCGCCGCATGTCCCTCAGAAGCGCAGTCACTTGAGCCCGGGCGGCGAGCCGCGTAATCTGGACGCCGTCGTGCTTCGCCTGAGACGCAAGATTGAAGCGGTGAGCAGTCACCCCCCGCCGTTCAAGGCGGTCTATGGATCGGGGTATGTGTTCACCGGTGTTCCTTCTGAACCGCGAAATTCGGTGTGATTGCCCTTGATAGGGCGTGCGCACATGCAACACGCAAGACAGTGCGGCCGACAAACGGCTCCGCTGCACGGCCTGATGTGTTCGAGTAGACTCGCCTGCTTTACCGATCAGTGAAAATCACGTGAGCCGGGCAGAATCCGGACATTACGAGGATGGCGGCTGCGCGGGACCTGCGGATGCAGAGCTTCGTCTTCGGATGATGACGCTATCGTCGGTTCGTGTGTCTCGGAAAGGCGGGCGAGTTCCCCTGTGCGATCGATGATGCGCTCGGCCATGAGGTGGATGACGTCCTCTGGGCTGCGCTGCACCTTGCCTTCAATCAGGAGTAAACGACCACCCATCACTTCATTACGAAACTTCTCGAAGGTGCGTGACCACAGCACGGCGTTCGTAATTCCCGTCTCGTCTTCCAGGGTTATGAAGATTGCATTCCCTTTGCCCGGCCGCTGCCGCACGAGCACGACACCGGCGACTTTCCCTCGGCTTCCGTCGCGTTGCGCAGCGAGTTCAGAGCAAGAGACGATGCCTTCGCTCTGGAATAGCGCTCGCAGGCACGCCATTGGATGGCCTTTGAGTGAGAGCCGCGAGGTCTGGTAGTCCACAGCGATGTTCTCTCCAAGCGACATCGGCGGCAACCGGGCATCGGGTTCTTCGGCCATGTCCGGTTCATGTGCTGCTGCAAACAGCGGCAGGACGTCGGCGTCAGGCAGGCGCCGTGCCGCCCATAACGCGTCGCGACGATTGATGCCGATGGAGAGAAAACAGTCGGCATCGGCGAGCAAACGCAAAACCCGCTGCGGTAGGCGGGTGCGGCGAGCGAGGCTATCCACGTCGGCGTAGCCGTTCCGGCGCATGGCGATCAGAGGCTTGCACGTGTCCTCGGATAATCCGTCAATTTGCCGAAAGCCGAGCCGCATCGCCATCTTGCCATCGGGGCCAACGCACAGCGTATTGTCCCAATCGCTCTCGTTGACATCGACCGGATAGACCGCCACGCCATGATCGCGCGCATCGCGGACGATCTGGGCCGGAGCATAGAATCCCATAGGTTGCGAGTTCAGCAGCGCGCAAGCGAACGCCGCCGGATAGCGGCATTTGATGAAAGCGGAAACGTAAACGAGCTTGGCAAACGCCGCCGCGTGGCTTTCTGGAAAGCCGTACTCGCCGAACCCCTTGATCTGCTCGAAGCAGCGTTGTGCGAAGTCGCGATCATAGCCCCGGTGCACCATGCGCTCCACAAGCAGAGACTCGAACTTGTGAATCGTGCCGACGTTCCGGAACGTCGCCATGGCGCGGCGGAGCTGATTGGCCTCCGCGTCCGTGAATTTGGCGGCGACCATGGCAAGCTGCATAGCCTGTTCCTGAAAGAGTGGAACGCCCAGGGTTCGCGAGAGCACGTTGCGAAGTTCGTCCGGATCATGCGGCGGAGCAGGGGAGGGAAACGTCACTTCCTTCGGATCCTTTCGCCTACGCAGGTAAGGATGCACCATATCGCCCTGGATGGGCCCCGGCCGCACGATCGCGACTTGAATGACGAGATCGTAAAATTTTTCAGGCCTCAAGCGCGGCAGCATGTTGATCTGTGCGCGACTTTCGACCTGGAAGACGCCGACTGAATCTCCCTCTTGCAGCATCGCGTACACGTCCTGCTGTTCGGCAGGCGTCGTCGCAAGGTCGTAGCTTATGCCTTCGTGCGTTTTTATGAGCTCGAACGCCTTACGGATGCAGGTCAGCATGCCGAGCGCCAGTACGTCGACCTTCATCAGGCCGAGAACATCGATGTCATCCTTGTCCCATTCGATGAAAGTGCGTTCGTCCATCGCGGCATTGCCGATAGGAGTGATCTCGTCGAGTCGATTGCGCGCCAGCACGAACCCGCCGACATGCTGCGAGAGATGCCGCGGAAAACCAAGGATGCGTGTGGCAAGCGCAATAGCTCGCCCGATCACGGGGTTGCGATGGTCTATGCCGGCTTGCTGGAGATGCTGTTCGGAAATATTTGATCCCCAGCTCCCCCATACGGTTCCGGCAATCCGGGCGGTTGTGTCTTCGCTCAGCCCTAACACCTTGCCAACTTCGCGGATGGCACTGCGGGGGCGATAACGGATCACTGTCGCCACCAGGCCGGCGCGTTCGCGTCCATAACGATTGTAGATGTATTGGATGACTTCTTCGCGCCGCTGATGCTCGAAATCGACGTCGATGTCAGGCGGCTCGCGACGCTCGCTCGAGATGAAGCGAGCAAATAGCAAGTTGTGTTGGCTGGGATCGACCGATGTGATGCCGAGCACGTAGCAGACAGCGGAATTCGCCGCAGATCCCCGGCCCTGGCAAAGGATGCCGTTTCGGTTTGCGTAGTTGACGACGTCGTAAACAGTAAGAAAATACGGCGCGTAATCGAGCTGCGCAATGAGCTTCAGTTCCTCCGCCAACTGCTGCTGTACTTTATCCGGCACCCCGGCCGGATAACGCTCTCTCGCCTTTTCCCACGTGAGATGATCGAGCCATGACTGCGGTGTCCAGCCTGTCGGGACAGGCTCATCGGGGTACTCGTACTTGAGATCCCCGAGTGAAAAAGCGACACGCTGAAGAAGCTCCTGCGTGGCAGAGATCGCGGAGGGACAGTCGCGAAACAGCAGCGCCATCTTCGACGGCGACTTGAGGTGGCGCTCAGCATTGGCTTCGAGTCTCCTGCCGGCGTTCTCGATGAGCAAACCTTCGCGAATGCACGTCAAGACGTCCTGGATCGGCCGTTGCTCCGGCGCGTCGTAAAGCACGTCATTGATGGCGATCAGGGGAACCTTGGCTGCAGCAGAGACGCTCATCAGGTCACCCAGGCGTCGCCGATCGTCTCCCTTGAGATGGACACTGGCCCCAAGCCAGGTGTTTCCAAGCGCAGCCTCCGCAACGGCGCGGACGTGCGCTTCGAGGTCATCGAGCGCCGGGGGAGGCATAACAATGAGCAGAAGTTCGGAGCAATCGGATAGCAAGTCCTGACGCTGCAGGATGCAATTGCCTTTTGTTGTCTTGCGCTTGCCGGACGTGAGTAGGCGACACAGCCGCGCCCAGCCATCGCGGCTGCGCGGATAGGCGATGATGTCGGGAAAGCCGTCGGAGAACATCAAGCGAGTGCCAACGGCAAGTTTGAAGCGATGGGCGCGGGCTTTTATCTCTTCCGAGATGGCAGCCCAGTCGTCGGTTTTAGCGTTGGCGACCCAAGCGTACTCTCCGGGGCCCGATCCCTCGCGGATTTTATGCGCCGCTGGCAATCCTTCACGGCGCAAATCCTCAAGGGCGCTGTAAGCCCTGACGACGCCTGCAAGAGAATTATGATCGGTGATGCCGATGCCGGTATGGCCAAGCAACACGGCACGCGCGACGAGGTCCTCCGGATGGGAGGCTCCGCGCAGAAATGAGAAATTCGTAGTCGTAGCGAGTTCTGCGTAGGACATCATAGGAAGAGCCCATGCAGGAACCATCGATCACGTTCGCCGTCGGCGGGTGCCTCTGCTCGGAAAATCCAGAAACGACGACCGTCTGAGTTTTCGACACGATAGTAGTCGCGCGTGCCGTAGCCCAATGGGGTACGCCACCATTCCTCTGCAATCCGCTCGGGGCCAGTCACTTGCGCGACACGATGCGTGACGCGGCGCCAACGGAAGCCAGTAAGCGCGTCATCGCTGCGCGCCTCGACTTCTATCGGATGCGGTCGCGCGTAGATAAGCGCTGGACGCAATCTGCTATCGGAGGAGGGCGGAAGATTTGCCCATTCCCTTGAGGTTGCGACGAGTGCGGCCGGCGCCACGGACTGCGCACGTTCAGGGATATGGCTATTGACGGGCCGCAATCGCATCACGCGCTCGCGGCCCAGCATGACGGTAAGCCGGTCGACGAGTTGAGCAATCTTCTCTTTGCGATCATGGTGCGCATCAAGCGTGGCTTGGCTTTCCGTATAGGGCTCGACTTGCACAGCCTCGAAGCAGATCATGTCGAAGCCAAATCCAGGATCGAGCGGGTCGGAAAGCCCATCGAGGCGATCGCGGTAGAGGCGCATGATCACATCGGGATTGCGCGTCGGGCGGCTGGTCTCGATGCGGATGCGACGGACAGCGCCGTCCGCTCGCAAAAACGTCCCTTCGAAGAGCCGTCCTCCCAAGCCATGCGTGGTCAACCGATCGCTGACAGTCGCAGACAGTTCGGCAAGGATGCCCGAGATGGCATCGTGGCTGGTAACCGGCTCGGGAATGCGCTGCTCGGCTCTGTAAGGCGCCGGCTTGCGGAGAGGTGAGATACGTCTGTCCTCTTCGCCGAGCACGCGGGCGAGTTTCGTCGTGAAAGCCGGCGTAAAACGGGCGGTGAAGAGTAGCGACGGCCGGTTGGCGACGTCGGCAATGGTCTTGAGACCCGCCCGCTTTAAAGCCGTCGTGTCTTCCTGTGTGGATTCGAGCGCTGCGACCGGGAGTTCGCGCACCAGACTATTGTCATCGGCAAAGCATGGGGTCGTGCGAGAGAAGCGCGCTAACGCGCGCGCCATGTCAGGTGTGGACGCAACTGCGAGTTTCGCGACGGACACGCCAGCGGTACGCAAAACGTCTCGCAGACGTGCGGCGAGCGCCGTCTCGCCTCCGAAAAGATGGCTGCATCCTGTTATGTCGAGTGCGAGCCCGTCAGGTGGGTCCAAGGCGACCGATGGCGTAACAGCCAGCGCCAGATCGGCAAGGTGTTCGATGAAAACCGCGTCTGCCGATGGATCGGCGGTCACGGCACGCAGTCCGGGAATGCGGGCGCGTGCATCGGCGAGTGTCATGCCGGATTGCAGGCCGAGCGACCGTGCTCTGGGACCGACCCCGACCAGATGTAAAATGTTTTTCGTCTTGGCAACGAAAACCAACGGCGAAGACTCGCTGCCTCTCGTGTCACGCTGCCATCGGTCCGATGCCAGAAAGGGCATCCACAGGCAAAGATAGCGTCTGCGCAAAGCAAAGCCGCTCATGATCCCACTCCACGATGCCGCTTCTCCCATCGAATCCCGTCGTGCTCTTCAGCACGGCTAGTTCGAAAGCCGCGCATCGCGTCCCATCCGGCTTGGCCACCTCGGGAGCAGCCTGCACGCGCCAGCGAACCTGCGCGGCGTTCGGAACGGATTGGCCCCCGAGCCGCACGAGCACGATCGCAACGCCCGATTTCTCCGCGGCGAGCTTCAACCTTCGACTGGCCGTCAGGTCGATCGGCGCCATCGTTTCGACAACGACGGCGCCGAGAGCCTCGCAACGCGCACCTTCGAGTGCGGCGCGGAGCGCTTCGAGATGCGTGCGCGTCTCAACGATGAGGATACAGTCCGGAGAAAGGCCGAACCCCGCCAAGCCAGGACCATAGGCATCACCTGTTTCCGTAGTTGCCGCAGCTTCTCTCACCCACAGCAGCAGGGCGCCACGCGGGTCCGATGCGAGTGTCTGTGCCGCCAAAGCCAGGCCGAAGCCGACAGCCGCGATGCCATGTCCAGGAGCAGCGACGACTTCACGAACGATAACGGGCGGTTTGTCTGTGCAAAGCGAAAGCCTGACGTTGAAGGCTTGGACATCAAGATTGTTCATGTTTTGTTCTAGCAGATTTTAAGCGCTCTTGTCTAGCTCTTTGCCCATCTCTCCTCTGCTGCCGCCCGCTTTTGGCTTCCGTTCCTTACGGAGTGGGTTCCGGCTCATCGAGGTTTTGGAGCCGACCACGCGATGGGTGCTGTAGCAGATGGGAGCACGGGCCGCAGCTCCGTGCTCCTGCTTCGCATTCAGTTGCCCGGTGCAAGTTTCGCCGCATGATTTCGTCGCCACAGCGTATCCACCTTCCAGACGTTTCCATCAGGGTCCGCGGCAAAAGCCGCGCGGGGGCTGATGCGATAGATCCAATCGGAGCAGATTTTTTGTCCTTCGAGCCAAGGCAACGTCGAAAGCTCGATTGTGAAATCGCGCGATGACGCATCCCGTCGCGCATAAGAAAATTCGCAATCCAGAATTTCGCGAATGGCATCAAGGTTGTCGCCCAGGCTCTGCGCAATGTCGACAAGACGCCTCTGCTGCGCGATGGAGTTGCGTCTGCTGCGGGCCCGGATCGCATGGTTTCCCGTCACGTAGAGACAGTCCGTTGCGCCATCGCCTGACTTGACGAGATTTACTGCGAAGTCGGGCTCGGATTCGAGAAGGCGCCAATCCTCTTCGTAGGCTCCGCTCGGCGCATACTCCATCATAACGCTCCCATCGCTGTTCCACTCGAGCCAGCCTGGCTCAGGAAAGCTAATGACCGGCTGGAACCGCAAGAGATCGAGAGACGGCGGCCAAAAGGCCAAAGGACGAGGCGTCGAAACCGGATTGAATAGAGTTGTCGCGGCGAAGCAGTCTTGCTCGGCCAACGCCAACAAGTCGCCCTTTTTGCAATCAGCGAGTCCGTCGCGATGGCGCAGATCGGGTCGCGTCGCGGAAATGCGCATGTCTGCGACGCCGGACGCCGTTTGCAGCCAGATAACTTGTGTCTCGCGATCGACGGATCCATCCGGGAAACTGATGCTGTGCCGCTTCCAGCATCCAATAAGCTGTTCGGGTACCGTCCTCCGTCCGGTTGCTGTTTCCTCGGCAAGTGAAATGCTCATCATTCCAAGTTGTCCTTCTTCTCTCGTTTTTTTTGCGGATCGGCGCAGGCGCAGCTCTCTCGCGGGAATGGCTACAGCTCTTTTGTGCGGGGAGAGTTGCTGTCGCGCGGATTCGGTTCGGCCTTGCGCGGGGCGCGCTCTTTCAGGAGGACAGCCGGAGCAATCTTGTTGCCGTGCTTCCTACGATAATCGCTTGGAGAGCTTCCGATCAGATCCGAAAAGGCACGTGAAAACGATGCTCCGGAGCTAAACCCGCAAGCACAGGATATTTCCGTTATCGAGAGCGAGCTGAACAGGAGCAGCGAGCAGCTGTGGTTGACGCGTTCGCGCATGTAGAAGAGCTGCGGGGAGGATCCCAGTTCATTTCGGCACAGGACTTCGAGGCACCTTGTCGAAACGCCAACGCGTTTTGCGATATCGGGAATGCTCAAAGGCACTTCGATGTTCGCTCGCATGACTTCGATCGCCTCAAGCACGCGATGATCGCCTATTCTCTCGAGAAGGCTCTTCGTGCTGCGCTGTGACGATTGGGAGGAGCGGGGCGAGGTGGAGATCATTTCAACGGAAAGCGCCTCGGCGAACTCCTCGCCAAGAGCGGAGCAAATATATGCTGTCATTGCGTCGACGCTCGACAGATGGCCGGGATAGGTGAGGATATTGCCGTCCTGAACAGACAAGCGATCCAGAAATTCGACCGCGGGAAAGCTCTCACGTGCCGCAAGTAGGAGATCGACGTGACAAGTCGCAACCTTCCCATTCAATATGCCTGCGCTGGCTAGGAGCAGCGGTGCTTGATCAGCAGCCGCGATAAGGGAAGAGGCCTTTGCAAGTTTTCGGATAGCTACGTGTATTGCAGGAAGCAGGGCCGGCGCGGGATGAATATGAGAAAGAACGATGGAAAGGGCGTATTCGCCGAATTGATTGAGGGATGCCGTTGGAGAAACGACGCGACCATTGGCAAGCGTAACGTCTTGGTTTCCTATCGTAAGAATATCCACGCGAAAAAACTTCTCATTCAGAAGTCCATTGGCCACGCGGAACAGCTCCATGTGGAGCGTCAAGTCGAGGTCTGTCGCGCCGGGGATAAGCAGCAAGGCCACCGGACACGACACCTCTCCTTTGTGTTCCTTCGCTCCCCCCTCGCGTGCTGATGGCGCGCTCTTAGCAGAAGACCTAGCTGACGCTTGACGCACCGATCAACCTCCGGTCGTTCGCAGACAGTGTGACACGGGAATGGTGTCGAACCATCCGTCTTGAGACGCGTAGAAACGCGGTGGCGCTGAGTCCCACGCGAATGCACGCCATCTGAAGGTGCAATGACACTGTCTGAGTTACTTGTCATATGCCGCATCCCGAATGCGCATTATGCCAAGCTCCTCCATCGGGCTCAACTTACGCTGATCTGAAGAGCAGAGGAGACGCCACGAAAGGTGCCGTGGCCTCAATTGTTCTCGGAGTTGGCAACTCCGCGGTTTCAACGGCCGAAAATGGCCACAAAAAAATACATGCGGGAGACTTCAACGTGAGCCGTTATTCCAAGGCCGCACTTCAGCAGGCCTATCAGCACTGTTGGTTTGTCGTGGCTCGTAGCCAGGATATTTCAAAACCGAAATCCGCTGTTTTGCTCGGAAAGGACCTGGTGGTTTTCCGCGACAAAGACGGAAATGCCCGGGTCACGGATCGTTACTGCGTTCACCGTGGTGGCGACTTGGCAATTGGAGAAGTCTGCGACAGCGGAGTGCGCTGCCCCTATCACGGCTGGACATTCGACGGGGGCACAGGAAAGTGCACTGGCATTCCTGCGCTTCCAGATCCCGCGAAATTCCCGCCCAACGCCCCGGCGATCCGCGCGTATCCTGTAATCGAGCGCTTCGCGCACGTATGGACGTGTCTGGAAGAGCCGATGTTCGATCTTCCGAACCCTCCGGAAATTCAGAATCTGGATTTGGATTGGCGCGCAGCGGAGCCTATCCCCGTTCCGATCGGCTTCATGGCCGCGACGGAAAACTTCAACGACATGGCGCATTTTGCATTCGTGCACGCAGGCTCCATGGGGAAGGTCAGCCCCATCGTCGATGCCATGCAGATCAATCGCCGCGGGCGCGAACTCTCGACCACCATACATTACCCGAGCATACCGGGATCCGAGTTCTCCTCGATGGGAGATGCCTGGATGCACTATCATGCATACGCCCCCGGCATCGCGACAATCCTCTACGACTACGGCGAGGGTGGCCACCGATACCTCGTCGACTTCCCGTCTCCCGTCGGACCGGAAAGCGCGATTATCTACTGGGGAAGCGCAACGGCTTCGGATTTCAAGCACGGAAGCGCGGATGAAATCCTGGCGCTTGAAACAAAGGTGTTTGACGAAGACACACCCATCGTCAGCAGGATTGTCCCCAAAGAGGTACCTCTCGACGGCAAGGTGAGAGAGTTCTCCTGCTCGGCAGACATTCTCACGCTGAACTACCGCCGCGCGGTCATGGACGTCGTTGACAAGATCCAAGAGCGGTTCGGTTACGTGCACAGCGAGGCGGCGGAGTAGCCCCGCCTCGCAAGCTATGCCGATTTATCGCTCGATCAGCTGATGGATTTCAACATGTCAGACATCGACATTCAGCTTCGCGTCGACTGCTTGCGGCGCGAAGCAGACGGGGTAATCTCCTTGGTGCTGGCTGATCCCAGAGGGCGTCGCCTGCCGGATTGGGAGCCAGGCGCACACATCCAACTCCATCTGCCCTCCGGTCGAACAAGGCAGTACTCACTGTACGGCGGAGGGGAAGACGGCGCGCAATATAGAATTGCAGTCAAGGATGTCGAAGGCGGGCGCGGTGGATCGCGCGAGATCCATTCGAATCTCAGGTTGGGCGACATCCTGAAGGCCACGGCCCCAGCCAACAACTTCGCGCTCGAAAAAGCACAAAGCTACATCTTCATCGCTGGCGGCATCGGTATCACCCCCATCCTGCCGATGGCAAACGCGGTCAAAGACAGCAGCTGGCACTTGTACTACGCGGGCCGCTCGCTTTCATCGATGGGGCTTCTCGACGAAGTCAAACGGCTACCACGAGAAAACGTTACGCTCGCTCCAGGCGAGACAGACAAGCTCAAATTGCGCGAGCTTGTGAAGCAGGCCGAAACCGGATCCGTCATCTACGCGTGCGGTCCCAGCAGCATGCTGGATGAACTCGCCGAATTGTGCGGCGAAAGGCAAGACGTTGCGCTCCGCATCGAGCGCTTCAGTGCTCCGACGAGCGCGACCCCAACAAAAGATATCAACGCCGACAAGGCGTTTGAGGTGGTCATGAAGCGATCAGGACGGCGCGTCCTTATCCCCGCAGGCTCCACGATCCTGACCGAGCTTCTAAAGATTGATCCCGCAATTCGCTACTCGTGCTGCGAGGGGTTTTGCGGAACGTGCGAGACGAAGGTGTTGGAGGGGCTCGTGGATCATCGGGACACCCTGTTAACGGAGGAGGACCGTCAAAGGAAAAAGACGATGATGATTTGCGCCTCGCGCGCGCTGACCGACGTGTTGGTACTCGACATCTGATGCTGGCGATCGCATCGCAACTAAGGAGATAGCCGCAGTTCATTTTGATGTCGCCGCGAAAAAGGGACGACCTTCGGATTTCGTCGCCCGATGGACGCCTCCAACTACCAAATAAATAGAATGAGAAAAAAACCTCGGGAGGAGACTCATGAAAGGTAGCGGGACCTACGAAAGTGAAATCGACAAAGAACTGAACCGCCGTCTCGATGTCGTGCTTCGAGACGGCTACGACGACCCCGCCAGGGCCGATATCTCTCGATGGGAACTGGTCCTATGGTTTGGCGCCGCAGTTCTTATCGCTGTGATCACCGTCGTGATGAAGTCGGGGGGGTGATCATGGCAATGTCGGAAACGAACTTCACAGGGGCGAGCTCAGAGTACGGAACGCTACCGGTTCTCAAGGAGGAGCGACAGCTCGGACTCTTTGACCACTCGTTGGTCAACATCGGCATCGCGGTCGCCACCTGGGCCTTTCTGCTCGGCGGGACAACCGCCATGTTCGTCGGAGCCTGGGACGGAATTGCCGCAATCATCATTGGCAACATTATCGGTGTCTCGATCGTCTCGGTCAGCGTCTGCTTGGGCACGAGCAAATACGGAGTGGAGCAGTTCACGTTCGCACGCAGTGTTTTCGGACGCGTTGGCGTGCTGCTGCTCGTTTGCATCTTCCTTGCAATTTATGGCGTCGGCTGGTCGTCGGTCTTATCGATCATGTTCGGCCGCGCGATAAGTGAGGTTACGAACTCCACGATGGCGACCGGCATCGGTCCGAACGACATCGGCGTGACTTGGTTGGCGATGGTCGCCATCGTCGTCTCGTGGGTCCTGCTTTGGAAGGGCCCCACGGCCGTCAAATGGTTGAACCGGATTGTAGGGCCCGGAAAGCTCATCCTATGCGCGGGTATTCTGCTTCTTCTCTTCGGAGAAAAGTCGTGGAGCACGATAGCCGCGGCGCCTGCACTGCAGCCATTCGACGATCCGAAGACCAATTTTATGGTCGCCGTCGAGATCAATCTCGCCGCAAGCTTCGGATGGTGGCCCATCCTCGGAAACATCTCGCGCTTCACCAAGACGCCACGCGCGGCTCTGTGGCCCAACCTCGTCGGGATTTTTGCGGCCGCAGTTGTCGGCGAGACGATTGGGCTGTTAGCGGCCTTGAGCCTCGGCAACTTCGATCCCACGGCGTGGATGATTCCGTTGGGCGGAGCCGTCATTGGCTGTTCAGTGCTGTTGTTCATTGGTCTCGCGAACATCACCGCCATTGTGAGCATCTTCTACGGGATGTGCCTCGCGATGCGGCAGGCCGGAGGACGATACTTCGAGAACATTCCTTGGGGCATCTTAACGGGCGCGCTGTTCATACCGGTCATCGTCGTCTCGTTCTTTCCGGCCCAGGTTTACGACAAGTTCTTTGTGTTTCTTGCCTGGACCGCCCTCGGATTTGCACCGCTTTCGGGTGTCACTGCAGTTGACTACATCCTCCTAAGACGGGGGCGTGTGAACACGCGTGATCTCTATAGCGATGCGCCGGAGGGAGACTACGCGTTCTGGGGCGGAGTGAATTGGATCGCGTTTGTTGCGCTGTTCGTCGGAGGCATCGTCTACTACGCGCTTTTCAATCCGATGTCCCTCACTGCGCACAACGCGCTGTTTAACTGGATCAGCGCATCAGTCCCATCCTGCCTTGTCGCGGGCTTGGTTCATTACGTGCTGACCAAGCGCTTTCTGCGCGGGTCTCGAACGGGCGGCTATCCAGCTTAATCCCACGACAGAGCGCCGGCATTCGAGCCGGCGCTCTTCAATTGTTTACATCAACGACAATTTGCACCGGTTGCGCCTTCGCGCACGGATCATCATGGCGAAAAGAGGAATGACATGACTTTACGGGGGGTACTTCAAGGCGTAGGCGCGGGGGTGTTTGCGCTTGGTGTTGCGGCGAACGCCGCGACAGCTGAGGAAAGGGCATTCGGACAGGCCGTGAGCATCACGGGCGCAAGCGACTACATTTTTCGCGGGCTATCCTACACGAACCAGGACCCGACGGTGAACATCTATGCCGAGCTCAGCTACGGCATTGCGTATGCGGCGCTCTGGACGAGCAATATCGACTACGGAGTTCTCGGTTCCTGGGAGCAGGACGTCTACCTCGGAATCCGGCCGCAAACCGGACCGATCAACTGGGACCTCGCGGCGTACTATTACATCTATGGCAATCGCGACAGTGGTCCGCTCGGATCATCGACGGACGTCGACTATTTCGAGTTCAAGATCGGCGCCAAAACAAAGGCGACAACCGATCTGACCGTTGGCGCCACTCTGTGGCTTCAACCCGATCAAGGATACGCCGCAACCAAGAACGTCTCGATCGAAGGGTCGCTCTCCTATGCGCTACCGAAGCTGGGTATTTTCGACCCGACGCTCAGCGGGCTCGTCGGTCATTCGGAGTCGGGCACGAATACCTACTACCCGACCGGGTACTGGCTGAACGAGGATTCGTACACATATTGGAATGCTGGCGTCACGCTGACGGTCGAAAAGTTTTTCATGGATCTTCGGTATTGGGACACGACGATCGACAATGACCTTGCCGATAGCAGGTTCGTTTTCTCGGCTGGCGTGAACCTACTACCGTAAGGCTCGACAAACGGCTGCGACGTATGGCTCCGGTATCGCATGCGATGCCGGAGTTCGCATATCGGCTGGAGGTTTAGTTAGCTATGAGCATCTCTCCGTCCGCCAACTAAGCCCACTGACCCTCGTATGGATCAGAGCGGCGCTCGATGCCCAGTTCAGACGATAGACGGCACGCCGCATCGACTTGGTGCTAAAGTCAAAGCCGTTGCCTCAAGGTTTGGCGTCAACTTTAGAAGGCTGATATGACGTGCAAACACGGGACGCGTAGGAAGAACAAGCGCTTAGAGTATGTTGGCCACTTGCACTTTGCAGCTTCGACATACGATCTAAACTCCATCCCCGACACCACGCATAAAAAGCAAGAGTATGATCTTCTGAATGCGGGCTACGTGCGACTTCAGGTCGTTCTAGAGCGCGTTGTCGGAAAAAGGACGATGGAGCGAGTTTACTCGTGATTATAGGAGAGCACATGCCGACCCGAGCTCATTCTCGGCCAGCAAGTTCCGTGGATTTTGATCGCTTCGGTGATCGCATCCGGCGCGCTTTGCTGAAGTCGACACTGCTAATTATCGCAGCACTGACGTTTGGAAGCTTATTACTCATTAAGTGAAGCGAACTTTTGCTGCCCCGAGGCACCAGGAAGGATCTGCGGAGAAGGTAAGTGATTGATATATTTGGTGGGCCCGCCAGGACTCGAACCTGGAACCAGGCGGTTATGAGCCGCCAGCTCTAACCATTGAGCTACGGGCCCCCAAATCCCACGATCTCCGGGAGACATGGGACCATTGCTCGACACGAGCAGGGCTGAGCGGACCTCTATAACAGAGTTCGCGGGTGGGTCCAGTCGCCTCGGCGGCCTGCAAATGGGGCCGCCTTAGCCTTCTTTCCTCCCTGAACATATCCTATCTCAAACCTTCAAGACCTGGAGGTTATTCATGCGACTGACCAATACGTTGAGGCCCGCGGCTCTGCTGGCGGCGGCATCTCTCTTTTTCGTTTTCTCCGCTCCGCTCCGTGCCGAGGACAAATCCATGGATCGCCTGATTACCGTGTCTGCCACGGGCTACGCTTACGCCGAGCCCGATCAGGCGCGCCTTTCGTCCGGTGTCACAGCCGAGGCCGACACCGCCGAAGCGGCGCTCTCGGCAAACACCGAGCTGATGAAGAAGGTGATCTCCGGACTGAAAGAGGCCGGCATAGATCCCAAGGACATCCAGACCAGCAATTTCAGTGTCGATCCGCGCTACACGAATCCGCGCGATGGCGAACCGCCGGTGATCAACGGCTACCGCGTATCAAATCAGGTCAGCATCCTCGTGCGCGACCTGAAGGCCATCGGCGGACTGCTCGACAAGCTGGTTTCGCTCGGAGCCAATCAGATCAACGGGCTGAATTTCGAGGTAAGCAAGGCGGAGACGCTCAAGGATGGAGCACGTACGGAGGCCGTTGCGAATGCGCGCCGCCGCGCCGAGCTTCTGGCAAAAGCGGCAGGCGCCGAAGTTGGCGAGGTCGTCTCGATTGCAGAGGAGGTCAACTACGCCGGTCCGCGCCCTATGGCGATGGCGCGCTCAGCAAAGGCCGACTTTGCACCTGTCGAAGCCGGCACCGAGACGCTTGAAGCGCGTGTGACGGTAACCTGGAAGCTCAAATAGCAAACACACCCCTCCCCGTGAGGCGCGGGGAGGGGGTTCGACTACCGGCAGTTAATGCTTAACGCCTTCGAACGGGCGGGAGGCGCGCCATTGATGCGTATCAACTGGCGAGCGACGTCAATTGGGCTATCCTGTCGACCGCAACAAGTAGGCCGGTGGACAACATGCCCTTCATCAACTGGCTCCTGCGCCCGCTCTTGCTCTTGGCCGCTGTGATCGCAGGCTGGTTCGTCGCCGAGGATGCAACGAACTTCGGTCTCATCCAGATGGTCGTTGCGATCCTGCTCATTACGCTGGCCGTAGGTCTCGCAGCATTTTGGGAGACGGTGGTCGACTGGTGGCGGGACCGCAAAAGCTGAGCGTTAGCCCGACCAGCGCTTTGGCGGTCACCTCAGATGAGCTTGACCACGTCCACGGTATGCTTCAGCGGCTCGGCGCCGGGTTGCGAGGGCCAGTCGCCGAAGTTGCGCATCTCGCCGCTCGTCCTGAGACGCCGAAGTGCGCTGAGATCTGCCGTAGCGGACACCCATTGCTCGGCATTCAGGATGCCCTCGGCCAGGACGCCGTTGTCACTAACGCCGTGCTCAGGCGGAACGTAGATGCCAGCCGCGCCAACATTGAAATCGACGGCCGGAGACCACGGCGCGTCGCCTACGGTCGGGCTCTGCACCGTGACAATGGTGTTTTCGAGCGCGCGTGCCTGAGACCCGGTCCGTACGCGGAAGTAGCCCGAGATGCGCTCGGTGCAGGACGGAACGAGGATGGCATCGGCCCCGGCTTCGACGGCTGCGCGGGCCAGCAGCGGAAACTCGCTATCGTAGCAGATCAGGATCGCAAGCTTTCCGAGAGCGGTTTCGAACACCCGCAGCGGGCTTCCGGCCGTGACGCCCCAATTGTGCTCGAAGGGGGTCATGATCAGCTTTTCCTGCACGCCAACCTTGCCTGTCGGCGTGACGAGCTGAGCGGCGTTGACGAAGCGGCCGTCGGAATGTTTTGCCGGGCCCGAACCGACAAGAATATGCACGCCGTGCGTCTTCGCGAGCGCCGCATGTAAAGCAACGCGCTGGTCCGCCAGCTCGGCGACGCGCTCGAGCGTGGTGTTGAGGTCCTTGTAGACGGACGGCCCGAAGCAGGCCGCCTGCTCGATCGCGGCATACTCGGGGAACACCAGTAATTCGGCGCCCGTCGCCGCACCGTTCGCCACCCAATGCGTAATCTTGGCTTCCCACTCCTCGAGGGAGGCTGGTTGCCCGATTGGATACTGTGCGGAAGCAACTTTGAGATACTGCGGAGCCGCCATCAGAGCGCTTTCATCCAGAACTGCATGACGTGGGTGGTCTCGTCGGACTGGTCGACGTCCTTCCAGTCGTAGGTGGCCGTGAGGCCAGGAACGGGCGCATAGCCGCGCTTCGTCCAGAAGGCATCGAGCGGAATGTAGTCCTGGGGCTTCAGCGGATGATCGTCGGGGCGAACCACCCGGCAGAACGTGGAGTGCGTGAAGCCGCCGAGCTTGTGCGCCTGAGCCTCGCGCAGTTCGAAGAACTTGTGGCCAAGCCCATGGCCCCGATGGCTCTTAAGGAGGACGCTCTCGCCGCAATAGAAGATCTTGGAAAGATCGTAGCCCGCCTTGCGGAACGGCTCTCCGAACTCGTCGGCATGCTCGATCATGGGAGCACCCGTCGAGGCGCCGACCACGAGGTCGCCGTCGCGTGCGATCACGCAGACGGCGCCCTTCGCCTTGGCGAACTTTGCCAGGTATTCTTCCTCATATTCGAGCGTGCCGTCATAGAGGTACGGCCAGTCTCGAAAGACGGCAATGCGAAGCCGAGCGAGGTCGGGAAGCACGGCCTTGATGTCGTCGCCGGTCAGCGCGCGAACGTCGATGCTCATCGCGTTTCCTTTCTCACGGGAAGCTTCGCAAGGGGCCGCTTAGGCGACCTGGGCGATCCAGTCGGTCAGATTGTAATAGGTGGTGACGCGCGCGATCTTGCCGTCCCGGATTGCGAAGAAGGTTCCGGCGGGCAGAACGTAGGTCTGGCCTTGGGCAGGCGGGAGCTCGCTGTCGGTGTTGAGGTAGGTACCGTTGACGTTGAACTCCGCAGAGGCGCGCGTGCCGTCCTTGGACACCATCACCACGAGCTCGGTGAGCTTCTCTTTGTAGTGGTGGGTCATTCGCGCATTGAAAGCGCGGAACTTTTCGATCCCGACGCGGCGCTCGCCCTGGTTGACGTCGTGGATCACGTCGTCGGTCAGGAAACCAAGCATGCCGTCGGTGTTGCCGGCGTTGAAGGCGTCGTAGTAGTCGCGGATCAGCTTGGCTGTCGCGATACGAGTCTGGCTTTCGGCGTCGCTCATGGAGGGGCTCCCAATACTTAAGATTCGCAGCCTGCTTAGCAGGTTGAAGCCCCCGACTCAAAGGGGCGGCGGACCGCCGCTGCGCGACAAAGCGCATCGCTCGCGAGGGTCCGCCGCCCGGTTTTCTGTCCGAAAACGTTAACGCCCGGAAGGGCAATTAGCGACGCTTGGCTGCCTTGCGAGCCGGCGCCTTCTTCACAACACGCTTCACAGGCTTGCGAGCAGTGGTCTTCTTCGCTGCGGGCTTCTTGGCGGCCTTCTTGGCCGAGACTTTCTTAGCTGCGACTTTCTTCGCCATGGTTTTGGTTCCTTTCTTGCGCACGCCTTTGAACGGCTTCGCGTCTTCTTTGACGTCCATAAACCGTCCGGTCGTGTCGTTTCGCTTCGTCCATGTGCCCGTCAGTTCGTTCTTGATCTGGGAGCGCTTCCTCACGGCGCCGACGCGGCGATCATCTCCCGCTTCCTTGTTTCGAGCCATGTGTTGGTCTCCCTAGTTTGGTAGAAGTCAAAAACGACGAGCACATCCTTAGTGTGTGTTACGCGCCAAACACATGCAACACGATCTTTCGTATATGCGGTTGTTGGCGATGCTCGAAGAGAAAAATGCCTTGCCACGTTCCAAGCGCAAGTCGTCCATCCACGATAGGTATCGAGAGCGACGTCTGCGTAAGCGCAGTTTTGACATGCGCAGGCATGTCGTCGGCTCCTTCCATCGTGTGCACGAAGAGTGGATCGCCGTCGGGAACGAGCCTCCGAAAGAAGGCGATAAGATCGCGCTGCACATCGGTATCGGCGTTCTCCTGGATCACGAGCGAGGCTGATGTGTGCCGGCAGTAGGCCGTGAGCAGCCCGGTGGTGATGCCGGATGATTTGGTAAAGGCCCGTACGCTGTCGGTGATCTCGAACAATCTCTGTCCGTCCGTGGCGACCGAGATTTCCTTCAATTCCTGGCGCATACACGCGCTCCTCGTGATTTTCGCGGCGATAGGCCTATATAGGTGGAGAACAGTAAGTGCGATGAACGGGTCACACCAGGAACAATGAGCAGAGCATTCGTCAAAGAACCGGACGGCCTCGAGGCCTTCGATGAGCTTCCGGAGCGGCTGGTGTCGTCGAATCCGAACCTCGTCACCGAAGAGGGGCTCGCCGCCATCGAAAGTGAGGTCGCGCGGTTGTCGCGCGCCTATGCCGAGGCGCAGGGTGCTGGCGATCGGGCGGCTCTTAACGTCGCTGCGCGCGATCTGCGCTACTGGAACGCACGCCTGGCGACGGCGGAGTTCGTGCCGCCGCCGGCTGACAATGAGGAGGTTCGTTTCGGCTCGCGCGTGACATTCGAGCGGTCAGACGGACGGCGCCAGACGTACCGCATCGTCGGTGAGGACGAGGCCGATCCAGCGAAGGGTACGTTGTCATACGCGTCGCCGCTCGCGCGTGCGCTTCTTGGCAAATCCGTCGGCGATACGGCGCGCCAGGGCGCAGACGAGATCGAAATCCTGTCAATTGCCTAGCGCCTCCGGCTAACCGGGAACGTTGCCGCGTATCGTGGGCAAGCGGCTCTGCGTCCCCGCGCCCCCATCCAAAAAGCGTGAGCCGCTTGCCGAAACGCTGTGGGCCGACTTAGTCTCGCCATGTGGCGACGCAACAACGCGTCAGGTCAACAGGATCCGGGATAGATCATGCGGGGCTTGAAGCAGCGCGTATCAAGAAGTTTGGGATTGGGGTTAGCTGCGGCGGCAGCGCTCGCGGTCGTGGGTCTCGCGCACGCAGATACCCAACAACCGCAACCGGGCCTTGTCGAGGTCAAGCTCGGTCTTGAGAGCATCAGCAAAGCCGAGCGGACCCAGCTCTGGACGCGCGTCGACGAGTACGCGACCGTCGATGCGCTGCTCGAATTCTGCGGCAGGAAGCTCAACCTTCAGCGGCGCACCTGGGTCGCAGTCGCCCCCTGCGTTGAGGTCGCGTCGCTTCGTAAGGTGGCATCCGTCTTCCGGGCCAAGAAGTCGGAATACGTGAAAGCGTGGGAAACGGCGTTCGCCGACCCCGAGAAGAAGAAGTCGCTTTGCGAAAGCCAGAAGCCGAAGCTCGCCGAGTACACCAAAATCCTCGATGCCCACATCGCGGAGGCGACCTCGATGTGTAACGCCTGCATCTTCTGCTGACGGTGGTGCCGACGGGACAGTGTCCGCCACGAAGACACAACGCTGCGGCCATTCCGCCACATTCGTTCCACGGGCTTAGTTTACGCCGTTCTCTTAACGACGAGTCGTAGACTCGCCAGGCGCTCGAAACGGAAGAGGACGGACCGGCCCATGTCACCCAAGACGCTCGCACTCAACATCTTTCTCGCCCTCACCGTATTGGTGGGCGCAGCCCGCGGCGCTCAAGCTGCTTCGGCCTATGAGATTGATGCTGACGTCGACGCGGCGCTCCATCACTTCTATCGCACTGTCGGTGGCGCGCGTGAGCTGGTTCGCGATGCGGCTGGCGTACTCGTGTTCCCGTCCGTGGTCAAAGCAGGCATGGGCTTCGGCGGCGAGTACGGCGAAGGGGCGCTGCGCCGACAAGGCCATACCGAGGCCTACTACAATACCGTCTCCGCATCGTTCGGTTTTCAGCTCGGCGTTCAAGCGCGCACCGTCATTATTCTCTTCATGACCGACGAGGCGCTTTACAGCTTCCGCCGCAAGCACGGTTGGAAGGTCGGCGTCGACGGATCGGTGGCCCTCATCACGGTCGGAGTCGGCGGATCTGTTGACACCAATCAGATCACGAAGCCCGTTATCGGCTTCATCCTCGACCAGAAGGGCTTGATGTACAACCTCACCCTCGAGGGTTCGAAGATCTCGCGCATCGATCGCTGAGACGCCTCGTCGGCAAGCCCAGGTCTACGCGGCGCGGCCAACCTTCGAACGTTGGTCATTCGCGGCGCACGCGTTGGCTGTCACGGTCGACTCGCCGGCATCGACCGCGGGATCGTAGAGCCGTGAGCAGCCACGTCCGTCGCGCTTGGCGCGGTAGAGTGCCATGTCGGCCTTGGCCAGCCAGGCATCGATGGACAGCGTCGAGGGCGTCTCGACCGTGACTGCGCCGATGCTGACGCTAACCGGGATGACGTGCGTCTCGAATACGACCGGCCGCATCAAGGCTTGTTCGATCTCCTGCACGACGCTCAGAGCCTCGTCGGCGCGCGCAAGCGGCGAGGTGACAAGGGCAAATTCATCGCCACCCAGACGCGCTGCGATTGCGATGCGCTCCTTAAGCGCCTTGAGCCGTTCGGAGATCGCGACCAGGACGGCATCACCCGCTGCGTGGCCAAGCGTGTCGTTGACGGACTTGAAGTAATCGCAGTCGATCAGCAGCACGGCATGGGTTTTGTTCGGGCCATCGACGGGACCCAGAAGACCGGCGAACACGCGCATGAACCAGCCGCGGTTGGCGAGCCCCGTAGCGGTATCGTGGCGGGAGGCATAGAGAGCCGCCTGCTCGCTCTCAGACAGTTTGCGCGTCAAGCGCCGCACTGTGACCGCAGCGAAAGTCGTCATCATGGCGATCAGGCCGAGCGACAAAGCGATCGCGGGCATGGCAGCCCATAGAATCTCGTAGCCCGGCGACGAGAAATCCCAGGTGACGCGGGTCACCATATTGCCGTTCGCATCGCGGACCTCGTGCACATGCTCGCCGGTCCGGGCTTCGTGCTCGGCCGTCACGTGCTCAAGCCCATCGATGTGGGAGAGCGTCTCAAGGCGATCGAGCAGCGGCTCCGTCATCGTCTGGATGCCGAGCACCAGTGTCGGCTCTGCCGGGGTTGCGTGCTTTTCGTCGTCGGGCGTGATGGGCGACACGGTAATCATTGCCGGGTGCCCATCGACGGTAATGAAGTCGTTCACGTAGATGCCATCGGTCATGGCGCCGGGCATTCGCTCGTCGAAACCCTCGCCCGAAGCGCGGGCCAGTCGATAGAGCTGACGCGACCGCTCCATGGGCGCCGCAGCGGCGGCGAGGAGCCCGGCCACCTGATCCGGTGGGGGCGCGGCGTTATACTTGCTCGAGAAGCTGGCCTTGCCGTCAGGCTCGACGATGATGAGCTGCTGCATGCCGTTCGACGAGATGGCGTCGGTGCCGAAATACTCCTGAATCCAGCTTTGCCGTTTGGAAACGACGATGTTGCGGAACGCTTCATCCCACAACGTCTGCTGCAAAACCTGCGAGGCATGAAGCTCGCCAAGCATTTTCATGCCGCGTTCGAGCGCAGCCGTTTCGCGCTTCAGCGCGTCCTCGTTGATCTTCTCGATGACCATCAGTGTGTCTTTGCCGAGAAGCACCACGGCGATAAGTGCCGGCAAACCGATGGCCAGCCCAATCCAGCGCACAAGTGCGCCGCCGTTCGATCCTTGAATGGACGTCATCCCCAAAGCCCCCAATGCCCTGAACAACTTGACTAGAGTACGGGGCACCTCTTGAGGGACCTACAACGCAAACCGTTGAATGCCGTCAATTTTGGAAAGACTTCGTTGACCAAGCGCAGGACATGCGCCGAGCGCGGCTTTTATGGCGCCTTCTGATATGTGCCCATCAAGGTAGCTTGAGCCAGCACATGCCCTTCCATTGCGGCTTCCACTTGAGCCTTTCTCGGTGAGTTCAGACCCTTGAGGCGTACGTCGAGGGCAAAGAGTTTATGGAAGTACCGGTGCCGCCCGATCGGCGGGCACGGACCGCCGAAATCAAGGCGCCTCCAGTCGTTGAGACCGACCTCCGTACCCTTGGGCAGTGCATCTGCAGCGACGCCCTCGGCAAGCCCGGAGGAAACCGGCGGCAAATTGTAAAGGACCCAATGCACCCAGATGCGCTGGGGTTTGGCCGGGTCGGGTGCGTCGGGATCGTCGACAATAAGCACGAGGCTTTGCGTGCCGTTCGGGACGCCGTTCCAGACGAGGGGAGGTGAGATATCTCGCCCCTCACAGGTGTAGACGCTGGGAATAGGGGCGCCATCGACGAACGCCGGAGACGTGAGCGTGAGTGTCATGGCACCCTCCTGCATGAGACCTGGCTACGCGGCGCGCCGGCTGCATGGTATGAAATGCAACCGGCGTTGGACCTGTTCCCGCAAGTGAAGCACACCGATGCGTGAGTTGATGAAAGCCATGCTCCTGGATGCTCCAGGAGCCCCCCTTCGCTTCGCCGAGGCGGAGCGCCCGGAGCCCGGGCCGTCACAGGTGCGGGTAAAGGTTGCGGCTTGCGGCGTCTGTCGCACCGATCTGCACGTGGTCGATGGCGACCTCGAAAACCCAAAGCGGCCAATCATCCCCGGCCATGAGATCGTCGGGCGCGTGGATAAAGTCGGCGCAGGTGTCACGCGCTTTTCGCGAGGAGATCGCGTTGGCGTCCCGTGGCTCGGGCACACTTGCGGTGTCTGCCCCTACTGCCGCGAAGGGCACGAGAACCTCTGCGACGCACCCGGCTTCACCGGCTATCAGATCGACGGCGGCTACGCGGAATATGCGGTTGCGGACGCGGACTACTGCTTTCCCATTCCCGATGGGTTGGGCGATGTCGAGGCCGCGCCGCTGCTCTGCGCCGGTCTCATCGGCTACCGCGCGCTGAGCATGGCGGAACCCTGCGCAACGCTCGGCGTCTATGGATTTGGTGCAGCCGCCCACATCGTTGCGCAGGTCGCGCGGCACAAGGGAATGAAGGTTTACGCCTTCACGCGACCCGGCGACCAGACAGCGCAAGACTTCGCGCGCGAGCTGGGGGCAGTTTGGGCCGGTGGTTCGGACGAACGCCCGCCTGAGCCGCTCGATGCGGCCATCATCTTCGCGCCGGTCGGTCCGCTCGTCCCCCTCGCGCTGGAGGCCGTAAGGAAAGGCGGCACGGTGGTGCTTGGCGGCATTTACATGAGCGAGATCCCGGCGATGCCGTACCGGCTGCTCTGGGAAGAGCGCGTCGTCCGCTCGGTCGCGAACCTGACCCGCAAGGACGCCGAAGATTTCCTCGCCCTCGCTCCGCAGGTTCCGGTCCGGACGCATACGACCGCCATGCCGCTGTCCGAAGCCAATGAGGCGCTCGCTCGCCTGCGCTCCGGAGACCTCACCGGCGCGCTCGTTCTTGTCCCGTAAGCCCCGCCATCGACAGTCAGGATCGAAGTGACCAAGATAGACGCCCGAAATGTACCAATGAGGATCGCCATGCTGCCTCTGATCCGAGCCGCGACGGCTGCCGTGCTGGCGCTTTCGCTCCTGCCGGCCGCAGCCGATGCCGGGCGCAAGCAACGCCAGAGCTGGAACGATGTGCCGCTCAAAGACTGCACGCGCTTGAATGGGCGCTACGGCTACTATGGAAATCCGTGGTGCACACCGGCGGAGCAAAAGCGCTGGGACCGGTGGCAAGCCCGGCGCCTGAGGTGAGCCTAGGCCGCAAGCGTTCGTTGCGCGAGCGCGAGACAGTCACGGAAGGCCGCGAGATCCGATAGGATTTGATCAGGTGGCGCGTCGCGCACGACGAAATGCCCGCCCGCATCCAGAACCGCAACTGCGATCATGAGATTTTCGGCAAGGCCGAAGTCCTCGATGTCCGCGCGCCGCGTTTCGTGATCCCAGACAGACTGCGCCGGCTCCGGCACAGCGCGCACGCGGGCCGCATAGTCGAGCGCCACGTTGCTGTAGGCAAAACACGGACGGCCAAGCGCCCGCAGGAAGCCGATCTCGAAGGCTGTCCCCGCATCCATGCTGACGCTGCGGAAGGGCGTGCAGTTGGCGACGATCAGATCGCAGCTCCGCATCAGCTCCTCGTTGCCGTGGCTGATGGCACGCGCCAGCGCGATGGGGCTTAGCGCCCCCGCATCGGCGATGGCGTTATCGAGCGGGTAGACGCCTTCGAACCCGTACTCGGCGCAAAGCCGTTTCTTTTCTGCGCCCTGCGCGACGGCATTGGGAAAGAACACCTCGGGTCCGGCGAGGTAGACGCGGAGCGGCATTTGAGAGGAATCCTTGCGGGAGAGCCACGGCGATTGCCGGTAAATCTATCGCCCGCTTTTCGCGCTCGCAAATTGGTGAGTACGGGCCGTTTATCTTGAGCGGCAGCAACCGCGCCGGGCGTTTGTTCCAATGCCCCGAATAGGCGTGTCTCAGTTGGACGCGGTGAAGCCCAGCAACGACAGCACCCCCGCGACGGCGGCAGCGATCCAGCTCGCCATCACCGGTACCGACATGCCGTTGATGACGATCTCCCAGCCGGAAACGGCACGGACCAGCTGCAGCAGCGCGACAACCGCGAAGATGACACCCGCGAGGCGTGAAAAGCTGATGGCGCTCATGCCGTCCTCCTGAAGGAATACAGACGAAGCTTGCGCGCCCAGTCTATTGCGTGAGCAGGCGACCGGAAAATCAAATACTGCGGGCTGATGAACGGAGTGCCGCTAATGCTCCTTGCCCGTCTCGACGTGGAAGCGATGCAACACCCGGTGCGCGATGGGAGCCAGCACGAAGCCTGCGCCGATAACGATGATGAGGCCGGAGAGAATGGCGTAGCAGCCGGCAAAGATCTTGCCCGCCGTTGTGTGCAGCTCCGAGACCGGCCCCATTCCGGAAAGGATCATCGCCGCATTCACGAATGCGTCGGCGAGGCCCATGCTCTCGGTCCACGCGTATCCGATCATGCCGATCACCAGCCCGCCGAACGTGAGCATCGCCCATAGTCCGATTGCCCGGGCCATCCTGAGCGCGAACGTATAGCGAGGAACGACCTTCTGGGTCTTGTTTTCGAAGCGGGTGAGGGCGGGCAAAGGCGAGGGGTCAGGAGCCATCCGGCGCGTCTTTCATAGCAGGCACCGCATCGACCCTATCATTCCCAACAGCCTTCGAAAACATAGAGCCGCCCCGGCTCGGGCACGGTGAACCGCGGACCGTCGAATCCGCTGGGCAGCAGAGCTTTGCGCAGGAAGATCATCGCGCCCGCATGGCTGACGACCAGCGTGGGCACCGAGATCGACAGGCTTGGGTATGACCTCCGAGTGCTCATACTCTTGAAGCCATGCGTGCAAATCGGCCGCTGTCATGACCCCGCGTGCCGGCAGCCCTCGCACGACCTCGAAATGGCGGATCAATCCGATTTTAGTGATGGCGGTCATAACGGGACGACAGGTTTGCTTTCGGCGCGCGAACCTAACAGCGGCTGACGCGAACCGAAAGCGCGAACGGCTTTCAGCATCTGACGGACTGGGCTAAGTCTCCCGCTCAAATCACCTGACGTGAGACGACGACATGAGCACCGAGTTCAAGGCCTCCGAGATCACCTACGACGATTTCCTGAAAGTCGACATCCGCGTCGGCACCGTCATCGCGGCCGAGCCGTTCCCCGAAGCGCGCAAGCCCGCCATCAAGCTGAAGATCGATTTCGGCGGCGAGATCGGCATCAAGAAAAGCTCGGCGCAGATCACCAAGCACTACACGCCCGAAGCGCTGGTTGGCCGTCAGGTTGCCGCCGTCGTCAACTTCCCGCCGCGCCAGATCGGCAAGTTCATGTCCGAGGTGCTGACGCTCGGCTTCCCGGATGCGGACGGCGAGGTGGTGCTGATCTCGCCCGAGCGCGCCGTGCCGAACGGGGGACGACTGTTTTAGGGCGGAAGGATCGTGCCGCGCTCACGCGGATCGTCGAGGTGCCGCGTGCTGCCGATCGACGACGAAAGTCGCGTGAGGTTGCCACAACCGCTGTCCTTTGAGGTTTTGTAAGGTTCGCGCCACACGTGTGCCGTTGTGGCGCCACGTACGCTTCCTACATGTTCACGCGTAGCTCAACAGCGCGGAGGACAATCGATGCAAATGACAAGTGGCCTGCAAACCGACGCCGCTCGGGTTCGCGACGAGACCTACAAGAGCGTTATCGAGCAGGCGAAGGCGCAGGCGCGCCGCTATGCGGCGCTCGATACACGGGAAGGGCGCACCGCCGCCGTCGCCGTTCTGCGCTTTGCCCGCAGCCTCCGCGCCCGCCGCAATCGGCTGAGCGCCTAGCGCGAAGACGAAACAAAAACCCCCGAGTTTCCTCGGGGGTTTTTCTTTGATCAGTTGTCCAGGAAGCTCCGCAGCTTCCGGCTCCGGCTCGGATGCTTCAGCTTCCGCAGCGCCTTCGCTTCGATCTGGCGAATACGTTCGCGCGTGACCGAGAACTGCTGGCCGACTTCTTCCAGCGTGTGGTCCGTGTTCATGCCGATGCCGAAGCGCATGCGCAGCACGCGCTCCTCGCGCGGCGTGAGAGAAGCCAGAACCCGCGTCGTCGTCTCGCGCAGGTTGGCGGCAATTGCCGCCTGATCCGGCAGCACCGCGTTGCGGTCCTCGATGAAGTCGCCGAGGTGTGAATCTTCCTCGTCGCCAATCGGCGTCTCGAGCGAGATCGGCTCCTTGGCGATCTTCAGAACCTTGCGCACCTTCTCGAGCGGCATCGCGAGCTTCTCGGCCAGCTCTTCCGGCGTCGGCTCGCGGCCGATCTCGTGCAGCATCTGGCGGCTCGTGCGCACGATCTTGTTGATCGTCTCGATCATGTGCACGGGGATGCGGATGGTGCGCGCCTGGTCGGCGATCGAACGCGTGATGGCCTGACGGATCCACCACGTGGCGTAGGTCGAGAACTTGTAGCCACGGCGGTACTCGAACTTGTCGACCGCCTTCATGAGGCCGATGTTGCCTTCCTGGATGAGGTCCAGGAACTGCAAGCCGCGGTTCGTGTACTTCTTGGCGATCGAGATGACGAGACGGAGGTTGGCTTCCACCATCTCCTTCTTCGCCTGGCGGGCTTCGCGCTCACCCTTCTGCACGGCCTTGACGATGCGGCGGTACTCGGTGATTTCGAGACCGGTTTCCGTCGCCAGCTCGTGGATGTTGCCGCGGATCTGAGCGATCTGGGGGCGTTCGCTCTTGACGAGGTTGCCCCACTTCTTGCCGTTGTCGGCCATGCGGTCGAGCCACGTCTGGTCAAGCTCGTTGCCGAAGTACTCGTCGATGAACTGCTGGCGCGGCACGCCGTAGCTGTCAGCAAGACGCATCAGGCGGCCCTCGAGGCCGACGAGGCGGCGATTGATCGAGTAGAGCTGCTCGACGAGACTTTCGATACGCGCGTTGTTGAGCGAAAGGCTCTTCACGTCCGTGATGATCTCTTCGCGCAGCTTGTCATAAGCCTTCTGCTGCTGGCGCGAGCCGGATTCGCCCGCCACCTGCTGCTCGAGCTTCTTGTCCTGCTGCTTGCGCAGCTTCTTGTAGGTGTTGGCGATGTTGTCGAACGTCTCGAGCACCTTGGGCTTCAGCTCGGCTTCCATCGCTGCGAGTGAAAGCGCGTTCTCGAACTCGTCGTCATCCTCGCCTTCGCTGGGCGGGTTGGCGCCGCCTTCCTCGCTCGCCGCGCCTTCCTCGTCGCCTTCGCCGTCCATGGCTGGTGGCGCCTTGGCCTCGGGGCCTTCGTAGGTGGCTTCGAGATCGATGATGTCGCGAAGCAGAATCTTGCCTTCGTTGAGCTCGTCACGCCAGATGATGATGGCCTGGAAGGTGAGGGGGCTTTCGCAGAGGCCCGCGATCATGGCCTCTCGGCCGGCCTCGATGCGCTTGGCTATAGCGATTTCGCCCTCGCGCGAGAGAAGCTCCACCGAGCCCATTTCGCGGAGGTACATGCGGACGGGATCGTCCGTGCGCTCGGTCGGCTCGGCGCGCGTCTCGGAGCGCGCGGGCACACCGGCGGCAACGACAGCACGGCTGTCATCCTCATCCGCGTCAGGCGCCGACGCATCTGCGCCTTCTTCGCCTTCTTCCGTTTCGACGACGTTGATGCCCATGTCGGACAGCATCGCCATCGTGTCTTCGATCTGGTCCGGCGACACTTCCTCGGACGGAAGCACGGAATTGAGCTCGTCGAGCGTGACGTAGCCGCGAGCCTTGGCCGTCTTGAGCAGGCGCTTTACTGCCTGATCCGAGAGGTCGAGAAGAGGGCTATCGCGCTCTGCCGGTTCGGCTGTCGCGGTATCCTGCTCTTCGTTCTTTGCAGCGTTTGCCATGTGTCTCAACCGTCGCGAAAGAGTGAGGGAAAGGCGCCCGGGCGCCCGACTGTTTCAAAATGGGGTCCGGCCGGCGAAGAAGCCGGCATGGACATCAGGTTCGAGGCCGCCGATCTGGGTACCGGTCGCACACACGGCGGCAGCATCGAAGCCAACTGGCCCGAAGCCCCGCCGTAGATTGGCCGGTACACTCGCGATCCCAGACGTGGCGCTCCCCCCCTATCGTCAAGATGTGTGACCGAGTTCGGCCGCTGATTCGAAAGAGTCACTACTGCTCAACAGCTCGAGCTGCCGCTTCAGATCACAGATGCGGGCAAAGGACGCCTCACTGCGATCTTCATGCCAAGCCTGCTCGGCCGCTTCCAGCGATCGTTGGAGACCCACATGCCGATCGTGCATCGCGAGGGCGTGGCGCCAGCCATCTTCCACCTCGGTGCGCCCGGCTTCGGGCTCAGCAAACCGATCGCATTTATGCGAAACAGCCCGTTCGACAAGGGTCAAGACCTTGCCGAAACTAGATTTGTTCAAGTGGGTTCGAAGGGTTTCCGTGTCAAGTGAATTGTTGAGGGCGTGAGCCGAAAGGATTGCGTCCCGTAGCCGCGAAAGCGCAGTTGCCGTGAAGGGCAGCTCGGCGATGGCCTCGGCCTCTTCCTCGATCAACCAGGGGTGGTTCAGCAACACTTTCATCAGCAGGGCCTCCCGGTAGGGCGGAAGACTCGCTTCAGAGGCCACCATCGGGCTTTTCCTGAGGGCAGAGCTAGGGTTAACGTGCTCGGAGCCCTGCCCCAAGCCCGGCGGGAAATAGCGGCTAGGTGCGCCGCGCCGAAGTCCCGGCCGCCCGCTACCGAACCGGGCGCCCGCCGCGCCAAATGCGCCGCCGCCGGTCCGGGATTGACCGCCAGCCGAGCGCGCGCCTGCTCCGCCGGGCTGCGACCCTTGGCCGGTGGATGGCCAGTTTCCGCCTGTCCCCCAGGCCTCGGCGAGCCGTTGGCCCAGCGCCTGGCGATAGTGCGCCCGGACGCTTTCGTCCTCGATCCGCCCGATTAGCTCTTTGAGGGTCTTTTCGAGGCCCGCCCGCCGTTCCGGCGTCGACCAGTCGCGCTCCGCCCACTCGCGCTCGTACAAGACGTCGATCAGCGGCCGGGCCCGTCCCAGGCAGGCATCGAGCGCCGCTGGCCCTTGCTGGCGCACGAGGTCGTCAGGATCGAGGCCATCGGGCAGGAAGGCGAACATCAGGCTGGCGCCCGGTTTCAGATGCGGCAGCGCCGTGTCCACGGCCCGGAAGGCCGCCCGCTTACCCGCGCTGTCCCCATCGAAGCAAAGAATCGGCTCGGCCGACATGCGCCACAGCAACTTGAGCTGGTCTTCGGTGAGCGCGGTACCCAGCGGTGCGACCGTTTCCGTAAACCCAACCTCCGACAGCGAGATCGCGTCCATATAGCCTTCGACGGCGATGACGCGGTCCTTGTCGTGCGCCACCGCCCTGGCCCTGTGTGCGTTGAACAGCAGGTGCCCCTTGTGAAAAAGAGGCGTCTCAGGCGAGTTCAGGTACTTGGCGTTCTGGTCGGGATCGAGGGCGCGGCCGCCAAAGGCAACGATGCGGCCCCTCGCGTCCCCGATGGGAAACATCACGCGATGGCGGAAGCGGTCGTAGGCGACGGGAATATCGTCGCCCGAGATCAGCATGCCCGAAAGCGCCATCTCTTCGAGCGTGTAGCCCGCCTTTGCCAGATGATCCTTGAGCGCGGAGCGCGAATTCGGCGCATAGCCGATGCGGAATTCCGCCAGAGTCCCGGACTTGAGGCCGCGTTTTTCGATGTAGCGGCGGGCGTCCGCGCCAGCGGACCCGGAGAGGGCGTTTTGGAAGAATTTCGCGCTCTCTTCCATGAGGGCCAGGAGACGCGTACGCTCGTCCGCACGCTCCTTGTCCTCGGCCTCGGCCTTCGGCAGGACCACCCCCGCTTCCTCGGCGAGGCGTTCGACGGCCTCGGGAAAGCTCAAACCCTCGGTCGTCATCAGGAACTTGAAGATGTCACCATGCTCGCCCGAGGCGAAGCAGTGGTAGAAGCCCTTCTGATCGTTGACGAAGAACGACGGCGTCTTCTCCATCTTGAACGGCGACAGGCCTGAGAACTCGCGCCCCTTGCGCTTGAGCGCAACTTTCCGCCCCACGACCTGGCTCACCGGCAGGCGTGCGCGAATCTCGTCCAGAAGATGAGGCGAAAATCGCATGGAGTGTCAGAGGTCCACGGCCGGATGTACGGAAAAAACGTAAGCAAGACTTACGCGATTCGCGCCCACCCCTTTCGGGTGCCTGGTCGCGCAAGCGACCTTGTGGGCACAATCCACAGGGCGGGGAGTGAGACAGCCGACAGCACGGCAGTCGGGAAAGCCTGTTCCCTACTGCCGGCTGCCAAATCCCGCACGGCCTACTTCAGCAACTCCTTGAGCACTCCGCTCGCCTTGCCGAAGTCCATCTGCCCCGCGAAACGTTCCTTGAGCGCACCCATCACGCGGCCCATGTCCTTGGGGCCTGAGGCACCCAGCTCGGCGACGAGCGCGGCAACTGCGGACTTCATCGCCGCTTCATCCATCTGTTTTGGCAGATAGGTTTCGAGAATGACGATCTCGGCCTTTTCTTGGTCTGCCAGTTCGTTGCGGCCCGCCTTTTCATAGGTGGCGATGCTCTCGCGCCGCTGCTTGACCATCTTCTGCAAAATCGCAACGACTTCCGCGTCACCGACCTCCGTCGGCGGCTGGCCGCCCACGCCGAGTTCCCGGTCCTTGATGGCCGCCGTGATCAGGCGCAGCGTGGTGAGGCGCGCCTTTTCTCCGGATTTCATCGCGTTTTTGACGTCTTGATTGATACGATCGCGCATGGGGACCTCTCGAATGGCTCGGGCGCTATATAGGACAGGCACGGCCCGCGCGCGAGGCTGGAGACGAAAGGTTTGTGACGATGCCGGGTGGCAAGCGAACGGATACGGCTTCGCGCATTATTGCGGCTTCACCGCCAGTGGTTTACCGCGCGCTGATTGATCCGGCGGCGATCGTAGAGTGGCGGCCGCCCAAGGGCATGACGGGCCAGTTTTTCACCTTCGAGCCGCGCGAAGGCGGGCGCTTCCGCATGGCGCTGACGTACACGGACGGGGGAGGGTACGGCAAAACCGCCGAGCATACCGATATCGTCGAAGGACATTTCGTCGAGTTGGTGCCGGACGAGCGGGTCGTCGAAGCGGTCGAGTTCGAATCCGACGATCCGGCATTTGCCGGAACCATGCGCATCACAACGATTCTGCTGCCGTGTTCTGGCGGTACGAAGGTCACGATTCGCTGCGAGGACGTACCGCCCGGCATAAGCGCCGAGGACCATCAGGCGGGCCTGACGTCGACCCTCGCCAATCTGGCGGCATTTACCGAATGAGATTTCTGCTGCCGGAGCAGGCGCTAAGTTGACGCGCACAGGGGGTCACCCCATTTCTTGACGCGGTGGAAGCCCTCGCATAGGGTCCGCCGCGATCCACGGACCTGGCTTCGAGCGGACACCCCTTGTGCGCGGTCGCGCGCGAGAACGTCCCCTGCGAGCCCAACGATATGAGCTCGTCGCCCGATGAAATCCACGCCCGCGCCCTGGACCGACACGCTTGAGACCGCTCGCCTCGTGCTGGATGACGGGACCGTCATCTCAGGCGTTGGTCTCGGCGCCACTGGATCGGCCGTCGGCGAGGTGTGCTTCAACACCGCCATGACGGGATATCAGGAGATCCTGACCGACCCGTCCTACGCTGGGCAGATCATCACCTTCACCTTCCCGCACATCGGCAACATCGGCACCAACGCCGAAGATACCGAAACATCCAATCTCGCGTCACGCTCTGGCGTGCGCGGCTGCGTTCTCCGCGCAGAGATCACCGATCCCTCGAACTATCGCGCTGCCGCTCACTTCGATGCTTGGCTCAAGCAGCGTGGAATCATCGCCATTTCCGGCATCGACACGCGGGCTCTGACGGCGCTCATCCGCGAGAAGGGGATGCCCAACGCCGTGATCGCGCACGAGCCCTCGGGCAAGTTCGACATCGACAAGCTCGCGGCCGAGGCGAAGGCCTGGCCGGGCCTGCTGGGTCTCGATCTCGTGCCGGACGTCACGAGCGGGCAAAGCTACACGTGGGACGAGACGCGCTGGGTCTGGAACACGGGCTATGGCCGGAACGAGAGCCCCGAATTCCACGTCGTCGCTGTCGACTATGGTTTGAAACGCAACATTCTGCGCTGCCTGGCGTCGGCTGGCTGCAAAGTCACGGTAGTGCCGGCCACGACGAAGGCTGAGGACATTCTGGGGCGAAAGCCAGACGGCGTGTTCCTGTCGAACGGTCCCGGCGATCCGGCTGCTACCGGCGAGTACGCGGTCCCGGAGATCAAGAAGCTGGTCGACTCGGGGCTACCGGTGTTCGGCATTTGCCTTGGCCACCAGATGCTGGGCCTCGCGCTGGGTGCCAAAACCCGCAAAATGCACCAGGGCCATCACGGCGCCAATCATCCGGTCAAGGACTTCACCACCCAGAAGGTGGAAATTACATCCATGAATCATGGGTTTACGGTTGACCGGGAAACCCTGCCGGAGGGTGTCGTCGAGACCCACGTCTCGCTGTTCGACGGTACGAACTGCGGCCTCGAGCTGAAGGACCGGCCCGTCTTCTCCGTCCAATACCATCCGGAAGCGTCCCCAGGCCCGCAGGACAGCCACTATCTGTTCACGCGCTTCGTAAACAAGATGCGCGAGCAGAAAGAGCTCCGCCGCTAAGCCCGAGCGGTGAAATCCGCGGCGGCTCCGTGGATTAAAGCTACGAAATGTTCTCGTCCAATCATCGACTTTTTCCCGCGCGCCCGTATAGGATGCGCGCCGATCGACAAAAGCCGGTCGGTAAAAAGAGCGCTGAACCGCGCGCAATCTGGGAAACGAGAGACGTCCAAATGCGTAAAATCTTGCTCGCCACCATGTCGGTCGCTGCCGTTGCTGCGATGTCGCCGGGCGCGTTCGCCTGTGATGCAAAGGCTGATGTGGAGGCTGCGTTCAATGAGCAGCACAAAGCGCCGTGGCGCACGGAGATCGTCTCCAAGAGCGATACCGGCGTCGTGCAGACCCAGCAGTTCGACTTTCTGCCCCCGGATCGCATCTATCGTAAGGTGACCTCAGGCGAGGAAAAGACCGAAACGGTTGGCATCGGTCAGACCGCCTGGACCAATGAAGGCGCCGGCTGGCAGGAAATGAAGAAGGGGGTCGCGGATCTCGTCGTCAATCATTTGAAGAGCACGCTCGCGCCGGCCAAAGTTTCGGTCGAGTTCAAGTGTCTCGACAAGGTGACCTACGACGGCAAGAGCTATCTCGGTTACCAGACGGTGCCCGAGGAGGTCGAAGGCAAGACGCTGGCACGTACGATCCTGGTCGATCCCGAGACGAAGCGTCCGGTTTTCAACATCATCTCTCCGCCGGATCTGAGCGGCGAACCCCTGATGAGGGAAGCCTACAGCTATCCCGCCGACATCAACATCGAGAAGCCTATGTAGCCGGCCATTCTTGCGCCAACGGACCGTGCGCAATCTAGCGAAAACAGCGAGCCGTGACGAAGATCTCGGCCGGAGAAGTTGAGGAAGGAAACGACAAAGATGCGTTTGAAGCTCGGCACTCTCGCCATTGCCATCGGCATGGCCGCGGCCGGCCCGGCGCTTGCGGACTGCTCGACCGAGGTCGCGCTGGCCGTGAACAGCCAGGGCAAGCAGAAGTTTCTGCGTAAGGAAACAAATATGGTCACCGAGGCTGGCCCGGTGAAGATGACGGTCGAGTACCAGACCCCCGATCGCATGCGCCAGATCGTGACGCCGCTGACCGAGGGGAAGGCAGTCGAAAGCGTTGTTGTCGGGGACAAGGCCTGGACCAATAGCGGCGATGGCTGGAAGGAAGCCCCGCAGAACGAAGCCGAGCAGCTCGTTCAGTACATGATCAAGAGCATCGCTCAGGTCTACCAGGAAGTCGGCAAGTTCGAGTGCACCGGCACCGAAACCGTCGAGGGGCGTGAGCTGCGCGGCTACCGCGGCATCGACGAGGCGCCGAAGCCAGCTCCGGGCAAGAAGGACAACGAGCAGTCGACTGTGACCAGGAACGAAGCCGTGCGCATGGTCTACCTGGATCCTGCAACCGGGTTGCCGGCCCGCAGCATTATGGCTCGCCAGGGTTTCCTCGATAAACCGATCTTCAAGGAGGTCTATTCGTACCCGGACAAGATCGAGATCGAGCCGCCGAAGGACGTCAAGAAATAGTCATTTCAGGCAGAATTCAGCAGTGAACGTGTCGCGAGGGTGTCATAAGGCGCCCTCGCTTGCTGTCGGGACCCGGTCCTACGATCAACTCGCCGCAGGCGAGGCCCGTGTATCGCGGCGTCTCGCCTATAGCCAAACCCGAAACCGTCGAATAGAACCGGCCTCGCCATGCCCAAACGCACAGATATCGACTCCATCCTCATCATCGGCGCCGGCCCGATCATCATCGGCCAGGCGTGCGAGTTCGATTATTCCGGCACACAGGCCTGTAAGGCCCTGAAGGCGGAGGGGTACCGGATCATTCTGGTCAACTCCAATCCTGCCACCATCATGACGGATCCGGAGCTGGCGGACGCGACCTACATCGAGCCGATCACGCCCGATATCGTCGCCAAGATCATCGCCGAGGAGCGCCGTCAGCGGCCGAACGACAAGCTCGTGCTGCTGCCGACCATGGGCGGCCAGACGGCGCTCAACACCGCGCTCGCGCTCGAGCGCCAGGGTGTTCTCGAAGCGCACGGCGTCGAACTGATCGGCGCGCGCGCCGAGGCCATCGACAAAGCGGAAGACCGCAAGCTGTTCCGCGAGTCGATGGACCGCATTGGGCTCGAAAGCCCCCGCGCCGTGATTGCCTCTTCGCCGCCCATCAAGGATGCCGAGGGACATATCGTCGGTTACGACGCGCAGGTCGGCTTTGCCGAGGCCATGCGCGCGCTCGACACGGTCGGCCTGCCGGCCATCATCCGCCCCGCCTTCACGCTCGGCGGCACGGGTGGCGGCGTCGCCTACAACCGTGAGGAATTCGAGCAGATCGTTCGGTCGGGCATCGATGCCTCGCCGGTCGGCCAGATTCTGATCGATGAAAGCCTGCTCGGCTGGAAGGAATACGAGATGGAGGTCGTCCGCGACAAGGCGGACAACTGCATCATCGTGTGCTCGATTGAGAATATCGATCCGATGGGCGTGCACACGGGCGACAGCATCACGGTTGCCCCCGCTCTGACGCTCACCGACAAAGAATACCAGATCATGCGCGACGCCTCGCTGGCGGTGCTGCGCGAGATCGGCGTCGAGACCGGCGGTTCGAACGTCCAGTTCGCGGTCAACCCCGAGGACGGCCGCCTCGTCGTCATCGAGATGAACCCGCGCGTGTCACGCTCCTCGGCGCTCGCGTCCAAGGCGACGGGCTTCCCGATCGCCAAGGTCGCGGCACGCCTCGCCGTTGGCTACACGCTCGACGAGCTCGAGAACGACATTACGGGCGGCGCGACACCGGCCTCCTTCGAGCCGACGATCGACTACGTCGTGACGAAGATCCCGCGCTTCGCGTTCGAGAAGTTCCAGGGTGCCGACACCACGCTGACCACCGCCATGCGCTCGGTCGGCGAGGCCATGGCCATTGGCCGGACCTTTGCGGAAAGCCTGCAGAAGGCGCTTCGCTCCATGGAGACCGGATTGACCGGTCTCGACGACATCGAACTCGAAGGCCTGGGCCAGGGCGACGACAAGAATGTCGTCCGCGCCGCGCTCGGTCGCCCGACTCCCGACCGTTTGCTCAAGGTGGCGCAGGCTTTGCGCCTCGGCGTCGATGCCGAGCAGGTGCATGCGTCGTGCAAGATCGATCCGTGGTTCATCGCGCGCATCCAGGAGATCCTGGACGTGGAAGCGCGCATCAAGGCGCACGGCCTGCCCGGCACTGCGGAACATCTCCGCTCGCTCAAGGCCATGGGCTTCTCGGATGCACGTCTCGCCAAGTTGGCCGGCAAGACCGAAGCCGAGGTGCGCGAAGCGCGCCGCGCGTTGAGCGTGCGCCCGGTCTTTAAGCGCATCGACACCTGCGCGGCCGAATTCGCGTCGCCGACAGCCTACATGTATTCGACCTACGAGCGCGGCCTTACCGGCGCGCCGGTCTGCGAGGCTGCGCCTTCCGATCGCGAGAAGATCATCATTCTCGGCGGCGGTCCGAACCGCATCGGCCAGGGCATCGAGTTCGACTACTGCTGCTGTCACGCGTGTTTCGCGCTCACGGCTGCGGGTTACGAGACCATCATGGTCAACTGCAACCCGGAAACCGTCTCGACCGATTACGACACGTCGGACCGCCTCTATTTCGAGCCGCTGACGGCCGAGGACGTACTGGAGATCATCCAGCGCGAGCAGGAGAACGGCAAGGTCAAGGGCGTCATCGTACAGTTCGGCGGCCAGACGCCGCTCAAGCTCGCGAGCGCGCTCGAGGAAGCCGGCGTTCCCATTCTCGGCACGTCGCCTGATGCCATCGACCTCGCTGAGGATCGCGATCGCTTCAAGGCGCTGATCGACAAGCTCGGCCTGCGCCAGCCGGAAAGCGGCATTGCGGCCACCCCGCAGGAAGCTGCCGCCATCGCCGAGCGCGTGAGCTTCCCGGTCGTCATCCGTCCGTCCTACGTTCTGGGCGGTCGCGCCATGGAGATCGTGCACGACCGCGCCGAGGTAGATCGCTACATCACGCGCCTCTCCGCGACGCTCGACCGTCCGTCGGAGCTTGTCGTTTCCGCGAAGCGTCCGCTCCTCATCGATCGGTATCTCGCCGATGCAACCGAGGTCGACGTCGACTGCCTGTGCGACGGCAAGGACACGTTCGTCGCCGGCATCATGGAGCACATCGAGGAGGCGGGCATTCACTCCGGCGACTCGGCATGTTCGCTGCCGCCGTACTCGCTGTCGCCGAAGATCATCGCCGAGCTCGAGCGCCAGGCGCGCGAGCTAGCGCTTGCCCTCGGCGTCGTCGGCCTCATGAACGTCCAGTTCGCCATCAAGGACGACGAAGTCTACGTTCTCGAGGTCAACCCGCGCGCGTCGCGCACGGTGCCGTTCGTCGCCAAGGTCATCGGCAAGCCGATCGCAGCCATTGCAGCTGAGGTCATGGCCGGCCGTCCGCTCGCCAGCTTCGGGCTGAAGCCGGCGAAGATCGACCACGTCGCCGTCAAGGAAGCCGTGTTCCCGTTTGCGCGCTTCCCGGGCGTCGATCCGATCCTCGGGCCGGAGATGCGCTCCACTGGCGAGGTGATGGGCGTGGATCGCGACTTCGCGATCGCATTCGCCAAGAGCCAGCTTGGCGCGGGCCAGAAGCTGCCGCTCTCCGGTACGGTCTTCGTATCGGTCAAGGACAGCGACAAGGACCGCATCATTGCGCCACTCCGCGAGCTCGTGGACCTCGGCTTCAAGGTGATCGCGACCCGGGGCACGCGGCGTCATCTGCAGGCGAATGGCCTGCAATGCGAAGTTGTGAACAAGGTACTTGAGGGCCGCCCACACATCGTGGACGCCATCAAAAACGGCGAAGTGGCGCTGGTATTCAACACAACTGAGGGTGCCAAGGCTGTGGCTGACAGCAAGGACATCCGGCGCTCGGCCTTGCTTCACCATGTTCCGTATTATACAACTTTAGCCGGTGCGGTCGCAGTAACGCGCGCGATCAAGGCCTTGAAGGCCGATATCCTCAAAGTTTCACCGCTGCAGGCCTACGTCGGCCGCGCCTCTTGAGACTTCTGGGTCCTTGAGGCGTTATCCGACCACCAAGTCCCATTAGAGTTCAGGGATTACACGAATTTAGGGTGCTGGCTTACTCAGCCAGGCCGAATGGGAGACGTTAACAATGTCGATGGAACGCGTTCCGATGACGGTCGAGGGCTTCCAGTTCCTCGAGGCGGAGCTGCAGCGCCTGAAAGCGGAGGAGCGCCCCCGCATCATCCAGGCCATCGCCGAGGCACGCGCTCATGGCGACCTGTCGGAAAACGCCGAGTATCACGCCGCCAAGGAAGCCCAGGGCATGAACGAGGCCAAAGTGGCCGAGCTCGAGGACAAGATCGGCCGCGCCGAGGTCGTGGACACCTCGAAGCTGTCCGGCACCTCGATCAAGTTTGGTGCCACGGTGACGCTTGTCGACGAGGACACCGAAGAGAAGGTCAAATACAAGATCGTGGGCGATCTCGAAGCCAACGTGCGCGAGGGCAAGATCTCGATTTCGAGCCCCATTGCCCGGGCCCTCATCGGCAAATCGACCGGCGACACTGCGGAAGTGACGACGCCCAAGGGCGCGCGCTCCTACGAAGTGCTCAAGATCGAATGGAAGTAGCCTGAAACGGCGGCCGGGACGGCAGCACCCCGAAAACGGTAGCTGGCCACCCGCCGCTGTCGGAGTAGTCGGTTGGATCAGGACGCAAGAGCTGGCGCAGTAGAGCCGCTATCCGCCTTTGCCTATTCGTCGTTCCGGCTCTACTGGACCGCGCGCTTCCTGAACGGGTTTGCAACCCAGATTGTGTCCGTGGCCGTCGGCTGGCAGATCTACGACGAGACGCGTGAACCCTTCCTGCTCGGCCTTGTCGGCCTCGTTCAGTTTGCTCCAGCGCTCGTCTTCGTGCTGGTGACGGGCTCGGTCGCCGACCGCTTCAATCGGCGCGCCATTATGGGCCTCTGCATAGGGCTCGAAGCTCTATGCGTGGCCGCGCTCGCGGCCTTCTGGATCGTGCACGCGTCTCAGCCGGAGCTCCACGGCGAAGTCTGGCCAGTGTTCATTATCTTGACGCTCTTTGGCGTCGCGCGCGCGTTCCTGACACCGGCGGTGCAGTCGCTCGCTGCAAATCTCGTTCCGCGCGAGTCGTTCGCGAATGCGGTGGCCTGGAACTCGTCCGCCATGCAGGCTTCTTTCACGATCGGCCCTGCCATAGGAGGTTTGCTTTACGGGCTTTCGCACAATGCCGCCTACGGCACGGCCTTCGTGCTGTTCGGCATCGCCGCACTGCTGACGCTCCTCATTCCGAAACCGGCCCAGAAGACGCTGTCCGAGCCGCGCTCCGTCGAAAGCATGCTGGCGGGCGTCCGTTACATCTGGCGCAACCCCGTTGTCCTGGGCGCCATATCGCTCGATCTCTTTGCGGTGCTGCTCGGCGGCGCCACCGCACTGTTGCCCGTCTTCGCCCGCGATATTCTCGATGTCGGGCCCTGGGGACTCGGCCTCCTGCGCTCGGCCGCTGGCGTCGGCGCGCTCGTCATGGTCGTCTGGCTCGTCCGCAACCCGATCCGCGACCACGCTGGGAAGGTGATGTTCGCCGGCGTCGCCGTTTACGGCCTCGCCATCATCGTTTTCGGACTGTCGACCACGCTGTGGATCTCGATCCCAGCGCTTTTCATCATGGGCGCCGCCGATATGATCAGCGTCAACGTGCGCGCGACCCTGATCCAGTTGGCGACACCGGACGATGTTCGTGGCCGTGTGACGGCTGTAAACAGCGTCGCCATCGGGGCATCGAACGAGGTCGGCGAGTTCCGAGCCGGATCGATGGCCGCCTTCATTGGGACAGTGCCCGCCGTCGTCATTGGTGGCGCCGGAACGCTCCTCATCACCGGCCTGTGGACGCGCTTCTTCCCGCAGCTCTATGACAAGCGCCGACTGACCTAAGCCTCGTCGGACACCGGAAGCGTAACACCCGGCGCGAACTTGGCACGGCGGATGGCGAGGTTAGTCTTCACGCTCGCGACGTTCGGCGCGGCCGTCAGGTCTTTCAGGATGAAGTCCTGGAACGCGGGCAGGTCCGGCGCGACACACCGCAGGATGTAGTCGCTCTCGCCGGACAGCATGTAGGCTTCGCGCACGATGGACCAGCCCAGCACCCGGTTTTCGAACGCGCGCAGGTCGGGCTCCGCCTGGCTGTGCAACCCGACGAGGGCAAAGGCCGTGAGCTCGAATCCCAGCGCGCGCTCGTCCACCAGCGCCGTGTAGCCCTGGATCACGCCCGCATCCTCGAGCGCCCGCACGCGCCGGAGGCAAGGGGGAGCGGACAGACCGACCCGCTGGGCGAGTGCCACATTGGTCAGCGCGCCGTCCGCGATCAGCTCGCGCACGATGCGCCGGTCAGTTGCGTCGAGACGAAGGGGCATGGAAGTCCTCGGGATACTTCCCCTGGAGGTACGTCAGACGCGCAATAAATGCAAAGAAATCTCAGCCCAATTAAAACGTCTGTTGCGCGTGCGAAGACGCTCGACACATGCCGCGCGACCGGGGATGGTGACGCCCATGCAAACTCCCACGCAGGCGACCGAGAGGGCGGACCCCGTGCAGACACGCCCGCTGTCCGGGGCTACGGCCTGGATCATCAGCGACGGCAAGGCCGGTCATGAGGCGCTCTGCCTGGGCGTCGCCGAAGCACTAGGCGTGCGGGCCGAGATCAAGCGCGTCGCACCCACCGGCGTGTGGAAGCTCATGGCGCCGTGGGGCCCAGTCGACCCCGGCGAGAAATTCGGCAAGCCGGGCACGCTCTTCGCGCCGCCCTGGCCCCAAATCGCCTTCGCCGCTGGCCGGACGACGACGCCTTACATCCGCGCCCTGAAGAAGAAGGCAGGGCTCAAGACCTATACCGTCATCATGATGGACCCCAAGACAGGTCCGCGCAGCGCCGACCTCTTCTGGGTGCCGGAACACGACAAACGCCGCGGCCCGAACGTCGTGTCGACGTTGACGGCACCGCATCCGCTTTCTCCTGCGCTCCTGACGGATCTCCGCAGTCACCCTGATGCAGCCATCGACGCCTTGAGGCAGCCCCGCATCGCTGTCTTGATTGGCGGCCCCAACGAACGATATCGCTATCCCCATCCTGTCGTTGAAGAACTTGCGGCGCTCGTGCGCTCTCTGGCCGATCTCGGGGCTGGATTGATGATCACGACCTCGCGCCGAACGCCGCCCGAATTGATCGCCGGCATCGAGCGGGCAGTGCGGGGGGCGAATGCCATCATCTGGAAGGGCGAGGGGCCCAACCCCTATCGCGCCTTTCTTGCCCACGCCGATGCGTTCCTGGTCACGGCCGACAGCGTCAACATGGCGGGCGAGGCGGCCGCGACGGGTAAGCCCATCTACATTTTCGAGCCGCCCGGCGGCGCGGAAAAGTTCACGGCCTTCCATCAGCGTTTGCGCGAGAAGGGTGTGACTCGCGCTGCGCCCGAGCGGTTCGAGACGCTGGGCACCTGGAGCTACGAACCTCTCTACGCAGCCGACGTGGTCGCCGCCGAGATCGAGCGCCGCTGGCAGCGCCGCCGAACCATGCTATCTGGCCTCACCTGATGCGGTGGCGATCTTGAGCGATACGGCAATTCCGAGAGAGAAGCGCACGATGCGCGCGGGCGGCACAATTCCGTTGGTGCGCACGCCGTCGCTTCTGATGGGCGGCTGGCTCCTTCTGGAGATGGCGCTGCTGTTCGGCGCCGCGCCGATCCTCATGACTTGGCTCGTTCACGGCGAGCGCATCCCGCTGCTCTCCGAGTATATTCCTGCGGGAACGAAGATCCCGATCTTCGTCGCGCTACTGCCGGTGCTGTTCATCGCCGCGTTCTTACTGCTCATCGACCCGACGTTCCGGCTGCGCGATGAACTCAGGCGCGGGCTCAGCTGGCGTAACGCACTTTCGATCATCATTATCTTTTTGATCATGGGCGGCGCAGCGACGTGGTTCGTCAAGACTTACCATCCCTCCTGGTTCCTCGAGTTTCCGACCAACCGGCCCGAAACCTACCAGCGCATCATGCTGGCCTATCCGATCTTCTCGGTGGCCGCGCAGGAGCTGCTCTATCGCTCGTTCTTCTTCCACCGCTACGGCCCGCTGTTCGGCACGCACGCGTGGCTCATCGTGATCGTAAACGGCCTTTTGTTCGGATACGCCCACATCGTCATGGGCTCGACGTTCGCCATCGCCGCGACGGCGCTTGGCGGCCTAATCCTCGCTGCGCGCTATGCGATGACGGGCTCGTTCTGGGCGGTGTTTATTGAGCATACGCTCTGGGGCTGGCTGGTCTTCACCATCGGCCTCGGCCGCTACTTTTTCACCGGCGTCTCGAACGTGTGAAATGCGCCATCCCTCAGGGGGACATTGAGATTAGCCGGGCGATCCGCTAAATACCCCCTCAAATCCCGAAACCTCGATCCCAGAAGAGGCGCCCGAATGGCTGCAGCCCACCAGTACGTCTACCACATGCACAAGCTCTCCAAGACCTATCCGGGGGGCAAGCAGGTCCTGAAGGACATTTCGCTGTCGTTCCTGCCCGGCGCAAAGATCGGCGTCGTCGGTCTGAACGGCGCGGGTAAATCTACCCTCCTCAAGATCATGTCGGGAACGGTGGACGACTTCCTTGGCGAAGCGCGCCCCGCCGACGGCATCAAGGTCGGCTACCTGCCGCAGGAGCCGGAGCTCAATCCGGAAAAGGACGTGCTCGGCAACGCCATGGAGGGCGTCGCGGAGAAGAAGGCCATTCTCGACCGTTACAACGAGATCGCCGCCAACTACTCCGAGGAGACCGCCGACGAGATGACGGCGCTCCAGGATCAGATCGACGCCTTGGACCTCTGGGACCTCGACACGCAGGTCGAGCAGGCCCTCGACGCGCTCCGCTGCCCGCCGGGCGACGCGGACGTGACCAAGCTCTCTGGCGGCGAGAAGCGCCGCGTGGCGCTCACGCGCCTTCTGCTGTCGAAGCCTGACATCCTGCTGCTCGACGAGCCGACCAACCACCTCGACGCCGAAAGCGTCGCCTGGCTCGAGCGCTTCCTCAAGGAATACACGGGTTGCGTGATCCTCGTGACGCACGACCGCTACTTCCTGGACAACCTCACCGACTGGACGTTGGAACTGGATCGCGGCCAGGGCGTGCCGTGGAAGGGCAACTACTCGAGCTGGCTCGAGCAGAAGGCCAAGCGCGCCGAGAGCGAGAAGGCCGCCGAGGAAGGCCGCCAGAAGCAGCTGGCGCGCGAGCTTGAGTGGATCCGCTCGTCGCCCAAGGCCCGCCAGGCCAAGTCCAAGGCCCGTATCGCCGCCTACGACAAACTTGTTGAGCAGGCCGGACGCGAAGAGGTCGGCAAGGCTTCGTTCTCCATCGCCCAGGGCCCGCGCCTCGGCGACATGGTCATCGAGGCCGAGGGGCTCAGCAAAGCCTTCGGCGATCGCCTCCTGATCGACGACCTGTCGTTCAAGCTGCCGCCGGGCGGCATCGTCGGCGTTATTGGCCCCAACGGCGCCGGCAAGACGACGCTGTTCAAGATGCTGACCGGTGTCGAGAACCCGGATGCCGGCACAATCAAGCTCGGCCCCACTGTGAAGCTCTCTTATGTCGATCAGAGCCGCGCGCATCTCGACGACAAGAAGACCGTCTGGGAGGAAATCTCGGGCGGCCTCGACATCATGAAGTTCGGCGACAAGCGCGAGATGAGCTCCCGCGCCTACTGCGGCTGGTTCAACTTCAAGGGCCCGGATCAGCAGAAGAAGGTCGGCCTGCTCTCGGGCGGTGAGCGCAACCGCGTGCACCTCGCCAAGATGCTGAAGGAAGGCGGCAACCTGCTGCTCCTCGACGAGCCGACCAACGACCTCGACACGGAAACGCTCGGCGCGCTCGAAGCAGCCCTCGAAGATTTCCCCGGCTGCGCCGTGGTGATCTCACACGATCGCTTCTTCCTCGACCGTCTCGCGACCCACATCCTCGCCTTCGAGGGCGACAGCCACGTCGAATGGTTCGAGGGCAACTTCGAAGCCTACGAGGAAGACAAGAAGCGCCGCCTCGGCGACGCCGCCGTCGAGCCGCACCGGATCAAGTACAAGCGGTTTGAGCGGTAACGCAAAGGAGCGGCGTTGAAGCCATGACCACAGGCCACGTATTCATTGCCGTGAGCCTGGATGGCTTCATCGCGCGCCCGAACGGAGACATCGACTGGCTCGAGGGCTGGCCGGAAGTCGGACACGACTATGGCTTCAGCGACTTCATGGCCTCCGTCGATGGGCTGATCATGGGCCGCGGCACCTACGAAAAGGCGCTGTCGTTCGAGACGTGGCCGTACACCAAGCCCGTCGTGGTTATGAGCCGAACGCTTCGACGGGATGACATCCCGTCCCCCCTGAGGGACAAGGTGCGCCTGAGTGATGCGGAGCCGGCGCAGCTGATGGCAGAGCTGGACCGGGACGGATGGCGGCGCGCCTACGTCGATGGCGGCAAGATCATCCAGTCGTTTCTGGGCGACGGCTTGATAAGCGATCTGATTCTGACCCGGATCCCCATCCTGCTCGGCGAGGGCATCCCACTATTCGGCGCGCGCGCGAAGGACATCAGGCTCGCTCACGTGAAGACGGCGCCGTTCGCCTCCGGTTTCGTCCAATCGCACTACACAATCGAGCAATAGGCGTGTGAGCGATCGGCTACTGCGCCAGATACGTCTGGCGCAGCTCTTCGAGCGGGCGGTCGACCCAGTTCCAGAAATCCCAGTCCGGTCCGAAGATGTCGATCTTCATGGACTGACCGCGTTCCCATGCGTGCCAGAACTCGGCCGGATCGAGCGCGCCGGTCGCGGACTTCGCGACGTCGTTGATCTTGATGCCGAGATGCCAGGAAAAGATGACCGGCAGAATCTGCGCCGAGAGCGGATGGCGCGGATGCATGCCGGCCGTAAACGTCGACACCAACAATTCGCCGCGCGGGGTCGTGTCGTAACCGGCGAAGATGTGCGAGGAGTCGTGCGGAAGGCAGAAGCGTGCGTTGAGCGCGCTCGTCTCGCCCGGAACGCCGTAACCGTTGCGCGTGTAGAAGTTGATGAACGCACGCCCGAACGACCCCTCGGGCTTGGCGGTGAGCGCCCGGAACCTCCCGGCGAGGATCGGGTCGGCCCCGGCGCCACGATAAGGCAGCATCCAGGCCATCACGTCGCCGGAGAACGGCTTGCCGAGAATGCTCTCCATGTTGTCGCGCACCATATGCGCAAGGGCATCGGTCGCGTCGTCGTGGAGCACCTGGGTCAGTTCGTCGAGGTAGCCTTCCCTGACGCCCAGCGCCCGGGCGTGCTCTTCGACACGCGCGATCTTCTTCTTGTCGAGCACGCCATCGACGAACGGCATCACGGCGAGCAGGCGCGTCGCTTCTTCGCCTAGTCCCGATCCGGTAAGAGCCAGCGCAAGCGCGCCGGGCGTGTACGAGGGAAGCGTTTGAATGTCGACCTGCGGGAGCCCCAGCATCCAGCGACCGGCCGCCACAAGACACACGCGATCATGATCGGTGAGGTCCGATCCCGTCTCCGCCACGTCGCGCATCGCGCCGAGGATCGCTTCTGCGTGTTGGGGGCTGAGCGACAGCCGCATCAGAAAAGCTCCGAGCTTCGATCGGCCAGAGATAAACAACGTTTTGCAGCCGGGATATGAGGACCCCGGTGCGTGGTTAAGGCTCTAACGCGGCACCGGGCAGGTCGGTTAGAAATTGTAAACCACCTGGGAGAGGTCGCGCGTGTTGCGGGATGCCAGCTTCTCCGGCGTTGCTGTCGGCTCGTGGCGTTTTTGATCGTCCTCGCTAGGATTGCCGCAATTGTCGGCGAAACAACGGATCCATCGAGGGACTAGGTCGATGCAACTCACGCTCTACGCCCACCCGTTCTCCTCCTACTGCCAAAAGGTCCTCATCGCGCTCTACGAGAACGCGACGCCGTTCGCGTATCGCGTACTGGGACCGGAAGATCCGGCGGCCGGAGCCGAGTGGGCGGCGTTGTGGCCCCTAAAGAGGATGCCCGTGCTGGTCGATAACGGCCGGAGCATTCTGGAATCCTCGACCATCATCGAGTATCTCGCGCTCCATCATCCCGGCGAAAATAAACTCATTCCCGAAAGCCCCGATGCTGCCCTTGAGGCGCGGATGATGGATCGCGTCTTCGACAACTACATCATGACGCCGATGCAGAAGATCGTGCTCGATCACCTGCGGCCGGAAGGCGATCGCGATTCCTACGGCGTGAAGCAGGCTCGCGGGATGCTCGACACGGCCTATGATTGGCTCGACAAGCGGCTCGATGGACAGAACTGGGCGACCGGAACCGCATTCACACTGGCCGACTGTGCGGCCGCGCCGTCGCTCTTCTACGCCGACTGGGTGCACGAAATCGGCGCCACGCGTCCGAGATTGAGCGCCTATCGTGCCCGTCTGCTGGCGCGCCCCTCGATCGTGCGCGCCGTCGATGAAGCACGGCCGTTTCGCAAGTTCTTTCCGCCCGGCGCCCCCGATCGCGACTGAGCGCGGGCCAGTTCTCCGCGTTCCAGAACTGTTCGGGCAGAGGCTGCCGAAGCGGTAGACGCGTCGTCTAAACACCCTGGTCCCCAGAAAAATTCACGTTAAGCGCGGCGGCCGATTGACCTCCCGCGTGACGCGAATTTGAATGTTTTGCGACATTCTATGGGGAGACCGCCCATGACGAATCTTGTGTCCACTGGTCACTTGAACGTCTGCGCTCTTGCCGCTCTCTGCCTCGCGACTCTCGGCGCGGACCCGGCCCACGCGCTCCTGACAGGCGCCCACGACATGCTGCGCGACACCGGGGAAGTTCACGACCTGCCGGCGATAGATGGCAGTGACGAGTTGGTCTATCTCGACTTCAATGCCCCGTTGGAGCGCATCGTACCCGCGCTCCTGCGCACCTCGTCCTACCAATGGCCGTACAATGCTTTCGAAATGCTGGTGAAAAAATACGGACGCAGCAAGGTGCGCGCCGCCATCGCGGCTCACCTGCGCGCTATGTCCGACCGCGCGCTGCTGCTCACGCACAAAGGCGCCGCCTCGGACGCGACCTCTCCGCTATCGGAGTTGAAGCTGCCGGGTGATACGTGGCTCAGGAAATGAGCGCTAATACCCGCGCCTTGAGCGGGATTACTTCATATAGGCCTGATCGACGTTGCGCGCCTTGTCGAGGTTGACGATCTGGTCGCGTCCCACGACGGTTTCCATGTGCGCCGAGTTGAGGTCGGCCGCGTTGAAATCCGCTTTCGTCACGTTCGCGTTCGTGAAATCCGCGCCCGCAAGTGCGGCACCCGCAAGAATGCTCCCCGACAGATTGGCCTCCTTGAGCGAGGCGAACTCGAGCACCGCGCCGATCAGTCCGGCATTTGTCACGCTCGCGCCGTCGAGCTTCGCAGAGCGCATGATGAAGGGGTGCCTGCGGCTGTCGCGAGAAGGCTTGCCGTCGGTCATGTTGATGCCGTCCAGATGCGCCTTGAGCAGGCTCGCTTGCGTCAGATCACAGGCGACGCGCGCGTGAGAGAGGTTCGCTTCATCGAGCTTGGCGCGTATGAGCTGCGCCGAAACAAGCGTTGCGCCTTCGAGGTTGGCCCCGGTGAAATCAGCGTCCAGGCCCCAGGACTGATTGAGATTGGCCCCCGCCAGATTGGCGCCCGAAAGCTTCGTCCCGTTGAGCTTCGCGGCTTGGAGATTGGCGCCGTGCAAGTCGAGCCCGGAGAGATCGAGACGGTTGAGCTGCTTGCCGCTGAAGTCGACGCCGCCTGCGGAGCCCGCTGCAGCGATGGCGGCCTTCACCTCGTCGACGGTGACGTCGGCTTTGGTGAACGCATCCGAGTTGAGGTCGATGTACTGCCAAAGATCCTGCGCGCGCGTTGGCGGAACACTGGTTGAGACCAAGATCGCACCAAGCAAGGCTGCGAAGACCATGCGCGCACTCATGGGTGTTCTCCCTAGAAATTCTTATCGGTATTCCCGATGTTTCTTATCGCTCTAGTCTAGCAGGTCTCAGGCTCGGAATGCGAGAGGTTGCCCGGTACGCAACTCGAGCCGCAAGTGCCGTGAATGAGCAAGAATGCAGCGAGAAAAAAGGTGCGAGCACGCAAGGATCGCGGTCTAGAATGAACGGCGCCGCACTGGCACCACCACTGCACGGGGAACGCCGAAAACTCCATGGATCTCATTCGCCTCTACAAACGCGCGCTGGGGATGCTCGGAGCAGAAAAGGCGCTCGCGATCCTGCTCGCCGCCGCCTCCGTTGTTATCGGCCTCGTACAACTGGCTGAGCCCATCCTGTTCGGCCGCGTCGTGGATGCCCTTGCACGCGGAGAGGGCGCCTCCCAAACCATCGCGCTGTGGGCGGCGCTCGGGTTGTTCGGCATTTTCGCAAGCGTTGTTGTCGCCGTGTACGCGGATCGTCTCGCCCATCGCCGCCACCTCGCGGCCATGGCCGAGGCCTTTGAGCGCGCGATGACGCTGCCGCAGGGCTATCACGCCGACCGCGGCTCGGGTGCAGTCGTGCGCTCCATCTTGCAAGGGACGGACTCCCTCTTCTGGCTTTGGCTCGGCGCCATGCGCGAGCAGCTCACGGCCGTCGCCGGCATCGTGCTCTTGGTTCCAACCGCAATCGGCATGGATATCCGCATGGCGGCCATCCTCGCCGTGCTCGCGATCGCTTACGTCGTCATGAACGCATTTGTCATGCGCAAGACGAAGGAGGGGCAAAGCAACGTCGAGCAATACAACTCGGCGGTTTACGGGCGCGTGGGCGACGTGATCGGAAATGTGACGGTCGTGCAGAGTTTCGCGCGCCTCAAGGCCGAGAGCGACGCCATGCGCAGCGTAATGAGCGATCTCCTCGCCGCGCAGTATCCCGTGCTGACATGGTGGGGCATCCTCACGGTCCTGCAACGCGCAGCAGCGACCATTGCGATGGTCGCTGTGTTTGCGATGGGCGCCGTGCTTGCGGGGAGGGGCGAACTGACGGTCGGCCAGATCGTGTCGTTCGTCGGCTTCGCCAATCTTTTGATTTCGAAGCTGGACCAGATTTCGGGCTTCGTGACGGCCATTCATCGTCGTGCGCCTGTGCTCAAAGCCTACTTCGACTTGATCGACGAGCCGGACGGCATCGTCGAGAAACCCGGCGCGCCGCCGCTCCCGGCGGTGAGCGGCGAGGTGAAATACGAGCACGTCAGCTTCCGCTTTCCCGGAACCGAGCAGGGCGTCCACGATATAGAGCTCAAGGCCGCGCCGGGACAAACGATTGCCCTCGTCGGCCCCACGGGGTCGGGCAAGTCGACGACGTTGTCGCTGCTCATGCGCTTGCGCGCGCCGGAGCAGGGTCGCATTCTCATCGATGACCGTGACATTGCCGATGTGACGTTGGCCTCACTGCGCCAGTCCATCGCCGTCGTGTTCCAGGATGCGGGCCTTTTCAATCGCTCCATCGGCGACAACATCGCCATCGGCCGTCCGGGCGCGACGCTGGCCGAAGTGGAGACGGCGGCCCGCCTCGCCGAAGCCCACGACTTCATTGCTCGCAAGCCGGGCGGGTATGGCTTCGTCATCGGTGAGCGCGGCGTCGCCCTCTCGGGCGGCGAGCGCCAGCGCATCGCCATTGCGCGCGCCATCCTGAAAGATGCGCCGATCCTCGTGCTCGACGAGGCGACGAGCGCGCTCGATGCCGAAACCGAAGCGCGGATCAAGCGCGCCTTGGACAGACTGCGCGAGAACCGCACGACGTTCATCATCGCCCATCGGCTTTCGACGGTCGCCAATGCCGACGAGATCCTCGTGCTAGACCAGGGGCGCATCGTGGAGCGCGGTCGGTTCCGTGAGCTTGCCGAAGGAAAGGGCATCTTCGCCCGCATGGTCGCCGAGGGCGGCTTCACCGTTCCGAAAGCGCCTGAACAGGACATCTCGAAGAGCGGCGATTGACACCGGTCAGGTCGATTGCGGAACAGCTTTCGATGCGCGCTTTGTGACGAGCTTCGGCCAGAGAACGTTCAGCGCCAGGCCCGCCATGACGAAGGCCGCCGCCTCGAGCTTCCAGTCCTGGATCGGCTCGCCGAGCCAAAGGGCCGAGGCCGTGATGCCGAAGATCGGCACAGCGAGCGCCATCGGCGCGATGGTCGCGACGGGATAGCGCGACAGCAGCCATCCCCACATGGCGTAGCCGAAGAGCGTGTTGCCAACGGCCTGCCATGCCACAGCCGCCCACGTCGACGCATCGGCAGACATCAGCCCGTCGCGGATGGCGGGCCATCCCTCGAGGGCAAACGAGAGCGCGAGGAGGGGAGGGATAGAGAAGAGGCTCGCCCATACGACATAGGCCAGCATGTCGACACCGGGAGAGCTGCGCACGACGATATTGCTCGCGGCCCAGCAAGCTGCCGCCGTGAGAACAAGGCCAAGCCCCAGCGCATTCGTAGTGGCATCCGTGTGCGCCAGGATAATCCCGAGTCCCGCGAGCGTAACGAGCAGCGCGACCGTCTGGAACGGGCGAACCCGCTCGCCGGAAAGCACGGCTGCGAGGCCAATAGTGAAGAACACCTGTGTTTGGACCACGAGCGACGCGAGCCCCGGCGTGATGTGCTGGCTCATGGCGATATAGAGCAGACCGAACTGGCCCGCGCCGACGAACAATCCATACGCCGCAAGATTGCGCCAGGGAACGTTCGGGCGTTTCAGGAAGAACACGGCGGGCAACAGCGAGAACGTAAACCGCAGTGCCGCGAACAGCAGCGGCGGCAGATGCTCGAGCCCGATGTGAATGACGACGAAGTTGGTGCCCCAGACAGCCGTCACCGCGAGCGCGAGAAGCGCGTCGCGAAGGGACAGGCTGATCGGCGCGGCGCTCACGGGGAGAGCTTTCGATGGATCGGGGTTTCTGCGAACGGGGCGTAGCACAGCCACGCCCCGAAATGATCGCGCAATTATCCGTTAAGAGTTCGTCTGAACCGCGGCCGTCGCCAGCGGTGGCCGGCTGGTTGCGAAACCATGCATCCGGAGCGCCCACTGGAGGCCGACAATCGAGCCCTTCACGGGAGGAAGAAGGCCGAGCGTAAGAATGATCGTCAGCGGGATCCACAGCGCCCAGTGCAGCCAGACCGGCGGCGCATAGGTGAACTCGGCCCAGAACAGCAAGCCGACAACGATGTGAGCGACGATGGAGATCACGATGTAGGCCGGCATGTCGTCGGCGCGGTGGTGAAACAGCTCCTCGCCGCACGCGGGGCAATGGTCGGCTACCTTGAGGTACTTTCGGAACAACTGCCCTTCGCCGCAGGCCGGGCACTTGCAGCGCGCCCCGCGAAAGATGGCCTGCTGCATTGTTGGTTCGGGCGCAGTCATGTGACCTCCTGTGGTGTTTGGTCTCTCTCCCTTGATTTAGGAATGCATAAACGGGATTGTATGGCTCAGCAACGCGCGATATGACCCACTTGTATGGATTGGACGCCTACAATTTCGGACCGGCAGGGCCCCATCTACCAGCGCATCCTGAATGCACTGGCCGATGACATCGCCGCCGGCCGCCTGCATCAGGGCCAAGCGCTGCCGACGCATCGCGCATTGGCGAACGCGTTGGGCGTCGATCTGACGACGGTGACACGCGCCTATGCCGAAGCACGCCGCCAGGGTCTCACGGACGCCAAAGTCGGGCGCGGCACCTTCGTGAAGGCGAGAGCATCGGCCCTGCCGCGCGCGGCCTCTCCTGGTATCGACCTATCGATGAACCTGCCGCCCCATCCTCCGGAAGCGGATCTCGACGGACGGCTCGCAAAAACCCTCTCGGACATCCGCTCCGAGGCCGGCTTTTCCGCCTATCTCACGTATCAGCAGCCGGGCGGCACACTGACGGAACGGCAGGTCGCGGCGGAGTGGCTGCAAAGTTTGGTGCCGGGCACAACGTCCGACCGGTTGGTGCTCGCGCCGGGCACACAGACGGCGCTGTTCTGTCTCCTGCTTGCATTGGCCGGGCGCGGTGACGAGATTCTCACCGAGCGGCTGACCTACCCGGGCCTCAAAGCGGCTGCGGCCGCGTTGGGCCTGCGCCTGATCGGCATCGACATGGACGCCGAAGGCATCGCGCCGGTCACGTTGGAGCGCGCTGCGCGCCAACATAAGGACGCCAAGGTCGTCTACCTGATGCCGACCATCCACAACCCGACCACGGCGACGATGTCGGAAGAGCGGCGCATCCGTATCGCGGAGATCATCCGCAAGCGCGGGCTGACGCTGATCGAGGACGATCCCTATTCCCTGCTCACGCGCGGCGTGACACCGGTTTCATCGCTGATACCAGAGCGCTCCTATTTCTGCGCCAGCCTTTCGAAGTGCATTGCACCAGGCTTCCGCACCTCGCTCGTCGTCACGCCGGAAAGCACAGCCGCGTCCCGCCTCACCGGACTCTTGCGCGCGACACTGCAAATGCCGGCCCCTCTGATGACCGCCGTCGCGACGCGGTGGATGCGCGACGGGACCGCAAACGCCATTATCGAAGCCGTACGCGCCGAAGCGGCGATCCGTCAGTCGTTGGCGCGGCAGGCGCTCGCCGGGCAGCAGTTTGCCGCCCATCCGAACGGCCATCACGTGTGGCTTACCTTGCACCCGAGCTGGCCGGTGGATCGGTTCGCCGCCGAGCTGCGCGGCCGTGGCCTCGCCATCGTCACAGGCGAGGCGTTTGCCGCCGGAGATACGTCCGCCAATGCCATCCGCATCGCGCTCGGAGCGGCGCGCAGCCGGGCGCAACTTGTGAAAGCTCTCGACATTCTTGCCGACGCATTGAACGCCCGCGCCCCGGACAAACAGGTCGTGTAGTCGGTACCAAAGCAAAAGGGCGGCCAAAAAGCCGCCCTTCGCTCAATCTGATTGCGGTGCCTCCGCCAAAGCCGAAACCGGCTTTTGCGTGATTTCAGTTCAGTCAAAAACAATCACGTTCTAGGCCGCACGTACCGTGACCAAGAACTTTTCCACCTCGGACTTGAGTGTCCGGCTGTCGCTCGACAGCGATTTGGCGGACGACAGAACCTGCGACGATGCCGAGCCCGTTTCCGATGCGCCGCGGCTCACTTCCGTGATGCTCGAGGCAACCTCGGCCGTACCCTTGGCAGCTTCAATAACGTTGCGGCTGATCTCCTGCGTCGTCGCGCCTTGCTCTTCGACGGCCGCCGCAATAGCGCCCGCGATCTCCGACATTTTGTTGATGGTGCCCGTGATCTCGGAGATGGCGTCCACGGCATCCTTAGTCGCCGTCTGCATGTGCGCGATCTGTTGCTCGATCTCGCTCGTAGCTTTTGCCGTCTGCGAGGCGAGCGCCTTCACTTCCTGCGCAACGACGGCGAAGCCCTTGCCTGCGTCGCCTGCCCGGGCCGCCTCGATGGTGGCGTTGAGCGCGAGAAGGTTGGTCTGACCGGCGATGGTGTTGATGAGGCCGATGACGTCGCCAATGCGGTCTGCGGACTGCGAGAGCTCCGTCACGCGGGCATTTGTCATGGAGGCCTGCTTCACCGCATCCTGTGCGATCGAGCTGCTGGTCTGCACCTGGCGGCTGATTTCGGTTACTGTCGAGGCGAGTTGCTCCGAAGCAGCCGCGACGCCTTGCACGTTTGCCGAAGTCTGCTCAGACGCGGCTGCAACACTGCCAGACCGCTCGTGCGTGGTGCTCGCGGTCTGGGTGAGCGCGTTCGCGGCGGATTCGAGCTGGGCCGATGCCGCCGACACCGTGTCGATGATCCCGCCAACGGCCGCCTGGAACTGGCTTGCGAGCTTGTGCATGTCGGCCTTGCGCTGCTGTGCGGCGCGCTCCTCGGCTTCCTTCTGGGCTTCGCGCAGACGCAGCGTTTCCTCGGCGTTGTCCTTGAAAACCTGCACGGCCTGCGCCATGGAGCCAACCTCGTCCTTGCGACCAGCGCCGGGGATGGAAAGCCCCCTTTCGCCGCGGGCGAGGCGCAACATGCAATCGGTGATGGCGGACAGCGGGCGCGCAACGGCGGCAATCGTCGTCCAGAGTGCGAACGCGAACGCGGCAGCGGCGAGGACGAGGCCGGCGATCATGCCCCAGTTGGCGCGCGCTACGCTGTTTTCGGCAATGTGATACTGCCGTTCGGCTTCGTCGATCTGGAAACTCACGATCTTGCTGATGCCTTCGCTCAGCGGATCGATGGCCGGATAGAGCTTGTTGATCACGAAGCTGTCCAGAGCGGCGTGATCCTTCGCTTTCAGGGCGGTCACAAACTCCGCGACGGCCGTGTCGGCAGCTCCCATCAGGCGCTTGGCGTCCTCGGCGAAGGCTTTTTCCTCAGGCGGCATGTACGTCGAAGCGTAAGCGCCCCAGCGGTTTCCGATCTCTTGCGTCGCAGTGACGACCAATGCCAGCCCGGCATCCCACGTCAGGTTGCCGTTGCGGACCTTGTGCGCCGTGTCGACGATGTTCACCGCATAGAGGTCGGAGACCGCTTTGAGGTCACGCAGGGGCTTCACACGGTCCTGAAAAACAGTCTCGAGCCCCCCGGACGCTACGCGCGAGGTGTGATGTCCGATCCAGGCGACAGTGACGATGGCTGCAAAGAGAAACGCCAGCGAAATGAGCAGGCGGCTTTTAATCGACGACATGAATAGCCCCCAAAATCCGGCAGTAGACTGAGATATGGAGAATATCGGATTTAGTCTAAAATATTTGCTAAACTCCGTAAGTGGCCACAAAACAAGATGTAATAGGAAATAGCAGAAGCCATAAAAGAGGTGGCGCATGCAAGAAATTAGGATGCGGTAAAAAACGAAAATGACGCCTATGAAACCTTACTTCTTGCGCAGCGTGCAATTAATAGAGGCACTGGAAATTCTCTCAGACCCCGCTCGCGGTCCGCGTCCTCGAGCAGCACGTCGTCTAGCTGACGAGGGCGCGGCGGGCGCGTTCCACGCCGAGCGCCTTGAGGCGCCCCGCGGCGGCAATGACCGCTCCGGCAATGTAGATCGCGAGCCCGGCGAGCGTGGCGTTCGAATACGCAACCCGGCCTTCGACGATCTGCATCAGAAACACCACCACGGGAATGAGCGCGGTAGCGGCACCGAGTGTGAGCGCCGAGGTCAGCGTGACGGCCTTCTGCACCGCATAGATCGGAAACGCCAGCACGAGCAGCCCGATGGCAAACACCCACGCAAGTTCTGCAGGTGACGACGCAGCCTCCTTTGCATCGAGCCCGAGCGCGTAGCCCGCGCCCGTCAGCAGCACGTAGAGTGGAAACCGTAAGCCGAACATAGCCGCCGGTCCGACGCCCTTGCGGCTCAGCCGATAGCTGCACAGCAGCATGCCCGCCATCATGCAGCCAGAGACGACGGTCAGCAGGATCCCTGCAAGTCCGACGAACATGCTGCCGCGCATGAAGCCGGACAATCCAGCCAGCGTGATCCCCGAAAGCACGACGATTGCGAACGCGATGATGGCATTTCCGGCGAGCTCGATTTTATTGGCGAGCGGTTCCGTCTCGCGTACGCCTGCAGCGGCGGCCGCTATGAGGGCAAGAGGGATCGTTCCCGAGAAGACGGTGACGACGACGGCAGGTTCAATGAGCTGCACTGCGCACAAATAGGCGATCCAGCCGCAAGCCGTGCACATGTTCAGCACGACGAGCGTGCGAGGGTCCCTTAAGGCGATGCCGATTTGGCCCGGTGCGTACCAGGGGGCCCCAACAAGGCACCCGACCGAGGAAATCCCGAAGACAAGGAGCCCGACGAGGAGCGAATCCATGCGCTGCAGAACGCTACCGAAGACGACCGCCTGGGCCGCGTCGAGCACGACGAACGTCGCGCACCAGAGAAGTCCGGAGTAACGGGAAAGCATCGGGGGGGCTTCTCGAGGGGTGGCGACAACGCAAAGGAGCGCCGCACCATTGCCGTCCGTGCCGGGAAAAGCAAGACGGCGCCCCCAGGGAGGGAGCGCCGTCGAATTTGCATGGAGTACGAGCCCGGGTCTTATGCCGGTTCCATCTCGAGAGCCGCGTAAGCTTCCTTCGCGCCTTCGTAGACGCGGGTCTCAAGTCCACGGCGACGCAGGGCATCCTGCAGCTTCGTCCGTGTGATCACGCTCGTCGCGTAGCGCGCCATCCGCTCGTAGTGATGCTTGCTCACGTACGCGACCATATCGGCGTATTCGTCGTAAAGGTCTTCCGCGATCCGGCAGCCGTCCTGGTTGACGATGGCGTTGACGCGGCGGCCGGCTGCCGTGCAGGCGTCCGAGATCGCCTTTTGCAGGTCAGCGACATCCGCCTTTTTGCGCACGCTCCAAGCCTCGAGATTGATCGAGAGGACGTTACGGCTCGCGTCGTAGCTGATGCGGTCCTTGAGATTGAGATTGAGCAGATCCGCCAAAAGACCCATCGGCTCGTCGCGGAAAAGCGCAGGGTTCATCGTGATCGGCCGATGGATATGCGGCTTGAAGGCCATGTGCGGAAGAATATCGCGCTCGATGTCGATGCCCGGCGCAACCTCGATCAGCTCGAGACCGTGGTCCGTGAGCTGGAACACGCAGCGCTCGGTCACGTAGATCACGGGCTGGCCCTTCTGCGCGGCATACGTGCCCGAGAAGGTCACTTGCTCGACCTGCTTCACGAACTTGCGCGCGCGGCCTTCCTTGACGATCTTGAGCTTGCCGTCCTCAACCGCGACTTCGAGACCGCCTGCCGTGAACGTTCCGGCAAACACGACGGCGCGCGCATTCTGCGAGATATCGATGAAGCCGCCGCAGCCGTTGAGCTTGCCGCCGAACTTACTGGTGTTGACGTTGCCGAGGCTGTCGCACTCCGCCATGCCGAGGCACGTGAGGTCGAGGCCGCCGCCATGGTAGAAATCGAACATCTGGTTCTGGTCGAGGATCGAGTGTGCGTTGGCCGAGGAGCCGAAGCTCGATCCGCCGGCAAGCACACCGCCGACCGCACCGGCTTCCGTCGTCATGACGAGGAGCGGTGTGACCTTCTCTTCATTGGCGACGTTCGCCACGCCGTCCGGCGCGCCGACGCCGAGATTGATGACGCCGTTCGGCGGCAGCTCGAAGGAGGCACGGCGCGCGATGATCTTGCGCTCGTCGAGCTCCATCTTGGGCAGGTTGTCGACGGTGACGCGGACTTCACCAGCCAGAGCCGGATCGTACATCACGCCGTAGTTCATGCGGTGCATCTCGGGCGGATCGGCGACGACGACACAGTCGACGAGAATACCCGGAACCTTGACGTCCTTCGGTTTGATCGAGCCATCAGCCACCAGACGCTCGACCTGCGCGATGACAATGCCGCCGTTGTTGTGTGCGGCCATCGCCTGCGCCAGAACGTCGAGCGTGAGGGCTTCCTTCTCCAGGCTGAGATTGCCGAGCGGGTCAGCGCTAGTGGCGCGGATGAGGGCGACGTTGATCGGCGTGGCCTTGTAGAAGAGCCATTCCTTGCCGTCGACCTCGACAAGCTTGACGAGGTCTTCCTTGGTGACGGTGTTGACCTTGCCGCCGCCGAGGCGCGGGTCGACGTAGGTATGCAGGCCGACGCGGGTGAACAGGCCGGGGCTGCCGGAAGCGCAGCTACGATAGAGTTTCGAGATGACGCCTTGCGGCAGGTTGTAGCCCTGGATCTTGTTGTCTTGCGCGGCCTGCGCGACCTTCGGCATGCGGCCGAAGTTGGCGGCGATGACGCGCTTCAGAAGTCCGTCGTGATGCAGGCGGCCGGTGCCGAGGCCTTTGCTGTCGCCCGCGCCGGCGCACATGATGAGGGTCAGGTCGCGCGGAGCCTTGGTGTCGACGTAGCGCTTTTCCAGCGCCGCATGCAGCATCTCGGGGATGCAGCTTTGAACGAATCCCGTAGTCGCAATGACGTCTCCGTCATTGATCAGAGCAATCGCATCGTCAGCCGAAACGACTTTGTTCTTCTGCATTGGTTTCCCCCGAAGGCTTCCACTTTTTTTCGCCAATTAGCGTGGAAACACCGCACTGACCGGCCTAGTGGAATGCTCGAATTGTGAGGTCGACGACATAGGTGACGAGGTCGACGGTATAGGCAGCGAGTTGTAGACCAGCAATCGTCACAATCGTCCTACTCGACTGGGTGACATCCGACCTACCCACCCTGCCCAGGGGGGCTGATCGTGCCGCAAGCCACACCTTCGCCGGATTTGGTAACACCTTTGACGCGCCGGCCACTGATGGCCGCTTGGGGAGAGTAGGGGAGTTGAGGGATGACACTGAGAACGGGCGGAGCCACGCAGGACGCGGCCGAAATCACGACCGAAAATGCCCGCCAATTTTCAGGCGGTCTCGGGGCCACGCTGTTTTCGGCCGTGGCCGTGATCTTCTCGGGTTACAGCCTTTGGGATAGCTCGCTGCGAAATGCCGACCTTAGGGTTTTTGTGCCCCGCGTCATTTACTATGCGGCCCCGTATCAGAACTCGAACTTCGAGATGATCTCGATCCCGGTCACGATCGCCAACGAGGGCGCTCAGACCGGCACCGCGCTGCACATGGATCTCGCCGTCACCGATCCGCGCACGAAAGAGACCAAGCATTTCTACGCTGCTGAGTTCGGAGTCTGGTCCATGGAGCGGACGCGCACGCGCAGCTATACCGGCTTTGCGCCGATCTCGCTCGAAGGGCGTTCGAGCCGCACGGAATCAATCCTCTTCTACACACGCGGCGAGGAGGAAAAGCCCGAGCAGATCATCCGCGAGCCCGGTGCCTACGAATTTACCCTCACGGTGACACCGGCCGATCAGGGCGGCTTGCTTGCAAGCAAGGAGGCGTCCAAACCGATCTCCGTAAGCTTCGAGCGCGTGCTCCCGTTCTACGACGCGCGAGCCTTCGAGAACGGCACCATTTTCATGCACGCCAAGGACTGGACCTCGTCGTCGAATACAGCCGAGTAGGGTTCGAACGAGGTGGGACGATCGCATTGATTCCGGACAGGGCGGGGCCATATTCAACACAGCCTGCCCGTCCGCGCGAGGATCGGTGCACGTCCGCGCGCCGCTTCCCGCGTGGATCGGAGCGGCTTGCGTAACGCCAAAAAGCTGGTCCGACCCGCGAATATGAGTAAGCGCTGATCCCGGCCGCGCGTCAGGAGGGCGTCATGAAGCGTAGTGTCGTTGTCCTGAGTTTCTTCGTTCTCCTGGCCGTCCCAATGCTTCTCGCTGCCGAGCGGCCAGAGACGGAAAGTTACGCCCCGGGCCTTGGAGAGTTCATGACCATGACGCAGGTCCGTCACGCCAAGCTTTGGTTCGCCGGGGAGGAAAAAAACTGGAGCTTGGCAAACTACGAGATCGACGAAATTAAGGAGGGTCTTGAGGACGCATCGAAGCTTCATCCCATCCACGATGGGTTTCCGGTCGCCGATATGATCAAGGCTGCCACGGAGGCGCCGCTCGAGCTGCTGAGCAAATCCGTTGAAGCCAAGAGCCGTGCCGACTTTACCACGGCCTTCGACAAGCTGACGGCGGGTTGCAACACCTGCCATGCGGGCGTGAAGCACGCCTTCATCGAGATCAAGCGCCCGACAGCACCACCCCTGAGCAACCAGGCATTTATCACCAGTGGCAATTAGGGGCTGAGGGTCACAGGCGACACCCGGATCAACACCTCCCCCTCGCGACTTCGGAGCGCCCCCGCATTGACTCGCGGCAGGCCAGAGCCATAGTTAACGCCGCCCGTTCGCCCCGTGCGAGGACCGATTCATGAGACGGCTGCTGATCTTCGCCTTTGCATTGTTGGGGCTGCTTCCGCTGTGGATCGGAGCGGTTCACGCACAGCAATCCGGTGGCTTCACGACCACGGCCAAGAACGCGATCCTGATGGATTACGACTCCGGCTCGATCATCTATCAGAAGTCAGCCGACGAACTGGTCCCTCCCGCGAGCATGAGCAAGCTCATGACGCTGGCCGTGCTGTTCAAGGCGCTGAAGGACGGCAAGTACAAGCCGGAGGACGAGTTCCAGACCAGCGAGAACGCCTGGAGGACGGGAGGTGCGCCGTCCGGCACCTCAGCCATGTTCATTCCGATCCACAACAAGACGCCGATCAGCGAGCTGATTCAGGGCATCGTCGTCCAGTCGGGAAATGACGCCTGTATCACCGTCGCCGAAGGCATGGCGGGTTCGGTGCCTGAATTCGCCAAGCTGATGGAGGCGGAGGCGCGCCGCATTGGGCTGCCCAAGTCGACCTTCCGCAACTCCACGGGCTTGCACGATCCCGAGCACCTGATGACCGCGCGCGAACTGGCGCTTCTGGCCCGCTACCTCATCAAGTCCTATCCGGAGCAATTCAAAGTCTTCGGACAGCGCGAATTCCTGTATCGCAAGCATAAGTTCTACAATCGCAACCCGTTGCTCTCGGCCGGCATCGGCGTCGACGGCATGAAGACCGGTCACACCAAGGAGGCCGGTTACGGCATGGTGGTGACCTCGCTTGTCGACGGCCGCCGTCTGATCGGCGTCGTCATGGGGTTCGAGAACGAGAAGGAGCGGCAATCCGAAACCCGCCGCATGCTGGAATGGGGCGCCAAGAGCGTGTCCAGCGCCAAGCTCTTCGACGCCGGCGAAGCGGTGGGATACGCACGTGTCTGGGGCGGTGAGGACTTCTACGTGCCCTTGACCGGCGACGGCGATCTCGAGGTGATCCTGCCGAAATACCCGGTGAATCAGAAGATCCGCGCAGAGATCGTCTATCAGGGCCCCTTGAAGCCGCCCGTCAAGAAGGGTGACCAAGTGGCCATGTTCCGCGTCACCAGTACCGCGCCTGGAAGCTCCGAGCCCATTGCCGTCAGCGAGACGCCCCTTTACGCCGAGACCGACGTGGAGGAGGCGAGTTTTTATTGGCGGGGGATCGACTCGCTCTTGCACCTGGCTTTGCGCGTCACGCCGGATGTCCGGGCCTTGCTCAACCGGCAGTAAGGCCGCGGCGCCGACCCTCTCGAATTGCTTGATCTCCGACCGCGAGGCTCTAGTGTCCGGGCCATGACGCGCGGAAAATTCATCACGTTCGAGGGCGGAGAGGGCTCCGGCAAGTCGACCCAGGTCGCGTTGCTGGCTGCACGGTTGCGCAAAACGGGCATCGCGACCATCGTCACGCGCGAGCCGGGCGGAACGCCGCTCGGTGAGAGCATCCGCACACTGGTCCTGGAAACCGCCCCCGAAACCGTCACCGAGCTGTTGCTGTTCGCGGCCGCGCGCGCCGAGCATGTCGCCAAGGTGATCCGTCCGGCCCTCGACACCGGCACGTGGGTCGTCTGCGACCGCTTCATCGACTCGACGCGCGTGTACCAGGGCCTGCTTGGCGGGGCGCCCGCCGATCTCATTGGCGCGCTGGAGACCGGTACCGTCGGGTCCACGATCCCGGACCTCACGTTCGTGCTGGATCTCGACCCGGCGCAAGGCCTCAAGCGCGCCGAGGCGCGCGGCGCTCTCTCCCGCTTCGATTCCGCGCACGAGGACTATCACCATCGCTTGCGGGAGGGCTTTCGCGACATCGCCAAGACCGAGCCGGGGCGCTGCCTTCTCCTCGACGGTGGCCGCGCACCCGAGCTGATCGCCGACGACATCTGGACCGCCGTAGAATCCCGCCTGCCGGACGAGGTGCGCTGACGATGGCCCGCGCCCCCGCCGTACAGGAGATCGAGGAGCTGCCGGAGGCCGATCGCCTCGACGGCTTTCCACATCCGCGCGCCACGCAGCGCCTATTCGGTCATGAGGACGCCGAGCGCGCGCTCGCTGAAGCGTTCGCGTCGGGCCGCATGCATCACGCTTGGCTGATCACAGGCGCTGAAGGGATCGGTAAGGCCACGCTCGCCTATCGATTCGCCCGCCATATTCTTGCCGATCCAAGCGAGCGCACGGCGCATTCGCTCGACATTGAACCCGAAACACGCGCCGCACGCCAAGTCCTTGCGCTTTCGCATCCAGGCTTGCTCGTGGTGCGCCGCGCCTACGATCTCAAGAATAAACGCTTCCCGGCCACCATTCCGGTGGACGAGGTGCGCCGCTTGAAGTCCTTCCTCGGGAGAACGGCAGACGAGAACGCCTGGCGTGTCGTCATCGTCGACCGCGCCGACGAATTGAACATCAGCGCCGCCAACGCACTCCTGAAGTCGTTGGAGGAGCCCCCCCCGCGCACGGTGTTTCTCCTCGTCTCCTCCGCCCCGGGACGCTTGCTTGTCACGATCCGGTCGCGCGTCCGCACGCTCGATCTCGCCCCGCTGGCGGACGAACCGCTGCGGCGCGCGGTCACTCAGGCTTTCGCGGGGAGTGGCGAGGAGATCGGGAGCGCCGCGCCAGCCGCCTCCGACTGGGACAAGCTCGGACGCCTCTCGGGAGGCAGTGTACGGCGCTTGCTGGCGTTGCACGCCGCCAAGGGGCTTGTGCTCCACGAGCGCATCTCGACCCTTCTCAAGGGCCTGCCGGCGGTCGACTGGGGTACCCTACATGCGCTGGGCGACGAATTGAGCGGGCAAGCCGCAGAACAGCGTTACGAGCTGTTTTTCGAACTGCTGATGGACGGTGTGGCGCGGCTGATTAACGCTGAGGCCCGCGGCGAGGGCACACCCGACGAGATCGCCCTGGCAGGCCGCCTCATCGGACCCGCCCGGCTTGCCACCTGGGCTGGCTTGTGGGAAAGAGTGGCCGCGGACAAGGCCGAGACAGCGGCGCTGAACCTCGACCGGAAAGCCCTGATCCTCGACGTTTTTTCCCGGCTCGAGGCAGCGGCCCGCTCATGACCCCAGATCGCACCGGATCTCCAATCGATCCGGAGCGTGATTGACGGGTCTCAAACAGAAAACGGCCGGGATTAGCTCGCTCGAGAGGCCTCGGTTCATGACAGTGCAAAAGCGCCCCTTCCGAACGTGACGGTTATCCCCGCATGCATTCGGCAGCATGAACCTGATTGGTCATAGACAGACAGCGCGACAACACGAGGTCCCATGAGCGGGCGCGAGAAATTCTACATCACGACGGCGATTTCGTATCCGAACGGCGTCCCGCACATCGGCCACGCCTATGAGGCCATCGCGACCGATGCCGTCGCGCGCTTCGAGCGCCTCGACGGCAAGGACGTCTTCTTCCTCACCGGCACCGATGAGCACGGCCTCAAGATGAAGCAGACGGCCGTGAAGGAGGGGCTCACACCCCTTGCGCTCGCCGACCGCAACGCGGCGCGGTTCGTCGAGATGGCCGCGACGCTCGGTCTCTCGAACGATGACTTCATCCGCACCACCGAGCCGCGCCACTACGAAGCCTGCGCTGAAATCTGGCGCCGCATGGAAAAGGCCGGCGACATCTTCTCGAAGAAGTACGGCGGCTGGTACTCGGTGCGCGACGAGACCTACTACAAGGAATCCGAGACGGAAGTTCGCGACGATGGGCTGCGCTACGCGACGCCGACCGGCACGCCTGTCGAATGGACGGAGGAAGAGACCTTTTTCTTCCGCCTTTCGGCCTACGAGGAGCGCCTGCTCGCGCACTACGAGGCAAACCCCGAGTTCATCCTGCCGGTGGAGCGCCGCAACGAGGTCGTGAGCTTCGTCAAAAGCGGACTTGAGGATCTATCGATCTCGCGCTCGACGCTCGATTGGGGCATTCCGGTTCCGGATGCGCCAGGCCACGTCATGTACGTCTGGGTCGACGCGCTGACGAACTACGTCACCGCAACAGGTCTGCTCAACCAGCCGAAGGGCGCGCGCGCCGATTACTGGCCTGCGGATGTGCACGTCATCGGCAAGGACATCGTCCGCTTTCATGCCGTCTATTGGCCCGCGTTCCTGATGTCGGCCGGCATCGAGCTGCCGAAGCGCGTCTTCTCGCACGGGTTCGTTCTGAACAAGGGCGAGAAGATGTCGAAGTCGGTCGGCAACGTCGTCGACCCGTTCGATCTCGTGCGCGCCTATGGCCGCGATCAGCTCCGTTATTTCTTCCTGCGCGAGGTGATGTTCGGACAGGACGGCAACTATTCGCCCGAAGCGATCGCCAACCGCATCAACGCCGATCTCGCGAACAACCTTGGCAATCTCGCGCAGCGTTCGTTGTCGATGATCTACAAGAACTGCGACGGCAAGATTCCGCAGCCCGGTGAGTTCTCGGCCGAGGACAAGGCCATCCTCGCGGCGACGGATGCGCTCTACGCCGAGGCGCGTGCGGCGATGGATAAGCAAGCCATCACGCGCTATCTCGACGCCGTGTGGTCCGTCATCGCCGACGCAAACCGTTACTTCGCCGCCGAGGAGCCGTGGGCGAAGAAGAAGACCGATCCCAAGCGCATGGAGACCATTCTCTATGTGACTGCAGAGATCGTGCGTCAGTTTGGCATTCTCGCTCAGCCGGTGATGCCGGAGCTGGCAGGCAAGCTGCTCGATCTTATATTGCCGGGTGACACGGAGAGCCGTTCATTTGCGAACCTCGGTGCCGCCGGCCGGCTCGTGCCTGGAACACCGATCCCGGAGCCGCAGGGCGTCTTCCCGCGCTACGTCGATCCGGAGGAGCAGGCGAAGGCCGCCGCCGCGCCCCAGCCCAAGCAGAAGAAGGGCGGCAAGACCGAGAAGTAGAAGACCTCTCTTCCTCTTGAAGTGCAGACAATGGGGAAGAGAGAGGGAGTAAACGATGCTGGTTGACCACCACTGCCATCTCGACTTTCCCGAGTTCGCGGACGATCTCGCGGGCATCGTGACGCGTGCGAAGAAGGCAGGCGTCGGCACGATGGTCACGATCTCCACCCGTATCCGGAAGTTCGACCAGGTGCGCGCCGTGGCCGAGCGCTTCGAGGACGTCTACTGTTCGGTCGGCACCCACCCACACAACGCGGACGAAGAGCTCGACATCCCCACGAGCGAAATCATCCGTCTCTCGCAGCATCCCAAGGTCGTCGCGGTCGGCGAGGCGGGCCTCGACTACTACTACAAGCACGCGACACCGGCCGGACAAGCCGAAGGCTTCCGCAATCACATCGCGGCCGCACGCGAAACGGGGCTGCCGCTCGAGATCCACACGCGCGAGGCCGACGCCGATACCCTCGCCATTCTCGAGGACGAGCATCGGAAGGGCGCGTTCCCAGCTGTTCTTCACTGCTACACGGGCGGTCGCGAACTCGCGATGCGCGCCGTCGATCTCGGGCTCTATGTTTCATTCAGCGGCGTCATCAGCTTCAAGAAGACCGAAGCCCTGCAAGAGATTGCGCGCGACGTCCCGCTCGACCGCATTCTCGTCGAGACCGACGCGCCGTTCCTCGCGCCGGTTCCTCATCGCGGGAAGACAAACGAACCTGCCTATGTGGTGCACACGGCCGCCGCACTCGCGCGTATCCGTGGGATCTCGGAAGCTGAGGTCGCCCGCGCCACCACGGACAACTTCTTCCGCCTCTACACGAAGGCGAAGCGTCCGGCATCAGCCGCGAGCGCTGCCGAATGAGCCTGCGGTTCACGATCCTGGGCTGCGGGTCTTCGGGCGGCGTTCCGCGCATCGGCTCCATGTGGGGCAAATGCGATCCCACCAACCCGAAGAACCGGCGGCGCCGTTGTGCGCTCCTGGTTGAGAAACGCGGCCCTGGCGGCACGACGAGTGTGCTCATCGACACGCCGCCCGATCTGCGTGAGCAGCTTCTCTCCGTGCGTGCCGAAGCGCTCGACGCCGTACTTTTTACGCACGATCATGCGGACCACACACACGGCATCGATGACCTGCGCATGGTCGCCTACGCCATGAAAAAGCGCGTGCCGTGCTACTTCGACGCCGCGACGCAGGCGAGCCTCGTCGGCCGTTTCGCCTATTGCTTCGTGCAGCCCGCCGGCTCCGCCTATCCGCCGATCCTGGTGTCCGAGCTTTTGACACCGGGTGAGCCCGTGCGCATCGACGGGGCAGGGGGCGTCATCGAAGCGCTACCGATCCGCCAGTTCCACGGCGACATCGACAGCCTGGCCTTTCGCTTCGGCAACGTCGCCTATTCGCCGGACGTCTCGGCGCTGCCGCTCGATTCCATTCCCCTTTTGGAGGACCTCGATCTCTGGATCGTGGACGCACTCCGCTACTCGGCGCATCCGAGCCACTTCTCGCTCAAGGAAGCGCTACAACACATCGAACGCCTGCGCGCGAAACGCGCGGTGCTCACCCACATGACCGGCGATCTCGATTACGACGCACTGAAGCGTGAGCTCCCCACCCACGTCGAGCCCGCCTACGACAACATGGTGATCGAGGTCTAGCGCCCGCTTAAGCGTCGTTGCTGGCGGCGAACGAGGCTGCGGACTCGGCATCTCCGCGATAGCGCACAAGCGCGCCGTTGTCTGTCGCGGTCGGAAGCAGGAGCGGCAGAGCGAATTTCGCCACGTCGGCTGGATCTGCAAGCTTGCTGCGATCTTCGCCCGGAAAAGCCTTCGAGCGTAGGCCCGTCCGCATGGGGCCGGGGTCGCAAAGCGCAACGCGAACCGGCGTGTTGACAACCTCTTGGGCATAGCTCTTGGCCAGCGCTTCGAGCCCGGCCTTGGACACTGCGTACGGCCCCCAGTAAGCGAGCTGACCTGACGCGGCCTCGCACGTCACGAACAGCGCGCGTCCCGCGTCAGACCGCTTCAGGAGCGGGTCCAGCGTGCGGATCAGCCGCCAGTTGGCGCTGACGTTGATATCCAGAACAGACTCCCAAGCGTCCGCCGCCACGTGCGGCAGCGGCGAGAGCGGTCCCAGGATGCCGGCCGCTGCGACCAGAATGTCAAGCTTGCCCCAGCGCTGGTAGAGCACAGGGCCAAGCTGATCGATGCGGTCCCCGGCCCGGAGATCCAGCTTCAGGATGGTGGCCTTCCCGCCGATGGCGCGGATCTCGTCATCAAGGTCTTCGAGCGCCCCGGGTGAGCGCGCGCAAATAACGACGTGAGCCCCTTCGCGCGCCAGCGCGAGAGCCATTGCCCGCCCTAGTCCTCGTGACGCTCCAGTGATGAGCGCAATACGATCCTTGAAACGCGGTCGTGGGGACATGGCAGGCCTTTTCGGGAGGTTAGGTGCGGCCGGGAGATGAGCCTAAACGGTGGCCGCTGCGGAGAGAAGTGCGTCGTAGCCCCTTAGTTTCCAAGAAGGAAGTCGCGGGTATCCGGATGCATCGTCGCAGCGCCGTCGGCTGCGGGCGATGAGCCTGAGGGCACATGGAGAAATAACAGAAAACCCTCCCCCTGCGGCAGCAAGGAGAGGGCTGATAACGCGAGAAGAATTTTGGTTACCCGACTTCGGCCAAAAGCGAGAGCTGGCGTGTGCTGGCCTGCCCGTTCTGGTCTGTCAGCTCCGTCGGATACTCGCCCGTGAAGCAATGATCGGTGAACTGCGGGCTGCGCGCATCGCGGCCCTCGTAACCGACAGCGCGATAGATTCCGTCGACCGAGAGGAAAGCCAGGCTGTCTGCCCCCATGAAGGCACGCATGCCTTCGAGGTCGTAGTTGGCAGCCAGCAGCGCTGTCTTGCTCGGCGTGTCGATGCCGTAGAAGTCGGAGTGCGTGATCGGTGGCGAGGAGATGCGCATGTGCACCTCCTTCGCGCCGGCTTCGTACATCAGCTCGACGATCTTCTTCGACGTCGTGCCACGCACGACACTGTCGTCGATGAGGACGATGCGCTTGCCGCGGATAACACCGGCATTGGCCGAATGCTTAAGCTTGACGCCGAGCGCGCGGATGCGCTGCTCGGGTTCGATGAACGTGCGGCCGACGTAATGATTGCGGATGATGCCGAGCTCGAACGGCAGACCGGACTCACGCGCATAGCCGATGGCAGCGGGAACGCCCGAGTCTGGAATCGGAACGATAACGTCCGCGTCCGCCCAAGCCTCTCGGGCGAGCTGCACGCCCATCTGCTGGCGCACATCGTAGACCGAGCGTCCGCCGACGATGCTGTCGGGGCGCGCAAAGTAGATGTACTCGAAAATGCACGGACGGGCCGGGCGGATCGGATACGGCCGGTGGCTCTCGATGCCGCTCTCCGTGATGACGACCACTTCGCCGTTCTCGACCTCACGCACGAACTCCGCGCCGACAATGTCGAGCGCGCAGGTTTCGGAGGCAAGCACATAGGCTTCGCCAAGCCGGCCGATGACAAGCGGACGAATCCCGACTGGATCGCGGGCACCGATCAGCATGTCGTTGGTGAGGCAGACCAGCGCCCAGGCGCCTTCGATCTGGCGGATCGCTTCGATGAAACGCTCGACCATGCGGCGCTTCTTGGAGCGAGAGAGAAGGTGAAGGATCACCTCGGTATCCGAGGTCGACGGGAAGATCGCGCCGGAGTTGATCAGCTCCTGGCGGAGCGTGAGAGCGTTGGTGAGGTTGCCGTTGTGGGCGACGGCAAAGCCGCCGGTGTCGATATCTGCGTAGAGCGGCTGGACGTTCTTGAGGGCCGGCTCGCCGGTCGTCGAGTAGCGATTGTGCCCGACGGCCATCGAGCCTTTCAGGCGATGAATGACATCCGCTTCGTTGAAGTTATCACCGACGAGGCCGAGGCGGCGTTCGGAGTGGAACTGCTTGCCATCGTAGCTGACGATGCCGGCAGCTTCCTGGCCGCGATGTTGAAGGGCGTGAAGGCCGAGCGCGGTGATGGCCGCCGCTTCAGGGTGCCCAAAAACACCGAAGACCCCGCATTCCTCGCGGAGTCTGTCGTCGCCCATCTTAGACAGGCCGAAATCCGGAAATGAATCGCCCCCGGCACCGGGTGCGTGATCATGCGCCATGGCTGCCTCCCGCTAAAGCATCCGCCGCAACTTCTACGCAAGTTCAACGCAACGGTGTGCCGTTCTGCACGCTGTTCGGAGTGGTCAACCCCGCCGTCGCATGCGCGATATATATGATAACGGCGGGGGCGTTAAAGAGCTTTATTAGCACCGTCACCGATCTGTCGCGGTCTATTGCGCCGGAGGCTCAGATGCCGCGGGGGGCTGCGACAGGGATGACGGCATGTAAGTCTCGAGAACACCCCGAATGGCGGTTCCGGTCGCCCGAATATACGGCGTGGACAGACCATCCCGCACCCACGGCAGATGGTTCTGCTCGTCAGGCACAAAAGACGCGTAGAACATGTAGGGGATGACGACCAGAAGGAAGCCGCGGGCCAATCCGAAGACGAAGCCCAGGATGCGGTCGATCATGCCGACGCTGCTGTCCAGGATCACGTCCGAGATGCGGGCCGTGATGAGATGAACAATGATAAGCACAATCAGGAAGATGATGGCGCCGATCGCGATCTGGGCGACAGCAACCTGCGTGCCCATTTGCGAGGCCATGTCCTCGGCCACTTTCTTGTGGTTGAGGACGAAATAGAGCGTAGTACCTGCAGCTGCAACCCAGGATAGGATCGAGAGAAGCTCGCGCGTCAGGCCGCGGTACATAGCCAGCAGTGCGGAAATGAAGCAGACCGCGATCACAGCGGCGTCGAGATAAGTGAGCGGCCCGATCATGATCTGGCTCCTCCGATATGGGAAGCAACTGCGGCGTGGTTTGGTAAGGGTCCCCGGCCGTTCAGTCGCATGGGCCGAGCGCCTCTGCAAGCTCCTTAAGATGTGCAACGCGGCGAAGCTTGAGCTTTGCACCGTCTGAGTTGGGATCGCCGCTGGCTGGGATAACCGCTTCTGTAAAGCCGAGCTTGGCGGCCTCCTTGAGGCGAAGCCCCATGTGAGGGGCAGCGCGGACGGCGCCTGAGAGCGAGATTTCCCCAAAGTGAATTTGCTTGGGATCGAGGGCGCGGTTCGAAAGCGAAGCGAGCAGTGCGGCCGCAGCCGCCAGGTCGGCAGCCGGCTCGACGATCCGTAGGCCGCCTGCGACATTGAGATAGACGTCGTGATGGGCAAACGAAACGCCGCAGCGCGCTTCGAGCACCGCGATCAGCATGGCAAGGCGGCTTTGCTCCCAGCCGACCACGGCCCGGCGTGGTACGCCCAGTCCGGAAGGCGCAACCAGCGCCTGGATCTCGACCAGGATCGGGCGCGTGCCTTCCATGCCTGCGAACACGGATGTGCCCGGAGCTTTCGCGTCGCGCTCGCCAAGGAAGAGTTCCGACGGGTTGGCGACCTCCTTCAGGCCCGAACCCGCCATCTCGAAGACGCCGATCTCGTCCGTCGCGCCGAACCGGTTCTTGGTCGCGCGCAGGATGCGATAGGTGTGGCCCCGGTCGCCTTCGAAAGACAGCACGGTGTCGACCACGTGCTCGACGGCTTTCGGTCCGGCGATTTGCCCATCCTTCGTCACATGGCCGACGAGGAGCAGCGCGCAGCCCGCTTGCTTTGCGTAGCGCACGAGCGACTGCGTTGCCGCCCGCACTTGACTGACGGAACCGGGCGCCGCTTCGAGCGCATCCGACCACAGCGTCTGGATCGAGTCGATGACGACGAGGTCGGCTCGTTTCTCCTCTCCCAATGTGGCGAGGATATTTGTCAGGCTCGTCTCCGCGGCAAGCGCCACCGGCGCATCGGCAAGCCCGAGCCGCGCCGCGCGCAAACGCACCTGAGCGGCAGCCTCCTCACCCGAGAAGTAGATCGCGCGCCGGCCCGCACGGCCCAGCGCGGCGGCGAGCTGCAAAAGCAAGGTCGATTTGCCGATGCCCGGCTCGCCGGAAATCAGCAGCACGGAGCCGGGTACGATCCCACCGCCCGTGACGCGGTCCAGTTCAGGCATACCGGTGAGAAAGCGTGGAGCTTCCTCCGGGGCGCCCGAAAGCGTTTCGAGCGTCAGTGCGCGGCCCTTGCTGGCGCGCGTCAATCCAGAGCCGGGAGGCGGGGCGGACGTCACCTCCTCGACGATCGTGTTCCAATCGCCGCAGGACGAGCACTTGCCCGCCCAGCGCACCGAGGTTGCCCCGCAGCTCTGGCAAACGAAACTGGATTTCGCGGCCTTCGCCATCGCTAGTGCCCCGATTCCGAAGTTCGCCGGAGTTCGCGCCTAGGTTGGGAAGCGAACTTCGGAGTCATAAGGGGCACTAGAATCATGGACTTGCTAGTGTGACTCAGATCGAGAAATTCGCTCTGAACCCTGCAGCAATCGGCGGCGAATTTCTCGATCATCACACTAGCTCCCGCCCGTGTGTCGGCGCACGAAGCGCGGTCCGAGCCTGGTCAGAACCTCATAGCCGATGGTCCCCGAGGCCTTCCCCATCGCTTCGATCGTGCTCCCGGGACCGACGAGCGTAACAAGATCGCCGCGGGCAACCGGGCCGTCGATGTCCGTGATGTCGACGGTGATCAAGTCCATGGAAACGCGCCCGACGACCGGCGCGCGCTGTCCGGCTACGAGAACCGCGCCCCCGGTCTTGCTCGACGCTGCGCTGAGGGCGCGCGCGAACCCATCGGCATAGCCTGCGGCCACGACGGCGAGGCGCGTTCGGCGCGAAGCGGTCCAGGTCGCCGAATAGCCGACGCTCTCGCCGGTCTTGAGCGTTCGCACTTGGAGCACGCGCGCCTCGACCGTCACGACCGGTTTGACGGGCGTCGCCCCGCCGCGAAACGCCTGCCCGCCGTAGAGCGCATAGCCGGGCCGCACGAGATCGTAGTGAAAGGCTTTGCCAAGCATGAGCCCGTCTGACGCTGCAAGACTCGCGGGTGCCTCCGGCAGCGATGCGCGTCGCCGGTTGAATACGCTGCGCTGCTTGGCGTTGTGCGGGTCCGACGGATCGTCCGCGCAGGCGAGATGGCTCATCACGAGGCGCAGGTCGAGAGCCTCCAGCAATGAGGGATCGGCTTCCAGCGCTTTTACGTCACCGGCCGAGAGCCCGAGACGGTTGAGACCGGTGTCGACTTGCAGCGCGGCCGGCACACGGCGGCCGGCCCGCGACGCGACGTTCGACCATTCCATGACCTCTTCAAGGCTGGACAACACCGGCGCAACGTCGGCTGCCAGAAGGAGAGGGGCGGCGCCGGGGAAGAGGCCGTCGAGCGCAAACAGCCGAGCCTTCGGCGCAAGCAGTCGCGCAGCCCGGGCCTCGTCGGGGGTTGCGACGAAAAACGTCCGGCACCCCGCGCGCACAAGCGCTGGGATCACCTCCGACGCGCCAAGCCCGTAGGCATCCGCCTTGACGACGGCGCCGCACTCGGCCGGTGCAACGAGCGCCGACAAAGCCCGCCAGTTGTCCTGCAGCACCCCGAGGTCGATCGTGACGATACCCGTGGCATCCGGAGGGAGTTTGGCCGTCATCGCGGCACGCATCCGAACGGGAACGCGAGCACGCTCACTCGTAGCGCTCGGGCATCTGGAATTCCTTGGCCAGGTTGCCGAAGCGTGTGAACTGGCTTTCGAACGCCAGCTGCACGGTGCCCACGGGGCCGTGGCGCTGCTTGCCGATGATCACTTCGGCCTTGCCCGACACGGCCATCATTTGCGTCTGCCAATCGTTGAACTCCGGCGTTCCCTCGCGCGGCTTCTGCCGCTCGACGTAGTATTCCTCACGGAACACGAACATGACAACGTCGGCGTCCTGCTCAATGGAGCCGGATTCACGCAGGTCCGAGAGCTGCGGCCGTTTGTCCTCGCGCTGCTCCACCTGACGCGAAAGCTGCGAAAGGGCAATGATCGGAACCACCAGTTCCTTGGCCAGGGCCTTGAGGCCGGTCGTGATCTCGGTGATCTCCTGCACGCGATTGTCGCCGCGCTTCGACGAGCCGGACAACAGCTGCAAGTAGTCGACGATCAGAAGATCCAACCCCTTCTGGCGCTTGAGTTTCCGCGCACGCGCGGCGAGCTGGGCGATGGAGATGCCGCCGGTTTGGTCGATGTAGAGCGGCGCACGGCTCATCTCCTGCGACACGGAGACGAGCTTCCGGAACTCGTCTTCACTGATCATACCGCGGCGGATCTTTTCCGACGCAATCTCGGCCTGCTCCGAAAGGATACGCGTGGCGAGCTGCTCGGCGCTCATTTCGAGCGAGAAGAAGCCGACGCGCCCGCCCTCGATCGTTTTGTCGGTGCCGTCCGGCTGTTTCTCGGAGCGATAAGCCTTGGCGACGTTGTAGGCGATATTGGTGACGAGCGCGGTCTTACCCATCGAGGGGCGGCCAGCGAGGATGATGAGGTCCGACGACTGCAGGCCGCCCATCCTGTTGTCGAGGTCGTTGAGGCCGCTTGAGAGGCCGGAGAGGTGCCCGTCGCGCTCGTACGCCGCGTTCGCCATGTCGATGGCGTGCGTCAGAGCCGTACCGAAGGCCATGAAGCCCTGGCCGTACTTGCCGCTTTCGGCGAGGTCATAGAGGCGCGATTCCGCCTCCTGGATCTGTGACTCGGGCGGGAAGTCGATCGGCGCGTCGTAGGCCGAGTTGACCATGTCCTCGCCGAGCACGATGAGCTGTCGGCGGATGGCGAGGTCGTAGACGGTGCGTCCGTAATCCTCGACGTTGATGATGGTCGTTGCGTTGGCCGCGAGTCGCCCGAGGTACTGGGGAACGGTGAGGTGCTGATCGATGCGCTCGGCGTTATCGAAGAACGTCTTGAGCGTGATCGGCGTCGCCTGCTTGCCGGCCTGGATCATCTTCGCGGCCGTCTCGAAGATTTGCCCGTGCAGCGGATCGAAGAAATGGACGGGCTCGAGGAACGCGGAGACGCGGTCCATGGCCTCGTTGTTGATTAGGATCGCCCCAAGAAGGCCTTGCTCGGCCTCGATGTTGTGAGGGGCTTCGCGGAATTGCGCTGGCTCGGCTGCATTTGCGGCCGCGCGGAGCGTGTCGGACTGGAGGAGTGCGGTGTTCGTTGCCATGGCCGCACACTAGCTTGCCATCGCGAGTCGACCCTAGCCGCAACCCTCACTGTCCACGTTACCCACACGCCCCCAAGTTCCTGCTTGAGTGCTGCGAATCGGGTTCGGATTGTGTGGTGTCAGCACAACTTATCGACCCGCCGCGACACCGCGCGGACGCTCCGAATCCACAAGGCCCAAGGGGAGAGCCCCTTCTGCTTCGCCCATATAGTTCCGTGTAATCGGCAGAGCATTGATGCGCCGCGTCAGCTGAACTTGGAACACGACGAAATTCTCGAAGCGGAACGCAGCCTCCGAACCCGCGAGATAGAATTCCCACATCCGGCAGAACTCCTCGCCCGCGATTGCCACCGCCGCAGGGCGATTTGCGAGAAAGCGGTGCCGCCACGCCCGGAGCGTCTCGGCGTAGTGAAGGCGTAAAACCTCGACGTCTGACACGATGAGACCAGACGCCTCGACCGCCGCCATGATTTCGCTCAGCGCCGGGATGTAACCCCCCGGGAAAATGTAGCGGGAGATGAAGGGGTTCGTTGCAGCCGGCCGGTCGGTGCGTCCGATGGTGTGGAGCAGGGCCGTGCCGCCAGGTGCGAGCAGACGCGCGACCGTGGAAAAGAACGTTCGGTAGTGGGGGATGCCCACGTGCTCAAACATCCCGACCGACACGATCCGATCGAATACGCCGGTCATCTCCCGATAGTCGCGGATCACGAATTGCGGCTTGTGCGAGAGATCGTCCGCATCATGCGCGCGCTTCTCCGCGATCTTGAGCTGCTCGTCCGATAGCGTGATCCCGGTCACGTCCACATCTCCGGCGCGCGCGAGATAGAGCGCCAACCCGCCCCAGCCGCAGCCGATGTCGAGAACCTTCTGCCCCGGTTGCAGGTTGAGCTTCGCCGCGATGTGCCGCTTCTTCGCCGCCTGCGCTTCGGCAAGACTCATCCCGGGCGCAGTGAAATAGGCGCAGGAATACTGCCGGTCCGGATCGAGGAAGAGATCGTAGATGCGTGGATCGATGTCGTAATGGTGATGGACGTTGCGTCTGGACCGCGTCGACGGATTGAATTGCGAAACGAAACGCAGCCAATTCCGAAGTCCCGCGAGGTGCTGGGCATAGGAAGGAAACGGCCGATCGGCGAGGTTGCGCATCACGAGCGCAATGAAATCGTAGACGGTGCCGCGCTCGATGCGAAGACGGCCTTCCATATAGCCTTCGCCAGCCGCCATTTCCGGATCGAGCGCCAGATGCCGCTCGAAGCGGCGATCAGTCAGACGGATGGCAACGAGAGGCCCCTCGCCGTTTCCGAAGCGGTGCTCCGCGCCCTCGGAATCGATGCAGGTCAGATTGCCGTCCCGAACGACGGTGGAGAGGAGATGAGACAAAGGTTTGAGCATGGCCAAACTCGCTCACGACACCACCCCCGAGGCGTCAATCTCATGAACCCCCGTCTTCCGTTATAGGAATACCGGCACGGAATTTCGAGATGCACGGTCGGCCGTAAACGGAAAAACGGCGGCCGCAGGGTCGCGACCGCCGTTCAAAAGCGCCAATGCCGTAAGGCCGAAGCTTATTCCTCGCCCTCGGCGGCCGGAGCAGCGCCCTCTTCGAACACCGCATCCGGATTGAACGTCTCGAGCTCGAGTGCCTCGTCCTTGATCACGGTGACGTTTTCGCCGCGGGCCTGCTTTTCAGCCTCTTCTTCCGAGCGGGCGACGTTCAGGACGACCTTCACGACGACTTCCGGATGAAGGGCAACTTTGGTCTCGTGCAGGCCAAGCGTCTTGATCGGGCGCTCGAGCACGACCTGACGGCGGTCGACGGTGAAGCCGCCGGCCGTGATCGCATCGGCGAGATCGCGGGTCGAGACCGAACCGTAGAGCTGACCCGTGTCACCGGCCGAGCGGATAGCCGTGAACACCTTGCCTTCGAGCTTGGTGGCGACGGCTTCGGCTTCCTTCTTGAGCTCGAGGTTGTTGGCTTCGAGGTGCACGCGCTGGGTCTCGAAGTGAGCGATGTTCTCCTTCGTGGCGCGCAGTGCCTTCTTCTGCGGCAGCAGGAAGTTGCGCGCGTAGCCGTCCTTCACGTTGACGACGTCGCCCATCTGGCCGAGGCGGCCGATGCGCTGGAGTAGAATGACCTGCATAACGAAATCTCCTTTGACGATATTCAAGAGTTGGGTGGAAGCGGAGGCGAGCCGGGCGGCGCGGCGGAGCGTGCCCGGAGGTGGAAGATGGTCTCGGCAAGGCCGAGCATGGCGATCGGAATCGCAATCCAGACATTCACGACGAGGAGCATGCCGTAGAGGGCCCACAGGGCGAACGGACGCCAAGAACGGCCGCGCGTCGTATAGTGCAGAATGGCGAGGCCCATGAGGAGATAGGCGACCAGCAGCCCGCCTGCGAACGCCGAGGCAGCAAGGCCCGCATAGCCCGACAGCATCGTCGCGAGCAGCATGATGCCAAACGCGAGCGGCGTCCCCTGCGGATATGTGATCGCGGCGAGATCCGGCCATGGCCTGCCGAGTTGCCCTGAGGCCAGCGTCACGCGGCCCGCCAGCCAGAGATTGAACAGCAGGCTGCCCATCCACGACATCGCGGATGCACCAGGAAGCATCGAAAGTGCGATCTCGGAGAGTGCGGTGATTTCCGCATCGCTGACCTGCGTCTGACTTTCGGCGCCGGGAAGGCCGGAAGACGCAATTGCGGTCTTAATGAACTCGGCAAGGGCCTTGCGAAGTGTTTCGAGATCGCCGCCGAGCAGCATGAGCGTACCGATACCCATGAGGCCAGCCAGAACGGCCGACCAGATGACGATACGGCCGGCGGGATACCATTCGACGCCTGAGCCGTCGTCCCCGGCAGCAATGCTGCTCTCGGCAAGCGGGCGGCTCAAAAGCGCAAGATATGTCAGAACGGCCATCGGCACGGCCTGCGTAACTGCGAACGCAGCTGCAACGACGGGGCTCGCAAACAGAAGGACGACGGCGCTGCCCGCGATGCCCGCGACGACGGCAGAGCGCCAACCCCAGCCCAAACCGGCGAGAGCAATCGGCAGCGGCGTGAGGAACATCAGCAGGAAGCGGACAAAAACCGGCCCCGTGGTTGCGGAGGCAAAAACCACCGCCGCAACCAGCCCGAGGCCAGCACCTGCTAGGAGCATTTTATTCATTGTCTCAGCTGTCCCGCATCCGATGCGGTTAGGGGGAGGGGGCTTTCGCCCCGCTCACCCAACCCAAGTAAGAACCCTGGCTGATTACTTCAGCACGTAGGGGAGAAGGCCCAGGAAGCGGGCGCGCTTGATGGCACGTGCCAGCTCGCGCTGCTTCTTGGCCGAAACGGCCGTGATCCGCGACGGGACGATCTTGCCGCGCTCGGAGATGTAACGGCCGAGTGTGCGAACGTCCTTGTAGTCGATCTTCGGTGCCTGATCGCCCGAGAACGGGCAGGTCTTGCGGCGGCGGTGGAACGGCCGGCGAGCGGCGATTTCTTGAATCTCAGCCATCGATTAGCCCTCCGATCCGGTGCTGCCGCCCGGCTTGTTGTCTCTAAACGGCGGGCGCGGACCGCGATCACCACCTTCGCGCGGCGGACGCGGACCACGGTCGCCATCACGCGGCGGACGCGAGTCGCCGCCTTCGCGGGGCGGACGGGCGCGGAACGTCGAGCCGCCCTCGGCGCCGCCGCCGCCACCGAAACCGCCACGGTCGCCACCGCGGAAACCACCGCGATCGCCGCCGCGGAAACCGCCACGGTCGCCGCCGCCACCGCGGAAACCACCGCGATCAGCGCCGCGCTCCTCGCGATCCTGCTTGCGCATCATGACGGACGGCTCGGACTCGAGCTCCTCCATGCGCAGGGTCAGGAAGCGGATGACGTCCGTCGACAGGCTCATGCGGCGCTCCATCTCGGCGACCGCAGCAGCGGGGGCCTCGATGTTGAGCAGCGAATAGTGCGCCTTACGGCTCTTCTTGATCTTGAATGCGAGACCCTTGAGACCCCAGTATTCGGTCTTGGTGATCTTGCCGCCGAGTTCCGTGATGACGTCGGAATATTCCTTCGTCATCGCCTCGACCTGCTGTTGTGATACGTCCTGGCGTGCCAGGAAGACATGCTCGTACAGCGGCATGCGTGGCCCTTCCGTTCGATGTTGACCGCGAGTGCGGGTCACGTCCTCGCTTCGGCGCAAAGCCCCTCATGAGCCCCAGAAAGGCCCAATAGGCACTCAAAGAGCGGAGACACAGGGGAACAGGACAATCGGGCGTTCGCCCAATACACCTTGCCGCCGAGCTGAAAATAGCTCCGCGGCCCCGTTCAGCCTCCAACCGAAGCGCGTGACGGCGCGACTTATACGGCAATTCGGCGCTGGAGCAAGGGTAAAGAGAGCTATCGCCGGGACCTCAGATAGGGGCCGATGCAGTCATCACCGTCGCAGTCGACCCAGCGCCCGCTGGGAAGCTGAACTTCCCATACAACTTCTCGCTTGAGACGCCCGGCACCGGGAAACTTGTACAAATCCTGACGTGTCGACCTGTAAAACTGCCTCGTTTTCAGTGTCTTGCCGTCGGTAGCCTGGATCACGCCGGTGCGGATGACCTCACGCGGAAGGAGATCCCATTGCCACGCAAGGATGTATCCGGTGATGACCGCGACGGCCAACCCGAGAGCCCAAAGCATGCGGCCCCTCATCGATGTACGGATCCAGCTCCCCAAAAATGTTCTGCTCGCTCAACGCCTTAAGGTGAGAAAGGCGTGCAGCGCGACTCCAGCGCCCCAGCCGAGTAGGACCCAGAGGACCCAATAAGGCTTGCCAATATAAAGATTGAAGGCCCCAAGCAGAGCCACCACCACGAGAAATGCAATTCCGTGGTGGAGAAGGCCGCGGCGTGCGGCCTCGGACGGGGGAGTGAAAGGCGGTCGGGCAGGCATGGGAGTGGCCATCGGAAATCTCCTTCAAACGTCAAGGATAAGGGCGGTCAGAGAGGCCGCAGCACGTTCTGACGAGTTCATACCCTATTATACGGACGCTGCCGGGTCTGTTCCCCCGGGGTCTTGACAATCGAGCCCTGGCCATGGCGAAACGCCGGACAGATCACAGACCGTCGAACCCCGCTCGGGGCGGCCGCACGGACCATCTCACAACGGAACATCATAGGAGCCAGCGTGGCACGCGCATTCGTATTTCCCGGCCAGGGTAGCCAGGCAGTCGGCATGGGCAAGGAGCTGGCCGATGCGTTTCCGGCCGCCCGTGAGGTGTTTGCCGAGGTCGATGACGCGCTCGGCCAGAAGCTTTCAGCCATCATGTGGGAAGGCCCTGCCGACACGCTGACGCTCACCGAAAATGCGCAGCCCGCGCTCATGGCCGTGTCCATGGCCGTCATGCGCGTCCTCGAGCGCGAAAAGGGCATCAAGCTCGCCGATGTCGCGAAGTTCGTCGCCGGTCATTCCCTCGGCGAGTATTCGGCACTGGCCGCCGCCGGCGCCTTTTCGCTCGCCGATACCGCCCGCTTGCTGAAGCTGCGCGGCAAGGCGATGCAGGCCGCGGTGCCGGTCGGGCAGGGCGCCATGGTTGCGCTCCTCGGTGTCGGCGTCGACGCGGCCGAGAAGGTTGCGGCCGAGGCCGCCCAGGGCGACGTCTGCCAGATCGCCAACGATAACGAGCCCACGCAGGTCGTGCTTTCGGGTGCGAAAGCTGCCATCGACCGCGTTGCTGAGATCGGCAAAGCCCATGGTGTTCGCCGCGCCGTACCGCTGCCCGTGTCCGCTCCCTTCCACTGCGCGCTGATGCAGCCGGCTGCCGAAGCCATGGCCGATGCGCTCTCCAAGGTCACCATCAATCCGCCGGTTGTTCCTGTCGTCGCCAACGTCGTGGCCAGCGCGGTCAGCGACCCCAATGAGATCCGCCGGCTTCTGGTCGAGCAGGTCACTGGAACCGTTCGGTGGCGCGAATGCGTGGGTTATCTCGCGCAAAACGGGGTGACAGAGGTGTTCGAAATCGGATCCGGAAAGGTTCTCGCGGGCCTCGCAAAACGCATCGAGAAGTCTCTCGAAGCCGCGAGCATTGGCACGCCCGCCGATATCGACGCCGCACTTCCGAAACTCGCCTGACACCCACTGAAACAATGGCCGCGAGTGCGCGCCATCGCATTGTCGAGAAGGATTTCACACCATGTTCGATTTGACCGGCAAGAAGGCACTCGTGACCGGAGCCACCGGTGGTATTGGCGCTGGCGTTGCCCGCGCATTTCACAAGGCTGGCGCCGAAGTCGCGATTTCCGGCCGCCAGGTCGATAAGCTCGAGACACTGGCAAAAGAGCTGGGCGATCGTGTCCACGTCGTTCCGTGCGATCTCGCCGACAAGGCCGCCGTCGCCAAGCTGATCGATGAGGCTGCCGCAAAGCTCGGGCGCGTCGACATCCTGGTCAACAACGCTGGTCTCACCAAGGACAACCTCTTCATGGTGATGAAGGACGAGCAATGGGATGACGTGATCGCCGTCAACCTGACGTCCACCTTCATGCTGATGCGCGCTGCAACGCGCCACATGCTGCGCTCGAAGACCGGCTACGGCCGCATCGTCAACGTCTCGTCGGTGTCGGGCATTATCGGCAACCCGGGCCAGGGCAACTATGCCGCCTCGAAGGCCGGCATGATCGGCATGACCAAGTCGCTCGCCCGAGAGGTCGCGAACCGCGGCATTACCGCGAACTGCATCGCACCGGGCTTCATTCAGACCGCGATGACCGATGTCCTGAACGACAAGCAGAAAGCCGAGATCTCGCAGCACATTCCCGCGCAGCGCTTCGGCAGCCCCGATGACATCGCGGCTGCAGCCGTCTACCTTGCCAGCACCGAGGCTGGTTACGTGACCGGCCAAACGCTGCACGTGAACGGCGGCATGGCCATGATCTGACGAAGGTTTTGGTTAATTCGGCGCTGAGCGGCCATGAGCCTGCCAGGCTGGGGGCAATGTGTCGCTCTTCCCGAGGCTAGTTCACCTCGTGAAACTCAGGGGGGCGGCGCTGGCCAAGCCTAGGGAGATATGTTAACGAGCCTCGTTTTTTTGCTGCGCGCCATTGGGAAAAGCCCTAACGATCGACGCTCACGCGCTATCGTCTAGGAGACGAACCTTGATGGCGCCGCCAGCACCGAGACGAGACTGGACGTTGACTTTCAGAGTGCTTCCGGAAAAGTGGGAACCGGTTTTCCGATCAGAGGCACGAGAATCAAGAAAGCGCTTCCGGAAAGTGAAATCCGCTTTTGCGGTGAATAGCGCAAAATAATCCAGAGCGTCCCGGTGGACGACGGACCCCAGAAGACGATAGCAACCAGAAGATAGAGCAGGGACACGAGGGAAGACGATGAGCGATGTCGCAGAGCGCGTGAAGAAGATCGTAGTTGAGCATCTTGGCGTCGAGGCCGACAAGGTCACGGAAAACGCCAGCTTCATCGATGATCTCGGCGCCGACAGCCTTGATACGGTCGAGCTGGTGATGGCATTCGAGGAAGAGTTCGGGTGCGAGATCCCGGACGATGCCGCCGAGCACATTCTCACGGTTGGCGATGCCGTGAAATTCCTCGAGAAGAACGCCACCGCTGCCTAACGGCCGAACGGTTTCGGAAACAATCGCGTTCGAGGCGCCTGGAGCGCCTTGAACTCGCGTAAGTGAGCCGGTTTCCTGTCCGTCGAGGCCCCATCTGTGCGCAGATGGAGCGAAACGAGCAGGCCGGCGGCACCGCGCCTCGCAGCAACACGGGGACCCCGCCAGGCACAGCCAGCTGGGCTTGATGGGGCTTCTCTCTTCACCGATGGAACTGACATGAAAACCATGCGCCGCGTCGTCATCACTGGGCTTGGTCTTGTCACTCCTGTCGGATGTGGAGTTGAGGCAGCCTGGGGCAACCTGCTTGCGGGAAAAAGCGGCGCCCGGCGCATCGAGGAGTTCGAGGTCGCCGACCTCTCATGCCAGATCGCGAATTTCGTACCGCGCGGGCCGACCGCCGAAGGCAAGTTCAATCCCGATGATTGGATGGAGCCCAAGGAGCAGCGCAAGGTCGACGACTTCATCGTCTATGCCGTCGCCGCTGCCGATCAGGCGCTCGCGGACGCCAACTGGAAAGCCGACACGCCCGAGAAGCAGGAAACGACCGGCGTTCTCATCGGCTCTGGCATCGGCGGCCTGTCCGGCATCGCGGATACGTCGATCCTACTCAAGGAGAAGGGCGCCCGCCGCGTTTCTCCGTTCTTCATTCCCGGCCGACTGATCAACCTCGCGGGCGGATACGTCTCCATCAAACACGACCTGAAGGGACCCAACCACGCCGTCGTGACGGCTTGCGCCACGGGCACACATGCGATCGGCGATGCCGCACGCATCGTTGCGCTGGGTGACGCCGAGGTGATGGTCGCGGGCGGCACCGAAAGCTCGGTCTGCCGCATCGGGATGGTCGGCTTCGTGGCCTGCCGCGCACTCTCGAGCGGCTTCAACGATCGCCCGACCGAAGCTTCGCGCCCCTATGACAAGGACCGCGATGGGTTCGTCATGGGCGAGGGCGCCGGCGTCGTCGTTCTTGAAAGCTATGAGCACGCCGTAGCCCGCGGCGCAAAGATCTACGCCGAAGTGATCGGCTACGGTATGTCGGGCGACGCCTACCACATCACGGCGCCTTCGGAGACGGGCGACGGCGCGTTCCGCTGCATGCGCGCGGCCCTGAAGAACGCTGGCATCTCTCCGAGCGACATCGACTACATCAACGCGCACGGCACCTCGACGCCCATGGGCGACGAGATCGAGCTCGGCGCTGTCGAGCGCTTGTTCGGCAACACGCAGGCCAAAGTCTCGATGTCGTCGACCAAGTCGTCGATCGGACACCTCCTTGGTGCCGCTGGCGCTGTGGAAGCCGTGTTCTCGGTCTTGGCAATTCGTGATCAGATCGCGCCCGCGACCCTGAATCTCACCAATCCGTCGGTCGAGACCGCCATCGATCTCGTGCCGCACACGCCACGCAAACGCGAGATCAACACGGTCCTGTCGAACTCCTTCGGCTTCGGCGGCACCAACGCCTCGCTCGTTATGCGCAAGGTGGCTTGAGCCCATCGGCGATTGCTGATCCGGGCGATGTGATCCGGCAGTGGCCATTTTTCCAAGGTTTACCAACTGCTGGCGTAGGCTAGGCCGTTGAATCGCTTTGACGCAAAGCGAGCCTCGCCCGATGATGCGCGCCGTAGCTGGCAGTCCCCGCGCTTGACCGGGGTTTTGCCACAATCCCAAGGTCACGTCGCCGATTGACGAAGATTGACCATCGCGAGCGTGGGGACGGCGCGACGGGAGGGGACGCGAGACGGGAGCTGGTCGATGAGTAAACTTCGCCGGGAAGTACCGCACACGCTGTCGCGGCGTGACGGTGTACGCCCGAGAAGCCCAGCCGAAGCCTTGGAGCCGGGCCGCGCACCGCCGCGCCCGCACGGTGCTCGTCAGCGCAAGGAATCGCGCGTGGTGTCGGGCCTTGCGCGTGTCGTGAGCGGGATCATGACGATCCTTCTCGTGGCCATGCTCACGGTCGGCGGTCTGACGCTGCTCGTCGGACATCTGTACACCAAGCCTGGACCTCTGACCCTCACCGAAACCGTCGTCGTTCCGAAGGGCGCAAGCAGCAACGACATTGCCGACAGCCTCGAGCGCGAAGGCGTCGTGTCGAGCCGCTGGGCTTTCATGGTGAACTACCTCGTACAATCGCGCATGCACCCCGGAGAGATCTCACTCAAGGCGGGCGAATACCTTTTCAAGCCTGGCGTCAGCATCCGCGAGGTGATGGAGATCCTCTCGGACGGCAAGTCCGTCCTGTACAAGGTCACGATCCCGGAGGGCCTTACGAGCCAGCAGATTGTCGAGCGGCTGAAGGGCGAGGAAAACCTCACCGGCGAGGTCACGCAGATTCCCGCGGAGGGCTCGCTCCTGCCCGAGACCTACAGCATCGAGAAGGGCATGGCGCGCCAGGAGCTGCTGGACCGCATGCAGCTCAAGCAGAAGCAGGTGCTGGAAGCCGCATGGACCCGCAGGCAGGCGGCACTTCCGTTTGAAAATGCCGCCCAGGCCGTTGTCATGGCCTCAATCATCGAGAAAGAAACGGGCCGCGCAGACGAGCGCGAGCGCATTGCGGGTGTATTCGTCAATCGACTGAAAAAGGGTATGCCGCTTCAGTCTGATCCGACCATTCTCTACGGCATCTACGGCGGTGGCGTTTCCTGGGGTAAGCCGATCCTGCAGTCCGAGAAGGACACCAAGAACGCACACAACACCTACCAGATCAAAGGTCTGCCGCCGACGCCGATCTGCAACCCGGGACGCCCTGCACTCGAAGCAGCCCTTAATCCGTCCGAACATGGCGACCTTTTCTTCGTCGCAGACGGCACCGGCGGACACATCTTCACGGCGACGCTGAAAGATCACAATGCGGCCGTCGCTAACTGGCGAAAGATGGAGAAGGAAATCAGGGCGCGTCAGGCGGCAGCCGGAAAGGATGTCCCCGCGGGCACGGCGGCCGGTGGTCAGGCCAAAAATCCGGTTGCGGAAATTCCGAACCCGCCGGCTGAGGACGCTGCGGCCGAAGCTCCGGCAACGGCGGACGCCAGCGAAAAGCCAGCGGCGCCCACGGCAGCCTCGGCATCGGCCATTCCGCCGCCCATCCGAAAACCCAAAAAGCAGTAATGCCGCTCCCTCTTGCGGGTCTCTGGCGAGGCGCGTACGTGTTGCGCGCGGCTGCGGAACCTCGTCTTCGCTCTGCAACGACCGGCACATTGCAGTGAGGGCCGGACCAATATCGGATGTCTCCATGTCTCTTCAAAGCATGACAGGATTTGCGCGCAGCGACGGGGCCGTTGACGGTACCGTCTGGCATTGGGAGCTGCGCAGCGTGAACAATCGGGGCCTGGATCTGCGCCTGCGCCTGCCGCCCGGCTTCGAAGCGATCGAGCCGAAAGTGAGAGATCGCATCGCCAAGGCAATTTCGCGCGGCAGCGTCAACGCCAGCCTGTCTGTGGCCCGCCGCAAAGACCTGGGTGACATCCGCATCAACCAAGCCGCGCTTGAGCGCGTTCTCGCGATTGCCACGAAACTGAGCCGGGACATCGGCGCAGAGACGCCGCGCGTGGAAACGCTGCTTGGGTTGAAAGGCGTTCTCGATGTCGCCGACGAAGCCGAGGACGAGGAGAAGCTGGCTGTCGAACAATCAGCCGTTCTCGATAGCCTCGACACGGCTCTCAGCGCGCTCGTCACGGCACGGCGCGAAGAGGGCGGGCGCCTGAAGGATGTTCTCGGCCGCCAGATCGATGAGATCGCACGTCTCACCCAAGCCGTGGAAGTCTCGCCGGCACGATCCGTAGACGCGATCCGCAAGCGCCTCGCGGACCAAGTGGCACGCCTCATCGAGACGGGGCCGGGGCTGGATCCGGCTCGTCTGCATCAGGAAGCTGTACTGCTCGCAACACGCGCTGATGTGGAGGAGGAACTGAAGCGCTTGAAGGCCCATGTCGAAGCGGCACGCGGTCTTCTGCGGGATCAGGGGGCCATCGGACGTAAGCTGGATTTCCTGGCGCAGGAGTTCAACCGCGAGGCCAATACCTTGACCTCGAAGGCTGCGGATCAGGAAATTGCGCATGCCGGACTGGCGCTCAAGGTGGTCATCGACCAGATGCGCGAGCAGGTCCAAAACATCGAATAGCTGCACCACGCGGGCCAAAAGGCGAGGCGCGCGCAAAGGGCCTGGACCCGCCGTGGCCAAAGCCCTATCAGTCGGCTGGCGCGATTTGGAGTTTCCAATCGTTCGGTGAAATCGGCCTCAATCGTGAAGAATTCGCGGGCGCAAGGGCGGCTGGAGAACGGGGTATGACGAGCGAGAATCCGAAGGTCGAGAGGCGCGGCTTGCTGCTGGTGCTCTCCTCACCGTCGGGCGCAGGAAAAACTTCGCTCGCGCGAGCGTTGCTCGATGCGGATCCGCACATCCGCCTCTCGGTCTCCGTCACCACGCGCCAGCCTCGACCCGGCGAAGTCGATGGACGCGACTACTGGTTTGTCACCGAACCCCAGTTCCAGGATATGGTCGAAAAAGATCAGCTTCTCGAGTGGGCGACCGTTTTCGGCAACTTCTATGGAACGCCCCGGGCGCCGATCGAGCAAGCGATTGCCGAAGGGCGCGATGTGCTGTTCGATATCGACTGGCAGGGCACCCAGCAACTTTCCGAGCGCATGGCCGGCGATCTTGTCCGGGTTTTCGTCCTTCCGCCGTCTAGCGAAGCTTTGGGGCAGCGGTTGCGCCAGCGCGCGCAGGATCCCGATGAGGTCGTGGCCAAACGGATGGCGGCCGCCTCTGCCGAGATCAGTCATTGGGCCGAATACGACTACGTGATCGTCAACGCGGATCTTGCGGACAGCAGCGCTGCGCTGCGCGCGATCCTGTCGGCCGAACGTCTCCGCCGCGAGCGCATGACCGGCTTGTCGTCTTTCGTGCGTGGCCTTCAGGCGGCGTTGACGTGACCGGCGTCGCAATTCGTTCGGAAACGCCGGATCTCTATGGCGCCATTCGCGCCGTGCTCTTGCAGGCTTTTCCGTCGCCTGTCGAAGCGGATCTCGTTGAGCGCTTGCGCGCGGACAGCGACATCGAAATCGGCCTTGCTGCGATCGACGGACAAGATGTCATTGGCCACCTCGTGTTCTCTCCCATGAGCGCACCCGTCAAAGCGCTTGGCCTTGGGCCGGTCGCCGTCGCGGCGGATCGCCAAGGGCAGGGGATCGGAAGCCTGTTGATCAGTCGGGGATTGGAGCGTGCGCGCGCAGCGGGTTGGGAGGCGGTTTTCGTTTTAGGTGAGCCTGAATACTACGCGCGCTTCGGATTCAGCACCGCCACGGCAAGCGGCTTTAGTTCGCCGTATGCTGGGCCGTATTTTATGGCGCTTTCCCTAAGCGGACGCATACTGACTGTCAGCACCGGGCGGGTCGATTACGCGGCGGCTTTTCAAGCTATCGAGTGAGCGTGAGAGACGTCAGGGCAATTCGCGGGCGTAACTGATGACGGACAGGAAGCGGATCGGAAGCTGCACAAGCTCTTCTGGTCCGTGCGGCGCATCGGCATCGAAAAACAGGCTGTCGCCGGGTTTCATCGGGTACAGTTTATCGGCATGCCGATAAACGACTTCGCCCTCGAGCACATAGATCAATTCAAGACCGCCGTGCTGGAAGAGGGGGAATACGTCGGATTCCTCCGTAAGTGTGATGAGATATGGCTCGACCACGACACCGCCCGAAAGACCGCCGGTGTGTCCGAGCAGTTGATACTGGTGGCCGGCGCGCGTGCCGCGCCGTTCGATCAGCAACCCTTGCCCGGCCGAAACGAACACCGCATCGCGGCGCTCTTCGAAACGCCGGAAAAGCGCGGTGACGGGAACACCAAGCGCTTTGGAGAGTCGTTGCAGCGTCGTCAACGACGCGCTCGTGACGCCGTTTTCGATCTTCGACAGCATACCGAGTGAAAGTCCCGCCGAGCGGGCGAGGTCCGACGCCGTGATGCCGAGCTTGTTCCTGAACGCGCGCACCTCACGGCCAATGGCCACCTCGAGCATGCTGTCACGGGAGCCGTGCAACGCGTGCGGATCTTGCTCCTTCGGATCCATCTTTCGCAGCACCTCGGAAAATTCCTCGGCAGACAGCGGCTTGCGCCCCTTTTCGGGCGGCGGCTCCGCTGAGGTGACATCGGCAGGCTGGCTTTTTTTCAAGGCGCTTTCCGATTTCTGGTTCATATCCGGCAATAGCCCCCAAAATGCCCGAGATACCAAAAACTTCTGAACGAGCGGGCAGGGCTCGTAAAGATCCGCCGAATTGAAATGCCGGAATGATTGCAGACAATGAGCATCTTATCGAACCACGATCGCGCGAGCTTTGGCAACAGATGACTGAGTGAAACCCCAGCTGGGAGCCCCGCATCGCGCATTTCGAATGCCTGCCAACAGGTCAAGCGCGACGCTCCCATCGATGTGCGGCTGGCAGATGACCGAAATAGCCTGAAGCCGACTGGCTTGCCTGCCGCTGCCCAAAGGGCTCTGGAGCGCCGCCCCCCGATTTACCTTTTTCAAGAAATTTTCTGAGGGTTCAACTCCCAGAAAGACAAGCATTTTGGTGTTGGGTCCGCGTACTGGTGCATCAACTACCCTTGACAAGTGCGGCAGCCCGCCGCAGAACGTTTCCGCACATAAAAAAAGATTGCCTCACAGGCAACTATTGGAGTGAACGCTGCATCCATCTCGCAAGGGGGAGCTTATGCAACAAAAAATACCCGATCCACGCATCCATTCGATGTTCTCCGGCGACCGCCTTTGGGCGTTCGGCGCAGTTCTCGTGCTGTGGTGCACCTACGCCTTCGTCTTCTCACGCATCTTGTTGGCGCCCAGCACCGACGGCGTGATTCAGGCGCTCGCTGTCGCCGGCGGCCTTGTGCTGCTGTTCAACACGGCGTCGATCTTCGCAATGATCAAGCATTATTCCGAAGACAAGGAGCACATCTACGGGCTCGACATCCACTACCTCGACGAAATGAAGAAGTCGAAGGAGTCGAGGTGAGCCATGAGAAAAGCACCCTATCAGCCGCCGAAGCAGTCCGCGTTCGGTCAAGTCTTTGATTCCCTCTTCCTCCTGGCGCTCGTGATGATGGCGTTGTTCGTTCCGCTGTATCTCGGCCTCGCCGGCGGCGGAAAAACTGCGCTCGAGCTCAAGGATACGAGCTGGCAAGGCATGGGCCAGAACGCCACCATGCAGGCGCAGTGGGAGAAACTCGGATTCACCCCCGGTCCCAAGACCGAGGAGAATCCCACATCGGCAGCCGAGCTAATTGCAGCTCGCTTCGATTACACCTTCAATCCCCTCGAGCTCGGTTTCACGGCGTTTTGCGTGCTCGCATACTTCTACATCGTCTTTCATTGGTCGCGGAAAGAGTACCGCGAAGTGATCGACGAGAAGTTCAACAACAAGTGAGGGAGGGGATCCCATGAACAACTTCCAATTGCTCGAATACGCAGCCTGGGGCCTCTCTGCGCTCCTCGGTCTGTGGATGCTGATTGATCTGATCCGCACCGATCGGACCTACTCCGAAGCACTTCTGAACTCGTCTCAGGAAGGCGAGATCGAAGACGGCCTGGTCATCGACCCGACCCACCAGGGAGGCGACCGGTGACTCAGACAACTGCCGTTCACGGCGAGAAAATCTCGCTGCTTCGCGTGCTGGGTCCCGGCCACGTCTGGGCACTCGGCGTCGGTATCGTGCTCGTCGGCGAGTACATGGGCTGGAACTTCGCAGTCGGAAAGGGCGGCGCACTCGCTGCTCTGATCGCCTGCTGGGTTGCAGGCCTTCTCTATACCTGCGTCGCCATGATCGACTCTGAGGTGACTTCCACGGTCGCCGCAGCAGGCGGCCAGTACGCGCAAGCCAAGCACATCGTCGGGCCCTTGATGGCCTTCAATGTGGGCTTGTTCCTCGTCTTCGCCTACACCATGCTCGAAGCAGCCAATGCTATCACGCTGGGCTACCTCGTGCAGACGGTGGGATCGATGGCTGGTTTTGCGGACACGCACGACAAGCCGTTCATCGTGCTCACGATCATGTTCCTCGCATGGCTGAACTATCGCGGCGTGTACGCCACGTTGACGTTCAATCTCGTGATCACGGCTATCGCCTTCATCGCCATTCTGATCCTCTTCTTCTCGGTTCAGCCTTGGACCGGCGCCTACATGAAGCATGACCAGCTGTTGACCGGCCTGCCCTACGGGTGGCTCGGCGTGCTGGCCGCACTTCACTTCGGCATGTGGTATTACCTCGGCATCGAGGGAACGACACAGGCCGCCGAAGAGGTTCGCTCGCCTGCGCGCGCTCTGCCTCTCGGCACGATGACCGGCATCATCACGCTTCTCATCGCAGCGACCATGACCTGGTATGTCTGCGTGGGTCTGATGCCGTGGGAGTACTTGGGGCAGGCTGTGACACCGCTGTTCGATGCGGCCCGTCTTACTGACTCCACCGTACTCATGGTGCTCCTCTTCATCGGCACCATCTTCTCGACGCTGGCTTCCGCCAACGGTTGCATCAATGACGCCTCGCGCGCCTGGTTCTCCATGGGCCGCGACCGTTATCTGCCGCAGGTGTTCGGTGCCGTGCATCCGAAGTATCGCACGCCTTACCGCTCGATCGTGTTCCTTGTGCCGGTGGCGCTTGTGTTCGCGTACTTCGCACCGCTCGATCAGGTGATCACGTTCTCGATCCTGTCGGGTCTGCTCGAGTACACGTTCATGGCGATCAACGTCATGATGTTCCGCCAGAAGTGGCCGCTCGGCACGATCAATCGGGGCTATGTGCACCCGTTCCATCCGCTGCCGGCGATCGTGCTCCTGCTCCTGTGCTCCGCAACGTACTTTGCGGTGTTCCTGGGCTACGGCACGCAGCTCGTCGCGATGCTCGTGTTCTACATCGTCGCCTCGCTGTGGTTCGCGTTCCATCGCTACAAGTTCGTGAAGCGCGGCGCGCAGTTCACGATGCCGTGGCCGAAGCCGGTTGGCTACTGATCGGCACTAAGATTGGCGCGCGGCAGGAATTACTGCCGCGCGCCCCCCCAAAAAAAACTGCAGAACCGAAACTGAATTGAAGGCATCCAACACGTGTCGCTCATTTCAACGGCTTTGATTGTCTGCACTATTACAGGGACCCTCGGCTGGATCGCCGTGAGGGACCACCGGGCGTTGAGAGCGAGCCGCGCAGCTCTGCTCGGCCAATGCACCAGCCTCTTCGATCGTCATACCCTCTCTCATGAAGGCGACAGCTTCCCGCGCATCAGCGGACGCATTGGAGACCGCAACGTCGACGTGCGTCTTATCTGCGATACGATGACCATGCGCCGGCTGCCGCAGCTCTGGCTTCAAACAACGGTTCTCGCGCGCATGCCGGCCAACGCCGGATTCGCAATTCTCGTGCGGCCATCGAACTATGAATTCTACAGCCTCACGGGCGAGTTCGAGCACGTCATCGAACCACCGGCGGGCTTTCCTTCAGAAGTCATCATTCGCGGTGAAACCGCAAGGGCCAGCGCACTGCTCGCAAAATTATCTGGTCCGATCGCAGACATCCTGCAGGACCCGCTTGTCAAGGAAATCGCAGTGACCCGCCAGGGTCTGCGCATCATCCGCCAAGCCGACGAGGGCCGCCGCGGTGATCATTTGCTGCTGAGACAGGCAGTTTTTGACAAGGGGGCGGTGCCGGCTGCAGCGCTCCAGTCCGTTCTTCGCCAAATTGAGAGCTTGCATGCCGCTGCTTTTGCTCAAGAAAGCGTCGCGGCATGACTGAGACCCGCGCTCCCATCAATCCATACATGGTTCTTGCATTCGCGGTTCTGATGCCAGGCGCAGGTCACGTTGCCATCGGCCAGCCGCAGCGGGGATTCGGCTTCGCATTCTTTGCGCTGCTGCTGGCGCTGGTGTCCTGGCACACGACTACCCCCGAGCAATCTTTCATCGGACGCTCGGCGCTGGGACTGTTCGTCTGGGCACTCTCCATTCCGGATGCCTACAGGATCGCCCGCATGAATTACGAAAAGTGGCGGCGTGGGTAACAAAAATTTTCACAGCAGGAATATTTTCTTAATAGTAGTAGATAGTAATTGAATGACAGGAAACTTTCTGCTAATATCATTCAAGCTACAACAAAAGAAAGCAGGGGGTGATTAGCCCATGTGTGGAATTGTAGGATTATTCATCAAGGACAAGGCCCTCGAGCCGCGCCTTGGAGAATTGACGGCGGGCATGCTCGCAACGATGTGCGAGCGTGGTCCGGACTCGGCCGGCTTTGCCGTTTACGGCGCTCCGGCATCGGGTAAGGCGAAGGTCACGCTGCAGTCGCCGAACCCCACAACGGATTTCGCAGGCCTCGCGAAGGCCATCGAAAAGGAAATCGGCGGATCGGTGAACCTCGACGTGAAGTCGACTCACGCCGTGCTGACCTGCGCTGCGGACAAGGTCGACGCTGTTCGCGAGGCGATCCGCTCGAATTTCCCGAGCGTGCGCATCATGGGCCGCGGTGACTCCATCGAAATCTACAAGGAAGTCGGCTATCCGACGGAAGTCGCGAAGCAGTTCGCGCTCGCGAAGATGTCCGGCTCGCATGCCATCGGTCACACCCGCATGGCGACGGAATCCGCCGTCACCACGCTTGGCGCACATCCGTTCTCGACCGGGCCCGATCAGTGCCTCGTGCACAACGGCTCGCTTTCGAACCACAACAACCTGCGTCGCAACCTCAAGCACGACGGCATGACGTTCGAGACCGAGAACGACAGCGAGGTCGCCGCTGCTTACATCACGTGGCGCATGAACCAGGGCCTGAACCTCGGCCAGGCGCTCGAAAAGAGCCTCGAGGATCTGGACGGCTTCTTCACTTTCGTCGTCGGCACAAAGAACGGCTTCGGCGTCGTTCGCGACCCGATTGCTTGCAAGCCGGCTGTCCTCGCCGAAACCGATCAATACGTGGCCTTTGGATCCGAGTATCGCGCTCTCGCGAACCTTCCCGGTATCGAGAATGCGAAAGTCTGGGAGCCCGAGCCCGCCACCGTCTATTTCTGGGAGCGCTAATAATGAGATCAATTGATTTGGCGAAAACGCCGCTCCGCGAGCTCAACCACGACCTGCATAAGCTCAAGGAAGGTAACAACGAAACCGATTGGGAAGTCCTCAATCCGCGCGGCCAACACGCGGTCGCTGCCGGCATCGACGCTCCCGTCACCGTCAATATCCACGGTCCCGTCGGATATTACTGCGCCGGCATGAACAAGCAGGCGACTGTGGTCGTGCACGGTTCTTCCGGCCCGGGAACTGCTGAGAACATGATGTCGGGCAGGGTGGTCGTTAAAGGCGACGCCAGCCAGTACGCCGGCGCCACCGGCCGCGGTGGCCTCCTGCTCATCGAAGGCAACGCGTCTTCGCGCTGCGGGATCTCGATGAAGGGCATCGATATCGTCGTCAAAGGCAATATCGGCCACATGTCGGCCTTCATGGCACAGACCGGAAACCTCGTCGTACTCGGCGATGCCGGTGATGCGCTTGGAGACTCGATCTACGAAGCCAAACTTTTCGTCCGCGGTAGCGTGAAGAGTCTCGGTGCAGATTGCATCGAGAAGGAAATGCGCCCGGAGCATCACGACGCGCTATCTGCGCTTCTGAAGAAGGCCGGCGTCAACGGTGTAAAGACGTCGGAGTTCAAGCGCTACGGCTCGGCTCGTAAGCTCTACAACTTCAACATCGATAACGCGGACGCATACTGATGAGCTACCATAATCCCCCGACCACCCCCCGCAAATCCGCGACCTTCGACGACTATACGCTGTCGGAGATCCGTCGCGCCGCTCAGACGGGCATCTACGACATCCGCGGCGCGGGTGCGAAGCGCAAGCTTCCGCATTTCGACGACCTGCTGTTCCTCGGCGCTTCCATGTCGCGCTATCCGCTTGAAGGCTATCGCGAGCGTTGCTCGACGGCCGTCACGCTCGGAACGCGCTTTGCCAAGAAGCCGATCGAGCTCAAGATCCCGATTACCATTGCGGGCATGAGCTTCGGCGCGCTTTCGGGCAACGCCAAGGAGGCCCTCGGCCGCGGCGCAACGCTGGCTGGCACCTCCACCACGACCGGCGACGGCGGCATGACGCCGGAAGAGCGCGGTCACTCCCAGACGCTGGTCTATCAGTATCTGCCGTCACGCTACGGCATGAATCCTGACGACCTGCGCCGCGCGGACGCCATCGAGGTTGTCGTCGGTCAGGGCGCGAAGCCCGGCGGCGGCGGCATGCTGCTCGGCCAGAAGATCTCCGATCGCGTCGCAGAGATGCGCACGCTGCCGAAGGGAATTGACCAGCGCTCGTCGTGCCGTCACCCGGACTGGACCGGTCCCGACGATCTCGAAATCAAGATCCTTGAGCTGCGCGAGATCACCGATTGGGAGAAGCCGATCTACATCAAGGTCGGCGGCGCACGTCCTTATTATGACACCGCACTTGCAGTGAAGGCCGGTGCCGACGTCGTTGTCGTCGACGGCATGCAGGGCGGCACCGCTGCCACGCAGGAGGTATTCATCGAGCACGTCGGCCAGCCGACGCTCGCATGCATCCGTCCGGCTGTGCAGGCGCTGCAGGACCTCGGCATGCATCGCAAGGTGCAGCTCATCGTCTCCGGCGGTATCCGCAACGGTGCCGACTGCGCCAAGGCTCTTGCTCTCGGCGCCGACGCAGTGGCGGTCGGCACCGCAGCGCTCGTCGCTCTCGGTGATAATGACCCCGCTCTCGAAGCCGAATACCAGAAGCTCCACACAACGGCGGGCGCATACGACGACTGGCATGAGGGACGCGACCCTGCGGGCATCACGACCCAGGATCCGGAGCTTGCAAAGCACCTCGATCCGGTCCGTGCCGGCCGCCGCCTCGCCAACTACCTGAAGGTGATGACGCTCGAGCTGCAAACCATCGCACGCGCGGCTGGGCACAACCACGTTCACAATCTCGAGCCGGAAGATCTTTGTGCGCTCACACTCGAGGCCGCCGCCATGGCGCGCGTTCCTCTGGCGGGAACAAGCTGGATCCCGGGCCAAGGCAAATTCTAAAGGCTCAAATGTTCAGGAACAAATAACATGAACATACAAACAAATGTCTCCGGGGGAGGCGCAATGGACTTGGCTCAAATCGCCAAAGAGCGCGGGATCCGCTACTTTATGATCTCGTTCACGGATCTCTTCGGGTACCAGCGCGCTAAGCTGGTACCCGCCGCGGCGATCAGCGATATCCAAAAGGACGGTGCCGGGTTTGCAGGATTTGCGACTTGGCTAGATATGACACCGGCTCATCCCGACATGCTCGGGATGGCCGATCCAGCGGGGCTGATCCAGCTCCCCTGGAAACCGGAGGTGGCCTGGGTCCCCGCCGACTGCGCGATGGAAAATAAGCCGGTCGCCCAGTCTCCACGCGTCGTCCTGAAAAAGCTCGTCGACCGGGCTGCTAAGATGGGCCTCCGCATCAAGACGGGTGTCGAGTGCGAATTCTTCCTTATTAATCCCGACGGCACCGCGATTTCGGATGCCAAGGATCAAGGCTCGAAGCCCTGCTACGATCAGCAGGCTCTCATGCGCCGCTATGATGTCATCGCTGAAATCTGCGATTACATGCTTGAGCTCGGATGGGAACCCTACCAGAACGACCACGAGGACGCGAACGGCCAGTTCGAAATGAACTGGATCTTCGACGACTCGCTGCTCACCGCAGACCGTCATGCGTTCTTCAAGTTCATGGCTAGGTCGGTTGCCGAGAAACACGGCATGCGCGCAACGTTCATGCCGAAGCCCTTCCCAACCTTGACCGGCAATGGCTGCCACGCCCACATCTCCGTTTGGGATGCGGCCACCGGCAAGATCAATATGTTCGCCGACAAAACCGATGAAATGGGCCTCTCGAAGCAGGGCTACAACTTCCTCGGTGGCATCATGAAACATGCCGAGGCGCTTGCTGCCATCACCAACCCGACCATTAACTCGTACAAGCGCATCAACGCGCCGCGTACGATCTCGGGAGCGACGTGGTCGCCGAACAGCGTAACCTGGACGGGCAATAACCGTACCCACATGGTGCGCGTCCCCGGCCCGGGCCGCTTCGAGCTTCGCCTCCCTGACGGTGCGGTGAACCCCTACCTGCTTCAGGCCGTGATTCTGGCAGCCGGCCTCGACGGCATCGACAACAACTGCCACCCCGGCAAGCGCTACGACATCGATATGTACCAGGACGGGCATACGGTGACGGACGCGCCGAAGCTACCGCTCAACCTGCTCGACGCGATCCGCAGTTTCGAAAAGGACGAGAGCCTGAGGGAGGCGCTCGGCCAGGAGTTCTCAAGCTCCTACATCAAGCTGAAGCAACGCGAGTGGAACCAGTTCTCGACCCACTTCACGCAGTGGGAACTCGACCACACTCTCGACATCTAAAGAAGAACCGGCAAATCGGCAGCGGGAATTCTGAACTTGGGGCGGAGCGCATTGCGCATCCGCCCCTTGTTTTATGTTGAGCTGCGCTCTCGCGCCTTCGCTTCGTCCCAGAGAGCATCCATCTCCGCAAGCGTCGCATCATCCGGGGAACGGTTCTGTTCGGCGAGGCGGTCCTCGATATGCCGGAAGCGGCGCACGAATTTGTCGTTGGCCGCCCGTAGCGCCGTTTCCGGATCGAGCTTGAGGTGGCGTGCGACGTTCGCCATTACGAACAGGAGGTCCCCGAACTCCTCCGCAATCTTGGCGGTCGTCTCCGCACTTCCATCGGGATTGGCACCGCGCGGATCGGCGGGAATAGCCACGTCTTCCAGCTCCGCGAGCTCCTCGCGCATCTTGTCGAACACCGGCGCAAGCGATGGCCAGTCGAAGCCAACGCACGCGGCTTTGTCCTGCAACTTGATTGCCCGCGTGAGCGCAGGCAGCGAAAGCGAAACATCGGCTAGAAGCCCTTCTCCGCGCCGGCTCGTCGGAAGTGAAACACCCGGCGATGACTGCGATGTCGGAGATAAGGACGGGCGTTCTGCTGCTTTCGCGGCGCGCTCCTCCGCCTTGATTTTCGCCCAGAAGCCGGGTGAAGCACCGGCAGCGCGCTCTTCTGCAGTGCCGAACACGTGCGGATGGCGGCGGATCATCTTGGCGGTGATTGCTTGCACGACGTCGCCGAACGCGAAGGCGTGCTGCTCTTCGGCCATGCGCGCGTGATAGACGACCTGCAGCAACAGATCCCCCAGTTCGTCCTTGAGGTCCGGCATATCGCAGCGGGCAATCGCGTCGGCCACCTCGTAGGCTTCCTCGATGGTGTAGGGCGCGATCGTCGCAAAGGTCTGCTCGAGATCCCACGGGCATCCGGTGACGGGCGTGCGCAACGCCGCCATGATCTCGATCAGCCGCGCGATGTCTTTGGAAGGTTTCATTGAGGTCCTGGCCGCTCTTCAGGATGAGAATTCGGCCCGAACCTAGAGTGCTTCCGGAAAAGTGGGAACCGGTTTTCCGATAAGAAGCACGACAAAACAAAGTACTAGAGCCCGTCTCAGGTGGCGAGAGCCCTGCGTGAAGCAACTCGCCGCGGCAGAAGCGAAATTGGTGCGAGAGCAAGCGCCAGCGCCAAGGGGATGAGCCAGCCCAGCCACGTCGCGCAGGCGTAGATCGGATCGAACGGAAGATCCCACGCCGTCACGACAGCCGTCGTCAGCCGCACCCAGATCGCACCCGAAGCCACAGCCGCCATGGCGAGCATGAGGGCCGCGTGCCGCGCGCGATCTTTCCGCCGGATGGCGATGACACCCGCCACCACCAGCCCGAGCCAGACAATGCCCTGCGCGGCAAAGCCGATCCGGGCCGGCAGCACGGAGGTGCTCTCGTAGGCCACCGGAAACGATGTCAGGGCCCCGGCGATGACCAGCACAGCCGTCACCCGTCCGAGAGGCCGATGCCATGCGCGAGTGCGGCGCGTCGCGATGACGAGCGGAATGAGGACGAGCACCGCACCTGACGCCAGCATGTGCAGCTTGAAGATGCCCGGCAGCCGCTGATCGACCACATGGAGATTGAAGGGAAGGGGCATCGCGCCAACGCCCTCGACAAGGGCGACGAGTCCTGTTGGAACAGCGAGGGAGATCAGGAGGCAAATGCCGGCAATGAGGAGAAAGCGCGACACAAATTCGCCCGCGCCCGCTGATTTGATCGGCTCCGTGATCAATTTTGTGGAGGTGCGATTTCGCGTCATGGGCATGGGAACACGGGGCATTCGGATTGTTTCGAGCTTCGCTGCACTTTGTGTTCTGGCTACGGCGGGGGCTGGCCTCGCGGGTGATGGCGCGGCGGAAACAGCGCCCGCGCCGGAACAAGCAGCCGTAGACATCTCCGGACGCTGGGAGGGCCGCACGTACGAAATCGCACGGCGTGGGCCCGATTGCGGCGACAAGCCTTGCACGCTCACCTTGGATGTCGCTCGCTGCGCGACGGGATGGTGCGGCGTCGAGGTGACCGGGTCAGAGCAACGCTGCGGCGACACCGCACTGAAGCTCGATGCCGGCGACGCAAGCGGCAGCGTCACGCTCTTCAAGGGCAAGCTCGAGCTGGCCAAGGGCACGGAGCCCTATGTCGTCGAAGCCTACCTCGTCAACATGAGCGGCGACACCGTCGCAAAGCAGCTTCAGATCGCAGGCGACACCGGCGGCGAGTTCCGCATGTTCCGCCGCACGTTCCCATTCAACGCCACCTTGGCCAGGTCAGGCGAAGCCCGTTGCAAACCGGAGACAACCGTCTCGGCGCTCGAGTGACGGGCGTGGTCCGGCACGCCGCTTCACGCTAAGGTCGACGGACGTTCTGGACTCGGAGGGAGCCAAATAGCTCGCTACGAGCCCGACCCTTGGCCCTGGATTGCGCCCGCCACACCCATGATCATCATTCGCATTCTGTTGAACGCCGTGATCATGGCGGCGGAGATCGCCGCGGTCGCCGGCATCGCGATGCTCGGCTACTATCATCCCTTTCTCTTCGCGGGCGTCACGGCTGCGCTGAGCTTCGTGCTCGGCCTGCGGCTTGAAACGAAGCGGCTGTTTTTCGAGCTGCCGTTCTACTTTGAAGGTGCCCGCACGCCGCGCATCCTCCTGGTTGGGCTGGTGGGCACGGTTGAGGCCCTGATGAAGGGCGTGCTGGCGGGCCTCGCCGCGGTGTTCACCTTCGCGGGGACGGACAGCAATCGCCTGCTCTGGGTCGCTGTTGTGTTCGGCCTTACCACTTACGCGGGCTCGAGCGCGCTCAGGGCGCTATCGGTTTCGTTCCGTGCGCAGCCCTGGCGCTGGGGCTACTTCCGGCTGGCGCCGCCGCTCGGACTCGCGTTCTCGGCAGGGATCGCGGCCTTGGCGGCCTTCGGCATCCTCGGTACGGCGAGCGTAGGGGACATCGGCTGGAAGCTTGTCTGGGAGCTTCCCCAGAAGCCATCCGTCAGTCAGGTCAGCGAGCTGTTCTTCCAATTGAAGCAGGCCTTCGACGATTTCATCGTGACGCTGCTGACGGCGGTCATGGGGCAGGAATGGGCACGGCTGATCGGTATCGTGATCAGCGTGAATGTGCTGACCGGCTTCGTGGCGTCAGTGTACGCAGCGGTGATCGCGGCGTGCGTACGAACGGCGGAAGAAGGTCTACCGTAGAAGCCGAAGGGCGGAATCAAAATCCGCAGCCTGACGACTTGGCTCCGTCCCAAATGGCCAGCTCCATCATTCGCATAATATATATTATGGAAAATACACTAAGATCAGATCGGAATAACGAATAGTTATAGAAATCAGCGCGCGGGCCAGATGTCATGCTCCGGCCCGCGCACCAAAACTCACTTCTCGCCCTTCTCGAAGTTGTCGGCGACGAACCGGTCGAGCAGCTGCACGCCCCAGCCGGAACCCCAGCTGGTGTTGATCTCGTTCTTGGGCGCGTCCATCGCCGTGCCGGCGATGTCGAGATGCGCCCACGGCGTATCCTTCTTGATGAAGCGCTGGATGAATGCCGCCGCCGTGCACGCGCCGCCCCAGCGCCCGCCGATGTTCTTCATGTCGGCGTTCTTGCTATCGAGCATCCGGTCGTAGACCTTGTCGACCGGCATCCGCCAGATCCGCTCTCCCGTGACCTTCGACGCCGCGAGCAACTGATCGGCCAACTTGTCGTCATTCGCGAAGAGACCTGCGAAGTCCTTGCCGAGCGCGACCATGATCGCGCCCGTCAGTGTCGCGAGATCGATGACGAAACGCGGCTTGAAGCGTTCCTGCACGTACCAGAGCACGTCGGCGAGCACGAGACGGCCTTCCGCGTCGGTATTGAGGTTCTCGACCGTCTGGCCCGACATTGAGACGACGATGTCGCCCGGGCGCGTTGCCGTGCCCGACGGCATGTTTTCGACGAGGCCGATGATGCCGACCGCATTCACCGGCGCCTTGCGCTCGGCGAGCGTGTACATAAGGCCGACGACGGCCGCCGCGCCGCCCATGTCGCCCTTCATGTCTTCCATGCCGGCCGAGGGCTTGATCGAGATGCCGCCGGTGTCGAACACGACGCCCTTGCCTGCGAAGGCAAGTGGCTTTGCGCGCTTCGACTTAGCGCCGTGCCACTGCATGATGGCGACGCGTGCGGGGCGCGCACTGCCCTGCGCCACCGACAGCAGCGTGTTCATGTTCATGTCTTTGAGCTGCTTGTCATCGAGGATTTCGACCTCGAGACCGATCCGCTCAAGCTCCTTCACGCGCTCGGCAAACTCCACGGGGCCCAGCACGTTGGCCGGCTCGTTGACGAGATCGCGTGCGAAATAGATGCCGTCGGCGAGCGCGCGCTTGTCTTCGAAGGCGGCGCGGGCCTTGTCGGGATCGGCGCAGTGAATGACGAGCTTGGTCAGACGATCCTGGGCCGGCTTTGCGTCCGCCGCTCCGTTGCTGCCGTTCTCCTTGTCGTTGTCTTTTTCCTCGCCATTCTTCTTGGTCAGATACTTGCGGAAGCTGTAATGGCGCAGCAGCGCGCCGAACGCGAGCGTGGCGGCGAGCGCGTCCGGCTTCAAATCGGCGCCGCTCACTTCCGCGACCAGGCTGGCTTCGGTTGTCTTACGCGCGGAGATCTGGCCGAGTGCGTAGCCGCCGATGCCGGCCCAATCCGTCTCCGTATTGTCGCCCGCCTTCCCAGCGCCGATCAGCAGCAGGCGCTGGCAGTCGAGCTTCTGGGGCGCGAGGATCTCGATCGACGTCTTCGATTTGCCCTTGAACTGGCCCGCCTCGGCCGCCTTGAGCAGCAGCCCCTGGCTTTTCGTGTTGAGGCTCTGGACCGCCGGCGACAGGGTAAGATCCTGGCAGGCGAAAGCAACGCAGGTGGACAGCGGCGCGGCGTCGAGCCGAGCGAAGGTAATTTCAAACGGGGTGGACATAGGTGGGTGGTGCTCCTCGAGAAATTTGGGAGGGGCCGGATGAGCGCGCAGCTTCTCCATCCGGCGCACACGCCGTCGAGGCTGTTGGCCCGACGCCGGCGCATGCCGCGGCAATGCGCGTTACGATTGGGTGCATTTCGATCTTCGCTGTGGAAATTAGACGCTTGCGGGGGAAGTGCAAGCCGGAAGCGCCCTAAAACTATGGCGCCAGGATTAATATCCGCACCGGCGCAGCGGCCGGGCTATCGGCGCGTTTTGCCATCTCGCCGGCATGAGCTTCCCTCGGCTAGTGGCTTGGAGAACAGCCGAAATTCCGCCATTCTCGCATGGAACGAACCGGCACTAGTGTCCCGATTCCGAAGTTCGCCAGAGCTCGCGGCTGGGTACCAAGCGAGCTTCGGAATCAAAGGGACACTAGCAGGACTATGATTTGCTAGTGTGATTCAGATCGAGAAATTCGCTCGGTACCTCGTGGCCAAATAGGGCGAATTTCTCGATCATCACACTAGGGGGAATCTGGACGTGGGCCACGGAGACGACATCGTACGGAGGGTTGCCGGCGTTGAACCGCAAGGTCACGCTCGTGCATGCCCCGCCGGCCAATCCGTCTTGCCGTTGGCCGCGCCGAAGCCGAGCGTGAACGACGTCATATGACGATTTTCTCACGATATGTCTTCCGGCAGACGTCCAGCGCCCTGCTGCTTGTTCTGCTGTCGTTGGTCGGTATCGTTTGGATCTCGCTCGCTTTGCGCGAGCTCAATGTCGTCACCAGTCAGGGCCAGAGCGGGCTCACGCTCATCAAGATGACGACGCTCGGCCTGCCGAGCTTCATTGCGGTCATCACGCCGTTCGCGCTGCTTATCACCGCAATCCACACGCTCAACCGCCTCAACAGCGACAGCGAAATCATCGTTCTCACGGCGTCGGGTGCCACCGCCTGGACGATCACCAAGCCGCTGATGACGCTCGCCCTGCTGATCACGGCTTTTCTGACGTTTATCAACCATCTTGCGGCGCCCTGGAGCCAGCGGCAGTTGCGAGACCTCGTCTTGCAAGTCCGTACCGACCTGTTGACCCAGGTCATCCAGCCCGGCCGGTTCTCGTCTCCCGAAAAGGGCCTGACATTCCATATCCGCGAGCGACAGCAGGACGGAACGCTGCGCGGCCTCGTCATGCATGACATGCGCGATCCCAAGAAGGCGCAGTCCTATCTGGCTGACAAAGGGGTTTTGGTCGAGGACAACGGCGGCACGTATCTGTTCATGATGGATGGACACATCCTGAGCCGCGACGGCGACATCACGGAGCCAACGCAGATCATCGCCTTCGACAAATATGCCGTTGATCTCAACAGCATGGAGAAGAAGCGCGATGGACCGCAGGAGTTGAGGGCCCGCGAACGCTTCTACAGCGAGCTCGTCAATCCGGATCCGGCCGAGAAGACCGATGCGACGGAGCGCGGCCGCTTCAGGTCCGAGTTGCATGAGCGCTTCTCGGGCGCACTCTATCCCATCGCCTTTGTGCTGCTCGCCATCGCTATGGTTGGCCAAGCCCAGAGCACCCGCCAGAACCGGCATGTGCGGATGGGCGTTTGCTTCTTGCTCGGCGTCGGCCTCCGATTGGGTGGTTTGGCGTTCAATAACATTGTCACCATCAACCCAACCGCCGTGCCAGTTCTCTATCTCATTCCGATAGCCGCGATCGGTGCGGCCCTCGTGCTGATTGTTCAGGGCGCGCGCTTCTCGACCGGCCCCGCTTTCCTTGACCGGATCGGTGATCTTGTCACCACCTGGTGGGGACAGATCCGGCAGCGGTTCTCACGCCGCCGCGGCGTGGCTGCCGCCCAAACGGGGAGCTGACCTCGGTGCCCCGGATCTCGACCCTATCGATCTACATCGGCATGCGCTTCCTGACGGCGATCTTCGCCGTCTTCGCATTGTGCACCGTCCTGATTTTCATGATCGATTTCGTGGAGATGCTGCGCCAGGCAGGCAAGTACGGCAGCGTCCCGGCTTACATCTTGGCCTGGATCACCATGCTCCGGTTGCCCGCCTACACCGAGATCCTCTTGCCCTTCGCCGTGCTGGTCGGATCGATTGCAGCACTCCTCATGTTGGCCCGGAAAAGCGAATTGGCCATCATGCGTGCCGGCGGCATGTCCGTTTGGCAATTTCTCAAGCCCGGCGCGGCGGTTGCGCTGATGCTGGGCGTCATGAGTTCGACCCTCTTCAATCCCCTCGCCGCCGCGGCTCGCGACAAATCAGAGAAACTGTTCTCGGAAGCCTTTGGGCGGGAATCGAGCGTGTTGGGACGAGGAAATTCCGGCACTTGGCTGCGCCAGGACGGCGCCGACGGCCAGTCCATCCTGAACGCGGCTTCGGCCCGCCGCCGAGGGACTGAGCTCACCACCGTCACTGCCTTCGTCTACGACAGGAAGGGGGATTTCTCGGAACGTGTCGACGCCAAGCAGGCGACCCTCGATGACGGGTTCTGGGTGCTCAAGAACGCGCTCGTATCCCGGGTCGGTCGGGAGCCGGAAAATTTCGGTACGTACCTCCTCCCCACATACCTCACCCCCGAGCGCGTGGTGGACGCCCTGGGAACGGTGATCTCCGTTTCATTCTGGGAGTTACCTGACCTGATATATGTTACGGAGAGGGCAGGGCTTTCTGCAAAACACTTGCGAATGCAATATGAACTCCTGCTGACCCGCCCGCTCCTCTGCATCGCAATGGTCTTTTTGGCGGCAACTGTGTCGTTGCGGTCATTCCGCTCCGGTGGGATCCAGACTATGGTTGTGACTGGAATGATCGGGGGCTTTGGATTTTTCCTTTTCGCGGAGATTTCAAGGCAAGTCGGGACGGCAGGACTGGCGCCTATCTGGGCGGCGGTATGGGTTCCGGTGCTTCTCGCCATTCTTGTTTCAGTGACGGTGCTCTTGCACCAGGAGGACGGCTGAGTGATGCGTGTTGCGCGCACATTGCTGGCGCCATGCACTGAGTTCTACGCTTCGTTTCCCCGCGTAAAGGCGGCGGAATGGGGGCGGTTGCGCTCGTCTGCGTTCGTCCGTCCGGCTTTGGCCCTGGCGCTCAGCTTAGGCTTGGTCGCGGGCGCGCCGATGGCTGCCCACGCTCAAAAGACCACGCAAAAAGGCCTTCTCTCCGATAGCGGCACCGCATTCCCGGAACAGCCGGGTGGAGTTTTCGGCAAGCCGCAAAAGCTCGACAAGTCGCTGCCGCTCTATCTGCAGGGCGATGAGCTGATTTACGACAACAACGGCAATCGCGTGATCGCGCGCGGCAACGTCGAAATCTACTACAACAAGAACGTGTTGACCGCCGACAAGGTCATCTACGACCAGTCCGCGAACACCCTTACCGCCTCGGGCAACGTTGAGCTCAAGGAGGCGAACGGCAACATCATCCGCGCCGACAACTACACCCTCACCGATGATTTCCGCGACGGCTTCGTCCAGTCGCTTTCGGTGGTCACGCGCGACGACTCCCGTATCACAGCCGAGCGTGGCGAGCGCCGCGAGGGCAACGTCACCGAATTCTCCGAAGCGACGTTCACCCCGTGCAAAAGCGAAGGCAACGTACCTCCGCTCTGGTGTATCGGTGCCAAGCGCATCATCCACGATCAGGCCAAGCAGACGATTTCCTATCAAGACGCCGAGCTGAAGTTCTACGGAATCACGGTCGGCTATCTGCCCTACTTCGAGCACCCCGATCCGTCCGTGAAGCGCAAGAGCGGCTTCCTTTCGCCGTCCTACGGCAACTCGGGCGACCTCGGCGTGTTCGTGGAGCTGCCGTACTACTTCGCGCTCTCGCCGAGCTATGACTTCACGTTCACCCCGCGCTACATGAGCGAACAGGGCGTGATGTGGCAGGGTGAGTGGCGCCAGAAGCTCGCCAATGGCGAGTACAACATAATCTTCGCTGGCATCGACCAGGATGCGGGCGGCCTTCCGGCCCCCGTCAACAGGAACCTCGAAGGCTGGCGCGGAAGCATCGAGACGCACGGCAAGTTCTCGTTGTCGAGCTGGTGGAGTTATGGCTGGAACGTGATCGCCGAGAGCGACGACTCCTTCCGCCGCTTCTACAAGCTTGACAGCATCCTGCTGACGGACCGCGTCAACGATGTGTGGCTCCGCGGCTTGTCGGATCGCAGCTATTTCAGTGCCAAGCTGTACCAGTTTGGCGGCCTGCTCGTGAACGACGACGACTCAACGGAGTCGTTGGTTCATCCGATCATCGATCATAACTATGTGTTCCAGGATCCTGTGCTCGGCGGCGAGCTCACGTGGACCTCGAATGCCTTGAGCTTGTCCCGCTCTGACTCGAGCAACGCCGCAATCGGTCTCGTCTCGCAGGACATGAACCGCGTCGTGACGGAAGTGAAATGGCGCCGCCGGTTTACGGATGCGGTGGGCATCACCTACACGCCCTTTGGCGAGCTGCGGGGCGACATCTACCAAATCAACTTCGAGGACGACGATCCGTTCGATGCCGTGAACAGCAATCTGGATGACACCTTCCTGCGCGGCTTGGCGACGGGCGGGGTCACGGTTGCGTATCCGTGGGTGGCAAGCCTTGGCTCGACTTCGCACGTCATCGAACCGATCGGCCAGCTTGTGGCCCACAATGCGAGCGTGCGTCAGGAAGGTTTGCCGGACGAGGACGCCAAGAGCTTGATCTTCGACGACACCAACCTGTTCGAGACCAGCAAGTTCTCTGGTTATGACCGCCTAGAGACCGGCGTACGCGCCAACGTGGGCGTGCAGTACACATTCCAAGGACCCGTGGGCTACGCCCGCGTGCTGGCCGGTCAGAGCTACCATCTGAGCGGTGACAACGCCTACAACGAACCTGAAGTGGATCTCTTCAATCCCAGGAGCGGTCTCGAAACGGACAAGTCCGACTACGTACTTGGTCTCTATCTCGCGCCCACCGACGTGTTCCGGGTCATTGCACAGTCCCGCTTCGACGAGGACGACCTGACGCTCCGGCGTGAAGATCTGACGGCGGCGTTCAACTATGGCCCGCTGCTGACACAGGTTACCTATACCTACGGAGAGGTCTTCAACGAAGACACCCTGAGGTTCGAACAGGAAGAAGACATTCTCGGGTTCGCCACCCTCAGGCTGACCGATCGCTGGACGCTGACTGGCGCGATCCGCTACGATCTCGACAACGACAAGGTGCTGACCGACTCCATCCGCCTCGCCTACCTCGACGAGTGCTTCATGCTGAGCGCCACCTACACCGAGACCTTTATTACCGATCCGCTCCAAGACATCCGGCCGGATCAAGTGGTCATGCTGCGCTTCGAGCTCAAGCACCTCGGCGGATTCGCCTACTCGACGAACGTTGTCGATACCCTCGGCGGCGAGGACGCTTCGGCTCGCGGCGGCGTCATTGGTTCACCGTAGTTAATCTTGAGGCTCTGCTTCTCCTCGTCCTCAGGCCCATTGCCTTAGCCACGCCACGGTTAGTGTGGATAAAAACCGAGGCCTTTGCGCATGTCCCGGTCTGGCCCTATTCTCTGAAACGCAAGCCTTAGTGCTAGTGCGGCGTCGGGAAGCACGCGTTCGTTCATCCGGTCGCGCCGTGACCCGTGCTCAGCTGGCGAGACATCATCGATGATTGAAACTCTTCGTACCCTCCTCCTCGCTTCGTGCACGCTCGCACTGAGCGCCGCTCTGAGTTCTGCCGGTGCCGAACCGAAGAAGCAGCCAGCCGGTCGCACGGTCGAGCTTGCCAATCCCGCTGAGGGGGGAAGCGGATCGAAGTCGTCGAAAACGAAGGGCGGCGGTCAGTCGATCGCGATCCTCGTCAACGACGAGCCGATCACCGCATACGAGATTGAGCAGCGCGCCTCCTTCATTGCTATGCAGGGTGGCGGTGGCGGCGGAGAGAACCTCAAGGCCAAGGCCGAAGCGCGCTGGAAGCAGATTGTTCAGGACCCGAAAACCAACGAGCGCTTCAAGGAGCTGCTGCAGAAGAACAACGTCCAATCGCAAGAAGAAGCGCGTGCCCTGCAGACGAAGTACGTGAAGCAGCTTCAGGAGAACATGATCGAGCAGCTGAGACGCGAAGCGCGCTCTGGAGCGGTCGCCGGCTCGCGGAAAAAAGCTGAAGACGAGCTGATCAACGAGAAACTCAAGATCCAGGAAGCCAAGCGTCTCAACGCCGTGGCCGAGGACAGTGAGATCGATCGGGTGATCGGCGGCATCGCCGAACGCAACAAGATGACGCTCGATCAGTTCGGCCAGCACATGAAGGGCATGGGCGTCGACATCAAGACGATGCGCAATCGTTTCCGCGCCGAAATCTCTTGGCGCGAAGTGATACGCCGCCGCTTCGGCCACCTCGTCGCCATCACCGAACGCGACGTCGACCAGCTCATGGCCACCACGCCCATGGCGCAAGATAACGTCGAGTTGCAAGTCCAGCGCATTACGCTTCCGCTCCCGGCGTCCGTGGACCAGTCCGTCATTGCCCAACGCATCGCCGAAGCCGATGCGCTGCAGCGGCAATATTCGGGCTGCGCATCAATGGCCGGGCTTGCGGCGTCTGTCGCAGGCGCCAAGCACGAGAATATGGGAACGCGTAAGCCGTCGGCCATTCCGGAGCCCACTCGCAGCCTGCTGCTCAACGCACGCGACGGCGATCTGCTGCCCGCCAGCGTCAGCGGAAGCGGCGTCGAGCTTTGGGCCCTGTGCGGCCGCAAGGCGCTCGACGGCAACGCGGACATGTCGTCACGCGAAAACGCGCAGGCCGAGCTCCGCCAGAAGGAGTTCGAAGTTCTCGCCCAGAAGCACCTCAAGGACCTGCGGCAGGACGCGGCCATTGAGATCCGCTGATGACCGTGACCTCCGATAGCGGGCAGCTGGCATCGGCGCCGCTCGCTTTGACGATGGGTGATCCCGCGGGGATCGGGCCCGATATCACTTTAACGGCTTGGGTCGAGCGTAACCGCCGTTCGCTAGCTCCGTTCGTATTCTTCGGCGATCCGGACGCGCTCGGCGCGCGTGCGCGTGCGCTCGGCTACGAGGTTACAATCAAGACGGTCTCGTCTTTGGCGGAAGGCTTGGCCGCCTTCGCGACGCATCTGCCTGTTATCGCGGTTCCGTGCGCCGCGGTGGTCGCCGCCGGAAAACCGGATCCGGCCAATGCCGCAGCAATCATCGCGTCCATCGAGCAGGCCGTTGCAGCCGTCCAACGCGGAGAGGCGCGCGCTGTCGTAACGAACCCGATCGCCAAAAGCGTACTCATGGCCGAGGGATTTCCCTACCCTGGCCACACGGAATTTCTCGGCGCGCTCTCAGAGAAGCTGTTCGGTGCCGCTGATGTGCATCCCGTCATGCTGCTCGCGTCGTCCGAGCTCAAAGTCGTACCGCTGACCGTGCATATCCCGCTGGCCGATGTGCCCAAGGCAATCACCTCGCGCAGCATCGTCGCCACCGCGCAGTGTCTCCACCGTTCGCTCCAGACCGATTTCGGCATCGCCAATCCGCGCATCGCAGTGACCGGGCTCAATCCTCATGCTGGCGAGGATGGCAAAATCGGCCACGAGGACGAGCGCATCATCGCAATTGCCATTGCAGCGCTTCGCGATGGCGGAATGGCGGTGACCGGTCCACATCCCGCTGACACACTCTTTCACGCGGCCGCGCGCGAAACCTATGATGCGGTGCTGGCGATGTATCACGACCAGGCTCTGATCCCGATCAAGACGCTGGCCTTCGACACCGGCGTGAACGTCACGATCGGCTTGCCGTTTGTGCGCACCTCTCCGGATCATGGGACGGCCTTTTCTATCGCGGGAACGGGCCAGGCCCGTGCCTCGAGCCTGGTGGAAGCGCTGCGCCTTGCCGATACGATGGCAGCGCGGCGCATGACCAATCGAAGCGAACACGCAGGATGAGTGCCAACGCAACCGCAGACGAGCCTCTGAACGAACGCCCCGGCGCGAGCCCCGACGGGCTCGATCCGCTGCGCGATGTGATCCGTCGGCATGACCTCGCGGCCAAGAAAAGTCTCGGCCAGAATTTCATCCTCGATCTCAATCTCACACGCCGCATTGCGCGCGCTGGCGGCAGCGTCGCCGGCCGGACGGTCGTGGAGGTTGGCCCTGGTCCCGGAGGTCTGACACGTGGCCTTCTTCTGGAAGGCGCCGCGCGCGTCGTGGCCGTCGAGCGCGACTCGCGCTGTCTCCCTGCGCTCGCAGAAATCGAGGCGCGCTACCCCGGTCAATTGCGTGTTCACGAAGGCGACGCGCTCGATTCCGACTGGCGCGCTCTGGTTGGCAGCAAAGAAAAGGCGGTGATCGCCGCGAACCTACCTTACAACGCCGCCACGACGCTGCTGATCGGCTGGCTCGAAACGGAGCCCTGGCCACCGTGGTGGGACCGCATGGTGCTGATGTTCCAGAAGGAGGTCGCGGAGCGCATCGTCGCCGCGCCCGGGAGCAAGGAGTACGGCCGCCTGTCTGTGATTTCGCAGTGGCGCAGCGAGCCCCACATCGCGCTTACTTTGAAACCCGAGGCGTTCACACCGCCACCGAAAGTGTCATCCGCTGTCGTCGTCTTCACCCCGCGCGCGGAGCCTCAGCCCGCTTGTTCGGTCAAGGCACTCGGCAAGGTCACTGCGGCCGCATTCGGCCAGCGGCGCAAAATGCTGAGAGCTTCGCTGAAGACGCTCGTTCCGAATCCTGAAGCGCTACTGGAAGTCGCCGGGATCTCGCCGGAACTCCGCGCCGAGCGTCTGACTGTGCGCGAGTTCGCCAAACTCGCGCTGATCTACGAGCGCTCAACCGCAGGCCGCTGACCTGGGCCGCCGCAACGCGCGGCACTTACTTCACGCCGAGCTTCTTCTGCAGGTTCGACGACGACGTCGTGTACTGGAACAGCAGCTTCTTATCCGGATACACGTACTTGTGCGCCTGCTGGGCCATCAGCGCGGCCTCATGGAAACCCGACAGGATGAGCTTCAACTTGCCCGGATACCAGTTGATGTCTCCGATGGCGAAGATGCCTTTCTCACTGGTTTCGAATCTCTCCGTATCGACCAGGATCAGGTTTTCGTTGAGGTTCAGACCCCACGACGCCACTGGACCAAGCTTCATGGTCAGACCGAAGAACGGCAGCATGGCGGTCGCCGTCACCCGCTCCTCGCCGTCGGCCGTCTTGACAGTCACGGCTTCGAGAGCGCCGCCCTCGCCGTGCAACTTGGTCATCTGACCGATGAGGAGACGCACTTTGCCTTCGGCAACGAGCGCGCGCATCTTCTCCACCGAGTGTGGCGCTCCGCGGAACTCGTCGCGACGATGGAGCAAGGTCAGCGAATTCGCGACGGATGCGAGGTTGAGAGTCCAGTCGAGCGCGGAATCGCCGCCGCCAACGACCAGAACATCCTTGCCCCGCATCTCCTCCATGCGGCGTACCGCATAGAATACAGATGAGCCCTCGAAAGCCTCGATGCCTTCGAGCGGCGGACGCTTCGGCGTGAAGGATCCGCCGCCTGCCGCAATGACGACGACCTTTGCCTTGATCTCGCGGCCAGCGTCGGTCTTGAGATGGAAGCGGCCGTCCTCGCCGCGCGTGAGCTCGTCGACACGCTCGCCGAACACGAACTGCGCGCCAAACGGCTTGATCTGTTCCATGAGCCGATCGGTCAGCTCCTGGCCCGTCACCGTCGGCAGCGCCGGAATGTCATAGATCGGCTTTTCAGGGTAGAGCTCGGAGCACTGCCCACCGGGTTTGCCGAGAATGTCGATAACGATCGTCTTGATGTCGACGAGCCCGAGCTCGAAAACGGCGAACAAGCCTACAGGTCCAGCACCGATGACGATGGCGTCGATCTCGGTTACGCCGGGATCCGCGATCTGACCGGCTTCGTCCAATGCCATGTGTAACCTCCAGCTTCGCTCTCGGGCGGGCTCGCGCCAAAGCGCGTATCAGAACTGCTTCGCCGGCACGCGCAGCGTGAGGCCGTCGAGCTCCGGCGTCACTTTGATCTGGCAGCTCAAACGGCTTTCCTTGCGCACGTCGAAGGCGAAGTCGAGCATGTCTTCTTCGATGTCGGCAGGCTTGCCGGTTTTCTCTACCCAGTCCCCTTCGACGTAAACGTGGCACGTCGCGCACGCGCACGCGCCGCCGCACTCGGCCTCGATTCCCGGGATGTCGTTGAGCTTAGCCGCTTCCATCACGGTCAAACCCGGCTCTACTTCCACTGTCTGGCTCGCGCCGTCGGGTTGTATAAACGTCAATTTAACCATGAGACGGCCGACTCCAAATTTCCACGTCGCTCCTCCTACGAGCAAGGTCGCCGGCAGGATTAAAGATCTAGCCCTTTGAATTCAAGCTTCGCCTCGTCGCGCCGTCAAACAGCGAACGGAGACGTAACAGCGGTTGATTTCAGGATTTTTATGAGGTTGCTCAGCGAGCGGTGCGATCTCAGCCGTGGATCTTCTCGGGAGGGAAAACCTCGGCGACGTAGCCCTCGAGCGCGTCGCAGGCTTCCTCGAGCGCAGCCAGCAGCCGTTCGCGCTCCTCTTCGTCGGCGACACCCGACGTTTGTTCGGCTTCGACCGCGAGTGTGGCGACTTTCCAAGCGCCGACGGCCTTCGCGGACCCCTTGATGGTATGGGCCGCAATCTGCCATTCGCGGTCAGTCGCCGCGAAGCGAAGCTGCTCGATGCTGAGCGGCAACTGCGCAAGAAAGAGGCCCAGAACTTCGCGCTCGAGGGTAAGGCTTCCGAGCGTGTAGCGGCCGAGATGCGCGCGATCGATAGGTCCGGCAAGCTCGGCGCCAGGCGGCGGCAGCTCGTTGGCCCGCGTTAACCGGTCGCGGCCGGTTACGATGAAGCGCTGTCTCAGGGGGCCCATAAGGTGCAGACCTGTCGCAGGAAGGTTGGGTTTGAGGCAGTCCAAGCAGGCCCATCGGCGGGCGGAATGATTAGAATTGCTTCAAAACAGTTAAGTTTCATTCTGAGCAAGACGTACTAAAACATTGTAAATGATTTGTCTTCAATTGTTAAGACTGTGCAGATATTCCATTAGGCCCTGATTTCCGGGCGCAGAACCCGGGCGAACTTCATTTGGCCCCAAACCCAGCCTACTCGGCTGTGATGCGCGCGTCGGCGCCGCGCCAGCCTAAAAAGGGCGTTGATGGGGCTGCTTACGGGAGAAAACCCGTTTGAGCACAAGCCTCGGACTGCGGTATATGGTCTTGGGGCTGCCGGTACTTGATCCGGCTCGGACGGGTGGATGGCTCAGGAACAGAAATCAGGCGCGGTTGCCGCTCAGAAAGCGGCGCCCGGGGAAGGCGCATCGGTAGACGCGGGCAAATCCCCTGCGGCACCGTTCATGCCTCCCCCCCTGAAATCGGGTGACCAGGCGAAACCCTCAGGCGAACCACCCAGTTTTGCCGACGCGCTATCGCAACTTTCGCCACCAACCGCGGCGCCAAATCTCGGCTCGCCGGCCGCCGCCGCAAATCATCGCTTGCCTCCTCCGCTCCCAATGTCCAACCGCGCGCCAGTCCCGGCCTCTCCGCCAGCAACCATCAGTGCGGACCGCGCGTTGGAAGAGAGACAGGTCGAAGCCACGCCGCTCGAGCCCGCCGTCCGCCGCATGGCGCGCCGCCGTCCGGCAGGCCCGCCGCGCGGCACCATCGCAGCCAACGACGATGCGCCGTCCATCGGCGGCTTGATCTACGCACTCGAGCAGAAGCCGTCGACGACTCCCTTCAAGTATGCCGCCATCGCTACGACGGGGTGGACGCTCATTTGCCTCATCTTCTCGTGGCTGATCGTCCGCGCGGAGCTTGAAGCCGGCGCAACGCTATGGTCGCTGCTAGAGAAGCCGACCACGTTCCTCACCGCAACGGCCATCATCGTTCCAATTGCAGTCCTGTGGGCCTTGGCCCTGCTGGCGTGGCGATCCGACGAGCTGAGGCTGCGATCTTCGACGATGACCGAAGTCGCGATCCGCCTCGCTGAGCCCGATCGTATGGCCGAGCAATCCGTGGCCTCGCTCGGACAGGCGGTCCGGCGCCAAGTCGGGTTCATGAACGACGCCATTTCGCGCGCTCTTGGCCGCGCCGGTGAACTTGAGGCTCTGGTTCACAACGAGGTCACGGCACTCGAGCGCTCCTACGAAGAGAACGAGCGCAAGATCCGCGGCCTCATCCAGGAGCTCGCAGGCGAACGCACCTCGCTGCTGTCAACGAGCGAGCGCGTGACCGAAACACTGAAGACACTCGGCACCGACATCCCGACCCTGATCGACAAGCTTTCGAACCAGCAGGTCAAGCTCGCCGGCATCATCCAAGGTGCGGGCGAAAACCTCACTGCACTGGAATCTGCTGTCGGCCAGAGCACCGACCGCCTCGAGCATACGCTTGGTGGCAAGACCGAGCAGCTCCAGACCATGCTCGAAGGCTACACGTCCGGCCTCGCCATGGCGTTGGGCGCACGGACCGATCAGCTCCAGGATGCCATCTCGGGCTATGTCACGACTCTCGACACGTCTCTGAGCAATCGCACCGAAAAGTTGCAGCTCGTATTCGAAGAATACGCCCGCGCACTCGATACCTCTCTCACGAACCGCGCACAGGCGCTCGACATTCAGCTCGTCGAGCGGACCAAAGCGTTGGATGCCGCATTCGGCCAGCGGCTCAAGTCGTTCGACGACTCGATCGTCCGCTCGACGATGACAATCGACTCGGCCGTCGCGGAGAAGGCGCGCGCCCTCACCTCCGCCCTCGACAATCATGCCCGCACGTTCAGCGATACGATTGCGCGCCAAGCCGTCCACCTCGACGAGAGCCTGATGCACGGCATCAACTCCGTCCGCCGGACGAGCGAGAACATCACCCGCCAGTCACTCAAGGCTATCGAAGGTCTGGCGGGCCAGTCCGAGATGCTGAAGCGCGTGTCGGAAAACCTTCTGTCACAGGTCAATTCCGTTACCAACCGCTTCGAGGGTCAGGGGCAGGCGATCCTGCGCGCTGCCAACTCGCTCGAAAACGCAAACTACAAGATCGAGTCCACGCTGCAGGGCCGGCACGCCGAGCTGACGAGCACAATGGACAAGCTCACAGGCAAGGCAGATGAATTCGGCCGCTTCGTCCAGGGCTTCTCGTCCACGATGGAAGGCTCTCTCACGAGCGCCGAGCAGCGGGCACGTGCCGCTGCCGAGCAGCTTCGGGCCAGCGCGGAAGCAGCCAAGCATACCGCGATCCAAGACCTCGAGCGTTTTCGGATCGAAGCCGGCGCAGAAGGCGAACGGGCACTCGAGGAGCTGCGCTCTCGCTTCTCGTCGATTTCGAACGTCGTCTCGGAACAGTTGTCGACGCTCAACAGCCGCATTGACCAAACGTCCGACGAGGTGCGTCAGCGCGCAAGCCGTGCCGCGGCAGATATCGCTGCCGAGCAGATGCGTCTCAAGGAGCAGATGGACCGTCTTCCGGCGGCCACCCGCGAGAACGCGGATGCTATGCGTCGCGCGCTCCAGGATCAGCTCCGCGCTATCGAGCAACTCTCCAATCTCACCACGCGCTCGCTCGCGGGCCGCGACGTGACGATGCCGCAGCCGCCGCAGCCTGGCACGCCGGGACTTCCTACGCTCACCGGAAGCTATAGCGCCGAAACGCGTGCCGCCGACCCGACCGGCCGCTCATTGAACACCCTTGCAGCCTCGAGCAACCCTGCACAGGGCGGTTGGGGCGGCGATCCGCGTCCCTCGCCCTATCAGGCCCTGCCCAGACCGGGAGCACCGGCCCCCGGGGGCGAGAGCCGCGAGGGATGGTCGCTGGGCGATCTCCTGGCGCGCGCCTCCCGCGACGAGGAAGGCCACCATCAGGCTGCCAGCGCGCATCCCGCGCACGTCCAGCCGAGCCCTGTATCGATACCGTTCCATAATCAGATCGATGTCATTGCCCGCGCCCTCGATCCAGCCACAACCGCCGCTCTCTGGCAACGCATCGGCGCAGGGCAACGCGGCGTCATGGTTCGCAGCATTTACACCCCTGAAGGGCGCGCGATCTTCGACGATCTGAGCCTGCGCTACCGCACCGATCCCGATCTGCAGCGCACGGTCAATCACTACCTCGTGGATTTCGAAAACATCCGCCGCGATGCAGAACAGCGCGATCCCTCGGGCCGCGCGGTCAGCGGCCACCTCCTCTCCGACATGGGACGGGTGTATCTTTTCCTCGCGCATGTGAGCGGGCGCATCGCCTGACCGAGCGCCGCCATCTCCGGAACGCTGGATGCCCGCACTTTCTCTTTCCCTGTCCATCGAGCGCTTTCCGCTGAAGGTGCCGTTCGTCATCGCGCGCGGCAGCAAAACGGAAGCTGTTGTGGTCGCGGTCGCAGTGTCCGACGGGCGGATCACGGGACGCGGGGAGTGCACGCCCTACGCGCGTTACGGTGAAACGCCGGAGAGCGTCGCCGCGACGATCGCCGAGGCGGAGCGTGCGCCCAATGCGTTCACGAGCCGGGAAGCTCTTGCCGCAACGCTTCCCCCTGGGGCCGCACGCAATGCGCTCGATTGTGCGCTCTGGGATTTCGAAGCCAAGTCGAGAAGGACCACGGCCGCCGAGATCGCAGGCGTCGGACCCCTCGAGGCCGTCGAAACCTGCTTTACGCTGAGCCTCGATACACCGCAGGCAATGGCTCGCGCGGCGGCGGATGCAAGGACCCATCGTCTCCTGAAACTGAAGCTTGGCGGAGCGGGCGACATCGAGCGCATGGCAGCCGTGCGACAGGCCCGCCCGGATGCGCGGCTCGTCGCCGATGCCAACGAGGCCTGGACCGAGGATATGCTAGGCCCGTTTCTCGCCGCGGCCGATGAATCGAGCTTCGAGTTGATCGAGCAGCCACTTCCGGCAGGCGCAGACTATATGCTCGAAGGATTGGCGCACTCCGTCCCCGTCTGCGCCGACGAAAGCGTGCACACGTCGGCCGATATCGCAGATCTGATGCACCGGTACGACGCTGTAAACATCAAGCTCGATAAGGCCGGTGGACTGACCGAAGCCCTGGCGTTGCAGAAGGCGGCGAACGAAGCCGGGCTCAAAGTGATGGTGGGCTCAATGGTCGCCACGTCTCTGGCCGTCGCACCCGCGTTTCTGCTCGCGCAAACCGCCGATTGGGTCGATCTGGATGGGCCACTTCTTCTGGCCGAGGATCGCAATCCGCCCATCCGCTTCGAAAACGGCTTGCTGCAACCGCCCTCAACACAGCTTTGGGGTTGAAGAGCTGCGGTTCATGCCGCAGCAGGCGCTTGCCACAGTGCGCCCCCGCGCCAGTGCACGCGAACGAAGAGCGCTCCGGCAAAACCAATCGCTGCCAAGGCGGCCATTGCGAGATAGGCGTGCCCTCCGACACGAGCGTACAGCCACCCGGAGGTCAATGTCGCGCCACCCATCAGTAGCCCCGAAGCCACCGTTGCATAGAGCGCCTGCGCCGTACCCTGCGCGCTCTCTGGCACCGCGCGGGAAATGAAATGCATCGCGCCGAGGTGCGACGCGCCGTAGGTGAGCGTGTGCAGCGTTTGCAGTGGGATCAGCGCGGCAAGCGGCGGAGACAGGCTCATCGCAGCCCAGCGCAGCATCGCGGCCGCCGTGGCGGCCACGAGGAGGATCTCCGGCCCCCAACGCCGGACGACGTTTCCGGAATAGGCGAAGAGCGCCACCTCGCCGACAATTGCGATAGCCCATAGCGTTCCGACCCAGGCGGTCGAGATGCCTTGAGCATGCCAGGACAGCGCGCCGAACGTGTAGAACATGCCGTGTGCGCCCTGGGCGCATCCGGCCGCAACAAGGAAAGCCAGAAACACAGGGGAGCTCACGAGTTTCCCAGCCTCTTCGAGACTGCCCCCACGCGCCATGGGGGGCGAGGCGCCGGGTTGCGGTAGCAGCCAGGCAAACCCGACGATCGCGACTGCGCCGGCGAGAATGCACCCGATCACCGCGTTGGCGCTGGTATGGTCGATCAGCCAACCGCCAATAAAGCCCGCCACGACAAATGTGATCGATCCCCAAAGGCGCATGCGCCCGTAGTCGAGCCCATGCGCACGCACGCCGGCTACAGCGATGGTCTCGGTCAGGGGCACGATGGTGGAAAGGGAGATCGCAAATGGAAGAGCAAGCAGGAAGATCGTCCAGAAGCTCTCCATCTGCGTGAGCAAGAGCGCGAGCACGAGCACGAGCCACGCGAGCCCATTGACGATCGATCGGTGCTGGCCCGTTCGGTCGGCCAGCATCGCCACCGACGGAGTGATGAAGACGCGCAGAAAGAAGGGCGCGGCTGTGACGACGGCGATCTGCTCCGCCGTCAGCCCCCGCCAGTCGAGCCACACCGGCAGGTAAGGCAGATGCACGCCGTAGACGAGAAAGAGCGCGCCATAGAACGCCCCGAGCCGAAGACTGTAGGAGGTGCGGATCGAATCTTCGAAGCCGCCTCCCTGCCTGTCGTTGGCGCGCTTGTCCATTCCGCCCGTCCGCGTTCGCTAGCTCGATGCTCGTTCGCTGGGCGGCCGTTTACCAGAGCCGTTGAAGAGGCGCGAGAGGGAGAGCCGGCCAAAGCCAATGCGGAAAAGTAAAAAACCGGCCCGGAAGAACCGGACCGGTTTTTTGCCGAGCCGAACAGCGTCCCTGATCGCCGGTCAGCTCCCCCCAAAGAGAGTAGTGGTAGTGTTGTGCGCGGCTCGATCGCCCCCCGACGCCGGCGCTGCACGGACGGGAGAGTTGCAGAACCCCGAGCCGCTTACAAGATGGGCAAAACGCATTGCGACCCGAGCGATGCAGAGGCGCAACAGTCACTGTTTCCGAAAAGCGAAAATATGGTCAACAGGACCGTCGCCCTTGCCGATATTGAGCGCACGCCCGGCATCGATGGCCTGCCATACGTACTGTTTTGCCGCCGCAACAGCCGCAACAAGTGTGTCTTTTTCCGCAAGGCGCGCGGCGATCGCCGCAGCCATCGTGCAGCCAGTCCCATGTGTGTGGCGCGTTGCGATGCGCGGCGCTGAAAAACGCCGGAACCCGTCTTTCGAAGCAAGAATGTCGATCGCCTCAGGCCCGTCGCCGTGGCCGCCTTTGATGAGTACGGCCTTAGCTCCAAGCGCGAGCAAGTGCTCCGCCTGCCGCTCCATCTCGTCCAGAGAGGACGCGACCGGAGCCTCGAGCAAGCGGGCCGCCTCTCGCAGGTTCGGCGTCACCACATCCGCAAGCGGAAAGAGGCGCGTCCGCACCGCATCGATCGCATCCGGCGCTAGCAGCACGTCCCCACTGGTCGCCACCATCACCGGATCGATGACGAGCGGAACGCCGGCGAATTCGCGAAGCCCATTCGCGACAGTCTCCACCGTGGCGCGATCGCCCAGCATCCCCGTCTTGATGGCACCCACTGAAAGGTCGGACGCAATCGACGTCATCTGCGCCGCGATGATGTCCGGCGGCAGCGTCAACACGCCCTGCACGCCCATGGTGTTCTGCGCGGTGATCGCTGTGATCACCGAAGCACCATAGACTCCGAGCGCCGTGAACGTCTTGAGGTCGGCCTGGATGCCCGCCCCACCGGAGCTGTCCGACCCGGCGATGGTAAGCGCGATGGCCGTCACGGGCTCAGCCTCCCGGCGTGAAATTGCGGAGATCCTGCTGCAGCTTTTCGGGTGTCATCAATTCCTCGACGCGCGCCAGCCCCGGGAACGTCTCGATCAGCCACTGGCCGAGCGCCTGGATGGAGAACCAGTCGAACACGTTGAGGAAGGCGATACCGGTCAGCACGAGCAGCGCACCCATGATCTTTTCCATGAGCCCCAGATGGCGGCGGAAGCGCTGCATGAAGCTCAGGAACGGCCGGATCGCAACCGCGGCTAGCACAAAGGGAATGCCCAGCCCAAGCGAGTAGACGGCGAGTAGACGCACACCTGCGCCGAGACTCGCTTCGTTGGCGGCCAGCGCTAGCACCGTCGACAGGATCGGTCCGATGCACGGCGTCCAGCCGAAGGCGAACGCGAGCCCCATCACATAAGCGCCAGCGAAGCTCGCGCCCTCGTGGTTCGCGTGATAGCGCTTCTCGCTCATCAGCAGCGGGATGCGAAACAAACCCAGGAAGTGCAGGCCGAACAGGATGATGACGATACCGGCAGCGAACGACAGTTCGGCACGCCACGTCTGAATGAGCTGGCCGATGAGAGATGCGCTCGCGCCGAGCGCAATGAACACCGTCGTGAAGCCGAGCACGAAGAACACCGATGCCAGCACCACGCGGCGCCAGACCGTGCGTTCGAGCCCCTTCTCGTGCGACAGCTCCTCGAAGGTTGTACCGCCGAGATAGCCGAGATAGGGCGGAACGAGCGGCAGAACGCAAGGGCTCAGGAAGCTCACGAGACCTGCAAGCGCCACACCGAGATAGAGATGGAGTTCTGCAAGCATGGGGATTCCGTTCTCGGCTAGCGGGCCAGCGCTATCACGCCCGGCAACTCGCGGCCCTCGAGCCATTCAAGGAAAGCCCCGCCCGCACTCGATACATAGGTGAAGTCATCGGTTACGCCAGCAGCATTGAGGGCGGCAACCGTATCGCCACCGCCCGCAACCGAAACCAGCGTGCCTCGCTTCGTGCGCTCCGCAGCGGCGCGAGCAAGCGCGAACGTACCCTCGCCAAACGGCGCGATCTCGAAGGCACCGAGCGGGCCATTCCACAGCAGCGTCTCGCAACGCGACAGCACGTCGACGTAGTGCGCCACGGTCTTCGGCCCCACGTCGAGGATCATCTCGTCCTTCGGGACGTCGATCGTCGCCACCGTGCGCGACGGCGCACCGGCCTCGAAGCGTGCTGCAACCACCACATCCTGTGGCAGCACAATCTCGCAGCTCCGCGACTTCGCCGCGTGCATGATCTCGCGCGCCGTTTCGACAAGATCCGGCTCTGCCAGCGACTTTCCGATCTCGACACCGCCCGCGAGCAGGAAGGTGTTCGCCATGCCGCCGCCGATGATCAGCTTGTCGACCTTGGCCGAGAGATTGGTGAGCACCGGGATCTTGGTCGAAACCTTGGCACCCCCGACCACGGCCGCCACCGGACGTTTCGGCTGTTCGAGCGCCGTGCGCAGCGCATTGATCTCTTCCATCATCAGCGGCCCGGCGTAGGCCGGCAGCAGGCGGGCAAGACCTTCCGTAGAAGCGTGTGCGCGATGTGCCGCCGAGAATGCATCGTTGACGAAAAGATCGCCAAGCGCCGCGAGCGCACCAGCGAATTCCGGATCGTTTTTCTCTTCGCCCTTATGGAAGCGCGTGTTCTCGAGAACGATGATCCCGCCGTTTCCGAGAGACGACACCGCCTTGTCAGCGGCTTCGCCGACGCAATCAGGCGCCAGCGAAACAGGCAGCCCCGCGAGCTTGCCCAGCTCGGCCGCAACCGGCGCCAAGGAATTTTCCTTGTCTGGCCCATCCTTCGGGCGGCCGAAGTGCGACAGCACGATCACGCGGGCGCCGCGATTTGCGAGATCCTTGAGGCCGGGCACAACGCGCGCGAGGCGCGTCGCATCCGTTACGACGCCGTTCTTGGCCGGTACGTTGAGATCGGCACGCACGAGCACCCGCTTGCCGGCGAGATCGAGCCCGTCTGTCGTCTTCAGCTTGTCGAGATTCATTCCAGTCAGCCCTTCTTCGCAGCGCTGCGCGCAGCTTCGGCAATCTTCGGCGCAGTGAGGCCGAAGTGCTCGAAGACCTTCGGGCCGGGCGCGGACACACCAAAGTCCGACAAGCCGATGAAGCGATCCTCAGGGCGCAGCCACTCGTGCCAGCCCTGCGCGACGGCCGCTTCGACAGCGATGCGCGGCGCCGAGCCGAGCACTTCATCGCGATAGGCTTTCGGCTGCGCGCGGAAGATTTCGAACGACGGCAACGAAACGACAGCGGCGTTGATGCCATCCTTCGCGAGTGCTGCAGCGGCCTCCGCAACAAGACCCACTTCCGATCCCGTGGCAATCAGCGTCACATCGCGCGTCGCGCCGCCGCTCACGACATACCCGCCCCTCGCGGAGAGGTTTTCGCCCGTCGTGTCGGTGCGCAGCACCGTGGGCACCGCTTGGCGCGAGAGGGCCAGAATGGACGGACGCGTCGGATGACCGAGCGCGATCTCCCACGCCTCCGCCGTCTCCAGCGCATCGGCGGGACGCAGCACGAGAAGGTTCGGAATCGCACGCAGCGCTGCCAGATGTTCGACCGGCTGATGGGTCGGACCATCTTCGCCGAGGCCGATGCTGTCGTGCGTCATGACGTAGACGACGCGTTGATGCATCAGCGCCGACAGCCGGATCGACGGACGGCAGTAGTCGGTGAAGACGAGGAACGTGGCGCCGTAGGGAATGAAGCCACCGTGGAGCGAGATGCCGTTCATGGCTGCGGCCATGCCATGCTCGCGCACGCCGTAATGGATGTAGTCACCGGTAAAGTTGCCGGGCTCGACCGCCTTGTGATGCTTGGTGCGCGTTCCGTTGGACGGCGTGAGGTCCGCCGAGCCGCCGAGCAGCTCCGGTGCAACCGGAACGAGATGCTCAAGCGTGAGCTGAGACCAGACACGCGTCGCGCGCTTGCTGGTGTCAGCCGCAAATTGCGCCTTGGCCGCAGCGATGGCGTTTGCAATGGCTTTGGCGCGCGACGTCGCGACAGGCGTTTCGAATGCGGCCTTTGCCGCATCCGGGCCTTTGGCGAGGCGCGCCTTCCAAGCGGCGTTTTCCTTTGCGCCCTTTGCGCCGACTGTACGCCAGGCTTCGAGCACGGGCGCCGGGATCTCGAACGGAGCCGCGCTCCAGCCGAGCTTCTCACGCGCACCCTTGATTTCGTCGACGCCGAGCGGCTCGCCATGCGTCGACGACTTGCCGGCCTTTGTCGGCGCGCCGTACCCGATCACGGTCTTACAGGCGATCAGCCACGGCTTCGAGCTGTCGGCGCGGGCCTTCGCGAGAGCCGCGGAAATCGCCTTCGGGTCGTGGCCGTCGACGCGGATCGTGTTCCAGCCCGAGGCTTCGAAACGCTTGACCTGATCGTCGGAGACGGAAAGGCTCGTCGGGCCGTCGATCGAGATCGAGTTGTCGTCCCAGAGCACGATGAGCTTACCGAGCTTCAGATGGCCCGCGAGCGAAATCGCCTCGTGGCTGATGCCTTCCATGAGGCAGCCATCACCCGCGATGCAGTAGGTGGTGTGGTTGACGAGATCATCGCCGAGGCGGGCATTGAGCAGACGCTCTGCCAGCGCCATGCCGACAGCGTTGCCGATGCCCTGCCCCAGCGGACCGGTGGTCGTCTCGATGCCCGGCGCGTAGCCGTACTCGGGATGGCCGGCCGTCTTCGAGCCGAGCTGACGGAAATTCTCGAGCTGGCCGATCTCCATCTCCGGATAGCCGGTGAGATAGAGGAGCGAGTAAAGCAGCATGGAGCCGTGGCCGGCCGACAGCACGAAACGGTCCCGATCGGGCCACGCCGGATCCTTGGGATCGAACCGAAGCGCCTCAGTGAACAGCACCGTGGCCACGTCGGCCATGCCCATCGGCATGCCGGGGTGACCCGAATTGGCCTTTTGAACCGCATCCATCGCCAGAGCACGGATTGCGTTAGCCATCTCCCGGGTGCTCGTTGCCGGCTTCGTGTCTTGCGCCTCGCCCATGCTCGCTCAGTCCTTCCCGCATAGATTATGCGGGCACATTTAGCCGGGGGACGCCGCGCCGTCTACCGCGCTGAGCCCGCGACGCGCCGACATCCCTCTGAAAAACCGCCGCATTTTGCCTCTGGCCCACGGACCCGTGAAAAAATGAAGCGGATCAAGGCATTCACTCGGCCGCGGTTTCAACCTTTTCGGGAGCCTTTTCAGCGGCGGCAAGCTTGATCGGCTTGGCGGACTTGGCGTCGTCACTTTCCTCGGCCTCTTCCGCGTCCTCGGCGAACAGTCGTTCCAGCGTGGCGGCGTCGCTGCGCGCCTTCGCTTGCAGCTTCTCCATGTCACTGTAATCGGCGTAGTCCTCGATCAGGCGCCGCTCGTCATGCTCGCGGAATGTCCGTGTTACGCGTTCGCTTTCGCGCTCGCTGTAGCCGAGACCGACCAGGACTTCGCGGGTCATCTCCAGCGCGGACAAGAACGTCTCGCGTTGAATGTTGGTCACGCCGAGATCGAGCAGTCGGTGAGCATGATTGCGGTTACGCGCACGGGCGAAGATCGGCACGTCAGGATACCGCTGCCGGACCAGCTCCGCTGCCCGCAGAGAGGCTTCAACATCGTCGATCGCCAGAATGAAGGCCCGCGCCTTTGCGATTTGCGCGGCCTCCAGGATCTCCGCTCGGCTGGCGTCGCCGAAGAAAGCTTGTGCGCCGAAGCGCTTCACTAGGTCGATCTGCTCCGCCGAAATGTCGAGCGCAATGAACGGGATCTTCTTGCCGCGCAGAACACGCGCCGCGATCTGTCCGAACCGCCCGAACCCGGCAATGACGACATGCTCGTCCCGCAACGGAAGCGCATCGTAAGCAGGCGCTGGCCTTTTCTTGAAGCGCGATCCAAGCTTCTCCAACCCGAGCAGCAGCGGAGTTGCGGCCATCGAGAGCGTGATGACGACGATGAGAAAATTGCTCGTCGCATTGGTCACGACGCCCGCGGCCACACCCGCCGTCAGAAGAACGAACCCGAACTCACCACCTTGGCTCAGCGACAGACCGAGGCGTCGCGACGGGCGGTCGCCAAGCCCCACGGCGCGGCCGAGCCCATACAGGATCACGGTTTTGACGAGGACGAGCGCCGCCGCGAGCCCAAACACCTTTGCGGGCTCCGCACCAATGATCCGGACATCGAGCGACATGCCGATGGCCGTGAAAAAGAGACCGAGCAGCAGGCCCTGGAAAGGTTGTAGGTCAGCCTCAAGTTGATGGCGGTAGGAGCTTTCCGAAAGCAATGCGCCGGCGATGAAGGCTCCCAGCGCCGCCGAAAGCCCGGCCATCTGCATGAGCATGGCCACGCCCACGACCGACAGCAACGCCGCAGCCGTCATGGCCTCCTTGACCTTCGTGCGCGCCACGACACGCAGTAGCTTGTCGAGAACGAAATGTCCGATCAGGACGACGGCCACGATGATGCCGAGGCCGCGCGCTGCAGCCGTCAGATCCATGGCCTCATGCAATTCGGGGGCGCGCGAAGCAAACAGCGGCACGAGCGCGATGAGCGGAATGGCGGCGAGATCCTGGAACAAGAGCACCGCGAACGCGAGGCGTCCGTGCCGGGCCGCCAGATCCCCCTGCTCTTCCAGCACCTGAAGCGCGAACGCCGTCGACGACAACGCAAGCGCCAATCCGATGAATAGCGCGGTCTGCCAGGCCAATCCGAACGCCAGGCCGATACCCGCAAGCGCAAGGGCCGAGGCGATCACCTGCGCGCCGCCCACCTTGAAGATGGCCGACCTCATGGCCCAGAGGCGCCGCGGCCTCAACTCGAGGCCGATCAGGAACAGGAGCAGCACAATGCCGAATTCGGCGAGCTCTAGAATCTCGTGCGCGTCATGGCTGGAAAACACGTGCCGGAAGCCATACGGGCCGAGCACGATCCCGGCCAGCAGGTAGCCAAGTACTGTCCCGATCCCGAAACGTCGCGCGATGGCCGGCGCGATGGCCATCGCCGCAAGCAAAAGGGCAATTTCGGTCAGCGTGAGCTGCGGCATTTTTCACCGGGTTGTCGGGCTACGGGACCATCTTCACAGGTTCGGTTCCTTCCCGTCTACAGATTTGCGGCGCCGGGCCGCCCTACGGGGCAAATCCAATGTCGCACCGTCTGCGTAGGGCATGAAACACGGCAAGCGCCTTGATTTTGTGCACGCCGCTGGCGCGACAGCGAGGTTCCGGTATGCTCCAGGTCCTAGAAGGGGGACGCGTCCTGCGATCCCTCGCCGTGAATGCTCCGAGGACTATGGCTGATCTCCTGCAACGGGTAGCTGCAAACGGCGACGTCGAGGCCTTCAAGGCGCTCTTTCAGACTTACGCCCCCCGCGTCAAATCCTACATGCTGCGCCAGGGAGCCGATGCAAGCACCGCCGAGGAGCTTGCGCAGGAAACCTTGCTCACCGTGTGGCGGAAGGCGTCGCTGTATTCCGACGACAAAGGCAGTGCGACAACTTGGATTTTTACGATCGCCCGCAATCTGAGGATTGATCGCCTTCGTAGAGAGGTCGCATGGCAACCTCTGCCCGAGGATAACGACCAGCAGCCATCACCCGATCCGGCTCCCGATGAGGAGCTGTCGGAGCGCGAGCGCGGCGAGCGCGTCCGGGCCATGCTGGCCGAGCTTCCCTCGGATCAGGCCGAAGTCGTGACATTGGCTTTCGTGGAAGGCCTGTCGCACAGCGAAATCGCGGCCAAGCTCGGCTTGCCGCTGGGAACGGTTAAATCCCGCATGCGCCTTGCATACCAAAAGATCCGCGATGCGCTTGAGGACTTGAGATAAATGACAATCACGCATCACCCAGACATCTCCTCCCTGATGTGCTGCTCGGCGGGCAGCCAGCCGGAGGCGTTCGCCTGTGTCATCGCTTCGCATCTCGCGATGTGCCCGAAGTGCTGCGCCGAAGTGCGCAAGATGCAGAAGATCGGCGTCGCCCTCTTCGATACCCTCGAACCGCAGCCTATGGCCACGCCACCGCCCGTGATCGCCATGCGAGCCGGCGAAGCCGAGCACGAAATCTCGAAATCGAAATGCGTGTTGAGCGCGGGCGAGATCCCGCAGCTTCTCGTGACCTGCGTCGGCCCCTGTCTCGATCAGATGGCCTGGCACTCCGTCGCTCCGGGAATCTGGACCCATTGCGTGCGGCTGTCTGACGGCGCATGCGGCGACCTCAGACTGTTCAAGATCGCCCCCGGGACAGCGCTTCCCGAGCATGGCCATGTGGGCCAGGAAATGACACTGGTGCTTCGCGGCAGCTACAGCGACGAGCACGGCAAATATGATGTCGGCGACGTATCCGATATCGACGAAGGCACGGATCACGCTCCCGTTGCCTGTCCCGAGCAGGGTTGCATCTGCCTGATGGCCAGCGAGCACAAACCGCAGTTCAAAGGTTGGCTTGCCCGCCTTCTCCAGCCACTGTTCGGAACCTAACGCGCTAGGCCGCGCGGGCCTTGGTCAGCGCGTCGAGCGCCATCAAGTCCTTCATCAGCGGTTCGAAATCGCGGAGCGGCAGCATGTTCGGCCCGTCCGAAGGCGCAGTATCCGGCGCTTCGTGCGTCTCAATGAAGAGACCCGCGACGCCAACCGCCACGGCCGCCCGAGCCAGAACCGGTACGAACCGCCGGTCGCCGCCTGAGCTGCCCCCGAGCCCGCCGGGCTGCTGCACGGCATGGGTCGCATCGAAAATCACCGGCGCTCCGGTCTCGGCCATCTGCGGCAGACCGCGCATGTCCACCACCAGAGTGTTGTAGCCAAACGACGAGCCGCGCTCGGTCAGCAGCACGTTGGGATTCCCCGACCCAACCACTTTGGCCACGACATTCTTCATGTCCCAAGGCGCCAGGAACTGCCCCTTCTTTACTTTGACGACGCGGCCCGTTTTGGCAGCCGCCACCAGAAGATCCGTCTGGCGGCACAGGAAGGCTGGGATCTGCAGCACGTCCGCCACCGGGGCGACAGCCGCGCACTGCTCCTTCTCGTGCACGTCGGTGACGACGGGCAGGCCGAGCTTCTCGCGGATCTCGGCGAACACCTCGATGGCGGCGTCGAGCCCGATGCCCCGCTTCCCGCCGAGCGACGTCCGGTTGGCCTTGTCGAAGGACGACTTGTAGACGAGCCCGAGACCCAGGCGGGTCGCAGTTTCCTTCAGCGCACCCGCCATTTCGAGCGCGTGCGCCCGGCTTTCCATCTGGCAGGGGCCGGCAAAAACGACGATCGGCGCGGAATTCGAGATGCTCAGCGCGCCGACGGCGACGCGCGGGTTCGGCTTCATGGTATCAAGCTGGGTCATGGCAGCCCTTATAGTTGGTTCCAGCCCCCGGGGGGAGCCCTTCCCGCCCACGCGTCGGCGATACCCTGGGGACGGCCGCGCTTGACGCTTGGGGGTTCTTGTTTTGTCGCAAGCTTGACGCTTGCTCCGTGGGTTTCTACACCCACATCAGGTCATTGCGACGTCAGGACAGTCCGGCGTCCGCCAGTCCCGCGAGGCGCCCGTCCATGCTCGTGCTGATCGATAACTACGACAGCTTCACCTACAATCTGGTCCATTTTCTGGGCGAGCTCGGCACAACCTCCGAGGTGATCCGCAACGACAAGATCACCGCCGACGAGGTGATCAAGATGAAGCCGAAGGCAATCGTGCTGTCGCCGGGACCCTGCACGCCGAACGAGGCCGGCGTCTGCCTCGAGCTGATCGAGAAGGCCGGCTCGAAGATTCCGCTCCTCGGCGTTTGCCTCGGCCATCAGGCCATCGGCCAGGCCTACGGTGGCAAGGTGATCCGCGCTCCGGAGCCTATGCACGGTAAGCTGTCGACGATCACGCACACCGACAAGGGCGTCTTCAAGGGTCTCCCACCGCGGGTCGAGGTCACGCGCTATCACTCGCTGATTGTCGAGCGGAAAAGCCTTCCCGACTGCCTCGAGGTGAATGCCGAGACGAGCGACGGCATCATCATGGGCCTGATGCACAAGACACATCCGGTGCACGGTGTGCAGTTCCACCCGGAAAGCATCGCCTCCGAGCAGGGGCACGCCTTGCTCGCCAACTTCCTCGACATCGCAGGCCTCTCGCCGCGCCGGCGCAACGCCTCGCGCCCGCGCGACGCGGCTTGAGCGAAAGGCACGGGGGACATGAGCAGCACGGCCGGGGTCAAGGGCATTCTGCAGGCAGTCGCCGCAGGACAGACATTCTCGTCCGATGAGATGGCGCGTGCCATCGAGCTGATGACGGCCGAAGGCACGACGGCCCAGAAGTGCGCATTCCTCATGGGCCTACGCGTGCGCGGCGAAACCGTGGACGAAATCGCAGGCGCAGCCCGCGCCATGCGCGCCAAGATGACGACGGTCCCCGCAGATTCCGATGCCATCGATATCGTCGGCACCGGCGGCGACGGACACGGCACTTTCAACGTCTCGACCGGCTCGGCAATCGTGGCCGCCGGCGCCGGGCTCAAGGTTGCCAAGCACGGCAATCGCTCCGTCTCGTCCCTTTCCGGCGCGTCCGACGTTCTCTCGGCGCTGGGCGTGAAGCTCGATTGCGGCCCCGCTCTCATCCAGAAGGCCATCGAGGATGCCGGCGTCGGCTTCCTTTGGGCTCCGGCCCATCACCCAGCCTTCAAGGCCTGGGCCGAGGCGCGCGCGGAGTTGGGCGTGCGCACCATGTTCAATCTCATGGGACCCATCTGCAATCCCGCCAACGTTCGCCGTCACGTGATCGGCGTCTTCTCCCCTGAGTGGGTAACGCCGATCGCTGAGGTGCTACGCGCGCTGGGATCCGAGCGAGCCTGGATCGTGCACGGACACGACGGCCTCGACGAGCTCTCGACCACCGGCCCGACAACGGTCGCTGCGCTCGAAGGTGGCAAGATCACGACCTTCGAAGTGACGCCGGAAGAGGCAGGGCTGCAGCGCGTCTCCCTTGCCGAGCTCAAGGGTGGCGACGGCGCACACAACGCCAGGGCGCTGAAGGATCTGCTCGGCGGCGCACGGGGTCCCTATCGGGATATCGTACTGCTGAACGCCGCCGCGGCCTTGGTTGTCGCGGGCAAGGCAGCTTCGCTCGTTGAGGGCGTGGCGCTGGCGGAAGATGCCATCAATTCCGGCCGCGCAGCCGCGGCGCTCGACAGGCTGGTCTCCGTCAGCCAACAGGCAGCGTGAGCCGATTGCGCGATAACCATGTGATCAGCCGCTGGCGTGCTATCTTGGAGACTTCGCTTTAGCCGCTCAGCGGTTAGGAACCCATTGGACCTCTGACAACAAGCTCGATATGGCCGATATTCTCGAAAAGATTACGCACTACAAACGCGAGGAAGTGGCCGCCGCGCAGGCTGAACTGCCGCTGCAGGTGTTAGCTGAATACGCGCGGTCTGCCCCGCGTGTGCGCCCGTTCGCAGCCGCGCTCGAAGCCAAGCACGCCGCAGGCAAACCGGCGCTGATCGCTGAGATCAAGAAGGCCTCGCCCTCGAAGGGCCTCATCCGCGCCGACTTCGATCCGCCGGCCCTCGCCCGCGACTATGAAGCGGGCGGTGCGGCCTGCCTCTCGATCCTGACGGATGGCCCGTCGTTCCAAGGCGCACCCGAATATCTGACAAACGCCCGCGCCGCAGTCTCGCTGCCGGTGCTGCGCAAGGATTTCATGATCGACACGTATCAGGTGGTGCAGGCCCGCGCCTGGGGCGCCGACTGCATCCTGATCATCATGGCGGAAGTGGATGACGCCCTCGCCGCCGATCTCGCGGGCGCCGCCAAGGATTGGGGCATGGACGCCATCGTCGAGGTGCACGATGCGGACGAGCTGGATCGCGCCTTGAAGCTCGATTGCCGCCTCATTGGCATCAACAATCGAAACCTGAAGACCTTCGAGACGACACTCGCGACCACCGAGCAGCTCGCCCCGCGCGTACCGAAGGATCGCATCGTCATCGGCGAGAGCGGTATCTTCACGCCCGCCGACATAGCGAGCCTCAAACGCGTCGGCGTCGAAACGTTTCTGGTCGGCGAAAGCCTCATGCGCCAGGCTGACGTCACCGCCGCAACGCGTACGCTACTGGCTCCGGAGGCGGCCTGATGGGCAAGCTCACGCATCTCGACGAAAAGGGCCGCGCCCTCATGGTGGATGTCGGCGGCAAGGAGGCAACGCAGCGCACCGCGATTGCTGAAGGCTTCATTTCCATGCAGCCTGAGACGCTCGCGCTTGTCATCTCGGGCGATGCCAAGAAGGGCGACGTGCTCGCCGCCGCGCGCATTGCGGGCATCATGGCCGCCAAGAAGACGAGCGACATCATTCCCCTTTGCCATCCACTGGCGCTCAGCAAAGCAGCCGTGGAATTCGCGCCGAGCGAAAAACCCGCAGGGTTGCATATCCGCGCGGAGGTGAGCGTCACCGGTCCGACCGGCGTTGAAATGGAAGCCCTCACCGCCGTCTCGGTCGCCGCGCTCACCATCTACGACATGCTGAAGGCCGCCGACCGCGCCATGGAGATCACCGGCATCCGCCTCGCACAGAAAACCGGCGGCCGTTCGGGAGACTACACGGCCCAGTCCCGTGGGAGTTGATTGGATGGCGCTTCTTCCGGTGGAGACTGCACTCGCTCGAGTTCTCGACGGGATCGCGTCGCCAACGGAAGAGCTGGTGCCCATCACCGAAGCGGACGGCCGGGTTCTCACTCAGGATCTTACGGCCAAGTACACGCAGCCGCCGTTCGCGGCCTCCGCCATGGATGGCTACGCGGTCCATGGCAAAGCTGACGCGCCGATCGGGACGAAGTGGACCGTCATCGGCGAGTCCGCCGCGGGCCGTGGCTTCTCCGGCGCAGTTGCATCCGGACAGGCGGTCCGCATTTTCACTGGCGCTCCCGTTCCCGCTGAATGCGGATCCGTCGTCATCCAAGAGGACGTGACGCGCGAAGGCGACCTTATCACCGCCATCGACGCCACGGCCGCAGGCGCCAACATTCGCCCCGCCGGAAACGACTTCTCGCAAGGCGACGTCCTGTTGAAGCGTGGCCATCGTCTCAATGCGCACACGGTGACACTCGTTGCCGCCATGGGCTACGGCGAGGTGCCCGTCGCCCGCCGTCCGGTCGTCGCCATTCTCGCAACCGGCGACGAACTCGTGTCCCCGGGGACCGTGCCGGGGCCAGATCAGATCGTGTCGTCAAACCCCGTCGGTCTTGAAGCGCTCGTCACGCGCGCAGGCGGCCTCGCGCGTCCGCTCGGAATCGCACCCGACCGCGAGGACGCTCTCGCTCTTCGCATTGCCAACGCCCGCGGAGCAGACATCCTCGTCACCATCGGCGGCGCATCCGTGGGCGATCATGATCTCGTGGGGCCAGTGCTGAAGAAGCAGGGTCTCGATCTCACGTTCTGGAAAATCGCGCTTCGCCCCGGCAAGCCGCTGATGTTCGGCAAGCTCGATGAAATGCGCGTTCTGGGACTTCCCGGCAATCCAGTGTCGGCGCTGATCACGGCGCGCGTCTTTCTCGTCCCGCTCATCCACGCCTTGCTCGGCATGCCGCGTGACACGAGCCAAAGCGAGACCGCCATCCTGACGCAGCCGCTCGATGCCAATGGTCCGCGCCTGCACCTGATGCGCGCCAAGCTCGCCCGCAGCGCCGATGGTCACCTCACCGTCGCGCCGATGCCGTCACAAGACAGCTCACTTCTGAGCGCCCTCGCGACATCCGACTGCCTGATCCTGCGCGAGCCGGATGCAGCACCTGCCAAAGCCGGTGACAGCGTCAAAATCCAACGCCTCACGCACTGAATGGAAATGGCCCTGGCATGTCTGCCAGGGCCACCAACATAGTGCTCACTTCGAAACGTCGTATTTAAAACCTACGCACACTCAGAAATTCACCGCTCCGCCGAGGCGTCCGGTCCAGAACTCGGGCCCTTCGCCGCCGAGGTTGCCGGCTTCAGCGCCAAGCGAGAGCGACCAGCCCTCGATGCCCGAGAGCGTGAGGCCACCGGTTGCACGCGCCGCCCAGCCGTCGCCGATGCCGATCACCGACAATGCTGTGCCGTCATCGTCCATGCCGAAGTAGTAGTCGGCATAGATACCGGCGTAGGGAGCGAGCATCGTCGAGGGCGACAGCGGGATTGCGTACGCCGCTTGCAGGCCTGCGTTCGCGCGGCCATTGGTGAAGCTGTTCTTGGCCTGGAGAGTGCCAAGCGTATCGGTATAGGCATCCTGCGTTTCGTGCAGCCAGAACACCTCCGCCGACGGCGTGAACGTCCAGCGGCCCGCCACGTGATCACCCGAGAGACGGGTCAGGAACAGCCAGCGCTTGCCGTCGAAATCGCCGGAGGCCGTACCCGCCGTCGCATCGTAATCGAGCCACGTGTGGGCGATGGCACCATCGAGCCTCAGCGCTGGTGCCAGCAGCCACGCCATATAGGCACCCGCCGTGCGGCCGTCACCGTCGAGATCGCCATCGATATTTTTCTGTTCGAAGTCGAGCTTCTCATACCCGCCGAATGCGCCGACGAGCAGGCCGGGCGCCACCGCATAGCTCGCACCCGCTGCGACGGTCGTATGCTGCCAGTCGATGTTGCTGTCGTCGCCGCTTTCGCTGAAGCGTCCGTTCACCCATGGCGTGAGGCGCGAACGGCGCCCAGCGCCCGTCTCCGCGGTGCGTTCCTCGCCCATGCCAAGGCCCGAGGCTCCCGTGGGACGCGCGCCGGCTTGCGGCGGTTGCATCGTGCCGCTCGCAGTCGTCATGCCGCGCGAGATAGCATCACCGATGATGCCTGAGTAGGCGCTGCCCGCGACCTGCGCGCCAGTTTTCGTTCCGCTCTTCTGCAGCGAGCGAAGCTTCTGAGAGTCATTCGTTTCCGGCTCGGGAATGTCGGGGCCATCGCATGTGACGATCAACGCGCCGGTGAAGCTACCGCCCATGAACGCGCCGACACCAAAGTCGGCCTCCAACTCGTCCGCTTCGGTCGGCGAGAAATCGATCGGGCCAGCGGTCTCCGTTCCCGTACCGATCAGCACCATATTCGTGAAACCCGTACTCCCGTCGAACAAGTTCATCGTTAGGACGCCCTTGCTGTAGAGGTAACCCGAGAGAATGACCGAGGTTGCCGCCGTATGGTTGGCAGTGACGTTGAATGTGAGCTTGTCGCCCGTCACGAACCCTTTGATGGGGCTCGACCTGAAGCTCCATGTGCCGTTGTCGATGAATCCATTCATCGCGCCGTTGTTGACGGCCGTGCAGCCCGCCGACTTCGCTGCCCACGCGTTCCCCGAACCCGTCATCGCTACGAGCGCCAGCACCGCCCCGGCAAGCCCCACTCGGCAGGCAATCATTCGTTCCCCCAATCGCGGGACGGTGGAAGCGCGCACCGGCTCGCTTCCACGAACGCCCCGTTCGCAGACTGTTTCTCGATTTATTTTTCTGGAGTTCGCCTCCCACCGGGAGTAGCCGGCCACGCCCCGCACAAGCCGGGCAAAAGCGCCCGGAAATCAGCCGAATCTCACATACACTGGTGATTACACCTAATATTGGTATATATGCCAGTCAACAGAACTTTGGTGATTTTACCAAGCTTCGCGCGAGACGAGACATAACGGATTATTTGCCGTTTGCGCGGGTCGACCGCGGATCTCTACGTAGGGCGGCCGCACGTCCTTGCCTGCCCAAGCGAACTCGTGAAATAAGCGCCGGATGGCTCCTCCATCAGAAACGACTGGCAAGCCCAACCGCATGGGCGCGGCAACGCGTACGAAGATCATCGACGCGGCCATCGCTGTTCTCGCCGAGAAGGGCTTCTCCGGTTTCACGCTTAAGGCTGTCGCCGATGGTGCTGGGGTTTTCTACGGCAACGTCACACACCACTACGCGACGCGCGACAAGCTCGTGGAGGCCATGCTCGAAGCGATTCTCGAGCGGTATCGCACCCGCTTCGACGAGCTGGTGGCTTCGCTCGAAGCGCATGAAGCGGGCCCCATCCGCGCGCTTGTGACGTGGCTCATCGACGACTCGGTTTCACCGGAAACCGCGCCGCTCTTTCTCGAGCTGTGGGCAATGTCGAGCCACATGCCGCAAGTGGCGACGGGCCTGACGCAGCTTTACGACGGCGCCGTAGACGTCTGCATGATCTCGCTCGGCGTCGAGCCACACGCCGAGAGCGCCAAGGGCCTCCGTCACGCGCTTTATATGCTTGGGACGGTCATCGAAGGCACGTCGTGCATCTTCTCGAACCGCGACCGTACGGCCGAACCATACGAAGGTTTCCGCCGCGAAGCCGCCGAAACCTTGATCCCTCTTCTCGAGGGCCGGCTCGCAGAAGCCAAGGCAGCAAAAGGCTGACTTCCATTCACACTTGCAGAACGTGGCAAGAACGATTAGCGTACATTCACGATTTGTTTAGGTGAGTCTTGCGATGCAGCACGTCGGGCGTCGCGATGTTCATACGCGCACGACGCGCATCAATTTCATTGCTCTCGGCCTTGAATGGGCAGGACTGTCCGGGGCCTTGCACGGGAGGCACAATGCTGACTTCGAAACAGAAAGAGCTTCTGCTCTTCATCCACGAGCGCATGCAGGCCGACGGTGTGCCGCCCTCGTTCGATGAGATGAAGGATGCGCTCGATCTCAAGTCCAAGTCGGGGATCCATCGGCTCATTACCGCCCTGGTGGAACGCGGCTTCATCCGCCGCCTGCCGCATCGCGCGCGCGCCATAGAAGTCCTGAAGTTGCCGGAAAGCTCAACGCTGGGTTCCGGTGCCGCTGCGCAGTCGTCCACCGCCGAACCGCGCCGCATCGGCTTCCAGCCAAGCGTGATCGAAGGCACCAAAGCGCGCAACTTCGCCCCGCCGCCCCCATCTCACATGATCGACAGCCGCACAGTGTCGGTGCCGGTCATGGGCCGGATCGCCGCCGGTGTGCCGATCTCGGCCATCCAGAACCATTCCCACGACATCGCCTGCCCGCCGGATCTGCTGACCAACGGCGAGCATTTCGCCCTGGAGGTAAAGGGCGACTCCATGATCGAAGCCGGCATTCACGACGGCGACACGGTCATCATCCGCCGCTGCGACACGGCCGAGAACGGAGACATCGTCGTCGCCCTCGTCGAGCAGGAAGAAGCGACGCTCAAGCGCCTGCGCAAGAAGGGCTCCACCATCGCCCTCGAAGCCGCCAACCCCGAATTCAAGACGCGCATCTTTGGACCTGACCAGGTGGATATCCAGGGTCGTCTCGTCGGTCTCATCCGGCGCTACTGATCGTCGTCGGGGCGCCCTGTAGTTCGTACTGCCTCCGAGTAGGCAGAGCCTTGCGACCAGCGCTGGGCTCTATCGTACCGTTGAGTCCACGGCCGGTCACCTCTGCGCGAGGCGACGGTGTCGATGCGCGCCACGCGGGCTCTTTCTTCGCCCGCTTCTTTCGAGAGATAAATGGCATGCGTTCCGTCCCTCCGGATCGCACCACGATTGATCACCGCAAGAGGCGCGACACAGCTAAACGGAAGTCGAGGCTGGGCGATCAGGAGGTCCGCCTTTTTGCAGTCCTCCGTGACGGCCGCTGGATGCCGCGCGACGGCCACCCGAAGTCCTTGCACTTGAGCGGTGCATCCGACACCGTCGCATCGAAACACACGCGCCCGTATCACGTCCCGTGGCGCACGGCCGTCCCCGTCATGTTGAAGCCAGCGCGTCAGCTCGAAATTGCCGGACCGCGAACCTGTGGCGGCAAGCCGTCCATCAGGGCCCCGCACCGCAACCATCTCGCCGCCGCGTCCCACGAGAATGTCCGGCCGCTCGCCCCCTCCGGCGACGAGCACACCCAAACCAATGGCGACGAGGCCAAGGGCTCGCCATTGCGTCTGCCAGATCGTGAGCCAGAGGCCGCCCGCGATCATTAGCGCGAAACTTACGTCCGAAATGTCGGGAATATGAATGACCGCACCCGGCAGCGCAGCCACCCAACGGGCCGTGTCACTCATGACATCGATACCCAGCGCCATGACGGCAAGTGGAAGCGCCTCGAAGCCAAAGGGCATGAGCACCAGCGTAAAAAGCGCGGCCGGCATAACGATCAGGTTGCAGATCGGAACGGCGATAAGATTGGCGAGAAGCGCGTATTGCTGGCTGCGATGGAAATGATAGGCGCCAATCGGTGCCACGGCGCAACTTGCAATGACGGTAGACAAAACAATCCCGCCGAGAAAGAAAGCCACCCGACGGAACCAGCCGTCGTGCTCCTGCTCTTCGGCCCTCTTGCGAACCGTTTCGTAGGCTGCAATGAGCGAGACCACCGCCGCGAACGACATCTGGAACCCAGGATCGAGCAGGCTCTCGGGCATCACGACAAGAACCAGCAACGCCGAGATCGCCACGTTGCGCATAGCGAGCGCCTGCCGATCAAACATGACGGCAACAAGCATAATCGCGATCATAAGGAACGCGCGGATCGTCGGGATCGATCCGCCCGAGATCAGGAGATAGCCTCCGGCTGCGAGCAACGCGGCAGCGGCCGCCCACTTCTTCGTCGCGTAGCGTAGCGCGATGGCGGGAAACGCCGCGAGAAGCACGCGAACCGAGAGAAACACGGCCCCCGCCATGATCACCATGTGCAGACCGGAAATCGAGAGAATGTGCACAATCCCGGAGTCGCGGTACGCGTCGTTTGTTTCTTCGGTAATGGCGCCGCGCTCACCCGTGATCAGTGAGACGGCAATCGCACCTGTTTCTCCCGGAACGGCAGACCGAACGCGCTCGGCGATCTCCTGCCGCAGCGTTTCGATCCGCTCCCGCGCCGTTCGCATGAGAGTTCCCGGAGCGTCCGCCTGTGCAACGATCTCCGCCGCATGGATCGCATACCCGGTAGCGCCGAGACCTTGAAACCAGGCGGTTCGTGCGAAGTCATATCCGCCCGGAAGCGCCGGCATGGATGGTGGCCGTAGAGACGCGCGTAGGCGGACCGTATCGCCCGGTTGCAGACCCTCCCGTTTGACCATCACGCGCACGCGGATGCGCTCAGGACGCTCGGAGGCGGGAAGTCCGCGAATGTCCGTCACGCGAAGTGTCAGCCGCTCGCCCCGTTCCGGCCGCGGCTCGATCAGTTCGACGACACCGGTCACGTCCGCGCGACGCAGCTCGTGAGTAAGAACTGGCGCGCGCGTCCATTCGGTGCGAACCTTCGCGACGGCAAATCCAAGCGAGGCCGTGAGCAGGGTAAGGGACAGGACAAAGAAGAAGCCCGCTCTGCGCGAGGCGGCGGCAAGGCCACTTGCCATTGCCGGCAGCGCAATAGCCATCAGCAAGCTGGGTTCCGACGACCGAGAGAAATAGCCAGCGATACCCGCGCCGAAGGCCACCGGCAGCCACACGAACCAGCGGGCGCGCTCGCGTTCGAGCTGCTCCAACACCGCATCGCTACGAAGGACTCTTGCTGCGAGGAGGCCCAGCCAAGACTGGAACGGCCCTACGCGCCTCCCGCCCGTCCACACAACCCCCACGCGATCCACTCCCGACCTTCGACGCTAGACCATTGATCGGCCACGATTCTTATTGTCGGCGCGTACTCTCGCCTCCTCCGGATGCACACTGGTCTCGCGGCGCCCAGCCATGCTACATGGCGGGCCAAACGCCCAAACCGGACACGGACATCCATGACAAACACTGAACGGAGAGACGGCGGCGCTCCCGTCGTGCGCTTCGCCCCCTCGCCCACCGGCTATCTCCATATTGGCGGGGGCCGCACCGCACTCTTCAACTGGCTCTACGCGAAAGGAAGGGGCGGCAAGTACCTGCTCCGCATCGAGGACACCGACCGCGAGCGCAACAATCCGGAAGCCGTCGCGGCGATCCTCGAAGGCCTGCGCTGGCTCGGCCTGGATTGGGAAGGCGAGCCTGTTTCTCAATTCTCGCGCGCGGATCGTCACCGCGAAGTCGCCCTTGCGCTCCTGGAGCGGGGCGGCGCCTACCGTTGCTACATGACCGCCGAAGAAATCGACGCGCAACGCCGCGCCGCCGAGGCCGCGAAGCAGCCGCTGACCATCCGTTCGCCCTGGCGCGACCGCGATCCTTCGGAGGCACCGGCCGGAGCACCCCATACGATCCGCCTCAAGGCGCCGCGCGAAGGCGAGACCGTGGTGAACGATCACGTGCAGGGCCGCGTTGTGTTCCAGAACAAGGAGCTCGACGACCTCATTATTCTGCGCAGCGACGGCAATCCGACCTACAATCTCGCCGTCGTCATCGACGACCATGACATGGGCGTGACGCACGTCATCCGCGGCGTGGACCACCTGACCAACGCCGCACGGCAAACGCAGATCTATCTTGGGATGGGCTGGAACGTACCAGACTGGGCGCACGTGCCCCTCATTCACGGTGCGGACGGGGCCAAGCTCTCCAAGCGCCACGGCGCCCAAGGCGTCGAAGAGTACCGCGCGATGGGCTACCTGCCGGTTGCGCTCCGCAACTACCTCGTGCGCCTCGGCTGGAGTCACGGCGACGACGAGATCATTTCGACCGAGGACCTGATCCGCTGGTTCGATATTGACGATATCAACAAGAGCGCCGCCCGCTTCGACTTCAAGAAGCTGGACGACCTCAACGGGCACTACATCCGCAACGCAGCAGACAGCGATCTGCTCGCCGGCATCAAGGAGTTGCTTCCGCATCTGGATTTCGCGGCCCTGCGTGCACTCCCGGTGGACCCAAAAGCACCGGTGCGCTCGGACATCGCCCTGGCGCGTGAGGTGGAGTCCCAGATTCCGGGCGTTGCGACGGGCGCCGAGCTTGCAGCCCGCTTCGAGAGCAAGGGATGGGATGCGCTTCTCGCCGCCATCCCCTCCCTCAAGGAGCGCGCCAAAACCCTCGCCGAGTTGCTGAGCCAGGCGCTCTTCATTGTCGCCGACCGGCCGCTCAGCCTTGATGACAAGGCAAAGAAGCTGATGGATGCTGATGCGCATGTGATTCTGGATGCGCTTCGCCCGCGTCTCGAGGCCTCTACGGAATGGACGGCTTCTGCGCTGGAGGCCCTCGTCCGTAGCTACGTCGAAGAAACAGGCGCGAAGCTCGGAAAAGTTGCGCAGCCGCTGCGGTCTGCACTGACGGGCCGCACGGTCTCGCCCCCCGTCTTCGATGTCATGAGTGTTTTGGGCAAAGATGAAACCCTTGCCCGTCTCGCCGATCAGAAGCCCTGACGCGTTTTCGAGCGTTGCCCAAAAGACCACCTCAATTCGGATATCGGACTGGCGGGCACCTAGGTATACTGCATCGCAGCATTCGGGTTCTCGACGTTCGAGTTCATCAGTCAAAAGACCAAAACGACGGTCCCTTTAATCAAGGAGATGCGGCATGAGCATCCAGGAAAGCTCGCCTCCCAAGACGGTGGCAACCGGTCAGGCCGAGCTCGCGCTCAAGGGCAAGACCGTCCAACTGGACGTGCGGAGCGGAACGATCGGACCCGACGTCATCGATATTGCCAAGGTCTATCGCGATACCGGCTGCTTCACGTACGACCCGGGCTTCACGTCGACGGCCAACTGCTCGTCCCATATCACCTTCATCGACGGTGACAAGGGCGAGCTGCTCTATCGCGGCTACGCGATCGACGAACTGGCGGAAAACTCGAACTTCCTCGCCACCTGCTATCTGCTGCTGCACGGTGAGCTGCCGACCAACGACGAGTTCAAACAGTTCCGCAACACCATCACGCGCCACACGATGGTGCACGAGCAGATGACGCGCTTCTTCACTGGCTTCCGCCGCGACGCGCATCCGATGTCGGTGATGGTGGCCGTGGTTGGCGCGCTGTCGTCGTTCTATCACGACAGCACCGACATCAACGATCCGAGGCAGCGCGAGACGGCGAGCCATCGTATGATCGCCAAGATGCCGACGATTGCCGCCATGGCCTATAAGTATTCCATTGGCCAGCCGTTCATCTATCCGCGCAACGACCTCGATTACACGTCGAACTTCCTGCAGATGTGCTTCTCGGTTCCGTGCGAGCCGTACATCGTGAACCCTGTTGTCGCGCGTGCACTCGATCGCATCTTCATCCTGCACGCCGACCATGAGCAGAACGCATCGACTTCGACTGTCCGCCTCGCCGGCTCGTCTGGCGCGAACCCGTTCGCTTGCATCGCGGCCGGCATCGCCTGCCTGTGGGGCCCCGCGCATGGCGGCGCTAACGAAGCGGCCCTCAACATGCTCGAGGAGATCGGCACCGTCGATCGCATCCCCGAGTACATCAAGAAGGCCAAGGACAAGTCGAGCGGCTTCCGCCTGATGGGTTTCGGTCACCGCGTCTACAAGAACTACGACCCGCGTGCGAAGGTGATGCAGAAGACCGCGCACCAGGTGCTCGACGAGCTCGACAAGCGCAACGATCCGCTCTTGGCCGTCGCCATGGAGCTGGAGCGGATCGCGCTTCAGGACGACTATTTCGTCGAGAAGAAGCTCTACCCGAACATCGACTTCTATTCGGGTATCACGCTGCGCGCGATGGGCTTCCCCGTCTCCATGTTCACCGTGCTCTTCGCCGTCGCCCGCACGGTCGGCTGGATCGCCCAGTGGAAGGAAATGATCGAAGATCCCGAGCAGCGTATCGGGCGTCCGCGCCAACTTTACGTCGGCCCCGCGCGCCGGCCCTTCCCGAGCAAGGCATAATCGATCACGATTTTGGCGGCGGCCTCACTGGGGCTGCCGCTTTCGATGTGCATGAGATCCGGAATTCTCGCCAACGCGGCGAGTTGCACACGACGCTCCGGCGTATCCCGCAACAGTGGTTCCAGCGCATTCGCCAAATTTTCCGGCGAGCTTTTCTCTTGGTGGAACTCGGGAAACACGTTCTCACCGAGCACAAGATTGGCGAGCACCGTTGTCGGCGCCTTGATCATCCGGCGCAGGAACGGCGCCGCAACCACATCGACGCGATACGCGACGACCATCGGCGTTCCCGCCAACGCGAGCTGGAGCGTCACTGTGCCCGAAGCAGCCAGCGCTGCGTGCGCCAGCTTGAACGCGCGGAACTTGTCATCCTCGCCTTCGATGAGATGCGACCGGATCGGCCAACTCCGGCGCAGACGTTCGATTGGCTCCCGAACATGCGCGACGCACGGCATGAGAACTTCCGGCGCCGTTCCACGCTCACAAATGAGCCGTAGCGTATCGCCGAATGGCTCCATCAAACGCCCGACCTCCGACGTCCGGCTCCCCGGCAGGACGACAACCACGGGCCGATTGGGGGCGAGGCCAAGCCGCTTGCTCAGCGGCTCCGGATCGAGTGCTTTCAGCCAGTCGATGCGTTCGCTCAACGCGTGACCCACGTACGTGCAGGGCGGCCCGCCAAGCCGATCGTGCGCCGCCGGCTCGAACGGAAGCAGCCCGAGGATATGATCCACATACGGCCGCATCTTTTTCGCGCGGCCCGGACGCCAAGCCCACACGCTGGGGCTGACGTAGTCGACAATCGGGATATCCGGGCGGCGCTTCCTGATCCGCTTAGCGATCGGATGCGTGAACTCCGGGCTGTCGATAATCACGACGACATCGGGCTCGAATGCAATCGCACGATCCACCGTCGCATAGACCCGTCTCACGATGCGCGGCAGATGCCGCAGAATTGAGAGCGGACCCATGACGGCCACATCGGAAAGTGGAAAATCGGAAACGAACCCCGTGTCTGCTTCCATATCGTGCCCGCCGACACCTGCGAGCGTGAGGCGGCTGCCCAATTTCTCGCGCAACGCCGCGATCAGCTTGCCACCGAGCGCATCGCCGGAATGCTCGCCCGCGACGAGGAACACGCGCACCTCGCCAGTGTCAGCCGCTGGCGTGACGCTCATGTCGTCCCCTCGGCGCGCAACAAAATGAAAACGCCCTCTTTGTCCGCCTCGGCAATCCGCGGCGCGAGAGTGTCTTCGCCGGTCGTGCGCGCAACGGCGATGCCGGCATACCCTGCCGATGCGACAGCCGCGATGACCGACGGTGTAAGGTCCGCTATATCTCGAAGGGCCGCCACGCCACGGCGGCGACGTGTGATACTGGCCCACTGACGAAGCCCGCTCGCGCGCGCCACAGTTGCATCAACGCCCTCTCCGGACTCGACCGCAAGCACGTGATTGCGCACCACGACCGCACCGCGCCCGCAACGAAATGGCTCGAGGGCCGAGAGTGTGGCAAGCCCTTTGATGGCATCGTGAACCGCATGCTCTTCCGCCGCGATGCGGCCGAGCTGCCGGAACGGCATGGCAAAATCGCGCGGCCGGAACCGCACCGGCGGTTCATCGCTCGCATCCCGATCGCCAACGCCCTCGACGAAAATGTTGGCGCCGTTGGCACGGCTCAGCGTTTCTGCGCGTTCCGCAACAAGCACCTTGCCAGCCTCAACGGCAATACCGGCAAGCCCCGCATCGCGCACCTTCGTGACAGTGGCCGGACCAATTGCCGGCATATCGATGCGAATTTCCTGCCCCGGCTTCGGACGCTTGACCAGCACACCGCCCAAAGGCCCACGCTCGGGCCGATTCTGCGCGGCTCGATCGATCATGCGATCCGTCCCCTCCGCGCCTTCGATGGTCACGATCTGCCCTGCTGACACGATCACACACTGGCCGATGTCGAAGGCGCCAAGCGCGTGGATGAGCCGGAGGCCTTTCTGAATGTCCGCTTGATCTGCAGCAGTAGCGCGTGCAGATCCAATCGGTCCCTCTCCAATCACGAGTTCGGGTGCCGCGTCCCCGGGGCCGATCACACGCAGCCCCTGGAGCTCGAAGAAGCGCACGACACGGCGCAGCACACCATCGTCGCCGCCCGCCGCCACGATCTTCACGATCTTCGGCAGATACCGGAAGAAACCGAGATCAGGCTTCAATCCCCAAAGCTCTGGCCGGTGCACACGGCCGACAATGACAAGATCGGTAACGCGCGCGTCCTTAAGCGCGCGCACCATGGTACCAATCTGGCCCCAATTCACGCGCGTGAGGGCGTAGCCCGAGAAATCCGCGTCAGCTTCGCCATCGATGGCCACGATTGATACCGGAATGCCGCGCCGCGCGGCACTGTCCGCGATCTCGCGCGGCAGCACGCCGCCTCCGGCCAGAATTCCAAGCCGCCGCACCGTTTCGCTCATCGTGTCCCCTGCATTCCAGCCAAGCCTATAGCGGGATTGCGACACGGGGACCAGGGATTGGATGGCACATCAAGGTTTCAACCTTCGGCGTTGCGGATGAAATCCGCAACGTGCTCGCGCCGCACACCCAGACCGAGCACCCGGGCCGGGAGGCGTCGCAGAATTGGGAAGGACTGCATCAGCCGCAAAAAAAACGGCGGTTCGGGCTGCTCACGCAGTTTCAGCGTCGGACCGATGATGTTGTTTTGCGCGGCCACCTGGATAGCCTGCGTGACGCGTGTCGGAAACATGCGCCGCTTTTGGACGTCGCGGAGATCGGCCACAGTCACAGCCCCGGTCTTCAAGGGCTGCGCAAGGATGTTCGCCGTAGCAACAGCGTCCTGAATGGCAAGGTTCACACCGACACCGCCAACTGGGCTCATCGCGTGTGCAGCGTCACCGATACAGAGAAAACCGGGGCGGTACCATTGCAGGAGCCGGTCCACGCGCACCGTCAGAAGCTTGACGTCATCCCACGACGTGATCCCATCCAGGCGATCCCGTTTGAAGGGTGATGCAGCCGTGATCGCGTCGCGGAACGCGTCCAGTCCTCCCGCCTTCAGCTCTTCGAGAGATCCCTTTGGAATGACGTAGGCGCATTGCCAATAGTCACCGCGATAAAGCATTACGAAAATCGAGCCTGCCCCGAAGCGGCCCATCGTCTCCGCCGTGTCATCCTTGTCGAAAGGCAGCCGGAACCACAGCGCATCCATCGGCGCGCCCAGATCCTCGACAGCGAGATCAGCCCGCGCGCGCAGCACGGAGCCGCGCCCATCGGCCGCCACCACAAGATCGGCATAAATCTCCTTGGGCCCGTCCGGCGACTTTGCTTTGACGCCGATGACAGTATGGTCGCCCTCGATCAGATCGGTCGCTTCCGTATTCATGAGAAGCGTGAAGTTCGGATACGTCCGGGCTTCAGAGGCCATGAAGTTGAGAAAGTCCCACTGCGGCATCATAGCGATGTACTTTTCGCGAACCGGCAAGTGTGAAAAGTCGGCGATCTCTATCGGCGTGTCACCAAACATGCCGCCGAGCTTGCGCACTTTCTGATGTGGTAGCTTGAGAAACCTATCGATGAGGCCAAGCTCAACCATGATCTCCAGCGTCGAGGGATGTACCGTGTCACCGCGGAAATCGCGAAGAAAATCAGCGTGTTTCTCGAGCACGGTCACTTGCACGCCAGCGCGCGCCAAAAGATAACCGAGCATCAAGCCAGCCGGTCCGCCGCCGACCACGCAGCATTGCGTTTTCGCAGAGTCCGACATCCCTGCCCTCTCCAATCTGGAGTGCCGGTAGTCCGTATACTACGGAAGGGACAGCCCCGCACTCTTCAGCTGCTGAACGAGCCGCATCTTCTTTTCGGAAGCGATACGCACACGCGTGAGAATTATATCGCCCTCGGCCTCCTGAGCGATGACATGCGCATTCTCATGGAGCCACGCGAAAATGCGGCCCTCATGAGCCGGCAGCGACAGTGTTAGGACCTCGTCGGCAGAGCCGAGCCGCGCATCGATGGTTGCAAGAAGCTGATCAACACCTTCTCCGCTCGCCGCCGACATCAGGACAGGACGCGGCGAGCGGAAACGCGCCGAGGCTTGGGCTTCCTCCCGTGTCACCGGCGACAAAAGATCGATCTTGTTCCACACTTCGAGAATATGCCCGTCGGCCCTTTGGGTATCGATGCCGAGGTCGCCGAGCACGCCCGCAACATCGGCGGCCTGCGCATCCGTCTCCGCGTGCGCGATGTCACGAACATGCAGAATGAGGTCCGCTTCCACCACCTCTTCGAGCGTAGCGCGGAACGCCGCCACGAGTTGTGTCGGCAGATCCGAGATGAAACCGACCGTGTCCGACAGGATAACCCGCCGCCCCGATGGTAAACGCACTTCGCGCATCGTGGGATCGAGCGTCGCGAACACCTGGTCCATGGCCAGCACGCCAGCGCCCGCGACGCGGTTGAACAGTGTCGACTTACCGGCGTTCGTATAACCGACGATGGCGACGATCGGATACGGCACCTTGCGGCGGCCCTTGCGATGGAGATCGCGCGTGCGCACGACGCCTTCCAGCTCGCGCTTGATCGCCATGATCCGCTCGTCGAGCATGCGCCGATCGAGCTCGATCTGCGCTTCACCAGGACCGCCGAGGAAGCCGCGCCCACCACGCTGGCGCTCAAGATGCGTCCAGGCACGCACGAGCCGGCCCTTCTGGTAGCTCAGGTGCGCAAGCTCGACTTGAAGACGGCCTTCACGCGTCTGTGCGCGCCGGCCGAAGATTTCGAGAATGAGGCCTGTGCGATCGAGGACTTTCGCGTTCCAGGCGCGCTCGAGGTTGCGCTGCTGAACGGGACTGATCGCGTGATCGACGATGACGAGCCCCGCTGCCAGCTCCGCGACGAGCGCCTTGATCTCTTCGACCTTTCCAGAGCCAAACAACGTCCCGGGCTTTGGATCCGGCACCGGCACAAGCGTCGCTTGCACCACATTGAGGTCGATCGCTTCCGCGAGCCCCTTGGCTTCTGCTAGCCGGTCTTCCGGCGAATGCATGGATGTTGCGCGCTCGGGCCTCGCGACCCCGCTAGGGGCTCCGCGCAAACGCAGAACAGGCACGAGTACAAGCGTACGCATCGCGTCCGCCTGCTGCTCGCGAGATCCTGTCGTATTCGGCCCCCCTTTGGGAGCGTTCTGGGCCGGCACAACGTCCGGCTTCGTGCTGCGGTCGATGGGACGTACTCACCCTTGCTGACCGTCTGCCTCCGCCTCCATGAGGTGGACCGGAGCGCCGGGCATAATGGTCGATATCGCATGCTTATAAACGAGCTGCGAATGACCGTCGCGGCGCAAGAGCACGCAGAAATTGTCAAACCAAGTCACGATGCCTTGAAGCTTCACACCGTTGACGAGGAAAATTGTAAGTGGGGTTTTGCTCTTGCGAACGTGGTTGAGAAACGTGTCCTGAAGGTTCTGAGCGCGGTCTGCGGCCATCTTTCGTTGCCTCTTATTATTAGCCTCTTCCTGGACTTTGATATTGGTCGCCTGCCGACTGTTTCGTCATCGTTCGACCGGTCACGAGTTCCGCCGAGCAACTCGCGACACAGGAGCAGCTAACATATCTTGATTACAAGACAATACGCAGGAGCGCGGCCGGGGACAACACGCAGAATTGATATCTTGTCCGCCTAGGGAGAAAGTTCGGCAGCCTGATGAAATTTTGAGCGCAGAAAGCGCGTCAGTTCTCCAGGATATCCGTTGCCGATGGCGACCTTATTGATCAAGACAACCGGCATAACTGTGCCCGAAGCCGAGGTAATAAAGGCTTCGCGCGCACTCAGCGCCTCCTCGACCCGAAACGGCCGCTCCACAACCGGGATTTTTTCCCGACTCAATAGGTCAAGAAGTGTTCTGCGTGTTACGCCGGGCAGAATTGCGTTTCCGGTCGGTCTTGTGATCAGCGTTCCGGACTTGTCGACAATCCACGCATTGCTGGAAGCTCCTTCAGTAACAAACCCTTCGGAATCAACCAGCCATGCCTCTTGCGCGCCATCGGCGGCAGCCGCCTCCTTGGCCAAGACGGCCGGCAGCAACATAACGGTCTTTATGTCGCAGCGGCCCCAGCGAATGTCCGGCATCGTCTTGACGGCAAGCCCGCTTTCCGCACGCGCTTCCCGCTTTGCATTATCCACGCGGCGCGCCAGGCAAACGACTGTTGGCGTAACGCCGGCTGCCGGAAAGGGAAAATCGCGCGGCGACGCGCCTCTCGTGACCTGGAGATAAACGAGGCCTGTGTGCACGCGATTGCGCCGCACAATTTCACGCATGACGTGACTGAGCGCCCGGCGCGACATCGGCAGCGGAATGCGCAACTCCCCGAGCGAACGCTCGAGACGTTCCATATGCCGCGTCTCGTCGACGAGGTGACCTTCGTTCACCTCGCACACCTCGTAGATGGCATCGGCGAATTGAAAGCCGCGATCCTCCACGTGCACTCCGGCCTCGCGGTAGGGCAGATAGCGCCCGTTCACATAGACGACGCGCGTCATGGAAGTGTCATCCCCGTTTCAGGCGTGCTGTTCGAAAACGCTAGCCGACCTTCAGCTCGCCGCCGCGCTGATCGGACGAGACGCCGAGCGCACGCAGTTTGCGGTGCAGCGCCGAGCGTTCCATGCCGACAAACTCGGCCGTGCGCGAAATGTTGCCGCCGAACCGGTTGATCTGCGCGAGGAGATATTCGCGCTCGAAAATTTCGCGCGCTTCGCGCAGCGGCAGAGACATCAGATGCTCTGCGCCGCCGTTGACGGGCAGCGGAACGTTCGAGCCGATTTCATCGGGCAGCATGTCGGCCGTGATCACGGCACCCGGGTCACCGCCGGCGAGGATCATGAGGCGTTCAATATTGTTGCGTAGCTCGCGGACGTTACCGGGCCAGTCGTGAGCTTGCAGAACCGCGATCGCGTCCTCGCCGATCCGTCGCGGCGAAAGACCTGAGGCCTGCGAGAGCTGATTGACGAAATACTGGATGAGATCTGGAATGTCCTCGCGCCGCTCGGCGAGCCCCGGTACGCGAAGCGGAACCACGTTGAGGCGGTGATAGAGATCCTCGCGGAAGCGGCCCTCGCTCATATCGCGCTCGATGTCCCGGCTCGTCGACGAAACGATTCGCACGTCCACCGAAACCTTCTGCGCGCCGCCCAGCCGCTGGAACTTCTGCTCAACGAGCACCCGCAGCACCTTCCCCTGCGTCTCAAGCGGCATGTCCGCGACTTCGTCGATATAGAGCGTACCCGAATGGGCTTCCTCAAGGGCGCCGACTTTACGCGGACCGCCCGAGCGATCCTCCGTGCCGAACAACTCTTCCTCGACCCGATCCGGCGCCATGGAGGCGGCGTTGAGCACGATGAAGGGCCCATCCGCGCGATGAGACTTCTGATGCAGCAGCCGCGCAGCGAGTTCCTTGCCGGCGCCCGAAGCGCCACGGATCAGAATGCGACTGTTGGTCGGCGCGAGACGATCGACGGCGCCTTTGAGCTGGTTGATGGCCGGCGACTTGCCGATCATCTCGGCCGAGACCGTCGAGCGTTCCTTGAGTTCCCGTACCTCGCGCTTGAGCTGGGAAGCTTCAAGCGCACGCAATGTCACCAGCAGGAGACGATCTGCCTTGAACGGCTTCTCGATGTAATCGTAGGCCCCTCGCTTGATCGCCGTAACGGCGGTCTCCACATTTCCGTGGCCCGAGATGATGACAACCGGAAGCTCCGGGTAGGTCCGCTTGATGACCGACAGGACCTCGAGGCCGTCGAGACGGCTTCCCTGCAGCCAGATGTCGAGAATGACGAGCTGCGGACGGCGCTCCTCGATGATGCGCAGCGCTTCGTCGCTATCGCGCGCGAGCCGCGTGCGATGCCCCTCGTCTTCCAGGATGCCCGCAACGAGTTCGCGAATGTCCGCCTCGTCATCGACAATCAAAATGTCTGCAGCCATCTCTCAACTCCTCAAAGTCGTGTGTCGGTACGTATCAAATGTCGCGGCCGCTTGCGGCGCGCTTCGGTTCGATTGGACCCTCGTCCGGATCTCCGGCCGCAGGCTTCGGTGTCAAAATCGAGATCGGGAACGACAAGGTAACCCGGGCGCCGGAGGTGCGGTTCGGCGTCAGAGGCGCATCGTCGAGCAGCAGCTGCCCGCCGTGCTGCTCGGTAATCTTCTGCACGATAGCCAGCCCGAGCCCCGTGCCCTTGTGCCCCTTCGTTGTTACGTAGGGCTCCAGAAGCCGCGAGCGGTTTTGTTTCGGAAGCCCCGGTCCGTTGTCCATGACCTCGATGGAGACTGCGGTTTCGGTGACGCGCAACTCCACGTCCACGCGTCCTTGCCGCCCTGCCTCGGCCTCCACGGCGCTTTCGACAGCTTCCGTGGCGTTCTTGACCAGATTGGTCACCGCCTGTGTCAAAAGCCGCCGATCGAACGAAGCCCTGACCGGTTGCTCGGGGAGATGAAGACCATAGACGACGCCCCCATGGCTCTCGCGGAATAGGATGACAGAATCCTGCACCGCATCCCGCAGGTCGTCGACTTCCATCACAGGCTTCGGGATACGGGCAAACGATGCGAATTCGTCGACCATCGTTTTGATGTCGCCCGCCTGTCGCTCGATCGTCGCTGTGAGCTTGTCGAACGTATCGCGGTCGTCGACGATGACCTTTCCGTATTTGCGGCGGATACGCTCGGCCGACAGGATAATCGGTGTCAGCGGGTTCTTGATTTCGTGCGCGATCCGCCTCGCGACGTCGGCCCAGGCGGACGTACGCTGAGCGGAAACCAGCTCGGTGATATCGTCGAACGTCATGACGGAACCGACGTCCCCCGGTCCCGCCTTTTCGCGCGTTACCCGCACCGCAAACGTGCGCTCCTCGTCTCCGATCATGATGGAGATTTCCTGCGCGCCGCGTGACTTCGTTCCCGGCTCCTCGCGCCTATCGAGCGCGGGCGTCAACACGGGCAGGACATCGACAAGCTTTTTGCCAACCAGCTCGCGTTCAGTCGTCGCCAGCAGCTGCTCGGCGGCGCGCGAAACGAGCGTAATCCGATCCTGGCTATCGAGACCGATCACGCCGGCCGAAACACCCGACAGAACCGCCTCCATGAAGCGGCGCCGGTCAAGAAGTTGCTCATTGGCCGTCACAAGCGCGTCGCGCTGATGCTTGAGCTCGCGCGTCATCGTGTTGAAGGTCGTTGAGAGGCGCCGCAAGTCGCCTTCACCGCGCCGCTCGGGCAGCTCCACCGCCAGATTGCCACGCGACACATCCTGGGCAGCCGCAATGAGACGCCGGATCGGCGCGACGAAGCGGCCTGCGAACCACAGACCGACCCAGATCGCGGCCAGGAGCGCCGTCATCGAGATCATCGTGTAGATAAGCCCGTGCGCGAACTTGAGCCCGCCGCGCGCCCGTCGCAAACGATTGTAGTCATCAACGCTCTGCGCCGTGCGCTGCAAATGTCCCATGACCTTGGGACTGAGCATGCGGGACACATAGAGGTAGCGATCCGGATACCGGTTGAGCTTGGCGAGCGCCGACACCTGGGACGCCCCAGTCGGGGTAAACAGCGCCACCTGACCGGTCTCCGCCTGTTTCAGGTCGTAGAGCATCACCGGCGTGAACGGCAGCGCCTTGTCTTCCAGGGCCGCAAGGACAGGATCGCCTTTTCCGTCGAGCACATACGCCGCCGGGATATCGCGCAGTCCCGCCTGCGCAATAATGTGCTGTTTGAATTCAGGAGAGTCGGGCGCGATGTGGTCAGCCGCGGAATCGATATCGCGCACCATGTTCGCAATATCCGTCCGCAGCAGCTGCCCGTGCTCGATGACGTACGCCTGCGCCACCTCGACCGAGTTGTTGATGATCTCCCGTGTCCGCGTCGAGAACCAGCCATCGAGCGAGCGAGAGAACGTCGTTGTCGCCGCCACCGCGAGCAGGATTGCTGGAATTGCCGCGATAATGGAGAACAGCAGCACAATCCGGACGTGAAGGCGGGCGCCTGCGAGCTTCGCGCGCCAGGCGCGCCACATGCCATAGCCCTGCCAGGCGATGACGCCGATCATGGCTGCGATCAGAATGACGTTGATCAGCAGGGCCCCGAGCACGACTTCGTCGCGCGGTGCAATCGGCGTGAGACCGGTCAGAATGAGGTAGGTCGCCAGCGCTGAGACCAGCGACAGGACGACGACAACGAGACCCGTCCAGAAGGCGCGGTCCGTCAGGTCCAGCAGCGGCGACGCCGCTCCGTCTGTCCACCCCGCGCCGCGTGGCGTGCCTTCTCCGCCCATTCCACCTTCCGCCTGTGACGTACCCAACAATTCGCGCAACTGTTACCTTCCGATCACGAACTTCCATGACCGCCAGGGACGTACCGCCATTTCAGCAACGGCAAGAGCATGTGCCGGGCACAAGTGACACTCTAACTGTGACATTCTTGCGACGCAATCGATGCGGCGGATGGACGGATGTGCAAACCGGTCACGCTGACGGGCGCGAATGTTACGCGCCTTCGCGGCAACAGGTGCGGAAGAATCCGCGTGCGTGCCGTGAGTTGCTGCTCGCACTAGATGCCGACAATGCGCGCTGCTCTCATGGCATCGGAGTACGGAACACGCGAATGTCGAGTGCTTTGATTCTGCTCCGAAGCGTATTGCGGTTGAGCCCGAGCAACTCCGCGGCGCGGATCTGATTGCCTCGCGTCGCCGCCAGTGCCGCCGACAGGAGCGGATGCTCGACCTGCCGGATGACGCGGTCATAGAGGCCCGGCGGCGGAAGCTCCTTGCCGAAGCTCGCGAAATATTGCGCGAGATGGCGCTCCACGATTTCCGAAAAGTCCTTGGGCTCGCTCTCCGGTGTCGATCCGCGCTTCGGCAGAGCCTCCACCAGCTCCTGCTCGATGATCTGAAGCGTCAGCGTGTCCTGCATATAAAGAGCGCCGACGCGCCGCACGAAGTTCTCCAGCTCGCGAACATTTCCCGGCCATGGGTGAGACTTGAGCCGTTCGATCGCCGCTGTCTCGATAGACTTCTGACCGAGCCCCTCGCGCACGGCCTGGCGCAGGAAGTGGCGCACGAGGTCCCCGATGTCTTCCGTACGCTCCCGCAGAGGCGGAAGGCGCAGGGGAACGACATTGAGGCGGTAGTAAAGATCCTCGCGGAATAGTCCCTGCTGGATCTGGCTCCGAAGATCGCGATGCGTCGCGGCAATGATGCGCACGTTGGTCTTGATCGGCGTCCTGCCACCAACCGTCGTGTACTCACCCTGCTGCAGGACGCGCAGGAGACGCGTCTGAGCTTCGAGTGGCATGTCGCCGATCTCGTCCAGGAACAGCGTGCCGCCCTCGGCCTGCTCGAAACGGCCAGGCGTGCGGGTCTGTGCGCCCGTAAACGCACCCTTCTCGTGCCCGAACAGTTCGCTCTCGATCAGCTCGCGCGGAATCGCAGCCATATTGATGGCGACGAATGGTCCCTGCCGCCGCTTGCCGTAGTCGTGCAGCACGCGCGCGACCAGCTCCTTGCCGGTGCCGCTCTCGCCCTGGATCATGACCGTGAGATCGGTCTGTGTCAGGCGAGCGAGTGCGCGATAAATCTCCTGCATGGCAGGGGATCTGCCGATGAGCGGAAGCTCCTCCGCCTCCATGTCAGGCGTGGTCGCCCGCGGACGGCGTGTTTGTCCGGCCAGCGCGCGGCCGACCACGGCAATGACCTCCGACAGATCGAACGGTTTTGGCAGGTATTCGTACGCGCCCTTTTCGGCGGCCGTCAGAGCCGTCATCAGCGTGTTCTGTGCACTCATGACGATGATCGGCAGCTCCGGGCGAACCTTTTTGATGCGCGGAATGAGGTCGAACGCATTCTCGTCCGGCATGACCACGTCCGTGATCACCACATCACCCTCGCCTTGGCTGACCCAGCGCCAGAGGGTTGCCGCATTGCCCGTCGCTCGAGGCGCGTAGCCTGCGCGTGCCAGCGCTTGGTTCAGCACCGTTCGTATGGCGGTATCGTCATCGGCAATGAGAATGGTGCCACGTGCCATTGGGTCAGCTTCTCCTGTCGTTGACGGCGGGCCCTGCGTTTGGACCGTCTTTGCGGTTGCGCTCTTGCATCGGCAAAAGGACGCGAAACACAGTTCGCTTACCCTCGCTGTCGCACTCGATGATGCCGCCGTGATCGCCGATGATCTTGGCAACGAGCGCGAGCCCGAGACCTGTGCCGTTATGTTTGGTGGTGACGAAGGGATCAAAAAGGTGCGGCTTGAGATGATCCGGCACGCCGGCGCCGTTGTCCTCGATTTGAATCATCAGCGGCAGTGTGATGCGCGCATCGACACCGGGCACCGAAAGCCGAACGCCCGGCCGGAACGAGGTCTGCAAGATGATACGCCCCTGGCCGTCCTCGTCGTCCCCGATCGCCTCGGCGGCATTCTTGATGAGGTTGAGAAAGGCCTGGACGAGTTTGTCGCGATTGCCGGGGATCGGTGGCAACGAAGGGTCGTAATCCTCGATGATGCGCATTCCGCGCGCAAAACCGGATTCGGCAAGGCGCCGCACGTGGTTCAACACGTCGTGGATATTCACCGGCTCCTTGTTGAGCGGGCGTTCGTCGCCAAACACCTCCATCCGGTTGACGAGGTTCCGGATCCGCTCGGTCTCGGAGCAGATCAACTGCGACAGCACGCGATCGTCGTCGGAAAGATTCTGCTCAAGGAGCTGAGCGGCCCCCTTGATGCCGGATAAGGGGTTCTTGATTTCGTGCGCCAGCACTGCGGCCATGCCGGAAACGGATCGGGCCGCGGCACGATGCGTGAGCTGCCGCTCGATCATCTGAGCCATCGTGCGCTGCTGCAGCATGATGACGATGTAGGGCGCTCCGTCGCCCATCGGTCCGGCGTAAACGTCGACAAGCTTTGGCGTCGCAAACTTCGGGCTCGCCATCTCGACGCCGTACTCGTTGACGGTCGAGCCGCTCTCGCGCACCTGCTCGACAAGCGAAAGTAACGGACAGCCGAATGCCACGACATCTTCGAGCCGGAAGCGCGTCAGCATCGTCTGGCTGGTCGACAGAAACGACTCTGCCGCCGTGTTGCCATAGACGATGCGATTGTCGTCGCTGATGACGAGGATCGGATGCGGGAGGACACCGAGAAGCAGGTCATAGTCGAAGACCGGCTTGCGGAAGGGAATCGCACGCTCGGCAGACCTCTTGCTCACGCAGCATTCTCCAATACATCTGTTTCTGGCGCGTCCCCGTAGAATGCGTCGATCAGCTCGAGGACGCGGTTGGGGTTCTCTTCGGTGCAAAGACGCTGACGCCAGGCCTTGCGGTGGTCGGCACGGTGTCCGCTTGTTTCGAGATACCAGCCAATGTGCTTGCGAGCGTTCCGAAGCCCCAGAAAATCGCCGTAATGCTCAAGCATCGCAGTGACGTGTCGACGAACGACGTGCCGCTGCTCGTCCAGCGTTGGGGGCTTCGCGTCGCCCGAACCTGCAAGAGCCTTGGCGACGCGCCCAAGAAGCCAAGGCGCACCGTAGGCACCACGCCCGATCATGACCCCGTCCGCGCCAGATGCCGCGAGCGCGTCACGGGCATCGGCGACGGTCGTAATGTCCCCATTGACGATGACTGGGATCTTGACCGCTTCCTTGACCGCACGCACCGCGGACCAATCCGCTTTGCCTTTGAAGAACTGTTGCCGCGTGCGGCCATGCACGGTGAGGAGCTGGACACCTGCGTCCTCGGCCCGGCGCGCCAGTTCCGGCGCGTTACGGGAGCGGTCATCCCACCCGAGCCGCATCTTAAGCGTCACCGGCACGGAAACCGCCGAAACCACCGCCTTGATCAATGCGAGGGCGTGATCGAGGTCGCGCATCAGCGCGGAGCCGGATGCCTTGCCGGTCACCTCGCGGGCCGGACATCCCATATTGATATCGACAATGTCGGCGCCCTTCGCTTCGGCGATCCGCGCTCCCTCACCCATCCAGTGAGGGTCGCAACCCACTAGTTGCATGACGAACGGAGACAGACCCTCGCCTTCTGCCCGGCGCAACACGTCAGCGCGGTTGTGGACCAGCTCAGCGCTCGCCACCATTTCGGATACGACCAGGCCCGCGCCAAAACCATGTGCAAGCTGCCGAAAAGGCAGATCGCTCACGCCTGTCATCGGCGCAAGAAATACATTGTTGGCAATGGGATGAGAGCCGATTGTAAGCCGAGTCAAGCCGCGCGCCCCTGCGATCTGCCTACATTTTATGCACACAAACTATGTGCCTTCGATTTAGGCACAATATGCTGACCTAATCCTGAGCGCAAGCGGGAAGCGCGGCACGCCGATTGCCCTATTGCCGCGCCGGGGCTAAGTCCGGTCCGAGTGAAGCTGATGCACTGGAAATGTTCGTGAAAGCAGCCGTTTTGATTGTCGCCGCAGGGCGCGGGGCCCGCGCGGGCCGCGAAGGTTTGGCGCCGAAGCAGTATGCCATGCTCGCTGGCCGGTCCGTGCTGGCGCACGCAATTGCCGCTTTCGAAGCGGCATCCCGAGTCTCGCAGATTACCGTCGTCATTCACCCCGAGGACCGCGATCTCTATTCAGCAAGCATCTCCCAGTCCGGTCATGACCGGCTCACGCCACCGGTCCTGGGCGGAACCACGCGGCAGGACTCGGTGCGCCTCGGCCTCGAGGCACTGGAAACAGACGCACCTGACGTCGTTCTGATCCACGATGCCGCCCGGCCTTTCGTGACGCCTGACATCATTGCGCGCGTTCTGACCGCCCTCGACAGTCAACCCGGTGCAATCGCCGCCGAGCCGTTAGCCGATACTCTGAAACGGGATCGCGGCGATGGAGCTATCGGCGAAACCGTCGATCGCGGGGGCCTATGGAAGGCCCAAACACCGCAAGCTTTTCGATTTGCTCCAATCCTCGCCGCACATCGCAAGGCGGCTGCTGAGGGCCGGTCGGACTTCACCGACGACGCCGCGATCGCTGAGTGGGCCGGACTTGAGGTCGCGCTCGTTCCGGGGTCCAACCGAAATTTCAAACTCACAACCCAAGAGGACATGGCCATGGCCGATGCGCTCCTGAGGCCGGCAAGCCAAAACTTCGAGCCGCGCGTGGGAACCGGCTTCGATGTCCATGCCTTTTGCCCGGGCGATCATGTGTGGCTCGCCGGCGTCCGCATCCCCCATGATCGCGGACTGGAAGGCCACTCCGACGCCGACGCGCCCCTACATGCCCTGACCGACGCCCTTTTGGGCGCAATCGGCGACGGCGACATCGGACAGCACTTTCCCCCGTCGGACCCTGCCTGGAAGGGCGCCGCATCTCATCTCTTTGTCGAGGACGCGTCGCGCCGCATTGCAGCCCGCGGCGGCCGCGTGAGCAACGTGGACGTGACCATCCTTTGCGAAGAACCACGGATCGGCCCGCATCGCGAAGCCATGCAGAACGCGATTGCAGCCATGCTCGGCATCGAGGCCTCTCGCGTTGCAGTAAAAGCAACGACCACGGAACGCCTCGGTTTTACCGGACGTAAGGAAGGCATTGCTGCGCTCGCGTCGGCAACAGTGCTCCTGCCCGTTTGATGCACCGAGGCTTATCCTCAGCCGAGTAACTGCCCCTGCGTTGACCCTCAAAACAGAATCGCGGCATCACCAAAACAGGTGGTTGTATGACCAAAAGCGATTCGCGGGGGCCAAAGTCCATGAACCTGATGACTCATACGCTCGAGCGTCCTCAGACCGAGCAGTCTGGGAACGCCAACATTGCAGACATCGCCGAGACGACGTCGGCAACCTGCCTCGCGACCCGCGTGCGCCAGTTGTCGCGCATCATTACCCGTCTCTACGACGACGCCATGCGTCCGCTCGGCATCACGGCGAGCCAGTACACGCTGCTCGCTCAACTCGCCTCGCGCGACGGCATTACTGCGGTTGAGATCGGCCATGAGCTCGACATCGAAAAATCGACACTCTCTCGCAACCTCAAGCGTCTCCTTGCGCTGGGCATGATCATCATGGATCCGCCAGCCGGTCGCCGGGGTCGCGGACTTCATCTGACGCCGAAGGGCCAGGTTGTCCTGAAGGACGCCTATCCGGTTTGGCAGGCCGCCCAGTCACGCTCGGTCGCCGTCATGGGCGTTGAAACACGCGCCAAGCTCGACGACCTGCTGCGTTTGGCCGAAAAGCTCATCGCCGAATAAGCCAACCGTTCCTTGCGGACGATTGCCCCGGTTGAATATGCTTTCAAGGCGTGCCGAAAGGCGCGCCTTGTTTGCTTGTCGATCTCCGTTACGAAGCGTGGCGCCGAACCATGTTCTCAGATGACCTTCTTGACGATGTCCGGCGGCTCATCGACGTGATGCGGACGCGCTCGTTGAAACTCGCCACCGCCGAAAGCTGCACAGGCGGACTCCTCGGAGGGCTCTTCACGGAAATCCCCGGCGCATCTGATGTTTTTGAACGCGGCTTCGTCACCTACTCCAACGCCGCAAAAGTCGGCGACCTGGGCGTGGATCTCGAACTTCTGATGCGCCATGGCGCCGTCAGTGCCGAGGTCGCACGCGCCATGGCATCCGGTGCCCTCCGCGGCTCGGCGGCGGATGTCGCAATTGCCGTGACGGGTGTCGCGGGCCCGGGCGGCGGTTCGCAAACGAAGCCTGTTGGCCTCGTCCATGTGGGGCTCGCCATGCGCGGGAAGCCCGTCGCTCATGAGGAGTTCCGCTTCGGCGATCGCAGTCGGTCAGCGATCCGTATCGAAACGGTCAAGGCGGCCCTCCGCATGCTACACGGCGCGTTGGAGGTATAGGCCAAACCTCGGCTGCAAACGGGCGTTTTTCCCGGATCCGCGGACAATGGTCATGCGTATAATTGCGAGTGGATCTGAGGACAGACCATAGCTAGTCTCGTCGGCAAGGTGCGGCAACCCAGCTCCAAGAGTCTTCCGTGGCGCAAAATCTCCGGCTTCCATTGCTCGCCATCCTCGCCGTTGCCGCCGCAAGTGCGCCGGCCGCAGCCGCCGACCTTACGGCTCGCCAAGTGACAGAAGAGCTTTATCGGGCCAGCGACACGGCTCCCCTCGATTTCAGCAAGCGTGACCTCGCAGGTCTCGATTTGGCCGGCCTGAAGTTCAAGAAAGCCAGTCTCCAGGAGACGAATCTGTTTGGAGCCGACCTGAGCGGGGCGGACCTCAGCGATTCAGATCTTCGCGCCGCCAAACTCGACCGCGTCAACGCCATTGGCGCGCGCTTCGATCGCGCAAATCTCGCCGGGGCAAGCCTGCTGCGCCCCACGACGGCCACGTCATTCGATAGAACAGTCGGCGAGGCGCCGAGCTTCACCGGCGCCAACCTCACCAATGCGCGCCTCTTCGGCGTCTTCAGTGGCGGCAGCTTCGCAGGCGCCCGCATGTCAGGCGTGTCCCTGGCCCCCTTCAACGACACCGGTTTCATCGAGATGCTGTGGCGCTCAAAGCTCGATTCCGCTGACATGAGCGGAACAGACCTCTCGGGCGCTGATCTCACCCACGTGTCCTTGCGGTTTGCCAACCTCAAGGGCGCCAACCTCGCCCGCGCCGTCATGAAGAACGCCGACCTGTCCCACGCCGACCTGACGGGAGCGGACCTCACCGGCGCTGACCTCAGCCATGCCGATCTCGACAGCGCTGTTCTTACCGGGGTGAAGGGGCTCGAAAGCGCGACAGGCATCGCCACGGCGCGCAATCGCGACAAAGCCATCAATTGAACGCCTACGCGTTGGCGGGCGACCCATAGAGCACACGGGCCCGCCCTTCGAACGCGTCGGTGTAGCTGCGGACGGCCTTGTCGAACGCCGCGCCGACGATCAGCTGCAGCATCGCCGAACGGAAGGCGTAGTCGATGGAAAAGTGCACGTCGCAGCCCGAGCCTGCTGCAACGAAGCGCCATTCGTTCTCGAGATGACTAAAGGGTCCATCGAGGTGGCGAACCGTGATCACACCAGCCTCAGGATCGAGCGTAACCTGTGTCGTAAACCGTTCAGTGATGGCCTTGTAACCGACCGTCATGGTCGCGGTCAGCACCGCGCCCCGCTCGCCGGCCTTGCGCTCTGTCACCGTCAGTCCCTCACAGAGCGGCAAAAACTCGGGGTAACGCTCGACGTCGGCAACGACATCGAACATCTCGCGCGGCTTGAAGGGAACGTGCCGGACGGTGCGGAAATTCGGCAAGTGAGGATCCTAACGGTCTGAGGCGCGGGCGAGATCGGCGGCACGCGCGGCTTTGAGGCGCCGGAAATCGTCGCCGGCATGATAGGAGGAGCGGGTCATGGGGCTCGCTGCGACGACCAGGAAACCTTTGGCGAGGGCGATCCGCTTCAGATCCGCGAACTCCTCGGGAGGAACGTAACGCTTCACCGCAGCGTGCTTCGGAGAAGGCGCCAGATACTGCCCGATCGTCAGAAAATCAACGTGAGCCGAGCGCATGTCGTCCATCACTTGCAGGATCTCGTCGCGCGTCTCCCCCAGGCCCACCATCAAACCCGATTTCGTAAACAGAGACGGATCCATCTCCTTCGCCTGCTGCAGCAAGCGAAGCGAGTGGAAATAGCGGGCCCCGGGCCGGATACGAACGTAGAGCGAGGGTACCGTTTCAAGATTGTGGTTGAGCACATCCGGCCGCGCTTCAACCACACGATCGAGCGCGCCAGCCTTCCGCAGAAAATCCGGAATGAGCACTTCGATGCTCGTGCCGGGCGCGTGGCTGCGCACCGCGGAAATCGTAGCCGCAAAATGCTTGCCGCCCCCATCGTCGAGATCATCCCGATCAACCGACGTGATCACGACGTGCTCGAGCCCAAGCGCGGCTACGGCATCGCCGACACGTTGCGGCTCATCCTCATCCAGCGGGCGCGGAAGTCCGGTCGCGACATTGCAGAAGGCGCAAGCGCGCGTGCAGGTATCGCCCATGATCATCATGGTCGCGTGCCGCTTCTCCCAGCACTCGCCGATATTCGGACAGCCCGCCTCTTCGCAGACCGTCGCCAGCCCGTGGTTGCGCACGATGGCGCGTGTCGCCAGGAAGCCGTTCGAGGAGGGCGCGCGCACGCGGATCCATTCCGGCTTCCGTAGCATCGGCTGATCGGGCCGATGCGCCTTTTCGGGGTGCCGGACCCGAGGGGCGTCGCTAGGAAAGCGCTTATCGATCAATGTGACCATGGTGTGCTCGAACCGCTGAGGACTCGCGAGATCACCGAGCTTAGCCCAGGAATTCGCCTCGGCCTACCGACCCAAGGAGGGGATAAACCGCCGCAGTGCCGAGCAACTCCGACAAGCGCCTTTCCAGGTTGGTCAGCGCCCCCCGAGGAAGCGGGCGACAATCACCACGAGCATCGCGCCAATCGTCGAAACGACGACCTGATTTCCATACGGGAAATACGCGTCGAAGTCGTACGGCAGCGTCAGAAGACCGGCGGCGACGAGATACCCGCCGACAATCGCGCCGATCAAGCCGACAATGAGGTTACGGATCAATCCCCCGCCGCCGAGCAGAAGGCCAGCGAGCCAGCCCGCCACGAGGCCGTTAAGGACCATGATGATCCAAACTTTGTTGTCAGTCGCCCATTGTACGTAGTCCATCGTCCGCTCCCCATTGAAAATGCTTCCGGAGCGCCCCGTATTTGGCCGTCTCTTAGAAGCACTATCGTGCAAACTGTCGACACGCGAACTGGAACGCCCGCGCACCGTTTGCGCAGTACGGAGAAATTATCGCGAACGTGTGACGGCAGCGATAAAGCCCAACGCGCCTACGCCGGCCTTAGCCAGCAGGCGGCTCAAACGTGGCAGCGTGCCCCGAGGTAGTCATTGAGAAGCCGGTTGTAGAGATCGGCGTCGGCCTTCTGCTGCCCGCTGATCTTCTTGCCGGCCGCCTGCGCCTGCACGGATGACGGCACGCCCCGCGCATCGAGTTTGTTGAGCTGAGACTTGATCGAGCCGCAAGTCTCGCCGTTGGCGAGGGCTTTGCTGGTCGGGCCGCTCCCGCCTCCTGACGCACAGCCGGAAACCGCGATCGCGGCTCCAACGGCGCCTAGAATAGCAAATCGAAATGCGCCGCCGCGCGCCTTCGCAGTCATGGATCGGAAGCCCTCTCGAAGCATAGTCGACGCTACACGTTAAGAGGTTCGTCCAAGCTATTGAACCCCTGGCCGCTCATTGCAGGCCTTTCGCGCAAAAGTGTGGCCGCGATGCAGCACCTTGGCATAACAAGGGAAAATCCCCGGCACTGCCTGAAAAAATATGCGCGCGGCTCAAGGCGTACGCGCGGTACGTCTTGAGCCAAGTCAGGCGTCTTGAAGTTTCGGCTGCTCGCTTACTGGCGCTGCTGAACGACTGGCGGGGCAATCGCGGGCTGTGTCTTCGGCGCCGTCGCGGAGACGACTTGAGCCGAGTTCGCTACCGGAGTGACCTGCGCTGCTGCCTGCACTGGCCGTGGACCGAAGGCGGAGCACTTGGCCTGGAACTCGGCATTGGCCTTGTCGAGCTCAGCAGCCTGGGCCAGCGACGTGCGCTTCACAGAAACGTTTGTCGATTTTCCGCCGGAAGCCGCCTTTTCGAGGCGCTCCGTCAGGCCATCCTTGCGCAGTGTGTCGATCTTCTGCTGCAGCGAATAGCAGGCTGGATCGACTTTCGGAGCCGCAGCGACGGCCGTACCGGAAGGGTTCGTGCCGATGGACTGCGTGGTGAGCGAAGTGCCGAGGAGTCCGCCGTCGGATGAGCAGCCGGCCAAGAGTGTGACGCCGAGCGCAACCGAGACGAGTGTTGCCGACGATTTATGCATGGTAGTCCCCCGTGACGTACTATCCCTGGCAGTGTTGCCTGTACGTGTTCTTGGTCTACGTGCGAGTCCGAGCCGGTCACAAGAAGCCCCCCACAAAATGCCCGTGCATTGGCCAAATTGACAGGCCCGAATCTGTGGAAACACAGGCCCCGTGGCGGCGGCGCCACAAGCTTTCATCAACAAGTTGCACACAAAACCGTCGAAAACTCCCTCCGTGCACCGCCCAGCGCGCGAATCAGCAGCCGATTCGCCGACACGCACAAAAGAGAATGCCGTTATCTTGCTGTTTTAACGATGGAAATTACGGCTAGGCGCCGCGCACCAGCGCCAAGACTGCGCCGACCACCTGATCCGGACCAGGACGCGCCGACGCTTGAAGCTCGGCAGCATACGGCATCGGCAGCGACGCGCCCGACAGTCGGAGGGGTGGAGATTTGAGGTCGCGGAAGCAGCTACTGGTGACGCAAGCAATGATCTCGGCTCCGATGCCACCTTCGCCCCACCCCTCCTCGACAGTGAGCAGGCGGCCTGTGCGAGCAACTGAGGAGACGACGGCCTCCCGATCGAGCGGACGGAGAGACATGAGATCGACGACTTCAGCTTCGACGCCCGCCCGGGCGAGCACGGCTGCTGCCTCGAGCGCGACAAGGACTGCATGGCCAGCCGCCACGATCGTCACATCGGTACCGGACCGCGCGATCCGCGCCGCGCCAATCCAGGCAACGTCACCGAAAGCCGCGGTGTCACGCATCCCGTAGAGTTGCGCATCCTCCAGCACAGCCACCGGCCCCGGATCACGGATGGCCGCCTGCAACAGCACCGAGGCGGCAGCCGCCGACGCCGGCTGAACGACCTTGAGGCCCGGAATCTGCACAAGTTGCGCCGCGACGCACCGCGCGTCCTGACCCGTCATCCCAGGAACGAAGCCGTTTGCTCCGCGAAAAACAATCGGCACCGGCAAGCGTCCACCAGACAGATAGAAGGTCTCCGATGCGCTGACGAGATACGGACCGATCACGTCCATCGACCGGCCCCACGAGCTGAGTTCGACCACGGGCTTCAGTCCCGCGAACGCTGCTCCGACGGCCAGCCCAAGCACGGCTTCGTCCACCGTCGGCGCGGACACGACGCGCTCCGGCCCGAACTCGTCGAGCAAACCTTGCGTGACACGCATCGCACCACGGTTTTGCGCCACATCGGCCCCGATGAGGAACACCTCCGGATCGCGCCGCATCTCTGCGGCGAGCGCATCGCGTAGGGCTTCGCGAAATGTTGGACCCGCCCCGAGCAACGCCGCAACCGGGACTGGACGATCCGGCGAAACGGGCTTGGTGCGAGGCAACGGCTCGAGCGAGGCAAAAGCCAGCGGCGCGGTCACTGCGGGAGCACGAGGACCGGAGGCCGTTGCCGAACCGAACAGCACGGCGATCGGTGTGTTGACCTTCACGCCTTCCGTACCGGCGGGCACCAGAATGCGCTCAACGCGCCCCTCGTTCTCGGCTTCGATTTCGAGCGTAGCCGACGACGTCGCGACCTCCACCAGAAGATCGCCTGCCGAAACCGCCTGCCCTTCAGCCACGTGCCAACGCGAGATCTTTCCGTCTTTCATCGACGGCGTCACGGAAGGCATGAGTATTTCACGACGCATAGTGGGTCTCAGGCCTCGACGTGAGTGAACAGATCGGCCGCTGTGGCCACAGGTGTCGCTTTCGCTGAAGCGGCTGCTGCAGCGACACGGTCTTTGACTTCTTTCTCCAACACCTTGAGGTCTCGCTCACTGAGCAGCGCCGACGATAGGATCCTTGCGCGCGCCTTGGACACGGGATCAGCGTCTTCAATGCGCCGTTCCGCCAATCCGGCACGCGCAGGCATGCCCCCGTGGCCTCTGTAGCGGTACGTCAGCATTTCCAGAACCGTGGGGCCCTCGCCACGACGCGCCCGGTCGATGGCACGGCGGCCCGCAGCGCGAGCGCGGCGCACATCGATCCCGTCGACCTGCTCGCCAGGAATTGCGAACGGCGTGCCCCGCTGGGAGATGGCGGAAGGCACCGAACCAAGCACGATACTGGCGCCGGGCGCCGCCGTGTTGTTGTCGACCACGAAGACGATCGGCAAGGCCCACTGCGCGGCGAGCTTATAGGCCTCGGCGACACGGCCCCGCTGCGCTGCGCCGTCACCAAAGAAGCAAAGCGTCACATCCTCATTGCCACGATAGCGTGACGCGAACGCAAGTCCGCCGCCGAGCACGGCGCCAAGCCCGGCATCGCCGTGGCCGCCGTAGCACCGATGCTCCGGCGCGAACATGCGCATCGTGCCGCCCTTCCCATTCGACAATCCGCTCGAACGTCCCAGCAACTCGGCCATCACGCGTGCCGGATCGACACCGCGCGCGAGAAGGGCGCCATGCGTGCGGTGTCCCGTGATAACGGGATCTGTAGCGCGCGCCGCCAGCATCATGCCGACGATTGAAGCTTCCTGTCCGATCGAGAGCGGACAGACGCCATGGATCGCCTGCAGCGCATAGAGTTGCCCGGCTTTTTCCTCGAAGCGGCGAATGAGCAGCATGCTGCGATAGGCGGCAATCTCCTCGTCCGGCGAGAACATGATGTCCTCCGCACCAACCGGACCAAGACTGCTCCCCGTCATGTCTGCTCCTCGTGTGGAATGAGAGATCGGAAACAATACATCCCAACAGCGGCCTGGGCTCCGGCCCACCCTGCCAACGAACAACGAAACTTACACGACGAGCGTGCCCGGAAGCCAGCGCAGCTGATGTTGCGGTGCAAACCGCAAACGCGCAAAAGGAGGCAAGCCCGACCAATCTGTCGGTATTTTGCGCGGGTTGTTTGGCGGCAAAGCCTCTCCAGAAGGGATCAACCCGCCGGAGAATTGTCCATCAGGACCCGGTCACGCGGATGAGCAAAGCCCAGCACTTCGCGTGCGATCTCCTCAACGAAATCGGGATCAGGAAGATCGGGCCGCAGGAGCGCGACATCACGCTCCAACTTGGCGCGCACGGCTTCGAGGCTTTGGATTTCAAACTGCAGAACGCTTTCACGCTCCAGCAGCTTGTCTCGCGCCTCGAAGCCGTGGCGGCCCTTGAGGGTGTGATAGGCGAAGTAGGCCGTTAAACCTAGGCAGAGAAGCAACACCAGCGCCTGCCGCGGCCTGGCTCGCCGATCATATATGGATTGACGCAGCACGGGTGTTCGTCGTTACGCGCTATAAGAACCGGGAACGAAAAGACAATAAAACGTCGCTTGTTAAAGCGAGGTAAAGCGCCGTACCGCCTCCGAGGTCTTCATGTCGCTACCGCTCCCGATCCAAGTCGAGTTGCTGCCACACGATCCCCGCTGGGCTGCCAGGGCTGATGAAGTCAGCGCTGCGCTTTCGGCGGCTTTGGGGCCGATCGTTGTGACTGTCCATCACGTCGGCTCCACCGCCATTCCTGGCATGTCCGCCAAGCCCATTCTCGATCTCATACCGGTAGTTCCGAGCTTGCCGGAACTCGACAGGCACAGAAACGCCATCGAAGCCATCGGATACGAATGGTGGGGCGAATTAGGACTGCCGGGACGGCGCTATTGCACGAAAACCGACCCGCACACAGGGCGTCGCCTTGTCCAGCTGCACTGCTACGAGATCGGCTCGAGCGAGATCGACCGTCATCTGGCGTTCAGAGACTACCTCCGGCAGCGCCCCGACGTTGCACGCGCGTACGATCGAGAGAAGGCGCGCTGCCGCAGCCTTCACACCGACGACTCCCACGCCTACAGCGACTGCAAAAACGCGTGGATCAAGATGGTCGAGACCGAAGCTCTCGTATGGTATCGCTCGTGAAGCGCAAGGCGGTGCGCCGTCTCCTTAGACAGCGCGCGCGCCACGCAGAATGCTGCGGCCGGCGTACTGGGCCACGCCGCCCAGCTCACCCTCGATGCGGATAAGCTGATTGTACTTGGCGAGACGGTCCGAGCGGCAGAGCGAGCCGGTCTTGATCTGTCCGCAGTTGGTCGCCACTGCGAGGTCGGCGATCGTCGCGTCCTCGGTCTCACCCGAACGATGCGACATGACGGCGGTATAGCCCGCACGTTGCGCCATGTTCACGGCATCGAGCGTCTCGGTCAGCGTGCCGATCTGGTTGACCTTGACCAGGATCGAGTTCCCGGTGGCCCCCTTGATGCCGCGCGACAGGCGCTCGGTATTCGTGACGAACAGATCGTCGCCAACGAGCTGGACGTTCTTGCCGATGGCATCCGTCAGCAACTTCCACCCGCCCCAGTCGTCCTCGGCCATGCCGTCCTCGATCGAGATGATCGGAAAGCGCGTCGCGAGGTCTTCGAGATAGCGGACCATACCAGCGCTATCGAGCGTCTTGCCTTCGCCGTGAAGCTCGTACTTGCCGTCCTTGTAGAATTCCGTCGACGCACAATCGAGCGCGAGGAAGATATCTTCGCCCGGCTTGTATCCCGCCTTCTCGATCGACTTCATGATGAAGCCCAGCGCTTCGTCCGCGCTCTTGAGGTTCGGCGCGAAGCCGCCCTCGTCGCCGATGCCCGTGTTGTGGCCAGCGTCCTTCAGGTTCTTCTTCAGCGTATGGAAGATCTCGGCGCCCATCCGGATCGCGTCGGAGCACGTCTCCGCCGACACCGGCATGATCATGAATTCCTGGATATCGATCGGGTTGTCGGCATGCGCGCCGCCGTTGATGATGTTCATCATCGGCACCGGCAGCACGTGCGCCGAGGTACCACCGACATAGCGATAGAGCGCGAGGCCCGAAGCCTCCGCCGCGGCTTTCGCCGCTGCCATCGAAACGCCGAGGATCGCGTTGGCGCCGAGGCGGCTCTTGTTCTTCGTGCCGTCGAGCGCGATCATGGCCGCGTCGAGTCCCCGCTGGTCCTCCGCATCGAGCCCGATCAGCGCATCGGAGATCTCGCCGTTCACAGCGTCAACGGCCTTCTGAACACCCTTGCCGAGATAACGGCCCTTGTCGCCGTCACGCAGCTCGATGGCTTCGTGCGCGCCCGTGGAGGCACCCGACGGCACCGCGGCGCGGCCCATGGAGCCGTCTTCGAGCATCACGTCGACCTCAACGGTCGGATTGCCGCGGCTGTCCAGAATCTCGCGGCCGAGGATGTCGACAATGGCGGTCATGGGAATTTCCTTAGAAGTCTGATGGACAAATGCTTTTTGTCAGAGGAAGGTCGGCGGCGGCAGGAGCCTTGAAGAGCCCGGGTCCGCCAATGCAGGAGCGGGTTGTAACCGGGTTCGCAGGGCACGGAAAGACCCCACTGGGTAGCAGCCCCTACCCGCCCCACATGACGCCCCAATAACAGGAGGACCTAGCACAATGGCCGATAAGACGACCTATCATGGCTCCTGCCACTGCGGCGCCGTGCGCTACGAGGCGAAAAGCGAGCCGATCGCGGAGGCCTTGAGTTGTAACTGCTCGATGTGTCGACGCAAGGGAACCCTGTTCGCCTTCATCCCGGCATCGGACTTCGATCTCAAATCGGGCGAGGAGGCGTTGAGCGATTACCAGTTCAACAAGCGCGTCATTCATCACCTCTTCTGCAAGACCTGCGGCGTGACGAGCTTTGGCCGCGGCACAATGCCCGACGGCACTGAGACGATTGCGCTCAACGTCCGCTGCATCGACGAAATCGATCCCACGACCATCCGGATCAACCACGTGGACGGAAAGAATTTCTGATGTCCGCCGACGGTGCACTCGTTCTCTTCTCCGGCGGCCAGGACAGCGCCGTCTGCCTCGCCTGGGCGCTGGACCGCTATCCTCACGTCGAGACGCTCGGCATTGCCTACGGTCAGCGCCATGACGTTGAGCTTTCGCAGCGCCGCATCGTCCTTGACCACATGCGCCGCGCGTTTCCGAAGTGGGCCGAAAAGCTCGGGCCCGACCACGAGATCGCGCTCCCCGAGTTTGGCCGCATCAGCGAGACGGCGCTCACGCGCGAGGCCGAAATCGAGATGACGGCTGCCGGCTTGCCCTCGACGTTCGTTCCCGGCCGCAATCTGCTGTTCCTCGTCTACGCGGCCGCTGTCGCATACAGGCGCGGGATCTCGACGCTGGTCGCCGGCATGTGCGAGACGGACTACTCGGGTTATCCGGACTGTCGCAACGATACCATCCGCGCCCAAGAGCAGGCGATCGCGCTCGGCCTCGACAAGCCGTTCAGCATTCAAACGCCGCTCATGTATGTCGACAAGGCGGGCACTTGGGCCATGGCCGATGAGCTCGGCGGCTCAGCGCTCGTCGAACTCATCCGCGAGGACACGCACACCTGCTACCTGGGCGACCGCACCCATCGCCACGACTGGGGCTGGGGCTGCGGCACATGCCCCGCCTGCGAGCTGCGCGCCAATGGCTGGAAGAGTTGGCAAGCATCAAAGTCTGGCTGAGGGTTGTCTCGCGACGCACTTGCGACCATAATTGCTACGCCATGATGAGTGCTTTCAAGATCGCAGCGACCTTCTTCCGAGGCTGATCGTCTCGCCCTTCGAGGGCTCGAAGACGGATGCCTAAGGTCCTATGAGAGACGCCGCCCGAATGCATGGGCGTGCGCTCGCGATCATTCACGAGAGCATTTCAATGCAAAACACCGACGAAAATCCGCGCGCGCTCAGCGCTGCGCAAATCGAGCGATTCATTCACGACGGCTTCGTTAAAATCGACCGAGCGTTCGCAAAAGCGATGGCCGCAGACGCGCGGCAGATCCTGTGGCGGGACACGGGCTGCGATCCCGACAATCCATCAACGTGGACCCGCCCCGTCATCCGGCTCGGCATGTATACCGAACGCCCGCTCGTCGATGCCGCCAACACACCGATCCTGCACCGCGCCTTCGATCAACTGACGGGCCAAGGACGATGGTTGCCGTGCATGAGCATGGGGACATTCCCTGTGCGCTTTCCCTCTCCTCACGATCCCGGCGATGCTGGCTGGCATATCGACGTGAGTTTTGGCTTCGACGATCCCGACTTCATGAACTGGCGCGCGAACGTCCAGTCCAGAGGCCGATTGCTTCTTATGCTGTTCCTGTTCTCGGATGTGGGCGAAAACGATGCACCGACCCGCATCCGTGTCGGCTCGCACCTCGATATCGCTCGGAGATTAGCCTCAGCCGGCGACGCGGGCCTGACACTGCGCGATTTAGCGGCGTCAGACTTCGCGGAAACTTCAAACTGCCGCGAGGTGCTGGCATCGGGCGAAGCTGGGACGGTATATCTATGCCACCCCTTTTTGGTGCACGCCGCCCAGCCTCATCGCGGCACAAGACCCCGCTTTCTGGCGCAGCCGCCTCTGCTTCCGCGCGAACCTGCCGTGAGCGGCGGACACACGGGTGGCCGGACACCCATCGAGGAGGCTATCCACCTGGCCCTTCGCTAGCCGCGCGTTAACCGTGAGCCAGCCTGGCCTGCACCTGGCTCACGGACGCCTGCATGGGTGCTTCCCTTCCTTCCGTCCGGTTCCTACCTTAGGAACGGCACCCCCGCCGCAACCCGATGGAGCCCCCAATGGCAGAAGCGAAGGCTGATCTGAAGAAAGCTGCCGAGCGCCGCAAGGCCCCGCTCGCAACTCCGACCGACCTCGGCGGCAACGCCGTCCGTGACCTTTCCGGCGCCCTCAACGAACTTCTCGCCGACGTGTTCGCCATCTATCTCAAGACCAAGAATTTCCACTGGCATATGAGCGGCCCGCACTTCCGCGATTACCACCTCATGCTCGATGAGCAATCCGATCAGATCTTTGCCATGACCGATCCGATTGCCGAACGCGTACGCAAGATCGGAGGCATCACGATCCACTCCATCGGCAACATCGCCAAGCTGCAACGCGTGAAGGACAACGACGCCGACTATGTCGACGCGCTCGACATGATTGCTGAGCTACGCGACGACAACAAGGATCTCGTCACGCGTCTGCGTTCCGTTCACGATCTCGCCGACGAACACAACGACGTCGCGACTGCGAGCCTTCTCGAAGTGTGGATCGATGAAACCGAACGGCGCCACTGGTTCCTGTTCGAAACCAGCCGACCCGAACTCGAAGGACACTGAGACACGCGGGCGGCAGGCAAGCGTTGACGTGTGCCTGTCGCCCCGCAGTCAGAGGCTCGCCGGCGTGATGGTCGGGCGATTGCTTCCTCCGGCCGCGCCCTTGGCCTTGTCGAGAACGGCGACCCGCGCGTCGTAATCGAGACGCAGGAAATCGTTGAGCGCGCCATCCGCCACCGCGTACTCGCCACACCGTTTACAGCGAACGATCAAGCCGTCGAAATCACCGGAGCTGAGATCTTCAGATTCCGCGCCGCAAACTGAGCATTGCATGCCGGGCCTCAATTTTTGCGCCTCGCTATCGAAAGAGATACCCTTTCCTCGGCCGGGAGTTCCCAGGAACCGAACCCAGAGGGCGACTGCGTGCCGCTTGACAGGGAGCCCGGACGATCTACGGATCTGCGCATGTATTCCGTCAAAGAGATCTTTTACACGCTGCAAGGCGAAGGCGCGAACGCCGGCCGCGCGGCCGTATTTTGCCGTTTCGCGGGATGTAATCTTTGGACCGGCCGCGAGAGCGACCGCGAGACGGCCGCGTGCACCTTCTGCGACACGGATTTCGTCGGAACCGACGGCGAAGGCGGCGGCAAGTTCCGCGACGCAGCCGATCTGGCCAAGGCCGTTTTGGCCGCCTGGCAGGGTGGTTCGGACGAACGTTTCGTCGTCTTGACGGGGGGCGAACCGGCCCTTCAGGTCGATGCGCCGCTGATCGATGCGTTGCATGGGCACGGCTTTGCGATCGCGATCGAAACGAACGGCACGCTGCCCCTTCCTCCGGGTCTCGACTGGATCTGCGTCAGCCCCAAGGCGGGCAACGAGCTCCGCCAGATCTCCGGCCACGAACTGAAGCTTGTCTATCCGCAGGCCGGGCTGGCACCGGAAAGCCTACTCGACCTGGATTTCCCGCGCCGCTTCCTGAGCCCCATGGACGGCCCCGATCTGGCTGCCAACACCGCCGCAGCCGTGACCTACGTCAAAGCCAACCCGGCATGGCGCCTCTCCGTCCAGACCCACAAGCGGATCGGCATTCCTTAACCGTTACCCGCGCCCTGCTGCCCGTTGCCCCACTCCGAGGGGTGGCGCCAGCGGCCGAAATCCCCTATTTGAGCGCCATGCGCATCTATAAGGAATTCCTCTTCGAGGCGGCCCACTTCCTGCCGTCCGCCCCTCCTGGCCATCCCAATTCGCGGATACACGGCCACTCATTTCGCGCGCGCGTCGTCATCGACGGCGAACCGAACGCGGAAACCGGGCTCGTCTTCCACTTCGACGATCTGGCTGCCGCCATCGCCGAGGCCCATGACGCTCTCGACCATCGCCTCCTGAACGAGGTCGAGGGGCTTGAGCTGCCAACGCTCGAGCGCATCTCGATTTGGCTCTGGAACCGGTTGCAGAACCGCGTCCCGGGGCTCGCGGAGATTCACGTCTCGCGCGATAGCTGCCACGAGGGCTGCATCTATACCGGCGCGCCCCTGCCGAAACTCGCAGCCGAATAGCGAGGGCGAGCCATGAGCACCAAGCCTCCGTCTGGTGTCACGCTTCTCGGCGGATCCTCGGCCATCCCCGAGAGCCCTGACAAGGCGCTGCTCGAGCGCGTCGCCAATCCGCATTCCGACACGGCCTATGTGGCCCGCTTCACCGCGCCCGAATTCACGTCCCTCTGCCCCGTGACGGGTCAGCCGGATTTCGCGCACCTCGTCATCGACTACGTGCCGGCCGATTGGCTCGTCGAAAGCAAATCCCTAAAGCTCTATCTCGCCTCATTCCGCAATCACGGCGCCTTCCACGAGGATTGCACGGTCGCGATCGGAAAGCGTCTCGTCGCTTTGCTCGAACCGCGCTTCCTCCGCATCGGCGGCTACTGGTACCCGCGCGGCGGCATTCCGATCGACGTCTTCTGGCAGACAGGCGAGCTACCAAAGGGCGTTTGGCTTCCGGACCAGGGCGTCGCCCCCTATCGCGGCCGAGGCTGAGACCCTCCGTCTAGGCCCGGCCCTGCTCCGCTTCCGCAACGGTCATATCGTTGCCGCGCCAGTTGAACCCATCCCCAATCCAGCCCTTGAGCCAGATCACGGGCAGCATGACGTCGCGGACGAACCACGCGGCCGGGGAGATCCAACTCACGTGCCAGCCGGACGCGCGCGCCAGCAAGGCTTCCGTACCGAACCACAGGGCCGCCACGATCGCCCCCGCGCTGACACCATCGAGATCGGCGATCGGGGCCGCGAAGACTGCGGCGCCAATCGGCACCAGGCTGCCCGTGAATAGCTCCGGCGTATAGCAAAGCGGAAACGTCGCCCGCCGCAAGCGCGCCCACCGCACCTGACGATCCAGGATTTGTTGCCGCGTACGAGTCCCCAGCGGCTGCTCGAACGGACGATCCACGAGCCGCACGCGCAATCCCTTCGAGCGGACGACCTTCGTCGCCGCCGCATCCTCCGCGATCTCAATACCGAGCGCGCGGATACCATCCGCGGCGTCGAGTACATTGCGCCGCCAGAGCATCGACTTGCCCTGCGCGAACCCGAACCCAATCGTATCGGCGGAAAGCTGCCAGCGCGCCTGGTAGGTATTGAGGAACGCGCATTCGACTTCCGCCCAGAAACCATCCGGCCGGCTGCCGACCGGCGGCGAGCACACAAGCCCGGTATCGGAGCGCAGGGCCGCGAAGAGCTGCCCAACGTAATCGCGCGGCATCAGAACGTTGCTGTCCGCAATCACGATCCAGGAATGGCACGCGGCGCCCCAGCCCTTGATGACGTTATTCAGCTTTGGATTTGGCGTGCTCTTGTCGTCACCAATGAGAAGGCGCGCGTTGATGTGCGGATGTTCTGCAATCAGGCGCCGGACCAGCGGCACGGCCGCGTCGCGCTCGCGCGCGGAGCAGAACAGAATTTCGAACTCGGGATGCGCGAGGGCAAACGTCGAACGAAGCGTTGCCTCGTCGTAAGGATCGAGCCCGCACACGGGTCTGACAATCGTCACCGGAGGAAGTTGCTCGTCCGTCAGCACGATCGACGTTGTCCGTCGCGTGCGATAGAGCGCGAGCACTGCGGACAGCATGTGAATGAGCAGCGCGGCGGCGCAGAGTAGAAAGGCAGTCCATTCCATCGCAGGCCCGCAATCCTCTCGCGATTGAACCCGTCAATCCTAGAGAGATCCCGGATTCACGTAACAACCGCATGACGCGTGAACGACGATTTGATGACGGACGAAGGGCTTAAAAAGAAAGGGCACGCATGACGCGCGCCCTTCCAAGTCAACGGGAGAAGTCTGCCCAAGTGCGCCAACTAACGAGTGCTCGAACGAACAGGTTCGCCAACGACGAGCCAAGGACAACAACACTTTAGCCGTCGAGACAGGAACGACGTCAACGCAAACTCGAAGCGGTTCGCGGCGCCATTTCGCCGCGAACCGCCGTCACAAATATGAAATATTGGATGGCTCAGCTTGCCAAACTTCGAAGCAACGCATCCGGTCACAACCGTGGCGAAATTCTGGGAGGCAAGAGTGTGCGCGCCACGCCAAGCGGTTCTTATTCTCGCCCCGAAGGTGCCAAGAAACTGAGACGTTGCAGCCCTATGGTCGCGCCACTAGCGGATTCGAGCCGATCGAAAACCAGGAGCGGCAACAATGTTGGCAAGCATCGAAGCACTCGAACCGGGCGACATTGTCGAGATCAAGTATCGCGTCTGGCGGCCTGCAGGTGCGGGTGATGAAGTCGTCGACAGGTGGATCACCGCACACGTCATCGCGTGCGAGAAAGGCACGTGGCCTCTTCTGCGCCTCGCCGATGGTCAAGCCACAGAAATTCGCCCGTTCATGACGTGGCGTGCCCTGACTGGATCGCGCAGGCCAGCGACCATCGCCGCCTGATCTTCAACCTGCAGCCGACTTCGGAGCCTCCGGCGACGCAACGAGCACAGGCCGACGCGGCACTGATGCAGGCTTGCGGCTCGCCGCAGAAACCTTTTTGGCCGCCGGCTTCGCAGTCTTGCGTGCCGGAGCCGCCGCCTTCTTCGGGGATGACCGTACGTTTCGCTCGGGCTGACGCTTGCTTAGCGCGTTGATTTCGGCCCGGAGCTTGGAAAGCTCCGACAGGATCAGATCGAGCTTCTCAGACTTCTTGAGCTTCTTCGCCATGGCACGCTCCAACTGGTAGCGACGTTGGCATGCCCTGCACGACCGCTGGCCTAAAGCGAAGCTGCGCAACGCCAAGCGGCGCCCGCACGAGCGCGCCTCTATGAGCATACGGGAAAAATTCCGGCGCTGTAAGCGACTGCAACCTGTTGCTCAATGGGCACGGTTGCCACGTTAGATCAACCGAACCCGGAACTTTCGGCGACGGAACGGCATACCTCATCCGTTGTTGAGGAGTCGCGAAGCGTTGCCTCGCGGCTCCGGACACGCCGGAGATTTGCTCACGGGAGTGGTAATGCATACTTCGATACCCGACGCGTTAATAATGGCCTACGCGGACGGCGAGCTGAGTGGACCGCTCGCTCGACGGATCCGCGAAGCGCTTCCCCAAGACAGCGGCCTTCGCCGCAAATATGAGATGTTCCATGCCACGCGTTGGGTGCTGCCTCGCACCTTCAACAGCGTCCTCGACGAGCCTGTTCCCGATCGACTGACGCGTACCGTCACGAAACGGAAGAACCGGCTTCCGGGCTGAAATCAAAGACCCGCGCGCCGCCAGAAAGACGTTATGGCGGCCGCGGTTTCCCCGGCCCGCTCCAATTGCCACCAATGACCGCAGTCCAGTTTCACAACAGCCGCGCCCGTAATGTCGCCGATGCGATCCGCGAAGCCGGATGACGCATACGCGTCGCGCTCACCCCAAAGCACCAGGCCGGGAGCGGCAATACGGGAGAGAGAGGGGCCCCACTCGTTGAAAACATCTCGGCCCGAGCGGTAAAGCCGCAAAATGCTGTCCCGCATTTCTCCATCGATGTGGCTCGCCGTGTCGCGGGCATCGCCTTCGGAAAGCCCTGCCCGTCTGAGCATGTCTACGGCAAGATCCGGCGTCAGCCGGTCCATCGCCTTTTCCCCCGCACCCGGGGTCTGCCAGAGCCGAGCAGTCGGGTGCCACGTGTAGTCCGGCGTAAAAGGTGCGCCGCCGCCAACCCAGCTTCTGACAAGGTCGGGCCGCACCGAAAGCACCCGCAACAACAAGATTGAGCCCCAATCATGCGCGACGACATCGCGCGGACCGGGGATGGCCTCCAGAGCCTGGATCAACCAGGCCAGATAATCTTCCTTGTTTGCCTCGAAGCCTGTCGGTCTCGGGTGCCCAAACCCGGGCAGCGACAACGCCTCCACGGATCCTGCCTGGAGTTGTTGAATCAAACGGGACCACACGCGGCAGGTGTCTGGTACGCCGTGAATGAGCACCAATGTCATACCTACATCCCCAGAATTCACGGAAAGTTAGGCGCCTTGCAGCAGCCTTGTTGCCCGCGACTAATGCACGAGGCGCGGCGCGCCAATAGATGGAACGCGCACCGGAATTTTGAGTTAAACTACCGGCACATCGCCAGGGGAAATTCGAGCTCGCGGGTCAATCCATGCTTCCTCGGCTTATATCCAAGACCTTCACAAGCCTTACGCTAACCGCCCTCCTCCTAGGGATCGCGGGTACGACCGCAGCGTTGGCCCAGAGCTATGATCGCTACGGCCGCTACGACCGGTATGAGCGATACGATCGCTATCGCTATAACAATTACGACCGCGACTACTACCGCCCCCAGCGTGCGCGCAAGCCGGAGCAATCGAAACCGAAGGAAGAGGAAGCCAAGCACCAGGAGCCCCTCGCGGGTCCGCCCAGGCTGGCCGTCGTCTCGATCCGCGACCAGCGCATTTCGGTCTACGACGGCAGCGGCGCAGCCGTGCGCGCCCGCATTTCAAGCGGACAGACCGGCTACGAGACGCCCGTCGGCGTGTACAGCATCCTGCAGAAGAACAAAGATCACTATTCAAACCTATACGACGACGCCTCCATGCCGTTCATGCAACGGCTCACCTGGTCCGGCATCGCACTTCACGCCGGCGCATTGCCCGGCTATCCCGCTTCGCACGGCTGCGTACGGCTGCCGCACAATTACGCAGAGCAAATCTTCCCGCTGTCGAAGCTGGGCATGCGCGTCGTCGTGGCACGCAACGACATAGCGCCCGTCGAAATTGCCCATCCCTTGCTCTTCAAGCCGACGGTGGCGGGCACGCGCCCCGTTACGACGCAAATTGCTTATGCGCCGGACGGCGGGCAGCAAGACGAACAAGGCAATCCCTTTGAGCCCGATGTCAGCAACTGGCCCGAACGCCAGGCCCTGCTCGCTTCGCTCCGCTCAGCCGCCGCCGAAAAGATGCCGGCGGCGGAAGCCGCAACGGCGCGTTCTGAAGAGCTCGCCAAGGTCGAAAAAACAAAAACTGCCGAACGTGCAAAGACGGCCAAAACGCTGAAGCGGGCGGAGTCTGCCAAGCAAAAGGCCGACGAGCGCGTTGATCGCGCGAAGAAGCAGATCGAAGAAGCGAAATCCGACAAGCAGAAGAAATCGGCCGAAGACACGCTCGCCAAGGCCACTGCGGCTGCGACGAAAGCGGCAGAGGATGTAGCCAAGGCCCAAGCTGACGACAAAGCGCCAGCGGAAGCTCTGGCCGCAGCGACGGCGGAATTGGCTGCGGCAAATGCAGCCAAGACGGCGGCCGTCAACGTCGCTCAGGAGGCAAAACGCAAGACGCTCCCCGTCTCAGTGTTCATCAGTCTGAAGAAGCAGCATCTCTACGTGCGTCAGGGTCATGAGCCCGTCTTCGATACGCCCGTCACCATTGCCGAACCCGAGAAACCTATCGGCACGTTTGTGTATACGGCTGTGGACTATACGGGCTCCGGAAACGACGTTCGTTGGATGGCCGTATCGACCGGCCCGCGCGAGCTTGACGACTACTACGACCGTACTGAGCACAAGAACGGTAAGAAAGACCACACACCACCACCGACGGATCTGAGCGCAGCCACCGCCGCTCTGGATCGCATCACGCTCCCGCCGGATGTCGCGCCACGCCTCTCGGAATACGTGTGGCCGGGCTCGTCAATCATCGTCTCCGACGAGGATGTGAGCAAGGAAACCGGAAAAGCCACGGATTTTGTCGTTCTTATCAGCGGCGAACCGCAGGGCGGGATCAAGAAGCGTCCGCGTCAACCTGCGCCTGATTACTACCGCTACTACGGCGACGACTATTACTACTATGACCGTCGCAATCGGCGCGCGCCGAGCTATACTCCGTTCTTCAGCTTCTGGTGAGGACACGTAACCGGAGGATGCAATTTGGCGACATCAGGGGGAGCACGCTTACTTTTCCTGGCACTCCTTAGCGCCATTCAGACGCTCGCCCTTGTCGAGGCGCGAGCCGCTCCCCCCTCGTTCGATCCCGCCGCCGCCGAACGGCTTGAGCGCCGCAGCGCCGCCCGCCAAGGCCGGCTTCTTCTTCCCCTACCCGGCACACCCGACACGCAAACACTGCTCTCGCGGCTCACTGCCAGCGGCATCACCCTTGGCTCGCGCATGATCATCCGCGTGTTCAAGGCGGAGTCCGAGCTCGAGGTGTGGTTTGAAAAAGACGGCGTCTTCGTGCCGTTTGCGACCTACCCCATTTGCTTCTGGTCCGGAACACTGGGTCCCAAGCTGCGCGAAGGAGACCGCCAGGCACCGGAGGGCTTCTACACCATCACGGAACGGCAGCTGCATCACGGCGATCGCTGGCGCCGCTCTCTGGACATCGGATATCCGAACGTGTTCGACCGTGTGAATGGCCGCAACGGGTCCCTCATCCTTGTGCACGGTGGCTGTGACTCGATCGGCTGCTTCGCGATGACCAACGCCGTGAACGCGGAACTGTATGAGTTGGTCTCCGCAACGCTACGGAGAGGCGTGGCACACGTTCAAGTGCACGTATTTCCGTTCCGGATGACCGATGCGAACGTCACGGTCAATGCCACAAGCCAGTGGAAAGACTTCTGGGCCGATCTCAAGCAAGGTTACGACTCGTTCGAGCGCACCCACTTGCCGCCTCACGTATCGGTCTGCGGGAAGCGGTACCACATCGAGGATGCGATGCGCGGTGGCCGCGATGCCGAAGGCATTGAGCTGTGTGATCAGGACCGCAATCTGATCCCGGATCACCTCCAACTGCCCGACAAATCTCCTGGAAGTCAGGCGAACGAAACGCTGCCGCCCCCTCCGTGCGCTATGGCACTCGCGAGTTGCCGTCGTTGGGTCGCGCTTCGCGATCGCAGGGCCGCCGACAATCTGGTTGCGACCCACGCCCGCAAGACCTCGAAGGTGCGCTGAGACACGCGGCTATTAGGGCACAACGTTCATCCGCGCCGCTTCGAGTGCGACCGTGATCGCGCCTTGAGCGCCTGTGAGCAGAATTTGCACACCGATGCAGAGGAGCAGGAAAGCGGCCAAGCGCGTCAACACGCGCGCGCGCGCCGGTCCGAGCAAGGAGACGACCCGATCCGCCGACGCATAGCAGATGCCGACCAAGATCGCGACGGCGAAGGCCGCCGCTGACAATCCCGCAAAGAACGGCACGAGCTCCGCAGCCGACGACGGCCGGCTCGCGCTCAAGGCAATCGCGACCGAAATCGTCCCGGGACCGGTGGTGAATGGCATGGTGAGAGGAAAGAAGGCGACATCCTCCGCACCGGCCGCAGGCGCGGCCTGCTCATGCTTGCGGATTTCGCTTTCTGTGGAATTGGACAACATCCCCCAAGCCGTAGCGGCAACGACAAAGCCACCGGCGATCCGCAGGGCTTCGACGCTCACTCCAAAGAAGCTCATGAGCGAAGCACCAACCCACAGCGACACGAGCATGACGATGGCCGCATAGGCGGCCACCCGCCACGCGAGCGCGGACCGCTCACTGCCGGATCGTCCGGAGGTCACTTGGTTGTAGATCAGAGCGCCGCCGATCGGATTGACGATCGAGAACAAGGCTGGAAACGCAACCAGGAAGCTTGCGACAGCATAGCCCATCAATTCCATGCGGCTGCTCCATGCGCTGGATTGTGTCGTTCGAGACGGGAGGAGCGTCGCCCTGTATCCGGCACGGGAACAGAACCGGAAAAACCATGCAACCCATTGAAAAGATTGGCTGGGACGGGAGGGTTCGAACCTCCGAATGGCGGAATCAAAATCCGCTGCCTTACCACTTGGCTACGTCCCACCACTTGTCGGCTCACATCGCCAGAGGCTGGGAGCTGAGCGCCGCACCATAGTGAGCGTCGCGAGCGGGGGCAACCGCCGGAAAAGGAAAAAATTCACATGCAAGACCGGCTTGCCCAAGCCCGGACCTGTCGCTATAAAGCCGCCTCGCTCTTCCGCTCGCCTCGAGCAGGCGAAGAGTGTTTTTCAAGCACGTCAAGACATTGAGGTCGGGCGGAGCGTAGCGCAGCCTGGTAGCGCACTTGCTTCGGGAGCAAGGGGTCGGGAGTTCGAATCTCCCCGCTCCGACCAATGTCTTCAAAACGTTGGGTGAGAGCCGGTACGGCTCGACCCACGACGCCACCAATAATCAGCAAGACTTCGCTGGCGCAGCTCCGCACCGGGGCGTCCGCGCTTGCCTCGCCGGTCACCTCAGGCCATCGCGATCGTATCGAGCGGTTGGACGATCAGGCCGTTCTCGCCGTGACGCAGATACGCGGAGATACCGTATACCGCCGCCAGGTTCTGTTCCGTCAGGACAACCTCAGGCGCCCCGTCCGCAGCGATTGAACCGCCGTCGAGAAGGATTAGCCGTGTGCACCATCGGGCGGCGAGCGAAAGCTCGTGAAGCGAAGCCACCACGATCCGGCCGCGCTGCGCCAGCTGCGACAAGACCCGCATAAGGCTGATTTGGTGCGCCGGATCGAGACCCGCCGTCGGTTCATCGGCGAGGAAAACAGGCGTGTCCTGCGCAAGCGCGCGGGCGATCAGCACCCTCGCCCGTTCACCTCCGGAAAGCTCAGACAAAGGCCGGTCGCGCAGCGGAAGCACATCGGCTTCGCCCATCGCTTCCGCGACCTTTGCGGCATCGATTTCGGTCGGCCCTCGCATGGGTTGCAGATAAGGCGTCCGTCCGAGTTCGACGACTTTGGCGGCCGTGAGCTGCCAGGCGACATCCCGATCCTGCGGGAGGTAGCTCATCTGCCGGGCACGCTCGGCACCCTCCAGGCTTGTGACGGGCTGACCGTCGATCAAAACGTTTCCGGATGCCGGCAGCAGCCCAAGGATGCCTTTGATCAAGGTCGACTTGCCGGCCCCATTGGGTCCGATCAATCCAATCAGCTCGCCACCGCGGATCGACAGCGACACGTCCCGCAGGATTTGCCGCGTGCCAAGCGTGACCGACAGAGCCTCAACCGTTAGCATGGTCACAGCACGTTCCTCCGGTTCTTGATCACGAGCCAAAGGAAGAATGGCGCGCCGACAATCGCCGTTAGGACGCCGAGCTTGAGATCCCGGCCCGGCGCGATGATCCGCGTTGCGATGTCGGACGCCAGGATGAGGGCCGCTCCTCCCAATGCGCTGGCGGTGAGAAGGCGGCTTGGCTGGGCGCCGACCAGCGGCCGGAGCATGTGCGGCACGATCAAGCCTACAAAGCTGATCGCTCCCGCAACTGCCGTCGCCGCGCCAACGGATGCGGCTGTACCGAGCACGGCCAGCCATTGCGTGCGCGCAAGCCGGATGCCCATGCTGGAAGCCACATCCCGCCCCAACGTCAGCGCATCCAGTGCGCGACCGAGCGCGAGCAGCATCACCCATCCGGCAACCATGAACGGCGCGGACATCCAGACATGCAGCATGGACCTGTCGGCGAGCGAGCCAAGCATCCAGAATAGGATTTCGAGCGCAGCAAACGGATTAGGAGAAAGGTTGAGCGCGAGCGACGTCATCGCCCCGGCAAGACTCGTGATCGCAACCCCTGACAGGATCAGCGTCAGCGTCCCAGCGTAGGCGCCGGAGAGGAGTTGGATCAGCACGACGGCTCCCACCGCCCCAGCCATCGCCATCAGCGGGAGCGCGAGCGAGAACGCCGCAGAGAGCCCGGTATAGATGGCGATCACCGCACCGAACGATGCAGACGAGCTGATCCCGAGCACACCGGGATCGGCCAACGGATTACGCAGATAGCCCTGGAGCACCGCGCCCGACAAACCGAGCGTCGCGCCTATCATGAGGCCGAGAATGGCGCGCGGCAGCCTGATCTCCTGCATCACGAGTCGAGCCGCTTCGTTGTCGCCGTTGAACAGACCGCCAATCGATGTCGCGAGATCCAACCCAGCTGGCCCGACCAGCAGGGACGCAAGAAACAGCGCCGCGACGACGCTGCCTAAGATCGCCAGAAGGCTGCGGTGACTCATTTCCCGGTGCCCCGCTTCGCCCGCAAGGCTTGCGCTTGCGCAGACAGCAGCCCCACGGCTTGCGCCGTGAACGGTGCCCCGCAAACCCAATACTTGTCGGGAATAGACGTCAGCTCTCCCCCTTCGAGGACAGCCCTGAGAGCCGGATGCTCAAACGTCTGGTAGGCAAGTGCCGGTGCCTTGCTGGGACGGACACCCCCGATGATCAAATCGGGAGCCGAGGCGACAAGAACCTCCAGAGGAAGCCGGATCGTCCCAACCAGCCCAAGCTTCGTTCCGAGGTTCTCCAATCCGGAGCGCTCGACGACGGCGCTGGCCAACGTCCCGGAGCCCGATGTGTAGCTGTTGGCGTAGTGCAGCGCCGCTAAAGGACGCCAGTTCTTCCGATCCGAATCCGGAAACTGCGTGAGGCGCGTATCCAGCTCCTGCACCAGCTCCTCAGCCCTCGACTCGCGACCGAGGAGACGGCCCATCCGGCGGACCTGCTCCCTGATCTCCGGAAACGAGTACGACGGGGGAAATTCTTCGACGTGGAAGCCCAGGCGCTTTAGTAGGGCAACCGTTGCACGGCCTGTGAACGTGCCGGACAGAACGAGGTCCGGGTGCATCATGAAAATTTCTTCCGCACGCCCGTGGTTGATCGGGAAGCGCCGGGCCTCCTCCGCCAGAACGGAACCCTCCGGATCGATCGCGAGATAGGACACGGAGTGAAGCTGCCCCTCACCGGCGACCAGCATTGCAAGCTGGTCCGTGCACAGGTTCATGGAAACGACACGCTGCGGCGCACCGCCTGCAGGAGCCGAAAGCGCGGACGCCGTCAAACCGATACAGGCGGCCAGACATCCGATCATCCGCAATATTAAGTGTCGCATTCGAGCATCCGATTGATCTTCTGGAGGGTGCTACGCCGAGGGCTGACATCCTTCGGCGTACAAGAGTGGCATTCTCGCGCAAAGCCTATGCGGTGCGAGTGCCGGCCAGGGTTAACGGTACTTTGCCCAAGCCGCAGTGTTCGGATCTTCGAGCGTGATCTTGACGCCTGCATAGGCCGCGACACCAAGCGTGTTGTAACCCGAGATCTCCTCATACCGCTCGTCGAGAATGTTTTCGACACGGCCGAAGACCTGAAAACCAGGCTGCACGTCGTAGGAAATGGCCGCATTCACGAGCAGGTATTCGTCGAGCAGAACACGGGTCGCGGGCCATGTCCCGAAGTTGTTGTCGATAGTGTCACCGTTGTAGATCGCCGCGAGATTGAAATTGCCCCTGCCCTCATCGAACGAGTAGTTGAGGTCAGCGCGGCCAGAGTGAGGCGCACGTCGGATCTCCTCGAGACCATTCGGGTCCTTGGCATTCAGGTATGTGTAGCTCGCTCCGAGGCTGAGTGCGCGTGTCACAAGAATGCGCCCCGAGATTTCGATGCCATCACGTTGGCTTTCGCCTTCGAGATTGATCATCGAATTTCCCGTCCCCTGGATTTTATTGCTCAGATCCGCGTTGAAATATGTGATGTCCAGGAGCGCCTTGCCGCGCAGTGCCGAAAACTCAACGCCAACGTCCCAGCTGAACGACTCTTCCGGCTTCAAATTCGGATTGCCGATGAAAGACCCCGCGACATAGCCGAACTGCTCGAACATGCCGGGAAGTGCAACGCCGGTGCCGACGCTCGCATGCGGACGCATGTTGACTTCCGGCAAGACGACCGAAACGCCGGAGCGCCAAGTCGTGAAATCGCGGAATGTATCGTTGTCGTCATGGCGAACGGATGCGTCCACGAATACGCGATCGAAATACTCGCCGCGATACTCACCCACAGTGGAGATGGCTTCCCGCTTGCGCGTAAGAGGGTCGGCATAGCTTGCAAACGGAGTGAAGTCTTCGCGCTTATTCTCGACGAACCCGCTCAGAGCATGCTTCGCTGAAACTGACGGTGTCGCGAAGCGATAGGTGGCCAAATACGAGAACGTGTCCGCCTTGGCGTCGAAAGCGCTCGGTCCATACCATTCGCTTTCGTAGTCCACTTCGGTGGTATTACGATTTGCTTTGGCGACGTGGGTCAGAGCTCCGCCTAGCATGTCCCACCGAAGAGTCGCACCCCCGAGGAACAGATCAGCGACGCTGGAGTCAGCGGTGTCCACCGCACCGTTCAGGCCTGTTTGCGGAATGAAACTCTCGTTGTCCGAGTCGACGTTCTTTGTCGTGTCTCGAACGACGAAATCGAGGGTCATTCCCTCAATGATCTTGAAACCACCCTTGACGTTGATGGTTCCGTTGTCCCACGGATCATCCTCGTCGCCATAGATAGACCAGTTGAAGTCGTTCTGCTCCCGATAGTTTCCAGCGACCGAAAGCCAAAAACTATCGGTTCCTCCCGACGCTCGCGCAGACACATCGCGCGTGCCGTAGGAGCCGAACTCCACCCGGCTGGACAGCGTCAGCGGCCCCTTGCCGCCGCGCGTGATGATGTTGATGACACCGCCGATTGCGCGCGATCCGTAGATGCCGCTTTGCGCGCCCCTGATGACCTCGATGCGCTCGATGTCTTCCGCCATCAGGTTCGACCAATCGAGCTCTCCGTTGTTGGGATCGCTCGCTTCGATCCCGTCGATGAGAACCAGCGTGTGGTTCGCCTCTGCGCCGCGAATGCGAACTTGCGTCAGGCCTCCGCCGCTGCCGGATTGGCTCACATGCACGCCCGGCAAGCTGCGCAGCGCATCTGCAGCGTTCCGAACTTGCTGTGCGCGAAGCTGCGTCCCTGTCACCACCGTAACCGCAGAGCCGATCTGGTGCGCGGGTACACCGGTTACGGTTTTCCCACCGGTTGAAACGTTCGCGTCCGACGTCAGCGCGGCGGCTTCACTTGCCTCCAGCGGCCCCCGAACGGGAGCGGACTGCGCACCGTCCCCTTTCTTCACGCTCACCTTCGGCTTCTCGACAGTCGCGCCTTCGACGACGACGGGTGGAAGCTCTTCCGGTTCAAGAGCAAGCGCCGTCTGCTGGGCATGAGCTGTGGAAATCAGCACAAGAAGCACCGCGCTGCTCGACAGGAGCCCACGCGTCAAGAACGCCAGTCTCTGCGTGGCGCCAATGCGAATTCGATACAACAAGTATTCCCCCGTCACGAATGATGGACGGGAGCTTCGACAAGCTCAGCTGGATGGACGCGACAGGCACACGCAACGCCGAAGAGCCGCGGATAATCCACGACGCGGCGCAGCTCTCCTCAACGAGCCCGATTTCTATCTTTTCACGAAGTGAAGAAAACCCCGGCCATACCTGACGTCGCTCCCAATCGGTTGCACATCAGCCGCCACTACGGGTAACCGTTCCACCGAGCGTCCCGCACGGAGGATGGGCGACTTGTGCCGGCAGGTCTCCTGGCTCACGGCTCAAGCGTCGCTCTCCAGCCTTCCCGACGCTTCAAGCGAAGCGTCAGTGGCATAGTTTGGAGAGGACTTGCCGCTAACAGTTGCGGGCGCAGCCACGGGATCGACGTTCATCGCGTCTCACCGTGTTCCCTCTTCGTCATCCATGCGCTCGCGCGCATGGCAACACCGTCACGCTTCTAGAAACGCATTCCGAGGTAGACTCTGTCAACGCGAATTTTTGTTTCGCTGTGCGACCCACCGTCCATCGCGATACTCTTGGGCGACAAGACTATCCGCTTACGTTTGATCCATCTGCGTTTGCCGAGGCTCCTTTCTTGACCCTTCCCTTCACGATCGAATGCCAGCCGCGACTGCTTGTCGCGACGTTTCCCAAGCCACAGCAGATGCTGAGCTGGTCGCTGACGCATCCCGGTCTGCGTAGCGCCACGCGTGTCGCGTGGATCGAGGTTCGCAACGCGGATTTGAGCGAAGACGTCGACGCAACGAGATACATTGAACAGCGCATCTCCGAAGCGAAGCTCATGGACGCAGTGGCGCTGGTCACGTCGCGAAACGTCGATCGCCATCAGATATCGCAAGCTCGTATCGATGGCGCCGTCGCCACATGCGTTACGACCTTGGGACTGTCCAATGGCGAACGTGTCGGCCAGCGCAGCCTCGAAAAGGTTCGCGTCCCAGGCACGATCAACACACTCGTTCATATCGCTGAGCCTCTGACCGAGGCCGCCTTGCTCGAAACGATGTCGATCGTTACGCAAGCCCGGACTGCGGCCGTCATGGATGCGAAGGTCCGCCGAGGCGGCGTTCTCGTCACGGGAACGGGAACGGACTGCATCGTCGTTGCGGCACCTCACGGAAGCAACGGCGCACCGTTCGCAGGTCTCCATACTGCGATCGGAGAAGCGGTAGGCAACGCCACATACCGCGCAACAGCCGACGGCATCGCGACCTGGAAATCGGACGTTGAGATTCTGACGCAGGCTCCCTAGCTAAGCCGGATCCTCATCCGCAAGCTCATCGGCTTTGTCAAAGCATGCGCGCCATGACGCAACGCGTCTTGCCGTTTCCGTATCGCCGGATGCATCCGCTCGTCGCGCGCTTTGGCGAAGCGCGTTGCGTAGCGCCGCACGTTTGAGCCGGGTATCGGGCTCTGCTGTTGAAGCAGGATCACGGTGGGCGACTTGTGAGGGCAGGTCTCCTGGCTTACGGCTCAAGCGCTTCGAGTGGCCTTCCCAGCGACAGGGTCACCAGTGGCAGTTCCCTCGAAGCTTGCCGTCTACAGTTGCGGGCGCAGCCGCGGCATCGACACTTCGTCTCACCGCGTTCCCTATTAATCCAACGCTCGGGTGAGCGGTGGAACCATCACGGCGCGAGTGTGCATTGGGGAAGGGGGTTCATGTCAACATCAAAAAAGACCGTCCGTCTTCGGTACGATCCTTAGGTGGGCAGCCGTAGTCTTGGAGCGTCTACGTGCCCCTCCCCTGCCCACCGATCCAAAAATATTTCTAAGCAAAATTATGCGTCGGCGTTCTCTAGTCACACGCCCAAGACGAGAGCTTACTTCTTCTGCATTCCCTGCATGGCGTCAGTGACGAGTCGGCCGAGCTCTTGCGCCTGCAGAGCATAGGCTTGCATCTGCGACTGTGCGAAGCGGCTCTGATGCGCGAGCACTTCCTGAATGTCCTTGGCGCTAGCGAGGTCGCTTGCGAGAGCGAACGCGGCTTCCGCATTCTGCTTGGCGAACTTCGTCGCCCGGTCCTGCACAGCTCTGAAGCCAGATGACATGTCATTGGCAGGAAGCGTCTTCGTCCAGAAACTCATGGCCTGGGTCATCGCATCCATGAACTGACCATACGCCGCCCGGGCCTGATCGACATTCTTTTCCGCGAGATCGCGCATCTGCTGGGGGATTTCGAACGGATTCTGGGACATAATTTTCTCCGGCTTGGTGGCCCACCTGGGGGTAGGTCTATCAGTAGCGCCTAACACGCCCGCCGCATACCGTGTTTCTTCGCTGCGGTGCCCTAAAATTTCCTGCCGCGCCAGCAAGTCACTCCGGGAGCGGGATAAACTCTTGGACGTCTGTCGGAACGGGTGAAAATCGCCGCGCCTTCCAATCCGCCTTGGCGGCATCAATACGGTCTTTCGACGACGAAACGAAGTTCCACCAAATGTGCCGCGGCCCGTCCATCGGCTCGCCGCCAACCAGCATCAGACGTGCCATCGACGTAGCGAGGATCGAGATCCGGTCGCCAGGCCGGAATACGAGCAGCCGCCCTGAGCCGAACGACTGGCCCGCGACATCGATTTCGCCCGAAACGATATAGACTGCGCGTTCATCATAGTCGGCATCGAGCGGCAGCACGGCCCCCGGCGCGAGCACGGCTTCGGCGTAGAAGCACGGATGCGGAAACACAGCCGGGGAGCGCGCTCCGTAAAGCGAGCCCATGATGAGGCGGACGGTCTTGCCCTCGCCCGCAATGCGCGGCAGCGAAGGAGCATCGTAGTGCGCAAAGGCCGGCTGATCCTCCTCATGCGATTTCGGCAGAGCAGCCCACGCCTGAATGCCGTACACGCGGCTCTCGTGCGTCCGCGCCTCGGCACTCGACCGCTCGGAATGCACGATGCCCCGGCCTGCCGACATGAGGTTGAGCTCGCCAGGCTTGATGGCAAGCTCCGTGCCGAGGCTGTCCCGGTGCATCAGCTCGCCCTCGAACAGATAGGTTACGGTTGCCAAGCCGATGTGAGGGTGCGGCCGCACATCGATGCCGCTGCCGATCAGGAATTCCGCCGGCCCCATCTGATCGAAGAAAATGAACGGCCCGACCATCTGCTTTGCCGCCGCCGGAAGCGCACGCCGCACTTCGAACCCACCGAGATCACGCACCCGCGGCACGATGATGTGCTCGATGGCATCGCACGACGCTGCATCGCCGGGCTTCGGGTCGTCACAAGGTTGCCAGCTCATCCGATGCTCCTTTCCTCGTAATCCGACCGAGGCGAGCCCGAGCATCCGGCAGCGCGATACGCTAAGCTCTTGTCGCCTCGGCTCTAGCAGGCATCAAACCCCCAATCGCATCGCCGATCCAGCGCGAAATAACGATGGCCCTGTCGTTGATTGGCGCGAAGGCATAGGCCGCCGCAAATGACAACACAACGACGAACAGATCGATCGCGATCTTGTCACCGACGGTTACGCCGTAATGCAGCATGAGCGGCGCGCCGACGATCATCATGACCGGTCCGTGCACGAGATAGAGCGGAAAAGAGATGTAGCCCAGGTGACGCGAAAGCTTGCCTGACAGCGCACGCGCCACTGGCGCCAAGAGAACGCAGCCCAGAAACAGCGCCGAGACCCCGATCATGTTCGCGGCATTGATGTGCGGTTCCAATACCAATGGCGCGGCAAACCCGACGAGGATCAGCACAACACCAATCCACGCGGGCCGGCCTTCGAACCATCCGCGCTGAAACGCGTCGGCAAACACGACTCCGAGCGCAAAAAGTGCAAGCGGATTGTCGAACCCCATGAGAACGGCAGACAGTACGCCCATGACAGCCATGCGCATGGGAAGCCGTCCCACGACAAGGAGAGCGCCCACGACTAGGAACGATCCCATCAGCTCCGTCTGCATCGTCCACAATGGACCGACATAGGTCTTGGCCGAGGAATAGTTCGCGAAGACATCCCAGAATGAAAACCGAAGCAGATGGCCGAGGGTCGGTTCAACCGTCAGCGCGCGCTGGAACGCTTCAAGGCGTTCCACGGGCGGGGCCAAGAAACCAAGCATCCATACAACGTGGACGACGGCGCAGATGGCGAAGATCGGTAACACCAGGCGGGGATATCGCCCGGCTGCGATGCGGACGAGATCGAGCGGATCGTTCTTCGAGAGAAATTTCACCGACAGCGCGAAGCCGGACACGAGAAAAAACGTCAGGACCGCCACGAGCCCACTGAATGGAATGAAGGAGCGCAACTCGTGGGCAACCGGAGGATAGGGCGCGAGGCCACTGCAGAACACGTGATAGTTCAGGACAAAAACTGCCCCCCAGCCCCGAAGGCCGTCAAGAAAACTTAGTCGCACGTCTGCCCCCGCAACGTAGCCTTGAAGGTAAATCGCCGTTCAGGCTATGGCACCGAGGTCGGCATCGCTATCATCCGCCCGACACACCCCTAGGAAACCTGTGATGACGACCGAATTCCTCAATGATTACATTGATCGAGCCACCGAGAATTTGGGTATATCGGTCCGTCCGGAATGGAAACCCAACGTCGCCATGTTCTTCGAGGTTGCCCGCGGAATGGCCAAGATGATCGAAGCAACGGAAGCCGCAACGTCGGCCGAGGCCGCCGCTGTCTTTTCACCGCACGCATCAGAATGACCGCTTCCCTGGCTCAAAGCGCCCAAGCGATCACCTGTGCGCTCGCACGCGGCGAAGTCTCCGCCGAGGAGATCACCCGCGCCGCACTCGAGCGCATTTCCGCGCGCGATGCAGAGATCGGCGCCTTTACCGACATCACAGCGGAACGTGCCCTAGCGGAAGCGCGAGCGGTGGATCGCAGCCGTGCCGCCGGCCACAAACTCGGCCCGCTGGCGGGCGTGCCCTACGCCGTCAAGAACCTTTACGCCGTCGCCGGCATTCCGACCCGCGCAGGCTCGAAGATCAACGCCGCCTATCCCCCGGCGACGACCGACGCGCTATTGGTCCAGCGAATGCAGGCTGCAGGAGCCGTCCTTCTCGGCGCGCTCAACATGGGCGAGTACGCGTACGACTTTACGGGTGAGAACGCCCACTACGGCCCGTCACGCAATCCGCTCGATACGACCCGCATGACGGGCGGATCGTCGGGCGGATCGGCGGCGGCGGTTGCGGCCGGATTTGTGCCGGTCTCACTCGGCTCCGATACGAACGGGTCGATCCGCGTGCCTGCGGCCTTCTGCGGACTCTATGGCCTGAAGCCGACGTACGGCCGCCTGCCGCGCACGGGAACCTTTCCCTTCTGCGACAGCCTCGACCACCTCGGCCCATTCGCGCGCTCTGTCCAGGATCTCGCCGTCACCTACGACGCGCTCCAGGGCCAAGACGCATCCGACCCCGTATGCGCGCGGCGCCCCGTTGCTCGCGTACAATCAGACATTGCGAAGGGACGAGACGGTCTCCGTATTGCCATCGCCACGGGCTATTTCCGCACCGATGCCGAACCGGGCGCGCTGGCCGCATTGGAGCGCGCCGCGAAAGCACTCGATGTTTCGGATGAGATCGACATTCCACGCGCCGCCGAAGCCCGCGCGGCCGCGTTCCTGATCACCAACGCCGAAGGCAGTGCCCTCCACCTCGAACGCTTACGGAAATGCCCGGCCGACTTCGATCCCGACACGCGGGATCGCTTCATTGCTGGCGCGCTCCTGCCCGCGAGCTGGTACGTCTCCGCACAGCGCTTCCGCCGCATGTTCGAGAACACGATGACGGACATCTTCGCGCGACACGACGTGATCTTGGCACCCTCCGCGCCCTGTAGTGCGCCGCGCCTCGGACAGAAAACGATTGTTCTCGGAGGACGCGAGGTTCCGCTCCGCGCCAATATGGGCATCTACACGCAGCCGATTTCATTCGTTGGCCTGCCTGTCGCTGCCGTGCCGGTCCGTGAGACGGGTGCGCTACCCTATGGCATCCAGGTCATCGCGGCACCCTGGCGCGAGGATCATTGCCTGCGCGTCGCTGCCGCGCTCGAAGCTGCGGGCCTTAACGGCTAGGCGCGCCGAACATGGCGCAAGCTCGGAGAGGCCGGCGCGCCGAAAGTCCGCCGAAACGCGCGCGAAAAGTGCGCCTGATCCGCGAAACCCGCAGCATGCGCCGCATCGGTAAAGCTGCTGCCGGCAACGATCTCGCCAATGGCACTGCGCAAGCGCTGCCAGACCCGGAAACGCCGGAACGGCACGCCGACGTCCTGCGCGAAGAGATGTTGAAAGCGCGAGGACGAAAGCCCCACGTCACGTGCAGCGACCGCGGCGCTCGACGTATCTCGATCGTTCCTCGCGAGCGCCGCCACAACGTGAGAAACGCGCGGATCCATCGCGCGCCTCGCCCGCGAGCTGGAAAAACCCAGCAAGCTATCGAGAGCAGCATCTGTCCAGCGCGCACTGTCGCGCGTTTCATAGAGCGCGCGCAAAATCGAGAGTTCTCCGCTGCTCCCCAGCAACGCGCGCCCATCCGCGCGGCAGGTACCCATCAGCGGAACAAGCGCATCGAATCCCGCTTCACAAGGTTCGAGATAAAGCACCGCCAACGGCTGCCCGGCGACATCGAACTCGTACGAAACGCCAGCAGGAATGACGGCCGTACGACAGTGCTGCCAAGCCCGCCCTTCGATCCGCAGCCGAAAGCGCTCGTACAAGCCAGCCAGATAAACCGGCACGCTGTGCGCGTGCGGAGCGTTGTAGGTGAGCGGCCCGACGAACAGCGCGCGGCGCGGATCGAGATGCCAGATCGGCAGCAGTTCCTCGTTCCGGGACAAACTCGCAGCACGTTCGTTCAAGTGCATCCGCCCCCGCGTCGCTAGGTTCTGTAAATCGCGCATAGCAATTCGGAGAGCCTACCTCAATGTTGATTTCGGATCATGGCGACAGCAGGAGGGCGGCACTAGACCGCCGGCAAATCCTGACTTCGGCCGCCGCCCTCGCGACGGCGCCACTGGCAATGCGCGGAGCGTCGGTTCCGGCGTATGCAGCCGCATCCAAACTCGGTCCGTGGCAGCCTAAACACTGGCGTTTCAAGCTCGGCAACTTCGAGATGACGACGATCGCCGACTCCGAAGTCTTCATCGACGGCCCCTATCCGATCATTGGCGCCAACGATGAAGAAGCCAACGTCCGGACCCTGATGCGCGACAATCTTCTGCCGGAGGGCAAGTATCAGCCGGGTTTTACTCCCACCATCATCAATACCGGCCGCGAGCTCGTGCTGTTCGACACCGGCAATGGCGAGAATGGCTTCGTGCCGCGCCCAAACGGGGGGTGGCTGGCTGCAGAACTCGCACCGGCAGGCTTTAAACGTGAAGACATCGATGTGGTCGTGCTCAGCCACGGCCATCCCGATCATGTCGGCGGCCTTATGGAGGGTGGCAAACCGCAGTTTCCCAATGCGCGCTACGTGATCGGCCAAATCGAGTACGACTTCTGGGCGCCCGAAGGAAAGCACACCGGCGAATTGGAGAAACTGGCGGCCGTGTTCCGCGCCAACACGAAATCCATCGCCGACCGCTTCACGTTCCTGAAGCCGGGTGACGATGTCGTGTCAGGCATCCGCGCCATCGAAGCCTACGGACACACGCCGGGACATCTGAACTTCCACATCGAAAGCGAAGGCCAGTCGATCTACTTCTGGGGCGATTGCGCCCATCACCAAGTGGCGTCCCTCACCCGGCCTGATTGGCACTGCGTGTTCGACGTCGACAAAGAGCAAGGCGCGGCCACGCGCAAGCGCGTCTTCGACATGCTGGCCGCGGAACGCATTCCGGTCATCGGCTATCACATGCCGTTCCCGTCGGTCGGCTATGTCGAACGCCAGAGCCCGACCGCCTATCGCTGGCTCGCGCATACCTACCAGCTGAACGGATAGCCTGAACCGCTCGTAAACTCTCTCGCGACGAGCGACCGGGCGCCACCTATGCGCAACGGCTGGGATCGACTAAGGTCCCGGCCGATGAGCCACGAACTGTCTTTCAAGACAACGATGAACTTCGCTTACGGCGAGCCTGCCCCCGTAAGCCCCGGCATTGTGCGCATCGTTGCCAACAATCCGAGCCCATTAACCTTCAAGGGCACGAACACGTATCTTGTCGGCATGACGGAGCTGGCCGTTATCGATCCTGGCCCGAACGACGAAGCCCATCTCGCTGCGATCCTAAAGGCAGCAGCCGGCCGGCCGATCCGACAGATCATCATCACACACGCCCATCGCGACCACGTGGATGGAGCGGCAGCTCTGAAAGCCGCCACGGATGCGCCGATCTATGGCTATGGGCGTGAGGATTTTGCCCCGGTCGGTCCAAGCACAAACCCGCAAGGCGCGGAGTTCATCGATTACGTGTTCATCCCCGACGTGAAGGTAACTCACGGCGAGCTGATCGAAGGCCCGGAGTGGCGGCTTGAAGCGCTCTATACTCCGGGCCACGCACCCGACCACCTCTGCTTCGCGCTCCTCGGACGGTCGACGCTCTTCTCAGGCGACCACGTCATGGCCTGGAATACGACACTCGTCGCGCCGCCCGAAGGCTCCATGTCGGACTATGTCGCCTCGCTACAGCTGTTGCTCGCGCGATCCGAAAATGTCTATTTGCCGGGCCACGGCGGACGCCTCGATGGGCCACAGCGAACCATTCGCGCCTATCTCCTTCATCGCCGCTGGCGCGAGGAGTCGATCCTGGAAGCCATACGCGGCGGCATCGGCACGATCCAATCCATCGTGCCTGTCATCTATCCGACGATCGACCAGAAGCTAACGAGTGCAGCCGCGCTCTCCGTCCAGGCCCACGTCGAGCATCTTATTGCTCGCGGACTCGTGATTTGCGACGGTTTTCCGACTTGGGACCGCCAGCTCTCTCCGGCTTAGCACCGCGCTTGGCACCCTCTTCTCGCGCATCCTCGGCGGTGGGCATCGTCGCATCGACTCGCGCCCGGATTTCTTTCATAAGCTCACGAACGCGCTCTGCATTCCGGCCCATGTCACTGTGGCCGAAGCGTGAGGCCGAACGGATGTCCACACGCGCGCTCTCCTCTCCGCCCGTGATGCGGATCGCCACGTCTTGATAGAGCCCCAGGATCAACGTGCGATCCACGGCCTCGATGATCCCAGGCGTTCCCTTCTCCAAATCAGGCGGGTCCTCGCGCTCGCGCTCCATCCTCAGCCGCTTCACGGCGTCGACCACCAGGGCATAAGCTTCCTCGCTCGAACGCGCGATGGTCATCGGCCGGATGTCGGAATAAGCCCGCATCTGTTCTTCGGCGAACGCACGATCATAGCCCACCGGATTGTCGCCCGGGCCGCGAAGCCGGGCGAGCGCTGCGAACGCGGGCGGATTGTCGAAGTCCGTGGTGATGTCACTCAGCAGCGGGTAATTGCGGACCCAGGCCAGGTAAAGGACGGGTGCCGCGAGAAGCACGAGGCTGAAGCACACCGCGAACAGAACGCGTGCCGTACCTGGCCGGCCGGTATTCCAAATGATGGCGGCAGCAATAACCGCGCTCAAAATGGCCAGCACGGCAACGCCCAGCGCCACGACGAGTAAATTGAACGCAACCGGCGTCGGCATGCCGAACAGCCGATGCAGGAACGCGGCAGCAACGATGAGGCCGAAGGAGAACAGCGCGGTGCGCGAGGCCCACCGGCTTGCAGATGGCTCTCTCTCGGGGACTGCGAGCATGGATCTCGAATGCCTTGCCAGTTAGGGGGACTCGTTCGAGGATAGCCCCAGAATCGGACGTGAATGTAGCGCCGCCGTCGCCGTTTGGCTTCTGAGGAGATGCCGCGTGCCCGTGACGCACACCCCAACCCGCAAGACACGACCGCACCGCTCGTCGGCCAAGATCCTGTGCTTAGCCCAAATCACCGCCTTGGTCACGGGGCTGGCGGCCGTCTCCGCCAAAGCGGAAGAACTCCACGCAACCCAAGCGAGCGGCTTGAAAATCGCCATCCTCGATCTCGCCGAAGTTCCGGACCTCGTGCCGTCACAGTCGGTGGAAACGCTACACACAGCTTGGCGCACGTCCTTCGGCTCCGAGCGACAGACCGAAAAACCAAAGCCGAGGATCGTAGCTGGCGAAGGCTCCCTGGCGGCGCTCGCCGGCATCGATGCGGTTCTGATCCAGGGCGTGAAGGCTGCCGCACCGCTTCGCCGCATCTTCCCGCCGCGCTCTTGGCGCCTGATTGTTTCGCGCCGGCTCATTTCCACCGACGTCTCAGATGGCGTCGCAACCAACACCGCCGCATTGCCACCCGCGACAGCCATTGCTGTAAGAGCCGACGAAAATCTCCGCGTGACGGCGCGCACGCTGGCCCTCCACCTCGCAGACACTGAACCGCCGCAGATCGCGTCCGGACCGCCGGCGGCAGCAACCGCGATCCGCCTCGTCGATCCACGTGGCCGCACGTTCTGGCTTGCATCGGTAGCGCTTCCGTCTGCCTGCAGTACCAACGCCCTTCCGTGCACTGCGCGCCAAAGTCTCGACCAATGGCGGAAAGCCCGCCGAGAAGACGGCGAAGCGACCCTCGTTGGCGGACGGACAATAAGCAGCCAGCCAGCCCCGCAAAAGGCCGACGTCCAGCCGCAAGCTTGCTCGGGCCACGGTTTTGATTCCGATCTCAAATGGAAACCGGTCACGCCTGGCGCAGCCGAGAATTCTCCAACGACGCCAAAAGGTTGCATCTCCATTGTGCAGCTCGACGACTGAGAGCTCAGTCAAAATATTTGCCAACCTTTCCAATTGGCCCCATGGCAAAGTGGATGCCACACCCGCTATAACCGCCAGAACCAGAACTGGCAGAGAGCGGACCGCCCTATGGCCTTCCGATTAAAGCTCGGCGAGCCGATCGAACAAGGCTTCCGCCGTATTGCCGTTGAGCAGATCGAGCGCGCACAAAGCCAGATCCGCGCCAAAAAAGATCCCGCCGCTGAAGTGCACGAAGCCCGCAAATGCATGAAGCGGATCCGGGCCCTCCTCCGGCTCGGACGAGAGGGATTGGGCGACGACGTATTCCGCGCCGAAAACGCGCGCTTTCGCTTGATCGGATTGGCCTTAGCGCCCGCGCGCGACGATCACGTCATGATCGAAACGATCGTCAAGCTTATGACGAGCGAAGAGGTCGGACACGCGACGCATGCATTGGCGCGTCTTAAAGCAGCCATCCTCGTCCAACGCGCACAAAATGCTATCTCCATCGGCACTGGCCTCGCCGAAACCGATACCGAGCTCGAGCGCGCCCTGCGCCGTGTTCGCCGTTGGCAGATCACGCCGGATTGCTTTTCGACACTCGAACGCGGGCTCGTACGCAATTATCGACGCGGCCTCGCGCGTCGCCAGCGGGCGTACCAAGAAAACACCGACGAAGCCTTTCACGACTGGCGCAAATCCGTTCAGGCCCTCTGGCGCCACATGTCGCTCGTATCGAAGGCGTGGCCCGCGCACTTCGACGCACACGTCGCGTTGGCTCGCGAGCTGTCGCAGATCCTCGGCGACGACCACGACCTGGCGATACTGAGGGAGAAAATGAGGGCGCTGCCACCGTCCGCCCTTTCCCTGGAAGACAGACAAGAAATCGAAAGCCTGCTAGAGACGCGCCAACAGGCCCTTCGGCTCGCCACCAAGCCGCGTGGGGACATGCTCTTCTCCGAACGTCCCAAGGCCCATGGCCGCAGGATTGCAACCGTGTGGAAAGCCGCGGTTGAAAGGGATCCGACCGACGATCTCGCAGAAGAACCCGAGGTCCAGAAGCGTCCAAGGGCCAAAACCGCAGCTCCGGCCCGCGGTTGAAACCGCACAGGATGCCATCCAGCAAGGCGTGCGCAACCCTTACGAGCAGCAGAGAATCGGGAGCCGACTTTAGAATGTTGAGGAAAGTGGAGGACACCTTCGAGCCGGATCGCAGCAACTGGCCGAAGAACCATCCCGATATCAAGTACGGACGTATCGGCGTGCTGCTGCTCAACCTCGGCACACCGGACGGCACCGACTACTGGTCCATGCGCCGCTACCTGAAGGAATTCCTCTCCGACGACCGCGTCATCGAGGAACCGAAGTGGAAGTGGTGGCCGATCCTCAACCTCATCATCCTCACGGTCCGTCCCGGCCGCAAAGGCCGCGACTACGCGACCATCTGGAACAACGAGCGCGACGAAGGCCCTCTCAAGACGATCAGCCGGTCACAATCGGAAAAGCTCAAGGACCGTCTCTCGGATCATCCGCAAGTCATCGTCGATTGGGCGATGCGCTATGCGAATCCCACGACCGAGAGCCGCATCAAGGCCCTTCAGGAGGCCGGCTGCGAGCGCGTCCTGCTCGTGCCACTCTATCCGCAATACGCCGCCGCAACGACGGCCACCGCCGCCGACCACGCGTTTCGTGCCCTTATGAAAATGCGTTGGCAGCCTGCAGTCCGAGTTGCACCCGCCTACCACGACGATCCGGTCTATATCGATCGCCTCGCCGCATCCATGACGCAGAGCCTCGCAAAGCTCGACTTCGAACCGGAGCGCATCATCGCCACGTTCCACGGCATGCCGGAGAAGTACTTCGCGAAGGGCGACCCCTATCACTGCCAATGCCAGAAGACCTCCCGCCTTCTGCGGGAAAAGCTCGGCTGGCCTGCCGACCGCTGGCTCACCACCTTCCAGTCGCGCTTCGGCAACGATCCGTGGCTCCAGCCCTACACCGACAAAACGGTCGAGCGTCTGGCGAGCGAAGGCGTGAAGCGTTTGGCCCTTGTAGCCCCCGGCTTTTCCGCCGACTGCCTGGAGACCCTGGAAGAGCTGGACGGCGAGAACCGCCACATTTTCGAGGCGGGAGGCGGCGAGAAGTTCGCCTATCTCCCCGCGCTCAATGACAGCCAGGCCGGAATCGACGTCATCGAGGCCGTCGTACGGCGCGAACTGTCCGGCTGGATCTGATTGTGCCGTCAACCTGACACCCTAAGGACTGTCAGTTCCCCCCGGCACTGCAATCAGTAAGCATCCCCTTAGATCGTCGCTGACTGCGCCTTCAAACATTCTTAGTTTGAGGGCAAGAAAGCAGTGCTCTGATAGATTCGAACGGATCGTTCGTCGGGAAAGGACTTTAGGAATGTTTGGCGGCTTCGAGCTCTTCGGCCTTCTCTTGATCGTGCTGGCGGCAGCGGTGCTGTGGTCGACCGTGAAAGTCGTGCCGCAGGGTTTCAACTACACGGTCGAGAGCTTCGGCCGCTTCACGCGCACGCTTATGCCGGGTCTCCACTTTCTCGTCCCGATCGTCGAGCGCGTCGGCCATCACGTAAACGTCAAGGAACAGGTGATCGACATCCCGAGCCAGGATGTCATTACGCGTGACAACGCCATGGTGCGCGTCGACGGCGTCGCCTTCTTCCAGGTGCTGAACGCGGCAAAGTCGGCCTATGAGGTGGACAACCTCGAGCACGCCATCGTCAACCTGACCATGACCAACATCCGCACCGTCATGGGCTCGATGGATCTCGACGAGCTGCTCTCCAACCGCGACAAGATCAATGCGCAGCTCCTGCACGTTGTCGATGCCGCGACGGAATCCTGGGGCGTCAAGGTCACCCGCATCGAGATCAAGGACATCGCGCCCCCGCGCGATCTCATCGACAGCATGGCCCGCCAGATGAAGGCCGAGCGCGAGAAGCGCGCCCAGATCCTGGAGAGCGAGGGTCTCCGCCAGGCTGCCATTCTCAAGGCCGAAGGCGAAAAGCAGGCTGTCGTGCTGGAAGCCGAAGGCCGCCGCGAAGCCGCCTTCAAGGATGCCGAAGCCCGCGAGCGTGCCGCGGAAGCCGAAGCCAAGGCTACCTCCCTCGTCTCCGACGCCATCGCGTCCGGCAACGTCCAGGCCATCAACTACTTTGTCGCCAACAACTACATGAAGGCGCTCGAAGCCCTGGCCAAGGCGCCGAACCAGAAGGTGATCATGATGCCGCTCGAAGCGTCGTCCATCATCGGCTCGCTCGGCGGGTTGGCGCAGATCACAAGCGAAGCATTCGGCGGAGCGTCGTCACCTCAGGCTCCCGCGACGCCCCCGGCAGGCCGCACGACGAGCGTCCCCTCGTCACGCTCGTAAACTGGTTCGCCAATCTCAAATCCGGTATGATCGAGCTGCTTGGTCATACCGGACACCTCATGAAACGCGGTGATCCCAATGTCCGCCCTCTCTGATCTCATCGCCAGCCTCGGCACCTGGAACTGGTTCATTGCCGGTGTCGCGCTGATGGCGCTGGAAACACTCGTTCCCGGCGTACATTTCCTGTGGTTCGGCCTGTCAGCCGCAGTCGTTGGCGTGCTCGTGTTCCTGCTCACCGCGGTGGGTCTAGGGGAAGCCCTGAGCTTCCCTTGGCAACTCGTGCTGTTCGCGGTGATCTCGGTCGCAACGGTTTTCTGGGTTCGCCGCTTTACGAACGCCCAGAACGTCGAGAGTGAGGACAAGGACCTCAACCAGCGCAGCGCGCAGTACTTCGGCCAGATCGTAACCGTTGAAGACGACATCACCGGCGGTCGCGGCCGAGTACGTGTCGGCGACACGCTCTGGATGGCTACCGGCGACGACGCTCCCAAAGGAACACGCGTGCGCATCACCGGCGCCAACGGCACGGTTTTCAGGGTCGAGCCCGTCTGAGGGCTTATTTAAGGCCTCGTTAACCGCCGCTCCCTACTGTCGAATCCACAGGTTTGCCGGGCTCTCGCAGTCCGGCTTTTTCAGTGTGCGTCGCGTGCGGTTCGATCCACATGAGGGCGCCACTTTGACAGTGGTCTGGCGGCTTGGCTTGATCCTGTTCGGCTTCGCGGCGGCAACGCTCGTGGCAGCCGTCCTGCACGCGCCATCAGCCAACGCCCAAGACTACCCATCGGCTACGCCCAGGGCCGGAAGCCGTTCCATCGCCGCCACCACGAGCGACCCTGCCACCGCCTTCGAAACCCCTCCGCGGCGTCTGCGCGGCGCCATCGAAGATTCGGACGCCGTGGATATCGACCCGGGCGAGCCCCAGACAACCGAGGATGACGCCTCCGGAACCCCGCCCCAGGATGACCGCGCAAGCCCGCAAGACGGTGGCGCCGTCGACGGAGACATTTCGGCCGACGGTGCATCAGACGACGGCATCATTGATATCAGCGAGCCGGTCGCCCCCGAGGACGGAGGCGACCCTCTCCGCGATGCACGCCCTCCGGAAGACCGGGACGTCTTCGACAATCCCCCTGCTGGCCCGGATCCCCTGCTGTTCCAGATCGAGGACATCGACGATACCGTTCGCACCGATCGCCGTCCGGCGCGCCTGGCCTTCTTCGAGCCATACGATCCAATCGGCATTCGTATCGGTAGCTTCGTCTTCTTTCCGGAAGCCGAGATCGGCGGCCTCTGGACCAACAACGTCCTGAGCTCTCCGGACGCGCGCTCCGACATCGCAGCATCGATCAACACCACGGCGCGCCTCGTCTCCAATTGGTCGCGGCATGCCGTCGAGCTCAAGGGCACCACCGTCTCAAGCTTCTATGACGAGTTCCCGTCGGAGGATGACCGCGCCTGGGCGGTCGAAGCGCGCGGCCGCCTCGACATTTCGAGCCGCACGAACATCCAGGGCCTCGCGAGCCACAGCTACAGCCAGGAAGATCGCTCCGCGATCGACGCCAACCTCATTGGTCCACGCGCAAACGTGACGGTTGATGTGGCGGAGCTGGCCCTGAACCATCGCTTCAACCGCCTCTCCGTCCGCTTGAGAGGATCGGTCGCGGACAGCACCTATTCAGAAACCGACGACATCAGCAACGCCGACCGCGATACGGTCGAAACGCAGCAGGCTGTTCGCGCCGCATGGGAGTTCAAGCCCACGCTCTCGGTTTACGCTGAGCAGGAGTTCAATCAACGCGATAAGGCGGCGGTTCTGCCGCCGGATGGCATCCCGCGCGATTCAGAAGGAACACGCACACGCGTAGGCTTGGATTTCGGATCGACGGGCGCCATTCTGCGCGGCACCATCAGCGTAGGCTATGGCCGCCAGACACCCAACGACAAACGCCTGCAACCCGTCGACGCGTTCCTCTTCGACGCCAACCTCGCCTGGCGTCCAACCGAAATCACATCGTTTCTGCTGACGGCCCAGAGCGATATCGACGACACGACCACTCAAGACTCAGGCGGCGTCATTGCTCACACGGTCGGACTCGAGGGACGGCACGCGCTGCGCCGCTTCCTAATCGCGTCCGCGGGCTTGATCTACACGTTCAACGACTACGACCACACGCCCGTCACGGAGAGCACGCTCACCTCGTTCGCCGGGATCGAGTACTACGCGAGCCCCGAGCTGGTCCTGTTTGCGCGCTATCAGCATCTCGATTTTGCCTCACACGACCTCGATGGTGACTACGAGATCGATGAGGTTCGAGTCGGCGCTCGGATCAGAAAGTAGCTTGTCCGAAGCTTTCTTATACTCAGCGCGAGCGTTGCGCCGCTGGCGAGGCGCAGTAGCATGGTCATCAGTCTGATTCGCCTTGAGAATTGAACGTATGTCGCAGCCAGAACGCAGCTTTGAACGCAGGGAGTCCGCCATGTCTGATCGCACGCAGTTCGCCGTGGGCCGCCATAAGGTTGCAATGCCGCGGCCTATGAAGCGCTCGCTTCAGGTCGTGACTGCCGCGCTGCTGACGGCTGGTGTCGTGCTGTTCGTCATGATGCTCAATGGGTTCCTCGTCGGCCGCGGCGGCTCGCTCGGCGGCATCGATGTCTGGCTCGCGTTCATCAAGCGCAGCGATATCATCGGCACCATCATCCTGACGGCGCTGGTAACGACAGCGTTCCTTTATTGGCAGCGCGACAAGGAGCGCCGCTAGAACGGCGCTCGGAAGCCGCCCTTCACACCGACGGACCGACTATAGGTTCCGGGACCAGCGCCTCGGCCTTCCGGGGCGCTGAGGCCATGCGGTCCTTGGCGAGCGCGAGCGAGGCAACGTAATCGGGCTTGCCGCTTCCGAGCAGTGGCACGCTCGGCACGATCAGGATGTCCGCCGGAACCATCAGCTCGTTCGCACCCTTCTGCCGTGCGAACCGCGCGAACGCATCCCGCGTCGCTTTCGTGTCCGTCGTCATCAGCACCAAGCGCTCGCCCTTGCGCGCGTCCGGCAACGCGACGACGACACTCGTGACGGTCGGCCACAGTTCCGTCGCCAGTGCTTCCACCGCAGACAGCGAGACCATTTCGCCCGCGATCTTTGCGAACCGTTTCGCGCGGCCCTTGATGGTAATGAACCCCTGGTCGTCGATGGCGACGATATCGCCCGTGTCGTGCCAGCCGTCCGCGGGCGGCTCCAGAACGCCTGGATTCTCCACACGCATGTAGCCGAGCATCACGTTCGGCCCACGCACATAGAGCCGTCCCGCGCCCTCGATGCCCGGAACCGGCTCGAGGCGCGCCTCCATGAGCGGCGACAGACGCCCAACCGTACCGGCCTTGTTGGCGAGCGGCGTATTGATTGCCAGCACAGGTGCGGTCTCGGTAACGCCGTAGCCTTCGAGGATACGGACACCGAACTTCTCCATGTAGATCTGCCGCGTCCGCTCTTTGACCGCTTCTGCCCCGGCGAGAATGAGCCGCACGCGCGCAAAATCGTAGGGATGCGCACAACGCGCATAGCCGTTGAGGAACGTATCCGTACCGAACAGGATCGTCGCATTGGAGCCGTAAACGAGCTCCGGCACGATGCGGTAGTGCAGCGGCGTCGGATAGAGATAAACGGGCACGCCCGCGACCAGAGGCATGACCAGTCCAGCCGTGAGGCCAAAGGAATGGAACACGGGCAGCACGTTGAAAACCTTGTCCTGACCGTTGACGGCCACGCGCGTCAGGCTCTGCATCGCATTCGCGAGCATGTTCCGGTGCGAGAGCACGACGCCCTTGGGTAGGCCTTCGGAACCTGACGTAAACAAGATCGCAGCCGGATCGTTCGGTGCCCGTGCGACCTGTGCACGGCTCCCGACAAGAAGCCCCCGCAGCTTGTCCGCGAGCCTAATCGACGCCTTCACGTCTTCGAGATAGACGACCTTGCGCTTCTCCGAGAGCTTATCCACCACCGCTTCGAGATGCGCTTTCTCCACGAACACGCGACTCGTAAGGACGACGTCGACGTTGGCGGCCGTGCACGCCGCCTCGATGTTTTGCGGGCCGGCCGTAAAGTTCAGCATCGCCGGCACACGTCCGATGGTCTGCAGCGCAAAGAAGCACACGGCCACACCGGCCGAGTTCGGCAGCATGACGCCGACGGCCGCACCCTCAGGCGCGAGCGGAGCGAGCTTCGTCCCCAGAACCTGCGCGCCGAGAATGAGTTTGCCGTAGCTGAGCTTCGTCCCCAGCGGATCTTCGATGGCAGGTTTGCCCGTATCGCGGGTCGCCTTGGCCTCGACGAGAGCCGAGAAAAGCGTCTGATCGAGATTGGCGGTTTTAACCGCCGCCTCGACCATAACATCCTGCAGCGCCATGCCCGCAGCCTGTCGCCGCGCCTTGCCCTTGAGCCCTTCGGAAACGGCGAGCTTGAGGGGCGGAAGAATGGTCACTGTCGTCTTCGGAAACAGCGCCTTCTTGCACTGGAAGCGATTGAGGTATCCGAAGTAGCTGCGCTCCGGCCCGTCGATGCGCACGGGTACGATCACGGCATCCGCCTTGTCCGCGATCATCGCTGTACCGTCGTAGACCTTCATCAGACCGCCAGTCACGGTGAGACGGCCTTCGGGGAAGATCACGAGCGTTTCGCCGCCCTTCACCGCCTGGATCAGATGGCGCGTGCCCAGCGGTTTGGTCGGATCGATGGAATGTGCTTTCACGACTTTGAGGAACGGCTTGATCCAGCTCTTCTGCGCCATGCCCGTGTCGATCGCGAACGCCGCATGGGACGGCAGGATCGAATGCATGATCGGCGCGTCGAGCAGGCTCACGTGGTTGGGCGCAATGATCGCGCGCGTCCCGGCGGGCGGCAAGTTTTCATAGCCCTTCACTTCGAGGCCCATGAACGTTTTGAATAGGAACGCACCGACGTCCTGAATACCTTCCTTGCCCCAGGCCCGAAGGATCAGCACCATAACGGCAATGTTCGCCGCGCCGAGTACGGCGAGAAGCAGCGCCAGGCCCGCGCCGGCCCACTGCAGCAGCGCGATCCCGAGACTAGCGACCGTCATAAACAACGCCGAGAGCACGTTGCACGCGCCAATAGTCCGCGCGCGCTCCGTTTCTGGTGCCCACAGCTGCACCGCCGCAAAGGCCGGCACGATGAAAAAGCCGCCGGCGATGGCAAGCCCCGCGAGGTCGAGCAGGATGTGCCACCCCGTGAGCCGGCTGAGGAGCGCGCCGACGGTCACCACATCGGCCGATTTTTGTAGCGTCGATGCCGTCAGCGCCAGATCGAGCGCGAAGCAGCCCATAAGCAGGGCGCCGATCGGCACGAGCGCGAGGTTGGGGCGCGTCTTGCTCGCCCGGGCGGCAATGGCCGACCCGATTGCGATACCGATCGTGAACACGACCAGAGCGAGGATCGTAACGCTCTCGCCTCCACCCATGGCGTCCTTGATCAGCACCGGCAGAAGCGACAGCACGACTGTGCCGACAAGCCAGAACCAGGACGTGATAAGGCCGCCGACCCACAGCCGCCGGTCACTGCGCAAATGCTGGATCAACGCGACGGTCGACGTCCACGGATTGAAATCGATGGTAAGACCCGGCGCGGCAGCGCCCATCTTCGGGATCAAGGAGGCCGAGAACCAGCACAACACTGCAAGACCCACGACCAGCCCGGCGAGAACCCAAACGCCGTTTGTATCCGACGCGGCCATCCCTCCGCCAATCGTGCCGAACAGAATGGCGGCGAATGTCGCGCTCTCGACGAAGGCGTTTCCGGCCGGTAGCTCGCGCGGCGCGAGCAGCGCCGGCAGGATGCCGTACTTGATAGGCCCGAACAACGCGGCGATGACGCCATAGCAGAAAAGCGCGGCGAACAGCACCGGGATCGAGTTCAGGATGAAGCCCACCGCTGCAATAAGCGCCACGGGAATCTCGGCGCGCTTGAGCTTCTCCGCCACCACGGCCTTGTCGTAGCGGTCGGCCAGCTCGCCGCCGATTCCGGAAAGGATGAAGAATGGCGCCACCAACACGGCGCCAGCCAGCGCCACGAGGGCGCCACCCTGATCCGACGCCGCCTTGAACAGGATCAGGATCACGAGCGCGTTCTTGACGAAATTGTCGTTCAACGCCGACAGGAACTGACACCAGAAGAGTGGTGCGAACCGGCGGCTCGTAATCAGCGCTTGGAACATCGGAAACGGATCCTCGGACAAGCGGCCCGGAGAAGGCCATCCTGGAAAGAAAACAAGCCGGAGGCCTAGGGCCGGATCATGGTCAAACGGCGGCTGTTTATAGGGGACGATAGGAAGCTCTCGGCATGTGGTAAACGCCGCCGAAGCCAAAAAAGCAAGCGATCCGAGTTGCATGAGCGAGCATGCCTGCGCTCGCCCGGTTTCAGCCGGTAAAAAATCACTGCTCCCAATACGCATAGATCCGCCAATTGACACCCGGGCGCCACGGGAGTCATGTCTTCGGCACGGAACCACCTGCGGACCAGAGATGCAGAAAGCAACAGATTGCCGTCTAGCATGAGCGCCCGCAAACCCTTACCTCAGGGGACGCGTCCCTAGAGCCGAAGGCACGACAACAACACATGACCACGAGCACGACCAGCCTTCTTCAGATTGCCGTCAATGGCGCCGCGCTTGCGACAGCCGCAGAGACGCTGGCCGATCTTGTCGTGGAGCAGGGCTTCGGCGGCACCAAGGTTGCGACTGCCGTAAACGGCGAATTCGTCGCCGAGCGCTTGCGTGCGTCGACCAAGCTTATGAGCGCCGACCGCATCGAGATCCTGTCCGTCCGTCAAGGCGGCTGAGCCATGAACCAGAACGAGCCCTTCAAAGCCCTTTCCAAGGCCGCCGCGCCTTCCGCTCTGTCGCTCTACGGCGTCACCGTGTCGTCACGTCTGCTCCTCGGTACGGCGCTCTATCCGTCGCCGCAGGTCATGACCGAAGCCATCCGCGCTGCGCGAGCGGGCATCGTGACCGTATCGCTGCGCCGCGAGCAGGCGCGCGGCCGCACCGGTGCGCGCTTCCTCGACCTCATTCGTGCTCTTCCCGTCCACCTGCTGCCCAACACGGCAGGCTGCCGCACGGCCAAGGAAGCGATCACCACCGCCGAGATGGCGCGCGAGCTTCTGGAAACAGACTGGATCAAGCTCGAGGTGATCGCCAACGACGACACGCTCCAGCCCGACCTCTTCGGCCTCGTCGAAGCAGCGACCGAGCTCAACAAGCGCGGCTTCAAGGTCTTCCCGTACACGACCGAAGATCTCTCCGCTGCCGAGCGCCTCGTCGCCGCTGGATGCCGCGTGCTGATGCCCTGGGGCTCGCCGATCGGCACCGGGCGCGGCCTCGCCAACCCGCAGGCTCTGAAAACGCTGCGCGCTTATTTCCCGGATTTACCGCTCGTCGTCGACGCAGGGATCGGGGCGCCCTCGCACGCCGCGGCTGCCATGGAAATGGGCTACGACGCCATCCTCCTCAACACGGCCGTCGCAAAGGCTCACGACCCCGTCCGCATGGCCGCGGCTTTCGCCGACGCAATCGAAGCGGGCCGCACCGCATTCGAAGCCGGCCTCATCGAGCCAAGCGACCGCGCGAGCCCCTCCACGCCCGTGGTCGGCACACCCTTCTTCGATTTCGAGCCGCCGAAGCCCGGCGGCCATCGCGCGTGAGGCTGCGATGATCGCGACGAGCGCCCCCGACGTCTTTTATCCTATCGTTCCCGGCGCGGCCTGGGTGGCGCGTCTCGTTCCGCTCGGCGTGCGCACGATCCAACTCCGCATCAAGGACAAGCCGGCCGGCGAAGTCCGCGAGGAAATCGCGGCCGCGCTCGACGCTACGCGCGCCTCGCGCTGTCGCCTGATCGTCAACGACTATTGGCAGGCCGCCATCGATCTCGGCGCAACCGATCTGCACCTCGGCCAGGAAGACCTGGCGGGTGCAGATCTCGCTGCAATCAAGTGCGCCGGGATCACCCTCGGCGTCTCGACGCATGACGACGAGGAACTGGAGATCGCACTGCGCGCTGACCCGGCTTACGTCGCCTTGGGCCCCATCTACGAAACCAAACTCAAGGCTATGAAATGGGCACCGCAAGGCCTTGAGCGGATCGGCGAATGGAAGCGCCGCATCGGCGAACGTCCCCTTGTCGCCATCGGCGGCATCACGCCGGAGCGCGCCGGCCCTATCCTCGCCGCCGGCGCCGATAGCGTTGCCGTCATCACCGATTTCATGACCTCCCCGCATCCCGAAGCCCGCGTGCGCCTCTGGCTCGACTGGGCCGCAACCGTGCGCACGTAGTCACCCTACGATGTCGCCGGCTCCGACCGGTGCGGATATCTGGACAGGTGCTGATGTCTACGAACATTGCTGACTTTAGTTGAGTATCGCCTGATGAGCATCAGCGTAGGTAGCTGACGATCAGCTTCGGGAGTTTTTGGGGGCTAAGAGGGAGAGAGGTCGAAAGGAAGCAAACGCCGGAGTTCGCGTCATGAAAACGACCGCACTGGCCTTGTCTGTCTCCATCATTGCTCTGTCCGTGCTTACCGACACACGAGCAACAGCCCAGCAGATCACGGGCGAGCCCGGCTCCCCCGGCGCCACCACAACCATCACCGGCAAACAGCTCCCGCCCCCCGATCCAAATTTCGGCGGCGTGATCGAGGAGAAGGCCTCCCAGTCAAAGCCGTGGTGGCCACCACGCGTCGTGCCGCCCAAGGGTGCGCCCAACGTGCTTTTGATCATGACGGACGATCAAGGGTTCGGCGCACCGAGTACATTCGGAGGCGTGATCCCCACGCCGACGATGGATCGCATCGCCCGCAATGGACTTCGCTTCACGAATTTTCATTCAACGTCGCTGTGCTCGCCCTCGCGCGCGGCCATCATTACCGGCCGCAACCATCATTCTTCCGGCTATGGCGTCGTCGGCGAAATCGCGACGGGCTTCCCTGGCTACGACACGATCATCAAAAAGGATGCCGGCACCATCGGCCGCATTCTGAGGGACAACGGCTACGCCACCTCGTGGTTCGGAAAAAACCACAACGTACCCTTCTTCCAGAACAGCCAAGCCGGGCCTTTCGAGCAGTGGCCGAACGGGCTGGGCTTCGAGTACTTTTATGGTTTCGTCGACGGCGATGCCAGCCAGTGGCAACCGAACCTCTATCGCAATACGACCGCCATCTTCCCCTTCCGCGACAATCCAAGTTGGAACCTCGAGACGGCGATGGCGGACGAGGCCATCCAGTACATCAAACAGAACAAGGAACTCGCGCCCGCAAAGCCCTGGCTCGTCTATTACGTTCCGGGCGCCACCCATGCGCCGCATCATCCCACGCCCGAGTGGATCAAAAAAATCGGCGACATGCACCTCTTCGACGAGGGCTGGAACAAGCTGCGCGAGCGCATCTTCGCCAATCAGAAGCGTCTCGGCATCATGCCCGAAAATGCCCAGCTCACGCCGTGGTCGAAGGGACTGCCGGAATGGGATTCCCTTAGCTGGGACGAGAAGAAGCTCTTCATCAGGCAGGCCGACGTGTATGGGGCCTACCTCGCCTACGCCGACCATGAGATCGGCCGCGTCATTCAGGCGGTCGAGGACCAGGGCGAGCTCGACAACACGTTGATTATCTACATCGGTGGCGACAACGGCGCGAGCGCCGAAGGCATGATCAACGGGACCCCGAACGAGTTCACGACCTTCAACGGCATCGCCGTGCCGGTCAAAGATCAATTCCTCTGGTACCCGTTCTGGGGCTCGGAACGCACATTCCCGCACTTCGCGGCAGGCTGGGCCTGGGCGATGGACACGCCCTTCAAGTGGGTCAAGCAGGTGGCGTCTCATTTCGGCGGAACAGCCCAAGGCGTCGCCATCTCCTGGCCCGGGCACATCGACGATAGCGGCGGCATCCGCCGCCAGTTCCATCACCTCATCGACATCGTGCCGACCATCCTCGAAGCGTCAGGCGTCGCGGCGCCAGACATGATCGACGGCATCAAGCAGCGGCCCATCGAGGGTGTGAGCATGGCCTACACATTCAAGAAGGCCAATGCCGACGCGCCGACGACGCACACCACGCAGTACTTTGAGATGCTCGGCAATCGCGCGATCTATCACGACGATTGGGTCGCGTGCACGACGCCGGCAACGCTACCATGGGAGCTTTCAACCGCCACGCCGCCGGACGTCATCACCGGTTACAGTTGGGAGCTTTACAACGTGAACGAGGACCCGACGCAATCCAATGACTTGGCCGGCAAGATGCCTGAGAAGCTCAAGGAGTTGCAGGACGTCTTCTACGCAGAGGCGAAAAAGTACAATGTGCTGCCTCTCGACAACTCGACGCTCGCGCGCTGGAACACGCCACGCCCGAGCCTCACGGCAGGACGAAATGAATTCACCTATTCGGGCACATTAAGCGGAGTGCCAGGCAGCACCGCACCAAGCATCCTGAACAAGCCCTACACCATCACGGCCGAGGTCGAGATCCCCGATGGCGGTGCCGAAGGTATGATCGTCACCCAGGGTGGCCGCTTCGGCGGCTACGGCCTGTTCCTCAGCAAGGGAGAGTTCGGAGTCGGGCGCGGCAAGGTCGTGTTCCTCTACAATCTACTCGACCTCAAGCGCACCGTCTGGGAGGGACCCGAGCTGGAGCCCGGCAAGCACACCATCGTCTTCGACTACAAGCCCGATAGTCCCGGTCTCGGCAAAGGCGGCACGGGAGTGCTCTCCGTCGACGGCAAGGAGGCCGCCAGAAATTCCATGGAGCACTCCACGCCGGTCACGTTCGCGGAGGACGAAACCTTCGACATCGGCGAGGACACGCGCACCGGAGTCGCGATGTTGGAATATCGCTATGACGTTCCATTCAAGTTCACCGGGAAGATCGACAAGCTGACCTTTAAGCTCGGGCCGGAACAACACACGGACGCAAGTCCCTAGCTCTGGTTCGAGTACGACTCCATATTCGTGCGTGGACATCGTGCGATGAAGAAGGCACTCGTTTTTGCGGCAATCGCTGAGTCCGTGACAGGAGTGGCCCTGCTGCTCGCTCCGTCTCTCGTGGGACATGTGTTGCTCGGCGACGAACTCGCCGGGATTGCAGTCGCTGTCGCACGCGTCGCCGGCATCGCTCTGATTGGACTAGGAGTCGCCTGCTGGCCGGGGCCGCCGATCGTTGGCATGTTGATCTATAGTGCCGCCGTCGCACTCTACCTTGCTTACCTCGGGATCACCGGGGGCATGACCGGCATCCTCTTATGGCCAGCCGTCGGCATTCATTTCGTCCTCGCGCTACTGCTCGCTAGGGAAATGCAGCCGGAAACTCCTCGAAAACCTTGAACAGCGTTGAAAGCCCCGAAGCGAGCGTTCGCGATTTGCGCGTTTCGCTCGATTGTTATCCGCGATGCACGAAATCAGCGCCTATCACCCGCCCGCCTTTTCCCGCAGCACCGCGCGCCAGCCGATATCGCTGCGGCAGAAGCCGCCGGGCCAATCGATTTTCGCTATCGCATGATAGGCGCGCTCCTGTGCCTCACCGACCGTCGCGCCCAGCGCCGTGACGTTCAGGACGCGACCGCCATCCGCAAGCAAGCGATCCCCGTCACGCCGCGTTCCGGCGTGAAAGATCTGAACGCCAGCAAGAGAGCGCGCCACATCGAGGCCGCGGATCTCGGTCCCTTTCTCCGGCGTGCCGGGATACCCCTTCGCCGCCAGCACCACCGTCAACGCCGCATCGTCGCGCCAGGTAACCGAGGCGCGATCAAGCGTCCCCTCCGCCGTTGCCAGCATCGCTGCGAGCAAATCCGATGTCAGGCGCATCATCAGCACCTGCGTCTCCGGATCGCCGAAGCGCACGTTGTATTCGATGAGCTTCGGCCCATCCTTCGTGATCATGAGGCCTGCGAACAGCACACCCTTGAACGGAGTTCCGCGCGCCGCCATCGCCGCGACGGTCGGGCGGATAATCTCGTCCATGGTTCGCGAGACAAGTTGAGGCGTCATCACCGGCGCGGGTGAATAGGCCCCCATGCCGCCCGTGTTCGGGCCGGTGTCGTCGTCGCCAACGCGCTTGTGATCCTGCGCCGTCGCCAGAGCAAGCGCGGTTGTGCCGTCGCAAAGCGCGAAGAAGCTCGCCTCTTCGCCCTCCAGGAACTCCTCGATGACCACTTCCGCACCAGCCGCCCCGAACGCGCCGGCGAAACACGCATCGACCGCGGCTTCGGCTTCGGCGCGTGTCGTCGCCACAACCACGCCCTTGCCCGCCGCAAGCCCATCCGCCTTGACAACGATCGGCACAGGTTGGGCCGCAAGATACGCAGTGGCCGACGCGGCATCCTTGAAGCGCCCATAAGCGCCCGTCGGAATGTTGGCCTCGCGGCAGAGATCCTTGGTGAAACCCTTCGAGCCTTCGAGCTGGCTCGCGGCCTGCGACGGCCCGAAGTGCTTGATGCCAGCGGCTGCGAGCGCATCGCTCAATCCGCCCACGAGCGGAGCCTCGGGTCCGATGACGACGAATGCGATGGACTTGTCGGCAACGAACCGTTGCACCGCCCCATGGTCGGCCACATTGAGCGCCACGCACTCCGCAAGCTCGGCAATGCCGGCGTTCCCCGGAGCCGCATAGAGCTTGGTCAGCAGCGGGCTCGCGGACAGAGCCCAGGCCAGCGCGTGCTCGCGCCCGCCACCGCCGATCAGAAGAACGTTCATGTTGTCAAAGCCCTAGCGGTGGATTGTATATCGACCAAGCGGATTGTTTTTCGCACACCGTGTATCATCTATCGCTCTTGAAACAAGCGAGGACCGATTCTTTTGACCAGCCCCCCGTCTCCTGCCGGAAATGTCGCAGAATTTACGGTCTCCGAGCTCTCGAACGCGGTCAAACGCGCGCTCGAGGAGGGATTCGGCCACGTCCGGCTACGCGGCGAGGTGTCTGGCTACCGCGGCCCCCACGCCTCCGGCCATTGCTATTTTTCGCTCAAGGACGACAAGGCGAAGATCGACGCCGTGATCTGGCGCGGCAGTTGGAACCGCCTGCGGATCAAGCCCGAAGAGGGTATGGAGGTCATCGCCACCGGCAAGATCTCGTCCTTCCCCGGCTCATCGAAGTATCAGATCGTCATCGAATCTTTGGAGCCTGCCGGCCTCGGCGCGCTCATGGCGCAGCTCGAGGAGCGCAAGCGCCGCTTCGCGGCCGAAGGTCTGTTCGCAGAAGAGCGCAAACGCCCCCTGCCTTTCCTGCCCAAGGTCGTCGGTATCGTCACAAGCCCGACCGGCGCCGTGATCCGCGACATGCTCCACGGATTCCAGGAACGCTTTCCGACGCGCGTCATCGTCTGGCCGGTTCGCGTGCAGGGCGATGGCAGCGCGGCGGAAGTCGCGAACGCCATTCGCGGCTTCAACGCAATTGCACCCGGCGGCGCCATCCCGCGCCCGGACGTCCTCATCGTCGCCCGTGGCGGCGGCAGCCTGGAAGACCTCTGGGGCTTCAACGATGAAGCCGTCGTCCGCGCCGTGGCGGCGAGCACCATTCCCGTCATCTCCGCGGTCGGCCATGAGACCGACTGGACGTTGATCGACCTCGTCGCCGACGCACGCGCGCCGACGCCGACAAAAGCCGCCGAATGGGCCGTTCCCAAGCATTCCGACCTGCTGCAGGAAACCGGCAAGCTGGGCTTGCGCCTCGGCGTCGCCGTCCGCCGCCTCCTGGAAGCGTTGCGGCGCGATCTGCGCTCGGCGGTGCGCGGCTTGCCACGCGCCGAAGATCTGGCCGCGCTCCCGCGCCAGCGCCTGGACAGCGTTGCCCATCGGCTTGATGGCGCGCTGCGCACACGGGTCCAGCGTTGCCACACGCGCTTCTTCCAGATAGCAGGACGGCTGCCGAGCCCACGCTCGCTCGTCGTTCACCATCGCCAGCGCACCGACGCAACCGCGATGCGCCTCGGCCGGGCCCTATCCGCCAACACACAAGCCCATCATACGCGCCACGTTCGCATCACCTCACGTCTCCATCCGCGATTGCTGGAGAACCGCCTGACGCGCGCAGCCGATCGCTTGGACGGCCTCGAGCGTCGCGCCCGCGACTGTCTCGGAAAGATCGCATCCGTGCGTCGCGCACGCCTTCAGCATGCGGCTGGCCGCCTGCGGCCCGCACCGATCCGCCTCCGCGTTGAGCGATACGGCGAGCGCCTCGAAACACTCGAGCGGCGTATGGCCCGCGCCTTCGCCGGGCAAATTACGCAACGCCGCCAAGTCTTGGACGGACAGGCCAAGCTTTTGGGGTCACTCGGCTACCACAGCGTCCTGGCGCGCGGATTTGCCCTGGTGCGCAGTGCTGACGGTGCCATGGTGCGCTCCGCCCAATCCGTAACCATCGGTCAGGGGCTGGACATCGAGTTCGCCGATGGCCGTATCCAGGCTGAAGCACAGGGGAAATCCGAGCCCGTCAAAAAGGAGACGTCCGGGAAGCCTTCTCAACCGAAATCCACGGCACCTGCGTCCAAACGCGCCGTTAAGGACCAGGGCTCCCTTTTCTGATAACAATTTCACGCGGCCGTGCCTTGACGCCGCCCCGCCAAACAGCGATGTCAACGGGGTGGGCTTTCGGGCAGCCGCCCATTACGGCCCCGACCCAGCCGCATTGCAGACCAGAGGTTCCATGAACCGCTTCGACAAGCTGTTCGGCATTCGGGGCGAAGCCCAGGTGCGTTACTTAGACGGCGAGTTCCAGGTGCTCGCACCGGGCGACTTCGTGCGCTGCGCCGTGACCGGCCAGAAGATCGACCTCGCGGATCTACGCTACTGGAGCGTTGAGCTACAGGAAGCTTACGCGACGGCCGACATCTCCCTCAATCGCTATCTCGAAGCCGTGCGCAATCGCGAGCGGCAGGCCTGACAATCTCAGCTTCGCGGCGGCGCCTTGAGCGCGCCGTCGATCAGCGCGTGCAGGCGCACGAGATCTCGCTCCTCGAATTTCACCGTGATCGGCACTGTTCGCGAAAGTGCAGCAAGTTCCGCGCGCGCGCCGACTGCACCCACGAGACGCGCGGCGTCCTTTTCCGTCGTGACCAGAACTGCCCCCGTCGTCTGCGCCGCCGAGATCAGGTCCGACGCTTCGCGATCCGTAAAGGCATGGTGATCGGCAAACGCGCGCGTCGCGAGCGAGCGCGGCCCTAAACCTTCGAGCATCCCGAAGAAGCGTCCGGGATTGGCGATGCCGGCGTAGGCAAGCACAGGACGGTCTGCAAGCCAGTCCACCTCACCGGTGGGCTCGACTGAACCGCGGAGAACAGGCCCCTGGAACTGCTTCTTGAGCCCCTCGAAGATCGAATGCGCGCCCGCCGCGGGATCGGTCCCCATGACGACGATACAGTCGACGAGGCCAAGCTGAAACGCGAGCCGCGCCCTGAGCGGCCCGGCGGGAATGACGCGCCCGTTGCCGAAGCCCCGCCGCGCATCCACGACCGCTATGGAGAGGTCTTTGACCAGCGACGGGTTTTGCAGCCCATCATCCATGATGATGGCGTGCGCGTCCCCGGCGGCTTCAATGGCGGCACAACCGGCCTTGCGATCGCGCGAGATCATGACACGCGCCGCCACGCCGCCGAAGCCGCGCGCGATAAGAAGCGGCTCATCCCCGACCTCATGAGCCCCGTGCTGGACGGGATCAACCCAAACGGGCCCCGCAAGCGAACCGCCATACCCGCGTGAAAGGCAAACCGCTGAGATCTGCCGCTCCGCCAGCATCTCGATCAGGAAGCGCGTGAGCGGTGTCTTGCCGGTGCCTCCGGCCGTGAAGTTGCCAACGCAGACGACGGGAAGCGCGGAGCGGTAGGGCGTGGATTTCCTAAAACGCCGCTCGACTGCAGCGCCATAGATGTCGCCGACGGGAGCAAGCAGCCGCTCGGCCAAATGCGCACGTTCGCCTTCGCCGGCATACCACCAGCTGGGCTCCTCAAGAGGCACGACGCACTCGCGAGCTTTCCGGCAGCATCTCGATCAGGGCGGAAACCGTCCTGTCGAGCGCACCGGCAAGCGATTGCAGCGCCGTTGCAGCGCCTGCGCGCATCTTCTGCAGCTCGCCCTCTTTGTCATGCAGCAGCACGACGGCGTCGGCGAGTTCCTCCGCCGACCTAACTTCAAGGGCACCCTTGTGGCGCAGTAAGGCGCGATAAAAGTCGCTGAAGTTGCTCCAATGCGGACCAGTCAGCACCACGGCATGATGTCCGATAGCCTCGACGGGGTTCTGCCCGCCGTGCGGGATCAGCGAGCCGCCAACGAAGGCCACTTCCGTCAGTGCGTACAGCGTACCGAGCTCGCCGATCGTATCGGCAATGTAAACGTCGGTCCCAGCACTCGGCAGCTCACCCGCCGAGCGGATCGACACTGCGAGCCCTTTCGAGCGCAGCATCTCCGCGATCGCTTTCCCGCGCCGGGGATGGCGCGGCGCAATGATGGTGCAAAAACCAGGCAGCTTGGCCGCTAGAATTCGGTGCGCATCTGCGATGACAGCCTCTTCCGGATCGTGCGTGCTGGCTGCTACGAAGATCGGACGACCGTTCAACGCGTGACGCAAGCGATCAAGTTCGCCTGCATCGACCACTGGTGGCGGTGCATCGACTTTGAGATTGCCCACGGGTTCCACGTGCGGAGCGCCCAGACGGCTAACGGCTCGAGCGAGAACATCGTTCTGCGCAAGAATGAGATCGAAGCGGGAAAACAGCGGCTGAGACACGCCTTTCAGCCGCTTCCAGCGCCGCGCACTGCGCGCAGACATCCGTGCATTCACCAGTGCAAGCGGGATACTGCGCTTCGATGCTTCCATGATGAGGTTGGGCCAGATCTCGCTTTCCGCAAATACGGCGAGATCCGGTTGCCAATGATCGAGAAATGCACGCACGTACTCTGGTACATCGAGCACGATGAACTGATGAATGGCGCGAGGAGGAAGCCTGCGCTTTGCCAGCGCGGCCGACGTGAGCGTGCCCGTCGTCAGAAGGATCGAGATATCCGGCCGCTCCGCGAGCAGGCGATCGATCACGGGCATCACGGCATTGGCCTCACCGACGCTGGCCGCATGCATCCACACAAGCAGCCCCTCGGGACGTGGCAAGCTGGCTTTGCCGTAGCGTTCGCCGCGCCGCGCGGGATCCTCTTTGCCTTGCCGTCCTCGCACGGCCAGCAAAAGCGGCGCAACCAACCCGAACAGCTGCGTTCCTGCGCGATAGCCCTTGAGTGTGAGCCCCTCCGGAGCGGGGCCTTTTGATCCCTCGCCCGCCGCCGGAGGTGTCACCCGTTTGATGTCGGCCCCGACGAGCGCGTAAGCGCGCTCCGTGACACGATTGAGCTCGGCTTCCACGGTTTTGCGGTGCTGCTCCAGCGCCTCTATATCTGCGTCTGCCGGAACCCAGATCGGATCGCCCATCACGTACGCCATTTTGGAGAACGGCAGATTGATCGTCATCCGGCTCCATGTCGGCAAGGCAATGAAGCGAGACGTGGCGACGGCGAACGGGACGATCGGCCGCTCGGAAAATTTGGCGAGCGTGACAATGCCGGTTCCGGATTTTCGTGCCGGCCCTGGCGGGATATCCGCTGTCATCGAGAACGTACTGCCCCCTTTCAGGAGCTTGGTAGCCGTTCTCAGCGCGTAGACACCGCCCTTGTCCTTCTTGCGTTCATTCGCTCCGGCCCCTTGCACGACTTCGATGTCGAACTCGCCGAGCAGAGCACGGATGGCGGTCGCATCCTTGTGCCGTGCCGCGATGGCCGAGACTTTGAAGGCGCCCTGATGCAGCGTCGGCATGAGCACGAACTGGCCGTGCCACATGGCAAAAATGTAGGGGTGTAGTTGACCGGCGCGCTCCCGCGTATCGGGCGGATCGTAGACAGCCGTCGAGGTCGAGCGCACAAAGCGCGTGTAACGCGCCCCCAGAAGCCCCACGAAGCGGCCAATCTTCGACTCTTGCTTTGGCGATTGTGCCATCGATCAGGCTCTTTCGCCTCTCCGTGCTCGAGCCGCGTACCGGCGCCTGTTCCGGCCAATTTCCTATCGGGAAAGCAACATCAAAGCAACCATCTGCCCCCGGCGTCAATTAGGGGTTCGACAGATCTGGCCAGATAGTGCTACGCAGCCCCGGAAGTGGCCCGTTTTTCGGGTCGTTGGCAGCTTCACTGCCCGAAACGCGAGCAGATCGGCGGGAACCCCAGGCACAGATGTCATCTCTCGCGAAACGGGCAAGACGTGCGCTTCGTCGCTCGGCGTGGGCGGGAGTGCGAGCCGTGACCGCGACACTTCCAGCTCCGCTCGTCAGGCGTGCCGAGCCTTATGCCCGCTACATGGACATGCTGCTTCTCGACCATCTTTTGGTCAGGCTCGTGTTCCCCAACCGCCATCGCCTGTCAGACGAAGCCTGGCGAGCCGCACAGCCGCTCCCTCATCAGGTTCATGATCTGCCGCGTCGCGGAATACGTACCGTCGTCAATCTGCGGGGGCAGGTCGATTCCTCGACCTACGCCTACGAGCAAGCCGCTTGCAAGGAAGCGGGACTCAAGCTGGTCGACTTCAGAATCCGTTCACGCGCCGCACCGACCCGTGCCGAACTCCTGGCCGCACGGGACCTGTTCGCGAACGTCGAATATCCCATGCTCATGCACTGTAAGTCCGGCGCCGACCGCGTAGGCCTGATGAGCGCGCTCTACCTTTATACGCGTCGGGGCGTACCGATAAAAAAAGCCCGCCGGCAGCTGTCCCTGCGATATGGCCATATCCGTCAAGCCGATACCGGTGTTCTCGATCTCGTGTTCGACGCCTATTTGGCCGACGCGGCCAAATCTCCGATCGAGTTCTATGAGTGGGTCGCCACCGTCTACGATCCGAAAGAGATCTCCACGCGGGTGCATTCGCACCGCTGGGCAAACCGCATCGTCGACAAGATTTTCCGCCGGGAATAGCGGCTCAATTCAACGGCAGCCCGAGCGGCGCAGTATCCTCGTCGACATCGGACAGGAGCTGGGCGCGAACCAGACGGGCATAGGCTCCCCCCCGCGCGAGGAGTTCGCTGTGCGTGCCGGTCTCGACGATAGTTCCCGCCTCCATCACGCAAATGAGGTCGGCATTTTGCACCGTCGAAAGGCGGTGGGCGATGACGATCGAAGTCCGGTTGCGTGTGAAATCCGCCAGAGCCTGCTGCACCAAGCGCTCGGAATGCGTATCCAGCGCACTCGTCGCCTCGTCCAGCAGAAGGATCGGTGCGTTTTTGAGGATCGCAGCCGCAAGAGCGAGACGCTGGCGCTGACCGCCGGAAAGCCTGACGCCGCGATCCCCGATCACCGTGGCATACCCCTGCGGCTGGCTGAGGATGAACTCGTGAGCGGCCGCCGCCTTTGCCGCCGCCACGATCTCCTCGTCCGTTGCATCGAGCTTTCCGAGCGCGATATTCGAACGGATCGTGTCATCGAACAGAGTAACATCCTGACTTACCAGGGCAATCGACGAGCGGAGCGACGCCAGCGTGACCTCGCGGATGTCCTGACCGTCAATGCGAATGGCGCCACCCGTCACGTCGAACAGACGCGGCACAAGGTTGACGATCGTCGATTTACCCGCTCCCGAACGGCCGACCAAGGCCACCGTGTGCCCGCCTTCTACGTCCAGGTTGAAATCGATGATGGCAGGAATGGACTCATCGCCATAGTGAAAGGCGACATGATCGAAGTTGATCGAGCCGCGCGCGATCTGCAGAGGCTTGGCACCCGGCAGATCCTTGTTCGTGGGCTTCTCGTCGAGAATGCCGTAAATGCTCTCGATGGCCGCCAGGCCCTCTTGCACACGCGCCATAAGGCCGCCGACGGCCCTTAGCGGCTGCCCGGCCATCAGCAGGGCCGCCGTCAACCCCATGAAATCGCCGACCGTGGACGCGCCGCTCGAAATGCGCCAGTACGCGACCCAGATCACGCCCGCGACAGCGGCGCCCCCCAGCGCTTCCAGCAGCGACTCCAGACGCGCCTTGACGGCCACGCCCTTGAGACGATGGCGAAACACCTCTTCAAAGCTGCGGTTCACACGCTCCGAAGCATAGTCCTCGAGGCGGAACGTCTTGATGAGGCGCGTTGCACCAAGGTGCTCGGCCAGCAGCGACGTCATCCCGCCAAGCTCGGCCTGCGTGCGCGTCGAGTTACGACGCACACGTCGCGCAATAGTGGCGATCGGCACAACCGCGAACGGATAAACGCCGAGCACGACGAGCGAAATCAACCAGTCGAGATAAAACATCGACCCGACCAGCGCGACGACCGAGAGTGTGTCGCGCATGACCGAGTTCATCGACGCAAGCGAGGCTTGTTGAATGAACTGGATGTCGTTGGTGAGCTTCGACATCAGCCGGCCGGGCGTGTCCCGCGTCAACCGCGCGTAATCGGCGTTGATCAAATGCCGGAAGGTTACGTTCTGCATGTCGGCCGTGAGCCGCAGCACGATGCGCTGCGTGGATACCGTCTGCAGATAGAGCAACACGCTCCGAGCAAGCGTAATCGCAATGATCGCCACGAGGACCCACGGCAGCCACGTGACATTGCCGTCGAGCAGGTTGTCGAAAGAGAACTTGATGACCATCGGATAGGCGCCGGTCGCGGCGGCCAGCCCTCCGGTCAGAGCGAGCGCGATCAGCAGCTCACGCCAGCGCGGACGCACCCAATCGGCGAGGAACCGGCTCAAAAGCTGACGCGACTGCGTATCGAGCGCCCGCGTCTCCTTCTTACGCTGGGCGCGCGGCTCTTCCGGAAGCGGTTTATTGTGTGCAGTCGCCATCGCCAGCGGGATCCTGATTTAACGGCACTGGGGGCCCCACCGGCCCTCAGTCGAACGCCTTAGGCATCCACTTTCGAGCCGGCCAGCGGCTCGAGCAACCGATGCATGTGCACGATGAAGTAGCGCATCGACGCATTGTCGACGGACTTTTGGGAGGCGGCCTTCCAGGCCACCAGCGCTTCCGCGTAGTTCGGAAAGATACCAACGATGTCAAGGCCATGCAGGTCGCGGAATTCGATTCCCTCGAGATCGCGAAGCTCGCCCCCGAATACCAAATGCAGGAGCTGCTTGGGGGCCGTTTCACGATCGCTCATACCTGGAGATCCTCCTCCCACGCCGCCCCGCTCCCCCGCGGAGCCGGACCAGACTATTTCCTGCCCGATCCTCTAACCGGGTTCAAGGCCGCCAAACCTTACGAGTTGCCGCAACCTTTTCACGCCCGCGACCGGAAATCGGAGGCACTCCCGCCGTCACATCCGGCATTTTCCAGAAAAGATCTACGCTCACACCGCTTATTAAGCAGACTTTTTAAGGGGATCTCCAACTTGCCGTGCCATACTTTGGATATGGCCGCGTAAGACGGCAGCTCGGAAGTCCACAGGGTTTTGAGGCATCGGCGCGGCTGGCGGGACCAGTCCGCGCCGCAAGCTTTTTTGGGGCTTCCGGCCCGGCTCGCAACCTGTCGCGCGCCTCAGAGCAACGCCCATGGCGCCATCAACACCAAGATAGCGACAATCCACAACGCGATCGTCTCGAAATGGGGATCCGTCACCACCGCCTCCCCTACCAAGAGAGCCCGACGAAACACGACCCGAATCTACCGGGCGTCAGGTTCGTTTCATAGCCAATTTGCGATCCCACCCACATATTTGCCAGAATGTGGCATCCGCGAGCCCGGTCGCTTCTGCCCAAAGCACTGGCAACGAATGACGCGTCACTAAGTACAATCAGCCCGAGGAACAGCGTTGCCGCCAGCGGGCTGCTTCGGTAGCGTTGGGCGATACACAGCCAACAAGAACCGACAGTCCTGATGAGCGAAAACCCCTACTCCATCGGCCTCGACAAAAACCCGGCGAATTATCAGCCCCTCACCCCGATCGGCCTATTCGAGCGAGCAGCCAAGGTCTATCCGCATCACACCGCCATCATCCATGGCAAGCAGCGTGCCGACTACGCGACGTTCTACGCGCGCGCGCGCAAGCTTGCATCGGCGCTGGTGGACCGAGGGATCAGGCCCGGCGACACCGTCACAGTCATGCTCTCCAACACGCCGGCCATGTTGGAAGCGCACTACGCCGTACCGATGACCGGCGCCGTGCTGCACTGCCTGAATACGCGTCTCGATGCACCGATCATTGCCTTTCAACTCGATCACGCGAACAGCAAGCTTCTGATCTCGGATCGCGAGTTCTCCCTGCTCATGAAAGAGGCGCTCGACCTCGCGAAGGCGCGCCCTTTGATCATCGATTACAACGACGCCGAGTTTCCCGATCTCGGCCCGCCGCTTTCCGACATTGACTACGAAGCCTTCCTCTCTGCAGGCGATCCGGAGTTTGCCTGGCGTATGCCGGACGACGAATGGGATGCGATCAGCCTGAATTACACGTCGGGCACCACCGGCAATCCGAAGGGCGTGGTCTACCATCATCGCGGCGCGGCACTCATGTGCTACGCGAACACCATTGCCACCGGCATGGGCAGGCATCCGGTCTATCTCTGGACGTTGCCGATGTTCCACTGCAACGGCTGGTGTTTCCCGTGGACGCTTTCACTCGTCGCCGGGACTCACGTGTGCCTTCGTTGGGTCCGCGCGAAAGCCATGTATGACGCCATCGTCGATCATAAGGTCACGAACCTCTCTGGCGCTCCGATCGTCATGGCCACGCTGCTCAACGCGAAGGACGACGAGCGCCGCGAGTTCACACATCGCGTAGCGTTCAATCACGCCGCGGCGCCGCCGCCCGAAAGCGTCATGGCCCACATGAACGAAGCAGGCTTCGCCCTCACGCATCTCTACGGCCTCACCGAAACATACGGCCCTGCGACCCTCAATGAATGGCACAGCGTGTGGGATGGCCTCCCGAAGCCCGAGAAGGATGCACGCCGCGCCCGGCAAGGCGTTCGCTATCCCGCGCTCGAGGGGCTGACCGTGATGGATCCGCAAACCATGGAGCAGGTCCCCGCCGATGGCGAAACCATTGGCGAAGTCATGTTCCGCGGAAACATCGTCATGAAAGGCTACCTCAAGAACCCTGAGGCAACGGCCGAAGCTTTCGAAGGCGGCTGGTTCCACTCGGGCGATCTCGGCGTGCTTCACCCCGACGGATACATCCAGCTCAAGGATCGCTCGAAGGACATCATCATTTCGGGCGGCGAGAACATCTCCTCGATCGAGGTCGAGGACGTTCTCTACAAACACCCGTCAGTGGCCGTGTGCGCCGTCGTTGCGAAACCGGATGAGAGGTGGGGCGAGACGCCGTGCGCCTTCGTCGAATTGAAGCCCGGCGCCAGCGCGACTCAGGAAGAGATGATCATCTGGTGCCGCGAGCGGCTCGCGCACTTCAAAGCGCCCAGGCTCGTGGTCTTCACCGATGTGCCGAAGACGTCCACCGGGAAGGTGCAGAAATTCAAGCTACGTGAAATGGCCAAACAGGCCTGAGCATTTTCCGACGAAGTGGAGGCCTGTTCGTCGCGAGAAAATGCGACAAATCAAAAAACCTAGAGCATCCGATCCGATTCCATCGGATCGCAAGATGCTCTAGCGCTGGATTTGGCAATAAGCGGAACAAGCAAACCGTTACGCGCTGGTCGCGTTCCAAGTCCGGCAACGGATAGCGGTTACCGGGAGCACTGCGAGAGTAGCTGCAGTTCAGCTACCTATTCGCAGCCTCCCGCAGAATCGCGTCAGTGCCGAGTATTGGTTTCTAGCCTGACGATCTCGTCCTTCAGTTTCAGTTTTTCTTGTTTGAGGCGGCGGATCGCTTGGTCGTCCGATCCTGGCCTTAACGTCTCCTCTTCAATCCGACGCTCGAGTTGCCGGTGCTTCTCTGAGAGTTCCTGAAGATGAGCCGACAGCGCCATCCTTGACCTCCTTTTGCAGATTTGAAGACAGGGGGATTGTTACAGAAATGCCACTGATTGTCCATCCGTAACGCCATATGAACAAACAGCAGATTAAGCACCTTTTCAGAGTAAACCATTTGCTAAGCACCGGTTTGAGCAGGGATTTTATTCTGCCGCCGCCTCGTCCGGCTTGCGTACGGGGGAAAATGAGAGGATAGTCCCGCCGGTTCGGGACGCGCGCATTTACCTTGCGCACCGCGGCGAGCCGAATGTGGAACGAGCAGCGACATGCAACGTCAGAACGACAGGGAGCTTCGAGAGGAGTTGGTTAAACTTCGCTCCGAGCACCGCCTGCTCGATGACGAGATTCTTGCGCTCGAATCCAACGGGACAGCCGATCAGCTTCTCGTCCGCCGTTTGAAGAAAAAGAAGCTCGCCCTCAAAGACCAGATCACCAAGGTCGAGGATCAGCTTCTGCCCGACATTATCGCCTGATTGCGATTAGTTGAGATCGGCATCATATCGAAGGTTCCCGCTATCGCGCCGGAGCGATGAAACCGGCGAGAGAGAGTTTGCGTTTTCACACGCAAGATCGCGCATGAACCTCGGATACGCGTTGCGTTGAATGCCTGCAGCCGGAATTGACCAGTGGCTTTATCCAACCGAGCGTGGCCTCTATTGCGAGCCCGCCGGCGTCTACATCGATCCTGCGCGTCCAGTCGATCGCGCGATCATTACTCACGGCCATAGCGATCACGCGCGCCCAGGCCACGGGGCAGTCCTGGCGACGGCCGAAACCATCGAAATCATGAAGACCCGCATCGGACCCGATGCGGCAGGGCGTTTTGAGGCGGCACCGCTTGGTACGGTCCTCACGCTTGGCGGCGTCTCCGTTCGCCTCGTTCCTGCCGGACACATTCTAGGGTCAGCGCAGATCGTGCTAGAGTGGAAAGGTCAGCGCGCCGTCGTATCCGGCGACTACAAGCGCGCGAGTGACCCGACGTGCGCGCCATTCGAACCTATCGCCTGCGATGTCTTTGTCACCGAAGCCACCTTTGCCCTGCCCGTATTCCATCACGAGCCGGCCATCCGCGAAGTCTCGCGTCTACTGGCGTCGATGCATCGCAATCCGGATCGCGCACATCTCGTCGGCGCATATGGTCTCGGCAAATGCCAGCGGGTTATCCGGCTCGCCCGCGACGCTGGCTACGACGCGCCCATCTACCTGCACGGCGCGATGATCGCCTTGACCGAGCTCTATCAGACCTTGGGCGTCCACCTCGGTGACCTTCGCCCCGTGCCGGATGGGAAACCTTCCGAACTCGCCGGCGCCCTCATCCTGTGCCCACCGTCGGCCGTATCCGATCGCTGGTCCCGCCGCTTCCCAGACCCGGTGACATCGTTCGCATCCGGCTGGATGCGCATCAAAGGACGCGTGCGCCAGAGCGGTGTCGAGTTACCGCTCATCATTTCCGATCACGCCGACTGGCCTGAGCTCATCGACACCGTGGTCGAAACCGGCGCCGAGGATATTTGGGTCACGCACGGACGTGATGACGCCCTCGTCTACGAATTGGGACGCCGCGGGCTCAAGGCGCGCGCACTCGCTCTCGTCGGCTTCGAGGACGAGGGAGAGTAGCGCGTGGAGTCGTTCGCCCTTCTGCTCGACACCTTGACCACAACGCCATCCCGGAAAGGCAAACTGTCTCTTCTCACCGACTACTTCCGCTCGGCGCCGGATCCCGACCGAGGCTTTGCGCTGGCCGCCCTGACCGACGGTCTTTTTCCGCGCCTGCCGTTGCGGCGCAGCCTTGCGACGCTTCTCGAAACGCGCGTCGATCCCGTTCTCTACGCCCTCTCGCGGGATTACGTCGGCGACACGGCCGAGACCGTTGCGTTGATGTGGCCGGAACAAGCAGAACGCGGGCCGGCGCCTCGTCTTTCCGAAACTGTTGCGGCATTGGCGATGGCAGGGCCGGCCGACATCGCCACAACGCTGGGCCACCTGCTCGATGGCCTCGATGCCCGAGGCCGCTGGGCATTGCTCAAGCTCGTCGGCGGCGCGCCGCGCGTCGGCGTTTCTGCGCGCCTCGCCAAGACCGCGCTCGCGGAGATGAGCGGACACGACGTATCCGAGATCGAGGAGATCTGGCACGCACTTGCGCCGCCCTACACAAACCTCTTCCAATGGCTCGAAGGAAAAGGGCCACTCCCGGATGCCGCCGGCAAACCTCTCTTCCGGCCGCTCATGCTCGCACACGCCATTGAGGAGCAGGACTGGGCAAACTTCGCAGCTGAAGACTTCTCTGCCGAATGGAAATGGGACGGCATCCGCGTGCAGATCGCAGCGCACGGCGAGCATGTACGCATCTTCTCGCGCACCGGCGACGACATCTCCCGCTCCTTTCCGGACATCGTTGCCGCGTTCGAAGGGCTGGACGTTCTGCTCGATGGCGAGCTGCTCGTTGCGCGCCGCGGCATCGTTGCGCCGTTCAACGACCTCCAGCAGCGCCTGAACCGGAAAGCCGTGACCGGGAAGATGCTGAAAGACCATCCCGCGCACGTGCGTCTCTACGACATTCTGATCGACGGCAGTGAAGACCTGCGGGAGTTGAGTTTCCGGGACCGGCGCGAACGCCTCGAAGCGTGGTACGCCAAAGAGCGGCCGCCACTTTCGGACATCAGCCCTCTCGTTCCGTTCGCGACACGCGAAGACCTCGACACGCTTTGGAGCGAAGCGCGCCAGAGTGGGATCGAAGGGCTGATGCTCAAGCGCTGGACCAGTCCCTACCTCTCGGGGCGCCCGCGCGGCCATTGGTTCAAGTGGAAGCGCGCCGCCCAGACGCTCGACTGCGTGCTGATGTACGCTCAGCGCGGCTCGGGCAAACGCTCGTCCTACTATTCGGACTACACATTCGGCGTTTGGCGCGAGATCGCCGAGGCCACCCTTGAGGGGTCTCCGCGCGGAGACATTTACCCCGGCCATGAACTGGTCCCTGTCGGCAAGGCCTACTCGGGCTTTACGGACGCCGAGCTTGCCGAGATCGATCGTTTCGTGCGCACCCACACAACGGAGCAATTCGGCCCCGTGCGGGCCGTCGAGCCGCGCCTCGTGCTGGAGGTGGCCTTTGACGCCATCTTCGCGTCGTCGCGTCACAAGTCCGGCTTGGCCATGCGCTTTCCGCGCATTCATCGCATTCGCTGGGATAAGCCGGCCCAGGAAGCGGACACCCTGGAAACGGCCCAGAAACTCATGACGACCCCAGCAGACAAGCTTTCGCCTCCGCTCTGAAAGACTTTGGTAAACAAAACTCAATTTCAAATTAAACAATCAGACGTAAGATATTGACTAACAAAAGTTTATAGCACGCGACGGAGCGCATTATGTTGTCGCTACCCTTCCTGCCGAAAACCCTATCGAGCCGCGCACACCTTGTCTGTGGACTTTGCCTTCTGGCCACCTTCGTCGCGTCAGGATCCAGCATTCTCGTGCGCTCACGCTTGATCGATAGCTTGGACAATTCAGTCGTCCTCACTACGGCCGTACGGAACCACACCACGCTCGACATGTACCACGACGGCCTGCGCGCCATCGTGCTTTCGGCACTCACCGCGAGCGAGCTCGGCACCTCCGAACAGGACGTCAAAGCAAACCTTGCGGACATGAGCGCCGACTTCGCGGCCATCGTTGCGGCGAACAAAGAGCTTCCACTTGCGACCAATATCAAGCAGGCGCTCGAAAGCGTAGACGCCCCGCTCGCGAGCTATCTGGAGAAGGCTCAGGCAACCGTCGCAATTGCGTTTACCGATCGCCAGCAGGCCTTGGCGGCAATGCCCGAGTTCAATGCACGCTTTGAAGAGCTGGAAAAATCGCTGGAGGCCGTGGGCCAGCAGATAGAAAACGAAGCCAAGAAAATCAACGAAGGCTCAAAGGAGTTTGCCACCACAACCGCCTGGATCACCAACGCTGCGATCGTGTTCTCCATCTCAGGCGTCCTGATGGCCCTCGTCTTCATGCTGCGTGGAATCCTGAGCCCGTTGGCTGCACTGGAAACTGCGATGGCCCGCTTGTCTCAAGGCCATGGCATTGGTGTCGTACCCGGCGCAGACCGGGCCGACGAGATTGGCAGCATGTCTCGCTCCGTCGGCATATTCGCGCACGGAATAGCAGAGAACGAACGCCTTCGTGTGGAACACGCCGACGCCGAACGCAAGGCATCCGAGGCGCGCCGCACCGCACGGCACAACCTGGCAGCGGAATTCGAAGGGACGGTGGGCGCTATCATCGAGAAAGTTGCCGCGGCGGTTGGCTCACTCGAGGGTATCGCCAAGCAGTTGACCCGTTCCGCCGATGCCACGAAGCAATTGTCGACAATGGTCGGCACCGCGTCGGAAGTGACCTCCGGGAATGTCGGCAGCGTCGCCACTGCCACCGAACAGCTTTCGGCCGCCGTCGGAGAAATAGAACGGCAGATCTCAGAGAGCGCACAGGCCGCGTCTCACGCTGTGGCCAAGGCAAACGCCAGCAACACGCGTGTGACGGAGCTTCTGGCCGCGGCAACGCGCGTTGGCGATGTCATCGGGCTCATCAACAGCATCGCCTCGCAGACCAACCTGCTGGCTTTGAATGCCACCATCGAAGCAGCCCGCGCCGGCGAAGCCGGAAAGGGATTTGCAGTCGTGGCTCAGGAGGTCAAAGCCCTCGCCACTCAGACCGCCAAGGCGACAAGCGACATCGCAAGTCAGATTCAGGGCATGCAGTCGGCGACGCAAGATGCCGTGGACACCATCGGGGGCGTCGTCGAAACGATCGGCAAAATATCCGACATCACGAACGCGATCTCGGCCGCTGTCGCCGAGCAGGCGACTGCAACGCAGGACATCAGCCACAACGTCATGGAAGCCGCGAAAGGCACATCCGAGGTCACGGCAAACATCGGCGAGGTCAATGAAAGCGCGAATGAAACGGGCAACGCTTCGTCCGCCGTACTGTCATCGACGGTCACGCTGTCCAGCGAAAGCAATGCGCTGAAGGCCGAGGTCGCCCGCTTCCTCGCCACGCTGCGCGCCGCGTAGTCCTGCGGCGCCAGCTCCTTAAAGTCCGCCGCCGAAAAACGACCCGAGGAAGTCGTCGTTCGCCGACTTCGATCTGCTTGAGGCCTGCTTGACGGAGCGTGGTTCGAGATGCGCGCGATCCGGCTCGACAGGGGCCAAGTGATCGCGCCCCTTGGCAATCTGCTGCCATTTGCCGTCCAGCGCCTGGGTCACGCGCTTTTCGTGCCCGTAAATGTCGCTGTAGGCCTTGAGCGCGCCAGTGTCATCCACCCACGCCGTGAAGTAGGCGATGTGCATCGGGATGCGTTTCTCAATCAAAACTTGGTTGTTGAGAGGACCGCTCTTCGCCAGCTCGGCCACCTTGGCCGCGTCCCAACCCTTGTCATTCTCCAGCACCAACTCCGCCACCCGCAGCGGATTGCGCAGACGCAGGCACCCGTGACTCAACGTGCGCTGCTTGGAATTGAACATCCACTTGTCGGGCGTATCGTGCATGAAGATCGTATGCTGGCTCGGGAAAGAGAACTTCACGACACCCATCGCGCTGTTGCGCTGCGGCGGCTGCACGACCTCGTAGTTGCGGATGTCGAGCGTGCGCCAATCCATCGTGCGCCAATCGAGACGCCGTCCGTCCTTGGTCTCAACCTCGAGCCCGTACTGGCGCATCAGCCCGCCGCCGCGCAGCAGGCTGGGCCAGAGTTCGTTGACCTTGATGCTCTCGGGTACCCGCCACATCGGCCGGAACGTGATGTCTTGCAGGCGCCGCGTGAAGATCGAACTCTGTTTTCCGATCTCGCCGACCACAATGCGCTCGGTGTGGATCGTCTCGCCGTTCTTGACCACCTCGATCATGTAGCTCGGCACGTTGGCCATCAAATGCAGGTCGCCGAGATCGGCCCACATCCAGCGCCACATTTCCATGTTGGCCTGGATCTTCTTGGTAGCGGCATTCGGCTTGCCGCCGTTCTTCGCGAGTGCCTCGACGTACTTTTCCTTCAACCGCTGGAACTGTGGTTGCTGCGGGTGTGTACCGACGAGATAGGCCGCCTTATCCGTCGCCGCGCCTAACTCTTCGAGCACTTTGTCCGGCGCGATGAGCTGCGGCTTGCGGTCGAGGTTGGAGTTGAGTTGTCCGGCCGGATCCATGATGCGGCCGCCCCGGGCGTAGCGCGCATACTTCATGACGGCGAGCGAGAGGTCCGTTTCCGCGGCGGCTTGCGCGTCCGCAGTGAGCTCCCCATCCTTCGGAGCGTCGAGCTTTGGCAGCACGAAATCGGCGGCATCCAGCCCCCACTCGCCAGCCGCCGGAAACACGCCGAGCACGGCGGTGCCGTCCGCCGTGAACCCCTTCGCATCGACCCACAGCGGCGCATAGGCCCGCGCGCCATAGAACGCGATAAGGGCCGCGCGCTCCTTCTTTTCTTCGTCAGTTCCCTCGTCCGGAATCGCGTTGAGACGCGACTTGACCGCCACAGCGACAGGCGTTGTCGGCTCGATCACGGACGCCGGAGCGGCCTCCGCCTTCGTATCCGGAGCAGGTTCGGCAGGAGTGGCCTCAGGCGTTGCGCTGGTCGCATCGGCCTCCGGTGAGGGAGCCGCCGTGCTTCCGGCCTTGGCCGGCTCGGATTGCGGCTGCAGATCAGTCTTCAGCGCCCCCGTCGCCGCGGACGGCAGCCCGGTCTCAGCCAGCCCCGGCGTCGTAGCCGCCAAAAGCAGCGCCGACAGCATTGCTTGAACAGCCAAGCGGCTCATCACGCGTCTCCAGTTTGTTCGACACCACTTAGAGCTATCCCCGGCCCGAAACTATGGCGTGGCCCCCGGGATGCCGACGGTTCTGCGCCCAGTGTGGTCAGGCCGCAGCAATGCTCAGGTTCGGCGCAACGCCCCCCTCGGCACTGACCGGGAGGGTTACGCCCGCGGCTTCGAGGATAGGCAGCCGCTTGCCGGCGAAGTCCTGGCCCAAGGTCGCAAGCTCCGAGATGTTCTCCGCCGCAGTCGCGATCGACTTGCCGTCCCGGATAAGTCTCTGATTTTGCGCTTCCATGATCGGCCAAATGTCGACCGCCCATTCCTGGGGAGTCCGCTTGCCCCTCGCGAGCGAGCGCAAGAAGAGCTGTTGGATGCGTCCGAGGTGCACGCCAGCACCCGTGACAGAGCTGGCGAGGAAGCCGAGTTCGCCGCCGAGGACGGCCCGCTCGATGATGTGCCGGTTGAGTGCCTGAGCACGGCCTCGCACCGCCGAGATTTCCCGCTCGTCGTGCGCCGCGCTCGCATGTCCAAGGCCAGACAAGACAAAAAGCGCCTGTGCCAACTGGGCCGGTGCCACTGCTTTCAGCAAAGGATTAGCAAGAAGTTCAGTGAAGCCTTTCGGCGCATACCGGCCCTCCGCCAACGCGGCCACCACCGGACCATAAACTTCGGTCTGGAGCTGCGCCTCACCCACCGGCCCGGTGAGTTTGAACGTGATCTCGCTCTCAGGAACCAGCAGCATGAAACGCTGGCTCTTGAGCGTTTCGAGCTGTCGTTGCGGTGTGAGCCCGCGCGGCCCTTTCACGAAAACGTCGCGGCGGAACTGCTGGTTCTCGCAATAGTCGCGGACCGACTCTCTCAGCAGAGGGTGCGAGATCGAAGCCAAAAGCTGTTGCTGCTGCGCCGTCAGGTGCAGCGCGTCAATGTGGGCGACGAGGTTGGACGAAGCGGCAAACGAAAGCTTGGCGTGCTCGAGATGCTGCGCGACCTCGGAGAACGGCATTGGATGCCAGTCGGCATTGAAGAATTCGTGTGCCAGGTAGTTGCGATTGTGGCTCTTCATGCTTTTGAGCCGCTCCGCCACCGCGGGGTTGGCCCTAAAATAGAGCGCATTGCTATCGATCACGCGCTCCGCAAAATCCAATGCGGCATCGATCCGCGAGCCGAGACCGTTCGCTTCGCCGGTCGCCAGATTGACGTGCAGCGACATGAGATGGCGCAGCGGCATGGCGGGCGACCATCCCGGCGTGGTGTTGTAGCTCACATAAAAAAGGCCGCCGACCTTGAGCTTGTTTCGCGCGATATCGACAATCACACGCCGGTTCTCGTCAGAGATCCAGCTCCAGATGCCGTGCAGAACGATGATGTCGAATTCCGGCAGGTCGTCGCGCGCGGCGAACTCGGCGAATGACTGGTCGAAGGCCTTGAGGTTGGCGCCGGACGCCGCGGCCAGCTCACGCGCGTTGGCAGCCTGCGTTGGATTGAAGTCGGTGCCCCAGAATTCGCCCTCGTTGGCGGCGGCGTGAATGTTGAGCGAGAGCCCCTGTCCGAACCCCAGTTCCAGGTAGCGAAGAGGCCGGTTGACGCTGTGGGCCTGCTGCCGCGACAGCATGGCCAGTTCAAGATTGCGCGGGCACATCTCACGATAGTAGCCGTGGGTGTAGTCCAGCTCCGCAACGTAGCCGGATGTCCAAGAGGGGGATGTCATTGGTCTCTCTGCCGTCGTCGACGCCGCACCCCGCCGAGCCGACGCTCGGACGCCGGAACAGTAGGCGATTCGAGCCGCGCCGTGAAAAAGGTGGGCCCCGTCGGGACTTCCGCCCTCAATCCGACCTCAGGGTGTCTGGATTAACCAAATGCCGGTGCATGGAACCAACCAAACCATGCCTTGCGCCTTGCAAGGCGGCCCGACCTCCCATAAAAGGCCCGTTTTCCCGAGGGGCCACCCGTTGACGTCATGGGATGCGCCCCCGCTTCGGAAGTAGCGGACCAATGACCAAACGCCGTGCCGACGTGGGAATTATCATGGGCAGCCAGTCCGACTGGCCGACCATGAAACTGGCCGCCGCTGTCCTGGGCGAGCTTGCGGTCCCTTATGAGACCAAGATTGTCTCCGCCCACCGCACGCCGGACCGGCTCGTGACCTATGCCCGTTCGGCCGCCGAACGCGGGCTCAAGGTCATCATCGCGGGCGCCGGAGGCGCAGCCCACCTCCCTGGCATGACCGCTTCCATGACAGCGCTTCCCGTTCTGGGAGTGCCGATCCAGTCGAAGTGCCTCTCCGGCCTCGATAGCCTCTATTCCATCGTGCAGATGCCGGGCGGAATTCCGGTCGGCACACTGGCCATTGGCGATGCCGGTGCCACCAATGCCGGCCTGCTCGCCGCGCAGATCCTGGCGTTGAACGATCCCGAACTGGCTGCCCGTGTCTCGGCCTTCCGCGAACGCCAGACTGCGAGCGTTGCCGAAGAACCGAAGAGCGAATGATGACGGCACTGCCCCCCGGATCGACCATCGGCATCTTGGGCGGCGGCCAACTCGGCCGCATGCTCGCGCTTTCAGCCGCGCAGCTGGGCCTCAAGTGCCATATCTACACGGACGTCCCGGGCGGCGCGTGTGATGTGGCGGCTTCCGCGACCGTCGGCCCCTTTGAGGACACCGACAAGATCCGCGCGTTCGCCGAGACCGTCGATGTCGTCACCTACGAATTCGAGAACGTTCCGCTGGAGGCGGCAGCCGCCGCTGAGTCCGTAGCGCCGGTCCGACCCGGCCCGAAGGCTCTCGCCGTGGCGCAGGACCGCCTCGAGGAAAAAACGTTCATCAGCGCCCTCGGCATTGCGGTTGCACCGTTTGCGTCCGTGAGCAGCGCTGCGGATCTCGCACCCGCTGCACGCGCCGTCGGCGAGACCGGAATCCTGAAAACCCGCCGCCTCGGCTACGACGGCAAAGGCCAGATCCGCATCAAATCCGCGGCCGAGCTACCCGCCGCCTTCGAGATGTTAAAAGGCGCCCCGTCGGTGCTCGAAGGGTTCGTACCGTTCGCGTACGAAGTCTCGGTTCTCGTCGTCCGCAGCCTGTCCGGAGAGATCCGCTTTTACGATCTGCCGCTCAACACGCACAAGGACGGCATCCTGGACACCTCGACCGTCCCGTCCCCGCTTTCGGCCCTCCACGCCGGACGGGCCTGCGAAATGGCAGCGGGCATCGCCAAGGCCCTCGACTATGTGGGCGTTCTCGGCGTCGAGATGTTCTATCTCGGACCGGACGCGCCCGAACCGCTGATGGTCAACGAGATTGCGCCCCGCGTGCACAATTCCGGGCACTGGACGATGGACGCCTGCCTCGTCAGCCAGTTCGAGAACCATATGCGCGCTGTGGCCGGCTGGCCGCTCGGCCCGACCACCCGTCATGCCGACGTGACAATGACCAACCTGATTGGCGCCGACGTCAACCATTGGCAGGCTTTGGCCGCCGAGCCGGATGCCGCACTACACCTTTACGGCAAGCCCGAAGCCCGTCCCGGCCGCAAAATGGGCCACGTGAACCGCCTGAAACCGCGGTCATAGGCGCAGAAAAGCACAGAATCCGGAAGCGGAGCCCGTGGACAACTGGCTTGGTGTTTGATAGAAGCCAGCCAAATCAATTCCGCTCGAAGCGCCGGAGCTGAGCCCCGGGGCCGCGAGCTGTCTATTTTTTCCAGCTAATTCAGATACCAGAGGTCACCGCTTGCAGGTACTCGTTCGCGACAACAACGTCGACCAGGCCCTCAAGGCGCTCAAGAAAAAGATGCAGCGCGAGGGTATTTTCCGTGAGATGAAGCTCCGGAACTACTTTGAGAAGCCCTCCGAGAAGAAGGCGCGCGAGAAGGCTGAGGCCGTTCGCCGCGCCCGTAAGCTCGCGCGCAAGAAGCTGCAGCGCGAGGGTCTCCTTCCTGGCAAGCCCGCAGCGACGCGCGGCGGCCCCGGTGCCAAGGGTCCCGGCCGTGGCGGTCCCGGTGGCGGCGGCCGTGGTCCGGGCGCTGGTGGCAGCAGCAGCGGCGGCGGTTTCGGCAACCGCTAAGCGCGTCCAAGCGACATAACGAATTTCATTCGCCGTCGGCTGAAAATCCGGCGGCGAATTTTTTTGTGCAGTGTCCTGGCTTGCCTAGGCAGAGGGTCCGCGGCTCAACTAACGTCCGCACATGGCCAAGCTCTTCTTCGCATCTCTCGTAACGCTCTCGCTCCTGACCGCAATGGTCGCGGGCGTTGTCATCGCGGCTCTCGTCGCAACGGGATCGCTGGATACGGGCTTTGCCCTGATCCTCGTCATCATCATCAATGCGGTAATCTTCTTCGTCAGCCCCTGGCTCACCGACCTGATGCTGAGGTGGGTGAACAAGATCACCTTCCTCGATGATGCTGAGCTCAAGCAGCGCTATCCGCACGTCCACGCCATCGTGCACCAGGTGGCGGATCAATACCGGTTCGAAGTCCCCTCAATCGGCATCATACCGGACCGTAATCCAACCGCGTTCACCTATGGTGTTTTCCGGTCTGGAGCGCGCATCGTCCTGACCGACGGCATTTTCGAGTTCCTGAACGAGGATGAAACACGCGCAGTCGTCGCCCACGAGCTCGGCCACATCGTCAATCGCGACTTTCTCGTCATGACGGTTGCCGGCACGCTCGTGCAAATGCTGTACGTCATGTATTCGAGCCTGACGCGCCGCCAATCCGGCGGCTCGAGCTCGAAGGACAAGAACAACCTCGCCATTATCGGCATCGCGGCCTACGTGATGTACCTGCTCGGAACGTACATCCTTCTGTACCTGAGCCGGACGCGCGAATACCTCGCCGACAGCTTCGCGGCCGAACGCGTCGAAGCGCGGCACCTTGCCAATGCCCTGATTAAGATTGCGTACGGTATCGCCCAGGTCGACGACACGGATCAAACGCGCCAACTCCTCGCGTCCACCCGCCACATGGGCGTCGTCGACTTCAAGGGAGCCGCGCCGCTCGGCCTCGTCGTCGAAGCCTCGAAGCAGCATCCCGAGGCGACCGCCAATGCCATGCTGTTCGATATCTACAATCCCTGGGCCAAATTCGTTGAACTCAACTCCACACATCCGCTGACCGGAAAGCGCATCCAAGCCCTCTCCGACATCGCCGCAGCAAAACGCCAGCCGTTTCAAGACATCGACATCGAAGCCGCCGCGCGACGCGCAAAGGTCGATGGGGCTTACCTCTGGCGAAAATTCCTCCGCGAACTCGCGCTACCCGCTTTGCCAGCAGCCACCCTCGTGGCGGGCGTGGGCCTCAGCTTGGCCAGCGGATGGGCAACCCTCGGGCTGCTTGCAGTACCCGCTGCAATACTTGTCTGGGCGCTACTGATCCCAATCACGTATCCGTTCTCGCAACCGGCCAGCACCGACATCGTCACCCTCATGGGCGACGTGGCCGCCTCGCCGGTCATCGGCCGTCCGGTCCGTCTCGAAGGTCAGGTGATCGGGCGCGCGAATGCCGGCTCCGTCATCGGCGAGGACACGATCTTTGCCGACCCGACGGGCCGCATAGCGGTCGACTTCCGCTCGCTCTGGGGACCGCTCGGCGACCTCTTCACCGGCTGGCGGCGGGTGAAAAAACACATCGGGCAAAAGGGCGAGGTAACGGGCTGGTTCCGCCGCAGCATGGGCGGGTACGTCATCATGAGCGACCTCAAGACGACGGCGGGCCGTTTGAAGGCCTATCCCTATCTCGTCGGTGTTCTCGTGCCGCTCGCCGTCTACGGCACTCTGCTGCTGATCGGCGCCATAACCATCGGATTGGGCACCTAACCTTGACGCTGAAGCGGGTATCGCCCGCGTCTTAGATCGTCGATCCATCCATAAAGCGCATCGTACGAGCCGAACAGATAGTGGTCGGCGTGTCCGGCACCCTGGAACGTTCGGATCACCTTCGGCGGTTGCGCGAGATTGAAAATCTCACGCCCCATCGTCACCGGGACGATGTCATCAAGCTCGCCGTGCAGAATGAGAAGCGGCGCTTTGACATCCTTGATGTGCGTGCGCGTGTCGTAGCGGTCCGTCATGAACCAGCGGCCCGGAATGTAGGGGTAATGCAAGGCGGCAAGGTCCACCATGGAGGTGTACGGCGCATCGAGGACGAGCCCTGCAGCCGATCGCGCCGCAGCCACTTGAACGGCAACCCCCGTTCCGAGCGACTCGCCGTAGATGATGATGTCGACCGGATCGACACCAAGCGCGGCTAGCTGATCGTACGCAAGCTTTGCATCCGCCACATTCGCCACTTCCGACGGCTGGCCCGTGCTTCCGCCGAAACCCCGGTACGTCATCATGAACACGCCCAAGCCGCGCGCCATGTACTTGCGGATACGCTCGATACGCGTTTCGAGCGAGCCCGCATTGCCATGGAAATAGAGGATGGTCGGCAGTCCCGGCTTGGCGCGGGCATACCAGGCGAGCACGCGCTCGCCGTCTGGCGTCTGGATGACGCGTTCTTCGACCCCGACCGAAAGCCCCGCCCTCTGCGGCGTGAAGTAGGTCGTGTCGGGATGATACATGAGTTTGCGCTGAATGATCGGAACGATCGTCGCCAGAAGACCCATTGCCAGAAGCACTCCCGCTGCGATTTTGAAGATCGTCCCCAACCCTCACGCTCCAAAAATTCACGTTGCGAACATCACCAGCGTGCCCATCGAAACCCTTAGCACGCCCCAATGGATCCCGGACCTTAAGTCTCCATTAACCAAAAGCTGCGCTTCTCAAGGTTGTATGCGTTTGCGGAGTTTTTGGTCATGCGTTCCCCGTCCCGCTCGATCGGCACCATTTGGCCGGTCCTGTCCGTCCTCACGATAGCGCTCGCCGGTTGCAGCACCGGCTCCCAGGACAGCTTCTCCACCTCAGCGAACCTTTCGCCCCGTCCTGACGAAGGCATGCGCCGGGACGCGCCGCGCGCCTATCCGGACGGCTCATCCCCCGGCAACACCTACTCCGACGGCACGTATGGCCGTCCTTATGCCGAGGCTCCACGCCGCTATGTCGATCCCGGACAGCCCACGCCGCGCGAATACGCCTCGTACAACAGCGGCCACGGTCCTTACGCGTCTCAGAACATCCAGACCGGCAGCCTCAATTCAGCGAGCGCCCCAAACAATCGCTGGCAACAGCCTGCACGAAACAACTGGCCGCAGCCACAGCCACAGCGCGTCACGACCGGTTCAGTTGGCTCGGAACGCTTCTCCCCGAACGTCGTCGAGGTGCGCGAGGGCGACACGCTTTATAGTCTGTCGCGGCGTCACAACGTTCCAGTCGGCGACATCGTCGCTGCCAACCGCCTGACCAACGAACGCATTGCTATTGGCCAGCGGCTCGTGATCCCGACCCGCTATCGCTAGGAACATTGAAGGGCCTTGCGAGCTTTTGAGCCGGCTCGGTTTCAGGCTTATCGAAGCAATTGAGCAGATAAGCCTGCCGCTCCGGGCCCGGCAGGTGTCCGAACTTCGATCCGTTGCTCCTGGCGAGGTAGGGCGCAAATCCCTCCACGTCGGCACGCGAGAACAGGCCCGCCCAGCGTCCATAGTTGATGGACCAGCAGTCCGCATCGCGCTCGCTCTGCAGCGTCGGCTTGATCACGTGCCCCAGCACGTGATGCGCGCACTCGTGCATGTAGAAGAAGATCTGCATCTTGGGCGGCAGCACGGCCAAGCGATCTGGATCGAGGGAGATGATGGGCATGCGCGCGATGATGGAGGCGCGCCCCACGTCGCCCAGTTCCGTCATTTGCAGCGTGCGCACGATGGCGCCGCGATAATCGTAGCAGCGCATCGGGTTGCCGCCGATGACCGGCTCGACCTCAAGACCGGCCGCGGGCGCGGCCTGCGGACTGGCCGCAAGCAGGATAAGACCGATGAGGAGTGCCGAGGCCCTCATGCGCAAATCCTTCGATAGAGCGATGCCCTCAGATGAGGCCAAGTACGAAGGCTAGAGTCTTCTCGATCTCCGCCGCAAGGGGATAAAGTTGCCGCAGTCAATCGCTTGTGGGTTCCGAAGCCCCCAAACCTCTGGCCATAAATCCCATTTGGCAGGCGCAGCATTAATCATCAGCCGACTGATGCGCGCGAGGACCATTGACCGGCGCGATCAAACACGCACGCCACGGTAGATCTAGCCCTTGGAAACACTCTCGATGGGACGCCCCGCATCTCGCCAAGCCGCGAACCCGCCGCCTAGATGCGCAACAGGCGCCAGACCCATCTCTTGCGCGGTCTTTGTCGCCAGAGCCGACCTCCATCCGCTCGCGCAGTAGAACACGAAGCGACGAGGTTCCGCGAAAATCGGCTTGTGATAGGGGCTCTCGGGATCGATCCAGAATTCGAGCATCCCGCGCGGGCAATGAAACGCGCCCGGGATCCTGCCGTCACGCTCCAATTCGCGCCTGTCCCGTAGATCGACGAGCTGAATCTCACCGCGACCGTGCAGATCACTCACTTCGGACACACTGAGAGTGGTGATCTGCGCGTTCGCTCGGTCGAGCAGGTCCCGATAGCCGATTTTCATCGTGGCAGCCGCGATGGCACTAGTGCGCCATCGCCTTGGCGATCTCCTCGGTCATCTTCTTGGCATCGCCAAGCACCATGACCGTGTTGTCGCGATAGAACACGGGATTGTCGATGCCGGCGTAGCCGGATGCGAGCGACCGCTTGTTGAAGAACACGGTCGCGGCCTTCCACACCTGAAGCACGGGCATGCCGTAGATAGGCGAGGTTTTATCGTCCTCAGCTGCAGGGTTCACGACGTCGTTGGCACCGATGACATAGACGGCGTCGGCCTGCGCGAACTCGGAGTTGATGTCCTCGAGCTCGAACACTTCGTCGTAGGGGACGTTGGCTTCGGCGAGCAGCACGTTCATGTGGCCCGGCATGCGCCCGGCAACCGGATGGATCGCGTACTTCACCTCGACGCCAGCCTTCTTCATGGCGTCACCCATCTCGCGCAGCGCGTGCTGAGCCTGGGCCACGGCCATGCCGTAGCCAGGCACGATGATGACTTTGGAGGCGTTCTTCAGAACGTAGGCCGCATCCTCGGCGGATCCGAGCTTCACCGGCTTCTGCTCGCCGCCGCCCCCACCGGGTCCAGCCGTCTCGCCACCGAAACCGCCGGCGATGACCGAGAAGAAGCTGCGATTCATGCCCTTGCACATGATGTACGAGAGGATCGCGCCCGAAGAGCCAACCAGCGCGCCGGTGATGATGAGCGCGATGTTGCCGAGCGTGAAGCCGATGCCGGCAGCCGCCCAGCCCGAATAGGAGTTCAGCATAGACACGACGACCGGCATGTCCGCGCCGCCGATCGGGATGATGATGAGAACGCCGAACACGAGCGCGAGAAGCGTGATCGCCCAGAACAGCGTCGTGTCGCCACCGGATAGGCAGAACTTGTAGATGAGGAACGCCAGCCCAAGGAACAGGCCAAGGTTCACCACATGCCGCATCGGCAGGATAATCGGCGCGCCCGACATGCGGCCCGAGAGCTTTGCGAAAGCAATCACCGAGCCGGTGAAGGTAATGGCACCGATGGCGAGACCGAGCCCCATCTCAACGAGGCTTGCCGCCGCGATGCTACCCGGATGGCCGATGCCGAACGCTTCCGGCGCGTAGAGCGCGGCCGCGGCCACGAACACCGCCGCGAGACCGACAAGCGAGTGAAACGCCGCGACCAGCTCCGGCATCTGCGTCATCGGGATCTTCTTGGCGATCACCGCACCGATAGCGGCACCGATGCCAAGCCCCGCGAAGATCAGAATCCACGTCACCGTGTCTTGCGGATTGGAAACCGCAAGCGTCGTAAGGACGGCGATGGTCATGCCGACCATGCCGAACATATTGCCCTTGCGCGAGGTCTCCGGATGCGAAAGTCCGCGCAGCGCCAGGATGAACAGAACCCCCGAGACGAGGTAGAGAGAAGCGGCGATATTGGCAGTCATCTGCTGTCCCTCTACTTCCCGGCTTTATCTTTTTTCTTGTACATGGCGAGCATGCGGCTCGTGACGAGGAAGCCGCCGAAGATGTTCACCGACGCCATGACGAGCGCCAGGAAACCGAAGATCCGCGCCAGCGTCGTGCCTTCGGCGACGAGCTCGAGCCCGACGGCCAACAGCGCACCGACGACGATGACCGAGGAGATGGCGTTGGTGACGCTCATGAGCGGCGTATGCAGGGCGGGCGTGACGCTCCACACCACGTAGTAGCCGACGAAGATCGCCATCACGAACACCATGAGACGATAGATCGACGGATCCACCGGCCCGCCGATCCCTTCACCCGAGGCCCACGCCAAAGACGGCAGCAGCGCCATCGCAGCGGCTAGTGCAATCACTTTCGCTTTCATGGCTGGATCCCTCAGGCCGGTTGCGGAGCGAGGCTGGGATGCACGATCTTGCCGTCTTTCGCGACCAGCGTGCCCTTCACGATCTCGTCGTCCCAGTTGACCTTGAACGACTTGTCTTTCTTGTCGAAGAACAGCTCGAGGAACGCGTAGAGGTTCTTGGCGTAGAGGCTCGAGGCGTTGACCGGCACGGAACCCGCGAGATTGATCGGTCCCACGATCTTGACGCCGGAGACCTCGACCGCCTGACCCGGCACGGTGCCCTCGACGTTGCCGCCGCGCTCAGCCGCCAGATCGACGATCACCGAACCGGGCTTCATGGCCGCGAGCATTGCAGCCGAGACGAGCTTCGGCGCCGGACGGCCCGGAATGAGCGCCGTCGTAATGACGATGTCCTGCACCTTGATATGATTGGCGACGAGCTCGGCCTGCTTGGCCTGATACTCGGGCGACATCGGCTTTGCGTAGCCGGCCGCTGTCTGGGCCTGCTTGAATTCCTCGTCCTCGACGGCGACGAACTTGGCGCCGAGCGACTGCACCTGTTCCTTCGTGGCGGGTCGCACGTCCGTCGCCGAGACGACCGCGCCCATGCGGCGCGCGGTGGCGATGGCCTGCAGGCCCGCGACGCCGACGCCCATGATAAACGCCTTGGCAGCCGGCACCGTACCCGCTGCCGTCATCATCATCGGCAGCGCTTGTCCGAACAGCGAAGCGGCATCGACCACCGCCTTGTAGCCGGCGAGGTTTGCCTGGCTCGACAGCACGTCCATGGACTGCGCACGGCTGATGCGCGGCATGAACTCCATGGAAAAGAGGTTCACGCCGGACCCTGCCAGCGGCTCGATCCCCGCCCTGTCATAAGGGTCGAGAATCGCCGCCACCATGGCGCCGGATTTCAGCTGTTTGATTTCATCGGCGGACGGCCGACGCACCTTGAGGAGGATGTCGGCCCCGGCCAGCGTCTCAGCCGCCGTGGCCGCAATCTCCGCGCCTTGGGCTTTCAAAGCCTCATCGGAGAAACGCGAGCGCGCTCCAGCTCCGGACTGTACGCGCACTTTGGCGCCCAGTGCCGTGAGCTTCTTCACCGTCTCGGGCGAGACGGCGACGCGAGGTTCTTCCGGCCCCTCGGCCGTCACAGCAATGGTAACCATCGAACCATCCGTTGACACGCATGCGCCAAGAGGCGCGGAAGCGAAGGGCCAGCAGAAAACCGGCCCGGTGGAATCTCCCAACAAAGGGAGACCGGCATTCCGGGACGGCGAGCAGCGCCAGAATCACAAGTCGGCGCCGTCCGAAGCCGGAAACGCGAGTTGGGGAGGTTGGCTTAGACGAGGAAGTAAGCCATGCCCGACAGGAGGACGACCAGGAAAACGATCAAAACCTTCGACCAAGCAAGAAAATTGGCATACGTGCGGGTGTGCTCGGCGTAGTCCATTGCCGGATGACCGCCCGAAGTATTGACCCCCATAAGAAACCTCCCAGTGTTTCGGTTCGTTGACAAAGCTTGGTAACCCAAGCTTTCCGGCGCTTCAAGCCCGGCGGTTGTCCCACTTGGTCCCATCGGTAGACGACGGAACCTCAGCGAGGGGCCTAAATCTCGGCTCAATCGGATGCCAGTACCGGCAAGCTTTTCCAATTCCACCAAAGTCCAAGCCTTCGTGTCAGGAGCCAAGATGGGCACCCGGTCGTTCTCCGCCCAGCGCCGCAGATGGACACAGCGGCTGACCGCGCTCTTGTGTGCACTGACCATGTCAGCCGCGCCTGGACGCGCGCTCGAAGAGCCGCCCGAGGAATTGCCCGCCCTCAAGGCCTGCGAAAAGCGTCTCTGCATGATGGTGATGGAAAAGTCCGAAAAGGGCGACGACTTCAAATGCGATGCGCAGAAAACGTGGGCCAAGTCCACGCTCGAAGGCGGCGAGAGCAAGGGCGTTTCCTGGGGCTTCGGTGACGCACGCTGCAAGGCCAACATCAAGCTGGAGCGCGCCGATATCATCGCAGCGCTGACGAAGCCGAAGCACACGGTGCGCATCCCCGCGCAGGAAGTGAACTGCGTCCTCGACCGCGAGGGCGAGATCAAGCCAGTTGTCATCAAGCTCGCACCCAAGCTGACATTCAAGGACGGCAAGGCCGACAAGGTTTGGATCAACCTCGAAACCATCGAAGGCCCGGCGGACGTCAAATCGACCATCTGGACTGCGGCGAAGCTCGAAGATTCGCTCGGGATCTTTCACCGCCCCATGATCAAATCGATCAACAAATTCCTCTATCGCCAGTGCCCGAAGCGTTACGGCCCGGGGGCGGAAGCCAAGGCCGACAAGAAGGCCGATCCCAAAGACAAGGCCAAAGCGAAGCCACCGTCATCGCCGGCCAAGGACAGCACCGCGCAAACTCCGGCCAAGGCCACGGAAGCCGCTGCCACGACTCCTCCGGCAGCAAAAGCGGCCGCATCAGCGCCCTAGGCCATCACGTTGGCAGTGGAAAGAACGCACCACCGCTCCAGATGCCGAGAGCGCCGTTGTCGCCTTCTACTGCAAGCTCCACGAGATCATAGACAAGCGGGCGCGTGACCAACGCTTCCAGGCGTCCCCGCACATGCAGATAGGGTTTGAACCCCTGGGGATCGCCCGTCACAAACCGAAGCGGATGATCCGCTCCGCAACGCACGACATCGTCGACGTTGGTCCGAAAAAGGAGCGACTGTCCGCGCCCGGCTCCCTCGGCTTGCATCTCCACCGCCAGAAACGGAGCGTCCGCAACCGCTACGTCTACCTTCTCGACCGGCGTCACGAGGTAGTAGCGCCCGTCCTCATCCCGCCGCAGGACGCGAGCGAACAACTTGACCATGGCCAGCCTTGCGATGGCACTCCCTTGGTAGTGCCACTGTCCGTCCCGCAAGATGGCCAGGCCGATGTCGCCACAATAGGGGGGATTCCAGCGCTCCACCGGAGCCGGCCCCTTGGGGTCGGCCTGTTTCAAAAGCTCCTCTAACCTGTTCATCGAGTGCGCTCGAAACCTTCGGCCGTCAAATCGCTGTTATCGTCAGGTATTTAGCCCAAATTGCAGAGGTTCATCAAACAGCCTCGCGGCCTTGAGCAAAATCGATTGCCGGAACATCGCGGTGTTCGAGCTGTTGATCGAGTAAGCACTATCGGGCGTAATGCACAAAGCTTTCAGTCGCGGCGGTAGTATCCCGAGGCAATTACCGAGTATTAACTTGACCGCTGCCCCCGCGAGCCCGTCACATCACCGGAAATGCGCGTCAGGTCGAGGCTGGCGGCGCACCCTTCAACCTGCGAGCCGGGACGTTCTCAATCCATGAGCACCGTTATCCAGACTGACGAAGCAATCGTTCCGAGGCTCGAAGCAGCAGCCGAACGCGTAAAGCGCGCCCACAAAGCGGCCGCATTGGTGATTTTCGGCCAGGACGTCGTGATCGAGCGCACGCTGATCACCATCCTCTCCGGCGGCCATGCCCTCCTGATCGGCGTGCCCGGCCTCGCCAAGACGCTTCTCGTCGAAACCCTGGGTCGCGTGCTGGGCATGGATGCCAAACGCATCCAATTCACGCCGGACTTGATGCCGTCGGACATCATCGGCTCGGAAGTGCTCGAGGATGGCTCCACGGGCAACCAGCGCCGCTCTTTCCGCTTCATCAAAGGGCCGATCTTCACCCAGCTTTTGATGGCGGACGAAATCAACCGCGCCTCCCCGAAGACGCAGTCGGCACTGCTGCAGGCCATGCAGGAGCATCACGTGACTGTCGCCGGCAACCGGCACGACGTCCCCCAGCCATTCCATGTCCTCGCGACCCAGAACCCGCTCGAGCAGGAAGGCACCTACCCGCTTCCCGAAGCCCAGCTTGACCGCTTCCTTCTCGAGATCGACGTGACCTACCCCGATCTCGCCGCCGAACGGCGCATGCTCTACGCCACCACCGGCACGGACGACCGCAACGTCGAGACGGTGCTGACGGCTGGCGATCTGATGGCGATCCAGCGTCTCGTGCGTCAGATCCCCGTGCCCGACAAGGTCGTCGAAGCAATCCTGAAGCTCGTCCGCTCTGCCCGTCCCGGAACCGGCGCTAATCCCGAAACCGATCGCTTCATCGCCTGGGGTCCCGGCCCGCGCGCCAGCCAGGCACTGATGCTTGCGGTCCGCGCGAAGGCGCTGATCGACGGACGCCTCGCCCCATCGATCGACGACGTCATCGAACTGGCGGAACCCGTCCTGAAACACCGTATGGCGCTATCGTTCGCAGCCCGCGCCGAGGGCCAGGAGCTGGGTCCCCTCATCGCCCGCCTCGCCCGCGCAGTGGAGTAACTGGAGATGGCGCTCAAGGCGCACCTCCCGGGACAAGCAGCATCCGACGGCGACACGCGCGTGTTCACGCTCGAACGTGACGCGCATAGCGTGGCGGACCGCCTGCCGGATCTTCTGCTCGAAGCGGATCGCATCGCGCAGACCGTCGCGCACGGCATTCACGGCCGCCGCCGTGCAGGCCCGGGCGAAACGTTCTGGCAATTCCGCACCTACGAGCAACAGGATTCAGCACAACTCATCGATTGGCGCCGCTCCGCCAGCTCAGATCATCTCTACGTGCGCGAACGCGAGTGGGAAGCCGCCCATACGCTCTGGCTCTGGCCCGATCTCTCCCCGTCAATGAATTTCCGCAGCCACCTCGCCCAAGTCACGAAGCGTGACCGCGCGTTGGTTCTGATGCTCGCATCGGCCGAGCTTCTCGTTCGCAGCGGCGAGCGCGTCGGCCTCCTCGGCCTGACCCAGCCCACATCCAGCCGCCGCGCCTCGACACGCCTTGCCGAAGCCATTGCTTCACATGCCGGCGCACCGCAACTCACCTCCGGCAAGCCGACGCAAACGCGCGTCAGCCGCTTCTCGGGTTTGCTCTTGTTCAGCGACTTCCTCGACCCCATCGAGCATGTGCGCGAAAGCATCGAGACGCTGGCGGCCAGCGGCGCGACTGGACATCTCGTTCAAATTCTCGATCCCGCCGAGGAAACACTGCCCTACGAAGGCCGCACCGAATTCCTTGGTCTCGAAGGAGGCGAGACATGGATCGCCGATCGCGCGGAAAGCCTTCGCGCGCGGTATCAGTCGCGCCTCAAAGCGCATCGTGATGAGCTGCAGGCGCTCGCCACGCGCCTCGGCTGGTCCTTCATGGTGCACCACACCGACCGTCCGCCGACCGAGCCGCTGCTGACACTGATCATGCGTCTCGAAGGCAAGGAAGGCGGCTATCGCTGGCAGGCGTCGCCCGCTTCGGCTTCAAACGAGAGCGCGTCCGGCGCCGCAGAGGGCTCATGAGCTTAGGCGCCCTCGCATTCCTCAATCCATGGCTGCTTGCGGGGCTTGCAACCCTGCCGCTCATCTATTGGCTATTGAAGACGGTTCCGCCGCGTCCGAAACAGGTCGAATTTCCGGCGACACGCATTCTCGTGGGCCTGGAAAACGAAGAGAAGACACCCGCTAAAACGCCGTGGTGGCTCCTCCTCATTCGCTTGCTTGCCGCAGCTCTTGTCATCTTCGCGCTGGCCGAACCGGTCCTCAATCCCGTGCGCGACCGCGCGCTGACCGGCACCGGTCCTGTTGTCATCGTGATCGACAACGGCTGGTCGGCTGCGTCGGGCTGGACGCGCCGCACCGCGCTCGCCGAGCACGTTTTGAGCGAAGCCCAGCGCCAGAACCGTCCTGCGATGATCGTCGACACGGCGCCCGCCACCAAGTCGCGAACGCTCAAGCTCGAAACACCTGGCGAAGCACGCGCAACGCTGGCCGCCCTTCAGCCGCAGCCCTTTGCACCGGATCGCAAGGATACGCTGGCCACGCTCATGTCGAGCCTTTCGTCTATGAACTCGGGCGCCCCCAATATCCTGTGGCTCGCCGACGGCATCGACCATCAGCATGATGCGACGACATTTGCCGAGGGATTGCAGAAAGCAGCCGGACAAGGAACCTTTGCAGTCGTCGACGAAACGGGTGGCGAGGAACCGCTCGGCCTGACCGCGGGCGTCGGCGTCAACGGCAAACTTGTCGCGACCGTGCTGCGCACGGGCGGACCGGCCCGCAGCGGCCGCATCGATGCCTTCTCTGCGCGGAGCCAGCGCTTGGGCGAAGTGTCCTTCACGCTGTCCTCCGGGGCCACCCGAACAGAAGTTGCGTTCGACCTGCCTCTGGAGCTCCGCAATCAGGTCACGCGCTTGGAACTCGCATCCGATCACTCGGCAGGAGCCGTGAGCCTCCTCGACGGACGCTCTCAATGGCAGCGGGTCGGCATGATCTCGGGCGAGAGCCAGGAACAGTCGCAGCCCCTGCTCGCGCCGCTCTACTATCTCGAAAAGGCCGTTCAGCCCTACGCCGAGATCATCCGCCCCAAGGACCACAACCTCGCGCAAGGCATCGACAACGTCCTGAAGCAGAAGGCGAGCGTCCTGATGCTCGCCGACATCGGCACCCTTTCAGGCGACGTGAAAGAGCAGATGAAGGCCTGGGTCGAGAGCGGCGGCGTTCTCGTGCGCTTCGCGGGCCCGCGTCTTGAAAGCGGCGGCGACGACCTGCTTCCTGTGGCGCTCCGCATGGGCGGTCGCACACTTGGCGGCGCGCTCTCCTGGTCCAATCCGCAGCCGCTGGCCGATTTCGACGACGCGAGCCTCTTTACCGGTATTCCCGTGCCCAAGGACGTGACCGTGAGCCGTCAAGTGCTTGCGGATCCGGCCCAGCTCACACCGGCCGTGAAGGTTTGGGCGCGCCTCGGCGACGGCACGCCGCTCGTGACCGCAAGCACACTAGGCAACGGCCAGATCGTGCTGTTCCACGTCACAGCCAATTCCGACTGGTCCAATCTTCCTATCTCCGGTCTTTTCGTTGAAATGTTACGGCGCATCACGGCCCTCGGCAGTCTGGCACCGGCGGGCGGCACGGAGGTCACGGCCGCCGATAAGGCGATCGCGGGCGACCAGTCCGCCGCGCAGGATGCGTTCGCGCCGGTACAGACGTTGGACGGCTTCGGCATCCTCCGTCCCCCGCCGCCCACAGCCGAGGCGATCCCCGCCAACAAGTTCGCGACAGTCCAGGCTGGCCTTACCCATCCGCCCGGTTACTATGGTGCTCAGGGAAGTCCGCGCGCGATCAATGTACTCGACGCCAAGAGTACGCTCGCACCGCTTCCGCGTCTGACCGGGGCCTCGCGCATGCTCTACGAAAGCCAGCCTTCGACGCCCTTGGGCCCCGCGCTCCTGACGGCAGCTCTAGCCCTCGTCTTTGCCGACATCCTCGCCGTGCTGGCGCTCCTCGGCGTATTGGGCGCGCTGACATCCTGGATAAAACCCCGCCAGCGCGGAGTAACCGCCGGTGCGCTGTTGCTCGCGGCCATTGCCGCCTCCGTACTAGCCCCAGGGAACGCGCGCGCTCAGTCTCCCCAAGACGACATCTCCCAGGTTCCGGGCGGGATGACCGCGCAGAAGGCAACCGACAACGTTACGCTCGGCTACGTGCTGACGGGCGATACAAGCGCCGACGCCACGAGCCGCGCTGGTCTCGAAGGCCTCTCGCGCATCCTGGCTGTTCGGACCGCCGTCGAGCCGGGCGAGCCCATCGCCGTCGACATTGTGAAGGACGAAATCTCGTTCTTCCCGGTTCTCTATTGGCCGATCCTCGATACCGCCGAAGCGCTGCCGCCGCCCGCCCTCGCGAAGATCGACGCCTACATGAAGCAAGGCGGCATGATCATCTTCGACACCCGCGACTACGGCACGGGGCTACCGACCGGATCGACGCTCGAGGGCAAGAACGGCATGGCGCTGAAGCGCGTGCTGGGCTCGCTCGACGTGCCCCGTCTGGAGCCCGTGCCGGAAGATCACGTGCTCACGAAGTCGTTCTATCTTCTGCGCTCGTTTCCGGGCCGCTGGGAAGGCGGTCAGCTTTGGGTCGAGGCGAGTGCAGAAGGAGAAGGCGAAAGCCGCAAGGCCCGCCGCGCCGACGGCGTGACCTCCATCATGATCACGTCGAACGATTTTGCCTCGGCGTGGGCCCTCGATAAGACCGGCCGCCCCCTCTATCCCGTGGTGCCCGGCGGAGAAAGCCAGCGCGAGATGGCGCTGCGCACCGGCATCAACATCGTCATGCATGCACTGACCGGAAACTACAAAGCCGATCAGGTGCACGTCCCGGCGCTACTGGAGCGGCTCGGGCAGTGAGTGAAGCGCCGCGAGAGCCAAGCGTGAGGCCGCGGTGCCGCTAAGGAGCAAGAAGCAGGAATGAGTTGGTCGATCGAGTTTGCGCCGTTGGTTCCGGTCCCCCTTCTGTGGGCGGCCGGCATCATCGCGGCTGTGCTCATCGCCGTGCTCCTGTTCCGCCGTAGCCGCGGCGCCATCTGGCGTGGCCTGGCCCTCGCCGCCCTGATCGCTGCGCTCACCAACCCGACGCTACGCGAGGAAGAGCGCGAAAGCCTCGCCAACATCGCCCTCGTCATCGTGGACGAGAGCACGAGCCAGGCGCTCGACAAACGGCCGGAGCAGAAAGCAGCAATCCGCGCGGACCTCGAAAAACGCCTCGGCGGCATCAAGAACCTCGAAGTCAAATGGGTGAGCGCCGCCAAGGACGAAGCCTCGACGGGACAGGGCACGCAGCTCTTCGCCGCCCTGAACCAGGCGCTCACGAGCACACCGCCTGATCGCCTCGCAGGCGTCGTCCTGATCACGGATGGGCAGGTGCACGACGTGCCGAAGCAGGCCTCCGCACTCGGCTTCGATGCACCCGTTCACGCGCTGTTGACCGGCACGCCGCACGAGTTCGACCGCCGCATCGAAACGCTCGAAGCGCCACGCTACGGCCTCGTCGGCCAGTCCCGCGACATCAAGATCGCCGTCCGCCAATCCGGCAAGAGCCCGAGCGGCAATGCGCCGGTAAACTTGAAAATCCGCCGCGAAGGCCGCCCCGACGAGGTCCGCGCCGCCGCGCTCGACGAGCCGGTCTCAATCGAAATGCCGTTCCCGCACGCGGGCACGAACATTCTCGAGGTCGAGCTCGAAACGGCACCGGGCGAACTCACACCTGCCAACAACCGCGCCGTGATCGTCGCCGAAGGCGTGCGCGAGAACCTGCGCGTGCTGCTGGTGTCGGGCGAGCCGCACGCGGGCGAACGGACGTGGCGCAACCTCCTGAAGTCGGACGCTGCGGTCGACCTCGTCCACTTCACCATTCTGCGCCCGCCCGAGAAGCAGGATGGCACGCCGATCAACCAGCTCTCGCTGATCGCCTTCCCGACCAAGGAGCTGTTCTCGGACAAGATCAAGGATTTCGATCTCATCATCTTCGATCGCTACGAGCATCGCGGCATCCTGCAGCTCGCCTACTACGACAACATCGCTCGCTACGTGGAAGGCCACGGCGGTGCGGTGCTCGTCGCAGCCGGCGACGACTACGCTGGAATGACGAGCCTCTATCGGACGCCGCTGTCTCCGATCCTGCCCGCCGCACCGACCGGCCGCGTACTGGAAGAGCCGTTCCGTGCCAAGATCACCGAAGAGGGCTTCCGCCATCCGGTCACGCAGGGCCTTGCCGGCGCGAACGCCATCGGCCCCGACCGCCCCGCCACCTGGGGCCACTGGTTCCGCCAGGCCGAGGTGCGGCCGGATCGCGGCCGAGTCGTGATGGAAGGGGCCGAGAACCAGCCGCTGCTCGTGCTCGATCGCAAAGGCAAAGGCCGCGTGGCACTGCTCACGTCGGATCACGCGTGGCTCTGGGCGCGCGGCTACGAAGGCGGCGGACCGCATACCGATCTGCTGCGCCGCCTCTCGCACTGGCTCATGAAAGAACCCGATCTCGAAGAGGAGCGCCTGATCGCGTCCGCCCGCGGCTTGAAGCTCACCGTCGAGCGCCGCACGCTCGAGGACACCGTTTCGCCGGTCACCATTTCGGCGCCCGGCGGCGAGCGCACGGACGTGCAGCTCGAAAAGGAGCGTCCCGGCGTCTGGAAGACGACCATCGATGTGAAACTGCCAGGCCTCTACAAGGCCGAGACGCAGGCGCCGTCCGGCATGCTGACGGCCGTTGCCCACGCCGGCGTGGTCGACCCGCGAGAGATGAGCGAGGTCGTCGCGACTGACCAGAAACTGAAACCGTTGATCGAAGGCACGGGCGGCGGGATCTATTGGACCCGCACCGACGCCACGACGGACGGCACGGATGTTTCGCTTCCCCGCGTGTCACTGATGTCGGGCGCCCGCGTGCTGGCGGGCTCTGGCTGGATCGGCCTGCGCGACCGCGAAGCTTTCGTGACCAAGGGCGTCAAGCTGACACCGATGTTCACCGGCTTCCTCGCCCTCGCCGCGCTCCTCGCGCTGATGGCCATGGCCTGGTGGCGCGAAGGCCGCTGATCGCGCCTGCTAACGTCTCGCACCCGTTGTCATCCCGGACGTGCGCTGTCGCCGCTTCGGCTGGAATGACAACTAGCTCCCCACCTGTCCGGTCTTGACCACCACGCGATAGCCGGACGCTTCCAGCCGTGCCAGAACGGCTTCGAGATGCGAACGATCCCGCGTCTCGATAACGAGATTGAGTTCCGTGCCGCGCGCCGGAAGATCCGTGAACACGCGCTGGTGATAGACCTCGACGATGTTCGCGCCGGCCTGCCCGAGCACGCCCGAAACGCGCGACAGTTCTCCCGGCCTATCGGGAATATCGATGGTAAGACGCGAGAGACGCCCTTCCCGTGCAATCTCGCGCGTAAGCACGCTGGCGAGCAGTCGCGGATCGATGTTGCCGCCCGTCAGCACGATGCCAACCTTCCGTCCCTTCCACCGCTGTCGGTCAGCCATTACGGCAGCGAGTCCCGCCGAGCCCGCGCCTTCAACGACCGTCTTCTCAATCATGAGCAACGCAAACGTCGCCCGTTCGAGATCCGTCTCGCTGACGAGCACGATGTCGTCGACGTATTTGCTGACGAGTGCGGCCGGAATTGGCCCCGGCTCCGCGACGGCAATGCCTTCGGCAAGCGTATCGCCCCGCGTCGGCAGATGCGTACCCTTGATCTTGTTGTACATCGACGGATAAAGCGCAGCCTCGACACCGATCACCTCGATATCCGGCTTGATCGCTTTGGCCGCTGTGGCCATGCCCGCAATCAAACCGCCGCCGCCGACCGGAACGATCAGAACCTCGAGATCCGGAGCGGCATTGAGCATCTCGAGCGCAACCGTTCCTTGCCCCGAGATAATCAGCGGATCGTTGTAGGGGTGCACGAACGTGAGCCCATGCTCGGCGCCGTACGCGCGTGCAAAGATTGCCGCGTCCTCCAGCGTCTTACCTTCGAGAATGACGTGCGCGCCCCAGCGCTTCGTGTTCTCCGCCTTAACGGCCGGGGTACCTTCCGGCATGACGATGGTCGCCGGAATGCCGAGACGGCCGGCGTGATACGAAACGCCTTGTGCATGGTTCCCCGCCGACATGGCGATGACGCCCCGCGAGCGCTCATCTTCGGACAACGCCGAAAGCCGGACCAGCGCGCCCCGTTCCTTGTAGGAGGCCGTGAACTGCAAATTCTCGAACTTGAGCCAGAGATCCACGCCGAGATCGCGGCTCAGCGTGTAGCTGCGGTCGCAAGGCGTATTCACCACCGCACCCTTCAGAATCTCGGCGGCGCGCTCGATGTCCGCGAGAGTGACGGTTGCTTGTGGGTCCATACTGTCAGCCATTCAGGTCAGCCTTGAGAAGTCGAACCCAAGCATTCCATGTTTGAGCCCCGGGCGGAATTCGTTACAACCCTGCCCGGAGCGAAGTAAAGGATCGAAAAACATGGCCAAAGTGGCATGGATCGGCTTGGGCGTCATGGGCTATCCCATGGCCGGACATCTCCTGACCAGAGGCAGCCAGACGCTTGCGGTTTACAATCGCAATCCCGCCAAGGCCGAAGCCTGGGTTTCGTCGTATGGCGCGGGGGAGCGCCACGCCACGCCCGCCTCCGCCGCGAAAAACGCCGACTTCGTCTTCTCCTGCGTCGGCAACGATGACGATCTCCGCCAAGTCACGCTCGGCGCCGAGGGTGCGTTCGCCGCGATGAAGCCGGGCGCTGTCTTCATCGATCACACCACCGCCTCTGCCGACGTCGCACGCGAGTTGCACGCAGAAGGCACGAAGCGTGGTATTTCCTTTATCGATGCGCCCGTGTCGGGCGGTCAGGCCGGCGCCGAAGCTGGCCAGCTCACCGTCATGTGCGGCGGCGACGAAGAGGCCTTCCGCAGCGCCGAGCCGTTGATCCGCTGCTTTGCCAAAGCGGCCCGCCTCTTAGGTCCGGCGGGAGCGGGTCAGCTCACGAAAATGGTGAACCAGATCGCCATTGCGGGTTTGGTTCAAAGCCTCTCCGAAGCCATCGCCTTCGCCGAAAACGCTGGCCTCGATGTGGCAGCCGTCATCGACACAATTTCCAAAGGAGCCGCGCAGTCCTGGCAGATGGAGAACCGCTGGAAGACGATGCACGAGCGCCGTTTCGACTTCGGCTTCGCCGTCGACTGGATGCGCAAGGATCTCGGGATTTGCCTTGCCGAAGCAAAGCGAAATGGATCGTCTCTCTCTGTTGCCGAGTTGGTCGACCGCTACTACGGCGACGTGCAGGCCAACGGGGGCAGCCGCTGGGACACGTCGAGCCTCATTACCCGGCTCCCGTCACCAGCCGCGAAAACCTGAGACCCGTGTACCGAAGATTTGTCGTGGGATTGCCACCAACCCGTGCTGGATGGTCCGGGAAAGCTCTCGTACCGTGATAGAATCGACGCGTTGAGCTCGTTCCGGTTCCAGCTGTCTGGATGGTGACGCCATGCCGATCACAGCCTTCTACGCCTCTCTGTTGGCCTTTCTCTTCATTTTGCTTTCAGCCCGCGTCATCACGCAACGCCGCGAAGCTCGCGTCGAGATTGGCGTCGGCGAAAGCGTGGAGTTGCTGCGGCGATCTCGCGTACACGCCAACTTCGCTGAGTATGTGCCGATGGCATTGCTGCTCATCGGCTTTGCCGAGAGCCTGAAGGCGCCATCAATCGTGTTGCACAGTCTCGGCCTCGCACTGGTGATCGGCCGCTATATGCACGCATACGCGCTTTCGCAAACGCCCCACATTCTGAACCTGCGCGTCGCCGGCATGTCGCTGACACTGGTGACCATCGGGCTCGCCGCGTTCCTTTGCTTCGCGCTCGCTGGGATCAATCTCGTCATATGACAAGCACGGGCTGTCGCGCGTCTACCGCTTTTCTGACGGCGGGCGCGCGAACGTCAGCGGCAGCGCGGTCGTGTGCTTGATTTCTTCCATCGCGAATGCGGACGAGACCTTGGCGATCTCCACATTCGAGATGAGCTTCTTGTAGAAGACGTCGTAGGCGGCAATGTCCGGCACGGCCACACGAAGCAGGTAATCGACGTCGCCGGACATCCGGTAGAACTCGACCACCTCCGGAAAATCGGCGACAGCCGCATGAAACCGCTCGAGCCAAGCCAAGCTGTGCTTATCGGTCTTGATCGAGATGAAGACCGTAACTCCGGCGTTGACTTTCACCGGGTCAAGCACCGCGACGCGCCGCTTGATGACCCCAAGCTCTTCGAGCTTCTGAATCCGCCGCCAGCAGGGGGTGGTCGAAAGACCGACCTCTTTGCCGACCTCCGCCACCGGCCGGGTGCAATCCTCCTGCAGGATCGCGAGAATTTTGACGTCCATTTCGTCGAGCATGGGGACCGTTCAGCTGGAATAGAATTCCTGAATATTTGAATCTTGCAACATCAGTTTGTTCTACTGCTATGGTCGACAGGTGTGAACGGTTTATTTTTACTCTGATCACGGATCAGGCCTCCGACCTTCCGTCGCAACTCAGGAAGCAGCACGGCTTCGAACCACGGATTCTTGTTGAGCCAGGAATTGTTGCGCCAGGAGGGATGGGGCAACGGGATGACGCGCGGCAAGCCGGGGCGCTCCATCAGGCTGCGAAAGTCTCGCACAGTCTCGTGCATCGAACGTCTGGCATCGGATCCGAGATGCCAGCGCTGCGCATAGAGACCGACCAGCAAGACAAGCTCGACCTGCGGCAGGAGCGCGAACAGACGCGGCCTCCAATGAGGCGCACACTCTCGCCGCGGCGGCAGGTCTCCGCCGGCTGCATCCAGTCCCGGGAAGCAGAACCCCATCGGGATGATGGCAATGCGGGCTTCATCGTAGAACTCGTCTTCAGAGACACCCATCCAATCCCGCAGACGACGACCCGATGGATCGGAGTATGGGATGCCCGAAGCATGAACCCGCGTTCCCGGCGCCTGTCCGACGATCGCAAGCCGCGCCGTCGTACTGACCCGCAGCACTGGTCGCGGCTCATGAGGCAACGGCTTTCCAAGAGGCGCTTCGACGCAAAGCCGACAGCGCCGGATTTCACGAACGAGCCGGCCGAGCGCACGCGTCACGCGATAAACTCTCCCTATTTGCCGGGCTAAATGTCGTGTGTGGCGCCGTCTTCCGCAATACGCACCGCGGGATGGCGCATCGACTGCGTATTGGCGAGAGCCTCGGGGCCTAGATGAGTCAGCAGCACACGCTTCGCGCCGAGGCGGGGCAAATGAGCTTCAATCGTTCGCCAGTTGAGATGGAAGCGTGCCTCGCGCTCGAACGCAAAGCACTCGCAGATGAAGAGATCCGCCCCGTCTGCCGCTGGGATCAGCGTATCCACCCACTCCGTATCGCCCGAGAACGTCAATACCTTGCCGTCGACCTCGAAGCGCAGGGCATAGGGCGTAGCTCCGGAGGGATGGCTGACCACGAAGGGGATCACTTTGATCCCGCCCTCCTCGAGCGGCTCGAAATCGGTGTAGGCCCGGAAAATGAGGTCGAACCGTCTCTCCCCCTTGGTGGACCCGGGAAAAAGGGCCTCCGCCGCCACTTTGAAACGCTCCTCAAGCCCCAAAGGGCCAACAACCGTCAGAGGCGTGGTCCGTCCGCTGACGTGGACGGCATGAATCAGCCACCAGATGAGCCCGCCGAAATGATCGCCATGTAGATGGGTGATGAAAATCGTAGAAATACTATTCGGATCAATATTTTGCCGAAATAGACCCGTAAGAGAGGTCGCACCGCAGTCGATCAGAAACGCGCCCTTGCTGGAGGCCACGTGAAAGCAGGTCTGCAGCTTGCCGCCGGAGCCGAAAGCGTCGCTGGAACCAATGATAGTTAGCTTCATGCCCGCTCCCGCACGCGCATTTGCCACAAAGTTCAATTCTGCCGTGCTGTCCGTCCCCGGCCTGTTCCCTCGGGAACAGACGTAGGGCTGCCGGGAGCCGCCGGGCCGCAGATAAACCCATCGTTAGCGAATTCTGGAGAGATTAACGGTGGGCAGACCCCACGACGTATCACCCCCTCTAGGCCCGCGACAAGCTCCTGGATCGATCAGGGAGGGAATGGGGTGCCGGGCCGTCGTGAGCCCTGCACGGCGGAGTTATGGATAAAGAGACAAGAACACAGATTCTCGTCGACTTGAGGCAGCGTCACGCGGCTCGCAAGCGCCACGGCGAGGACGTAAGGGCTGCACGCGACCGTCTCACGCGCGGCAGCGAGATCAAGCCTGAGTTCGAATATGAGCTCATGGCGATGTTCGCCCGCAATGAGCTGTCGGCCGCCGTCACGATCTGGGCGCTTGCCGCCATCTTTTCCCTCGCATCGATGTTCTGGGCGCCGTGGACGGAAGGGTGTGTATGGCTGCTCCTCGTCATCACGTCGAAAGTCGTCCTGCTCGAGCTTTGCCGCCGTTTTGTTGCGCAGGCGCGTCCCGACTCTGACCTGCGTCCCTGGCGTCGCAAGTTCATGCTGGCTGAGTTGTTCTCCGGCGTCGTTTGGGCCGGATTTGCGCTTGTCGGCATCGACAGCACGCCGGCTATACAGACAACCGTCTTCTCGTCCCACGTCTTCATCTTTGCTTCGCTCATCGTGCTGCTCGCAGTACGCACGACCTTCACATCGACGATGACGAGCCTGCTCTACGTAGGCACCGTCCCGATGACGATTGCGGTTTCCGCGCGCCTCATCATGCTCCACGAGCCCTTCTACTATGCGCTCGCAACCATGGCCGTAGGCGTCCACATCTACTTCCTTTTCCTCGCCAAGGGATTGCAGCAGACCACTCTGCAGATGCTGGCGTTCCGCGCCCAGAAAGACATTCTGATCGCCGAGCTCGACGAGGAGAAATTCGTCAGCGACGAAGCGAGAAAGCGTGCCGAGGCAGGCAGCAAAGCGAAATCACGCTTCCTCGCCACCATGAGTCACGAACTGCGAACTCCCCTCAACGCCATCATGGGCTTCTCGGAAGTCATGAAGGACGAGATGTTCGGCGAGCACGCGGCACCGGTCTATCGCGAATACTCGAAGGACATCTACGAAAGCGGCCGCCACCTTCTGCAGCTTATCAATGAGATCCTCGATCTCTCGCGCATCGAAGCCGGGCGGTATGAGCTCGTCGAGGAGCGGGCTCACCTGGGCGATATCGCAGAGGACAGCCAGCGTCTGCTTGCGCTCCGCGCGAGCAGCAAAGGCCTCCAGGTCCATCTCGAGGTCGCGCCGGACCTGGCGCAAGTCTGGATCGACGTGCGCGCCATGCGCCAGATCTGCCTCAACCTGCTGTCGAACGCGATCAAGTTCACACCCAAAGGCGGCTCCATCTGCATAACGGTCGCGCCGACTTCGGATGGCGGACAGTTCATGTCCGTCCGCGACACCGGACCCGGCATCCCCGCCGACGAGATCCCAAAAGTTCTCCAGGCCTTCGGACAGGGCTCACTGGCCCACGAAACGGCCGAGGGCGGAACAGGTCTGGGCCTTCCCATCGTGAAGAGTCTCATCGAGCTTCATGACGGAACTTTCGATCTCACCTCCGAACTGCGAAAGGGCACCGAGGTTCGCGTCATGCTGCCGCCGAAGCGCGTGATGGCAAGCGTCGCCCCTCTCCAGCCGCTCGGCGCCGAGCGCCACCGCCAGGTGCCCCCACCTCCTTCGAACCGCCAACCACGGCTTCGGATCGCGCCCAAGCCGACCAATCCGACATCTCGCCCGCCGCGTGTGGCATAATGGGCCGTTCCGGCGCGTTTGCCGCGGACTGGCGCCATTGAGCCCACCCGCCGGACCCCTTAAATTGCTCCCATGGAATCGCCCTGCATCAAAATTTGTGTGATTGATCCGCGAGATGGCCTCTGCGAGGGGTGCCGGCGCTCACGCCACGAGATCGCCCGCTGGTCGTCCTATACCGATGCCGAGCGCCGCACGATCATGCAGGAGCTCAAGCTCCGCACACCCAGCGCACAACGATAGGTGCAATGCTCGCCATTCTCGTCGCCATTCTCGCCGGATTGGTCGTCCTGTTCTGGAGCCTGGACGGCGACACCGATCAACTGGCCGCTGTGGCGGGCGACAACGCCATCTACATCATTGGCGCTCTCGCGCTCCTAGCCCTCTACCTTGCGACGGTCAGCGGCGACTATCAGGGCCGCAAGCGGGACGCAGTCCGCCACCTGGCGACTTGGCTCGCGATCGGTCTCGCTCTCGTTGTTGCCTACACCTACCGGGCGGAACTCAAAACGATAGCCTACCGCGTGGCCGGCGAAGTCCTGCCACCGGGTCACACGCTTCTGGTCGACACGGCTCCATCGGGCGAACAGGCTGTCCGCCTCCGTCGTCATGACAACGGCCACTTCGTGGCCCGCGGGGCGGCCAATGGTGTCAGCATCGCTCTTCTCGTGGACACCGGCGCCTCGACTGTCGTCCTCAAGCCGGCCGATGCCGAGCGCATCGGGATCGACATCAAGCAGTTGTCGTATACGACCCCCGTTTCCACCGCCAACGGCACGACATTCGCCGCACCCGTCCGCTTGAAGTCCGTGTCGGTCGGCCCCCTCGAGGTCCGGGACGTCGAGGCACTGGTCGCTCAACCCGGTGCGTTGAGTGAGAACCTTCTTGGTATGAGTTTCTTAAAGCGTTTGCGCTCCTATGAATTTTCGGGCGATTTCCTGACCCTGCGGGGCTGATCTCGCCGGAATTTGATCCGGAGCGTATGTCTCATGGCCCTCTCGTCGGGCACGCGAACGTTACTGGGTGAGCTGGCAAGCTGGGGCGCAGCGGCGGCCATCCTCGTTGCCGGTGTCATGCACTATGACACCTTGCGCACCGGCCTGGGCAACGTCCTCGGCATTGCGGACACCTCTCCCGTGGCAGCCGAGGCAAGCGGCGAACCCGCCATCCAGTCAGCCTCCACAAAGAGCGGCACCGAAGAGCTGAAAGCCTTCGCCGACGGCCATTACTACGCCCGCGCCGAGATCAACGGCCGCCCGATCGACGTCATGGTCGACACCGGGGCATCCATGGTTGCATTGACATATGAAGATGCCGAGCGCGCCGGTCTTCGCCTGAAGCCATCCGACTTCACCAACCAGGTTAGCACCGCCAACGGCGTCGCCGCGGTCGCACCCGTCATGCTCGACCGCATCAGCATCGGCCACATCACCGTGCGCAACGTGCGCGCGGCCGTCTGCGAGCGGGGTCGCTTGGAGAAGACCCTGCTCGGCATGAGTTTTCTATCCCGCCTCGAACGCGTTGGCATCAGCCAAGGCCGCCTTGTGCTGGTGGAGTGACGCAACCGCGTTTCCCTGTGAACCATTAAGCTCACCAAACGTTTTAATGCGCCGCTGGCTGGGGCAAACGCAGCACGTGGTGCATAAACGGCGCCGTACACGGTGCACTTGGCTCCGGACCGGTTTTCGCCGCAATCCGGACGCATGACGCAACCCGGCATGACACCCCGTCATGCTCCCGCCCTCCACCAGCAGGCAACCCCGAAAAGGCCTTTCGATGTTTCCGAAACCCCGCGCCGATCTCGTCCCCAATACCGCCGATTTCGAACGCTTCCCGCTCGTGAAGCCCACCGGCTTCCGCGAGTACGACGCGCGGTGGCTGTTCCCGCAAGAGATCAACCTGATGGGGCTCAACGCCGTCGGCCTTGGCATGGCGGCGTTGTTCGATGAGCGCGGCGTCAAGAAGCGCATCGTCGTCGGGCATGACTACCGCTGGTACTCCGCCTCGGTGAAGCAAGCGCTGATGACCGGTCTCCTCGCTGGCGGCTTCGAAGTACACGACATCGGTCTCGCGCTCTCGCCCATGGCCTACTTCGCCCAGTTCGAGCTCGACGTCGAAGGCGTCGCCATGGTCACCGCGTCTCACAACGACAACGGCTGGACCGGTATCAAGATGGGCCTCTCGCGCCCCCTCACCTTCGGCCCGGACGAGATGAGCCGCCTGAAGGAAATCGTGCTCGCGGGCGCATTCAAGCCGCAAGGCGGCGGCAAATACATCTTCGTGCCCGATCTCGCCGAGCGTTACACCAAAGCGATGACGAACCGTCCCAAGCTGAAGCGCCGCCTGAAGGTGGTGGCCGCATGCGGCAACGGCACGGCGAGCGCATTCGCACCTCAAATTCTCGAAGCGGTCGGCTGCGAGGTTGTCCCTCTCGACGCCACGCTCGATCACAGCTTCCCGCGTTACAATCCGAACCCCGAGGACATGAAGATGCTTCATGCCATCGCGGAGGCGGTGGTGAAGCATAAGGCGGACGTCGGCCTCGGCTTCGACGGTGACGGCGACCGCTGCGGTGTCGTCGACAACGAAGGCCACGAGATCTTCGCCGACACGGTGGGCGTCATGCTTGCCCGCGATATCGCAGCCCTCCACAAGAACGCGGTCTTCGTCGCCGACGTGAAGTCGACCGGCCTCTTCATGACCGACCCCGTGCTTCAGTCTCTGGGTGCCAAGGCGCTCTACTGGAAGACCGGCCATTCCTACATGAAGCGCTACACCTTCGAGCAGAAGGCGCTCGCCGGCTTCGAAAAGAGCGGACACTTCTTCTTCCAGCCGCCGCTCGGCCGCGGTTACGACGACGGCATCGTCGCGGCGCTCGCCGTCTGCGACATGCTCGATCGCGCCGAAGGCAAGACCATCGCCGATCTCCGCCGCGCACTTCCGAAGACCTATCAGTCGCCCACCATGTCGCCCCACTGCGACGACGAGAAGAAGTACGGCATCGTCGAGAAGGTGGTTGCGGACTACGAAGGCATCGCCAAGAACGGCGGCACGGTCGCCGGCCAGAAGATCCGCGATCTCGTCACCGTCAACGGCGTGCGCGTGACGCTGGAAGACGGCACCTGGGGCCTCGTGCGCGCCTCCTCCAACAAGCCCGAGCTCGTGATCGTCGTCGAAAGCCCGGTGTCGGAGGAGAACAAGATCGCCATGTTCCGCGACATCGAAGCCCGCCTCGCCAAGTTCCCCGAGGTCGGCGAATACAATCAGAAAATTTGACGGACTAAATAAAGCAATCGGAAATCCTTCCGCCAGGATCTCGCCGCTCCTCGGACCGCATTAATCCTGCGGATGCAGATTTTGCTCATGATCGCCCGCTCCAGAGGAACGGGCGATCATGACATTGAACAAGCCTGCGGGACAACAAGCGGCGGCAACCTTCGGCCGCCGCGGGGTCAAAACAACACCGGCCAAAGGGCCAGCCACGCAGCGGAAGCCGACGATCTCACCCCGTCCCGAGCAGCGTGCGCAGGACGCGATCCAAGAAGCCGCGCAGTCGGCCGGCGAGCAAGTGGCCGTTCAAGCCTCGCGCGGCAAAGCCTACTTCAAGGCCTGCCTCGCAGGTACCGCCGCCTTCATCGCCGCGCTCTTTGCGCTGACCGGCGTCGATAACAAACTCTTCCAAGCGGGACCGATGCTGATCTTCCTCGCGATCCCGGTGCTGCCCACGCTCGCCCTCATCCTCTACATTCCGACCGTGGTGCTGTCAGACATAGCGCGCCTCCTCTCCATTCCACGCGGCTGGGCCGATCTCGGCATCGGCCTCACGCTGGGAATGGGTCTCGGCATCGCCACAGCCATGAGCAGCGGACCGGACACCGGAAAATCGATGATGATGGGGCTCGCCATGACGGCGGGAGGTTTCATCGGCGGTTTCGCCTTCTGGCGCGCGCAAGGCTATCCAGGAACGTCATCCGGCTCGGCCGCCGCCTTCGACCAGGCTTACGACCACCTCACCTGAGGCCGCCTACAGCAGCGAAATCAAAAGCCGCGTTGCCACGATCGCGAGAAAGGCCGCGAATGCCAACTCCAGCTTGCGGCGGGGCAGTCCATGCGCGAGGCGCACACCGAGCGGCGCTGCGAGCACGCTCATGGGAATGATGATCGCCGCGCCAAGCACGCTGATGTAGCCGAGCGAAAAAGGCGGCAATTCCGAATTACCCCACCCGGCGTAAATGTACCCGAGCAGGCCCGGCACCGCGATGAGCGGTCCAAAGCCGCTCGACGTCGCGACGGCTTTGAGGATCGACCATCCGCAAAGCGTGAACAACGTCACGAGGAACATGCCCCCGCCGATGCTCATGAGCGTCGAGATGACACCGATCACAAATGCCGTAAGCCGCACGAGCGCATTGTCCGGCACGTCGTCGGCAATCCGCCAATCCTCGCGCCCCAGCGCCATCTTGATGGCCAGCAGGCTGCCGCAAACGACCCACACCCACTTGAGCGCGGCACCGCTGACGCTTGAGACCAGCACGACACCGGCAAGCACGCCGGCAACGACAAACGGCCCCAGGCGTTTCAACACCGCGGTGTCCACGGCCCCCTTGGCCAGATGCCCCCGGAATGACGAGATGGCCGTCGGCACAATGACGGCGAACGACGTCCCGAGCACCATTTGCATGCGGATGTCGTCCGGCACCTGCAGGAACGTGAACGTCTCGTAGAGCACCGGAACCAGAATGCCGCCGCCGCCGATACCGAGCAGCCCGGCCAGGAAGCCCGTCACCACGCCACCCACCAACAGGGCGAGCACAAGCCATGCGAGGTCACCGTTGGCCAGTCCGAGCAGCATGTGCGGAAGCTCCTACTCGGCGGCGACCGCACCGGACATCTGCGCGCGCCCTTCGGCCAGCGCGATGGCATGCTCCAGAACGTCGAGTCCCGGCCCTTCGCCCACCCCGTGCTCGCTCAAATGGCGCCGGAACAAACGCGCGCGCGGCTGTCCGTGATAGAGCCCAAGGATATGCCGCACGACGGAATTCAACCGGCCGCCCTGCGCGAGATGCGTGCGCACGTAAGGCAGCAACTTTTGAAGCGCCTCACCGCGCGACAGAACGGGCGCATCCGAGCCGAACAGGCGCTGATCGACCTCTGCCAACATGTAAGGGGTTTGATACGCGGCGCGGCCAACCATCACGCCATCCACATGCTTGAGATGCTCTTCGCACGCCTCGAGCGTTTCGATCCCGCCGTTGATGGCAATCGTGAGCTGGGGCCGAGCGGACTTGAGCCGGTAAACGCGGCCGTAGTCGAGCGGCGGAATCTCGCGGTTCTCTTTCGGTGACAGTCCGCTGAGCCACGCTTTGCGCGCGTGCACGATAAAGGTCGTGATGCCGGCGTCGGCGACAGTCGCGATGAAGCGCGTAAGATCGGCTTCGCTGTCCTGGTCGTCGATGCCAATGCGGCACTTCACCGTAACGGGAATCCGCACGCGGTCCGCCATGGCCCGCGCGCACGCCGCGACCAGTTCCGGCTCCGCCATCAGACAAGCCCCAAACCGGCCCTCCTGCACGCGGCTCGACGGACAGCCGACGTTGAGATTGATTTCGTCGTAGCCGAACGCCTCACCGATTGTGGCGGCTTCGGCAAGCTTGGCCGGATCCGACCCGCCGAGCTGCAGCGCGATCGGATGCTCTTCGGCACCGAACCCGAGCAGCCGGTCCCGATCACCATGCAAAACGGCCTCAGCCGTCACCATCTCGGTGTAAAGCAGCGCATGCCGCGACAGGACGCGATGGAAGGTCCGGCAATGCCGGTCTGTCCACTCCATCATCGGCGCGACACAGAATTTATGATTTAAGTTGCTCATCCAGCTATATTTTTTCGACTCCGCCGACCCGCTCATGTCTTCGGGCGACTGAGTTTCATGTCTCCAATCAGCTGACTAGCATTCCTGCGCTCCAATCGGAACCGCAAGAAGCGCCGGCGCCTGGCCCCCAAGCGCACCTCTGTGGCGCGCCATCCCAAGTCTGCAACCGAGCTTCGGGCCGAGGCATTGCAATGCCATACGCGATGCCGAAGGGAAATAAACCATGTCCCACAGCATATCGACCCTAATGATCCGCAATCTAGAAGATGTATTCGGTGAAAACGACCCGGCGCGTCGACGCGCAGCAGTCGACGCGATCTTCCACGAAGACGCAGTCTTCCACGACCCCAACAGCGGGGCATATCGAGGCCGCGACGAGATCCACCGCATCGCAGGCATGATCAAGGCTGCTCATCCTGACTTTCGATATCAGCCGATCGCCCCGCCGGAGGAGTTGGGCGATGCCGGACGGATCCGGTGGGTGTCGGGTAGCCCTGGAAAAGCGCCGGCATACGCCGGGACTGATTTCATCATTGCCCGGGACGGCCGGATTGCCGCCCTTTACCTCTTTTTCGACACGCTACCTTGAGGCGGGCTCTGCCCCGAACGAGCCGTTTCCAACTCACGTGCTCCCCTCATGGAAGGGTGGAGATGCCGCCTCCATGGCCAGCCTTCTCATCACGACAGAGGCGATGATTGCTACACAGCGCGCTCGGGCACGTGCATGCTCGCGCCATATTCACGCTTCGGCAACACCAAGTAGGTCCAGCCGTCCTGTTGTGCCCGCCGTGTCATCGCATCCTCCTCCGCGGCCTCCCGGCTCACATGCTCCGACATCAAAACGAACTCCATCATCTCGAGCTGCTCCATGTCGCCGGAGCTGTCTGAGCGTGCCGCTGGAGCGGACGCGCCGACATTCGCGACAACCACCCATGTGTTCGCATCCATGACAGCACTCCTCGATATTCTCGATACGTTGGCGCCCGCAACGCAGCATCAGGACGGAGCGGCTCCTGCGAGCGCAGCCTTCGCGTCCAGGCGAATTTCTTGAAGAGACGCAATAGCCTCGTCCACGAACTGATCGATTTCAACCGCGCTCATGAGATGAGGCGAAATCGCAAGGTCAGCCGAGCGGCTAAGCGCACTCGATTTTACGAAGATCTGGACGTTAGCGCTTGCCGCTGGCGGTTCGTCTACCCCGCCGGTGAGATGGAATCCGAACCTGCCCTTGGTCTCTTCAAGCCGCATCACACTGCCTCCCGCGTCGGCAACAGGCCGTGCGCCAGGTCAACACGCCAACAGAGCGGTTCACCGGGCGAGCCCAATGCACAGCTTAGCCCCGCGCAGAGAGGGGAACCTTCCCCTCATACCCTTGTCAACGGGCAGGCAGATGCGACCCATGCTCGGTCGACGACCAGATCGCCAGCACGACAGTCGCAATGCCGATCAGAACATGAGTGAGCATCGCGGGGCGTACGGTGCTGAAACTCATCACCCATGGTGAAACGATCAGCCATGCACCCAGCACCACACTGATCCATTCCTCCCAGTCCTGAAACGCAAGGATGGCGGCGATAGCCAGCACCGCAATGATCGCTCCAATAACGTGAGCATTCATCGCGGCGAAATGCTCACCCGCAAATCCAAGCGCCCAAGGGGAAAAGAAGAGCCCGATGCCGAGCAGACAATTGAGAACATCCTGCCAGTAGGCAGACAACTTTGTGCCATTTGCCATTGCCAACCTCCTTCGGGTTGACGTCGCGAGCCCAGCACGGGCTCGCAGTCCCATACCTCCGAGGTAAGGAGCCACAACCAAGAGTGCCAGAAGGCGGCTCTATTAAATTGTTGCGATGATTAAGGTTGCACGCGCTGCACTGCGTCTACAGCCCCCACCCCGTGACTGCGATGGTCTGGCCTGTGACGCCGGCGCTCTCCGCGGACGCGAGAAACACGACGGTCTCCGCGATGTCTTCGCGCTTGGTCCAGTGCTTCAGATCTGTTGGTTTCATGACAGCAACGTTTGACGCCGTGTCTACAAGACCCGGCGCGACGGCGTTGACCCGAATGCCTGCATCGCGCCCTTCCAAAGCCAATGTCCTGGTGAGCGCTTCGACACCAGCCTTGGCACAGTTGTAGGCAACCATATTCGCTTGCGCCAAACCAGAACGTGCGAAGTTCACGATAGCGCCACCGCCCGCCTTGCTCATGTGCGGGAAGACCGCGCGCGACGTCAGGAATGCAGTAAGGAGATTGTTGTTCATCTCGCTCGTCCAGTCCTCGAGCGTCGTATCGACCGCTGGCTTATAGCGTGTGAGACCGCCCGCGAGATTGATCAGAACGTCGATCCTCCCGTACTCCTTCAAGACACGCTCAACGAGTTGCTGCACCGCACTCTCATCGGTCAACGAACCGGCGATCCCGAGCACACGCGCTCCGCCTTGGCGCAGCTCAGCCGCACGCGCATCCACGTTGGCTTGGGTCCGCGCACATATCGCAAGGGCGGCACCGCTATCGGCGAGTGCCTTGGCGACGACCTGCCCAACCTGCCCCTCATGACTTACACCTGTCACGACTGCCACTTTGCCCTGCAAACTTGCCATCTGAGTCGACCTTTTCGAACGAACTGAACCGGGCGGCGACCATAGTCCTTTGCCGGCGGTCGATCTATCCCTCAAGACATCGACCTTGCTCCTCGCTCCCTGGCGGAACGGCTCCGCATCCACTAAACTAGGAAGCAGCCAACGGACGCGCTCGATGACCACACTGCGCCATCTCTTGCTCCAAAAGGGCAACAGCATCTGGTCCATCCATCCCGACGCCAGCGTCTTCGATGCTGTCAAAGAGATGGCCGAAAAGAATATTGGCGCGCTTGTCGTCATAGAAGACGATCAGCTCATCGGCCTCATCACCGAACGCCACTATGCCCGCAATATCGTCCTGAAGGGCAGGACCTCTCCGAAGACACGCGTCCGCGACATTATGCAGACGAACGTCATCTGCGCGCGCCCGGACTATACCGTCGAACAGTGCATGGCACTGATGACGTCAAAACTCGTTCGACACCTGCCGATTGTCGATGACGGCGTCCTTCTAGGTCTCGTATCGATCGGCGATCTCGTGAAGAGTACGATCAGCGACCAGAAGTTCGTGATCGAGCAGCTCGAGCAATACATCAGCGGGACACGGTAGCGCGCACTTCCGACGCTCAGCGTTACAAGTTCGCGATCTCAGCCAGTATCTCCGACGTATGCTCGCCGAGTTTCGGCGCCGCACGATCCAGAACGAGCGTCGCATCCGAAAAGCTAAGCGGCGTGCGAACGCCTGCAACGCCACCCGGAGCGATTTCAAGTTGTCGATGCTCAATCTGAGGATCGGCAAATATATCGGCAACACTATTGATCGGGCCTGCTGGAACCCCGGCCCGCTCGAAGGCCGCCAAAAGATCCGCGCGCGTGCGCTTGCGTGTCTTCGCTTCAATGAGCGGGATCAGGTCATCGCGATGGGCCACGCGGTCGGCATTCGTAACGAAACGCGTGTCGTCCTTGAGTGCGAGATCGAGGGTGGCGCAGAGGTTCGCAAACTGGCCATCGTTGCCACACGCAATGATGATCCGGCCATCTGATGCGGAGAACACCTGATACGGCACAATGTTGGGATGCGCATTGCCAAGACGTCTCGGAGCAACGCCACTTGCCAAGTAATTCATGGCCTGATTGGCGAGCACACCCGTCATGCAGTCCAAGAGCGACAGATCGATGTGCTGACCCATGCCGGTCCGCTCACGCTGCGCAACGGCCGCCTCGATAGCGATCACGCCATAGAGCCCCGTAATGATGTCCGCCAATGCTACGCCAATCTTTTGCGGCTCACGGTCCGGCTCGCCGGTGAGGTCCATGAAGCCGCTCATCCCTTGGATAATGAAGTCGTAGCCCGCGCGAGGTGCGTACGGGCCGTCCTGACCGAACCCGGTCACCGAGCAGTAGATGAGACGCGGATTGATAGCCCGCAAGCTTTCGTAGTCGAGACCGAACTTTTTGAGTCCGCCGACTTTGAAATTCTCGATCAGAATGTCCGACCGGGCCGCAAGCTTGCGAGCGGCGTCCTGCCCCTCCGCCGTTCGAAAATCGAGCACCACCGAGCGCTTGCCGCGATTGCAGGCATAAAAATAGGCCGCCGAACGGTCGTCGTCGCGCGCGATAAACGGCGGCCCCCAACCGCGGGTATCGTCGCCGCCAGGCGCTTCCACCTTGATCACGTCGGCGCCGAGATCAGCGAGCGTCTGCCCGATCCACGGCCCGGCAAGGATACGGGCAAGTTCCAGGACGCGCAGTCCCTCGAGCGGTCCCGCCATCAGGAAAAGGCCTGCAAGCCGGTTTGTGCGCGCCCCAGGATGAGCGCGTGCACATCATGCGTGCCCTCATACGTGTTCACAGTCTCCAGATTGAGCATGTGCCGCATCACGTGAAAGTCCTCGGAAATTCCATTGCCCCCGTGCATGTCGCGAGCCTGCCGCGCGATGTCCAGCGCCTTTCCGCAATTGTTGCGCTTGATGAGCGAGATCATTTCGGGCGCGGCTTTGCCCTCGTCCATGAGGCGTCCGACGCGCAAACTCGCCTGAAGTCCCAGGGCGATTTCGGTCTGCATATCCGCAAGCTTCTTCTGAAAGAGTTGGGTTTGCGCAAGCGGTCGCCCGAACTGCACGCGATCGAGGCCGTACTGGCGCGCCGCATGCCAGCAAAGCTCCGCCGCCCCCAACACGCCCCACGAAATGCCATAGCGGGCCCGATTGAGGCATCCGAACGGCCCTTTCAGTCCCTCGATGTTGGGCAGTAGCGCGTCTTCGCCAACCTCCACGCCCTCCATCACGATCTCGCCGGTCACCGACGTCCGCAGCGAGAGCTTGCCGGCGATCTTTGGCGCGCTGAGGCCCGGCATGCCTTTCTCGAGCACGAAACCGCGCACTCGTCCCCCATGCGCCTCCGACTTCGCCCAAACGATGAACACATCGGCAATCGGCGCATTGGAAATCCAGGTCTTGGTGCCGGTCAGACGGTAACCACCATCCACCTTCTCGGCACGCGCCGTCATGCCCCCGGGATCCGAACCCGCATTGGGCTCGGTCAAGCCAAAGCAGCCAATCCATTCCCCGGAGGCCAGCTTCGGGAGATACTTGCGGCGCTGGCTGTCCGAGCCGTACGCAAAGATCGGATAGATGACGAGCGAGCATTGCACGGACAGCATCGACCGATAGCCGCTATCGACACGCTCGACCTCGCGCGCAATCAACCCGTACGCCACATTGCTCGCACCCGAGCCACCATATTCGACCGGCGTCGTCGATGCGAGAAGTCCGAGTTCGCCCATGTCCCGAAAGATCGAGCGATCGGCGGCTTCCTTCGCAAAGTCTTCGATCACGCGCGGCTGAAGCTTGTCCTGAGCATAGGCACGCGCCGTGTCGCGAATGAGCCGCTCGTCATCGGAGAGTTGATCGTCGAGCAGGAGAGGATCGTCCCATGCGAAAGCGGAAAACGCCGCCGCGCTCATCGACCCGGACTCGAGTGTTGCCGTATCCATTTCAAATCACCTGCCCTTCCATCCACGTCGACCGACCCAGGCCATTGCAGAAAGAGAAGCGCATAATGTGATCACAATTTGCCGTTTGCCAAGACACCAATTGCAAGACACTAGAAAGACGAAACAATTCAGCGAGATCGAGTCCTCAGCCCCCCGCACGACCTCGACCATCTTCGGAGATAGCGCGACTCCATCGGAGACCTATCGCAACTGGCTTCTGAACGAGAGCTAACCTTCTAGTCCAGCACTTGGGACCATGAGGTATCGGGATCAAATGCTGTGATGCCAGAAGCGATCGCACCCGTGCGAGGCCCGAGATCCTTCTGGTACACGACGCCATCCTGATTGACTATGAAGGTCATCACGCCAGAATTGGCATACTCCGCCGGGACGGCAATCAAACCGAACCCGCCGATCATGCGCCCGTGCACGATGTAGTCTCGTGCACCACCGGCCGCATCCTTACCTTGCCCGGAAAGGACGCGGAAGAAATAGCCGTGGTAGGGCGTCGGGCCACCTTGCCGGGCCTTGTACCCCTCGGAGCGCGCCTCAGCGACGAGCGGACCGAGCGGACTTTCCGGCTCCCCTTCAGCCGTCGGCCAGTAGAGTCCGTCCATCTTGCCCTCACTGCTGAGAAGGCGCCGCGCGTACTGGACACCCTTCCCGTCATGATCGGTTTCTGCGTACTCACGCTGCGCATCAACCGAGGAGCGCAACACCTGTATCGCAGCAAGCTCATTCTCACCAATGCGCCGGTCTAAAATCTCCTCCGCTCCCGCCGCGGTATCGAAGTGCCATTTTCCAGCTTCCTCGACGAGCGGGATCGGAAACGGAAAGTCCTCGTGGCCGATGTAGAGTGTTAGCGGCTCATCACCAAACTTATGCAACTGATGCGCCTCATCGTAGGCAGAAACGAAGCGCTCGCGCACCGACGCATCCGCCACCGGGTCGCCGGAGCTCGCAAGCCCTTGCCCTTCCGGACCTAGCACCGCAACAATATCCGCTACGCTCCCCGATTTCACCGAGGCCACCAGTGCATCGACCGCCTCCTGCGGCGAAGAATAGGTGCCCTGAGCCGACGCGGCCCCGGACAACGAAAGCGCAAGCGCCAGAGCCGCTGTCGTGACCAGAACCGGATGACGTTGATTTGAATTTTTCATCTTGAGGAGCATGGAGACCTCCAACAGACCTTGATTGCGCACCACACGAACTTAGCGGCGGCGGCCGCCACCTCCGCGTCCGCCTCCCCCGCGAGGCCCGCCGCCACCGCGGCTGACATTTGGCCGGCTTGCCATCGAAACCCGGCTCGCGTGCCCACGCGCAGCGTCGCGCCGCACATCCGTTCCGCGTTTCACATTCAGCGCGCCCGGCGATGGCTTTTTTGCCTGAGGACGGTCGGCTTTGCGATTGACGTTCTTGGCGCCGCCCTTCTGCTGCGGACGATTGTCCGCACGATCCTTGGCGTTGCCACCGGGCGAACGGTCCTTGACCTTGTCTCCCGGCCCACCGCCACTCCCGCGATCACCGACCTTGTCTCGCGCACCCTGTCCCGCTCGGTTGTCGATGCGCGAATGATCGGTGTCCTTTAGCCGATCTTGAACCTCCTGCCGGTCACGCCCGCGAAAGTCGTCCTTGCCGATCTTGCCACGATCCGCCTGCTGGAACTTGTCGCGCACGTCCTTGTTTTTGTACGGCGCCGGCCCGCGGTGCCCAGGATCGTGTTGCCACTTGTTGGAAATGACCCTGTTCTTGTTGACGTTGATGTTGTTCCACTTGTTCACATCGATATCGATGTCGCGATGGTGCCAGTCGCAGTGGTTCCAACCCCATATGCCGCCTGCGATTGCGACGCCCGCTCCCCAGAACCAGCCATCGACGTAACGGGCCCCCGGATAACCCCAGTAATAGGGTGGATAGTCGGGATACCACCACGACCCGTAGACGCTCGGCTCATACGCCGGCACATAAACTGTCTCGGGATTGGCTGGTTCAATGATGTAGATCGGCTGCGCGTTGGAGCCACTCTCCTTCACAACCTTCTGCTGCTTCGTGCTCTTGAGGTTTCCGGCTTCGTCGGCTTTTCCACGCAGAAGTTGGATCTCATCCATGACATCGCTCTGCTGCGCCAGAAACGCTTCACCAAGCGTCTGCGTCCAGTCGAGCTTGTCGCTCATCATTTTAAGAACGTCGGGGAACTGCACGAGCGCCTTGATGCTCGGATCCCAATCCTTGCTCTCGAGCGCCTTTGTCAGAGCCTCGCCCTTGAGCTTGGCATTCTGGGGATCGCGCCGCCAGCGATCTGCCGCGACGATATCCAGGGGATAGGTCGAAGCCATCAGCACATTCGTCAGAAGGTCGTCGGGATAGAGCGCGATCGGCGCCAGCATCTGATCCAGCTGCTGCTTGGAGTACTTGTCATCGTCGGCAAAGCCCGGCGTGAGCGCTGCCTGCGTCAAAACCAGGAGCGCTGCCAGGAAACCAATCGCAAATCTCTTAGCCATCACTTGGCTCCTTCTCGTTCTCCCCCTTCCCTACGTTGGCTCGCCCCCGAGCATCAAAACGGATTGATGTAGTTGAAGATCGCCTGCATGCGCAGCATGACTTTTCGAATTACGTGTGTGACCTTCACATGCTCGGTAAAGATCGCAGCGGCTCCGGTGCTGCCAGCGGGGAGACGCTTTGCAACATCTGCGTCATCCAGCGCGATGCGAACGATGAACGGCGCCGACACAACTTCACTCGGCGGCGTTACCGCAAAACCGGAGGGCTTTACCTGGCCGGTAGAAATCGCTTGCAGCACGCTCTCGACGCGGCCTTTGTAGATGTGACCTGGGAACATCTTGAACGTCACCTCGACGGACTGCCCCGGCTCGATGTAGCGCGCGTGATTTTGCGCGATCTCAGCGGAGACAATTGACTCCGACGTATCGATAAATGCCATCACAGGCGACAGCGGAAAATTCGCGACACGCGCGCCTTTGCGCAGTGCCAGGTTTGTCACGTAGCCGTCGGTCGGAGCGCGAACCGTCGTCTTGTCGAGGTTCCAGCGCGCGCCGTCGAGTTGCGCTTTCAGCTGCTGCACTTCGGACTCACGCTGTTGCACGTCGAAAGCGCGCCCGGCGTCGCCACGCTGAAGCGTTGTGAACTGCTCGCGCCGCAGCTCGGCAAATTTGAGCTGGGCATCGAGCGCATCGACCTGGGCCTTGAACGGAGCGGGGTCGATGCGGAACAGCACATCGTTTGCTTTGATGGCGACATTGGGCTGGATGGGAACGTCGATCACCTCTCCAGCCACGTCAGGCACGATCTGCACGGAGTGTCGCGTCAACAGCAACGGCCCGGACGGAGCGCCCCACCCCATCGGAATGAAGAGCCCGATGTTGAGCAGTACGAACACCAGGACCGGCGACAGCTTCCAGAAAAGATTGAAAGAGATGACCTTGAAGTGCACCAGCAGAAAGAGGATCAGCAGATAGATGTTGAACAGGAAGACGATCATTTCTGGGCCTCCCGCCGCGGCACGTCGACGAAGGCCCAGATGAGCGACAGTGGCCAAAGAACGAATCCACAGATCAGCGTAACCCAGCCTGCCACCTCAACTCCGGTGGCCCAAGGATGATTGCGTTGTCTGGCGATGTAGCCGGGTGCCATGCCCATCGCGACGAAGATCGCAACACCCGTCGCCAGGAGGAAGATCAGAACGAAGCACGCAAAGTAGTCGATGAAGGACATGGCTCACTTCCCTTCGCCGCCCCCGGTTCCCTCCGCCGCGGTGCCGAGCATCGGCTTCGGCTCGGGGAATTTCCAAGAGCCGTCCAGAATTTCAGCACGCGGGCGATAGAGGCGCACCGTGTAGTTCCAGCCCGGCATGGTCGGCAGGCAATTCGGGATCTTCCCGTCGCAGCCGCCAAACTGAATCTTGATCGAACCGTCTTCGCTCTTCTTCGCGGTGATGTTGTTCAGGGTGTAGGCGTTGTACGCATTCTTCTCATAGTAGCCCTTGGCGTCGTAGAGGCTGACAGACCAGAAGCCGTCGACCGGCACGTCCTTCACATCGAGCGCGTAGATGGTGCTGCCGTCGTTCTGCTTCGGCGTGATGTTGAGGTAGGTCGCGTCCTTGTCTGGATTCCCACCCCAAGCGGCGGCACTGCCGATCAGATGACGAACCGGATCGACCTGCCCCTTTGCACCGAACGCGCCCTTGAAATCGGGCATCGTCGTTGCAAGAACGAGAAGCGCGTCACGTACTTTTTTCTGGCTGACTGGGTCCCAGTTCGGCATCTCGACCTTGCCAGGGCCGCCGGTCTGCTCAACCTTGATGGCGTCCTGAAGGGTGTGCACCTTCTCCAGATCTTCGGGATTGTTCGGGTCGACCAGCGTGCGGAATGCCGTCGCGATGTAACGTGTGCCCGCGTTTTCCTTATCGAACGTGTGGGAGCCGGCACCGTAGTACACGCCAACCACGTAGTGATCCTGATTGATAACCTGCAGGGACATGAAGCGATCGCCGGCATCAGGTAGCGTAATCGTCACCGGGCCGGCGTCGAGGTCGAACACTCCGGCGGAATAGAGCGTGTCGCGGTTCAGCCGGATGACGGTCTGATTGTCGATCGGCGCAGGCTCGCGCGTGTGCGCAATCTTGCCGAAGCCGTATTCTTTGCTGATGTTTTGGAGATAGACGTCCGACTCCGCCCGAACGAAATTGTCGACGGTGACTGGCACGGCAGGCGCTTCGGCGCGAGCGGCCACGGCGGACGCGAGTAGAACAGTCACCGCAACTGCGACAGAACCCAGCTTCATATCAATGCCTCCCGTTGAGTGCCTTGAGGCGCGATCGAAATCGCGCCTCGGATGCGCGATGCTTCAAGCAGCTTTCTTCGGCTTCGTCGCAGCCTCCTTCTCCGGCCGAAGCTCGATCGTCACCTTCTCGATCTTTCCGGTGAACGCGAACGGCAGCGTGTAGGTGAAATCGATCGGCGAGCCGATATCCATCCCGACATCGAGCCCTTCACCCAGCGAGAACTGGATTGGGATGGTGCGCGCAAGCCGACCTTGCGCGATGCTCTTGCCATTGGCGGTCATCGTGATGGTGCCGCCCTTGCCCATGCCGCCGCCGTCGTAGTCGAAGTTGACGGCGAGCGCCGTCTTGCCTTTGGGCAGTGGCTTCTCCGCAGCGAACGTCGTTCGCTCGACGCTGAGGAAGTTGTAGACAAACACAGGCTTTCCGTCGCGCAGGTAGAGCCCGTAGCCACCTTCCAGCCCCCCATGCGTCACGATCATGCCCTCGGCCTTGCCGTCCGGCACCTCGATGTCGGCGGTGATCGTCCAGGACTTGTTGCACATCGACGGCGATGCAGCGTCGGGTAGCCCGATAGTGCCAGGGTAGTACGTCATCGTCGTACGACCGCGAATAAGGCTCGGGCGGCCCATCGCTTCGGCATTCATGCGGATGGTGCCGCGCCAATCAAGAGGCAGCACCTGGTACTTCGCTGCCTGCACCCACCACATGTCCTGGAGCTGCCGCAGCTTCTCGGGAAACTTCTTGGCAAGATCGTTCGCCTGCGAGAAGTCCTCGTCGACATTATAAAGCTCCCACGGCGCCTTGTCGGGATCCCAATCCTGACGGTTCGGATCCCACGGGACAAAGGATGGCGACGAAGCCATCCATCCATCGTGATAGAGCCCACGGTTGCAGGCCAGCTCGAAATACTGAGTCTTCCGTTTGCTCTCAGCCTTCGCATCCTCGAATGTGAACGCGAAACTGATGCCTTCGATTGGTTTCTGCTGCACGCCGTTGAGCTCAGTGGGAGCGGTGATGCCGCACACCTCATAGATCGTGGGCACGATGTCGATCGTATGCAGGAACTGCTCGCGCAGACCGCCCTTTTCCTTGATGCGTGCGGGCCACGAGATGATCAGCGGATTGCGCGTGCCGCCGAAGTGACTGGCCACCTGTTTCGTCCACTGGAACGGCGTGTTCATGGCGTGCGCCCAAGCGGACGGGAAGTGATTGAAATGCTTCGGCCCGCCTAGCTCGTCGATGACCTTGATGTTGTCTTGCCACTTTTCCGCAAATCCATTGAAGAACATGTTTTCGCAGAGCGAGCCTTCGAGACCGCCCTCCGCGCTCGCACCATTGTCTCCGGCAATGTAGATGATAAGCGTGTTGTCGGCGTCGGGCAGCGCCTTGCAGGCCTCCACGACGCGGCCCAACTCATAGTCGCAGTGGGCGGCATAGCCCGCGAACACTTCCATCATGCGCGCGTACAGGCGCTTTTGGTCCGCATTCAAGCTATCCCAAGCCGGCAGGCCCTTGGAGCGCTCCGTCAGCTTCGCGTCCTTCGGCACCACGCCAAGCTTCTTCTGCCGTGCCAGGGTCGCCTCACGATACGCGTCCCAGCCGCCGTCGAACTTGCCCTTGAACTTCGCGATCCAATCGTCAGGGGTGTGATGAGGCGCATGCGTCGCGCCCGTCGCCACGTAGAGGAAATAGGGCCGATCCGGCGCTATGCTCTTGGCCTGGCGCACCCATGCGATCGACTTGTCGGCAAGATCGGTGGTCAGGTGATAGTTGGGATCGCTGGAAGCCGGAACGAGATTGCGGTTCTCGAACAGAACCGGATTCCAGTGGTTCATGTCGCCGGCGTTGAACCCGTAGAAGTAGTCGAAGCCGAGACCATTGGCCCAGCGATCGAACGGTCCGGCCACGCTCGTCTCCCACGGCGGCGTGTTGTGGTTCTTGCCGATCCACGCCGTCATGTATCCGTTCTGGCGTAAGACCTCGCCCACCGTGCCGCAGCTTCGCGGCAGGATGCACGTATAGCCGTCATATCCGGTTGCGAGCTCCGTGATACCGGCGAAGGACGCCGAGTGATGATTGCGGCCCGTGATCAGTGCCGCACGCGTGGGACTGCAGAGCGCCGTGGTGTGGAAGTGGTTGTAGCGCAACCCTTCCGCCGCCAGCTTGTCCATCGTCGGCGACGGAATCCCGCCCCCGAACGTGCCGAATTGCCCGAACCCGCAATCATCAATGAGGATCAACAGAATGTTGGGCGCGCCCTTTGGTGCGGACACAGGCTGCGGAAACTGCGCGGGATCGGACTCCAAGTAGGTGCGCCCGATCTCGCCCGGAAAGTGGAAATCCGCCCGAGGAAGAACCTCGGGCGTTCCGGTTTGCACTTTTGCGGCAGCAGGAGAAGCATTGGCCTTCGTTTTCATGACAGCACCTCTCAGGCTCACATCTCTTCGGATATTATTGACGCCCTTCCGTCCCGGTGCCCGCGCCAACCGCGGCCGTCTCTCCACGGACTACCGGCGGAGGATTCCATCTACCGGTGAGGGCATCGGACTCCGGCGCATAAAGGCGCATGGTGAGATTGAATGGCCCCTTCGGTGAAGGCAGCCAGTTCGCTTCCTTGCCTGCGCCGGGGTTCTCGTTTTGAATGTAGAGATCGAGTGAACCGTCCGCGTTCTTTTGGAATGGCATCCAGCTCGACACGGCAAAGCGATTCAGAGAATTCGCGACTTGGAAGCCCTCAGGGTCGTAAAGTGTAACGGACCAGAAGGCCTTCACTGGTGGGATAGTCTCCTTGTCGAAGTGGATCGTATAGGCGTTCGCTCCATCGAGCGGCTTGCCCGCTTTATCGGCGAGGTTGAGCGGATAGATTGCATCCTCAGGAAGGTTGGCGCCCAGCCCCTCCTGGGCGACGATAGCGCGCTTCAGATAGTAGTTCCCATAAACGCCCATCGTATCCGTGTTCATGGACCAGCCGTTCTCGACGCGGGCAAGCGTCGGAACCTTCCACGCCATCAGTTTTTGGCCGTCTTGGGGTGCGCTCTCGAGCGCCTTCTGAACGTCTGGATCGAGCTTAGCAAAGTCGAATGCCTTCCCGGGCTCGATACCGATGTGGCGCATCTGGGCGACGATCGGCTGATCGGTGATGTGCGGAGGATGAAGCTTCAGGAGTTCGGCGGCGTAGGCGAAAAATTGCGACCCGGACATGGTATCGACCTGCTTTTTGGGAGGCGTCTTCATGTCGACTGACGGATCGATCTTCACAACAGCCGGCTTGGGCGTCTTGCCCCACTCGGAGAGCGGCGTGATTTTGTAGCCGGCCTGGATCTTGTGCACGGCGTCGTAGTCAGCGGGTCCGTCCGTCTTGGTGCGGCCGATGATCCATACGTAGGGCGTCGGCGCGTCAATGTATTGGATATCCGCGGGAAGGCGGAACTTCTCGATCATTTTCTGTCTAAGGCTCGGGTCCCAGCCCGGCGGCGTAACCAGGAAGTTGGCCGCTTGAGTACCGGTGGTCCGCCAACCGGGTGATGCAAACACGTTGGTCCACATGTCGAGCATCGGAAGTAGGTAGTACCGGCCACCCGTATCGGGAGCTGATACGACGACCGGCTCTTTCGTGAGATCGACCCATCCGCTTGAATAAAGCGTATCGAAGTTGGGCCGTACAACGGCCTTCATATCCGCGGTCGGAAACGTCTTTACGTTTGCGAACTCGTTCATCGGACCACCGATTTCCGATTGTCCGGCCTCGACGTTGGTAAGCTGCTTGCGCGTCACGTCCATCGTGACGATCGGGTAGAAGTAAACGTACGCATCTGCTGCAATGGCACGCGCTTCCTCAGCCGTCACGGATTGCGCACGCAGTGCGCCAGGGAACGCGAAAGAGGCAATACAAGCTGTTGCAATCAACGAAGTGCTACTCAATCTCATTGTGGGGAAAAAGGCCATTACACGTCCTCACTCATTAACGTTCGGGCGGAAACACTACGTTCCAGTCCGTCTTCATATCGACGACCGTCCAGCCCTTGGCTGTCGCCTCGTCGAGTGCCTTGTCGAGCTTGCCGACGGCCGAATGCCGGTCGTAGGCCCACTCGCGTTCTGCATCGGTGTGGTGAACGAGCCCCATGAAGCGCAATCCACCACCCGCAGCCGTCCATTGAAGCATCTGAAGGTCGCCGTCTGAGTTGCCGAAGGCGAAGATCGGCCGCCGCCCGATAAACCTGTTGATGCCAACCGGCTTCCCAGGCCCGTCATCGACGAACTCAACCTTGGGCTCTTTCATGAGGACGGGCTTGCCGTCGGCAGGCATCTCGAACTTCACGACGCCAGACGAGCCGACGACCTGCTCGGGAGGAATACCGTAGACGCGATCGGCGAAGGAGCGCATGAACTCGACGCCGCCGCCAGAAACGATGAAGGTCTTGAAGCCATTCGCCCGCAAATACACGAGCAGCTCCAGCATCGGTTGATAAACGAGGTCCGTGTAGAGCCGATGAAAGCGTGGATGCTGCGCGCGAGCGAGCCACCCGTCGACGATCGCCGCGAACTTTTCCGTCGTCATTCCTGAGTGCGTCGCCGCAATAATCTCAAGCAACCCATGCTCGCCCGAGGCCGCAACAGCTTTGAGATCACCTTTCAGGATATCTTCGAACGGCGGCGTTTTTTCCCAATCCGGATGCTCCGGTGCCAGGGCCGCAATGCGGTCTATGGCAAACGCGAGTTGAAAGTAGACCGGCTGTTCCGCCCAAAGTGTCCCGTCGTTGTCGAAAACCGCGATACGTTCCGGGGGAGGCACATAGTCCGCGCCTCCCTCCTTTGTGACTCGTGACACGAAGTCGACGATGGCCTGTTTCGGTGCCGTATCGTTCCAGGACGGCAGCGTGTCGCGCTTCGCATCTTCCGCCGAGACGACACCGGACCCAAACGCCGTGACAACGGCGAAAAATGCAGCGAAGAGTGTCCGTCGAGCCAGGGACCAGTTGAGAACGTCCATTCAGGTCTCCGAATTATAAGCACTTCCCAGGCAACAATTGCAGTTTGCACTTCGCTGCACACCGGGCGGCCGCTCCGGACCGCCCGGCATTGTGCCGTTCCTACTGACCCATCCTGTTCTTGACCGCTGCATCGACCATCTTCTTCACCGCATCGAGGTTGAAGGAAGCTGGGTCTTGCATCGGCGGATATTCGATCGCAGTTTTGGCCAATTTCTCGACCTCCTGCTGAACGCTCACGAAGCGCCAGAATTCTCGGGCGTAGAAGTCATTCATGTACCCGCCGCCGAGATCGTTGAGGCTTTGCTCTCCGATCGAAGGCGTTCGCTCGAACGGATCCTGACGAATGTTGACCATGACAGGCATGTCGGTCGTGATCTTGGCGCCGGGCCAACCTTGGGGCTGCTGGTAGAACTGGTATTTGAAGTTGTCGATGCGAATTGCACCGAGATGCGGCCCGCCGAAATAGAAGAATTCATGGCGCGCAGACGGTCCTTTGCCTTCGAGAAGGTCGAGCTGGTTGTAGCCATCGAGGTGATTTTTGTAGCTACGCTCGCCGAGCTTCACACCTTTCAGGAGTTGGTCGGTGATGCCGGGATTTCCGGCAGCTGCCACGAGAGTGGGGAACCAATCCAGGGCAGAGTAGATGCCGTTCTCGATAGTGCCCTGCTTGATGTGTCCCGGCCAGCGGGCGATACACGGCGCGCGGAAGCCGCCTTCCATAACCGTTCCCTTGGTGCCTTTGAACGGGGTCATTCCTCCGTCTGGCCATGTGAACACTTCCGCACCGTTATCGGTCGTGAAGACAACGATGGTATTGTCGGCTTCACCTATATCTTCCAGGTGCTTCAAGAGGGCGCCGACACTGTCGTCGATCTGCGCCATTCCTGCTTCCTCGAGACCATAGTTGGTCTCGCTGTTCATCAGCGCCTGATACTTCGGCGCCAGGAACGTCCACACATGCATGCGCGTCGCATTGTGCCAGACGAAGAACGGCTTGCCGTCCCTCTTGGCCTTGTCCATGAAGTCGCTCGACGCCTTAACCAGCACCTCGTCGAACGTGCCCATGTCGTATTTGGCCTTGGGCTTGATGTCGTGCATGTTCTGAATGTTGGACATGTCGGGATAGGGCGCCAGCGGGCCTTCATCCAGGATCTTTTGTTGGCCGATTTTGCCCCAACGCGGCTGCTCGGTCGTGTCGTCGGTGTCTGATGCAAACGAATGGACGATATTGCGCGGCCCGACTTTGTCTCGATACGCCTGATCGTTCGGGAACGAGTACCAGTAGGGGTCCGACATGGCGTCCAAGTGATAAAGGTAACCGAAGAACTCGTCGAAGCCATGCAACGTCGGAAGGTACTTGTTGAGGTCACCCAGATGATTTTTCCCGAATTGGCCAGTGGCGTAACCCAGTTCTTTGAGCGCCGTCGCGATGGTGCAGGCTTTGTCCGGCATACCGACGTCAGCGCCGGCTTGGCCAACCGTCGTCAGACCTGTCCGTAATGGAATCTCTCCGGTAATGAAGCTCGCGCGGCCCGCCGTGCAGCTGGCCTCGGCATAGTAGTCGGTGAAGAGCATGCCTTCGGAGGCAAGCTTGTCGAGGTTTGGCGTCTTGCCGGACATGATGCCCCGATGATAGGCACCCACGTTGAACCAGCCGACGTCGTCTCCCATGATGACGAGGATGTTTGGCTTGCCACCGGCGCCCCCCGGAGTTGCTGCGGGTTTCGGGGCTTGCGCCTCGGCAGTCGCAGTGCCCGTCGCTGCAAGCGCGAGCAGCGATCCGCTGCTTAGCAGAACGCTTCTCCGATCGAGTTGGAAATCCGTGTGAGAAACTAATTGATCGTCATCTTCTGTGTTCGGCATGGCGTGATCCTTTCCAGGTTGTCTGCCCTCGCCTCCAATGCTTCCAGTTCAATTGCCCCGTACACACTGGCAACAGGTCCAACGTCCTCCACGCGGGTTATCCGCGTGTCGCGTCGCGCCTCAGCTCTGCCTAAGACGCTCCACCAACCTGCTCGCTCAACTGCGCGGCGGACCGAATGGGACGTCCCGCACGCATCTAGGTCCTGAGCCAGCAGCCTAAATCTTCACCTCCGCGTGCTTCCGAAGCCGCATCGCAAAGGCGACCAAAAGAATGCCGTAGAAGATCGCGAAGCTGCCGATAACCAGCACAAGGGCCAATGCGCCAGCGCCGGGCCAGGCGATCAGCATGCATCCGAACGCGACCGCGAGAACGCCGCTCGCAATCAGAAGCCATTCGTCGTCGATTTCTTTGCGCAGCTTGATCGCACCGACGATCTCGAAGATCCCGCTCGCGATGGCCCATCCAGCAATGAAGTAAAGCAGAACGAGCCCCGTGATCTGCGGCCAGAGCAGTGTCAGAACACCGGCAGCGATGCCGAATATTCCGACGAGAGCGAGCCACCAGCGCGGAGCCGGTGCACCGCCGCGAATTGCGGCCACAATCGAAAGAATGCCGTCCGCAAACGCAAACGCGCCGTAGAGAAGCACGAGCGTCAAGAGCGTAATGCCGGGCCAGATGAAGGTGAGGATGCCAAAAATGATGGCCAGGATCCCGCGCAGCAGGATCAGCCCCCAGTTCCGCGCGAGGGCGTCCAGCATCGGACGCATTCTAACCGAGCCCGGGGGGAAAACGGCAGGGGAAGCTTGCATGTTTAGTCTCCTGTTATTGGCGCGGCCTGGGCCGCGTGTGAAAAGCCAATGCGTCCGCCATCCGCGTCCTGGCGCCGCCGCACGTCCTCCAGATCACGTTCGAGGAAGTAGTTGAGGAACGTCCGGATCACAGCGATCGCGCCGACCCGTGCGACGGACTCCCAGTCGGTTGTGATCGACGTTTCGATGATGTCGGCTGCGAGCTGAAAGGTGAGCCCCGCAACGAGCCAGCGCCCGTAGCGCAGCCAAACGTCCCGCCGCTCATGCCCCGCGCGTGACGTCAACAGAACAACCAAGCCCGAAAAAAACGCCTCGATGGTGCCGGCGACGATGATGAGCAAGGCCATCATGTCGATGACCGGAATGACTGCTTTTGTGATGTCCACCAGCCAGCCTTCCATCAGCCCTCTCCTACCCGCCGACTCGTTTGCGAGCTGCCGCCCGATCGTCGAACACGACGCGCCAGTCGCTTAATGGCTTCCAAGTCAAACCGTCAGCCGAGGACCGGATATCACTCATGCGGATTTCTCCCGCAAAACGGCGCCCGCCCTGGTCGCGCACGCTGAACGCGAAAAGAACCGTGCACACCCGACCGGCTGCGACCAAATTTGCCTTGGAAGGAAACCCCGCCCATGCAACCGTGACCGGGTAAAACGGGTCTTTCGGGGGAAAGTCTCATGCCACTTGATGGAATGCCTCACGGTGAGGAACCGCACGGTCCGTGGTGCACGAGCTGCAAGGCGCCGATAACCGAGCACCAGCGCACAGTGCGCATCCGGTTTGCGAATGATCCGCATGGGTTTCGCGGGCTGACCGGCGAGTACCACGAAGAGTGCAGTAAACCCTTCGCGTCGATGGCCCACGCCCTCGACATGCTTTCGTTCCGAAGATTTTGAGCAGCTGGTCATTGCTGGACCCATCAACAGTGGTGGCGGCGAGATCGCTCCCGCCGCCCTGATCGAGCTCAGTCGCCGCTTGCTGATTCCGTCATCTTCCTCATCGCATCATCGACGGTGAAGGTGTTCGGGCGCTGCACGGCCGGAAATTCTTTGAAGGTCTCCACAAACTTCGCCATCGCGGCCTGTGCCGCGTAGATGAAGTAGGCGTTGTGGATCATCCAATCCCAGTATGAGTTCGACGTAATGTCGGCGAACTCGTAGGGATCGGTGCGAAGATTGAAGATCTTCGGCAGGCGCAACCGCGTGAACGGCTCGGCCCACACTTGCATCGTGCCCTTGCAGCGCTGCTCCATAAAAACAACTTTCCAGTTGTCATAGCGCAAGCCAAGGACGTCGCCGTCGTCACTGACATAGAAGAAGAACGGGCGCGGGCTTTCTTTGATCTCGCCGGTGAGGTACGGCAACAGGTTGAAGCCATCGATGTGGTTCTTGTAGGTGCGGCCGACCGCCTTGTATCCAGTCTTCAACTTCTCGATGACGTCGGACGCACCCGCTGCGGCGAGGAATGTCGGCAACCAGTCATGGTGCTGCACAATACCGTTAGCGATAGAGCCAGCCTTGATCTTGCCCGGCCAACGGACGAGCTGCGGAACACGGAAAGCGCCTTCCCAATTGGTGTTCTTCTCGCTGCGGAACGGCGTCATGCCGCCGTCCGGCCATGAATTGCGATGCGGCCCGTTGTCGGTCGAGTAAACAACCATCGTATCATCGGCAATGCCGAGCTCGTCGAGCAGATCGAGCATCTGACCGACGTTGTTGTCGTGGTCGATCATGGTGTCATGGTAAGGCGACTGCCAGCGTCCCGCCTGTCCGTAACTTTTCGGCTTCGTGTGCGTAATGAAGTGCATATGCGTCGTGTTCAGCCACACGAACCAAGGCTTGCCGTCCTTTTCCTGCCGCTTGATGAAATCGGATGCCGCTGCCACAAACTCGTCGTCACACGTTTCCATGCGCTTCTTGTTGAGCGGCCCGGTATCCTCGATCTTTTGTTTCCCGACTTTGCCCCAACGAGGCATCTCGGTCGGATCGTCCTTGTCGGTCGCCCAGGAATGGATGACTCCGCGCGGGCCGAAGGTCTTGCGGAAATTCGGAAAGTCCTTCTCGCTCGGATAATCATACATCTCCGGCTCTTCCTCAGCGTTGAGGTGGTAGAGGTTGCCGAAAAATTCATCGAAGCCGTGATTGGTCGGCAGCATGTGATTCAAGTCGCCGAGATGGTTCTTGCCGAACTGGCCTGTGGCGTAGCCTTGCTCCTTAAGCAACGCAGCGATGGTAACAAGCTTGTCCGACATGCCGACCGGTGCAGCAGGAATGCCAACCTTCGATAATCCAGTGCGAAGCACACTCTGTCCGGTGATGAAGGACGAACGGCCTGCGGTGCAACTCTGCTCGCCGTAGCTGTCAGTGAACAGCATGCCCTCCTTGGCGATGCGGTCGATATTGGGCGTCTGATAGCCCATCAATCCATGGGTGTAACAACTCAGGTTCGATTGCCCGATGTCGTCGCCCCAGATGACGAGGATGTTTGGCTTGGCCGACTTTCCGCCCTTAGGTGCTTTAGCCATTACGCTTACTCCTTACCTCATGCGACCGTTCCTCCCCCCGATGTTCGTTTCCCCCAGCTACGCCCGGCTCTCCTTCTATCCACTCGGCATCTGCACGCTCCTCCCTCAGCCAAACGGCCCAGAATGAAACACCATACTGACAATGGCGAAGATCCCGATCAGCAGCAGAATAATCGCGGTGATCAGTGTGAGTGACGGCGGGAATTTGCTTTCACCGTGTACAAGACCTTCTTCAACCATCGCCACCCGTTGCTCGCGCAAATGCACCATGAACTGCAGGTGATAAATGATGCCGCCGATCAGCATGATGATACCCAGCAGCACCAGCGTGACGCCGAAGTTGCGCGCCGCGCCCGCATGCGTGATGACGCTCTGATCCCGCAATTTCTCGAACACCTGGAAGATCGTGAAGCCGAAGGAAATCAGCGATAGCGACGTGCGGATCACCGACATCAACGTGCGGTCGGCGCTCATGCGCGTCCGCTGGAACGACATGCCCGTGCGACGCGACGACAGCTCAACAGATATCTGATCGGGATTCGAGGCGCGCGTGACGACCGTCTCAACCCCACCGGAACCAACTTTCTTGCCGTCGGTCATGTCGCGCTCCCGGTCGATGAGTGTTGCATCCATCGGCTTGCCAATCGCTCGACTGGCCCGCGAATGAGGAGATAGGGAACGAAGGCCAACACGAGCGCGACGATGAGGGCCTCGACGGGATAGAATGTGCCGAAGACTTTCATCTGGTAGATCGCGTCCATGCCCAATCCGAGCAGGATGATCCGTGCTGTCGAGACCAGACCTTCTTGAAGGCGTGCACCGCGCTTCGTGGGATTGCTGAGCACAGTCCAGAAGTACGGAGAACGGCCGAGCCGCGCATCGTTGAGTCCGTCACCAATGGCCGCAACAGTCGCCATGATCGGCTGCAGGATGAAGCGGAAGGACATTGGCCCGGCGGGCCGGCCGGTGAGGTCGTGCCACATCCGCTGCAGGCTTTCGGTTGAAGCGCCGTACCAGATGCCACCCAGCGCAAGCAGTATGACTGCAAGCAGCACGACTGCTTCTGCCAGAACGCTGGAGCTGCTTGTCGTCCCGCCTGCCATCATGGCTTCTCGCTTCGTTGCACGAACATGCGACTCCTCAACGGCACGGCGGGAAGGGGTAATAGCCGCAGCGCACGCCGTAGATGGGAGCCGCGACGGCACCCGCGTACCACGCACCGCGATAGCCACGGCGCGCCGCGCCGGCAAATGAACGCGGCGTCAGGGGCCGCCCGATAATGTCGATGAACACAGCGGCGGCACCGTCGGCACCGGCCAAGTCGCCTTCCAGCACATCCACGTCGAATGTGAGCTTGTCGCCCTCGAGCTTCGGTGACTTGAGAACGACAACCGCATCGCGAATGCTGGCCCCATCCTTGCTGAACCCTGACACCGTTGCGTTGGGCGGATCTTGCGCAAAGTTGTCGTGACCCGAGTTCCAATCCTCGATGAGATGAGCCGTCGTATCGTGGCCGGCCGCCCGGACGGGACGATCCGCGAACACGATCGAGTTTGGCGACACCCCAATCAGCGTCAGTTTCTGACCCTGCAGCGTCACACCGTTGGCGTTGATCACAATCAATGACGGTACGATCTCCGTCTTGGCTTGCCCGATGGTCTTCTGAAGCGGCACGTGCTGTTGAGGCGCCGGCTCCACCTGCGCCATGGCGCTTCCGCCGAACACAAGCACCATTCCGGACGCGACGAGTGCGGTCCTAAATCGCGCAAATCTAATGTTTTGAAACATGATCCACTCCGAGCACATCAGCGGCAATAGTCGTAGTACCGGTTGCGCCAGTACGCGCTGCCGGTGCCCTTCCATTTGCGGTAGTAGTAATTGCAGTTGCCGGCCGTCCCGACCGCTGCAGCCGTCGCAGCGACTCCAGCCGCAACCCACACACCATTCACCCACCGGCCACGACGCCAATAGTTGCGCCCGACGACACGACCCGGACGAACGTGAACGTGACCGACATGCGACCGGACGTGAACGCCACCGATCCTTCGTGCATCCGCATCGGGGACCGCAGCGAGCGATAAAAGAAGAACGCCTATCGTAAGGACGAGGGAAGCTCTCGAAGTCATAGCGCTCTCTCCTTGTGTTACCGGCTTGGGTCAGTCACGCCCGTCGAACGACGCATCGGAACCCAACGTGGCTTGTGGACGTGTCGATCGGTTCGGGATGCCGGGCAGCCGGCCGATAGCGTCGGCAATAATTCGGCGCACAAAGATGAGAGCCACCCTTCAGAACCTTGCGTGGAATTCGAATGGTGGGCTGACAGGGATCGTAGCTGGCGTCGCGCGAAGGGCCGCGCGGGTTCTCGGGAATGCAGCAAGCCTTGGGAGCATCTGCCGGGTGCTTCGGCGCATACCAGTCAGTCGTCCACTCCCAGACGTTGCCGACCATGTCGTAGAGGCCGTAACCGTTCGGCGGAAACGCCTTCACGGGTGAGGTGCGCTCGTATCCATCGAGCTTCAGGTTCTCGTGAGGAAAGGCGCCCTGCCAGGTGTTCGCCAGATGCTTGCCTTCCGGAGCAAATTCATCGCCCCAGGCAAACTCGGCGCCGTCCAGCCCGCCGCGCGCTGCAAATTCCCACTCTGCCTCCGTCGGAAGCTCCTTGCCCGCCCAGGCGGCGTACGCCTCAGCGTCCTTGTAGGCGACATGAACGACGGGATGATCGTCGAGACCTTTCGTCCAGCTCCCGCGACCATAGGGATGGCGCCAGTTCGCGCCGAAGCGGAACTCCCACCACTGGCTCCAGTCCCGCAGGTTCACCTGACTACCAGGAGGCTGAAACACCAGAGACCCGGCCTTCAGCATGTGCGGAAGCGCTCCGGGATAGTCTTCGGCCTTGGGAGCGATCTCGGCGAACGTCACATACCCGGTAGCATCAACAAATCGCCGGAATTCGGCATTCGTGACCGGTGTCACGTCGATCCAAAATCCATCCACCGTTACCCGGTGAACCGGCGCTTCTTCCGCATAGTGCCGGTCGGACCCCATGCGAAAGGTTCCTCCGGAAATAAAAACCATTCCGTCTGGAGCGCGACCTTCAGCAGGGGATGGCCTTGTGGGGGCTTCCGGCAGGACAGTCATTGCGAACCTCAGAGCAAAACGCTGACTCCAGTCTTCCAGACGCCTGCAGGCGCAGCTTCAAGTGCATTCTGTGTATGCCGACAATTCGAATGCAAACTAGTGATCAGACAAAGTAACGTCCCGCTCATCAACGCTGTGCAATTTCGAAAATCATGGTCTCGAAATCGTAGCCACGCACCCAACCGGCCTTAACCGATCAAGTGCCCGTGAATGCAATGAATAGGAAAAACAAAGCCACCCCAAGCGCAGGGGCCAATGCCGCCAACATCGACGAAGTGGCGAGGTCGCGCATAAGCATAGCCGATCCTCCCGAAGCAGACACTACGAGTATGAATTAATGAAAAGTCTCGCGGAGGCGCGAGGAAGCGATTGAGAATTCGGAGAAATAAGAAAAATCGGGCGATCGACACTTGGGTCGAAACAAACACAGTTCCATACCAGCCTCCAAGCCGGTTATGGCAGCTCCCGTATCCCGTTGGTTCAACTCTTGACTCTGAAACCCATGTTTTGCAACGCAATTTAGTACGGCCAGTTCCATTCTTTGGTGCAACGTAAACTCAGAACCCGCAGCGTTCCGCGCTTATCTCGCAAGTGGGTATATTTGAACGCATTCAAGCATTACCCGGTGCACCTGGCAGCCGCGCCACCGCCAGCCGTCCAAATCAGAGTAAATTCCCACACGACCTTGATTCGCTGATTGCCGGTAAGCAGGACATTTGCATGGGAGCGACCATGAGGTTGAAACGTTCTGTATTGCCCGTGATCGCATTCGCCTGCGGAGCTCAAACGACAAGCGTGGAAGCGGCAGAAAACGCCGCCGGCTTCTACTTGCTGGGCGCCAAAACGGCGATGGCCGGTTACGTGCCGCCGCCCGGCACCTACCTAACCGACCTCAATTATGCGTACGCGGGAGATGCGAGCGGCCAAGCCGCCGTCGGCATCGCGTTGCGCCAGACCGGCAACATTACTCTTGAAGCCGACGTCAGCATCGACGCCGCAGCCTACATAAACGCGCCTATCGTGACGTGGATTGCACCTGAGAAGGTCCTCGGCGGCAACGTTGGCTTTGGCATCATGGTGCCCTTCGGTTCCAAGAAGGTCGACATCGGCATTGATACGCTCGCAACCGTGACCCTGCCGAACCAAACGATCATCGGTCCCGGCAGACATTTCGACATCGACGACGATACCTTCAACCTCGGCGATCCCGTTCTGAACGCTCTAATTGGCTGGCATCAGGGCAATTGGCACTGGACGGTAGGAGCATTGATCAATGTCCCGATCGGACCGTGGGAAAGGGACAGCATCACCAATCTGTCGTTCCACCATTGGGGCGTGGACACAACGGGAGCTGTCACGTGGCTCGATCCGGCCCGCGGACACGAGATATCGGTCGCGACTGGGTTTACGTTCAATTGGGAAAACCCGGATACCGACTACAAGACCGGAACCGAGTTCCACGTCGAGTGGGCGCTGATCCAGCACTTCTCCAAGACATTTACGCTCGGCCTGGCGGGTTATCACTATCAGCAGATCTCAGGAGACAGCGGCGTGGGCGCCACGTTGGGCCCCTTCGAAGGTCGCGTCACTGCGCTTGGCCCCATCCTGACCTATACGTTCGAGTGCGGCAAGATACCGGTCACAACACAACTCGAGTACATGCACGAGTTCGACGTCGAAAACCGGGCAGAGGGAGATATGGGTCTTCTCAACATTGCCTTCCCTCTTTCCGTCCCTGGTCATTGATCGACAATCCAGCTGCACCCCACACCCCAGGCTGGGCGTGCATGAGGGAACGTTCACAATCGGCTCACGTTCTTGCCAACAAATGGGGGGTGGATCCGTCAAGACCGGGTGAGACAGCGATGGCAAAGAATGCACATGCGAGGCAGGCGCCCTCGACACCCCCTAAGCGCAGACGTCCCAACCAAAAAATTGGCTCCGATATCGGTCAGCCGGTGAAGCCGGTTCGGAAAAAGAAAAACGCTCCAGGACCAAGCAAAGGCCCGAGCCCCTCTCTTCCGTCACGCGAGCAGATCGAGAAGATCCTTCGCTGACCGCGCCTATGGTTCCTACGACCTTACAACTACGGAACGCCTCCCGACGGAAACTTTCCCCCGCGCTCGATGAGGCGTAGCTTCTTCGCTGCCCAAGTCGCAACGGAGCTCGCCGTGGCGAATTTGAAAATCACATGCGCGCTGATCGTCCTGCTGAGCGGCATGGCCGCCACTCTCGTGGCGCATCGCGCGCAGGCAACTGTCCAGGAAGAAAGCTGCATCGAGCCGGATATCGAATACCCGGTGCCGTGCGACGACGATGACGACTAACCCTCGCCCCGCTCTAGAAGCCGTGATTTCAACGCGCGATCGAACTGCCGCGAGAGCGCAAACCAAAGACCTGCAACAGGAATGGACGCGAGCGCCACAGCGCCCAACGGCAAACCCAGCGCTTTCGTCAGACCGTTGAACACCGCGCCCGACAGCGCATCCCCTCCCCGATACACGACAGTATCAATGAAGTTCTGCGCCTTGTAGCGCTCGTCCACATCGACCGCCGTGTAGAGAACCTTAGTCGCGGGATTCGAGAGCGCGAACGCAGCCACCCGCTCGGCGACCATGATCGCCGCGACGACGTGCAGTTCCGGCCAAGCCGCGTAAACGGCTAGCCCAACGACGGTCAAGACCGGAAGCACGGACGCGGCAACGCCCACGCCCCACCGCGCCATCACACGACCCGTAACGAACACCTGCACCAATGCGCTCAGAACGCTCGTGATGAGATCACGCTCGGCGAAGAACTGAACGCGCGCGCCAGCGTCGCGTATTGTCTCGCCCGCCAGACGCGACTGCTCGAGATAGAAGAAGGTCGACAGCAGATTGGCAATCAGGATGTAGACCGCGATCCGCAATATGTAGGGATCGCGAAACACGCGTTCCGCACCGGACAGAAGCGTCCGCAGTGTTGGTGGCTGCTCGGAAGCCGTCCCATCGCGCACGCCCCCCGCAACGGTTCTCAGCCCGACCGACAACGCAGCCGCGACGACAAAAACGAGCGCGGCCATCAGCAGGAGATTGTCCTGCCCAACGATCGGGACCAGCCCATTGGCTGCAAATGGCCCAGCAATCGCACCGACTGTACCGCCCGCAGCAATGAACCCGTAGAGCCTCTTGGCTTGTCCACTGTCGTAGATATCGGACATCAGAATCCAGAACAGCGACACCACAAACAGGTTGAACACGCTGCCGAACACGAAGAACGCGCCGCCCAGCGTTGCTCCACCGTCGCCGCGCAACGTAGCCCAGAAAAACAGCATCAACCCGACGAACAGCCAGTAGAGGGCGGGAAGCACAGCGGAACGCGGAAGACGCGCGACGATCCACGCGAAGACCGGCACTGCGGCCAGCATCACGAGGAACACCAGAAGAAACCAGAACTGCCGTTGATCCGCCGTGGCCTCCGCGCTGACATTCTCGCGTATGGGACGGATGAGGTAGTAGCCACACAGCACGAGCGCGAAGGTCATGAACGACCCGAGCGTGACCGCGAATTCGGAAGCGCGAATGTCGACGGCTCGCCGCAGCACACCGAGCACCGTCGAGCCGTCGCGCTCCTGCTCCTTGGCCTGATCCATCTGCGCTTCCCCCTGCCGCAGCGTCGCTTCAGTCCTGCTCGGACTTCGCACCCTTCTGAAGCGTCGCCCCCGCTTCCTTGAATTTCATGAGGTGCGCGTCGTCGGCCGAACCCTTGGTCTCCGCCACCACCCCGAACTCCAGGGGCTCGTCCTGCGCATAGCGCTTCCCAAGGCGGTACGCGATCTCCGCGCGCGCCGTCTCGACGCCGAGATAGAACGCGTGCGCGGCATCGGTCCGGACATCCAAATGCGGGAAAAGCTTGAACGGATCGTCGGCAACGTGATGCCCGTTCTTGTTGTAGATGTGGATGCCATCCTCGGCGACCTCGATGCGATAGTTCGCATCGCGGATCTGCAACGCCAGCGTCTTGATCTCATCGGACGTCGTCGCGAAACCCTTCCGGTCGCGCAGCGCCATCAGACCGCCGCCAAACCCCTGCGGCAGGGAGTTGGCTTTGCGCGCCGCGAAAAACTCCCGCCGCGCGCGGTCGAACTCGCGCACCGCCGTACGGCAGTGGGGGCTCACTTGCACCGCCAGCACCGCCGTAATGTCGAGCTCCGAGCAGAGACCCATCAGGATCGCATTGATGCCGGTGGTATCCGCGTCCGTCAGTTCCGTCACGTTGCCGATGCCCATGAGTATCGGCACATCCGGCCGCCGTTTCCTGAGATCGATGTAGCGAGCGACGGAAGCCGCAAACCCGTAATGGATGGGATCGAGGATGGGATCCGCATAGAATGGCTTGCCCTTCGCGATCATCATGTCGATCGCGCGGTCGAGCGAGGCGGCGTCCGCGGCCCCCGCCGAAACCAGGATCGGAACCGCCGGGCCTTCGTCCGCAATGTCGATGGTCTTCTCGGACAGGCTCAGCAGAAAGTCGGCTCCGGCCTTGGTCGCACGCGAAAGCTCCTCGGCATTGAAGGAGTCGACGCTGACCCGCACGCCATCGGCATGCAGCGCCGCGATGGACTCTTCGAGATGCGGAAATGGACTGTCCGGCAGGCACCCGAGATCGATGACATCCGCGCCGTCTGCCCGCAGAATACGCGAGCGCTCCACGATTTGCGCGGGGGTCATCAGGGTTGCATCGACGATCTCCGCGAAGATCGTCATGTTGTATTGCGAGAGATCGACCTTCTCTTTCGCGTGTCCCAGGTATTCCGGAAGATCGGCCACCTCATCGGGCCCGCGCTCGAAACGTGTCCCGAAGTGATCGGACAGACGCTCCAGGTCACCCCGAAAACGGCCCGGCATCACGACGCGGTCGGCGCCTTCCGGGAGCGTCAGACGCCGCTCCACGATATCCGTCGTCATCAGCGCGGCGACCTTGACGCCGACATTCGCGACTACAGGGTCGAGCGCGTCGCTAGCCACCTGCTCCGCCACACGCTTGACGCGCGGCTCCGCCAGCGATCCCGTAACAAGCACAACACGCTCGGCCATCCATGCCTCTCTCTTCCGACCCGCCGATGTCGCTCATGGCACGCAAGGCCCGGGGAATGCAACGTTCTCTCCCGATCCGTCTTACCAACTGGGGACTATGACATGAATCGTCGTCCAACCTACGGACCCCACGCGGAGAGCCTCATTGACAGTTGCAAATCATTCGCATAAGCATGTAATGGTAAGTTCCGCCAGGAGCCTTGAATGCCGCACTCAGAAAACCGCCGCACGCGCCGAATAATTCTCGGCAGCGCGGTTATCGGCATTCTGGCTCTCGCGCTCGCAGCCCTCTCCGGAACGCCTAGCCCGGGCGACAAGGCCGAAGGCCCGAAGAAATTCCGGGTCGTCACCACGTTCACGATCATCAAGGACATCGCCCAGAACATCGCCGGCGATGCCGCTGTCGTGGACTCCATCACCAAGCCCGGCGCCGAGATCCACGACTACCAGCCAACCCCGCACGACATCGTCAAGGCTCAAGATGCAGATCTGGTGCTGTGGAACGGCATGAACCTCGAACGCTGGTTCGAGAAGTTTTTCGACAACGTCAGTGACGTCCCAAGCGTGGTCGTGAGCGAGGGCATCGCGCCGATGGGGATCACCGAAGGCCCCTACACCGGGAAGCCCAACCCGCACGCCTGGATGTCGCCGTCGAACGCCCTCATCTACATCGAGAACATCCGCAAGGCCCTTGTCGCGCACGATCCCGCCAACGCGAACACGTACAACGCCAACGCCATAGCCTACACGGCCAAGATCAAAGGCCTGGACGCGCCGCTGCGCGCTCGCATTGCGTCGGTGCCCGAGGCACAACGTTGGCTTGTCACCAGCGAAGGCGCTTTCAGCTACCTCGCACGCGACTACGACATGCACGAAGCCTTCCTCTGGCCCATCAATGCCGACGAGCAGGGTACCCCGCAGCAGGTCAAACGCGTCATTGACCTCGTTCGCGCCCACAACATCCCCGTCGTGTTCAGCGAGAGCACGATTTCGGACCGCGCGGCCAAACAGGTGGCGAAGGAAACCGGCGCGCAGTACGGTGGCGTGCTTTACGTCGACAGCCTCAGCGCCGCAGATGGTCCCGTGCCGACATACATCGACCTCCTGAAGACGACGGTTGAAACGATCGCCGAAGGCTTCACCTCGTGAAAGATGGCCGCGAAACGCCGGGCACACTGCCCTCGATTATTGCTCGGGACGTTACCGCCATCTACAGCAACGGCCACACCGCCCTGAAAGATGTGTCTTTTGAGCTGAAAGCAGGGACTATCTGCGGCCTGGTCGGTGTCAACGGCAGCGGCAAATCCACCCTGTTCAAAACCATCATGGGTTTCGTGCGCCCCTCGCAAGGCGAGGTCCGTATCGCCGGGCTGCCGGTCAACGATGCGCTGAAGCGCAATCTAGTCGCCTATGTTCCCCAGAGCGAGGACGTCGACTGGAACTTCCCCGTCCTCGTCGAGGACGTTGTCATGATGGGCCGCTACGGCCACATGGGTTTCTTGCGCATTCCGGGACCGGAAGACCGCCGCAAGGTCGACCAAGCGCTCGAGCGTGTCGGCATGACCGCCTTCCGCTCCCGCCAGATCGGTGAACTCTCGGGCGGCCAGAAGAAGCGCGTTTTCCTTGCACGCGCCCTCGCCCAGGAAAGTCCGATCATCCTGCTAGACGAGCCGTTCACCGGCGTCGATGTAAAAACCGAAACCGCAATCATTGAGCTGCTACGGGATCTTCGGAAGCGCAACCACCTCATGCTCGTCTCGACGCACAATCTCGGCAGCGTGCCCGATTTCTGCGACCAGGTTGTGCTGATCAACCGCACGCTGTTGGCCGCTGGCCCCACCGCACAGACGTTCACACAGGCCAACCTTGAAAAAGCCTTTGGCGGCGTGCTGCGCCACTTCAGACTGGCCGGTTCCGCACTCCACGCCGACGACGATCCACGCTCCGTTACGGTTCTGACCGACGACGAGCGCGCACTCGTCTTCTACGGAGAGCAAAACGGCACCGCCACACGCAAACCCGCCACGAAGGAGGAGGCGGAGTCGTGAGCGAACTCCTCGTCCCATTCGGCTACGACTACATGCTGAAGGCCATCTGGGTCAGCGGCTTGGTCGGCGCGACATGTGCGTTCCTTTCCGCCTACCTCATGCTGAAAGGGTGGTCGCTGATGGGCGATGCGCTTGCCCATTCCATCGTACCGGGCGTGGCAGGTGCTTATCTGCTCAAGATCCCGTTCGCGCTCGGCGCCTTCTTCGCCGGGTTCCTGGCCGCCATCGGCATGTGGTTCGTACGCCAGCAATCGAAGCTGCGCGAAGATGCCGTCATTGGCATCGTGTTCACGTCGTTTTTCGCGATGGGTCTGCTCCTGGTCTCGATCAACCCCACAGCCGTAAATGTGCAGTCGATCGTCCTCGGAAACATCCTCGGCATTTCCGACGAGGACGCCTTGCAGGTCGTCATCACCGCAACCATCACGCTCACGATCCTGGTTCTGAAATGGAAGGACCTGATGGTCGTGTTCTTCGATGAAAGCCATGCCCGCTCGGTCGGCCTCAACCCCGTTGCGCTCAAGTTGCTCTTCTTCACGCTGCTGAGTGCATCCGCGGTGGCCGCCCTGCAAACCGTCGGGGCCTGCCTCGTCATCGCGATGGTGGTGACACCGGGTGCGACCGCCTACCTGCTGACTGACCGCTTCGAGCGGCTGCTCATATTGAGTGTCGCCTTCGGTGCGGGCACGAGCATGCTCGGCGCCTACATCAGCTACTTCCTGGACGGCGCCACGGGTGGCGTCATCGTCACGCTGCAAACGCTGCTGTTTCTCGCTGCATTTGTCTTCGCCCCGAAACATGGCGTGCTCGCCGCACGTAGGCAGAGCCGCCAGGCGCAAGGACCCGCCTGATGCAGATGCTCCTCGATTTCTTCGTGGTGCCCCTCTCCTACCCGTTCATGCAGCGGGCCGTCGTCATCGCCATTCTGATCGGCGCAGTATGCGCGGTTCTCTCGTGCTACCTCGTCCTGCGCGGCTGGTCGTTGATGGGAGACGCCATCTCGCACGCGGTGCTGCCGGGAATCGTGATCGCCTTCGTCCTGGGGCTTCCGCTGTCAGTCGGCGCCTTCGCGGCCGGGCTCTCCTGCGCGGTCCTCACAGGCTACCTCAAGGAAAACAGCCGCGTGAAGGAAGACACGGTAATGGGCATCGTGTTCTCAGGCATGTTCGGCCTCGGGCTCGTGCTCATGACCAAGATCGAAACCGACCAGCACTTGAACCACATTCTGTTCGGCAACATGCTGGGTGTGACCTGGCGCGATGCCATCGAAACTGGCCTCATCGCCGGCGGCACACTGCTCGTCGTGCTCGCCAAACGGCGTGATCTTCTCCTCTATTGCTTCGATCCCCAGCACGCCCGCGCCATCGGCCTCCCGGTCCGCGTCATTCACTACGGTCTGCTCGTGCTCTTGGCGCTCACCATCGTCGCCGCACTCAAGGCGGTCGGCGTGATCCTGGTCGTCGCCATGCTCGTAACGCCCGGTGCGACGGCCTACCTGCTGACGGATCGCTTCGAGCGTATGCTAGCCATAGCCACGGCAGTCGCTGTCGGCTCAAGCGTCCTCGGCACGCTCATCAGTTTTCACATCGACGGCGCGACGGGTCCCTGCATCGTCCTCATCCAGGCCGCCCTATTCCTGACCGCCTTCCTCTTTGCGCCCCAAAGCGGACTTCTGCGCCGCAAGCACATCACGCCCTGATCAAGCTCTTAACGATTTGCTTACGGATCGAGCCACGAACGCGAACGGCGGGATCTTTTCCGTTCTTCGCGGCGTTGACGGATAAGGTCAACGTCCGAAGGCGCCCCCAATGACCAACGTCATCGCATTCCCACGCCGGAGCGGAACTCGACCACTGCCGGTGACCCTGAACGACCAATCCCTCAACGAAGCGTTCGTTGCGTGCCTTGTGCTCGGAACGAAGATCGAAACGATCGTCGACGACCTCGAGCGGAACCTGGCCCGGGTGTGCGCGACGCTTCCAGACAAGACAGGCCCGGAAGCGATGCAGCGAGCTCAACAGATTGCTGAGCTGGAGCGCAAGCTGGAGCTGGCGCGGGCGATGATCCGGTCCGTCCGGGCGGACCTCTCCCGATCACGGGCGCAAACGGAAGGCTAGACAGCCTCTCCGGTGAGGAAGAGGCAACCGGAATACCCACTCCGAATCTCGCGATCGACGATCCCGATCAAGTCGGCGCGCACGTTGGTTGCCAACCCCCGGAATGCATTCTCGATCGCTTCCGGAGACAGCTTCAGCACCGGGAATGGCCGGTCGGCCACAACATAGACTTCCGAGCGCACCAGAAACGCCGCTGCGAGCGTACCGCCCCTGCGTACCGCGCCCGCGAAAGCGGCACACGCAGCTTCAAACTCGTCTTGCCGCGCCGTAATCGACTCCGCGCAGAAAAACATCGTCGCCGCATCCCACGCCCCCCGCGGGAGATCGAAGATCGAACCCTGGGTGATGTCGTACTTGCCGCGGAGTGCCGGCAACGGATTGTCGGGCAATGCAGCGTCCGCCTCATAGGTCCCGCGGACCTCTTCCCAGAAATGCAACCACTGCGAACGCAGCGCGTCTTGTTGGAGCTCTGCTTTCAACCAATCAATATTGGATCGGGAGAATTCCCAGGCCGTGAGTCGCCGTGCGCGAGGGAGCGCACAAAGGAAGGGGATGAGGTTGGGCCCGGTCCCGACATCGACGATCTCGAGATCTCGGCCTTCCGGCAATGCATGCTTCAGGGCATTTGCCGCCAAACGGGTGATGCGATCATCGTCGGGATGCGGCTCACCGTAGTATTGCTGGAAGTATGCTTCCGAGTCGAAGGCGGACCACTGGAAGTCGGCGTTGCCGGTGGGGATAGTCGCGTCGTTCTTTTCCGCCATGTCCAGCGCCGGCTCCTGCATTCCGCATTCTGCGGCTCACAGAAATCTCAACGCAGGGGAAAAATCAAGCCGTCGCGCCGCGCGTGCGGCCGAGTTCGAGCGGCTCAAGTTCCAGCGGACCCGACACGGGCGAAACACGCCGCGGCTCGAAATTTTCGAGCAGAGCCTCGAGCGCATTCGAGTCGATGGGCTTCGAGAAGTAGTAGCCTTGCAGCTCCGTACAGCCGAAGTGGCTCATCATCAGCGCTTCGTACTCGGTCTCTACGCCTTCCGCCACGATCTGCATGCCGAGGCCCCGCCCGAGCGAGACGACGGACTGCACAATCGTGCGCGATGTGAGGGCATTCGACACGTTGCTGACGAACGAGCGGTCGATCTTGATCTTGTCGAACTTGAAGTTGCAGAGGTAGGCCAAGCTCGAGTAACCGGTGCCGAAATCGTCGAGCGCAGTCTTGAAGCCCATCGCCTGCAGCGACTGCAGCACCGATTTCGTTTCTTCGGTCGCCTCCAGCAGAACGCCCTCGGTGATCTCGAGGACAAACCGGCTCGGCGAAACACCGTGCTCGATCGAAAGCTGGCGTAGCGTCCCCTCCAGGTCCGCCTGGCTGAACTGGATAGGCGACAGATTAAGCGCGATTTCGAGGTCGGGCCACTTCTTGGCGTCCTTGAAGACCTGCCCGAGCACCCAGTTTCCTACCGCCGGCATGAGGCCCGATGCCTCTGCGATCGGGATGAAGACAGCAGGAGAGATCTCACCCCTCAACGGATGGCGCCAGCGCACCAATGCCTCGGCGCCAACAATTGCGCCCGTCCGGCAGGACACGATCGGCTGATAGTGGATACGAAGCTCCTCGCGATCGATCGCTGTACGCAGATCGACCTCGATCGAGCGCCGCGTCTCGACCTGCCGGGCCATTTCGGAAGAGAACGAAATCGCACGGTCGCGACCCTGCGACTTCGCTTCGTAAAGTGCGATATCAGCATGCCGCATCAGTTCGTCCGCGGTCCGGCCGTGATCCGGAGCCTTGGCCATACCCACCGATGCAGTTACGCGAATGGTCTGCCCATCAAGAGCGAATGGCTCATCGAGGGCCACCGCGATGCGCTGAGCCAGCTGCGTGTCGGCGTCGCGATCGGACGACACACAAAGGACGGCGAATTCGTCACCGCCGAAGCGAGCCAGGAAATCGTCGGTCCGCAGATGCGCCGCAAAGCGCTTGGAGACGGCTTTAATGAGCTTGTCGCCCACCTCGTGACCAAGAGTGTCGTTGATGTCCTTGAACCGATCGATATCAACATAAGCCGCAATGGCTCGCTCGCCGTGCGCGCCAAAGCCAGGCGCGCAAATCCGCTCCTCGAGTACCTCGACCATGTGCGTTCGGTTGGGCAGCCCGGAGAGCGCATCGTGCTTCGCCGCATGGCGTGACTTCGCTTCCCTCTGGGTCAACTCGTCTGAAGCACGCTTCAGACGCCGGAACATGTGGTTCGACAATAGTCCGGTCGCAAACGCCGCGCAGGCAACGAGCGGCAGGATGATCGTAAGAAGCACCTGACCCGGGCGTCGCGTCGTCCAGGACAGATATCCCGCCTGCGCTCCATCATCCGCAACAAAAGGATCCGACATCACGCCACCGGCCTCTACCGGCTCCGGTGTCAGCTTCAAATCGGGCAGCAGAAGTGTGCGTGCGATCTTCGAAATGAACTCGTCGTTGATGTAGTTGACGCCAACCAGAAGTTTCGGCTTGCCGGGGAGCAGGCTCAAATCGACGTTCGGAATAATCGTGATGGCGCCGACGACCGCCGGCTTGCCGCCGACGGACACGATATGCCCCGCCCACTGCGCCGACTTCACGGCCCTTGAAAGAATCTTGTACGTGGTCTGCGCACGCCCGAACTCATCGGGACGCGTTTTCAGAGGCGATCCTTGTCCGCCCTGACGCGCCTCCGCGACCACCGCCGAGAGAGAAGGACGCCGCGCTTCGTAGGCGTCCGGACTGCTCCGTGCGCCATCCACGTACGCGTAGATCGGCGTATCGTTCGCGTCGAGGATGTAGATTTCGTTGTTGCCGTAGGTCTCGGTGAGGAAAATCCCGAATTCGTCATCCGCGAATTGGAGATTGAGGGCGCCATCCGCAGTGTTGGTCACCGCCTCATCCCACCAGGCGACACTCTTCTGGCCATCAAGGACGGCCGCAATGCTCTGATTGAGGGCGTTTTCGAGCAGAGTGCGCTCGATGTCCGTCGCGGATTTGTTCGCCGACCAGCCTGCAAAGGCAATAATCGCGAGCAGAACCACTCCGAAAAACGCGATGGCCGAGCGAATAATCTTCGTCAATCGACGAAGATCGCCCGCGTAGAGCCCAGTTGTATCTCCCAACAGCATGTGCCCTGCAAACCCACCATGGCCGTTCAAGGGCAGCATCGCCCGGAAGAGCTAAGTCATTGTTTAATGAAACCGCCCATTTCAACATGTCGTGAATGAACGGTTGATTTCCGTACGAACATCGGTCGCTCGCGCTCATCCGTTAACTTATTTTCCGTTGCCTTTAATCATTTAACGCTTTATTAACAATGCTACTCGAGCGGTCGATCCATCGGCCTGTGAGTTTGTACTTGTCATCTCGCGTGAGTGCATCATGGCGTCCAGTCTTGTAATTCGTACCCGCGCCTACAGCGATGAGCTAAAGAAAGCTGCGAGCTCGATAGAACAGGCCGCATGGAGCGACCTGGGATACCTAAGTTATACTCGCGCTCACTACGAGCTTTACACGGACCTTCTCGAACAATACCCCGAATACCAGCTCTGCCTGGTCGATGAAGAAACGGATTATCCCGTAGCCGTCTTCAACAGCGTTCCCCTGAGCTGGTCTGGAGCCGAAGGGCTCCCGCAAGAAGGTTGGGACTGGGTTGTAGAAACAGGCGCGCGCGCCAAAGGCTCCCATACCGTGCTGGGAGGCCTCGCTATGTCGATCCCGGCCGTTCATCGCGCGAAGGGCTACGGACGCAGAATGCTGCAAGCCATGCGTGAGCTTGCGGAGTCCAAGGGCCTGGGCGGCGTGCTCGCCGCAGTAAGGCCGTCGTCGAAGGCGCGCCATCCCTGGGTCAGCATCGACGACTACATCACCTGGACCGACGACAACGGAAAGGCGTTCGACCCCTGGCTTCGCAGCCACCTCGCCTCGGGGGGAAAGCTCGTGGGCCCATGCAAGCGCTCTATGGTCGTCGAAGAGCCGATTGCATTCTGGGAGACGTGGTCCCGGAAGGAATACCCCGAATCCGGCTCCTATGTCATTGACGGAGCACTTGTTCCCCTCATGATCGATCGCGAACGCGGTATCGGCCGCTACGAGGAACCCAACATATGGGTGACCTACAGCTGTTGATCTTGATTCGGACGAATTTGGCATCGCCGAACGCAACGCGAGGCAAGATGGCCGCGGCAAGGGCACAGACAGGCTGGATCTTGTCGTGATGCCGTGTTGCGTAGCGCCTATATTCAGTGTCTTTTGGTGCGCCAGCGTCGGCTACAGCGCCGGCCTGCGAGGGAAAACCGAGGGACACACATGAAGCCTGCTCACCTTTATCACCGGTGGCGCGTTAGCGCGTTTGCGGCCGCGGCATTTCTCTCGAGCCTCGCGACGCCAAGTTTCGCGGACCCAACCTTTGAACCCTTGCTCGGATCGTGGGGCGGCAGCGGAACTTACAAGCTCCAGGATGGAACATCAGAAAAGCTGAAGTGCGACGCCTATTATACAGGCAGCGGATCTCAGCTCGGCATAGCCGTTCGCTGCCAGGGCCAGAAGAACAAGATCGAGATGCGCTCCAAGCTCAGCGCGAGCGGCACGGCCTTGAGTGGGAACTGGGAAGAGCGCACATACAATGCCGGCGGCAACGTCACCGGTAAGCTCACAGACACGAAACTCTCGCTCGTGATCGCAGGCGGCGTCGCCGGCAGCATGATCGTCACCTATGATCGCACGAAGCAAAACGTGGCTATCGCGACAGAGGGTATCCCGCTTAAAAGCGTAACAGTGAGTCTTTCTCGGAAGTAGGTGGTGCGCGTTCCTTCCCAACCTCAGGACGGAGACGAAAGTCAGATGGGTTCGCCACCCTCTCTAATCGCACGGCCCGGGGCAGATGGAATCGAGTTCGCGGCAGGAGGCGCCTGGACTGTTGTACAAGCCCGTGATCTGGATGGTTTGATCGACGAGGCCGTGCGCAACACACCAGCCGGCAAGCCCGTTACCGTCGATTTGCACCAACTCACCGCCCTCGACACCTATGGCGCTTGGCTCATTGAACGCCTGGTACGCGCCCGCGAGGCACTAACCGGTTCCGTCCGCGTTGTCGGGCTCCCTGAGCGCTATCAGAGCCTTTTCGAGCAGATCCGCCGCACTGAGCATGACGGCGCCGTCCCGCCGCCATCGATCACCCCGCTCAAAGAACGGATCGCATGGCTCGGCGAACAGACCGTGCGCTTCGGTCACGAGCTTCTCTCCTTCGCTGCCATGCTCGGAGCCGTCGTCCTGGCCCTTGGGCGCGCGATCCGAAACCCGCGAACGTTCCGCCTGACCCCCACGCTGCACCACTTGGATCGCGTCGGCTGGCAAGCGGTGCCGATCATGCTGCTGATCACCTTTCTGATTGGCTGCATCATCGCCCAGCAGGGCTTTTTCCATTTCCGCAAGTTCGGCGCCGACGCCTATGTCGTCGACATGGTCGGCATCCTCGTCGTGCGCGAGATCGGCGTGCTCATCATCGCCATCATGATGGCCGGCCGCTCGGGCAGCGCCTATACCGCCGAGCTCGGCTCGATGAAGATGCGCGAGGAGATCGATGCTCTTCGAACCATGGGCCGCGACCCGGTCGAAGTCTTGATCCTTCCCCGCATAGTCGCTCTGGTCATCGCGCTTCCGATGCTCGCTTTCCTCGGATCGCTCGCCGCACTCTATGGCGGCGGCCTCGTCGCCTGGTTTTATGGCGGCATGAGCCCAGCCATCTACATCGAGCGACTGCGCGAGGCCATTTCGCTGACCCACTTCGAGGTAGGGATGATCAAGGCGCCCTTCATGGCGCTCGTGATCGGTATCGTCGCCTGCACGCAAGGTCTCGCCGTTCAAGGCAGCGCGGAATCGCTCGGCCGCGAGACCACCGCCTCTGTCGTCAAATCCATCTTCCTCGTCATCGTGCTGGATGGATTGTTCGCCGTCTTCTTCGCCGCCGTAGACATGTAGCCCATGACCCAAGATACCGTCATCTCCGTGCGGGACCTGGTCGTCGGCTTTGGCAGCCGGACGGTTCTCGATCGCGTCACCTTCGACGTGCGGCGTGGTGAAGTGTTCGGCTTCGTCGGCGGCTCCGGCAGCGGCAAATCCGTGCTCCTGCGCACGATCATCGGCCTCATTCCGAGCCGCGCTGGCTCCATCGAGGTGCTCGGCACTCGCCTCGACACGGCGACCCGCGAGGAGCGTCAGCGCGTCGAACGCCACTGGGGTATTCTCTTCCAGCAAGGCGCGCTCTTCTCGTCGCTGACCGTGCTGCAGAACGTCCAGTTTCCAATGGTCGAGTACCTCGACCTGCCCCAGCGCCTCATGGACGAGATGGCCGCCGCCAAGCTCGAGATGGTGGGCCTGCGCAAAGCCGATCACAACAAGATGCCGTCGGAGCTCTCCGGCGGCATGACGAAACGCGTGGCGCTCGCTCGCGCGCTCGCACTCGATCCGGCGCTCGTCTTTCTGGACGAACCAACCTCGGGCCTCGATCCCATCGCCGCCGGCGACTTCGATGCCCTCATTAAAACGTTGCAACAGACGCTCGGGCTCACGGTCTTCATGATCACGCACGACCTCGAAAGCCTCAATACGATCTGCGACCGCGTCGGCGCCCTTGCCGACGGGCGCGTCGTCGCCACCGGATCCGTTGCCTCCATGCTCGACTGCGAGCATCCGTGGGTCCGCTCGTACTTCCGCGGCCGTCGCGCGACGGCGCTCAACTCTCGCCTTGCCAACTCGGAGTCCTGAGGCCGAACATGGAAACCAACGCGCGATACACCCTGATCGGGTCCTTCGTCCTCGCGGTCACGCTGGCGCTGTTCGCATTCGTCTACTGGCTGCACAACACCGGTGGTCTCGGCGACAGGCAAATGTTCCAAGTCCGGTTCCAAAGCTCCGTGTCCGGTCTGGTCAAAGGCGCGAGCGTTCTCTTCAACGGCATCCGCGTCGGCGAAGTAACGGACATCGAGCTTTCGCCGGATGCCCCCAAGGACGTGCTTGTCACGCTCGCGGTTGATAAGTCCGCACCCGTTCGCTCCGATACCGTCGTCAACGTGGACTTCCAGGGCCTGACCGGCGCGCCGGTGATCGAGCTGTCTGGCGGCGCGCCCGGAGCCTCCCCCCTCGCCGCGAGCAACGGCGCCATTCCGCTGCTGACCGCCGGTCCCGAAAGCACGGAGACACTCACGCAATCGGCGCGCGGCACCCTGACCCGCCTGGACAAGGTCATCGACGACAACAGCGCAGCACTCCACGATGCCATCGCTGGCATCAGCACGTTTGCTGGCGTTCTCTCGCGCAACTCCGAACGCATCGACGGCATCTTAGCCGGCCTGGAACGCTTCGCCGGCGGCGCGAAGACCAAACCCGGAATCTACAATCTCTCTGCACGGAGCGGATCGCCCGTATGCCCCGGCGCGACGCGTCCGCAGCTCGTAGTCCCGGAACCCGCAGCCCCCATGGCCTTCAACTCGGATAAGGTTGTCGTGCTGGGAGCTCCGCCCGATGGCGCGCCGTTCGAGAAGGCCCAGTTCACCGACAACATCCCGGCAGTCGTCCAAGCAAAAGTGATTGAAAGCTTCGAGAATTCCGGCTGCTTCGATGCAGTAACGCGCCCAATCGACAACCTCGAGCAGAGCGACCAGCTGCAGACTGAGATCCGCCAGTTTGCAATTCTGATGAAGCCCCAACCGACCGCTGACGTGGAGATCACCGTTAAGCTGGTCAGCGCTGGCGGAAAGATCCTCGGCTCGCGCGTCTTCGATCAGAGGGCGCTGCTATCAGCCGTGGATGCACCGTCCGCCGTTGCCGCATTGGATACGGCATTCGGCAAAGTCCTCGCGGACGCGGTTCCGTGGGTCGCCCAGTTGCCGCGCGCCCCCGCATCGGAAAAAGACGCCGAGCCAGCCGAGCCCGACGCTCCGGAACCTCCGGCCCCGTGATAAGCGAAACGCGCAACGCTTGAACGTCGCTCCTGCCTAATGCCGGTGGCGAGACATCCACGCCTTGAGATAGCTCTCGTCCGCGGGAACGAGTGCCCCGAATTGCCCGACGAAGCCGAGATAACTCGGGCTGAACGCGGGCGAGGCAGACGTCAGAACCGGCTTGCTCAGGAAGCCAGCGCGCACAAACGCATCGAGCAAACCCGAACGCTCGGCTTCAAGTTTCCCGAATTTGCTGAGAACGACGACGTCACACGCGTCCATCTCACGGATGACATCCTGACACGCGTCGGCGACGCCAGCCGGATCGAGGCAGCAGGCCGTGGAATTCGACCCAAGGTCTTGATAGAGGGCATAGCGCGCGCCGGAGCAGACATTCCGTAGGACAGAGCCTCCACAGGCCTTGCGCACACCAGGCGTGATGTCCTCGACCACGCCGACCACTTTCAGTCCGTTTGCGCACCATTGCTCTGCCAGAGAGCTCAGCAAGGCTTGGATATCCGCGGTTTCACCGCCCTGAACAGCGACGATTCGATCGGCTTCAATTCCGTGCAAGGCGGCGCTGGCCCCACCAATCTTAACTACTGAGCGATCATCACTGTTGAACATAGTGCAATCTCCCATTCGCTCGAAGCGAAACGGACGTGCCCCATTTTCTAGTAAAAACTATGGCGTTCTACCCTTGCGCCGACCCGCCCACGGCTTTACGCTATATCATAATATATATAACGCGGAGAAACTGTCGATGGATATCGACGTTCGAGAGCTGACCACCTACCATATTAGCGACGACGGAAAATCCGTCGTTCTCAATCTGGTGGACGAAGCCGGCAGACTAACCTCCCTCAGCTTCAAGATCGCTGAGCTCGGCAACCTCGTCATGACGCTGCCGAGCCTCATCGAGGCGGCCCTGCGCCGGCAGTTCCGCGATACCTCTCTTCGCTACGCCTACCCCATCGGCTCCTGGTCTATCGAGGAGGCGTCCGACCCCACGTCTCTCATCGTCACCCTTCGCACCAAGGACGGGTTCGGCGTGAGCTTTTCCATGGCACGCGGCAAAGCCGAAGAGCTCGGCTACTCCATGTCGAAAGGTGGCACGAGCCCCAGCGCCATCGTTGCCCACTAGCGGCAACAGTCGGCGGACATCACGACAACATAACTTGATTATTTTAATCAGGTTATTATTGAAGTCAATTGCAGTGTGCGACAAGCAATCGGGCAGGCCGGACCATGTTCATTCGCCAGATGACCTATCTTGTCGCTCTCGCGCGCGAGAAGCACTTCGGACGAGCCGCCGAGGTGTGCAACGTCACGCAGCCAACCCTCTCGTCCGGCCTCAAGGCCCTCGAACGCGAACTCGACATGCGCCTCGTCATTCGCGAGCCGCGCTTCATCGGACTCACACCCGAAGGCGAGCGCGTCGTAGAATGGGCGTCTCAGATCCTTGCCGACTACGAGAGCCTGAAACAGGACGTGGAGGTGTTCCGCGGCGGGCTGAGAGGCATGCTACGTCTCGGCGTCATCCCGGCCGCAATGCCGGCAGTCTCCAAACTTACCGCACCGTTCTCTGCCAAGCATCCGCATGTAACGATCGACGTACAGGCCATGACGTCCGTCGAAATTCAACGCGGCCTCGACAAGTTCGAGATCGATGCGGGCCTGACTTATCTCGAAAACGAGCCGCTCGCGCATGTCCGCAAGGCCGCACTCTACAAGGAGCGCTACCTGTTCGTGACCAGCAAAGGCGGACAATGGAGCCGAGCTCAATCGATTTCCTGGCGCGACGCAGCGAGTACCAACCTCTGCCTTCTCAACGAAGGCATGCAGAACCGCCGCGTACTCAACAATCTCGCCCAATCGATAGGCTTGAAACTCGCACCGACGGTCACGACCAACTCATATCTCGCAGTCTGTTCACACGTCTGCAGCGGCGAATGGGCAAGCATCATCCCGCATACGTTTGCCTATATTTTTGCTGGCTGCGAAGAGCTTGCACTGATCGACCTCGTCGATCCGGTTCACAGCCAGACCATCGGCCTCGTCGCATCCGACAGAGATCCGCTGCCTCCACTCGCGCGCGCCCTCATGTCCTGCGCGACACGACTGAATCTCGATCTTGCGCTCGGCGAGGCCAATCTCGCACTTGCGTCATAGACAGGATCGATCAGGCGTTGAAGCGCATTAATTTGACGCACAGGCCCTTAAAACTCAGTGTTCGCGCGCCGAGATAAGAGCCCAGGAAAGGGCACGACAATGTCCGGCGAGGAAGCGCGAGGAGCGAGCTGAAGCGGACCAACAGCGCCGCCCGGCAAGCCACAATTCGAATGCACAACGACCGGCTCACGCCGGCCGCGCGCTGCCTCTTGGCCAATTCCATGAAGGAGCAGACCAATGGCAAAAATCGTATGTGTTCTCTATGACGACCCGATCGACGGATATCCGAAATCCTACGCTCGCGACGACATTCCGAAGATCACCAAGTATCCGGACGGCCAGACCGCTCCCACTCCGTCGGCGATCGACTTCAAGCCCGGCGAGCTGCTCGGCAGCGTCTCGGGCGAACTGGGCCTGCGCAAGTTCCTCGAGAAGGCCGGCCACACGCTCGTTGTCACGTCCGATAAGGACGGCAAGAACTCAAAGCTCGATCAAGAGCTGCATGACGCCGAGATCGTGATTTCGCAGCCGTTCTGGCCCGCCTACATGACGGCCGAGCGCATCGCGAAGGCGCCGAAGCTCAAGATGATCGTGACGGCCGGTATTGGATCCGACCACACGGACCTCCAGGCCGCCATGGACCGCGGTATCACCGTTGCCGAGGTCACGTACTGCAACTCGAACAGCGTCGCCGAGCACGTCGTGATGATGATGCTCGCGCTCGTCCGCAACTACATCCCATCCTACAACTGGGTCATCAAAGGCGGCTGGAATATCGCCGATTGCGTGGAGCGCTCCTACGATCTTGAAGGCATGCATATCGGCACGGTAGCCGCAGGCCGCATCGGACTGCGCGTTCTGCGCCTCCTCAAGCCGCACGACGTCCACCTCCACTACACGGACCGCCACCGGCTTCCGGAGTCGGTCGAGAAGGAGTTGAACCTCACGTATCACAAGACGCCCGAAGACATGTACCCGGCTTGCGATGTCGTGACGCTCAACTGTCCGCTCCATCCCGAAACGGAGCACATGATCAACGACAAGACGCTCAAGCTCTTCAAGCGTGGCGCGTATCTCGTGAACACCGCGCGCGGCAAGCTCTGCGATCGTGATGCCGTCGTGCGCGCACTCGAAAGCGGCCAGCTCGCTGGCTATGCCGGAGACGTCTGGTTCCCGCAGCCGGCACCGCAGGACCATCCCTGGCGGACGATGCCGCATCACGGCATGACCCCGCACATCTCCGGCACGTCGCTCTCCGCGCAAACGCGTTACGCCGCCGGCGTGCGTGAGATCCTTGAGTGCTACTTCGCGAACAAGCCGATCCGTAACGAGTACCTCATCGTCCAGGGCGGCAAGCTCGCAGGCGTCGGTGCCCACTCCTACAGCGCCGGCAATGCCACCGGCGGCTCGGAAGAAGCGGCGAAGTTCAAGCGCTAAGTCTCCAAGAGACGCGGCTGGATCAATTCGGCCGCGTCTCCTTCCGTCTAGCTGGTTTCCCTCTCATCAGAACGGACGCGCCATGAGCGACAGACGCAGGCGAGCCCTGCTCGACGGCACGATCATTCCTGGCCTGCGTGAGCTGCGCGAACATCCGTGGCTCACTGCGGCAGCAGCCGGCATCGGCGGTGGCTTGACGATTGCAGGCCTCGCAGCCCTCACCACGCTTGGGCACTTGGCCCTGCTCATCCCACCCTTCGGCGCATCCTGCGTGTTGGTGTTCGCATTGCCGGGAAGCCCGCTCGCGCAACCCCGCAATGTTATCGGCGGTCATTTCGTTGCCGCTGCAGCAGGCCTCTTGGCCTACGTGATCTTGGGTCCCGGCGTAGCGGCCGCTGGCATCGGTGTCGGCCTCGCCATCGCTGCCATGATCGTGACGCGCACCGTACATCCCCCCGCCGGCGCAGACCCGCTGGTGGTGCTCGCATTACAAGCGACGCCCATGTTCCTGCTCACACCGGTTCTTGTTGGAAGCGCCATCATCGTCGTCGCGGCGCTGAGCTATCACCGGCTCGTCACCGGCCACACCTACCCGGCCCGCACTTAGAAGCGGTCGCGGCGGGCGTTGAATTTCAGATAGCCTGTCGCGTAGGCAATCAGCGCCAACACGATGGCCAGCGGCACCGCCACCATCAGCACCATGGCCGCTGTCATTGCGAGCCCAACAATAAGCGCCAACCCAACCAGCATCACGAGCGCAACGATCAGATAGCCTGCGCCCGCTGCGAGCCACCGCCGCCAGCCCTTGAGTTCCGTCGCCTGTGCATGGCGGTCGATGACGATAACAGTCTCTTCGCCTCTGCCTCTCATAGAAAACCTCCAAACCCGGATGCCCGGATCGTCGCAAGACATATAGAGGAGTTTTGCGGCGATACGAGCCCCGCTTCCTTAAGCCAACCTTAAGAGAAAGCAAGGCTGGGTGACATATAACTTATTGAATTCATTGAGCGTCAGAGTTGCGAGCGGCGGGGTGGGTGACCGGAACTGTAGCAATTTGTTCGCGACCTAACCCGTGCAGTGCCATTCGGCGTGTCGACCGGGATCTGCATGGCATGAGGACAGTCTTTGCGTACGCCACCAGCGATCCGGAGCTGGCAACCCTCAACGCTTCAGTCAACCTTGAACGGACCACGGCTGGAGAGTCGCGACCTCCAATAAAACGGCGGCTCTCGTCCAAGATTATTGCCAAAAACTGCCTGCTGAAACAGCACCAAAACAAGTTTCGCTGCAAATATAGCACGCGTGCGCACAATTGAGCGCGTCGACCCTGTGCCAATTTCAAGCGTCCCTTGCGCTGTATACCTAAGGAAATATCCTTGCCGCATCTGATTCTGCGGGGTGATTCTGATGTCTCGGCCAGCTGCAAAAGCCCTTGTCTCCATCTTTGCCGGTCTAACCGCATGCTCTGCATCCGGTGTCGCCGCCGATCTCGGCGGGAGCTGCTGCACGGATCTCGAAGAGCGCATCGCAGAGCTTGAAGCAACGACGGCGCGCAAAGGAAATCGCAAAGTCAGCCTCACGATCTCGGGCTGGGTCAACCAAGCGGTCTTCTTCTGGGACGACGGCGTGGAGAGCAACGCCTACGTCGGCACAAACGGCCTTGAGCAGGATCGCTTCCGCTTCGTCGGTGAAGCGAAAATCACTCCCGACTGGAGCGCAGGCTACCAACTCGAGCTGGGCATCAACGGCGCCGACTCGAAGACTTTCAGCCAGAATTCCGCGGGCACCGTGGGCGCGCTAAATATTCGTCGCGCGAGCTGGTTCCTGAAAAGCAAGGACGTCGGCAAGCTGGTCGTCGGCAGAGACGCCAGCGCAACGTACCACCTCCTCGACAACGTCGACTTCACACTCACACGTAACGTCTCCGACGCTGAAGCGACGGGCGTCTACATCGCAAATTTTCAGCTCCGTAGCGACGGGGAGCCCGTGGGCGCGAACACGCTTTGGGGCAATGTCATGGGCGGTTTCAACAACCGCACACCGGGCCAGCCAGGTCTTCGCAATATCGTCGCATACGAGACGCCCACCTTCGCAGGCTTCACCGGAAGCGCGGCCTGGGGCGAAGATGACATGTGGGACATCGCGCTCGCCTACAAGAACGACAACATTCGCGATTTCAAAGTTTCCGCCAAGATCGGCTATGGCGAGAGCACCGACTCCGTCACAAACGCGGCCCAGTGCACCGTCGGCAATGGCGACTGCCAATGGTGGGGCGCAGCAGCCGTCATCATGCACAACCCCACGGGCCTCTTCCTCTACGGGGCATACTCTGAAAACCACATCGACCTGACACCCGCGGAGATTGGAGCCCAGGACGATAGCACGATGCTCTTCATTCAGGGCGGCATCGAACGGCAGTGGATTTCGCTTGGAAAGACTAACTTTTTCGTCGAATACCGCCATGACGACGTCGGACTCTCACAGGCGGCGGACACATCCGATCTGAGCTACTGGGCAGCAGGCGCCATTCAGAACTTCGAGAACGCCGAACTCACGCTGTACGCGCAGTATCGTCACTTCTCAGGCGACATCACCGAGGGCGCAACCGTCACATCACTCGATCCCTTCGACATGGTGATCACGGGTGCGAAGATGAACTTCTGAGTTCACGAACCCAATAGAAACACCGAGTGCAAGCGCCGCGCGGATGATCCCCGCGCGGCGCTTGTGCGTTTGCAGCATTGATTGCGTCAATCGCTCAACGGTAAATTTTCTATTGCCGTCGCTGTATTCTTAAGAATATATCGTCAACTGGGGGACGAGCTTACCGTCAGGCTCGGCCGAAGAAGTTGGGGGAAACTCTATGTCGAAGTGCGTGTTAGCCGCCGTTTCGGCGGTAAGTCTTTGCGTTGCCGCATCATCAGCCATCGCACAAGATCCAAGTGCCGCCACCGCAGGCGGAGACGTCACAGCAGATGAAGCCACGCCGCTTCCTCCTGTTCTCGTTCAAGCTCCATCCGAGCCCATCCGCAAAAGGCCTAAAAGCCAAGCCGCACCGTCATCGGGCGGCGGCGGAGCGGTCGTTTCTTCTGACAGTGAAGGGGATGGTGCCGTCGGATACGAAGGTCCGGCGATTGGCGTCTTCACGCTCGGCCAGCTCGACCTGATCGGCGGCTCGACGATCACGAACGAAGCGATGTGGACCTTCAACAAGCAGTCGCTCGATAAAGCCTTGCAGATGGCGCCGGGCGTCACATCCCATTCCGCTGGCGGTCGCCGCAACGAGCGCGACATCTTCGTGCGCGGTTTCGACCGCTTCCGCGTACCGCTCTCCATCGACGGCGTGCGCGTGTACTTGCCCGCCGACAACCGCCTCGACATGGCGCGCTTCCTGACCCCGGACCTTTCCGAAGTCCAGATCCAGAAGGGCTATGTGTCCGTGCTGAATGGCCCTGGTGGTCTCGGTGGCGCGATCAACATGGTCAGCCGCAAGCCGACGAAAGAGTTCGAATTTGAAGCTCGCTCCGGTCTCGTCATGAACGGCGACGTGAGCGACATGAACCAGTGGAGCAGCTACGCCTACGCCGGCACGCGCCAGAAGGGCTATTACGCGCAGATCAGCGGCACCATCGTCGACCAGGATTCCTTCAACCTGTCCGAGGACTTCAAGCCCACTCAACCAGGTTCGCCTGGCTACGATCCGTTGTTCCCATATGAAGACGGCGGCGCGCGCGACTTCTCCGATTTCCGCGATTGGAAGGTCAACGCGAAGGTCGGCATCACGCCGAACGCAACGGACGAGTACAGCATCAACTACACGACGCAGAGCGGCGAGAAGAACGCTCCGCTCCACGTCGAGAAGGAGCGGCTGATCACTCAGCGCTACTGGAATTGGCCCTATTGGGACATCACGAGCCTCTCGTTTCTGTCGAAAACCCAGATTGGCGACGCCTCCTATTTCAAGAGCAACGCCTACTACAATACCTTCGAAAATCGGCTGAGCTCGTTCGACAATCCGTCGGTGACTGTCGACCCGTACACGAAGCAAGCCACTAACGCGGCTTTCAATAGTGACTACGAGGACTATTCCTACGGCGGGTTCCTGGAGTTCGGCACCGAACTCATCCCGATGAACACGACCAAGGCTGCGGTTCACTACCGGCGCGACAACCACGCCGAGCGCAACTTCCAACGACCCGACAGCACCAACCCAAACGCACCGCCCTACGTTGAGCCGTGGCAGCACAACATCGAGGACACGTGGTCGGTCGCCTTTGAAAACACCTTCCACGCAACGAAGCGTCTCGATGTCGTCGCAGGCGTGAGCTACGATTACCAGGACGTGAAGGAAGCTGAAGACTTTGTGGCCGGGCCGCAAAATAATCCGCTCGGCGGCCCCGGCGTCGTACAAAACGACGTCAACACGAATGACGCCTGGAACTGGCAGACGGCCGCAATCTACAGCTACTCCGAAACGGGCAAAGCACACGCCTCGGTCTCAGACCGCGCACGCTTTGCCACCGTCTTCGAGCGTTACAGCACGCGCTTCGGAACCGTGACACCCAATCCGGATCTCGCACCCGAGCGCGCTCGCAACTACGAGATCGGCTTCTCGGACACGATTTTCCGGCAAGCGAAGGTGTCTGCCGCCGTGTTCTACAGCGATCTCAAGGACTCGATCCAGTTCATCACGACCCGCGATCCGGTCACGAAGGCGCAGATCAATCGGTATGAGAACATCGACGCCGAACACTACGGCTTCGAAGCGAGCGTCGACTGGGACATCGCACCCGGCGTCCGCGTCGGCGGCAACTACACTTATCTCCAACGAGATCTGGACTTCGAAACCGCAGGCGCCAAACCGGAGGGCACCCCGCAGCACCAGGCATTCCTCTACGTTGCTTGGAGCCCGATCGAAGCCCTCACGATCACGCCGAGCCTCGAGCTGGCCAGCGACCGCTACAGCGTGGTGACGAGCGAGGCGTTACCCGCCAATGCCTTCATTCCGCGCTACGTTCATGCAGGCTCCTATGCCCTGCTGAACATCCAGGCCGAGTACCAGTTCACCGACAACTTCTCTGCCGCCATCGGCGGTACGAACCTCACGGACCAGAACTACGCTCTTGCCGAAGGCTTTCCCGAGGCGGGCCGGCAGTTCTTCGCCAACGCGAGGTTGAAGTTCTAGACGGTCGTCACCTACTAGTGGATGATCGCTTCGGGTACCCGGTGCCCGAAGCGATTTCACCCATACCGGAGAGGAGACGCCGTCATGCGGATCAGTGCACGCAACATTCTCAAGGGCAAAATCGTCGACGTGAAAAAGGGTGCCACCACCTCGCACGTCTCGATTGATATCGGCGGTGGCGCGATCGTAACGGCGTCGATCACCAACGAAGCTGTCGACGAATTGGGCCTGAAGGCCGGCATGACCGCATCGGCAATCATCAAGGCCTCCGATGTTATGGTCGGAGTGGAATAGAAATTGGGCAGGCGAAATAAGATGCGCAAACTTCTGATCGTGATCGCGAGCTCGGGCGCGTTGCTCTCGGCGCATGTACCAGGCGCGACCGCAGCGGACGCCACGGGATGCGAGGGCTTCCTGTGGCCGCTCGCCACCGAACTTTCCTGGATGAAGGCGTCGGACAGCGAGGCGACCGCGTCCGGAGCTACGCTCCCCAAGCCGCCAACCGACAAAGCCATTGCGTTGAAGCTACTTCCCGCTTCGCAGGTATCGCTATCCGCCAAACCCACCAGCACACCGCAACCCGACGATGCGGAAAAGTTCGCGGGCGTGGTCACGTTCGAGGCGCCAACGGCCCCCGGCCACTACCAGGTGACGATCTCCACACACGCATGGATCGATGTCGTGCAGAACGGAGTGCCCTTGGAAACGACCGGTCACACCGGTGCCAAGAACTGCGATAGCATCCGCAAAAGCGTCCGCTTCGAAATCGGCTCCGGGCCGTTTTCGATCCAGATCAATAGCGCACCGACAGACACGATAAAGATCGCCATCCGCCCGGCAGCAGATTGACCGCCGTCGGAACAGACATCAGCTTTAAAAGATTGATCAGCCCGCAGTCGAAACTGGATTAATTTTCTGCTGCGGGATTCCAAATCGCGGCAAACCTGCAACAGATATCCCCCGCAAAATACTTCGGTATGCCGGATGGAAAACCCATGCCGGACTTAGTGCTTGACCTTTGCCCTGCCTCAGGTCAAAAGAAACGCCACAAATACGCATAAAAATTATCCGATAGCGATGTCGGATGCGGGGAGAGCCGGCCGTCTTAAGTACGGCCAAGGCAAAAAGCCGGGCGATCCGCATACGTGCGGTCAACGTATATACGACACTTTCGCCTGCGCGTTTCCACCAACGCATCGATGATTTGATGACGAGCAGATTGCCCGAGGAAAAACATGCTTAGGCGTGCCCTAGCTTGGTTATTTGTGATCCTCGCCATCGCCGGAATTGGCGGCGGCTTAGGCTTCTACAAATATAGCGAGATCCAAAATGCCATCGCGGCCTCTCAAACGACGCCAGAGCCGATGGAATCCGTGCGGTCCATTCGCGCCCGCGAGGGTCAATGGAGAGCAACCACGCGCGCGATCGGTTCGGTCGTGGCGATCCGGCAAGTCGAAATCAAAAACGAGATCGCGGGAATGATCTCGGAGATCGGGTTCAAATCCGGCGAAGTCGTCGACAAAGGTGCCCTTCTCGTTCAGTTCGACGTCCGCCAGGAACTGGCGGCGCTGTCCGCCGCGCAAGCCGATACACGGCTATCGAAGCTCACGCTCGAGCGCCGCGAAGCCCTCCGCAACAGCGCTGCGTTCAACGAGCAAGAGACGGACAAATCGCGTGAGGAGCATGCCGCTGCGAACGCGCGCGCGCAGAACCTTCAGGTCATCGTCGACAAAAAGCGCATCACGGCGCCCTTCCGCGCGCGCGTCGGCATCATCGATTGGCAGCCTGGAGCCTACCTCGACGTCGGCACCAGGATCGTCACGCTTCAGGGCGTAGATCCTGACGCCTACGTCGATTTCTCGCTTGCGCAAGACGATGCTGCGGCCATCCGCGCCGGAACTCTGGTCAAGATTTCGGATCCCGCCATCCCTGGCGGCGAGGCGACGGCCGAGATCATCGCCGAAGACAACAGTGCCGACGGAACCAGCCGGGCCGTGCGCTTCCGCGCTGTGGCGAAGGGCCTGGGATCGGCGCTTCGTCCAGGTACATTCGTCGACGTAACCGTCGAAACCTCGAAACCGCAATCCGCGGTTATGGTGCCGCTCGCCTCCGTGCGACGCTCCCCGAGCGGACAGCACGTCTTTGTACTGGTCGACGAGGCCGGAAAGCTCCGCGCCCGTCAGCGCCCCGTCCAGACCGGCATGGTTCAAGGCGACGAAATCGCAATCGTGAAGGGCCTCGAAATTGGCGAACTGATCGCCGCCTCCGGCTCGTTCAAGCTGCGCGAGGGCCTGCTGGTCGACGCCGAGGTCACGTCCACGCCCGAAACGGGCGCCGTCAGCGTCAATTGAGGATCGCCATGCGCGCCATTGAAATCTTCGTCCGGCGCCCGGTGATCGCCATCGTCGTCAACTTGGCGTTGGTCCTGATCGGCCTGCGCGCCGTCTCACAACTGCCGATCCAGCAGTATCCGCGCATCGAAAGCTCGTCGATCATGATCACGACGGTCTACGTCGGGGCATCGGCAGAAAGCATCCGCGGGTTCGTCACCACGCCCATCGAACGCGCTGTCTCCTCGATCACCGGCATCGACTACGTGGAATCGAGCAGCGTTGCCGGGCTCAGCACGGTCACGGCGCGTCTCAAGCTCAACCATCCGAGCACGGTCGCGCTTGCCGAAGTCGGTAATCGTCTCGATCAGATCCGCAGCGAGCTGCCGCAGGAGATCGAAAGTCCTGTCGTCGAAGTTCAACGCGCTGACCGCCCCTACGCCACGTTCTACGTGAGCGTCACCTCGACGACAATGACGCCACCCGAGATTACCGACTATCTCTCGCGCAATATCCAGCCGCGGCTCAGTACCATTGCAAACGTGCAGCGTGTCGGTCTCGAAGGCGCGCGGCCGCAGGCCATGCGCATCTGGCTCGATGCCGACCGCCTCGCTGCATTCGGTCTTGGCGCCAATGAGGTCGAAGCCGCGCTCACACGCAACAACTTCCTGGCCGCTGTCGGCCGCACCAAGGGCGCCGAGGTTCAGGTCGATCTCCTGGCCAACACCGATCTCAAGAGCGTCGAGGAGTTCGAGCGCCTGATCGTCCGCGAAGACGGCGACCGGATCGTCCGCATTGCGGATCTCGGTCGCGTCGAGCTTGGCTCGGAGGAAGAAACGGCCAACGTGCGCCACAACGGCAAGGACGCCGTCTATCTCTCCGTCTGGCCTCTCCCCGGCACGAACGAAATCTCGGTCGCCTACGCCCTGCGCGCCGAGCTTGCCGCCATCCAACCCGACCTGCCGCCCGGGACGGAAATCGACCTCGCCTACGACGGCACGGTCTACATGGAGAACTCGCTGAAGGAGATCGGCAAGACCTTCACCGAGACCGTCCTCATCGTCGGTCTGATCGTATTCCTGTTCCTCGGCTCCTGGCGCAGCGCCCTCGTGCCTCTCGTCACCATTCCGATCTCTCTGATCGGCGCGGCGGCCGCAATGATGGCGATGGGCTTCTCGCTCAACCTCCTAACCCTGCTCGCGGTCGTGCTATCGGTCGGCATCGTCGTCGACGACGCCATTGTCGTGGTCGAGAACGTGACGCGACTAATGCAGACCGGCATGAGCCGCTTTCAAGCTGCACTGCTCAGCACGCGCCAGCTGTTCAGCCCGATCATCGCGATGACGATTACGCTCGCCGCGGTCTACGCGCCGATCGGCTTCCTGGATGGCTTGACCGGCGTGCTCTTCAAGGAGTTCGCCTTCACGCTGGCGATAGCCGTGATCATGTCCGGCTTCGTCGCCATCACCCTCTCGCCCATCATGAGTGCCTACAGCGCGACGGAAGGCGGGCACGAAGGCGCCTACGCGCGCTTTGTGAACCGCGCGCTCGATCGCCTTGCCGAAGGCTATGGACGTTGCCTCGATGTTGCCCTTCATCTCAGGACACAAATTCTCGCCTTCGGCGCATTCATCTGCGTCCTCGCCGTACCGCTTTACCTATTCTCGTCGCAGGAGCTGGCACCCGTGGAGGACGAGGGCTTCATTCTGCTCATCGTCAACTCGGCACCCGACGCATCGCTGGCGTATACAGCCGGCCACATGGACAAGATCCAGAATATCGGAAAGACACTCCCCGAATACGACGCGATGTTCGAGATCGTGTTCCCGGCCACCGGGTTCGGCGGCTATCTCCTGAAGAACTGGCACGACCGCGAACGCACCGCGCACCAGATCCAGCCAGAGATCTTCGGCGCCGTATCGAAAGTCAAAGAGCTCCAGGTTTTCCCGGTCCTTCCACCGGCTCTGCCAGGCGCGGGCAACTACGACGTGGAGCTGGTGCTCAAGGGCCCTGGCACGCCGGAACAGATGGCCGACTATGCCGGCAAGCTCGTCGGCGCCGCTTTCGCGAGCGGACAATTCATGTTCGCGGACACCGACCTCAAGATCGATCTGCCTCAGGTTATCGTCACGGTTCATCGCGAACGCGTCGCCGACCTCGGTCTCGATCTCGCCGACGTCGGCCGTCAGCTCGGGCTTCTCATTTCCGGAAACTACGTCAACCGTTTCACACGCGAAGGACGCGCGTACAAAGTCATCCCGCAGGTCAACCTCAACGCGCGGGCGGTTGCCGCCAATCTGCTCGACTACAAAATCCGCACGCGTGATGGAAAACAGATTCCAGTCTCCGCCATTGCAAGCCTCGAAACGAAAACCGCCCCGCGTACACTCGCGCGCTTCCAACAGGCCGACAGCTTCCGCGTCTACGGCGGCGTTGCTCCTGGCATCACGAAGGCCTCCGCGCTCGACACGCTCGAGAAGGCCGCGCGCGAGATTCTGCCCGCGGGCTACACGATCGATTACGCCGGCGAGTCCCGTCAGATCCGGCAGGAAGGCGCCACTCTGGCCGGCACGCTTGGGTTCGCCATCCTTCTCATCTATCTGGTTCTCGTGGCGCAGTTTGGCAGCTTCCGCGACCCGCTTGTCGTGCTGCTCGGCTCCGTACCGCTCGCCTTGTCGGCTGCCCTGGTTTTCACTTTCCTTGGCTTCACGACGATCAACATCTACAGCCAGATCGGGCTGATCACGCTCGTCGGCCTCATAGCCAAGAACGGCATTCTGATCGTCGCATTCGCCAACGAGTTACAGGTCCAGGGCCTCGACAAACTGTCGGCAATCCGCGAGGGCGCTAAGACGCGTCTGCGTCCGATCTTGATGACAACGGCGGCGACCGTCTTCGGCCATCTCCCGCTGGTGTTCGTCACTGGCGCAGGAGCTGAGGCCCGCAACAGCATCGGCATCATGCTGGTTTCGGGCATGGCAATCGGAACGGTGTTTACGCTCTTTATTTTGCCGGTCATTTACCTCGTTATCGCCGCCGAGCATCGTCCGGACGAGCACACGGAGGAAATGCTTGACACACCGGCCCAGAGAGAGCCCGCTTAACGCTATGAAAGAGGCCTGTGCGTTCTTACCGATCCGTAAGCGTCCGGTAAGAGCCAGAACAGGTGGACAAACTATGTTTGGGAGAAGTTCTCAAATCGAACAGGACCCGAACCCATGCGCGTGCTCCTCATCGAAGACGACCCGGATACCGCCGCCTACGTCATAAAGGGGCTCGAAGAGGAAGGGCACATCATCGACCACATGGCCGACGGCCGGGACGGCATCGCCCAGGCGATGGCTGAGGAGTACGAGGTCCTGATCGTCGATCGCATGCTTCCCGGTCTCGAAGGCCTCTCGATCGTCAAAACTCTCCGCGCAGCAGGGCGCAAGGTACCGATCCTTTTCCTCACCGCACTGGGCGGTGTCGACGACCGCGTCGACGGCCTCGATGCAGGAGGAGACGACTATCTCGTCAAGCCGTTCGCCTTTTCCGAACTGTTGGCACGCCTCAACGCCCTGGCGCGGCGGCCGCATCTCAAAGGCGAGGAAACGCGCCTTCGTGTCGGCGATCTGACGCTGGATCTGATCACGCGTAAGGTCTATCGGGGCAACATGGAAATCGACCTCCAGCCCCGGGAATTCCGCCTGCTCGAGGTCCTGATGCGCAACAAGGGCCGTGTCGTGACGCGCACGATGCTTCTGGAACGCGTCTGGAGCTTCCACTTCGACCCGAAGACCAGCGTCGTGGAAACGCATATTTCGCGCCTTCGGACCAAAGTCGATAAACCCTTTCCCACCGAACTGATTCACACCATCCGCGGCAGCGGCTACAGTCTCCACGAAGGCCCATAATCGACGGATCGTGACTGTGCTGAAGCGGACGCCTCTGCGATTGGCGGCGACCTTTACGCTGTTGTTCGCCGCAACCGTCATTGCGTTGTTCGCAATCCTGTTCTACGGCCTCACGGCGCGCCTCACCAACGAGATCCATATCGATGTTGAGCAGGCGATGAATGCGCTCCTGTCTGTGGATCGCCAGCGCTCGTTCGACGATTTGGTGGCCGTCGTCACGAGCGAGAGTTCATCCGTCCGCGATTCCGATTTCATCTTCGAGCTCGTTGATGAGCAGGGCCAACATGTGGCCGGCAATGTTCGCAACGTCAAATACTCAGACGATTGGCTGACCCTCGAACGCTCTCAAATCGAAGGCGATTGGGACGCTGAGGGCGAGCCGGACGACCGCTTCTATGCAATCTGGCGGCCCGTCTCCAAGGGTCGGCTGCTCGTCGGGACAAGCAACGGAGACCTCCGCCAGACACAAACGTTTCTTCTCGAGGTGCTGGGCATCGGCCTGATCGCGACAACGCTCCTCGGCGCCTTGTGCGGCGCCTTCCTCGCACGGCAGACGCAGCACCGCATCGACGCCTTCGCCAATACGCTCGATGCCGTATCCGCGGGCCAGATCCAGGCACGCGTTCCGATGTCCGGTTCTGGCGACGACATTGACCACGTCGGCGCACAGGTCAACCGCACGCTGGATCACCTTCAAACACTCATTGAAAACGTCAACCAATCATCGTCGGACATCGCCCACGACCTCAAGAAGCCAGTGGGCCGCCTCCGTCAGCGCCTCGACATCGCACGCCGCAGCGCGCGAACGACCTCGGATTTCAGCGCGGCCGTTGAAGACGCTCTGGGCGATCTCGACGCCATGATGATCACATTCGACGCTCTCCTTCGCATTACGCAGATCGAGGCTGGCGCCCGCCGCGCGCGCTTCGCCAACGTCGACCTCGCCGGCGTGCTCGACGATGTGGCGGACGTCTACATGGCGGTCGCCGAAGACGCGGGTCACCAGCTCGCATGGCCCAACGGGCGCTGGAAACCAGCGACCGTCCGCGGAGATCGCGAGCTTCTCATCCAGCTTTTCGCCAACCTGATCGAGAATGCGATCCGTCATTGCCCGCCGGGCACCAAGATCAGCCTGATGCTTCATGATGAGCCGCAGGGCTTCCGGGCGGAGGTGACGGACAACGGCCCGGGTATTCCGGAGGAAGAGCGCGAGAAGGTCTTCCGGCGCCTCTACCGTCTGGAGAGAGCCCGCTCGACCCCTGGCAGCGGACTGGGCCTCACGCTCGCCGCGGCCATCGCCGAGCTGCACGACGCGACCATCGTTCTAGAGGACGGCGCGCCAGGTCTGCGAGTTATGATTTCGTTTCCAGCCGCGACTGAAGACGCTTGAGACGCCTTACGAATCTGTATGTCCCCGGCCAAGCCCCGGCAAACTCCGAGGAGCATAACACCCAGGTCTTGGGCAGCGCCGACGGTCGCCCATTTCACAAAGCGGGAGCCACCGGAAACAGATTTCTCGACAGGACATCAGGTCCTTTGGCGCCTTTGCGGGCGGTCCCCGAACAAATCGATTTAGGAGTAAGCGATGACAGCTGTGAAGCAGTTTGCAGGAGTAGCTCTGGCTATTTCGGCGGGCGCCGGAGCCGCTATGGCAGCAGGCTCGAACCTCGAAGCAAGCGGCCGTATTGAGCATCTCAATCCGCGTGGACATCACATCACTGTCGGCAACGAGACATATCGTTATGACCCCCGCCTAACGGGCACGCCTCTTCGCCGCGGCGAGAGCGTGCGCGTCGTCTACCGCGAGCGCCGCGGTCTCAAGATCGCATTGCAAATCCTCCCGGCCGCCTGATACCCCCCGGGCGCCATCCCAGATCCGCGGACAGCTTGCACCTGCCCCCCGAACCCGCGGACGCCGAGGAGGCGGGGCCGCCGTCACGCCTAGGCGGCCCCAACCCTTTTCAATACCCCGTCATCTCCAGGTATCCCTCGCCCACGTGCGAACCTCGAAAGCGGATCGGCCCTTCCCAATAGGGAAACGCCGTTCCCATCCAGCTTTCGGGATTGAGCGGCGCCGTCTCGATCGAGAGCCGGCGGCTCTTGACCTCTACCTTCCAGCTCACCGGAATTTTTCGGCCCGCCACGTCGTGCGCCGGGCCAGGCGTCAACGCGATGTCATCGGGAGCGAGCGGCGTCACAGCCCCATCCGCGCCAATCCAGCTTCCTGAACGAAACGCGGCATCGTGCTCACCCCGAAGCTGGAACAGCATCAGCTTCTCACCGCCATCGAGATGCAGGGAGAACCAATCCCAGCCCTTCTGATCCGGCGCGAGCGGCTGGCTGCTCCACTCGCGATCCATCCACGCTCTGCCGGCAACGTCGATCACCCGGCCGCTGAGCGTCAGCGTTCCTGAAACCTCAAAGTAGGGTTGGCTGTAGTAGTAGGAGGCTTGTCCGCGTTCCGATTTGCGACTGTAGCCCTGCTCGCCTTGTGGAACAGGAGCACGATTGGTCGTCAAAGTGAGCGCATAAGAAAACGCGTCTCCCTTAGCCGACAGTGAGCTGGATCCCGGACGTCCTTCCAGGTCCGCAAAAGTCCAATCGTCGACCCAGGCTTTGAACGGTTCGGCAATGACACCCGCCTGTCCGATACCGCCGCGCGCCAGGGCTTCAGCGAAATGATGCGTCTCGGCGCTCGTAACCGCCGCGTGCCCCATCCAGACTTGCTGGTTCGCAAACCCCTCGCGCTCCGCGCCGGGCGCGAGAGCTTGGCGGAACAGCGTCCACTGCACGCCATACGGCGTTCCTGCCGCGTCCTTCAGGTTCGCGGTCACGTACCACCACTCGATGCGATAGTCGGGATGCGCGCCGAAATCCGCAGGAAACGCCATGCGCTTTCCCGGAACGACCTCGGCAAACCCCGCCGCGTCGTTGCCGAGCCCCGCGAACCCGCCCGCCAAACCACGTCCAGCAAAGCACGCGATCACGATCGACAGCACCGCGAAAACGAGCGCCCTAACGTTCATTGGCGAACACTTTCAGAAGATCCTGCGGTGCAGTCCGCGCGAGACGGACCATCGGGATGAGAGCGGAAAAAAGCGCCGTACCCAACGCCAAGAGGAAAATCAGAACCCACTGTCCCGGAAACACGTGGAACGGCAGCCGCCAACCGAAGGCCTGGACGTTGACGATCGCTACGAGGCACCACGCGAGCACCAACCCCAGCGGCACAGCAAGAATGGCCGTGATCGCCGCCAGCACCAGCAGCTTCCCGATTTCGAGATCCGCCAGGTGACGCCGCGGAATACCCAGCGCCCACACCGGCGCCAATTGCGCGAGACGCAAATCGCTGAGCGTCAGCAGGCTTGCGAACAGCGCGATCCCCGACACGACGAGCGTCAACGTATTGAGCGCGCTCGTGACCGCGAACGTGCGCTCGAAGATACGCGTCGACTCCGCCTTGAGAGACGCCTGATCGACAATACGCGCGATCCCCGGCCCAAACTCCGACTGTATGGCCGCGATCAGGCGCGAAACCTCGCCGGGCGCAACCCGCAGGCTATAGCTGGTCCGCCGCGCCTCCGGCCAATGCTCGACAAGGTGCTCGACATTCACGCGCACCTGACCCTTCGGGTTTCCGTAGTCTGGATAGATCCCCGCGACCTCAACCTCCCACGCCGTCGTTGCCGTTGGGACCGAGAGCGTGCTTCCAAGCCCAAGCCCCATGCGGCGCGCGAACTGCTCGCTGACGAGCGCACCTTGCCCGTCGCGCACCTTGTCCCAAGCATCCGGCAGAGCCGTGAGCAGCGAAAAGTGAGCGCGATACGTGGCGTGGTCCCGTGTGCCGAACACATCCACCGGCCAGCCCCCGATCCGCGTCTCCGCTTTCCACACCGGCAAGACGGCGGAGACGCTCGGCTGCCCCTTGAGCCAGGCCGCGATGCGCTCGCCTTCACCCGTGTTCGCGGCATCGAAATAGATTTCGGAGTTGAGCCGTTCGTCGAGCCAGCCCGTAAACGTCCTCCTGAAACCCTCCACCATCGTGCCGACGCCGACGTTGGCCGCAAGAGCGAGAAGCAGCGCCATCAACGCCAGCGACAGTCCCGAAAGCTGAAGCCGCGTATCGGCCCAGAACCACTGCGACAGCGCCGCGCTCGCGCGCGCCTCGCCCACCTGAAGCAACCCGGACAGGACAAGCGGAAGCAACAGCGCCGCGCCAAGGAGAATGCCGGCAATGACAGCGAACCCCGATGCCAATCCCTCGCCACCCAGGTAGGCAATGGCCGCGATCGCCAAAGCGCCGGCAGCAAAGACTGCTTGCCGCCTGAGTTGTGTCTGCTGCGCCTCGCGCCATGCCATCGGTTTCGCGGCCGCAAGCAGCGGCAAGCGCGCAACTTTGAGCAGGCTCAGCGCCGATGCGGCGAGCGCCCCAATCAAAGCCATGCCGAGGCCGGATACCCACCAGCGCCCCTCGAGCGCCAATTGGCTACCGACATGAGCCCCGTAAAGCCCTTCGAGACTTGCCGCCACGTTCGGCAGCAGCGCAGCGGCGATGACATAACCGAACACCATACCGGCCGCGCCCGCCAAGAGCGCGAGCAGAACAACCTCGCCAATCAGAACCACCATCAGCATTTTGAGCGACACGCCGACGGCCCGCAACGTGCGCAGCGTCGCCAGCCTTTGCTCGAACGCGAGCCCGATCGACGCGTGCACAATGAAAAGCCCGACGACGAAGGCGAGAAAACCGAACGCCGTGAGATTCAAATGAAAGCTGTCGGTCAGCCGCGCGAGGTCTCCGCCGACCTCGCCCCTCGCCAAACGGAGCGTACCACCCGAGAACTTCGCCAGAGCATCAGCATCGAGCTCATGACGCCGGTCTGCGATCAAACGGCTGAATTGTCCCTGCCGCGCGAGGATCGTCTGCGCCGCGCCGATGTCTGTAACGAGCAGACCGGACGCCACCCCATCGGCGATGACCAATGGCGGCATCGGACGCGAGGCTTCGGTCTGAAGCGTCGCACCTTCCGCAGCACCAAGCTCAGCCAGCGTCTCGGCCGACAGAAGCGTCTGTCCCGGCGCCCTCAAAAAGGCTTCCAGATCGCGGCTCGTCTCGAGACCACCAACTGCCGATCCCTGCGGCGCCGTCAGCGGCTCGACACCGATCAAACGATACGAAACACCGCCGATCCGCACCGTACCTTCCAGCACGGGCGAGACCTTCCACCCGGTGCGCCGCAACGCGATGTAATCCTCCTGCGGAACGAACGCTCCCTTCGTGCTGACGATGCTACCCGCGCCTGCTTGACCGAAAACCGCGGCCGCCTTGTCATAACTCGTGCGTGCCTGTTGGTTCAGCGCCTGCACACCGCTCCACAGCGCCGTCGCAATCGCAAGCCCAGCGACGAGCGTCGCGAAGTTGATCGGATGCCGCCGCCAATGGCTGAGAAGCGTGAGGAAAGTCCAAACCGCCTGCGCCATGACACACCGCCTTCAGGACGCAGCCAGCCGGCCGGACGCAAGAACGACCTGCCGGTCGAGACGCGCGGCCAGTCGTGTGCTGTGGGTCACCATCAGAAATCCGCAACCCGTGCGCCGGATGAGATCGAGCGCAAGCGAAAGCACGTCATCGCCGGTCGCTTCGTCGAGGTTTCCCGTGGGCTCGTCCGCGATGAGCAGTCGCGGCCGGATGGCCAGCGCACGCCCGATCGCGACGCGCTGCTGCTGCCCGCCCGACAGCTGCTCCGGATAACGCTGCTCCAATCCCGCGAGCCCGAGCCGGTTCAAAAGTTCGTTCTGCCACGCCGCATCGAAACGGCCCGCGATGCGAGCCTGAAACGCCAGGTTGCCGCTCACCGTCAGGCTCGGCACGAGATTGAATTGCTGGAAAACGATGCCGATGCTCTCGCGCCGAAGTGCGGCGCGCTCGGCATCTGGCAACTCGGTCACGCGAACCCCGTCGAGCACGATCTCGCCCGCATCCGCATCATCAAGCCCGCCGATCAGATGCAAGAGCGTGCTCTTGCCGCTGCCGGATTCACCGAGCAGCGCGAGGCTCTCATCCTGGGCGAGCGACAGATCAACGCCATTGAGAACGGACAGCGGACCTTGCGGGGTTGTATACGATTTCTTGACGCCGGAGACGCGGAGCAACGGCCGCTCCCCTCCCGTGAGAGGATCGCTCCGCCCCGGCCGATCGAGAAGTGTCACCCGTTGTCTCCTGAGAGGAAGCGCTCGTAGTCGTCCGTTGTGTCGATATCCACGAACACGGACTCGTCGTCGAACGCCACATCAAGCCGCTCGCCCTTGAGCGAGTCCAGCAGAGACTTGCCCCCCTTGGGACCGGACAGCACATCCAGCTCCGGAAAATGCCGGCGCGGCCACAACACGGGATTGCGCTGTTCGCCACGCGTAGTCACGGGAACCACGATCGGGTGGCTCACATCGCGCGTGAAAGCATCGGCCAGCTTGCGCAGAACATCGCCCGTCAAGTTCGGCAGATCGCCGGGAACGATGAACACGCCCGCACGCGACGGCGGCACAGCCCTGACACCGGCCGCGATCGAGTTGCCGATCCCTTCGTCCCATTCCGGATTGCGAACGAAACGGACCGAAAGACCTTCGAGCGCGTCCACATAGGCGTCGTGCTCGGATCCCGTAACCACAACCAGCTCATCCACGCCGCCGTCGAGAATTTCCCGCGCGACCTTCGCCACGATCGGCACGCCATCTATGTCCGCGAGCAGTTTATTCTTGAGACCGAACCGGCGCGACGCCCCTCCGGCGAGGAGCACCGCGGCAAGCGAGAACGGAGCGGGCAGAGTCATGAGCGAATTCCGTGGCGAGCCCGAATGATGGCGCCGAGAATGGACACTGCGATTTCTGCCGGACCCTGGGCGCCGATCTGAAGTCCGACCGGTGCATCGATGCGCGCGATTTCCGCTTCCGAGAGCCCCGCCTTGACGAGTCGTTCGACACGCTTCGCATGCGTACGCCGCGAGCCCAGCGCGCCCACATAGAAGCACGAGGATCGCAAAGCGGCCAGTAACGTTTCGTCATCGAGCCGTGCCTCATGCGCCAGCGTCACGACAGCCGTGCGCGCATCGAGCCCGAGGGACGGAAGCGCCTGTTCCGGCCACTCATGCCGCAGCGCAATGTCATTGAACCGCTCTGCCGAAGAATACGCCGTGCGGGGATCGACGACAGTGACGAGAAAGCCCACGCGGGCCGCAAGATCAGCCAGCACCTGCGCGATATGACCCGCGCCAACGAGAATGACGTGGACCTCTGGAACGTAAACATGCACGAAGCGCCGTCTCTCAGGATCTTCCAGGAGAATGCTCTCACCACTCTCAAGTTGCGCCGCGACATCCGAAGGATATGAGTTCGTGTCGCGTTGCAGCAGACGCCGCCCACTTGCAAGATCCGTGTCGACGATGAGCAACGCCCGTTCAGATCGCGCGGCAAGAACGGCATCGAGGGAAGCTTTATCTGCCTCGCCCTGCAAGCGCTCGACGAACACTTCGATCCGCCCGCCGCAGGGAAGCCCCACGCGCCAAGCGGTTTCGTCGTCGACGCCGAATTCGAGACATTTGGGTCGCCCCGAAGCCATCACGTTTGCAGCTTCGGCGATCACGGCCGCCTCTACGCAACCACCCGAGACCGCCCCCTCGAACCTCTCGTTGGGACCGATAACGAGTTGGCCGCCGACCGGTACCGGCGACGAACCCCATGTCTTGATCACTGTCGCGAGCGCGATGGTGCCGAATTGATCGAGCCACCGCCGCGCAATCCGCGCGGCAGCGTCAGGAGCACCCGCAGTGCGGGAGAAGCGCGCCGCGGAGCATCGATCCGCAGCGCCGCTCGTGGCTTCCGCACTCGGCAAAGCGTCATCCAAGTTTCAGTCCATCCGCAAAGGGCAGCACACGAACACGCTGACCCGTTCCGACTGCAACGGCATTCGCAACCGCAGGCCCGATCGGCGGGACACCCGGCTCACCGATGCCGGTGGGCACTTCCGCCGAAGGCACGATGTGAACCTCCACGTGCGGCATCTCGTTGAACCGCAGCACCTCGTAAGTGTCGAAGTTGCCCTGGTCGATAACACCGTCCTTCATCGTCACTTTGCTGTGCAGGACAGCGCCGAGACCGAACCCGACACCGCCCTCCACCTGCGCTTTGATGTTGTCCGGGTTGACGGCAATGCCGCAATCAACGGCCGCAACGACGCGCTGAACCTTCGGCTTTCCGTCGACGATTTTCACTTCCGCGACTTCCGCAACGAAGCTCTTGAAGCTTTCGTGCACGGCAACACCCCGGAACACGCCCTCCGGCAGCGGCTTATCCCAACCAGCCTTCTCGGCGGCGAGCTTCAGCACACCCGTGTGCCGCGGGTACTTTTCGAGCAGCGACAGACGGAAGGCGACGGGATCCTTGCCGGACACGGCCGCAACCTCGTCAATCATCGTCTCCATAACGTAGGCTGTGTGCGTGTGACCGACCGACCGCCACCAGAGCGGACGTGGCCCAGCCTGCGTCGTGTGCAATTCAACCTGCATATTCGGGATCGCATAGGGAGTGTCCGAGACGCCTTCCACTGATGTCCCGTCGATACCGTCCTTGACGATCGCACTCTCGAATGCCGTGCCGGTGACGATCGACTGCCCGACGATACGGTGGTGCCAGCCGGTGACCGCGCCATCCTTGTCGAGCCCGACGCGCACCTTGTGCACGTACACCGGGCGATAGTAACCGCCCTTGATGTCGTCCTCACGCGTCCAGATGAGCTTGATCGGCTCCGTGCGTCCCGTGACCTTCACGATCTCGGCCGTTTCCGCGATGTAGTCGGAATCATAGACGCCGCGCCGCCCGAACGATCCACCCGCCCAAAGCGTGTTGATGATCACGTCCTCCGGCTTGATGCCGAAGATGTGCGCCGTCACATTCTGGTCGACAGTCTGGAGCTGTGAGCCCGTCCACATCGTCGCCTTTCCATCCTTGAACTGCAGCACGCAGTTCATAGGCTCCATCGGCGCGTGTGCGAGGAACGGAAAGATGTAGGTCGCCTCGATCACCTTGTCGGCTTTCGCGATACCGCCTTCGGCATCACCTTCCTTGCGCGCAATCTGGCCAGGTTTTTCCGCAAGCGCCTTGTAGTCGGCAATAAGTGCGTCCGTGCTGCGCGCTTCGGCCTTGCTCTCGTCCCAGGTGATCTCTAGCTGATCCCGGGCCCGAATGGCCGCGTAGGTCGTCTTCGCAAGCACGGCCACACCACGCGATGTCGTCACGACATCGACCACGCCTTTGACCGCCCGCGCCGCCTTGTCGTCCACGCTCTTGACGGTGCCGCCGAATTTCGGCGGACGCGCGAGCGTCGCGACGAGCATGTCCGGAAGCTGCACATCCTGCGTATAGATGCGCGCACCCGTCGTCTTAGCCACCGAGTCGAGTCGCGGAAAAGACTTGCCGATGTACGTGAACTGGTCCGGCGTCTTGAGCTTCGGCTCCTTCGGCACAGGAATGGTCGCCGCCTCGGCGGCAAGCTCACCGAGCGTCGCCGAATTCGAGCCCGACGACACCACACCCTTGGCAACCTTCACGGTCTCCGGTGCGACGCCCCAGCGCTTGGCTGCCGCTTGCGTGATCATCTCGCGCGCCGCGGCACCCGCCTTGCGATACTGTTCGAACGAGTTTGCGATGGCTGTCGAGCCGCCGGTGCCCTGCACACCGAATGCGAAGTTCTTGTAGAGCTCCACATTGGCGGGCGCGAACTCGGGGTGAATTTGTGCCCAGTCCGCGTCGAGTTCATCGGCCACGAGTGTCGAGAGTCCGGTTGCGATGCCTTGCCCCTTGTCCTGGTGCTTGACCAGAACTGTCACGACGTTGTCCGGGGTGATCTTCACGTAGGGCGTGAATATTCCGCTCGCGCTCTCGCTGGTCGTTGCTGCGCCTTCAGCGCGCGCCGCGCTTGCAGGAACCCAGCCGCCGATGATGAGGCCTGCGCCTGTTCCCAACGCAAGCTGCACGAAGTTCCGGCGGTCAAGCGGAAAAGCCTCATGGGCTCGCGTGTTGAAACGAGAAAGATCCATCTGGCCAAACATGCTGCGATCCCCCTCAGGTCTTAAGCGTTTCGGCAGCCGAATGGATGGCCGCCCGGATGCGTTGATACGTATTGCAGCGGCAGATATTGCCGGTCATGGCGTTGTCGATGTCACTATCGGAGGGCGCCGGAATTTCGCTGAGAAGCGCGGCGGCCGTCATCATCTGGCCGGACTGGCAATAGCCGCACTGCACGACGTCAAGCTTCTGCCAGGCTCCGCGCACAGCCTCGGCCACCGGTCCCGACAATCCTTCAATCGTCGTCACCTCACGTCCGGCGACATCCGAAACGGGCGTAACGCACGCGCGGACCGGCTGGCTGTCCAAATACATCGTGCACGCGCCGCACTGAGCGATGCCACAGCCGAACTTCGATCCGATCAGTCCAAGCTCGTCCCGGACCACCCATAAAAGCGGCGTATCGTCTTCCGAAGTGACAGTCACTTCGCGCCCGTTGATCGTGAATTTAGTCATCACAAACCCCGTCACTTCCGATGGCGATAGATTATCTTGATCAGGAATACAGCGTGCGCGCAATCATGCGGACGAACACGCACTTACGCGGCATATGCGAACGCCACGACAGAATTGCTAGAGCAGGAAATTTTTTTCTCGGGCAGCACCCAATAGTGCCCGATTTATGGGCTCGATCCGCCGTCTGCGCTCTCTGTAAGCGACGTCATGAAAGCTGCATGGCGCGCTTGTGTCGGGCAATCTCGCTAAGCAGCCACTGCCGGAACTGCTTGACCCCCATAAGGGACGAAGCACCCGGGCGGACAGCCAGCGCATAACAGCTCGGGATCTTGCGGCGCATCGGAAACGGCGTGACCAGAAGCCCCCGCGCCAGCAGATCCTCGACCATGATGTTGTCGGCGAGCGCCACGCCGCCCTCGTTGACGGCTTCGCGGATCGCCAGAGAGGGATCATGAAAGATGGCGCCGGTTTTGGGATCGACGCCTGCGACGCCCTCACCCGCGATCCACTCCTCCCACCATGCTGTCGTATTTTCATGAAGCAAACGGTGCCGGGCGAGATCGGTCGGCTTGCGCAGGGCATTCGCACCCTTGAGCAATCCCGGCGCGCACACGGGGAGAATGATCAGCGACACCAAAGGCAGGTGAGACGGATCATCGTCGTCGTCCGCCGTGAAGAGAATGCGCAGGTCCGCCTTTGGATTGCCGCCCTTGCCAGCGTCGTCGTGGATCGACACTTCGAGTTCGCATTCCGGGCACGCCGCGCGAAAGCGCGGCAAGCGATCGGCAAGCCACAGGTTCATGAAGGTAGCATTGATGGACAGCGTCACGCGCTTCTGTTTGCGGCGGCGTGCCGTGCCCGTGGCGCTGATTTCATCGGTCGCGCTCGCGATCACGTTGAATGCATCCGTCAGGCGGCGCGCATAAGGCAGCGCCTTCTCCGTCAATTGAACCTGGCGAAATCCGCGCTCAAACAGATCGACACCCAACGCGCGCTCGAGTGAGCGAATATGCCGGCTGACGGCGGAAGGCGTAAGACGCAGCTCCTCCGCCGCATCCTTGAAACTCAGGAGCCGCGCAGCGGCTTCAAACGCCCGGATGGCATTCAGCGATGGGAGAGCCATGGACCACACAAAATCAATCGGCTGATCACATGAGTTTTAGTCAACTCACAGAGGAAAAATAGCCGTTTGTCGGACCGCTCGGCAAGGCAGATCCTGGGCACACGGAACCAGAAAACCGGACTAAGGACCCGTGTCATGACAGAGATGCCGAAGCATCCTCTACGTCCCCGCGAAACCGACAACGCTATCCACGCCGCCAGCCTGATGAATGGCTCCCACGAACCCGTCTATTGCGGCGTTTCCTCCTTCATGCGCCGCCGTCTCACGCGCAATCTTGCCGGAGTTGATGTCGCCGTTTGGGGCATTCCCTTCGACGCGGCCGTTTCGAACCGCCCGGGCGCTCGTTTCGGACCACAGGCGGTGCGCCGCGCCTCGGCCATTCTCGAAGGCGATCCACAGTATCCTTTCCGCGCCGATCCGTTCGAACGTCTGGCCGTGGTCGACTATGGCGACTGCTCGCTCGACTACGGACGTCATGGCGATGCTCCGGCTCAAATCGAGGGTCAGGCGCGCGAGGTCATCGATCAAGGCGCGAAGCTGCTCTCCATCGGCGGCGATCATTACGTCACGTGGCCGCTGCTGAAAGCGCACGCAAAGAAGTACGGCCCCATGGCCCTTGTTCAGTTCGATGCCCATCAGGACACGTGGTTCGATGAGAACGAGCGCATCGATCATGGCTCATTCGTCGCGCGCGCCGTACGCGAAGGCATCATCCTGCCGGACCGCTCGATCCAGATCGGCATCCGCACCCATGCGCCGGAGACGTGCGGTCTCGAGATCGTCTACGGCGAGGACATTCCCGACCTGGGTATCCAGGGCGTGGTCGACCGCATCAAGACGCGTGTCGGCGACGCGAAGACCTACCTGACGTTCGACATCGACTGTCTCGACCCGGCCTTTGCTCCGGGTACGGGCACGCCGGTAGCGGGCGGCCTCACATCCCGGGAGGCACTCATGATCCTGCGCCGTCTGGGCTCGCTCGACATCGTCGGCGCGGACGTCGTCGAGGTCGCACCCGCCTATGACCACGCCGACATTACGGCCATCGCCGGCGCGGCCGTCCTGCAGCACTACCTTGGCCTACTGGCGGAAAGGTTGATCTAGCCCAAGGCCTCCTCCGTAGGAAAAGACGTTGCCCTGAATGTCGCGCCCCCCGGGAAACCCCCGGGGGTTCCATTTGGGCATCAACTGTCCATATGCCCCGCAGGCCCCAAGCCTACGCAGGAGATACATGCTCATGAGCGATAAGCTTTTTTCCCCACTGACCATCGGCACCCTGACGCTGCCAAACCGCATCGTCATGGCCCCGCTGACGCGCAACCGCGCAGCCCCGGGCGAGGTGCCGCAGGCCCTCAACGTGGAGTACTACGCCCAGCGCGCAAGCGCCGGGCTGATCATCACGGAAGGCACACAGGTCTCCCCCGAAGGACAAGGCTATCTCGCCACCCCCGGCATCTACAGCCCCGAGCAAGTGGCCGGCTGGAAGAAGATCACCGAAGCCGTGCACGCCAAGAGCGGACGCATCTTTGCCCAGCTCTGGCATGTGGGCCGCGTCTCACACACATCCCTGCAACCGAATGGACAGCAGCCGGTTGCCCCCTCGGCCATTACGGCAAAAACAAAAGTCTTCACTAAGACAGGCTTCACGGACGCGTCCGCGCCCCGCGCACTCGAAACATCCGAGATCGCCCGAATCGTCGAGGATTTCCGCTTGGCCGCAGAGAACGCAAAGGCCGCGGGCTTCGACGGCGTCGAATTGCACGGCGCCAACGGCTATCTCATCGACCAATTCCTTCGCGACGGCCCCAACAAGCGCACCGACAAATACGGTGGCAGTATCGAGAACCGCACCCGCTTCCTCGCAGAGGTCCTCTCAGCCCTCACCTCTGTATTCCCAGCCACCCGCGTCGGCGTGCGCTTCAGCCCGTTCTCGAAATTTGGCGACATATCGGACAGCAATCCGATGGCCACCTTCTCAGCCGCCATCGAGCGCGCGAACGACGCCGGCCTGGGCTACGTGCACCTGATTGAAGGCGACACGGGCGAAACGCGCGACGTCCCTGCGGGCGCGGATCTCGCCCAGCTCCGCAAGCTCGTCAAAGGCGTTTACTTGGCGAACAACATCTATGACCGCGAAACGGCCATCCGCGCGGTCGATTCCGGCGCAGCCGACCTGGTCGCCTTCGGCCGTCTCTTTATTGCCAACCCGGATCTGGTCGAGCGCCTGAGGCGCAATGCGCCGCTCAACCAACCTCAGCCCGCCACGTTTTATGGCGGCGGTGCCGAGGGTTACATCGACTATCCAAGCCTAGACAAAGCTGCCGCCTGACGTTCCGAAACCCGCCCTCACCGGCGGGTTTCTTTTTGTTGAATATTTAGAACCAATGCGGTTCTTTTTTACGGTATTGGTTCAACAAAGAAGCGATGACATCTTCCTTTCAACAGCGACGGGCTTCCGCCGCAGATTGGGAGATAGACCATGATCACAATCCGCAAGAGCAAGGAGCGCGGCGCCAGCAACTTCGGCTGGCTCGACAGCAAGCACACGTTCTCCTTCGGCCACTACTACGATCCGAAGAACATGGGCTTCGGCGCCCTGCGCGTTATCAACGAGGACGTTGTCTCCGGCGGTGCCGGCTTCGGCACGCATCCGCACGACAACATGGAGATCATCTCCTACGTGCTCGAAGGCGGCCTCGCCCACAAGGACAGCCTCGGCACCGGCTCGGTCATCCGCCCCGGCGACGTACAGCGCATGTCGGCCGGCACCGGCATCGCCCACAGCGAGTTCAACGCTTCGAAGGACGCCCGGGTCCACTTCCTTCAGATCTGGGTCCTGCCGAATGAGCGCGGCTTGACGCCGAGCTACGAGCAGAAGTCCTTCCCGGCCGAGACCCGCAAGGGCCGACTGCAACTCGTCGGTGCCCGTGACGGACGCGACGGCGCCGTCACGATCCACCAGGACGTCGACCTCTTCGTCGCCAATCTCGATAAGGGCGACAAAGTCAGCCACGCCCTTCGCCCGCGCCGCAAAGCCTGGGTGCAGGTCACCCGCGGCGAGGTCACCGTCAACGGCAACATCGTCAGCCAAGGCGACGGCGCCGCGCTCACGGACGAAAAGGACGTGACGATCGCCGCCAACGACAACGCCGAAGTCCTCGTCTTCGACCTCGGCGCCTGACCCGAACAAGCGGATCGCACTCCGTGCGGTCCGCCTTTCAACCCAACCCACCACACGTCAACTCAACAAACACAACGGAAGCGAAAAGCCATGACCAAGGTTCTTGTTCTCTACTATTCGAGCTACGGACACATCGAGCGCATGGCCGGGGCCGTTGCGGAAGGCGCACGCGAAGCCGGCGCCGAAGCCGTCGTCAAGCGCGTGCCGGAGCTGGTGCCGCGAGAAGTCGCCGAGAAGAACGGTTTCAAGCTCGATCAGGCCGCCCCCTTCGCGACCATCGACGAGCTTCCCGATTTTGACGCCATCATCATCGGCACGCCCACCCGCTTCGGCAACATGGCCGCCCAGATGAAGAACTTCCTCGACCAGACGGGCGGCCTCTGGTTCCAGGGCAAGCTCATCGGCAAGGTCGGCTCGGTGTTCACCTCGAGCAACACCCAGCATGGCGGTCAGGAGAGCACGATCCTCGCGACGCACAACGTGCTTCTCCACCAGGGCATGGTGATCGCTGGCCTTCCCTACTCGTTCCAGGGCCAAATGATCGGCACAGAGATCAGCGGCGGCTCGCCCTACGGCGCCTCGACCATCGCCGGTCCCGACGGATCACGTCAGCCGAGCGAAAACGAGCTGGCCGGAGCCCGCTTCCAGGGCAGGCACGTCGCGGGCATCGCCGCGAAGCTTGCACGCTAGTCACGCCATACATGTCGCCGGGACACCTCTCGTTCCGGCGACATTGTGCGCCCCTCGGGAGGCGAATCGGCAAAGCAAGCGCGCCAGAAGCCCTGCGGCCTTATTCGGCATATTAGGGCCGCCCCCCTCCAGGCGAGTTGCGCCAGGGAGGGTGGGGTGAAATGGGGCCTCTGACGCCGCCGCATTTTATGCGGGGCCGCGCGGAAGAGCTATCGGCCGTCTCCCACCGTCACACCCCCGCAGAAACCGCGGGATGAGCAACCCAACGCGCCGGTTCGGGCCTGAGAATCGCGTTAGCGTCCCGGACAAGCCGACAAATGCGCCGCTCCGCCTGGAGTTGCCCCCCGGGATTATCTGATGCCGCCTGCCGCTCTGCGGAAATCCAACCTGCTCGCTCCGCTTGCGCCCGCGCCGAGCCTCGCCGAGGCTCAGAACGTGCTCGAGGAGGTATTCGGCTATACGAGTTTCCGGTCTCATCAAGCCGGCATCATCGAGACCCTGATCAGCGGCGGAGACGTGCTCGCGCTCATGCCGACCGGCGGCGGCAAGTCGCTCTGCTACCAGGTCCCTGCCCTCGTCCGCCATGGAACAGGCGTCGTCGTCTCGCCGCTCATCGCCCTCATGCAGGATCAAGTCGATGCGCTGAAGGAAGCAGGCGTCCGCGCCGCATTCCTCAACTCGACCCAGGACCGCAACGAGCAGGACGTCATCGAACGCCGCCTTGTCACGGGCGACCTGGACTTGCTCTACGTTGCACCCGAACGCCTCGTGCAGGACCGCACGTTGCGCCTGCTGGACCGCGCGCAGATCGCGCTGTTCGCCATCGACGAAGCGCACTGCGTCTCCCAATGGGGCCACGATTTCCGCCCCGAGTATCGCCAGCTGAAAGTGCTCGCCGAGCGCTTCCCGCGTACACCCCGCATTGCACTAACGGCGACCGCCGACGACCGGACACGCGAAGAAATCGCGACCGAGCTTCGGCTGGAGAACGCCCAGCGCTTCGTCGCGAGCTTCGACCGCCCCAACATCCGCTACACCATCGCCGAAATGGGCTCCATGAGCGCACGTGAGCGCTTGTGGAACTTCATCGCGGCCGAGCATCCGAACGACGCCGGCATCGTCTATTGTCTCTCGCGCAAGTCGGTCGAGGAAACAGCGGAATGGCTCGTCCGCAAGGGCCGCAATGCCCTCGCTTACCACGCAGGCCTCGACCCCGAAATCCGCCGCGCCGCGCAGGAGCGCTTCCTGAAGGAAGAGGCGGTGATCATGGTCGCGACCGTCGCCTTCGGCATGGGCATCGACAAGCCCGACGTCCGCTTCGTCGCCCATCTCAATCTGCCGCGCTCCATGGAGGCGTACTACCAGGAAACCGGACGCGCGGGCCGTGACGGCGAGGCCGCCAATGCTTGGCTCGCCTACGGTATGCAGGACATCATCCAGCAGACTCAATGGATCGCGCAAAGCGAAGGATCGGAGCTTTTCAAGCGCACCCAGCGCCAGAAGCTCGACGCGCTCGTCGGCCTTTGCGAAGCCGTGAGCTGCCGGCGTCAGCTCATGCTCGCCTACTTCAGCGAGACGAAGAGCGAGCCGTGCGGCAACTGTGACAACTGCCTTGACCCGCCCAAGACCGTCGACGGCACCGTGCTCGCCCAGATGGCGCTCTCCGCGGCCTATCGCACGGGCCAGCGCTTCGGTGTCGGCTACCTGATCGACGTACTCCAGGCCAAGGACGGCGAGCGCGCCTGCCGCAACGGACACGACCGCCTCTCGGTCTGGGGCATCGGCAAGGACACGGATCCGACCGTCTGGCGAAGCCTGTTCCGGCAGCTCACCGCGTTGGGCTATCTGATGTCCGACGACGAAGGACACGGCACCGTTCAGCTCGCGGAAAAGGCACGCCCGCTTCTGCGCGGCGAGGAACGCTTCATGCTTCGCCTTGCGCCGCCCAAGGAAAAAGGCCGCAAGACGAAAGGCGCGTCGTCAGCCGCGAGCAAAGTCTCCGCCGCCGACCGCCCGCTTTACGACGCACTCCGCGAGCTCCGCCTCAGCCTCGCCACCGACGCAAAGCTGCCGCCCTATGTCATCTGCCACGACAAGACACTTGTGGAGCTCGCCAGCCAGCGGCCCAAGGACGAATCTGGGCTGCATGGCATCACCGGCCTCGGCGCGAGCAAGATCAAGCGATACGGCAAAGCCTTCCTCGAAACCGTGGCGCGATTTGCGCCGAACCCCGCCCTAAACAACCGCCTCTCGCCGACAGTCAACCAAACCCTGGCGCTGCACCTCGCGGGCCGCAAGGCCGACGATATTGCCGCCGAGCGACGCCTTGACGTCGGCACCGTCTACACCCACTTCGCGGAGGCGATCGAAGCGGGCATTCTCGCCTCCCAGGATGTGCTCGATCTCGACCCATCGGACGTGGACGAGATCCTAGCCGTATTCGAGCGCCTTGGAACGCTCGACTCCGGCAAACTCGGCCCGGCCCACGCCGCCCTCGACGGCCGCTTCGACTATGGCGTCCTGAAATGCCTTTTGGCTGAGCTGGCTTAGCGACCCAAGACCGCCGGGGCCTCGCTTTTCCACCGATCGATGCTATAGACCCCGGCAAAGCGACTTTCTGAGCAGGATCATGAGCAACGACGACTTGGCGGTAACGCCGGACGCCCAGGACGCGGCTTCCGCACCCGCCGCCCCAAAACCGGCTGGCGGCACCCCGCCGAAATTCGCCGACGAGATCGCCCGGCGGCGCACGTTTGCGATCATTTCGCATCCCGACGCCGGTAAAACGACGCTGACCGAAAAGCTGCTGCTCTTCGGTGGCGCGATCCAGCTCGCCGGACAGGTGAAGGCCAAGAAGGACGGCCGCGCGACCCGCTCGGACTGGATGGCCATCGAAAAGGCGCGCGGCATCTCCGTCGCAACGTCGGTCATGACGTTCGAATACGGCGGCGCCGTCTTCAACCTGCTCGACACACCGGGCCACGAGGATTTCTCGGACGACACCTATCGCACGCTGACCGCGGTCGACTCCGCGATCATGGTGATCGACGCCGCACGCGGCATCGAGACCCGAACGCGCAAGCTGTTCGAGATCTGCCGCCTGCGCGATATCCCGATCGTCACCTTCATCAACAAGCTCGACCGCGAAGCCCGCGAGCCGCTGGACCTGCTCGACGAGATCGAAAAGACGCTCGCGCTCGAAACGGCACCCATGGTCTGGCCCATCGGCCAAGGCCGCGAGTTCCGCGGCACCTACGATCTTTACCAGCCGCGCGTGCGCCGCCTCGATGAGAACTTCGACGGCCAGCCCATCTCCGGCCCCGACGATCCGCTCTTCTCGGAGATCATGGAGCCTGACGCCTACCAGCGTTGGCGCGAAGAGATCGATCTCGTCGCCGAAGCGTGCGGCAAGTTCGATTTGGAGAAGTTCCAGCACGGCGCGTTGACGCCCGTGTACTTCGGCTCCGCGTTGAAGAACTTCGGCGTCCGCGACGTGCTCGACGCACTCAAGACCTACGCCCCGCCGCCGCGCACGCAACACGCGGCGACGCGCGAGATCAAGGCGACCGAGACCGCCATGACCGGCATCATCTTCAAGATCCAGGCAAACATGGATCCCAACCACCGCGACCGCATCGCCTTCATGCGCGTCTGCTCCGGCAAGCTGTCGCGCGGCATGAAGGTGAAGCATGTGCGCTCGGGCAAGAGCATGGCGCTGACGGCGCCGCAGTTCTTCTTCGCGCAGGATCGCTCCATCGCCGAGGAAGCCTTCGCAGGCGACGTGGTCGGCATCCCGAACCGCGGCACGCTGCGCATCGGCGATGCGCTGACGGAAGGCGAGGACATCACGTTCCTCGGCATTCCGAGCTTTGCCCCAGAAATCCTGCGCCGCATCCGCCTCGAAGACGCTATCAAGGCCAAGAAACTCAAGGACGCCATCCGAGAGATGGCCGAGGAAGGCGTCGTCCAGGTCTTCAGCCCGATCGACGGCACTCAGCCCGTTGTCGGCGTCATCGGCGCACTCCAGCTCGACGTGCTTGCCGACCGGCTCGTACACGAATACGGATTGAAGACGGATTTCGACCCGGCCCCGTGCGATGCCGTGCGCTGGATCCGCTCGAAGGACCCGGTTGCCTTGAAGCGGTTCATCGAGAGCAACCGTTCGTCAATCGCGACCGATCTCGATGGCGACCACGTCTACCTTCCGGCCTCGATTTTCACGCTGAACTACAACGCCGGGCGCAACCCGGAGATCGAGTTCCTGGAAATCAAGACCTAGAGCGTGTTCATGCGATCAGAGCATCCTACGCCGGGAACGACACCGGCGTTTGGGCGGGCTCTGGCGATGAAATCATCACGCCGCCAAGTTGCTCAGCCTCGATCTTGCGTCCGAGATCGGCCAGCCAAACCGCAACCTGATCGTAATCCCGGTCGAGCGTGAACGCATGAGTTGGCTGGAAGTCTTCGGCCTGGCTGATCGCACGCACGACGATTTTCCGGAACGCCGGCACGTCGAAATAGCTCGTATGCACGAGCTCCTTCCAGGATAGATAGTTCGAGATCAGGCCCTGCTTGGTATCTTCGCCCTCGGCGAACGCGAGCGTGCTGATTGCATTCCGGAACTTCGCAATCGACTCCGCAGCCATCGCATTGCTGTGCGCGGAAATCCTGTTGCTCACTTCGTCCGGCAACAAGCACGTAACGGGCTCGAGCCAGGAGGGCCCATAATCCGCCCCCACGACGACCTCGCCTTCCGTGTCATTGCCGAATGTGGAGCGTTTGACTTCCGCCAGCGTCAGATAGTTGAGCGCGATGCTGAGATACTTGCTGATGAAAGCCGCGAGATACTCGATCACGGCGAGCACGCCAAGCGCCAGAAGCGCAAACACAAGCGGCACAAACACGATCGGCAGCAGGAGCCGAACGATGCCGCCCGCGCGGCCGCCAAGGTAGGTATCGTCGACGACAGCGCTTGAAAGCTCGTCGGTCACGACGTGGAACAGCAACTTGCTGTTGAGGGCGTAGTCGTGACCACCGCCGCACAACTGTCCGCCTTCGCAGGGCTTGCCATCCTTCTGCAGAAACCGGCGCTTGAAGCGCTGTGCGCGCTCGACATCCGCGAACTCCGGCAACATCTGCTCGATCTGACGCCGTTTCTCACGCAACTGCTGCCGCAGATCCTCGGCGCCACGCCGTGCGTCTTCCGCGGCCGTCGGATTGAGCGTGTTCGTCTCGCTCTGCTCCCGCATCTGCCGCATACGCTGGCCAAGACTGAAAAGCTCCTCGCGCGCCTTGGTGGCAGCGCTATCCTCTTCGACGAACTCCTGCACATCGTAGACTTTCGTCTGCAGGAAGTTCGAAATGCCGAGCATGACCGAGGGCGACGTGACGACGAACAAATAGGCCAGCGGCAGCGCAAGGACGGACGCTTTGGTCAGGGTCGACGCGGCAAAGTTCTTCTCGAAGAAGTGAAGCTGGACTTTCGGCAGGAAGCGCAAACCCTGCACCGCCTCATCGTCCTTGTGGCAGAGCGGCAGCCACTTGTCGCCATAGTACTGCTGCGCGCGCTGGACAGCACCCTTGCTGTATCCCTTGAGTTCTTTGCCGTCGAAATAACGGAAGACGAGATAAAAGAACGCCATGGGAAGGCTCATCATGAGCCCCGAGAAAAGCAGTCCCGTATAGTAGCGCTCACTTCGCGAGCGGAACCCGTTCCCGAACAACTCGCCCGCGACATAGAACAGGAACATCATCAGCAGCATGAGCGACGCGACAAACAGCACTTTGCGCGTCAGCGTGAGCCGCGAGAACAGAAACCGCTCCTTCCGCATCCCCACGAAAGGTGTGCCGACCGTAACCCAGCGCTTGAGATGCGTCAGCGGCCGCCGCTGCGCCACACTCTCGATCAGCGCGGAGGAAATAACCGATCCGCCATGGCTATGACCGACGACGCAGTATGGCTCGCCCCGTGCATCCAGAGTGCGCAAGGCCTTGAGAAGTGCAGAACCTGCACTCCGCCGATCGACCTCGCTGTTGAGCGAGCTCCAAGTGAAGGGGATGACCTCCAAAGGCTGCCCGTCCGCCCCTTCGACCATATTCTTGAGGTCGGCTTCGAACGTACTGCCCTGCTGCCACCACTGGGCTTCACCCTGCTCTCCGATATTGAGAGCGTCTGCCGTTCCCGCTGAATGCGCAAACGTGCCATGGACAGTGACAACGGTGGCCACGTGAATCTCCCCCTAGCCGACTTGGTCGGGAACCCCGGAGTTAGTGCTCAATAAGATACAATGTGGACTGAAGCTGGGCAAAGCCGGCCCGAACCGCCCTTCTACCCGCAAACGCTATCCGCTTTGTGATGGCCCCCGCCAATCATCAGCGCGATGCGTCTGCTCTCGCGTTCGATCCCCTAACAGCAAGCAACAGGTTGGATTCGTTCGGTCGCCACCGGTACCCGACGCCGAAGTCCAACGGCTCCGCGCGACCCTTCGCGAACATGTCCCGCATCTTCGGTTGATAAGTTCCGGGAAACAGGCCGAGCGGGTTCATGTAGCGGCCGAATGCCGACAGCTGCCATTCCTTTTCATCGAAGAAACGCACCGGAATGCCGGAGTCGTCCTGCACGAGCGTGGACGTGTTCTCGAGAAGAAACGCGCGAACCATCGAGAAGTGGTCCTTATGCATCAGGTAGGACGCACTCTTCACGAAGCCGTCGCCCTGCCCGAGCCCCTTGCAGAAGGCAAGGAAGCCGCTCGTCTTGAGACCGCCATCCGAGAGGTCCGTGTTGAAATAGTAGAGCGTTTGCACCAGCCCGCCCGATGCCGAAGTAAACTCGATCTTCGCGCCGGGGCTCGCCCCCTTGGCGATTGGGCCATTAAGCGGCGTCACTGATCCGTCCGCATTGAGGGAAACCAGCGTCGTATCGCGAATGGTCTTTCCGCTGCGCGCGAGGAACGTGTAGAGGATCGGCAGCGTACCAGTGAGCCGTCCGTTGCGCAGCTCCGTCTTCATCTTCTTGGTGATGAAGAAGCTGTAGCTCAGCACCGAGTTGAGAGAGTTTTGCAGCCCTCTCAGCTCCGATCCGAGGGACTTCGGCGGAAGCGCCATGAGATCCGGAACGCTTCCGACCGGCTCCAGACCTGACAGCACATAGGTCGAAGCCCCCTCGAAGAACGCGTCCGCATAGAGGAAGTCCGGACCGCTGAACATGTAGAACAGCACCGGCTTGCGATCCGGAATGTGTTTTGCCGACCAGGTCCTGATCTTGCCGAGCTGGCGTTGATTCAAATGTTCCCAGGAGGAATCGAAATACTTCGCGTGAGATTGCCACGCAGCGTTCTGCGTCACCGTATCGAGCGGAGAGCCTGCCGAAGGTTTGAGACCGGCCAACACGCGCGCTGTATCATCGGCCGTTGCAGTGCCCTGAGCCACAGCCGACACCGGCACAATCATCAGCAGCGCCGCAAGAAATGCCCAAACAAATTTCATATGACCGATCATCCTTTGGCCTGAAGTGCTTCGCCCCGCGCCAGATCCCGCTTGGACAGGAAAAACAACACGAGCCCGGACGCCATAAGGCCGAGGCTCGCGAGAGACTGCAGAGGCCGTTCTGAAAAGAGGTAGTACATCATGAACCCGGTCACGCCGAGAAACAGCAGCGGTGTCACCGGATACGCCCAAACCTTGTAGGGCCGCGAAAGATCGGGCTGCGTCTGGCGCAGCACGATGACGCCGAGAACGGCGAGGAACGAGCACAGCGTCAGGCTGAACTGAATGAAATCGAGCACGGCCTCGAAGCTCTGTGTCAGCAAAAGAAGCGTCACGACACCGAGCTGCAACGCCAGCGCCGCCGTTGGCACGCCGTTGCGCGATCTCTGCGAGAACACGCCGAGCAGAGGGAAATCCTCGCCCATGGCGACCGTCACGCGCGGTCCGATCCACATCATCGCACTGATGGCCGACACGAGGCCGACGCAGATCAGGGCCGCAACGACACGCCCTCCTGTCGCGCCGAAAATGTGCTCGCCGGCGATTTGCGCGACATTGAGCTGGCCGGCCATGGCGGAAATCGGAGTCGTGTAGAGGAACACGGCGTTGAGCAGCACGTAGAGCGTCATGACGAGTAACGTCGCGACGAACATTGCCCGCGGCAGGCTGTGCGCGGGATCCCTCACGTCGCCCGCGATGTAGGTCGCCGCGTTCCAGCCCGAGTAAGAATACATTACGAACACGAGGCTGACCGCGAATGGCGCGCTTGCGATGTACGCGAGGTCACCCGGCTGCGGCAGGAATGAGATGGGCTGCGGCTCGCTGATCGAAAAGCCGGCCACGATGAAGGCAACGATCAGCAGCACCTTTATGACTGTCGAGACATTCTGCAGCGTCGTGCCATGGCGTACGCCGGAGAAGTGTACGAGCGATACGCCCCACGCGACCGCAAGACCGAGCAGGAGCGGTGGCGCGCCCGGCATCACGCCCGCGAAATATTCGCCGAACGCCATTGCCGCGAGCGCGACCGGGGCCGCAAAGCCGACGGTCGCCGAAACCCATCCGGCCATGAAGCCGAGCGCTGGATGATAGATGCGCGACAGAAAGTTGTATTCACCGCCCGATCGCGGAAACGCGACCGCGAGCTCCGCATAGGCAAGCGCGCCGGCCAGAGCCGTCAAACCGCCGACGATCCAAAGCGCCAGGATCGCAAAACCGGACGGAATGCTCGCAACCTGGAAACCGAGGCTCGTAAACACGCCGATGCCGATCATGTCGGCGACGGCGATCGCCGTGGCGGTCGAGCTTGAAACCATCCGCTTGTCCGCAACCTCTCGGCCAACGGCCGTCGTGGCCACGGGAGCTGATGATGTCATGTGAAAACCTGTAAAATCCCCAGGGATTCACACCCTAAGAGGGTGGACCCTAATCAACAAGCTGAAGCCAGAAATGAGCTAAACACGTGGCAAATTTGCACCGTGGGCATGCAATCTGCCGACCAACCTTTGTCCCAGATGTCGACACGATTGAGGACTATGGCCTTCGGGACAGTCATCAAGGGTCGTGAAACCATTCCCAGCTTACGGTGATTGGTCGAGGCCGGCCTTCAAGGCCGGCGCACGGATTGTAAGGGCCACAGGCCCGTTAGATAGTCGAAACAGCGGCGGAACGTGATGGGGTCTTTGGCCGCCTCGATGAGCGCAAGACTGGGGCTCACCTTGACCGCATGCCTAATTTTTGGGCTGTCGGCAGCCGCGACCGCTTGGGCAAAAGCGAGATCCCCGTCCGACGAGAAAACTCTGTCCGTTCCGCAGCCCCAGCAGGTCCAATCGCGGTCCGGCCCAGTCAAGCAGCCAAAAACCGCCCTCGTCCCATTCCAGACGGCGCCCTTCCCCTACCGCGGCGCCTTGCCCGGATCCGACAAGCCGTTCCTCGACATCAACGACAATGGACGGCGCGGCCACACCACCCCATTTGGGCGGCAATACTGGGAAGACGAAACGTACAGCGACAATCGTGTGCTGTTGCATATCCCCAAAGGCTTCGACGTCCGCCGTCCGGCCGTGATGATCGTGTTCTTTCATGGCCACGGCGCAACACTTGAGCGCGACGTCCTACACCGTCAGCGGGTCGCTGACCAAATCTCGAACTCCGGCGCCAATGCCGTGCTGATCGCTCCCCAATTCGCAGTCGACGCCAGCGATTCAAGCGCCGGACGCTTCTGGGAACCGGGCGGGTTCGGCCGATTTATGGGCGAAGCCGCCGATGCGCTGGCAAAGCTTCACGGCGACCGCCGCAGCGTCCGCACGTTCGCATCCGCACCTGTGATCTTCGTCGCCTACAGCGGCGGATACCTCGCGGCCGCGTCCTGCGCCACCAAAGGCGGACTGAACAAGCGGCTTCGCGGCATCGTTCTCCTCGATGCGCTCTACGGAGAACTCGGCAAGTTTGCATCGTGGATCGAGAACGATCCCTCGGCGTTCTTCGTCAGCGCCTACCTCGGATCGACCCGCGAGAAGAACTCGCAGTTGGCCGAGATCCTCACCCGGCGTGAAATTGGCTACGCAACCGAGCTTGACCGGCCGCTGCATCAGGGCGACGTTACAATCCTTTCCGGGGGCCAGGACGTCAGCCATCGCAGCTTCGTCACCCAGGCTTGGGTCGACAATCCCATCGAGGATGTGCTCCGCCGCCTTCCCGGCTATCGCCGGTAGCAAATACAGTCACCCTGCAACATCTGGCGCCCCGCTCGTCATTTGCCGCCAGGCTAACGAACAAAATACAGCGAACCCGCGCTTGCGCTTAAGGCGGCCTTAACGGCTGCCCATTCATTCTACTGAATGATGTTCCTATAGGCGTCCGGGTCAGCTGCACAGGTAACACTGGCATCAGGCACGGGCGCAGGTTGACTCGCACAAGGAGAAAACTCCGTGTTTGCCAAGCGCCGCCAGGGCGAGACACAAGATCAGGTCGTAGCCCAGACGACCGCACACTCCGACACCTCCGAGCGCAAGCTCGTCGAGGCACTAGAAGCCCTCGTCCGCAGCAAGCTGACGTCCAGCGTCCCGCTCGACGGCGCCCTGGGTGACGCACTCACCCGTTTGGTGAAGCTGGTCAAATCGGCCAGCACGAACCAGATGATGCTCGCCAGCAATCTTGGCAAGGAAGCCACCGAGGCTGCCGTCAACATCGGCTGGCTGTCGCACGACTTCAGCGAGGTGGCCCAATCGACGGTCTCGATTTCGAGCGCGGTCGAGCAAATGGGGGCATCCATCGCCGAGCTGTCGACGGTCTCCGCCGGTAGCGCCACGCAGACCGAGAATGCGCGCGATACGATGCGCAGCTGCATCAATGACAGCCGCGCCGCCGTCGAGGCCATGAACAACATCCAGAGCCAGTCGAGCAAGATCGGCGAGCAGGTGACGGTACTGCAGAGCGCCGTCGACCAAATCGGCGAAATGGCAACCAGCATCGACTCGATCGCCCGTCAGACCAATCTGCTCGCGCTCAACGCAACGATCGAGGCCGCACGTGCCGGCGAAGCAGGCCGCGGCTTTGCCGTCGTTGCCGCCGAGGTCAAGACGCTTTCTGTCGAGACCGGCAAGGCCACTCAGGAAATCCGTTCACGCGTCGAAGCCCTGACCCGCGAGATGCGCGAGATTCGGCACGCCGTGGCGGACAGCCTGAAATCGGTCACGTCCGGTAGCGCCGTCGTGACCCAGGTCGGTACCATCATCGAAAGCATGGGCGACGAAGTCGCCGAGGTTGCAGAGAAGATCCGCGGCCTCTCCAACGTGCTCGAGCAGCAGCGCGCCGCCACGACCGAGATCACACAGAACGTCGTCCGCATCTCCGAAAAGGCCGTTAAGAGCAAGGACGAGGTGCAGAAGATCGGCAAGCGTCTCGAGGATTGCGAAGGCATCCTTCGCAAAGCGTTCGAGAGAGCCGACTTGCCGATCCGCGCTCCGGCCCTGATCCGCGTCGGATCGGAAGCTCTCTCCTGGAAGCGTCAGCTCGCTCAGATCCTGCTCGGCCAGATCCCGCTTCCCGCAGGTGCTCTGCTGCTCCCGCAAGCCGGCGTCATGGCCGAGGCCGAGGAAATCTGCCGGGTAACTGGCAGCGGCTCGGCCCTCGCCGCCGATCTTTCGACCGCACTCGCAAACACCCAGACGCAGGGCTCGAAGGTCATCGAAGAAGTACGCAACCGCAATTGGGGCGCCGCGACCCCGGCCTACATCGCCTGTGACGAAGCCATCGGCCAGGCCCACCAGGCCATCGCCAAGCTGCTCGAAAAGGCCGCTCAAGCCTAAGACACGCACGCGACACGGACAGAAATCGGGCGCACCCCTCCCCCCTGGGAGCGCCCGATTTTTTGTGTCTAGAGCACGTCGCGCAGCCGGTAGTAAAGCATCCCCAGCGCGAGCAGTTGATTGCCGAGAAACTGCCCGACGGGAAGCCGGACGTGGCGGATCTTCTCGAAGAGATCGAACCGTTCCATCGTGCCCGCAATCGCCTCGGCCACGACATCACCTGCGATATGCGTCGCGTTCACGCCATGCCCGCAGTAGCCCTGCATATAGTAGACGTTTGGCTCGCGCCGTCCGATCGCCGGTACGCGCGTGAGGACAATGTCGATCTTGCCGCCCCACGCATAGTCGAGGCGCACGTCCTTCAGTTGAGGAAACACCTCCTCCAGCCTCGGACGCAGCGTCTCACGGATGTCGCGCGGATCGCGGTTTGAATAGTTGCAGCGGCCGCCGAATAGCATCCGCCGATCGGCCGACAAGCGGAAATAGTCAAGCACGACGTTGCTGTCCGCGACCGCGAGATCCTGCGGGCTCACCTCCTGCGCGACGCGCTCCGAAAGCGGCTCGGTGGCAATGATATAGCTGCCCGTGGGAAACAGCAGCCCTCGCAGCGGGCCGGTCTGGAAGGACGGGTCCGAATAGCCAGCCAGCACAATCGCATTCGCTTCGACGCGTCCGTGTTCGGTCGCCACGAACGGCTTTGCTCCGCCGCTCACCGTCGTTACGGGCGACTCTTCGAAGATCTTGACCCCGAGGCCGGCAGCCGCGCGCGCTTCCCCCAGCGCCAGGTTGAGCGGATGCAGGTGACCGCTCCGCCGGTCGATCATCGCACCGTGATAGCTTCGGGAACCAATGACGCGGCCCATGTCGGCCGCCTCAACGACCTCCAGCCCATCGCCGTCCCCCGCCGCCTGGCGCTCCGCGACGTAGGATCGGAGCCCATCCATATGACGCGGCCGGGCAGCGACTTCCATCCAGCCGTGCTTTAGGTCGCAACGGATCTGATGGCGCTCGATACGCTTCTCGATGATGTCATGTCCGAGGTAGCGGATATCCTTGAGCAACTTGCGTCCGGCTTCTCCAAGCTGACCCTCGATGCGGTGCTCCCCGCTGATGCCGGCAATCATCTGCCCGCCATTGCGGCCCGACGCGCCCCAGCCGATGCGATTGGCTTCCAGAACCACGACCTGATAGCCCCGCTCGACAAGACTGAGCGCCGTCGAGATACCGGAAAAGCCACCACCGACGACGCAAACGTCGGTTTTGATCGTCCCTTTCAGGGCCGGGTACCGCGTATCGTCGTTTGCCGTGGCGGCGTAATAGGAGTTGATGTGAGTTGCTGGCATGTCCGTCATCTAGGCTCGGATCGCCGAAGATGCGAGCGCAAGGCACATCCCGGCGAACTTTGGTGTCGATCTAGGCAGCACCCGCATCCACCGCTTTTGTCTCGCGCTCTTGTCTCTCGCTTGCGCGCTTCGTCGTGTAGGATGCAACGAGAACGCCAACCGTCACGAACGCGATCATGATCGTCGAAATGGCATTGATCTCGGGCGTTACCCCGAGCCGCACCTGGCTGTAGATCTTCATCGGCAACGTCGTGGCGCCCGGTCCGGTTGCGAAGCTCGCGATCACAAGGTCGTCGAGCGACAGCGTGAACGAGAGCAGCCAGGCGGAAATCACGGACGGCGCAATGATTGGCAGCGTCACCTGCAGGAATGTCTGCAGTGGCGGGGCGCCCAGGTCCATGGCCGCTTCCTCTACCGACTTGTCAAAATCGTAGAGACGCGCCTGCACGACGACAGCCGCGAAGCACATGGAAAATGTCGCGTGCGCGATCACCACCGTCCAGAAGCCGCGGTCCAGGTTCATGGCCACGAACAACAGCAGCAGCGACAGGCCAGTGATCACCTCAGGCATCACGAGCGGCGCGAAGATCATCCCCGAGAACAGCGTACGCCCCGGAAAGCGCCCCATGCGAACGAGCACAATGGCCGCAAGCGTGCCGAGAATAGTCGCGAGCGTCGACGAAACGATCGCAACTCTCAGAGTTACCCACGCCGCCGACAGGATGCTCTCGTTTTCGAGCAGGCTCGCATACCACTTGGTCGACCAGCCTCCCCATACCGTGACCAGCTTCGACTCGTTGAAGCTGTAGATCACCAGCAACAGGATCGGGATGTAGAGGAACGCAAACCCGAGTGCGATCGACGTCGCGTTGAACCAGCTGAAGCGTCTCATCGCGCGGCCTCCCGCTGCTTCTCCTGATTGCGCTGGAAGAGCACAATGGGCACCACGAGCACCAGCAACAGGATGACGGCCACCGCCGAGGACACCGGCCAGTCACGGTTGTTGAAGAACTCGTTCCAGAGCGTCTTGCCGATCATCAGGGTGTCGGAGCCGCCAAGGAGATCCGGAATGACGAACTCGCCCGTCGCCGGAATGAACACGAGGAAACAGCCTGCGAGCACGCCGGGAATGGAAAGCGGGAACGTCACCTGCCAGAACGATTTCCAGGGCGGCGATCCGAGGTCGGCGGCGGCTTCGAGGAGCGCCGGATTGATCTTCTCGAGGCTCGCGTAGAGCGGCAGGATCATGAACGGCAAATACGAGTAAACGATGCCGATGTAGACGGCCGTTGTCGTGTTGAGGATCGTCAACGGCTCGTTGATAAGCCCGAGGTTCATCAGGAAGAGATTGAGCAGACCTTCCTTCTTGAGGATGCCGATCCACGCGTAGACGCGAATGAGAAACGAGGTCCAGAACGGCAAAATGACCAGCATCACCAGCGTCGGCTGCCATTCCTTCGGCGCCCGCGCCATGCCGTAAGCAATCGGATAGGCAACGAGCAGCGTCAAAAATGTCGAGATCCCCGCAATCTTGAGCGCCGAAAGATAGGCATTCACGTAAAGCGGATCTTCGAAAATGAACGTGTAGTTCTCGAAGTCGAGCTGCGACAGGTAGTTTCCTATGTCCGACAGTCCGGTAAACAGCGGCACATACGGCGGAATGGCCGTCGCGATATCCGACAGCGAGATTTTGAAGACGATGAAGAACGGAATGAGGAAGAAGACCAGGAGCCACAGATAGGGCACCAAGATCACGAGCCAGCGGCGCATCGGAACCTCCTTACCACTAGCGGGTGAGCACGATGCCCGTCTCGGGCGGCCACTCGAGCCAAACGTTATCTTCCCAGTTGATCGTGCGCTCGACCGTGCGCGCCGAGTTTGCCCGCAGCGCTTTCACGCGCTGACCGTTCGCAAGCTCCACGTGATAGTGCGAGATCGAGCCCAGGTAACCGACGTCGACGACTTTGCCCGGCAAGGCGTTGTTGCCTTCCGAAGGTTTATCGAGCGTGATCCGGATCTTCTCCGGCCTCAGCGAAAGCCACACCTGCTGGTCACCCGCGCAACCTTCCGGCGCCACGGACTTGAAGCGTGCGAGCCCGGGGCCCCAGTCGATCTCCGCGAAGCCGCCTTCGATTTTGACGACCTTCCCCTCAAACAGGTTCACGTCGCCAATGAAGTTCGCCACATATCGGGAGTTTGGGGCCTCGTAGATATCGCCCGGCGTCGCCACCTGCCTGAACTCGCCATGATCCATGACGGCAATGCGCGACGACACCGTCATCGCCTCTTCCTGGTCGTGCGTGACGATGATGAAGGTCGTGCCCGTCGTTTCCTGAATGCGCATCAGCTCGAACTGCGCCTGCTGCCGGAGGCGCTTGTCGAGCGCGCCAAGCGGCTCGTCGAGCAGCACGATGCGGGGCTTTTTTGCAATGGCCCGCGCAAGCGCTACGCGCTGCTGCTGACCGCCGGAAAGTTGATGGGGCTTGCGCTTGCCGAACTTCCCGAGTTCCAGCATCGCCATCGTCTCCTCGACGCGTTTGGCGATCTGATCCTTCGGCATTCCGTCCTGCTTGAGACCGAAACCGATATTCTGTTCAACGGTCATGTGTGGGAAAAGCGCGTACGACTGGAACATCATATTCACCGGCCGTTCGTACGGCGCCAGTTCCGTGATGTCCTGCCCCGCGACGAGAATGCGTCCACTAGTCGGCTTCTCGAAGCCCGCGAGCATGCGAAGCAGCGTGGTCTTTCCGCAGCCCGACGGCCCGAGCAGGGCAAAGAATTCGCGCTCGTAGATGTCGAGCGTGCAATCCTTGACGGCGGTGAAATCGCCGAACCGCTTCACCACATTCTCGAAGCGCACGATGGGAGACTTGGACGGGTCTTTCCAAGGCGCGAAACCTGACTGGGGTGCTGCCGTCCGCAGTGGCGCTCTCTGCTGAGCGGAGGGTGGCGACGTGCCGAGCGTTGCAGCCTCACTCATGATCCGATCCTCGGTTGTCGATGGGGAACATTGAGAGCCCCTGCCCTGGAAGAAAAACCGCGCCAGGGAAGCATCCCGGGCGCGGCTGGTGGTGCGTTACTGTCCCGTGACGAGTTTGGTCCACGCCCGGGTGATCATCCGTTGCGATTTCGCGTCGTAGGCCGTTTTCACGAACAGCCGATTGAGCGTGTCGGCATCGGGATAGATCGACGGATCACTTTTGACGCCCTCGTCGAGGAACTCCTGAGAAGCAAGATTGCCGTTGGCGTAGTTCACGTAGTTCGAGGCCTTGGCGATCACTTCAGGCTTCGTCAGATAGTTGAGGAACGCATAGGCTTCCTCGACATGTTTGGCGTCGGCCGGAATAGCCATCTGGTCGAACCACATCTGCGCGCCTTCTTTTGGCAGCGAGAGCCCGATAGTCTGGCCGTTCTTCGCTTCTTCGGCCCGATCACGCGCCTGCAGAATGTCACCGGAATAGCCGATAGCGAGACAGATGTCGCCGTTAGCGAGTGCGTTGATATATTCCGACGAATGGAATTTCTGGATGTTCGGACGGACCTTCTCCAGGAGATCCGTTGCCTTCTTAATGTCGTCCGGATTGGTGCTGTTCGGATCGAGACCCAGATAGTTCAGAACCGCCGGTAGAACGTCATCCGGCGCATCGAGCACATGGATGCCACAATCCTTGAACTTCGAGATGATCTCCGGCTTGAAGAAGATGTCCCAGGAGTTGAGCGGAGCATCGGGCATGCGCTCCTTGATCTTGGCCTCGTTGTAGCCGATCGCCGTCGTGCCCCACATGTAATTGACGGAGTAGTCATTGCCGGGATCGTAGATGGCCGTGCGCTTCGAGATCTCGGGCCACATGTTCTTGAGGTTCGGCAACTTCGACTTGTCGAGCTTCTGGAACACGCCGGCGCCGATCTGGCGCGAGAGGAAGGGACCTGTCGGAACGACGATGTCGTAACCAGTGCCGCCTGCAAGCAACTTCGTCTCGAGCACCTCATTGCTGTCGAAGACGTCGTAGACGACCTTGATGCCCGTCTCTTTCGTGAAGTCGGTGAGGATTTCCTCGTCGATGTAGTCCGACCAGTTGTAGACCCGGACCTCACGATCAGCGGCAGACACCGCCCCACCCGCCAGCATCAATGCCAGCGCCACGGAGCCAGCCACCGGCCCGCGCATACCACCAAGTTTGATCATTCAAAGACCTCCTAAGGGAGCCTGAGCACGGACAACGGAAGGCCGCGTGCCCGAAATACGGCCTGACGTGCCCATTGTGATCACATTAATCGCGCGCTACAAGTCTTTCCTTGAGGCAAGTCGCGCGTTCGTCGGTGTGCGCCGGTTTTGGGCACCGCCGCACTGCAATAGAGCAGTCGCAATGTCATGGGAGTGAGCGCAAGGTGACGAGCACAACTTCCCAGCGCCACCGGACAGGGGGATCGAAGCCCCCACCCAGGAGCCCGCCCGCTCGCAAAAAAACCTCCACGTCACTTGCCGATACGGGCGTGACGACACACGAAAACGTCTACAGAGGATTGCGCAACCGCATCCTCTTCGGAGGTGTACCACCAGGCAGCGCAGTCACATTACGCGGCTTAGCCGAAGACATGGGCGTGAGCCCAATGCCAATCCGCGAGGCCGTACGCAGACTGATTGCCGAACGCGCATTGAAGATGCAGGACAACCGCCGCGTCGTCGTTCCACCGATGACTCAGGACACGTTCGAACAGATCGTGTTCTCGCGAAAAATGCTGGAACCAGAGCTCGCAGTGCGCGCAATGGATCGCATCGGCCCCGCTGAAATTCGCGAAATCGCAGCAATCGACAAGACGATCGACCGGGCCATGGCAATGGGCGATGTCGACGCATACATGCAGAACAATTTCCGCTTCCACTTCGCCATCTACCAGCGGGCGCACTGCGATACACTGATGGCACTCGTCGAGAGCATATGGCTCCAGTTCGGTCCGTTCATGCGCATGGCCTATGGCCGTATCGGCACGTCGACCCTCGAGGATCACCACCAGGCGGCCATTGCTGCTTTGGAGCGCGGCGACCGTAAGGCCCTCCGCGCAGCTATTGCTGCCGATATCGGACAGGGGATGAATTTTATCGGCGAGGCCGTCTTGAAACTATCGACCTAAGGACTTGAAGTCCAAGGGGCTCAGGGCAGATCACACCCTTGGCATAACGGGGCAGCTTGAGTTTTGGTGCCTTTTGTGATCACATTATCGCCCGACGCAAACTCCGGGCACGGCAACATGTCGGTTGTCAGGCAGCACTCCTGCGGAGGGTGACTGCAGCATTCGAGCCCGCAAGAGCTAAGGTGTACTATGTCAGCCGACAATGGCACGATGGCAAATCTGACTGGTGAGACGTTTAGCGTCGGCACTGAGCCAGAGCATTTGCGTGCCTGGCTAAGCCATCATCGCATCGAGGAGATCGACTGCGCCGTGCCGGACATCGCCGGCGTCGCGCGCGGCAAGACGATGCCCGCCGAAAAATTCGTCAAGCTCGACGCGGTCCATCTGCCCATCTCGATTTTTCATCAAACCATCACCGGCGACTACGTCGGCTTCGAGGAGGACGGACAGGCGCTCTACGCAGAGAGCGACCTCATGATGGTCCCCGATCTCACGACGATCCGCCCGGCCCCGTGGGCCTCGAGCCCCACTGCTCAGGTCATTCACAACGCCATGTGGCAGAACGGCGAGCCGGTCGAGATCGCGCCGCGCTCCGTGCTTAAGCGCGTGCTCGATCTCTACAGCAAGGAAGGCTGGGTCCCCGTCGTTGCGCCGGAACTGGAATTCTATCTGACGAAAACCAACCCCGATCCTGACTATCCGCTGGAGCCGCCGACAGGTCGCTCAGGTCGCGCGGGTGCGGGACGTCAGGCCTACAGCCTTGGCGCCGTCGACGAATACGACAAGATCGTTGACGACATCTACGACTATGCCGAACGCCAGTACCTGAAGATCGATACGATCATTCAGGAAGGCGGCGCAGCTCAGCTCGAAATCAACCTTCTGCATGGCGATCCGATCGATCTCGCAGACCAGGTTTTCCTGTTCAAGCGCACGATCCGTGAAGCCGCCTTTACGCACAACTGCTACGCCACGTTCATGGCCAAGCCGCTCGCGAACGAGCCCGGCAGCGCCATGCACGTGCATCAGAGCGTGGTCGATGCAAAAACGGGCCGCAACATCTTCACCGACGAGAATGGCGGACCGACCAAGCTGTTCTACAGCTTCCTCGCCGGGCAGCAGCGCTATCTGCCGCCGGCCACATGCTTGCTTGCGCCCTATGTGAATTCCTATCGACGCCTCGTTCCTGGAGGAGCTGCACCGATCAACGTCGAGTGGGGCCACGACAATCGTTCCGCGGGCCTGCGCGTGCCATTCTCACCTCCCGCCGCGCGGCGCGTCGAGAACCGCCTCGCCGGATCGGACACCAACCCCTACATCGCCATCGCCGCCAGTTTGGCTTGCGGCTATCTCGGCATGAAACAACAGCTGGAACCGCGCCAACCGGTGGTCGGCAACGCCTACCGCAATGATCACCAGCTTCCGCGCGGTCTCTTGGAAGCGCTGACCGAATTCGAAGACAGCACGGAGTTGCATGAGATCCTCGGCAAGCGCTTCTCACACGTTTACCTTTCTCTGAAGCGCAGCGAGTTCGAGGAATTCATGCGCGTCATTAGCCCGTGGGAGCGCGAGCATCTGTTGCTCAGCGTCTAAATGGCGTTAGATGGACTGCGGTAGCCCCGCGCGGGCAGGAACCGAGGAACGACAAGCGTGATGCCGTTCGGCACAGTATCGAGAACGCGAAAGGCGGAGCTGCTGGTGCTCTGCGCCCGCATCGGATTCACGCCCCCTATCCCGGTTTGAGCCGCAAGCCAATGGCGCGGCGCACGTGATTTGCACTTTGAAATCCGGCCATGTCCGGCAGCAAACACGATCCCTTCGAGCCCCCCGCTCTCACTGGAGACGACCCATGTCGAAAGCCCAACTAAAGAACAGCACCACCGAATGGCGCGACCTCGACGCCCTGCACCATCTGCACCCCTTCACCAACCACAAGTCTTTGCGCGGCAGTGGCACCCGGGTGATCGTGAAAGGCGAGGGACCCTACATCTGGGACAGCGAGGGGCACCGCATCCTGGACGGCATGGCCGGCCTCTGGACCACCAACGTCGGCTACGGCCGCGCTGAGCTCGCTGACGCCGCGCGCGACCAGATGATGGAACTGCCGTTCTACAACACCTTCTTCAAGACCACGCACCCCCCCGTCGTGGCGCTGTCGAAGAAGCTCGCCGAGATCACGCCATCCAACATCAACCAGGTGTTCTACGGCTCGTCCGGCTCGGAATCGAACGACACGGCCATCCGCCTGATCCGGCACTACTGGGCGCTCAAGGGCGAACCCAAGCGCCGCATCATCATCAGCCGCAATCAGGCCTACCACGGCTCGACGATCGCCGCGGGCTCCATGGGCGGCATGTCTCACGTTCATCAGCACAGCTATCCGGTCTACGAAGGCTTCCGCCACATCATCGACCCATACTGGTTCGGCGAGGGTCGCGACGGCGAAAGCCTCGAAGCCTTCGGCCTGCGCGCGGCACAGGCGCTCGAGGACGAGATCCTGGCCGTTGGCCCCGAGAACGTCGCAGCCTTCGCAGCTGAGCCCGTGCAGGGCGCGGGCGGTGTGAAAATCCCGCCGGCTTCCTACTGGCCCGCGGTTCAAAAGATCATCGACAAGTACGGCATCCTCTTCCTGGCTGACGAGGTCATCACCGGTTTCGGCCGCGTCGGTGAGTGGTTCGCCTCCCAACACTACGGGATCAAGCCGAACCTCATCACGTTCGCCAAGGCGGCCACGTCCGGCTACATCCCGCTCTCGGGCCTGTTGATCGATGACAAGATCGTCGAGGCGCTGATGGGCCACGACGACGATTTCAACCACGGCTACACGTTCTCCGGCCATCCCGTGGCTTGCGCCGTGGCGCTCAAAAATCTCGAAATCATGGAGCGCGAGAAACTTGTCCCGCGCGTCAAGGAGTACAGCGGTCCGGCCCTCGCCAAGATGCTCGCCAAATTCAAGGACCACCCGCTTGTCGGCGAAGTCCGCTCCGTCGGCATGCTCGGCGCCATAGAGCTGGTGGCCGACAAGCGCACGCGCCGCCGCTTCGACAACCCTGGCCGCGTCGGCCTCATCTGCCGCGACCACTTCTTCCGTGAGGGCTTCATCATGCGGGCCGTGTTCGACACCATGGTCTGCGCGCCGCCGCTCATTTGGGGCGACGAGCAGTTTGCGGAAGCCGAGCGCGTCATCAAGAAAGCGCTCGACCAGACGCTTAGCGACGTCGCCGGAGAAATCGCTGCATGAGCCGACCCATCGTCATTGTTCCGTCCTGCACCAAGCTCATCGATGGCCATGCCTTCGATGCGGTGGGCCGGAAATACTCGTCGGCCGTGGCCGAGGTCGCGGAGTGCCAGCCCTTGCTGGCACCCCTTGGCCCGAGCATGGCCGACATGGGGGCTCTCCTCGAAATCGCCGATGGTATCCTGCTCTCGGGTTCACTCTCGAACGTGCATCCAAGCCTCTATGGCCTCGACGAGCCGCCGCTCAACGAGAACGCGCTCGATCCCGCACGAGATGACCTCACGCTGCCTCTGATCCGCGAAGCCTTGAAGCGAAAGCTGCCGACGTTCGCCATCTGCCGCGGTTTCCAAGAACTCAACGTCGCTCTCGGCGGCACGCTCGATCAGGCCGTGCACACGATCGAAGGCCGTCACGACCACCGCGAGCGCTCCGACGTGCCGCTCGACGACCGCTTCGGTCCCGCCCATCCTGTGCACCTCACCGGCACACTCAAAGACTGGGTCGGCAAAGACGAGATCATCGTCAACTCGCTGCACTGGCAGGGCATCCAGCGCCTCGCCGCGCCGCTCACCGCCGAAGCCTTCGCCAAAGACGGCCTGGTCGAAGCCGTGCGCGGCCCATCCGATCATCCCTTCATGCTCGGCGTGCAGTGGCACCCCGAGTGGCAGGCTAAGAGCAACACCGTCTCCATCGAGCTGTTCCGTCGCTTCGGCGACGCGGCCAGAAACATCGCAACCGGTTCCACATCATGAACAACGCGTCTCTCAATATCGAAGAGGCCAAGGCTTTTCTCGCAGCCAATCCAACCGTGCAATGGATCGACGCCTTCGTGCTCGACATGAACGGCCATCCGCGCGGCAAGCGTCTGCGCCGCGACGACCTTATGGGCGTCGCCAAGAGCGGCATGATGCTTCCGGCATCTGTGTTCATCATGGATCCGCGCGGAAACTGCATCGCGGAAACCGGCCGTCTCTGGTCAACCGGCGACCCCGACTACAACTTCCGCATCCTCTCCGGAACGCTGAAGGCTGTTCCGGTCGACGGCACTCGCTTCGCACAAGCTGTCATCGTTCCTGAGAAGGACGACCCGCTCGATCCGCGTTATGTGCTGAGGAAGCAGGTCGAGCGCTTCAAAGCCGCTGGCCATACACCTGTCGCCGCCGTCGAACTCGAATATTACGTCACGATGCCCGGCCCCGATGGGCAATTCACGCTCGAAGCCCCTCCCGGCGTCTCGCGCGAAACCGACATCCCGCTGACGTTCCAGTTCGAAGACCTGGACGCGCTTCAGGCATTCAACGACGACATCTATCGCATCGCAGAGGCCCAGGGGCTTCCTGTCGACGCGTTGACACAGGAGAGCGGGCCTTCCCAGTTCGAGATCAATCTCAAGCACACCGCCGATGTGGTGCAAGGCGCCTTGGACGGGCTGCTTCTGAAGCGGGCTATCAAGGCTGCCGCGCGCGCGCGCGGCCTCAACGCCACCTTCATGGCCAAGCCGCACCACGAGTGGGCCGGCTCCGGCATGCACATCCACATGAGCCTGCTCGACAAGGGCGGCGCGAACGTCTTCGCTGGCGAGCCGATCTCGCCAGTGTTCCGCAACGTGCTCGGCGGCCTGCGCGAGACCATGGGCGACTTCATGGCCATCTGGGCCCAGTCCGCCAACGCCTACCGCCGCTACGTACCGGAATCGTACGTGTCGATGGCACCGCATTGGGGCTTCAACAACCGCACAGTGGCCTTGCGCATTCCCGATCAGATGGGACCAGGAACGCGCGTCGAGCACCGCGTTGCAGGAGCCGATGCCAATCCTTATCTGGTGATCGCATCCATTCTTGCGGGTGCGGCCCACGGCATGGCCAAGAAGGTCGATCCCGGTCCCGAGGTCAAAGGCAACAGCGAAGAACTCGATGCGCCAGGCCTGCCGACGGTCTGGGCAAACGCGCTGGAGAAGTTCGAGCACTCACCCATCGTGCGCGACGCATTCGGCGCGGACTTCCAGCACGTCTACACGCGGCTGAAAAGTGCCGAACGAACAAACTTCGAGCGCGTCGTCACCTCGCTCGACCACCTTTGGTACGCTCAAGTTGCATGAGGCATAGATCATGACCTCACTCGCACATTTCGAGAAAGTCGCCGGAGCCCTCGCGCTTCCGGGCAAGGCCATCATTGCCGGACACAAGGTGTCCGCCGTCAGCGGCATCACGTTCGACAACGTCTCGCCACGCGACGGCCGCGTGCTCAACCAAGTCGCGGCCGGCGCGGAAGCCGACATCAACATTGCCGTAGAAACCGCCCGCACGGCCTTCAATGACGGCCGCTGGCGCAAACTCTCCTACAGGGACAAGAAGCGGATCCTCTTCAAGCTCGCCGACATCATGGAGCGCGAGACGGAGACGCTCGCCGTGCTCGAAAGCCTCGATGTCGGCAAGCCGATCGCCAACGCCCTGAACGGCGATGTCCCACAGGCAATCCGCACGCTGCGCTACTACGCAGAGGCCCTCGACAAGATTTACGGCGAGGTCGGGCCCGAGACGCAGGATCGCTTCTCGTTTGCCGTGCACGAGCCGCTGGGCGTGATCGGCGCCATCGTGCCATGGAACTTCCCGCTCCACATGGCCATGTGGAAGGTTGCGCCCGCGCTGGCGATGGGCAATTCCGTCGTTCTGAAGCCGGCCGAGCAATCGCCTCTCACCGCCCTGAAGCTCGGCGAGCTGGCGCTTGAAGCGGGCCTTCCGCCCGGCGTCCTTAACGTCGTGCCTGGCATAGGCGGCGAAGCAGGCAAAGCCCTCGCACTCCACAACGACGTCGACATGATCGCCTTCACGGGCTCGGGCGCCGTCGGCCGACTGCTGATGCAGTACTCCGGGCAGAGCAACCTGAAGCGCGTCAGCCTCGAGCTCGGCGGCAAGTCCCCGCACATTATTTTCGCCGATTGCCCGGACCTTGAAACCGCGGCCACACATGCCGCTTGGGGCATCTTCTACAATCAAGGCGAAGTCTGCACGGCGGCGTCCCGCCTGCTCGTCCACGAGAGCATTGCCGACGCCTTCGTCGACAAGCTTCTTCACGTAGCAAAGGACATCGCGGCCGGCGATCCGCTGAACCCCTCCACGGTGTTCGGCGCCATGGTCTCCTCCGAGCAGATGAAAACGGCGCTCCGCTACATCGAAACGGCGAACAAGGAAGGCGGCGCGCTCCGCCTGGGCGGCAATCGCACCCGCATCGAGAGCGGCGGCTACTACGTCGAGCCCACCGTGTTCGATCACATCGCCCCGACAGCAACACTATCGCGTGAAGAGGTCTTCGGCCCTGTACTCGCCATCACGCGGTTTACGGAGGTAGACGAAGCCCTTCGCCTCGCAAACGACACGCCCTACGGTCTCGCTGCAGGCCTCTGGACTCGCGACGTGAGCCTCGCGCATCGCGCCGCCCGCGAGATCAAGGCCGGGCTCGTTTGGGTCAACGGCTGGGACAGCTGCGATATCACGATGCCCTTCGGCGGCTTCAAGCAATCTGGCTTCGGCCGTGATCGCTCACTGCACGCTCTACACAAATACGCCGACCTGAAGTCGGTCTCCATCACACTCCTCTAACGGTGAACACAATGAACGTCTCTCCTCCCCGGTACCCCAACGCAGCGCTCATCGGCGGCCAGTGGGTCACCGGAGCGGAAACGTTCTCAGTGATCGATCCTGCAACCGGAACCGAGATCGCCCGCGTCCCGAACCTCGGCGCCTCCGAGACGACACAAGCCATCGACGCTGCCGAGAAGGCGCTTCCGGCCTGGTCGAAGAAGACCGCAAAGGAGCGCGCGCAGATCCTGAAACGCTGGTTCGATCTCGTCATCGCCGACACCGAGCCTCTCGCACAGCTCATGACCGCCGAGCAGGGCAAGCCCCTGACCGAGTCCCGCGGCGAAGTCGCCTACGGCGCCTCCTTCATCGAGTGGTTCGCCGAGGAAGGAAAACGCGCCTACGGCCGCACGATTCCGACCACCATGGCAGGCAAGCGCTACATCACGATCAAGCAGCCGGTCGGCGTGATCGCGGCCATCGCCCCGTGGAACTTCCCGATTGCCATGATCACGCGCAAGGTTGCACCCGCCCTTGCAGCGGGATGCACCGTCGTCGTCAAACCGGCCGAGGATACGCCGCTCTGCGCGCTCGCGATGGCCAAACTCGCACTTGATGCAGGTGTGCCGCCCGGCGTCTTCAACGTCGTGACGACCATGCAGGCCCCCGCCGTCGGCAAGGTGCTTTGCGAGGATCCTCGCGTTCGCAAGCTGTCGTTCACCGGCTCGACCGAGGTCGGCAAGATCCTCTATCGCCAATGCGCCGGCACCGTGAAAAAGCTCACGCTCGAGCTTGGCGGTAACGCTCCGCTCCTCGTCTTCGACGACGCCGATCTTTCACAGGCCGTTGCCGGCGCCATGGCATCCAAATACCGCAACGCGGGCCAGACATGCGTTTGCGCCAACCGCATCTTTGTGCAGTCCGGCATCTACGACCGCTTCGCCGAAGCGCTCGCCGCCGAAGTAAAAAAACTCAAGGTCGGTCCTGGCCGTGAGGCGGGCGTCGCCATCGGCCCGCTCATCAACGCGGACGCGATCAAGAAAGTCGAAAAACTGGTCGGCGATGCCGTCGGCAAGGGCGCCAAGGCCATCGTCGGCGGCAAAGCGGCTGACGCCGGCCCGCTCTTCTATCAGCCGTCGGTGCTCACGGGTGTCACATCCGACATGACCATCGTGCACGAAGAGATCTTCGGCCCCGTCGCGGCACTGATCCGCTTCGAGACGGAGGACGAAGCCGTGAAGATGGCCAACGACACACCGTTCGGCCTCGCCGCCTATCTCTTCAGCCAAAACATCGGCCGTGCCTGGCGCGTCGCCGAACAGCTCGATGCCGGCATGGTCGGCGTGAACGAAGGCATCTTCTCGAACGAAACGGTGCCGTTCGGCGGCGTGAAAGAATCCGGTCTCGGCCGCGAGGGCGCAGCCGAAGGTTTGGACGAATACCTCGAACCGAAGTTCATCTGTCTTGGAGGGATCGCCTGATAACGAGGCAGTTCTTCCGAAGTAGCGACTACACTTTACGCACTTGGTTTTCACTGAGCGGGGCTAATGTAATCGACATAGTGACAACGGGGAGCAACCCATGGCGACTGATGTGTTCTCGAAGCTTAACGGTCGGGCCAACCGCCGTACGTTCCTAGCCGGTCTCGGCGCGGCAGCCGTCGGCTTTTCATTCTCTCGCACCGGCTTCGCTGCAGAGGAAAAGAAGCTCAACTTCTACAACTGGGACACTTACATCGGCGAAACGACGCTCGATACCTTCAAGGACAAGGCCGGTATCGGCGTCAACATGAGCCTCTTCGCCACCAACGACGAACTCTTCGCCAAGCTCCGCGCCGGAAACCCCGGCTACGACGTCATCGTCCCCGGTAGCGAATTCGTCGAGCGCATGGTTCAGGCAGATCTCCTCGTCCCGCTCGACCACTCCAAGATCCCGAACATCAAGAACGTCGCCCCCGAGTTCATCAGCGACGCCCCGTATGATCCGGGCCGCAAATTCAGCCTTCCCTACACCTGGCTCGTCATCGGCATCGGTTACCGCAAGAGCAAGGTGAAAGAGAAGCCCGACAGCTGGAAGGTTCTCTTCGACTCCGACCAGTACAAGGGCCGCATTTCCGTCATGTCGGATGCGAGCGAGCTCTACCGCCACGTGTTCAAGTATCTGGGCGAGTCCGCCAACAAACCGACACCCGAGTTGATCCGGCGCGCCGAAGCGATCCTCAAGAAGCAGAAGCCTTTCATCAAAGCCTTCCACGAGGACAACGGCCAGGACCTTCTCCTTTCGGGTGAAGTCGACGTTGTCATGGAATACAACGGCGACATCGCACAGATCATGTCCGAGGATGACGACATCGATTTCATCGTGCCCAAGGAAGGCGCGCTGAAGCAGTCGGATACGCTTGCCATTCCGAAGGGCGCCCCGCACCCTGAGAATGCGCACGCGTTCATCAACTTCCTGCTCGACGCCGAGGTCGGCAAGGAGATCTTCGAGACGATCAAGTTTCCGTCTCCGAATGCGGCCGCGACCGCGATCATGCCCGACGACTACAAGACAAACCCGGTCATCTTCCCGCCGGCGGATCTCGTCGCCAAGTGCGAATACCCGCAATATGCGGGAACGGAGATCACGCGTCTCCTGGATGAAAGCCTGACGCGCCTCCGCGCCGATTGAGCATCCGGAGACACGGGTCATGGCAGCGCATGAAGGATCAGATTCCCGGCTCGCGTTCTGGGTCACGGCACTGCCACCCCTTTTGTGGGTGGCAGTGTTCTTCCTCATTCCGCTCGGAGTGATCTGGGCCTACAGCTTCGGTCAAAATCTCGGACTGACCGGCGTCGAAATCAGCGGCACGTTCTCGAACTACGCGCGCGCCTTCGAACCGCTCTATCTGCAGATCTTCGCCAAGTCGATCTTCGTCGCAGGCCTCACGACACTCCTCTGCCTGATCATCGGATTTCCTGTCGCACTCGCAATCGTCTTCGCAAGCGAGAAGTGGCGGCCCTGGCTGCTGCTTCTCGTTATGCTACCGTTCTGGACCAACCTTCTGATCCGCACCTACGCGCTCATTGCCGTGCTGCGGACCGAAGGCTTCCTCAACAACGGCCTGGAAGGGGTCTGGAACGGGGCAAGCTGGCTGAAAGTGCTCGTCGGGCTCGAGCCGCTCGCACCCTACGAACCGCTTCAGCTGCTCTACAACAACTTCGCGGTCGTCTTCGGCCTCGTTTACGTCCACCTGCCGTTCATGGTGCTTCCACTCTATGCCGCGCTCGACCGCCTGGATCGATCTCTCATGGAGGCGAGCCTGGATCTCGGCGCCGGGCATTTGCGCACGCTCTTTTCGATCGTCGTTCCGCTCGCGCTGCCCGGCATCATCTCCGGCGTCATCATTACCTTCGTTCCCGCGCTCGGCGCCTACCTGACACCTGACCTTCTCGGCGGCCCGGACAGCCAGATGATCGCCAACGTCATCGAACGCCAGTTCAAGCGAGCCAACGACTGGCCCTTCGGGGCCGCCCTATCATTCCTGCTCATGTACGCCACCTTCATCGCCATCGCATTGCGCGCCTACCTGTCAAAAGGCAAAGCGGCCGACGCGGCGCATGGAATTTGAGGGCGCACATGAAACCCATCAAACCCATCAAGGATCGCCCAGCACCCCTCGAGTACAATCGCCGCTGGTCCATGCGACTGTGGTTGCTCGGCGTATTCGTCTTTCTCTACGCGCCGTTGATTGCCCTCGTGGCCTTCAGCTTCAACGACAGCAAGCGCAACATCGTCTGGCAGGGCTTCACCTTCAAATATTACGACAAGCTCTTCCGCAACGACGACTTGATGATCGCATTCGCGAACTCGATCACCATCGCCCTGGTCGCGACCCTCTTCTCGCTCGTGCTCGGCACGCTGGCTGCGGTCTTGCTCTGGCGTTTCCGCTTCCCCGGAAAGGCCGTGGTCGAAGGCACCTTCTCGCTACCGATCGTCGTGCCCGAGATCTGCATGGGTGTCGCCATGCTCGTTTTCTTCGCGACAGTCATTCCCTGGCCCAATGGCCTCCCGTGGCCCTTCAATCTCGGCTCGATCATCATCGCGCACGTCTCGTTCTGCTTCCCGTTCGTCGCCATGGTGGTGCGTGCCCGCCTCGTGAGCTTCAACAAGGAGCAAGAGGAAGCAGCACGCGATCTCGGCGCCAGCGAATGGCAGGCCTTCCGCGACGTCCTGATCCCCCACATACGCCCGGCGCTCATCGCCGGCGCGCTGCTCTCATTCACACTCTCTCTCGATGACTTCGTCATCACGTTCTTCACCTCGGGACCCGATACCGTGACATTCCCCGTCAAGGTCTACTCGATGGTGCGCTTCTCCGTGACGCCCGAAGTCAACGCCGCCTCCACCATGCTGATCGTGCTGACGGTCGTGCTGATGGTGATCGGCGCCCTGATGCAAAAATCGGCCCAGAAGAAAACCTGAGAAAAGAAGACGAGCTCCTGCGAGGATCGTGCTGTGAACGACGCAACGCCCACTCCGTTCAAATCCGAGCTGAAGCCCATCATCAGCTTCCGAAATATCGTGAAGAAATTCGGCTCCATGGTCGCTGTCGACGATGTGAGCCTCGACATTCATCCCGGCGAGTTCTTCGCGCTGCTCGGACCATCGGGCTGCGGGAAGACGACGCTGCTGCGCATGCTCGCCGGCCTCGAAGTCCCGACCGAGGGTGAGATCCTGATCGACGGCCAGGACATGCGCACCATCCCCGCCAATAAGCGACCCGTGAACATGGTGTTTCAGTCCTACGCCGTATTTCCGCACATGAGCGTCGCGGACAATGTCGCGTACGGCCTCAAGATCGACCGCGTCCCCGACGCCGAACGCAAGGTGCGCGTGCAGGAAGCGCTCGACCTCGTGCAGCTGGGCCAACTCGCCGCGCGCATGCCCGATCAGCTTTCGGGCGGCCAGCGCCAGCGCGTGGCCCTAGCACGCGCCCTCGTAAAACGGCCCAAGGTATTACTGCTCGACGAGCCGCTCTCCGCTCTCGACGCCAAGCTTCGCGAAGCGATGCGCTTTGAGCTTTCCCAGCTCCAGCAGAAGGTCGGCATCACATTCATCATGGTGACGCACGATCAGGACGAAGCGCTTGCCATTGCGTCGCGCATCGCCGTCATGAACAAAGGCTCCATCGCCCAGCTCGGCACACCGTCCGATCTCTATGAGTTTCCCGCGTCACGCTTCGTCGCGGACTTCATTGGCTCTGTGAACATGTTCGAAGGTACGCTTGTAAAGGACGAGCCCGACGAAGCCGTCGTCACGTGCCCCGAGCTTGCGCCCCATCCCGTGCACTTGCCGCACGCCGTACCCGGCAAAGTCGATACGCCGGTCTGGGTCGCCATCCGGCCGGAGAAGATCACCCTGCACAAGAACTCGGAGGCGCCCCCTGCACCGGCTGAATGTCCGGCCGGCCACAACATCGCCAAGGGCATCATCCGCGAGATCTCGTATCTCGGCGACACATCGATCTTTCACGTCGAGACCGGAAAGGGAAATCTGATCCGTGTCTCCCGTCCCAATCGCTCCCGCTGGGATCAGGAAAACTTCGATTGGAAGGAGCCTGTGTGGGTCAGCTGGGCCGGCTCGAGCCCTGTCGTTCTCTTATCTTAGCGGATCACATGAACGGCGGCGTGCACGCACTGACGATGATCGCGGCGGACTTCCCGACATTGCGAAACCGATGCGGCGTCATACTTTCGAAATAGTAGGCGTCCCCCGGCCCCAACACGCGCCGCTGATCGCCGACCGTGACCTCGACTTCTCCCGCAATCACGAGACCACCCTCCTCGCCGCGGTGCGTGAGCATGGTGACGCCCGTATCGCCGCCGGGCGCATAGACCTCGTGCAGGATTTGCAGCGCCTTCTCCGGACGCTCACCCGCGACGACAGCAAAACGCACCTTGCCTTCCGTGAGCGCGACGAGTTCGTCCTTCATGTAGAACACGCGCGGCATCTCGGGCAGCTCGATCGAGAAGAACTCTGCGAAGCTCAAACCCAGCGCATCCGTCAGTCGGTTGAGCGTCGCCACCGACGGGCTGTGCTTGTTCTGCTCGATCATGCTGATCATGCCGTTGGTCACGCCGGCCTTGGAGGCGAGATCACGCTGCGTGAGGCCGCTCTTGATTCGTTGCGCCTTAAGACGCGCCCCGACATCGATCGCCGTGCGTCCGGCTTCAGCACTTTTGGCCCGCTTGCGTCGTGCCATGTCGCTTGCTCCTCGGGAACTCGTCGCCGCCAGATTTTCAGCGCGCCAACAGCTATCACAGCCTGACAAATTTGGCGACAAATACTGATTAGTTTTTTGATCAACAGAACAAATCAGAGCAATTTATGCCGCAAATTGCGCCGCTTGAACGCGTCATGCCCCTGGAGTACGGTGCACAGCTGAGATCAAAGTATTGAGCAACGCCCCACGCGCGACACGCGCGCAAATCCGGCGTTCAACAAGAGGGAAAGGCGAGTTTCATGGCGACTTCAGCCGAGCTTCACGCACGTCGCATGGCCGCTGTTCCGCGCGGAATCGGACATGCCACGCAGATCTACGCCAAGCGCGCCAAGAACGCCGAGATCTGGAGTGAGGACGGCAAGCGCTACATCGACTTCGGCGCCGGCATTGCCGTCGTCAACACCGGCCATCAGCATCCGCGTATCCTGGCTGCCATCGAAGAGCAGATGAAGTCGTTCAGCCACGTCTGCTTCCAGGTGACGCCGCACGAGAACTACGTCTCACTCGCGGAGCGACTGAACGCGATTGCTCCGGTCAGCGGACCCGCCAAGACCATGCTCGCTTCGACAGGCGCTGAAGCGGTCGAGAACGCCGTCAAGGTCGCGCGCTTCTTCACGGGCCGCCCCGGCATCATTTCCTTTTCGGGCGGCTTCCACGGGCGTACCCACATGGGCATGGCCCTCACTGGCAAGGCGGTTCCCTATAAGAAGGGCTTCGGCCCCTTCCCGGCCGACATCTACAACGTCGCCTTCCCGAACCTCTATCACGGCACGTCGAGCGCCGAGAGCATCAAGGCGCTGAAAGCCATCTTCAAGTATCAAGCCGATCCCTCGACCATCGCCGGCATCATCATCGAGCCCGTGCAGGGCGAAGGCGGGTTCAACATCGCGCCCACAGACTTCCTCCAGGCCCTGCGCGCGGTGTGCGACGAGCACGGCATCGTGCTGATCGCAGACGAAATCCAGACCGGCTTCGCGCGCACGGGCAAGATGTTCGGACTCGAGCATTCCGGGGTGAAGGCCGACGTGGTGACCATGGCCAAGGGACTCGCGGGAGGCCTGCCGCTCTCCGCGATCACCGGTCGCGCCGACATCATGGATGCGTCGAACCCCGGCGGCCTCGGCGGCACCTATGCCGGCAACCCGATTGCCTGCGCTGCAGCCCACACCGTCCTCGATATCATCAAGGACGAGGATCTCTGCGCGCGCGCCAACGCCATCGGCGACATCATCCAGACGCGCTGCCGTGAGTTGGCGGGCCGCTCCAACCTTAACTGCATCGGCGACGTGCGTGGCCTTGGCGCCATGTGCGCAGTCGAGTTCGTCAAGGACACGAACAGCGGCGAGCCCGCACCCGAGCTTACGGCACAGGTTCTCAAATCCGGAAACGAGCGCGGCCTGATCCTGCTCTCCTGCGGAACCTACGGAAACGTGATTCGCTTCCTTCCTCCTTTGACCGCGAGCGACTCGTTGATCAAGGAAGGCATGGACGTTTTCGAGGCCAGCCTCACGGAAGCCGTCAGCAAGCTTCAGTAGTACGCAATCCACCCGCGAACCCGAGCCAAGGGAAGCCCATGTCTCGCCTCACCACGAACGATCTCGAAGCCTTCTTCATGCCGTTCTCCGCGAACCGGCAGTTCAAGCGTACGCCGCGCCTCTTAGCCTCAGCGAAGGACATGCACTACTTCACCGAGGACGGCCGCAAGATTCTCGACGGCACGTCCGGCCTCTGGTGCGTGAACGCCGGCCACTGCCGCCCGCACATCGTCGAAGCCATCCAGAAGCAGGCCGCAGAGCTTGATTTCGCGGGCACCTTCCAGATGGGCCATCCGAAGGCCTTCGAGGCGGCATCGCGCCTCGTCAACATCGCGCCCAAAGGCTTCGACCACGTCTTCTTCACGAACTCCGGGTCCGAGTCCGTCGAGACCGCGCTCAAGATCGCCATCGCCTATCACCGCGCCAAAGGCAACGGCTCCAAGGTGCGGCTGATCGGCCGCGAGCGGGGCTACCACGGCGTGAACTTCGGCGGCACGTCGGTCGGCGGCATCGGCAATAACCGCAAGCAGTTTGGTGCGCTCGTTTCCGGCGTCGACCATCTCCGTCATACGCACGACCTCGCGCGCAACGCCTTCAGCAAAGGTGAGCCCGAACATGGCGTCGAGCTGGCGGACGATCTCGAGCGTCTCGTAGCGCTCCACGATGCATCCACGATCGCCGCCGTGATCGTCGAGCCGGTCGCCTGCTCGACCGGCGTGCTCGTCCCGCCCAAAGGCTATCTCAAGCGCCTCGAAGCCATCTGCCGCAAGCACGACATCCTGCTCATCTTCGACGAGGTCATCACCGGGTTCGGCCGCCTCGGTACGCCGTTTGGCGCTGACTACTTCGATGTCTCGCCCGACATGATTACCGGCGCCAAGGGCGTGACCAACGGCACGATCCCGATGGGCATTGTGTTCCTGAAGTCGCACATCTACCAGGCCTTCATGAACGGCCCGGAGAACGCGATCGACCTCTTCCACGGCTACACGTACTCGGGCCATCCCATGGCCGCCGCCGCTGCAATCGGGACACTCGACACCTATCAGGAAGAAGGTTTGCTCACCCGCGCAAGCAAGCTCGCGGCCTACTGGGAGGAACGCGTACACGCACTCCGAAACCTGCCGCACGTGATCGATATCCGAAACATCGGCCTCATCGGAGCCATCGAGTTCGATCCGCTGCCGGGCAAGCCCGGGGAGCGCGCCTACAATCGCTTCATCAAATGCTTCGAGCAAGGTCTGCTTGTTCGCCAGACCGGCGACATCATCGCACTCTCTCCACCGCTCATTATCGGAGAGAGCGACATCGATCATCTCTTCGATATCTTCACGGCCGTCCTCAAGGAAGGCGACTGATCCAATGCACACAATAGAAAACGCCTACGGCGGAAAGAAAATAGCGTCGGCCTCGACGCGCTTCGCAAGCGTCTTCAATCCCGCGACCGGAGAGGCAACTGCGCGTTTGCCGCTCTCGACGATCGACGAGGTGAACGCCGCCGTCGCCGCCGCCAAGGCCGCCGCCGAAAGCTGGGGCACAACGCCGCCGATGAAGCGCGTCGCCCCGATGTTCCGCTTCAAGGATCTGCTTCAGAAGAACGCCGACAAGATCGCGCGTGCCATCTCCGCCGAGCACGGCAAGACGCACCCCGATGCGCTCGGAGAGTTGCAGCGCGGCCTGGAGGTCGTCGATTTCGCTTGCGGCATCCCGCATCTCCTCAAGGGCGAGTTCAGCCGCAATATTGGCCCCGACATCGACTGCTGGTCCGACCGCCAGCCGCTCGGCGTCGTCGCCGGAATCACGCCCTTCAACTTTCCCGCCATGGTGCCGATGTGGATGTTCCCCGTCGCTGTCGCCTGCGGAAACACATTCGTCTTGAAGCCCTCCGAGCGCGATCCCTCGGCACCGATGCTGATCTGGGAGCTGTTCCAGGAAGCTGGCTTCCCCGATGGCGTGCTCAATGTCGTGCACGGCGACAAGACCGCCGTCGACGCCTTGCTCGATCATCCGGACATCAAGGCCATCAGCTTCGTCGGCTCGACGCCCGTTGCCGAGTATATCTACACGCTCGGTGCCGCAGCCGGTAAGCGCGTGCAGGCTCTCGGCGGCGCCAAGAACCACATGATCGTCATGCCCGACGCCGACATGGACAAGGCCGTCGATGCCCTGATGGGCGCGGGTTACGGCTCGGCCGGCGAACGCTGTATGGCGATCTCGGTCGCCGTCCCCGTCGGCAAGCGGACCGCCGACCGGCTCGTCGAGGCGCTGGCCCCCCGCGTGCGCGCGTTGAAAGTCGCACCCGCCACAGATCCCGAGTCCGAGATGGGCCCGGTCGTCACGGCGGACGCCAAGCGCAAGATCGCCGGCCTCATCGACAGGGGCGTCACCGAAGGCGCCGATCTCGTCGTCGACGGTCGCGGCCTCGTTCTCCAAGGTTACGAGAACGGCTACTTCCTCGGCGGCACGCTGTTCGATCGCGTCACGCCCGACATGACGATCTACAAAACCGAAATCTTCGGCCCGGTGCTGTCTGTCGTGCGCGCCGAAAGCTACGACGAGGCCGCCAACCTCGTGAACAGCCACGAGTACGGAAACGGCACCGCCATCTTCACGCGCGATGGCGACACCGCCCGCGCCTTCGCCGACCGCATCGAAGTGGGCATGGTCGGCATCAACGTGCCGATCCCGGTCCCCGTCGCCTATCACTCCTTCGGCGGCTGGAAACGCTCGCTATTTGGCGATCACGCGATCTATGGCCCCGAGGGCGTGCGCTTCTACACACGCATCAAGACCGTGACTGCGCGCTGGCCCACCGGTATCCGCTCCGGCGCCGAGTTCAATTTCACGGGAAGGAGCTAATCTCGCTCCCGCACCGCGCATTGCCCTTAGTCGGTTCATTGCTAGAATAGCGCAGCCTCCCTGCAGATGCAGGCACGCCAGCATATCGCAATTTGCGATCGGCGACACAGGAGGATGACCGCAATGACACCCTGGGAAATCCGCGCCACTGAATTCGCGAACTGCAACTGCGCCTATGGCTGCCCCTGTCAATTCAACGCGCCGCCGACATACGGCCATTGCCAAGCGGTGGTCTGCAACGAGGTCATCTCGGGCCATCATGGAGACGTGAAACTGGACGGGTTGCGTTTCGGCGGCGTGTTTTCTTGGCCGGGCGCGATTCACGAAGGCAACGGCAAGGCGCAACCGTTTGTCGATGAACGCGCTACGGAGGAACAGCGCGACGCTATCCTAAGGATCATGAGTGGCGAGGATACCGATCCCATGGCCACAGTGTTCGCGGTCTTCGCGTCGACCCTCTCCGAGGTTTATGACCCGATCTTTGCGCCAATCGCGTTTGAGGTCGACGTCGAGGCCCGCCGTGGCCACTTCGTCGTTCCCGGCGTCGCGGAATGCCATGGTGAACCGATCCGCAATCCGGTCACAGGCGCCGAGCACCGCGCACGCATCGACCTCCCAAATGGCTTCGAGTACGAGATCGCCGAAATGGGCAGCGGCTCCAGCAAGACCCATGGCAAGATCGAGCTGACGCTGGCCAACTCCTACGGCCAATTCGCCCGTCTCCACCTCAACAACCATGGCGTCATCAAACACCGCGCGCTGTGAGCTTGAGGCCATGCCGCGCGACACCACACCCATCGAGGCGATCCTCAAGCGCGAGCGCCTTGTCATCGGCCTCGGCCTTGCGCTTCTGACTGCACTCTCCTGGTGGTGGGTGCTTGTCGGATCCGGCACCGGAATGAGCGTTATCGCCATGACGACGTGGGACTTCCCGCCGCCGGCGAGCACGGGAATGGCACAACAGTGGAGCGCAACCTACGCCATCGTCATGCTCTTGATGTGGTGGATCATGATGATCGCCATGATGACGCCGAGCGCTGCGCCGACCATCCTGCTCTATGCCCACGCCTATCGCCACGAGCTCAAGCGCGGCAGGATCAGGGGCGCGACGACGCCAACCTTTGCATTTGCCATGGGCTATTTGCTCGTCTGGCTGGCGTTCAGCATCCTGGCCACCGGTCTGCAGTGGAGCCTGGAGCGCATCGGCCTGATGCACGCCATGCTCATGTGGAGCACCAACGCCGTATTCACGGGCGCGCTTCTTCTGGCGGCGGGCGCCTACCAGCTCACGCCCCTGAAGCGCGTCTGCCTCGACCACTGCCGCACGCCCGCCCGTTTCCTCGCCGCGAATTTCAGCCCCGGCGCCATGGGCGCGCTCCGCATGGGCGCAAAGCATGGCGCCTATTGCCTCGGCTGCTGCTGGCTCCTGATGGTCTTGCTATTTGCGGGCGGCATCATGAACCTCGTCTGGATCGCCGGCCTGTCCATCCTTGTCCTGGCGGAAAAGCTTGTGCCCCGCGGGCCGTTGATCGCGCGCCTATCCGGCATCGCCCTCGCCGCCGGAGGGCTTTGGCTATTGGCGCATACGTATTTGAGATGACGACGAGAAACAAACACCGACCGAATGCGTTGCTCACCTACAAAGCTCTAACAGACGCGACGCGGAAGCTAGGGTTTGCCCATGACGCCCTCACCCACCGGTGGCTGCCTTTGCGGCGCGGTTCGCTTTCGCCTCACCGGCCCGCCTTTCGAGATCGACTACTGCCACTGCGCGACCTGCCGCAAACATACGGGCGCTCCCGTCTCCGTCTTCCTCGATTGCAAACGCGACCTCGTCGAGTTCACGCAAGGCGCGCCGACGTACTATGAATCATCGCCGGGTATCCAACGCGGCTTCTGCGGAAAATGTGGCGCCACCCTGACCTATGAAACCGGTGACGAGATCCACATTCACGTCGGCGCCATGGACCACCCAGAGGATTTCCCGCCCCACAACAAACCGGCCTTTCCCGAAGAGCGCCTCGCTTGGTTCCAAATCGCGGGGCACAAGGACTGAGGCCCGCAACGCCGGCAAAAGTGCCGCGCTCCGATACCTTCCCCAATCCGCCAAGCCCCGCTAACGTCCCGCCCGAAACGTGAGGGACGTGAAGCCATGACCACAAAAACCGCAGCCTTCATCGCAGCGCCGCTCGCGCTTCTCTTCGCCGCGCTCTCGCCCGCCGCTCACGCTGCCTCGTGCGGGAACGGTCCTGGCGGCTTCAACACCTGGCTCGCCGCATTCAAGAATAGCGCCGCCGCCCAAGGCATCTCGCAAGGCTCCATCAGCGCCGGTCTCGACGGTGTCACCTACGATCCGCGCATCATCCGCCTTGACCGCAATCAGAAGTCTTTCAAGCTGTCGTTCGAGCAGTTCTACGCCCGCCGCGTCGGTGGCGTTCTCATCGGCCGCGGCCGCGCGCGCATGAAGACCCACAGGGCCGTACTCGACCGCATGGAGCGCCAGTTCGGCGTGCCGCGCGAAATCGTTATCGCCATCTGGGGCCTAGAAACCAACTTCGGCGCCGACACCAGCGGCAAGTATTCGATCTTCCGCTCACTCGCGACACTGGCCTATGACTGCCGCCGCTCACCCTTCTTCACCGGCCAGTTGCTCGACGCACTGCGCATCATCGACAACGCCCACATGCGCCCCGAAGAGCTGCGCGGAGGCTGGGCCGGCGAGATCGGCCAGACGCAGTTCCTGCCGACGCCCTACGTCAAATACGCCGTCGACTTCGATGGCGACGGCAAGAAGGACCTGATCCACAGCGTGCCCGACATTCTCGCCTCCACCGCCAACTTCCTCAAAGGCCATGGATGGCAAGCTGGGCAGCCCTGGCATCAGGGCACCGCCAACTACGCTGTCATCAAGGATTGGAACCGCGCCGAAGTCTATCAGCGCACGATCTCCGTCATGGCTGACAAGCTTCGCGGCGGCTGAAACGAGCGAACAAAAAAGCCGGCCCGTGGGGGAAACGGGCCGGCTTATCGTGCTTCCGGGAATGCGCAGGCCGGATGTCCGGCAAGAAGCACGAGAAAAGGGCGCTCGGGGAGGAGGAGGAACGCGCGCCCAAACTTCGAATTTTACTCCGCCGCGACAGGCCGCGATTTCTCTCCATCCAGCCGGTCGAAGCCGAGCGAAGCGGCAACTGCGGAATGCATGATCCGCCCATCCCGTACGTTGAGACCCGCGGCCAGATGCGGATCACGGTCGAATGCGGCCAACCCCTTGTCGGCCAACTTGATCACGAACGGCAGCGTAGCGTTGTTGAGCGCCTGAGCGGAGGTCACCGGCACGGCGCCCGGCATGTTGGCCACGCAGTAGTGAATGATGCCGTCGACCTCGAACGTCGGATTGGCATGCGTGGTTGGACGCGAGGTCTCGAAGCAGCCCCCCTGATCGATCGAAACGTCGACGAGCACCGCGCCGCGCTTCATGGAACGCAGCATGTCGCGCGTAATGAGTTTTGGTGCGCTCGCGCCGGCCACCAGCACGGCGCCGATCACGACGTCCGCTTCCATGACTTCCATCTCGATCGCGTGCATCGTCGAGGCGAGCGTCGAAACACGCCCCTGGAACAGCTCGTCGAGCTGGCGGAGCCGCGGTAGCGATTTATCGATAATCGTGACGTCGGCGCCGAGCCCTGCTGCCATGCGCGCCGCGTGTGTGCCGACGACGCCGCCGCCGAGCACGACGACCTTGGCGGGGCGTACACCGGGCACGCCGCCCATCAGCACACCGCGTCCGCCGGTCGGTCGACGCAATGCAATCGCGGCGGCTTCGATGGAAAGACGTCCGGCAACCTCGCTCATCGGCGCCAGCAAAGGCAATCCGCCGTTGACGTCGGTTACGGTTTCGTAGGCGATGGCAGCCGCGCCTGAGGCAAGCAATCCGCGGGCCTGGTCCGGATCGGGAGCGAGATGCAAATAGGTGAAAAGGATTTGATGCGGCTTGAGCCGCGCGTATTCGACGGCCTGCGGTTCCTTGACCTTGACGATCATCTCAGCCGCATCGAACACCGCTTCGGCGGTGGGCGCGATCTTCGCGCCGGCTTTCTGATAGGTGGCGTCGTCTGCGAAAATTCCGGCACCTGCACCGGACTGTACGAGGACTTCATGTCCGCGCGAGGTCAGTTCTCGCACGGAACCGGGCACAAGCCCGACACGGTACTCGTTGCTCTTGATCTCCGTCGGAACACCGATGCGCATTTGGTCTTCTCCCTGCCAGGACGCTGGTTCCAGATCTCCACATGAACCATATCAACGCTTGAGGCCGGAAACCCCGCAAATTTCCTTGAGCTGAACGATGAAAACGCAGATATTCTGCGAAAACGAAGCAATGAACGCAGATTATCCATGTCCATGAAGCTCGATGCGCTCGATCGCGCCATTTTGGCCGCCCTACTCGAAGATGGCCGCCTGAGCCAGGTGCAGCTTGCAGAACGCATTCCCCTCTCACCCACGGCCATCGCCCGGCGTATCCGGGCGCTCGAAGAGGGCGGGATCATCAAGGGCTATCAGGCACGGCTCGACCGGAAAGCCATGGGCCTGGAAATGACAGTCCACATTTTCATTAGCCTGCAAAATCAGAGCGAACAGCGCCTCGAGGCCTTCGAAGCAGCGGTCGCAGCATCGCCATCCGTGATCGGCTGCGAGCTCATGTCCGGCGAAGACGACTATCTTCTAACCGTACTCGCGCGTGATTTGGCCGACTATGAACGCATCCACAAGGAAGAGCTGTCGCGACTTCCGGGCGTAACCCGGCTCCGATCGAGTTTCGTGCTGCGCGATGTGAAATCGCAGCCAATGCCGGTTTCAGCTCTCGGCATCGGTAGGCAGGCATCCAAAAAAAGTAATTCAATTACATAATTGCGGGGCCCGCTCGGCGTTGTGCACGCAAAAGGCAGATTTTCGGCCGACCCTTTGACAAAAAAATCGAAGGGTTAATCATGACCATTCGACCAAAGTCCAAAACGACGGAATCCCCAGTCATTTTTTCCGGAAACACGTAGAGCGCGAACCAATTCCGCGCGGACCCCATAAAGCGTGTCTCCGATGTAACTGAAATGGGAGACGATTTACCGTAACGATCACACTCATCCGATCGCTGTCTGCTAGGCGAAGGCTCTGTCGCGACAGTAAAAAACGAACCGAGTGCCGGTATCGTGCTTGCTGCGATGCGGTATCGTCGAGCGAGTGGAAGCCAAGACCGCTTCTGCGGGCATTTGGCGCAAATGCCAGTCACATATTTGCTCGAAGCGTCAGCAATTGAGACGTATTTAAGACAGAGAGCTTGACGACGCGGGATAGCCCTGCTGCACTGCAGCTATCGCGCAAGCTCGGGGAGAGCGCAACGAATGCACTATTACACGTATGAGCTGGCACATGCTCTGCTGCATCCGATCCGGCTCATGACGCGCACCTTCAAAGCGCAGCTCGAAACTCCCATTAACCCCTTCGCCACCACCGACCTTGCCAAGAACATGGCTGCGGCATGCGAAGTGTTCGAGGGCATGACGCGCCGCTATGGCAAGCCGGAGTTCGGCATCAAGGAGGCGAAAGTCCAAGGGGTCGGCGTACCTGTGCGCGAGGAGATCGTTCTCAGGAAGCCATTCTGTAACCTCTTGCATTTCGATCGCGACAAGACGGCCCTCGGCGAGCGTTCCGATCCCAAGGTTCTCCTCATCGCGCCGATGTCCGGCCACTACGCCACGCTTCTCCGTGGCACGGCCGAGGCGATGATCAAGGAACACGATCTCTACATCACCGACTGGGCGGACGCGCGCGACGTCCCGCTCTATGAAGGCTCGTTCGATCTCGACGACTTCATCGACTATATCATCGAATTCATCCAGTTCCTCGGCCCCAATACGCATGTGATCGCAGTTTGCCAGCCAGCCGTGCCCGCGCTTGCCGCAACTGCAGTGATGGCCGCCAACGACGACCCGTGCCAGCCGGCCTCGCTGACGATGATGGGCGGCCCGATCGACACGCGACGCAATCCGACCCAGGTCAACAAACTTGCCGAGGAGAAGGCGCTCTCCTGGTTCAAGAACAACGTCATCCACTACGTGCCGTTTCCGAACGCCGGCTACGGGCGCAAGGTCTATCCAGGCTTCATCCAGCTCACCGGCTTCATGACGATGAACCTCGAGCGCCATACGGAAGCGCACATGAAGCTGTTCGAGAACCTCGTCAAAGGCGATTGCGACAGCGTCAACCAGCACAAGGCATTTTACGAAGAATACCTTGCGGTGATGGACCTCCCCGCCGAATTCTATCTCCAGACCGTCAAGACCGTCTTCCAGGATCACGCTTTGCCGAAAGGCGAGATGATGCATCGCGGCCAACGCGTCGAGTGCTCGGCAATCCGCAAGACCGCGATCATGACGGTCGAAGGCGAACGCGACGACATCTGCGGTCTAGGTCAGACCGAAGCCGCGCACGATCTCTGTTCGAACGTGCCCCCCGACGAGCACTTCTATTACGTCCAGCAGGGCGTCGGCCATTACGGCGTGTTCTCGGGCCGGCGCTGGAGCACCGAGATCCAGCCGCGCATCCGCGAAATGATCCGCACGATCCACTTCAAGCGCCGTACCAAAAGCGAAACCACGAAGACTCCGCAGCCCTCTCGCCCGCTGCAGCAGACGCGCGAGAACATTGTCGACTGGCGCGCACCCAACGGCGCGGTAAACGGCGTCGCCTCCGAGGGCTCCGGGCGCTAACCTACCCGAGGGTCTCCGCGACAACGCGCCCCCGCGCGAGCGTCCAGCCGCGTTGACTCTTGCCGCCCGGCAACTAGAGTGCCGCGCAAGATCCCCTATCCATCCATGTCTCGACCGAGGTCCTCCCGATGAGCGCCGTCCGTACGCCTGCGAAACACTTTGCGCCTCTCGCCATTGGCGCACCCGAGCCCTATCGCACGCCGCCGGTCCGCATCGAGCGCATGATCCACTTCGTGCCGCCGCACAACGAGAAGATCCGCTCGAAAATTAAGGATATCGCGGCCCAGGTCGACGTCGTCCTCGGCAACCTCGAGGACGCGATTCCGGTCGGCGACAAAGAGGCGGCGCGCAAAGGCTTCATTCAGATGGCGCGCGAAAACGATTTCGGCGACACCGGCCTCTGGACCCGCATCAACTGCCTCAACTCGCCTTGGATGCTCGACGACGTCACGGAAATCGTGCGTGAAGCCGGCAACAAGGTTGATGTCATCATGCTGCCCAAGGTCGAGGGCCCGTGGGACATCCACTATCTCGACCAGCTTCTGGCACAACTCGAGGCCAAGCACGGCGTCACGCGTCCGATTATGATTCACGCCATTCTCGAAACCGCAGAGGGCGTGAAGAACGTCGAAGCCATCGCAGCAGCCTCCCCGCGCATGCACGGCATGAGCCTCGGCCCTGCGGACCTTGCAGCTTCGCGCGGCATGAAAACGACTCGCGTCGGCGGAGGTCATCCGGATTATTTCGTTCTCGAAGATGCGGGCCCGGACGCGTCAGCCGCTCGTGCCCGCTACCAGCAGGATCTTTGGCATTACACGGTCGGCAAGATGGTCGACGCGTGCTTGTCCTACGGGCTCAAGCCCTTCTACGGTCCGTTCGGCGATTTCTCCGACGGCGCCGCCTGTGAAGCGCAGTTCCGCAATGCATTCATCCAGGGCTGCCTCGGTGCATGGTCGCTGCATCCGTCGCAGATCGACATCGCAAAGCGGGTTTTCTCTCCCGACGTGAAGGAAGTCGCCTTCGCCAAGCGCATCCTCGAAGCCATGCCGGACGGCACCGGTGCCGTGATGATCGACGGCAAGATGCAGGACGACGCCACCTGGAAGCAGGCCAAAGTGATCGTCGATCTTGCGCGCCTCGTCGCCAAGAAGGATCCCGAGCGGGCCGCAGCGTACGGCTTCTAGGGTTGGGAAACTGCCCGCCATCAACTATGTTTCACAGTTCGGTTGACATCGGCTGGACCCTCCCGTCGAATGGGTCTCGGGGATAGGACTATGCCGCGCAAACCAGCAAAGGCGACGCCGAAGCGTCGCAAGCCATCAACACCCGCATCTTCGGTGCGGAAAGCGAAGTACGCACTCGGCCAGGTTGTACGGCACCGGGTGTACGCTTTTCGCGGCGTCGTGTTCGATATCGATCCGGTCTTCAACAACACCGAGGACTGGTGGCTCGCCATTCCGGCGGAGATTCGCCCCGTCAAGGATCAGCCGTACTACCATCTGCTCGCCGAGAACTCGGAGACCGAATACATCGCTTACGTCTCGGAGCAGAACCTTCTTCCGGATGAAAGCGGCGAACCGCTGCGTCACCCGCAGATCTCCGACTACTTCGTCGAGGACGAGGACGGAAGCTATAAGGCCGTCTTCATGCAGCCGCACTGAACACGCACGGGTCACCTCGATCGCCACCCGCCGACCAAATAAAAAAGGCCGTCCAAATTGGACGGCCTTTTCTGTTGCATGAGCCCTGCCAGCCTTACTTCTTCGCGGCCGGAGCAGCATCCTTCTTCGCGGCTGCCGCTGCGGCATCCGCAGCGCCCGGCTGCGGCGGCAGCTCCTTCATTTTCTCGGCCTTGAACTTCTCGTAGGCTTCCTGCTGGCGCTGGCGGATCTGAGCCATCAGCTGACCGCGGGCCTTCTTGTACTCGGCGTTGTCGATGGGCTTGCCGGCGAAGGCGTCAGCAAAGCCGTCAAGCGGAACCGGGAAGCCGATCGGCTGAGCCTGCGCGTTCATCGCAAGCACCATGATGCCGCCGCCGGCCTTCATCTGCTCGACGATCTCCTTGGTAGCCTCGATCTCGGCCGTGCAGCCCGAGGGGTGGCAGAGCGAGAACTTGAGATCGACCGGCTTCAGATCCTTATCGTCGACCTTCTCGTTCTTGGAAGCCTTTTCCCACTGCTCCTTGCTGTAGACGGCAGCCTTGATGCCGGGCGGGATCGCCATGCCGAGCGGAACCATGATCATCAGATGATCGTGCTCGTTACCCTCGACCTGCCGAATGGCAGCCGAAACGAGCACCATGCCCGAGTTGCCATCCAGACGCTCATGGTGCGTGAGGCAGATGTTCTTCTCGTCCTTGACTTCCTTGCCGTCCTTGTCCTTGTGGACCAGCGGCGACTTCTCGCAGAGCTTCACCCAAGCGCTCTGCTTAGCAGGTGCGGCTCCGCCCTTAGCGTCCTTGGCGGCCGGTGCAGCCTTGCTGTCCTTGGCAGCCGGAGCGGCATCCTTAGCAGCCGGCGCAGCGTCCTGAGCCTGAGCCACTCCGCTGTACGCGGCGATGATCAAAGCCAGTGCAGCGCCGCCCGCCAACACGCCACGCCCCAGGCTCGTTGCGATGCCATCTCTGTGCGACATAGGAAAATCGACCTTTCGTATATGAGTCAGTTCAAAAGCCACCTGACTGTCCCCGGCCAGCAGCTCAACCCCAAATTCGCTGCGCACAAAGACCAATCCATGGCGCACGCCCTGACGCCATCCGCGTCATCCGGCCCGGCAGTAAAGCCCGGATTGCGGCAATCCCGTGGCCGGACAAACCGGCCCGGCATCATTCACAGGTCTAAGCGACACTCCGTTGCAAACCCGCCACGCAAATGCCGCGTGCCTCGGCCATTGGCAAGTCGGGAAGGTGTGCTACGTGAACCTCGTCAACCTAACAAATCCAATGCGTTGCTCGCGTATATTCGGCTATGGCAGCTCAGTCGGAGTTTCCGGGAGTTGGAACCGGTCAAAACAACTCGGTAGAACCCTGAAACTCTCGAGGAGACATTCGTGCGAAGACTGATAGTCGCGATCTTGATCGCCTTGACCCAGGTCAGCGCCTTGGCGGTCGCCGCCCGGGACGCACGCGCCGAACCGTCTCACGCCATCGCCATGCACGGGGACGCGGCGCTACCAAAGGACTTCGCCAATTTCCCATACGTGTTTCCCGATGCGCCCAAGGGCGGCCGTGTGACGCTCGGCTCCTCGGGCTCGTTCGACAACCTCAACCCGATGATCGTCCGCGGCGAGCCGGTGCAAGGCATCCGCGAGTTCGTCATCGAAAGCCTGATGGCACGCAGCCAGGACGAACCGTTCACGCTCTACGGGCTCATCGCACAAACGATCGACGTTCCCGAGGACCGCACGCAGGTGACCTTCCACCTCGACCCGCGCGCCAAGTTCTCCGACGGAACGCCGCTCACGGCGGCAGACGTCCTGTTCTCGTTCGAGGTCCTGCGCGACAAGGGGCGCCCCAACTATCGCACCTACTACAAGAAGGTCGCCAAGGCCGAGGCCCTTTCGGACCATGAAGTTCGGTTCGTTTTCGCCGATGGCGAAGATCGCGAGTTGCCGCTGATCCTTGGCCTCATGCCAATCCTGCCCAAGCACGCGATGAACGCGGAGAAGTTCGAGGAAACGACGCTCACGCCGTTGATCGGCTCCGGGCCCTATCGCATTGCCTCCGTCGATCCCGGCCGTTCCATCACCTACAAGCGCGATCCTAACTACTGGGGTCGCGATCTGCCGGTCAATCGCGGCCGCTTCAACTTCGATGAAATCCGCTTCGACTACTATCGCGAGGGCTCGACGCTGTTCGAGGCCTTCAAGACCGGCAGCATTGATCTGCGCAACGAGGATGACCCTGCGTTGTGGGCCAAGGGTTATGACTTCCCCGCCGTTCGCGACGGCCGCATCGTCCGGGAAGAAATCCCGATCGGATTGCCAGCCGGCATGACGGGCCTCGTGTTCAACACGCGCCGCCCGGTGTTCGCCGACGAGCGCGTGCGCCAAGCCCTGATCCACCTTTTCAATTTCGAGTGGGTCAACAAAAGCTTTTTCAACGGCCTCTACAAGCGCACGCAGAGCTACTTCGAGCGTTCGGTTCTTTCATCCGCCGGCCGTCCCGCCGACGAGCGCGAGCGCACGCTCCTCGCGCCTTTTGCCAACGCCGTGCTGCCGGACATCATGAACGGCACCTATCGGCTGCCCGAGAGCGACGGCACACCCCACAACCGCACCAATGCCCGCGCCGCCTACGAGATGCTGGAAGCGGCGGGCTACAGCCTCCAATCGGGCCGCCTGGTCGACAAGACCGGCAAGCCGCTCACCTTCGAAATCCTCGCCGCCACGACGAGCCAGGAGCGCCTGCTCGGCTCTTTCGCGTCTGACCTCTCGAAACTCGGCATCACGACGCGCATCCGCGTCGTCGACAGCGCCCAATACCAGGCGCGCCTCAAGGACTACGACTTCGATATGATCCAGTTCACCTGGCCGTCGTCGCTGTCACCGGGCAACGAGCAGCTCTTCCGCTGGTCCGCGCGCGTCGCCGACGATCCCGGATCGTACAACTACGCGGGCGTCAAGAACCCGGCCGCCGACGCCATGATCGCCGCCATGCTGGCTGCGGAATCCAACGAAGATTTCGTCTCGGCCGTCCGCGCACTCGACCGCGTGCTGCTCTCAGGCCATTATGTCATTCCGCTCTTCTATCCCCCGGCCCAATGGATCGCCTCCTGGAAGCGCCTCACCCATCCCGGGCAGACGCCGATCTCCGGCTTCAACCTTGATACCTGGTGGGTCCGGCCACAGAACTAACGACTGACAATCAGAACAAAAACAATGTACACGCCGCTCTTCACGCCCGCCGAAAACCCGCCGTTCAACATGTCGCGCTACTGCATCCGAGGTGGCGCAGCAGCGACCCCGACCAAACCCGCCCTGATCGTCATCGGCGAAGCGGAAAGCGCGCGTCCAACCGAAATCTGGACCTACGCAGACCTCGAAGAGGCCGTGCTGCGAACCGCCGGAGCCCTGCGCCAAGCCGGCCTGCGGGACGGCGATCGCGTCATGATCCGCCTCGACAATACGAGCGCCTACGCGATCCTGTTCTTCGCAGCGATCGCAGCCGGTCTCGTCGCCCTTCCCGCCTCGAGCCAGCTCACGGATCGCGAAGCATTATTCCTCGCCGAGGACAGCGGCGCTGCCGCCATCGCTTGCGCGACCGCGCTCGACACCAGCGCGCTCTCGAAAGCGCCCCTCATCCTCACACCCGCGGACATCGCGCGCATGATGCACGAGGGCCCGCGCATCGACTACGCGCCGACGCTCGCCGAAACGCCCGCGTTTCTGATCTACACGTCCGGCACGACGGCAAATCCCAAGGGCGTGCTGCACGCCCAGCGCGCCGCGCTCGGCCGCCGCCCCATGTACCAAGGCTGGTACGGCATCCGCACGGGAGACCGCGTGCTCCATGCTGGCGCCTTCAACTGGACGTTCACGCTCGGCGTAGGCCTCACCGATCCATGGGCCAACGGCGCCACCGCCCTCGTCTACACGGGCGAAAAAGATCCCGCCTATTGGCCCCGTCTGATCAACCTCACCGGCACGACACTCTTTGCAGGCGTACCCGGCCTCTTCCGTCAGATCCTGAAATACGCCGACATCTCCCCGGCGACGATCCCAACACTGCGCCACGCCCTGATGGCAGGCGAAACACCGCCGCCGGATCTCTTCGACGAGTGGACGCAACGCACAGGCAAAGGCCTCTACGAAGCGTTGGGCATGAGCGAGATCTCGACCTACATTTCAACCGCCCCATCCGTGCCGCGTAAGCCCGGTTACGTCGGCAAGGCCCAGGCGGGTCGTCGCGTCGCTATACTGCCGGTGGACGGCCCCGACGAGCCGCTGCCGCCCGATACTGAGGGCTTGATCGCCGTGCATCGGTCGGACCCCGGTCTCATGCTCGGCTACTGGAACCGTGCGGCCGAGCAGGCGGAGGTCACACGCGGCGAATGGTTTGCGGGCGGCGATCTCGGGCGCATGAATGCCGAGGGCTACATCGCCCACACCGGCCGCAACAACGAGATCATCAAGGCGCTCGGCTATCGCGTCTCGCCCATCGAAGTCGAAACCGTCCTGGCTGAGCATCCCGACATCGCCGAAGTCGCCTGCGCCGAGGTCGCCGTCCGCCCGGATGTGCATATCGTCGGCGCGTTTGTCGTGCTGAAAGGCGATACGCCGCCCGACAGCGCAGGAATTCTCTCCTACGCCGCAGAACGCCTCGCCGCCTATAAGTGCCCGCGTGAAGTCCGCTTCCTCGAAAGCCTGCCGCGCACCGCCAACGGCAAGGTCAAACGCTCGGCCCTCGCGCAACTCGTGGAGACCGCCCAGATTTCGTGACCTTATGTCGGAAAGCCCACGTGGCCGCGAAGCCGCGCATCCCCATCGAGTTGAGGACACCGTCTGGCGGGGCGGCGGGAGACACGCTAGGAAGGCAACGGCCGGGGGCTGAGCATTGATACGCCTTGGGGCCTAGGGGCGTTCTGGCGAAGGGGGTAGCGAGATGATTCAGGAGCTGACGCAGTATCTCATCGACCATCCGATCATCCTGACCTCGCTTGGCATCTTCAGCGTCCTGGCCCTGATCGGCGGCTGGTATGTCGTCTCGCACCATCTGCATGCCGTGCTGGTCACGCTGCTCTGCGCCGCGGGCTTCGTATCCGGCATCTTGGTGCTCTATCGCGGCTTCGAAAACGACCTGAAGGATCTTCAGATCATCGGCGCATTCCTCATCGTGATCTTCCCGCTCGTCTATCACCAGGCCATCCACCTGGCGAAGATCGCCTTCGGCGGCGCGCCCTCCGCCACGGCCAAAGGCCACGCCCGCCGCGCCGGGGCCTAAGCCGCCTTGGCACCCTTCGCGGCAATCTCAGCCAGCGACGACACGAGCTTGCGAACGCCCTTGAAGCGCACGTCCGACTGATCCCAGTCGCCCTTGTAGATGAGCTTGTGATCCGGCTGCAGCTTGGCGAGGCTGCGCGACGCCTGCAGGAACTGTGCAAGTCCCTGCGCATTGGGAAACTGATTGCGATGGAACGTAACGACGGCGCCCTTCGGCCCCGCGTCCACCTTCGCGATGCTGGCCGCGCGGCACAGTCCCTTGATCTCCATGACGTCGAGCAGGTGATCGACTTCCGCCGGAAGCTCGCCAAACCGATCCACTAGCTCCGCCGCGAATGCATCGATCTCCGCACGCGTCTCGAGCGCCGACAACCGCCGATAAAGCCCGAGCCGGAGTTGCAGATCGGCGACGTACGTCTCCGGAATGAGCACCGACAGGCCGATGGAGATTTCCGGACTCCATTGGTCGTCGGCCTCCGCGAGATCGCCGCCCTTCATGGCCGCGACCGCCTCTTCCAGCATCGACTGATAGAGTTCGAAGCCCACCTCGCGGATATGACCGGACTGCTCCTCGCCGAGCAGGTTGCCCGCGCCGCGAATGTCGAGATCGTGCGAGGCAAGCGAGAAGCCCGCACCGAGCGTATCGAGCGACTGCAAAACCTTGAGCCGCTTTTCCGCGCCTTCGGTCAACACCTGCCCCGGGGGGGTCGTGAAGTAGGCATACGCGCGCCGTTTCGAACGGCCCACGCGGCCGCGTAGCTGATAGAGCGCTGCCAGGCCGAACATATCGGCACGATGCACGATGAGCGTGTTCGCGTTCGGCACGTCGAGCCCGCTTTCGACGATTGCCGTCGACAGCAGCACGTCGTACTGGCCCTCGTAGAAGGCCGTCATGATGTCTTCAAGCTCGCTCGGCGGAAGCTGGCCATGCGCGCGCGCCACCTTGAGATGCGGCACGGCCTCCTTCAGGAACTCGGCCACGTCGTCGAGATCGGAGATGCGCGGCGCCACGTAGTACGTCTGTCCGCCGCGATCGCGTTCGCGTTTCAGCGCGTCGATCAGGATGACGGGGTCGAACTGCGAGATGTACGTCCGCACAGCAAGGCGATCCACGGGCGGTGTCGTGATCAACGAAAGCTCGCGCACGCCGGTCAATGCAAGCTGCAGCGTGCGCGGAATGGGCGTCGCCGACAGAGTGAGCACGTGCACGTCCTCGCGGAGCTGCTTCAGCCGCTCCTTGTGTGTCACGCCGAAATGCTGCTCCTCGTCGATAACGAGCAGACCCAGCCGCTGGAATTCGATCTGCTTGCCGAGCAGCGCGTGCGTCCCGACGACGATATCGACGGTCCCCTTCTTGAGACCATCTTTGACCTCCGTCAGATCCTTCGACGCAACCAGCCGCGAGGCCTGTGCCGTCTTGAGCGGTAAATTCTTGAAGCGCTCGTTCACCGTGCGCGAATGCTGACGCGCGAGCAGCGTCGTCGGCACGACGATTGCAACCTGCAACCCGTTCATCGCTGCGACGAACGCAGCCCGCAGTGCGACCTCCGTCTTGCCGAATCCGACGTCGCCGCAGACGAGACGATCCATCGGACGCCCTGACTGAAGATCACCCAGCACCGCTTCGATGCTCGCCGCCTGATCCTCCGTCTCTTCATAGGGAAACCGCGCGACGAACTCGTCATACGCGCCCGACGGCGGCGCAAGCACGGGCGCTTCCCGCAACTGCCGCAGCGCGGCGATCTTGATGAGCTCGGCCGCCATCTCGCGCAGCCGCTTCTTGAGCCGCGCCTTGCGCGACTGCCACGCCACGCCGCCGAGTTTATCGAGCTGCCCCGTGCCGTCGTCCGACCCGTACCGCGACAGAAGCTCGATATTTTCGACCGGTAGATAGAGCGTGTCCCCGCCCGCATATTTGAGCTCGAGGCAGTCGTGCGGCGCACCGAGCGCCGTAATCGTCTTGAGACCATGGAACCGGCCAATGCCGTGATCCGCGTGTACGACAAGATCGCCGACCGAAAGGCTCGTCGCCTCCGTCAGTACATCCGCCGCACGCTTGGCCTTGCGGCGCGGACGGACCAGCCGGTCGCCGAGAATGTCCTGCTCGGCAATGACAACCAGCTCCGGCGTCTCGAAGCCTTGCTCGAGCCCGAGCACCGCAAGACCCGTCACGTTCGGATCGAGCGCCAGCGCATCGGCATAGCCCTCGACCTTCGTTTGCGCCTTGAGGCCGTGGTCCGACAGGAGGGAGCCTAGCCGCTCCCGCGCGCCGGGCGTCCACGCCGCGATGAGCACGCGCCGGTGTTCCGCCTGTACACGTTTCACATGCGCCGTCACGGAATCGAAAACGTTCGCATCCGGATTTTGCCGCTCCGGTGCAAAGGAGCGTCCGGCGCGGCCGCGCCACGGACGCACGCCAGGTCCTTCGGCGATCTCGAACGGCGTCAGCCGTACCACCTTGTGCGGCTGGAGTACCTTCGGCCACGACTTGGCATCGACGAACATTTGATCGGGCGGCACCGGCTTGTACGGCGGCGCGCCGAACCGCTGGGCTTCGAGCCCTTCCGTGCGGGCGAGGTAATGTTCCGACACCTGTTCGAAGCGGCTCTTCACGGCTTCGTCGACGAGATGATCGAAGCTGACGGCTGCGTCGCCGACGTAATCGAGCAGCGTTTCGAGCGTCTCATGGAAGAACGGCAGCCAATGCTCCTGGCCCGCATAGCGGCTCCCGGCGCTGACGGCTTCGTACAGCGGATCGTCGCCGGTCGCGCCGCCAAACAGCTCGACGTAACGCGAGCGGAAGAGCGCCGTTGCAGCTTCGCCGAACGCCACTTCCGAAACCGGCATTACGATCAGCTTACGAAGCACCTTTGCCGTGCGCTGTGTCTCGGCGTCAAAGGCCTTGATGCTTTCCAGCGTGTCGCCGAAGAAATCGAGACGAACAGGATTTTGCCGCCCCGGCGGAAAGAGGTCGACGATGCCGCCGCGTACCGCGAACTCGCCGGGCTCCATCACCGTCCCCGTGCGCGTGTAGCCCGCGAGTGCAAGCCGGGCAACGAGCCGGTTGAGGTCGACCCGCTGTCCCGGCGCGATGCTCTTCATCGCATTGCGGATGAAGGCGCGAGGCGGCACGCGCTGCAGGATCGCATTGACGGTCGTCAGAATGATCAGCGGTTCACTGCGGTTGCCGAGCGAGAGACGCGACAGCGCCGTGATGCGCTTGGCAACGATCTCCGCATTGGGGCCCACGCGATCGTAGGGAACCGTATCCCAGGCCGGGAATGGCACCACGCGCACCTTCGGTGCGAAAAACTTGAGCTGCCCTTCCAGAGCCTCGAGCCGCCGATCGTCCCGCGTGACGTGTACCAGAATCCCCGACCGTGCGCCGTCGGCCGCCTCTTCCACGAGGCGCGCAAGCACGAGGGCGTCCAGCCCTTCCGGCACACCCGTGAAGATCAGATCGGCCCGCTCGCTCATGGAAGTGTATCGTCCCCGTATTGCTCATAGGCTGCCGGCCCCGGCCGCCTTGGGTTCCTGTCAGCCGAGCCCGTGAAATTTTCGGATATCCGCCACGACATCGGCGAACTCGAAGCTCCCCGCCCCGTCGGAAGGTCCTAGAAGCCAAGTCTGCAGCTCGGGCTCGGTCACGGCCAGGAAGCGCTCGAAACGCTCAAGCTCCAAACCCGTCATGGACGGCAAACGCTCCTCGGCGAAGCGCCCGACAAGAAGGTCGAGTTCCTTGGTCCCTCGGTGCCCCGCGCGCCAGGCTGCGCGCCGGCGCCGAACCTCGATGTCGTCGCTCATGATATGAAAACCAGCTCGGAGTGGCTTTGCTTCGCCCGTCCTGAAGTGTCATATAACGCCCTCTCCCGGGCCTGTCAGCCCATGGAGACAGCATTCTCCGGCCCGCGACGCCGCAGGCCAGCCTTCGGGCAACTTTGAAGAGAAACAGCGGTCCCGCCGGACACTATGCGGCCCAACGAGCTTTCCCCCCTGTTTGCGCTTGCGGACGTCCTGAAGGGCGTCGGTCCGCACGTCGTGACCTTGCTCAAGAAGGCGCTGAAGCTGCCGCCTGGGGTCACCCAGCCCCGCGTTATCGACCTCCTGTGGCACCTGCCGACCGGCGTCATCGACCGGCGCGCCGAGCCGACCGTCGCCGCGGCCATCCCGGGCACCATCGCGACGCTCAAGGTGCGCGTCCTGAAGCACAAGGCCCCGCCGCGCGGCAACACCAAGGCCCCCTACAAGGTCTCGACCGAAGACGAAACCGGACGCCTGGACCTTGTGTTCTTCCGCGCCGAACGCTCCTTCGTCGAGCGGCAGCTTCCCGTTGGCGAGGAGCGGTACGTCTCAGGCCGTGTCGAGCGTTACGGCGAGACATTGCAAATGGCACACCCCGACTACATCGTCTCGCCAGATCACCGCGCCGACCTGCCATTGCTCGAGCCCGTCTACCCCCTCACGGGCGGGCTCTCCGGCAAGATTCTGCTCAAGGCTGAACGCCAAGCGCTCCACCGCGCCCCGCCCCTCCCGGAATGGCAGGAGCCTGCTTGGCTGAAACAGCAGGGTTGGCCCTCCTTCCAGGAAGCTCTGCGCCGCATTCATCACCCGGAGGATGCAGGCGACGTCTCCGCAGGCAGCACGCCGCTCCAGCGCCTGGCCTACGACGAACTGCTCGCCAACCAGCTTGCCCTCGCCATCGTCCGCGAAAGTTTCAAGGCCCAGCGCGGGCGCCCCGTCAAAGGTGATGGACGCCTGCGCGAGCGCATCGCGGCGGCGCTGCCTTTCAAGCTCACGAACTCCCAGCGCGCCGCGCTCGCCGAGATCGAAGCGGATATGGGCGCCCCGCGCCGTATGCTTCGCCTGCTTCAGGGCGATGTGGGTTCGGGCAAGACGGTTGTCGCCCTAATGGCCATGACGACGGCTGTGGAAGCGGGTGCGCAAGCCGCCCTCATGGCGCCAACCGAAGTCCTTGCGCGTCAACACGCCGAAACCATCGCGCCCCTAGCCGACGCAGCCGGTTTGCGCATCGGCCTCCTGACAGGCCGCGAGAAGGGCCGCAACCGCGACGAGCTCCTTTCGCGCCTGGCATCCGGTGAGATTGACATCCTGATCGGCACGCATGCCCTGTTCCAGGACGACGTCGTGTTCCACGATCTCGCCTTTGCCGTCATCGACGAGCAGCATCGCTTTGGCGTGCACCAGCGGCTCGCCCTGCAGACGAAGGGGGGCGGAGGCGGCGCCAACATGCTCGTGATGACCGCAACCCCGATCCCGCGCACGCTGCTGATGACGCATTACGGCGATTTGGAAGTCTCGAAGCTCACCGAGAAACCCGCGGGCCGCAAGCCGATCAAGACACTAATGCTGTCCACCGACCGGCTTGAAAAACTTATCGCCCGGATCAAAGCGAACGTTGCCGAGGGCGCTCAAGTCTACTGGGTCTGCCCGCTCATCGAGAGTTCCGACGTCTCCGATCTCGCTGCTGCCGAGGAACGCCACGCCCATCTGACGCAAGTGATCGGCGAAGGCGTCGGCCTGCTGCACGGCAGCATGAATGCCACCGCGAAGGATGCGACGATGGCCGCGTTTGCGGACGGCAACCTGAAAATACTCGTCGCGACGACCGTGATCGAGGTCGGCGTCAACGTGCCCAATGCCAGCATCATGGTCATCGAGCACGCCGAGCGCTTCGGCCTGGCCCAGCTTCACCAGTTGAGGGGTCGCGTCGGTCGCGGCAGTCGTGAGAGCTTCTGCACGTTGTTGTACCAAGATCCGCTTACGAAAACGGCCCGCGACCGGCTCGAAACGATGGTAAGCGAGGACGATGGCTTCATCATCGCCGAGAAGGATCTCGAGCTGCGCGGGGGCGGCGAGGTACTGGGCGCACGGCAGAGCGGCGAAGCGGAATTCCGCGTCGCGGGCGGCGCCAACTTTTCCGATATGCTGTCCGCCGCCCACGATGATGCGCGCATGATCCTCGCGTCCGATCCCGATCTCAAGACCGAGCGCGGCGAAGCCCTGCGGCGACTGCTCTATCTCTTCGAATGCGACGAGGCGATCCGCCTCTTCCGCGCGGCGTGAATACGCTCAGGTCGAAGACGTCGCTGCCGGTGGCGGCGGCCGCTTGGTCTCGGTCTTGACGCGCTCGGCGAGTTGCTTGAGCCGCGCCTCGTAGTCCGGCACCACCATGCCGGCCGAGATCACGATCTTCGCCGCGTCTTCGACCGACATCTTGAGGAACGTCACGTCCCTACGTGGCACGAAACAGATGAAGCCTGTCGGCGGCACGATACCGGTCGGCATGAAGACCGTGACAAGATCCTCCTCCCCGCCGGGTTGCGTGAGGTTGATTTCGCCCTTCGTCTCGCCCGTCACGAACACGATCGACCATAGCCCCTTCGATGGGAATTCGATCAGCCCGACTTTCTCGAAGCCGGCCTGCGTCCCGCTCGCCGTCGCCGTGACAAGGGACTCGAAGAACTGCTTCAGCGCCCGGTACACGTTACGCACGATGGGCATGCGGTCGAGCGCCATCTCGCCGAACGAGATCAGCGAGCGCCCCAACAGATTCGCGGCCAGCGCACCCGTAATCGTCAGAAAAACAATGCCGAACAAAAGCCCGATGCCCGGCACCGCAAACGGCAAATACGTATCGGGCAGATAGGCCGTCGGGACGAATGGCTTGAGCCACGCATCCGTAACGTTGATGACCCACCAAATGATGTAGATGGTCAGCGTAACCGGGCCGACGATGATCAGACCCGTGAGAAAATAGTTCCGGAGCCGCGCGCCGATCCGAAGCGGCGTGCCGTCATCATGCGTCAAACGCTGAAGGCCGGCGGAAAGGCTTCCGTCGTTACCGCTGTTGGTCTTGCCGGAAGGTTTGTCCGTCATCGCGCGCTATGGTGAGGTCTAGGGTTCCCCTCGTCAACACCCGCGCTATGGCTCACCTACTGGGTCACCACAAGGCAGTCGAAACCCTGGGGCTTAAGGGTCTTGCAGAGTTGCCCGGGCTCGGTGGCATCCGCATACGGCCCCAGCCGCACACGGTAGAACGTGCCCATGCTGCCGATTACCGCTTCGTCGATCTCGGGCGACACGGTGCCATTCTGGACGGACTGATAACTGCGCAGCGTCTGCGCGAGCTTCTCCGCTTCCTCACGAGAGCGCACCGCGGCCACCTGCAGCTTGTATTTGCCACCGCCCGCAGCCGGCGGCGGAGCCGCAGCGGCCACCTTTGTGCGAACCTGAGGCGCTTCCGGAGAAGCTGCCGCGGTCCAGGGCAGATGCCCCTCCCCGCTCGCGGTTGGCGGAGTAGAGGGTGGAGCATCCGGCCCGCGCTGGACCATCGACGATGTTTGCGCGGTAACGACGGTATCGGCACCCCAGTTTGAATTATGAGCCGTAGAGCCGGTCGTGACCGGAGACGGCTCGGCCGCCGCCTGCTGCGATCCCGATCCGAAAACGTTGCCGAAGAAATTGCCGACCGCGGTGCCAGTTCCAGCGAGCGGGTTCCACGATGTCCCCTGCGACGGCGCAGCGGGCGAGGCACCCGGCATCGTATTCAGGCCCGACGATTCGGGCGCCGGTGCGTAGCCAGTCGAAATCGGCTGTGCGGCGGGGGGTTCTTGGGTTGCAGCCGTCTGCGTATCCCACGACGACGTCTGCCCGATCGCGGTGGGCGCAGACGCGGCGGCGAGAGCCGGAGAAGCCTCGGCTGGGGTCACGACCGCCCCGAAACCGGTATCACCCTGCGTAGCAGTCAGAGTGGCGGTCTGAGCAGGCTGCGGCGCCGACGACGAGGATCCCGACATGCCGGGGATGAAGCTCCAGAATGACGACTCCTGGGCCGGTGCGGGGGCGGTACCGGAGGCAGTCTGAGCCGGTTTCGATGAGCCGCCAGTCAGGGACGGCATCGAAAAGCCGCTCCAGAACCCTTGCGGCGTCACTTCGACGACCTGTGCCCCTGGCGCAGGCGCCGGTGCGGAAGACGCCGTCGCTGCCCCCCCCTGATCGAGCGGAGCGGCACCAATCGGCGGTGGCGTATCCCCGAGACCAGCTTCGCGATAGGCAAGCTGACGCGCTTCCGTGGCCTTGGTCTTGTCCTCACCCGTCAATCCGTTCTTGAGCCAGATTGCGGTTGTCAGATCCGAAATGGCCTGTGCCGGCCGTCCGAGTTGGCGATAAGCGGAACCGCGCATGTAAAGCGCGCGCGCCATTTGCGGATTGGGCAGACCACCGCCCGCCAGCGCGACGGAAAGCTCGCGCTCCGCCGTCGCAAGATCGCCGCTCTGAAATGCCCTGGTTCCTGCCGCATAGGCGCGCTGCACGCCAGCGGTGTCCTTCTGCGCTGGCTCGGAATTCTCTTTGGAGGCCTTGGCCTTCTTGGCCTGCTGTCCCACCGCGTCCGCGGCGAGCGGAAGACCGGCGAGGCTCAGAGCGAGAACCGCAGCTCCCAGCCGCGGCACGCCGGACCATGCCTGGCCCGAACGTTCCCCCCTCGTCCATCGACGCGTCGCATTGACCATGCGCTCTTATCCCTGCCCCATAAACAGACGCAGCACCCCTCGAAAAACGTTTATGTCAACCAGACGGAAAGGGCAATTCCGGGGCAATCCCGCAAAAACCTTATCCCCTCATTCCACGGTCACCGATTTGGCGAGATTGCGCGGCTGGTCGACGTCCGTCCCCATAAACACGGCCGTATGATAGGCGAGAAGCTGGACCGGAACGGCATAGATGAGAGGATTGGTCAACGGATGAGCCGTAGGCGTCGTAATGTGAGCCGCGAGCTGGCACCCAATGGCTTCAGAATTTGCGTTAGAGATCAATATGATCTGGCCGCCCCGCGCGGCAACTTCCTGCACGTTCGAGACGGTTTTCTCCAGGAGGTCGTCGGCAGGAGCGACCACGATCACGGGCACGCTCTCGTCAATCAGTGCGATCGGCCCGTGTTTCAACTCGCCGGCCGCATAGCCCTCGGCGTGAATGTACGAAATCTCCTTTAGTTTCAGCGCGCCCTCGAGCGCCAGCGGGTAGTTCGACCCGCGGCCGAGATAGAGGACGTCCCGGGCCTTCGACAGCGTCTGCGCGAGCTCGATGAACTGCTCCTCGTTGCGCAGCATTGTCGAAATGAGTCGCGGCACCTCGATCAGCGCACCGACGAGTTCCTGCTCGAGGTCGTCCGAAATCGATCCGCGTGCCTTCCCGAGCGCGATGGCGAGGCAGGCCAGCGCGGCAAGCTGGCAGGTAAACGCCTTCGTTGATGCGACGCCGATCTCGGGACCCGCAAGCGTCGGCAGCACGGCGTCCGATTCCCGCGCAATCGTCGACGTCCGCACGTTGACGACGGATGCGATGCGCTGACCATTCGCCTTGCAGTACCGCAGCGTCGCCAGAGTGTCCGCCGTTTCACCCGACTGGGAAACGAACACGGCCAGACCACCTTCCGGCAGCGGCGCCTCGCGATAGCGAGCCTCCGAAGCCACGTCGATCTCGACGGGAACGCGCGCGTACCGCTCGATCCAGTACTTGGCCACGAGGCCCGCGTAATAGGCAGTACCGCACGCCGAGATCGTGACACGCGAAATCTTGGCGAGGTCCACGCCGAGATCCGGAAAATTCACCCGCCCCTTCGCCATATCGAGATAGTTCGACAGCGTATGGCTGATGACGTCGGGCTGCTCGTGAATTTCCTTCGCCATGAAGTGGCGATGGTTGCCCTTGTCGACGAGCAGAGAGCTGGCGACCGACTTGATCAGCGGCCGCGTAACCGCTTGCCCAGCGCGATCGAAGATCTCGACGCCCGAGCGTCGCATCACGGCCCAATCGCCCTCATCGAGGTACGTGATGGCGTCGGTGAACGGCGCGAGCGCAATGGCATCGCTCCCGAGATACATTTCACCGCGTCCATGACCGATGGCGAGCGGGCTGCCTTGCCGCGCGGCGATCATGAGATCGTCTTCGCCGGCAAAAATAATCCCGAGCGCAAAGGCGCCCTTGAGTTTATCGAGCGCCGACTTCACCGCCTCGATCGGCCCGAGGCCTTGCTGCAGCTCGTGGGTGACAAGATGCACGACGGCTTCCGTGTCGGTATCCGTTTCGAACGAATGGCCCTTCGCGGAAAGCTCGGCGCGAAGCTCACGGAAATTTTCGATGATGCCGTTGTGCACGACCGAGACCTTCGCGGTCATATGCGGGTGCGCATTGCGCTCGGTCGGACGTCCATGCGTCGCCCAGCGCGTGTGTCCGATACCCGTATGGCCCGACAGCGGTTCGGAGATCAGCCGCGTCTCGAGATTGCGCAACTTACCTTCCGCGCGCCGGCGCTCAAGATGACCGTTCTCGACGGTCGCGATCCCCGCACTATCGTAGCCGCGATACTCGAGCCGCCGCAGAGCGTCGACGAGATCCGTCGCCACGGGCTTGCTGCCGAGAATGCCGACGATGCCGCACATGGGGTAAGCCTTTCGCTGCTGTATCGGGATTGCGAACGCGAGACTACTCTCGAAGAGGCGTACGAAACGTTCTGCGCCCATTCAAATCAAACAATATGTCTATTGTTAACGGCGCCTCATTTCGCCGCGCTGGCCTTACGCCGCGCCATCATGGTTCGGAATTTTTGCGCCCACCCGGCCCGCTCCTCCTGGCCGCTGCGTTCGAGCGCGAGCGCGTCGGCCGGAACATCCTTCGTGATGACGCTGCCTGAGCCGATATACGCCCCTGCACCGATTTTGACCGGTGCGACAAGGGCCGAGTTCGATCCGACAAACGCGCCCTCGCCGATCTCCGTCTTATGTTTGAAAAAGCCGTCGTAGTTGCAGAAGATAGTGCCGGCCCCGATGTTGGCCTTCGCGCCCACGGACCCGTCGCCGAGATAGGACAGATGGTTGGCCTTGGCGCCGTCGCCGAGCGAGACGTTCTTGACCTCGACGAAATTACCGATGTGGACGTCGCGGCCGAGCACCGCACCGGGCCGCAACCGGGCAAATGGACCAATTCTGGCCCCAGCGCCAACACGGGCACCTTCCAGATGGGAGTTGGCCTTGATTTCCGCACCGTCTTCGACTGTTACGCCGGGGCCGAAAAATACGTTCGGTTCAATCACCACATCGCGCCCGAGCACCGTGTCGAAGGAAAGCCACACGGTCTCCGGCGCAATAAGCGTCGCACCATCCGCCATGGCCTTGTCGCGAGCCCGACGCTGCCAGATGGCCTCCGCACCCGCCAACTCACGCCGGGAGTTGACCCCCAGCACCTCGTCCTCGTCGCAGACGACAACGGCGGCCCGTCCCCCCCTGGACCGGATGATCTCGATCGCGTCGGTCAGATAGAATTCGCCCTTGGCGTTGGCATTGCCGATTTGACCGAGGACATCGAGCGGCGCATCGAGCCGGAACGCCATGACGCCTGAATTGCAGAGCCGGATCTTGAGTTCCGCCTCGCTCGCGTCCTTTGCTTCTCGAATGGCGCTCAACGAGCCGTCTGGCGCCGTAATCAGACGGCCGTAGCTGCCCGGCTCTCGCGCTCCGAAGCCGAGCACAGCGACCTGCGCGCCGCGTTCCAACTCACCGAGCAACGCCGTGATCGTATCTTGCGTCAGAAGCGGCGTGTCGGCGAACAACACCAGAAGATCGCCGGAGTGCCCCTGGATGGCCTCGCGCGCCGCGAGAACGGCGTCTGCCGTACCGAGCTGCTGTGTCTGAACGTAGACATCTGCGCTCGGCGCCGCAGAGAGCGTTTCCTTCCGGACAATCTCCATGTCCGGCCCCACGACGACGGCAAGCTTCTCGCCACGGACGCTTTTGGCAAGCGCCAGAAGATGCCCCAGCATCGAGCGCCCGGCGATACGGTGCAGCACCTTGGGCAGGTTTGAGCGCATACGCGTTCCCTTGCCGGCGGCAAGAATGACAGTCAGCAGCGATCGGCTCATGACAAAACCCTGGATCGGATAAGCGGGACACTAGAATCGGCTGCACGCTATCTCCCCCGATCGTCATTCGCAAATGAACGCGTTGCAGATACTCAACGAGCAGAATCATCACTGCACCCACCGATTTCCCCAACTCGTCCACAGTTGCATCGGCTCGTTACGTTGACCCTCCCGGCGGACTCAGAGCACCACCGTCTACGGGTTGAGGTCGCGTCGCCCGGAGTTGATTTGGCAGGTCCGCAAGTCCGGCCGCGACGCGGTGAAATTGCCTCCACATCAGTAGGTCCGGAAAGCAAATCATGACGGAAAAGAGCCTCCCGCAGCCGAGTTCGCCACAGCCGAAGGGCCGCATGTTCTCCCCTTACGCCCTGATTTGGGCTGCGGGTGCGACGGCATCGGTCCTGTACCTCGTACTGTTGGCAACTCAGCCCTCCACGGTCGCCCACTATTTGGGCGCAGGAGGGAATTCCGCCGAAGCGGACGCCAACCAGAAGGCGATTACTGAGACCGTCGCCGAGGTCCAGACGCTCCGCAACACCATCGATCTGTTCCGCAATGAACTGATCGAGATCCGCGCTCAGGTCACGAACCAGACCGAAATCGCACGCAACGTCGAGAGCCGCATCGCGTCTCTCGAAACGCCGCCGGTGGATCCCAAGCAGGCCGCCAAGGACGCAGCCGCGAAGGCCGCCCAGGACAAACTCGCCAAGGCGAAAGCTAAGGCCGAGGAAAAGGTAGCAGCAGCTGAGGCCGCAAAGACAGCGGCCAAGACCGCAACGCCTACGGCCAAGAAAGCTCCGGAAGCTGCGCTTGAGACAGGCAGCGTCGCGCAACCTGCCGCAGGCGCCATCTCGTTCGGCCCGCCGACTGTGACGACGACAATCGCAGTCCCGCCGTCGAACAATCCGGCTCCCGTCGCCCCGCCGGCCACCAATCTCGTCGGTGTCCAGATCGCGACCGGTCCGTCTGTCGATAGTCTTCGCTTAAGCTGGACGCTCCTCAACGAGCGCCACGGCGAAAACTTCCGCTCGCTACAACCGCGCTACGTGACCGACACGTCAGGTCCCGAACAAACCTACGACCTTGTTGTAGGTCCGGTTGCCTCAGTCGACGAAGCCCGGCGCCTCTGCCAAGAGCTGGCGATGAAAGCCACACCCTGCCAGGTCAGCCGCTTCACGGGCGATGCGCTCTAAGGGCGGCGTAAATCGATCCAACCACCTCAATCTCCCCGCCTCGGCGGGGAGATTTTTTCTGTGTCTGGCGACTTCCCTATAGGTCATCCGCCCGGAAGGTATCGCAAGCCTTCATCTGACCAGACTCGAACCCTTGGGTGAACCACCGCACGCGCTGTTCGGACGTCCCGTGCGTGAAGGCATCCGGTACGATGCGTCCCTGGGTCTTCTTCTGAATCATGTCGTCGCCGATCTGGCTTGCCGCGTTCAGTCCCTCTTGAATGTCGCCACTTTCCAGCCGGCTCTTCGCTTGCGTATTGAGGTGGTTCGCCCAAACGCCCGCCAGGCAGTCCGCCTGCAGCTCCATCATCACCTGGATGCGGTTGCCTTCCCGCTCGCTGACTTGCGACTTGGCACGCTGCACTTGCTCCGAGATGCCGAGCAGCGTCTGCACGTGGTGGCCGACTTCATGCGCAATCACGTAGGCCTGAGCGAAGTCGCCCGGCGCGTTAAACCGGCGCTTAAGTTCGTCATAGAACGAGAGGTCCACGTAAACCTTCTGATCCAGCGGACAATAAAACGGGCCCATGGCCGAAACGCCCGTTCCGCATGCCGTTTGGGTGCCGCCGCTGAACAGGACGAGCTTCGGCTCATTGTACTTGCGGCCGAAGCTCGCGAAGATTTGGCTCCAGACGTCCTCGGTGTCCGCAAGCACCCGAGAGATAAACACCTTCATTTCGTCATTGGACTTGGGAACCGGCTTCGTCGCCTGCCCTGAAGGTCCGGAGGGTGCCGTTGTGTCTTCGCCAGGCATGCCGGGAATGTCGAACGGATTGCGCCCTGCCTGCCGCCCCGGAGGCTCCGCCTGCTGCTGCTCCGGCGGGCGTGCGATGTCAGGGAGGCCACCTCCGCCGCCGAACAGGATCTCCAGGGGATTGATCCCGAAGAACAGCATGATGGCGCCCAGGATGAGCAGCGACGTCAGGCTCATGCCGCCACGGCCGCCGATCGGGATCTGGATGCCGCGCCCGCCGCCACCGCTGCCGGGAAACCGGAAAGGACCACCACCCTGGCCGCGCCGGTCGTCGACGTTGTTGCTTTGGCGGTCATCATCTTCGTAGCGCATGAGGCACCCTGTTTGCCGTTGTCGACCCTGAAGATAACGCTAGAGCCGGGCGAAGAGCCAGACGTTTGCCATGTGTTTGTCTTACGGATGCCAACGCGACGAGCACGTCACGCAAAAACTTTAGTCGGACTTCCGTGCTCATCCGGCAACGCATACAGAGGATGAGCACGCAAAAAACTGAGATGAAACGCTTTTTTCGTCTCTCTGCCCATTGGCATGTCGATTGCTCAAGGGGTCGTGCCGGTCTGGACCTGTGGGCGAGGCGCGTCGCGCGATTGCAGCGCAGGAAGCTCAAGTGTTAAAGCCGCTATCGCTTGGCGGTGCCGAACCGCAAGATGAAACTCAGCCTGATGGAGGCGATTTTGCTGCGTCCACTTCCGCCCTTCCGCGCCAAGCCCTCGAGAAAGCCCCTTCCACCCAAAACCTCGTCTGCAGAACGAAAAGACGCCGCCGAGGTTTCGGTGAAGGCGCGTCGCCACCCGGTGAAGCTGGCACGTCTGCAGGCAGCACCAGCGCTCAAGGTGCTGACCCGCACATCGGAAGCCCGCGCCTGAGCGTCGGCTAAAGCCCCGCAGTCATTCCGCCGTCGACGGCCAGTTCGGCTCCCGTTACGTAGGCAGAATCGTCGCTGGCGAAGAACAGCGCCGCGCGTGCGATCTCCTCGGACGTGCCGAAGCGGCGCATGGGGGTCTTGTCCAGAAGCGCCTTGGCAACGAGCGGATTCTTGAGAAAACGCTCGGTCAAAGCCGTGTCGATGTAGCCCGGCGCCAGGGAATTCACTCGGATGTTGTAAGGCGCATATTCGACGGCCAGCGCCTTGGTGAGGGCCGTGACGGCCCCTTTCGTCGCCGAATACCCGGCGAGCTGCCGCAAGCCGCGCTGCCCCATGATCGACGACACGTTGATCAGCGAGCCTTGTCCCGACGCCTTCAGCAATCCGAATGCGTCGCGCGCAATGCGCACCACACCGTCGAGGTTCACTTCGCGGATCTTCACCCAGTCCGCATCGGACAGATGGCGGAAATCGCTACGGACGTTGAGGCCCGCATTGTTGACGACGACGTCCGCCCGCCCGAAAACGCGCTCGACCTCGCGAAAGAGCGCGGACACGTCCTGACCGCGCGACACGTCGACCGTCATCGCCGTCGCGTTGAGACCTTTTCCGCGCAAGGCCTCCGCGGTCTCATTTGCACTTTCGCCGTTGATGTCCGTGACGAACACATGCGCGCCTTCTGCCGCGAACAAGCCGGCAATCGCACGCCCGATACCGGCACCCGAACCGGTCACAACGGCAACTTTGTCTTTCAATCGGGTCATGCGTACTCTCTGTCTTTAAGTGGGAATCCATTTTTCGCGCAGCGTCATCAGTTCTTCCGCCGCCGATGGGTGCAAGGCGACGGTTGCGTCGAAATCCGCTTTCGTCGCACGGAGCTGAAGCGCAATCGCTGCCATTTGCACGATTTCGGCCGCATCTGGGCCGAGCACATGGCAGCCGAGAACACGCTGCGTCCCGCGATCGACGACAAGCTTCATGAGCGTACGCTCGTTCCGGCCCGATACCGTGTTCCGCATGGGACGAAAACGCGCCTTGTAGAGATCGAGCTCGTGGCCAAACTCGCGCGCAGCTTGCTCGGAGAGACCGACTGTCGCGAGTTCCGGCGTCGTGAAGACACCGGTCGGCACCAGCGTGTGATCGACTTGCGTCGGCTTGTTGCCGAATACGGTGTCGGCGAAGGCGTGCCCCTCGCGAATGGCGATGGGCGTCAGGTTGACCCGATCCGTCACATCGCCGACCGCATAGATCCCGGAAACCGTCGACTGAGAAAAACTGTCGACGAGAATCTCACCGCGCGGACCTGTCTTGATCCCAACGGTCTCGAGCCCGAGGTTGCCGGTCGACGGCGCGCGTCCGATCGCGCTGAGAACAAGATCCGTTTTGACCGTACCGCCGCTGCGTAGCGCCACGTTGAAGCACACACCATCCTGCGCAATCCCCGTGATCGCCTCGCTCATCATCAGCCGGATGCCGCGCGCGGCAAGCGCCTCCATCAATGCATCGCGCAGGTCCTCGTCAAAACCCCGCAGCACCTTTTCACGGCGATGGATCAGCGTCGTCTCGACGCCAAGCCCGGCGAAGATCGAAGCAAACTCCACGGCAATGTATCCGCCGCCGCAAACGACGATCCTCTTGGGCAGCGCCTTCAGCTCGAAGATCTCATTCGAGGTAACGATATGCCCCGCACCCGGAATGTCACCATACCGGGTCGGATGTCCGCCGGTCGCGATCAGGATCGTCCGCGCCGTGACGTGCGAGCCGTCGGCAAGCTTTACGCGGCCCGGCCCATCGAGCGCCGCGCGCGTCGCGAGCGTCGTTACGCCCTTCGCTTTGAGATTTCCCTCGTAGATCTGCTCGAGCCGCTTGATCTCGCGATCCTTGTTCGCGATCAGTGTCGCCCAGTCGAAGGTTGGCGTACTGCCGAGCGTCCAGCCGAAACCGGCGGCATCCTCGAATTCGTCGCCAAAGCGCGACGCATAAACGAGCAGCTTCTTGGGCACGCAGCCGCGGATCACACAGGTGCCGCCGAACCTGTCGCATTCCGCGATCGCGACACGGGCTCCATGGCCCGCCGCGATGCGCGCAGCGCGCACACCGCCAGAGCCGCCGCCGATGACGAAGAGATCGAAATCCGTCGCTGCCATGACGTGCAAAGGTCCGGGAAGAAGAGGGATAGCGGCCAACCTGACCGAAGTCCGCCCACCGCGCAACCGCCATGGGGTCTCAGGCGTAAAGTGCTTCCGGAAAAGTGGAAACCGGTTTTCCGATAAGAAGCACGATAACCAAAATTAGGCTAAACGGCCTCTTGGCTTTCCCCGTAGCTGGCCTCGATGACCGCCAAGCCGTCCGGACCGCCGATGACGGCAATGTCCGCGATACCGAGAAACAAGCCATTCTCGACGACACCCGGGATGAACTTCAGGGCTTCGTCGAGGGATTCCGGATCGTCGATCGCACCGAATGCGCAGTCGAAGATGTAGTTCCCCCCGTCGGTAATAAACGGATTACCGTCGCTCCCGATCCTGAGTTTGATCTCTCCCTGGCAACCGGAATCAGCGGCCAACATCTCGATCATGTTGCGGGTGGCTGTCACTCCGAACCGCGCAACCTCGACCGGCAAAGGAAACGCGCCAAGTTTCTCGACACGCTTCGAAGCATCCGCAATGACGATCATGCGGTCCGATGCTGTCGCCACGATCTTCTCGCGCAGCAATGCCCCGCCACCGCCCTTGATGAGGCGCAGCTCATTGTCGAGTTCATCGGCACCGTCGATCGTAAGATCGAGCAGCGGTGTCTCATCCAATGTCGTCAGTGGAATTCCCAAGCGCGCCGCAAGCGCGCGTGTCGCTTCAGAGGTCGGAACACAAAGGACTTGCAGCCCTCCGCGCACCTCTTCCCCCAACAGCTCCACGAACAGCGACGCCGTTGACCCCGTGCCGAGGCCCAGCCGCATCTTGGGCTCGACAAACTTCAGGGCGTGCCGCGCCGCGGCAAGCTTGTAGCTATCAACCGACATCCCGTGTCCTTCTATTTCCCTTTGTCTGCCAGTGGTTGACCCTAAGAGCAAGCTTCAAGAGCAGACGGCGCATCGATTGCAGAGGTAAGCGGACCAATGCGCCACTGCACCGTCTTGCAGCCCTCACGAGATGCGCCTACACGGAGCCCCATGCAGAACGCGACTCTTGTTTTCGATCTCGACGGCACGCTTGTCGACACCGCTCCAGACCTGGTCGCGGCCACCAATCACGCTCTGGCCGATCTGGGCCTGCCTCCGATCCCAGCTGAAACACTGCGGCATACCATTGGGTTCGGCGCACGCCGCATGATCGTTGAGGGCCTTAACCAAACCGGCCGCACCCTTCCCGAACCCGAAATCGACCGCCTGCTGTCACTGTTTCTCGCCTACTACGAGCCCAACATCGCCCGCGAAAGCCGCCCATTCGACGGCGCCGTCACAGCTCTCGAACGTTTTCGCGCTGAGGGAGCCCGCCTGGCCGTTTGTACGAACAAGCGCCTGGCCCTGGCCGAACGCCTTCTCGGCGAGCTCGGTATCGACGGCCTCTTCGCTGCCATTGCTGGCCGCGACAGCTTTCCCGTCTACAAGCCGCACCCCGATCATGTGAGGGGCGCCGTCGCAATGGCCAAGGGTGACATCAAGAGCGCCATCATGATTGGCGATACCGGGATCGACATTGCTGCCGCGCGCGCCGCCGGCATTCCCGTGATCGGGTGCACGTTCGGCTATGCAGAAGAGCCCATGGACGTCCTCGCGCCGGATGCCGTCATTTCTCACTATTCCGAGTTGGAGACTGCCGTAAGAACCTTGCTGACCAAAGCGGCTTCCGCCCCGACGGACTGAAACCCCTCAAAGAAAAACCCCGGCAGGAGAGAACCCGCCGGGGTATTTTTTTGTGCAAATGGACGGCGCGTTCCCGTTACGCGGCGCGCACGTTGGCCAGGAAACGCTCGACCTCGACGCTGAGATTCTGGCTCTCCCCCGCGAGCTGGCGCGCAGAAGAAAGCACCTGGGACGAAGCCGCACCCGTATGCGAAGCGCCCTTGCTGACGTCCGTGATGCTGCTTGCGACCTCCGATGTGCCCCTCGCGGCTTCCGTGACGTTGCGGCTGATCTCTTTGGTCGTCGCGTCTTGCTCTTCGACGGCCGCTGCGATCGCGCCCGAAATCTCGGACACCTTATTGATGGTTTCGGTTATCTCGCGGATGGCCTCGACCGCTTCGTTCGTCGCCGATTGCATCCCGGCGATTTGAGCCGAGATTTCGTGCGTAGCCTTGGCGGTCTGAGAGGCCAGCGCCTTGACCTCCTGCGCAACCACCGCGAAGCCCTTGCCGGCATCGCCGGCGCGTGCGGCTTCGATCGTGGCGTTCAACGCGAGAAGATTGGTCTGGCCAGCAATCGTGCTGATCAGATTGATCACATCACCAATACGATCGGCCGACTGCGACAGGGCGTTCACGTGGTCGTTCGTACGAGCGGCCTGCGTCACGGCGCGGTTTGCGATCGTGCTGCTTTCCTGGACCTGACGGCTGATCTCAGTGACGGTGGTCGCCAGCTGCTCTGAGGCCGCCGCCACGCCTTCGACGTTGGCAGAAGTCTGTTCGGAAGCAGCGGCAGCTCCGTTCGAAAGCTGCTGCGTCGTCTCTGCGGTCTGCGTCAGAGTGGAGGCCGCGCTCTCGAGCTGACCTGCAGCCGACGAAACGCTTCCGACGATCCCGCCCACGGCCTGCTGGAACGCGTCGGCAAGACGGCGCATCTCGGACTTGCGCTCAGCAGCTGCGATATGCTCACGCTGAGCCTTCTCCTCAGCTTCCACGCGGGCCTTCTCCTGAAGGCTGTCACGCAGGCGCAGAACCGCTTTGCCGATGTCGCCAACCTCATCCGAGCGATCAGCGCCCGGCACGTTCGTCTGGAGATCACCCGAAGCCATGCGATCGAACGATGTGGACAGCGCGACAAGCGGGTTTCCAACGAGCATCTTGAGCGCAACAAAAAGCAACCCGGAAACGATCAGGATGCAAAATGCAGACAGCGCATACATGCTTGCACGCGTGCTCGAAACCGTTGCCTGCAGCGTGGCGACCGGAACGCCCACCACGACCGCCCAGTAGTCATTGGTATGGCCTGCGGCGATAGGCGTGGCGAGATAGTGCCAAGCTTGGCCATCCGTGCCGATAGCTTCGGTCGAAACGACCTTCTTCGTCTCCATCGCCTGCTTGGCCACTGCCGCCGTGGCAGCGTCCGAAGCGGCCATCGGCTTGCCGATCGCTTTGCTGTCAGGGTGCGTAATCGCAACGCCCGACGCCGACACCATGGACACGAAGCCGGTCTCGAACGGCTTGATCTTCTGCATGGTGACGTTGAGGCTTTCGAGATTGATATCGACGCCACCCACGCCAATCGTTTTGCCATCGAGCACGATGGGAACGCTGAAGGAAGAAATCAAAACGTCCTTACCGGCGATTGGATAGAGATAAGGTTCTATGGCAACGGAGCGGTTTTCCTTCATGGGCACAAGGTAGTAGTTCCCGGCACCCTCCTTGTCGTAATCGACCAGGACTTCGCGAACCAACTTATCGGTAGGGCGATTCCAATACGGCAAGAAACGGCCTGAGGCGTCATGTCCTTGCGCATTCGCGAACTCGCTATCCTTCCCGTCGAGCGCATTCGGCTCCCAACCGGTCCAGACACCGAGAAGATCGGTGTTTTTCACGAGCAGGCTCTTTAGAAGCTCGTCGAACGTTCCGCGGTCGACAACCCCTTTTGCCTTGAGAGCTGCGCTGATGGTCGAAACGTTTTCCGCGACTTTAGCAGCCGTATCGAGTTTTTTGCTGGCATCCAGTGCCTGGTTGTAGGCGACGTTGTTTTGGATCTCATCGTTTTGCCGATTGATCACATCGCCGGCGTTTTGGGCGAGGAAATAAGTACCTACACCAAAAACTGCTGCAATCGCCGCACCCGCGACGAGAGATATTTTGATTGGAAGAGAATGCATATGCACGGCCGCACATCCTTGAAACTATGCCGATGGGAAACAAAAATTCTCACCGCTAGTAAAAAGGGACAGCGATTAAAAAATACCCAATAGAGACAAAACGAGCCAATTAAATAATCTGTTCTCCATACATCGTATGAAACAGGAGTTTCATTCAGTAGCTGTTGCAGCAGCAAAAATAAATGACGCGAAACTTTCGTCGTCAAAAACGCAATCGCGGGCGCCTGCAAAATCAGACCGCGAACAATCGACCGTTTCATGGAGAAACGGATTTAGGAACGGTCGCGCCACAAATTTACCCCGAAGACTCACCTAACACGGACTAAGGTCCGTTATGGGCCACGGCGCGCCTATCGGGCCCAACGTCACAAAGGACTGCAAATGCTGAAACACCTCGCAGCCGCCGCGCTGGCAATCGCATGCGCTCGGCCCTCACTAGCCGCCGAGGTGCCGCCAAGTGTCGACGAGTGCTTCAAAGTCGCGCTCGACCTTGCTGACGCTGCCGATGAGAGACAGCTCGCCGATCCGGCACGATCGAAGGTTGACGACCTTCTGAGCACAATGGAGGGCTACTGTGAGGTGAGCGACTTCACCCAGGCCAAAACGATCTCCGGTGACATCGAAGCGGCGATTGAACGCCCCTGAGGCCAGCGAGGCCTATTTTCTCAAAGACTTGCCCGTCGTAAGGCTGTGCCGGCTCACTCTATATATTGGCTTGCTTGCGGGGGTCCGGGTCATCCTTAACGGTAGCCGGTTTGACAGGAGGCCGATCCTTCCCCATGTTCCCGCCCCGAGTTTCCTGGCATTGAACCGTCCCGCGCAGCGCATCGCGCTGGACAACCCCAGATAGAGCGCGGCGGCGGAACCTGCCCGGGCGCAGACCGTTCAAGGCAGAAAGCGCAAAATGAACGTCGTTATCGTTGAATCGGCCGCCAAGGCAAAGACGATCAATAAGTACTTGGGTGCCAACTATAAAGTCCTCGCGTCCTTCGGGCACGTGCGGGACCTGCCGTCCAAAGACGGTTCCGTCCTCCCGGACAAAGACTTCGAGATGACCTGGGAGATTGATAGCGGCTCCCAGAAGATTATTCGCGAAATCGCCGAGGCCGTGAAGAAGGCTGACAAGCTGATTCTGGCGACCGACCCTGATCGCGAAGGCGAGGCGATCTCCTGGCACCTGCTCGAGATCCTCGACCAGAAGAAGGCCCTTAAAAAGGGCCTCGAGATCGAACGCGTGGCTTTCAACGCGGTCACCAAACAGGCGATCATGGCGGCCATCGCCGCTCCCCGCCAGATCGACGAGCCGCTGGTCGACGCCTACTTGGCGCGCCGCGCCCTCGATTACCTCGTCGGCTTCACCCTCTCTCCCGTCCTCTGGCGGAAACTCCCCGGCGCCCGCTCGGCCGGCCGTGTGCAGTCCGTCGCACTCCGCCTCGTCTGCGACCGCGAGGCCGAGATCGAAGCCTTCAAGACCGACGAGTACTGGACCATTGAAGCCACGATGGCCACCAAGGCCGGCGAGGAATTCCCCGCCCGCCTCAATGCCATCGACCGCACGACGCTGAAGAAGCTCGACATCAAGGACGAGGCATCTGCCTTCGCCATCAAACGCGCCATCGAGAAGGGCGACTTCCGTGTCGTCTCCGTCGAGAGCAAGGACGTGAAGCGCAATCCCTATGCGCCGTTCGCGACCTCGACCCTCCAGATGGACGCGTCGCGTAAGCTCGGCTTCTCCGCCAAGCAGACCATGCAGGTTGCCCAGCGCCTCTACGAGGGCGTGGATGTCGGCGGAGAGACCGTCGGCCTCATCACCTACATGCGAACGGACGGCGTCACGATCGTCCCCGAAGGCATCAATGCCATTCGCGGGCTCATCGCGCGCGAGTATTCCCAGCGCTACGTCGCGCCCTTCGTCCGCGAGTACAAAACGAAAGCCAAGAACGCACAGGAAGCGCACGAAGCAATCCGCCCAACCGACGTCGCTCGTACCCCGCAGTCCGTCGCCCGCTACCTCGACAAGGACCAGGCCCGCCTCTACGACCTGATCTGGAAACGTGCGGTCGCGAGCCAGATGGCCTCTGCCGAGATGAAGCAAACGACCGCCGACATCGAGGTCAAGGGCCGCGACGGCAAGGTCTACACGATGCGCGCCACCGGTTCCGTCGTAACTTTCGACGGCTTCCTCAAAGTTTACGACGAAGGCCGCGACGACCGCGTACGCACGATCGAAAAAGGCAAAGACGACACCTCCGACGAAGACGATGCAGCACGCCGCCTGCCCGCACTCAATGAGGGCGATCAGGTGACCGACCGCACCATGGAGGCTGAACAGCACTTCACGCAGCCACCGCCGCGCTACTCCGAGGCCACGCTCGTCAAGAAGATGGAAGAGCTCGGCATCGGCCGCCCATCGACCTACGCCTCGACACTCGCCGTGCTGCAGGAGCGCGATTACGTCCGTATCGACAAGAAGCGCTTGATCCCCGAGGACAAGGGCCGGCTCGTCATCGCCTTCCTCGAGAGCTTCTTCGGCAAGTATGTCGAGTTCGATTTCACGGCTGCGCTCGAGGAGAAGCTCGACCTCATTTCGTCCGGCGAGATGGAGTACAAGGAAGTGCTGCGCGACTTCTGGCGCGACTTCACCGCCGCCATCGACGGCATCAAGGATCTGCGCGTTGGCGACGTGCTCGAAGCCTTGAACGAGATGCTGGGCCCGCACATCTTCCCGTCGAAAGAAGATGGATCGGATCCGCGCTTGTGCCCCAAGTGCGGCACGGGACGCCTCTCGCTCAAGATCTCGGGCAAGAACGGCGCCTTCATCGGCTGCGGCAACTACCCGGACTGCAAGTACACGCGCCAGCTCACGGGCGATGCCTCGGCAACGGGCGGCGACCGCGAACTTGGCTTCGATCCCGAGAGCGGCCTGCCCGTGCTCGTGAAGTCTGGCCGCTTCGGCCCCTACCTGCAGCTCGGCGAAGCTGAGGGCGACGAGAAGCCCAAGCGCTCCTCGATCCCCAAGGGCATCGACGCCGCCACCATCGACTTCGAAAAGGCGATGCAGCTCCTTTCGCTGCCGCGCGAGGTCGGCATTCACCCTGAGACGGGCACGCCGATCATGGCGGGCCTCGGCCGCTATGGCCCCTTCATCCAGCACGACGGCACCTATGCCAACGTGGAGAGCATCGAGGACGTCTTCACCATCGGCGTGAACCGCGCCGTGACACTTCTCGCTGAAAAGCGCGCTGGCAAGGCTGGACGCTTTGGCCGCGCGGCCGTCAAAACCGTCTTGAAGGATCTCGGCGAACATCCCGGCGGCGGCGGCAAGATCCAGGTGCTCGATGGCAAGTACGGACCCTACGTCAGCCACAACAAGGTCAACGCCACGGTCCCGAAGGGCACGAACCCCGAGACGCTGACGGTCGACGACGCCATCCGCTTGCTTCAAGAGCGCGTCGCCAAGGGCGGCGGCAAGAAAGCCGGAAGGAAGGCCCCCGCCAAGGCGGCGAAGTCTGCGAAGACGGCCACCGACGACGGCGACGCCAAGCCCGCCAAGGCGAAGGCGTCCACAAAGGCAAAGGCTAAGCCAAAGGCCACCAAGGGCAAGAAGAGCGCGGCCAAAGCCGACGCCGAAAGCTGATCTGAATGGCCAGGAAGCCGCCTCCGCGACGATCGGCGACGAAAGGAACCAAGGGTTTCCGCACCGCGCCGATGAAGCGGCGGCAGCGCGAGGATGCGCTTCCCTCGCGCGAGGACATCCTGAACTTTCTGCGCGAAAGCGAAGGCAAGGCCGGCAAGCGTGAGATCGCGCGCGCGTTCAACGTAAAAGGCGAGGCGCGCGTCGAACTGAAGCGTCTCCTGAACGAGATGGCGGACGAAGGCTCGCTCGCTGGCTCGAAAAAGGACTTGCGCGAGGTCGGCAAGTTGCCGCCGGTCACGGTTCTCGAAGTCACCGGCCGTGACAGCGACGGAGATTTGATCGCACGGCCCGCGGTCTGGAAATACGAGGACGGCGAGCCACCGGCCATCCTCGTCCTCACCCACCGTGCCCGCGCCGAGGAACGTGAAGGCGCCGCCATTGGCGTTGGGGACCGTATCCTTGCTCGCATCAACGAGCTTGAAGAAGCGGACGTCGAAGGGCTTCGCTACGAGGCGGAGCCCATCAAGATCCTGCCGCGCGACAAGCGCCGTCTGCTCGGCATTTACCGCGCGCGTGCGGCAGGCGGCGGCAGCATCGAACCCATAGACCGCCGCGAGCTGCGCGCTTGGCAAGTCCGCCAAGGTAATACGGGCAACGCGAAAGACGGCGACCTTGTCCGTTTCGACCTGTCCGCCAAGAACCGTCAGTCGATGTCCGAAGCGCGCGTCCTCGAAACGCTCGGCAATCCCGACGATCAGCGCAAGATCAGCCTCATTGCCGTCCACGCGCACGGCATCCCGGATGACTTCCCCGCCTCGGTCATTGCCGAGAGCGAAGCGCTGAAGCCCTTTTCTCCCGATGATCGCGTGGATCTTCGCGGGACGCCGCTCCTCACCATCGATCCGGTCGACGCACGAGACCACGACGACGCCGTCTACGCCGAGCCCGACACGGACCCGAAGAACCGCGGAGGCTATGTCGTCATCGTCGCCATCGCCGACGTCGCGCATTACGTTCGCTCCGGTACGCGCCTCGACAAGGAAGCGCAACTGCGCGGCAACTCGGTCTATTTCCCGGATCGTGTCGTGCCTATGCTGCCCGAGCGTATCTCGAACGATCTCTGCTCCCTGCGCGAGCTGGAAGACCGTCCTTGCCTTGCCGTCCGCATGATCTTCGATGCGCACGGCAAGAAGCGCCGGCATGAATTTCTGCGCGCCGTGATGAAGAGCGCCGCCAAGCTCAGCTACCAGGAAGCGCAGGCAGCGATCGATGGAAATGTCAGCGCCAAGTGTGCGCCGCTCATGGAACGCGCTCTACGGCCCCTCTGGCAGGCCTACGCAGCACTTTCGCGCGCACGTGACGAGCGCGGCCCGCTCGATCTCGACCTGCCCGAGCGCAAGATCCTGCTTGATGCGGAAGGCCGCGTCTCCCGCGTCGTCATTCCCGAACGCCTCGATGCGCACCGCCTGATCGAAGAGATGATGATCCAGGCCAACGTCGCAGCGGCGGAAACGTTGGAGCATGCAAAGACTCCCCTCGTCTATCGCATCCACGACGAGCCCTCGAAAGAGAAGCTGAAGGCGCTGCGCGATTTTCTCGAAACGCTCGACTTCAAACTGCCGGCGAGCACAGCTCTCAAGCCCGAAGCGTTCAATCGCATTCTGGAGCGGGCCAAGTCTCTTCCCGTCCCCGAGCTCGTGAACGAGGTGATCCTCCGCTCGCAAGCCCAGGCCGAATACAATCCGAGCAACATCGGTCATTTCGGATTGAACCTCGCAAAGTATGCGCACTTCACGTCGCCCATCCGCCGCTACGCGGACTTGCTCGTGCATCGCGCCCTTATCCGCGCCTTGCGCCTCGGATCGGATGGCCTGGGCGACAACGAGATCCCTCGCCTCGCCGACACCGCGAAGGAGATCTCTGATGCCGAGCGCCGCGCGATGGCCGCCGAGCGCGAAACCATCGACCGCCTCATCGCGGCGCACCTCGCGGACCGCATCGACGCAACCTTCGACGGCCGCATCGCCGGCGTCACGCGTTCGGGACTGTTCGTGAAACTCAAGGAGACCGGAGCAGACGGCTTCGTGCCGGTTTCGACTCTGGGCCAGGATTTCTTCACGCACGTCGAGGAGGCGCACGCCCTCGTCGGCAATCGCTCGGGCGAAACATTCCAGCTCGGCGATCCTGTCACCGTGCGGCTGGTCGAAGTCATCCCGAGCGCCGGCGCCATTCGCTTCGAGGTCCTGACCTCTGGTAAAAAGGGGACGATGAGCCATCTCAAAGGGGCACGCCGCTTCCGCAACCGTCCCGGCCGCGGCAGGCGGAGATAATGCCGCGTTGAGAGCACCCGGATGCCCCCTATTTTAGCGGGCGTCACAGGAAGGTTCCCATGATTGAATTCGACGCCCCAGTTGAAGCGCTGCCCAAACGCGACATCAAGGCCGCCATGTTCCGAGGCTGGCGCCAGAAGTGCCCGGCATGCGGCGAAGGTCCGCTCTATTGGAAGTACCTCAAGGTCTCCGACACCTGCCCGTCGTGCGGCGAGGAACTGCATCACCAACGCGCCGACGACGCCCCGCCCTACTTCACGATGGTCATCGTCTGTCACGTCATCATCGCCGGTGTGCTGCTGCTCGAGAAGACATTCGCCCCACCGACCTGGGTGCACCTTGTCCTTTGGCTCCCGTTGACCGTCCTCATGTCTCTTTGGCTTCTGCCGCGCGTGAAAGGCTCGCTCGTCGGCCTGCAGTGGGCTCTGCGCATGCACGGCTTCGGCGGCAAGACTGACGACTTCGATCCAACCGCTCCTCCCCACCCCCACTGATGTTGCGAGACAGCGCGTGACGAACAAGCCGACATCGAGTCCCGATGCCGCCGCGCTTGCGGGACGGGCGAAAGCTGCGCCCACGCTCCGCCGGCCGCGCGACGCAGCCACACTCGTCATCGTCGATCGCACGTCCCCCACGCCGCGCGTTCTCATGGGGCGGCGCCGCCCCGAGCAAGTCTTTCTCCCCAACACGTTTGTCTTTCCCGGCGGCCGTGTCGAACCGGCCGATCGCGCCGCAGCGCGCCGCCACGCGCTTTCCGCGGCTGATCTCGAAGCGCTCAAGGTCGAAATGCGCGGACGCCGTTCCGACACACGCGCCGCGGCGTTGGCCCTGGCTGCCGTGCGGGAGACGTACGAGGAAACGGGCATCATCGTCGGAGCCGCGCACGCAACCGCGCCGCCTCCGCTCGCATCCGCCTGGGACGCGTTTCATGCCGAAGGCTACCAGCCGTGTCTCGACAAGCTCACCTTCTTTGCACGCGCGATCACCCCGCCCGGCCGGCCGCGCCGTTATGACACCCGCTTCTTCATCGTCGACGCAGACGAGGTCTGCCACCGCGTCGAGCGCACAGATGGAGAACTGCTCGATATCGACTGGTACCCGCTGGACCGCGCGCGCGCACTTAAGCTTCCGTCAATCACGAGGCTCGTCATCGAGGACGTGGCGCAATTCATTGATCGCCAGGGAGATAACGAAGGTCCGTGCGATGTGCCTTTTTACTATCATCGCCACGGGAGGCAGGAGCGCGCAGTACTGCGCCGTTAGTCCGGCTTGACAGCTGAGGCGCGCTCAGTATGTTGCCCAATCCGAATTCGAGAATTATTCCACTTCGAGGTCCGAAGACCAATGGCCAAGCAAATCGTCCAGAAGATCAAGCTGCTCTCGACCGCGGGCACCGGCTTCTTCTATGTCACCAAGAAGAACCCGCGCACGTCGACCGAGAAGCTCGTTTTCAAGCGCTATGACCCGGTCGTGCGTAAGCACGTCGAGTTCAAAGAGACCAAGATCAAGTAGGCGCGCGGCCGCCCTTATGCGGCGGCCCAAATAAGCCACGGAGATCGTGGCCCGCTTCCAGATTATGCGCGTGGAAGCAAACCAATCGCGACAGCTCTGAATGAAGAGCCCTCAACCAGGGTCCGTAACCGGCTCGGCAGCGGGGTAAGCATTCCGAGTTAGTCACGGACCCTGGCCTAGTAACCAGATGGGGTCAAAGAGGGCGTTGACGTTCCACCTGGTGTCGTAGCGGATCAGGAACGGTAAATTCTAGGAGGTAACTCCAACCGTCGCAGACCCCACTACGATTCCCCGCTCCCGTCAGGAGATGCGGCGGACCCAACGGGGTGCGGGAACCGAACTGACCCAAAACACGTCGGCGAGGAAGCGCCGGGCAGCCGAACGATTTCCGGACAGAATAATTTTTGTGAACTTCCCCTCCACTGACGATGAGACTGACAGAACACCTCGGCGATTGCAAGTTTAGAGCTTGACCATTGCGTGGCGAACACGCAGGCATTCGATTCGAAGTTAACGGCAGAACGCCGCACCGCCACACAACTTAATGTGCAAGCGCACAACGGCGCATCGCCCAAACCGCGATCCGATAATCCGCCGACAGATCGTGTGTTTTTTATGATGTTAGCGGAACGGCTTCGCCTCGCCGCTCCTAGGCCGCATCGGCCACGACTTGGTTCCGGCCCTGCCGTTTTGCAGCATAAAGCGCATTGTCGGCGCGCTTGAAAAGAGCCTCGGAGGTATCGCCTTCACCCTCCCAGGTTGCAAGACCAACGCTCGCTGTAACCCAGATTTCTTTGTCAGAAGCGATCTTGAAGGGCTGAGATGCGACACACTCACGCACCCGTTCGCCGACCTGCCGGGCTAAGGGCTTGTCCGTATCCGGCATGATGATCAGGAATTCTTCCCCGCCAAGACGGCAGGCGAGATCCACGCCACGCGTATAGCGGCGGAAGCGATCGGAGAACTCCTTGAGCACAAGATCTCCGGCGTCGTGCCCGTAAGTATCGTTGACCAGCTTGAAATGGTCGATATCGGCAATCAGCACCGAAAGCGAACGCCCGCTCCGCAACGCATCCGCGATGAGCGTCTTCAAATGCCGCTCCATATAGCGCCTGTTGTGCAGCCCCGTCAGCGGATCCGTGATCGACATCTCGACGCTCTCGCGGATCTGGTTCCGGAGATAATCGGAGAACCGCTTGCGCTTGATCTGCGTTTTCACCCGCGCGAGCAGTTCATGGCGATCGACCGGACGCATCAGATAGTCGTTCACACCCATGTCGAGCCCGCGCAAGAGGCGTGCCTCGTCGCCCGGATCGACCATGATCAGGATGGGAATGTGACGCGAACGATCAAGAGAACGAACCTGCGAGCAAAGCCTGAGGCCGTCGGAATGCTGCAGATTGAGCGCAACAACGACGAGATCGAACGGCTGCGCCGCAAGGTGCTGCAGCGCCAGCTGCGGATCGGATTCGATGTAGGCCTCGTGCTCTTTCATGAGCGCCGACATCACGCGCGACGAAGATCGCGGATGGTCGTCAACGACCAGTACGCGCCCTGGCCGGTCCGCCAGAATGCGCGCGAGCGAATCTTCGTCGGCAAGGCCCATCTGCCGGCTCGTCGTGACACGCATCAGCATTTCGTCATTGAGCATCTTCAGACGCGCAAGACTTTTGACGCGCGTCACGAGCGCGATGTCGTCGACAGGCTTGGTGAGAAAATCGTCGGCCCCGCAATCGAGGCCCTGAATCTTGTCGGAAACCTGATCAAGCGCCGTCACCATGACGACCGGAATGTGCAGCGTCTGCGCGGAGGCTTTGAGGCGCCGGCAAACTTCGAAGCCATCGATGCCCGGCATCATGACATCGAGAAGGACGACATCGACACGTTCGCGCTGGCAGATCTCAAGCGCCGCCATTCCATTCGAAGCCGTGAGGACCTCGAAATACTCAGCTTCGAGGCGCGCCTGCAGAAGCTTGATGTTGGCCAGTATGTCGTCGACAACAAGAACTCGAGCAGTCATGATAAAAAACTCACACAACACCGAACTCACAACTCGCCGCGCGCGCGTGGTTCAGGCATCCCCCGCAAAGCGCCGCACGGTGTCGAGAAACACCGCAACAGAAATAGGCTTGGAAACATAAGCCTCACATCCTCCCGACCGGATGCGCTCTTCGTCCCCCTTCATGGCGAAAGCGGTCACCGCAACGACGGGAATGTCGCGCAGTTCCTCATCTTCCTTGAGCCACTTGGTCACCTCGAGCCCGGAAACCTCCGGAAGCTGAATGTCCATCAGGATGAGATCCGGCCGGTGCACGCGCGCAAGCGTCAAGGCATCGAGCCCATTGCGCGTCTGCACTGTGAGGTATCCGTAGGCATCCAAGAGATCATGGAAGAGCTTCATATTGAGCTCGTTGTCTTCCACGATCAGCACGGTTTTCGCCGCGCGGGCGGTGCCCTTCGGTTGGCCCTCGACGGCCATTCTCGTCTCCTGATAGGTCATCGTCGAAGGGTCTTCACATTGTTCCGCCCTTACCTGCACCGATTCTGCGGGCCATATAGAGGGCAGTGTGCACCGCTTAGCTTAAGCAACTGTTGAAACGTGCGCATTCACGGCCCAACGTGGCCCAAATGCCGGATGCGCCAGGGAAAAGGGAATGAAACGGGATGGCGAAAAAAGCCACGAAACCGACTGCCGAAAGCGCAGCGACCCTGGCCCTTGCGGGCCTCGCATTCCTGGCTGAGGACGGCCCCCGGCTAGGCCGCTTCCTCGCCCTGACCGGCATTGGACCCGACGAGTTGCGCGCGGCTGCCGACGCGCCAGAAACCCTCCTCGCTGTCCTCGATCATCTGCTCGGAGACGAATCCCTGCTCCTTGTATTTACAGCATCTAACGGCATAGCACCGGAAACCGTCGTTCCCGCGCGCGAGATCCTGGCCCGCCAACTCGGCGCAGAGGCCGCCTTTGACTAGGCTTGTCGCAACCGAGCGCCGCCTCCGAATGGGCATCGACCTGGGCGGCACAAAAATCGAAGGCCGCGTCCTCGACCACAACGGCGACGAAATCGCCCGCATGCGCATTCTCGCGCCCCAAGGACACTACGGCGACACCTTGGCCGCGCTGACCGACATCATCCAAGCCCTCGAGAAAGAAGTCGGAGGCGATGCCACCGTCGGCATTGGCATGCCGGGCTCGCTCTCCCCCACGACCGGCCTTGTTCGCAACGCAAATTCGACCTGGCTCAATGGCCAGCCCCTCCGCGAGGATCTTGAACGCGCCCTCAAGCGCCAAGTGCGCATGGCGAACGATGCGAACTGCTTTGCACTTTCGGAAGCCGTCGACGGCGCTGCGGCCGGTGCCCGCTCGGTTTTCGGTATCATCATCGGGACGGGATGCGGCGGCGGCATCGTCATAGATGGCCATGTCCTCGAGGGTGCCCGCGGCATCGGAGGCGAATGGGGCCACAACCCTCTGCCTTGGTCGGATGCCGAGGAGCATCCGGGACCCATCTGTTGGTGCGGCCGGGCAGGCTGCATGGAGATGTGGGCGTCAGGAACCGGCCTCTCCGCCGACTACAAGCGGAGAACCGGAGACCTCGTATCCGGCCACGAGATCGTCTCCCGCGCCCAATTGGGCGATCCGACCGCCCAGCTGAGCCTCGACCGCCACGCCTCCCGCCTCGCGCGCGGCCTCGCGCACGTGGTCAACATCATCGATCCGGAAGTCATCGTGCTCGGTGGGGGGCTCTCGAAGCTTCCGCACCTCTACGAGGTCCTCCCGAAGCTCGCGGCACCCTACGTCTTTTCAGATGTCGTGGAACTGACCATCAGGCCGCCCAAATGGGGCGACGCAAGCGGCGTACGCGGCGCCGCTTGGCTCTGGAACGATTGACGACGGAGAAGGGCCTAGGGCGAAGGAACCTTGCAAGGCGAGGCTTCGAAGTACGTCAGCTCCTTGAGCTCACCTTTGATCGAGAAGTCGCCATGGTTGATCGTGAGGCTGCTGGTGACGCCGTTCTCGTGGAAGCGGTACGACATCTCATAGAGCGGAATGGTATCGCCTTGAGCCTGTGCGGCCGGGAAATAGCTGACCGACACCGGCCACGACGGCACGCGATCAAGATCGGCGCTGCCTTTCGCCAGTGAAATCACGGCGCCGCCGCCCGGCTTGGTCTGGCGCCCGATGGCCGTCGACGTCGAATAGACTTTGTCGCCGCTCTCAGAGCCGTCGAACAGATCCGCGGCGAAGATCGTGCGCCCAGCGCGAGCAGCCTGGATGATCGCCATCGAATGCTGGATCGGGAAATAGATGTCACCCGAAAGGGGCACCTGCCGCCTTGTCGGCTTCCCCAAGTCGACCGAGACAGCTCCGTTCGGCTGCGTCCGCTTGGCGACGCCTTGCGTTTGATCGGCGGCGATATCGTTCTGATAGGTACTCGTGCTGAAACGCAGCCGCAGTGCCGGCACTTCCTCCCAGCTCGAGGTCCTGAGATCGGTGGTCTGGATCTCGCCTTCCTGATTGAGGGTCTGCGTCACGAACCGCATGCTCTGCGCATACCCTTCGCAAGCATTGCCGCTGAGCTCGTACACGATGCGCCCATTCACTCCGGCAACGCCCGAGCCCGATTTAGCGCTTTCGAGCGAGAGATCGTAAATGGCCCGATGCGGGGCGAACACGACCTCCTTGAGAGCCGGTGCAGCCTGCACGGATGGGACCAGCCGGACGCCCGCGGCCAAGGATGCGGCGCCGATAGCCAAAGCTCCAAGAGCGAATGCCATCGCCTTGAAGTTGCCGATCCGGAGTTGGGTCCAATCACGCATTCTGCTCATCCTGCTTCCATCGCCGCACGGGTCACGATAGCGAACCTGGAATCTAGGGTACTGCCGGCCCATTGCAAAGTCCGATCGAGCCGTTAACAAGGAACCCTGTCCATTCTGCGGCTACCAGCCCATAAGGAAAAGCGGCTGCACAACAACCGACCGGAGAGTTAAACCATGAGCGGCACCATCGAAGCCCGTTTGACCGAGCTTGGCATCACGCTTCCCTCAGCCCCGAACCCGGTCGCCAATTACGTTCCTTACGCAATCCATGGCAACCAACTGTTCATTTCCGGCCAGATCTCCAAAGCAGCGGATGGATCGATTGTAACCGGCACGCTCGGCCGTGATGTCACCGTCGAAGCCGGACAGGCCGCGGCCCGCCTCTGTGCACTGAATATCCTCGCCCAGGCCAAGGCCGCGCTCGGCAGCCTCGACCGCGTCGGGCAGGTCTTGCGTCTCACCGGCTTCGTCAGTGCTACGCCCGAGTTCGGCGATCACCCCAAGGTCGTCAACGGCGCGTCCGATCTGATGGTCGAGGTGCTCGGCGACAAGGGACGCCATACGCGCGCCGCCGTCGGCGTTTCGAGTTTGCCGATGAACTCCGCCGTCGAAGTCGACGCCATCATCGCGATCGCGGGATAACGCAAGATCGAGCGTTGCAGCAAGCGCCCGGCACCAAATGGCGCTAAGGTGTCTTGAGCGATTCAAGAACGCTCGGGACACCTCAGCGCATGCTCGACCGAACGACCTTCCTGCGCCCCATCGCGCACCGCGGCCTGCACGACGCGGCCAGGGGCATTATCGAGAACACGGCTCCCGCGTTCGAAGCCGCCATTGCCAAAGGCTACGGCATCGAATGCGACCTGCAGCCGGCCGCTGACGGCACCCCGCTCGTTTTCCATGATCTCGAACTCGGACGCCTGACGACTGGCAGCGGATTGATCACCGGGCTTCAGCCGGGCTGTGCGGCGAAGCTGCCGTTCAGAGGCACGGACCTCACCGGCATCCTCTCCTTTGCGGACCTGCTCGCGCTGATCGGCGGACGTGTCCCACTGCTCGCCGAGATCAAGAGCGAGTGGAACGAACCCAACCCGGCCTTCATGGTCAAGATCTCCAACCTCGCGACTGCCTACGCCGGCCCGCTCGCATTGATGTCTTTCGATCCTGCCGTGATGGCAACGATCCGCCGTCTCGCGCCCGGCGTTCCGCGCGGCATCGTCACCGGTTCCTATCGCTATCCGGACGGCACGCCATGGTATCCGGACCAACTCTCGGACGCGCGCCGCGACGCACTGGCCAATCTCAAAGAGAGCGGCCCAGCCGACCCGTATTTCTATGCGTACGACGTCCGCGCCCTGCCCTCGCCCGTCGCACAACGCATCCGCGACGACTTACGGCTTCCGCTCTTCACCTGGACCGTCCGCACCGAAGCCCAGCGCGAAACCGCCCGCCTCCACGCCGACGCTCAGATATTCGAGGGATATGAGGCTTAGGCACGCAGGTTCTCTACGATCGCGAGACAGCCCGAAGGGCTAGGGCCGCAAGGCGGCCCGGCGCGAGCGCCGCCCCCGCGGAGGGCCAGGCCGGCGCAGCGCGACGGCCGAACAAGCCCGTGAGCGAACTACCGATCGATCTCGCCAAATACGATGTCGAGCGAGCCGAGGATCGCCGACACGTCTGCCAGCATGTGACCGCGATTGAGGAAGTCCATGGCGGCGAGATGCGGGAAGCCCGGCGCGCGGATCTTGCAGCGGTACGGTTTGTTCGAGCCGTCGGCCACGAGGTACACGCCGAACTCACCCTTCGGCGCTTCCACCGCCGCGTAGACCTCGCCGGCCGGAACATGGAAGCCTTCGGTGTAGAGCTTGAAGTGATTGATCAGCGCTTCCATCGAGCGCTTCATCTCGCCGCGCCGCGGCGGCACCACGCGCGGGTTCGCAGCCGTCACCGGTCCGCCACCGTCTGCGCTCTTAAGCTTCTCGCAGCACTGTTTCATGATCTTCACGGATTCGCGCATCTCGAGCATGCGGATCAGATAGCGATCGTAGCAGTCGCCGTTCTTGCCGATCGGAATGTCGAAATCCATCTCCGAGTAGCATTCATAAGGCTGCGATTTGCGCAGGTCCCACGCCGCGCCGGAGCCGCGCACCATCACGCCCGAAAAGCCCCACGCGAAGGCGTCTTCCAGGCTGACAACGCCAATGTCGACGTTGCGCTGCTTGAAGATGCGGTTCTCCGTCAAAAGGGCTTCGATGTCGTCGAGCACCTTGGGGAACGTCTCGCACCACGCCTGGATGTCGTCGATCAGCTCCGGCGGTAGGTCCTGATGCACGCCGCCGATGCGGAAATACTTGGCGTGCATGCGCGAGCCCGAAGCGCGCTCGTAGAACACCATGAGCTTCTCGCGCTCATCGAAGCCCCACAACGGCGGCGTCAGCGCGCCGACGTCCATGGCCTGCGTCGTGACGTTGAGGAGATGCGACAGGTGCCGCCCGATCTCCGAATAAAGAACGCGAATGAGCTGCGCGCGCCGAGGCACCGTGATGCCGAGCAGCCGCTCCGCCGCAAGGCAGAATGCGTGCTCCTGGTTCATCGGCGCCACGTAATCGAGCCGGTCGAAATAGCCGATGGCCTGCAGATACGTCTTGGCCTCGATCAGCTTTTCGGTTCCCCGATGCAAAAGGCCAACGTGCGGGTCGACGCGTTCCACAACCTCGCCGTCGAGTTCCAGCACGAGCCGGAGCACGCCGTGCGCCGCAGGATGCTGCGGGCCGAAGTTGATGTTGAAGGGGCGGATCTCGGTTTCAGCCATAGCGCTCACTCGGTCTTGTCGGAGCTGTCCAAATACGTCGCAGTCGATTCCGCTCCCGTAAGCCTTTCGGTCTCGTTGGCGAAATCATAGTACGGCGGCTTGTCGTCGATGAATATTTCGCGGGTGAACGTCAGCCCCGCTTGATCGTCGAGCGATCCCGCCGTGAAGGTGTAGCGATCTTTTCCGGCCGTCTTCCAGAACAGGATCGAGCCGCACTTCGTGCAGAACCCGCGTTCTCCCCACTCGGAGGAACGGAACACGCCGATCGCATCGGCGCCCGTGAACACCGGGTTGTCATCCACGTGGATGTAGAGAAGCGGGCCTCCGGTCCAGCGGCGGCACATGCCGCAGTGGCAAGCGTTGACATCGTGCGATGTCGCCGTCGCCTTGTAGGTGACGGCACCGCAAAGGCACTGTCCGGAGACGTTGAAAGGCTCAGCCATTCTGCTCAGCCTCTCCAGCCTTGGCGAAAGCCGCGAACACCTCCGCGCCCGTCAGCTTCGGCGTGTCGTTGGCGAAGTCGTAGTAGGCCGGCTTCTCGTCGATGAAGATCTGCGACGTGAGCGAAAAGCCGCTCTGGTCGTCGAGCGCATTGGCGGAGAAAGAATAGTGCTCCGTTCCGAGCAAGTGATAGAAGAGCGAGCTTCCGCAGACTTTGCAGAAACCGCGCTCCGCCCATTCGGATGACTTGTAGGCACCGATGTTCTCGGCTCCGGTGAAGGTCACGGGCCCATTGTGAGACAGCCCAATGTAGGGTCCGGCAGACCAACGGCGGCACATGGAGCAATGACAAGCATCGACGTCGCGTGTGCTGACATCAGCGGCGAACGTAACCGCGCCACAGAGACATTTGCCGGTGACTGTGTTGCCCGCCGCGCCCATCGCTCTACGCCTCTGCTCCGCAACTCTTGATCGGCTCCGCCCCGGCGCGCTTGGCCTTTTCGTTCACGCGGCCAATGAACCGCTGCCACGGCACGATCATGCGCTCATGCGTTCCCGCGCCGATTACCTCGACGCCGTCGTGCGCCGTGACCTTGAACATGACGCGCCGGCCGTTCACACTCGTGCACTCCGCGTCCACCGTCACCACTTGACCCGGCACAGTCGCCGCGCTGTGGGACACGTTGATGTGGATGCCGAGCGAACCCTCCCCCGGATCCAAATGCGGCTTGAGCGCTTCGAGGCAGCACCACTCCATCAGGCCCACCATGAACCCCGTCGCAAACACGTCGGGCATGACCTGGAAGTCGGACGACTCGGGATACAGATGCGGCACCGTCTTGGTTGCCGGCACCTTGAATTCGAGACGCGCGCGATCTCCGGCCTTTAGGCTCTCCCTCATGTCGTCTCCCGGAGCGCACCGATCGCGATGTAGCTGAGGCTCACCGTATAGAAGCTAAGGATCGACTCTCCGCCCGCGACGCCCTGATCGAACTGCTTCTCGACCTTCGCAAAGGGATAGACCGCGTCCTGATTGGGGAATTGAATCGCGAGACGGCCCTCGTCGTCCTGCGTCCATTGTCCGCCGGTCTCGGCGATGATCGCTTCACCCAGGTAGCTGCCGATCACGGAGACGAGGCCGCTCGGCACACCGCTCTCCGCATAGCGTTCGCGCGCGCGCTCAACGAAGCCCTCGACCCAGGCAACAGAGTCGGCGTCATACCCGATCTGCTTCTCCGCCGCCTCGCGGAATTCCTCGATCGCAAACGCCGCATTGGCACGGATTTTTTCGAGGCGCTCGTTGTCCAGCGGCGTCATGACCGGCTGGCCTTCTCGTCGCCGGGAAGAACGTAGTTCGGGCCTTCCCAGGGGCTCTCGAAATCGAACGACCGGAACTCCTGCACGAGCTTCACCGGCTCATAAACGACGCGCTTCGCCTGATCGTCGTACCGCACCTCGACGTACCCCGTGAGTGGGAAGTCCTTGCGGAGCGGATAGCCCTGGAAGCCGTAGTCCGTCAGCAGGCGCCTGAGATCCGGATGACCGGAGAACAGGATGCCGAACATGTCGTAGGCCTCCCGCTCATACCAGTCGGCCGCCGGAAAGACGCTGATAACGCTCGGCACCGGCGTTTCCTCATCGGTGTGCAGCTTCACGCGCACCCGCTGGTTGAGACGCGGGGAGAGCAGGTGATAGACGACATCGAAGCGCGCCACGCGCGCGGGCCAGTCGACCCCGCAAATATCCAGCAGAACCTCAAACTGGCAGCCCTTGTCGTCGCGCAGGAACTTGAGCACCTCGACGATGCTCGCCACATCGGTCGTGAGAGTCAGTTCGCCGTGCGCGATCTTGCGGTCGAAGACCGCCGCGCCGAGCTTCGAGGTGATGTGGGCTTCAAGGTCGGTCAGCATGTCAGTCCCCGGGGCGCTAGACAGTAAGGCAATAGGGCAGCAGCCCGCTGCCCACCCTCTGACGGCCTATCTCTCAATTGTTCCCGTGCGCCGGATCTTCCGCTGCAGCAGCAGCACGCCGTAGACCAGCGCTTCCGCCGTCGGCGGGCAGCCGGGCACGTAAACATCGACGGGCACGATGCGATCGCAGCCGCGCACCACCGCATAGGAGTAGTGATAGTAGCCACCGCCGTTGGCACAGCTTCCCATGGAGATGACGTAGCGCGGCTCCGGCATCTGGTCGTAGACCTTGCGCAGCGCGGGTGCCATCTTGTTGGTCAGCGTTCCGGCGACGATCATGACGTCCGACTGACGCGGCGAAGCGCGCGGCGCAAAGCCGAAGCGCTCGAGATCGTAACGCGGCATCGACGCCTGCATCATCTCGACTGCACAACACGCGAGCCCGAACGTCATCCACATGAGCGACCCGGTGCGCGCCCAGTTGATGAGCTCGTCGGTCGACGTAACCAGGAAGCCCTTGTCACCGAGCTCGTTCGACAAGTCGGTGAAGAACGGATCGCCCGGCTTCACCAGCGTGCCCGACGAGCCACCGGCGCCTTCCTTGGCTTTGTCGAAGCTGAACTCGGGCGGAACGATCAATCCCATTCGAGGGCTCCCATCTTCCACTCATAGATGAATCCCACCGTGAGCACGCCCAGGAAGATCATCATCGACCAGAAGCCGACAATGCCAACGTCACCGAACGCAACGGCCCAGGGAAAGAGGAATGCGATCTCGAGGTCGAAAATGATGAAGAGGATGGACACGAGGTAGAAGCGCACATCGAACTTCATGCGCGCATCGTCGAACGCGTTGAACCCGCATTCGTAGGCTGAAACCTTCTCCGGATCGGGATTGCGGTACGCGACCAGGAACGGAGCGACCATCAACGCCACACCGATGAAAAGGGCAACGCCGATGAACACGGCCAGCGGCAGATAGTCGGTCAGCAGATCGGTCATGCAGTCCTGTCCTTCCGGAGCCCGCACTCACGGCCGACGAGGAAGCCTCGCCGTGACATCGCCGTCGGTAGCGGCCTACCGCGACGCAAAATCGCTTCCGTGGTGTTAACCCATCCGACCGCAGCCATGCAACAGCCTGAGAGCGCAAATACAGCCCTTTAGCGACCGGCGGTTTGCGGAAACACAAAATGCAATGTCGAGCGGACGCCTCAGGCTTGAACGGGGCCTAGATCGACCGCACTTCCGCCTGTTCGAGGTGCACGAGCTGCGCGTGAATAACGGACGGCAGCCGCTTCTGCACCTGCAGCTCCCGCCTGAGCCGGCACGCCAGTCGCATCGACGCCGGAGCATCCGAAAGAGGCCCTTGAAGCCCGCCGCCGATCACAGCGGCTTCGATGCGCCGCCTTAGGCTGTGAGGATCTGAATGTCTGACTGCCATGACCGCCACGTCTCCGATGGGATAGTGTTCTTTCCATCGAACGCGCTAGCGGTCAGCGCGTTCCCGCGCCGCCAACCGGCAAAAAGCGGCACAACGGAGAAAAGTTTGGGGACTGTGGAACAGAATGTGTCGGCCAGCGTTGTTGGACTGGCGCGTCGCGAAAGCGGCGCTAACCGTTAGGGGCATCGGCTGCTGCATCGGCCGGTGCCCCATTGGTTTTTTGGGGGGCTCGATAGCACTAGAGAGGGCATACATCACCCTCATACGGCAGCGGCATACACCGATGCGCTATCCGCGCGACACCTTCTAACCAAAAGAATTTGGGAAAAAGTGGCGCGAGAGACGGGACTTGAACCCGCGGCCTCCGCCGTGACAGGGCGGCGCTCTAACCAACTGAGCTACTCCCGCAATCCGCATCGGAGCCGAAATCGGACCGACGCAAAAGCGAAGCGACGAGATACGTGTTCGCGGCGACTAAGTCAAGCGATGCCGAAACTCATTTTAGCGCCGTTTTCGACGCAGCCGCCAGCCCCTATTCCGGCCCCTCGTGATCTCGGGGCAAGTGAGCCTTAACAAACGCCACCCGTTCCGTGACCGGTGCCCGGGGAAGCTCCAGAAGCTCGTATCCGAGCCTTGAATAGGTCCCCACCATGGCGCGATAGGTTGCTTCAGCCTCTGCGGGCGACTGCTTCCGCTCCGTATCGCGGGTGAAGATTTCCGGCCACGGCGGCGCAATGAAAACCGGGGAGCGGTATCGATAGTGCTCCGCAGCTCGCAACACATGCGGCGGGACCGGCAAGCCGCACAAGTCGAGATACCCCACGACATCCGGAACCCCGCGATCGAACAACGCCAACCCGGTCCCGGCTTCGGCCTCCTGATACGAGCGCAGGTCCCAGCTCAGCATCAGATCGGCAAAGGCACGGCGATCCGCCCACGGGAGCGCCGTGCCGCCGATAACAACCTGTTGCTGAATGATCACGCGCCCACCTTCAGGCATCGCCGTGAACCCCTCAGCGCGCAATGCGTCAATGAGAGTGCTCTTGCCGGAGCCCGGACCGCCCGTAATGACGATGAAACGATCGGCGGCTTTCACGCCTTCATCAAAGCTCAAGCCGGAGGTATGCGACGCATGTCATGCCGGAGGCATGCGGCGCATAAAGTCACGCTTCCCGATCTCCAACCCGTTGTGCCGGAGAATTCCGTAAGCCGTCGCACAGTGGAAGTAGAAGTTGGGCAGCGCAAAGTGCAGCAGGTATTCGCGGCCGGTGAAGGTCAGCTCGCGCGGACCGGCTTTGATCTTCACCTCGCGATCCGCAGCGGCTTCCATCGGCTCCGCCTTGGCGGATGCCAGAACCGCGAGCGTCTCGGCAATACGCTTCTTGAGATCGGCGAACGTCTTCTCGCTGTCATCGTGCACAGGCGGCGTAAGGCCAGCGAGGCGGCCAACCGAGAGCTTCGCGAAATCACAAGCCGACTGTACCTGTTTCTTGAACGTGTACATGTCGGGATAAAGCCGCGCCATCAGCAACGCATCGGGATCGATTTTCTTCGCTTCGGTGTAGGCCTGGGCCTTATCGAGGATGGCGTCGAGCGCCTCCAGGTGCTTCGTGAAGCTCGGCACCGCAATCTCGTACATCGTGATCGACATGTTTCCTCCCAACCGTTCGTTGGCTTGAACGCGCTCCGCAGGCCATGGCAACCGCCATGCTCGCCTGGAGGGCCGCAGCCATCAACAGTGCAATACGTTGAATGCGTGAAGTGTGGTTCAGCTTATGTAGCAGATTTCCGTCGGCCCGAAGGGCCAGGGAGCGTCCTGACGAAGCCACGCTCCATATGGACTGCGCCGTCCATCCACAGAGCACAACACAGATTGAACGAAGCTTGTCCCAGCTTGTGTCGCTAGAAAAATGGTGGGCGGTGAGAGGGTCGAACTCCCGACATCTTCGGTGTAAACGAAGCGCTCTACCACTGAGCTAACCGCCCGATCACGAGATCCATAGCGATCCCGGTGACAATCGGCAATCGGCATTTGGATGCCTTGCCGAAACAAAGGCGCGCTGCAGGAGTCCGCAGCGCGCCTATAGAGAATTGAGCAAGTCCTTAGTTGAGCGCGTCCTTGAGACCCTTGGACGGGCTGAACTTCGGCACGCGCGAAGCCGGAATCTTGATCGTCGCACCAGTCGCAGGGTTGCGGCCTTCACGCGCCTTGCGCTTTGCGACCTTGAAGGTGCCGAAGTCGGGAATACGAACTTCCTCGTCGTTCTTCATCGCACTGCGAATATGCGCGAGCACCGCATCGACAGCCGTCCCTGCCTTCTCCTTCGTGAGATCGCATTCCTTGGCAACGGCGTCGATCAAATCTTTCTTGCTCATCTGTCCGTCCTCGTGACTGGAAAAAAATGGCTGACCAGAGTGGCTGGAGACCGCGCCACTGGCGCCGCCCGATCAATCACGGTCCGCATAGCGACAGACCGTTTGCATCGGAGATAGTGGCGCACAAAAAGCCCCTAAAGATAGGACACGTCAAGGGGCAAAACGTCCCTTTAAGCCTTAAAAATCGGGCATTCCGAGCCCCAAGCCGCTCGCCGCGCGAACAGAAACGCCAATCAGCTTTTGATGACAAAAATGCGGGCGGCAATCGCGTGTTGCCACGTCGATTGCCGCCCGGATCTCTACTTCAGTCGCACCGTGACGATGCGAATAGCAACACTTCATTATCCTCAACGAGAGCATCCGTATTCGGATAACTCCGCTGAGACCGCGGTGCGATCAGTGCGCAGTGACGCGCGAGCCACCCTCGGCGCCGTCGCCTGGGACAGCCTGTGTCTCCTGCTCATCCCACTGAATCGCCTCCGGCACACGCACGAGCGCCGTCTTCACGACGTCCTCCATGCGCGCGACCGGAACGAGATCCAGCTTCGCTTTCACTTCGTCCGGGATCTCGGCGAGATCCTTCACGTTGTCCTCCGGGATCAGCACGGTCTTGATACCGCCGCGCAGTGCCGCCAGGAGCTTCTCCTTGAGGCCACCGATCGGCAGCACGCGGCCGCGCAGCGTGATCTCTCCCGTCATCGCCACGTCCTTGCGAACGGGAATGCCGGTCAAGACCGAGATGATCGCCGTCGCCATCGCAACGCCAGCCGAGGGGCCATCTTTCGGTGTCGCGCCTTCCGGCACGTGCACGTGAATGTCTTTCTTCTCGAACAGGCTCGGATGGATGCCGAACTCGACCGAACGCGAGCGCACATAGGCATTCGCGGCCTGGATCGACTCCTTCATCACATCGCGCAGGTTGCCCGTGACTGTCATCTTGCCCTTGCCGGGCATCATGACGCCTTCAATCGTAAGCAACTCGCCGCCGACTTCCGTCCAAGCAAGTCCCGTAACGATGCCGACCTGGTCCTCGAGCTCGGCTTCGCCGTACCGGTACTTCGGCACGCCGAGGTACTCGTGAACGTTCTCAGCCGTCACCGCGACCGTCTTCTTGTCGGACGTCAGGATCTCCTTCACCGCCTTGCGCGCGAGCTTGGCAACTTCACGCTCGAGCGAGCGCACGCCGGCTTCCCGCGTGTAGCGGCGGATCAGCTCGAGCAACGCGCCGTCCTCGACCACCCACTCGCCGTCTTCCAGGCCATGCGCCTGGCGCTGCTCGGTGAGGAGATGGCGTTTGGCGATCTCGACCTTCTCGTCCTCGGTGTAGCCCGCAAGACGGATGATCTCCATGCGGTCCATGAGGGCCGGCGGGATGTTCAACGTGTTCGCCGTGGTGACGAACATCACGTTCGAGAGATCGTAGTCAACCTCAAGATAGTGATCGTTGAACGTCGCGTTCTGCTCGGGATCCAAGACCTCGAGCAGAGCCGCCGCCGGATCGCCGCGGAAGTCCTGACCCATCTTGTCGATCTCGTCGAGAAGGAACAGCGGGTTGGTCCGCTTCGCCTTCTTCATCGACTGAATCACCTTGCCGGGCATCGAGCCGATGTAGGTGCGTCGGTGACCACGGATCTCCGCTTCGTCACGCACACCGCCGAGGCTCATGCGCACGAACTCACGTCCGGTCGCATTCGCGATCGACTTGCCGAGCGAAGTTTTGCCGACGCCGGGCGGACCGACGAGGCACAGAATCGGACCCTTGAGCTTGTTGGTACGCGCCTGCACCGCGAGATACTCGAGGATGCGCTCCTTGACCTTCTCAAGACCATAGTGCTCGGCGTCGAGCACCTGCTGCGCCTCTTCGAGATCCTTCTTGACCTTGCCCTTGATCCCCCACGGGATCGAAAGCAGCCAGTCGAGATAGTTGCGCACCACTGTCGCTTCGGCCGACATCGGGCTCATCTGCTTGAGCTTCTTGAGCTCCGCAGTTGCCTTGTCCTTGGCCTCCTTCGACAGCTTGGTGTTGTCGATCTTCTCCTCGAACTCAGCGATGTCATCGCGCTCTTCGGTGTCGCCGAGCTCCTTCTGAATGGCCTTCATCTGCTCATTCAGATAGTACTCGCGCTGCGTCTTCTCCATCTGCCGCTTCACGCGCGAACGGATCTTCCGCTCCACCTGCAGCACCGAGATCTCGCTCTCCATGAGCGTGTAGACCTTCTCGAGGCGATCCGACACGACCGTCGTCTCAAGCACATCTTGCTTGTCGGCGATCTTGACCGCGAGATGCGACGCGACGGTATCGGCGAGCTTCGAGTAGTCCTCGATCTGCGCGACGGTGCCGAGCACCTCCGGCGAGATCTTCTTGTTGAGCTTGACGTAGTTCTCGAACTGCGAGACCGCCGAGCGCGCAAGCGCTTCGATTTCGGCCTTCGTGCCGATGGTCTCCGAGATCCGCTCGACCTCGGCTTCGAAGTAGTTGGCGTTGTCGGTATAGCGCAGCACCTTCGCGCGCGCGGTGCCCTCGACGAGCACCTTCACCGTTCCATCCGGCAGCTTGAGGAGCTGCAGCACGGACGCCAGTGTGCCCACCTGATAGATGGCATCCGTCGCAGGATCATCGTCACCCGCGTTCTTCTGAGCGGCAAGCAGAATGTGCTTGTCCGCGCGCATGACCTCTTCCAGCGCATTGATCGATTTCTCGCGCCCCACGAAGAGCGGCACGATCATGTAGGGGAAGACGACGATGTCACGCAGTGGAAGGACTGGATAATGATCCCGTGCGGCCGTCTTGTCTTTGGTCTGCTTCTCTTCGCTCATGATCGTCACCCGTTGGAGGTTGCGCCGCACGCCTGACTGAACGCACGGTGCTTAAGACTAATTCATTAGACCGGCCCCCATTATGGCCGAAACTAACGAATCCCGCGCCGCATCTTTTCTATGGGGAAGCCCTGTGGCCACGAATGGCCGATGAGACGCCAAGATGAAGAAAGATGGGGATGGCATTTGGCCTAATCAATAACGTGCCCGCGCTTCCCCGGCCACCGCGACATTGCTGCGGATTTGGTTGCGGGCAGCACGCGGCCCGCAACCGTTGACTTAGACTTTAGGAGGCCGTCGAGCCCTTTTCCTCGGCCCGATCGGAGTAGATCCGGAGCGGTCGCGCGCCACCCTCGACAACTTCCGGCCCAATCACGACTTCCTCGACGCCCTTGAGGGCCGGCAGGTCGAACATCGTGTCGAGCAGGATGCCTTCCATGATCGAGCGGAGACCGCGTGCACCCGTCTTGCGCTCGATCGCCTTGCGCGAGATGGCGCGCAGCGCATCCTGCGTAAGCGTGAGCTTCACGTCCTCCATCTCGAACAGCCGCTGGTACTGCTTGACCAGTGCGTTCTTGGGCTCGCTCAGGATTTGCACCAGAGCCGCCTCGTCGAGGTCTTCGAGTGTCGCGATCACAGGCAAACGGCCGATGAACTCGGGGATGAGACCGAACTTCAACAGATCCTCGGGCTCGACCTCGCGAAGCACCTCACCGGTGCGGCGCTCGTCCGGCCCCATCACGCGGGCGCCGAAGCCGATCGATGTCCCCTTGCCGCGCCGCGCGATGATCTTCTCGAGACCAGCGAACGCGCCGCCGCAGATGAAAAGGATGTTCGATGTGTCGACTTGCAGGAACTCCTGCTGCGGATGCTTGCGGCCGCCCTGCGGGGGCACGCTCGCAACCGTGCCTTCCATGATCTTGAGCAACGCCTGCTGAACGCCTTCGCCCGATACATCGCGCGTAATCGACGGATTGTCGGACTTGCGCGAGATCTTGTCGATTTCGTCGATATAAACGATGCCGCGCTGCGCCCGCTCGACGTTGTAGTCTGCGTTCTGCAGCAGCTTCAGAATGATGTTCTCGACATCCTCGCCGACATAGCCCGCCTCGGTGAGCGTCGTCGCATCCGCCATCGTGAACGGCACGTCGAGGATGCGCGCGAGCGTCTGCGCGAGCAGCGTCTTACCGCAACCCGTCGGACCAACGAGCAGAATGTTCGACTTCGCGAGTTCGACGTCGTTGTTCTTCGCAGCGTGGTTGAGGCGCTTGTAGTGATTATGGACCGCGACCGAGAGCACGCGCTTGGCGTGGAACTGGCCGATCACATAGGAATCGAGCACCGAGCAGATTTCCTGCGGGGTCGGCACGCCGTCGCGCGACTTGACGAGCGTGTTCTTGTTCTCTTCCCGGATGATGTCCATACACAGCTCGACGCATTCATCGCAGATGAACACTGTCGGGCCTGCGATCAGTTTCCTGACCTCATGCTGACTTTTTCCGCAGAAAGAGCAGTATAGGGTGTTCTTTTCCTGAGCCATTCTGTTCTCTCACCCGCAGTCGGGACGCGCCCGGAAAACCCGGATTTTGGAGGCCCGAAGGCCTCCGCAACGGCAAACCCGCCGCGAGGTACAAAACCGTTTCACCCGATCTCAGCACGCTAGCGTTCCTGAGATCAAGATTCGATTAACGTCTCTCCCGCCTCCACACCCAACCGTTCGGCCTGATTACCACAACGTTGACGCCGGGTGCGCAAGGGCCAGAGACACTAGTTAAGCCGTAAAGGGGGCAATTCTAGCCTGCCAACCTTACGTGGCCCCAATGCGGCCAGGCTCATATTCCCAAACCGCATAGGTCGTTGCCCATCCAACATAGCAAGGATGGGGCAAAGGGGGCCGAAACAGGGGCCCGTGCGACGGTGGGGCACACCGCCGCTCAAATTCCCGGGCGCAGCAAGGGGTTAGGCCGGCTTGCTTTCGCTAGCCTTGGCTTCGACATCTTCGCGCTGGTTCAGAACGCGGTCGATGAGGCCGAAATCCCGCGCCTGATCGGCAGTCATGAAGTAATCGCGATCCAACGTCTTCTCGATGGTCTCGTAGGGCTGACCGGTATGCTTGACGTAGACTTCGTTCAGGCGCCGCTTCATCTTGATGATATCTTCGGCGTGACGCTCGATATCCGAGGCTTGGCCAGAGAAGCCGCCCGACGGCTGGTGAACCATGATGCGGGCATTCGGCAGCGCATAGCGCATGTCCTTGTGGCCGGCGCAGAGCAGCAGCGAGCCCATAGATGCAGCCTGGCCGATGCAAAGCGTGGCAATAGGCGGCTTCACGAACTGCATGGTGTCATAGATCGCCATGCCGGCCGTAACAACGCCGCCCGGCGAATTGATGTACATGGAGATCTCTTTCTTCGGGTTTTCGGCCTCGAGGAAGAGAAGCTGCATGCAGATCGACGCAGCCATCTGATCCTCGACCGGCCCCGTCACGAAGATGATGCGTTCCTTCAGAAGGCGTGACGGCAGATCGTAGCCGCGCTCGCCGCGGGCCGTCTGCTCGACGACCATGGGCCAGAAGGAACCGGTGATGGTGGCGACGGGATCGCGCATAGGGTCTTAGCTCCTGAGAGTGCTTTCGGAAAACTGGAACCCGCTTTCCGACAAGCAGCACGGACTGTTGAAGATTGGCTCACAAGAACACGGGGTCGTGGCAACGAGCCTGGAGATACGGACAGCCGAATCGACTGCCAGTCGAGACATCAGATCAGCATACCGGTGCGTCACTTCAAGTCCCCCCATCTCGGCGCCCCGCGCGGGCGGAGAATTTCTCCGCCCGAAGCGATGCGATTTTTCGCCGCCGCAAAGGAGAGCTAGGCCTGCGTAGCCTTCTCCAGGCTGTCCATCAGCTCCTGCCGCGAAACCTTCTTCTCCGTCGGCTTGGCCAGCTCGATCACGAAGTCGATCACCTTGTCCTCGAAGATCGGCGCGCGCAGCTCCTGCAGCGCACCCGGCGTCTTCTCGAAGTACTCGTAGACCATCTTCTCCTGGCCCGGGAAACGGCGCGCATGTTCGATGAGGGCGCGGCGCATCTCATCCTGCGTTACCTCGATCTTGTTCTTGTCGCCGATCTCGCCGACCACGAGGCCAAGGCGCACCCGCCGCTCCGCGATAGCGCGATACTCGGCCTTGGCTTCCTCTTCGGTCTTGCCCTCGTCGGCAAAGGTCTTGCCTTCGCGCTGAAGGCCTTCGGTCACCTGCCTCCAGATGCCCTCGAACTCGCGCTCGACCAGCGTCGGCGGCAGCTCGAACTTGTGTGCGGCTTCGAGCGCATCGAGAAGCTCACGCTTGAGCTTCATGCGCGACGCCTGGTCCAGCTCGATCTTGATCTGGGCCGAAACGATATCCTTCAGGTTGTCGAGGCCTTCGGTGCCCAGCCCCTTCGCGAAGTCGTCGTTGAGCTCGGCCTTCGCGGGCTTTTCGACTTCTTTGACGGTGATTGCGAAGACTGCGTCCTTGCCGGCCAGCTCCGCCACCGGGTACTCGGCAGGGAACGTCGCCTTGACGTCGCGGCTGTCGCCCTTCTTGGCACCCTTGATGCCTTCTTCGAAGCCCGGAATGAAGTTGGCGTTGCCGATCACGAGCTGCAGGTTCTCGCCCGATCCACGATCGAAGGCGACGCCATCGACGGTGCCCTTGAAGTCGATGGTGACACGGTCGCCTTCGCCTGCTTCGCGACCTTCCTCGGCAGCAAAGGACTGATTGCGTTCTGCGAGATCGGAGAGAGCCTTGTTGAGCTGCTCGTCATCCACTTCGACCACCAGCCGCTCGAGCTTGAGCGACTTGAAATCTGTCAGCGCGACTTCCGGCAACACCTCGAAGCTCATCTCGTAGGCGAGATCGGCCTTGCCATCGACGACGCTTTCGATCTCGGCTGCATTCTCGGCAAGCGAGATGTCCGGCATCATGGCCGGACGCTCTTTGCGGTCGACGATCGCCTTGTTCGACGTCTCGCGGATCGTCTCCTGCAGCACATCGTTCATGACCGAGCGGCCATAAACTTTCTTGATGTGCGCAAGCGGAACCTTACCCTTGCGGAAGCCCTTGAGCTGCACCTGATCCTTGATCCGGTCGAGATGCGCCGAAAAGCGCTCGCCGAGCTCATCTGCTCCGACCACGACCTTGAGCTTGCGCTTGAGGCCTTCCGAACTCGTTTCCGTAACCTGCATGACGTCTTGCTGCCTTCGCTCGCTCGTTCAACTCTTCGCCGCCTCAGCGGCGGTGTCCCTTCCCTCAGTAGCCCTGGTGCGGACGGAGGGACTCGAACCCCCACGACTTTCGCCACTGGAACCTAAATCCAGCGCGTCTACCAATTCCGCCACGCCCGCTTAGAGCTAGATCGCCTGAGATCGTATGACCTCGAACGTGAATCATGCGCTAGATCAATTGCGTAGACCACGTTAACCGAGCGCCGGGAACCTTGCGGCCCGGCCCAGATGGACCAGCGTAAACAGGGATGCCGGCCCGGTTCGGGACCAAAAGGCCGCGCCAGGATGGGCACATATACAAGCGGGCCCACCCTAAGATCAATCGACAATGTTTCCGGGCCGTGCCGGGCCGCCTATTCGCCCGGAGCCGGATGCGAGCCCTCGGGGGCCGCCCCCGGGCGGCGGCGTCCCGCAAGGGCACTCGTGATCACGTAGAACACCGGCGTGAAGATCAGGCCAAAGAGCGTCACGCCAAGCATGCCCGAGAACACCGCCGTCCCGAGCGACTGGCGCATCTCGGCACCCGCCCCCGTCGCTAGAACGAGCGGCACCACGCCCAGGATGAACGCCAGCGACGTCATGAGGATCGGCCGGAGCCGCGTCCGCGCAGCGGTGACCGCCGCTTCATAGCGTGTCATGCCGGACTCTTCCGCCTGCTTCGCGAACTCGACGATGAGGATCGCATTCTTGGCCGCTAGACCCACAAGCACAACGAGGCCGATCTCGACAAGGATGTTGCGATCGAGGCCCATGATGTTCACGCCGATCATCGCCGCCAGGATACACATGGGCACGATGAGGATGACCGCGAGCGGCAACAACCAGCTTTCGTAGAGCGCCGCCAGCACCAGGAACACGAACACGACCGCAAGGCCGAAGGCCACGATCGCGGTATTGCCCGCAAGCTTCTCCTGCAGCGCTATTTCCGTCCATTCGAAGCCGAAGCCCGCGGGCAGCCCCGTCTCGACGATGTGCTCGATCGACGCGATGCCCTGCCCGGACGAGAAGCCGCGCGCGAGCCCCACCTGCACTTCCGCAGCCGGGAACAAGTTGTAGCGCGGAACGCGATACGGACCCGTGGTGTCGGAGAATGTCGCGACGGAGCCCAACGGTACCATATCTCCGGAAACACTTCGCGTCTTGAGGTTCGCAACGTCGCGTAACGTCTCGCGGAACGGGTTGTCCGCCTGCGCCGTCACGCGGTACGTGCGCCCCAGAATGTTGAAGTCATTGACGAACGCAGAGCCCATATAAATCGACAGCGCTTCGAACACTCGGCCGATCGGCACGCCGAGCTGCTCGGCCTTCGTGCGGTCGATTTCAGCCCAGATCTGGGGCGTGCGCGTGTTGAAGAGCGTGAAGGGCTGCACGATGCCCGGAACGTGCCCCGCGCCCCCCGCAACGGCCCAGGCCGCCCCCTCGAGCGCCGGATAGCCGCGCCCGCCGCGGTCCTGGACATAGCCCTTGAGACCGCCGCCGGTCCCGATGCCCGGAACGGATGGCGGTTCGATCACGAACGCGAACGCCTCCTTGAGGGTCGCCATCTGCTGGCGAAGATCGGCCAGGATCTGATCCTTCGTAATCCCGGCCTTGATGCGATCCTCGAAGCTGTCGAGACGCACGAAGATAACCGCCGTGTTCGGTGCGTTGGTGAAGGTCGCGCCGTCGAAGCCGGCGAACGCCACAGCATCCGACACGCCCGTCCGCTGCAGCATGAGTTCGGAGGCCTTGCGTACGACCGCGTCGGTGCGATCGAGCGTCGATCCCGGCGGGAGCTGGAACGCCGTGATGAAGTAGGTGCGATCAAGCTGAGGGATCAGGCCTGTCGGCGTCCGCAGCAACCGGTCGCCGGTGAGGAACAGCAAGCCGCCATAGAGGATGAGCAGGATCAAAGGTAGCCGGATCAGCCGGCCCGTGAGCCACGCATAGCCGTGCGACAGGCCGTCGAACAGTGCGTTGAAGCCCCTGAAAAACACCCGGATCGGCGCACCGAGGATCCGCCCTGCCCATCCTTGCTTCTCATGATGCACATGCGGCTTCAAGAGCAGCGCGGCAAGCGCAGGGGACAACGTCAGCGACACGAAGCACGAGATGGCGGTCGACGCCGCAATCGTGATCGCAAACTGCTTGTAGAACGTACCTTGAAGGCCGGAGATAAAGGCCGTCGGAACGAACACCGCGATCAACGTCGCCGTAATGGCGATGAGCGCCCCGCCCACCTCATCCATGGTTTGGTGGGCCGCTTCCTTGGGCGACAGGCCCTCGGACAGTTTCCGTTCGACGTTCTCGACCACGACGATCGCGTCGTCGACGACGATACCAATCGCGAGCACCAGTCCGAACAGCGACAGCGTATTGAACGAGACGCCGAGCGCAGCCATGACGATGAACGCGCCGACGAGCGACACCGGAATGGCGATGATCGGAATGACGGCCGCGCGCCAGGTTTGCAGGAAGAGGATGACGACCAGCACCACCAGAATGAGCGCTTCGATGAAGGTGTCGATCACCGCGTCGATGGAGTAGCGGATGAAGTCCGTCGGGTTGTAGACGATGGTGTAAGCAAGGCCGGACGGGAAGTCTTTGGCCAGTGTCTCCATCTCGGCTTTGACTGCAGCAGCCGTCGCCAGCGCGTTGGACCCCGGGCGCTGGAACAGCACGACGGCCGTAGCCACCTTGTTCGAGAGATACGCGTTGACCGTGTAATCCTGCGAGCCGAGCTCGACGCGCGCGACGTCCTTGACGCGCACGATGTCGCCGTGCTCGCCCGCTTTGACGACGATGTTCTCGAACTCCTCGACAGTCGAAAGCCGGCCGAGCGTATGAACGGAGAGCGTGAACGCGCCGGGCGAGGACGCGGGCGGCTGATTGATCGAGCCGGCAGCCACCTGCAGGTTCGCCCCGCGCAGCGCGGCCACGACCTCGCTTGCCGTCATGTCGCGCGACGCAATCTTCGCCGGGTCGAGCCAGATGCGCATCGAATAATCACGCGCACCGAACACGCGCGAGTCGCCGATGCCGTCGATGCGCGCCAGCCGGTCACGCACGTAGAGCGTCGCGTAGTTCGAAATGTACTGCTGGTCGCGCGAGCCGTCCGGCGAAATCATGTGCACGACCATCATCAGGTCGGGCGACGCCTTGAGCACAGTAAGACCAAGCCGGCGCACGTCTTCCGGCAGGCGAGGCTCGGCGATGGACACACGGTTCTGCACCAGAACCTGGGCCTGATCGATGTCCGTCCCCGGCTTGAACACCACGCTGATCGACAGGCGGCCGTCACCCGTCGACTGCGACGTGATGTACAGCATGTTATCGACGCCGTTCACCTCCTGCTCGATCGGCGCCGCGACCGTCTCGGCGATAACCGAGGCGGACGCACCCGGGTAGGTGGCGGAAATGTTCACCGTCGGCGGCGCGATATCCGGGTATTCGGCAATAGGAAGCGCCGCACCCGCAATGACGCCGACAATGGTCAGAATGACCGAGAGGACGGTCGCAAAGATCGGACGATCGATAAAGAAATGAGAAAAGCGCATCGGTCACTTCCGGGGCGTCGGCCCGTTTGAGCTGCTTACTTGCCCGCGTTGGCTGCCGCCGTTTTGATCTCACCCGGCTGTGTTGCGACCTTCGCGCCTGGACGCACCATCGGATTGGCGAGGCCGTCGAGAACGACCTTGTCCGAGGGATTGAGCCCGCCCGTCACGACCCGCAGTCCTTCCACAATCGGTCCGAGCTTCACCGGCGCTGCCTTGACCACGCCGTCGTCGCCGACCACGAACACGATCTTGCTCATCTGGTCCGAAACGACCGCGCTATCGGGCACGAGAAGCGCGTCCGCTTCGCCGCCGAACAATCTCAAGCGCGCAAAGACGCCCGGCGCAAAAATCTGATCCTTGTTTTCCAGGATGGCGCGCCCGCGCATCGTGCCCGAGCGTGGATTGAACTGGTTGTCGAGGAAGTCCATCGTGCCCTTGTGCGTCCAGTCCGTTTCATCCGCGAGCCGGATGAGCACCGGATTCGGCTCGTCGCGGGCTTTCCTCTCCCCGGTCAGGCCTTGACGCATGTATCGCAAGTAGTCGGATTCCGACGTATCGAAGAGGAAATGGATGGGATCGAGCGAAACGATGGTCGTCAGCAGGGTCGTGCCCTGCGCTCCGCCAATCACAAGGTTGCCGATGTCGACTTTTCGGTCCGAAATACGCCCCGAGATCGGCGCCTTGACCACCGTCCACTCGAGATTGAGCTCGGCGTTCTTGAGGTTCGCTTCCGTGACCTGAAGCTGGGCTTCCGTGACGCTGAGATTTGCACTTCTCTGCGTGAAGTCGCGTTCCGTGACCGCACCCGATTTAACGAGTGGTGCCGCGCGCTCGACTTCGCTCATCGCGAGCGCCACCTGAGCTCTGGCGCGCGCAATCTCTGCCCGAGCACTTTCCGCCGCAATTTCGAACGGACGGGGATCGATCGTGAAGAGCGGATCGCCGACATTTACGATCTGGCCGTCCCTGAAGTGGATCTTGTCGACGAAGCCCGAGACTCGCGGCCGCACTTCTACGGTCTGAACCGCCTCGAAACGGCCCGAGTATTCGTCCCAAATCGTGATCCGCTTGGCGATCGGCTGAGCCACGGAGACCGACGGCGTCGGGGGACCTTGTGCTTGGAGCTTGGACACACAAATGACATTGGCCGCTGTCAGCGCCAGGAGCGCTCCAAGCACGTGTATGTAGCGACTCATGAATCCCCTCTTCGCCGGCTGCCTTGCCGTATCCCTTACGGCCTTAATCTATAAACAGTTCAGTCGCACGATGCACGGCGCATGGATGTCTCGGCCAAGCCCCCGCTTCCGCACCGAAACGCTCCGTGGCAGGAGCGGTGCTGGCCAGATCGGGAGTTCTGCGCTAGGGGACAAGAGGGAAATGCACCACAGAGACGTAAAAAAGAAAGTACGAACGTGACGGGCTCGAAATTTGATCGCCGGCAGATCATCGCCGGAGCTGCAGCAGTCGGATTGGCGAATACGCTGAATGGGATCGGATCGGTCCAGGCCGGAACGTCCGCGACCGGAATGGAAGGCCTGAGTGTCCCGCCCGGCGTCGACCTCGGACCAGCCCAAGCTTTTTCGTTCGACATCCTCGCCGAACGCGCCGCGAAGAACGCCCAAAGTCCTTGGGAAGCCACGCCCGTCATCTCGCCCGACATCCTCGACCAGATTGATTACGACGCCTACCAGGCCATTCGCTTCCGCCCCGAAATGAGCATCATGGTCGACGCGAAACGCGCGTTCCCTGTCCAGCTCTTCCATCTCGGCAAGTTCTCGCGTGAGCCGGTTCACATCCACCTCGTCCGCAACGAGGAGTCTCGCGAGGTCCTCTATAACGCAAACCTCTTCGACACACCGGCCGGACACCCGGCCCGCAACCTCGCCCCAGGGGTTGGCTTTGCCGGTTTCCGCATCATGGCGCCGGATCTAAAGACCGATTGGCTGGCATTCCTCGGCGCGTCCTACTTCCGGACATCCGGGCCGTTCAACCAGTATGGTCTCTCCGCGCGCGGTCTGGCCATCAACACCGGTTCAGCAACCGAACCGGAGGAATTCCCCCGCTTCACCGAGTTCTGGCTCGATACCACCGCAAGCAAAGGGAACGTGCTCGTCCTCTACGCTCTGTTGGATAGCCCGAGCGTCACCGGCGCATATCGCTTCACGTCCCAGCGCTCCGTCGACAAGAACAACATCGCGCGCATCGACATGGAGATCGAAACGCGCCTCTTCGCGCGCAAAGACATCACGCGCCTTGGTGTGGCGCCCTTCTCCAGCATGTACTGGTACGGAGAAACCAGCAGGCGCCAGGTCGTCGATTGGCGACCGGAGATTCACGACTCCGACGGACTCGCCATGTGGACGGGGTCCGGCGAGCGCATCTGGCGCCCGCTCAACAACCCGCCGCGCGTCATGAGCAATGCGTTCGTCGACAACAATATCCGCGGCTTCGGCCTGCTTCAGCGTGACCGAGATTTCGTGCACTACCTGGATGACAGCGTGTTCTACGAACGCCGCGCGTCCGTTTGGGTCGAGCCGCTCGATCCGTTCGGCGAGGGCGAGGTGCATCTGCTCGAGATCCCGACCGACGACGAGATCCACGACAACATCGCCGCCTACTGGTGTCCGAAGGAACCGTTCAAGGCAGGCGCAAACCGGCGTTATCACTATCGGCTGCGCTGGCTCGACGACATCCCGTTTCCGAACAACCTGGCCAGGGCCACTGCGACCTGGACCGGCGTCGGCGGACGCCCTGGGCACAAGCGGCCCGAAGGCGTCCGGAAATTCGTCATCGATTTCCAGGGGGCAGCGTTCAAGGGCCTCGGACGTGAGGATGGTGTAGAACTCGTCGTCACGCCGTCACGCGGCGTGTTGAGCAATGCCTACTCCCATCCCGTCGTGGATCAAAAGGAGCGTTGGCGCGCCCTGTTCGACCTGGAGGCAACCGGCCCGGACCCCGTCGACATCCGCGCCTACCTGCACAAGGACGACCGCGCGCTCACCGAGACCTGGGTCTTCCAGTACTTCCCTGAGCCGTGAGCTAGACTGGACACCGGACCGGGCAGAGGAACGCGAAACCTGCTCAGCTCTTGGCCGGACCGGTCTCGACCGGCGTATCCAGCTTCTCCTGCCCCCACTCGGCCCACGAGCCGTCGTAGACGGCCGCGCTGGTCTGTCCGAGGACGCTGAGCGCCAACGACAGCATCGAAGCCGTGACGCCCGAGCCGCACGTCGTGACGACCGGCTTCAGTGGATCGATCCCTACGTCCCGGAAGATCTTCTCGAGCTCAGCCTGCGATTTGAGCGTTCCATCCGCGTTGAGGATCGTGGCCGACGGCACGTTCTTGGAACCGGGAATATGCCCGCCGCGCAGACCCGCCCGCGGCTCCGGCTCAGTACCTTCGAAACGCCCCTTCGGACGCGCATCGACGATCTGCATGGATCCGTTCGCGACATAGCTCTTCATGTCGTCGAGATCGCGAACGAGAGAGTTGTTGAGCAACGGTGTGAAATGGCGCGCCGTACGCGGGATGGGCGGCATGTCCTCGAGCGGACGGCCCTCGGCCTTCCACTTCTTGAGGCCGCCGTTCAGCACCGCGACATCCTGATGTCCCATCGCGCGGAACGTCCACCACACGCGCGCAGCCGAGAACAGGCCATAGGTGTCATAGACGACAATCCGCATGCCGTCGCCCACGCCCATCTTCTTCATGCGCGAAGCGAACTTCGGCGTCGGAGGAAGCATGTGCGGCAGCAGCGACTTCTCGTCGACGAGGTCCTCGATATCGAAGAAGAGCGCGCCCGGAATATGCTCGGCCATGTACTCGGCCTTTGCGTCGCGACCGGAATTCGGCAGGTGCCAGGAGCCGTCGAACACGATCAAGTCGGGCGCATCGAGGTGTTCTGCGAGCCACTCCGTCTCGACGATCCAGTTCTTGGCACTCTTCGGCACGAAACCCTCCTTGAAATCCCTTCGACCCCACTCGCAGGATCACGCTCAGCCGCGAAACCTTGGCCGTGGCGATGAGCCCGAATAACGGGATGTTACAGCTCGCAAATCGGCCCGCTCGTCCAGGCGGCGGGCTGCATGTTGGCGCGTACCCTAATGGCGCGGTGCCGCAGCCGCAAGGGGCGGCAGGCTGCGGGGCTCCAACACGAAAAGCTCGTGCCGGACCAATATTTTGACCAACGTAAGCTTACACAATTGTATTGGCCCTAGGGCACCTTTTCCCCTCGACTCCCATTGGTCGGCCTCCCAGCCGCGTCCACATGCAGGGTACCCGCATCGCAAGATAGTGAGGTAGTCCCATGTCAGTCTTCGATCGATCGCTCAATGCAGCAACGCTAACCGCCTGCCTTTTTATGGCCGCCGCGACAGGGCCAGCCTGGGCTCACAGTGGCGGAAGCAGCGGCGGAAGCACCTCCCACGGCACTTCCCCGGGCGTGCACTTCTCACCGGCGCATATGGCCGGACACAACGCCACCCGTGCCAACCCGATGACGATGACACCATCAGCGAAAAAGCAAGGCGCCCTAAGCGACAACGCGGCTGCCGCAGAATCCACGATCCTGCCACCTCCCAATCCGTCCTTTGGTGCGGTTTGCCAAGGCGAAACAAGCGCCAATTGCGAAGCCACCCTGCAGTCGCGCTTGGATGCCAGTGACGGCGACCCCAACCCGATCTGGCAGACGCCAATCCCAACGATTGTCCCGCCCACTCCGGCTGCGCCCGCGATCACCGAACCGCTTGTGCAAACCGGTCCCATCGTGGAGCAAAGTGGCGGCAGCAGTCCCCCGCTCACACAAGGGGGTGGCCCCACCCTCGCCGATTGCATGTCGCTCTGGGAGCCCTCCGTCCACATGACGAAAGCGCTTTGGAAATCGACGTGCATTCGAACCATGAACGGCATCGACATGCCGGACGACGGCCTTGGTCTCGGAAAGATAGGATCTTCGAAGGCGGGCGGCTGACAGCGCCTCCTGAAGCCATCACATCCTGAGACCGCTAACCGGCGGCCATCGGTGGATGCCGTGCATCCCCGCGCCGGTTGGCGCGCCGGACATAGGTAATCGACGCATCAGGATGCTCGGCCTTCACCCGCAAAGCAGCGATGAGCGCGTCCTCCGCGTCCACGATTTGATGCAGGGGCCTGCCGTTCAGCTTCAGCCCGACAGCAAACTGCACATGTCCGTTCATTATCGCGACCTCTCACGCCACGACTTCTGAAACGTCGCTGATTTGAGGCGGATAGTTCGCCCTCATGTCGTCGGCGTTCCAGATGCCCTCGGCGTAGCGTCTCCCGCCCTCGCCTGTCACCTTTACATCGGTGAAACCGGCTGTTCGGAATTTGTCGGCGATCGCATCGTTGCTCGCCAGACGCTCAACGAAACCGAGAGTGATGGTGGTCTTGTAGCGCTTCCCGCGTTGAAGCGTGAAATTCATGGCCCACACGCCTCCATTTTGGTTTGGCAGCAAGTATAGCAGACGCTTTCGCACTTGGCAGCCGTCGAGCGCCCGTCCGGAAGCGCATTCTGCTTTTTGTGCGATGCACGAAATCTCCGCGCGCGGCCGCCTATGTGCCTGCAGAACTTCGGCACAGTCGTACTTATCCAGTTTTTCCACTGAAGATGCGCACACGAATAAGCGGCTGCATCTTCGATGAAATTGCTCCGCGCGCAGCGTTCGGCGCCGTTGCTGCGCCCCACCGCAGATTGACACCTTGGAGTTCAATCAGACAACGTCAAGTTAGGCGGGGGGGGCCAAGCTATGTCGAATGCAACGCAACGACCGACGCGCCAAGCGTGGCTGGCTCGACTTCTTTTTGGCTGGTTGTCGTTCGTCGTCTTTGTCGCCGTTGCGCTTCCGGCGCTTGGAACACTCCAGGCTCTGAAGCTCATCCGCATTTCATGGATGTATTCGCCGCTCGGGCATCATCTCATTGCGGCCGGAATTCTCGCCACTGCGTTCCTCGTCTGCTCCAAGGCGATCTATAAACAGTGTGAGCGGCTGAGCGACTGGCTGTTAGAACCAGCATCCGACAGGAATAGATGGGTGCTCGTGATCCTCCCATTGATCATCATCACGAGCTACGCATGGCAGTTACACATCGGGTTTGCTCACCGAGGCGCACCCGGCTGGACTTACGCCAACATCAAAGATTTCGTCCGAGCGGAAGCCCCGGCTGATGTCAATTTTCCCAAGAACATGGAGCGCGGAGCCTTTGCCGCGGCACTGAGACCGGAAGCGTTCCCTTACGTCAAGCGCACCGGATACGCCTCCGCTGAAGTGATGTTTCTCCATTTTTCCGACGGCACCATGCGCCCAGCGAACTTCGAATTGGCAATGGTCAGCTGGCCGCGATCGACGTTCGGCTTGGCAAAGGACAATGTGCGTCACGGCGACAAGCTCATCCAACTCGTACGACACAACCTTGCTGCGCGACGGGAAGGCCGAAAATTTCTTCTGCCGGAGAGCATCAGCTATCCGAGCCACCTCAGCTACCAGCGCATAGACTACAGCGGCTACCCCTCTGAGGACACGCTTTCCGGCATCTCACTCTGGGAGGTCGTCGCCAAAGTCGATACCGACAAGGTCGATGTCGTCGGAGCCAAACTTTTGTCACAGGTGAACCAATGAACGCGCTTAGCGGATTTATCGACTTCCAGGGGCGTCCTCGCCCGACCGCCGCCCTTCATTGCTATCTTATCCAGGCCGTCGCGTTTGGTCTCGCCATCTATCTGTTCAGCTCCTGGAACCTTTCCAGCATCGCCTTTATTCCCGATGAAGCTTTTTCCCGGCTCAGCAGAGCCAAGCTGCACTCATATTGGAAGACGCCCTGGTTCCACTATACGACCTTTCAATTCATCTATGACTTCGTCCCGCGCCCAAGCGCGACGACCATTAGAAATCTCCAGTTTGTAATTATTGGATCCGCATTTTTCGGACTACTCGGCATCTTCCCTCGCATCATGGCGTGGGTGGCCTTCATCCTAGGCGCTCATTTGATCGGTGGCTTCCTCCAAGCCAGCGATACGATCGACGCATCAACCACCGTAATTCAGTTTCTCCTGCTGGTCGTCGCGATCTTTCCAAGAGACGCGTACTACACCATTCGACGCTTCCGCCCGCTCGAGTTGAACGACAAGTATCACGGCCCGTATTTTCTGATCCTCTTCTTCATGATGATGTACTATTGCCTCTCCGCCATAAACAAAATCGTGGACATCGGGCCGGATTGGTTTCTTCAAGCGCGACTTGACCTTTTCTCGGTCCATGCGATCGAACGATCGCTTTTCGTGTCGACGATATCGACTTCGATGTGGTTCAGCAGCATCCTATCAAACTACGAACTCGCAACTGTCTCCGCCTTCCTGGTGCTCGTCATCGAGTTGATGGCCCCCCTCGCCTTGTTCGTCCCGCGGCTCATTCCGCTCTTTGTGCTGTATTTTGCGAGTATGCATTTCAGCATCTACCTGTCACACGGCTACGGGTATTGGTCGAACATGTGCGTGGACCTTCTGCTGCTTCCATACACAAGCATTGCGTTGTGGTACGCCCGCAGACAGAACCTCCGACCCCTCGCAGAGTTCGAACTCGCTGCCAAGCCCTAGGCTACGATGGCCTCACGGCACAAGCTTGCCGATGCCCTCCGAAAATTGATGCCACCGAGACGCTCCGGAACCGCCTGGCTTGGCTCGAAGTTGAAGTTGGAGGCGATGGCACTGTAGAATGCGCTTCAAGTGCGTGGGGCGAGCAGGCTTGTCTCCCCTCGTCGGTGCCCATCGTTGCTATGCAAAGATTGAGCACTCACTCCTCTCTGAACCCATTTGAATGGGGAACATCGAGATGGCTACGCAAAACTTGTCCGCTGATCCTGATTTTGAAAGCCACGTTCAAACATACCATAGCTTCCTCCGTGGTGCGGCCAGCTTCATCGCGCTTGCTGCTGTCATACTGATCTTGATGGCCTACTTCCTGCTGTAGCCACACCGTGCCAGAGCGGATTTCGAGCACAGCGCAAATGAGCGCTGACGATGGCGTATGCCGGTGCCGTCCCTACCGATGATTGGACGGTATGCGGCATCCGAACTCACCGCGACCAATCATACCGAGCTGAAAGGAAATCATGCGGCGAGGGAACGCGCGTCCGTCAAATCGTGTTGATCACACGGGTCGGTGTGAAAAGGAGAAGAAAAAGATGAGAACACGACCGATCTTGCTTTGCACCAGCTTCGCAGCGCTCGCTCTTGCTGCAGGCGGCGCACTTGCCCAAAACGAACGCATGTCCCCGGGCGGCGGAGGCGGCGGTCCAGCAATGGAACGCGACGGCTCACCTGAATCGTCGGGGCCAACGGGCAACGCTGGACGCATGGAACATGCACCCAGCCAAAAAATGGAAACACCGTCACATCGCACCGAAAAGGGCGCTTCATCCGAGAAGCCGATGAAGGATGCCGCAAAATCTGAGAAAGGTGAGCAATCTGGCAACGCCAAGAAATCGAGCGACACAGCCAAAACCGAGTCCAGCGGCAAAGACCGCAAGGAGTCCGCGGGTAAGAGCCGTGGTGAAAACTCCGCCGCACAAGGACGCTCTGAGGGCACAGAGGGCAAAGGCAGCGAGCCGTCCGGTAGTGTGACGCAGCTTTCCGGTGAAAAGCGCACTCAGGTTCAATCCGCCTTCCGGTCGCACAAGTCTGAGGCGGTCGTGAAAGACATCGGCATCAGCATCAATGTCGGCGTGAATGTACCGCGCAGTGTCACGCTATATGCGGTACCCGAGGACGTAGTAGTCATCGTGCCGGCATATCGGCGCTACAAATACTTCATCTACGAGGACAAGGTTGTAGTCGTAGATCCGGTGACCTACGCCATCATCGACGTTCTGATTTTGGCTTAAACGGTGAGGCCGGCGATCCAACTCGCCGGCCTCTTTTCTAGGCCAAAAGGTTTGCGCTTCAGTCGATTTTCGGAGCTAGGGCTCCTCGCGCTGGCGGAGAGGCAGCAGACTGGTGCGCAATGTCGTCGTAGCACCTGAGCCGAAGGGCGGCGTTGTCGATCGTGGAGCAGTCTGGAGCAGTGCTGAACGATGGAGCCTCAATAAGCAGAGCCGCCGCGCACGCCAGGATCACCAACACTAACCCCGTTATCAGGGCCACACGGCTGGACGTGCGAGACGTCGCGATCGCGTCGTCGTAGCTGTCAATTGTCGAGATCCTGTGCATGTGGGCATCGTCCATCGAACCACTCATGGCTAGCAGACCTCTTCACTGCAAAGTTAGGTCGCGTGCCATAAAGATTCGAGGGGGAATGCAGCGCTATTATATAGAGATTACCCAACACTTCACTTGGCAATTGCTTCATAAAACGCGGCTTCGCCATCGGCCTTTCGTAGGCGCCGGAGCATTTCAGGATCGCGGAGCTTGCGCGCGACCGCCGCCAGGGCGTTGAGCTGATCGAGCTGTGAAGCCGCCGGGAGCAGCAAGAGAAAGGCGAGATCGACCGGCTCGCCATCTATCGCATCAAAGTCGATTGGATGCCTCAGCCGAGCAAAAATTCCAAATGGCCTCTGAATCTCGCGAAACCTCGCATGTGGAATACAGACCCCGCTGCCGATACCCGTGGACCCGAGTTCATCACGCTGCTGCAAGGCATTGAAGATCGTATCGGCAGGCAATTTCACCGCTGAAGCCGCTTTGACGGCAAGTGCTTTGATGAGCGAACTCTTGTCCGCAGCACGAAGATCAATTTCCGTATCTGCCTCTTTGAGGAAATCTCGGACTTCCATCGTTACTCCTGGTCGGGGGAAACCGGTAGCATGGACCTACTCAGCTGCCTGCAACCGGTAGCCGACGCCCGTTTCTGTAAGAAGGTACTTGGGGCGTTCGGGATCCGATTCAATCTTGCGCCTCAACTGACGCATATAGACTCGCAAGTACTGCGTATCTGTCGTCTCGTCCCAAAGCGCGTCCAGTAGGTATTTGTGCGTCAGCACCTTACCGGCGTGCTGCACGAGAAGGCGCAACAAATCGTACTCTTTCGGAGAGAGTTTTACTTCCTTCTCGCCGACTTTCACGATCCGCCTAACAAGATCGACCGAGAGGTCTCCGGCGCGGAACACCGGTCGCTCTCCCTGGACCTGAAGCTGATGACGCACAGCAGCGCGCAAGCGCGCCAACAGTTCCTCCATTCCAAACGGCTTGGTCACATAGTCATCCGCGCCGTGATCGAGGGCACGCACCTTCGCAGTCTCGTCGTCTCGGCTCGAAAGAACGACGATAGGGACACGATCATTGCGCTCCCTTATCTGCGATAGCAGGTCCAGGCCATTCACATCCGGCAATCCAAGATCGAGAATAATGACATCGGGATCCTGCCCGAGCAGCTCGAGGCCCATCTTGCCGTTGGTGGCATCGAGGATGTCGTAGCCCTGCGTTGTGAGGCCCATCCGCAAGAGCTTGCGGATGGGCGGATCATCATCAATGACGAGAACCTTGAGCGCCACGGCAGTCATCAGGCTATGTCCATCTGATCGCCATGCGAAACCGGAATTCTGATTGTGAACACGGCTCCCTTCCTGTCGTTGCGGTTCGCAGCGACAATCGTTCCATCCATGGCCTCGACAAATCCGCGCGAAATGGCGAGTCCGAGTCCGGTGCCCGCACGGACGCGATCACCCTTCTGGACCCGATAGAATTTGTCGAAGATCAGCTCGAGATCCGTAGCGGGAATGCCCTCGCCTTCGTCGAGAACTTCAAGCCGGATACTATCACCGTCCAACCGGCCCCTCAGAGAAATAGTGGACCCCTCCGGGGCATACTTGGCGGCATTGTCGAGCAGGTTAAAGAGAACTTGCTCGAACAGAACCCCGTCGACACGGATCATTGGGAGATCGGGTGCTAAATCGACGCGAATTTCGTGCCGGATCAAAATGCGCGAAGCCCGGCGCAACGTGCTGCCAACGATCTCGCTCAGGTCGTGCAGCGAGGTATTCGGCACAATCGCGCCCGACTCGAGTTTCGTCATGTCCAATAGGTTGGCGATGAAGCGGTTGAGGCGTTCGGCTTCTTCGATGGCTGTTGCAAGTAGATCCGCCTTCTGCGCTTCGTTGAGGCCAGCCGAAAGATCTCGCAGCGCGCTAGCGGCGCCCAATACGGCAGCGAGCGGTGTCTTTAGGTCGTGAGAAATCGACGTCAGGAGCGCAGACCGGAGCCGGTCGGCCTCCATACTGCGTGCCGCACGATCGACATCCTCGACGAGATGGACCCGCTCGATCGCGAGTGCAGCTTGATCGATCAAGGCATCGAAGAGTCGGCGCTGATCTGGAGTGAGCAAGGGGCCGGGCTTGTCATTGTCGATACCCACAACGCCGACCGCACCGCGTCCCGTCCTCATGGGCAAGAACAACCGTTGGGCACCAGGTAGCGTATCCGCGCCACGTCCCGCCGCGCGATCGTTCTTCCATGTCCAGGTTGCCGCCGCGACATCCGAGGCGCCGAGGGTGTCTTCAGGTGGATAGCCCGCCCGCACGGCAATCGCATCGCCAGCCGGAAGAAGCAGAACGACCCGCACCTTCAGCATGGACGCGATTTGATAGGCCGTGGCCCATAACACGTCGTCCAGGTTGCCTGTCCCCGTGAGCTTCCGGGTGAATGCATAGAGCGCTTCGGTCGTGCTGGCACGGTTGACGGCGATAAGAGCTTGGCCCCGCATGCGTCCCGCAACATTCGAGACGATCAACGACACGATCGCAAAGGAAAGGAAAGCAACCACGTTCGGGCCGTCCGAGATCGTGAACGTGAAAATCGGCGGTAGGAAGAAGAAATTGTAGCAGAGAGACGCCGCGGCGCTGGCTGCGAGCGAAGGTCCAAGTCCGTATCCGACGGCGGTGGCGATGATGGGCACGAGGAATATGAGGTCGACGCTTTCGACACCGAGCCAGGGCCGGAGCAACCAGGCCACGCCAAGCGCCACGGCCACTCCACCGAGCGCAAGGCCGTAGGGGGCGGGATTGATGGAGCGCTGCGCCTCGGCGGCGCGCACGGTCTTTTTCGGAATCGGATCGCCAGGAATGTCTTCGCCGCAAATCACCTGCACGCGGATGTTGCCGGAGCGGCGCAGAAGATCGTGGACGACCGACCCATTGATGATTTCGAACCAGCGCGGCCGCTCGGATTTGCCAATAACGATTTGGGTGACGTTGTTAGCCTGGGCATAAGCGACGATATCATCGGCCACATGCCACGCGCTGCCGGGCACGGTGATGGCCTCACCGCCGAGGTGTTCGGCCAGCCGCAGCGTATCGGCGATGCGGTCCCGTTCCTCCTCGCTCAGGCGATGCGTGCGCCGTGTCTCGATCGACAACGCCGTCCATTGCGCCCGGAGGCGATCGGCCACGCGTTTGCTGTATCGCACGAGCCCCGCAGAGCGTGGATCCTCGCTGACGCACACGAGAATGCGCTCACCCGCCGCCCACGGCCCAGGAATCGCGCGCGCCCGCATCTCGGTCAATAACTGGTCGTCGACACGTTCTGCGGTACGGCGAAGCGCAAGTTCACGCAGGGCTGTGAGATTGGCGGGCGAGAAGAAATGCTCGAGCGCCCGCTCCGCCTGCTCAGGGATGTAAACCTTTCCGTCCTTGAGCCGCTGGATGAGGTCGTCAGGTGTGAGATCGACGAGTTCGACCGCATCCGCCCGGTCGAACACGAAATCGGGCACAGTCTCTCGCACGCGGACCCGCGTGATCTGCGCCACGACGTCGTTCAGACTCTCGATATGCTGAATGTTGACGGTCGTGTAGACGTCGATGCCATTGTTCAGAATTTCCTCGACGTCGAGATAGCGTTTGGGATGGCGGCTGCCATGGGCATTGGAATGCGCCAACTCATCGACGAGGACGATCTGCGGTCTGCGCGTGAGGATGGCGTCTAGGTCCATCTCCTCGAGCACGCGACCTTTGTACTCGGTGGAGCGGCGGGGAGTGACTTCCAGTCCCCTCAAGAGCGCCTTGGTCTCCCTGCGGCCATGCGTTTCGACGACCCCCACCACGACGTCGTACCCGTCGCGGCGCCGCGCCCTCGCCGTTTGCAACATCTCATAAGTCTTGCCGACGCCGGGAGCGGCGCCGACAAAGATCCTGAGCTTGCCGACGCGCTTATCCTCTCGCCGGGCGGCCTCGAGCAAGGCCTCCGGCGAAGGACGCACATCAAGCGCGGTTTTCTGGTCCGGCATGAGTGTCAATCGGGTCTAGACAAAGCGTTTCGCCTATCATCGCGCCTGAAGCTCGTCCAGATCAAGGTTCAGCCTCAGAACGTTAACGCGTGGTTCTCCGAGCAGACCAAGGACGCGCCCTTCCACGTTTGCCTCAACGAGCTGGCGGACCTGCTGCTCAGAAATTTCGCGGGCTTTCGCCACCCGTGGAACCTGGAAAAAGGCAGCTTCCGGCGAGATGTCCGGGTCGAGGCCGCTGCCCGTCGTGGTCACGAGGTCGACAGGCACCGGCTGCGACGGGTTCTCCTGCTTGAGTTTCTCGACATCGCCCTTGACGCGTTCAATCAGGTTCTTGTTGGTCGGGCCTAGATTCGAGCCCATCGAGTTCGCGGCATTGTAGGGCGCGCTGATCGATTTGGAGGGATCTGCCGGGTCGGGCCCTGTCGTTGCCGACGGGCGGCCGTGGAAGTAGCGCTCGCTGGAGAACTGCTGTCCGATCAGCACCGAACCTGTCACTTTGCCGTTCTTCTCGATCAAGCTGCCATTCGCCTGGTACGGAAACACCGCTTGGGCGATGCCCGTGATGGCCAACGGATAGGCAAGGCCCGTGATCGCTGCCAAGCCGACGACGAACACAATGGCGGGACGAAGTTCTTTCAACATGGGACCTCTCTCCTTATGCGAGGTGCAAAGCGGTAACGACGAGGTCGATGGCCTTGATGCCGATAAACGGCACAATGACGCCACCGAGACCGTAGATGAGCAGGTTTCGGCGCAGCAACGCAGCGGCGCCGATGGGCCGGTAGGCGACGCCTTTCAGCGCGAGCGGGATCAAGGCGACAATGATCAGCGCATTGAAGATGATTGCCGACAGAATCGCGCTCTGAGGCGTCGACAGGCCCATGATGTTCAGCACCTGAAGTTGCGGGTAGAAGGCCAGGAACATCGCCGGGATGATGGCGAAGTACTTGGCAACGTCGTTGGCGATGGAGAACGTCGTCAACGCGCCGCGCGTCATCAGGAGCTGTTTGCCGATGGCCACAATTTCGATGAGTTTGGTTGGGTTCGAATCGAGATCGACCATGTTGCCGGCTTCGCGCGCCGCTTGCGTGCCGGTGTTCATTGCGACGCCCACGTCGGCCTGAGCCAGCGCCGGCGCGTCGTTGGTGCCGTCGCCGCACATGGCCACAAGCTTGCCTTTCGCCTGCTCCTGGCGGATGAGCGACAGCTTGTTCTCGGGCGTGGCCTGGGCCAGGAAATCATCCACGCCAGCCTCTGCGGCAATAGCAGCGGCCGTCATCGGATTGTCGCCCGTGATCATCACCGTGCGGATGCCCATGCGGCGCAGTTCCGCGAAGCGCTCCCGGATGCCGCCTTTGACGATGTCCTTGAGATAAATGACGCCAAGCAGGCGGCCGTCTTTTGCAACGGCCAGAGGCGTGCCTCCGGAGCGCGAAATGTCGTCGGCAATGGCGTTGATCTCGCGCACGGTGTCAGGGCTGACCGCCGCTTGAAGAACGGTCGCCGCCGACGAGGCCGTCGAACCGTAGCTCACGGGACCGTTCAAGAACTTCAGGATCGAGTCGACCGCGCCTTTGCGCACCCACGACCCGGCCACCTCAACGCCGCTCATGCGGCTCTGCGCGGTAAAGGGAATAAAGTTGGCGTTGAGCTCGGCGAGATCGCGGCCGCGGATACCGTACTTGTCTTTCGCCAGCACCACGATCGACCGGCCTTCCGGCGTCTCGTCCGCGAGCGAGGCGAGCTGAGCCGCATCGGCGAGGTCTTGCTCAGACACGCCGCGTAGAGGCCGGAACTCGGTGGCCTGGCGGTTGCCAAGCGTGATGGTGCCGGTTTTGTCGAGAAGCAGCGTGTCGACGTCACCCGAAGCCTCGACGGCGCGACCCGACATGGCAAGCACGTTGAAGCGCACGAGCCTGTCCATGCCGGCAATGCCGATGGCGGAGAGCAGCGCACCGATCGTCGTCGGGATGAGCGTGACGAACAGAGCCACGAGCGCGACGACGGAAACGGCGCCGCCAGCATACGTGACGAAGCTCGGGATCGTCGCCGTCGCAAACACGAAGATAATGGTCATGCCCGCGAGCAGGATGTTGAGCGCAATCTCGTTCGGGGTCTTCTGCCGTTCCGCGCCTTCGACCAGCTTGATCATTCGGTCGAGGAACGTCGAACCGGGGGCCGCCGTGATACGCACCCGGATCCAGTCCGAGAGCACCTGAGTGCCACCCGTGACGGCCGAGCGATCGCCACCGGATTCACGGATCACAGGCGCGGATTCGCCCGTGATCGCCGCCTCGTTGACCGAGGCGATACCTTCGATCACCTCGCCGTCGGATGGGATGGTGTCACCGGCTTCGACCAGCACCACGTCACCGACCTTGAGGGTAGTACCCGGCACAGTTTCGTAGGTCTTGCCATCGGGGTCTGCGAGCAGTTTTGCCTGCGTCTCCGTACGCGAGCGGCGGAGCGAATCTGCCTGCGCCTTGCCGCGTCCTTCGGCGACAGCTTCGGCGAAGTTGGCAAACAGCACCGTAAACCACAGCCACAGAATGATCTGGAACGTGAAGGCAAGGTTCTCGCCGCCTGTCGCCAGGTCGCGGATGAACAGCACCGTTGTCAGCGCCGCCACCACCTCGACCACGAACATGACGGGGTTCTTCACCATCACGCGCGGATCGAGCTTGGCGAACGACGATCCGATCGCGGGAACAAGGATCTTGGGATCGATCAGCGTCGAAGCATTGCGCCGCGTGCTGAGTGTAGAGGTATCCATTTCCGTAGCTCCGGAGAGGTCCGATTAAAAGAGTGTGCCCTGCGTCATCGCGATGTGCTCGACGATGGGTCCGAGCGCGAGAGCAGGAAAGAACGTGAGGCCGCCAACGATCAGGATCACGCCGACGACGAGGCCGACGAAGAGCCCGCCGTGCGTCGGGAACGTGCCGGCGGAAGCGGGATGCGTCTTCTTGGCCGCCAACGAACCGGCGATGGCCATGGCCGGGATGATCATCCAGAACCGTCCGACCAGCATCGAAATCGCGAGCGTAAGGTTGTAGAAGAACGTATTGCCCGTGAGGCCGCCGAAGGCCGAGCCGTTGTTGGCCGTCGCCGAGGTGAAGGCGTAGAGGATCTCGGAGAAGCCGTGCGGACCGGGGTTGGCAATGGAAGCCACCGCCGTCGGGAGCACGGTCGCAACCGCGGTCCAGCCGAGATACATCAGCGGCAGAACAAGAATGGCGAGCATGGCCATCTTGACCTCCTTCGCCTCAATCTTCTTGCCGACATACTCGGGCGTGCGGCCCACCATTAATCCAGCGACGAACACCGACAGGATGACGAAGAGCAGCATGCCGTAGAGACCAGCGCCGACACCGCCGATGATGACTTCGCCGAGCTGCATGTTGATGAGCGGAATCATGCCACCCAGCGCTGTGAAGCTGTCATGCATGGCATTGACGGCACCGCACGAGGCCGCGGTCGTGACGACGGCGAACAGCGCCGAAGCGACGATGCCGAAGCGAACCTCCTTGCCTTCCATGTTGCCACCCGTGAGGCCGAGCGCCGTGAAAGCGTCATTGCCGTGCGCTTCCGCCCAATAGGCGGCCGTCACGCCAGCGACGAACAGCACGCCCATGACGCCGAGGATGGCCCAACCCTGACGCTGATCGCCGACCATGCGGCCGAAGACGTTGGTCAAGGCGGCACCGATGGCGAAGATGGAGAGCATCTGCACGAAGTTGGAGAGCGCAGTCGGGTTCTCAAAGGGATGCGCGGCGTTGGCGTTGAAGAAGCCGCCACCGTTGGTGCCAAGCATCTTGATGGCGATCTGCGACGCAACCGGGCCGACCGCGATGGTCTGCTTGGCCCCCTCGAGCGTCGTCGCCTCGACATAGGGCCCAAGAGTCTGCGGGATGCCCTGCCAGACGAAGAACAAGGCACAGACGATCGAGATCGGCAGCAGGACGTAAAGCGTGGCGCGCGTGATATCGACCCAGAAGTTGCCGACGGTTTTGGCTGACGCGCGCGAAAAGCCGCGGATCAACGCCATTGCCAACACGATGCCGGTTGCAGCGGAAAGGAAGTTCTGGTGCGTCAGGCCCAGCATCTGGGCGAGGTAGGACAGCGTGCTTTCTCCGCCGTAGTTCTGCCAGTTGGTGTTGGTCAGGAAGCTGACGGCGGTGTTGAACGAAAGATCAGGCGCTACGGCTGACATGCCGGCGGGATTTAGCGGTAGCCCGCCCTGAAGCCTGAGCAGCGAGTAAAGAATAAGAAAGCCGCCGACCTGAAACAGCAGCATGGAAACTGTGTAGGTCAGCCAGTGCTGCTCCCGCTTTTCGTCAACACCACCGACGCGATAGAGGCCAACTTCGACGGGCCTCAGCACTGGCGAAAGAAATGTACGTTCGCCACCAAACACGCGTGTCATGTACCAGCCCAGCGGCTTCACGAGTACGAGCACGGCGGCGCAGAACAGTGCGATTTGTAACCAACCATTGAGTGTCATGGGATGAGGCCTCTCAGAACCGCTCGGGCCGCAACAGGGCGTAGACGAGATAGGCAAGGAGAAACGCCGTAACGGCGCCCCCAAGCAGATAGTCAACAAACATTGGGATGCTCCTTAAAGCCGATCGCACCCGAAGGCGTAGGCGACGGAGACACCAAAGAAGCCGAGGGCCGCCGCGATCAGAATGATGTCCAACATGGAATGCTCCTTAGTCGGAGGAAACGCGCATCACCTTGGAGTGACGCGGCGAAACCTCGATGCGCTCAACTAGGGTTGAAGCGCATATAAAATCGAGACCCGGGCGGCGGCGTCCTTATAGGAATTCCATAAAGATCGGCGGGACCCAGCGCGGCCCGCTCGCGATCCCGCGCACAGCCGGTTCGAGATTCGGCCCTATCGGGAGCGATCGTTCGTGCAACGGCGAAGGCCGCTGCATCGTGATCGAACAAGACGATGGATCATGAGCGCCAGACAAATCGAAGACACGCAAGAATCGCTCACCGCTTATGCGCTCTATATGCAATCGCCCTTCCGCTGCTCTGGAACCCAAATGACCAGAACGCCCATGCTTGGCGACGTGGAAACGTCTCGAAAGGACGCCGTGCCATGTCTCCGTATCTGACGGATCGTGCATCAACCAAAAATGAGGGCCGCGGAAACGTTGCGGACTGCTTTCGCCTCGGTCTGAATGCAGCCGGCTGGTGGGTCATTCGCGAGAGCGCGGGGCGCAAAGCGGGATTGTTTCGTACGCGGCAGGCCGCAATCAAATACGCTCGCGATGAAAGTCCGGACGGAAACTTCACGATCATCCACGAACCGGATGGTCTTGAATTGGGCGGCCCTGAACCCAGGCGAGCGGCTTAGCGCGAGCATGCAGCGACGCCGGATATGGTCATCGGGAACGCGCCCTATAAACCGTTTGCGAGACCCGCGCGGGCAAAGCGGCTCGGAGGTTCCCCGACAAATCGGCTGAATGCGGTGCTGAAGGTGCTCGCCGAGCTATAGCCAACCCGTTCCGCAACCTCAGCGAGGCTGATCTCTTGTTGGCGCAAGAGATCCTTGGCGAGCGTCATGCGCCAACCGAGGAGATACTCCATCGGTGGAACGCCGACAGCACCCGAAAAGCGATCGAAGAAGGCCGATCGCGAGAACGCGGCCTTCTTGGCAAGCTCCTCGACCGTCCAGGCGCGTGCGGGATCGGCATGCATCTCCCGTATAGCGATCGCAAGGCGTGTGTCGGCGAGACCGCGCAAGAGCCCGACGGGTGCCGTCTCACCCCGGATCGTGCGCAGCGCCTCGATCATCATCACTTCAACGAGACGACCCAGGACCAGATCGCGACCGGGTCGCTCAGCGATTGCTTCTTCGCGAACGAGACGCACGAGCGTGGAGAGCCTGTCCACGCCGCGTACGTGGACCACCTCCGGCAGCAGCGAGACCAGGAGATCGGTGTCACTCTTGTCGAAGATGAAGGATCCTCCGAGCAACCGGACGTCAGGATCGCCGTCGGGTGTGCCATGGCGGACTTCGTGCGCAGGCGCTGGCGACACCTTGGGATCGATCAGCTTCGCCCGCGCCAGCTCAAAGCCCGATAGGACAAAGCCGGGCGTCCTTGGTAGGAGCAAGAAATCTCCCGCTTCGAGCGTCAGAGGCTCCTGTCCATCGACGGTCAGACGGCAACTCCCGTCCAGCACCGTGCAAAAGCTTGGTTGGCCAAAGTCGGAATAGCGCACGGCCCAGCGGCCGGCTCCGCTGATGATTTTGGAGAAGACGGTGCGCGGCCGCAGCAGCGCGATGACTTCCGAGAGGGGATCAACCATTTCCGGACGCTAGCAAACGAAATCCGGACCATCAATTGCAGATCGTCCGGAAGTCACCGTCTATCGTCCGCGTCGTTCAAACAAGGAGGAACGACGATGAAGACCGTACTGATCACCGGATGCTCTTCGGGATATGGCCTGGAAACCGCGCGCCATTTCCACGCTCAAGGCTGGAACGTGATCGCGACGATGCGCACGCCGCGCGCAGGCATCCTGCCGGCTGCCGACCGCCTGCGCGTCCTGGCGCTCGACGTCACGAAACCCCAGAGCGTTGCTGCAGCTCTCGAAGCCAGCGGTCCGATCGACGTGCTCGTCAACAACGCCGGCATCGGCATGTTTGGAGCCTTCGAGGCGACACCCATGTCGGTCGTCCGCAATCTGTTCGAGACCAACACCTTCGGCGCGATGGCGATGACGCAAGCGGTGCTTCCGCAATTCCGCGCACGCCGGTCCGGCGTCATCGTCAACGTGACGTCGAGCGCCACGCTGGCCCCGATGCCGCTTGTCGCGGCGTATACGGCCAGCAAGACCGCCATCGAAGGCTTTACCGGATCGCTCGCGCATGAGCTCGCCGGCTTCGGTATTCGCGTCAAGCTGGTCGAGCCCGGCTATGGACCGTCGACACGTTTCACGCAGAACGTGCAAACACCAATCCAGGAAACGATCCCTGAAACCTATGCGCCGTACGCCCAGTCGATCCTCGCCGCTTTCGGCCAGCCCGCCGCAGTCACCACGGAGCGCGATGTGGCGGAGGTCGTCTGGTTCGCCGCCCACGATACGTCCGTACGGCTGAGGTATCCTGCAGGCCCCGATCCTGTGGCACTGGCGCAAGCGAGCTAATCCGCGCGATTGGTCAGTGATTTCAATTCAGCCTCGATCTCGGCCGCGGACGTGCCACATGGCCGTCCGCGCCGAGGACCTGGAGCGACGCGACCCCGCTACTGGGTTCTTGCGGCCGAAGGCCACTGCACAATGGACGGGCTATAGCCGGGAGAGCCAAGCGGTCAGGTCACTTTTCCAAACATGACGAACCACGCGCATACCGCCACAGGCACACCCAGCCCAACCCAGGCGAGAACATCCATCGGTCCATCTGCGACGAGGGCGGAGATCAGTCCAACCAGACTCACTAGCGCAATCAGGATAGGCGCGGCAAAAATGCGCCAGAGCGAGCGTTCGGCGGCCCTGGCGCGAGGAGGCGGAGAGGTTGTCATGAGGCCGGCGCGGGCTCCAGTTTTCTGTCATTGACCGCAAGACCCAGCTGCTCTTCGGCTGTCCTGCGGCGGGTAAAGAACAGATAGAGCCCCGTGACGAGCACGGCGATCGAGATGAGATCGAGGATCACCCACAGGATCTTCATCGGCAAGCCGCCGTAGTCTCCGAAGTGGAGCGGCTGCGAAACAAACAGCGCGTCCACGTACCAGGGCATGCGGCGCATGTCGGTAAGCTGGCCGGACTGAGCGTCGATCAGCACGGGCGTCAGCAGCTTGGCCGTGACGTGCTCTTCTCCGCGAAGAAAGATGCCGTAGTGGTGCCTGCCCGAAAATAGGGTGCCGGGATAGGTCATGAACGACGGAACCCGGCCCTCAGGCGCGGCCTTCATCGCGGCTTGATAGGCTACGTCGACGCTGACCGGCTTTTGCGGCGCCGGCAAATCCTTGTAGGGCGCGATCATGTCGGCGAGCTGTCCGAACTGCCAGATCTTGAAGATCGAGTCCGCCCAGGTGTTGATGACGCCGGTTGCGCCGACGACAGTGAGCCAGGCAAGCGTCACGATGCCCAACAGATTGTGCAGGTCGAGCCATTTGATGCGCCGGCCGCGATTTTGACGGACCGTGCCGAAGTCGAGGCGGCGCATGAAGGGGGCATACAGAACGACGCCTGACACGATGGCGACGATCAGGAGAAGGCCCATTACGCCAAGAAACAATTTTCCCGGTATTCCCGCGAACATATCGACGTGCAGCGTGCGCAGAATGTACATGACGCCTTCGGTCAAGTTCGGCTCGCCGAGAATTTTGGCAGTCCGCGCATCGACAGCCAGCAGCTTGAACGTTTCCGGTGGCGAGTCGTAGGCCTCCGCCATCCCCACGAACAGCAGGTTCGGGTCGTCCTCATCCCAGGATATGAAGGGGATCACCAGGCTCGGATGCCGGGTGCGCGCGGCCGCCTCCACGGCCGTCAGCGGCGCTGCAGGCGTGCCTGCAGCCATGGCGGGCGGTTCGAGGTCGGCGTGCTGCCAATGCAGGATGTCGTGATAGAATACGAGCGGCAGGCCGGTGATGCACAGCATCAGAAGAAATCCGGTCGATACGATGCTCGTCCAGCGATGCACCTTGTACCAGATGCGCACGGCGCGGGCGGTCAATGGCAATCTCCCTCTCGTCACCCCTTGCCGACCATGAACGCCGGACCGGTCCGGAAATCCCACACCCGGGGCGGCGCTGCAAATCTTGGGGCTATCGCCCGATCAAACTTTGCTGTTGCGAAAGAAAATCCCGGCGTGGCTGTGGCCCCTGCAGCCCCCCAGCCACGGCACCCCACGACGGGGTTGAATACATTACTATTACAGTATACTAATCGGAGACAAGCTTCGGAGATGGTGTCTTCTTGACCGGCAGGGAGCCTGGATATGGGGATGCTGCGCCGCATTCATTCGCAGGAGGGATTCACGCCATCCGAACTGATCCGCATCGCGACGGATCAGGCGCTCGGCGTCACGCTTGTGACGCCGCCGTCGGGTCTCGTGGAGACGCCGCTATTTTCGGGCCGGTTGGTGAGCCAGGAGGTGCAGCCGGGACTGCGGGCGGCCGCCGACGACATCACGTACCTGACGAGCGAAAGCATTCAAAGCGAGGCAGAGCCGGCGGTCATGTGCGGGGTTCTGCTGGAGGGCGGCCCGGAGACGATGGATGTCTTCGGATACGGGCCTATCACGCGGCACGCGGAGCGCCCCGCGCTTTTCGGCTTTCGCGAGCGGACCCGCTTTCAACTCACGGGCATGATGTCCCACCGCAGTCGTGCGTCAGGCTTCGTGATCAAGCCGGTGTTCTTCGAGCGGTTCGGCGAGAACATCCGGTCCGACGGCCTCGCCGCCCTGCGGGATTTCGCACACGGGGACTTTCGCTTCGAGTCGCTGCCCCGCTCGCCCAAGGTGGTCGACATCGCACGCCGCAACCTCGAGCACCCTTACGGCGATCAACTCGGGGAACTCTTTCTCGAGAGCAACACGCTGTCGTTTGTGATCGAGATCGCCGAGCTTCTCGCACATGAACGCAGGATGGTCACCGCCATCGGCAAGCGGCACTATCATCGCGTCATGGAGGCGCGCGACATTCTCGATGCCAATCTGGTCGCGCCCCCGAAAATCCTCGACCTGACGAAGCTGGTGGGCGTCAATCTGACGACCCTGCAAGCCAACTTCAAGATCGTCTTCGGCACCACGATCTTCGGATACGTGCGCATGCAGCGGCTTGAGATGGCTCGCGTGCTATTGCGTGAACATCACCTCACCGTCGCCGAGGCCGGCTATCGCGTCGGCTTCGTCAGCCCCTCGGCCTTCACGGCCGCTTATCGCCGGCATTTCGGCCATACCCCGGGGCACGACATCCCACGCAATGGAACGTAGCTCATGTTTTGAGCCGCTCTAAATTTCTTATCGCGATAGTCTTTTCGATTTTCGCAATAGCGGAAGTCATGGCGCCCTCCCGATCCACCATGTGAGAAATGTTGATAGAGTTTTGAAAGAATCTGGGGGAACTACATGTCGTCCGGGACTTCGCGTGCGCGCGCGTCGACACTCGCCATTGCGCTTATGGCAATAACATCTTCGCTCGTGAGCCCTTCACCGGTCCTCGCCCAATCCGCCGCGCAAGAAGGAAGCGAAGCCGTGCCGTTGCCTCCCGTCGTGGTCGAGAGCAGCGCCGCGAAGCCCAAGAAAGCCGCCGCGAAAAAGAAGACACCCACTGTCCAGCCCGCCGCGTCCGCGGCCCCCGTCGTCGGCGAGACGGCTCCCGACGCAAACGGCGCATCGGCCGAGACTGGCAAAGGTCCCGTCAACGGTTACTCAGCGAAAGTCAGCGCTACGGGAACTAAGACCGACACACCTCTTCTCGAAATACCGCAGTCGATCTCAGTCATCACTCAGGATCAGATCAGCGACCAGCAGGCAAGGACCGTCAACGAGGCGCTCCGCTACACACCGGGCGTCTCCCTCGACGGTTTCGGGTCGAACGTGTTCTTCGACTCCATAAAGATCCGCGGCTTCACGGCGCCGCAATACCTCGACGGCCTCCGTCTCCCGACCGATTCAGCCGCCTTCGCCGTCCCACGCATCGAGACCTACGGCCTCGAACGTCTTGAAGTGCTGAAAGGGCCTTCATCCGGCCTCTACGGCCAGTCCGATCCGGGCGGCCTGATCAATATGGTCAGCAAGCGTCCGCTCGATACGCCGCATTTCGAGGTCGTGGGCACAACCGGCTCGTTCGATCGGCTGGAGGGCGCGTTCGACGTGGGCGGTCCGGTCTCGACCAATCCGAACCTGCTTTATCGCGTGGTCGGTCTCGCGCGCGAGAGTGACACCGAGGTCGACTACCAGGAGAACAACAAGCTGTTCATCGCCCCGAGTGTGACGTGGCGCATGGACACCGCCACCAGCCTCACCGTCCTTTCGCAGTACCAGAAGATCGACAACGCCGGCTATCAGCAGTACGTCCCCGGGCAGGTGACGCTGTTATCGAGCCCGTACGGTCGCATCCCTCGAAGCCGTTACCTCGGCGAGCCCGGTTTCGACAAGTACGACCTCGAGCAATGGTCGATCGGCTACGAGTTCGAGCATCGCTTTCAGCCCGGCCTCGAGTTCCGGCAAAACCTGCGATACTTCGACATCACGCAGGACATGCAGTCGATGCGCGGTGATTTTCTTGTAGGAACCCTGTTTTATCGTACGCCGATCTACGTCGATGCGGATGCGAGCAACTTCGCCGTCGACAACCAGCTGCAGGCCGATTTCACGACCGGCCCTCTGAAGCACACGCTGCTGGCCGGTCTCGACTATCAGCGGACGCGGAGTTCCAACACGAGCCTGCTCGCAAACGACATGGGAGACTATCGGCCGATCGACGTGTTCAATCCCGTATACGGTGCATTGCCGATCCCATCACGCGGCGATCTCGCAGCCTTCCTGGACGTCGAAAGCGACCTCGAGCAGACGGGCCTCTATCTCCAGGATCAGATCAAGCTCGATCGCTGGACGCTGTCACTGTCGGGACGTCAGGACTGGACGACTGTGGAGACGACGAGCAGCGGTCTCTTTCCGCCGAAGGGTGACTATGAGCGGAAAGATTCCGCCCAAACCGGCCGCGTCGGGCTGAGCTATCTGTTCGACTTCGGTCTTGCGCCCTACATCAGCTATTCGACGTCGTTTGTGCCAAATTCCGGCGCCGACAGTAGCAAAAACACGTTCGAGCCCACGACGGGCGAGGGCAAGGAGGTCGGCCTCAAGTTCATGCCGAACGGCACGAACCTGATGTTCACGGCTGCATTGTTCGACATCCTTCAGCAGGACATTCTGACCCCTGTTGGCCTTTACTATGTTCAGACCGATGAAGCGCGTGTCCGCGGTTTCGAGTTCGAGGTGCGCGGCAACGTCACCCGCGAGCTGGAGATCGTCGGCGGCTACAGCAAGCTCGATCCCGAGATCACCAAGAGCAGCGCCGGCTTCACTGGCAACTATGTGCCAAACGTGAACCTCGATCAGGCGTCCTTGTGGGCGAAGTACACGTGGTTCGACGGGCCGCTCGCCGGTTTCGGCATCGGCGGTGGCGTGCGCTACGTCGGCGAAAACTACGGCGACCAGGCCAACAACATCTATATTCCGTCCTACACGGTGCTCGATGCAACCGCGAGCTACGACTTCGCTTACCTCGATCCGAAGCTCGACGGATGGCATGCGCAGATCAACGCGACCAATCTCGAAGACGAATACTATGTGGCGTCCTGTCAGTCGGGATTGGCGTACTGCGGTCTCGGCGCCGGTCGCACAGTCTTGGGCACGCTCAAATATTCGTGGAAGTAGGAGCAGCCTGCACTGTTCCGATGCCGGCTTTGGATCTCGGCGTTCCGGTTGGGGCGGCATGACCGCCCCAACCGCTCTCAGGCAATGGGGCTGAAGGCGGAAAGCGGCACTGTTCCCTTCCGGCCTCTGACTTTCGCGCGATCCAACGCAAGCAGCGCACGCCATCTTCGACGCGTTCGGCCCAAGCATACCCAGCGCAAAGCAGACACCTAGCTCGAGCGCCCCGTCGAAGAGTGCGCGCGTCAAATCAGCACCTTCCGCTTTGTATACTATTACCGTATTGTTTGCAGGATATGCGTATTGATCCAGAATGGTTGCAATGAAGAGCACGAAACTGCCATCCCTCGCCGACATCGGCACACTCGCCCCTGACCACATCGCCACCCTCAGACGATACTTTGCCTATTCCCTGCTCACGCTCGATCTCGGATTGCCTTACGAATCTTGGCTTGAGGGGCACTACATCGCATTCTCCGCAAAGCACCCCTCACCCACCGCGGATTCCTTCATGCACTTCATGCATGAAACCTACGCCGACGTGTCGCTGACCACGATACCGGGCCCCACTCTGCATTGAGCTGCTGAGACAAGCGTATTGGTCGAGATCGTGACCTTGCTCCGCTTTTCCAGATGCTGGAGCTCCGCGGGCACCCACGCACCAGATATCCGAATCCATTAATCCTTCGGGAACGGCTGCAGGAAGCCCCATTGGCACGGCCTCATCGCTGTTTAGGAAATATCTTGGCTAGGAGCATCGTGCCCCACGCCGGCTTTGAAGACGACGGAGGGAGGTGTTATCCCGGCGTTGATTCTCTTGAGAGTTTATGAGAAGTGGCGACCGCGTGAGGCTAGGGTGGTTGGCCATCTAGGGGGGCGACGACATGTCTGGGTTTTTGCTGCTGCTTGGGCAGGCCATCGTCTACTTCGTCGGCTTGGCCTACATCTTCTACAAGAGGAAGACTATCGGCATTGGCGTCTTCTTCTGCGTCATCGGCGCTATACATTTTCTCGAGACTTATCTTGCTGCCGTCTATTTCATAGAGCTTCCGTTCGGCCTGATTTCGCCCGGCTCAACCGTGATGTTCACGGGCAAGCTCGCTTTTTTTCTGCTTCTTTACATCAAGGAAGACGCGGAGAGCATGCGCCAGCCCGTGTACGGGCTTTTGGTTGGCAACCTCCTTATGGTGGTGTTGGCGTTGATCCTACGCCTTCACGGCGACCCGGCGGGGCTGCCCGGCTATAATTCAGACCTCCAGTTCATTGACCAAATCGGCCTGCTCATGATTTGGGGCACGGGCCTGCTCTTCATCGACCTCATAGCCTTGGTGCTGATCTACGAGCGTTTGGGCGCGGTTGTGACGAACACCGTTCCAGGTCGTATGTTTATAAGCTTGGCCATTGTTTTGAGCTTCGACCAGTTTTTTTTCTATGCTGGCCTGCAGTACGTGACGGGCGTGCCGATTTCGGCGTTCTACGGCGGGTGGATTGCAAAGATTGGCGCTGCGGTCTTCTTCACCCTCATGGTATCGGCCTATTTAACGTTTGTTGAGCGCGGCGAACTCCGCAGTGAGACGCACACAACGGGGGATATTTTCGACCGGCTGACCTATCGGCACCACTACGAGAAGTTGGTAGCGCGCGTGGGTAAGGACCCTCTGACGGGGTTGCAGAATCGCGGACAACTTGACGCCAAAGGACCCGCGATGCTCCGGGTTGCATCACGTTCGGGATTGGCGGTGAGCCTGATGATGATCGATGTCGATCATTTCAAGAGCATCAATGACAACTTTGGTCACCTTGTTGGTGACCGTGTGCTGCGTAGCGTCGCCGAGACGATTGCCGCGGTGAAGCGGGATGACGATGAACTGTTCCGTTTTGGCGGCGAGGAGTTCGTGCTGCTCTGTCCTGAATCCCCCCTGGACGCGCAAACACTGGCGGAGCGCGTGCGTGCAGCCGTGGAACGCAGTCCCCACCCCGAGCTTGAACAATCGGTGACCGTCAGTGTCGGAATTGCGAGCTTTCCCATCGATGCGCGTGAATTTGCAGTGTTGCTAAAACGGGCGGATCAAGCGCTCTATCGGGCCAAGGCACTCGGCAGGAACAGAGTCTGCGATGCTTCGGAACTCAGCGCGTTGCCTCGATAAAGTGTGCTAGAGCTTCACCGTCCTGCGCGTGAGCTTGGAACCTTCGTTCACCCGAAGGAAGGGTTGACCTGAAACGGAAGGTGTCCTGGTGAGAACGGCTCTCCAGCCTGCACCGGTCCATCACAACGAAATGTCCAGCCCAGGAGCCGCGCGCCGCCAACGACATCAGCGTCCTGCGAAACCACAAGCTTGAAGCCACCAAGCGCCACCTACTTGCGGAACTGTGCGCGATTTGATTGGCGAAAGCCCGCACAGAACGTCGACTGCACCTCCAGTAGCGGACCAGAATTGCGTCGACGGGGAATGGCCTAACGTCCGAGTGCGTGACGTCTGTTATTGGGACCGAGTCGCCCCCGCGGGTCCCCGGCACGGGCTCACCGTTTCGTTCGTTTCGTTGCAGACATCGCAATCAACCGCGACACGACCAAGGCGAGGTACATCACACCGGTAAATTCCTCGATCATGACAAGGGCACGGGCCATCGGCTGGACAGGTACGATGTCGCCAAGCCCGACACCAGACAGTGTCGTGAAACTCAGGAAGAGAAGTTCCATCCACGTTCGCGGATTGCCTAGGCCCTCATAGGCGCCAAAACTCCCAGGCAGCAAGGCCTGACACACCACGTAAACATAGGCGAATGCCCACGCCAGCAGCGTAAACGTCGCCCCGGCGGCGAACAGCTCGTCAACGGAGGCGAATTCGTCCTCGAGCATGTAGGCAATCAAGCTGCCCGCGGCGTAAAAGTAGAACACGGCCTCGAGGGCGGCCATGACGACCATTCTACGGGGATCGGGGTCGAATATCTGCCAGACGGAAAGGACAACAACGGGTAGGGCGAGCGCAATAGCGAAGCCCGTCAGCCAAGGACCGCGCTTCACGACATAGAGCGCCGCACCGAGCACGAACAGGCCGACAACGCCAAACAACGCCCGCCCCGTCGACGTGTCTTCCATCAGCGCATAAACTAGGATGCCCAAGATCTGGACAAACAGAAGCGCGGCGGATGGATGTTTGACAGGGAAAGCGACAAGGCGCGTGATCATCGTCAGCATCCAGATTGACTGGCGCTTGGCCGCGACGCGCCTGCAGTTGCGAATTTCAGAATGCCAATTGCCAGACTGTAGGAGGGTGCGGTTTCGTTGGCAAATGGCCGACATCTGTCGTTGGAACCGACAAGTCATTGTCGAAACGTCCTTGTAGCACTGTCCCGCGGGCTCACAAACTGCTCGGTTGGACGAACCTACTGCGCCAAGATCCAGAGGTGCGCTAGAATCCGGCATTTTTGGAGCGGTTAGTCGTAGATGTGTCGAACACACGACCTGGGTCTCTCAACGATCCCGACCCTGCGCGGCCAATCGATAGAGACAACCCACTCCCGCCGCTGAGGCCAAGCCTACGGATTGGCATGAGGCAGTCGATGAAATTTGTGAAGCAAAATGTAGAGGCTGATCAGGCAAACCCAGAGAGGCAACATCATAAAGCTCCACTTTGTGAAGTGGCTGCCGAACAGAAGGAAAATCGCAAGCAGGAATCCGATCATCGCGATCCAGCGGGGCGCAATCGCAGTGTAGATGACGACAGTTGATGTTGAGATCATGAACACTGCAGCCATTTTGATCGCGTACACATTCATGATGATATACGCAACGGCACGGGCAAAATGGGATGTCGTCGCGCTGTTTGCCTCCCCGGGGTATAAGGCAAGGGTAAGAATGAGCGCACCCAATATTGCCGCTGCGGCGAACAGCATTGCCAGAAACAAGAGCCCGCTTCCCAAGAAGACGGTGGCAAAAAACTTATCCTCCAAATCGCCCAGCCGGTCGCGCAGCGCGCCGAGGAACCATAAGAACGCGATACCTGCGAACGGCACTAGGTTCAGCGCAAGGGTGAGTGCTCCGGACTTTGCGTCCACCCATGCCGCTGATTCCAGCGGGGCCGGCGGGATAGCATTCCGCAATAGCCAGAGGATAATGACGAGAAGAATAGAGAACACAATTCCGGCAACGGCTCCGGCCTTAGGCGTTCTTAGGCCGACACTGGTGACGACTTTCTGTTCGCTCGCCGCGTCTCTCATCACGTGACGCTCTCACTGTGGTCTTTCACGCGTGCTCACGAGCAAGAACTACCATTTCCCAAGATCATCGTTCTACGGGGCCAACGACCCTCAGTCGGAGGGATCCGCTGGGATTAGGGTGCGTATTCGGCGCCATGCGCCGTGGTGGTAATCGTGGTCCCAGCCTGACCCTTCAAGATCAATGGGAGATCTTTTAGAGCGCCGATGGCAGCTTGCTTTCCCGTGCTATCTGCGAAGCGGCACGCCGCCTCGACTTTTGGGCCCATGGACCCCGCGGGAAATTCGTATGAGCGCATTGCAGCGGGATCTGCGCGCCGGATCGCCTTTGCGGAGGGCTTCCCCCAGTCAAGAAAAACCGCATCCGCGTCTGTCGCCATGATGAAGAAGTCGGCATCGAGCTCTCGCGCGAGCAGCTCCGAGCAGAAATCCTTGTCGATCACGGCCTCGATACCACGAAGTTTGCGGCCGGGCTCGTAGACAGTAGGAATGCCCCCGCCGCCCGCAGCGATCACGACGGTTCCGCGCTCAAGCAGCCAGCGCATGGGGCGGACTTCGAAAATGCGCTTTGGCTGAGGCGAGGCGACAACGCGACGCCACTTGTCGCCGTCTTTTTTCATGGTCCAACCCTTGTCTGCCTTGAGCCGTTGTGCGTCCTTCTCGCTGTACACCGGCCCGATGAACTTCGTCGGGTTTTTGAATCCCGGATCATCGGGATCGACTTCGACCATGGTCAGCAAGGTTGCAAACGGAACCTCAAACGGCAGCAGATTGCCCAGTTCCTGCTCGATCATGTATCCGATCATACCTTCCGTCTCAGCCCCGAGGACGTCGAGCGGATAGACTTCGTCGGCCTTGTAGGCTGCACCCTGCAATGCCAAGAGCCCGACCTGCGGACCATTGCCGTGCGTGACAACCAGTTCGTTGCCCGGGTGTATGGCGGCGAGAGCTTTTGCGGCTACCACGACGTTCGCGCGCTGAGCGTCGGCAGTCATTGGCTCGCCTCGACGCAACAAGGCATTCCCGCCCAGGGCCACCACGATGCGCATGATGCTAATCTCCGAGCGTCGCGACCAAGATAGCCTTGATGGTGTGCATACGGTTTTCGGCCTGCTCGAACGCAATGTTGAGTTCGGAGCCGAAGACCTCCTCCGTCACTTCCATCGAGCTCAATCCAAACTTCTCATGAATGTCCCTGCCGACTTTCGTTTCCAGATCGTGGAACGCGGGGAGGCAATGCATGAACTTTGCGCGTGGGTTCCCTGTCTGCTTCATCAAGTCCACGTTCACTTGATAAGGCTCCAGCAGCTTGATCCGCTCCGCCCATACCTCCTTAGGTTCACCCATGGATACCCAGACATCCGTGTGAACAAAGTCCACTCCCGCGACAGCTTTTTTGGGGTCATCGGTGATGGTGAGTTTGGCGCCGGACTTTTCTTCGAGACTGCGCGCAATGTCGATGAACTCCTGCGTCGGCCACAGCGATTTTGGACCGCAAATGCGGACGTCCATGCCGACAAGGCATCCGACGATCATTAGCGAGTGACCCATGTTCGAGCGTGTGTCACCAACGAACGCGTACCTGATCTCATGTAGCGGCTTGTCAGTGTACTCCCGCATGGTAAGGACGTCGGCGACCATTTGCGTAGGGTGATACTCGTCCGTCAGACCGTTGAACACGGGCACGCCTGCGAATTTGGCCAAGTCCTCGACAGCATCCTGCGAGTAGCCGCGAAACTCGATTGCATCGTACATGCGACCGAGGACCCTGGCGGTATCCTTCACAGATTCCTTGTGACCAATCTGCGATCCGGACGGATCGAGATAAGTCACGTGGGCGCCTTGGTCATGACACGCCACCTCGAATGCGCATCGCGTGCGTGTCGAAGTCTTCTCGAAGATGAGGACAATCTGCTTGCCCTTCATGTGCTGCTGTTCTGTCCGAGCGTACTTCGCGCGTTTCAGATCGCGCGCGAGATCCAGGAGGTAGATGAACTCCCGTTGCGTAAAATCCTGAACGGTCAATAGGGAACGGTTGCGCAGGTTGAAGGCCATCGGTCTACTCTCCCAAACACTCAGCGAGGCTCAGTAAGCGGGTTCGCGCCAGATCGGACAGGTCATGCAATGGCCGCCGCCCCGACCTCGGCCAAGCTCCGAGCCGCGCACGGTGACCACCTCAATGCCAGCGTTTTTGAACAGTCCGTTAGTATAGACGTTGCGGTCGTATGCCACGACGACCCCGGGCTCGAGCGCGACGACGTTATTTCCGTCATCCCATTGCTCGCGTTCCGCCTGCCAGGCGTTGCCACCGGTTTCAATAGCGTGAAGCGTTTTGAGGCCAAGTACCTCCTTCACGATGTCGAGAAGCGGCTTGCGATCAGGGCGAACTTCGAAGCCACCCTTACCGTTGGGGTAAATGCTGTAGCACTGGACTTGGTCGATGACCTCACGGAAGACAGTGCAAATATCACGGTCACAGAACGTGAACACAGTGTCGAGATGCATCGCGGCCCGGCTCTTAGGCATCACGCATGCAACGATGCGCGTTGCCAGGCCGTGGTCGAACAGCGCCTGCGCCAGCTGGCCGACCGCTTGATGCGTCGTCCGCTCGCCCATGCCTACAAAGACGTTGCCCTTGCCTACGGGCATCACGTCGCCGCCTTCGAGGCTCGCGCTGGCGGTATCTTCGTCCGAGTCTCCGTAAACGATGTTGAAGCCTGCGCCCTTGAAGCGCGGGTGGAACTTGTAGATCGCCCGTTGCAGCAGGGTCTCCGGCTCCCTCGCCGGCCAATACATCGGATTGCAGGTTACCGCGTCATAGATCCAGCAGGAGGGATCGCGCTGGAAAAGAGTGTTGGGGAGCGGGGGGATCAGGAATGAGGTGCCGCCAAGAACTTCGAGCAACAATGCTGAACTCTCGCTTTTGGGCAGATCTTCCATCGCAATGCCACCAACCAGATGGTCGGCCAGATTTGTGGGCGGTAGTTCGTCCAGCCAAGGGCGGATTACGCGGGAAAGAACCTCGCCCACGCCGTTGGGGGTGATGCGCCGATCAAGCACCCACGCTCGTGCCTCTGGAATGCTCATCGTCTCGGCCAACATCTCGTGCAGCTCGAGAACCTCCACGCCGCGGGCTCGCATATTCTGCACAAAGTCTGCGTGGTCCTTTTGGGCTTGGTCGACCCAAAGCACGTCGTCGAAGAGCAGATCGTGGCAATTGCCCGGCGTGAGCCTTTGATGCGCTAGTCCTGGCCTGCAGACCATGACGGTCTTCAGCTTGCCCACCTCAGAGTGAACACCGAAATTCTTTTTCATGTGTTTCGCGCCGTTCAGGCTGCCCTGGGCACGCGTTGGGCGGACTTTCAATAAAGAGTCCAAATACCTGCCGCGGTGCAGCGCAATTTACAGTGTTTCGCGAATTACTTTGGCGGCAAAAATGTAATGTCATGATATGTGTTAAAGCACGTCATTGCGCAAGAAATTACATTGATAGCCCTAATGGGCGTCAAGGATGCGCCCCATGAGTACCGGTCCCGGCAAAGGAAAAAGCCTCGGAGTTGCCGCGTGTACCGCGATCGTCGTGGGCAACATGGTGGGATCCGGCTTCTATCTCTCACCAGCTGCCGTAGCGCCGTACGGCAATCTTGCAGTCCTCGCCTGGATTGTCATGGGTGCGGGAGCGATTTGCCTTGGCCTCACATTCGCAAAGCTTGCCCGCTTGGCCCCTGCAGCGGGCGGACCATATGCTTACACTCGAACTGCCTACGGTGATTTCACGGGGTTCCTGATCGCGTGGGGTTATTGGATCTCCATTTGGGCATCGCTGCCGGTCATTGCGATCGCCTTTGCAGGCGCCGTCATGGAGCTTCTCCCGGCCCTTCAGAACCGAACGATGGCAGTCGTTCTGACGTTAGGCGCCATATGGGCGGTCGTTCTTATCAATCTTCGAGGCGTGAAAAGTGCTGGCCTCTTTGCTGAGATTACGACCTATTCCAAGCTCGTTCCCTTCGCTGCCATAGCGCTCGTCGGCCTCCTGTACGTCAACCCTGCGCACTTCACCGAGTTTAATCCCAGCGGCCAATCACTAATTGCGGCCAGCGCGGCTCTCGCGCCCCTAACGATGTTCGCATTCCTAGGGTTGGAGTCCGCCACGGTACCTGCAGACGACGTTGAGAACGCAAAGCACGTGATCCCGCTATCAACCATCCTTGGCATCTCGATCGCAGCAATATTGTACGTACTTGGCACAGTGGTTGTGATGGGGGTTATCCCCAGAGACCAGCTGGTAAAATCCGTTGCGCCATTCTCCGATGCGGCATTGATAATGTGGGGACCCTGGGCCGCCGTCGGCGTTTCAATAGCAGTTATCCTATCGTCAATTGGCGCCCTCAACGGTTGGACGCTGCTTATGGGACAGGTACCTATGGCGGCGTCGCGCGACGGTCTCTTTCCGCCGGTCTTCAGTCGGCTTTCACAGCAAGGAGTGCCAGCAACCGGCATCATCCTATCAGCGGTGCTCGCGACACTGCTGGTCCTCCTACAAGCTGCGGGATCGCCTGGCTTTTCATCCTTCTACAATCTCGTAGTCGGCCTTAGCACTATGGCCGCCGTCGTTCCTTATGCCTTCTGCTCGCTCGCACCAGGCCTTGTTGCGGCTCGGACGACTGGCACTCGTGCGATCCCCAGGCTGACCCTTGTGGAACTTGTCGCCTTTGTCTTCGCGCTTTTCACGCTCTACGGCTGCGGCGCGGAACCAGTGCTTTATGGCGTGGTACTCCTCGTGCTTGGCATCCCCGTTTTTGTATGGCAGCGACGCCAGCAATCGCTCGCTCAAACGTCTGACCTCGCGGAAGGCGTCCACCCCATCTCACCGTCGCGAGCCAGCAACAAAAGCGTTCTGAATTAAACACGATGGAACATTTTCGATTTTTTTATCGTCCGTGTAGCGATTGACGCTTGATGCGATAGCTATTCGGCGCGATTGTACTGGCAGGCGACAATCCCACTGCATTGTTTGGGAGTTCGTCCCATGCTCTTTGCAAAAGCTTTCCCAGTTGCGATTATCGACGACGTTTTCGGGTCGCAAAATGCCGCCGGCATTGGTATGCACCAATTGGCGGACGCAATCGAAAAGGAAGGTTTTCGAGTAGTTGGCGGCGTCAGCTATGACGACGCACGCCAACTGGTAAACGTTTTTAATAGCGAATCCTGCTGGATTGTCAGTGTGGACGGCGCCGGAGACAATCCCGAACGCTGGAAACTACTGGAGGCAATTCTTTCCGCGAAGCGAGAGCGGAACGATCGACTGCCTATTTTCCTGTTCGGAAATAAGAGCACCGCTGAGATGGTGCCGGCGAATGTGCTCAAGCACGCAAACGCTTTCATGCGTCTCTACGAAGACTCTCCCGAGTTTCTCGCACGGGTAATTGCACGATCCGCACAGCTTTACCTCGATCGGCTTCCACCGCCGATGTTCAAGTCGCTCATGGAGTACACGCTGCAGGCCAGCTATTCCTGGCACACGCCTGGACATGGTGGTGGCGTGGCGTTTCGCAAGAGCCCGGTCGGGCAGATGTTCTACGAGTTCTTCGGCGAGAACACGTTGCGGTCGGACATCTCAGTGTCGGTTGGAAAGCTCGGCTCTCTGCTGGACCACACCGGTCCCATCGCCGAAGGCGAGCGAAACGCCGCCCGCATCTTCGGGGCCGACGAGACGCTGTTCGTGGTCGGCGGCACATCGACGGCCAACAAGATCGTCTGGCACGGCATGGTCGGGAAAGGCGACTTGGTGCTGTGCGACCGCAATTGTCACAAGTCGATCCTTCACGCCCTGATCATGACCGGCGCTACGCCGATTTACCTCGTTCCATCACGCAATGGTCTCGGCATTATCGGTCCGATTTCTAAGGACCAGTTCACAGCGGAATCGATCAAGCGGAAGATCGCCGACAGCCCGTATGCCCAGAAGACAGACGGTCATGTCCGTCTGATGGTGTTGACGAATTCGACCTATGACGGCCTTTGCTACAACATCGACGCGATCAAGGCCCAGCTTGGGGACGCAGTGGATGTCCTGCATTTTGACGAAGCCTGGTACGCCTATGCGAACTTCCACGAGTTCTACGACGGCTATCACGGAATCTCGTCCAGATATCAGTCGAGGTCGCAACACTCGATAACGTTCGCCACACAATCGACCCACAAGCTTCTCGCCGCCCTTTCGCAGGCGTCGATGATTCACATCCAGAATAGCGAAGAGAAGCGCATGGACATGACGCGCTTCAACGACGCTTTCATGATGCACACCTCGACGTCACCTCAGTACGGCATCATTGCCTCTTGCGACGTCGCGGCTGCGATGATGGAGCAGCCGGCCGGCAGAGCGCTGGTGCAGGAAACGCTGGACGAGGCGATCGGCTTCCGCCGCGCTATGACGGCCGTAAAGCAGCAGCTGGATAAGGGTACTTGGTGGTTCGACGTCTGGCAGCCGGAGTCGATGGCCAGTGCGCCGTCCCAGGATCGGTCGAAATGGGTACTGCGCCCGGGCGACAGCTGGCATGGATTTGAGAACCTTGCCGAGAACCACGTCCTGGTCGACCCGATCAAAGTCACTATCCTGACGCCCGGCCTCTCCCCGACCGGCAGCATGCAGGAGTTTGGCATTCCTGCTGCCGTGCTCACCAAGTTCCTATCGTCCAGGCGCATCGAGATCGAGAAGACGGGTCTCTACTCGATCCTCGTCCTGTTCTCGCTGGGCATCACGAAGGGAAAATGGAGCACGCTCGTTACAGAGCTCATCAATTTCAAAGACCTTTACGATTCCAACGCGCCGCTCAATCGAGCGCTGCCGGCACTGGCAGCCGCGCATCCGGAAGTCTACGGCCAGATAGGTCTCAGGGAGCTCTGCGAGCAGATTCATCAAGTTTACCGTCAAGACAACGTGCCGAGAGCCCAGCGGGAGATGTACACGACGCTTCCCGAGATGGCCCTGCGGCCAGCCGATGCGTACGACAGGCTGGTTCATGGGCAGGTCGAGACCGTCGAGATCGACAATCTCATGGGCCGCACGCTGGCGGTGATGCTTGTACCGTACCCGCCCGGAATTCCCCTTATCATGCCGGGCGAGCGCATAACGCAAGCGACCAAGTCCATCCAGGACTACCTGCTCTATGCCCGCGAGTTCGATCGTAGGTTCCCCGGCTTCGAGACAGATATTCACGGGCTTCGCTTCCAGATTGAAGGGGAGACAAAGCGCTATCTGGTCGACTGCATTACTGACGGGTGAACGCCATGATCCCGCGCGATGTCAAATCTCCTACGATCGCCATCCCATTCCACAAGCTCCTAAAGGTCGTCGCGATCGTTGACCATGATGATCCGCAGATCAGGCAGCTCATCGCCCACATCACGGAGGAAGGCTTCGAGGTCGAAACCTCGAACGACTACGACCGGGACGTGTCGGAGGATGCCGAGGTTGGCGCCTACATTGCGTTAGTCGACGGCGAGCGTCTGAATTCCGCCCGCAACCTCGGCCGTTCGGTCCGCTCCATCGGCTTTCGTACCCCGCTTTGGGGCTTGGCGGATTCTCATCGCATCTCGGACATGGCCGTGCTCGATCTCACCGGCGAGGTCGATGGCTACATCTATCTGGGCCAGCAGACACCGGCCTTTTACGCCAAGCAGGTGATCGCAAGCCTCGTCAAATACGGGAAGACGTTGCTCCCCCCGTTCTTCGGGGGGCTCATGGCGTACGATGGTGAGGCCAACATCGACTTCGCCTGTCCCGGCCACCAGGGTGGCCAGTTCTACCGAAAGTCTCCAGCCGGCCAGCTCTTCTTCAAGCACTTCGGCGAGAACATTTTCCGCAACGACCTCTGCAATGCCGACGTCGACCTGGGCGACCTCTTGATTCATGAGGGTCCCGCAGTCGACGCGCAACGGTACGCGGCGCAGGTGTTCGGTGCCGATCGCACCTATTTCGTGCTGAACGGCACGAGTAGCTCCAACAAGATCGTAACGAACGCCGTACTACGTGCGGGCGATCTCGTGCTTTTTGACCGGAATAATCACAAGTCGCTGCATCAGGGCGCGCTCGTTCAGGCCGGCGCAATTCCGATCTTCCTCCCTACAGCGCGCAATCCGTTTGGTATGATCGGCGCAGTCGACTGGGATGCGTGGGACGAAGCCTATCTGAGAGAGCGCATCCGCACCAATCCCCTCGTGAAGGACAAAGATCGGCACAAGGCGGAACGGCCGTTCCGGTTGGCGTGCATCCAGCTCGCCACCTACGATGGCACAATCTACAACGTCGGCAAGGTTCTCGAGAAGATCGGCAAGCTTTGTGACTATGTCCTCTGGGACGAGGCGTGGATTGGTTACAACGCGTTTCACCCTCTCTTCGAGGGGCACAGCCCGATGCGGCTGACATCTTTGAAACCTGACGCGCCGGGCCTGTTCTCCACGCAATCCGTTCACAAGCAGGGCGCCGGCTTCTCGCAAGCGTCACAAATCCACAAGCGCGACGAGCATATTCGAGGACAGAAGCGCTACGTCGAGCACAAGCGTTTCAATGAGTCGTTTCTCATGAACGCTTCCACGTCTCCCTTCTATCCCCTCTTCGCCTCGCTGGACGTCAACGCAAAGGTCCACGAGGGGAAGGCCGGCGAGATGCTGTGGGATCGCTGCATCGAACTTGGCATCGAGGCGCGCAAGAAATTTCGCGAGTTTTGCCACTACTACCAGCGTACCGGCAAAACTGCGGAAGAGCAGTGGTTCTTCGATCCGTTCGTGCCGGACGTAGTGGACATCAGCGGCTCGAAATTCACCAAGGATGCGAAGAACGTCCCTTGGGAGAAAGTCCCAACCGACGTCATCAAGTACGAACAGCAGTGCTGGAACTTCAATCCCAAGAGCAACTGGCATGGATACGCGGGATACTCGGATGGCTATGCCATGGTCGATCCCAACAAGCTCGTTCTGCTAACGCCGGGCATCGACCGCAAGACCGGCGAATACCTGCCCTTCGGCGTACCGGCGACGGTCGTCGCCAACTACCTCCGCGAACAACGCGTTGTGCCCGAGAAGTGCGACCTAAACAGCGTCCTCTTCTTGCTCACCCCGGCCGAGGACGAAAGCAAGCTCAACACGCTCATCGCCAAGCTCGTCAAGTTCAAGAACCTTTGGGATCGCGACGCGCCCGTTGCAGAGGCACTTCCTACGGTCTACGCGGCCAACAGCGCGCGCTACGCCGGCTACACGCTGCGGCAGATCTGCAATGAGATGCATGGCTTCTACCGGGAGGCCAACGTCAAGAACCTGCAGAAGCTCTGCTTCAGAGCGTCAAGCTTCCCCGAGCTTGCCATGTCTCCCAAGGATGCCTACGCGGCACTGGTGGCGAACGAGGTCGATTATGTGCCGCTGGAGCAGGCCAAGAACCGCATCTCAGCAACGCTCGCGCTCATCTATCCGCCCGGTATCGGGGTCGTCGTTCCCGGCGAGCGGTGGGACGAGCGCGCCCAGCCGATGATGGATTATTTTCTCACGTTTCAAGAGTCGTTCAACCGCTTCCCCGGCTTCAACTACGAGGTGCAGGGCGTGTTCCAGGAGCGCGTTGACGGTCACATCAAGTTCCACACGTACGTCGTTCGCGAATAGGCAGTAACGAGCAACTTGAGGACAAGGCCATGGAACCCCAGCCCAAGAAGATGACGCTGATCCAGCTCACCTTCATTGTTGCGGTGAACATGATGGGCTCTGGAATCATCATGTTGCCAGCCAACATGGCGCAGGTTGGCGCGATATCGCTGCTGTCCTGGTTGGTGACCGCTGTCGGATCCATGGCAATCGCCTACGGATTTGCACAGGCCGGACTCTTCAATGATCGACCGGGCGGCATGTCTGCCTATGCCGAGGATGCCTACGGGAAATCCGGATACTTCCTGGTATTCTTCCTCTACTTCCTCTCCCTCGCGATCGGCAACGTTGCGATTGCGATCTCGGCCGTCGGTTATCTCGCAGCCTTCATCCCTTGGGTGTCATCCACGCCGATTGCGACGTGCATCGGCGTGATCGCGTTGCTTTGGCTCACCACCACAGCCAACTTCGGCGGAGCCGAGGTCACGGGACGCATCGGCTCGGTCACCGTCTGGGGTGTCATTATTCCGGTCGGTCTGCTTTCGATCTTCGGATGGTTCTGGTTCAGCCCGAAGACGTTTGCCGAAGCGTGGAATCCCCATGGAATGACCCTGCTGCAAGGCATGGGTTCCAGCATCGCGCTGACCCTCTGGGCCTTCCTAGGCATGGAATCGGCTGCACAGAATTCGTCCGCCGTCGAGGATCCGAAGCGAAACGTTCCGCTTGCCTGCATGTTCGGGACGCTCGGCGCCGCTGCCATCTACATCCTGTCGACGACTGTGATCCAAGGCATCGTTCCGAATGCCGAACTCGCCAAGTCGACTGGACCCTTCGGCCTTGCCTATGCGCAAATGTTCGGCCCGTGGGCCGGCTCGATCATCATGGCGCTGGCTGTCATGGCCTGCTTGGGGTCTCTGCTAGGCTGGCAGTTCACGATTGCACAAACCGCGAAGACAGCGGCCGATGAACGGATGTTCCCCACACTGTTCTCGAAGGTAAACAGCATGGGCGCGCCGATTACGGGAATGATCGTTCTCGGGCTCGTCCAGACGCTGCTGGCGCTCTCTACGATCTCGCCGACCTTGAACGAGCAGTTCCAAGCCCTGGTCAACCTTGCGGTCGTGACCAACGTCATTCCCTACATCATCGCCTTGTCGGCGTTAATGGTCATGATGCAGTCGGCCGGCGTTCCGGATAACAAATATCGGGTGAATGTGGCGATAGCCCTGGTCGCGATGCTGTACAGCCTGTTTGCGATCTACGCTTCCGGAAAGGACGCGGTATTCGGAGGAATGATCGCCACTGGAATCGGCTTCGTGCTCTGGGGCTTCTTAGCACCCCGCTTCACCTCAAGCACCCCGCGCCTCGCTACGGCCTGAGCGAGAGGAGACAAACAATGCATCAGAAAGCAGCGCCCCAGATCAGCGGGTATCTTATCCGGATGGCGGCCCTCGTCGCAGTCTTCGGCGCCCTCTCGTCGGCTGCATCGACGGCAACCCTCGGCGCGACATTGGACAGAATCCGTGATGCTGGAAAGATCACACTCGGATATGAAACCGACGCCCAGCCATTCTCGTTCGCGGACGAGTCCGGCAAGCCTACGGGCTATTCCGTTGCACTCTGCGAAAGGGTCGTTGAGCAAGTAAAGCGGGAGCTTGGAAAGGCTGATCTTGTGGTAGAATGGGTTCCAGTCGAACTCGGTGACCGCCTCCGCACGATGCAGGAGAAGAAGGTCGATCTTCTCTGCGGAGCCGACAGCGTCACGTTGGCGAGGCGAACAGCCGTGGGTTTCTCGCTCCCCATCTTCTCGAGTGGGATCGGAGCCCTCCTCCGAGCCGACGCGCCGCTCTCGTTGCGAACGATCTTGACCTACGGCCAGCCACCGTCTCAGCCGATCTGGCGTGGCTACCCGGCGCGGACGGTTTTGGGTGAGAAGACATTCGCGGTCGTCAAAGGAACTCGAAGTGAGAAATGGCTAGAGGAACGGATCAACACATTCCAGCTCACCGCGAAGGTGCTTCCCGTCGACAGCCATGAGGTCGGTGTGAAGAGCGTTCTCGACGCCAAAGCTGATGTCTTCTTCGCCGATCTGCCAGTCCTCCTTACAGCCGCACTGCAAAATAGCTCGTCGGGGAGCCTGACCGTCATCGATCGCCGGTTCACGAACGAGCCGATCGCCCTATCGCTTGAACGTGGAGACGAAGATTTTCGGCTGACCGTCGACCGGGCCCTCAGCGAGTTCTATCCGACGAAAGAATTCCGCGACCTAGCCTCGAAATGGTTCGGCGTCTTTGCCCCCAATGTCGAGAGATTCGTCGACCAAACGGCTCTGCCGCAATAGAACGCGGCACTAATGCCGGCCAAACAGCTCGCTGAGTGAATCGCGCGTGAGATCGAAGGAAATCGTTCCAACGACCCGCGCGTCACAACCATCCGCAAACCCGCTCCGGACGACGCACTCGTTGTCGGCCAAGTCGGTCTCCCAGTAGCGGACATCGAGCGTCACGACTTTCCAATTGTAGGAAAGCCCAGCTGTCCAGGCGAGATCTTCAAAGGCCGCATCGTCCTCAAAGAACTGGTAGCCAATGCCGCCGTAGGCGGCGAAGCCATGCCCGAGCTGCACCTTGGCGCCACCAGCGATAAAGGTCGCGGTGTGGCCCGTCTGGCTGAAATCAGGCGCAAAGAACATGCGGCCCGCGAGTGTGATCTTGTCGTTGAGTTTGTAATCCGCCTTGGTGAAGATTTCTCCGTAAGCCGGGCTGGTGTCTTTGGGTGCGTAAAAATAGTGGACCCACCCGACGTTGAGCGAAAGCTTCCCAATTTCAGGTCGGTATCCCGCCGCAACATCGATCTCCGCGCCGTCGAAGCCGCCGCCGAAGTCCACGTTAGAGGACCAAAGGTTTGCATAAAAGTCGCCGTAGCTCGGTTCAATGTATCCTTGGACAGCGGGGTCGCTTCCCGTCTGGGTAATGCCGCGCGATACATAGTCCGTCGTAAAGGACAGACCGTAGGCGAAATTGAACTTTGAAGGCGTTGCAGACGGTGCCGGTCTAGGTTCGGGCTCAATCGTCTCGTCCTTGGCCGCTGCGCCCGCGGACCAGTTAAGAGCCACGGCCATGATGGCCACACGCAAAAGCGCAGTCGAACGCTTTGATGTTTTTGGAAAGTTTCGCATGGGCGTCCCCAATTAGCGTGACGCACGCTCGACAAAACGAATCGATCCCAATTTTTGAGATACTAACTTTGAAGATTTTTCCGTTCCAGCCTTGCCAAGCGAAAATGGCGCTTTGCAAGTCCGCGATGTTCAAAAGACACTTCCAGGCCCTCTCAAAACATCCGTGACAACACTTCTTTATAGAGCCTTCCGAATTCCGGGATTAATCACGCTCATTAGCAAAAGCCTCTTTCACGACGCTTGAATGGCATGTTTTTTTGCGTGGGCGCGGAAATCGGGCGTACAATTGCACTCCGTCGATTGCGGCGGATGCGCGAATGACGGAAGCGAGATCACTCGCCGCCGCCCGAATGGGACATTGATCAGAACTGGTCAGCGGGTCCTGTCATGTCGATCAAGTCAATTGTCCTAGCGGCGATCGGAGCATTGCTTCTGGTGTTGCTCGTTGTGTCGTGGGGAGTGTTCGCCGGGCGGATTACCTTATTCGTTGAATCGAGCCTGTGTTGGCTCGTTTCAGCCCCGGCCGACTGTCGGCTCAAAAACGTGCACTTGTTCGTTATTTGGACGGTGATAGGCTTGGCGGCGCTGGTTGTGTTTGGGCTGGTCGTAGAGCGGTTCAACGGTCGGAGATGATCTGACACGGCTCGGTGGCGAAGGCCCGCGCATGCGGGATCTCGCCAAGACAACGGGGACTACTGCAGAGGGGACGGGGGGACTATCGCTCTGGCGAGGAGCCCTGTCATGATATTGCGTCGGATCGCAAGCCTGGCTTTCACTCTTCTTCTGATTGCACCCCTGCTGGTGACATCGGCAGCGGCTCAGGACGACAAGCTGAGCAAGAAGGAGCTGGATCAGCTCCTGGCGCCCATCGCTCTCTATCCCGACGACCTTCTCACCAACATTCTGATGGCGGCGACCTATCCGCTCGACATCGTCCAAGCCGAGCGATGGGTGAAGGAGCCGGCGAACGCCAAGCTGAAGGGCGATGCCTTAGCGAAGGCCGTTGAAAGCAAGGAATGGGATCCCAGCATCAAGGCGTTGGTTCAGTTCCCGAGTGTTCTGAAAAACATGAGCGACAAGCTCGATTGGACTCAAAAGCTTGGCGACGCATTCCTCGCGCAGCAGGACGAGGTGATGGATCAGATCCAATTCCTGCGCCAAAAGGCCGACCAGGCCGGAAATCTAAAAAGCAACAAACAGCAGACGGTGAAAAAGGAACCGAGCAGCGAGGGCGGGAGCTCTGTTTACGTCATTGAGCCCACGGAGTCCGACGTTGTCTACGTTCCGCACTACCAACCCTCCGTTGTCTACGGCGATTGGTGGTACGACGACTACCCTCCCTACTATTGGGACTACGCCGGAGCCGACTACGTCGGCGGATGGTGGTGGGGTCGCGGTGTCGCGATCGCGGCAGGCATCTGGGGCTGGAACCACTGCGATTGGGGCCGCCGCAACATCAATATCGATGTCGACAAATGGAACAAGATCGACCGCGACCGCAACAGGATTTCAAACGCGAACTGGCAGCATCGTCCTGACCGGCGCGGCGCCGTGCCGTACAAGAACAAGGATGTACGCCAGAAGTTCAAGGGTGCCGACCGCCAACTCGGCAACAAGGATTTCCGAGGTCGCGACGGCAACATCGACCGTTCGAAGGTCGAAGCGCGATTGAAAAATACCGACCACTCTCAGATTAAGGACAAGATCGGTGACAAGAACCGCGACGCGATAAAGAATAAGCTCAGTGAGAGCGGTGCTGGGCAAAAGATCAAGGATAAGGCCGGAGGAAAGATCAAAGACAAAGCCGGCGACCGTCGCAAAGGCGGCGGACAGAAGGTCACCCGCAACGCCAGCCGGGCAAAGGCCAATCGGCCCTCTCCGGCAGCGCTTAATGTGAAACGCGGCGCCGATGTGCGACGGGCAGCTCAGCGCGGACGTTCCAGCCGCGTGGCGATGAATAGAGGTGGTCGACAGTTCAGCGGTGGAAGGGGCGGTGGATTCCGTGGCGGCGGCAGGGGTGGTGGTCGGGGCGGTGGTCGCCGGTCCGATGTCGCGGCCAAGCACGACATCATTCTGCTCGGCCGATTGTCCAACGGAATGGGTCTTTACCGCTTCGCCTACAATGGCAGCAATAAACTGTACGTCGGCGTGATGGCCCAGGAGGCGTTGAAGGTCATGCCGCAAGCTGTCTCACGTGATGGCGAAGGCTACCTAAGAGTTGATTACGAGAAGATCGGTTTACCTTTCCAAACCTATGACCACTGGCTCGAATTGGGCGCTCGAATACCGAAGCTCAATCCTCAGTAGTGTTGTGGGCGGCCTGCTGATCCCGTGAGGATCCAGAAGTCGTGAGTTTCGAGTTGCAAGAGAGAGCACTAGCACCGCCCAGTTCCGTCTTGAACCCGGTCGAGCGCTCGCCCGAAAATCATGTTACCTCGCCTGTACTGCCCGAGATCGTAGGGGACTTCAGCCCTCCTCCATCAAGGGCCGGTACTCGCCCAAATGCGGGCGTTAGCTATGCCGGATAAGGTCCGGAGGTGAACCAGGGCGCCATGTCGGCTTCTGGGACCTTGCGGTCGATCCGTGCACGGCGGCGTTGGGTCACAGAGCAGAAGAGGCGTGGAAGGGATCAATCTGGCGGTACTGGCCGCGCCGGGAAGGGGCATCACCGATATCGTCTGAGGTACCGGCAGCTTCCGATGCCACGTCTTCCTGCGGGCGGGCGCCCGCCCGATCGCTGTTCTCGTCGAGAAGGATGCGTTCGGCCGCGCCGTCGAGATCGTCGTATTGCCCGCTGCTGAGGGACCAGAGAAAGGCAGCAAGCGCTGCGCCGCCGAGAAGAAGCGCCAAGGGAACGAGGAAGACGAGGCTGCTCATGCGATGGGCTCCAACACGGTCTCCCGCGCGGCTTCCCGGTCCGCCGGGACTGTCGCCGGACCGGACGCGCGTCCGGATTTGAGGCGCAAGGCATTGGCGACGACCAGCAGGGAAGAGAGCGACATGGCGAGCGCCGCAATGAGCGGCGTGACGTAGCCGGCGATGGCGACGGGCAGTGCAACGGCGTTATAGGCGACTGCTAGCCCAAAATTCTGCCGCACCAGGCGGCCCGCGTTGCGCGAGACGATGAGCGTCGTTGGCACCGCATACAGGCTCTCGCGCAAGAAAACAAAATCCGCCGTGTTGCGTCCGATGTCGGCGGCGGTGGCGGGCGCCATAGAGACGTGTGCTGCGGCGAGCGCCGGCGTATCGTTGATGCCGTCGCCTACCATTAACGCCTGGTGTCCGCCTGCTGCGATGCTCTCGAGCCGCGCAACCTTGTCCGCTGGCAGAAGTCGCGCCGCAGAGTTATCGATGCCGAGCGTCCGCGCCACGTCGGAAACCGCGTCCGGGGCATCGCCAGATAGAATTGCAACGCGCAAACCGGCTGCGCGCAACGTATCGACAGCGTGGCAAGCCTCCGGGCGCAGCGCGTCCTCGAATGCGAAGCGGGCAACGAGTCGGCCGTCACGGCTGAGGACGGTGCCGCCTTCTGAGGCACCTGCATCGAGTGCCCATTCAGAGCGGCCGAGCCGATAGTCGCTATCGCCGCTCTTCGCAGAAATGCCGAGGCCCGGTTGCTCGACCACATCGGAAACGACAGGGTCGGTCGCATTCTGCACAGCTCTTTCCGCGACGATCGCACGCGCAAACGGATGGCTTGAGTGTTGGGCGATACGGGCGGCGATGGCGAGGTCCTGTGAGCGGATGGCGGCCTTGTTTGCCAAACGAGGCCGTCCGAGCGTGAGGGTGCCGGTCTTGTCGAACACCACTGTGTCGATCTCGCCCATTCGCTCGATCGCCGAGCCATCTTTGACCATCACACCGTTTTCGAACAGGCGGCGCGCGGCCATCACTTGAACTATTGGCACGGCGAGGCCGAGGGCGCAGGGGCAGGTGATGATCAGAACGGCGATGGCGATGGAGATGGCGAGGTGCCAGTCGCCCGTCGCCAGCAGCCAACCGGTCATGGTGAGAAAAGCCGTAGCGTGGACAACCGGCGAATAAAGCGAGGCCGCCCGGTCTGCGAGCCGCCGGTAGCGCGCCCGTCCTGCCTCGGCCGCCTCCATCAGGCGCACCATCTCGGCAAGGAACGAGCCTTCGGCGCGCGCCGAGGCGGTGATTGTTAGCGGCCCGGTCAGGTTGAGCGTGCCCGCCTGCACGGCATCTCCCGGGCAAACGCGCTTTGGCGCGCTCTCGCCTGTCACGATGGCGCAGTCGAGATCCGAGATTCCCTCTGCGACGAGTCCGTCGACGGGAATGCGATCACCCACCGCCAGCGCGATGCGCATGCCGTGCGCGATGTCCGCGATCCTCAGGTGCTCGCGGCTCCCGTCCTCGCGAAGCACCGTTGCGCCGCGCGGCGCAAGGCGCATAAGACCGCGCACGGCCGTGCGTGCCTTCTCGCGCATGACATGATCGAGCGTGCGGCCGATCAGGAGAAAGAAGATGAGGGAGGTCGCGGCGTCGAAATAGGCATGCGGGCCGTTCTGGATGGTGTCGTAGAGGCTAAGGGCGAAAGTCAGACACACACCGATCGAGATCGGAACGTCCATATTGGTGCGCCCGCGCCGCAATGCGGACCAAGCGGAGGCGAAGAAGATGCGCCCCGAATAGAGCAGGCAGGGCAACGCCAGCGCCGCCGAGATCCAGTGAAATGCTTGCCGCGTTGCCGCATCGGCCCCCGACCAGACAGAGACCGAGAGCAGCATGATGTTCATGGCCGAGAAGCCAGCAACTGCGAGCGCCCGGATAAGCCGGTCGAATTCCGGATCTTTGTGATTCTCGTCCGGCTCAGTCAGGTGGCCGGGAAATCCGAGATTATGGAGGGCTGCCAGGAGGTCTGGGGGAATGTCCCCGCGCCACGTCACGCTGGCGCGCTTTGTCGACAGATTGACGCGTACATGCTCGACGCCCGGAAGCTTCGCGAGCCCGTTTTCGACGGTCCGGATGCAACCCGCGCAATGCACGCCCGGCACGGACAGCTCGGTCTGATGACGCCCCTCGCCGAGATCCCGGCTTGCGATCCGGATTTCCTCGCGAGCGCCTGAGCGCACGGCATTCGTATCGAGCGGGGCCAGAGGCGATGAGCAGTCGTTCATCGGATCGCCCGGTAGCTGTGCCAGGTCGCGTGCCCGAGGAGCGGAAAGATGACGACAAGGCCGAGCAGCGCCGTGGCGAAGCAGATCAGAAAAAGCGCAAGAACGATCGCGCCCCAAGCTAGCATTACCGACAGGTTGTTCCAGACGAGCGAGATGCTGGTTCCCATCGCGGTGAAGGCGTCGGTCTCCTCGGCTAGCAACATGGGGATAGCGAAGGTGCTAATGGCGAATGAGAAAGCTGCGAACAGGCCGCCGACCGCCGTGCCGACGAGCAGCATGCCCCAGCCTTCGGGTGTGCTGACGAGCATCTGGACGATATGGTCCAGGCCCGGGAACGGCCGCAGCCCGAAGAACAGGGCGTAGATGATGACAGCTGCGCGCATCCAGACCAGCATGAGAAGGCACAGGATCGCGCCAGTGTACCAGACCTGTGCGCCCGATGCGGCGCGCACGAAAATCATGCGTTTAAGACTGACGGGACGTCCTTCCTCGATATCGCGGCTCTTCTGGTAGAGACCGATCGCTACCAGCGGGCCGACCACCAGGAACCCCGCTATCGCCGGAAACAGGATGTAGTCGAGCTGCAACGCGAACAGCCCCCAGATGATGCCGATCGATATGAGAAGCACCAGGAGTCCGTAGGCGAGGCTCGGCAGCGGCGTGTGCCAGAGGTCGCGCCAACCTGCGGCTAGCCAGCCGAGCGCCGCCGTCATGGGGAGATTGCGTCGCCTTTGCAGGGCGAGGGAAAGCGGCGCACTTTCAGTGTTCTCGAGCGTTCCCATTCGGCCTCTCCCTCAGCACGCAGATCGGGCAGCGCGGAACGTGCCGTCTTCTCCTGAAGACTTCACGTGAGGCACGCAATCCGGCTGCGATACGAGCGCGACATAGACGAGATGCGTGTTGGCCGCGATTAGCAGCGCCACCACTCCGCCTGCTATCAGCAGCGAGATCAGCCGCCAATTGAGCTGCCTGGAGAGCGGCGCGTTGGGGCGCGACGTACCAACTGGGGCGGTCATTTCCCGCCTCCTTTCGCTAGCGTACTCACGTAGAGCGCGATCAGCTTGATATCGACGGGCGACAAGCGCCCCTCCCAGTGCGGCATATGCCCTTGCCGTCCATTGTAGATGGAGGTGTATACGGACTGCACATCGCCGCCGTAGATCCAGTGCGCGTCGGTCAGGTTCGGTGCGCCGAGTTGCTGCAGTCCTTTACCGTCCGGGCCGTGGCATGCCACGCAATTTGCTGCAAAAATCTCCTTGCCCTTCTCAATGCGCGGCTGGTCTTCCTCCGCGAGGTGCTGGCCCGAAAGTGACCGCACGTAGGCAGCGACACTGAGCATCGCGTCCCGATCCAACATGCCGGTCTGACCGAACGCCATCATCTGCGAGCTACGCGTATCGGGATGCGACGAGTTGATACCGACGCGGATCGTCTCGGCGAGGGCTTCCGGGTCTCCGCCCCAAAGCCACGCACTGGCAGCAAGGTTCGGAAAGCCCGGGCCGCCGGCTCCGTTGGTGCCGTGGCAGACTGCGCAATTATCGATAAAAAGGGTGCGCCCAGTCTCGCGAACATGGTGCATGAGCGTTTCGTTGGCCGCGATCTCCGCGAAGCTTGCTGTGGCGATGCGTTCTGTCCACACGGCGCGCGCTTGCGCTGCATCGTCAACCTGCCTCGTCACGATCTGTCGCTGATCGTTTCCGAGCAGGCCCTTGGTATAGGTCGTGCCGAGCGGCCAAGCCGGCATCAGCAGCCAATAGCCGATCGAAAACAGGATGCCCAACGCCAGGAAAAACAGCACTACGCGCGGGATCGGGGTATCAAGCTCCTCGATGCCGTTCCACTCGTGGCCGGTGGTCATCTGGCCCGTGACGGGATCGCGCTTCTCGGTTCCCATCTCTCAGTCTCCCGGCCGGTCGTCTTTATCCAGAATGCTCTTCTTGGCGCGATCGAAGCGCTGTCTGTTCGAGGGCCAAAACACATAGATCAGCACGACAACGGAAAGAGCGATCAGATAGAAAAGGCCCCAACTCTTTGCGAAGGCGACGAAACTATCGTGATCGATTCCCATGGCCTCATTCCTTCGACGAAGCCGTCTGCCGGTGAGCGGCGTCGGTGAGCTTGCCCAGGATCTGAAGATAGGCCACGAGCGCGTCCATTTCTGTGAGCCTGTCTGGGTTGCCGTCAAAGGCGCGAATGTTCGTGGCTTCACCGTATCGCTGCTTGACTCCAGACGCTCCGGTACCATCGGGATTGGATTGTCCGGCGGCATCGGAGGCCGCATTGGTGACCATGTCCTGGGTGTACGGCACGCCGAGCGCCCGTTGCGCAGCGAGATGCCGGCCGAGATCGTCGGTGCTGAGCGTGTTGCGCTGCAGCCATCCGTAGCGCGGCATCACCGACTCCGGCACCACGTCGCGCGGATTGACCAGATGCGCGACGTGCCAGGCATCGGAGTATTTTCCGCCGACACGAGCGAGATCGGGACCGGTACGCTTCGATCCCCACAGCATCGGGTGATCGTATTGGGATTCCACAGCGAGCGAGTAAGGGCCGTAACGTTCCACCTCATCGCGGAGCGTGCGGATCATCTGCGAATGGCAGGCATAGCAGCCTTCGCGGGTGTAGATGTTGCGCCCGGCAAGTTCCAAAGGTGTGTAGAGGCGCATGTCAGGCGCCTTCTCCACCGTTTCGTCAATGGTGAAGAGCGGCGCGATTTCGACGAAGCCGCCAATGGCCGATACGCCGATGATGGCAAGCACGAAACCTATGGCGCTGCGTTCCAGTTTGCGATGAAATCGTGCCATATCCATCACTCTCCCGGCTGGACGGCAGTGTTGGAAGAATGGCGAACGGGAACGTCCGCTCCGGCCGCATCTTGTACGGTGCGCGAGCGCGCCATGCGAATCGTCATGGCTACGTTGTAGGCCGCCACGATTGCGCCGATCAGGAAGAGAAAGCCACCGACTGTTCGGGCGACGTAGTACGGGTGCATCGCCACCATGCTTTCGATGAAGGAGTAGGCGAGCGTTCCGCTGTCGTTGTAAGTGCGCCACATCAGGCCTTGGATGATGCCTGAGTTCCACATCGCGAAGACGTAGATGATGGTACCCGAGAGTGCGAGCCAGAAGTGCACCTCGACCAGCCGCGAGGAATACATGCGCTCCTGCTTCCACATCCACGGTACGAGCGCATAGAGCGAGCCGAAAGTGATCATCGCCACCCAGCCCAGTGCGCCAGCATGAACGTGCCCCACGGTCCAGTCTGTATAGTGCGAGAGCGAGTTGACGGTGCGGATAGCCATGAACGAACCCTCAAAGGTCGAGAGCCCGTAGAAGACGGCAGCGACCATCATGAAGCGCAGGGTCGCGTCGTCGCGCACCTTGTGCCAGGCGCCGTTGAGCGTCGCAAGCGCATTGCCTGCGGATGCCCAGGAGGGCACAAGCAGTACAACCGAGAAAGTCATGCCCAGCGTCTGCACCCATTGCGGCAACGCCGTGTAATGCAGGTGGTGCGAGCCCGCCCACATGTACATGAAGGTGATCCCCCAGAAGCTTATGATCGAGAGCCGATAGGAGAAGATTGGTCGGTCGGCGCGCTTCGGCAGGTAGTAGTACATCATGCCGAGGAAGCCGGCCGTCAGGAAGAAGGCGACTGCGTTATGGCCATACCACCACTGCACCATCGCATCTTGCACGCCCGAGAACAGCGAGTAGCTCTTTGCTTCACTCCAAGAGATCGGTACGGCTAAGTTGTTGACGATATGCAGAACCGCCACGACCAGGATGAAGGCCATGTAATACCAGTTGGCGACGTAGATATGCGGCTCCTTCCGCCGCTGCAGCGTGCGAATGTAGATCAGGAAGTAGACGACCCACACGATTACAAGCCAGATGTCGGCATACCATTCCGGTTCGGCGTATTCCTTCGATTGGGTAATGCCGATTAGGTAGCCGCTGGCCGCCAGAACGCAAAAGAGGTTGTAGCCGATCAGCACGAACCAGGGGCTGAACTGATCCGGCAGACGTGCGCGCGATGTGCGTTGCAGCACGTGGAATGAGGTGGCGATCAGCGCGTTGCCACCGAAGCCGAAGATAACGCCGGATGTGTGAACGGGCCGCAAGCGTCCGAAGCTCGCCCACGCGGAATCTACGAAGGTCAGCTCCGGCCAGGCGAGGAGCGCCGCTACCCAGACGCCGAAAAACATGCCTACGATCGCCCATGCGATCGACAGAACGATGCCGGCCTTCGTTGGCTCGTCATAGTAGTGCGACAAGCGTGTGTCGTCCGGCGCCGGTTGGTTGTAATCCCGCACAACGGCAAGAGTGCAAGAGAGGCCAAACAGAAGAATGATGAGCCCATGTACGCTGATCAGATCGTTGCGGCCGGCTATGGCGAGCGCAAGGCCGGCCATTGCAACCAGAATCGAGACAAGCATGGCGAGTCGGCGCTCGTTGGTGGTCAGTGTTCCAATCATCGCGCTTATGTCTCGTAATTTCGCAAGAGACGGATACGACGGACCTGCAAGCACGCCGGCATGCGAACCTGTAACATTTATTTTTTATACATCTTAGTCGATTCAGCAGCAACATGTTCGCAGCGTGTCGGCTGCGAACGGCCAAACTGGTTTCGCCGTTTTTCGGCCGCTTCAAGTTGGCGCGCGACCGACATGCCTCGCATTAAGAGCCCCGTGCACGCCATATCGTAATGCGATATATGCGAGCGAGCCTTTTCCCCCCGCGCCTTGGGGCAATAACGACCGCCAGAGAGCGCGTGTGGAAGCCTGCTCTTCAGCACTGAGCAGACATACTTGCCAAATTGCGTCGGGACGCAACCACGACCGCCAAGCATGTCCGTTAGTGGGACGATCCTGCCTCGGCGGCCAAGTCTGCGACGGGCCAGAAGCAGCCGTGGCGCGAGAGCTACCCGGGTAAGGTCACGACGAGAGGTCCTTTACGCGTCGCGACGACGGTGTGCTCGTATTGCACGGTCGGCGCTCTGGGGCTACTGAAGAGCGTCCACGAATCTCCACTTTCGCCCCCATCTTCCGCCCACT
>NZ_DATAJR010000008.1:197500-1497854 GCF_036262015.1 Hyphomicrobium sp. | reverse complement strand
GGCCGAGATGCGCGGCGAGGAAGTCGTGCGCATGGTGCCGTGGAAGGATGGCAAGGCCAACCGTGGCCACTCCTGCGTCAAGGGCCGCTTCGCCTATGGCTACGCCACCCACCAGGACCGCATCCTGAATCCGATGGTGCGCGACAAGATCACCGATCCGTGGCGTGAGGTAAGCTGGGAAGAAGCCATCGGCCGCGTCGCGTCCGAGTTCCGCCGCATCCAGGATCAGTACGGCCGCACCGCTGTCGGCGGCGTCACCTCGTCACGCTGCACTAACGAGGAAGCCTACCTCGTCCAGAAGGTCATTCGCGCCGGATTCGGCGTGAACAACGTCGACACCTGCGCCCGCGTCTGCCATTCGCCGACCGGCTATGGTCTCAAGACTACGCTCGGCGAGTCCGCCGGCACACAGGACTTCGACTCGATCGAGAACACGGACGTCATCCTCGTCATCGGCGCCAATCCTCCCGATGCGCACCCTGTGTTCGCGAGCCGCATGAAGAAGCGCATCCGCGAGGGTGCCCGAGTGATCGTCATCGATCCGCGCCGGATCGACCTCGTCAAGTCGCCGCACATCAAGGCCGACTATCACCTTGCCCTCAAGCCCGGCACCAACGTGGCGGTTCTGACCGCGATGGCCCACGTCATCGTTATGGAAGGTCTTGTCAACCAGGCATTCGTGCGCGAGCGCTGCGAGGCTGAGGCGTTCGAGGAGTGGGTAGAGTTCGTCTCGGAGGAGCGCAATTCGCCGGAGGCCATGGAGCAGTTCCTCGGCGTTCCAGCCGCGGAGGTGCGCGGTGCCGCCCGCCTCTACGCCACGGGCGGAAATGCTGCCGTTTACTACGGCCTCGGCGTTACCGAACATTCGCAGGGCTCAACCGCCGTAATCGCCATTGCCAACCTCGCGATGGCGACCGGAAACTTCGGACGGCCCGGTGTCGGCGTCAATCCGATGCGCGGCCAGAACAACGTGCAGGGCTCCTGCGACATGGCCTCGTTCCCGCATGAGCTCACCGGCTATCGGCACATCTCCAACGAAGTCACGCGCACGGCCTTCGAGAAGGACTGGAACTGCAAGCTCGACCCGGAGCCGGGACTGCGCATCACCAATATGCTCGATGCCGCCGTAGAAGGCGACTTCAAGGCCCTCTACGTCCACGGCGAGGACATTCTCCAATCCGACCCCAATACGCAGCACGTCGCAGCAGGCCTAGCGGCCATGGAGTGCGTCGTCGTGCAGGATCTCTTCCTGAACGAGACCGCGCGCTATGCACACATTTTCCTACCGGGCTGCACCTTCCTCGAGAAGGATGGGACCTTCACCAACGCCGAACGCCGCGTCCAGCTTGTAAGGCGCGTGATGCGTCCCAAGAGCGGCTATGCCGATTGGGAGGTCACGCAGTTGATCGCCCAGAAGATCGGCCTCAACTGGAACTATCAACATCCGAGCGAGATCATGGACGAGATCGCCAGGCTCACGCCGACATTCGCCGGCGTCACCTTCGACAAGATCGACAAGCTCGGCTCCATCCAGTGGCCGTGCAACGAGCAGCATCCCGAGGGAACGCCGGTCATGCACATCGGCGAGTTCGTACGCGGCAAAGGCAGGTTCGTCATGACCGAGTACGTACCAACCGACGAGCGCATTGGACCACGCTACCCGCTCATCCTAACGACAGGGCGCATCCTCTCGCAGTACAACGTCGGCGCCCAGACGCGCCGCACGGCGAACGTCGCCTGGCATGCAGAGGACGTGCTCGAGATCCACCCCCACGATGCGGAAGTGCGCGGCATCAAGGCGGGAGAATGGGTGATGATCAAAAGCCGCGCCGGCGAAACGGCGCTGCATGCTTTCGTTACCGACCGCGTGGCGCCGGGGGTAGTGTACACGACATTCCACCACCCGCTCTGCCAGGCCAACGTCGTCACGACCGACTATTCGGACTGGGCCACAAACTGCCCCGAGTACAAGGTGACGGCGGTTGAGGTGTCCCGCTCGAACGGCCCGACGGCCTATCAGCTCGAATACGAGGTGTTCTCCGAGGCGACCCGACATATCCTGCCGAACGAGGCTGCGGAGTAGACGAAAGGGCTACGCTCCAAAATGCGCGGAGTGGCCGAAAACGATGTAACTTTCTGAGCAGCGGTAGCTGCAGCATGACGGCGGAAGTGATGTCGCGGGACAACGCCAGAATTGCCCGGGTCGAGGGTGTGGACAGCGCAAGGGTACAGGGCCTGTTCGCACAGGCCGTCGACCGCTGGCGAGACGCGGGCGAGCGAGTTGCAGGTGTCATCGAGGAAACCCATGGGCTGGCCGGGCGCACATGCAATGCGGGCGTGCTCCGGGATGTCACGTCGGGAGAGCGCTATTCGATCTTTCTCGAAATCCTGCCACCCGGGAAAGCATGCCACATCGACGCCACCGGCGCGGCGAGCGCCGGTGCTGCGGTTCTCAGCAACATCGCAACGTGCGATCTCGTGGTGCTGAGCAAATTCGGGAAGCTCGAAGCCGGACACGCGGGCCTGATCGGAGCCTTTGAAGCGGCGGTTTCCCTCAACAAGCCGCTTCTCACGACCGTATCCGAGAAGCACCGCGCGGCGTGGGATGCCTTTGCCCCGCAAGCGAACGTTCTTCCGCCCAGCATCGACGCCATCCTTTCCTGGTGGCGTGGGCTCGACCAGACCTGAGCGGCCCCGGCCGGTCTCGTCTCAGGTGATCCATGAGTGCACGCCGAAGTCGCACGTCAGCAACGGGGCCATAAGTAGACATCGGGAAATATATCTTGATCAGCTCACGCAGCAGCCGAAAGGCCGGAACTGCACACGTCGAGTGTGGCGTACCGCGCACGTGGACTGGGCAAGGGCTGAATAGCCAAAGCCCACAGCCCTGGCCGGGCAAATTTGCCCGACGTTCTGGGTTGGGCATTCATTTTTCAGCTCGTTCGTGCGAAATTTCCCGCCTAGACCATAATCGGGATCCGCAATGAACCTGCTCGCCCATCTCATTGCACGGCTCATTGCCGTGGTTTTGCTGTGCCTGATCGGTGCCATTGGCTGGATCATGGTCGACGCCCACAGGACCATTGAACGCGAAACCGCGGCATCGGCTGATCGCATGGGGCGGCATCTGGAGGCTCTCTATTGGCAGAAGCTAGTTTGGCGCGGAGGCATGAGCAGGGACACAATCTTGCCTCTGCCGGATTGGGAAACACTGTCGACGCTCACGGTTATCGCGCCTGGCGTCTGCGTCTCGTTCGCACCGCCCGGTAACGAACCGCGCAAGCTGTGCAGCCAGATTGAAGCCCTTGGCCCGCCACCGCCTTCCTGGTTCGTGCACGTTTACACCTCTTTGCTCGGCACTCACAAACCGGTTATTCGCGCTCTGTCTGTGCGCGACGAGAGTGGCGGCACTTACAGCACTGTTGCCGATCCCGACGCAGCCCTTCGCCAGTCCTGGGGCCGGGTCTCTGTGATTGCCGCGGTCGCGAGCGCGCTGGCCGCCGGCATTGCCGTTCTGGCGGTCCTCATGATCGGGCGCACACTCAAACCGGCAGGGACGATCATTCAAGGATTGCGAGAACTGCAGAAGGGAAACAATGCCTTTCGTCTGCCGCGGTTCCGCGCAGCGGAGTTCGATCATATTGCCTACGCCGTCAACGATCTTGCAGAAGACCTTTCCCGGACCAACGCGGCGCGCGCAGCGTTGACGACACGATTGTTGCAGGTTCAGGAGGACGAGCGACGCGCGCTTGCCCGCGACCTGCACGACGAGTTCGGACAAAGCCTGACAGCAACCGTCGCGCTAGCGGCTCTCATCGAGAGCAGTGCACCAGCCGGGCAAGGAGACATTGCCGAGGATGCCCGCAAGATCGCCGCGGTTCAGAAGAGCATGATGGAAACGCTGCGATCCACACTGGTGCGCTTGAGATCGCAGAGTATCGAGGAGATCGGGCTCGAAGCCAGCCTTCGTCAGCTTGTTTCCGACTACAACATGCAATCGGCGTCACAGACCGCGTTTCGGTTGAATGTCATCGGCCAGATGGCGGCTGTGCCGAAGCAGGTGGCAATCGATATCTATCGTATCGCCCAGGAATGCCTGACAAACGCCGTCAAGCACGGAACGCCGACGGAGGTTCGTCTCAAGGTCGAATATATGGCGCACGACAGCCAAGCAATTGCTCTATCCGTCGAGGATGACGGCGGCGGGGATGCGAGACGCATCAAGAGAGACCGCGGACACGGATTGCTAGGAATAGGAGAGCGGATCTCTGCGCTTGGCGGCAAGCTGCAGATCGGCAATGCCGCGTCCGGTATCCGCATCACGGCCATCATTCCCATTTTCGGTTCGAATAATGCCGGCATCGAGCCGGTCCCCGCATGACCGGCGTAACGATACTTCTCGTCGATGATCATCCGATCGTACGCGAGGGCTACCGGCGTCTTCTGGAGCGGCAGCCAGGATTTGTTGTATGCGCCGAAGTGGACAACGCTCAAAGCGCCTATCAAGCCTATAAAGAGTGTAAGCCAGATATCGTCGTGATGGATATCACGATGCCGGGCGCGAGCGGCATCGAAGCCGTTCGCCACATTCGACAGTGGGACAAGAACGCCCGTATTCTTATCTTCAGCATGCACCTTGGGGCGGCGACGACGCTCATGGCGTTCGAAGCCGGTGCCTTGGGCTACGTAACGAAGAGCAGCGCACCGGGGGAGCTCATCCGCGCGGTATCGGCGGTGGCATCGGGCACGCGCGTATTGTCCGAAGATGTGTCTCAAGTCCTTGCTGCGGACCGGCTGGCGGGAACGTCGCATCCCGTCAATGATCTCAGCCCACGAGAAGCTGAGATTCTCCGTCTGCTGGCGTCCGGGGTGGCGAGCGAAGACATTGCCGAGCTCCTTGCCCTAAGCCCCAAGACGGTCCGCAACCAGCACTACGCGATCAAGAGCAAGATCGGCGCGCGCAACGATGCGCACATGGTTTGGCTCGCCGTTGAAGCAGGGCTCATACAGATCAACGATGTGAAAATCGAGCTGGCTCAGGATTGAGACTGACTCGCTGGGGCGAGCGCTCCCGCACCGATCGGGCAAATTGCCCGACTTTTTCGGGCTTCCTGCTCTCCTTCTGCCCCCCTGACGCCCCTAACGTCCTCACGGCCCGCCGAGTGCGGAGCGAGGGCGAAAATTAGGTGGTCAGGCATGGTGGACATCGCTGAAATTAGTTCGATCAAGGATGGCGTCGCGCGTACGGATAGACGCCCGATCGAGGCTACCGACCCCGTGCTCTCATGGATGATCTTTGCGAGCGTGAACCTGCTCGCCTTCGTGCTGCTGTGGTTCTACGGCTTGGCGGATAAGGCACTGAACTCCGATCCGACGCACATCACCCATTTCATAATGCTGATCTACGTCGCCACGTCCTTGCACTGCCTGTCGCGGTGCATGGCGGTCTCGCGCGAAGCCGACGCAGAAAAACTGCTCGCAGCGTTCGTCTCTGAACCAGACGAGAAGCACAATCGAATCCTCGAAATCGCAGAAGGCGCTTCAGGAAGCAGAGGCTTGAACAGCGGGCTCGTGGCCGACCACATCCGCAACCTCATCACGACCTCGAAGCTGCGCGATCAGGATCGGAAGTTCGATCAAACGCTTCTGTTGCGTGTTCTGGCCGAGCGGCTGAGCGGCTCAAACGCATTTGGCGCCTTTGCGAGCGACCTTGTCATGAAGCTGGGTCTCTTCGGGACGATTGTCGGCTTCATCATGATGCTCGGGCCGATCGCGAGCTTCAACGCCGAGGACCAAGCAGCGATCAAATCGGCCATGCCGCTCATGAGCGAAGGCATGGCCGTCGCGATGTACACGACGTTGGCCGGCCTCGTCGGGTCGATCCTGATCAGGATCCAGTACCAGTTCGTCGAAACCGCAACCGCCAGGCTCTTCACATCCGCCGTCGCTTTGACGGAAGTCCACGTCGTGCCGGTCCTCGAGCGCCGGACAGGTGGGGCACGATGATCGGCGACTTCAGCCTGCGCTCGAGCGAGCCGCCGTTCGATCCGCTAAGCGTCGTGTTGTTCAAGGCGCTTCAGGTCGTGGCCTTCCTGTTCTTCATCGCCTTCCTTGCCATCTCGCAGCAGAAGGATTCGGGCAAGATCGACAGCAAGGCCGAGTTCTTGATCTCGATGACTTGGCCTGACAATCACCCCGACGATTTCGATCTCTTGGTGCAGGATCCGATCGGCAATATCGTCTGGTATCGCCGCCGCGACATCGGATTTATGTCTCTCGAACGCGACAATCGCGGCGGCGCCAACGACTTCATGATGGTCGGCGGCGAGAAGGTCCGCTCATCGGCGCGCCAGGAGCTGGTTAGCCTGCGGGGCTTCGTTGCAGGAGAATACACCGTCAACGTCTACCACTTTACCGCTCAAACCGGCGTTCCGGTGCCCGTCACGGTGACGATAGAGAAATTGAACCCGCGCGTCACCGCGGTCGCCAAGGAAACGCTCGAAATGGGCGAATCGAACTCGGAAAAGACGGCGGCCCGCTTCACGCTCAACGACAAGGGCGAGGTCGAGAGCACCAGCCGTGTCGAGCGATCCATCCTGCAGACATTCTTCGATCCCACCCTAAACGGTGCCAGTATGTCCCAGTTCGGCGGCAAGCAATGACGATGCAAATGCATGTCCTGTATCTGACCATTGCCTATGCGGCGCTTGCAACGGTGTTGCTGATCGTTCTTGCGCGGGTGGCCCTGCCCCGCGCCGTCAAGATCGCCATTATTGCTGTCATGGGGGTTTTCAACGTCGCTGTCTTCTTCTGGTCACAGAGCCTGCTCGGGTGGTCGGCAGGGACGGCTATGCCGGAGCGCTTCCAAGTGCTGTGGACCCGCGTTCTCGAACCGAACGTGTCGAAACAGTTTCCTGGCGCGATCCATCTCTGGGTGGAGGAGCTTGACGAGCGCAACATTCCGAGCGGCGAGCCGCGCGCCTACGTTGTGCCCTATTCAGTCGCACTTGCCCGAAAGACAGCCGAGGCCCAATCGGAAATCAAAAAGGGTAACGCACAGGGAGGCAAGGCTGGCGCTGTCGACCTCCCCCCGAATGTCGAGTCAAGCGCAACGGAAGGCATCACCGGCGTCAATATCAGAACGGTTTCGCAGGGAGCCGTACCGGGTGGCGATCCATCGGGTGGCGGCGTTCTCGATCCGTCGTCTTTGGGTGGGCAATCGAAAAGTATCGATCTCATTCCGCTACCAAAGCCGTTGCTGCCGCCGAAGGATCTCCCTGAGTTCTGAGTCGTTGCGAACGTGAGCAATGCCAAACGCGATGACTTGACGGGGCAGTCCTGTCGCTTTAATTCAATAATATGGTTGAACGACAAGAAGCCACACTCGACCGGATCTTTCACGCGCTCTCGGATCCATCCCGCCGCGCGATGCTGCGGCGCTTGGCAGGAGGATCGCTGACGATCGGCGAATTGGCCGAACCGTTGCCGATGTCGCTTGCGGCGGCTTCGAAACACATCAAGGTTCTGGAAGAGTCGGGGCTCCTCCGCCGCGACGTTCAATGGCGCACGCATCTCTGCACACTCAATGCGAAGCCCCTTGCTTCCGCGCAATCCTGGCTCGACTTTTACGAGCACTCTTGGGACGAGCGCTTTGATGCGCTGGAAGAGATGTTCCGGAAACGCAAGAAGCCGCGCGAGAAAAAAGCATGAGCCGGAAGCCGCCGAACTCCGTCGTGTCCACGCGCGAATTTACCGCCTCTGCCAAGGAGGTCTTTGAGGCTTGGACCAATCCGGAAATCATGCGGCACTGGCTTGCGCCGGGCGAAAACGTTGTCTCAGAAATCGAAGCGGACGCAAGGATCGGCGGCGCACTTCTCATACGCTCGCGCTCCCCCGATGGCGCGATCCATACGATCCGTGGCGTCTATCGCGAGCTTGATCCGCCACAGCGCATCGCCATGACCTGGGTCTACTCGGGACCGTTTGCGTTGATCTGCGCCGTGGAGACATTGATCGAGATCGACATCGAGAACGTGGGCCGGGACCGCACTGCGATGACCTTCACGCAAAGCCGGTTCACCACGGAAGATGTCGCAAAGGCCTACCAAGGCGACTGGCCGAGCTGTTTCGAAAAGCTCCAAAGCATATTGGGGCTGCCCGGACGACGACATTAAAAAATAAAAGCCCACGGGGAGGAAAACGATGACCGACCTTCGCAAGGCGCCGCCCATCCGGCGGGCGCCATGGATTTCTGCTTGGTTCGCGCTTGACGTCGTGGTCGCGCTGGCCCCTCCCCTCTACTGGGCTGTCGACGGCAAAACGACACCGATCCTGGGACTGCCTGCGTCCGTGTTCTATTTCATCGCGGTTGCGGTCTTCATCACCGCCAGCATCGTTGCCGCCTACCTCACCGAGTCGCGGAATGGGGAGATCGGCTGATGCTCATCACATTCGGCGTAATCGCGCTCTTCTTCGCCATCATTATCGCGATCCTGCAGTTCAGCGGCATCAAAGATAAAAACTTCTCCGAGTACGCCGTGGGTGGGCGCTCGTTCGGCCCCTACTATCAGGCCATGTCGTTTCTCAACACCTGGTATCCAGGCGCAATGTTCACCGCCTTCGGTGGCATGGCAGCGAGTGCCGGCGTGATCTCATTCTACGTCCTGTCCTACAGCCTGCTCACCGTCGTCCTCATGTACATGATGGCGAAGCCGGTCTGGATCTGGGGCAAGACTTTCGAGCTCAGAACACAGCCGGACCTATTGGCGCTCCGTTTCAACTCGCGCCACATCAAGACGATTGCGGCGGTTGTAGGCATTGTCTCGGGCATTCCATGGCTTGTGCTTGGCATGCAGGCCCTCGGCACGCTGTTCCAGCACATGTCGCTTGGCACGCTCTCCTTTGCCGAAGCGGTGATCGTCGGCGTTGCCGTTATCGCATTCCGTCAGATTTGGACGGTTCGCATGGGCATGCGCGGCGTCGTGATCTCGGACATGGCACAGGGTATCGCCGCGTACATTCTGGGCAGTGCCATTCTAGTTGGCCTGATCGTCTGGATGGTGTACGCGCGCGGCATCACCTTTTCCTCGCTCGATCCGCAGATGTTCGCAATCCCAAGCATCGGCTCCAAGGAAGGGCCCCTCTACGTTTTCAGTCTCATCCTGACCGGGGCTATCGGCGGCTGGTGCTGGCCTTATATTTTCGTGCGCCTGTTCACAGCCGACGGCGTCAAGAGCCTGAAGAAATCCGCTGCCGTTGCCGTACCATTGTCGCTCGCGTTCGGCGTGGCGTTGCTCGTATTCGGCATGCTGGCGTCGAAGGTGCCCGGCGTCTCGGAGCATCCCAATGACGTCTGGTTCCTCGTCAGCAAGGAAGCGGGCGGTCTCTGGCTGCTTGGCCTCGCGGGAGTCGTGGTGCTGGCGGCCTCAATGGGACACACGGACGGCAACATCCAGGCCACCGGCGCTCAAATCGCCAACGACCTCATCGGAAATTACTGGCAGCTCAGCGAACGTCAGCTGATCGTGTTTGCCAAGGCCGGCATGCTTGTGCTGACCGTTCTGTCGTCATGGCTCGCCTGTCTTGAGCTGCCCGCACTCTTCTCGCTCGCCGTGCTTGCGTATCAAGGCATTATTCAACTCGCCGTCCCGCAATTCCTTGGCATCTTCTGGAGGCGCGGCAACAAACAGGGAGCCATCGCCGGTATGATTGCAGGCTTCATCGTTGCGGTCGCCTTGGAACTCGTCTTCCCCGGTTACCTCCCGTGGGCCTATGGTCTGACATCGGGCGCCGTCGCCCTGGTCGTCAATCTTGCGATTTACGTTGTATGCGCTTACGTGCTGCCACAATCGGCCGAGGAGCGGCGCAGAGTCGACGACTTGTTCGCAATGGTTGAGGAGCGGCGCGTTTCGCCATTGCGCCCGCCACAGCAATCCGTTCCGGCATAGCCGCAAGGAGCCAACCTTGAGCGAGATCTATTCGGACTGCCATCGCGAGATCCAGAACCGGTACGATGCGCGCGCGTTGGCGGATCGAACGGTTGAAGCCATTGTGCATTCGGAGTTCACGGTCCAAGACATTGCGTTCATCTCGGAAAGGGATTTCTTCTTCCTCTCCACTGTCGACCCCAGCGGCCATCCAACGGTGTCTTACAAGGGTGGCGCGCCGGGGTTTGTCGCCGTCGAGGACAATACGCTCGTGTTTCCATCCTTCGACGGCAACGGCATGTTTCTCTCGATGGGCAACATCGCGCACAACCCGAACGTGGGACTCTTGTTCATGGACTTCGAGCGGCCACGCAGGCTGCGCGTACAGGGGGTCGCAAGCCTCGATGAACAGAACACTGTCCCCGGCGCGCAATTCCTGGTTCGCGTGAAGCCGCTTCAGATCTTCGTCAACTGCCCGCGCTACGTACACAGATACGCGCGCATCAAAACGTCGAAGTATGTTCCGGCGGACGATGGCTCGGCTCCGCTTGCCCAATGGAAGCGGCTACCCGTCGTGCAGGACGTGCTTTCCCCTGCCGACCGGGCCGCGGCCACCCAACTGGGTCTGCTTTCGCTGGAGGAGTACGAGGCTAAAGTGCAGGCCGGAGACGGCTGATGCCTGTCCTTCCAGGCCAGGATCGGTGCGCACTAATCCGAGCCCCAGTTTTCCAGCCGCTCTCGAAGTGTGGGCGGGGCGACGTCCAACTCCTCATCGAGGACCTGCTCATCCGAAGGCGCCGGATTTTCATCGCAGGCAACAGCGTCGGGCTTCAGCCTAGATGGATCCATCGGATACCTCTCGTAAACAGGACGGACACAAAGAAAGGAGCCGCCCTAGACGAGCACTGCTCCAAACTTGCCGCGTGTCCGCCGCGTCCGCGCCTCAGGTTACATGCACGCGATCAAGCAGCTTGAATATTTGCGACTGCCGTCTTCCCGCTGCGGCGATCTACTTCAGTGTCGAACGAGACCTTTTGGCCTTCCGATAGCGTCGTCATGCCAGCGCGCTCAAGTGCCGTCGCGTGCACGAACACGTCCTTGCCGCCATCGTCTGGGGTGATGAAGCCGAACCCCTTTTGCGAGTTGTAGAACTTTACAATACCGCGATCCATGCGAATTTCCTTTTCATATGCGATTACGAGCCAAGCGCACGCAGGCGTGCGCAGCTCGTTCAATATCGATTTGGGAGGAAGACTGAACTTGTAAGCCCGTTAACAGGGCGCAGGGCGCGGAGATCCGGCCAACTCGATGAGCGGATGTAGGAGGAGTGGGCACCCAATACAAGTTAATAATACGGCGCGCCCGTCGGCTGGGTCGGCAGACGCTTGAGCGTAAATGCAAATTCGCGAAGGCATCGGTGGCTCGGCGCGGTTCTAGCCAAGCTGACAAGCGGCAAATCACTTGTCCAACGGGGGTGGACTTATCATCGCTGGACACCCATATTGCAACCATCACCGATTGCGCACTGGCCACGGTGACTGAGAGATGCGTGTGCTCCCGCCGAAAGGAGCACCAATATGCCTTTCCCCAAAAAACCAGACGGTATCAGCGCGGTATCTCTGCGGCTGCTCGACCTCGCCATGACGCGCGCATGGCTTGTTCAGGTGGCGACCGGCGCCTCAGAGAGCAACGCGGAAGCTGCCGTATGCGCTGACCTTTGGGAGAGGGTCGAGCGTCTCGACCAGATTCGCGGAGGCGCAACGAAAAGAAGGCGACAACACAAGAACATGGCGGATCACAAATTCAAGGTCGGACAGAAAGTCTTGTACCATCCCGGGCGCGCGAGCGTCGGGCCGGCGCTCTTCACCATAACACGGGTTCTTCCCGTCGAAGGCGGCGTACTCACCTATCGCATCAAGTCTCAGATGGGGACCGAGCGCGTTGCCAAAGAGCACGAGCTGGCAAACTTGCAAGGAGACCTGAAACCATGAGCGCGTTCGACTATAACGCTCCTGCGGAGCTATTTCCCTCGAAGCGGACAGGGTCTCGTTTTGCAAAGGTGTCATACAAGCGTTTCGACGCCGCCGCGGCGGCCATTCAGTACGCCATGGAGGAACTGGAGCCCGATCGTCTCGCAGGCGCAGTGCTCGAAGTTGCTGAAGAGCGCTACGACGACGCTGCGATTAAAAGCCTTTATGTAAGTGACCTCTATCCCCTCGATAAGCCCAGAAAAGGCTAGATGCGGAGAGACTTCGGTCCGTAACGAAACACTGTTCGTCCGCTTTGAGGCAGAAGCCGTCGTCGGTTGTTAGCAGGCGAAAACTCTATTCAAGGAGTAGCCGCCCGCGCCGAGCCCCGCGCACTTGCCTTTTCCAAGATGGCGATGCGGCACACTGCTCTCGAAGGAAGTGCGTCGCTGGCATGGCCCCTTGGCGCATTGGCCATAACCTTGAGTGCGCGCCGCCCCTTTGCTCCATTGGATCTCATGCGCCAAGACGGGGCGGGCGTTCGCGAGCATCGATCCCGCGATCACAGCAATAAGATAGGCCGTCACGCCACGGTCTCGCATGTGTTTCGCGCTGAGATGGCGGCGTCGAGACCGCCCTTCGCTCTCGGCAGCTTCCGACTGCAATCGTCGTATGAGGCTCGTCCACGTGCCGTCTTGCCTGAGCGCCCACACGGCAATCGCCCATGCGGCACCTGACGTGAGAAGAGGAAGAAGCAAAGCAGTCAGGGAAAAGCCACTGGCCGAAACGCTCATGGCGATACTCCAGCCTGCTCGGCCCGCAGGGCGCTTCCCTCCACCAGCCGGCCGATCTCGAGGACCGGCTCAAGCCAGTACGTCATGTGGAGCACCGGCCACGTCTTGCGAATGTCATCTAGGAGCAGGGATGCATGCCCTCGCGGCATGACCGCGACGAGAAAGCCGCGCGCGACGCGGCCGCGCACCCGCTCGCCAGCGCTTGCCTGCGAAAAATCAAAGCCATGCCCTTCCGCCTCGAAGGTGGTGAAACCGCCGATCACGCGCTTTGAGGACAAAATCATCTCGATGAGACCGTCTGCAACGGCTGTTGGATAGACGAGCGTGAGCTTGCAAAGGGATTGATCCATTGGGGATTCCGGATTTCGTTGCTGTCGCTGTCACCGCTCAATCCGAAGCGACGGAAAAGAATGGGCAGGAGCAGGAGGGTGAGGGCCGTCGATGTGACGAGACCGCCAATCACGACGATTGCGAGTGGACGCTGAATTTCGGATCCGGGCCCCGTCGCGAACAGGAGTGGTACAAGGCCGAAGGCAGCGATGCTCGCCGTCATCATCACGGGGCGAAGGCGCCGGACGGCCCCTTCAAAGACGACTTGCGCGATGGGCATCCCGCTCGCGGCAAGCTGATTGAAGTGGCTGACGAGCACCAAGCCATTCAGGACGGCGATGCCGAGCAACGCGATGAAGCCGACGGAAGCGGGCACTGACAGGTATTCAGCCGCGATCCACAACGAGAGAACGCCGCCAACCAATGCAAAAGGCACGTTTGCAAGAATGAGCAGCGATTGCCGGATCGAGCGCAGCGTCGCAAAAAGCACGCCGAAGATGAGCAGTAACGCCGCCGGCACCACGATCGAAAGCCGGGTCGCGGCGCGGCGTTGGTTCTCGAACTGACCACCCCATACGAGGCGATAGCCCTTCGGCAAGTCGACCTTCTCGGCGACAGCGCGCTGCGCCTCCTCGACGAAGCCGACAAGATCTCGGCCGTTGACGTAGCCCTGAACAATCGCGAACCGGGAGGCGTTCTCGCGTTCGATCTTTACTGGCCCGTTCACCCGCTTCAGATTCGCGACATCGCCTGCGCGCACGATACCCCCATCGCCGGCCGCGATCTGAGAGGACGTGAAAGTCTGCGGATCGTTGCGCACATCCTCAGCGCCGCGCACGATGATCTCGGTACGCCGACCGGGTTCGGACACGAGCCCCGCTGGCGCGCCTTCGAGCATGGCTCTGAGCTCATCCTCGATCCGCGTCACAGCGAGCCCCGTGCGGCCTGCGGTAAGCCGATCGATATCGATCTGGAGATACTCGACATTGTCGTTGGCGACAGTCGAGACTTCGGAAGCTCCCTGGACCTGCCGCAACACACCCTGGATTTTCCCGGCAAGGTCCGAAAGGATTGCGAGATCCGGCCCGAAAATCTTGATCGCCAGATCGCCGCGTGCGCCCGTCAACATCTCGGCGGTACGCATCTCGATCGGCTGCGTGAATGCAAACTCCACGCCCGGCATGTCGGCCATCGCTTGCCGCAGCTGCTCGACCAGCCACTCCTTGCTCTGCACACGCCACTGGTCTTTGGGCTTCAGGACGAGGAACGTGTCCGTCTCGTTGAGCCCCATGGGATCGAGACCAAGCTCGTCGGAACCAACGCGAGCGACGACCGTCTCAACCTCCGGAACCTTCTCCTTGAGAAGCCGCTGAATGCGAAGGTCGCCCTCGATGCTGGCCTTGAGGTTGATGGACGGAAGCTTGGTAAGCTGCATGATCACCGAGCCTTCATCCATGGTTGGCATGAAAGACTTGCCCACAGCGCCATACGCAACCACGACCGCAGCGATTGCAACGGCAGCCGTCAGGTACACCGCCGATGGGAATGCGAGGCAGCCTTTGAGAAGGACCTTGTAGCCACGTGTGAGTATGCGCATCAGCAACGGCTCGCCGTGGCTACCGCCCCGCAGCAAGAACGATGACAGAACCGGAATGAGCGTCAGGGAGAGAATGAGTGAGCCGCTAAGTGCGAAAATTATGGTGAGCGCGACAGGGGCGAACAGTTTGCCCTCGAGACCCTGGAGCGAAAGCAGCGGCAGAAACACAAGGCAGATGATAAAAATGCCCGACGCCACTGGCACCGCGACTTCGCTAGCTGCGCGGTAAACCTTGTGAAGCAGCGGGATGTCACTCTGTCCGTCGTGCTGGAGCCGCTCGACCGTGTTCTCCACGACGACGACGGCCGCATCAACAATAAGGCCTATTGCGATCGCAAGGCCGCCGAGTGACATCAGGTTCGCCGACATCCCGAAGGCTTTCATCATGACGAACGTGATGAGCGCGGCGAACGGCAGTGTCAGCGCGACAACGATCGCTGCGCGCAGATTGCCGAGGAACAAAAGGAGCAAGACGACGACGAGTGCTGTCGCCTCGATGAGCGCCTTGCTCACCGTCCCAACGGCCTTCTCGATCAGGTCAGAACGGTCGTAAAAGACATTGATCTTGACGCCATCCGGCAGGCTCGGTTTGAGCTCGTCGAGGCGCGCGCGAACGGCGGCAACGATAGCGCTCGCATCCGATCCGCGCAGCGAAAGCACGAGCCCTTCGACGGCCTCGCCTTCCCCATCCTTGGTCACGGCACCATAGCGCGTGAGACTGCCGATCCTGACGCTCGCCACATCGCCGAGACGCAGAACACGCTCGCCCTCGGTTTTAAGAACGATCTGCTCGAGATCCTGCGGCTGCTGTATGGCGCCCGCCGCGCGAACGACAAGCGCCTTCTCACCATCGTTCAGGCGTCCGGCGCCGTCGTTGCGGTTGGCCTCGTCGATGGCCTTGAGAATGTCCTCGACACCAAGCCGGGCGCCAGCAAGGGCCTTGTTGTCAGGGATGACCTCGAACGTACGGACCATACCGCCAAGGGCATTAACATCGGCAACACCGGGGATCGTGCGCAGCTCCGGCCGAATGGTCCAGTCGAGCAGGCTACGCCGCTCCTCGAGTGAAAGAGTTCCTCCGTCGATCGTAAACATGAAGACGTCCGAGAGTGGAGTCGACACGGGAGCGAGGCCGCCAGAAATGTTTGTCGGCAATTGATCCCGCACGCCGGCTAAGCGCTCGGCAACCTGCTGCCGGGCCCAATAGATGTCGGTCCCGTCCTCGAAATCGAGTGTGATGTCGGCGATGGCATATTTAGCTGCCGAGCGCAGGATGGTCTGGTTGGGAATGCCGAGCAGTTCCATCTCGATGGGATTGATGACGCGCGTCTCGACTTCTTCCGGTGTCATCCCCGGGGCTTTCAAAATCATCTTCACCTGAACGGGCGAAATGTTGGGGAAAGCATCGATCGGAATTGTGCGAAACGCCCAGGCGCCAGCGACAGCTGCCGCGCCTGCCAACAACAGGATGAAGATGCGTTGCGTGAGGGAGAAGCTGATAAGGCGATTGAGCATGGCTCATTCCGTCTCCAGCATCCGCTCAAGTTGCGGAAGACCGGTCGCCGCGACTTGCGCACCTTCGGAAAGATTGCCGTGCACAGTTGCCGTCGAAGGCGAACGCCCAGCGACCTCAACCGGCACAAGCATGAAGCCGCTATCGTTGCGGACGAAGACGCTCTCCACGCCATCGACGCGGGCTATGGCGCTTGCAGGCACCGACAGAGCACCCGTCTCCGCCTGCTGGATGATGCTGAGCGTGACCATCTGCCCGGGCAATAGCCTGCTGTCGGTGGGGACGCTCGCGATCAGTTTGGCGGAGCGCGTCATCTTATCGAGGGAGCTGCCCACGGACACGACCTTGCCCTCTGGGCCACCTTGGACCTTGATGCGATCACCTGGCACAATCCGGGCGACAAGCTGAGCAGGCAACTGCGCCTCGATCCAGAGTTCGTCGCTCATATCGAGCGTAACGGCGGGCGCCATGGTCTCGATCTTGTCGCCCGGCATCACGCTGGCCTCGACGACGCGCCCCGCTTCAGGCGCCTTGATGGTATAGGTGCCAACGCCCGGGGAGCTGATACCGCCGAGAGCAAGCATTCGCTTGTGCTGCTCTATGACGGCCTTGATTTTTGCGACCTGCGCCTCAGCCTCGTCGGCCATGGTCGGGCTTTGAATGTTCTTTTCGGCAAGATCTCTTCGACGGCGGGCGATCGCGTCGGCAGCCTGCAGTTCGGCCTCGGCCTGAGCAAGGCTAGACGCCGCTTCGAGCAGTTCGCGGCTCGAAACAACCGCCAGGTCCTGGCCCTTGCTGACCTTCTGCCCTGGAAGGACGAGAACCTGCACTATGGTGCCGCCGAAGGGAGCTGCGGCGACGATGCGGGCATTGAGCGCGGGCACGACCGTGCCCGGAAGCAGAGCGATCACTTGCTCCGAGGTTGGCTTGGCGCGTTCGATTTCGATCGCCATGCGCTCGACCTGGACCTGCGAAACGGCGAGATCGCGAGCGGAAGCAGGCAAACCCGTGCCTGTCATCGCCGTAGCGGGCATCGCAAGAGCCGCAGCGATAAACCATGACCCACGCATTCCCGCCTCCCGATCCGACCCAAAAATCCTGGATGCGGTGTGCGGGATGAAGCTGAATTGGATCTGAACCGAACCTGCGGGCTTCCTGAAACCCTGTGCTTTTAAGCGCCGTTTCAGGTGCGCCGTGATATCAACCCAGACAACAAGATCCGCTCATAGGAGCCCGCCATTCGCGTTCTGCTCATCGAAGACGACCCGGAAATCGCTAGACGCCTGTCGGAAGGATTGAGTTCTGCCGGCTTTGCCGTCGAGCGCGCCGATAACGGCGCGGACGGCTACGCTATGGGAACGGAGGAACAGTATGATGCCGTTGTGCTGGATCTCGGATTGCCGCAGATGTCCGGGCTCGAAGTGCTGCGCAAATGGCGCGCAGGCAGCTTCAAAATGCCGGTTCTCGTGCTAACGGCACGCGGCTCCTGGCCAGAAAAGGTCGACGGCCTCAACGCCGGCGCGGATGACTACATCACCAAGCCGTTCCACATCCCGGAGGTGGTCGCGCGGCTCAATGCACTCATCCGGCGGTCTGCGGGTCTCGCAAGCTCAACGCTCACGCACAAGAACATCACGCTCGATCTCAGCGCCGGAAAGACCTTGCTCGACGGACAGCCCGTCGAGCTCACGGCAAAAGAGATGCGTATGCTCAACTATTTCATGCATCGGATCGGACGCGTCGTATCGCAAGCCGAACTCACCGAGCATCTCTACAGCCTGGACAACAGCCGTGAGTCGAACACCATCGAAGTCTACGTCAGCCGCTTGCGCCGCAAGTTCGGGGCCGATCTGATCAAAACGATCCGCGGCCTTGGCTACCGGATGGACTAGACCATGAAAGAACCCGCAAGCCTTAGAAACCGCCTCATCGTTGCGGCGACCGCATGGATCGCCCTCGGCATGATCCTCGCCTGGCTGATCCTCTCCAACGTTTTCAGATCTCATGTGTCCGAGCAGTTCTACGACGAGCTCTTCGTGCATCTGTCGGAATTGCAGCGTCTCGCGCGCGTCGAGAATGACACGGTGGTGCTCCGGGCACCGCTGAGCGACCCCCGATACGATGTCGAGAAGTCCGGATTCTATTGGGAGATCCAACGGCAAGGAAAAGTACTTGCCCGCTCCCCTTCGATGAAGGCCGCTCCCCTCAAGACGCCGCCGGACGGTCGCCTGGATGTCGGCGTCCACACCCATCGGGTCGCTGGCCCGACCGGCGAGTTGCTCGTTGCCGAAGCACTCGAATGGACGGATCCCGCCAAGCCGCCTATTCAATTCATTATTGGAACGGACAAACGTCATCTCGACAGTGTGGCGGCAAGCTTCAACTATACGCTGTCTTGGGCGCTGACAGGCCTCGGCCTATCCATGGTGCTCGCCGCGACGCTGCTGATCCTATACGCGATGCGCCCATTTGCGCAGCTCAACACCGCCCTGCATGACGTGCGCGCAGGAAGAACGAAAAGCCTGCCGGGAAGCTACCCATCCGAAGTGCAGCAGCTCGTCGACAATCTCAACGCCATGTTTGCCTCGACGACCGAGCTCGTGCAAAGGGCGCGGACACAGGCGGGTAACATCGCCCACGGCCTCAAGACGCCGCTCGCGATCCTGACCGATGAAGCGTTTCGCCTGCAAGCGGGCGGTCAGCGCGATGTGGCCGAGACCATCTTGCATCAGTGTCGCAAGATGCAGACCCAGATCGACTATCAGACGACACGGGCGCGCGTCGTCGCGGGCCGCCTCTCACCTGGAGCCTCTGCCAATGTCCGTGATGTGATATCCGACGTCGTCGCGGCCCTCTCTCGCATCCACTCCCAGCGCGACCTCCAGTTCGATGTCGACGTTCCAGTCCCGCTTCGCGTTGCCTGCGAGGCGCAAGATCTCCAGGAGATCCTCGGCAATCTGATCGACAATGCCGGCAAGCACGCTCGAACTCAGGTGCGCGTCTCCGCTAGCGCAGTGGATGATGGCATGATCGACATTTCGGTTTCAGACGACGGACACGGCCTGCCGCTTGAGGCCCACGAGGTTGTTTTCAACGTCGGCGAACGTTGGGATACGCAAAGCGCAGGATCCGGCCTCGGTCTTGCGATTGCTCGCGATCTCGCCACGCTCTATGGCGGCACGATCAGTCTTGGCGCCTCTGGCCTCGGCGGCCTCGAAGCTTCGATCCGACTGCCCGCGGCCCAGTAGCAACGAAACTCGCTGCATCCATCAGCCTGCAGAGCCAAGTTTTCAGATTGTTTCCGAGAAGACGTCCCCCTAACCGCTGGGGTTAGCGGCGACCGGCTTGGTGCCCGATCCGGCCCGGGCTAAAGCTGCGCGCAAACGAGACGAGCGTGGCAGGGTGGAACTCCGGCTGCCACACAATCGTTGAGGCCTGGAGACACTCGACGGCGCGCCGCCTGAGTTCTCCGCGATCCATTTCGCCCGATTCCGCGATTTGGAAGAGAATGACGCCCAGTTGCTCCCGGGCCGCTACAGCAACGCGGCTGAGGTGCAGGTCGCTGCACGCAAGGTCGAAAGCCTCTTGCAGCACCGCGAGATCGTCATCCGTGAAATACGATTTGTGCACTGTCGACGCCATGGAAGACCTCGATTGGTTGCAAAATGCTCGAAGAAATACCCGTAAACACACAACTCAATAGCGATTATTGAGTTATAGCCCCCTGCCGGAGCCCGCCAAAGTCTAAATTGTGTATACTATCCGTTGGCAAAGCAACCGCGAGTAGCTCATCGCCAACGCTTGGTGTCTCAAAAGGCAAATAAACCCGACCCACTTCAACGCCTTAAGGTTGCATCGGCGGGGCCCAGGCAGGTCTCGGGCCAACCGGCCTTGCTGCAGATTGTCCCGGCAGGCAAGGCGGCCGACAAGCAGCTTCGCGGGAACGCAAAGCGCCGATCTCGACCCTGGATGAAACGGGCCTGCGTGGCAGAGAGCCGGGCCGGCCCGAGACCGGAACTATCTATCAGTCAACGTCTCATCCCCAGTCTGCCGCCTCTTATCCAGGCAAGCTGCCCGCCATGCAGCCGTTTATCCCCACCTTTTCGCGGCGCTTCCGCGCCAGCCTTCCGCACCACAGATCGGCCACGTCCAAAGCGTACTCGACGGTCATGTTCCGATATGATTTGTAGGGTTGCCGGTCCGGGGGGAGTGGCATTCGAACCCAAGCTCGACAGTCAGATTGGGCCTACCTGAAATCGCTTCCTCACGTCCGTAGTGTGCACCTAGTGAACCTTGCGAATTCCGCGCGTCACGCGTCCCTTCGTGTGTCTGTCGCCTCGGCAATGGCGGCCGGGCTGTTCGCCATGGGCGAAGCACACGCAGACGATAAATCGGGAGCGCAGCTCCCCTACGATCCCGAGTGTCTGACGATCACGCAATCGTCCTCGGCCACGTACATGATCGAGAACGCGAGTTGTATCGGGCAAAGCGTTCTTGCAGCCATAGAGCTGTCCGGCCGCGGCATACAGGCGAGATGTTTTACGAAAAAGATTCGCACCCAGATTTCGATTGCGAGCGAAGGCGTCGCGCCAGTCGTGAACTACCAGTGCATCGAGGGCGCACCGGGATGCACCATGGAAGACCTGCGTGGCATGTTTCCTGAATGTCATGCCGGTTGATGCTGAATAAACTGATGTAGGACCGAACACGACGCCATGGCCGCCTTCGATCGCGATCCCGCGCTAGAGCGCCAGCAGATCCAAGAGATCTCGCTGAACGTTGCGCGCCGCGTACTTAAGGTGCTCGAGCGCAGCCGCTTTGCGCCGCCCATGATCGCGGGCGACATCGAAATCACGGCGCGCATCATCTCGGGCATCCAGCGCGAGACCGACCAGATCATGGCCGCGGTGCCGCCGTATGAACCGCTCGAATTCGCCGTGTTGACGCATATTCTGAGCTCCCAGCAGCACGCGCTCAATTTGCTCGAACACCTCGAAACAAAAATGTCAGGATTGGCGGCACCGAGCCCCCAACCCGCTCCATCGCGTGCACACGCCGAACTGTTGGCGGCCTCCCGCGCAATCGAGGAGGATGCCCAACGCTATGCTCAGCAAGGCTTCGCCGCGCTGCGTCCGCCCACGGCTCAATCGCCCTCACCCGGTTTCGCGGTACCCGAGCAGCGTCACCCGCTGCGCCAACCACCGCCACAGCCCCAGCGCCCGATCCCGGCCACGGCTCAGACACCACGTCCGCAGCCCAAGAGGCAGGAGAAGTCGAAACGCCAGCCCGTCAACTACGTGGCATGGCTTTCGGATCTGCGTGCAGGTATTGCCAACCCCAAGAACGCGGGCAAAACAGCCGCTTCCGCGGTCGCCGTCGCGCTGCTCATTGGTGTGCTGAGTTTCATGCCGTCGAGCGACGATCACAAACACCGCCAATCGAACGTTGCGCCGGGACAAAAGCTGGACGGACGCCTCGGAGCAAGCGAAGCGGACACCACGGCGGCATCGCTGCCAGGCTCCAGTGCCGAGGCTGCGACAATCGTCTCGCCCGCCGCGCTCAGCGCGGAGCAAGCTGTCGAGCAGCCGTATTTGATCGTCCTCACGACACGGCGCAACACCGAGGAAATCCAGCAGGACTTTCGCTCCTTCAAAGCAAGCTACCCCAGCTTGCTCGGAACCGCGAAAGCACGCGTGGACCGCGTCCAGGGTCAGGATCGTCAAACATATTACCGGCTTTCCCTCATCCCTCCCCAAGCGCGCGATGACGCCAAATCACTGTGCCGCAACCTGAAGGCCGCAGGCCTCACGGGATGTTGGCTCAAACCAGTTCCATTGAACTGATCGCCGTTAAGAGCCGTACACGTCTCACGAGAATCCACGCGCTTGCGGCATGCTCGCAGAGCCACTATGTCGAGACTTCCCATCAACCGACCGCGCCAGGGGCCCATGACTCCCGTCATCTCGGTGAAAGACGTGAACAAGACCTATGCGTCGGGTCACGTGGCGTTGAAAACGATCAATCTCGACATTCGGGAAAAGGAGATCTTCGCCCTCCTCGGTCCCAATGGGGCGGGCAAAACAACGCTCATCAGCATCATCTGCGGAATCGTCAATCCGACTGGCGGCACAATCCACGTCAATGGTCTCGATATCGCGCGCGATTATCGCGCCGTTCGCTCGATCATCGGCCTTGTCCCGCAGGAACTGTCGACAGACATGTTCGAGCCTGTGTGGTCCACGGTCTCGTTCAGTCGTGGCCTGTTCGGCAAGAAACCAAACCCCGCATACGTCGAAAAAGTGCTGCGCGACCTCTCGCTGTGGGACAAGAAGGACAGCCGCATCATGACGCTCTCGGGCGGCATGAAACGGCGCGTCCTTATCGCCAAAGCCCTCGCCCACGAACCTCGCATCCTGTTTCTCGACGAGCCCACGGCAGGCGTCGACGTCGAGCTGCGCAAAGACATGTGGCAGATCGTGCGGGGCCTCCGCGAGAGCGGGGTCACCGTCATCTTGACGACACACTACATCGAGGAAGCCGAGGAGATGGCCGATCGCGTCGGTGTGATCGCCAACGGCGAGCTTATCCTTGTGCAGGAAAAAACCGAGCTGATGCGCAAGCTCGGTAAAAAGCAGCTCACCGTCGAGCTTCAAAAGCCTTTGACGGAAGTCCCGTCACGCCTCGCCGCGCACGCCCTGGAGCTTGCGCCCGGAGGGCATACTCTGGTGTTCACCTACGACACACAGGCCGAGCGGACAGGCATCACCGCTCTGTTGAACGACATGCGTGAGGCCGGCATCGGCTTCAAAGATCTGGCGACGAGCCAAAGCTCGCTCGAGGACATTTTCGTAGATCTCGTGAGGCAAACCAAATGAACTTCGAGGCAGTTCGCGCGATCTATGGTTTCGAGATGGCCCGCTGGGGACGCACGCTCATGCAGAGCATCGTGTCGCCGGTCCTTTCGACGTCTCTCTACTTCATCGTTTTCGGCGCAGCCATCGGCTCGCGTATTACCGAGATCGATGGCGTCCCATACGGCGCGTTCATCGTGCCCGGCCTGATGATGCTCATGCTTTTGACGGAGAGCACGTCGAATGCCGCCTTCGGCATCTACTTCCCACGCTTCGCCGGCACCATCTACGAGCTGCTCTCGGCACCGGTGTCGCCCTTCGAGATCGTTCTCGGCTACGTGGGAGCCGCCGCAACGAAATCGGTCATTCTAGGGCTCATCATTCTCGCAACCGCCAGCCTGTTCGTACCCATCCGCATCGCACACCCCGTGTGGATGTTCGGCTTCCTCGTGCTGACTGCGGTCACGTTCAGCCTGTTCGGCTTCATCATCGGCATCTGGGCCGACGGCTTCGAGAAGCTGCAGGTCATTCCCATGCTGATACTGACACCGCTCACCTTCCTCGGCGGCACCTTCTATTCGATCAACATGCTTCCACCGTTCTGGCAGACCGTGACGCTCTTCAACCCGATCGTCTATCTGATCAACGGGTTCCGCTGGAGCTTCTATGAGATCTCGGACGTGAGCATCGTCGTCAGCCTGACGATGACGCTCGCGTTCCTCGCGCTCTGCCTCGCCGGAATTTGGTGGATCTTCAAGACTGGCTACCGCATCAAGGCCTAGAGTGCTTCCGGAAATGTGGGAACCAGGCCATGGCGGAGCCATGCAAGTAACCATGTCCGATAAGAAGCACGATAATACAAGGAACGAGCGCGCAACAAAGAACGAGGGTCGGTCCGCGGTCCAACTAAAGCCGGAACGGCCCTAGGAACGCGGTCATCGTATCGCTGGCGCGCCGGTCGCTGTGAAGTCGCTGCGTTTGGCGGTGCCCATCAGGATCGCGACGTACTGCGCAGCGCCTTCGACCAGCGCGCCGGGATGGACGAGATTTGCGAGTGCACCGGCAATGAGCGCATCGTAGCCAAGGCCTGCCCGTCCGATCGTCAGCAGCGCTCGATCGCGTTGATCGATGGCCTCCATCACCGCCTCGGCATGAGCGCGGCTGCGTACGTCATCAAACTCGGGCACAACGGTCGCAAGATTGTAGCGCTTGCCATTGAGCAGAGCCGCAACGTCGAACCCTGTGTCACTTGAATCGGACGCGAAGCGCGCGGCGGTTGCAGCGCCGGGATTCGGCTCGTGATGAACAGTGACAAAGGCCGAGTAAAGTTCCGGAAATGACGGGCGCCCCGTTTTGGCGATATCGGGAGCGATCCGCTCGCAACCCCCACGCCAGAGCGCCGCCTCGATGTCATCCTCGCATGTCATGCGAACCGAATAGGCGAGCGGCAAGTCCATGCGCCCCTGCTCATCGCTGAGCACGATTGCGAACGCGGCGCACGTTCCAAGCACCACCACGCCAAGGGCAACCGGCCAACGCTGGCGCAGCGACTGGAGCGACTGCGACGCGGACTGTGTAAGATTCGCGAACATGACGGAGGGAGAATCCCACTGCCTTCCAAACAAGGCAACCTCCCTCCTTTGAAAATTAAGGCGCAAGGCCCTGTGCCGGCGGCGGCGGCGCATCCGGATCTACGACGTCCGCCATCGCGGCCGCGCCATCCCGCTTATAGATGTCCGGGCGGAACTCGATGCGCCCATCGGGCTCGGCCCAAGCCGTGATGTAGGTGAAATACACCGGCAGGGGACGCGAAAGCTGAACATCCAGCGCCTGCCCTTGATCGAGTACGGCTTGGACGCGGCCGGGCTGCTCCCAGCCGGGCTCATAGCGCGCGATCCACTCGACGAGCTGGAACACGTCCTGTACGCGCACGCAGCCGGCGCTGAAGGCGCGGGCCCGCTGCTGGAACAGCGGCTTCATCGGCGTGTCGTGCATGTATACGCCGTGCTCGTTCTGCATGTCGATACGCACAAGCCCCAGTGCGTTCTGCGGACCAGGATCCTGCTTGAGCTTGACCCGACGCGCATCCGCCTGCGACCAGTCAATAGAGATCGGATCGAGCTCGGGCCCGTTAAAGTCGCCCTGAATGACGCGGATGTGTTCCTTCTGCAGGTAATCCGGCTCCTTCACGAGCCGCGGAAACACGTCGAGCTGCGCAACGCTGTCCGGGACGCGCCAGTAGGGAAAGAAGTTCAAATTCCGAATGGACGCCTTCAGGGATGGCGTATCGCGCCCCTGCCGCCCGACAATCACGCGATGGCGCAACACGGTCTGATAGCGCTCCACGGCCTCAAGCTGATAGGCGGGAACGTTGACGAGGACGTAGCGCTCCTCGGGCGGTGTCCGCACCAATTCGAGAATGCGCCCGTGATTGAGCTTGAGCTGCGCGAGACGTTCTTCCGCCGTCATGTTGAGCGCTGCAAGCGTCGGCTGATCGACGCGGCCGTTCGCACGCAACCCGTTCGTCTCCTGGAAGCGAACCACGGCGGCCTCGACAACGGAGTCGAACGCATAGTCGTTATAGCTCGTGGAACGCGGCAGTTCCCCCGTCGCCATCAAGCGCCGCCGGAGAAGCGCGACACGCTCGTCGTCGTCGCCGGGGCGCATCATGCGGTTGCCCGGAATGATCGGCCAGCCGCCCTTGTTGACGATACGCTCGTAGTGCGCGATGGCGCCCTCCATGGCGCGCAGCATCTCGTCGCTACGCCACGGCACTTCATTCGGGCGGAGATCGTTCAATTCATCCTGACGCGGCGGCGTCCTCTCGAGCGACGCGCGCTTCCCCGAATAGTCGGGCGCACCGAAGCTCGTGATCCCTTCCCACCAATTTCCTTCCTGAGCGGCGGCTGAGCTGCCGGACCAGACCCCAGCAGCCGCAAGGAGCACGAAGCCGAAGCTGCGGAGACCGCCGCAGCGGCGAAGCGTCGAGAGCGGTGTCACCGGAAATTCAACCCCTTGTTGCAAAGGCCCCGTTCTCGAAGGCCAAAACGTCCTGGGCGCGAGGCACGTGACTCGGAGCCCATAGACGAAACCGATATGGCCAAACAAAGACCCTCAATCAATCCAACTAACGCCAAACCCTTGAAATTACGGCGGGTCCGCTAGCGAGCCCAAGTTTCATTCACGTTCACGTCTTGGCGGGAAAATGATCCCAGCCAGTCACAGCGGCCACAAAGGGGCGGCCCTCCAGGCCGATGACGGTCAGCCCGGTTCCACGAGCGAAGCGACCGATCTCCGTCACAGCCACGTTGTCGGCACGTGCCGCAGCCCGGAACGCGTCCGCATCGGACGGTGGAACAGCTGCCAGGACCTCGTAATCGTCACCGCCCGCTACCGCCGTCTCGAACAATTCCGGACGACGCGCAAGAGCAGCGCGCAGCGACTTTGAGAATGGCAGTTGAATACCTTCGAGTGTGGCCGCAAGTCCCGCCGCCCGTGCCATTCGGCCACAGTCCTTCAAAAGGCCATCCGAGACATCCATGGCCGCATGAGCGAACGACAAAAGATGGGGCGCAAGAGCAAGTCGCGGCTGGGGGCGGAGATAGCGCTCAACCAACGCACGCGCTTCGGCCTCATCGATACCCATCGCGGCCGACCGTGTGGGATCCTGCCGTAGCTGGAGGCCCAGCGCACTGTCACCGAGCGTGCCGGAAAGAAAAAGCAGATCGCCCGCCTGAGCGGTCGCGCGCCTTACCATGCGCCCTTTGGGAACGCTGCCAATCGCAGTGACCGTGACGGAGAGCGGTCCGGGACGCTGATCCGTGTCACCCCCAGCCAGCACAATCCCGAATGCGGCCTGGGCCTCGCCGAGACCTTGGGCGAACAAATCGAGCCACGCGCGCTCCGGCCGTTCCGGAAAAGAAAGAGACAGGAGATAAGCAAGAGGTCGCGCACCCTTGGCCGTCAGATCGGATACGTTGACGGCCAGAGCCTTCCAGGCAATGTCGCCAGGCGCATCGTCAGCGAAGAAGTGCACGCTCGAGGCGACCGCATCCGTCGTAAGAACGAGATCCTCGTCAGGCGCCGGCGTCAGGACGGCGCAATCGTCCTTGAGACCCAGTGCGCCAGGAAATCCGGATGCAAGCGGCGCGAAGGTGGTCTCGATGAGTTCGTCCTCGCCCCCCGCGTCGTCCGCCTGCACTGCTATCCTCCTTCGCCAGGGGCTTCGAACTCCTTCGCACGCACTTTGTGCGCGATCCGGTCAAGCACGCCGTTGACGACCTTGGGTTCATCTTCTTCGAAGAAGGCCTTCGCGATATTGATGTACTCGTTGATGGTGACGCGCGCCGGCACGTCGCTGCGCTCCAGGAGTTCGAATACACCCCCACGGAGAATAGCGCGCAGAATGGAATCGACGCGTACAAGTCTCCAGCCGGTGCGTAGCTGCTGATCCACGAGCGGATCGATCTCGCGCTGGCGCCGCACGACGCCTTTGACCACATCGGCGAAGAACGTCGCGTCGCCGCCTTCAAGGCTGGTCAACGTCTCGACTTCGCTCTCTGGCGCAGTATCCCCCTCACCCGGCTCGGGCGGCAGCGCCGTGAACTGCTCGATCACCTCGCCCGCGTCGGTGCCGGCAAGGTCCATTTGATAAAGCGCCTGCACGGCCGCCATGCGCGAGATCGTGCGCGGTTTAGGAGCGTCTCCGGCTGTCTTCTTTTTTCGCGGAAGGCTCATGACCGCGTCAGCCCGAAATCATGTTCGACCTTGATCAGTCGGAGCACGGCGCGCGCCGCATCTCCGCCCTTGCCGTCGGCGCCACCCCGCGCGCGGGCGAGAGCCTGCGCTTCGGTATCGACAGTCAGAACGCCGTTGCCGACCGGAATATTGTGATGGATTGCCGTCTCCATAACCCAGTGATTGGTGTTGTTGCAAACGATGTCGTAGTGGGATGTCTCGCCACGAATAACGCATCCCAGAATGATGGCGCCCGCATAAACCGCTTCGCCCTTTCCGCCGAAGAGACCAGCTGTCGCGGCTTGAGCGAAGGCTTGTGGAATTTCGAGTGCACCCGGCACCGGCAGACGATCATAGCCCACGCCCGCCGCATCGAGAACCGCTCGGGCCCCACCGATGAGCTCATCGGTGATTTCCTGATAGTATGGCGCCTCGATGATGAGAACGCGACGCCCACCGGAGTGGAGATCCATTTCGGGGCGAGAACGATTTTCAGTTTTGACCATGCTCGGCTACTCGATCGCTCGCGTGTCGACAATGCGCAGTCCATACGCCTCGAGGCCGACATAGACGTCGTCCGGCGTATTGGTGAGAAGCACCATGTCGCTAATGCCGAGCTCCCTCAGAATTTGCGAGCCTACCCCGATTTCCACCTGTCGCCGTCCCCGCGCGGACTTCTCGCTGGACGCCGCCTTGGCGCGCCGTCCAACCCACTCCGACACGCTCTTGGCGCCGAGGTCCCGGATCAGCACAATGACGCCCCGGCCTTCGCGTTCTATGGCCCGCATGGAGTTTGCGACAGCATCCTGCTGGCCACCCACACCGAGCAGGTCGCCGAGCACATTCACTGCGTGCACGCGAACGAGAACCGGACCCGGCGCCGAAAGATCGCCTTTGACGAGCGCCAAGTGCTCAACGGGCTCGACCGTCGTCGTGAACACGCGGAGATCAAACGATCCGGCAAACGCGCTCTGAACCTGCGTCTGTGCGACCTGCTTGACCAAGCGATCGTGCTTCAGGCGATAAGCGATCAAGTCTTCGATCGTACCGATCTTGAGCCCATGACGCTGTGCGAACGGAATGAGGTCCGGCATCCGGGACATAGTGCCGTCCTCGTTCATGATCTCGCAGATCACCGCAGCCGGATAAAGGCCCGCCAGGCGCGACAGATCGATGGAGGCCTCCGTATGCCCGGCCCGGATCAGGACGCCGCCCTCGCGGGCAACGAGCGGAAAGACATGGCCAGGAGAAACGATATCGGACGCACCCTTAGTCGCGTCGATCGCCGTCGCGATGGTGCGCGCGCGATCATGCGCCGAGATGCCGGTCGAAACGCCCTCGCGCGCTTCGATCGACTGCGTGAAGGCCGTCCGCTCGCGTGCAGCCTTCGTGCGCACCATGAACTCGAGTCCGAGCTCCTGGGCACGCGACTGAAGCAGGGTGAGACAGATCAACCCGCGGCCGTGTTTGGCCATGAAATTGATCGCATCCGGCGTCGCCATTTGCGCCGGGATTACGAGGTCACCCTCGTTCTCGCGGTGCTCCGCGTCCACGAGGATGACCATGCGCCCGTTGCGCATGTCGTCGACAATCTCCGCCGTCGACGAAAGAAACCCGGTGCCTTCCGAGTACGCGATTTTTCCGAGACCGGTGGTCACGTCCGAAACTCCATAATCCTCGCCACATAGCGGGCAAAGAGGTCGATTTCCACGTTGACCTCGTCGCCGGGCTTTGTGCGCCCCCAGGTGGTCTGGGTCAAGGTCACGGGGATCAGATTGACGCCGAAACGAGCCCCCGCAACCTCGTTAACGGTGAGCGATGTACCGTTGAGTGCAATAGAGCCTTTGGGTGCGGCATAAGGCGCGAGATGCTGGGGCAATTCCAGCAGCACACGCAAGCTTTCCCCGTCGGGGCGCATATCAATGATCCGGCCCACTCCGTCCACGTGGCCGGAGACGATGTGTCCGCCCAGTTCATCTCCGGCCTTCAAGGCCCGCTCCAGATTGATCCGGCGGCCGACCTGCCAGCTTCCCAGCGTCGTCTTGGAGAGGGTCTCGTTGGAAACGTCGACTGTGAAAGCGGAACCATTCCTTCCGTCAGCCCGCACCGTGACGACGGAGAGGCAGCACCCGTCGCACGCGATGGAGGCACCGATGGCGATGCCGCCGGCATCGTAGCCGGACCGGATAGCGAAGCGCCCATCCTCGCGGCCGATCAATTCGCCGACGTCTGTAACAATGCCTGTGAACACGAACCGCTCTCCGTCTATGCGCTACGTCCAACATCCGGACGCGGCAGGTCGACGACCCGAAAGATCGACAGGGCATCGGCACCAACACGCCGGTGCGCCGCGAGGGTGAGATCTACCCCCGGAGCGTAATGGGCGGCAAGCGCTCCGGGGGAGAGCGGCCCCTTTCCGCCTCCGCCCGCTTGGAACAGGGCTACCTCGTCCACGAAACGTTCCGCAGCGAAGGACCGCCAGGCCACTTCACCGCCCTCGACGAGAAGCCGCGTGATGCCCTCGTCGGCCAGCCGCCCCAGTACGGAAGTGAGCGAGAGCGCACCCGCCCGGACGGGAACCTTGATCACGCGAACGCCCATAGCCTCGGCGGATTGTACGCGGTCCTCGCCGGCCTCTTCGCCTGTGAACATCCAGAGCGGAACTTCACGCGCCGTCCGAAAGAGCTTGAGATCTTGCGGAAGATCGAGCATGCGCGACAGGATCATACGGACCGGCGAGCGCTGAGCGAGCCCCGGCAGACGGCACGTCAACTCAGGATCGTCATCACGGGCCGTCCCGGAGCCGATCAGAATGGCATCGCTGTCCGCTCGGAGCCGATGCGCAGCCTGCCGCGCCTCGGGGCCAGTCACGAACACGGCGCGCCCTGCCGCCCCGCGCGGAATGTCACCGCTCGCGTCCACCGCCATCTTGAGCTGAACAAACGGCCGGTGCTCGGTCACGCGGCGAATATGACCGAGCGTCGCCCAGCGCGCATCCTCTGCGCAGAGCCCGGTCTCGACACGGATGCCGGCCGCGCGGAGCTTCGCAATGCCTTGCCCGCGCGTGCGGACGTCAGGGTCCTCAACTCCAATCACGACCCGCTTCAGGCCCGCCGCCACAACGGCATCGGCACAGGGTGGCGTCTTGCCGTGATGCGCACATGGCTCGAGGGTCACGTAGAGCGTGGCGCCCCGCGCCCGTGGGCCCGCTCGGCGCAAGGCCTCGGTCTCCGCATGCGGCCGGCCGCCAGGTTGCGTCACGCCGCGCGCAATCAACTCGCCCGTGGCCTCGTCCGCGATCACGGCACCAACCGATGGATTGGGCGCAGTCACGCCGAGCCCGCGCCTGGCGAGCATGAGCGCAATCTGCATCATCTGCTGATCGAACGACGTGAAACTCACGGCCTACTGCCTACAATCTAATGCTTCTTCGCGACCTGATGCGGCGTGTCGATGAGATCGTCACGCGCAATCTCGCCGAGCACTTCCTGGAAATCTGCCGCCTCACGGAAGTCGCGATAGACGGATGCAAAGCGCACGTAGGCGACGGGATCCAGCGCCCGGAGTCCTTCCATTACATAGGCGCCGATGATCGACGATGCGATCTCCGTTTCGCCCGCACTCTCGAGCTGCCGTACGATGCCCGACACCATCCGGTCGACGCGATCAGATTCGATCGGCCGCTTTCGCAGCGCCACCTCAACGGACTTCTGCAGCTTGTCGCGATCAAACGGGACCTTGCGGCCACTCCGCTTGACGACAACGAGTTCGCGCAACTGCACGCGCTCGAACGTGGTAAACCGCCCGCCGCAATCCGGGCACACCCTACGCCGGCGGATCGCCGCGTTCTCCTCGGTGGGGCGGCTGTCCTTGACCTGCGTTTCCTCGCAGGAGCAATAGGGGCAGCGCATGTCTGCGGTCTCCTGAAATGAAAGGCGCCGGAGCAAAGTACTCCGGCGCCAATGTCATAAACTACGGTCAGGAGCGTGTCAGAGGCTATCGACTGCGCCTCCGTCATTTTCCTGCAAAGGAAACGATCAGTAGATCGGGAAGCGCTTGCAGAGCTCGGTCGCTTCCGCCTTGATCTTCTGCTCGACGGCTCCGTTGCCGGCTTCGCCGTTCTTGGCAAGGCCTTCCAGCACCTCGGCGATCATGCGGCCAATGTCACGGAACTCGGCTTCGCCGAAGCCGCGCGTGGTGCCCGCCGGTGCGCCGAGGCGGATGCCCGACGTCACCATCGGCTTCTCCGGATCGAACGGCACGCCGTTCTTGTTGCAGGTGATGTGCGCGCGGCCCATCGACTTCTCGGAGATGTTGCCCGTGAGCTTCTTCGGACGCAGGTCGACGAGAATGAGGTGGGTGTCCGTACCGCCCGAAACGAGCGCGAAGCCGGCATCGACCAGCACCTGGCCCATCGCCTTCGCGTTGACGATGACCTGCTTGGCGTAGGCCTTGAACTCCGGCTGCAGAATCTCGCCGAACGCAACAGCCTTGCCCGCAATGACGTGCATCAGCGGGCCGCCCTGGATGCCCGGGAAGATTGCCGAATTGACCTTCTTGGCGATGTCCTCGTCGTTGGTGAGGATCATGCCGCCGCGCGGGCCGCGCAGCGTCTTGTGCGTCGTGGTCGTGACGACGTGGGCGTGCGGGAAAGGCGAGGGATGCTCACCGGCCGCGACTAGGCCTGCGAAGTGCGCCATGTCGACCATCAGATGTGCACCGACTTCATCAGCGATCGCGCGGAAGGCCGCGAAATCGAACTGGCGCGGATAGGCGGAGCCGCCGGCGATGATGATGCGCGGCTTCTCGGCGAGCGCGATCTCGCGCACCTTGTTCATGTCGATGCGATGCGTGTCGGGCTCGACCTGGTAATGGACGGCCTTGAACCACTTGCCCGACTGGTTGACCGTCGCGCCATGCGTAAGGTGACCGCCGTGAGCGAGGTTGAGGCCGAGGATCGTGTCGCCCGGCTTCGCGAGCGCGTTGAACACGCCCTGGTTCGCCTGCGAGCCCGAGTTCGGCTGAACGTTGGCGAAGTTGCATCCGAAGATCTTCTTGGCGCGGTCGATCGCCAGATCCTCGACGATGTCGACGTACTGGCAGCCGCCGTAGTAGCGCTTGCCCGGATAACCCTCTGCGTACTTGTTCGTCAGCACGCTACCGGCGGCGTCGAGGACAGCCTGGGAAACGATGTTTTCCGAAGCGATGAGCTCGATCTCGTACTGCTGACGCCCAAGCTCCTTCCCGATCGCCGACGCGACCTCTGGATCAGTCTCGGCAATATGAGATTTGAAGAAGCGGGCAGTGTTCGACATGACGTTTCCTCGTGGTGTCGGCTGAATTTTGATCGGGGCGGGAGGCAATAACACTGAAATTATTGGCGAAATCGGAGTAGCGTCGGAGCGAACTCCTATGTCGACGAAAGTACAATCGTGCCACGGCCAGCGCTCGTAAATGCCCTTAGCATGCGCCAGCCAAAAGCAACAAGTCGGTCGCCGTCGCACCCTCACTTGATGTGCGGCGCAGCACGAATGTGTGTGAAGATCTTTCAGAGACTGGCCAATGCAAACAGGGCGGCGACAAACTCAAGTCGCAGCCCTGCGAGCGGGAGAGCCACCCTACTCGGCAGCGAGCTTGCCCGTCTTGCCGACAGCAGCGGGGCAGGCAGCCCAAAGCTCGCTGAGAGCCGCCGTCAGGGCGTCCATCTGCGCGTCCGTGTGGTGCGGGCCTGGCGTCAGACGAATGCGCTCGGTTCCGCGGGGCACGGTCGGATAGTTGATCGGCTGCACATAGATGCCGTGCCGATCGAGCAGGCGGTCCGTCACTTCCTTGCAGTGGACCGGATCGCCGATGAGAACCGGAACGATGTGGCTCTGATTCTGGAAGACCGGGAGGCCTGCTGCCATCAGGCGGGTCTTGAGCGACCGGGCGCGCTCCTGGTGGCGGGCACGCTCGAGAGAACTCATCTTGAGGTGACGGATGCTTGCGAGCGCACCGGCAGCGATGGCCGGTGCCAGCGAAGTTGTGAAAATGAAACCCGGCGCAAACGAACGGATGGCATCGCACAGATCGCGGCTGCCCGCGATATAGCCACCCATCACGCCAAAACCTTTGGCAAGCGTGCCGTTGATGATGTCGACGCGGTCCATGACGCCATCGCGCTCAGCGATACCACCGCCACGCGGGCCGTACATGCCGACAGCGTGCACTTCGTCGAGATAGGTCAGCGCACCGTACTTCTCGGCGAGGTCGCAGATCTCGGAAATCGGGGCAATGTGCCCGTCCATCGAGTACACGCTCTCGAAGGCGATGATCTTCGGAGCGCCTGCCGGAACCTGCTTCAGCTTCGCCTCAAGATCGGCGAGATCGTTATGCCGGAAAATCTTCTTTTCGCCGCCGCCGTGACGAATGCCTTCGATCATCGACGCATGATTCTTCTCGTCGGAGAGGATCACGCAACCGGGGAGCAGCTTCACAAGCGTCGAGAGCGTCGCGTCATTGGCGACATAGGCCGACGTGAAAAGAAGCGCGTGCTCCTTGCCATGGAGATCGGCGAGTTCCTGCTCGAGCTCAACGTGATAGTGCGTGGTGCCGGAGATGTTGCGGGTGCCGCCGGAGCCCGCTCCGACAGCGTCGATCGCCTCGTGCATGGCGGCGATGACCTTCGGGTGCTGACCCATTCCAAGATAGTCGTTGGAGCACCAGACGACGATCGGGCGGGCACCGTCGCCGGTCATGTGATCGGCGCCGGGAAACGCACCCCGGTGGCGCTTCACATCGGCGAACACCCGGTAACGACCCTCTCGGCGGATCGCATCTAGTGACGCCTTGAAGTGCCTCGCATAGTCGACCATCGACGTTTCCTCGAACCCTTTGTTCTTAGAGCCGCCGCAGTTCTAACGGCAGGCGGCCTTTGACGCTAGCGTTCCCTTAACAAGGTTGCGGCGCAACGGCTGTTATGTCGCGGCAGTAACCCCACAAACTGGCAAATTTCAGCACGAACTCGACACATACCGGCCTCAAATTCGAAACTCGAACGCGCGCAGAACGAGCCTCGGCCGCCATATTGCGCCGCATCAGATTCTCGTCCTTGACGTAGATCAAGCGAGATTAACTCGAATTTTGCCGAGTGCAATCAGTAGGAGGTCGCGATCTCGGCAACTCCGTCGCGATTGTAAAGATCGCGGCGGAATTGAATGGCGCCGTCTTCCGTCGCCCACGCAGTGATGTACACGAAATGCAGCGGGACCGGAGTTGCGAGCCGCACATCTTTGCGCTCGCCCGTCCGCTTCATTTCCGCGATTTTATCTTCATCCCACCCATCGTTTTGGCCGAGCAGCCAGTAGGCCAGCCGCTCAATGTTGTGCACGCGAATGCACCCCGAGCTAGCCGCTCGGAAATTACGTCCAAAAAGACCTTCCGACGGGCTGTCGTGCATATAGACAGACTCGCCCGAGGCGAAATTTATTTTCACGAACCCAAGCGGGTTATCTTTTCCGGGCGGCTGCCGGTACGAATAGGATTTCGGCGCCGACGAACTCCAATCGATCTTCTCCGGATCGACCTTTTTGCCGTTTCCGTCGTAAGCCTCGATGCCGGTCTTGATCAGGACGTTCTCGCCCTTCTCCTGCATCTCACGGCCCTGCACGATGAGATCTTTCTGGATGACCGTCGGCGGCAGACGCCAGATCGGATTGAAGTTCATCTCCGTGATCGTGGAGCGCAAAAGCGGGGTCGGGCGGTCGACCTTGCCGACGACGCCCGTGTGACGCGTGATGACCTTGTTCAAGGCCACCGCCTCCACCTGAGCCGCCGGAATGTTCACGACCACGTACTTCCGCTGCGGCTTGACGACCGCCGCAAGCTCGGTGATCCGCTTCAAGTTCACCTGGAGTTGTTTCAGCCGGTCTTCCGCCGTCACGTTGAGGGCAGCCACCGTCGGCTTGTCGAGGCGCCCGTTCGGCGTAAGACCATTGTTGGTCTGAAACACTTTCAACGCTTCGACGAGTGCGCCGTCGAGCGTCTCTCCGCCGTTCTGATCGGCACTGAGCTCGCCCGAGACGATCAAGCGATCACGAAGCTCAACGATGGCAAAGTGCTGCTCTCCGGGCTTGACCGTTGCGTCAGGCACCGCCTTCCAGCCACCCGCTTCAACGATACTGCGGTAGCGCTCGATGGCCGCTTTCGTTGCGTCGATGTTCGCCGACGCCAGTGTCGGAAGTCCCGCAGGCGGATTGCGCTCGAATTCCTTTAGCGCCTCGCGCTCGCTCGCCGGATCGCTGTGCCCATTACCCGAGCCCCCCACGGGCCCGAAGGTAATCCAGGACATGTCCTCGGCTTTGGCCGTCGTTCCTGCTGCAGCCGCAAATACGCAAACTGCCAACGCCCCGAGCTTCGCGCCCGTGCCGCGTTTGAACGATATCGCCATGGAGACCCCGCCAGCCGAAGAGATGGGCTTCGCCCTGATGATTTGTTCTGCCTACGTCACAAGTGCCGCGCAACCCCTGGGTAGCGGATTCCCGCTCCCCACAATACGCCGGACGTAGATTTTTGCGGAACAATCGCATGTTCCCAAAGCGGCCAAAAGCCCCCCGCAGTCGCCGGTGAGCCGGGTGATGCGACGCGGCCACAAGTGGAAGGACCTATCCCTAGTTGAATGATCTGACGGACTATTCCTGCCGCGGTCTTGGCCGCTGTGCCTCTTCGGCAGCCCAGCTGTCTCCGCCCGCAACTGGTAAACGGCTTCCAATAGAAAAAGGGGCGCTACCCATGTGCGCCCCTTCCTGACGTTTCTTCTTGTCTGCTCTCTGACCCCGAGAGCATTTTTCTCTTCCGACTAGAGCCGGAAGCGGATCTGATCCGTCCAGAAGCGCTCGAGCCGGCCAAGGGCTTTGTTGAGCCCCTTGAGTTCGTCGCTCGACACCTGAGCGACCGTTTCGACCGAGCCGAGCTGGCGCTGGTAGAGGCGGTTCACCACCTCCGACGCCTGACGGCCTTTCGCCGAAAGCGAAACGCGCACGCTACGCTTGTCGTTCTCGCTGCGCTCGTAGTCGATGTAGCCCATCTCGACGAGCTTCTTGAGATTGTACGAAACGTTTGAGCCCATGTAGAAGCCGCGGCTCTTGAGCTCGCCGGCCGTCAGCTCGTTGTCGCCCATGTTGTAGAGCAACAAGGCCTGCACGGCGTTGAGGTCCGAGCTGCCAGTGCGGTCGAACTCGTCCTTGATGACATCGAGCAGAAGGCGATGCAGACGCTCGATGAGATGGAGGCTCTGCACATACTCCGAACGAAGATTGGGATCCTGATCCACGGGCGCAATCTTGCGCCCCGCGTTGATAGCGATACTCATAACCCTGCCTCACTAAACCTGTTTGACGCGACCGTTTTCCGGTTCTGATGTCAGGTTACGCGAGACCGATAAAAATTAGCTCAATCTGTGAGGTAAATTCGCGGTAAAGTTGCGTCCTATAGCTGGGCTCAAGCCCGGGCCGCCTGCATATCTTCGCGCGTGGGGAGAGCGAGTTCGGACGCGCCAAGCGGCGCGAAATAACCTTCTAGTATGGCATCGGTTACGTCTTCGATACGAGCCGGTGACCAGCGGGGCTTCCCATCCTTCTCGATGATGGCCGCCCGCACGCCCTCGTAGAAATCGCCGTTGGCTTCGAGGATGCGGGCCGCGAGCCGATAGTCCGCCTGCAACGTCGCCCGTAAATCGCGTGTCTTGGCCTCCCGAATGTGCCGATGGGTGATCTTAAGCGCCAACGGCGACCGCTTGCGCAGATCGGCCACGACCTCATCCGCCCAAGGTTTCTGCACACCGGTCACGGCTTCCAAGCGCGCGAGGATCTCCTCGACACGCGGGGCCGAAAAACAGCGATCGATCAGATCGCGATAAGGCGCAAGCTCCCCTGCTCCACAATCCTGATGGCGATTGTCCAGCGCGGGATCGACCGGCCACGTGTCTGCGAGGTCGGCCTTGATCGCATCGAAGTGAACCAAGTCGATACAGTGCGTGACCAGACCCAGCGCATAGGCGTCCGCGCGGCCGATGCTGCGCCCCGTCAAGCCCAGGTACATGCCGACGTGCTGCGGTAAGCGCGCGAACACATGACATACGCCCACATCCGGAAAGAGCCCGATCAGCGTCTCGGGCATCGCGAACGAATAATTCTCGCCGGCCACGCGGTGCGTGCCGTACTGCGAAATCCCAACGCCACCGCCCATCACCATGCCGTTGATCAGAGGCACTGTCGGCTTGGAGAAACACTCGCACTGCCAGTTGAGCGAATACTCATCCGCGAATGTCTTGAGCCCGGCAGCCATCTCAGTTCGAGCCAGACCGATCACTTCGCGTACGTCCGATCCCGCAGAAAACGCGCGAGGGCTCTCGGACTCGATAACGACGGCATAGACTTGCGGATCGCGCGCAAACGACCACAACTGCTCCGACAATCTTGTACGCATGTGTTGCGTGAGCGCGTTGAGCGCTTTCGGACGCGCAAGAGTGACCCGTGCAAGCGTCCCCTGGATTTCGGCTTTCAGCGTCTCTTCTGCCGTCTCGCCCATTTCGATCCTTCCGTGGACTCGCAATTCGTCCCTGCACGACCAATGTGATAAGTGGGGATGGTCGCTTTGTGGAGCCACAATTAGCGGCTATACAAGCATTGCGGTTGAGTTGAAACTGACCGCTGATTCGCAGCGCGACTTCGCGGCCCAGGAGGCGGAGTCTGAAGTTTGTTCAGGCCTCAAGGTCAAGGGATCGGATGAGCCTCAAGAACGCGCCCAGGAAGCGGCTTCCGTCCGCAGTTGCAGTTGTCCTCTTCGCCGGATTGAGCGCGGGCGCGCACGCAGCCGACAATTCGCTGCCGGACACCGTGACGAGCGCCTTCGAAACCGTCGTCATCGACGCCGCTGCTGCAGCTTCGAAGGCAAAAGAAGTTCTCACGAAAACGCCTTTCAAGAAGACCGCCGCAAAGAAGAACGACAACGCCGGTAAAGACGAAGCCGAAAAAGCCGCCGACAAAGAAGCAGGCGAGAAGGCGGACAAAGCGGACAAGTCGTCCGACCACAAACTCAAAGGCGCGGTGAAGGACGACAAGACGCCCTCCACGAATGGAAAGCCCGCCGCCGACAAGGCCGACAAGACTGCGGGCGACAAAGACAAGCCGGCCGCCGGCAAAGGCGACAAGGTCGATCCGGCAGATCCGGCCGCGAAGGCCGCCGCAGACACCAAAGCCCTCGATCCAAAAACCGGAAAGCCCATCGAGGCTCCGAAGAAACCCGCGATCGCAACCGAGTGGCCCGCCGTCGAGGTTGATCTGGCACGGGCACGCTGCACGCAGCTCTTGAAGGGCGTGGATGCCGTGACAATTCCCGAACCGCCCTTCCGCAAGGGCGACTGCGGCGCCATGGCTCCGGTCCGCCTTGTCTCGATTGGCAAGAACCCCGAGGTCTCACTCTCGCCACCGCCAGTCGTGAGCTGCGACCTGGTCATCGCCCTGACCAAATGGATGAAGAACGAGGTCCAGCCATCGGCGCGCCGCCATCTGGGTTCGGAGGTCATCCGCGTGGAATCGATGAGCGACTACTCGTGCCGCATGGCCTATGGCCGCATCGGCAACAAGCTCTCCGAGCATGGCAAGGCCAACGCGCTCGACATCCGCGGCTTCATCACGCGCAAAGGCAATCAGGCGGTTGTCTTGTCGGACTGGGGGCAGACCGCACGCGATATCAAAAAGCAGATCGCTGCGGCGAAGGCGGCTGCAGCCAAGGCTGACGCGGTGAAGGTAGCCGCTGAAAAAGCCGACAAGGAACGTGCGGAAGCAGCCGAAGTCGCAGCCAAGTCCGCAACCACCAATACGCCGCTATCCCGGAAGACCCTCGTCGAAGGTCTGCCACCGAAGGCCGACCCTGGGCCTTCGCTGGCCCTGCCTGCCGCGATTACCAAAGATGGCGCCCTGGGCATGGCCCCGACCCACCTCGGCGGACCGAAAGCCAAGACCGCCGAAATGAAGGAAGACAAGAAGGGCAAGTCGAAAGAGGCGGCCAAGCGGGACAAGGCGAAATCTGATGGAACCGTCGCGGCCCTTCCGCCCGCAGACGGCGTAGTAGAACCCATAGCCCCGCCACCGCCGAAGACGGCCACTAGCCGCTTCCTTCACGAAGTCCACGCGTCGGCCTGTCAGATATTCGGCACTACGCTCGGCCCCGAGGCCAACGAAGCGCACCGCAACCACTTCCATGTCGACATGGCCGAGCGCAAAGTCCGAAAAATCTGCGACTAAAGGCCAGCCACCGCCGGTTTACCCATCGCTAGGCGAGGGCTTGCGCACAGCCGCCGGAGGCGGGATGGTCGCGCCGACAAACGGCCCTTGGACCATCGCCGCCTAACAGTGAGACCTCCCAGCGTGACCCTGCCCCGCTCTCTCTCTGACAAGCCGATCCGCACCACGGAAACATCTGCTGCGGGCAGCTTCCCCGCCGTACGCATGCGCCGCAACCGCCGCACAGGCTGGTCCCGTCGGCTCGTTTCAGAAAACACACTTTCGGCAGCAGATCTCGTTTGGCCACTGTTCGTCATTGAGGGCAAAAACAAGCGCGAACCGATTGCATCGATGCCGGGCGTCGAACGCCTCAGCATCGACCTGATCGTCGAAGCCGCACGCGAAGCCGAGAAGCTTGGCATCCCTGCGATCGCCCTCTTCCCCAACACCGACGTCAAGCTTCGCTCTGATGACGCAAGCGAGGCCACGAATCCGGACAATCTCGTCTGCCGTGCCACGCGCGCGGTCAAAGCCGCCGGCGTCGACGTCGGCGTCATCCTCGACGTGGCGCTCGATCCCTACACGAGCCACGGCCACGACGGGTTACTGATCGGCGGTGAGATCGCGAACGATGAAACGGTTGCGGCTCTGATCCGCCAGTCCCTCGTGCAAACCGAAGCAGGCGCCGACATTCTTGCGCCCTCCGACATGATGGATGGCCGCATCGGTGCCATTCGCCGTGCGCTCGAGGAGAACGGCCACACCGGCACGCAGATCATGTCCTATGCCGCCAAGTACGCGAGCGCGTTCTACGGCCCCTTCCGCGATGCAGTCGGCTCCGGCGGATTGCTCAAAGGCGATAAGCGCACCTATCAGATGGATGCCGCCAACAGCGACGAAGCGATCCGCGAAGTCGCGCTTGATCTGACCGAAGGCGCCGACATGGTGATGGTGAAGCCCGGAATGCCCTATCTCGACATCGTTCGCCGGGTGTCTGAAACCTTCAAGGTGCCGACTCTCGCCTATCAGGTGTCGGGCGAATACGCGATGATCATGGCCGCAGCCCAGAACGGCTGGCTCGATGAGGAGAAGTCGATCCTCGAAAGCCTGCTGGCGTTCAAGCGCGCCGGCGCGTCAGGCGTGTTCACTTATTTCGCCCCGCGTGCGGCCAAGTTGCTCGGCAAAGGTTGAGCGTAAGAGTGCTTCCGGAAAAGTGGGAACCGGTTTTCCGATAAGAAGCACGACAAAACAAAGAACTAGGGTCGGTCCTCAATTCAACTAAGGCCTGAACGACCCTAGGCTGCCGACTTCACATCATCGGACTGAGGGGCGCCGGCACGCGTTACGCGATTCCGCCCCAGATGCTTTGAGCGATACAGCGCACCGTCCGCCTCCTTGATCAGCCGCTCCAAGGCAGATGCGCTGTCCGGGACGATCGCAGCAACGCCAACGCTGACCGTGACTCTCGCATTAGGTGTGCGCGGATGTGAAATCGCGAGCGCTTCGATCGCAGCTCGCACTCTTTCTCCGAGCGCTTCCGCACCCTCGTCCGACAAGCCCGGAACGAGCACGGCGAACTCCTCGCCGCCGTAGCGCGTCACCACATCCTGGTTGATCCGCACCGTCGCCACCACCGCCTGCGCTACCATGCGCAGGCATTCGTCGCCCGCCTGGTGCCCCAGCATGTCGTTGTAGGGTTTGAAATGATCCACATCGACCATGAGCACGCCGAGAGATGTGCGGTCCACGATCGCGGTCTTGCCGCACGTCTCCAGCACCTGATCGAGATAGCGGCGATTGTAGACGCCCGTGAGCGCATCGGTGTTGAGCAGCCGACGCAGCTCGGCGTTGGCGCGAGCCAACGCGTCCGCCTGCAGGGTGATGCGCTCACCCGCGAGAAAGGTCCGGCGATCGGCGACATCGTTGCGATACGCGACCGCCAAGCTGGCGATGGATGCCATCGAGAACAGGAACACAATATCGATCACCGCCGACAAATCGAACTTCCCTACTCCGGAGAGCGCGATCGACAGATACACGGCCATCGAAGCGAAGGTGAAGACCGCCGCATGGCGGAAACGCAACGGCATCAGAAGATTAACAGCCGCAATGTTTGCACCTGCCAGCATGACATAGCGGACCGCATCGTGGTCCGGAGCAACGACACCGAGACACGCGAGACCGGCGACACAGAGGAACGGCGCCGCCGTTGCAGCTAGTCCTTGCGTGCGCAACGAATAGCGCGGTGAAAGGAACCAGAGCGAAACCAGCACAACGGGCGCGAAGATGCCCAGGCGAAACACGACGCCGTAAACCGGCATATCGCCGCCGATCGCAAACTCGCTCGATAGACCTAAAACTCTGAGCAGCAATCCGAACAGAAGCCAGAACCGAAGCGCCCTATTCCGCCTCTCTGAGGACGTAGCTTCATACGTCTGCTCAAGGATTGGCTCGAAGGATGGATTGACCCGCCAGCGGCCAAGCGCAGCATCGGCGCGCATTAGCGCATCGATCGAAGCGTCCTGCGAGGTTGCAGCGGTCACGGTCGGTCCTTCCCGTTGGAAGCCCAACCATTTCCATGAACTCCTGAAAGGACTTTTTACCGGCGCGGAGACGGCCGCCAGACTTGAGACCCAGCGTTAAGAAGTGCTTTTCGGGTGTCTCAGGAAATCGCGTCAGAAATCGACGGCCGCACCCAGCGCGCCGTTTGAGCGCCAGGAAAAGGGATGCCCGACAATCCGTCGATAGAGGCGCGGAGCCAGCGGCAGCAACGCCCAGCCGAATAGATTGAGGATCATGGCGCCGCTCTGATGCGAGCTGAACTCGACCCCGAGCGCGAACAACACGAGCAGCACGAGCGAGAGCGCCGCCATTGCTGCGAAAAGGCCGATGTAGAGAATCATGAACGTCGCGTCGTAAGCAATCGAGCGGGAATCGGTCATGGGCGGCTCCGTTCGTGTCGGCCAATCAAGGGAAGCGGTCACACAACCACACGCTAACAAAGCGCCTCGCCACCTACGGTTCCCTACGAAACAACCGGCGGGGAGCGTCTGATCGCGACGCAAATTTTGTTGTGCGAGAGAGAATGCTGCAGAAGCGAGATTCGCGGTAGCTCAAACCGCCCGATTTGCCGCGAACGGCGCCACTTCAGCTTCGGAGTGAGTCTTGTTCGACACAGATTCCCTCAGGTTGCTCACCTAGGGAATCTGACAGCTAGCGGCGAACGCGCCGTCTCTGGAACTCGCCCGCGTCTTGATCCGCCGGCGGGGGAAGTGCCTCTTCCGTTCCTGGATCCGCGCCGGGGGCCGCAGGCTGCTGCTGCACGATGGCATTGCGCGGCTTCTGGCAATCCGTCAGCCAGACGTCGAACACGGGATGTTCGACGGCGTTGAGCCCCGGGCTCTGCGCAAACATCCAGCCTGTGAAGATGCGCTTCTCTTTCCCGTCGAGCTGCACCTCGTCCACCTCGACGAATGTCGTGGTCTTCGGCTGCTCCGTGGGCGGGCGCGAGTAGCATGTTCGTGGCGTCACTTTGAGCGCACCGAACTGCACGGTTTCGTTGATCGGAATTTCCAACGTCTTGATCGTCGCCGTGACTTTGTCGAGCGCGGAAAATACGGCCACGCGGTTGTCAAGCCGCTCCTGCGCCGCCGCAGGCATCACACCGGCAGCGAATGCCGAGGAGCTCAGCGCAAGGAGGAGAATTTGACCCGCACGCAGATGTGGCCGCTGGCCGCTCATGAAAACGTCGTTCCTCTTAGAACCACAAAGCAGTCGTCCGGAAAGCCTCATGGACGCCACCATGTGCGACGCAACGATGGCACGGACATGGCCGGGCTTTGCCCGAACTTCTTTTCTACTCAGGCCGCCACGGCTTGTAGTCGCCGGTGGCCTTCGGCCGATGGCCCATGCCGAGGATTGAGCCCTGGGGCCGGTAGGCTTCCGGCGTTCCCGTCATGTTTGGCTGATGGGGCTTCTGCCACGGCTTCGCGACGTAGCGCTCTTCGGTGGGTGGTGTGTCGACGGTATAGTGCAGCCAGCCATGCCATTCCGGCGGCACCTTCGAGGGATCGGCAAGCTTCGTGTAGGTCACCCAGCGCCGCTGCCGGCCCAACGGACCTTCAGGGCCAACACCCTTGATCTGCTCGTAGTAACGATTTCCGAACGAGTCGCTGCCAACAAACCGGCCCTGCCGCGCGATGGTCAGCCGCGTGCCCCAGGTGTTTCCACCCCACCAGCTGAAAATCTCGCTGAAAATTCCCATCGGACTCGCCTCCGCCTCGCAATAGCTTCGATTACCGCGCGCGCGCATCGAATGCCAGAGCGCTTTCCATCGCGTGCCCATCTCGCGACGATGTGCTTCTCAAGGTATCGACTGGCCGTGTTGCTGACACAGCATTTGCGGCAGATTTACAACAACCTTCCGAGTACCCGACAAAAACGGAATCGGATTATCGTTTGATCCGTGTTCGGCGATGCCCGCGTTTTGGACTTTTGCACGCGCCCGATTTTCAGGCACCCGGCTCCGAACCCCGGATTTTCCCGGCACTCCTGACTGTCAATCCCCAGCTTGCCAACAGCCACTAGATCTAGTCGTAGTTGCTGCTGCGACCCACAAAATCTAGGCTGCCACTGTTTCGCCCAGACTCGAATCGGACTACCTTGAGTCTCATCGCCGACCGCTTGGGGGATTTGGTCTGCGAGCTCTCCGAGTAGCCAATCACCACGTCGTTGCTCACTCGCGTCAGCACCGATTTCGAAGGCTGACCTGGATCGCCGCGCTAGCGGCGGGCCACGGGTGAAGTGTGTCCAGAATGCTATCCGCGCCGCTCCTTTGTATCTCGTGCGGCAGGCGCGCGTCCGAACATCGAAATTGCACGAGGGAATTATGAAGATTACGCGGCGCTTCACTTCTGCTGGCAAGTCTCCGTACGAGAGCATTACGTTCCGCCGCGCAACCTCCGAGATCAAAAACCCTGACGGCTCGGTGGTTTTTCGCCTCGAAGGCTTCGAGGTCCCCGAGGACTGGAGCCAGGTCGCAGCCGACATCCTGGCGCAGAAGTATTTCCGCAAGGCTGGCGTGCCCCGCCGCCTGAAGAAGGTCGAGGAGACGCAGGTTCCCTCCTGGCTCTGGCGCTCGGCCGCCGACGACCGCGCCCTCTCCGCGCTCCCCGAGGGTGAGCGCACGGGCGGCGAAACGGACGCCCGACAGGTCTTCGATCGCCTCGCTGGCACCTGGACGTACTGGGGCTGGAAGGGCGGCTACTTCTCGACCGAGGACGACGCCCGCGCCTTTTACGATGAGCACCGCTACATGCTCGCCATGCAGATGGGCGCGCCGAACTCTCCGCAGTGGTTCAACACCGGCCTGCACTGGGCCTACGGCATCGATGGCCCGAGCCAGGGCCATTTCTACGTCGATCACGAGACTGGCAAGCTGACCGTCTCGGCTTCGTCGTACGAGCACCCGCAACCCCACGCCTGCTTCATCCAGTCGGTCGAGGACGATCTCGTCAACGAGAACGGCATCATGGATCTCTGGGTGCGCGAAGCGCGCCTCTTTAAGTACGGCTCCGGCACCGGCTCCAACTTCTCGAGCCTGCGCGGCGCCAACGAGAAGCTGTCGGGCGGCGGCCGCTCGTCGGGCCTCATGAGCTTCCTCAAGATCGGTGACCGCGCAGCGGGCGCCATCAAATCCGGCGGCACGACGCGCCGCGCTGCCAAGATGGTCGTCGTCGACGTCGATCATCCGGATATCGAGGAGTACATCGGCTGGAAGGTGCGCGAGGAGCAGAAGGTTGCCGCCCTCGTCACCGGCTCGAAGATCTGCCAGAAGCGCCTCAAGGCCGTGATGAAGGCTTGCGCCAACTGCGATGCCGACGGTGACGCCTGCTTCGATCCCGCCAGAAATCCGGCGCTCAAGCGCGCCATCAAGGAAGCGCGCCGCGACGACGTGCCGATGAACTACGTCCATCGCGTCGTCCAGTTCGCGCGCCAGGGCTACAAGGACATCGACTTCGACGTCTACAACACCGATTGGGACAGCGAAGCCTATCTCACCGTCTCGGGCCAGAACTCGAACAACTCGGTCCGCGTCACGGATGAGTTCCTGAACGCAGTCGAGACCGACGGCGTGTGGGCACTGACCTCGCGCACGACTGGCAAGACCGTGAAGACCGTGCGCGCCCGCGACCTGTGGGAGCAGATCGGCCACGCGGCTTGGGCTTCCGCTGACCCCGGCATCCAGTTCCACACCACCATCAACGACTGGCACACCTGCCCGAAGTCGGGACCGATCCGCGCGTCCAACCCGTGCTCGGAATACATGTTCCTCGACGACACGGCGTGCAACCTGGCGTCTCTCAACCTTCTCACCTTCCGCCGCCCGGACAAAAGCTTCGACACCGAAGCCTACGAGCACGCCTGCCGTCTCTGGACCATCGTGCTCGAGATCTCGGTGCTGATGGCACAGTTCCCGTCGCGCCAGATCGCAGAGCTCTCCTACCGTTACCGCACGCTCGGCCTCGGCTTCGCCAACATCGGCGGCCTGCTGATGGCGTCCGGCATCCCGTACGACTCGGCTGAGGGCCGCGCGATCTGCGGCGCCATTTCGGCGCTCATGACCGGCATCTCCTACGCCACGTCGGCGGAGATGGCAGGCGAGCTTGGACCGTTCCCAGGCTTCGAGCCCAATCGCGCCGACATGCTGCGCGTGATCCGCAACCACCGCCGCGCGGCCTATGGCCAGACCAGCGGTTATGAGCGCCTGTCCGTCACGCCGGTGCCGCTCGATGCCGCCAACTGCCCCGACGAACGACTGATCAGCGCCGCTCAGGCCGCCTGGGATCTGGCCATCGACCTCGGCCAGAAGCACGGCTATCGCAACGCACAGTCCACCGTGGTCGCGCCCACCGGCACCATTGGTCTCGTCATGGACTGCGACACCACCGGCATCGAGCCCGACTTCGCGCTCGTGAAGTTCAAGAAGCTGGCCGGCGGCGGCTACTTCAAGATCATCAACCGCGCGGTCCCTGAAGCCCTTCGCGCGCTTGGATACCGCGAAAGCAACATCGCCGAGATCGAGGCCTATGCCGTGGGGCACGGCTCGCTGGCTCAGGCTCCGCACATCAACCACGCCTCACTGATGGCGCGCGGCTTTACGCCGGAGATCATCGAGAAGGTGGAAGCCAGCCTCGGTACGGCGTTCGACATCAAGTTCGTCTTCAACCGCTGGACGCTCGGCGACGAGTTCCTGACCGGCTCGCTGAAGATCCCGGCTGCGAAGCTCGAAGAGCCTACCTTTGATCTCTTGAGCCACCTCGGCTTCTCGAAGAAGGACATCGAGGCCGCCAACGAGCACGTCTGCGGTGCGATGACGCTCGAAGGCGCCCCGCACGTGAAGGCCGAGCACCTGCCGGTGTTCGACTGCGCGAGCCCCTGCGGCCGCAAGGGCAAGCGCTACCTGTCGGTCGACAGCCACATCTACATGATGGCCGCATCGCAGCCCTTCATCTCCGGTGCGATCTCGAAGACCATCAATATGCCGAACGAGGCGACCGTCGAGGACTGCAAGGAGAGCTACAAACTTTCCTGGCGTCTTGCACTCAAGGCCAACGCGCTCTATCGCGATGGCTCCAAGCTCTCGCAGCCGCTGAACGCGCAAGTGCTCGGCGACGACGTCGACGAGCAAGACGAGGCCACCGAGCAGCTGACCGCCGACAAGCCGCAGGTGCAGCGCATCCTCGCTGCTGCCGAAAAGCTCGCAAAACGCGTCACCGAACTCGAAGCCCAGCTCAAGCATGCGTCCGAGCAAGGCAACATCCGCGAGCGCGCGAAGATGCCGGGCCGTCGCAAGGGCTATACGCAGAAGGCGTCCGTCGGCGGCCACAAGGTCTATCTACGCACGGGCGAGTACGACGACGGCGAGCTCGGCGAGATCTTCATCGACATGCATAAGGAAGGCGCCGCCTTCCGCTCGTTGATGAACAATTTCGCCATCGCCATCTCGCTCGGCCTGCAATACGGCGTGCCGCTGGAAGAGTACGTGGAGGCCTTCACCTTCACCCGCTTCGAGCCGGCCGGCCTCGTGCAGGGCAACGAGACCATCAAGAACGCCACCTCGATCCTCGACTACATCTTCCGTGAGCTTGCCGTGTCCTATCTCGGCCGCAATGACCTCGCGCACGTTGATCCGCGCGAGATCGTGGGTGAGACCGGCCTTGGCTCCTCCGACGAGGAGACTGACGAGCAGCTCGACCTCGACTTGCCCGAGCGCGTGACCAAGGTCGTGTCGAAGGGCTTCATGCGCGGCAACCTCCGCCTCGCCTCGTCCGGCGGTGGCCGTGGTCACCATCACGACCACGATACAGCGCTCTCCTCGCTGCAGAGGGACATGACGTCCTATCCAATCGCGGAAGACGTAACCGCTCTCTACACGAGCGACGGCGCCACCGCGCTCAAGACCGACACCGAGGTGATGTTCCGCCGCACGACGGTTTCAGAGACACAGGTCGTCGCCAAGCGGTCGTCCAGCGATCGCGTAGCGGAAGCGAGATTGCGCGGCTACGAGGGCGTCTCGTGCTCCGAGTGCCAGAACTTCACCATGGTGCGAAACGGCACCTGCTTGAAGTGCGACACCTGCGGATCGACGAGCGGTTGCTCGTGACGAATGAAGGGCGGGTCCGCAAGGTCCCGCCCTTTCACTATCAATAAGAACAAAATCGACGGGAGCGGAACGGATATCGGGACTTTTCGAAAGGCTCCAGAATGCACGCTCATCCGTTCGAACTGCTTGAACTCCCCGACGGCCGCTGGTGCGTCGCCAAAATCGCAACCGCCGGAGCAGGCCTCGTCGCCGGTTCTTTCGCAGCACTCGAAGCGTTGTCGTCAGGCGAAGCCGATCCCGTCGGCACCTACCCGTCGCGAGACGATGCCGAACTGGCAGTGCAGCGCGCCGCCCCTTCGTCTCGAGATCCGCTCAGCCTGCTCGCCGACCTGCTGCGATAGCAACAGCTCCGCGCGGCACACGTGGTTGAGATGTATATTCCCACACCACCGTACTTCCCCACGCAATTCACAGCCCTTGCGGTCCACATCTGTGGATCGGGTGCCCGCGCAACAGACAACACGAGCAAAAAGCGCAATATGGCCAAGGACGCGCGCACGGAGGCACGAGGTGAACAAGTCCACCTCTGCAACCGATACGTCCACAGTCAGTCCACCAATCAAGTTGCGTTTGTGCACACAGGCGTCGTCGTTCTCGCGGCGATGACTGGCTTGGCGCACACCCGAGCATAGAGTTCAATCCGTCACAGTGTCGAGGAGACGACCGAGGAGAAGCAGCAAGCAACGAGGCGACAATGGGCAGCTACATTCCAAGGCTCGCGCGGATTAGATCCGGCAACCTCAAGAGTGGACGATGCACCCCGCACAGCGGCGACCTCGAACACGAGGCACCGGTGAACGTCGAACGTCTCACAAGGCTTGTACCGCAGATCCGCAAGCGTCTCGCCATCGGCCGCCCGTTCTCGGACGCGGCCCTCCTGGCAAGCCTCGTCGCCATCGCACGCCATCCCTCGCATGAGGCGCGGTGGCGCGCAGCGGAAAGCTCCACGCTCGGTCAGTACCTCGCGAGTAGCGTCAAGGATAGAAGCCACGCTCTGGTGACGATCTTGTCGATGCTGCCGAAGCCACATCTCTAGCCGCCCGAATCGGTTCAGTGTCGGGCTAAGAAACTCAAGCCGTCGAATTCAACTACCGAGACGCCTACCAAGACCCCGCCTGCCTCCTGTGTCGCGTCACTCCACTGGGCACGTTCTTGCCGGCCTCACGAAAGCGATACGGAGTTATTCATGCCGTCTGCCGGCCTCACGGCCCCTGCCGTCGTCTACTTGTTGGCCGACCACCTCGACACGTCTCTCGCCGCTGGTGAAGATCTTCTGAAATCAACGCTGCGCTGGAACGCTGGTGACTCGCGCTCTGAAAGCCTGAACGGTGCGCGCCGCGAAGAGCGCGAAGCGATCGAAGCTGTGCGCACGTTGGAAATGGTGCTGATCGCACGCGTGCTGAAATCACGCGAGAGCGCACAGGAGCTGGCGAAGCTCGACAGCCGCTTCAAGCTGATCGCACGCCTCTACGCGAGCGGCACCGATGTCGTTGCCGGCGCGTCGAGCGAGTTCACGGATGAGACGTCGCGTGCGTTCGATGCGGGCGATGGCGTCACCGCCTTCCTGCGCTCGCGTGGCTTCATTGCCGAAGACGCGGCAGCTCCACTCGAGGCCGCCAATCTTCCCATCAACGAGCAATTCCTCGTCGCCGGGCGCATGCAGCTCGGACCGCTGCTCGATCTTGTCGCGATGTTCCTCGACACGCTCGAAACGCACTACGAGCTTTACGAGGAGCCGCGCCGCAGCGCGCGCGCCGAAAACACGCCGACGACCACGGGCACTGCGATCCAATAACGGATTGCCGAGACAAAGAAGGGCGTCCGATCCACGGGATCGGGCGCCCTTGCTTATTGCCGTGTCAAATCACGGCGAACCGAGCCGAAAGACCCGGGTTCGCAGTGGGCTTCATCAGCCGTCGCGGCGGTCACGTGCCGCGAAGCGTGTCGCCGAGGAGTAATAGCGACGACGGGCAGACTCTTGAGGCGCAAGGCGCTCCATGCCCGCGTGCGGATGCCGCGTGAAGACCGACATGTCGTTCGTCCCATCCTGGGTGACGAACCGCTTACCGGATTCGCGCGCCGACGCCGTCATCACGGGCTTTCCGCGAGCGGCCAGCCGCTGCTTCTGCTTGGCCGCGGCCACGCGATAGGAACGCGAGTTGCGCGGAGCCGTACGCTCGGCATGGCTCCTGGATTTCGCCGCAGGCTTCGACGCAGCCTTCTTCTCGATCTGGCGAACCGCCTGAGGCTCCGTCGCGGGAACATCCTGAACCGCGACAGTCGAGACAAGCGCCGCAACCTTGATCGGTTGCAGGGCTGGCTGAGCCGCGACCGCCGTCGACGACTCTGAGGGCTCCGCCGCAGCGAGAACCGTCGGTACGATCATTGCCGCGCCACTCTGCGTTCCTAAGGAACCAGCAACCACAGTCGGATTGCCGCCGCCGAGGACGGCAGGGAACGGCGACGGAAGGCCAGCAACCATGTAGGCCCGCTCAGCTCCCGCCTGTGCTTCGTCCAGGCTGGCGAACTCGCCGATGTAGCCCGGCACCGGATCATAGGACCGGTTTTTCTTGTAGGTGGCTTCCTCAAGGCTCGGCGCATCGATCACGCGCACCTTGAGCTTCGCGACGCCTTGGCCGGCAAAGCCGAGCTTTTCGGCAGCCTTCCGCGAAACGTCGAGTCTACGGTCACCCCAATAGGGCCCCGCGTTGTTGACCCGAAGCACGAGCGACACCTTTGTCGCTGGCGACCAAACCAGCAGCGCCGTCCCGTCCGGATAGATCGGGCTCGCCGCGTTGTCAGGCGCTTCGGAGTCGAAGGGTGCACCTGACGAAGTCAGGCCACACGGATTGTAGCGGTCGCGTTTGCAGGAGTCGTAGTGGGAGGCCATTAAGGTCTCCTCGGAGCCGACGAGCGCCTCCGTCTCCTTGATTGTCTTCACGCGATGACACTTGCTGTAGAAGCAATACGTCTTGCCTGGTGTCTTGGCCTCCGCGCGATCCCCGGAAAGTCCGGTCGAGAGAAGCAGGGCACCGAGTGTTGGAACAAGTGAGGATAGGGCCACCCGTCCGATCTTATAAGCACCCGAAGCCGCACGCCTGCTCGAAGGGCTTTTCATCGATCAGCTCCATATCTGTTTCTACTTTGGGATTGACCAAGAGGCGGCGTCCCCGCGCCGTTAACTCTCGGCGGGCGGAAAAGAGCAGCTGCAACGATGGCAAGGAAACGGCGACGATGCCGCACGGAGGGGTATGTTAGACCGCTCAGTGAAGAACGATTCTAAAGAAGACGTTGCTCAGTAAGCTGCCTAACGAGCCCGGCTCGCGCCTCCTCAAGACGGATCGAATCCGAGCTGCGCAGAACAAGCTCGGTCAGGTAACTTCCCCCCGCAAAAGAAGGATAGCTGCCCATGGTCACGTCCGGGTAAGCGGCCTGATGCGCTGCGAACAGCTCCGCGATGTCTCCTTCGGCGCGGTGGAGTACAATCGAAACAGCGTTCACTTTCGGGCCCGTCCTGAGCCGTTCTGTCGCAGCCAGAAGCATCGACTTCATGATGTCTGGGACGCCCGCGAGCACAAACACATTGTCAATTTTGAATCCGGGAGGCGCCGAAACTGTGTTCGTGATGAGCTCAGCGCCCGCTGGAATCCGCGCCATCCGCAGCCGCGCCGCGTTGAGCGTGATGCCGCGGGCCGCATAGACCGGCTCCATCATCGCCACCGCCCGGGGGTCGATGTCCACGGTTACGCCGAAGGCCGCACCCACGCTGTCCGCCGTGATGTCGTCGTGGGTCGGCCCGATCCCGCCAGTGGTAAACACGTAGGCGTACCGGGCACGGAGGGCATTCACCGCTGCGATGATCTCGGGCGCATCGTCTCCGACGACACGCACTTCCTTGAGTGCGATGCCGATGGAGGTCAGGTGCTCGGCTATGGTGCCGATATTCTGGTCCTTCGTCCGGCCGGATAGGATCTCGTCGCCAATGACGAGCACGGCCGCCGTGATGATCTCAGTCCCGCTCACGCATCGCTCCCTGATGTCCGCACACCCTTTATAGCACCGCCGCGGGCCGAGTTTGCCGTTGCAGAGCACGCCTCGGCCCCCTAATGCTCCCCGGCCATGAAATTCCCGATCCCCCTCATCCGCGGCCGCCTCGTGAAGCGCTACAAGCGCTTCCTTGCCGACGTCGCCCTCGACAGTGGCGAGATGGTTACCGCCACCTGCCCCAACACAGGTTCCATGATGGGGCTGGCGACGCCAGGCGCCACGGTGTGGCTGTCCGCAAGCGACAGCCCGACCCGCAAATACCCCCATACCTGGGAGATGGTAGAAGCCGACCTCGGACAGGGTCCGCAGCTTGTCGGCATCAACACCAACCACCCGAACCGTCTCGTCTCAGAGGCCATTGCCAACGGCGAGATTCCAGAACTCGCCGGTTACGCGAGCCTCCGCCGCGAGGTGAAGTACGGGCTCTCAAGCCGCATCGATATCCTTCTTGAGGATCCGGCCAAGGGGCTGGCCTACGTCGAGATCAAGAACGTGCACCTCTCCCGCACAGGCGGACTCGCCGAGTTTCCGGATTCCGTCACCGAGCGCGGCGTTAAGCATCTCGTCGAACTCTCGGCCATGGTGGCTGCAGGCCATCGCGCCGTGATGCTCTATCTCATCCAGCGGGCTGATGCGCAGGAGTTCGCCTTCGCTGCCGACATCGATCCCCGTTACGCCGAGGCCTTCAAAGCCGCGCGGTGCGCTGGCGTCGAGGCGATCGCGTATGCCTGCGATCTCACGCCGGAAGAGATCACGATTGCGAGGCGGATTCCCTTCCGGGCCACGACAGATTGAAACAAACTCGATCTCCGGCGGTATAAGAAGACTGAGAAGCGGGCGCGACAGACGCCCGCCGCAGGCAGGAAGCGCGAGCACGAAATGTTGAGTAGAAGGAACCTGACACTCTCAGGCCTGGGAGTGGCGCTCGCAGCGACCGGTCTGCGCCGGAGCCCGGCAACTGCAGCCGAGCAATTCCCGGTGTCGAAGCCCGAGGCCGAATGGAAGGCCGAGCTAACACCAGCTCAGTACGACACCCTGCGGGGTCACGGCACCGAGCGCCCCGGCTCAAGTCCGTTCGACAAGATATACGCCGCAGGTGAATACCGCTGCGCCGGTTGCGGACAGCCCCTCTTTTCATCTGAAACGAAATACGATTCCGGCACCGGCTGGCCGAGCTTCTACACACCGTTCGAGAAAGCGGTCGGTTTTTCGACGGACCACAAGCTCGCTTCCCCCCGCACCGAGGTCCATTGCAGCCGCTGCGGCGGGCATCTCGGCCACGTCTTCGATGACGGCCCGCCGCCCACCGGCAAGCGGTACTGCATGAATGGGGTCGCTATGACCTTTACCCCACACTCCGAGAAATAAGTCCCAAATGGAAAGGCGGGCCGCGGCGGCCCGCCTCCGTTGCGAGTGAGCAAAATGCCCTCAGCTCACTCCGCAGCCTCGCCATGACTTACGAGCACCTGATCCGCCAGGCGCCCCGTCAATTCGGCGAGATGATGGAACTTCGCCGTGTAGGTTCCAACTCCCGAAGTCGCCGAGCGTAATTCGACGATCAGGTCTTCGATCTCCGCTTCCGGAATATGGGCCGAAACGACGTCCCATCCCGGCCAACCATCCCGGCTGTCGAAGCCCAGGATTTGCCCGCGCCGTTGTGGGATCAGGCCGTTGATCCGTGCCGTTGCCTCCGAGGGAACAGCGATATCGACCTCCATGACCGGCTCCAGAAGCACCGGCTGACATTTCGGCATACCTTCACTCATCGCCAGCCTGCCGGCTTGCCGGAAGGCCATGTCGGAGCTGTCGACCGTGTGGAAGGACCCGTCCGTCAAGGTCACGGCGATGTCGACCACCGGGAAGCCGAGCGGACCATGCTTCATGTAATCGGAAACGCCGATTTCGACTGACGGGATGAACTGCTTCGGCACCACGCCACCCGTGATCGTATCGTTGAACGTGAAGCCTGCGCCACGCGGCCGTGGCGCGATCGAAATCACCACATCTCCGAACTGGCCATGCCCGCCCGACTGCTTTTTGTGGCGGCCACGGATCTCCGTCGATTTGCGGATCGTCTCTTTATAGGGGATGTGCCGCTTCTGCCGCTCGACCACGACGCCGTACTTGCGCTGCAGCCGCTCAAAGGTGACCCGCAAGTGCATTTCGCCTTGGCCCTTCAGCAGGACTTGATGCGTCTCGGCGTTGTGTTCCAGAATTAGCGATGGATCTTCCTCGATCAGCTTACCGAGCGCGGAGGACAGCTTGACCTCGTCCTTGCGGTCCTTGAGGCCAATACCGGATGCCAGGACTGGTGATGGAACGGCGGGTTTTGCGATTTGCACGATACCGGCCTTCTCAGTCGTGATCGTATCGCCCGTGCGGACGTGATCGAGCCGGCCCAGCGCAACGGTATCGCCCGCCCGGGCAGCCCCGCGCTTTTGGGTTTCCTCGCCGCGAAGCGAGAACACCCCGGCCGCGCGCTCCTCGACGGCATCCCCGCCGGTCATGCTCGCTCCGTCGGCAACCTCCCCTGTCAGAATGCGAGCGATCGAGAGCTTTCCGCCATGCCCGGTGTACAGCGTCTTCAGGACATACGCCGCGCTCTTCGCATTCTCGACTTTGAGCCGCTTTGCGGTCGCGTTGACGAACGGAACCTCATGACGAAGCGCCTTGAGCAGACGCAGGATGCCGTTGCCATTCTCCGCGCTTCCAAGCAGCACGGGGCAGATGAGCCCGTCCTCGAACTCTCGCGAAAGGTCGGCGAACACCATACCCGACTCCGGCGTCGCATCGGACAAAAGCGTTTCCATCAATGCATCGTCATAGTCGGCAAGCTGCTCGAGCATATGGAAGCGCGCTTCCTTTTCCCGCTCGATATCGCTCGCCTTCAGCTCGATCATCTCCGAGGGCGCGTTCTTGCGGAACAGAAATGCCCGTTCCAAGGCGAGGTCGATGAAACCCGTCGCGACACCGTTCTCCCAGATCGGGATTTGCCGCAGCACGAGAGGCTTCGAGGACGCCGGCTGAAGAGCCGGAAGGATCTCTCGGATCGGCGTGTGACAGGTTTCGATCTTGTTCAGGAAGAGAAGGTGGGGAATTCCACGGTCCTCGAGTTGCTTGAGGATGACCTGAAGCGCGGGAACCCGTTTCGGATCTGGCTCGGAGACCACGACCGCTGCGTCGCATGCCGTCAGAGCTTGCGCCCCCTCGTACTGAAATTCGATCGAGCCGGGACAATCGATGAATGTGAACGTATCGCCGAGAAAAGTGGCATCCGCCACATTGAGCTCGACGCTCATTTCATGGGAGCGGGCTTCGGGGGAAGCGTCACCAACGGTGGATTTTTCAGCTACCGAGCCGGGCCGGACAAGGCCGCCGGTGCGGGCGAGAATGGATTCGAGAAGGGTGGTTTTGCCGGAAAGAAATGGGCCGATAAGTGCGATGCAGCGGGTGCTGCGGCCGGATGCATGCCCTGAGCCGGCACCCTGTGTGGTGCCTCTCGGGCCGTCGGATTGCCCCATGGTGTCCTCCTTCCCGCTTCCCGGATTCTGGTTCCGGGTTGAGCGCTATGAGGCGCAGAGGGATGCGCATGTCGCACACCTCCCGCGCCTCACCGAAGGAGCGCGACGAAATGATCGTCGCGCCGCTCCGAGAAAGACGCAAGAGACTTCCTACTTAATCATGCACTAATCTTTGCGCTCCAAACTCGAAGGCAGTGAGTCTTGAACCCACCCCAATGCGATCCCGAGGCAAGCTATTGCGATGCAACAAGCATTCGCAGGTGCGTTAGGCGAATCCGTGAAAAATGTTACCAAAAATTACTTGAACACAATCGCCCTTGACCGCATCATGGATCGTCAACTTGAAGGCTTACGCATCTCAAGCAGACGACCAGAAAAACAATAAACGCCCCCGGGAGAGGCAAAGGCTAGGCGAGAAAAAACACGGGCGGGTTGTCGGAACCAAATGGCCCGGAGTGACGCTTACCTTCAAAGAAGGATGTGCCTCAAATGAGTAGAGAGACGCTCAATAAGTCACTGGTGAAGGCGGCCGATGCTGCGGGTTATGCCATGGCGTCGACCGAAGAGGACTTGACCGAGTGGACATTGCTCCAGCCGGAAGTGGCTCTGCGTAATGGACATTCTTCTGCAGCCAGTGCAGCACGCAAGATGTCCCTGCCCTTCGCGCGCTTCGAGCACTGGGTCGCGCACATGCTATCTATGGCGGAGATCCGGGCGCATGCGCCGCGCGCTCTTCTGCCGAGCCGCTGAGATCCCCCTTCAAGTTTTGAATTGAGAAGGGCCGCACGTATGCGGCCCTTAGCTTTTCAGTGATACCGTCGGTTTGCGTGCTTGGTTGACACCCTCTCGCCGCGATGCAAGCCTTCGAGCCAAACAACTTGTGTCCGCTGATACGGGAGAGAAGATCGCCATGCGCCAGGTACTGATCGCCGTTGCAGCATTCGCCCTCGGCGCGACGGCCGTCGCAGCACAAAACGTGGCCGTCATCAAAGAGCGGAAGGACCACTACAAGAAGATGGGCGACGCCGCAAAGCCGGTGAGCGCCATGTACAAGGGCGAAGCCGACTTCGAACTCGAGAAGGTTCAGGCCGCCCTGAAAATCATGCAGGAGCAAGCGGTCATCCTTCCCAAGCTCTTCCCGGACGACTCGAAAACGGGCGAGAAGACCGAGGCCCTGCCCATCATTTGGGAGGAGAAGGCCGACTTCGAATCCCGTTTCAAGAAGCTCGGCGAGGCTGCGAAGGCCGCCGAGGCCAAAATCACGGACGAGGAGACGTTTCCTGACGCCTGGAAAGAGGTAATGGGAAACTGCAGCGGCTGCCACAAGAAGTTCCGCAAACCGAAATCCTGATGCCGGTATTGCCCGGATGCACGCGACCGACACGCAACGCGTACCCGTTTGGGACCTGCCCACGCGGCTGTTTCATTGGACCCTTGTGTTCCTGATCGTTTCCGCCTGGGTGAGCTATGAGTTCGCCGAGGACATTGGAGACGAGACACTGATCTGGCACCGCGCAAACGGCCTCGCCATCCTCGTTTTGATCGTCTGGCGAATACTCTGGGGCCTCTGGGGCTCTTCGACATCGCGCTTTTCTGGCTTCGTGCCGACGCCCTCGGCGATCATGCATTATGCCCAATCCCTCTGCAGCGGGCGCGCGGCTCGCTATCTCGGGCACAATCCGCTTGGCGCACTCATGGTGTTGGCGCTCATAGCCACCGTCGCTGCAATCAGCGGCTTCGGGCTGTTTGCGACTGACGACAACGATCTCGTCGGCGGCCCGCTCTATCGCCTGGTCAGCGAGCAGCAGAATGCGCGCGCGGCCCGGCTTCACGACCAGCTGTTCAACTATCTTCTGCTGCCGCTCGTGGCGCTCCACGTCACCGTCAACGCTCTCTACACGCTGGTGAAGAAGGAACCGCTCATCCAAGCAATGATCACGGGGAAGAAACCGGCGGAGCCCTATGCGGACGCACAAGAGGCGGGCATCACTGCCCGCCCCGGTCTCCGCGCGATGGTCTGCCTCGTGGCCGCCGCAGCGCTTGTGCTTGGCGGCATCGTTGCCGCCGGTGGCCGCCTCGCGCTTTACTAGCGTGAAGATCTACCTCAGCTTTCCACAGAAGCGCTGAATGCGCGTGCAGGCCTCCGTCAGCGCCGCCGTGGACGTGGCATAGGAGATGCGAAACGCGGGCGAGCCTTCGAAAGCCGCGCCGTGCACAACCGCCACCCCTTCCTCCTCAAGCAGCGCCGTTACAAAATCCTCGTCCGTCTTGATGGAAACGCCCTTGGGCGTGGTTTTGCCGATTGCGCCTGCGCAGCTCGGATAGACGTAAAACGCGCCTTCCGGCTTGGGGCACATCAAGCCCTTCGCTTGGTTGAGCATGCCGACCACGAGATCGCGCCGCTCGACGAACACCTTGTTGTTCTGAGCGATAAAGTCCTGCGGACCGTTGAGCGCCTCGACACCGGCCCACTGCGTGATGGAGGTCGGATTGGACGTCGACTGCGACTGCAGCTTCCGCATGGCGTTGATTAGAGGCTCGGGGCCCGCTGCGTAACCGAGACGCCAGCCCGTCATGCAATAGGCTTTCGAAAGCCCGTTCATCGTAAGCGTGCGGTCGTAGAGACCTGGCTCCACCTGCGCCGGCGTGAAGAACTTCAACCCGTCGTAGAGCAGGTGCTCGTACATATCGTCCGTCAAAACCCAAACGTGCTTGTTCTTGGGCTGCATCAGAATGTCGGTCAGCGCCTTCAGGTCTTCGCGCGAATAGGCGGCGCCTGTCGGATTGGACGGCGAATTGAGGATGAGCCACTTGGTTTGTGGCGTGATGGCGCGGTCGAGCGCTTCGCCCTTGAGGCGATAGCCGTCCTCGAGCTTCGTCTCGGCGAAGACCGGTTTACCGCCGCCGAGTTGAACGATGTCGGCATAGGACACCCAGCACGGAGCCGGGATGACAACCTCGTCGCCAGGATTGAGGGTCGCGAGCAGCGCGTTATAGAGCACCTGCTTACCGCCCGTTCCCACCGAAACCTGCGCCGGGGTGTAGTCCAGATTATTGTCGCGCTTGAACTTCGCAACGATGGCAGCCTTGAGCTCCGGAATACCGTCGACGTCAGTGTATTTGGTCTTGCCGTCTTTCAGCGCCTTGATCGCCGCCAGCTTGATGTTCTCAGGCGTATCGAAATCAGGTTCGCCTGCCGAAAGCGAGATGATGTCCCTGCCCTGCGCCTTCAGCTGGCGCGCCTTCATGGAGACGGCAATGGTCGCGGAGGGCTGGATACGGTTCAAGCTGTCGGCAAAAAAGCCCATATGGCTATCTTTCGTTTCTCGGTTGAACGGGCGGCCGCGGCTGCTCACGCGCCGGCTGGCCTAGCTGCAAACGGCGCGGACGCTACGCCTCGCACGTGCGAAGTGCAATATCTGCCGTACTGGCCCAAAGTCTTAGGTCATCCGCGCGTGCGACAGCCCCGTATACAGGACGATGCCTTGATCCCGACCCTGGCCATCCCAAATCCCGTGTCGGGATAAGCACAAGTTCAAAACTAAATTTCCTCTCTCATGGAATAGCTCGTCTTTGCCACATTCCGAGCAAACCCCCGCCACAGCGCGGGATTGTCATCGCACTCGGATCACGTTGGGCTCGAATCATTCGAAAGGAGGGTCGTACTGCATGAAGCGTACTAAAGGTTCTCCATACTTTCGTCGGCACTTGCCCGATCTCGTCGCCGGCCTCGCCGTTTTCAGCATTATGGTTGGGCTGATGGGCTGGCACGTCGGAATTGCATTCGCGTCCGACACGAACTCGCTCGCCTCGAGCCTCGACCGCAACGCCTCGGCCGTGCTGTTGGCGGGGGCCCTCGCTGCCATGGCTGTGTTCAATGTGGCCTTCTTCCGCCACCTCTGCCGCGCCTACGCGCCGCGGCGCAAGGACACGGTGCCGAGCCCGGGTTCTTCTAGGCAACTATCTAAAATGTAGGGATTTTTTCAACCAAGGGGCTCTTTTTCTCTCCTGGGGCTCGCCCCTGAACCGAGACCACGCTATAAGCGTTACAGGATAACCGTGAGATAGTTCGCCAAAGGGCTTTCATCATGACTCTCCGCCGCTTCGTTCTCGCCTTGACGCCAGCCACCCGTGCGAGCGCTGTTCTGGCTGTACTGGCGTTGGCTGGGATCGGGATTTCGACCGCCAATACCGAGGCTGTCGTAACCCAACGCTTTGCGGCTGCCCTTAAGGCGAATGCTGCCGGGGAAACCGCATCCCTTCGGGCCGATCAGGCTCTTGTCTCCGGAAGCGAAGCCTATTGGCTCCTGAACAAGCGGCACGAGGCCCAGGGGGCTGCCCTTGAGCCAGCCGCCTGGTCCGCCCCCGTTGCAGGTGGCCTGAGCGTTGGCGACCGCATCACGATTTCCTCCGGCAAGACCGAGCGGGTGCTCAAGGTCGTTGCAGTGACCGATGTCGAGCCCTCGAACGGCATCGTTAAAGCATCTGGCACCGGCGAAGAGCCGGTGCGTCAGATTGCTGTCACATGCCGGGACGTCAACGCGCCGGACGCACGGCCCGTAACCTTCATTGTGCCCACGAACACCGTTCAGGGTCCGGCCAAGACGGCGCGAGCCCTCTAATCCTTTTCGCGTTGTGGCCGGATGATCTCAGGCCCCATCCTCTCTTAGCCGAGCCGTTCCTTGCCCGTTGCGCAGCCGGTCGCGGCCCCTATTATGGCGCACGCGCTGGAGCCGCCGCGCCCCGCGCAAACAGGCACGCCGGCAGCCAAGGGAGTTCGCGGCATGAGGCTCAATCCCCCGACGATCGTGATCTTTCTGATCTCGTTTGTGCTGGCGACGCTGGCGCTGATCACCAAGCTCGGGTTCATCCCCGTGCCGCGCTACCTGCCGCATCAGGAGTTCTGGCTGTCGATCACCGCTTATCTGACCCTGATGATCGGCAACCTCGTCCGCGGTCTCTGATCCGGCTGGGCGCACTCACCAGGCAATTGGCTTCCTGTCCTTGAAGAAGCCGCCGGTCGGACCCTCGTCCGGCAACGTCGCCAGCCAAACCGCGGTATCCGCACCCTCTTCCGGTGTGCGCTCGGCATTGGTGCCGCCCATGTCGGTCTTCACCCAGCCCGGACACATCGAGTTGACCTTGATGTTCGCGCCATTGAGTTCTGCCGCCGCGATGCGCGTCAGTGCGTTGAGCGCCGCCTTCGACATACGGTAAGCTGGGTACCCGCTTCCCATCTCAGACAGCTGGCCCGCAGTCGACGAGATATTGACGATCCGCCCATACTCTTGCGCGCGCATGACCGGCGCCGCCGCCTGGATCAATCGAACCGGTCCGATCACATTGGTTTCGAATGTGCGCCGCATCGTATCGGCCTTGAGATCGAAAAGACTGGCTTTGAAGCCACCGGGCTCGTCGATGAGGATCGCGGCATTGTTCACTATAATGTCCAGCCGTCCATAGAGGCGCTGAACCTCGGCAACAGCCTCTGCGGCACTGCCGTCGCGATCGACATCGAGCTGCACGACCGGAACATCGAGCCCTTCTGACTGCAGCTTTTCGGCTGCAACCATCCCATCCTTGGTATCTCGCGCTCCGATGACTGCGAGCACGCCAAGCCGGGCGAGCCCCCGCACGATCTCGAAACCGATGCCCCGGTTCGCGCCGGATACGAGTGCGGTCCGTGTCACGGCCATAAGGGTCTCCCTGGCTCCAGCGCCGATATGAATCTCTTCGCCAAGCTTAACTCCTAACACCTGTCCAGACACCCAAGTATCGCTGGCAACACGGACAATTCTGCAATCAGCAGCTAACGCGTTGTCCGCATGCTGTACATCCCCCGGTTGCGAATGCATAGTTGAACAAAAACAGTTTGCGTGGGGGTGGGGGAGTGCAATGACGGCAATTGTAGATTCGCTGGCTAGCCATCTTGGGAAAGAGGCAGCAATATTTTTCGGATCGGTCTTTCTAGCAGCGCTTTACGCGGCATTCCGCGTCATATGGCGCGAGATTCGACGCTTCGGATGCTTTCTGTGGAGCCGACATCGCACACTGGTCAGTGTGGCCCGCACTCATACGCAAGACGGACCACGTGAGGGTAATGGTGTTTGGGTAACACAACCCATCGTGCCGCCAGAGGACTACAAAAATAGCTTCCACGGCGCAAAAATCCTCGCGATCTCAAATCTCAAGGGAGGCGTGGGCAAGACAACACTTGCAGCAAATATTGGAGCATTCCTCTCTCACGACGCGCGATGGAATAAGCGTGTGCTCCTCGTTGATCTAGATTTTCAAGGCTCCCTATCGTCGATGGCCCTGCCCGAAGACGAACGGTGGCTGCCACCCGCCGGCCAAGACTCCTTGGCCACGCGTGTCCTAAGCGGTGATATAGATGCAGGCATTCTCGTGAGTTGCGCAAAGGCGACGCAACATGAACCCCGGCTGAAGATCATCACTGCACACTACGATCTAGCACAGGCCGACAATCGCCTTCTAATTGAATGGCTATTGAAATGCCGGAACCAGGCAGGGCGAAGCGTACGCAAAGCGCTTGGCGATTTGCTCTACGGCAGGCTCTTCAAGAAGTACGATGTGCGGTACAATCTTGCCGCGGTCCTTCATTCCGAAGCGGTGCGGGAAGCTTTTGATCTTGTTATCATCGACTGTCCCCCTCGCCTCACAACCGGCGCGATCCAAGCTCTCTGCGCAAGCTCTCACCTCCTTATCCCGACGATCCTGGACCGTCCTTCTGCCGAGGCAGTCCTCAGGTTCTGCGAGCAGGTGGAAACCTTGAAGGCCTCAAAAATATGCCCACATATCAAGGTGCTTGGTTCAGTGGGTTCCAAGTATCGTAGCGGCCAACTAGCGGCGAGGGCTGCATCCGCTCGGATCAGCGACCGATTGAAAGAAATGAAGGTTGGCTACGGCCTCCTCCCGGAACAACTGTTCTTTCCACAGACCGTCGCGCTCGTCCGGGATGCGTCTGAAGGAATCGCCTACTTTGTCATGGACAATGACGATGCCGGAAGGAACGCCCGCGCAGCGATTGAAGGTCTTTCGACTTATCTCGCGCAACACATGGGAATACCGCCGGATCCGAACTCACCCGCCCAAACCACTTCGGCATGATAGGTGAACAAAATGAAATCAGCGGCTTTCGCAGATCGTCTGGATGAAGCTGCAGCGATGTTCGAGGCAGCGCAGGCCTCAAGTGCAGCGCACGCCCTGAGAGCTTTGGTTCCCATCTTCAAGGCGTTGCCAGCAAAAACAGTCGCAGACGTTGTCAGTAAGCTCTCAACCCAAGATTTCCCGACAGCATCGTTCATGCAGACACGGGTTGACACGATAGCGAGTACATTGCCCGCGCTTGATACGTTCGTCACATCCATAGCGTCAAAGGCGATAGCTGCGGACTTCGTTGCATTGACCGCATTGCTCCATAGGCACAAGAGCGTCAGCTTGGACCAGTTCGTTGCGAAAGCCGCCGACGTATTGGTCAGCTCAGTTGCCAGCAAGCCGAAGTCCGTAAAGGCATCCAAAGTTCTCAGAACTGACTTAATAGAAAAATACAATAAACGCCTGGAGGAAGCGCTAGGCGATGATCCAGGATTCCGTCAGCTACTCGCACAACTCCGGCAAGATGCGGAAATGACAAGCGCGGAAATGACAGCGTTGGCCAAAAGATTTGCGTTTGCAGCGGCAAAAGGCCGAGATCAAGCCCTCAAGAAGATAGTTTCCCGCCACCACGACTTGATGATTAGCAGAGCGGCATCACGCGCCACGGCCGGCCGGATTGCCGGCTAACCCAAACCGAATAACAAAAAGGCGCCCCTACGGGCGCCTTTCAATTCCACCACTTCCAGCCCAATGCCGCCCTACCGCGGCGGATAAAGCCAGCCTGGACCGACCGAGTCGTTGCGGGTCGGCGGAGAGGCGAGCCCATTGTTGAACGCACCCGGCCCGAAATCATAGGTCGTGCCAGGAACCGAAGTGCCGATCGGAGGCATCAGAGAACCAGGATCCATGTCGAGCCCAGCCTTCGGAGCGGCCTGCCCCGACGACGACTGCTGCTGGCCGCTGCCCTGCCCTTCGTACGTGAACGCGAGCGCGGCCTGCGAAGCCACGAGCGTCGACGCGCCGAGCGCAACAGCCATAAGAAGCGATCTCATTGGCAATCCATCCAGATAAGTCTGCCTTGAAGCGCAAGATGGTACATGAATCGAGGCATTCAAAGGGCAATCGCGGCGCTTTCCGCGCCTCGTGCTCGGCAAAATCCGACACTGTGACCGTTACGCCACGCACCCCCCGGATTTCAGGCAATTATCCCCGGCGGTGGCGCGGCGCTTCGGCCCGGAACACCGGCTCCCCAGCCTTGATCCGCGCCGTGACCTCCTCGCCGAAATCATCCATGGGGATGAGGCTGCCGTCGTCCTCCTCCCACAGCAACTCCGGAACCAGATATCCAGCGGGATCGTCCTCTCCGAGCACGAGTTTCACGGCCTCGACATGGCCTGCGATCTCATACAGCTGATCGTCGATGAGAATGGCCTGGGCGGTGACGCCGCCCCAGGCTCGGAAGCCCCCGTGATTGTAAGAACAGTAGATCGTGCCCAATGCCGTTACCGGGCCCACTGCGATCATCGTCGCACCACCCTTGAGGATATGGCGCACGTGGAGCGGCCCGAGCGTAACAAGGAACGGCCCGCCATCGCAGCAGAGGTTGACGATATCGCCCGTCACAGTCAGCGCACCCAGCGCGATGATCCCGCGATAGCTTCTTCCACCGGCCACAGCCTCCTCGTGATCGAGCACCAGGTCGCCATCCACCACCGCTCCCTCCGGAAGCGCCAGGACTCCGCTGCTTTCATAGTCGTCCGCAAACATCAGCTCATGGTCGAGCGCAATCTCGAGATCGGCTTTTGCCATGAAGGACGCCAGGACGGGCGCTACGAGCGCACGAGCCTCCTCGACGGTCATGATCCTGGCGTTGGCAAAACTCATTGAGCACTGTTTCTTTGCAGGGACTAGCCCGGGCTAACACAGCCCGGGCTAGCACGCAGTTCCCTGAGAAACAGGCTTGGAGCATTTCGAGGAGGCCGAAGCTTCAACGGCCGAAAAGGGGACCATCCGAATCCGGGCAGTAGTCCTGTGCGTTGGGATTCCCGCTCAGAAAGCGGCAGATTTCGTCCTTGCGGTTCGGGTTTTCCCGGATTTCCGCATCCGACACTCTCGCACCGCGGCTCCGCGCGATCTGCGCCAAGTGCGCATCATTGCAGTAAGGCGTCGAGATCCAATTGCCGCCGGAGTCCTGAAAACCATCCTTGCAGACAATCGCCGCTTGGGCAGAAGCTGGCAGGGTCGCCGCCAAAGCGAGCGTTGAGAAACCGAGGGCGGAAAGAACGTAAATGAATGAATTTGACATGGGGCGTCTCCGTGATGCGACTAACTGCATACCCCCGTTCACAACGATTGAGATGGTTCGCCGACCGCATCATCGCAAGCCCGCTCACACATCCGTAAGCCTTGACCAAACTCAGGACGCTCAGGTCAATGGATCAGCGCAATCTACGCAAGGCCCACCTTCACGGTATCATCTGAAATTTCAGTCAAATCCCTCGCCAACCTGACGCAATCGCCGGCTCGCGCCCACCCTTCCCTCCGGACGCGCGGCACGCCATATTCGGCGCATGGCTAAATCCCCCAAAATCCCCAGCGCCGCGAAGCCGATCCGTCCCTCGCGCGGCCGCTCCGGCAAGCCTTCCGCTCCCCCGGTCGAGACCTCTGCCGGAACGCCAGGCTTCGGCGAGGCCCCGCAGAATGCCTTCACGGCCTCCGGGCCGCTAGGTGATGGAACGCACAAACCCTTGCCCGCGCTCCGCCAGCAAGGTCCGCTTCCTCCGCGTGGCGCCGTCGGCGAAAGCTTGGGCGACAGCCTGAACGCCATTCTCACGCGCCCCAACGAGCGCACTGACAAGGCCAAGGAGATCCTGTCCCGCCAGCCGATGATCGCGTCTCATCCGCTGGTCTCCGGCGCGATGCCGATGTTCATGCCGCATCGCCCGGAGCGCCCCGAGAAGAGCGAAGGCGGCAAGCACTTCCAGATCGTCTCCGAGTTCGAACCGAGGGGCGACCAGCCGACCGCCATCGCCGACCTCGTCTCGGGCGTGAACGAGAGCGAGCGCACGCAGGTGCTGCTTGGTGTCACCGGCTCCGGCAAGACGTTCACCATGGCCCAGGTCATCGAGGCGACGCAGCGCCCGGCACTGATCCTCGCCCCGAACAAAACGCTCGCCGCCCAGCTCTACGGTGAGATGAAGAGCTTCTTCCCGGAGAACGCGGTCGAGTACTTCGTCTCCTACTACGACTACTACCAGCCGGAGGCCTACGTCCCGCGCACGGACACCTATATCGAGAAGGAAGCCGACATCAACGAGCAGATCGACCGCATGCGCCACGCCGCAACGCGCGCCCTGCTCGAACGCGACGATGTCATCATCGTCGCGTCGGTCTCGTGCATCTACGGTATCGGCTCGGTCGAGACCTACACCGCCATGACCTTCGCGGTGAAGCTCGGCGAGCGCTTGTCACGCGACCAGCTCCTGGCTGATCTTGTCGCGCTCCATTACCGCCGCAACGACGCGGCCTTCGTGCGCGGCAATTTCCGCGTCCGCGGCGACACGGTCGAAGTCTTTCCGGCCCACTATGAGGATCGCGCCTGGCGCATCTCGCTGTTCGGCGACGAGGTGGAGAGCATCACCGAATTCGACCCGCTCACCGGCCAGAAGAGCGACGATCTGGCACTCATCAAGATCTACGCCAATTCGCACTACGTGACACCGAAGCCGACGCTGCAGCAGGCCATCAAGAGCATCAAGAGCGAGCTCAAGCAGCGCCTGAACGAGTTGTACGACACAGGCAAGCTTCTCGAAGCCCAGCGCCTGGAGCAGCGCACCGTCTTCGACATGGAGATGATGGAAGCTACCGGAAGCTGCGCCGGCATCGAAAATTACTCGCGCTATCTTACAGGTCGCAATCCGGGCGACCCGCCGCCAACGCTGTTCGAATATTTGCCCGACAATGCGCTCGTATTCGTCGACGAAAGCCACGTCACCGTTCCGCAGATCGGCGGCATGTTCCGCGGCGACTACCGCCGGAAGGCGACGCTCGCGGAGTACGGCTTCCGCCTGCCCTCCTGCATGGACAATCGCCCGCTCCGCTTCGAGGAGTGGGATGCCATGCGCCCGCAGACCGTCGCTGTCTCCGCCACGCCCGGCGGCTGGGAGCTGAACGAAACCGGCGGCAGCTTCGCCGAGCAGGTGATCCGCCCCACCGGCCTCATTGATCCACCGGTCGAGATCCGTTCTGCCAAGACACAGGTCGACGATCTGCTCGACGAGGTGCGCCAAGTCGCCAAGCGCGGCTACCGCTCGCTCGTCACCACGCTCACCAAGCGCATGGCCGAGGACCTGACGGAGTACATGCACGAAGCGGGCATCCGCGTGCGCTACATGCACTCCGACATCGAGACCCTGGAGCGCATCGAGATCATCCGCGACTTGCGCCTCGGCGCTTTCGATGTGCTGATCGGCATTAACCTGCTGCGCGAAGGTCTCGACATTCCGGAGTGTGCGCTCGTCGCCATTCTCGACGCCGACAAGGAGGGCTTCCTGCGCTCGGAGACCTCGCTCGTGCAGACCATCGGTCGCGCCGCGCGCAACGTCGACGGCAAGGTGATCCTCTACGCCGAGCAAATGACCGGCTCCATGGAGCGCGCCATGGCGGAAACCGAGCGCCGACGCGAAAAGCAGATGGCCTACAACATCGAGCACGGCATCACGCCCGAGAGCGTGAAGAAGAACATCGCCGACGTGCTCGCGTCCGTTTACGAGCAGGACCATGTCACCGTCGACGCCGGCCTCGCCGACAGCCCGACCGTGGGCCACAACCTCGCAACCGTCATCGAGGACATGGAGCGGCGCATGAAGGAAGCCGCCGCCGATCTTGAGTTCGAGACCGCCGCGCGGTTGCGCGACGAGATCAAGCGCCTGCGCGAAACGGAGCTTGCCATCGCCGACGATCCGCTCGCGCGCCAGTCCTCGGTGGAAGATCAGGCCGGCAGCTTCAAAGGTGAGCGCAAATTCGCCGGCAACGCCAACATGCTCGCCGAGCCGAAAAAGGGCGGCAAAGGCGGCTCACGCATCGCCACAGAATACGAGCCCGTGCAGCCGAGCCACGCCCAATCCACGACGCGCATCCGGAAGCCATCACTCGACGACATGGGCCCGGGCACGGATCGCGCCATTCCGCGCCGCCCCGATGTCGATCCGCGCACGAAAGCCGGTGCGTTCGGCGAAGGCGTGCGCGGCCCACACAAGCCAACGCTCGACGAGATGGGGCCGCACGCCTCGCTGGCCGTGAAGAAAGCCTCGGGCCCACTCCCGCAGAAGCCCGACCTCACGAAACCGGCGCGCACCGTCGAGATCGAAACCGACGCCGAGAAAAAAGCCCGCCGCGGCCGCCCGAAAAAGACGGGACGGCCGGGGCACTAAGCCGGAACGCGAACGCGCTCAGCTGCAAGCCGGACGCGACGCTTTGCAATACGTCGTGAAGGTGTCTTCGCGGCAGGTCAGCTTGATCTCGCCCGAAGGCTTCAGGCCTTTCGCTTCGATTGCGTTCTTAAGCGCTGCATTGGCCATGAATTTCGCGAGATCGGTCGTGACCATATCGGCCGAGCCGACCACCGTACGGCAGCCCGCCTCTGCGCTCTGACCGAACAGAACTGCCGCGGCGAGAGAGACAATCGCAAGACGACACATCGACATCGGAAGCCCTCCGTAGTTTTACCGAGGACCTACAAATACGCCCAATACCGGCCTCACGCAGGCAACAATCCAAAGGATTCCCCGCGACGCGCGAAATCGATGGAGGGCGTGTCCTCACCGACACGCCTCAATCTCAGCGCCCTCGCCGTCCGACGAGCCACACAACGAACAGCAGAAGCGCAAATCCACCGGCGAGCCAGAGGGATAGGAGCAAGAAAAGCAGCGGCGCCATCGGCTCGACGCTGCGGACGACCATCACAAACGTAACCGCAAACAGAATGAGGGCAACGGCCTGCCCGGTGGCCAGAAGCCAACGGGTCATGTTGGTCCGCCCGAGCCGCAATCCAATCCACGCATACGCCAGGGGCAACAGGACGACCCCGCCCATCACCAACGCATCTCTGGGCGGTATCGCAGACAACTCCGCATGGTTGTTGATCCGCACAGTGTAGTAGATGGCGGCGATCGCCAAGGCGGCGTGCAGACCGGCCGCGATCGTGGTGATCCGAACCGGATGCATGCGGTCCCCTCTTCCCTATTATTGCCGCGCGCGGCACGCCTTGCACTGTAGCATCATTCCGTTATCGGAAAACCGGTCGATCTACGAAGGATCTTGACGGCGCACTGACGGTCACGGACGCTTCGTCCGCGCTCGCAGAATCGTCAGAGAGACAATTGGAGCAACTTCGATGAGCAAAATCGGACGCATCTTTTTCGCAGGCCTTCTGGCCGCGCTGCCGCTGTTGCTCACGATCTTCATTACCGGCTGGCTGCTCGCGCTGATCAACCAGTACCTGGGGCTGAACAGTGCCTTCGGAAGGTTTCTCTCGTCGCTCGGTTTCGGCGTCGAAACATCCGAGATCGTGCCTTACTTGATCGGCCTCGCGATCATCATCGGCGCGATTTACGCCCTCGGGCTCCTGGTGCATTCCCGGCTCGGTGCGTGGGTCGCCTCGCTGTTCGTCAGCCTGATCCGCCGCGTTCCGCTGGTCTCGAACGTCTACGACCTGTCGAGCCGGTTCGTCTCGATCGTCGACACCAAGAACGGCGACAGCCTCAAGAGCATGAGCCCGGCGTGGTGCTTCTTTGGCGGCAAGCCCGGAGCGGCCGTACTGGCCCTGCTTCCATCGAAGACGCCGATCCGCATCGGCGCTGAAGACTATCTCGCGGTTCTCATCCCGTCTGCCCCAGTGCCCTTCGGTGGCGCTTTGGTCTACGTCCCCGCCGCTTGGATCGAGCCCGCCGAAGGCGGCATCGACGAGCTGATGAGCGTCTACGTTTCGATGGGCATAACGCCCCCAACCATCAAACCGGCCGATAGCGCCGCCACCTAAGAAACACCCGCAAACAGCTATTTCTCGCCGGGCCAGAGTTTCGAAGCGAGCAAAGCAGCCTGCGTTCGGCTCTTGAGGTTGAGCTGCTTCAAAATCGCCGAGACGTGCAGCTTGATGGTATGCGGCGACCGGAAAAGCGTCTGGGCGATTTCTGCATTCGATTTCCCTTCACCCAGCAGCTTGAGAACCTCCAATTGCCGCTTACTGAGCTTCGTGGCGGGATCGACGTCCTCTCGGTCAAACCCTCTCGACGCCTCGAACATAGTCTGTAGCTGCGAGACAAGCGCATCGGTCACGGATTGCTCGATACCCCCGAGAACTGCGGCAGAGGGATCGATCAACGTCCCCGTTGCGCGAGCGGTATCGCGTGCGGAAGCCATCGGAAGCAGGCTGGTCAGCTCCGCGTGAAGGATTGCCGCCCCGTTCGGCCGTTCGACAGAAAGCGGCATACCGATCAGGAAAAACCAGCGCTGTTTCGATGGCGAATCGCAGGGATAAACCATCGTGATCATCTCGCACCGGCCCGCAAGCAAGTCCGTGAGTTGCGCGGAGAGCTGCCCCGCCCCGTTCTGTCCCGTCTCGCAATATTTGAAGTAGCTTTCTCCAACACCGAAATCCGGAAGACACAGTCCATTGGTCTCGCCGAAAGCCTTCCACGCCTCGTTCACGGCCACGATACGTCCTGTCGCATCGAGCACCGCGACACTCACGGGAAGCGACTGAAGATGTTGGAATTTATCCAGATTGTCTGCCATAGGCGAACGTCCGCCAGTCGACTGGGCCCAACAGAACTACTCTTTCGGGCTATACCCGCAAGCCAGGTACGCTTGTACCTAGAGGGAAATCGTCGCGAAGCAATGCTGCGGCAAGGCCATCGCCATGTTCGTCCACCTCGTTGGCACATATGTTTTGACCACGGCGCCGGTCTATGCCGGCCTCATCTGGCTTCTGGCGCGTCTGTCGCGCCCAAGCGGCGCCTCCTGGCTTGTGCGCTCCCACTCGGAAAAGCCCGAAGAGCGCCCCTGAGCTTACGGGTCTACAAATCACAACTTGAACGCGGTAGACTTCCGGGTGACGGGCGGAGTGCCAACCTTGGAGGCTTCAATGCCAACCTACGTCGTGCTCGCTTCCTTCACCGACAAAGGCGCCCATGACATCAAGGATACCATCGGCCGCTCGGACAAATTCAAAGACATGGCCAAGAAGGCGCGGATCACTGTCAAAGACATGTATTGGACACTCGGTCCAACGGACGTCGTTGCGATCTGTGAAGCCCCTGACGACGAAACCGCGACTGCCCTGTCGATGAGCGTCTCGGCGCGCGGTCACGTCCGAACGCAAACGATGCGCGCTTTTACGGCTGACGAGATCAGCAAGATCCTCGACCGCCTGGTGTGAATGAGCGCGCAACACGGACAAGCAATAGGCAATGGCTTTCACCTTTGATTGGCTTGATCCGTGGTACCCTATCGACGATGCAACGACGCAGACCGCGCTTGAGGCGCAGCTACGCCGAGAGATCTCGTCAGGTCATGTCCTTTATGGAGAGACAGCCCAACTCATCGCCCGAAGAAGTGACACCGACGATGCGCTGTTCCAACTTGAAGGGGCGCGCGTAGCGGAGGTGCATTTAACTTGGCGCAAGAGCCCGGAGCCGGATCCGCGCTGGCCCGCCACTGCCATCTTTTCCTCGCTGGATGAGTGGGCGCGCGACGCGATGGCCCCACTCCACCGCGCGTTGTCCGGAGACTGAACGTCGGGCCGCTCTATGTCTTTAGCGACGCGTTAACCTGAGCGGGATTTGCATCCGCCGGTTCTGATCAGACGCCGCCTCTCACGCGGTGTAAGCTAGCCGCAAGCCACCCCAGTGGCGTCCCTTGATCACAATCGGTGCCGACACATCGACCATGGGTGCGAACGTGCCACCCATGTCGCGCATGTACGTCTGCACGAGAAACGGCCTCTGGTTCTTGCCGGCGCCGAGCCCAACGCGATCGTTGAAAATGCGCCGGTTCCGGCAGTTTGCAGCATTCCAAACCGGATCCGCGCCGGGCATTTTAGAGAACTTGCTGTTGTGCGTCGGCAGATAGCCGTTCACATCGACCGGCGCACAGAACACCACCTTGCCGTCGAACAGAAGCGCCTCGTCGATAATCGGAGTGATGATGCGATCAAACGCATCCACGTAGGCGGTCTTGTACTGCTGCGGATTTGAGTTCGCGACCGTCTGATAATTCCGGTCGAACAGACTATCGAGCGAGAGCACGCCGCGATCTACGGCGGCCTCCAGCGCTTCGACAACGATTTTCGCGCGGTTGACCACTTCGAACACGAACGGGGAATCCTTTGTCGTCACGCCGGTCTCGACGCTCGTCGTGATCAGCGCCTCGCCTGCCAGCTGCAATTCCCCGACCCGCGTTCCGACGCGACCGATGTTGGCAGCGGAAAGCGTGAATCCCTCCATCACCTGCTCGACTCGCGAAAGCAGAGATCGGCTCCGCTCGTCGATGGCAGAGGCTGCCCCTTGGATGTCCGAAGACTGCGACACGAGATTGCCGACGGTGCCCTCGATGGAGTCGAACGTAGCGGAAATCACGGACGCGCTTTCGTCGACGGAGCGCGCCAGCTCTGCGCTATGCCGCCCTTTGTCGATCAAGAGATTGGCCTTGGTAGTAAGATCGCAGATCGTCGCTGCGATTTCGCTCGTTGCCGAAGCCGTCTGGCCCGCCAGCGCCTTGACTTCGGCAGCGACCACCGCAAACCCGCGTCCGGCGTGTCCTGCCCGCGCAGCCTCGATGGTGGCGTTGAGAGCGAGCAGATTGGTCTGCCGCGTGATGGCGTCGATTCCGGCCGCAACCTTCGAAACTTTGGTCAGCGCCTCCTGCAGCACCTGGAGCAGCTCGCGCTGCTCCGAGACGGTCGTCACCAACCTTTGAATACTGTCCAGCGACGAGCGCACCGCCGCTGAGGATTGCGTAACGTCGTCATTGGCCCGCTGAGCCACGTTGAGGCTCGTCTGTGCGCCATCAGCGATCCGCTGGTTTTCCGCGCCGAGCGCACGCATCTCCGCACCGATGGCTTGCATCTGCGCGTTCTGCCCTTGAACGCGGTCGCCAAGCTCTTTGATGTTGCAGGCGATGTCGATGATCTGATGGCCGACGCCGGTGGCTTCCTCAGCGAAGCGGCGAACAAATCCCTGCAGTGCGCGGTCTGCACCGGATGACGCGGGAGCCGCGTCAGCGGCCACCTCGCTAGAAATGGAAGGCTCGAGAGAGGAACTTCGAAGCTTCATCATGCGTCGGACATAGCCGATTCGAACCGATGACCTCTATCCGTGTGAATCTCGACTTTTGGCTAAGATCGGTGCCTTTCATCCGCAACCGGATCATCAAAAACAGGCGCGCCCCGCACGAGAACCGAGACACCCCGGTTCCGTCGCTACTTCGGCTGCCTGTTCGCCGGAGGTTTAGCATCGGCTTTCGGAACGACGACGGGAGGCGGTGCGGCGTGCACCTGTGCTGGCACGGCTCCGACCGACAAGCCGAACACTTGCCATTGTCCGTCCGCGGGTTCGTAAATCAGCTCGAAGTTGATCTGCATCGGCTGCGTTTGGAAATACCCCTGGAGACGCAGTCGCTGTTCTGGCCCGACGATTTGCGCTTCGCTGAGCTGCGGTGTCAGGATCGCGACGGCCGCCAGATCCGGCCTTTGCGCTTCGAGCGTCGTGAAAATTCGCGAGAGACCCGCGGCGGTATTGGCGCGCCGGAACGACGGACCACCCCTGTCGAGCAGCACCGTGTAGTTGCCGCTTTGGATGGCGTCGTTGAGCGTCAGTAGCGACATGCGGATCAAAAGAACGAGCTTCTCCGCGGTCGGCACTGCAAGTTGCGGCAGCGGCGCTTGCGCGGGCGTTTGAGCCACGAGCGCAGGCTGTGCGAACTTGTTCTGAGCGTTCGCAGGAAGTGCCGCGCTCAACGCGGCCAACAACACGAACGCAACCGAGGCGAGCCGGATGAAATGGCGCATGCTCTGCCTCTAAGCGCCCTTCGCAACACTATTATGAAAGAACGGCGGACAGCCTTTGACTGTCCGCCGTCCGATTTTTCAGTGAGACTTGAACCTTACCAGCCCAACGTGATGCCCGCCTTACCGGCGACAGTGTTCTCGCTGGTGCCGTAGCCGAGGCCGCCGTCGATCACGATCGAGGTGCCCTCGCCGAGAGCGCCGCGATCGAGCACGCCGGCCATGCTGAGACCGACAGCGCTCGAACCGTCGAAGTTGCCCCAGCCAAAGCGCATCGCGAAGTCCTGGCCAGGCAGGATCATCGGAGCCGAAAGCGCAAGCGAGATCGCGATGCCCTCGGCCAGTTCGTCGTCGCGTTTCTGCAGCCCGCCGATCTGGGAGTTGAGATGGCCGATGTCGCTGGTCGAAGCAAGACCGAGCTCGGCAGCCGTATGCGTCGCAAGATCGCCGTTGGCGTTCGACGTCACGAACGACGTCGGAGCGCCCTGAGCGGCCTTGCTGGCGGACGATGTGAGACCCGCCATCGTGTAGCTGTTCGACGCCGTGCCGACCGCAACCTGGTTGGCGCGCGACGTTTGAGCACCCTGGCCGATGGCCGTCGAGTTGGCGTGAGACGCTTTCGCGCCCTGGCCGAGCGCCGTCGAGTTGGCGCCGCTCGCAGTCGAACCCTGACCGATCGCAGTCGAGTTCGCACCCGTGGCGCGAGCATACTGACCCGTCGCCGTCGAGTTGGCCTCGGCGGCATAGGAGTTCTGGCCCAGCGCCGTGGTGTTTTCCTTCCAAGCGGTCGACCCATCGCCGTAAGCCGACGAGTTGGTGCCGAGAGCGCTCGAAACGCTGCCCGTGGCGGTGCTGAAGTTACCGCGCGCGAGCGAAGCCTTACCGATTGCGGTAGACTGCTCACCCTCGGCCGTCGACGACGCACCGAGTGCCGTTGTGTTGCGGCCGGATGCCGTCGCACCACGGCCGTTTGCCGTTGCCCAGTCGCCAGTCGCCTGTGCGCTGTAGCCCGTGGCTGTCGACTCCGCGCCGGTAGCCTGCGAGTTCCAGCCAGTTGCGGTCGAATCCGCACCCGACGCCGTCGCGCTGCGGCCGGTCGCCGTCGAGTACGCACCCGAAGCATTGGCCAGCACGCCCGTTGCGGTCGACTGTTCGCCACTGGCCGTTGCGTAGCTTCCGGTTGCGGTGCCGTCGGTGCCCGAAGCGACCGCCTCGGTGCCGGTTGCCGTCGAATAGACCCCCGTCGCCTTGGCATTCTGGCCCGTTGCCGTGGCCCCGTCAGCAGTGGCCCGCGATCCCTGCCCCGTTGCGGTCGAGAGATTGCCGTTGGCCTGAGCGCCCTGACCGGTTGCCGTGGACTTGTCGCCCTGCGCGGAGGCGTTCTGGCCGATCGCCGTCGCATTCTGCTTCGTGTTGTTTGGATCGCCGGCTACCGCGCCGTCACCAAAGGCAGACGAGTTCGTGCTGTTGGCGGTCGCAAGCGCGCCGACAGCCGTGGTCGACATGCCACGCGCGAACGAGGCTTTACCGACAGCCGTCGACTGTTCGCCGTAGGCGTTGGACGAAGCGCCGATCGCCGTGCCGTTCTTGTTCGCGCTGGCGCCGTAGCCGTTAACCGTCGACCAGTCGCCATTCGCTTGTGCGCCATGGCCCGTCGCCGTTGCGTTCTCACCCGAAGCATTCGAGAGAACGCCGGTCGCTGTTGCGTAGTCGCCGGTGGCCTGTGCGGAGTTACCGGTCGCCGTCGACTGCTGGCCAGATGCAACGGCCGAGCCGCCCGTCGCTGTCGAATAGTCGCCCGAGGCCTCGGCCGCTTGGCCGGTGGCGGTGGCGCTGTTGCCGGTCGCTTTGCTGCCCTGGCCCGTGGCCGTCGTGTCGGCGTTGGTCGCCTGCGCACCCTGGCCGGTCGCTGTCGCATTCTGCCCGCTCGCCTGCGAGCCATCGCCCGTCGCCGTCGAAAGCTCGCCGCTGGCGCTCGAGTTCTGACCCGTGGCCGTTGCGCCGAGGCCCGTCGCGCGTGCCAGAGAGCCCGTCGCTGTGGTGCGATCGGCCGTTGCCTGCGCGAACTGGCCCGTCGCGGTCGAAGAGCTGCCGGTGGCATTCGAGGCATAGCCCGACGCCGTCGCACCAGCCCCCATTGCCTTCGCCTGCTTGCCAAGCGCCGTCGCGTAGTCGCCGCTGGCAACCGAGTCCGAGCCAACTGCCGTCGACGACACGTTGCTCGCTTCGGCGTTCTCGCCGACTGCCGTTGCGTAAAGACCCGAAGCCTTGGCGTCCTGGCCGATGGCCGTCGTCCGGATGTTGGACGCCGTCGCCCCCTGGCCTACGGCCGTCGAGTCAACGCCCGTCGCCTGGGCGTTCTGACCGTTGGCGGTAGTGTCCTGCTGGCTAGCCACGGCGCCCTGGCCAGTAGCCGTGGAGCTTACGCCCGTCGCTTGGGCACCGGTACCAACGGCCGTTGCATTGTCGTTCCCCGCAACGGCGTTCACGCCGCAAGCGAGAGCATTTGTCCCCGAGGCAACGGCGCCGCCATCGGTGTTGCCGGGCAGGAGAGCACAGGTCTCTGCATGTGCGGATTGCGGTGAGGCCGCGAGAGCGACGGTGATTGCGAGGATGCTCGCGGACGCACGAAGTCGCCAGGCGCGGCGCGCGGCGCCGGCCTCCAAAATGTTACTCGACACTAGATGAACTCCTGTTGCCCCAGATACGCGATACGAAAGGGCCGGATCTCGGCTGCAGCAGAGATCCGCCTTGCAGACGCGCTCTTCAGACTCCCCTCGAGCGCGTTGCCGCCGCAGCTAATGCGGGCTCGATGACAGGCGTTTATAGTTCCTGTGTAAACTGCGAGTTTTCGCGCAGTTTCACTTCGTTTCATTCGCGCTGTTGCCTGCACGAAACAAATGATTTGCAAGCAGACTTTATTGTCCGCTGTCCGCGTAGCTCGACAAAATCACGCTACTCCGCGATCAAACATTTTGAATGAACCTGCGCTCAACAAAAATCGTTCGGAACGCAACATGGAGGTGCCACATGCCAATCACATTGAAAGGCTCGTGCCGTTGCGGTGCTGTGAACTTCACATGCGAAAGCCACACGCCGGTGCCGTACCAGCGTTGCTATTGCTCCATTTGCCGAAAGACCGATGGAGGTGGCGGATACGCGATCAATCTCGGTGCCGATGCGCGCACACTCAAAGTTGAAGATCCGCACAAGGCGATCCGGATTTTCCGCGCCGAGATCTGCCAGTACGATGGAACGTGCGAGCTTTCGACAGCCGAGCGCAACTTCTGCTCGCGCTGCGCGACAGCCCTCTGGCTCTTCTCTCCGGAGTGGCCGGACCTCATCCACCCGTTCGCCTCGGCAATCGATAGCGAGCTGCCGAAGCCCCCGTCGTCGGTGCATCTGATGTTGAAGTTCAAGCCGGGCTGGGTCGAGCCGGACATCAAGGAGCACGACCAGACGTTCGATCTCTATCCCAAGCAATCGCTCGAGAACTGGCACAAGAGCCGGCATCTCTGGGTGGAGTAGCGCAGAAAGGCGGGGAGACGCCCGGAACTCTTCAGGCTGTTCTGAAGCGCGGCTTGATTTACCCTACGTCTGGCGCGACGCTCGCTCGTCCATATGGGAGAGCAGCCATGTTTCCGCAAATCGACCCATTGCTGGCCGTGGGCGTGTTGATCGCAACGGCCGCCACCGATGCTGTTTATGTGATGTTTACCTCGGCCGTCATTGCACGGCACCGCATTTGGGCCGCGAACTGGAGCAGTCTTTGGTACGTGCTCTCCTCGTTCGCAGTCATCTCCTATACCAACAACTGGGTCTACATCATCTTTGCTGCGTTGGGTTCATGGGCGGGCGCATTCCTCACGATGACGTTCCTGCACAAACCGCCCGGCAATCCATCGGGTCCGCTCGCGCCCACCATCCCAACTGATGCGGTCAAGTAAACCTCAAAAAACATCGCGAAACGGGGCTTGTAAGTCGCGTGTCAGGTTTGTGAGTCACTGAGCAGCCGGACCTCTCCGCAACGGCGCGAGGACGGCAGCATGGAACAGACCACGTCTCGTGACACTTGGAGCACCTCCAAGGTGCCCGAGATTACGCTCGCCTTCTGGCTCATGAAGATCCTTGCCACCACGCTCGGTGAAACTGCTGGCGACTTCATTTCAATGACACTCAACCTCGGCTATTAGGCCGGTGTTGCCATCACGTTTACGATTTTGGCGGCCATCCTCTATTTTCAGATCAGCCGCGCCTACCACGCACTCTTGTTTTGGGCCGCCATTGTCGCGACGACGACCGCGGGCACCGAGATCTCCGACTTCATGGATCGCTCGCTGGAGCTCGGGTACATGTGGGGCAGTGTTATACTGGCCAGCGGGCTCTTCCTGACACTCGCGGTCTGGTACGTCCGCGATCGCAGCCTGCGTGTCTATCCGATACTGCGCAAAGACGCGGAGATCCTGTTCTGGATTGCGGTTCTGTTCTCGAACAGCCTCGGCACCGCATTCGGAGATTTCCTCGTCGACGACGGCGGGCTCTCTTTCATTCAGGGAGCATTCGTGACGGCTGGCGTCATCGCGATCGTCGCAGCGATGCACTACTTCACGCGCCTATCAGATGTACTGCTCTTCTGGATCGCCTTCGTCTTCACGAGGCCATTTGGAGCCACGTTCGGAGACTTCCTCACAAAACCAGTTGCTCAGGGCGGCCTGAACCTGCCACGCGAAATGGCGTCACTCGTCACGTTGACGCTGCTATTGAGCATTCTCTATGTGTCGACACGCCCACACGCAGAGGCGCGCAAAGTAAACCGATATTGATAGCGGCTCTAACCCTCTACGAGAGGGAACCACCCACCGCATTGGCCCGTTTTCTCCTATCCCTGAATGCAGGATAGGAGCCCGAGATGCCGAAAATATCCAAAGCCAAAATTCTCATTCTGGCCACCGACGGATTCGAGCAATCCGAACTCGAAGTCCCACGCGCGAAGCTCAAAGAAGCCGGTGCACTCGTACACGTCGTCGCTCCTAAGCAGCGCAAGGATAAGAAGGAGATCCGCGGCTGGAAGGAGAAGGACTGGGGCAACGGTGTCCCGGTCGACCGGGAGCTGGCAGATGCATCCGAAGGCTTCTACGATGCACTTGTTCTCCCGGGTGGCCAGATGAACCCCGACACCCTGCGCGGCATTCCTGAAGCAATGGAATTGATCAAGGCGTTCGTAAGCTCCGGCAAACCCGTCGCCGCCGTCTGCCATGCGCCGTGGCTTTTGATCGAGGCGAACGCCATACGCGGCCGCAAGGCGACATCCTACAAAACGATGAAGACAGATCTGGTCAACGCGGGCGCCGACTGGCGCGACGAAGCAGTGATAGCCGATCAAGGCCTGATCACGAGCCGCAACCCGGGCGATCTTGATACCTTCGTCGCCAAAATCATCGAAGAAGTCGAAGAAGGAAAGCACGACCGCGCTGAGCTCGCAGCATAGTCGCGCCGTGAGATGTAGAATGCAAATCGCCGGAGCAAACGATTTCGGGCGCAGATCGCGTTCAAAATCAGCCGCGCGGAAAGCGAACGTGGGATGCAGCGATCGCATCGGCCAACGTCTGATAATCTTCACAGGACACACCGCAGTGTTTCTCGATTTCACGCAGCTGCTCGCGCGCTTTGGCCAACTCTCCAAGTGAGAGAAATGCCTCGCCCATATACTCACGCGTTTTCGTGTCACCCGGATTGATATCGAGCGCTTTCTGATAGTAAGGCATCGCGCCGTCCACATCGCCGAGCTTGCGGGTGGCAAAGCCGGTAACACGCAGGATACGCGGATCTTCCTTGTTCTGCGCCTGAGAAGCCATCGCGATGGCGGCTTGGTAGTTGCCGTTCTTCGCACTCAGGTAGGCGGACTCATAGATCTGGTCGTCGCTGAGCTGCCCATTCTGAGGCGCACAGGCTTGTTTGTCGGTGTTGGATATATCCCCACAATCGAGCTTCGGACGCGGGGACGGTTCATCCATTGCAGCGAGGCTCGCATGAGGCGCAATGAGGACACCGATCGCGAGAGCCAGGCCAAAGGCCGAGCCCAACAATAAGCGTGACATGGGTTGCATCTCCTGGAAGGCGGAACGTTCGCGGGGCACATCCGAAGCGGAGCGCCACGGGGGCTCCCTCTATGCGCGAAAAGCGCAAAAGGCTGTTCCGTACGGAGCAGCGAGCCGGATTTTGGCTTTCAGCAGTGAAACACTGCCCAAAAGTTCAATACAGGGCGCCGCGAGTTACCGTCAGAGTACGCGGACGGAGCATGCGCGCCCAGCGCTATGCCCGCAAAATCATATACGCGAGAAAAACCGCGATATTTCCGGGGGAACCGACAATGGGACCAATTAGTCCTGAGATGACACTTGCCTTAGTGGTTGCAGCTGCGATCGTCGTGATGCTCATCGCACTTCTGGGACGCCGTTCACCAAGTAGCAAGACGCCGAATGCAACGCCTGTAGCGACGTCACAAACCCCACCCCCCGCTCCGGCAGCGCGACCGGCAAGCGCAGCACCCGCGCAAGCTTCCATTCCACAGTCTTACGCGGCAATCGCAGCGGCGCAGGCGCCGACAAGAGCAACAGCTACCGCAGAACCGCCACCGGCGCGGATCGACTATACGGGCGAGCCCACGAATGTTGCAGCGGATGCCTCATACGCCGCAATCGCCGTCGCCACCGCCGCAAGAGCCCGCTGACGGCGAGCTCTTTTTGGCCACTAGCGATCAGCTCGCAGCACGCCCGGCCTCCTTGGCGAGCGCGCTCAACTCGTCGAAGTCAATATCGCTGAGCTTGATCGCGGCAGCGGCCACGTTCTCTTCGAGATGCTTGACCTTGCCTGTTCCGGGAATGGGGAGCATGACGGGGCTACGCTTGAGGAGCCATGCGAGCGCAATCTGGCTCGGCGATGCGCCGTGCTTTTTCGCGATACCATCGAGAACAGATCCCGGCCGCGCGAGCGTACCGGACGCCAGCGGAAACCACGGAATGAAGCCGATCCCCTGCGTCTCGCAATAATCGACCACATCCTCGCTGCTGCGGTCGGCGAGATTGTAGAGGTTTTGCACGGTCGCGACTGTGAACACCTTCTGCGCCGCCTTGATCTCGGCAACACCCACTTGGCTCAATCCGATGTGCTTGATCAATCCCTCGCTTTGCAGCGCTCGGACCGCCTCGAATTGCTCACCCTGCGGAACCTTCGGATCGATGCGATGGAGCTGCCAAAGATCGATCTGCTCGACACCGAGGCGCCGGGCACTGAGGATAGCCTGCTGCTTGAGATATTCCGGCCGGCCGAGGGGAACCCACTGGCTCGGGCCGGTCCGCGCGAGGCCGCCCTTCGTGGCCACGATGATATTCTTATAAGGGTGCAGAGCTTCGCGGATCAGCCGCTCGCTGACCTCCGGTCCGTAGCTATCCGCGGTATCGATGAAGTCGATCCCAAGTTCCGGAATACGCTTCAACGTGCGTAAGGCTTCTGCTTGGTCCGCAGGCTCGCCCCAAATCCCACTGCCGGTAATACGCATCGCGCCGAAGCCGAGCCTAGTCACCGTAAGGTTGCCGCCAATCGAGAACTGTCCGGAGAGTTCCGCCGAAAGCTTCGTCATTGTGAGGGAGCCCCAGATTTCTATTGCTGATCCGGCATCTAGGTCGCCGGCTGCGCCTTCGCAAGGGACAACGGCCTATACAGCCTTCGGAATGCGTTCCTTTCCGCGTTCTTACTCTTGTGTAAGCGCCCGTCTGGCCGCTTGTGCGGCGGATAACCCGCCGCCAGATCCATTTTCATCCCACCGTGGCGAGACGCCTGTTTGAGGTGTCTCAAGCGCCGGAACACACTCCCCGTGCCGTTACGGCGGCCTGCTCGTCACGTCGAGATGCCCGACTTCAAGTTCGGGCGAAATTGCGTCGAGTACCAAGGAGTAGATCGATGAACAGCGCAATGAAGAAGCTGACAGTTGGATGCGCTTCAGCAATGGTCCTGATGGGCGCCACAGCCCTTTCAGCCAATGCGTTTTACACGGGTTATGGCAATGGAGATCCGGGCAACTGGGACTTCTGGGAAGAACAGCAAGGCGGCCCGAAGCCTCAAGCAAAAGCACCAGTTGCAACCCCGAAGCATGCCGTTTTGGAAGGCCATAGCTGCAGCTATCTTCACCACAGGGCCATTGAAACAGGAAAGGCCTCTTGGTGGCATCGCTATCACGCCTGCATGAACGGCTAGCGTTGGCAGAAACAATCAGCACTCGTCGCGAGACGAGTGCTGAAAAAGAGATCCGTAGTCATCTCCGAGGCCTTCGTGCAACCGAGATGCAGAAGATTGCAGGCACACCTGCGTCTAGGGGAACTTAACTGCGAACCGGCGACGCACGTGTGGGTCTAGAGACCATCCATTTCAAAAGCCAATCCAGCGACACCGGACCAGGCCCCGCCACGGCAAGCCATCCGAAGAGCGCCATGTAGGCAACCTCTTCGAAACCGAGCAAAGTTTCGAGAGAATCTATCTGGTTCAATTTCGCGGCCAGGATTGCGACGATCATCACAATCACGAGCGGCGTTGCTGCCAAGCGCGTGAAGAGACCCAGCAGCAGCAGCAAGCCGCCGACGAACTCGACGCCGGAAACGAAAGGCGTCATGAGCTCGGGGTACGGAATTCCCCATTCCGTGAAGTTCTGGATCATCTGCGGGAGGTTGTTGAGCTTCGCCCAGCCCGACCACATGAAAACCCACCCGACAACCACCCTGGCAAACAGGGGTGGCAACCAGCCGAATACGGCAGAGAGCCGTTCCGGAATATCGATCAGCCAATTTACCATTGCTCGCACGGGATGCCTCACTGTGAAGGATCGCAGTCTCGCCGCATCCTCAGGACACGGTTGCCATGCATACGGACGGGTTCACATGAAGTTTCACCGGGCGTGTGAGCGCCAACAGAATATCGGCAGAAAAATACCCCGCATGCGCCAAATCGCTCGCGAATTGCAACCAGGAGCGGCCTTTGGGCTTTATAGTCGAGCGGGCGCCCACCGGGAGATCGCTGATGTTGAGCCTCATCCGCTTCGCCGTAATGCTGCAGAAGCTCTATCCGTTCTGGTACGACGGACCGAGGATCCGGGAGAAGCAAGAACAGAGCTTCCGCGCTTTGCTGGCACATGCAGCGCAGCACTCCCCATTCTACCGCCGCCGTCTCGCCGGATTGGATCTCAAGACCTGCTCGCTTTCCGAGCTCCCCATCCTCACGAAGTCGGACATGATGGCGAACTACGACGACTTGGTCACCGACCGCCGTCTCAAGAAAGCTGATCTGTCTGCCTTCGTCGATGACAAGCGGAACCTCGGCAAGCTCTACATCAACACGTACGGCGTGAGCCATACGTCGGGAAGTCAGGGCCAGCCCGCACTCATCGTTCAGGATCGCGAGGCCCTGAACCTCGTATTCGCGGTTCAATTTGCACGCGGAGCTAAACTCAAGCGCCGCTTTCTCCCGCACTTGGGACGCCTGATCAAACCGGCTCGCATGGCAGTGCTCACGATTGCCCCCGGCTTTTATCCGAGCGCCGCCGCCTTTGCGTACATGCCGAAATTCATCTCTCCGGGCTTCAAGGTTCTACACCTCACGGTCTCGGAACCGATGGCAAAGAACATTCGCAAGCTCGAGGACTTCCGTCCCGATTACATCACCGGCTATGCCAGTGCCCTTGAAGCCTTCGGACGCGAGGAGGCAGAAGGTCGGATGCGGCTTCGCAAGTTGGGATGTCTGAAGCAGATCACCAACGTCGCAGAGCCCATGCCCGACGAAGCGGCGGAGCGCTTGGAGGACGTGTTCGGCGTGCACGTCACCGATGAATATGCCATGGGTGAATGCTTGGTCCTCTCCTCCGGCTGCTTCACGGGGCGCGGCGCACACGTCAACGCGGACCTTGCCATCCTTGAGGTGGTGGACGAGCAAAACCGCCCCGTACCGCCAGGCATTGAGGGTCGCAAGGTTCTGCTCACGAACCTCTACAATCACGTGCAACCCATCATTCGCTACGAGGTGGACGACCGCATCACGATGAGCGATGTGCCATGCGCGTGCGGCAGCCCGTTTCCTCGCATCGCGAAGATCAGCGGGCGCAGCAAGGATCTGCTCTGGATCGAAGAGAGCGGCATACGCCGCGAGGTCCCTTACTACGTTTTCCTCGCGCCGCTTCATCACGTACTCGATCTCGCCGAGCATCAGATCGTGCAGACCGGGCCCCGAAGTTTCGTCATTCGCGCCGTACCACTGGCCGGCAAACACCTTTCCACGGACCACATTCGGCGTTTGGTGATGGAGCACGTGCGGTCGGAGGGACTGGAAAACACAATCGACATCTCGATTGAAATCGTTCCGGACATCCCGCGTGGTCCGTCCGGGAAGGTCTCACGCGTGAAGAACGAATACGCATTGATGGTGCACTAAGCTCGGGACCGGGCGACGCATCAGCACGCAGGCCCAATCAATCCGGATGCCAAATGATCGAGACATCGTATTCGCTCGTCACACTGCTTCTCACCTTCTTGATCGGTTTTGCCCTGGGCCGCGTCACCGCCGCTGTCTCAGACCCCCGTCGAAGGGAAACAGCACGGGAGCGCCGTATGGCCTCTACCGTGAACGCCGAGGACAACGTGCTCCGCCTCGCACCGGAAGTGCACGCCGAGATCGAGCAACTTCTCACCAGCGGTCAAAAGATTGAGGCCATCCGCGTTTGTCGGATGGCTCTCGATCTGGAGCTGAAGGAAGCGAAAGACACTGTCGACCGGATCGATGAAAGCCTGTCGCGAGGAGCGCGCGTTTGAGCAATAAGTCCCTGTAAGCTTGCTTGAGCGTCTCGCGAGTGGCGCGCACTTTGTCCGCTCCAGGCAGCCGAGAATTGGACAGCCGCGCTATAAGACCTCCGTCCGGCGCCTTCGTCCGTAATCACACCAATAAATTGAATAGCCCGGGTTTTCCTGAACAAGTTGACAGCAACGCGCCGTTCTTCCGCCACGCCTTGCGACGTAAAAAACTCCCACATGCCGAGGGCTCAAATCGCATGTGAAGGAGAGAAATCGATGAGACTGAAACCTCTCGCCATTGCGGCGTTGATCGCTGCCGGCGCATCGCTCGCGCCGAAGATGGCATCGGCCGCGACGGCGCTACCGGTCAACGCAACGCACCAGTCGACCAGCGCAAATGCCGGCATGCTCCAGGAGGTCGGCCACCGTCACTGGCACCGTCATCGCCACTGGAACCGCCCCTTCGTCGGCAGGTGCTGGAAATGGCGCAACATCTGCGCGGACCGTTGGGGTTGGGGCACCTGGAAACAGCAACGCTGCCTGCGCAACCACGGCTGCTAGCCGGCAAATCTTTCCGGACCATGCGCAGTCGCGACACCTTCGTCGCGACTGCGTTTTGCTGCCAGCCATGTTGTGAGCCCCAGGGGCGCCGCTACCAGGCGGCTCATCATTGAAAAAGTCAAAATCTATCAAACAATTAGGTTGCAGATGCCTTTTAAAACCCTTGCACGACCCATAAATAGGGCTGGGCTCGGGCTTCCAGGGAGACAGACCCTGTGTTGCGCCGGAACCACCGTAAAGTTTATCGGCGATGCTAAGAGTGTTTTGAGAGGGCTGACTGATACTGGCGCCGTTTTTGTGCCGGAGATGCGCCTTTGGGGAGGCTTCAAGTGATACGTACACGTAGTGCCCTCGTTTCAGCTGCCATTTTGACTGTCGCGGCAGCCACCAGTCCAGTTCGTGCGGCGGACGCAACCTTTGCGGCACTCGAGGGTGCCTGGTCGGGATCGGGCAGCGTACGCCTCGAGAACGGCAAGAGCGAACGTCTCAAGTGCAAGGGCTATTACAACGCCAAAGCTGGGTCGACACTCGGCATGGCCATCAATTGCGGCAACGCCTCATTCAAGATCAACATGCGCGCCAACCTCAAGAACGCGGGCGGCAGCATTTCCGGAACCTGGGAAGAGCGTGAGTTCAACCAGACGGGTAACGTCACCGGCAAACAGACCGAGAACGGCTTCCAGCTGAAGTTCACCGGCGCGCTCTCGGGGTCCATGAACGTGTCGATGACCGGCGCCAAGCAGACCGTTTCCATTTCCACTGGCGGCCCGGGCTTCACGGGCGTGAACCTGCAGTTCGCGAAGAGCAGCTGACAGGCAAGGAGACACACGCGATGACACTGCGCAAGACGACCGCTTTCCTGGCATTGGCTCTCGTGGCTGCGTCAGCTTCGGTATTGACGAGCTTCGAGGCTGAAGCCGGTTGGAGACGGGCGCCCGAGCGCGATGTTGCCGTGGCCGTCAGCCGCTTTGGAAACGGGACAGTATCGGGGCCCGTGCGTACCACGAGCACCGGTTACGAAGTCCGTCTTCCCCGCGGCACCTGGGTGCCCTGCCGTCGCAGCTGCAGCGAAACGCTGCGCGTCGAGACCGTCGATATCTTCGAGAACAACGACGGCAGCCCCACAGGGTACGGCACCGCTCTGAACGAATGCGGCATCTTCGGATGCCTGGAGCTGCGCTACCCGCGTTGATCCAAAGCGCTTGCACGCATTACGTCAGGAACGGATTGCTCTGACGCTCGGCGCCGATCGTGCTCGTCGGTCCGTGCCCGCAGATGAAGGCATAGTCGTCGCCGATGGGAAGCAACTTGGTCGTGATCGCGTTGATCAGCGACTCGTGATTGCCGTAGGGGAAATCGGTCCGCCCAATCGAGCCACGGAACAACACGTCGCCCATCAAAATCAGCTTGTGCGCATGATTGACCAGCACCACTGATCCCGGCGAATGCCCCGGACAGTGCAGCACATCGAATGTGTGTCCGGCGATAGTGACCGTGTCACCCTCTTCCAGCCAGCGGCCCGGCGTAACGGGACGTGCGGGTATGCCATAGGCAACGCCTTGCTTTTCGAGGTTGTCGAGCAGAAACTTATCGGCAGGATGCGGCCCCTCGATCTCGACGCCAAGCTTCTCCTTCAATTCCGCTGCGCCGCCGGCGTGGTCGATATGGCCATGCGTAATCACGATTTTCTCGACCTTAATGCCGAGCTCCTCGATGGCTTTCTGGATCTCGTCGAGATCTCCGCCGGGATCGACCACGGCCCCCACCATGCTTTCCGCGTCCCACAGGAGGGTGCAGTTCTGCTGAAATGGTGTAACGGGCACGATTGCTGCCCGCAGCCCCTTGGGTTCTTCCGCAGATTTCGTCATGTACGAGGGCACCACCTGATTATTTTTGCACCCGACCTCCATAATGCGCTTCCGGAAAAGTGGGAACCACTAATGCGCGCTGCAACGCGCCGTTGAAACCGCACGCGAGCCTCCCCGACCCTGCTGACGGAACAATCGTCAACGTGTAGGGTCCGCGCACGGGCGTTGGGGAAAGAGCCTAAAAGCATGCAACTGAGAGAAATGCGGTTTGCCAAAATCGACGGCACCGAAGTGCAGGTCGAGGTCAAAACCGAAAAGGAAGCCAGAGCCGCTATCAAAGAGCTGAAGCATAAAAAGAAAGAGCTGGCGCTGCTGAAGAAACGAATCGCAAAGCAGGAGGCTCGTGCGCGCCGCACCATCGAGCGGGCCGAAGAAGCGGCCGAACGCGAAGCGCGCCGCCGCGGCCTTTTTGCAACCCTGCGACGGATCTCCCGATCCTTCGGCAAGCGAGAGGCCCTACCGGATGTCAATGAAATCGAACGAAATCTCGAGAATACCGACGAGATCATTCACAATATCGATAGCTGCATTATTCAGCTCGAAGGCCGCCTGCTGGGTTAACGGTCACGCCCAGCGCCCGCAAAGCCACACTCGCCCCAAAAAGACCGCTCTCAGGAATAAGCTAGCGGAGGTTGCGTTGTATCCCATAGTCGCGGAAGGGGGGCCGTGATGGATGAAATCCAATCGCGGATGATTCAGCTTCTACCGCGCCTGCGCAGGTTTGCACTTGCACTGACAGGCGACAAAGACAAGGCAGATGACCTCGTACAGGACACGTGCGAGCGTGCCCTCGCGCACCTGGACCAATGGAAACCCGGAACGAGTCTCGATAGTTGGATGTATCGTATTGCGCAAAACATTTGGGTCGATCACCATCGGGGCCGCAGAGCGCAGGGTGGTGACCAGCGGCATCTGGATGAGATCGAGGACGTTGTCGGTATCGACGGCCGCAACGTCACCGAAAGCCGCCTGACGCTGGCGGCGGTCACGGAAGGCATTTCTCGTCTGCCAGCGGACCAGCAGGTGCTTGTGGCCATGGTCTGCGTCGAAGGCATTTCATACAAAGAAGCAGCCGGTATCCTCGGCATCCCAATTGGCACCGTTATGAGTAGGCTCTCTCGCGCGCGTCAGGCCCTTTACGCAGCGCTGATCGAGACCCCCATGGCGGACCCTGTCCCTCTTCGCGCAACGAGCCGGGAGCGTTAGAATGATTGCCGTCCCCGATGAAATGTTGATGGCGTATGTTGACGGCGAACTCTCGCCGGACGAGTCGCAGGCCCTTGAGGCGATGTTGAACCATGATGCGCAGCTACGCGCACGCCTCGGACCTTTCGTCGAGACCCGTACGCGCCTCGCGGCCGCCTTCGAACACGCGCTGCATGAACCGATCCCCGATCGCCTGATCGCAGCGATCGCCCGCGCGCCCGTTCAGACCCAGAGCGCGCCAGCGGCTGCGCCTTCTTGGGCTGAGCGTTTCCGCGCAGCATTGGATGCGGTGGAAGCCGCCCTGTTTCCAAATGGCTTCAATCCGGCGTTGGCTGCAAGCGCCGTAGCCCTCGTTGCAGTAGGCGCCGGAGCTGGGTGGCTGGCTGGCCATCAAGCCCCTGCACAGCAGGCCGGATTGATCGACGTCGCTCGCTTCGACGACGGCCGGCTCATCGCATCCGGCGCACTGGCCCAGGTCCTTGAGCGCAAGCCGAGCGGTGCGACCGATACCGGCACCAACGGCGAAACGATCGTCCCTGTCCTGTCCTTCCAGAACAAGGACAAGGGCGTGTGCCGCGAGTATCGCGTCGCCGGCTTGTCTTCCCAATCGGACTTTGCCGGCGTCGCGTGTCGCACGGCGGAAGGAACCTGGCGTGTCGCTCTCCACGTGGAAACGCCGAAGCCTGCTGCCGGCAGCCCGTCCTATCAGACGGCCTCCGGTGCCAGCGTGCCGGCAGTCGAAGCCGCAGTTGACTCACTGATTACCGGCGACGCCTTCGGCAAGGAAGACGAACTGAAGTTTCTGAAAGAAGGCTGGCCCGCGCCGTCAGATGCAGCAAAGCCCTAATTGGGCGCACTAGGGCGCGAAACCAGCACCAGCTTTGATGAAGGTCGTGGACCACGCTCCATGATCGCCTGATCCGCTCGCGACCGCGTTCCCACGCCCAGTGCATTGCTGCGGCGCCTGCGCCAATCCCGCGCCATAGATGGGATCCTGCCCCGGCGGGCCGAGATCGTACGTCGGCAGTTTTTTCAAGACGCTGGACTTGCTGCCGCCCGCAGGCATGTCCTCCCCAATGCGGGTCGCAAGGATCGCTGTCACGAACGGCGCCGCGAAGGACGTCCCGGTACGGTAACCCTGCTTCGCATCTGGCAGCGCCGTGAGGATGTCTACGCCCGGCGCGGACACGTCGATGTATGTTCCGCGGTTCGCGCTGCGATAGTTCTCCCCGTTCCGGTTGACAGCCGTAACAGCGATCACGCTCGGATAGGCTGCGGGATAGCTCGGCGACGCGGTCGGTCCCATGTTGCCCGCCGCCGCCGTGAAGATGATGCCCTTCTTGCTCATGCGCTCGATAGCGCGAGCAAACGCGGGATCTTGTGGCCCAGAGAAGCTCATGTTGACGATATCGACGTCCATCTGCTCGAGCCAGTCGAGCGCCGCGAGCAGGCGAACCGTATCTGTCGAGGCATTGCCTGCGGCATCGCTTCTGAACGCGGTAGCGAGCAGAAACGTCGCGTCCGGGATCAGTCCCGGCGTGCCACTGTGCGGATTGCCGGCAAGCACCGACAGAACAGCCGTTCCATGCCAATCGTAGGGCGAAGGCCTCTCACCATCCAGGAACTCACCCTGAATGGCGTTGACGCTCTTGAACGCTGGGTGGCCGATATCGAACGACGTATCAATCACTCCGATCCGGACATCTTTCGTGCACGGGCTCAGCGCTTCTTTCCACTTGATTAGATGGCTACCAAAACAATTGTTGTCAGAACACGGCTGCGATGAAGCGGGAGCCACCTTGCGCCGGTCTAGACCTGGCAGCGCGGCTGCACCCTCCGTTTCTCCGAGAGAGCCGATGAAGATGTTGTAGGCGTAGTTGGGCGTGACGGAGAGGAACGGCATCACCTTGTGCAATTCGCGCTCGGCTTCGTCGCGTCCAACCCCCGGCGCACTCAGACGCTGCACCTTTTTTCCGGATCCCGGCAGAACGGTTGTAGGCCCGACGGCGAAGCCGTGCGATTTGGCCGTTTCGATATCGACCGGCGAAAGCTCATTGACGATGAGCTCTTCTTCACGCTCCTCGTTGAACTGCTTCGCGGGAAGCTCTGCCCCTTTGTCGGCCCCCGGAAACGATCGGGTTCTCCGCGCCTCCACGGCGGCCTCGCGCTCGACCCTATTCCGCCGCGCGTCGTCCTTCGCAGCCTTACCCGGCTCGATCGCCGCTCCGCCCTGAGGTGCAGGAGCTTCCGCGCCTTCGGTCGCATCGTCGCCGCGCGCCTGCTCGGAAATGCCCTTGAGCGCGTTCCGCCCCATCCCGAGGTGCGACGCCTGATTTTGGAGGCCGTCGAGCCACTTCACGCGGCGAGACTTCCCATCGTCCTCGGCACCTTCGTCCCGGCTGACAGAGACGGGAACGACTGCGGGCTTATCCTTGCCTTCTCCCGCGGCCTGTCCGTTGCGCGGGCCATCTGGGTTGCGATCCGGCCCTGGTCGATCTTTGTCCTGCTCAGCCCACTTACGGAGGCGCTCCTCGCGAGCTTGTTCCTTCTGCCGCAGCGTGTCCTGATCGCGTTGAAGGCGGAGGCGCATCCGTTCAATCGCGCGCACGCGCCGCTGAACATCGCCGCTTACTCCCGGGTCGAAATCACCTTCATCAAGGTCCGCGACATCTTCATTTCCGTTCTGATCTGCATCGCGACGCCGGCCTGGCGTATCGCCCCGATCCTTGTCGTCGTCGCGGTCTTGCAGGTTCGCTCGCTTAGTTGAGTCCCTATTTTGACCCCAAGGATTGTCGTCCCTGTCGCGCTGAGAGTCGCGCATAGAGCGATCCGGCTGCTGCCGCGCCATCCGCTCGGCCTCTCTTTGGGCCTGCTCAGCGGCGCGCTGCGCCTTCTGCAACTCGCGCTGCTGCTCTTCGCGTTGCCGCGCCATCTCCCGTTCGAAGTTTTGAAAATAGGGGTTGCGGTTCTTGCGATTCTTTTTCGCAAGAACATCGGATGCGCCGAGCGATACCACCAGAAGCGCCACGAGCACGAGCTGCAGAGCCCTGCCCAGATGCGCCAACGTGAGGTGCTCCCCCCGGACAGACATCATGGATGCCCGCCCAACGACTGTAGCAATACGCATCTTGAAGAAATCCCGACGCACACGCCCCCGCGTAGGATTGTGACCAAATGCGATAACGAAGGGAAGAAGGTCGTCATGTGTTGTCCACATCTCACTGAAGACAGCGAGGTCGCTCAAGCACACTGACGTTCTGCGACCAACCCGCGAAGCAGAATGGATTGCATGGATGAGAAGCCATACCGGAGTCGGAATTGAGGCAAAGCAGAAATTTTCAGACACATTCGAGCAAGGACTACAGCACTTATACCCGCTCGCGCCAAAACAGAACTCTAGAGGATCGAGCCCGGGAGGTTGAAAACAAAAAAATGGCGGGAGCTCTATGAAGCCCCCGCCGAAATTCAACCTATTCTCTCGAGCGAAACAGTAAAAGCGCCGCCACTTAAGCGGCAGCAATATTCTCGTCGCCGGGATTACGAAGCACGTAGCCGCGCCCCCAAACTGTTTCGATGTAGTGCTGACCGCCGGTCGCGACCTGAAGCTTTTTGCGAAGCTTGCAGATAAACACGTCGATAATCTTGAGCTCGGGTTCGTCCATACCGCCGTAGAGATGATTGAGGAACATCTCCTTGGTGAGCGTCGTGCCCTTGCGAAGCGAAAGCAGCTCGAGCATCTGGTACTCTTTGCCGGTGAGGTGGACGCGCTGCCCGTTGACCTCGACCGTCTTCGTATCGAGGTTCACCCGGAGGTCACCGGTCTCGATAACCGACTGTGCATGTCCTTTCGAACGACGCACGATGGCGTGAATTCGTGCGACGAGCTCGTCCTTGTGGAACGGCTTCGTCATGTAGTCGTCAGCGCCGAAGCCGAGCCCGCGAACCTTATCCTCGATCTGGGCAAGCCCGGAAAGGATGAGGATCGGCGTCTGCACCTTCGCCACGCGAAGCATCTTCAGAACCTCGTAGCCGCTCATATCCGGCAAATTGAGATCCAAAAGAATAATGTCGTAGTCATAGAGCTTGCCGAGGTCCACGCCCTCCTCGCCGAGGTCGGTCGTGTAACAATTAAAACCCTCGGACTGAAGCATCAGCTCGATGCTTTGCGCAGTTGCGCTATCGTCCTCAATGAGAAGGACCCGCATGCTAATTTCCTCTTCCTTGCCCCATCACAAGGCGCGCCGCCCAAGTCTTAAAAAAACCCTACCAGGCTCCAGACAACCTAGCCCGAACTGTCATTACAAAAGTAACAATCACAGGTTAACAAATCCTAATTTTCGTTTCGAAACACGCCAACGAACGAATGGTTCATTTTAACCTGCGCGAGACACAAAAGCTCGCTCGCCCGCACCAAGTCGGAACGTCACAAAACCCGAAATTGCAGAACAAGCCTTCCCCGCCAAGGCCGCCCAGATCCAAGTCGCGCCTGACCCCTTCCCCGCCCGGGGACGAACAAGCACCGTGGGACGCTCCGAACGACACGAATCAAGAGGTAACAGAATTCGCCCGCTAGCCCTAGGGCCCGAAAACAACTACAACAGTGTCAGAACGTAAATAATTAACAAACGACGGTAGAGCGTTGCTTTACCGCAACTTAATGCGGTTATGTAAGACTGCTCTCCCGAGGGTTGCGGGCCTTCGGTTTTCACCCGGGCCGATGGCCGGTTCGGGTAGCTTTTAGGGAGCACAACGGCTGATTTTGCAGGATCCCTGGAACGTCGCGTTTTGATGGCGATCAAATGGCACGGATCTTGATTGAGCGTAGGATTAATGTGTTCTTGTGTAGGGGTAACGGACGATGAAGGCACGTGAGACAGCGCTGAGGCTCAAGCGCTTCGAGATGGATGAAAAAGCCCGCAAAGTCGCAGATCTCGAGCAGATGATCCGTGAATTTGAGAACATCGCCAGCGATCTCGACCGCCAAATCCACGCCGAGGAAGATCGCACGGGTGTCAAAGACCCAAGGCATTTCGCCTACTCGACCTTTGCCAAGTCGGCGAGCCAGCGGCGGGACAACCTTCGCGCGTCGATTGCCGAGCTTCGTCAAAAGCTTGAGACTGCCCAGCGAGATTTCGACGACGCCAAGCAGCAACTGGCGCGCGTAACGACGGATCAGCCACGGGAAGTCACCCGCAGCCGCCGCCGCCACGAGCGGACCGCCGGCTTGGCGCTCCGCTGAGCCGCGAACCTGCACATTAGCCCCCGCTCGCCGTTCACAACCAACGGCGGGCGCCGACTTGCGTTTGCCTGTTTCCCATGCCAATCGCTCCATCGAAGGGCGATAGACTCGGCCCTGTCGCAGATGCCAGGGAGCCGCTGCACGACTGCGCCGTTGTATGGCCCAGCATGCGCCGGACAGAACGATGCCCCGGAAGGAACGTATCTTCGCGGTCACCGCTCTCGCTGCTGCCTGCGCAGCGGCGGGATGCTCAGGCGACAGCGCCCCTCCGGTCTTGGGGCTCCCCCCACCTCCCCATGAAGCCGGCAATACGGGAGCGCCGTCGGCGCTGCAGGCCTTGCTCACACCAAAGGACTTGGTTGTAGGCACCCCCACCGAAGTTTACACGCGGATCGCGAGAGGCGTGCTCACCTGCTGGTTTGGATCCACCGGCCCCCTCAAGGCGAGCTACATCTACCATGCGGACGCCGAGCCGGCGTCCAAAGGCGGCGGATCGGAGATCAAGATCCTCACGCGCGACACCGAAGCCGACGATCCTCGCGCACTGCGCGCCTACCGGGTCGTGATCGCACCGTCGCAGGACAAGACCAAGATCGAGGTCGAAAACGTGCGTCTCCCCGAACCGCTCGCCGAGCGGCTCAAGAACGATGTCGAGCGGTGGGCCTCGGACGAAGAGGGGTGCGGAGAAGGGCCGGTCACTGCGGGCTGGGGCGCCGAGCAGGCCGTCGAGGCTCCAAAAGCCCAGAAGAACAAGAAGGCCAAAAGCCAAAAGCCGTAGAAATGGCCTGGACTGGGCCACCTCCCACGGCTTTCCGCACGGCTCTGCCGCCTGCGCCAGAGGGGGCGCCGGCTAGCTGAGCCTCGAACCTGATCTAACGATCAGCTCCGATAGTCCTGGATTCGCGTTGCCCGCAAACCAGGAAGACCGTGCTTGTCGATCGAACGCTGCCAGGACAGGAACTCGTCCACGGTCAGCTTGTATCGCTCGCAGGCTTCCTCGATGCTGAGAAGACCCCCACGCACAGCCGCCACGACCTCCGCCTTACGGCGGATGACCCAGCGTTTCGTGTCCCGTGGCGGGAGATCGGCAACAGTCAACGGACTCCCATCGGGGCCGATAACGTAGCGCACGCGCGCTCTCATCTGATGTTCGGTCATGATACTCAATACTGCTACTGACCAGCCCTGAACTTACCCCACGTGTGTTAAAAGTGGGCTAAGCCATTGAGTAAACATACTCTAAACCAAGCACGAAATCACGCAACACCCATCGATATGGTTGACGGAATCGCGCTTGAAAAGACCGCATTTGCGGCCTGCTGCGCCGTGTCAGCTTGCACAGGGCACGGACTGGCCCTTATCATGCGCACCCGAATAAGTTAGGCGCCGCTACCGCGTTGCACAATGCACGGCACGGAGCCAGAGGTAAGAGAAAACCGTCAGTGGCAGCGCCATCCCTTGAGACCCCGATCGGAGACGGCCAGCGGAAGCGCGTCGTTGTCGCCATGTCTGGCGGCGTCGACTCGTCCGTCGTTGCCGGCCTGCTCGCGCAGTCGGGCCACGAGGTCATCGGCATCACGCTCCAATTGTACGATCACGGCGAGGCCGTGGGCCGGAAAGGTTCATGCTGCGCGGGCCAGGACGTCGAGGACGCACGCCGCGTCGCCCAGAAGCTCAATATTCCGCACTACGTCCTGGACTACGAGAAGCGCTTTTCTGATGCGGTGATGAAATCGTTCGCTGAGAGCTACGTCGCCGGCGAGACACCGATCCCATGCGTCACCTGCAATCAGACCGTAAAGTTCCGTGACCTGCTCGGCACCGCTCGCGAGCTTGGAGCCGATTTGCTGGCAACTGGACATTACGTTCAGCGCGCCGAGGGACGCGACGTCCCCGCCCTCCTTCGCGCCGCCGATAGCGACCGCGATCAGAGCTACTTCCTATTTGCCACCACGCGGGAACAGCTCTCCCACCTTTGGTTCCCGCTCGGAGGAATGCAGAAGCCGGACGTGCGGGCCCTCGCGCACGACTTCGGCCTGCTTGTCGCCGACAAGTCCGACAGCCAGGACATTTGCTTTGTCCAGAAGGGTCGCTACAGCGACGTCATCGAGCGCCTGAAGCCGGGCGCGCTCCAGGCAGGCGACATCGTCCACATCGATGGGCGCCACCTCGGCCGGCACGAGGGCATCATCAATTACACGATCGGCCAGCGCCGTGGTTTGAAGATCCCCTCGCCCGAACCGCTCTACGTCCTTTCGCTCAATGCCAAGCGGAACGAGGTTGTCGTCGGGCCGCGTTCGTTCCTGCATACGCGCACCCTCATTCTTAGAAACGTCAACTGGCTCGGTGACGGCACTCTGGAGGAGGCGGTTTCCGGGGCAGGCATAGAGGTCTACGCACGCATCCGCTCATCTCAGGCTCCGCAGCCGGCCACGGTTTCCGTAGGCGCCGACGGCGCTGTGATCGTGACGCTCCGCGACGGAGAGAACGGCGCGGCGGCCGGGCAAGCCTGTGTTCTCTATGCCGACGGCTCGACCGAAGCGCGCGTCCTGGGCGGCGGCTGGATTGCGGAGGCCGTGAAGGCCGATAAAATGGACTGGTTGGAATCGCCCGCCTGATGGCGGCCGAAGCAGAACTCCGAAGCCAAAGGCGCGAAGTGCTGTGTTTCCGGATAATGAGACTTCGGTGGGAGAGAAGCGCGTGCAGAAGACGAACCCCTCGATGAAGCCCCGCTTGCGGGTGGACGACCTCGAGCGTGACAATGGCCGCATCGTCGGCATCGGACGCATCGAGGAGGACGTCGTCAAGACCGCTTACCGACGGTGGGCACCGATCTACGATCACACCTTCGGCCGGGTTTCGACCGAAGGACGTAAACACGTCGCACAGGTGATCAACTCCAGCCTCGAAAGCGGACGCGTTCTCGAAGTTGGCGTAGGCACCGGCCTCGCCCTCGGCGATTACGACCGGCACCTCGAAGTCATTGGCATCGACCTCTCACCCGACATGCTCGACAAAGCGCGCGAACGCGTCGCAACCGAGGGCCTGCACCATGTCACCGGACTTCATGAAATGGATGCCGGCGACCTGACGTTCCCGGACAATTCGTTCGATATCGTCACGGCGATGTTCGTCATGACGGTCGTACCGGAGCCGGAGCGCGTCATGCGTGAGCTCGCACGCGTGACGAAACCTGGCGGCGAAGTGCTGCTCGTCAATCATTTCAGCCAGACCGAAGGCGTCCGTGGCTGGGTCGAGCGCCGCATGGCCCCCTTCGCCGAAATCATCGGCTGGCGCTCTGTGTTCGATCAGTCGCGCGTCATGGTCTGCGACGACCTGAGCCTGACCGAGCGCAAGGCGCTGCGTCCTTGGGGCATCTTTACGATGATGCGCTTCAAAAAGCAGGCCGAGCAGAGCCATCAACCCGTGGCTGCCGAATAGGGCGCGCCCCACCGTTCAGCAAATATGCCCAATCCCGCGCGCGGCGCTTGACGGCGGGCTCGCCGATTCCTATAGACCAGGGTCTACCTCGACCGGATCGGTCCAGGTACGAAATGCGGCGTCGAACTTAGCCAGTTCGGCGCTTGAATTTTCGGCCTCGCACAAGTGGCCCGGAAATACGGCGGGATAGCTCAGGTGGTTAGAGCGACGGTCTCATAATCCGTAGGTCGGCGGTTCAAGTCCGCCTCCCGCTACCATCATTACCACAGAAAACCGAGCATCCCCTTTAGCTGGTGGGCAGGGCGCCTGTCCGCGGCCCAGCGCCCGGATCGGGTGTCGCCCTTGTTGCGCCGATCGCCAGCGCCGCGTTGTCGGCGGAAGCCGTCTCCCTCAACCCCGCGGGCGACGCGGAAGATCAATCGGAAGAAACTCCACGCCCGATTGCTGGATAGGCTGCGGATAGAGCTTCATCAGCCCCATAACTTCGATCGGCATACCGACCCGGACCGGTAAACCGAGCCCCTTTGCCTCCGCGGCTGTAAGCGCATAGTCATGCGTCCAATGCCCACCGGCAAGCTTGTTAGCAATGGCCTCGGCTGCTCCTTGATCGAGCCGCGGCGTAAGAAGCTCGACCGCACCGCGCTTGACTTGGGCCAGCGCTTTTTCGCTGACATCCGCCAGAACAAGCGTGAGGTCCATCACGTCTGCAACGGGCTTTGAATCGCGCGCCTTCACGATGCTTGCCGCCGGAAAGCCGAGGATCTGCGGATCGATCGGCCCCAGCACCGAGAATTCACCCAGCACGATCTCGTCGGCAGCAAGCGCAATCAATGTGCCGCCGGACATCGCATACACGGGCACGTACACCGTGACCTTGGCGGGGTGCGCCTCCACTGCGCGCGCAATTTGCATCGCGGCAAGAACGAGCCCGCCGGGCGTATGAAGGATGAGATCGATCGGAACCGTATCAGGCGTCTCCTTGATCGCCGCGATGATCGTCTGCGCATCCTCGAGATCGATGTGCCGCGCAACCGAGAACCCGAACAGGCGCCGCTGCTCCTGCCGATGGATCATCGTGATGACGCGCGTGCCGTGCTTCTTCTCGATGGCTCTGATCGCCTGCGCGCGGCGCACCGTGAACCATCGACCCATGAGCAGCGGCTGAAGCGCAATGACGACAATCGCGATCCAGAACAGCGTTGAAAAATCGAAGGTCACCGCTCATCTCCCTGGCTGCGGGTCCGGAAAAGTCTAAAGCCTTGTCCTGCGAGCCACCTCACCGTAGTGGGAAAAGATCAAATATGACAGTTGGATGACGGACTGTTTAAGATGAGCTTCACCTGCCGTTGGTAATAGCCTCCTTTAGGGGAACGGCGGAGATATCAATGTTTTGTGCGTCGGCTCCATTGCTTCTCGAGAGCGATGGACAGGAAGTTTTTCTCGATCGGGTCAGGTCGACGATCGACGCGGCGCTTCAGCCAATCACCGACATCCGGAACGGCACGGTCCACGGCTTCGAAGCTCTTGCAAGAAATACCCCGGCACTCGGTTTTCCGAGCATAGCCGAGTTCTTCGCGTTTGCAGAGCGCATCGGGGCTCGGACCGAAGTGGACCACGTGCTCTACAGCAAGGCGGCCGAGAAACTCGTCGCCGCCCAAAAGCCGTCGGATGCGCTACTTTTCTTCAACCTCGACCGCCGCCGCGCCGCGGCCCTCGACGAAACACTGCCGGCACTCTTGTCGAGCATCAGAACCGCGGGGCTTGCCCCGTCCGATATCTGCATCGAGATCACCGAAGGAGGCGAAGCTTCCTCGATCGAAGAGCCGCTCCCGACCGTGGAGCGTTTGCGGCGCCTCGGCTTCCGTCTGGCCATCGATGATTTCGGCACTGGCCTTTCCGGTCTTCAGGCGCTCTACGAATGGCAACCGGACTATGTGAAGATCGACCGCTTCTTCATCAGCGGTCTCGAGCGCGATGGCCGCAAGCGTCTCTTCGTCTCCCGCGTCGTCGACCTGGCCCACACACTCGGGACGAAGGTCGTCGCCGAAGGCGTGGAGCGCGCGGAAGAGCTTCAGGCCTGCCGGGAAGCAGGCTGCGACCTCGTACAAGGCTTCCTCGTCTCCAAACCGACCTGCGATGGATCGGAATTGCGCAACGTCTATTCCATTGTCGCATCACTCAGCAGCAAAAGCGCACTTCAGTCGGCGTCCAGCCTCGACAACGAAGGCGTAATCACCCCGCTCGGATCCATCGCCGATTCCACGCGTCTCTCATCCGTCGTGGAATACTTCCTAACTCACCCGGAATGCAGCTTCCTTCCTGTCGTCGACGGCAGATCCATGCCCGTTGGCATCATTCGCGAGCGCGACCTGCGCTCTCTCATGCAGTCTCCATTCGGACGCGATCTTCTGAAGAATGGATCGTTTCCACTCACCGTTCGCGATTATGTCGCGCGTTTGCCCGTCGTCGATGCCAAGATTTGTCCGACCCAGCTGATTGAACAGTGCGCGCAATCAATAGAGGAAGGCATCATCGTCACCACCGACATGCACTATTCGGGTTTCGTGACCTCAAATGCACTCCTGCGCTTGGCTGGCACGATCCGCCTGCGTCAAGCGCAAAGCCAGAACCCGCTGACACATCTGCCTGCCAACGACGCCATCCTGGACTTCATTGGACGTGCCTGCGCCGACAACAGCCAGGAGCATGCGTTCTGCCATCTCGATTTCAACGACTTCAAACCGTTCAACGACGCCTACGGCTTCCACATCGGAGACCGGGCGATCATCATGTTCGCTGAGCTCCTACGCTCCGAGTTTGGCAGCGACAACGCTTTTCTGGGCCACATTGGTGGCGACGATTTCTTCGCTGGTATATCCGGCCCAGCGGAAGATTTCGAAGCGAGGCTGATTGCGGTGCGCAAGCGCTTTGCGTTTGCGGCAGAGAGCCTCTATGCGCCCGAACACCGGGCTAGGGGATACATTGAATCGAAAAGGCGTGATGGCACGCTGGCGCGCTTCCCGCTGCTGTCTTGCTCAGTTGCGCTGCTTCACCTGGCGGCTGGCACACACGACAAAACGACATCGGAAATTTCGCAGGAGCTGGCTCGACTGAAGACCGCCGCCAAGCTATCCGCCACGGGACTTGCTGTGGAGGCAGCGGGTCCGGTAGCGATTGCCATCAATCAGTCCGTTGCGTTGGCCCGCGCAGCAGGTTGAAGCTACTGCTGCCTGCCCGCCGGCCTACAACGGCACCTCTTTCACGCCCGCCGTTTCGAGCGCAGCAAGCCTGCGCCGAAGTACGATCACGTAGTAGAGCATGTAGAGATACTGGAAGGTCTCCATCACTTCGCTGGGACGCGTGAAGACCGACGAGCCCAGAATGACCTTTCCAAGTCCATCGATCCCCTTGAAAGTCAGCGCGATCAGAGCCGCAGGCGCGATCGCGAGCGTCGGCGTGAGAAGCGCGAGCAATGGCTGGCGGAAAGGTCCCGTCCGAAGCTGAATGAAGGGGATCACCAGGCCGCCGATGAACATCGCGGTGTCGAACAGCAGCTTCGGGCGCTGATTGAACCATGCAGACGTATTGTGCAGATTGGTTTCCTGCTGGCGGTTGATCTCCGACCAATAGGACGGCGTGTTCCAATTGAAGAAATGCTGGCCCCAGCTGTGCTCCTCGCCTGCGATGTAAAATGCGGCCAGAGCAAAAAACAGAATCGCGAACCACAAAAGTCTGCTGTTCTTGACGACCTGCAGCCCCAGCGCCTTGAAGCACAAAATGGAGGCGGCCAAAGCGAGAAAGAACTGGGTCAGCTCGAGAAAGCCGTAGCCTTCCGGCAGCACATGCGCGCGATAAAAGTCCAGGGCCACAAAATGAATTGCGACAACCGCCGCAACGATGCCCAGCGGAAGGTAAGTCGTCCACCAGGCATCCGACCGGCGGGGCGACCAGGCGCTAGCAGGAATGGCATCCAACGGAGGCTCCAACGGCCCCAATTGCGAGGAAATGGCCATGTGCAGACCCTAAGAGAAGCGCATGCAGCGCAGTGAAGCAGGCGTGACACATGACAAATTTGCGACGCCGTCACAAGCATCCAATCGGACTTACGTCCAAGTTGCCCTCAGGATTGGCGCGTAAGGGTCACAGGCCGCTTCTGCTGGCGATGTAATAGGCACGTCTGCAGGCAAATTCACAAACATGAACTTTTCTTAAGGTGAGCGTTATCGGTGGCTTCCCCTCTTGAATCGAACGGTCATCGAATTATTTTCGCGCACGCCAGCGGGCACTGGCGCTGAACGGTGCGAAAAAACAAGAACGGCGCCAACAAACATCGCCGTCTCGAATAGGTGGCGCAAAGGAGACTTGAGATGGCGGCTCTCGTGGAGACAAGAGGATTGCGCAAGACGTTCGGCGCGATCAGGGCCGTCGATGGCATAACGCTGAGTGTAAAGAAGGGCGAAGTCCTGGGTTTCCTAGGCCCAAACGGCGCCGGCAAATCCACGACGATGAAAATGATCACGGGCTTCCTCGAGCCCGACGCCGGATCGTCCTCCATTTGCGGGATCGACGTCCAGGACGCCCCCAAAGAGGCAAAGTCCAAGCTCGGCTATCTTCCGGAAGGCGCGCCCGCCTATGGCGACATGACCCCGCACACGTTCCTCGCCTTTATCGCGGAGATCCGTGGTTATCGAGGAAACGACACACGCGCCCGCGTCGAAGCGGCGATTGCGCGCGCAGGACTTCAATCCGTCGTCGATCAGCGCATCGAGACACTTTCGAAAGGCTACAAGCGCCGCGTCGGCATCGCGCAAGCTATCCTTCACGATCCACCCGTCCTGATTATGGACGAGCCAACGGATGGTCTCGATCCTAACCAGAAGCATCACGTTCGCGAGCTCATCCGCGAGATGGCGCCGTACAAAGCCATCATCGTCTCGACGCACATCCTGGAAGAGGTCGAAGCCGTCTGCACACGCGCGGTGGTGATCGCCAAAGGTCGCATCGTGGCCGACGGCACCGCTGAAGATCTGCTCCGGCGTGCGCCGGGCCACGGCGCCGTCGCGATCCACGTCTCGGCAATGGACGCCGCTAAGGTCGCCAAGGCAATCGGCGCCCTTGCAGAAGTCGCCAGCGTCGAGACGAACGGCCAGACGGCCTCCGGCGTCAAGTTACGCGCACTCCCCAAGAACGGAGCCCTCTCCGCCCAGTCGGTCGGCGATCTGCTGCGCGGCCAGCAGCTCTCGTTCGAAGAGATCTACGTCGAGCGCGGAAAGCTCGACGACGTATTCCGCGACATCACCACGACAAACCAGGCCTGATGCCCATGCGCGAAACATTCAGAACCGCCTTCATCATCGCCAAGCGGGAGTTCGCCGCCTACTTCGCGACCCCGCTCGCCGCGGTCTTCCTCACCATCTTCGTCGCGGCCACCGGCGCTTTCGCCTTCTACATCGGCGGCTTCTTCCAGCGCGGACAGGCAAACCTCGACTCGTTCTTCGCCTACCATCCGTGGCTCTACTTGCTGCTGGTCCCCGCAGTCGCGATGCGCCTCTGGGCCGAGGAGCGCAAGAGCGGAACCATCGAGCTTCTGATGACGCTGCCCGTGACGCCGGCCGAGACCATCCTCGGCAAGTTCTTCGCTGCCTGGGCCTTCATCGCACTCGCACTGGTCCTCACTTTCCCCATGTGGATCACCGTCAATGTGCTGGGCAATCCCGACAACGGCATCATCCTCACGAGCTACATCGGCAGCTTCCTCGTTGCCGGCGCCTTCCTGGCCATCGGTGCCTTCATCTCCGCGCTGACGAAGAACCAGGTGATCGCCTTCATCCTCTCGGCAACCGTGTGTTTCCTGCTACTCACGAGCGGGATGGAGCTGGTGCAGAACACGCTCCGCACCTGGGCGCCACGCATCGTCGCCGATGCCGTCGCGAGCATGAGCTTCCTGACGCACTACGAGCAGATCACGCGCGGCGTCATCGGACTCGGATCACTGATCTTCTTCGTCTCCCTCATCGCATTCGCCTTGTTCGCGAACGCCATCGCCGTCAGCCAGAAGAAATCCGCTTAAGGACCGGCCGCCCATGAATGACTTCCTCGCCTCCGTGCGCGCCCGTATCGCCACAGCTTTCTCCGGCCTCGTCGACTACGCGTCGCGCCTCACGCCGGCGCGCCTCGCCTGGGGCGGACTTGCACTGGCCGCCGTCACACTGCTCTCCGTCAACCTGATCGCCTCGCAGACGCTTGGCGGCTGGAAAGCCGACCTCACCGAGGACAAGCTCTATTCCATCTCGCCCGGCTCGGTGACAGTGCTGACCTCGATCGACGAGCCGATCAAGGCACGCCTCTACTTCACGAAGAAACTCGGCGAAATCGCGCCGTCCTACGCGCGCTACTTCGATCGCATCCGCAGCATGCTGGAAGAATACCAGCGCATCTCAGGCGGCAAGCTGCAGCTTGAAATCCTCGACCCCGAGCCCTTCTCAGATGCCGAAGACCAGGCCGTCGCCGCCGGCCTCCGCGGCCGCCAGCTCAACGCTGAAGGCGAGATGGGTTACTTCGGCCTCGCCGCATCGAACTCCACAGACAATCAGGAGGTCATCGGCTTCTTCTCGCCTGACCGCGAGAACTTCGTCGAATACGACGTCACCAAGCTGATCCACGCGCTCGCGAACCCGAAGAAGCGCACCGTTGGCCTGATGACGTCGCTACCGCTCGACGGCGGCCAGAACCCTATGACGCAGCAGCAGAGCCAGCCCTGGCTGATCATGAGCCAGATCCGCGAGTTCTTCGACGTACAAACCGTCGATCAAGCCATCACGGAAATTCCCTCCAAAATCGACGTGCTGCTCGTCGCCCAGCCGACCACGCTAACGCCGCAAACCGCCTATGCCATCGACCAGTACGCGCTCAAGGGCGGCAAGCTTCTCGTCCTGATCGATCCCATGGCGGAAGCCGCGCAACTCGAACTGTTGCAGAAGCAGGGCGAAGGACGCGCAGAACTCGCCAAGCTGCTCAAGACCTGGGGCGTCGGCTTCGATCCCTCGAAAACCGCAGCCGACATTCGCCACGCCCGCCGCGTTCAGTTCGGTCGCGAGCAAGGCATGGTCACGGAATACGTCGCCTGGCTCGGCCTCGACCAGAGCAACATCGACCAGCGCGATGTTTTGTCGAGCGGCATCACAAATCTCAACCTCGCGTCCGCCGGGATCCTGACCAACGTAGACGGCGCAACGACGACCGTAACGCCGATCCTCAAAACGTCGTCTGAGGCGATGGAGATTTCGACCCAAAAGGTAGGCATGTCCGCAGACCCGATTGGGCTACTTCGCGCCTACAAGCCCGGCGGGCACCCCCTCACGCTCGCGGTTCGGATCTCAGGGGATACCAAGACCACCTTCCCGAACGGAGCGCCGAAACCGGAGGCGAAAAAGGACAAAAAGACTGAAAACGGCGCCGCCCCGGCAACGGATGTTGCGAAGGAGCCGTCCAAGCCCGCGGACACCAAACCCGGACCGGGGCACATCGCCTCCGGCCGCGTCAACGCCATCGTCGTCGCCGACACCGATCTCATGGCCGACCGCTTCTGGGTCGAAAGCCGCGAGATGCTCGGCCAGGAATTCGCCGTCCCGTCAGCGAGCAACGCCGCCTTCATCGTCGGCGCGCTTGAGAACCTGACCGGCAGCGACGCGCTCATCGCGCTCCGCGGCCGCGGTATCAAGGAGCGCACCTTCACCCTGGTCGAGGATTTGCGCCGCGATGCCGAGCGTAAGTTCCGCGAAAAGGAGGAGGCGCTCACGGCAAAGCTCAAAAGCGTGGAACAGGAGCTGGAGAAGCTGCAGACCGCAGGCGCCAACGGCAACGTCGTCACCTCCGACAAAGAGCGAGAGGCGATTGAGGGCTTCACCAACGAGATGCTCGAAACACGCCGCGAGCTGCGGCAGGTTAAGCTCGCATTACGCCAGAGCATCGATAGCCTCGACGGCTGGCTCCAGTTCGCCAACATCGCGTTGATCCCGCTCTTGATTGCAGTGGGTGGCGTGGGTTGGACAGTCTGGCGTTCGCGCCGCACCCCGAAATCGTGACGGAGCGCACAGCGATGAAATCCAAGAACTTCGCAGCCCTCGCCACCGCAGCCGGCCTCTCTCTGATCGCAGCCGTCGCCGTCTATTCGGCGCGCGCACCGTGGACCGTGTCCACGACCGGCACCGAAAAGCTGATGCCAGGTCTGCAAACCGATGCCGGAAAGGTTGTGCGCGTTGTCGTGACACAAGGTGGCAAAACCACCACCATCGAAAAATCCAGCGACCAGTGGCAGGTCAGGAACCAGGATGGCTATCCGGCCAGCGCCGACAAAGTTCGTACCCTCCTGACCGCCCTTGCCGATGCGAAACTTCTCGAGCCCAAGACTCGCATGACCGAGCGCTACGCGACGCTGGAAGTCGATGACCCGTCAGGCAAGAACTCCAATGCCCGTCTCATCAAGCTCGAAGACGCAGATGGTGCCACCGTCGCAGCAGTCATTGCAGGCAAACCCCGTCTGCACGGCGGGACGGCGGGAGCGGGAGCGGCGGGGACATACGTCCGCATGCCGGGTGAGGAGCAGAGCTGGCTCGCAAGCACCACGATTTCGGGAGGCGCGGCACTGAAGGACTGGGTCAATCCTCGCGTTTTCGAAACACAGACCGAGAAAATCGGCGAGGTTACCGTCGAGGTGCAGGGCGAGCCGCCATACGCACTCAAGCGCGGTGCCGACGGTACACATCAGTTGGACCCGATCCCGGCGGGCAAGAAAGTCAAATACGTGAACATGGTCGACAACATCATCGAGGCCGCATCGTTTCTCGACTTCGACGGCGTTCGCAAACAGACCGCCAGCGAAGAAGGAAAGGCCGGCTCTGTAACCTTCAAAACGGATGACGGCCTGACGATCACACTGAAGGTTCGCCGCGAAAAGGACGGCACCTGGGCCACGATCGACGCCACGGGCGAAGGCAACGCGAAGAAGACGGCTGAAGACATCAGCGCCCGCGCAAAGGGCTGGGAGTTCGAGATCATGCCCTCGAAGGCCGACACCATGCTGAAGAAGCAGGCCGACCTGCTGGAGGACGCAGCGTCCTGATCCTCAGGGCTTTGCTACCGCTGTCACGATCTCGCACGTCTCCCACACGGGCTTTCTGAAACGCTCGACCAGGAAGTCGATGAAGACGCGCGTCTTGGCTGCAAGAAAACGGTTCGGCGCATAGAGCGCGTGGATGGTGCCCTCCTGCGGCGGATAATCGGGAAGCACGACGGCGAGCTTCCCGCTCGCAATTTCCGATCCGACGAGGAAAGCAGGCAGCCGTGCAATGCCGATCCCCTTCACGGCCGCATCGCGCAGTGTATCGCCGTTGTTGGAGCTGAGGCACGCGGCAACGGGCACCGAGATCGGTTGACCGTTCGCTGTCAACTGCCAACGCGGCACTGTCGTCGAATGTCCGTAGTGCAGGCACTTGTGACTGACGAGATCCGACGGCGTCTCAGGTGAACCGTTGCGCGCGAGATAGGCCGGGCTCGCGACGAGGACCACCCGTACGGTCGAGATGCGCCGCGCGATCAGGCTTGAATCGACCATTGCACCGATCCGCACCGTAACGTCCACACCCTCTTCAAGCGGATCGATCATGCGGTCCGTGAGTGTCAGCTCGATCTTGAGATCCTCGTACCGCTCCATGAATTCGGCAATTGCCGTACCCAGATAGAGGGTGCCGAACGACATCGGCGCATTCACCTTGAGCACACCCTTGGGCTCGTCATGCAGCCGAGAGATCTGGGCTTCGGTCTCGGAGATTTGCGCCAGGATCGCGAGGCACCGTTCGTAGTAGGCCAGCCCGGCCTCGGTCGGCACCACACGCCGCGTCGTGCGATCGAGAAGACGCACACCCAACTCCTGTTCGAGCTGAGTGATCGCCTTGCTGATCGCCGAACGTGTCACGCCCAAGCGACGAGCGGCCTCCGCAAAGCTGCCGCTCGCCACCACCTTGACGAGCACATTCATGGCATCGAGTTTGTCCATCTGGACGAGTGTCTCTCCGTCAGAAGAGCGTCTTGAAGTTCTTGTACAGCGTGCGCGCCACGGCGGTATAGGTCGGAAGCAGCTTCGCGACTTCTCCATCTAGCCGCTCGACACTGCCCGGGCCAAGCGTCGCTTCCAGCGCACGCGCATACTCGGGGATCGCAGCCCAGTCCGCCACTGTCGTGCCGGTCGCTTCCACATGGCATTGCAGGCCATAAGCGCGCGTTCCATAGCGGAAGGCCTGGATGGCACACACATCGGAGCGCGCCAGGGTAACACCACCCTCTGGCAGCTCCTTCACTTCGGCGCCATGCCATTGCAGCACCTGGATCGGATCGGGCACGCCCACGAAGAGCGGATCCCGCTTGCCCTCATCCGTCTGCGAAATCGTCAGAGCGCCGACCTCAGGCTTCGCGCCGGGTCCGACCTTCCCGCCCAGCGCATCCGCAAGAAGCTGATGCCCAAGGCAGAGACCGAAGTAGGGGCGTCCCATATCGGCAACAAAACGCCGGATCGCGGCCTTTTCGGCCTTGAGCCACGGGAACTGATCCTCCTGCCATGTGTCCTGCGGACCGCCCATGACCATCATGCCATCGAACGGATCGAGATCCGGAATCGGCTCCCCCTGGTCCAGCTCGACCGTGCGCCACTCGAAACCATCCTCACGCAGAAAATCCCGGAACACGCCGGGATGTTCGACTTCGAGATGCTGCAGGACCAGAATCTTCATGCGCAGTGCCCCTCCGCTCTATCATGACCGAATATTTGGCATGGTGCTGCCTAAAGGAAAAGCTGCGGCATCGTCACGCGCGAGCACTGCGAAAGGGGGCGATGGCGGACAATTCCGAAGCCGCTAAGCTCGACACCATTCTTCGCGGCTCCTCTGCCAGGTCTCCCCATGCATCCGACTCTTCTGACTGTCCCGATCGAGCTTTGGATGTTCGGTGCGATCCTGGCAGCGGTTGCGATCTTTCATCGCCACACGCTCGCGGTTGCGGTAACCGGCATCGCGGCAATCGCGGTCTATAAAGTGGCCATCACGGGCTTCAAGAGCGGTCCCGGTCTCGAAGGACTGGCCACCCATTTCACGCACGAGAGCGTGCTGCTCGCCAACTTGCTCCTGCTACTGACGGGTTTCGCGATCCTCGCACGCCATTTTGAGGACTCCCAAATTCCGGCCCTCATGCCGGACCTGTTGCCGGACAACTGGACCGGCGGCTTGGCCCTACTCGGCTTGATTTTCGTGATGTCGGCATTTCTCGACAACATTGCAGCCGCCGTGATCGGCGGCACGGTCGCGCGCACGGTCTTTCGCGGACGCGTACACATCGGCTATCTCGCGGCCATCGTCGCCGCCTCCAATGCCGGCGGCTCCGGCAGCGTGGTCGGCGATACGACAACGACCATGATGTGGATCTCGGGTATCAGCCCGGCAATCGTCGTCCACGCCTATGTCGCGGCTATCGTCGCCTTCATCGTATTCGCCATTCCGGCCGCACGAAGCCAGCACCGGTTCCAACCCATCTTAAAGGATGCCGCACCGGGGACTCGGATCGTCCCTGGACGTATTGCCATCGTCGGCCTCATCCTGATCAGCGCCATAGCAGCCAACGTACTCGCAACGATTTACGCACCTGAGATCTTGGATCATCTCCCTTTGGTTGGACTGGCCGTATGGGCTGCCATCCTCGTGGGCGCTGCCCTCCATGCACCCGACTGGAAAATTCTGCCTGAGGCCACGAAAGGAGCGTTGTTTCTGCTCGCGTTGGTCGGGGCCGCCTCCATGATGCCCATTGAGGCACTCCCCGCAGCGTCTTGGTCGACTGCTCTGATGCTGGGATTTGTCTCCGCAGTCTTCGACAACATCCCGCTGACCGCACTCGCAATCAAGCAGGGTGGCTACGACTGGGGCTTCCTGGCCTACGCCGTCGGCTTCGGCGGCTCCATGATCTGGTTCGGCTCATCGGCGGGTGTCGCACTCGCGAACCTCTTTCCCGAGGCGCGATCCGTGAAGGCATGGGTAACGGCCGGATGGCACATCCCGCTCGCCTATGTCACCGGCTTCTTCGTGATGCTGGCCGCTCTCGGCTGGTCGCCGTGAAGTCAGCCGCCGGAAATGGCGGTCAGAATGTGAACCCGATCGCCGGTGTTGAGCGCCGTACCCAGCGTCGCGCGCCGCCCGCCGACAAACACATTGATGTGACGGCGCACGCGCGGCGTTGAATCGCAGAGCCGGTCGCGCATACCCGGCCAGCGCGCGTTAAGCGCGGACATGATCTCCTCGACGGAGCGCGCCGCAAGCTGAAGCTCGGCCGGCGCGCCCGGAAAGAGATCGAGCAACGCGCGCGGGAGCACGACCGAAACGGTCACGGCTTCCATGCTCTCCGCCTTTGTTGTTCCGTCCATGGCCTTTGCTGACGCTAGTCGACGACCAATGTTTCGACCGACGAGATGGTCGGAAGATGCTGCGCGAGGCAAGTCCAGTTCTCGCCCTCGTCGGCGCTCGCAAACAATGCCCCGCCCCCGGTACCGAAATAAACGCCGGCCGGTTCGCGCCGATCCGTCGCCAAAGCCTGCCGCAGCACGCCGAAGTAGGCGTCCTGCTGAGGAAGCCCGTTGCGGAGAGCGCACCAGGAGTTCCCGGCATCGCGCGTCCGCCAGACGGCCGCCCGCGCCTCCGGCATGTACCGTCCATGGATGTCGCCATTGAGCGGCAGGAGAAAAAGCGTGTCAGGGTCGCGCGGATGCACCGCCGCCGGGAAACCAAAGGTTGAGGGCAAGCCAGCCTCGATGCTCGTCCACGTCTTGCCGCCGTCATCACTGCGATACATGCCGCAATGGTTTTGCTGGTAGAGCCGCTCGGACCCGTCTGGCGCGAGCGCGAGGCTGTGCACGCACTGACCCCATTCCGGATATCTCTGGTCCTCCGGCATGTAATCCGCGCGCGTGCCGCGATTGCGCGGCTCCCAAGTTGTGCCACCATCCGCCGAGTGAAAGACTCCTGCCGACGAGATTCCAACCCAGATCTTTTTCGCATCCTTGGGATGCGGGACGATGTGGTGGAGGATGAGCCCGCCACCCCCCGGCTGCCAGTTCGGCCGCGTGGGATGATCGCGCAAACCGGACACATGCGTCCACGTTTCGCCGTCATCCGTGCTCTTGAAGAGCCCAGCCGGTTCCACGCCCGCATAGAGCCCATCCGGCCCCTGCGCCAGGCTCCATGCGGCAGCGACAGGCTCGGCCCCCTCGCCGTAGTTCAGGCCCTCGCTCGAGTGCGTCCACGTTCCGCCGAGATCGGTCGACTTCCACACCGCCCCCCCGAACCACGCGTTACCACCCGCGGCATAGATGGTGCCGCTGGCCGGATCCGCGATGACGTGCTGGATCGGCCACGTGGCGCAGAACGGCCCTTTGAGCGTCCAGTCCCGGCGCACCGCGTCGCTTTCCAGGATGAAGGCTCCCTTCTTGGTCCCGACCAGAATAAGCGTCTTGGCCATGAAAACCTCCCGTTGGAAAACTAGCCCTGCACCGCTGGTACCGATGCGCCCTCAACCAGAGACTTGAGGCTGGCGAGGCCCTTCTCGAACTCGCCGCCGCACATCCGATCCATGTCGACGAAGAGATGCAACACCTTTGCGAACAGCGGCACGTTTCCGTGCATCGTCCAGGTCACCTTCGTCTGTTTCCCCTCGGGAACGAGCGTAAACTGCACACCATTGTTGGCCGCCATCGGCCGCACCATCCTGAGTTCCATGTTGACCTCGGACGACGGCGACGAGCTGACAATCGTCAGCGTACCCTGGCCAACTTCGGAATTTCCATCCCAATCCAGTTTCTGGCCTTTGCCACTCTCCGGTCCGCTGTAGGCCCGCTTGATGTTGGGATCTTTCTTTTCGAACGGCGACCAGGTCGAGAGCAGTCTGAGGTCATTGATGAGCGGAAAGATCTGATCGGGCGCAGCTTCGATCCTTGTGGATCGCGCCGTCTCGAACGTGTCGGGTCGTCTGGAAGCATAGGCCACCACCGCAAGGAACAAAGCAGCGAGGCCGAGCGCGATATAGAGTGCTGTCGTGATCATGATGGATCTCCTCCCATTCCGCTCAGGCGTTATTCTCAACCCGTTTGAGTAGACGCTGCTCCTGCTCACGCAGCTCGGGCGTAAACTCGGCGCCGAAATCTTCGGCCTCGAACACCGGACGGATCTCGAGCTCGCTGTTGCCGGGGTGCGGGTTCGGGCAGCGCTTCGACCACGCGATGGCCTCGTCCAATGAACGAACTTTCCAAAGCCAAAAGCCCGCAACGGTGTTGTCGAGTGAGAAGGGTCCCTTCATCACGGTGCGATCCCGCCCCGAGAAGACGACCCGCGCGCCCTTGCTCGTCGGGTGCAGCCCCTCACCGGCGAGCAAGATGCCAGCGTTCACCAGATCCTCGTTGTACTTGCCCATGGCTGCGAGCAGCTCGGTGCTCGGCATCTCACCGGCCTCGGATTGGGCTGTCGCCTTGACGATGACCATGACTTTCATTGCGTTCTCCTGATTCCTGCTCCTGCATCGTGTACGGGACTAGGACGAACGAAATTGGGAGGAGCCGACAGCGCCGTTCAAAAAATGTAAGCGGAAAGTATTCTTCGGAATCTTGGCGTTATCACGCCTTCGTGCCGGCCTTCTTGGACGGCCCGGAATCCTTGGCCAACCGGTCGAGTACGAGCCGGATGTGCGTTGCTTCCTGCGGGGTCCGCGCCAACGCAATGGCGCGATCGAACGCCTCGCGTGCCTCACTTGTCCGCCCAAGCTCGGAGAGAAGCGCCCCCTTGAGGCCAAAAAAATGAAAATAGCCGGATAGCTTAGCCGCCAGCGGCTCGACCATGGCGAGGGCCGGCTCGGGACCCAGGAGTTTGCTCACGGCCACTGCGCGATTGAGCGTGACGACAGGCGACGGCTGCATCTGCTCGAGCCCGGCATAGAGGCCGTCGATCTGCGCCCAGTCGGTGTCCTCGAAAGTGGGCGCCGTTGAATGCAGCGCCGCAATCGCCGCCTGGATTTGATAAGCTCCCGGCCGGCGATGGCGCATGGCTTTCTCGATGAGCGCTTCGCCCTCCGCAATCATTCCCTTGTTCCAGAGCCGCCGGTCCTGATCTTCAAGCAGGACGATGGCGCCATCCCCGTCGAGCCGCGCCGCCGCCCGCGCGTGCTGAAGCAGCATCAGCGCAGAGAGCCCCAAAATTTCCGGCTCGGACGGAAAAAGTCGGAGAAGCAGTCGGCTGATCCGGATCGCCTCTTCGCAAAGCGGCGCACGAACGTGCGCCTCGCCTCCGCTCGCCGAATACCCCTCGTTGAACAGTAGATAAATCATCGCCGCGACCGTACCGAGCCGTTCGCTGCGCTCCACTGGCCCTGGCGTCTCGAACGCGACACCGGCGTCGGCGACGCGCCGTTTTGCCCGCGTGATGCGCTGCTCCATCGCGGCTTCGCCAACGAGAAAAGCGCGTGCGATCTCAGCCACCGTAAGTCCCGACACGACGCGAAGAGCAAGAGCAATCTGCTGTGTGCTCGGCAAATCAGGATGACAGCAGATGAAAAGGAGCCGGAGGATGTCGTCTCGATAGTGCGCGTCATCGAGCCGGTCGACGAGCGCCGTCTCGGCATCCTCGAGATCCGACAGCACGTCGTCGTCCGGCAAGGCTTCGGATTTCTGTTCGCGTCGGATCGCATCGATCGCAACGTTGCGGCCGACCATGATCAGCCACGCGGCCGGGTCGCGCGGCGGACCGTTCTGCGGCCACGACTTGAGCGCCTTGAGCGAAGCTTCCTGGAATGCCTCTTCCGCCCGGTCGAGATCGCGAAAATACCGGAACAGCGCGGCCATCGCCTGCGGGCGCGCTCCGGTGACAGCCGCATCGAGCCAGGCGAGATCGGTCACGATCCAGCGCTCCAATCATGAAAATAACCGATGGGTCGCACCTCGTAAGCGCCACCCGGATTGACTTCGGCTAGCTCGCGCGTGAAATCGAGCGCCTCTTCGAGGCTCCCGCAGTCGACAACGAAAAAGCCGAGCAGCTGCTCCTTGGTCTCAGCGAACGGGCCGTCGAGAACGACAGCCGGGTCGTTGTCCTTCCGCACCGTGGTCGCGGCGGTGGTGGGCATCAGTCGCGCAACGGGGCCAAGCTGCCCCATCTTCGCCCTCCGCTCCTGCACAACCGCGAGCTTGCCCATCACGGCGTCATCGTGCTCCTTGCTCCAGGCGCATACGACGTTTTCCGCGTGATAACAGAGGATTGCGTACTTCATTCCGGTCGCCCCGCTTGCTGGTCACCTCAAGGACGAACGACACTAGGCGATCCCGACCGTCCCCGCCGAAAAATCGAAAAAAATCTCATTCGGCTCAAACCGTTCCGTCGGGAACAGCGGACGGGCGGCGTTAGGGGCATTCTCTCCTCATCAACTTTGGTGATGGAGAGAACCAATGACCCCGATCAGCACCCTTCTCGCAGCCCGCGCAGCTTTCGCAGCCGCCGTCGCCCTCGGCACCCTGGCCGCGTCGACCCAGGCCGGCGCCGTCAGCCTCTCCGTCAAAATGGCCTGCGCCTCCGACTACTACGCCCACTGCAGCCAGCACGCGCCTGATAGCCCCGGCGTTCGCAAGTGCATGCGCTCCGTTGGCCGCAACCTCTCGCAGGGTTGCATCAACGCCCTCGTCGCAGCCGGTGAAGTTTCGAAATCGGTAGTCGAGAAGCAGGTCGCCGCGAAGTAAGACGCAGGCATCCCCGAAATTCAGCGCCCGGTCCGCCGGGCATACCTAAGGCCGGGGCGGCTCTCCAACGCTCCGGCCTCTCGCCGCTCAAAGCGCTTTAAATTATTGATTTTACGAAATAAAATGGTGCTGCCGGCGAGGATTGAACTTGCGACCTCTCCCTTACCAAGGGAGTGCTCTACCACTGAGCTACGGCAGCTAATACCATGAAATCGCGAAACATATCGGAAGGTTTGCCCGATCCGGGACCGAAGCAAAGCGTTTCGCGGAACATGCTCCTAACAGGGCAAGATCCCCCTGTCCACCGTCGAATAGCCTTCCCTACGTGCCATTTTGGATGATGCAATCCAAGGCCGCAAATGGCGCACCGTTGTCCCGTCCGAAAGCGCGGAACTACTCCCGGAACGCCCGGTTCATCTGGTCCGTAAACGGCTTTGCAAGATAGGAGAGCGCGGTCCGTTCTCCCGTCGACATAAACACTTCCACGGGCATACCCGGAACGATCTTGAGATCGCCAATCGCGCGCAACTTCTTCTCGTCCATCTCCAACCGGGTCATGTAGTACGACTGGCCGGTCTTGGGATCGAGCGTCACGTCCGCCGCCACCTGGATGACACGCCCCGGCACTTCGGGTGTCTTCTGCTGATTAAAGGCAGAGAGGCGAAGCTTGGCCGGCCGGCCGACCACAACCTGGTCGACGTCGTTGGGCGAGACCCGCGCCTGGATCGTGAGATTATCCTCTTCCGGCACAATCAGCATGATCTGCTCCGCAGCCGTCACTACGCCCCCGACCGTGTGAACGGCAAGCTCGTGCACCACACCCTTCTGCGGAGCCCGCAAATCCACGCGCTTCAGCTTGTCGAGCACCGCCACTTCCCGTTCGGAAAGCTCTGAAAGCTTGGCTTCAATCGAACGCAGCTCCCGCTGAGCTTGCGCGCGGGTGTTCTCGTCGACTGCCAGGATCTGAACGTTGATCTCGCTGATTTGTCCCTTGGCCCGCGCGATTTGCGCGACCAGTCCGCCATACTCACCGCCCAGACGCTTCTCCTCGCGCTCCATCGCATAGACGCGCGAGACAGCGGTCAGCTGTTTGGAGTGCAGAATCCGAACTTGCTCGAGTTCCTGCTGGATGATCTTGAGTTCGCCGCTCTTTGCATCACGCTGAGCCGAGAGCCCCGTGATCTCCTCGTTGAGCTGCTCGATCCGGAGTCGGAGCTGATCCTTCTGGCTTTCCCGCGTGCGCCGGTTCTCTTCGAACAATCGGATCTCACCTTCCGCCGCCGACCTGATGTCGGCGCTCTCTTTCCTCAGCGACTCTGGCAACGCGATCTTGTCGAGATTGTCACGCTCGGCAATGAGGCGGGCGCTGCGCGCGGCGAGTTCAATGAGCTGCGAATTGACGATCCCGAGCTCCGCCCGGATCTGGGTCGCATCGAGGCGCATGAGAACCTGACCCGCCTCGACATGATCGCCGTTCTTCACCGCGATTTCGGATACGATCCCGCCATAGCTGTGTTGGACCTTCTTCACGTTGCGCTCGACAACAAACGTGCCCGGGGCAATGACCGCACCGGAAAGATTGGCCACCGCGGCCCAACCGCCGAAGCCAAAGCCGAGAAGCGCCATCAGAAGCGAGGCAAACACCACACGATTGACGATGGAAAATGTCGCTTTGTCCACGCCTTTGGCTAGTTCGCCCTTTGCATTTGGCACGTTGCTAGACCCAGCCATCGCCCAGTACTCCTCGGTCAAATCCAGCTCACATTCGATTTGACGCCGTTACGCGCGCCAATGGAAGTCTTCGTCTCTGAAATCGTAAAATCCCGCGATCTCCAGCTCGAACTCGGCATCGGCATCATGATCGATGTTGCCTTCGAGAATGGTGATTGGGCGCGCGTCGTCGCTGTCGTCATACTTGACCCGCAGCTCACCCGGACGTGCGAACTCCTGCTGCTGCCCGATAATGACGAACTTGCGAATGTTGTGATCTTCAAACGTTTGGTCGAAGGTATCTTCGAGTTCATCGCTGATATCGTCCAGATCGATCCGATCTCCAACCTGGAAGTCGAGAATCTTGTCGCGACTGCCATGGCCTTTGCCGATGGAAACCGACGAGTGGAACACGAAGATATCATCTCCGCCGCCACCCGAGAGTACATTGACCTCGTCATTGGAAATGATGGTGTCGTTGCCGCGTCCGCCGACAGCATTCTCGATCTCGATAAGCGTGTCGTCGCCAAATTCAACGCTCTCGGCACTGCCTGTCTCCAGGTCGATAACTGCGTCGGCACCCGTCTGAGACGCGTCGTAGGTATCGCTGCCATCGCCGCCGTTTACAGTGTCATTGCCGTCACCCGCCAAAGCAACAATGGTATCGTCGCCGGCTTGACCGAAGATCCGGTCCGCTCCGCCCGCTCCCGTCAGCGTGTCCTCTCCCGCGCTACCGTAGAGTTCATTCACCTCATCGTTCCCGACGATCGTGTCGTTACCCTGGCTGCCGATCACGTTCTCGACGTTTGAAAGCGTGTCGTTGCCAATGTCCGCGCTAGCCGCCTCGCCCGCCTCGAGGTCGATACTTGCAGCCGCTGTCGTACGAGACGCGTCATAGGTGTCGACACCCGTACCGCCATCGACCGCGTCATCTCCATCCCCGACAAAGGCAAGGATCGCGTCGTTACCCGCGTCGCCGTAAATTTGATCGCTATCCGCACCGCCAACCAATGTGTCGTTGTCGGAACCACCGCGCAGAGTGTCACTGCCGACGCCGCCGTCGAGATAGTCGTCACCATCGTCGCCGTTCAGCTGATCGTTACCTTCGTCGCCAAACAGCGAATCTCTCCCTATTCCGCCCGATACCTTGTCGTTGCCCAGCCCGCCATGCAGCTTGTCATCGCCACCTTCGCCATACAGTTCGTCATCCCCCTCCTCTCCGAAGACGAGGTCATTTCCAGCGCCAGCGAAAACGATGTCGTTGCCGGCTCCAGCATAGACGACGTCGTCCCCTGCTCCCGCTTCGATACGATCGTTGCCCGCCCCGCCGTAAATGACGTCGTTCCCATCGAGAGCGGCAATGATGTCGTCGCCTGCGAGAGCCTCTATCACATCGATTGAGGTCGATCCCGTTATTGTCTCGCTGGCAGCAGTGCCGGTGATCGTCTTGATCGGACGGGGAACAAGATCAAGGAAGGCCATCTGTTGGACAGAGCCTTTGCCGTCGGACACGAGATACGTGAGGCCCACGCTCGTCGTATCGTCGAACTCCGGAATGTAGACCCACTCCCCATCGCCGCGTTCCACGATACTACCGGACGAGGCGACGACCTCGGATACCGAGAGGGTATTGCCGTCAGGATCATAGGCGTTACGCAACAGGTCGCTCAGGCTGATAACGACCGACTGATTGGAAATGAGGCTTCCGAGCACGACCGGAGCCGTCACCACGGGAAGCCGGTTTAAAGGACGCGCAGTGTTGTCATCATCCTCATCGTCGAAGCCATCGAGCCAGTCTTCATCTCCGCCGCCACCGGACACTCCGTGGCTACCTCTGAACTCACCCAGCGCGACATCCGCCGGATCGAGACGCACGGCCGACCCCGGAATGCCGCCATAGAGACCTTCGTTGTCATTGCCCGCTCGCGGAAGCGACGGCGAGCGCGGAGGCGAGATCGCTTCATCCGGACCGGCATAGGCAGAGCCGAACTTTCCGAAAACATAGCTTTCCGGTTTCGGAGTGCCCGTCGGTTGCTCGTCTCCTGACTGTTCGGACGCGCGTTCCCCAACGGCCACCTCAAAAACGCTTTCCCGGCTCGCCGGAGCCGGTGCGGACCCATCGTCCGCGATCCGCCTCGGAGCATCGGCCGCCGCAGCGGAAGAGATGGGGCTTAGCTCGTCGCCCCACGGCAAAACGTTCTTGATGGCGATGAACACGTTCGCAAGCACAAGGCCCACCAGCACCTTCAAGAACGGCCGGCCCTGCTGCTCTTCGTCGGCGTCGTATTTGCGACGCGGTGACCCGTCGTCATTCAGTTCCTGATTTTCGTCGCCAAAAATGCGCTGCATGGCCGGCTCCGGTTTCTATGCGGCGGGTCTCGGAACGGCAGTCACCTTGGATTGGGCTTGCTGTCCGAGAATTTCGCCCTTCGGCCCAAATGCGGCGAGCTTGCCGTTTTGAACCACGCCGATCAGATCGACGGCCGCCAGCGCGCTCGGGCGATGCGCGATGATGACCGCAACGCCTCCGCGCGCGCGAACTCCATGCACGGCTTGAGTGAGCGCCGCCTCACCTTCCGCGTCGAGGTTGGAGTTCGGTTCATCGAGCACGACGAGGAAAGGATCGTTGTAGAGGGCCCGCGCCAAGGCAATGCGCTGCCGCTGCCCAGCCGACAAAGCCGTACCGTTCGGCCCCAAAGGCGTCTCGTATCCCTGCGGCAAACGCACGATCATCTCATGCACGCCGGCAGCACGCGCCGCCTCCAAGATCTTCTTTCCGTCGGCTGCAGGATCGAGCCGCGAGATGTTCTCGCTGATTGTGCCATCCAGCAGCGACACCTCTTGCGGCAGGTATCCGATATGCTGCCCGAGCGCGTCCGGTGCCCACTGCCCGAAATCCGCATCGTCGAGACGCACGCAGCCGCGCAGCAGCGGCCACACGCCGGTGAGGCCACGCGCCAGCGTGGACTTGCCGCCGCCGCTCGGACCGATTATACCCACGGCATCCCCGGCCTTGAGATCAAAGCTCACGTCGCTCAGCACGACCGTACCCGTGCTCGGCGCGGCAATCGTGGCACGCTCGATTTTGACGTTGGACTTCGGAGGCGGCAGCTGCACGCTCAACGGGGCATCGTCAATAGCCGTCAACGTTTCAGTCAGACGTCCATAGCTGCGACGGACCGCAACGACGTTCTTCCATTGGCTGATGGCCATATCGACCGGAGCCAGTGCGCGGGCCGAAGCCACCGAGGCGGCGATGATGGAACCGGCCGTGAGATCACCCTTGATCGTCAGATAGGCGCCGAGCCCAAGAACGGCCGATTGCAGGATCATCCGCAGCACCTTGGAGATCCCGCTCAACGTTCCACTGATGTCATTGGTCTTCGTCTGCAGAGCCAAATGCTCGGAATTAATTTTCTCGAAGCGGGCGATGGCGCGGCTCGAAAATCCCATCGCGCGGATGACATCGGCGTTTCGCGAATGGCTATCCGCGATCGCTGCACGCGCAATGGCTGCCTGCTGCGTCGAGGCGCTGTGACGCCGCGTGAGGACCTCCGCCAGGATGGTGAGTCCCGTGAGAATCAAGGCGCCGCCAAAAGTTAGGAGGCCGAGCCACGGGTGGAGATAGTAGACGAAGGCGAGATAGAGCGGCATCCACGGAAGATCAAACAGCGCCGTCGGACCTTGCCCGCCTAGAAATCCGCGAAGCACATCGACGTCACGGCTTCGCTCCGTCGATTCCGCGGTCGAAAATCCAAACCGTGGCATATCGATTGCCACCTTGTGCGCAAGCGGCGCCAAGTGGTGATCGAGCTTCGCCCCAAGCCGAACGAGGATCTGCGAACGGCTGACGTCGAGAAGGCCCTGGACGAGATAGAGGCCTATAGCGAGGGTCGACAGTGCGAGCAGCGTGGGTACGCTCTGGCTTGTGAGGGCGCGATCGTAGATCTGGAGCATATAGAGCGATCCAGTCAGCGCCAGAACGTTGACGACGCCAGAGACGACGAACACGAAGATGAGGATGCTCCGAAGCGCACCAACCTCACCAAAAGGCGTCCTCTTCTTGATGAAGGCCTTTTTGCCGTTTTTCTTACGCATCTCGAATTACCCCGATAACCATACTCGAAAGCTACTGCGGAGGCGGTGGTTGCCCACGCCTCCGCATATCGACCTACGCGAAATCGTTGCCGCTGATGTTGGTCCGGCCCGCGATGCGGATACTGAAATCGACATCGCCATCATTGTCCGTCGCGCCTTCCACGATCGTGTCTCCGCCGTCGATGCGAAGGTGGAGCTGGCCGGCCTGATTGAACGCCGTTGACGACGTCAGGTGGTCCGAAACCTCGCCGGTCAGATTGAGCGACGCATAGAGCGCCTGCAGATCGATGAGATCGCCGGCTTCGAAGTCCGCAATCGTGTCGCCATTCGCGGCTGCCGCCGTGTTGAAGACGAAGATGTCGTTACCATCGCCACCCTCAAGCACGTTCGCCTGATTGCTGGCGACAATCACATCGTTACCGGAGCCGCCACGCACGTTCTCGAAGCCCTTGATCGTATCGTGGCCACTCTGCGTGCTCGAAACCGAGCCATTGCCGTTGACGCCCAGATAGACCGTTGCATTGGCGGTCAGCGCCGACAGATCGAGCAGATCCACGCCGTCGCCGCCATCCATGGCATCGTTTCCATCGCCGATGGTGGAAGAAACGGTGTCATTTCCCGATCCCGCGTTGATCTTATCGCGACCCTCGTGACCGGTGATGACGTCGTTGCCATCGCCACCTTCGATCAGATCATCACCCGCGCCGCCATAGACGGTGTCGTTGCCATCGCCACCGAGCAACGTGTCCGCACCATCGTTTCCGATGAGCGTGTCGTTGTCCGCTCCACCAACAAGGTAGTCGTTGCCCGAACCACCCGACAGGTCGTCGTTCCCGGCGAGACCGAAGAGCGTGTCGTCATCGTCACCACCTGCCAACGTGTCGCCGTTCGCACCGCCAATCGCCGTATCCTTGCCGGACGTGCCGAGATAGACGACGAAGGGAAGAGCAGAACCTCCCGAGGGCGGTGGCGTCACCGGATCGGAGTCGTCATCATCCTCGTCTTCAGATTCATCGTCATCGTCGTCCTCGTCGCCGCCGCTCGACGGCGGATCGTCGTCTTCATCCTCCGGCTCGTCGTCATCGCCTGGGTTACCGGTGCTCGGCGTATCATCGTCATCCTGCTGGCCGTCATCGCCGCCAGACGCTTGATCATCTTCGTCGTCTACCGAGAACACGTCCTCCGGCAGGCCGGTAAGACCCGTGTTACGCATGATGATGTCGGCAAAGTTCTGGCCGTCGATAAAGGTCTCGTAGAAATCGAAGTTGTCGAAGCGATCCGAGTAGTAGAACCGGTCCGCCTCCTGGAGCCGGTCGAACTGTTCGTGAAGAACGATCCAGAACGTCTGGCCGACCATACCGCCGTTGATGTGCGTCTCAGCCAGACCACCGACCCACAGATCGACGCGGTCGATTCCTTTCACGATCTTCGTGCCGTTCGGTCCGTCGGCAAGCACGATATCCGGATTGGCCGCAACGAACGCGGCAACCTGACCGGGTTGCAGCACAAGATCGGGGTAGGCCGCCTTGAACTGAGCGATCACTGCATTGCTGAGACCGTTGCGCGTCTGGAAGTCATCCCAGGACGTGTAGGGTGAAAGATTACCGGCATAGCCGAGCGCTTCTTTGATGTACGGATCGTCCGAAGCCATGAGGTCGGCGCGGACCTGGTTCAATGTGCCAAGGCCCACATCGCGGCCGCGCGCAATGTTGAACGCCGCAAGATCCGCGCGGATCCGCACGAGATCGTTTCGCACAGAGTCCACGATGTTGAAATCGACCTCTTCGGCAGGCTGCGTAATGATGCCTCCGATGATCGCATTGGCACCGATCTGCTCGAAGCCCGGCTTCGGCACATATCCCGGCGGGAAGGCCGACGGCGGCACCGTAAACGCAGAGGCTTCGTTTGTGGGATTAAGGAACGCATCGAACAGCGTCACCTGTGTCGGCTGGCCGTCGGCGCCCAAAATCGTCAGAGTATCGGAAATCAGCGAGTGACCGACCCGGTACACCGCGGCCGCGAACTCGTGCGAGATCGATGCCGTCGCATTCGGGTTGTAGCCATCGTGGCCATGGGTGCCGCTGCCGCGCATGCCTCCCAGAAGCGCATCCGCGAACTCATCGAACACGACGCGCTGATACTCGGCCTCGTTGAGCATCTTGGCAGCCTGGAAGATTTCCTCCGGTGTGCCCTGGAAGCCGCCTGCAATCAGCCCTTCGACGTGGAAGTTGTGATTCCGGGCCCAAATGGTGTGCATGGCCGTGAGTGAGATGTTCTCGTTTGCACGCCCGTCGCCCGCCACAAAGTGATCGAGGAGGTTGATAAGCGGATTGGTGTCGAGCAGGAGAGCATGCCCGCTGCCCATGAAGTTCGCGGCAATCCCGGCAACCATCGACTGCGTAATCTGACCGTTCACGACGAGGTTCGGATAGTAGTCCCGGAAGCGCATGGCCTGCCCGGCATCATCGTGGAAGATCGAGTCGTTGTCCCAGTGATGCTTGATGAGCTCACGCAGCGTCGGCAGAAGATTGAAGTCCGGATTGCCCGGGTCATCCACGCCCTGCAGCAAGTGAGACCCAAAACCGCGATGTCCATCGCTTTCACGCAGGAACTGGCCGACCAGCGTGTTCGAGCCGTAGGCCTGGTTCTGGTCCACGTAGGCGGACGTCTTGTTGAGGTGCTGTGGCACCGTGTTTGCCGTGCCCGGAATGACCGCCCCGCGCGTCAAGTCTGCGGGATCATCGCCCGAGCCAGGCACACCGATCGCGATCGACCCGTTTGCGCTGCTCTTCGGGATGAAATCCAATCCGTGATCGAAGTACTGACCGAATGCCATGAAGAAGATGTTGCCGTCGGCAGCATTCTTCGGCAGACCGGCCTCTTGCGTGCTGAGGATGTTACTGATGTTGCGCGGATCGAGCCCAGCGAACATCGGATTAACATCCCGGTTGCCCGTCGCGGGATTGAACGCGCCGTAGTGCGCATCGGTTAGCCGGATGAAGGCTGTGTCGGCAGAACCGTAGTCGTGATGGGCTTCGTTGTTGCCTTGACCGCTGAGCGTTCGCACGCCCGTCGGCACGTCGTCGTCATCACCCGGGAGCGTCTGCCCCTTGACGAGCGCTTTCAGGCCGGCAAGGTCGCTCGCCGTATACTCGAACGCGCCCGTGACGTCGCCACCTGGAGGCGGTGTGTTCTGGAACTGCGGCGGAACGGGGCCCGTGAACTTGATTGAATGCGTACCGTTCGTAAAGGTGTGCGTCCCGTCGCCGTTGTCCACGAGCGTGTAGGTCGCGCGGTCCTGTCCCGGTGCCAGCTCCACGACATCCTGAGGACGAAGCGTTCCGATGATCGTATCGTTGCCGCCATTCGAGCGGAACAGGATGCGGTGAGCCGACTGCAGAGACGAGACGTCAACCGTGTCGTTTCCGGCGCCGCCATTCACGGTTATGGTATCGGGATTGAGGCTGGTAACCGCGAAATTGCCGAGCGGGATAATGCTGTTTGCCCCACCGCCCGGGTTGACGACGATCTCTTCGATATCGCGTAGCTCGGCGATAATCTGACCGGTTCCAACTGCGCCACCGACGCCGTTCGTATTGCGGGTGATGATGATCTCAGTATTGCTGTTGAGACCCGCAGCGGTGAGTCCCGTAATTCCGGCAATGGGAGGCTCAAGCCCGAGAGCCGCCGCGCGTGTCCAGATCCGGAAGACTTCCGACGTCCCATCGCCATTGACGACGAATGTGTCTCCGACGGTGTCTTCTGTCCCACCGTCGACTAGATCGCGACCGTCACCCACTGACCAAACTGCCGTGTCATCGCCGGCCCCGCCGTTGATGGTATCGTCGCCGGTGCCACCAAACAGGGAATCGCTTCCGCCATTGCCGTTGAGGACGTCGTTACCGCCGAAACCGAGAATTACATCGGAGCGATTGATCTGCGCGCCCGTGCCGCCGGTGAGCGTCTGCCCCACATTGCCCAGGCTGTTCGTAACGATCGTCTGATCCTGACCGCCGATTCTCAGCTGCTCAATAGAGACCAGCGTGTCTGTGCCCGAAAGGCCGTTCCTGTTGGTGACCGTCAGGTTTCCACCCGTCACGCCAAAAATGTAGTCGCCCGCCGTGCCAGGCAATATGACGGTGTCGGTGCCGGTGCCGCCACTGAAGGTGTTGCTGGCTGCGTCGCCCGTGAATGTGTCGTTGCCGGATCCGCCCGTCACATTCTCTATGTTGGCGATTCGAGTGAAACCCGAGGCTGTTCCGGCCGCGAGATCAACGGTCACAGCGCTCGTGGTCGTATAAGCTAGCGTATCAGCGCCACCGGCGAGATCGGCGACGACTTGTTCGATATCGGCATTGATGGTGCCCGCGCCCTCGATCTGAGTGATGCGCGTGCCGTTGAAGGACGCCGTCAGCGTTTCGCCGCCGTTTCCGCCGCCGTCCATGATGAACAGCGTGTCGACGTCACCGCCGCCGGAAAGCGTGTCATTCTCGTTCGGATCCCCGTCGATATCGACGACGATCGTATCGTTGCCGGTGCCGCCGCTGATGGTGTCGTTACCCGTACCACCAACCAGAAGGTCGTCTCCTCCTCCGCCGTTCAGAGTATCGTTGCCGCCATTGCCGAACAGCAGATCTCGCCCGGTGCTACCATTGAGCGTGTTGCCAGCGGCACTGCCCGCCAAAATGCTGGAGACGCCCGCGGCCGCGTCCCGGTTGCCAACGTCGTCGGCGCTCATCGCATAGGTGCCGGTCAACGCGTAGCCTGCATAGGTTGTACCGTCGTCGAAGGTTACGGTTTCGACCTCCTCTGGAGCGGTCGCGTAGTGATCCGTAACTGTGACTTGCGATGCCCCGACGTCGATCACCAGATCGCCGCCGCCACCCTCGGCAAAATTCAGTGCCGCAAGCGCCGCACCGCCGCCAACGACGGAAATGGTGTCTGCACCGCCGGCTTCCTGGATCGCATCGTCGCCATCGGCCACACCCACGATGTAGGTGTCGTTATCTGCACCGCCCTGAAGGCTGTCATCGTCGGCGCCGCCTTGGAGCGTGTCGTTACCGGCGCCGCCGATCAGTGTGTTGGCGCCGCCATTGCCGGTCAAAACGTCGTCGAACGCCCCACCCGTCACGTTTTCGATATCGATGAGCGTGTCGTTACCGGCTGCCCCCGCCGCCAGACCGGATGCGAGATTGACGGTCACAGAACCTGTCGCACCAGCGTAACTCGCGGTATCCGTATCTCCTGCGCCACCGTGCAGCACGTCGTCGCCAAGTCCACCGATGAGGGTGTCATCCTCGTCCTGACCAAACAGCGTGTCGTTGCCGGCACCGCCGGTCAACGCATCATTTCCGTCGTCGCCATAGACGACGGCATCGTTTGCGACCGCCACGGTGATCGTGTTGTTCGCATCGCTTCCGGTCATGATCGTGAACGTCTCATTCCGGAAGTTTCCGAATTCGTCGGTCGACCGGATGACAAGCGTATAGGTCGTGTTGGCCGCCATAGCCGAACCCGTGCGCGTCACGACACCAGCCGGCGACACGGTGAAATTCGGGCTGCTTCCCGCCTGCAGCGAATAGGTCCACGACGTGCTGTCCGGATCCACGCTGCTGAGGTTTGCAATGACGGCATTCACACCGGGAAGGGCGTTGTTGCCCGGTGCCACGCCGTTCCACCGGATGTCGGTCGGTGGATCGTTGTCCAAGCGAACCTCGACACCGTCGGAGAACCGGGCGATCTCGACATTGCGTAGCGTGTCGACACCGTCCGAAACCAGGTTTCGGCCCGTAATGGGGTCGACCACGACGCTGACCGTGTTATGCGTGATGGTGGTGCTGCCATCGGCATTGCGTACGATAGTGTAATTGGCGCGGATGTCATTGTAGTGCGCGACGTCGACGTCATTCGCACTGACGCCATCCGTAAGAATTTCACGCACAATATGGAGCTGCTCCGGCTTGATCGTACGTGCGATCATGAGCTCGTAGAGCGATTTCCCGCGCCACGCTTCAGGAATGGACGCATCGTTCGAGAACACGTGCTTCAGGCTGTCGACGGTGGCAATCTCATTGCCCTGGGTATTGGCGACATTGCCGGCCGCCGTGATACGGATGCGCACGTTGAGCCAGCGGTCGCCATCGAGGATGTCGTCGCCGCCATTGCCGCGCAGGCTGTCGCTCCCCGCGCCACCAAGCAGGATATTTCCGCTCTCGAAGAACCCTGTTGGACCGACGGAAACAATCTGATTGAGACCGTCGATGCGATCAATACCGGCCTGATCCAAGCCGTCATTGAAAAAGATGCCTTCGGTCGTTGCAACCGTATCACCCGGCGCGATCGTGCCGAACGTGCGGTCGTCACCGAGCAGCGTATCGTTGTTCTTCCATCCGGAAAGCGCTTCCACCTTGTCAAAGCGGTTACGAAGGATATCCGCCTGCTCGGTCGTGAAGATCGGAACGCGCAAGTCCGCGTTCACGGGAAGATTCATATCTTTGAAGATCGCCCAGTCGAAACCGAACATGCCCTCGTTGCGCATGACGCTTTCGCCCTGAACCATGATGTCGTCGCCCGACTCGGCGTCGAAGTCCATCTCGTCGCCGCCGGCAAACATCACGTCGTGGCCTTTGATGGCCGAATTGAAGAAAAGCTCGGAATTGTCGCCAGCGATGGTATCGAATCCGCCGCCACCCTCCATCCAGTCGTCGCCTTCGTTGCCCAGGATGAAATCAGCGCCATCACCGCCAATGACGAAATCGTCGCCTTCGCCCGCGAACACTTCGGTCGAGTCGACACCAACGAACACAACGTCTTTGCCCGACCCGCCCATCACGATGTCGAGGCCGTTCGAATTAGCCATGACGTCGTTGCCTTCGTCGCCCTTCAGGAAGTCGCCGGAATCTCCGCTATCGGTGATGATGTCGTCGCCGGCGCCGCCGTTGACGAGATCGACGCCTGCACCGGATTCGATCCGGTCATCGCCTGCATCGCCCCAGATCCCATCGTCGCCGAAGTCTGTAATGATCGTGTCATTGTTGTTCGTGCCGCCCACGACGACGTGCTCGCCGCCGGTAAAGCGCAGGAAATTGGTATCCGCGCCCGGAGTAGCCGGGTTGTCACGCTGAACCTTACCGAGTCCGAGAGATTCCAACACCGGATCATTCCCGGTGGGGTCCTTGCCGGGGTCAGCACCATTGTAGTCGGCCTGATTGGCTTCGTTTACTTCCAAGACGAAGTCGTAGTTCGCGAATGAATCCACACCAATGTGGCGCGGAATTTCGTCGTCCGCCGTGCCACGGATGCCATCGGCTCCCGGCAGCGCCAGGTTGGTGTTCGCCATGATCAACTTGGCGAACGAGTTCTGCTCGAGCATGTTCAGGAAGTTCTGCCCCTGCGTGCGGGTCAGATAATACAGCCGGTCGCCATCCTGCAGGTTCTCGAGTTGCAGCTCGAAGATCGCGTTGAACGTCGAGCCCAGCATTCCGCCGAAGGGCATCTTCTTTTCGGCAAGACCACCGATCCAAAGATCGATGGCGTTGAGGCCGCTGTTCTCGGCAGTCCACGGTCCCGTGCTGTTGAGAAATGCCGCCCGCTCTGCGTTCCAGTCCGCAATGGCTGTAGGGTCAGTGAGCGTATCGTCGCCGAAGACGAGCTTCCAAGCCGCATCGCGTTTGGCCTCAAGTGTCGTCGCATTCGTGACGCTGTCGTGGGTGCCGTAGGCCGCTATGAAGTTTACGACCGACAGCGGGTTTTTCAGGTTTGCCGCAAAATCCACCCAGCTGTCGTAGGGCTTCAGGAACGTAGAGCCGCTGGCGTCGTAGAGTTGATCGCGGGCGTCGTTCAGTGTCGGAATACCCGTGTCGCGGCCACGTGCAATATTGATCGCGGCAAGGTCCAACGGCAGACCGAGCAGATTGTTGCGAAGCGCATTGACAACGAACTCGTCGATCTCGTTGCCCCTGGTAATCGTCATCCCGCGCACAATGGCAGCGGCTGCCTCGTCGTGGCTGACGGCTCCTCCGTTATCGAACGCAACGGGATTGAGGAACGCTTCGACGAGGTCAAGATCGTTGGCACCAGAGAGCGCATTACCGTTGGCGTCGATCCTCGGCATGCCTTCGGTCAACATCGAGTGACCGAAGCGATAGACAGTGTTCGCGAATTCCGAGAAGATGGAAGGGTCGACGTCGGTGATGTTATTGAAGACGAAGACGTCGATCGCCGGTTGAATCTTGCGGGCGAATTCTTCGAACACGAGATGCTGATACTGCATCTCCGTCGCGAAACGTGCCGCCTGGAAAAGGCGCTCACCATCCCAGCTCAAGCTGTTGGCGTAGGCGAGCTGATCAAGCGCAGACATCGTGTCAAAGCCGGAGGGTAGCCCGGTGAAATCGACTGCACCCTGACCAGAGAGCCACTCTTCAATGAATGCGACATCTCCGCTGCGCAGAATTGTCAGCTTCTGAGCGTCGACCTGGCGATTGTGCTCGGAGTGGAAGATGTGATGGACGGCCGTCAGACCGATGTTCTCGTTGCCACGCCCGTCGCCCGTGATGTAATGGCGATTCAGCAGTTCATCGTCATACGTGCCGAATGGCTGTGCGTCTGTCGGAGAGCTTGCAGTGTTGTCGGAATCCGGCGTCTTGAATGAATCGGGAATGTGATCGCCGTTGCTATCGAAAAGACCCGGCGCTGCATTGTGTGCGATATCGTCCAGGAACGCGTGATTGGTCAATGCATGGGGCGTTGTGGCCAGATCGAGGGCAGTGGGAAGAGAGCCACTGACACCGATGAGATTTCCATCGCCATCAACTCCCGTCACAACTTGCGGGAACCCGGTGCTTGATCTTATGAACTCACCGTATGCGTCCGTAAGGAGCAGCGGCACATTGAGGACATCGAGATCTGAAAGCTTGATACCAAGAACGCTCTCCGCCTGATGCTTGACGTCTGCCCAGGTCGCGAGCCCGCCATCCTCCCCAGTCAAGAGCTTGCCGGTCGCAACCGGCTTTCCTCCAACCAGAACATACTCCCGCAAAAACACCTGATGCGATGCGTGCGAGGTGTAGGTCTGGTTTTGATCCACGACCGACGTGGTGATGTTGTTCTGTGATCCATCTTCCGTCGGCGTTGCGCGTGTCAGCGCCATGAACGCCATATGAGGCGGCACTTCATCGCCGTTGCCGGCGATACCGTCGGGTCCATGAGTAATGAGCGGATCATCCGGCTGCAGCGGCACATAGATCGTGCCGTTCCCACCCTTGCTGATCAGGTCGAGGCCATGATCGAAGAATTGGCCGAAGAACGTCATCCAAGCGTTGAACGGAGCGGTCAGGCCCTCGTCGGGCGCAACGTTCGGAATGACGAGGGAGCCGTTCTCGGAAAAAACAACGCCGAGTTCTTCTGCCACGGCCTTCATAGGTCCATAAGGGTCGAGCGCGACTTGGTCCTGAACCTGCTCCGCGTGAGTAAGCGCAGCTTCGGCGGCCGTTAGGGCTGCGGCAGCGGTTTGAATAGCGTTGAATGTCGACGGATCTCCAGGAGTGTAACCAGTAATCGCCGTGTCCAGAGCGGCCTCGGCGCTCGCAACGCCCGCTTGGGCGGAAACGACGGCGGCATCCGCCTCGGCCTGCGTGACACGCGCATCGAGAATGCGCTGCAGGTCACCCATCGGATCTTCCGAGCCCGCAAACGTCAAAGCCGCCATGATGGCGGCCGGATTGTTCAGGCTCATGTCGACGACGAGATTCGAAATCGTGCGCGGATCCGCGTCGACCACACTTCCGGGTCCGCCGTAGTTGCCGTTGACGAACGGAGGCTGCGAGCCCGGTACCGGCCCATCGAAGTCGATACTATCGCCGTCCGTATCGTTGACGTAGCTTGGATCGAGCAACCGAGGCATCGAGTTATCTGCTGCTCCCCAGTGCTCGCGCCCCGGGACGAGGTTGCTGTAGGTTCCGTCGACCGTCCGCAGTCCATAAGGGACATGGGGATCGGGGATCGCCAGCGCCGCGCCCTGAGTTCCGGGCGGGACGACGTTTCCTGCCGCATCGACCCAAATCTGGGTAAGCGCCTGGGCAGTAGCACCGGAGTGAGCGGTGGAATTGCCTTCCGCAATCTTGATCTGGCGAAGCACGAACTCGAGGTCGGCTTTGTTCAGGGTGAGAGCGGTCATATTCGTTACTCCAGACGCTTAATTCGGCCCGATGGGCCCGCAGGGAACTCAATGGAGGCGGTCGAACAGCCCGGCTCCGGCCAAATCTTCATCTTGTTTTGAAGTCGTATTTTCGCGCTGCAGGAAGCACAGCCGGGCGCTGACCCAGACGCCGAGAGACGCGAGCCTCCAACCTGACTGAGCGCCTCTTCGGAGAGCGAACGTCCTCTTGGAAGTCTGCGGCGCACAGCTCCGCAAGCCGTGAACATTCCCGCGCAAAAACAATATATTGCTATGAAAGCCTGACTCGGACGACGAGGGGCTCGGATGTACCGGTTGCGGAGCTGACTTGCGGGACCGTTTGAGGAGCTCAAACGCGAAGTTTTCTTCCGCCTCGGCGTCCGAGCATTGCCGTCCGCATAACCAATTTGGCGATCGAAATGCCATACGCGCACTCCCTACGCGTTGGCGAAAGCTATTCAACCTTCCGCGGGCGCTGTATAAAGTCAGACAGCGTACAATGAGACCCCGTTGTGGTGTCTCGCCGGATGGTGAAAGCTGATCGGTCCTACTAGTTCAATTTGTACCAACACGTTTGAGTAAGATGCTTGAATGACGGATCATGCGGCAGGGCATGACGTACAACGACCTCTAGGGTCTGTGGTCCGGCATTGGATCAGACCATGGTCGGACAGCCCAAACGTTAATTGGTTGGCGTATCTTCGCGAGCGCTGGACCGAGCGCACGCTGTCCACACGCTTCATCATTGCATCAACGATCGTCATCATCACCACGATGATGCTGGTTGGAGCTTGGGTTGACGCCCGGATCCGCAAGACGGTGATCGACAATGCGGCGCGCGCCTCCGCCCACTTCATGGAAACGCTGTTCGAGGAACCGCTCCAAGAACTTGCGACCCGGCGCACGCTATCGTCGAAGACCAAGCTGACAATCGCCGGGCTCGTTGAAGACAACTCCCTAGGCCGTCCGATCCTCGAGAGCAAAGTCTGGCTCCCCGATGGAACCATCGTCTTCCGGTCCGAAGGCGCAGGCGTCGGCCAGAAGCCCCCCATGACGCCGGAGCTGCTTGGAGCCGTAAACGGGCAGATCATGGCCGACTTCGAGGATGTGAGCGATATCGAATCCCTCGAGGAGCGCCGCTACGGAAAGCCGATCTTCGAAATCTATGCCCCGATAAGAGAGACCGGCACAGGTCGCATCATCGCCGTAGCCGAGCTCTACGAGGACGCAACAGACATGATCCGGGAGTTTACGATCGCCCGCCAACAGAGTTGGCTTGTGGTCGGTTCGCTCTCGTTCGGAATGCTTGCATTGCTGTTTGGGATCGTGCACCGCGGCAGCGTCCTGATCCTTCACCAGCAGTATGCTCTGACGAATACGATTGCGCGTCAATCCAAGCTCTTGAAGCAGAATGAGGACTTGCGCGCGCGCGTCACGCGCGCCCACCTCAAGAGCGCCGCCCTTTCGGACAAGCTGCTGTGCCGGATTGGGGCCGACCTCCACGACGGACCAGCACAGCTCCTAAGCCTCGCCCTGCTTCGCTTGCACGAGCTCAATCCGGACAAAGCCACGGAACACGATACCAAGCCGCGTGCGACGGAGGCTGTGGAGCAGGTCCGCAAAGTCATGCAGGAGGCACTGGCTGAAATCCGGCACCTCTCAGCGGGCGTCTCTCTCCCGGATATCGAGAATCTGACGCCGGCAGAAATCGTCATTCTTGCCGTTCACGCCCACGAGCGTCACACAAAAACGAAAGTAGACGCGCATATTGGACCGTTGCCCGCCAGTCTGACGCTCAGCGTTCGCACGTGCATCTTTCGTTGCGTGCAGCAGTGCTTGAGCAATGCGTTTCGCCATGCCGGTGGCAAAGGGCAGATGGTGTATGCTGACACAAAGGGAAACATGATACGGCTTACCATTAGCGATGCAGGTCCGGGCTTCGACTTGGCATCGCTCAATCGCCGGAGTGACACGCTCGGCATTCCCGGCCTGCGCCATCGCGTGGAATCTCTGGGCGGGACTTTTGAGCTACGGTCGTCCGTCGGAGCCGGGACAACAGTCCATGTCGAGCTGCCCCAAGGGAGTCTGACATGACCGCCCGACTGCGCGTCGCGATCATCGACGACCACCCACTCATGCGCGAGGGCATCGAGCATACATTGGGGCGCGAACCCGACTTTGACGTTGTGGCAACCGGTGGCAGCGCCAATGACGCTATCCGCATAGCAAACGAGCTCTCGCCAGATCTCATATTGCTGGACGTCAACATGCCGGGAAGCGGGCTGGAAGCCGCCCGCGCGATTACGGCGAGCCATCCCGAAATCCGAATCCTTTGCCTCACGGTCTCGGAGCGCCATGATGACGTAACGGCCGCCCTGGAGGCTGGGGTGCGCGGGTATATTCTGAAAGGGATCGGCGGTCCTGATCTGGTGCGGACAATCCGGTCCGTCGCGGCCGGGGAAACCTACATCACGCCGGAGTTCGCAGCCCGGCTTTTGGCAACACCCCTGCGCACTCCGAAGTCCGCGACACCGGATCCGCTCCAACAGCTCAGCATCCGCGAGGAGCAGATCCTAAAGGAGGTTTCCAACGGTTTGACGAACAAGGAAATCGCCCGCAAGCTCGACCTCAGCGAGAAAACCGTCAAACACTACATGAGCGGCGTCCTGCACAAACTCAGCGCGAGAAATCGTGTCGAGGCAATCGTCGCCTCGCGTCGCCTCAAGGAGGGCGAGACGCCGCCCAAGCGCTGAGCCTAACCTTTCGCGACGTGTCCAACCCTTCCGGGAACATCAACAATCGTTGGGTGCTGCAGCACCGTGAAACCGTTGTCCAATCCACTGGACAGCCACGTATGCACTGTCGCGTCCAGCCCACATATGCCCGCCGCCCGGCATCACGTGCAGCTTGACGCGGAGACCCGCCTTGCAGAGCCCCTCCATGTAGGCACGGGTGATGGCGGGACGCACGAGTTCGTCCGCCGTACCTTGCGCGAGAAAAACTGGCAGAGCCGCTGGAAGCGGCCCGGGCGTGTTCTGGTCCATGATCGCACGCAGCGGCTTGTACTCCGTGGGATCGATCTTCAGGAACTCGCGTTCCAAAACCTTCTCGTCTGAAACTTCTTTGAAGAAATCGTTCGGCGTCTCGATACAATCGCTCGCCAGCGCTTTGAAGCGCGCCGTTGCATCGGCTTCCACAAGGTTGGTCAAGGGAAAGTCGAACACACGCGACCAGGAGAGAACGGCCATCGCGGTCAGTGAGCGGCCGCTGGAAGAATTGCGGTCGGCGCGAAAGAGCTCGACGAGATTTGTTGCGGGAGCTGCCGCGGCGACGCCGACGAGCTTAAGCTCGGGCGCATAGGATTCGGCCTGCAAACCTGTGAAGAGTGATGCATGCCCGCCCTGCGAATGCCCCCAGACGGCAAAGCGGTCCCCTGCGTGCACATCCTTGAGCTGCCGTGCGGCGCGGATGGAATCGAGAACAGACCGTGCCGCGCTGAGGCCGACAAGATACGGGTGATGGTCGCCCGTTCCGAGTCCCACATAGTCAGTCGCCACGATGACGTAGCCCTGGTCCGTCAGCTCATCGATGCCCTGGATCGTACCCGCAATGTCCGGGATGAGCGTCGGAGCACACTTCGAAACCACGCCGGTTGTCGGATGCGCCCAAGCCACGACATCGCGTGGGCGGATCCCGGGATCGGCAGGAAAGATGACCGCTCCCGTGACCGCGACCGGCGTGTCATTGAAGTCGGTGGACCGGTAGAGCACGCGATAGCCTTTGTAACCGGCCCGCACGCCGCCTTCGAGCGGCCAGATCCGAAAAATAGTACCAGGCTTCGCCGCTCTCAACGTCTCGGCTGAAACTTCGGCCTCGGAAGACGCAGCCACAGACGAGCTGGCGGTAAGTGCGTTCAAGACCGCCGCCATCGCGACAGCGCCGCGGCGCAGCCAAAGCAAGAACCGGCTATTCCACCGTCCGCCGGACATCCGCATACCTCCCTCCCCGTGCAAGGACACACTCCCCCGCTTTCTGTCGTCATTGGAAGAACACGGCAAGCCGAATATTGATTATGCTCAAGCGCTTCGTGCAGCCAACACGGCATTATCGCAGAAACCCGAGGAGTGCCCCACGATGTTCAAGAACATTCTGATCGCGACCGATGGTTCGGAGCTGGCCGCCAAAGCCACAAAGCAGGGATTGGACCTGGCCAAGGACCTCGGCGCCCGCGTGACAGCCGTCACTGTCACCGAGCCATGGGTCGCGGTTGCGCCCGGCGAGGTCGCGATGGCCTTCCCTATCAAAGAATACGACGAGAGCGTCTCGGCCAACGCGGCGCACATCCTCGCTGCCGTCGAGAGCGAGGCGAAGGAGAGAGGAATTCCCTGCACCACGCTCCACGTCAAAGACCAGTTCCCGGCCGAAGGAATTATCGAAACGGCACAGTCGCAGGGATGTGACCTGATCGTCATGGCATCGCACGGCCGCCGCGGGCTGATGCGCGTTCTTCTCGGCAGTCAGGCCACCAAAGTCCTGACCGGAAGCACCATTCCCGTTCTCGTGTGTCGTTAACGCTAGGACACAGCCAGTGCGGAGTGGTCTGGAAACGCTGCTTGTTCTCCATCCTTGCCGTCGTCGGGTGGCGTGATCCGGAACCACGCCACGTAAAGCGCCGGAAGGAACACGAGCGTCAACAGCGTCGCGACCATCAACCCCCCGATAACCGCGAATGCCATCGGCCCCCAGAATACGGTGGGCGCGATCGGAATCATGCCGAGAATGGCTGCGGCCGCAGTCAGGAGAATGGGCCGCAACCGGTGCTGAGTGGCACTAACCACAGCATCCCAGGGATGCTCTCCCGCCGCGATATGCTGATCGATCTGCTCTATGAGGATCACGGAGTTGCGGATCACCATACCGGTAAGCGATATGACGCCGAGAATGGCCACGAACCCGAGCGGAATGCCGAACAGAAGTAGTGCTCCAACCACCCCGATCAGCGCCAGCGGCGCCGTTAACAGCACCATCACCAGCTTCTGAAAGCTCCGCAGCTGAATCATGAGGATGGTGATCATGAGAAGCAGCATCAATGGGAAGACTGCGAAGATGCTCGCGCGCGCCTTGCCGCTATCCTCGACAGTTCCACCGACGGTCACCGCGTAACCGGGAGGCAACGCGGACCGGAAGAAACCGATCTCCTTATCGAGTTGCCGCACCACCGTCATAGCTTCCACGCCGGGGGGCACATCCGCCTGAACAGTCACGGTAGGTTGGCGCTGGCGGCGCCAGACGAGCGGCAGCTCCAGCACATAGGAGAGCGAGGCAACCTGCGCCAGTGGCACGTTCTTGCCATCTGGTGTGGCGATCCGCAGACTTCGCAGGGTATCGAGCTTCGCGCGCTCACCTTCTATCGCACGCACCACCACATCGATCAGATAGGTCTGATCGCGAACTTGCGTGATGGTCGTCCCGGAAAGAACCGCGTTGATGTTGCTTGCGATCTGCTGCGAGGTCAGCCCAACAGCCCGCGCGCGGTCCTGATCGATCTCGACCTTCACCACCTTCGACATCTCGCTCCAATCGAAGTTGATGTTGCGCACATTGGGGTTTGCGCCGATCACACCGGCGAATGCCAAGGCCTGCGCACGCACTTTGGCGGGATCATCGCCGCTGACGCGGAACTTCAACGGCCATCCCACGGGCGGTCCCAGCTCAAGCGGACTGACCCGGATCATTGCATTCTCGAATCCCGAAGAGAAGGCGTCCTCCAATCGCTTTTGCACGGCAGGCCGAAGCGCAAACCCTTTGGTCACGACGACGGCTTGCGCAAAGAAACTATTCGAGAGTTGCGCATCGAGCGGAAGATAGAAGCGCACGGCGCCTTGGCCGACGTAAAATGTCCAGTAGTCGATATCCGGATCGGTCTTCATGATCTTTTCGATCCGCTCGACAGTCTCCTCGGTCGCGTGAATAGAAGCGGTTTGCGGCAGCGTGACATTGATCAGCAGCTCCGCGCGATCCGAGGCGGGAAAGAACTGCTGCTGCACAAAGCGCATACCGATCAGCGAGAGCACGAAAATGGCCACGGTAGCGGCAAGAACCACATACTTGGCCCGCAGCGCACGATCGAGAAGCCGCGAGAAGCGCGAAGGCTCATCATGACCATGATGCCGGGGTAGCTTGTCGGGGAGAACGAAAACGCCTGTCAAAGGCGTAAACAGCACCGCGACCACCCAGGACACGATGAGCGCAATGCCGACGACGGCAAAAAGTGTGAAGCAATACTCTCCAGCCGCGCTTTTTGCGAACCCCACCGGAACGAAACCGGCAATCGTGACCAGTGTCCCGGTCAGCATTGGAAACGCGGTCGACGTATACGCATAGGTGGCGGCTGAGATCTTGTCCGCCCCCTCTTCGAGCTTCGAGACCATCATCTCGACCGCAATCATCGCGTCATCGACCAAAAGTCCGAGTGCAATGATCAATGCGCCAAGAGAGATGCGCTGGAGCGAAATGTCGAGGTACATCATGGCCGCGAAGGTCACGGCAAGCACGAGTGGGATGGCAATGGCCACGACGATGCCAGGCCGCCAGCCGAGCGCGAGAAAGCTCACCCCGAGAACGATAGCGATAGCTTCCCAAAGGGTCTTCGTGAACTCACCAACCGACTCCTCAACCACGTGGGGCTGATTGGAGACGAGATGCGGATCGATGCCGATCGGCATATTTGCCGTGATCTGCGCCATCTTGGCTTTGATGGCCTCGCCAAGCGCCAGCACATCGCCGCCCTGAGACATGGAGATCGCAAGGCCGATGGCCGGCTCGCCGTTGTAGCGGAACATCGGCTGCGGTGGATCCACATAGCCGCGCCGGACCGTGGCAATGTCACTCAACCTGTAGAATCGGCCGTTAACTTGGAAGTTGATCGACTTCAGGCTCTCCTCGGAATCGAAGCTTCCAGACACGCGCACCGAAATCCGCTCACTCCCGGCCTCGAGTATACCGCTGGGCACGATGGCGTTCTGCGCCTTTAGGCTGTCCATAAGGGTGGACGCGTCGATACCCAGCGCCGCCATCTGCTGCGTCGAGAATTCGAGATAGATCTTCTCGTCCTGCGTACCGATGAAATCGACCTTCGCCACATCCGGTACCCGCAACAGCGCCGTACGTACCAACTCGAGCTGGTCGCGCACCTCACGCGGATTGAACCCATCGGCAGTGAAGGCGTAGATAACGCTGTAAGTGTCCCCAAACTCGTCGTTGAAGAATGGCCCCTGGATCCCCTCCGGGAGCTGTTGACGGATATCGTTGACCTTCTTGCGCACCTGATACCAAAGATCCGGAACGAGATCCGCAGAGGTACTATCCAACAGGTTCACATAGACGAGCGAGTCGCCCGGCTTCGTATAGCTGCGCACGAAATCGAGATGCGGCAACTCCTCGAGCTTCTTCTCTATCCGATCCGTGACCTGCTCTAAGGTTTGCCTTGTTGTCGCGCCAGGCCAGAGCGTGCGGATGACCATGGTCTTGATGGTGAAGGGCGGATCTTCTTCGCGGCCGAGTTGCTGATATGCGAAAAATCCAGCCACCGCCGACATGAGCATGAGATAGATGACGAGACTTTTGTGACGAAGGGCCCAATCGGAGAGATTGAAACTCGAAGCAGAACCACCGCTCATGATGCGGCCCCCTCGACGAGCCGCACCTTCTGCCCTTCGCGAAGGCGGTTGACGCCCGCCGTTACGACCACGTCACCGTCTTTCAAACCCTCACTCACGACAACCCGATCCGTCTCAAACCGGGCAACCTGAACCGGATGCAGCGTCACCGTGGAGGATGCCTTGTCGTACACCCACACGGCGGGCTTTCCCCCTTGGTCAAAGAGCGCACTTCCGGGCAAGACGATCACGGGAGCCGTCGTGGCTTTCAGCCGACCCAACACGCTCGCACCAAACCTCATGGCAATCGGCGGATTGTCCAAAGTGACCTTGACTTGATAGGTCCGCGTCGCCGGATCGGCGACCGGAGACACTTCCCGCACAACCCCGTCGGCAGCGATGCTCGGGCTGCTGAGAAGGCTCACGACAACCGCAGGCCTCTCTGCGGCCTTTCGATCACGAAAGGCCGCTTCCGCAACGTTGAACACGGCATCGACCTGATCAGGCTTGGCAAGCTTGACGACGGTTTGTCCCGCGCTGACAACCTGTCCGGGCTCCGCGGCCACCGCAGTCACGATGCCGTCGAAGTCCGCCTTGAGTTCGGTATACGCCAATTGATCCTTTGCGAGGTCCAGCGCCGCCCGTGCGGCCTCGAGCTGGGCTTCCGCCGAGCGGCGGTTCTTGACTGCCGCGTCATAGTTGGCCCGCGTGGTGACGCCCTTGTCAACGAGTTCAACCTGACGAGCCTCGGTCGCCTGCGCTTCGAGAAGCACGGCGTCTGCTGAAACGACATCGGACTTGGCCGATCTCAGCTTGTTCTGGAAATCCTGCTCGTCGAGCCGGGCCAAGAGATCCCCTTTCTTGACCGACACCCCCACGTCGACCGCGCGCGAAATGATCTTTCCGCCAACCTGGAATCCAATGTCGCTCTCCTGGCGCGGGCGAATTTCGCCAACAGCCTGGCGGTCATCATCAATGGGTTTCGCTGCGACCACCACCGTTCGCACGGGACGGATCTCTGGAGGAGGTGCGACAGCCTCGCCGCATCCGGACAATGGCGACACCGTGGACGCAAGGAGCAAGAGCCAAAGGAGCCGGCCAAGGCCACAGCCCCTTTTAATTGCTGTCAGCATGATCGCATGCCCCCCTCATAGTCAGAGCCGAAACACCGTCCTCACGGTACCCCCTCCAAGCGGCAATGCCGCCCGTTGCGCTGCCGCATGGACGCACGACGACCTCTGCTCGAATCGAGAAGGTCAGATGGGAAGGCTACTTTGACCGGGAAACGATCTAAGACAACGTCTTCTTGTTGGGTTCTGGGATCACGAGCGGGCCGGCTATGATACGTCCGTCGGGCCCTTGCACCCTCATCTTGATCTCCCGCCCTTGGAAAACGGATCCCTTGAGCTGCCCGATCAGGCCACCGAGAATGTTGGGCTCGCCTGCCCCGGCGATGATCCACGGAATGTCGCCGGATTTCCATTCAGCCGGTGCAAGTCTCAACTGAGCTGATGAATTGCCGAGCTTTTTATCGACCTCCGGCGATACGAGGGCCCAGAGAACAAACCCCACGACGTCGACCGCGCCCGTTGTCTTCGATCGGGAATGTGCGACCAGGAACTGACCATGCTTGATCGCTGGCATCACCATCCACTCGAGTTCGGATAGCTGGTGCTGCCGCGTGGTGGGCGAACGCATGAGCACACTTACGATTTCGCCCAGTGCGGCAGCGGACTGCTTGGCGACAATCATTCTTCGGCCGGACTCGTCGGCGACTTTCGGAATGTCCTGGCCCGAGATCTTGGACGCCCCCAAAGGTCCCTGAGGCGGCATCGGTGGCAGCGGCGGCGGAACAGAAGCACGAGGCGCCGTAGAGTTCTCTGACGCCTCTTTGCCCGTAGATTTTCTGAAAAACATAAGAACACCTTTGATCAGAAATGCGTGCGAAGGCCTTGTAGCTGGCCCTCTCAGCTTGCTCTGATCAACGCCCGAACTTGAACATCTCACGCGTCGCTCTCGGATGACGACGCTCCGTCCGGTTGCTTTCAGTCTCGCCCAAAACAGAGAAAAATGCGAGCCCCACTGACGAACATGAAAAACGCCAGTCTGATTTTGGCGCAAAAAAGCCAAACGCGCTCAGGACTTCTGCCGTCACATTAGGCGACTTGGACATCCGCCCGCTCTGACGGCTTCAGGAACCGTCGAAGCTCCCAAGCCGGCTGCGGCTTTGAGAAATAGTAGCCCTGCAAGCTGCCGCAGCCCATGCTCCGCAACAGATGAAGCTGCGCTTCGCTTTCGACACCCTCGGCCGTGATGCACAGCCCAAGGCTCCGGCCAAGCTGAACGATCGCCTGCACGATGGAAAGGCTATCCATATTGTCCTGCATGTCGTGCACGAAGGAACGATCGATCTTGAGCCGGCCGATTGGATAGGCCTTGATGTGCGAAAGTGAGGCGTACCCGGTTCCGAAGTCGTCGAGCGCGATTTCGATGCCGAGTTTATCGAGCCGAAGGAGCGCCTCCCCGACATGCATCGAGCCGCTACCCAGGAACACGCGTTCCGTAACCTCGATGCAGACATGCTCGGGTGAAACCCCGTATTGGTCGAGCTTCCCCTTCAAACGCGTGGCGAAGCATCCCAGCGCAAAGTCGGCGGACGTCACGTTGACCGCCACACGTCCAAAATTGACGCCTTCCGCCAGCCAGGCCGCAGCTTGCGACAGTGCGAGATCGAGAACCCGTTCGCCGATTGCCACGGCCACACGCGGATCCTCGAACAACTCCTCGAATGCGCCAGGAGCAAGCAGACCGTGAGTCGGATGGCGCCAGCGAAGAAGCGCCTCGAACGAGACCGGCTGCGTGGGATCAGACGGAACAATGGGTTGATAAAATAACTCGAACTCATCCCTCTGGATGGCGTCCAGCGCATTGTCCTGGAGTTCCACCCGGCGCGTGATGGCCGCACGCAGCTCCGGCGTGAACATGTCAGTTCGCCCGCGCCCAAGATTTTTGGCGCGATAAAGCGCAAGATCGGCGTTCTTCAGCAGATCGCCCTGCTGCGTGGCGTCGCGAGGAAACAACGTTAGCCCAATGCTGGCGGAACAGGATCGGAGCGTGCCACCAAGGTCAATGGGCACAGCCAGTGACTTCTCGATCTCCACGATACCGTTGTAGATATCGTCGTCGCTGCTCTGGGCCATGATGAGAACCGCAAATTCATCACCGCCGAGCCGCGCAATGGTCCCCGCGCCGCCGAGCGCATTCTTGAGCCGCGTCGCAACGATCTTGAGAAGTTCGTCACCGGCGTCATGACCGAGCGTATCGTTGATTTCCTTGAAGTGATCGAGATCGATCAGCGCAACGCCGAGAGAGGCCCCGTTCTCGGCCGCCGACGAGATGGCGTCGCGCAGCGTCTCATTGAAAAGCAAGCGGTTCGGCAAACCCGTCAGATTATCGAGCTTCGCCAGAACCCACAGTTTGTCCTGCAGCTTCTTTCGCTCGCTGATTTCCTCGGTGAGCATGATGATCCCACCGACGCTATCGTCCGACAGATACCAAGGCCGGACTTCCCAGCGAAGTATGTTCTCCGATCCATCGGCCCGTAGAAAACGTTCCTCGTCGCTCGTCTCCGTGGCGCCGGCCAGAATACGCTGGTGCTTCGCCCGCCAATGCTCCGGTACTTCAGGAAAGATATCGTAGTGCTGAAGCCCGACCAGCGAGGCTTGCTCGAGACGGTAGTCTTGCAGCCAGCGGTCGGTGTGCGCAATGTAGCGCATGTTCGTATCGAACATCGCAACTGCGGCTGGAGCGTGTTTGATAAACGCCTGGAGCCGTGCGTGGGCGCCTTTGAGATCCGCTTCGGCACTCCGCTGCTCTGTCACGTCGACCCCAACGGTCTGCACGCACTCGATCTCGCCGCAACTGTTCTTCCAAGGGATAACGATCGCCTTGATCCAGATGAGCGAACCATCCTTGGCGCGATCGCAGAACTCGCCGGACCACGTCTGGCCGGAGAGCACCCGTTTCCACATCTCAGAAAGATACGCCTCGTCGTAGACACCGGCACTCAAAGCGCCGATGGGCTGGTTCGCCAGCTCTTCGAGGGAGTAGCCCGTGCGACGAAGAAGGTTCTCGTTGGCCTCGCAAAAGCGTCCCGATGCGTCGACCTTCGACACAAGGAAGTAGTCGTTGAGCATGCGCTCGTACGACTCCGTCTGGCGGCGATAATGGTCGGCAACGGTCCGTTCCTCTTCGGCGACAGTGGCCACCATCGCCGCGATGACGATGGCGACGGCGACAATCGCCGTTACAAATCCGACAACGCGAGCGATGTCCGCATCTGAGGAGACGAGAAGCGCAAGATTTACCGCGGCGAGCATCGCCAAGGCGACCGCGAGAACGGGCCCTTTCGCAATGCCGTGAGTAGCCATCAAAGCGCTGAAGCGCGCCCCGATGCTAAATCGCCTGACAGTACACATCGTAGACCAAAGGATTTGCAGTCGAACACCGACCTAAAAGTGCGAAATCCTACCGCCCACCAACTAAAGAAAATGGTCAAGTCTATTCATCAAATTAGATGCTATCGCGAGCACGCCGCCTATCTGTTTGAAAACAATATGTTTTATTTGGCGTTCTGTACCGTTTAAGCGCGCGCAGATTCATGGAACGACCACAGTCCGCAAGCTATCCGCGCCGATGCACGACGCAGCATAATCGAATTGCCGCTGCACCCGGGCCCAGCTTCTCCTCATGCCGGCACGAAGCGGCCGAGGCGGATCTCTGCATCCTCAACCATTCGATCAATGATCTCGCGCGCCGGCAAAATCTCCTCAATCAATCCAACCACCTCGCCGACGAAGGTGTTGCTACCGTCAGGATCGCCGTCTGCCCAGGCCTGCCGATACTTGGCGGCTTCCTCGTCGGCAACGAGGAGCAGCTCGGCCTCACGGCCATGCCATTTCGCGGTGTAGGCGTTCCTGAGCACACGAGCCGTATAACGCGACGGCCAATCAAGCTTCCGGGCAAGATCCATGACTTGCGAGCGGATCGTGTCGTCGCCGCAGGCTGCGAGCGCAGCCCCGTGCATGCGCACGCCAACGTTTGCCTCCTTGGAAGCCCACAAGCGCGAACCGACCAGAACTCCATCCGCTCCTAACATGAGAGCGGCTGCGAGGCCCCGTCCGTCGCCGACACCACCTGCCGCGCAAAGCAGCGTGTTCGGGGAGCGATGCGAGATCAGGTCGGCAATTTCGGGAACAAGAGCGAATGTCCCGCGCCCCTCGCCGTGCCCGCCGGCCTCTGCACCCTGGGCCACAATAACATCCGCGCCAATGGCGATGGCGTGATCTGCGTCTCGCAAAGTCTGGATCTGGCACATGAGCGTCGCACCAGCCCGCTTCACCCGGTCGGCGAACGGGGCAGGATCACCAAATGAGAGAAAAACGGCTTTGGGCTTGTGCTCCAGAACAAGATCGAGAAGCTGGGGCTGCCGTAGAAGCGACCAGGTTATGAACCCACATCCGAATGTGCCCGGAGCAACCTGCGCCAACTGGCCTTCAAGCCACGCTCTGTCACCATAGCCACCCCCAATCAGTCCAAGCCCCCCTGCGGCAGAAACCGCGGTTGCAAGACGCCCGCCGGCCGCGAACGCCATCGGCGCTGAAATGATCGGATGCTTAAGCGCGAGCCGTTCGGTCAGTCGCGTCGAGAGTGCCATCGCAGCCGCCCCTGTATGAACAAATCGATGTCAGCGCCCCCCGATCGCTAGCACATCGCTGAGCGCCTTCGGCTTCGCCACGAGATCCGCAAGTGTCCAGTTGTCGAGCTCCTCCAGGAAGGCAGCGAGGGCCCGGTTAAGCACGCGCTTCAACCGGCACACGTTCGTGATCCGGCAGGCGTCATCACTGCCAAAGCACTCGACGATCTGAAAATCCTCCTCGACGGCCCTGACCACGTCTCCGAGGCGGATCGCATCTGCCGCTCCCTTGAGGCGAAGCCCGCCTCCACGTCCGCGCACAGTCTCGACAAAGCCATGCTGACCCAACCGATGAACCACCTTCATCAGATGGTTCTCGGAGATCCCGTAAGCCGTCGCGATCTCCTGGATCGTCGCCTGCCGCTCCGGCCGGGCGCCGAGGTACATGAGCACACGGAGCGAATAATCCGAAAGCGTGGTCAACCGCATGAAGCCACTCGCCAAAAATGCCACAGCGGCAGTTCTTGCCTCGCCGCCACCATAAGATATATCCTAAATCTATCTTAGATCGCAGACAAGCCCGAACCCCATGCAGCGCCCCCCTCATCCAAAGGCCCCCGGCCTTGCTGCCGGCATCACCGAGCCCATGATCCATGAACTGGTCCATCGCTTTTACGGTGACGTGCGCCGGGATCCGCTCCTTGGCCCGGTCTTCAATGCGCGCGTAACGGATTGGGACGAGCATCTGGAGAAACTTTGTGCGTTCTGGTCTTCCGTTGTTTTGATGACCGGAAACTATAAGGGGCGCCCGATGCCGGTTCACATCGGCATCCGCGAAATTTCGCCGGAGCATTTCGAACGCTGGCTGAAGCTCTTTCGCACCGCAGCAAGGTCGGTTTGCCCGGCGAACGCCGCATCCCTGTTTATTGATCGGGCCGAAAAAATCGCGAGTTCGCTTTACCTTGGGATTGCCCTTCACCGAGGCGAGGGCCCAGCCGTGACACCGCCCGATTTTGGCGAGCCTGGAGCACGGACCTAGACTTCAGAGGGTTTCCAAAAAAGAAAACTTTGGTGTTCGGCGGAAAGTGGTGCGCGCTAGATGAGTAATCCGACCCTGGCGGATCATCCGTAGAAACCGATGGATCTCAGACTAAAATCGGGCTTCCAAGTTCGGAAAACCGGGCGTATGGGCTCCTGATACTGATCAAAATCGTCGCATAGCTAACAATCGAAGTTTCCCAGGGAACAGACAGGGTTGCTCGAAGATTTAGGGTAACGAACTAACCCTTACTTATTGGTACGAAAGCAAAATATGACTTGATTAAGGCAGGGTCGAGTTCTACATCCGCCGTATGTACGGAGTAATGCGTTATGGCGATTGTTTGCCAGACCGAGAGTTTTAAGCAGCCTGGAAATAACGGCGGAAGTGCCAAGAGAGCCGTTTTTGACGTCGAGTCCGACGTCGTGCTGCAGAATGTCAAAACCAGCGATTTCCTTTTTCAGGCTGGCGACGACCGCACCCTCTATCGGGTCGAGCGCGGCGCGATTTGCCATTACATGCTCTGGGCCGACGGCCGCCACGAGGTGATCGAGTTTGCGTTTCCGGGCGACATCATCGGTCTGGGTCAGTTACGCACCCATTCGACGAGCGCGCAGGCCATGGTCGACACGGTGGTGAGCCTCGTTTCCGAAAAGGAATTCCAAGAGATCCTAGAGAGCGACGACCGCTTATCTTTCCGCCTTGCGGCAGCTGTCGAGCGTGAATTCGATTATCTTCGTGACAAATCCCTGGCCGCAAATGAGCAGCCGGCCTCGGCCAAGGTCGCGAACTTCCTGCTCGCCCTTTCGAGCATGAACGGACCCGAAGGCAGGGACCGCAATCTCATTTCTGACGAGATCACCGCGGGCTTTGTCGCGGAGAAGTTGGACATGAGCATCGACAAGCTCGGGGCGGCTCTTTTGTGCCTCAAAAAGGAAGGGGCGGTTCGCGAGACCGCCGCCGGCCTGCGGATCGTCAACACGGTCACCTTGCAAAAGATGGCCGACGCCGCCTGAACAGAGCCAAAAAACGAGATCGGTATATATCGTCGGCCGCGCGCGAGCGCGGCCGTTGCGTTGAGGGAAACACAGCGGATGTCAGGCAACAAGGCACCGGGCACGGCAACAATCGACAAGCCGGTCCCTGCCAAAAAAAGCGTGGGAAGCTTCTTCTCCGAGCACGTACTCGAGGTTACGCACCACACCGACAAGCTTTTCAGCTTCAAGACAACGCGATCGCCCTCGTTCCGCTTCCAAAGCGGCCAGTTCACGATGATCGGCGTCGAGGCCGAAGGACGTCCCTTGCTGCGGGCCTACAGCGTAGCCAGCGCCTTTTACGACGACTGGCTCGAGTTCTTTTCGATAAAGGTACCCGGAGGTCCGCTGACCTCTCGTCTGCAGCACATCCGCAAAGGTGACATCATCCTTGTCGGACCCAAACCGACTGGGACGCTCCTGAACGGACACCTCCGACCGGGCCGGCGCTTGTTTCTCCTGGCCACGGGCACGGGCTTCGCCCCGTTCGCCAGCCTGCTACGCGACCCGGAAACGTATGAGCGTTTCGAGACCGTAATCGCGGTCGAAGGTTGCCGCACAGTTGCAGAACTTGGCTTCGCTGACCGCGTCGTGGCAGAGGTGAAAAATCACGAGCTGCTCGGTGAGCTCGCGATGGCTCAACTTCACTACTATTCCGCAGTCACCCAAGAGCCGTTCGTTCGCCAAGGCCGGATCCCCGGACTGATCACCTCGGGCACTCTTTTCCAGGATCTCGAGTTCCCCGCCCTCGACCGCGAGGGTGATCGCGTGATGATCTGTGGCAATCCCGGCATGCTGGCAGAACTTACGGCGCTCCTGACCGGACTCGGTTTTGTCGAAGGTAGCAGCGGAGAGCCGGGCGACTTCGTGATCGAAAAGGCATTCGCCCAGCGTTGAACACGCGAATACCTCGGTAGTTTTCCAACCTTTAGAGCGACCCGCTGTCAGTTTTCTGTCAGCGTGGCCGGGCTATGTCTCGCGAGATGCGTAAGCTGAGGACGTCCGCGTAGCATGTTGCCAAGCCATTCCCGCGCCTACCTATGCTTCGACCCACGCGATCACACTCAGGATCTCGACGATCGCGCCACCTGGAAGCCCGCCGACAACGCCATATTGATCTCGGCAACGATGCTGTTTGCCTCTCAAGGCGAAAACTGCCGGATCTGCTGGGAGAAAGTAGCTGCGCTAGCGGACCTGTGCGATGCCACCGAAGGCTCTGCCGCAGCCGAGGCAACCCCGCATCTCGCTGCAACACGTGAAGAAACCGACCGCATGCTGCGTACGGTTCTGCAAAGACGCGAAAGAACCTAGAGAGCACACTCCCGTATAAGCTGCTCGGCTGCTTCTGAGCCGCGCCAGCCGATGATGCGCGCATCCTTGTCCGTGAAAAGAGTCGCATTGAGAAAGAACGTCTCGATCTCGGCCATGGCCCTCTCCGACAGCTCCGTGCTCGCGAACGCTTTGCTGCCTTCCCAGGCAGGCGCCAGGATTACGCGCGGATTCCCAACGCGCCCCGACTTGCTCTGTTGATCGACATCGACCACCGCGAGACAGCGGCACGGCAAGACGACCCCGGGGAAACTGGGCTGATAATGAATGCAGAGCGCATCCACGGCGTCTCCGTCCGCGCTCCGCGTGCTCGGCACGAAACCCCAGTCGAACGGATAGGCAATCCCCATCGCCAGGGTCCGTGAAACCGTGAAGCTCTGCAGCTCCTCATCGAACTTGAACTTCGTCGATGAGCCGCGCGGTGTTTCAACCACCATCCGCACCCGGCCTTTGGCATCGAACGGAGCAAGTTTCGCGAAATTGGACATGATCCACCTGTTAACCCGAAAAGCAGCCTCAAACCTTCGGGACAAACTCCCGCTGCAAGTTGCCATGACACAGCAGGACATTCGCGCCAAGAGGCTGCCTATCGCGAAGACCGTAAAGAGGACAATCGCATATGCGCAAGATCTTGGCCGCAACCTGCGGAATGATGCTGATAGGCTCGCTACCCGCTCTCGCCGATTGCAAGGGAGAGGTCGACGAAGCCTTCGGCAAACTGCGCGGTAGCAAAGGATTTCGGCTCGAGACCAAGATCATCAACGAGAAACAAGGCTCGCTAACGATGACGGTCGACTATCTTCTGCCCGACCGCATGCATCAACGCGTGAGCCTGGGGGACTCCACGTCGAAGATGGAGACCATCGCCATCGGCGATAAGGTCTGGTCGAACCAGGGTCAGGGGTGGTCGGAAGTCCCGCCGAACTTCGCCGAGGTTATTTCCAAGCAACTGAAGGAAACGGTGGCGGAGCCGTCAAAGAGTAAGCTTGAGTACGAGTGCCTGGGGGAAACGTCCTTCGAAGGCAAATCCTTCCTCGCCTACAAGGCCAAGCTGCCTGCGGCCCCCGAGGAGAAGGTGAAAGGCGACAAAGATCAGGCTCCTGAGCCGGACAACATTCAAACGCTCTATGTCGACAAGGCGTCCGGCCTTCCAGTCCGGAACCTCGTGACGAAGGGCGACGGCTCCGACAAGCGCCTATTCGACGGCACCTTCAGCACGCCCTCTGATATCACCATCAACGCACCGGGCTGACCCAAAACAAACATGGCCAGCGACGCTGGCCATGTTTCCGTTCTAATCCTTGCCTCGCCGGCCCGAGGGTCCGGGAAGATGCTGGATCGCCATGCGCATGAGTTCCGGTAAACTGCGCGCTCCGAGCTTCGTCTTGATCTGTGACGTCGTATTGGCGACCGTCTTGTAGCTGATATTGAGCTCGTCGGCGATCACACCATAAGATTTTCCTTCGGCAATCAGCGCCAGCGTCTGAAGCTCGCGCACAGTGAGCGACTTCAGCGGATTTGCGTTGTGCCGCGTTTCACTGAACGCAATCTCCGATGCCATTTCGTGACTGAGATACGGTTTGCCCTGTCGCACGCAGTTGAAGGCCTTCAGGAACTCTTCCGACCGAGCGTCCTTCAATAAATAGCCCGTAGCTCCAGCCTCCAGCGCACGCCGGATGATCATCGGATCGGTGTGCATGCTGAGAACGAGAATGGGCGTGCGCTTGTCATGCAGCCTGAGGCGGCGCACGAACGACAAGCCGCCGAGGGTAGCGGTCTTGATGGAAAGGTCCACGATGATCACGTGAGGATGGTGCGCGCGGTACTGCCGATAACCATCCGCAAGCCCCCCGGCTTGGAGCACGCGGGCCGTCTCGGCTTCTTCGAGAATGCGCGCGCAACCCTGCAGCACGAACGGATGATCATCGATGATGAGCACGCGGAGCTGCTCGGCGGTTTGCATAGCTAATCCCATTTCGTCGTTCGGTCCCTGTCGTCTACTGCCTCGGTCCATAGCGTGCCTTGAGCGTCGCGAGCGCCTCTCCGCGCTCGATGTCCGCAACTCGTAAATTGAAATAGTGCTGACTTACCGCCCCGAAGCCCTCCGTCTGCCCAACCTCACCTGCAATGCCGGTGAGGCCGTCGAGGATATCGGTCGGTCTCTCTCGAATTCCATGCGTGTCAAGCATCTCGGATACCTGCGCGGAACGATTCGCAATCATCCGCTCGCTCTCGCGATAAAGCCCATGAGCGGTCGCAAGCTGCCGAGCGATGCGCTGCACTTCCGGATGATTGACGGGCTTCGGCTTGTCATCCTTTCGGCTCGCTAGCCACTGGCCAGGAGTGATGGTGCTGGAAACGTCGAGCCACGCCACTTTGTGCGGAGCCTCGGCGCCATGCGACGAACGTTCATGCTCTGCTTGCCGCTCGTCACTGCACGCGCCCGTCGCAACTACGACAAGCATTGCAAGCAGCGAACGCCATCTCACGCATGCAGTATGCTTCACGAACCTTCGAGCCTCTGTGATGAAACGTGCATCAGGCGCGATTTCGCTTCGCGCTTCTGCCTTGACACACCACAAGCTGCGCCATCGTCGCAATCACAAAAACGTTACATAGTTACACATGCGCCCGCAAATGGCCGATGCCCGACGCCTTTGCTTTTTTTTCCTGCCGATCTCTGCCAGTCGGACTAGAGACCATCGCGATTGTCGCAGTCTAGCGTGCCGCCCACGGTTCGAGACGCCATGCCGCAAACGGACGAATAAATGTCCGGGTGGATTGAGCAGATCGCTCCGTAACCGTGATGTCCCCGCCGGTCGGAGAGGCATCGCGCTGCTGGATAGAGGTGGGCTGCGGGAGAGCGCATGGGCATCCATGGGAACTCGCGCGGGAACTGCCTCGGCCTTGGGATGGATAACGCGAGGTTTTGGGAATGATGAAGCACCTAGGTAAGGGGCTGTTGGCTAGCGCGTCCTGCGTTGCGCTGACGGTCGCCATGCAAGTGGGCACGGCATCCTCTTCGTTCGCCAACGACAAGCTCAACGAGCTGTCGAAGAGCAACGAAAACTGGATTATGCCGGGCAAGAACTATAGCTCACAGAACTACAGCCCCAACACGCAGATCAACACCGAGAACGTGAAGCAGCTCCGCGCTGCCTGGTCGTTCTCAACCGGTCTGCTGCACGGGCACGAAGGAACGCCGCTCGTCGTCGACGGCGTCATGTACGTCCACACCTCGTTCCCGAACAACACGTTCGCGCTCGACCTCGCCGATCCGGGCCACATCCTGTGGCAGCACAAGCCGAAGCAGGATCCTGCCGCACGCTCGGTCGCATGCTGCGACCTTGTGAACCGTGGTCTCGCCTACTGGCCGGGTGACGGCAAGGTGCCGGCACTGATCATCAAGACGCAACTCGACGGCCACCTCGTGGCACTCAATGCCAAGACGGGCGAAGAGTACTGGAAGGTCGAGAACGGTGACATCAAGGTCGGCCAGACGCTGACCCAGGCGCCGTATGTCATCAAGGACCTGGCCCTCGTCGGTTCGTCCGGTGCTGAGCTCGGCGTTCGCGGCCACACGACGGCCTATGACGTCAAGACCGGCGCACAGGTCTGGCGCGTCTACGCTACCGGTCCCGACAACGAGGTCGGCCTGGCTGACGACTTCAACAGCGCGAACCCGCACTACGGCCAGAAGGGCCTCGGCACGGGCACCTGGGAAGGCGACGCCTGGAAGATCGGCGGCGGCACCAACTGGGGCTGGTACGCCTACGACCCGGATACGAACCTCTTCCACTACGGCTCGGGCAACCCGGCACCGTGGAACGAGACCATGCGTCCGGGCGACAACAAGTGGACGATGACCATCTGGGGCCGCGACGCCGACACCGGCAAGGCCAAGTTCGGCTATCAGAAGACCCCGCACGACGAGTGGGACTACGCTGGCGTCAACGTCATGATCCTCTCGGAGCAGACGGACAAGGCCGGCAAGAAGCGCAAGCTTCTGACCCATCCCGATCGTAACGGCATCGTCTACACGCTCGATCGTGAAAACGGCGACTTGATCTCGGCCAACAAGCTCGACGATACGGTCAACTGGGTGAAGCAGGTCGACCTCAAGACCGGCCTCCCGCAGCGTGATCCCGAGTTCGGCACGCGCATGGACCACAAGGGCAAGGAAATCTGCCCGTCGGCCATGGGCTACCACAACCAGGGCCACGACTCCTACGATCCCACGAAGGAACTCTTCTTCATGGGCATCAACCACATCTGCATGGACTGGGAGCCCTTCATGCTTCCCTACCGCGCAGGTCAGTTCTTCGTCGGCGCTACGCTGTGGATGTATCCGGGTCCGAAGGGCGATCGTCAGAACTACTTGGGCCTCGGTCAGATCAAGGCCTACAACGCGATCACCGGCGACTACAAGTGGGACAAGATGGAGCGCTTCTCGGTCTGGGGCGGCACCATGGCCACCGCAGGCAACCTGGTGTTCTACGGAACGCTGGATGGCTTCATCAAGGCCCGCAACTCGGACACCGGCGAGCTGCTCTGGAAGTACAAGCTTCCCTCAGGCGTGATCGGTCACCCGATGACGTATGAGCACAAGGGGACCCAGTACGTCGGCATCATGTACGGCGTCGGCGGCTGGCCGGGCGTTGGTCTCGTGTTCGACCTGCAGGATCCGACCGCCGGCCTCGGTGCAGTCGGCGCCTTCAAGAACCTCCAGAACTACACGCAGATGGGTGGTGGTCTCCAGGTGTTCTCGCTCGATGGCAAGAACCCCTACTCGGAGGACATCAACGTCGGCGAGTTCGACAGCAAGGGCTGATCTGACAGCCTGAACGGCAGCCGCAGCGTCGCTCCCGGCGCTGCGGCCACCGCCAAAATCACGCCCAATGCCGCAAAGCTGCACGCAAGCAGCACCATGAGACGGCAGGCGTATTGCACCCAGAGGAAACCCCAATGAGCAACGTAAAGCGTCTGACCTCCCGCCGCTTGCAAGGCTTGAAATTCGCGCTTGTCGCCGCTGCGCTAGCCGGTCCCGCTGTAGCCGCCGAAGACGACAACGCCGCAGCCAACGCCAACGTGCTGCGCATCTGCGCCGCCGCCGATGAACTCCCCTATTCCAATCGTGACGGTTCCGGTTTCGAAAACAAGATCGCGTCCGCCCTGGCCGAGACCATGGGCCGCAAGCCGCTCTTCGTCTGGTTCTCGCGCCCCGGCATCTACATCGTCCGCGACCAGCTCGAAATGAAGATGTGCGACGTCGTCATGGGGCTAGACACCGGTGATCCACGCGTCGCGACAACAAAGCCCTACTATCGCGCGCCCTACGTCTTCATCCAGCGCAAGGACACCAAGCTCGACATCAAGGACTGGAACAGCCCCGATCTCGCGAAGGCCACCAAAATCGGGTTCACGCCCGGATCGCCTGGCCAGATCATGCTCGAGAAGATCGGCCTCTTCCGCGAGCACTTCAACTACATGCACTCCCTGACGAACTTCCAGGACAAGCGCAACAAGTTCACGCGCATTCCACCGCAGCGCATGGTCAACGAGGTCGCTGATGCCACCGCTGAGGTCGCGGTCAACTTTGCCCCCGACGTCGCGCGCTACGCCAAGGCGTCCGGAAGCGTGACGCTCACCATCATTCCAGACAACAACACGCGCAGTGACGGCGAGAAAGTTCCGCATCACTTCGATCAGTCAATCGGCGTCCGCAAGGACGATACCGCGCTGCTGTCCGCACTCGATCTCGCACTCGATAAGGCCAAGCCGAAGATCGAAGAGATCCTGAAGGACGAGGGCATTCCGCTCGTAGCCGGCCTACCGCGCTCATGAGCATCTAAAAGACGAAACGCAAAAAACGACGGGTAGCGACCACAGAATGAAGATGAGCAAGGTAATTTGGGCGTCCGCCCTGATCGCGGCAAGCGCACTGGGCGGTGCGGCTGTGCATGCCGAGGACTTCCGGCACACAATCACTGGCGAAGACCTGAAAGTATCCGAGACGTCGCTTCCCGAGGGCCGCGATACCGACGCGGCGAAGAACTTCCTCGCGAACGGAGTGAACCTGTACGCCGAGGTACCGGCCTGCCTCCCGAAAGGCGAGGAGATCTATCTCACGGCCTGTTCGGGCTGCCACGGTCACTTCGGCGAAGGCAAGCTCGGGCCTGGTCTCGGTGACTCCTACTGGACATACCCAAAAAACAAAACGGACAAAGGTCTCTTCGAGACGATCTACGGCGGCGCGCAAGGCATGATGGGCCCGCACAACGATCATTCGATCGATGACCTTCTGAAACTGATGGCCTGGATCCGGCACATGTATACCGGCGACGTGGCCGATGCCGATTGGCTGACGGACGAGCAGAAGAAGACCTTTAAGCCGTTCAAGCCCGAGGAACATTCGTCCGAGACGGCAAAAGCCGACGCGGGTGAGTGCAAGGTATCCGCACAATAACCGGAACAGGCGCTTCTAACGGCGCCCCCGGCGGACTGCGGGTGTCAGGGCGGATTCAACCGCCTGAAGTGAAGACGTGGATTGGAGGAACTGACCCATGACGAAGAAGTCTCTTGTGACGCTCGCCGCAAGCGCGGTGATCCTCGCCGTCGGCGCTGGCGTTGCCGGTGCGTACGACGGCACGAAGTGCAAGGCCGCCGGCAACTGCTGGGAGCCGAAGCCCGGCTATCCGGAGAAGGTCGCTGGCTCGAAGTATGACCCCAAGCACGACCCGAAGGAACTCGCCAAGCAGCAGAAGTCTCTTGATGATCAGGCCGCCCGCAATGCGCAGCGCTCCGAAAACTTCAAGAAGACCGGCAAGTGGGTCTACGACGTCAAGAAGATCCAGTAGTCTCTGCTGGGTTCGATCGGTTTCCTCGGCTGCAGTGCCACGCTTGCAAGAGTTGCTCTGCTTCCTCTCCGAGGGTTCTTGGGGTGCGGCTTCGGCCGCACCTCCTTTTGAACGAGGCGGCGGTTCGGCTCCGCCTGCCGCGAGGTCTTGATGCCGCACGACCAGATTGAGGCCGGTTGCGAAACCGGATCCGTGAACATGCCCGCGTGGAGAGCGCGAGCGGAAAACTTCGAAGCCGAGATCGCGAAGGCCGTGGTTGGACAGGCGCGGGTCATCCGCCTGTTGACGATCGCGCTCTTTGCGCGCGGACACGTCTTGCTCGAAGGTGACGTCGGCGTCGGCAAGACGACGTTGTTACGCGCGGCCGCGCGAGCGGTCGGAGGCGCGTATGAGCGGATCGAGGGCACGATCGACTTGATGCCCGGCGATCTCATTTATCACACCTATCTTGCCGAGGACGGCCGCCCTCGCGTTGACGAAGGCCCTGTTCTCCGCGCCGGCGAAGACCTCGCCATCTTCTTCTTCAACGAAATCAACCGCGCACGCCCCCAGGTCCATTCCCTGCTGCTGCGACTTATGGCAGAGCGCAGCGTCTCGGCGTTCAACCGCGAATTCCACTTTCCGCATCTTGTCGTTTTCGCGGACCGAAACCGCGTCGAACGCGAGGAGACGTTCGAACTCCCGGCCGCCGCGCGGGATCGCTTCCTGATGGAAATCGCCATCTCGACGCCGACCGACGAAGCGACACGCCGCGCCCTCGCATTCGATACCCGGTTTCACGACGGAGACCGGCTCATCGGGTCGTTGGAGCAAGGCATTCTCTCCTACAACGAGCTGAATGCCGTCGCGCGCGCGATCCAGAGCGAGATCAAGGCGAGCGAAGCGCTCGAACGCTATGTCCTCAATCTCTGGCAAGCCATTCGTACCCCCGGCGATGCGGGCATCCAGATTCCCGGCGTTGATACCACCCGCCTCGTGGCAGCCGGCGCAAGCCCGCGCGGCCTGAGCTATCTGGTCCGCGCCGCCCGCGTGGCTGCCTGGCTCGACGGCCGTACGATGGCTGTTCCGGAGGACGTGCGCGCCGTCTTTTACGAGACGATGGCACACCGCATCTTCTTCGAGCCCGTTTACGAGATGCGCCGCGAGACGATTGCGCGCGAACTCATCGACGCCCTCTTCGAAACGGTTCCCGTGCCATGACGGCGAGCGCCGCAGCTCCCGTCCCCAACGATCTGCCGTTTCGGATCATCTGGCGAAGCCGAGCCCTTCGCCAAGGTGTCCATCGCAGCACGCAATCCGGCGCAGGCGGTGCCTTCCGCGATCTTGCGACGCTTCTCGAATACCGCGACCCGCGCCGTATCGATATGCGTCAGACATTGCGCGATCCATTCGGCACGCTGCATGTCCGCAGGTTCGAGGAAAAGAGCCACATCGGCGTCTCCATGCTGCTGGACATATCGGGCTCTATGGCCTTCGAAGGCGCGTCGCGCAAAATGGCCATAGCCGCGGATCTTTCTCAAGTCTTTGCCGCGGCCGCCCGGCGTGGCGGAGACACATTCGCGCTTTACGCCGCGGACGAGGCTCCGAACGACGCTCTCTCTTGCCTGCCGACACGCTCTCGCGCCGGAGAAGCCGAGATGATTGCAGCGCTCCGCCGTTATCACCCTGTGCGGCGCGGCGCTTCAGGACTGATCGCAGCCGCGCAGCGCATCGGCCGCAGACGCAATCTCGTTCTTGTCGTCTCGGATTTTCTGTTGCCCGAAGCCGAGCTCGAAGCGCTGTTTGAAGTACTCAGCGGCCATGACGTCGTGCCGATCAGCATAACAGACTCGCGCGAGAACGTGCGCCTTCCCTCTTGGGGGCTCATCGAACTGACGGATCTCGAAACTGGCCGGCGACGTCTCGTAGCCATGCGGCCTTCATTGAAGGTTGAGTGGCAAAGGAGGATCGAGGCCCGCCGGTCCTTTTTTCGCTCGCTCGCGGCGCGCTATGGGCGCGAACCATTTGAAATCACCGACACGATTGACTGGGATCGCCTCGGTGCGCACCTGGCCAGAGGAGCGTAAGTCATGCATCGCTTCTGGCTTATGCTCGTTCCACTGCTGGTCCTGGCGGGCAATGCCGCCGCTGGCGTCCGCGCGGTTCACACAATAGAACCGCGGGCATTCGGCTACTTCCTCGGCGACACGCTCGAGCGCATCGTCGAAATCGAGACCGGCCCTGACGACGAAATCGTTCCCGCTTCCTTGCCGCGCACCGGGCCGTCCAACTACTGGCTGGAACTGCGCAGCATCGAACACACCTCGACGCACCAGGGCGACGGGCGTCTCCATCGCTTGAAACTCGTCTATCAAACGTTCTATGCACCAATCGACCCGCGCAAGCTCGCCATCCCGACCACCGAAATAACCGTACGTGGTCCGGCCGGCAGCGAAACCGCAGCCATCCCGCCCTTCACGTTCTTGATGTCTCCGCTGCGAGAGATCTTTCCCGAAAAGAGCGGCGAGACATCGGAAACATTCCTACGCCCGGATGTACCGCCGGAGTTCAGCCGCTCGGGACTGTTGCGCACCGCAGCCCTCACCGCATTGGGCTTCTCGGCGCTCTTCCTGGCTCTCCTCGCGCGCGACCTTGCGTGGTGGCCGTTCCATCGTCGGCCAGCGCGCCCATTTTCGCGTGCGGTCCGCGAAATCGGGCAATCCCTCGCCAAGGGCAGCGCGGAGGGTTACAAGACCGCCCTCCTTGCGTTGCATCGCGCATTCGACACTGCGGCCGGCCAACGTCTGCTCGCCGCCGACGTCGACATCTTCCTGGCCAAGCACCCCGAGCACGACGAAGCTCGCGAACAAGTGACACGTTTTTTCTCAGCCTCACGCACCGTGTTCTTCGGCGACGCCCAGCGCGATGGCGAGATCAACATGCCGCCGAGCGAACTGAAGGAGCTTGCCGCTTCCCTTGCGCGTCAGGAGAGGGAAGCGCGATGAACCTCGCCTTGGCATATCCACTCGCATTGTTGCTGTTGCCGCTGACCTTGCTGCCATTCGTCTTGTCGCCTCAGAGGACGCAGAGCTTTCCCTCCATCGAAGGCATCGAAACGGATCCCCTCTCGGCCGCCATCGACTGGGGCTTGCGGATCACGGGGGCCATCGCAATTTTTGCGCTCATCCTTGGCATCGGCGGCCTTCATCGTCTCGGCCGCACCGTCGAGAGAAGTGGCGAAGGCGCCCACATTGTCCTTTTGATCGACCGCTCGTCCAGTATGGACAATACGTTCGCCGGCCGCGCGCCCGAAGGTGGTGAGGAAAGCAAGTCCGCCGCAGCCCGGCGCCTGCTCAAGGAGTTCGTGCACCAGCGCGAGCATGACTTGGTCGGAGTCGCTGCGTTCTCCACTTCGCCGATGCATGTGCTTCCGATGACCGATCACAAAGACGCAGTCATTGCAGCGGTCGACGCGATGGATCGTCCGGGCCTTGCCTTCACGAACGTCGGCAGGGGCCTCGCGCTCTCCCTTGACATGCAGGAAGCCGACACCTCGCCCGCAGCTCGCGTGATCGTGCTCGTCTCCGATGGCGCCGCCGTGATCGACCGAAAGGCGCAGGAAAAGCTGCGAGCCGCCTTCGCACGCCGGCCCATCAATCTTTATTGGCTATTCCTCCGCACGGAAGGAGCCCCCGGCATCTCGACGATCCCGGCTCCCGGCGAGGAAGACACACCGCAGGCCATGCCGGAACGTCACCTGGACAAATTCTTCAAGTCGCTCGGCGTCGACTATCGCGCCTTCGAAGCCGAAAACCCCGAAGCGGTTCGTCAGGCCATCGCCGAGATCAGCAAGCTCGAGCGAAGCCAGATCACCTATTACGAGCGCATTCCGCACCAGGACTTGAAGTCTCATGCCTTCACAGTAGCCCTTGTGGCCCTGCTCGTTCTCTTCGCTGCTAAGCTCGCCGAAGTTCGCCTCGTTCCCGTAACGGAGAGCTCATCATGGCAATGAGCGAAACCTCCCTCGCGTCCCGCATGCTTTTGCCGGTGCTGGCCGCTCTCAAAAAGATGCGCACGGCTCTTTTCGCCGCCGCGCTCATCGCATCGGTCGGTGCCCTCGCTGCACTGACTTGGCAAATCCACGAGGTCCGCCGAGACAATGTCACCGTTGCCGCGCTGAAGAACGGCGACGACATCGCCATTGATCCCCGCTCGGCCGCCCCCGAGGTCATCATCGCCAGATCGATTTTTCTCCTGCAGCGAGATAGGCGCGAAGAGGCCCAATCTCTCGTCGACGCATCAGGCACGATCCGAAACCCCAAGCAGCGCGCGCGGCTCCTCTACAATCACGCCAACGCGCGAATCCGCGATGCTATCGCCGCCGTCGAGCGCGGCGACAACGACAAGGCCATTCCGCTGACGCGCCTCGCGAAGGACGAATACCGCCTTGCCCTGCGGCTCGACCCGGACGCCTGGGACATCAAATACAATTTCGATGTCGCGATGCGCATCGTGCGTGACTTTCCGGGCTACGAGCAGGAAGGCGAGGACCTCCCGCCGGACGCGCCGAAAAAACTCTGGACGGATCTGCCAGGTGTTCCGAAGGGATTGCCCTGATGCGCGAGCGCCTGGAAGACGCGAGGTTCTGGATGCTGATCGTGGCGCTTGGCCTGACCGCGATTGCAATCGCCCTTCCGCGCATCACGCTGACGCGCAACGTTTACGACCTCGTCGCCATCGTCGACATCACCGGCAGCATGAATACGCGGGACATGACGGTTTCCGGCAAGCCGTCCAACCGGCTGGATGCAACAAAAGCGGCCCTCGAAGAATTGCTCGCGGTTCTGCCGTGCCAGTCGCGGTTAGGGCTCGGCATTTTCACGGAACGCCGCTCTTTCCTGCTCTTCAATCCCGTGGAGGTCTGCGAGAACTTCGCGCCGTTGGAAACGGCGATCAAGACGCTCGACTGGCGGATGGCCTGGGAAGGCGACAGCATGGTCGCCAAAGGCCTCTATAGCGCGATGGCAATAGCCGAGGACCTGAAAGCCGATCTCCTCTTCGCGACTGATGGCCATGAAGCCCCGCCACTGCCGCCCGGAGGCGCGCTCCCGGAGTTCGAAGGTACGCCCGGCAAGGTCATGGGCGTCGTGCTCGGCGTCGGCGGCCGGGACAAAGTTCCGATGCCCAAATACGACGACGACGGAAACGAGATCGGGTCCTATGGTCCGATGGACGTGCCGCAGGAGAACCACTCCGGGCCGCCACCTCAGGATGCACACCTGCGTCCCGGCTACCATCCAAAATGGGCGCCGTTCGGAAGCGATGCCCCTCAAGGTGAGGAACATCTGTCGTCAGTACGCAGCGAATACCTCCAAAAACTCGTAACGAAAATTGGCCTCGCGCATGCCGATCTCATCGATGAACCGGACCTGTACAAAACGATCTCGGCGCACGCCCACCCGCGCCCCGTCGAAGTCGCAGTTGACATTCGACCGCTCCCAGCCGCGCTCGCACTCGCACTCTTGATCGCCCTTTATACCGCACCACTCTTTGTGCGCTCACCACACAGAACCTGAAGCAACACGAGGATAAGCATGTCCGTATTTGCACGTCTCATGAGCGCGCTGGCTTTTTGCATCGGTGTCACGGCACCCGCCTTCGCGCATGGCCCCACACCGCAAAAGGCCGAGGAGAAAATCACCATCGCCGCCCCACCGGCAAAAGTCTGGGCCGCACTCAAGGAGTTTGGCGATGTGAGCTGGAACCCGGCCATCACAAAGGCGGAGGCGACAGGCGGTAATGCCTCAGGCGCCTCACGCACCATTACCCTCAAAACCGGCAACCTCGTCGAAGGGCTCGATGAGTATAACGACAAGGATATGTCCTACGGCTATCGCCTCTCGACCGAAAACCTAGAAGCCCTGCCGGTGAGCTTCTATTCAGCCACGATCGCCGTTACGCCCGCGGGAGACGGCAGTGAGGTGACCTGGATCGGCCGCTTCTATCGCGGAGACACGAGCAACTTCCCGCCCGAGAACCTCAACGACGAAGCGGCCGTGAAGGCCATGACCACCTTCCTGCAGGAAGGATTGAAGGGTCTGAAGGCCAAGGTCGAAGGAAAGAGCTGACTTGGGCCTTCTCCGTAAAGCGGCGGCAATTCTCGCGGCCTGCCTCGCAATAACAGGCGAAGCGAACGCGAAGGATCGCATCTACGTCTTGAGCCAGTCCGCCGCCGCGTTGACGGAAATCGATATCGAGACAGCGAGCGGCATCGTAAACTCGATCCCGCTCGCCAAGGCGGCTGCTTCACTCGCGATCGCTCCGGACAAGCAGACCGCCTACGTCACCCATCCGGATCTCGGTCAGGTTTCCGTGGTCGATCTCGATCAATCGCGCGTCGCCGGAACGCTCTCGGTCGGCGGCTCCCCCTTCGGCGTCGCGGTCACCTCGACCGGAAACCTCTTCATTGGCGATTGGAACGGTGCGCACATCACAGTTGTCGATCCGAAAGGCGCCAGCGAACCGAAGACAGTCGAGGTCGGCCGCGCACCGGCGCATCTTCTTCTCACACCCGACGAGAAGCTGCTTTTCGTCGCCAATCGAGAAGGCGACAGCGTCAGTGCGGTCCGGCTCCAGGACCTGCGCGTGGTGAGAACCATCGAGGTCGGGCGCGCCCCCTTCGCGATGGCGTTGTCGCCTGACGGCAAGCATCTCTACGTCGGAAATGTTCAAAGCAGCACGGTCTCGGTCATCGACACCGAAAAACTCAAAGTCACCGACACGCTGAAAAGCGGCGCCATGCCGTACGGAGCGGCCGTCACTCCGGACGGCTCCCGCGTGTTGGTCAGCAACCAGCAGAGTGGCACCCTCTCCATTCTTCGCGGCACCGGCGAAACCCCAGCGTCGATCAAAGTCGGCGGCTATCCGGAGGGGATTGCTATCGACGCAAGCGGAACCCGCGCCTACGTCGCCAACTGGTTCTCCGACGACGTCTCCGTGCTCGATCTTTTGGCACGTCGCGAGCTTCGCCGGATCAAATGCCCGGGCGGTCCGCGCGCAATCGTCGCGATACGCAGGAAACCTTGACGGAAGCCGAGAACCGAGCCCTAACAGAAATGGGGGAGAGCACGAATGCGGGCAGGAATGGCCATGACGCGGGCGGGTTTGAGCGCGTTGCTGACGATCGGAATGTCGGCCTCCGCCGAAGCAGGACGGTTTTGCGGTGATCCCGTCGAAAGCGGAACCTCGTCGGGTGTGACGCAGGAAGAGGCTCTCACAGCAGCCCAACAGTGGTGGTCGTCGCGGGCAGGAGCGCTCGGACGCGGGTATGAGAGCTGGGACAATGCCGACCAGCGGGCTCTCGAGTGCAACAAGGACAATGGCACGTTTCAATGTAAGGCTACGGGACGCCCCTGCCTCCCGGAAGGCATGCTGCCCGAGAACGTCCCGTCCATACCGATGTAGGCAAGCCCCCTCACGGCCAAGTGAAGCGATGCTGTTGAGGCGGATCAAGCATTTACCTCAAGTATGTCCTCATGGTGCCTCCCGCATATAGGGAGGCATTACAATGACCGAATTAGCGCCGTTTCACGCCCACTCTTCAAAACCGATGAGCGAAGCCGAGTTCGAAGCGGCTATCCGGGCCGTCGGAGCCGAGCGCTATCACGACAAGCATCCATTCCATAAACTTCTACACGGCGGAAAGCTGAACAAGGGCCAGGTTCAGGCCTGGGCTCTCAATCGCTACTGCTACCAGGCCGCCGTTCCCCGCAAGGACGCTGCCCTGATGAGCCGCGTCCACGACCGCGAGCTGCGCCGCGAATGGATCCACCGCATTCACGACCACGATGGCCTTGGCGAAGAACCGGGCGGTATCGAGCGTTGGCTCGTTTTGACCGACGGCCTCGGCCTCGACCGCGATTACGTCATCAGCATGGAGGGCGCACTGCCCGCGACGCGTTTCGCGGTCGAAGCCTATGTCCGCTTCGTTGTCGAACAACCGCTCGTCGTCGCCGTCGCTTCGTCCCTGACGGAGCTGTTCGCACCCTCTATCCATCGCGAGCGCATCGCGGGGATGCTGGAGAACTACGACTTCATCGACGACAAGGTCATGGCCTACTTCAAGCGTCGCCTGACCCAAGCCCCGCGCGACTCGGAGTTCGCCCTCTCCTACGTAAAGAAAAATGCTCATACGCGCGCCGAGCAGGAAGCCTGCGTCGCAGCTGTTCGCTTCAAGTGCAACACCCTTTGGGCCCAGCTCGATGCGCTGAACCATGCCTATGTGGCACCCGGCATCGTACCGCCCGGCGCATTCAAACCCGAATAGAAAGAGAATGACCGGCTCCAGGCCGACCACTGCTGCACGTCGGCGCGTGCAGCGCGGTCCAGAGCCAGAAGCCGGTCACAAGACTGAGGGCAATAGTCAACCCTCAAGCAATCTACTCGTTTGCGAGATCTGTCAGGCGCGGGAGATCACGCAGGGTGACGGTGGTTCCACCCTGCTCGACATCTATGACATCCATTTCGCGCAATTTGGTGAGCGTCCGGCTCACCGTTTCAATCGTCAAGCCGAGAAGATCGGCAATGTCGCTCCGGCGCATTGCAAGCTTCACGACATCCCCTTCCGCGCTCCTGCGGTGAAGGGTGAGCAAGAAGGCTGCGACGCGCTCGACGGCACTGCGCTGACCAACGGTCACGAGGAGATTACGGGCCGCAGCAAGATCCTGGCACACCGACTTGTATAGCTTGAGAGCCAACGAGGCATCGGTCTCTGCCAGATTTTCCAGGGCGGAAGCCGATAAGCAGCGCACCTTGGACTGGCAGGTCGCCTGCGCACTCATGATATGCTCGCCCAGCATACCGAGACCGATGAAGTCGCCGGGATAGGCGAAGTCGATAATGCGGCGGCGGCCGTCGAACAAGGTCTTGTAGATGGCAATGACGCCTTCCTCGACCCGGAACACATGCGTCCGCGGATCACCTTCGCAAAATACGTGCTCTTTGGGTTCGAGCCTGCGCTCTAGGGCATAGGCGAGGCGCTCGTCGAGCGATCGGCTCCCACGTGCCCCCGCGTTCTCTCGTGCAGATTTCGGATGGGTAGGAGTTTCGAGGTGGTGGGTCCCGAGCATGAATTTCTCCTCGGCCGCCTGGATGGGTCACGGCGGCCTTCCCTGGTGTGATGGGAGGAGTTAAGGCGCTTCGCGAACCGCCCGTATGCGCCGGGTGTGAGGAATTGTGAGAGTTTGTAACGCGCCCTGCCCAACGGCTGAGCCCGGCTTATGATTGCGATCAAGGAGGCCTTTTGCTGCGACGTTATGGTTCATGTCGCGTCAAATAATAGGGGTCGACCATGCCGACCAAGCTCCTTCAGTGCCAGACCCAGCAGCCGTCCGATCTTATCCAGAGAACCCGCGCGGACCGCCAGCTTCAGACCGAAATTGACAAGGCCCTGGCCAGCTTGCGGGACGGCTTGCCGTTTCTTGTCGACTTGCGTCTCGCGCGCGTGCTCGACACGGTCGTGGAGGCGAGCTGGTCCGAACACGCGAGATTTCAGGATGAGGCGTTGTTTCCCCTCATCGCCAAATCCAAGGACACACCCCCTGACATCCGAAGCCTGCTGCATCGTTTGGGAAACGAGCATATCGAAATTGCAAAGCGCCAAAGCGACACCATGGTCCGCCTCAGAAGCATTGCGCTCGGCCGGCGCGTTTCCGAGTCTGGATTGCAGACTGCCCTCGAAAAAACGCTGGGCCTCAGGCGTCACCACAACGAGGCGGAGACCGCACTAGAGAATGCGATCCCCCGCGTGATTAACTCCATCGATCAGATGGAGTTGAAGCAATGGGCGGCATCCAATGGGGCGCCCGCTTTCCCGATTGGCCTCATTCTCGACCTATGGGATTGAAGTTCAGCACACCGCCGGCTTGCACAGATCGAGAGAGAACTTCTGGTCTTTGCCCTTTCGCGTGAAGTTGAATTCGCGTCCATCGAGGCACGACGCACGTCCATCCAACCCAACGTCGCCTCCGAGCGGCACTTCCTGATAGCCGAGGACTTCGTTGAGATCGCAGGACTGCTCCGCCTTGAGCTGGGTCTTGAGCACGATCCGCCAGGGCCCCTCTTCGGGCTTGAGAGGATCGTCCGCCGCCACGGCCCCAAGAGGCGCAGCGACAGCAAATAGGGCGAGCATAGTCCGGACATTTCCAAGCATCATTCCCTCCCAATACGCTTGTAGGATACGATGCGCGCAAGAGATGCAGTCGGGCATTGATATAGGTCAAAGGGGTGACAACCTCCGTTCCATATAGTCGGAGCACTGTCACGAGGCTCGCATGACCACATCACCCATCGATCTCTTCTTCTCGCTCCGGGGACGTATCACCTTGCAGGAAGGGCTGATCGGCATGGCGATCCTCGCCATCGCCGGGCCCGCCGGGGTCTACTTTTTCAACAATGACAACTTTGATCAGAGCGCGAACGCTATTGCCTCCGCGCCGACGATGGCGGCATTTCTTTGGGCGCTCCTATGCGTCTTCGCAATGACGGCGCTATGTGCGAAGCGGCTCTCGGGCTGGAGAAGATGGCTTGCCGCTGTCTTCGCAATTCCCGGTCTTCTGATCCTGTGCGGATGGGGACTTGGGTACTTTCAGGCCCCTCTCTCGCCCCTGCCGGACAGCATCGTGCTATGGACCTTTGGGATAACGGCGTCGGCAGCAATCGTGAGCTGCCTGCGCGGCGACGTCGCGGCATAAGGATATGGACCCGCTTCTCCTCAGCATAGCCGGCGGATTCGCACTCGGTCTCGCAAGCACGCTGCATTGCGCGGGTATGTGCGGCGCGGTGTCTGCAGGCCTTCTCCATTTCGGGCCGTCCGGCACATTGGCGGAAAGCGTGCGTGTCGTCACCCTCACTCATGCCGGCCGGATCGCCTCCTATAGCCTCGCCGGCGCACTCGTCGGCGCGCTTGGAGCCCCGGCCATCGAATGGCTCGACCGGGAGGCGGCATTCCGGATCCTCCAGTGGGGGGGCGCCGTGGCGCTCATGTGGATCGGATTGTCGACCGCCGGTCTCCTGCCCTCAATGGCACTGCTCGATCGGGTCTTTGCGCCGCTCGCCGGTTCAATAGCCCGTCGAACACCTCGGACCGGAAATAGATACGGCGCGGCCCTTGTCGGCGGTATAGCCTGGGGGCTCATGCCGTGCGCGATGGTCTACGGCGCGCTTTTCACAGCCATGCTGAGTGGATCGGCACTTGGCGGCACCGCAATTATGTTGGCCTTCGGCTTTGGAACGCTACCCGGCCTCTTGGTATCCGCTATCGGCGTTAATGCGCTCGCAAAAGTCGGCGCGAGACAGAACCTGAGGCGTGTCGCCGGCATCGCAATCTGCATCCTGGGATTTCTAACCGTGTGGGTTCCTCATCGGTATTCGGATTTGATCTGTCGGCCGGGTGATCGCGCTTCGTTGACCTCGATCAATGTGGCGCGCTAAGCGGAAATTTACCAATTTGAGAATGAACGGCGAAAGGTCTCCAATGCGCATCACCGCGAGCGTCGTGGCACTTCTGACCCTGCTGGGCTCTGCCCCCGCGCAGTCTCAGCAACTGGGTAACGTCCAAGCGGGGCTTGCATATGCTCGAGCCCATTGCGGCGAGTGTCACGGCGTGGAGAAGGCCAAGGCGGACTTCTCTCCGAACATCGACGCGCCCGATTTTTCGGAGGTAGCCAACACACCCGGGATGACCGAGAGAGCCCTCATCGTATGGCTCCAAACGCCCCATCCGACCATGCCGAATTTCATGATTCCCGAAAACGTACGCGATGATCTGGTTGCCTATATAATGAGCCTCAAGGTAGCCAAAAAATAACGGCATGAACCCAATGCACCCTGCGCCCATGGGCAAGCGCACCACTGCGATGTGCCTGGCCGCTTCGCTTGGCCTCGCGCTATGGTCCGCTCCCGCTTTGTCCGAACCGTCCGGCGTCGACAAAGGCCGCATGGCCCTTGAGACGCGTTGTGCGCGATGTCACGCCATAGGCGCCGAAGGCAACAGCCCGCACGCTCAGGCCCCACCATTCCGCGACGTCATGAAGCGCTATGCGCCAGAAGACCTCGAAGAATCTCTCGCGGAAGGCATTTCGTCAGGGCACCCAGACATGCCCGAGTTCGTGCTGGCCCCATACGAAATATCGAACGTGGTGGCCTACCTGCATAGCCTCGCCGAAAAGTGAAGCCGGTAACCGTACTTGCGCGGTTCCGCCGCGAGACAAAGGGGCCCTTGTCGGGCCCGAACTGATCCACTAAGCCGGAAGCACACGTCGCCGCCGCGGGTGCATCATGGCCGAAGACAAATCGCCGAAGTTCAACACCGACGCCCCCTACACGCTCTCGGAATCTCAGATTTCCGCCATCCTGACGATTGCCGCCGATGCCATAATCGCACTCGACGAGACGTTCCGCATCACCCTCTTTAACGACGGCGCAGCGGCAATCTTCGGCTACGCCCCCGCGGAAATCCTGGGTCACCCCCTCGACATTCTGATCCCCGAGAGGATGCGGACCAATCATCACCACCACGTTGCGGAATTTTCGGCTTCGCCGGTGGCCGCGCGGAAGATGGGTGAAAGGCAGGAGATCTTTGCCCGTCGCAAGGATGGTTCCGAGTTTCCGGCCGACGCCTCCATCGCAAAGCAAATGATCGGCGGCCACAAGACGTACATGGTAGTGCTCCGCGACGTGACCGACCGGAAGCGCGCGGAAGCAGCACTGGCCGCCGCCAACTCGGAGCTGGAAGCGCGGGTAGCGGATCGAACGAAGGCTCTCGAAGCCGAAATCAGGCGACGCGAGGAGGCCCATGCCGCTCTCATCCAAGCGCAGCGCATGGAAGCCTTCGGCCAGCTGACCGGCGGCGTCGCGCATGATTTCAACAATCTCCTCACGATTATTACAGGCAATCTCGAGCTCCTCAGCGGCCAATCGGGAAACGGGTCGACCAGCGCGTACTTGAAGCGCGCCGCCGACGCCGCGGATATGGGAGCGTCACTCACGAAGCGCCTCTTGACGTTTGCGCGCCGCCGGCACCTCACGCCCCAGATCCTCGACGTCAATCTCCTCATCCTCAACCTCACCGAGATCATGCGCCGTTCGCTCGGCGAGCACATCGCTCTGACCACGCTTCTCGACGGCAACGTTTGGCGCACGCGCGTCGATCCCAGCGAGCTGGAAAACGCGATCTTGAATCTCGCCATCAACGCGCGCGACGCCATGCCCACCGGCGGCAGCTTGGTGATCGAGACGCGAAATGTGTCGGATGCGGAAACCAGTCTCCCCACGAAGGGAGACTTCATCATGATCTCGGTAGGAGACACAGGCTGCGGCATGTCTCCGGAGGTGCTCGAGCATGCCTTTGAACCGTTCTTCACGACCAAGGAAACAGGACGCGGCACAGGCCTCGGCCTCAGCACACTCTATGGATTCGCCGAGCAATCGGGCGGACATGCCACCATTCTGAGCGCTCCGGGACAGGGCACCACGGTCAATCTCTACTTGCCGCGCTCGGATGAGGGACTGGCTGCGGAAACGAGCCTGGCCGAGACCATTCCCTTGTCTGAGGATAGCGAGGTCGTCCTCGTTGTTGAAGATAACCCTGAGGTCCGTGAACTCACGCTGCAGCGCGTAGAAGGACTTGGATACGTGGCGCGCGAAGCTGAGAACGGTCCGGCGGCAATACGTAGTCTTGAAGCAGACCCTGACATTCAAATCGTACTGAGCGATATCGTCATGGCTGGTGGCATCTCCGGTTACGACTTGGCGAAGTGGATTGGGGAGCACAAGCCACACGTCAGGGTCTTGCTGACCACCGGCTATGCACCGGAAGAAACGACCCAAGAGCCCGCCGCCGATCTTCCGATCTTACGCAAGCCCTATAAGCGGATAGATCTCGCGTTGGCCTTACGCGAGGCCGTAAGAGGCAGAAGCGGAAGCTAAAGTCGCTTCACATTTCCCGCAAACACATACCCGACGCCGCGGACCGTCTTGACGAGCTGCGGACGTTCGCTTGCCGGTTCGATCTTTTTTCTGAGGCGGGCCACAAGGCCGTCGATCGAACGATCCATCGGTGTCCAGTCGTGCCCTTTGAGCATATCCATCAGTTCATCGCGTGATAGTACCCGGCCCGGCCGTTGCACCAGAAGTGCCAGGAGGTTGAATTCGCCTGTCGTGAGGTCGCAAAAGCTCCCGTCAGGCGCTCGGACCTCGCGACGCAGCGTGTCCATCGTCCACCCCTCGAAACCGTAGCGGACGCCGCCCGCCGTTTCTGGTTGTCCAATGGCATCGGAGACCTGATAGCGCCTGAGAACAGCGCGCACGCGGGCAACGACTTCCCGCATAAGGAACGGCTTAGCGATGTAGTCGTCGGCCCCAAGCTCTAAGCCCACGACACGATCGATCGGATCGCTCTTGCCCGTAATCATGATGATGGGAGTATTCCGCTTCGCGCGGAGATCGCGCGCGAGTTTCAACCCATCCTCGCCACCGAGCTTCAAATCGAGCGTCACAAGGCTGATCGGACGCGCCGCGAAATGGGCCTCCGCTTCTACTCCGTTTCCGGCCTCGACCACGACAAAGCCTTCCGCCTCCAGACCTGCCCGCAGCAAGGCCCGAATTTCGGGTTCGTCGTCAACAATGAGGATCGGATCAGCCATGGCGGATATTCATTGTGAGAATTAGCGAGCATTTCTGTACCAGCCAGACGACGGCCACCCCCTGTCACATCGTGTCACACAATCTCACAAATGCGGCACACGGCTGGAACGAAGCAAGGCTAGCTCATACTGGTCGCTATCCGTCCGTATCCCTCCTGATCCTATAGGAGCAGCCGGTCCAGACGGAAGCATACTGGAGGGATTAATATTGACCCCGCGCGCCGAGACAAGCCCGCGATTTGGCATTGCACCGGCGAAGCTGGGCTCGGCAGCCAACGCAGAAGCGTCGACGAGCCGCGAAACTGATCTCCGTCATTTGTATGTAATCGGATCGTTCGGTTGCCCGACTATAGCCAACCTCGCTGTTCAAAATCTCGGAAACGGACCCGCCGCAAGGTGCGAGGTTCTGCTCCTGACAAGCCTCGAAAACCAGGACTTAGACGCAGCAGCGCTCAAACTGCGCAAAGCGTTGATCGCGTCGCGTCCATTCGAACTGCTCTGGGACAATCTAAGCTCCGGCGACAGCTCCACGAGTCCCACGATAGCCCTGCCGACACACCAGCGGATCTATGGGCGTCTCGTTCAACATCTCGCTCTCGGCGCGACCGTTGCCATCGTTTATGCATGCTCCCCCGAAGCTCAACTTATCGCATCCCGCGCGCTTCTGGACTCGGGATGCGACATCCTACTTACACACGAAGTCCTTACCACTTAGCCGAATGACCAATTGCCCCGGCGTCGACTCCGGCTGACGGACCGGATACTTATTGCCCCGGCGTATCGCAAAAGGTCGGCACATGAGCATTCGCAATCTCGACAGCCTTTTTGCACCCCGCTCGATTGCCCTCGTGGGAGCGAGCCCCCAGCCCGGTAGCGTCGGCCGTATCGTCGCCTCCAACCTCCGTTCGGGAGGCTTCAGCGGCGACATATGGCTCGTCAACCCTCGGCACACGTCGATCGACGGCACACCTTGTTTTCCGAGCGTCTCTAGCCTTCCTGACGTCCCCGACCTCGCCGTGGTCACGACGCCGCCCGCCGCAGTTCCGGGCGTGATCGCAGAGCTTGCGTCCGCAGGAACCCGTGCCGCTGTCGTGATCACAGCCGGGATCGATGCCGGATTGCGAACGCAAATGCTCGCGGCAGCCCGGCCGGCATGTTTGCGTATCGTCGGCCCGAATTGCTTGGGTCTGATACTTCCCCGCGTCGGCGTGAACGCAAGCTTCTCCCACCGCATGCCCTTGAAGGGTGACCTTGCATTTCTGTCCCAGTCTGGCGCACTCGTCACCGCGGTGATCGACTGGGCGCAGGCGCGCGGCATCGGCTTCTCGAACGTCACCTCTATGGGCGAGATGGCTGACGTGGATTTCGGCGACGCACTCGACTATCTGGCGGGCGATCCCCAGACCCGTGCCATTCTGCTTTACATCGAGCAAGTGACGCATGCGCCGAAATTTCTGTCGGCGGCGCGCCGCGCTGCACGCGCCAAGCCGGTCATCGTCCTGAAGTCTGGTCGGCACGAAGCAGGCGCAAAGGCGGCAAAATCCCATACGGGTGCGCTCTCGGGATCCGACGCGGTCTATTCAGCCGCCTTCCGCCGCGCCGGTCTCGTCCGGGTAATCGATCTCGGCGGCCTGTTCGAAGCAGCAGAGATGCTCGCCGTATCGCCACGCTTGGAAGGCGAACGGCTTGCAATTCTCACCAACGGAGGCGGCGCTGGCGTTCTCGCAGTCGATCGCCTGGCAGACCACGACGGTCGACTGGCCGAGATATCGCCAGCGGCGAAGCTGGCGTTGGACGCTGTGTTGCCTGCGACGTGGTCGAAGGGAAACCCTATCGACATCATCGGCGACGCGGGCCCGGACCGCTACCAAGCCGCGATGAAGATTCTTCTCGAAGATCCGGCATCCGACGCGCTTCTGGTCATCAACTGTCCAACCGCGCTTGCTTCGAGCGAAGCCGCCGCATCGGCAGTTATCGAAGCGATAGCCAGCCTGCCTGACGGCGTGCGTCACAAGTCCGTGCTGACGAACTGGCTTGGTGCGGATGCAGCGGCCGAGAGCCGAAAGCGTTTCTCCGCGGCACACCTCCCCACGTTCGAGACCCCTCGGTCAGCCATCGACGGCTTCATGCACCTGGTGAACTACCGCCGCTCCCAACACGAGCTGATGCGAACGCCACCCGCTGCCCCAGGGGGCTTTGCATTCGACAGGAGCGGCGCCAAGGAGATAATCGCCCGTGCACTTGCTCGCGGCAACACGATGCTGACAGAGGCCGAGTCCAAGGCCGTTCTCAATGCGTACGGCATCCCCATCGCTGAGACGAAAATTTGCGCGGATCCTGACTGCGTTGCTGAGACAGCGGGAGAAATTCTGAAGACCAATAGAGCGTGCGTCGTAAAGATCCATTCCGACGATATCTCGCACAAATCCGACGTCGGCGGCGTGCGTCTGGGCATTACCAGCGCTGCCGAGGCCCGTGAAGTCGCGCGTGCCATGGCGGCTACGGTCGCAAAAACTCTTCCACAGGCGCGCATCGACGGCTGGGTCGTCGAGCCGATGATTGAACGGCCTGACGCCCACGAACTGATCATCGGTATGAGCGAGGACCTCACGTTCGGCCCTACGCTCCTGTTCGGCGCAGGCGGAACCGCAGTCGAGGTCATCAAGGACACGGCTCACGCGTTGCCCCCGCTGGATATGATGCTCGCGCGCGATCTCATGCGCCAAACCCGCATCTACCGCCTGCTTGAAGGCTACCGCAGCCAGCCTCAGGCCGACCTCGACGCCATCGCTGATGTTCTCGTGCGCGTAAGTTCACTCGTCGCTGATCTCCCCGAGCTGCGCGAGCTTGATGTCAACCCCCTGCTTGCCGACGATAAAGGGTGCATCGCGCTCGATGCTCGTATGCGGGTTGCCGACGAAACCGTGTCGCCGCGAATTCCGATGACCATCCGCCCCTATCCATCCGAATGGGAGAAGGACGTTTCACTCCCCGCTCTCGGCATCGTCCACGTCCGTCCGGTCCGCCCGGAAGACGAGATCCTTTATCAAGGGTTCTTTGCTCGCGTGGACGAGAACGACATGCAGTTGCGATTCTTCACGCCCAGACCCGACCATTCTCATCGCTTCCTGGCGCGATTAACCCAGATCGACTACGCCCGCGAAATGGCATTTGTTGCCCTCTCCCCCGCGGGCGATGAACTTCTCGGCGTGGCGCGGCTCACCGCCGACCCCGACTATACGCGCGCTGAGTACGCCGTACTCGTGCGCTCGGACCTAAAGGGCAAAGGGCTCGGCTGGCTCATCATGCAGCATTTGATCGCGTATGCCCGCGAAGAAGGTCTCGGCGAATTGTTTGGGCAAATCCTGGCGACAAACACCACCATGATCGACATGTGCCGGGAGTTGAATTTCCGCGTCGAACCCGATCCGGAAGATGCGACCTTACGCATCGCCACGCTGGCACTCGGAAAACAGGAACATCTCTAAAGGCATCAGCCCGCGTTCGGCGGTTTCCGCTCCTCGGCGTCATCCTGGATCGCACGCCACCCAGCTCCTTCAAGGTCCTCGAACTGACCCGAATTGAGGGCCCATAGGAAGGCCGCGAGTCCTGCCCCGCCGAGCACCAGGGCACACGGAATGAGCCAAGCCAAAGCGCTCATGTCATCCTCCTCATGGAAGCGAGAGACAGCGAACGGCGCCGCAGCCGCAATGCGTTCACAGTCACGGCAATCGACGACAACGACATCGCCAACGCTGCGATTAAGGGCGTGACCCAGCCTCCGATGGCCAACGGCACGAACACGATGTTGTAGGCAATAGCGATGCCGAAGTTCTCAAGCGACATCCGCTGAGTCGCACGCGCCACCGCCAAAGTCTCCAGGATCGGGGCGAGGCTCTGTCCCTGGAATACAGCATCGGCGGCGGTTTGGCTGATGTCGGTCGCCGTCGACGGAGAGAGCGACGCATACGCCGCCGCCAAAGCCGGCGCATCATTCAATCCGTCGCCCACCATCAAAACTCTTCGGCCTTGCGCCTTCAAGGCCTCGATTGCGGCGATCTTTCCGTCAGGACGCACGGATGCCGACCACACGTCGATCCCGGCAGCCCGAGCGGCCCGTTCTACGGCAGCTGGACGATCTCCCGACAACAGCGAAACCTCGTACCCCGCAGCTTTGAGCGCCGAGACAACGACACGCGCATCCGGCCGCAATTCATCTTCAAAGCGCAGGACGGTGATCGTTCCATTGCCGTCGTCATACCAAAGCGATTCCGGCTGAGCTGCGGTATCTGTTCCAGTTACCCATGCTTCGGAGCCGAGCCGGCGCTCGCCTTCTCCACACGGTGCAAGCAATCCGGACCCTGGCACTTCCAGTACGCCCTGAGCCGCAACGACCGCGAGCCCGCGAGCCCGCGCGGCGCGGACGACGGCCTTCGAATAGGGGTGGCGACTCGCGACGGCGAGCGACGCCGCATCCACGAGCACAGCGTCGGAAACATCTCCGCCATTCCTTAAAACCGGCTCCCCGCGCGTCAATGTTCCGGTCTTGTCGAACACGACAGTGTCCGTCTCCGCGAGCCGCTCAAGTCCATCGGCTGCCTTGACGATCACGCCCTTTCCGAACAAACGGCTCGTCGCTGCCACCTGAACGGCAGGGACGGCGAGCGCGAGCGCACATGGACACGTGATGATGAGAACAGCCGTTGCATAGGTCAGCGCGGCCTCCCAGCCCGCACCGATCAGCATCCAGCCGATGAAGGTTGCGGCACCGAGGACATGCACGGCCGGCGCATAGAGGCGCGACGCGCGATCCGCGAGGCGCACATACTGCCCCCGGCCCTGCTCCGCCGCCTGCATGAGACGTGCAATCTCCGCCAGCAGCGTGCTGTCGTCGGTCGCCGTCGCTTCTACGATGACAGCGGCCGTCATGTTCAACGTGCCGGCATGGATCTCGCTTCCCGCCTCGGCCCAGCGCGGCAGCGTCTCGCCAGTGATCAGGCTCTCGTCGATGTCCGTCTTTCCGGACACGACGCGCCCGTCGACCGGAACGCGCTCTCCCGCCGCCACATAGACTTGCATCCCGGGCTTCAGCAGACGGGCCGCCATGCGCTGCACCGCGCCGTCCCCACCGATCACGGTCGCTGTCAGGGCCTTGAGCCCAAGCAGGTTCTCAGCCGCCCCGCGCGCCTTGATCCGCACCTGCTCGTCCAAGAACCGGCCGATCAGCAAAAAGAACGTCAGCATGATCGCAGCATCGAAATAGACCTGATGCGAGCCGCGGACCGTCTGAAACAGGCTCATCGACGTCGCGAGTGTAATGCCCAGCGAAATTGGCACGTCCATATTGAGGCGCCGCGCTCGGAGGGCGGCCGCGGCAGACCCGAAGAACGGCTGCGCCGCATACGCGATCGAAGGCATGGCAATCAGAGCAGACAGCCAATGGAACAGCGACGCCGCCGACTGGTCCATATCGCTCGCCGCACCAGCCCACACCGACACGGAGAGAAGCATCACGTTTGCCGACGCAAAGCCCGCAACGCCGAGACGGCGCAGCAAGTCGTCGGCCCGGCGCGCATCCCGCACGTCCGTCGTCTCGATCGCTTCCGCGGCCCGATAACCCTCGCGCGAGAGAGTATCGATCAGCGACTGCGCGTCCGAAAGCGATGGATCTAGGGCGACCGTAGCGCGCCGCGCCGACAGATTCGCACGAGCGGTCCGCACCCCCGGCACGCCGAGCAGCGCCCGCTCGACCGTCGTCATACACGCGCCGCAGTACATATCCTCGACGACCAACGAAACCGTTTCAGAGCGACTGCCCGGGATGTTCGGGGCAGCAGCACCTGGGCCGTCAAGCACCGATGTCAGGGCTTGACCCACAGCCGTCTCCGATTCTGATAGGCAGGCTCCTCGCTATCCGTTTGGAAAGCGCGAACGGTTGCAATCCACGCACCTTCGCCGCTCTCAGGCAGCACCGCCTCGAACACACCCGGTGCAGTTTCGGCTAGGGGAAGGACGGCGTCCGATCGAACTGTAGCGGGCCGCCCGAGCGTCGCCTCGACCTTAAGTGCGGAAAGAGGTTGTCCCTTCGCATCGGTCAAAGACACGCGAATGCGATCCGGATCGGCCAGAATTTCGACGGTATCCCGCCAGCCCAGTTTTGCTTGCCGCTCCGCGCTCGCGATACGTGCGTTGTAGGCAAGGCCATCACGATAAGCATTGACATTGTCTACGCCGCCGAAGGTCGTCACGGCCTTGTAGATCATCGTGGCATCGGCGACGACGATGACGCCGAAGAACGCTAGCATAGCCCCAAGGACGTGGCGCCCGCGAAGGCCGCGCGCTTCCTGCGTTGCTCCAACCGGCATCGTCATGGTCCAGGGCTCCTGAAGCTTGTTTCGCGGACGGTCTGCGCACCGCTGGAAATGTCCGTCACGATGAAGCGCATGGGCGTCGAGGAGCCCGCAAGCTGTCCCTTGGACCGCGCCGGAACGCTGATGTAAACCTTGAACGCCCGCACAACGTCGGCATCGACGGGAAGCGGTTGTGCGGTGGTCTCATGGCCAAGGATCGTGACCTCGGCATCTTCGAGTCCAGACGTCTCGATACGGAAGTTCTGCGGAGAATGCGTCTTGTTCAGGATCTTCACCGTATAGCCATTGCGGATACCGCCGTCGGAAAGGCGCACAAACAACGGATTTCGATCCTCGATCACGCTGATGTCGACAGTGGACCGCGTGACCCAGGCCCAGCCCATGATCACAAGCACGACACCAATGAGCACGGAGTAAAGGATCGTGCGTGCACGAATGAACCGGACCGGCGTCGGCTCAGTTCCAGCCGGTGCCTCGGTGTTGCGAAATGTGTCGTACGAAATGAGGCCGGCCGGACGCCCAACCTTGTCCATGATATCGTCGCAGGCATCGATGCATAGCGCGCATTGGATGCACTCCATCTGAACGCCGTCGCGAATATCGATGCCCATCGGGCACACGGCAACGCAAGCCTTGCAATCGATGCAATCTCCGCGCCCAACCCACGGCTGCCCCTTCTTGTGCGGTCCGCGCGGTTCACCACGGTGGTCGTGGTAGGAGACGAGAAGCGACTCGGAGTCGAACATCGCGGCCTGGATGCGCGGCCACGGGCACATGTAGATGCAGACCTGCTCTCGAGCGAGGCCGCCAAGCACGTAGGTCGTGAACGTGAACAGTCCCAGGAAGACATAGGCAACGAGCGGCGCGTCGCCGGTCACCAATTCCTGCGCGAGTGTCGGCGCATCCCGGAAGTAGAACACGAACACGCCGCCCGTTGCGATGGCAATGAGCAGCCATGTGACGTGCGTCGCCGTCTTCTTCCAAATCTTCTCAAGGGTCCAGGCGCTCTGATCGAGACGCATGCGCGCGTTACGATCCCCCTGCCAGAACCGTTCGACGGCAATCATTAGATCCGTCCAGACGGTCTGGGGGCAGGCATAGCCGCACCACATACGCCCGGCCAGCGACGTGACGAGAAACAACCCGAGCGCCGACACGATCAGGATGCCGGTGATGAAATATAGCTCCTGTGGCCAGATCTCGATCGGCCCGAAATAGAGCCGTTGCTTCTCGAAATCGAGCAGGAACGCTTGGTTTGGAAGTCCCGGCCCGCGTTCCCAGCGGATCCACGGCAACAGGTAGTAGATGCCGAGGGTTACCGCCATCACGAGCCACTTGATCGAGCGGAACTTACCCCGGGCACGCTTCGGATAGATCGGCTGGCGCGCCGCGTAGAGACTACGCGCCGCCTTCGACGAGACCGCATCGACATCGATGCGCGCAACACCAGGCGCGGCCTCGGTGGACTTCGTGCCATCGATAAAAATCGATGTCGGGTCAATGTGGGTCAAGACCGCCTCCGCGGACCGCTATTTGCCGCCGCCAAGTGAATGCACATAGACCGAGAGCATTTTGATCGTGATGGGATCGAGCTTGCCCTCCCACGCTGGCATGACACCGCCGCGCCCTGTACGCACGCTCTCCTCGACGTCCGCTTTGCGACCGCCATAGAGCCAGATGCCGTCTGCGAGGTTGGGGGCACCCATCTCAGCCGTACCCTTGCCTTCGGCGCCGTGGCAGGCTGCGCACTGCTCGGTGAAAATCGCCGCACCGCGCGTTTTGGCTTCGGCATCGGTGCCGCCGCCCGAAAGCGAAAGCACGAACTCGGCCACGTCTGAGATCTGCGCATTCGTCAGCACCTGATCCAAGCCGAAGCGCGGCATGGCGCTGTCGTGCCCATCCGGATTTCCGGACCGGATACCGGAACGAATGGTCTTCTCGATGCCATCGAACGATCCGCTCCACAGCCAATCGTCGTCGTTGAGGTTGGGATAGCCCTTGAAGCCCTGTGCACCCTTGCCGTGGCACGGTGCACAGTTGTTGCCGAACTGCGCGGCACCACCGCGCAGCACGAACTCCATGAGATCGGGATCGTTCTTGATCTCATCGACCGGCTTTGCAGCAATGGCTTCGAGAAAGCGCGCCTGGCTTGCCTTCGCCGAAGCTATGTCGTTCGCCAGCACATTGCGCTGGCTGTAACCCAGCACACCACGCGTGTACCCGTCGATCGTCGGCCACGCCGGATAGACGATCCAATAGCCGATCGACCAGACAATTGAGGCGTAGAGCACATAGAGCCACCACCTGGGCAGCGGTTTGTTGAGCTCCCTGATATCTCCGTCCCAGACATGTCCCGTCGTTTCGACGCCCGTAACCGCGTCGAGCTCCTTATTTGCCATTGGAATATTCCCTCGTGTCGTCGAGCGGGAGCCGGGATGCGGCTTCGAAATGTGCCTTGTTGCCGGGACGGAAGACATGGATGAGAACGCCGAGCATGACGATCCCGAACAACCCCATGGCAACGATCTGGCAGGTTGCGGCTACGGTTTCATATGTCATTACGCCGCCCTCACCGCAGGTTCGGGCCGCTGGCATCGAAGGTCGTGAAGTCGACCAGCGTGCCAAGCATCTGGAGGTATGCGATCAGGGCATCGAGCTCTGTGGCAGCCGTGTCCGGACTGCCGTCGAACTTGCGCACCTGAGCTTTCGGATAGCGCTGCACAACCTCTTTGGCTTGTTTCGAATCGGGCGCCACTTGCGCATGGAGATCGGCACTGGCCTTCTCGATCATCTCCTCGGTGTAGGGCACGCCCGCAAGCTGGAGAGCCTTCATGTCACGCGCGATGTTCTCCGCATCGAGCTTACGCGCTGCCAGGAAGGGATACCCAGGCATCACCGAACCCGGCACCACTTCGCGCGGCTCCTTCATGTGGTCCACATGCCAGGCATCCGAATACTTGCCACCGACGCGGGCCAGGTCCGGGCCAGTGCGCTTCGATCCCCACTGGAAGGGATGGTCGTACATGCTCTCCGCGGCAAGGCTGTAGTGGCCATAGCGCTCGACCTCATCGCGGAGCGAGCGGATCATCTGACTGTGGCAGTTGTAACAACCCTCACGGATATAGATGTTGCGTCCCGCCAGCTCGAGAGGCGAGTAGGGCCGCATGCCCTGCACCTTCTCGATTGTCGAGCCTAGGAAGAAGAGCGGAGCGATCTCGACCAGACCACCGATGGAAACAACGATCAGAATACCGATCAGCAACGCCAGTGAGTTTTTCTCGAAGAATTCGTGCTTCATGATGTGGCGTTCCCCTTACTCGGCAGGTGCGGCGAGCGGACCGGCGCGCAATTCGGGCGCGGCGGCGACGCGAGGTTGATCCTTGATGTCGACCGGATTGTCACCGCGCACCGTCTTCCAGATGTTCCAGGCCATCAGCAAAGACCCGACGACGAACAGAAGTCCGCCCGTTGCTCGGATGATGTAGGGCCAGTGCATGGCCTCCACCGTTTCGACAAACGAGTAGGTGAGGAAGCCGAGGTGATCGTAGGCGCGCCACATGAGGCCCTGCATGATGCCCGACACCCACATCGACGTGATGTAAAGAACGATGCCGATGTTCGCGATCCAGAAGTGCCACTCGACGAGGCGCAGCGAGTAGAGACCCTCACGCTTCCAGAGCCACGGCACGAGACAGTAGATGGCACCGAACGACACCATGCCGACCCAGCCCAGCGCACCTGAGTGCACGTGCCCGATGGTCCAATCCGTGTAGTGCGAGAGCGAGTTGACCGCCTTGATCGACATCAGCGGACCTTCGAAGGTCGACATGCCGTAGAAGGCGACCGACACGACGAGGAAGCGCACGACGGGATCCGTCCTCAGCCGGTCCCACGCGCCGGACAGCGTCATGAGGCCGTTGATCATGCCACCCCACGACGGCATCCACAGCATGATCGAGAACGTCATGCCGAGCGTCTGCGCCCAGTCGGGCAGCGCCGTGTAGTGCAGATGGTGCGGACCCGCCCAGATGTAGAGGAAGATCAAGCTCCAGAAGTGAATGATGGAGAGCTTGTACGAATAGACCGGCCGCTCCACCCGCTTCGGAATGAAGTAGTACATGATGCCGAGGAAGCCCGCGGTCAGGAAGAAGCCGACCGCATTGTGGCCATACCACCACTGCGTCATCGCATCCTGCACGCCCGAGAAGAGCGAGTAGCTCTTAGCGCCTAGCAGCGAAACCGGCACCGCCAGGTTGTTGACGATGTGCAGCATCGCGATGGTGACGATGAAGGCGAGATAGAACCAGTTCGCCACGTAGATGTGCGGCTCTTTGCGCTTGGCGAGCGTGCCGAGGAAGACGACGAGATAGGCAACCCAGACGATGGTCAGCCAAAGGTCGACATACCATTCGGGCTCCGCGTACTCCTTGGCCTGGGTGACCCCCAATACGTAGCCGGTGGCGGCGAGCACGATGAAGAGCTGATAGCCCCAGATCACGAACCACGGCATCCAGTGCCCGAACATGCGCGCCCGGCAGGTGCGCTGCACGACATACATAGATGTCGCGATCAACACGTTGCCGCCGAAGGCGAAGATCACAGCCGACGTATGCAGCGGCCTGAGCCGCCCGAAGTTGGTCCAAGGAAGATCGAAATTGAGAGCCGGGAAGGCGAGCTGCCACGCAATCACGTCGCCGACGAGAAATCCGACCACACCCCAAAAGACCGCAGCCAGCGTGGCAACCCGAATCGGGCCGTCCATGTAGCCGCTCTGCTCCTCCGCGCCGCCGGATCGCGGGTTGGACATCACGTAGAGTGCGCCCGCGACACCTGCGAACGCCAGCAGCAGCCCGTGAAACCGGATGACCTCGTCGAGACCGGCAAAAGCGAAAACAGCGCCGACCAGAACAGTGAGCCCAGCCGCCACTATGGCCCCCGCCCCAGAGAGTGCAATCATCTCTTCGCTGGTCGCTTTCATAGGGCCCCTCGCCGCTCGAATGTTGTGATGGCGAGAATTAGACGCGGCGGCCGCAGGGAGCCCTTGATCTTGATCAACCTGCGACGAAAGGAGCGATGATAGCCCCCTGTAGTACCCTGCAACGGAGACGGACTCCGCCATGCGCAGATTGGCTGAACGCTACGCGACCCCCGTACCACGCTATACGAGCTATCCGACCGCCCCCAACTTTGGCCCGACGGTCGGCGCGAGAGAGGCGGCGCAATGGATAGCGCTTCTGCCGGACGACGCGCACCTCTCGCTTTATATGCACATTCCCTTTTGTCGCGCACTCTGCTGGTATTGCGGGTGCGCGACTACGGTCGTAAACGGCCATCAGCCGATCGCAAGTTATGTCGAGACACTCGCAACCGAGATGGCGCGCGTGGCCGAGCTGGTGCCGCCACGGCACAGCGTGTCCCACATCCATTGGGGCGGCGGTTCCCCAAACAGCCTGACCGCCGACGAGATCAAAGCACTCGCAATTCGGACGCGTGAACTCTTCCGGATCGATCCGGCAGCCGAGTTCGCCGTCGAAATCGACCCACGTTTCATGGACACCGGCCGTGTAGCGGCGCTGCAAGAGGCGGGGGTCAACCGCATCTCCATCGGGGTCCAGGATTTCGATCCCAAGGTCCAGGCAGCGATCAACCGCCATCAGCCGTATGACAAGACACGGCAGGTTGTGTCCGATCTCCGCGGCGCGGGACTGACGTCGCTCAACATCGATCTCGTTTACGGACTTCCCGGTCAGACGCAAAACAGCGTCGCTCGTACTGTCGACCTCGTCCTAGCCCTTAATCCGGATCGCATCGCCGTCTTCGGTTACGCTCATCTGCCCGACAAGATCAGGCATCAGCGCCTCATCGACACCGCAGCCCTCGCAGGTCCGACCGAAAGGCTCGGCCAAGCCAATCGGATTGCACGCATTCTCCTGGCAAACGGTTATGTCCGCGTGGGACTGGACCATTTCGCCAAGCCGGGAGACCCGATGGCGCACGCGGCTGTCAAACGCAATTTCCAGGGTTACACGACCGACGTTGCCGATGCTCTGATCGGTTTCGGCGCATCCGCCATCAGCCGCTTTCCTCAGGGGTATACGCAGAATGCACCCCGCACACCCGACTACCAGAACCGCATCGCAGAACGTGGACTTGCAACCGTGCGCGGCCTCGCCCTGTCCGAAGACGATCGCATCCGCGCCTACGTCATCGAGCGTCTCATGTGCGATCTCACCTTCTCGGAAGGCGATCTCCGGACGCAATTCGGGACGAAGGCCGAGTCACTGATCGAGGAAGCCCGTGCGCTTCCCGAGGCGGATCAGGACGGACTGATCGCGTCCACGTCCGACGGCTTCCACGTAACCGAGCGTGGCCGCCCCTTCGTCCGAAGCATCTGTGCCTGTTTCGATACCTACTATGATCAATCAGCTGGCCGGCACGCCGCTGGCGTTTGAATTCCGGCCGGCCGACGTCGCGCTTCTCCCGAGCGGGAGTGCCGAAGCGCGGCGCGCCTCGACCCAAGCAGATCTCAATCTGCCAATACCCGACGGGAAAGAAGATGACAGTACGAGCGCCGGAAATGCCCCGTACCCGGCGTTATCGACGTGGATGACGTAAAACGCGGGAGGTCACCATGCCAGAAATAGAACGTCTTCTATGGAATTTCCTTTTCGCTGCCACGAGTTCTGCAGCCGCCGATGCCGGTCGCATGCCACCAGCCGAGGCGCAAGAGATTTCAATTCATGCCGTACGAGAGCTTGCGGACATCCTCGTGAAGGAAAGAACCGCAGCCTAGGACCAATGCGCCGGTTGCAGGAAGACAACCAGCGCAAAATGCGATGCTGCGGAGCTACGGCCGCGGCATCGCTGGATTCGAGCGGACGATTTCATCTGCACAAGGTTCGGGGCAATACAATCAGACGTACAACGACGACCAATCTGACGCACGTCAGAACAGCGCGTTTTATTCTTGACTAATTTTATATAGTTTTAATAGGTTTGCCTCGGCTATTGGGAGCCGCCGAAGCAAGCCAGTGGATTAGTTGCGCAAGCAGTCGAGTCCCAGCCAGCAAGTTCAGCGTACTGGGGGATTCGATGAAAAAGTTCGTCTTTGCGGGCGCGCCCGCAATCGCGTTGGGCTGCGCGCTTTTTGCTAGCGCGGCCTGGCCGCAAGAAGATGCAGCGGCAAGCACCACAACGCAGGAAAATTCTGAACCCGCCAAAGAGACCCAAACCACATCCGGTGAAGGCACCTCTCTCCCAGGCGTCGTCGTCACAGCCGACACGACAAAGAAGAAAGCCAAGAAGCAGAAGTCGTCCGGTCCCTCGCAGGGCGGCGGAGATTCGGCAGACACCTCCTCCGGTGATGCCTCCGCGCAAGACACCGGAGGCGTTGCAGGCACGCTAGATTCCGCAATCGCAGTCGACGGCGTAACACTCGGCGGACCGGCCATAGCCGACACGGGCACGAGCGTATTCGACTCTCGAAACGTCAGAATGCGCAGCGACGGCGGTGGCGACGCCAACTCCTTCCTGCGCAATCTACCCAATGTGCAGTATCAGAATGATACGAACGAAAACGCCGGCGTCAATCTCCAGCAAACGATAGACACTCGTCCCGCCCTTCTCTCGATCAACGGTGCCCGAACCTACGAAAACAATTTCATTCTGAATGGTGTTTCGATCAGCACGATCACAGGCCCGGTGGAACCGTTCCCAACTAACGGTCTAAACAACGACACAGATCCAACCCCAAACCTAAATGCCATGTACGGGCTGCATCCGCAGACCGTCTTCGTACCGTCCGAATTCATTGGAACGGCAACGCTGATCGACAGCAACGCGTCCGCCGAGTACGGCGAGTTCCAAGGTGGCGTCGTTCTATATGATTTGGCGAAGCCACCAACCGATCGCTATCGCGCATCGGTCGCATACGATCGACACACAGACGACATGGTGCACTACAGGCTGGCAACACCGACGCGCACTAATCCTCTAGGTCGCTTGGCTCCCACGTTCGAGAAAGAAAATTTGGCGGCATCCGTAGGCGCCCCAATCACAAACGAGCTGTCCTTCATCGCACAAGCCAGCAGGAAGACGGCTGAAACCACGAAACAAAAGGAATACAAATTCTACAACGGCTTCGTCGATGAGGAGTCAGAGAATACTTTCCTCCGCTTCGCTACGGCTCTGAAAACCGGAATCGGCCGTTTCACCTTTGATACCTCGATGACTGACTACGTGCAGAACTGGCAGAGCCCAGGCTGGCGTGATCTGGAGATGGATGTCGAAACGCAGAGTTCAACGAAGCAGATCGAGTATTTCGGTGCATTGCCAGCGATCGCCGTCAGCGCCATAGGCCTCGACAACGTGACCCTCAAGACCCGCGCGTACTACAACAACAGCGACACAGGGAACTACACCAATAGTGATGTGGCGTACGCATGGGTTGGAAAGCGACGTAGGAAGGTAAACGGACAGTGGGTCGAAACATTCACCTCGGATAGGTTCGAAGATTGGTGTCGCTCAAATCCCGTCGAATCGCTGTCACCGGACCCGCGCGTCACTCAAGACAATACCATCTGCTATGAAGGCGGATACGGCAACAAGGAGCAAGGTCAGACGGACACGGGCGTGCAAGCCCAGTTTAAAGGCAATGTCTTCCTCGGGAATTTCCTGATCGGCGGCGAAGCCAAGTCGATCGAAGGCCGCCGTGCGAGACTTGCGGATTTCGTCAACTACTCCTCATTCGTCACCGCAACAGGCAACTCAAATCCTAACAGCCCGGCCGGTGGCAAATTCAATTGCTTACCCGACGACAAAGTTTGCCTGTCCGATATGTACGCTCGCATCAAAACCGTCGCTCCGGCATTCGACATTGAAGAGACCGTTAACGCGGTCCACGGATTTGCCGAACTCAATCAAACGTTGGGATGGTTCAACGTGCGCGCCGGTGTTCGGGTCGACTACGAAGACTACTTCGAGAACGTAAATGTGGCGCCTCGTCTCGTGGGTACCGTGACACCAATTCCCGGTATTAGTTTCACCGGTGGCTATAACCGCTACTATCTGGGTGAGACGCTCTATTACGCTCTCCGAGATTCGCAACCGTTCGCCCAGGCGTATACGAGAAGCCACACTTCTAATGGTACCGTACTAGATTTCCCGCCGACGACCCCGCCCTCCCGGCAGTACACCTTCAAGTCGTCCGACCTCGATACGCCATTCCACGAGGAGTACACTGGTGCGGTGCGCGTCAAAGATCCGCTACTTGGAGGACAATGGCGCTTGAGATATTTGGAACGCTACGGTCGCGATCAATTCTCGTCGACGGACTGCGGGTCGAACTGCACCGAACTGACAAACGACGGCGAGAGCTTCTACCGCTCGGCCACGGCGGAATATACGAAGTTTTGGCGTGATCTCTCCGTGCCAGCCCTCAGCGGCGTAGGTATCACCGTTGGCGCCACCTGGTCGGAGCAGACGATCTCGCGCTCCACATATTTCGACGACGAAAGCCTCACGTACATCTATTACAAGGGACGGTCCTATACCCCGCAAAGCTTTTCGGCCGTCACTGGAAATCTGGACATCCCAATCCGCATTGGTGGCACTCTATCGACCAACTGGCTCAATGACCGGCTCTGGGTCGATTTCAGCGCTGGATACAATCTCGGCTACGAAGGCGTATATGACACGGGTGAAGAAGTGGAGTTCGAAGGCCGCGAACATCTCGTCTACGATGACATGAAATTCAAGCCCGTCCTGATGCTGGACCTCTCGGCGCAACTTGCCGTAACCGAGCAAGCCGCAATCAGCCTGAAGGTGGACAATATTCTCGACACTGGCGGCAATTCCATCGCGACCAACAACAATCCCTGGGTCCGTGGTCGCAGCTACTGGGTCGGATCGACTGTGCGCTTCTGATGAGCACCATTCGAAGCGCAGTCCTGCAAGCAAATCGGACTGCGAGCGCAATCGCGCTCGCAGTCCTCGCCATTGCAATCTTCGCAGTCGTCGCGCTCCGCTCGTCCGCCATGGTTCCTCTCGATGCGCGATTTCCGACGTCACCGAGCACAACAGACCTCGCGACGCTCAGAAGGGCGTACGCGACCGAGCCGTCGTCCTGGCCAAGGCCGCGCCTGCTCCCCGGCGCACATTTCGCGGAAATGGCGCCATTGTCCATTCTCCCGCAACCAACCGGAAAAGCGCGCGACCTCGCGAGGATCGGAGCGAAACTGTTCGAGGACCCGCTCCTATCCGCCTCCGGACATATCGCGTGCCAGAGCTGCCACAATCGCAGGCTCGGGTGGGGGGACGGCTTGCCGACATCGTTCGGTCATGGCCGGGCGAAGGGCAAGCGCAATGCCCCCGGCCTTTTCACTGCGGCCTACAGGTCGCCGTTGTTCTGGGATGGCCGCAGCTCATCGCTTGAGGAGCAAGCATTGGCACCGCTTGCAGACAACCGCGAGATGGCCAACGCCGACAACTTCGTAGGGCTACTCGAGCGTATCAACGCGTCCGACCGTTACCGCGCGGAGTTCGCATCCGTAACCGGTCGCCCGAAGATCGACCTCGAAGATGTCACCGCCGCACTCGCTGAATTCCAGCGGACCCTCGAACGGCAAACGCGGTTCGATCGCTTCTTGGAAGGACAAACGAATGCTCTGTCCGATACGGAAATCTGGGGGCTACATCTGTTCCGAACCAAAGCGGGATGCGCCAACTGCCACAATGGTCCGACGCTGAGTGACGGCCGCTTTCACAACCTGGGACTGAGCTTCTTCAATCGAACTCTCGAAGACCTCGGGCGCTATGGCGTCACCGGAAACGCCGAGGACACGGGAAAATTCCTGACGCCTTCGCTTCGGCACGTCTCCCGGACAGGCCCCTATATGCACAATGGCATATTCCCATCTTTGGCCGGAACGGTGCGCTTCTATGAAGGTGGTGGAGGCCGAGTGCGGATCGACGAGACCGTTACGCCGCCCAGGCGAAACCTCATGCAAGAAGCAGCAAAAAAGTCCCCGCAGCTCGAGCCCTTCGAACTGACGCCCGACGAGGTCGCCGCCCTGGTCGCCTATCTCCAAACGCTGTAAGCGCCCTCACCAAGCGCTGTTAAGGATGCTGGCCGCATCACCAGAGAGCACTTCGCATAAGGATGAAAGCGGCCTATGCTGTGAACGCCAGAACAGGAAGTCCCCTACGGTCAAGTAGACGAGGACGGCATGGCAGAGACGTCAAAGCCGGCGCAGGAAGATGTGGCCAGAGATAGGCCGCACGCAGCGGCTGCGTCCCCGGCATCAGCACCACAGCCCACCGCCCCAAAAGACGGCCTAGCATCCAGCGAGGCTGCAAAACGCATTGCCGAATTTGGCCCAAATACGCTCGAGGAAAAGAAGAAGAGCGATTGGGACGTCCTACTCGGCTTCTTCTGGGGGCCAATTCCATGGATGATCGAGGCCGCAGCGCTCATGGCGCTGCTGGTAGGCGACTACGGCGATTTTCTGATCATCGCATCGCTCCTGCTCTTCAATGCCGGACTAGGTTTCTGGGAAGAGCACCAGGCGTCAAATGCACTAAGCGCGCTCAAAAATGCCCTCGCGCGCAAAGCCCGCGTGCTGCGTGATGGAACATGGAGCGAGATCGACGCTACGCGCATTGTTCCGGGAGACGTGGTGCGCATCCGTCTTGGCGATATCGTACCGGCCGATTGCACGCTTGCCCAAGGTTCGTTCCTGAGCGTCGATCAATCCTCGCTAACCGGAGAATCGCTCCCCGTTTCCAAGAAGGTCGGCGATCTTGTCTATTCGGGCTCCATTGCCAAGCAGGGGGAGATGGTTGCGGTCGTAACTGCGACCGGCAGCAAGACCTTCTTCGGCCGGACGGCCAAGCTCGTCTCCACTGCAGGATCTGTCTCGCACTTCCAATCGGCCGTCATGAAAGTTGGCGACTTCCTGATCGCCCTTGCGGCGGTTCTGGCCATCATTCTCGTGGCCGTCCAGCTCTCGCGCGAAGAGAGCTTCCTTCGGGTCGCCGAATTCGTTCTGATCCTTCTCGTGGCCTCAGTGCCGGTCGCGATGCCGGCTGTCCTTTCAATGACCATGGCGCTCGGCGCTCAAATGCTCGCCAGGAACAAGGTCATCGTTTCGCGGCTGGAAGCCATCGAGGAGATGGCGGGAATGGACATTCTCTGCTCCGACAAGACCGGCACACTGACCCAGAACAAGCTGACGCTCGGCGAGATCAAGCCCTGGGGCAACTACGACGTCCAAACGATCCTTCTCGCTGGAACGCTCGCTTCCAAGGCCGAAGACCAGGATCCCATCGACCTCGCAGTCCTAGCGGGTCTCGGGGATCGAAACGCCACTGCAGGCTATCAGGTTATTAACTTCGTACCGTTCGATCCCGTCACAAAGAGAACCGAAGCTACGATCAGATCGCCGGACGGCAGGACATTCTCCGTTTCGAAAGGCGCGCCGCAAGTCATCTTCGACCTCGCAAAGCTCACGCCCAGCGAACGCAAGACCGCGGAAGAGATCGTCGACATATTCGCCGCGAAAGGATTCAGAACACTCGGCGTCGCGGAGACTGACGCGTCGGGAACATGGAAGCTTCTCGGTATTGTCTCCATGTCGGATCCGCCCCGGCCTGATTCCAAAGCCACCATCGGTATGGCCGAAAGCCTCGGCATTTCCGTCAAAATGGTGACGGGAGACAACGTCGCGATTGCCTCGCAGATCGCCGGGCAACTTGGTCTAGGCACCCACATCCAACCCGCTTCGGAGCTCCTGTCAGCCAGTATCGCAAAGGACGGCGTGACACCGGCACTTGCCGAAGCCATCGAAAAGGCTGACGGCTTTGCCCAAGTCTTTCCGGAACACAAGTACGCCATCGTCAAAGCCCTTCAAATGCGCAACCACATCGTGGGCATGACGGGCGATGGCGTGAATGACGCTCCGGCATTGAAACAAGCAAACGTCGGCATCGCAGTATCCGGCGCCACGGATGCGGCACGTTCGGCCGCCGCGCTGATTCTGACCTCGCCTGGCCTCTCAGTCATCATTCAGGGGATCGAGGAAGCACGCCGCATCTTCCGGCGCATGATGAGCTACACGCTATATCGCATCGCCATGACCATCGACATCATGGCGTTCATCGTTCTGGCGACAATCGCTTACGGCTTCTTCCCCCTGACGCCGGTCATGATCATCGCGCTCGCCCTGCTCGACGACGTACCTATCATGACAATCGCCTTCGACAACGCATCCGCGTCCAAGAAGCCCGTTCGTTGGGATATGCGGCAGGTCATGGCGGTGTCGATCGTGCTCGGCATACTGGCGGTGATACAAAGCTTCGGTCTCATGTATATCGGCAAAACGGTTCTCGGAGTGGATACGGCGCAGCTGAAAACGATGATGTTCCTGCAGCTCGTCGCTGGCGGACATCTGATGCTCTTCGTGACCCGGTCGCGAGAAGAATTCTGGAAGCCGCCGCATCCTGCAAACAAACTCCTGTGGGCCATTATCGGCACTCAGGTTTTCGCGACTCTCGTCTGCGCTTTCGGATGGCTCGTTCCGGTGCTGTCCTGGCGCCTGATTGCGATCGTCTGGGCGTACAATTTGTTCTGGATGCTGATCCTCGACCGCGCAAAGTTGGCCATATACGAGGAATTGCAGCGGCGAGACGAGGGGCGAACACCATTCCTGTCAAGACTGAAGACGCCACTGAACACGGGCACACCGAGCTAGACAAACTCGTATGATGCCCAAAGCTTTCGGGAGACCGCCGTGGGCTACACGAAGAAGTTTCGCATTGAGCCGGATAGCAAGGTCAAGCTCGACACATTCGATCCCTCCGAAAAGGGCGGCTACGCAGATAGCAACGCCGCAGAGAACGAGATCGCACATCACGTCGCGAATCTGGATGAGTTGCAGGCCCTTCTCTACGCAGACGGTCGATACTCGCTGCTGATCGTGCTGCAGGGGTTGGACGGTGCCGGAAAGGACGGCACGATCCGGCACGTGTTCAACGGCGTGAACCCGCAAGGCACGAAGGTGCAGGCGTTCAAAGTTCCAACGCCCGAAGAGGCAGCGCACGACTTCCTTTGGCGCGCGCACAAAGCCACGCCAGGCAAGGGCGAGATCGTCATTTTCAACCGCTCGCATTATGAGGACGTGCTGGTCGTCCGGGTTCACGACCTTGTTCCGAAGAAGGTTTGGTCCAAGCGCTACAAGGAAATCAGAGCGTTCGAGAGAAATCTCAGTGAAGGCGGTACGGTGATCCTGAAGTTCTTCCTCAACATTAGCTATGAGGAGCAACTAGACCGTTTTCGGAAACGGCTCGACGATCCGCAGCGCCAATGGAAGATCAGCGAGTCGGACTACACTGAACGCAAGTACTGGAACGACTACCAGAGCGCTTATGAGGAGGCCCTAGCGGAAACAAGCACGGACTATGCGCCGTGGTTTGTGATCCCCTCAAACCACAAATGGTTCCGTAACCTTGCGATCTCCAGCATCATCGTCAACAGTCTGCGCGATCTCCATATGAAGGTTCCCGCACCGCGGGTCGATCTGGACGACATTCGCCGGAAGTATCATGGGGCCGAGGAAACTGAGAAAAAGGTAGACGCCAGCGGCAAAGCCGACGCGGATTGACAGCACGTGCGCAACAAACTGCCCGTTTTGATGCTTTCAGCCGGCGCACCCGCCCATTATCACGTCCACAATGCTGTCGACGAAATGCCCTTCGGCTGGCGGCACCTCCGGGTGTGGGCGGTATCGGCCGCCGGCCTCCTGATGGCCGGATACTCATTCTTCATGATCGGCATCGTCCTGCCGCTCATGCAGAAGGATCCGTCGTTCCCCCTCTCGACCTTCCAATCCGGTGCCATCGCGGCTGCAGGAATCGTCGGCACCCTTGTCGGCGCCCTCGTTTTCGGATCTCTTGTCGACCGTTTCGGTCGCAAGTGGATCTTTCGGCTCGACCCGGCAATCCTGTGCGTTTTCGGCATCGCCTCAGCCCTTGCGCCCAATGCAGCGTGGCTGATCGCCGCCCAATTTCTCTTCGGGCTCGGCATAGGTGGCGACTACCCGATTGCTGAGGCCTATGTGTCGGAGACCATGCCGCGAAGGATCCGCAGTAGGATGGTGGCGGGCGTGATCGCCTGTCAGGCTGTTGGCGGAGTTTTGGCCGCAGCCGTGGGGTACTGGGCACTCAAGTTCAATCCGACGATCTTCGAATGGCGGTGGATGCTGGCATCGATCGTCCCGATTGCGGCGGTGGTCTTTCTGCTTCGGCTGCAAATTCCCGAAAGTCCACGATGGCTCGCAGAGCATGGGCGGATCGATGAGGCGACCCAAGCTTTGGTCGATCTCCTGGGGCCAGGCGCGATGTGCTCCATCCCACAGGAAGCGCCCATCATTCCTCCGCCGACATCATCGTGGTTCGATCTCTTTCGGGCAGACATGCGAAAGCAGACAGCCCTGATCTGTCTGCCCTGGCCGTGCATGGATATCGCGGTTTACGGAATTGGCATTTTTACGCCGCTCATCCTTCTACAGATACACGCCGACACCGCAGTTTCGGACATCTCAAATTCATTCATTGCGCAGCGCTTGGGAGCCATCAAAGGGGCGGGCCTCATGGACGCCGCACTCGTCGGCGGCTTCGTGCTAGGCATCGCACTCATGATCAGAACAACACGCGTCGGCATGCAGATTCTTGGTTTCATTTGCATGTTCGTTGGGCTCCTGCTGGTCATGCTCGGAACGGCCCTGGGCAATACCCCGCTCCTAATCTTCTCGGGATTCATCTTGTTCAACACGATGATGAACGCCGGCCCCAATTTGACAACCTACACAATGCCCACGGAGATTATGCCGGTTCGGTTACGCGCCTCGGCCGCTGGCCTGGGGGCCGCATGCGGAAAGGCCGGAGCCGCGATCGTTACGCTGCTTTTCCCACTTCTTCTCGGAAAACTCGGGTTGGTCGGCACGCTGGCAGTTGTTGCAACGTTTGCGGTGCTCGGCGCATTGGCAACCTACCGGTTCCGCGTCCAACCGGTAGACTGGGCAAAAGCTGTCCGCACCGGCGTAGCCTCGCCCTCTTAGTGGCCTACGGGTGTTGCGCGCTCGAGAAGCGCCTTCACCTCTTCCGCCTCGAGTCCCTGCCCATAGGTCTGGCGCGGAGACACGGAAAGCCGCGTCCTGACGAAAGCATCTGAAATCCGCGCCGGCGAATTCTGACGCAAGAGCACGCTGGCAGCCAAGAGCGCGATCTGTTCGGCAAGTTCGCGGGCAGCGGCCTCGATGTTGGACGGGTCGCGCAAGATAACCTCGATGCGTTGATGGACGGCGCGACACGCGGAACTACCACCGGCCGCACGCGCAAGCCCCTCAAGAACGAGATGAGCGGCCGGGGGCTCGCGCTCGAACACGCGAACCACATCAAGCGCCATCACATTTCCCGATCCTTCCCAAATCGAATTGACCGGCGCCTCCCGATAGATCCGAGCGAGCGGAAAGGATTCGGTGTATCCATTGCCACCGAAGCACTCCATCGCCTCATAGGCGGCACGTGGAGCGATCTTGCAGACCCAGTACTTCGTGACCGGCGTCATCAGACGGCGCCACGCTTCGGAAGAGGCGTCATCCTCATCGAACGTTCGCGCCAACTGGAATGCGAGCTGCGTGGCAGCCTCGACGTCGAGGGCAATATCCGCGAGCACGTGGCGCATCAACGGTTGATCGATAAGAAATTTTCCGAACACTCTCCGGCCCTTGCAATGATGGATCGCGTGAGCGAGCGCAGACCGCATGAGGCCCGCTGACGAGACGGAGCAGTCGAGCCTGGTCCAGGTCACCATGTCGATAATCGCCGCGACACCTCGCCCTTCCTGGCCGACAAGCCAGGCACATGCGCCGTTGAATTCCGACTCCGCAGAAGCATTGGCACGGTTGCCGAGCTTGTTCTTAAGCCTTTGCAGGTATATCGCGTTTGTCCCTCCATCAGGCAAAAAGCGGGGCATAAAAAAGCACGACAAACCGCCGGGCGCCTGCGCCAGCACGAAGAAGGCATCCGACATGGGCGCTGACAAAAACCACTTGTGGCCCGTAATCAGATAGCTCCCTTCCGGCCCGCCGGGCACAGCACGCGTCGTATTCGACCGCACATCCGTCCCACCCTGCTTCTCCGTCATGCCCATTCCGAATGTGACAGACGATTTTTCATCCATCGGCAAAAAGCGAGGATCATAGGATCGAGCAAGGACCTTCGGCAGCCAAGTCTTTGCAAACTGTGGCAGCTTGAGAAGAAGCGGCACGGCCGCATTGGTCATGGTCAGCGGACAAACGTGACCGGGCTCCATTTGCGTCGCCATGTAGAGCGCGGCGGCCCGCGCGACGCTCGCACCCTTCTTCTTCTCGGCTTCAGCTTCGGCGAGGCGCCACCAAGCCGACGAATGCAGCCCAGCGTTCATGCTGGCTGCCATGCAGGCGTGATACGCAGGATGAAATTGGACGACATCCGCGCGCCGTCCCTGCACATCATGCGTGACGAGTTGTGGAGAGAATTCGTTAGCGAGGCGCCCATGTTCGAGAGCTTCAGCGCTTCCGCAGAGCGCGCCGAAACTGTCGAGATCCCTCGCAGCGTGGCCTCCGCCTTCCCGCGCGACGGCGTCCCGGAGAACGACGTCGGACGTGAACAAGTTGACGTTCTCGAAGAGCGTCGGCTGGTTCAGAACCTCGTGCGTTGATATGCGCTCGGACATGGACATCACCTATGAAGATGATAGTCCCATTGGATAGACCGCAACAACCTATGATGAGGCGCTCTACTGAACTTCCTCAGCCCCGCGCGCATAGATATCGTCGCTGCGGATGATGTCGTCTTCGCCCAGGTAACTGCCGATTTGAACCTCGATCAGTTCCAGGGGAACCTTGCCGGGGTTTTCGAGGCGATGCCATTGGGTGGCGACAATGTAAACGCTCTCGTTTTCACGAACGAGCTTTTCGACACCTTCGATCGTCACCTTGGCCGTACCCTGTACGACAACCCAGTGTTCCGAGCGATGGTGGTGCATTTGCAGCGAGAGCACACCGCCCGGCTTGACATGCAGAAGCTTGACCTGAAAACGCGACCCGATGTTGAGCGTCTCGAAATACCCCCATGGGCGGTAACTTCTGACGTGCTGCTCGTGCTCCCGGCGGTTTGCCAACTTCAGTCGCGTCACAATCTTCGACACATCTTGGGAGCGTGATTTGTCGGCTACCAAGACTGTATCGGGCGTTTGAACGATCACGAGATCCTTGACGCCAATCGTCGAGATCAAGGAGCGCTCACTGTGGATGTAACAGTTGCGGGTATCCTCGAGGAGACTGTCGCCCTGAATATAGTTCCCCTCGTCGTCCCGCGCGGCGGCATCCCAAAGTGAGGACCACGATCCGAGATCGCTCCACCCCAGATCGAACGCCAGCATGGCCGCAGCTTCGGTATTCTCCATAACCGCATAGTCGACGGAAATCGAAGGCGCCTTCTCAAACTCTGCTTGGTCGAGGCGCAGAAAGCCCAGATCCTTCTCAGCCTTGGCGAGGGCGCCCCGAGCGGCCTCCAGAACGTCCGGCGCGAACACCGCCAGCTCGGCAAGAAACACTTCAGGACGAAAGACAAATATCCCGCTGTTCCAATAGTAGTCGCCGGATGCCAGATAGGTCCGAGCCGTTTCCGCGTCCGGCTTTTCCGTGAAGCTCCGGATCGCAAAAGCATCGGCACCGTCGAGAGCGGGACCTCTGTGAATATAGCCGAAGCCCGTATTTGGTTCGGACGGCGTCACGCCGAAAAGAACGATCTTGCCCTTGTCGGCCACCTCTGCCGCTCTTTCAACCGCAGCACGAAACAAACCGACGTCCTTGATGTCATGGTCGGACGGCATGACGACGAGGATCGAAGAAGGGTCCTCCTTAGCGGCGAAAAGAGCGGCGACCGCGATTGCCGGCGCAGTGTTGCGTGCAACCGGCTCCAAAATGAGTGCGCGAGGCGCGACTGCGGCCTGCTCGCAATCGTCCTTCACCAGAAAGCGATGTGCGTTATTGCAGACGACAAGCGGCGCTCCAAAACCGGCATCCGGAGAAAGGCGGGCCAGCGTTGCCGACAGGAGGCTTCCACGCTCTCCGTTGAGGCCACGAATACACTGTTTGGGATACATCGAACGTGAGAGTGGCCACAGGCGAGTCCCTGAGCCTCCCGACAGGATCACCGGAGTTATTTTGCGCATTCGGCGTTCCTCACGTAGAGCCCATCGGACCTCGGAAAGCTTCTGTTGTCTGCCGGGCTGGGATCAAGCGGTTTTCCCATGAGACCGGACTTTCTCTACCAGTTTGCGCGGCAGGGAACGACACGCCCTCGCCCACGACGTCACCGCGCGGCGAACGGAAAACGGCGTATTGAGCAGGCTGCGCCGCCGAATGAGATCGATCTCGACGGATGGCAGCCAACGCGCTTGCCGGAGATCAACGTTGTTCAGAACATATCCGATCAACTTCGCCCGCACTGCGGGAAGGCTGGCGAGCGCGCAATCGATGTGCTCCGCCTCGACGGAACCTGAACCGACGACCAATAGATAGTCTCCGATCACCGCCGTCGAGAGACCAACGTCGGCAGCCGATGACAACGGAGGAAGGTCGAAAATCACATAGTCATAGTCTGGCGCCACAGCCTCGACGAGGCGCGTCATGCCAGGACCCCAATCGATTGTTCCAAAATTTGCTGACATGCCGGACGACAGGCAGTCCACACCACCCACCCCGTCCGTAACGACGACATCCCGCAGCTGCTCAATTTGCCCATCCAGCCATTGCGCAAAGCCAGAATGGTCAGCGCTCGAGGTCGCATGACTGCCCGCGGGGTCGGCATCAATCAACAGCACGCGCCGACCATTGGCCGCCAAATTTCGAGCAAGTTCGGCAGCCACCAGAGACCGGCCTTCGCCCCGCTGCGTCGAGACAACGCCCAACGTCCGCAAGCCGCGCCGCGAAGGTTCTCGATCCCAAAGCGCGATAATTTCCCGGAATGTGTACCACTCCGGCGGCGGCGCCCCACCTGCCGATGCCGCTCCACTGTGCTCCGACAAGGGACCGTGCGAAACGATACCCAGGAACTTCCCCGCAGACGCGGCGCTCACATCCTCCGGCGTTCGCACGGTTCTGTCCAGAAGTCCTCTGCACAGAGCGGCAAACGCGCCGAGCACCAGACCGAGCACGCTCGCGATCCCAATGATCAAAATTCCGCGCAGGTTGCTGCTATGGAGTGGCGGATACGCCGCCGTAAGAATCCGCGCGCGCGGACCAACTTCTCTAAGGCGTTCCCGCAACCAGCTGCTTCCCGCTTGAGCGGAATCGCTTCGTGCTGCCTCCTGTTCCGCGAGATAGGCACGAACAAGATCGTTAGCGACCAACGCGGAGAGCTCTCGATCATCCGAGGTAAAGCGGAGCTCGACAACCTCACTAAGACCCACTTGCTCGGCGCTGAACCCTTGCTGGAGCGCTCTCAGCGCAGCACGACGGCGGGCATCCGCTGCATCGCCCTGCTCTGACGCATCCGTCTGGTTTTGGGAGGAAAGACCCAGAAGACTACTCAAATGCGTAGCCAAAGTGGAAAACACCGACGCCGGTTTTTCCCCGAAGCGTTTGGTCAAATTGAGCTGATCGACCACACTGTATCCGACCCGCTCGGACCGAAGGATCTGAAGCTGTGTCTCCAGAAAGCGCGGCTCGAGCTGGGCTTCGACGAAAAACGTATCGTCTCGGCTCGTCAGAAGACGCAGGTTCGAGATCTGGACTTGCGCCGACGCCGTGTATGCTGGCGTCCTCATCAGGACGAACGCCGTTGCGCCTGCCGTGAAGACGAGAAAGATTGCCGCGATGGTTTTCCAGTGCGACAGAACCGTTGCGAACATCCACCAGATATCATCGCGCAGCGTCGTTTGCTGCGCTAAGGCCGCATCAGGATTCTCTCGGTAGCGGTTGGTCGGAACATAGAGCATTGGGGCCGTCCCTCGAGATCTCGTCAGTAGCGCGACGTGGCGTCAGCAGATCCGGCAATGGTGGATTCCGATTGAGGCAGGCCGCTGCTTCGCATCGAAGTCGAACGGATAACCTTGACGATGTCTCCGGGAAGCACGCGCGCTGTCTCTGATGCCTCAATCTCTTGAGGTTGGCCGTCGATCTTGCGCACGATGAAGTACCTAACGGAAACACTGTCGGGATTAGCCGCGCGCTCGCGTTCGGACGTAGCTTCGGAGCGGGCGCCGCTAATCATGTGATTGGCGGTTTCCTCGCGCTCTCGAAGTTCTTTGATCTGCGTCTGAATGGTCAGGATCTCGGCTTCTGCCGTGCTTCGGCGCGTATCCGACAGATCTTTGATTTGCCGCCCATTTTGATTGATCAGCTGACGGGTCCGCAGAATCGCTGCCTCGAGCTCTTTCTTCTCGCGATCAATCTGCGCGACCGTTCGTTCGAGCGGCAGCAAACGGGTGGCCTGCGAAATGCCGCGACTAACGTTCTCCTTCGTGTCCTTCAGCTCGCGGCTCGCGGATTCGAACTGCACTTCGGCCGCAACAATCTGCGCCTTCAGGGACTCGATTTCCTTTTCTGCAAGCACAATCGCTTCTTCCAGGGCGCGGACCTGATTTGTGAGCGCTTCCCTGCGCGAGTTGAAGACGAGACGCTCTTGCTCGACGTACTTCTTCTCCTGATCGGAGGTATCTGGGCTCGCCTCGGGCATTTCCGTCGCGCCCGACGCCTCTGCTCGCGCTCTCAACTCACGCGCATAGAGCTCTTCCCTGCGAACCAGCGCCATGCGCCGGTCGCCCAGGGAGGAGATCACATCACGCTCCATCCCCCAGTCCGAAGACCGCTCCGGCCGATAGTAGCCGCCGGCGATGGTAACGGCATTCAGCACCATCATGTCCGGGCGATAGTTGTATTCACCCGGACGATCCACGCCACCGACAATATAGAAGGGGCGATACTGCACGATGTCGACCACGGTCTCCGGAGGTTCGGCCATCTTTGCGCGTGCGCGTAGACGCTCGGCGACAACGGACGCGAGAGCGCTCGGAACCAATCCCTCAGCCTTAACCTCACCGATAAGAGGTAGGACCACGACGCCTGTGGCGCCGACCGATACCTCCCCGGTCAACGCAGGCCATTCGTGGACGTAGACGCGAATGCGATCCTGCGGACCCAACTTGTAGGGTTCGGATTGTGCGTACGCAGGCAGCTGCATAAACAGGCTGAACAAGCCAAACGCGCAAAAATACGTAACTTTTGAAGGGTGCCAGCACATACCAACTATTCATCAAAGCAGACGCAGCGCATTTTTGAGAAATACAAGGCGCACTTCCCCACCGCAACACATGGAGGCGCGAAAGAACAATCATCGTAAACGCGCTCATTTCCGTAAAATGACCGCATAAAATTTTATCAATCCGACATCAGATCATCGCGACGCGGCCGTCATTCACCATGACTACCGAGCACCTTTGTGCGGTCGCGAAAAGCCGACGACACTGAGCGCTGCGGGCGCTTGCGCGCCCTCAATGTCGCTGCAGGAAACGCGCCCCAGAATATTGCGCTCGTCTCACTCTGAAAAATTACGTGTAAAGGCAATTATCACGATGTTTGATGGCCGTTTTAAATGCGTACTGATGGGCGATACGTCCCTTCTCATTCAGTGCGGTGATAGTCTCCGCAGCCGAGGTCATGACATCGCGCTTGTCATTTCCGCGAATTCGGCAATCGACGAATGGGCCCGCGCCAACGGAATTGACACCGTTTCGCCAGAAACACGGTTTGCCGACGCTGTCGCCGCTTCCGCATTCGACTGGTTCTTCAGCATCGGCAATCTCAGGCTCATCCCCGGTCCCGTGTGGCGCCAAGCACGAAAAGGCGCGGTAAACTTCCACGATGGCCCGCTTCCAGCCTACGCCGGTCTCAACACGCCTGCCTGGGCCATTCTTGCCGGTGAGCCCCGCCACGGCGTCACCTGGCATGCATTGGCTGATAGCGTAGACACGGGAGACATATACGCCCAGCACACCTTTGAGATCGGCGAAGGAGAGACGTCGCTGAGCCTCAACGCCAAGTGCTTCGAGGCCGGAATCGAGAGCTTCTCCGAACTTCTGGAAAAAATTGAAACCGGAAACCTGACCGGTACACCGCAGGATTTCACGCTGCGTACCTACTATTCGAAAAACGCGCGGCCCGATAACTTCGCGACCATAGATTTCCGTGCGAGCGCCAAAGAAATCGATCGCTTGGCGCGCGCGCTCAACTTCGGCCCTGGATACGCCAATACGCTTGCTCTTCCAAAGCTATGGACGCGGGCGGGCGCCAAAAACGTCACCGGTGTTGAGGTGGCAATGCTGGCGCAGCCACTGCCTCCTGGCACCGTAGCAAGTGTGGAGACAAACGGGGCAGTCGTAGCGACTGCCGACGGAGCAATAAGAATTCTCGGTCTATGCGACGAGAACGGCAAAGCATTGGATCTGGCGACGGCGCTGTCGGTTGGTGATGTCTTGCCGCAGCTCGACAAAAATGCGGAGCGGGACCTTCATGAGCTATCGGGCGAAATTGCCCGGCATGAAGACTACTTCATCGACAAGCTCGCAGATCTCCGTCAGCCGGAAATCCAGGGCCTGCAGCCTGCATCGGATCCCGCCCCACATTGGGAACGCCTGAGGCTGGCAACTCCGGCAGACCTGTGTGGCAATCGCGCAATCGCCGCCCTCGGAGGCGGACTAGTGCGGGTGACCAATCAGGCGCGCTTCGAACTTGCCGTGACCGACGACACGCTCGCGGAGTTGGTCCATCGGCATCCTGGATACGTCGCTCCGTCTGTTCCGCTATCGATAACAACCGACGACACGACGACGGTCGACCAGATCAGCGAAACTGTCGCCGCCGACCTCGAAACACTGCGTTCCCGACGGGCGTACGCTGGCGACCTTGCCGCACGCTACCCGCAGATCGCCACGAGCGCCTCGAACATCGCTGTGCGCCGAACAGCTGGAGAAGCCCAGTTCGTCGAGGCAACGCCGGGAGCCGCACTGACATTCATTGTTCCCGAGACCTCCGGCAAAACCATCGACGTCATCATTGATAGCAAGCGCCTGTCGCGTACAGACGCAGAACTCCTGCTCGCGCAGCTAAGCGCGGCGATGGTAGCATTTTCAGTCGAAGGAAACCGCAGACTCCACGATCTGCCGGTGATGTCAGCGGACACGGAGCGCGCCCTGATCACAGAGCGCAACAACACGGTGCTCAACTACGACCGGACCGCCCTCATCCATCAACTCATCGAGGCGCAGGTCGAGAAGACGCCCGACGCAACGGCTGTCATCTGCGAAGGACGCTCCCTCACGTACCGCGAATTGGACCGCGAGGCCAATCAGCTTGCCAACCGGCTGATCGCGCTTGGAACATGCCCCGACACCCTTGTCGGACTCTACCTCAACCGGTCCTGCGAGCTTGTGATTGGGGCACTCGCGATCCTAAAATCTGGCGCGGCCTATGTGCCTTTGGATCCCGCGTATCCGCGCGACCGCATCGCCATGATCATCGAGGACAGCGGTCTCGATATCGTTCTGACGGACACAAAACACGCCCGGGAGATGCCTGCACCCAGCGCGCGCATCATCACCGTCGACGGCCATGGACCCGAGGCCACGACCGAGCGCCCGACCTCGGATGTCAAATCCGACAACCTCGCGTACGTGATTTACACGTCGGGATCGACCGGCCGCCCCAAGGGCGTGATGGTGGAACACCGGAACGTGGCGAATTTCTTCGCCGGCATGAACGAGCGTGTTCCCGTTCCGACCGACCGGCAACCGGTTTGGTTGGCGGTCACGAGCCTGTCGTTCGATATCTCGGTGCTTGAGCTCTTCTGGACCCTGACGCACGGCTTTGCCGTCGTCGTACACGTGGACGACAAGCACGCCGACCAACGCCTCTCCCATCGCCCCCGTAGGGCCCAGAGCGCCGGCGACATGGACTTCAGCCTCTACTATTGGGGCAACAACGACGGCGCGGGGCCGGGCGCTTATCAGCTCCTCCTCGACGGAGCTCGCTTCGCCGACACGCATGGCTTCGCAGCGGTATGGATGCCGGAGCGGCACTTCCACGCCTTCGGAGGTCCCTATCCGAATCCGTCCGTAACCGGAGCGGCAGTCGCTGCGATCACCAGTAATGTCGAAATCCGCGCCGGAAGCTGCGTTCTTCCCCTTCATCACCCCGCACGTGTGGCTGAGGAATGGGCCGTCATCGACAACCTCAGCAACGGACGAACCGGGCTTGCATTCGCCTCCGGCTGGATGCCCGAGGACTTCGTCCTCCGCCCGGAAAATGCACCGCCGGCCAACAAGGCCGCCCTGTTGCGCGACATCGACATTGTGCGCCGCCTCTGGCGCGGTGAAAGCGTCCGCTTCCCAGCGCAGTCAGGAAAAGAAGTCGATATCGTCACACAGCCTCGCCCCATCAGCGGCGAACTCAAAGTCTGGGTGACGTCAGCGGGTAACCCCGATACGTATCGCGAAGCCGCACGCCTCGGCGCCAACGTGCTCACCCACCTGCTCGGGCATTCCATCGCCGAACTCGCTGAGAAGATAAAGATCTACCGCGAAACGCTAGAAGAGACGGGGCGCAATCCAGCGGATCACAAAGTGACGCTGATGCTGCACACGTTGGTCGGAGAAGACAGGGAGCAGGTTCGCGACATCGCACGCGAACCCATGAAGAACTACCTGCGCAGCGCGGCCGCCTTGATCAAGCAGTATGCTTGGGCGTTCCCGGCCTTCAAGAAGCCGCAAGGCGTGAGCGATCACGCCGAGCTCGATTTGCGCTCGCTCAGCGCCGAGGAGCTGGACGCCGTCATCGAGTTTGCGTTCTTGCGATATTTCGACGACAGCGGTTTCTTCGGCACTGTCGACGATGCGTTGGCTCGTGTGGAACAACTTAAGGCGATTGGCGTAGACGAGATCGCCTGCCTCATCGATTTCGGTGTTCCAACAAAGACCGTCCTGAACAACCTCCAAACGCTCGCCAAAGTGGTCTCGGCAGTCAATCCACGCGGCGCTGTGGAGGAAGAGGAGATCGCCGACTACAGCATCGCAGGTCTTATCCGCCGTCATGGCGTGACCCATCTCCAGTGCACCCCCGCCATGGCCACCATGTTGTTGATGGACGACCAGAACCGGCAGGCGCTTGGCGGCATTCGTCATCTCTTTATAGGCGGCGAAGCTCTCACTGGAACGCTGCTCCGTGATCTACGTCGGGTTACGGCCGCCCCCGTCGAGAACATGTACGGCCCGACGGAAACCACGGTCTGGTCCTCGACCGGTCCCGCATCTGACACCGAGAGCGCTGTGCCACTCGGTACCCCCATTGCCAACACGCAGCTCTACATTCTCGACGACAAACAGCGCCTCGTTCTCCCCGGCGTTACCGGCGAACTCTACATCGGCGGCGATGGCGTCACGCGCGGCTATCTCAACCGCGAAGAGCTCACACGCGAACGGTTTCTTGCAAATCCGTTCATGCCTGAAGATCGGATGTACAGGACCGGAGATCTCGTGCGGGTTCTGCCGGACGGGTCAATTCAGTTCATCGGCCGCACGGATCATCAAGTCAAAGTGCGTGGATACCGGATCGAGCTCGGCGAGATCGAAGCGCGAATCGGAAACCATCCAGCCGTACAGGAAGCTGTCGTTATCGTACGCGAGGACAGGGCGAACGACGCCCGTATCGTCGCGTACATCCGCTACAAGAGCGCCGCGCCATCGGATGAGGAGCTCCGCGCCCATATCCACAGCACGTTGCCCGAATTCATGGTGCCTGCGCACTTCGTGGCCATGGAGTCCTTCCCGCTCACACCGAATGCCAAGGTCGACCGCAAGGCGTTGCCGGCTCCAGGCATGGCGGCAAAGGTTGTAGACAAGCGCCTCGAATTCGTTGCGCCGGAAGGAGACCTACAGCTCCGCATCGCCGACGCATTCAAACGCATCCTGCGCATTGAAACAGTCGGCGTGAACGACAACTTCTTTACGCTCGGCGGACATTCTCTGCTCGCCGTGCAAGTTCACCGCGACCTCAAGGCCAACGTCGCGCCCGATATCAGCATCACCGATATCTATCGCTTCCCGACTGTAGCTGGCCTGGCTGGTCATCTGAGCGATCGCGGTCAGGCGAACAAGAGCCTGAGCGAGGTGGCGGACCGTGCCGCTATGCGCCGCAGAGCCATGGCCGACCGGCGACCGATCGCGACCCGGGCGCGGGAAACCACCTGAACGAAATCAGATATTGATCGGCCGGACATTCTGTCCGGCCGATTAGTTTGCGCTTGGTGTCACTCAGCCGCCGTCATGAGCAGCTGGCCATACGTCTCCGCCCGATCGAGCGCACTGCGCACATGCCCGGCGAGCACGCGCACGTTCGGCTCGAGAACCATCGAATCGTGATCGCCGGGGACCTCGACGACGTTCAACTTCGGCACATAGGGCCTCCAGCCGTTGTCCTCGCGGACGAACGAGCGATACTCGTCGATCCGCACACCGCCGCTGACGTGATATGCCACCTTCATCCGGGGCCGCAGCACCAGCACGGAATGGTCATAGGATTTGACTTGGTACCGCCCCAGCGCCCGATAGAAGGCATCCTTGATCGCCTCGTTGTGGAATTGATCCGCCGAATCCGAATCCTGCGCCGGACTGCGGAAGCGCTGTAACTCCCACTGGATCCGCCGCCATGCCCACTGCGCGAGGAAACCTAAGCCATGGCGCTTCAGATCCTGCATCTTCATGGAGATGAGATCTCTCGTAGTCAGCGTCGGACGCCCAGGGATAGGCGTATCGAGCATGACCACAATCGCCACCTCCTCGCCTTCCGCTTCAAGTTGCCGCGCCATTTCATACGCAACAAGCCCGCCGCCTGAGAAGCCACCCAGGAGGTAAGGCCCATGCGGCTGCACGGTGCGAATCTCGGCGAGATAGCTGCGAGCCATCTCCTCGAATGTTTCATGCGGCGCCTGATCCCCGTAGAGACCGCGCGCCTGAAGTCCATAGACCGGCCGCACCTTGCCGATCTGTTGGGCGAGGTAGCGCAAGTTCAGAATGTTTCCGAACATGCCGGCACAGATAAAGAACGGCTTGCGACCGCTATCCGGTCCGGCGTGCATCGGGACAAGATGAACGTAACGCTCTTTGGCCTCCGCGTTCTGAGGCTCGCCAACAACTTCCGTTTCCGGCACGCTCCCGCCGGCGCTTGCAATGAGCTCGGCACAAGCGGAGATCGTCGGCGCTTCAAGAAGAACGGAAATTGGGAAATCGACGGAGAACGTACTTTTGACCATGCGGAAAAGACGAACCGCGATGAGCGAATGCCCTCCGAGATCGAAGAAATTGTCGTGAATACCGATGTTCTTGACGCCGAGAAGCTCCGTCCAGAACCCAGCTAGCGTTTGCTCCACCTCGTTGCGCGGCGCGACGAACTCACTGCCCAGATCCGGGCGGTCAAACGCTGATGTCGCGTCCGCCGCAACATCGACATGGCCTGCAGAACGCTGCAGCAGAGGGAGATCCATAGAGCTTACGATGACCTCCGGCCGGCCCACACCGAGCGCGCGAAGCAGCGCGTCCATGCCTTCCGCCGGACCGATGCCCTGATCGACCTGCGCAGCCAGCCGCGCGAGTGCGGGAGACAGTTCCTGTACAGCGCGCTGTTCACGGGCAACGTCGCGCTTCACGCTCGCTGCATCCGATGGCGCGGCTCCGAAACCGGCGCCACGGGCAAGCTGCTTGATCGTGAACCGTTCGGCTTTGGCAACCACACGTCCGGTGTCGTCCGAGATCGTGACATCGAATGTCGCGTATCCTGCGCCTGGGTTCGCCGCCTCATTGAGCACGACGTGGCTCCAGATCGTGTCTGGAAGCGTTGCGAAGACGCGGAAACTGCCATAGGTCATCGGCACCCAAAGTCCAGCCGCGCTGTCATACCCCTCGATCAGGGCCATGGCATAGCCGGTCGCGAGATCCAGAAGTCCTGGATGCAGAAGATAGCCGCGCTCCAGGTCAGAGGCATACTGCTGATCCAGAGCAAGTTTTGCGATTGCTTCGCGCTTCCCGAAATGAATGGAGCGCAGCACGTTCCAGCGCGGACCGAACGCGAGATGAACCTCCTGCTCCGAAGCTAGCGGCACTCCTCCCCCATCGAGGACATGGTCCGCACACGCGGTGACAAGTCTTCCAACGTCAAGAACAGGGGGGGCTTCGGTTCTATTCATCCGTACACGGGCGGAGGCATTCTCGACCCAAGTCCCATCGTCATCCTTCGGCGACCTGCTCTCGATCGCCAGGCGATAGCGGCCGCTCTCGCGAACGTGACGAACGCGAATACGCCGCGCCTCGCCGTCCGGGACGTGCAGGGGCCGCAAGAACATCAAGTCTTCGACTTCGAATGCGCCGTCGATGCGCAACTCCCGCGCGGCCTCGGCGATCAGCTCGAGATAGCCAGTGCCCGGCCAAATGGCTTCGCCGGATTTCAAGCGATGATCGTTTAGAATCCAATGCCGCGACGCATCGCCCTTGAGTTCAAACCAGTCGCCGCGAACGCTGTCGCGCACGCGACGATCGAAAAGCGCGGTACGGCAGGGCTCTACGATGGCGGTGCCCTCTTCCGTCACGCCGCCTTGGACGGCTTGCGCAGCAAGGCCCACCTCATTCCAAATGCCCCAATGGATGGCGACCGTCGGCGTACCCGAGATAGCGGCCTTCGATTCCGCGAAGGCATTAAGAAACGCGTTAGCCGCAACATAGTCGGCTTGCCCGGCTGGCGCGATGTCCGTACTGGTCGACGAGAAAAGAACGAAGAGATCGAGCTTCTCGCCCTTCAGCGCTTCGTCGAGAACCAGCGTCCCGAACACCTTTGGAGCGAAGACATCCTCGATATCCGAGGGCGCCTTCAACGCAATGAGTTCGTCCTTGACGATCCCTGCGGCGTGGAGAACACCGTTGATCGCACCAAAGCGCGCCTTGGCTTCGCCGATGGCAGCCGTCATCTGTTCCGTGTTGGTAACATCGGCGCGAATATAGAGCACCTCACCACCGGCTTCTTCCATCTTCAAGATGGTAGCAATCGACCGGCCGATGCGGTCTTCGGTGCCGTACGCTGCGAGGTAGCGGGACCATGCCGGTCGCGCGGGAAGCTCCGTCCGGCCGATTAGAACGAGACGCGCCTTGTACGTACGGGCTAGCGCCTCCGCAAACACGGAGCCGAGCCCGCCCAGGCCACCCGTCACAAGATAGACACCGCGTTCTTTGAATTTGGCCGCACCCAGCTCCGGCCGATCGAGCGGAATTTCCTTCTCCGTACGGATCCAACGGCGGCCTTTACGATGGGCCACGATCTCGCTGCCAGTCGAAGCAAAGAGGTCGTCCCAGACTTGGTCGATGAGCGCGTCGGCGCGCTTGCTATCCCGGAACCCGCTCATCTCAAGCACGGTATCCACCACCGCAGCAGCGCTGCTCCGCGCCCGTTGCTCATCGAACTGCACATCGATCGCGCGGACGCTCACACCCGCAATTTCGCGCGGCAATACCCGGGCCGGGCCGAGAACAGTGGCCTTTTCGGGGTACGGAAGAGCTTCGTCTCCGACCTTTTGCATTCCGTTGCTCAACACGTCGATCTGCAGCGTCGAAGGCGTGTCGGTATTGGCAAGCGCCTGAGCTAGGTAGAACAAGCTGTAGAAGCCGCGCTCGAGGTTACGGCTCAGGAAGCTCGATCCTCTGCGGAAACTCTCATCGGCCGTCAACAGCCACAGATGAGCGATCCGCTCGGGAACACCGCCCTGGGACGCAAGGTGTTCCAGCAGTTTGTCATAGCCTTCTCGGCCATGCTCCGGACACAGCGCATAGCGGTCATTCCCAAAATGGGCAAACACGTCTCCAAGTGCGACGGTCGTCACACGATGACCATGGCCACGCAGGCGCGAGACCAAAGCCTCGCCGACACCCGCGTCATCCATGAAGACAAGGAAAGAGCCTGGCGTGCGATCCGCGCCGACAACCGTATCGGCATAGGCAGGCTTCCACACTGGCTCCCAGCCCCAGCTTGCAATGTCCGCCTTCTTGGAGAGTTGAGGCACGGCAGAGCCTGCATCGGCATTCGTGATCCGCTCCAGGAAGTAGGGCTTGTGTTGGAAGGCGTAGGTCGGCAACTGCACGCGGCGCGGCGCTCCGTTTTGCCACATCCGCTCGATGGGAACGGAAATGCCCGTCGCCCACACGCGACCGACGGCCGTGAGAAAGTGGAGTTGATCGTCAACGTCTTCCTCGGCGTGAGGTAGACTGTTGATCACCTGATTGGCGTTGATCTTGCCCTGCGCCTTTGCGAGCGACGACAACATCCGCCCCGGCCCGACCTCGACATAGATGCGTTTGGCGTCCTCGGCCAAAGTCGCCATGCCGTCGGCAAAACGTACCGTTCGACGTAGATGCCGCGTCCAATAAGCGGGATCACGTGCCTCCGCGTCCGTGAGCCACGTGCCGGTTAGGTTCGAAACAATCGGAATGCGCGGCGCTGACAGCTGCGACTTGCGCAAGAATGCTTCAAACCGTTCGAGAATCGGATCGAGCAGGCGCGAATGTCCCGCCGCATCAATCGGAATGCGCGCGGCATCAACACCATCAGCCACAAGAGTTGCACGAAATGCTTCGATGGCAGCGGCTGGCCCAGTCACGACGCAAAGTTCGGGTGCGTTGACAACCGCGAGTTCGAGATCGGTTGGAAGCCTTTCCTCTACCCCTTTGGCGGAGAGAGGAACGCTCAACATCGCCCCACCCGAAATCTCGTCAACAAGCTTCCCGCGCAGATGGACGAGATTGACCGCGCTTTCGAAACTCATAACGCCGGAAATGCAAGCCGCAGCATTCTCGCCCATCGAGTGTCCGATAAGCGCTGCCGGTGTTACGCCCCAGCTCATCCACAGGCGCGTCAACGCCACTTCGAGGATCAGCATGGCTGGAAGCTGCTTTGAGGGCTTTAACAGCCGCTCGGCCGCATCGCTGCCGGTGCCATGCTCGCCGAGCCAGATATCGCGCAATTCACGCGCAACATCGGCCGGAAGATAACCCAACCCCTCGTCGACAGCGGCCTTGAACGACGGCTCCTTGACGTAAAGATCTCGCGCCATGCCGACGTACTGGGCACCGCCACCGGGATACAGGAAGACCAAGCCCGACGCGCCATCGATAACGCTATGGGTTCCGGGCCGGCGCGAGTCCGGCTTCGCAAGCACAGCAATGGCATCCTCGCGACTTTCAACCGCAACGACGCGACGATGCTCGAAAAGGCGGCGCCCCTTGCTCAGGGTGTACGCAACATCAGCAAGTGCGAGTCCGGGATTGGCTGCGAGATGTTCGGACAAACGCGTGCCCGCGTCATCCAGCCCCTTCCGGCTCTTCGCGGACAGGACAAGCAGCTGCGGATCTTCGTGCTTCGAACGCGCATCCACCCTGCGCGCGGGAGCCTCCTCGACGATCACATGCGCATTCGTGCCACCAACGCCTAGCGAGTTCACGGCTGCGCGTCTCGGCGCTCCGCGACGGGGCCAGGGCGTAAGCGTATCGTTGACGACGAACGGACTTCCCGCAAAGTCGATCGAGGGATTGGGCTTCTCGTAGTTGAGCGTGGGCGGAATCTCTTCGCGCTCAAGTGCAAGCACCGACTTGATGAGCCCCACGACACCCGCTGCCGTATCGAGGTGCCCGATGTTGGTCTTCACCGACCCGATCCGGCAATAACCCTTGCGCGCCGTGGTCTGCCTGTAGGCCTGTGTCAGAGCCGCGATCTCGATAGGATCGCCGAGATAGGTGCCTGTCCCGTGACATTCGACATATTGGATCGAATCCGCCGCAACATCCGCGAGCCCCAGCGCCTCGATGATCGCCTCAGCCTGACCGGTGACGCTCGGCGCCAGATAACCCGCCTTGCTGCTACCGTCGTTATTGACCGCAGAACCCTTGATAACGCCGCGGATCGGATCACCGTCACGCAACGCGTCGGACAGACGGCGCAAAACCACGACACCGGTGCCGCTACCGAACACGGTGCCCGCTGCGCGATGATCAAAAGCGCGACAATGGCCATCGGGAGAAAGAACTTCGCCCTCTTGGTGCAGATAGCCCACACCATGCGGCAACTCGATGGTCACGCCGCCCGCCAGCGCCATATCGCACTCGCCATTGAGCAAACTCTGGCAAGCGTAATGAACAGCAACCAACGACGTCGAGCAGGCCGTCTGGACGTTGATGCTGGGTCCCTTCAAATTGAGGAGGAACGAAGCACGCGTAGCAAGAAAGTCCTTGTCGTTCCCCGTATGGCGAAGCAGGAACATCCCCACCTGATCGACCAGAGAGCGGTGGCTCAGAACGTTGAAATAGAAGTAGCTGCCCATGCCGCAGCCGGCGAACACGCCCACGCGACCGCCAACCGCCTCGGGAAGCGTCGCGCCATCCTCGAGCGCTTCCCACGCGCATTCGAGGAACTGCCGGTGCTGAGGATCCATGACGAGGGCTTCCTTCGGGCTGAACCCAAAGAAATCCGCATCGAAATCCGCAAGGCCTGGAAGCTCAGCTGTTCGCGGCACATAGTTCTTGCGGCGAATGACTTCCGAGGACTCACCCGCCGCGAGCAATTCGTCCTGGGATACGGTGCGCATACTTTCCACGCCGTCCCGCAGATTTTGCCAGAACTCGGCGACAGTCCGGGCACCCGGAACGCGCAGAGACATACCGACAATCGCGATATCAGTCGGATTAGAGAACTCGACGTCGTCGCTCATCGCGCACGATCCCCACAAAACCAGTCTACAAAAATCACGTTATCCATATAGGTCACTGCACGCACGAGCATCCAATCCCAACCCGCGCCGAGGTTAATGAGCCAAGCGGGCGTTGCAGCGGAAGATGGCTAACTGCCTTGCAAATATCGCGCCGCCGCCGTCCCACGAAGTTCGCTTCGTCCTCCCGCCTGTCGCAACGTTCCTGCAGATCCGATTTAACCACCATCGCTCTTCGCGTTCGCATCCAGTCCGTGCTGCTTCTATTTCTGCGTAGGCCAGCGACGTGGCGGTCTCGGAGAAAAGCGGAAGAGCAATGGCGCACGAGCAATTTCAACTTGAGGGCCTGAACGTCGATACACTCACGATTACGGAGGCCGCCAAGCAGATTTGCGACGAGATCCGAAGCGGACGCGCGTTCAGCGTTTTCACGATGAATCTCGATCATGTCGTAAAAATCCGCAGGAATGGCGCATTTCGGCGGGCATACGAACGGGCCGGCATCGTGCTCGCGGACGGGTTTCCGATCGCGTTGGCGGGGCGCCTCCAGGGCAAGCGCGTGACGCGCGCGGCCGGATCCGATCTGATTGAACCCCTTTGCGAAGAGGCCCGCCGGGCCGGATTGAGCATCGCCCTGCTCGGCTCCTCTTTCGACTCCCTCTCGAAGGCCGCAAAGTATCTTCAGTCCACGTATCCCGGATTGAAAATTGCCGGAGCCTACTCGCCCCCTCAGGGTTTCAACGTCACTGCGGACACGGTGACCGAAGCCGAAGAGTTCGTGAAGGCGACGGACGCGAACATCTTCTTCATTGCGCTCGGGGCGCCCAAACAGGAACTGTTTGCCGACAAGGCAATCGCCCTCAAGACCGAGGCGGCCTTTGTCTGCATCGGCGCGGGCCTCGATTTCCTCGCCGGTTATCAACATCGCGCACCCAAGTTCGTACGCCAGATCGGCTGCGAATGGGCCTGGCGGCTTGCTCTCAACCCTCGGCGTCTCGCAGCCCGCTATCTCGACTGTGTCCTCGTACTGCCGTCGATCATCAGCAATTCGCTGGTGCGCCGGCGCGTCTCCGGGCGTCCCGCCTGAGGCAAGACCACGCCTCGGAAGGGGGAATCTAGTACGCCCCCCGCCAGACAACGAGCGCCGTGCGAAGTATGATTTCAATATCAAACCAGATCGACCAATTCTCAATGTAGTAGAGGTCGTGCTCAAGGCGTCGGCGAATATCCTCGGTCGTCCTTGTCTCACCCCGATACCCGTTCACTTGTGCCCATCCCGTCAATCCAGGCTGAACGCGGCGACGGCTGGAGAAGAGATCAAGTTTTTCTTCGAATAACTGATCGTGAACGAGAGCATGCGGCCGTGGCCCTACGAGCGACATATCGCCGAACAGCACATTTATGAGCTGCGGGATCTCATCCAAGCTGGTTGCGCGCAAGATGCGTCCTACTCGGGTTACGCGATCGTCGTGACGCTCCGCCTGCTTGACGTGAACCCCATCTTCAGTGACCCGCATCGTCCTGAACTTGAAGATGCGAAAGACCCGGTTGTTCTGCCCGTATCGGCGCTGCCGGAAGAAAACGGGGCCTGGAGTGTCGAGCTTTATCGCCAGCGCGACAATTGCCAGGAGCGGACTGAGGAGCACGAGACCAGCTGCTGCAATCGAACAATCCAGAACGCGCTTCACAAACCGGTTCCGCTCCGATTTGGGGACGATATTGATGATGTCCGCACGAATCCTTCCGAGAAAACGCGTTTCATGCACCATCAGGTTGATCGGCTTGATTTCACTGCAAAGCAGCAGCTCCGCTGAAAATCCCGACAAACTCTTGATCGTGCTCTGAATGAGATCGGGCTTGGCCGCAGGTATTCCGATCACGATCAGATCATACCCCCGCCGCTCCATGACCTCCTGCAGTACGGCAAGCGAAGCGCCCGGCAGTGCGTCGTTACCCACGCCATCGTCGATGATAAAGCGGCCCGTCACTTCGCAAAAACCGGACGACCGATCGAGCTGCTCTTCCAAGGCAGCAATATGGTTCGCCGTACCGACAAGCGCGACTTGATAGCGAAGCACACCCCGATCGGCCAACGACCTGATCTGCCGTTTGCCGATCCATCGGACGAGCACGATCGCGACCGCGCTGGCCAGGAACCAGAACACCGTCAGGGTCCGCGAAAAGCCATGCTCGATGCGGAAAAGATAGAGAGCGCCGTGGATCACGAACACGGACAGCAAGAGCCCACCCCAGAGCTTGCCGAGCTGAAGGGGAAACTGGGTCAGGGTCTCAATGGAGTAAAGCTCCATCTGCCGATAAAACAGATGAACCGCCACGGCCAGAACAAACGCTGCCACCAGGTAGAGAAAAATCGGGCCGCGATCACCGAGCAAATCGTCGAGCATCATCGCCAGCGGCGCAACCGCAATCAGCCCGGCTCCTTCAGCGAGAGCAAGCGCGGCAATGCAGCGGCGGAGTGGAATGATCGCCGTGTTCTTCGCGCGAACAGCACTGATTGGAGCGACTTGATCCGCAACCGAGCTCTGCACGTCCGGGCGCTTTCCGGACAGGCCGTGGGAATTGACCGAATGCAACATTGATAGGAAGCCCGCCGACGACCCTGAAAATTACTTAATAAAAATTAAAGCATTGGGTCGCGTTTTAAAGAAGTTACTTTAGATTTGGTTAAGCCTGATTATCAGTCGCCTGATGTAATTCCTCAGACAACCCCAGACATGCACTTGCCGCGCCAAGCTAGGCATGCCGCGACGATCAAGGTTAACGCTTGGTTGTTCCAGCGAAGACTATGGTCAGAACCTAAGGTCCCCACAAACGGCTGGCCTTTGCCGGCCATGTTGCACGGCAACCGAGAAGTGAGGTCCGACGAGACCGATGAGCACAGCGCCCCTTCATCCTGCGAACTTCCGCGCACTCATGAGGCACATTCCCGCGTCGGTAAGCATCGTCGCAACCGGATTGCCAGGTCGACGCAACGGTCTCACCGCAACGTCGATTTGCTCATTGAGCGATAGCCCCCCGAAGATGATTGCGTGTGTCAATCACCTGGCCAGCGCTCACGACGAAATCCTCGAGAACAGAAGCTTCAGCATCAACGTTCTCTCGGCGGGTGACGAGCACTTGGCTCGGATGTTCGCGGCAGATTCCGGCGTCCGAGGTGAAGGACGCTTTCAGACGGACGCTTGGAAGATCGGAATGATCGGCACGCCCGTTCTAAAGCACGCTCTCTGTCACCTCGAATGTCGCCTCGTGGAGACAATGCGCGATTCAACGCATACGGTTCTATTAGGCGAGGTCCTTGCAGGATCAGCGCGATCTGGCGCCAACCCCCTCCTCTATCTGAGTGGCGTGTTCCGCACGCTGTTGTCTCTCGTGCCCGAAGCGAAGACAGCATGATCGAACAGCGGGCCATGGCCAACACCACCGCGGTGGCTGGTGGACGCGCGCTCGAGCGCAAGATTTTACCTTCCAGCGGCAGCATTCCGGCAGAAGCGGAGTCCAGTCGAGCGCGTGACGCATTGCACGTCGCCTACCTGATCAACCAGTATCCGAAGGCAAGTCACGCGTTCATACGACGCGAAATTCAAGCACTCGAGCAGCAGGGCGTTCGAGTGGACCGGCTCTCTCTCCGAGGCTGGAATGCGCCTCTTGCTGATCCTGCCGACATTCTGGAGCGGCAAAAGACGCGCTTCGTGCTCAAAGAGGGCGTGCTCCGTCTTCTCTGGTCCACAGTGTCGACCGCGATCTCTCGTCCGCGCCAGTTCGTTGCAGCCCTTCGAGAGACCCTGAGCTTCTCCCGCAAGGACCAGCGATCGCTTCCCTACCATCTCGCATACTTGGCAGAGGCCTGCGTCATAGCCCACTGGCTTGCGCAATCGGGGGCCACGCACCTGCATGCCCATTTCGGAACAAACTCCGCCGAGATTGCATATTTGGTACACGCTTTGGGCGGTCCGCCTTACAGCTTCACCGTTCACGGACCGGAGGAGTTCGACCGAGGCCCCAGCCTGCGGCTCGACAAAAAGATCGCTAACGCAAAGTTTGTCGCCGCGATCAGCTCGTACGGCCGCAGCCAGCTTTTCCGTGTGGCCGCACAGAATGACTGGAAGAAAATCAAGGTCGTTCACTGCGGCCTCGATGGTGAATTCTACCGCGACGCTCCGGCGGCGGCCGCCCCAACGCGACGCTTCGTGTGCGTCGGGCGCTTGTGCGAACAGAAGGGGCAACTCCTCCTGCTCGATGCCTTCCGCGAGATCGTGCAGCGCCATCCCGGTTGCGAGCTTGTCCTCGCCGGTGGGGGAGAAATGCGCGCATCACTTGAAGCGCGTGTGAAAACGTTACGTCTGGCGCGAGCCGTGCGCATCACCGGTGAGATCAGCAGTGCCCAAGTGCGCGAAGAGATTCTGGCGGCCCGCGCACTTGTTCTACCTTCCTTCCAAGAAGGCTTGCCGGTCGTACTCATGGAAGCGATGGCACTTCGACGCCCGGTCATCTCTACCTACATCGCCGGAATTCCGGAACTCGTCGAAAGCGGCAAGTCCGGCTGGCTCGTTCCGGCAGGCAGCCTCGATGACCTTGTGAGCGCAATGGAAGCGTGCCTTGCGTGCTCCGACGCTGAGCTGGAGCGCATGGGTGCCAGGGGATATGCCCGCGCAACCGAGCGGCATGCAATCGTTACAGAGGCGGCAAAGCTCGCAACTCTATTTTGCGGCGCCGACGAAAAAGCGGCCGTGGCATGATGACCGCATTCAGCTTCGCGATCGTCGCCGCCATCGGCGTACTGCTCCTCGTGCCCAGCGTGCTTCTCTTTTGCGAGGTCATCGCTTCCTTCCTGCCGGGCCGCGCTCCACGCCTGAGCGCGTTCACTCCACGAACCGCCGTGATCGTACCGGCGCACAATGAAGAATCCGGAATAGCGGAAACGATCGCCAGTGTTCTGCGTGAGATGTCGCCTGAAGATCGTGTGCTCGTTGTTGCTGACAACTGCACTGACAACACCGCATCAGTGGCGCGCGCAGCAGGCGCCGAGGTTATCGTCAGGGAAGACACCGAACGCCGCGGAAAGGGCTTTGCGCTCGATTTTGCCCTGCGCCACCTGGCAGCCGATCCACCCGACGTCGTGCTCATCATGGACGCGGATTGCACCGCCGAACGCGGCGCGTTGCGCGATCTCGCAGTTGCTAGCCATGCCGCACAGCGCCCTCTTCAAGCCGACTACCGGCTGATCGCACCCGGAGACGCGCGCACGCCCTACCTCTTGATCGCCGGCTTTGCGTGGCATCTGAAAAACTACATCCGCCCGCTCGGCCTGCAACGCCTGAACCTGCCCTGCCAACTGATGGGAACCGGCATGGCCTTCCCCTGGGCCGTTCTCTCAGAGGCTCAACTCGCGACAGGTGACCTCGTCGAAGACCTCGCACTCGGACTTTCCTTAGCACGCGCAGGTCACAGTCCGCGCTTCTACCCAGAGGCGCGCGTCTACAGTGCCTTCCCATTGAACGCGGAGGGGCAAGCGTCACAGCGGACACGATGGGAGACGGGTCACCTCAACACCATCGTACGGCATATTCCGGCTCTTCTCCTCGAAGCGGCGCGGACCGGAAACGGTCCCCTCTTCGCGCTGGCACTGGACGCCGCCATTCCTCCGCTCTCGTTTTTTGCATTGATGACCGGAGCAGGTGTTGTCCTCGCGGCGGCTACGGCAATCGCAACGGCATGGCTGGCTCCGTTTGCCACTGCCATGTTGGCGGCAACGGTCTTCGCCGGCGCGATCGCGTTGGCGATCTGGCGCGCACCCGACACCATCGTCTCGTTTCGGGATCTCCGTCTCGTACCAGGCTACGTGTTTTCTAAGCTCTCGCTTTATCGGCAGGTGGCACAGGGACGTCCGGTCGCCTGGGTGCGGTCGAAACGCGATACAGAATGAGGTCTGCTGCACGACTGCGGGCTCAGCCGCACCGCGCCTCGCCCTCGACGCCGGATCGAGCCGTCGAGACAACAGTCTCCCAGGCGATGCACTGCAACGTTTCCGCCAGCGGTTCGCCCAAGAAAGACGGTGCGGACAAGCCCACCGGGTTCTGGCCGTAAAGCGTCGCAAAGTGCACCAAGGCAGACATATAAATCCCAATCGCGGTGGGATGTATGTCGTCGAGCGGTCGCGTGGGGTCCCGCAGAACGAGCGCCTGACGTTGTGCTTCTAACTCGTCCGCATTCGCATTTCGCGTCGGCCAGTTCCGAGGCCAATTGACGTAAGGATTCTCGAATAGATCCGAGAAGGCAAGCCGACGTCCATCCGGCAGATCAAAACGATCCCCCGGCCTCGGTTCGGCAAGGCGATCGCGAAGCGAAATCAGGGCCTGCCCAACCGGAACAATCAGGATCGGATCCTTTGGAACGCATCCGCCGTCGGTCATCGACGTCAATCCAAGGCGTGCCAGCCAGCCCGGTTGCGGAACACGCGGCTGCAAGGCCCCATCGGCGAGCGCCTCCCAGCGACCCCTCTGCGCAACCATTTCAGCGCCCCAGTCGAACTCATGCATCGGCGGATAGCCCGCATAGGGATCGGTGCCGTGAAGATTGATCCAGGACTCGTACAGAAACACGCGCGCCGCCGGATTGGCCTGCTTGATCGTGCAATAGAACTTGCGAAGGTAATAGGTGCTGAACTCGTTCGCGAAAGAAGCCTGCAAAGGCAGGGCCTCCGTGAGCACGACCGTATCGTAGCGCCCGGCCTCGCGCTCGAAGGCCTCCCGCTTGGAAACCATCTCCGAAGCGTCGCGTTCGTAGGAATGGGGTTTCCCCCGCCACTGCGCCGAAAGCGGAATGCCTGAAAACGTATGATCGCCCATCGCGTAGTCCAGACCGCGCGTCTTTGCAAAGGAGCTGACAAGCGACATGAGGTCGATCGTCCCTTCCTCTGTTTGGACTTTGGTGTTGATGAGGCTGTGACCGATCCAATACACGGAGACCGAGGCAAAGCCGTTTGGGGACACTGTTTGTTGCTCGGCCACGCTATTATTCCAGGAAGTAGCCAGCGCAACGCTCAAGACCGCTGCTCCTAGCCGCCGACGTTGGGGCGCCCTTTTGCTCATCGTTCTGCTCCTTGCAGGACATCCCGACTAAGCTTTGGATCGCTCGCTCGCACGGAGCACAGGTGCATCGCGATCGGTTGCGGTTCTCGACACCGCTTCATTCCCCGCCGGAAGCACGCGCGACCTCAGACCATGCAGCATCGGACGCTCGACAAACTCATGCACCGTAAGAGCCCCAACGATGGACACTCCAACTCCGATTGCCCCCCACGCGATGGCATGTTCGGCCGTCCCTCCTAATGCCTTTATGGAAAGGAGCGCGATGTCGAGGAGCAGGACATGGAGCAGGTAGAGCGCATATGAAGCGTCACCGAGCGCGGTGAACGCGCTCATCCACCTTGGCGCGCCGCGGCGGATCTCCTGAGCCGCCAGCGCCAGGACCAGAAGCGCGCTCGGCACGCCCCAGAGAACAACGGTTGGGATACTGCTGGCGTCGTACGCCGCGCCGGACAGAAACAGTAGCAACGAAATGACAATGAGCGGCGCAATTGTGCGTTCCGGGACATCGTCAGGGCCGAGAACGAGAACTGCAATCCAGGCACCGAGCAAGAATTCGAGGAGCAGCGGGTTGGTCAAAACTTGCAGCCACGGCTGCTCAAATCTCGAGATCACGCCTACGGCAATGCAGAATAGGAAAAAGATTGTCACCGCAAGCAAGCCGCGGCGGCCAGTGAGCAGCAGACCTGCGGCAAAGCAGGCATAGAAGTAAACCTCATAGGAGAGCGTCCAGCCCGGCCCGATGATGCCAGCTGATTTACCCGGCGCAAGAGCAAGCGCGAGCAAGAGATCCGGAATGGCCAGTTGGTTGGGCGTTCCGACAAGGGCAAAGATAGCCAAGTAGAGAACGCAACATAGTATGTAGAATGGATAGATGCGTAGGAAGCGCCGCGCTAGAAATGCGCGCGCGGCAGCAGTTCCTCTCGCTGTCATCTCGGTCGTTAGGACCATGATAAATCCGCTGATGACAAAGAAGATGTGCACGCCCGCCGCGCCCATATCCGTCCACCGCGCCGATCGGGAAACGACGTCGTCCGCCAAGTCGTGATGCACCAGGGCGATCTGCGCATGATGCACAACCACCATGAACGCAGCTAGGAAGCGCAGAAATTGAATGCTTACGACGTGGTTGGGCATGTGTCCTCGACGCCGAGCCAATACATGCGGCCACGATCGGCCAACAAAAAAGCCCTCATGTGGGGCTGGCGCCGAAGCAACATAGAGGGGTTGGCCGCTCGCGGCCGCGTTTGACACGCGCAAGGGTTAATCTCGATCCCGAAGTTCCTCAGGCACCGCGCCCATTCACCATCAGAGCTTTATGGTTTTCCAGAATGACTCCGAGACGGCCTAATGTGCGCCCGCTGCACCTCGCGGACCTAGCTCGGCCAATGGAATCCAATGTTCGATAAATTCGAAAAGGCAGTGGTCATCAACCTTCCGGAACGTTTGGATCGCCGCCGCGACACCGTGGCAGAGCTCGAACGTGTCGGCGCGACCGGTGCCTCCTTCTTCTCTGCCATCCGGCCAACATCGGCGGGCGTATTCGGGTCGCGCGGCGAACACGGATGCTTCCTCAGCCATATGAACGTGCTGAAGGAAAACCAAGCGGCGAAGAGTCTAATTGTCATGGAGGACGATGTGGCGTTCTCGCCGAGCTTCGGCAGCCGATCGTCGATCGTTTCCAGCCTCCCGGACAACTGGGACATCTTTTATGCGGGTCACTACCAATTGCCCGAGGTCCGGGTGGAGTGGACACGGGACGGGTTAGTTGAGGTCGACGGGTCAGTCGAGTTCATCGGCGCGCATTGCTACGGCATTCGCGGTCCTGCCCTGCCAAAGCTCCTGAGTTTCTGCGAAACCCTTCTGAACTCAAAACAGCCACCCGACCGATGCATGCCATTCGACGGAGCCATCAACATCGCGCGCCGCGAGCTTGGGCTGCGGACATTCGCGGCTATTCCGCCGCTCGCCCACCAGCGCCCATCCCGGACCGACATAGCAAACGTGCGCTGGTTCGATCGGATCAAACCCCTCGAGCCGATCGTATACGCCCTTCGGAAGGTCAAACACAGGCTGGACGCACGCACATAGCCAGGCAGCAGAACACCGCCTCTTCCCATTCCATTTCTTCCGTAGCACCCGGAAAACCCCATCCGGAACACCATGAAATGAAGAACGCCATTCTTCTCGTGACTCATGTTGCCCTTCGCAATCGCGGTGGTGTGCCTCACATCGACGACCAGACCTTTCATGGGATCGAGCGTTGGCTGGAGCATTTCGATACCGTAACATATGCCGGGCTCGACCAGAGTGGCGACACAGGCGAGTCCACCGTCGCTTGGCGCAGCCTCGCGCCCTTGATCAACACCGGCCGATTGAATGTCCTTGCCCTTCCGGTCGGCTATCGCGCCCTCGATCATGTGAGGCACTACGGGAGCGTTCGGAGCACCCTCGGCGATCTCATTGCTCAGCACCAATATCTCTGCTTTTCGATTGGTGCCCTTTTCGGCGATTGGGGCGCCATCGCAGGCCTCGAAGCGAAAAAACAAGGCCGACCATTTGCCGTTTGGTTCGACCGGGTCGAGCACCGGGTGCAACTCGCAACGCTATCCTCGTCATCGATCAAGCGGCAGGCGAAGACACTGGCGCTTCTGCCGGCCATGAAGCTCTACCATGAGCAGCTCATCCGAAAGGCGACCGTCGGAATTTTTCAGGGAAAAGACTGCTTCGACTATTACAAGGCACACGCCGCAAATCCGCAGCTCGTCTACGATACCCATACGAAAACGTCCGACCTCATCAGTGACGACGATCTTGAGAGGAAAACCGCACGCATCCTCTCAGGCGCTCCCGTGCGCATCTGCTACGCAGGTCGCGCAGCTCCGATGAAGGGCCCGGAGGATTGGATAGCCGCGCTCATCGCACTACATCGTTCTGGCGTTGCATTCGAAGCCACGTGGCTGGGCGACGGACCGAGCCTGCCCGAAATGAGAAATAAAGTGGCGCAGGCCGGTCTCTCGGATGTCGTCCATCTGCGCGGACACGTATCGGATCGCGACCAGCTGCTCGATCAGTTGCGCGAAAGCGATGTCTTTCTCTTTTGCCACAAAACACCGGAATCACCGCGATGCCTGATTGAAGCGCTGGTGTCGGGAACGCCGATCGTCGGCTACAAGAGTGCTTACCCCGAGGGGCTGGTCGAAGGCTTCGGCGGCGGAAGCCTGACGCCCGTTGGAGACGTTCCCGCCCTCGTGCGTGAGATCCGTCAGATCGACAAAGAGCGCCAGACGCTAAAAACACTGATCACACAAGCCGCACAATCCGGCCGCCGCTTTGACGAGGAAACGGTCTATCGGGCGCGCGCTGAACTCATCCGAGACAGCTTAAGCCGCGCATAAGTATCGCCCAGCGCAATATTCAGATCAGATCACGGCGCCATCTCGAAGAAGAGGTTGCGGGCCAACCGTTGCAGGTTTCCGCATCGCCACCCGCGACGCCACTCCGGCTACGATTCCGAACGTAATGGCAAAGACGTACTGCACATCCTGGCCAAACAAGATGTACTCATAACTGGAATGCAACGACACGATGGTGAGTGCGGCCGCGATCCCCATCAACAGATCTCCGGCAACAAGCGTGGGAGCCGATAGCGAGTATCGGAACGCCGTCACAAGCGGGTAGAACAACAAGACAACGAACGCGAAGAGACCGAGATATCCGGTCTCCACCGCCGCAAGTAGGTAGGCGTTGTGGACAATGTTGTTGAGATTCCCATCAACGTCGATAACGCCTGCCTTGATCGAGTATCCGAAGTTTTTCGCGACATACACATAGTGATTGGCACCCACGCCCCAAGGGTTGCCATCAACGATCATCGCGGCAGCTCGATTGAAAGCTGCCCGCTCGTCATACGCGTTCTCACTCAGCGGCGTCGCGGCAATGCGCCTTTCGAACGACGATAGGGCGATCGGCACCACCAACAGAACCACGAGAAATCCAAGAGCACCCGTAGTAATCTTTCGTTTCGAGACGCCGCGGAAGAGCGACAGAAAATAGGTGAGCCCCAATCCCGCAAGGCATAACACAATCGTGGCACGCGACGCTGTGAGCGCCGCGATGAGCAAGCTCATGGGCGGTACGACAACGAACTGCAGTCCGCGCGCGCCGGCAAGAAACATCGCGAAGTGGGGAAGCGCGATGAAATGAATGACCATGCCCAAGGTGTTCTGATGCGCAAAGGTTCCGGGAGGCTGCACATAAGCGCCACTGGCGAGCTGATACGCCACAACGATGAGCTGTAGAGCGAGGCCCAGCGCGAGCCCCTTCATGAGCAGTAAAGGCACACCCTCCTCGGCGCATCCCCGCGCGACGACGACGGCGAGCAGATAAATACGCGCGAACTGGACGACGTTGAAGAACGCGGCTACGGGCTCCGCCGCCTGTGTGAGCGAAAGCACCAGCGCGAACATGTAGAGCGCCAGAGGCACGTGAAAGCTGAGGACCTTTCGCGTGCGCGGCAACGCAATCAGGAGAGCGATGACCAGAAAATCGATGACCGTCATCTCGGCGCCGTGCACATATCCGATCCAACCCTCGCCGGAGATGAGCGCGATATCCACCTGCTGCACAGCGGGAAGGAGAAAAGGAAGGAAGCCAATGGCTATCCAAGCCCACTCCGCAATGCGACGGCTAGAACGAAGGAGCAGACTGAGCGGCAACACGCCGGCAAGAGCGACGAGAACCACGACAATTTTCATGGACGATGCCCTTAACCGCTCGCCCACCAACACGTTGCATTGCAACCCACGCCGGCACTACCTGTTCTCAAGGGCTTTCGGAACCGGAGCATAGCTTCTCCGGCGCGAAAGTGAGTTTCGCGCATCGATAGAGTTAACAGCGGTCTTTGTCTCCGCCAGCGGCGCTGGCCTCGAGACAGTTGAGGATACATGCAGAGATCTTCGGTACTCTCAACGGCAGCTTGGGCTCTTGCGCTGTTCTGGCTTTCGACATCCGCCGCATGGTCCAATCTCGAACCGCAGGTTGCCGAGGTAACCATCGCAGCACCGGATGTCATCGGCGTTGTCGTGCGCGATCCTCCGTTCACCCCCGGCCGCCTCATCAAGGTTGCTCCTGGCATCGCGACGCGGAATAGCTGGATGAGTCACGGCGGCGAATGGGGCGTGCTCGTCGGGCCCCGGCAGGATCATCTGCGTACGCAGGATACGCCGCCCAGCACCTATCTCGACCGCGAGGCAATTGACGCCGCACAGGATTACGCACCGATCTCTGGCCGGAAGGTCGAAGGCGTTTACCGCAAGTCCGTTCCCTACGACTCAGGCGTCAGCCGCGGCGCGATGGGCGCAACCCTGAGCGGCGCGAGCTTTCAGCACTTCATCTATCTGAAGCTCGAGGCACCGCTGCCGGAAGGATCTCATCGCATCGTCTGGCCACGCGCGGCGCTCGCGCCTACGCAGTTTGACTATCGCGAGGATACGACACGGGCAATTGCGCTACGCATTAACCAGAATGGCTATGCGCCCGGCGACAAGGCAAAAGTTGCATATCTATCCCTCTGGTTGCCCGGTGGCCCCAACGAGGGGCGGGTCGATTTTCGCCGCTACGGTCTTAAACGCTTTGAAATCCGTGACGAGCAAGGATCTCGCGTCTTCGAAGGTCCAATCACACTCCGCCGCGCACCAGGCGATCCAGAGATCGGAACCGGGATGCCAAACCTTCTCGAGTATCCGAGCTCCTCCGTCCCCGCGCACAACGCAACCGCTCTCTCGGTCGACAAGGAGATGATCCTCCAAGTACCGGAACACGGCCTCACAGGGCCGCGCGCTTGGCTTCAAGGGTTTTCCGGAAATCTGGCTGCTTTGAACGGAGCACACGCGTTCAGGATCGTAGATGCCGACCGCATCGCTCTCACCGATACGACGGCTTCGGTTACGTCCTGGTCCCGAAACGAGCTTGGCGTCGTAGGTCCCGCCGTCAGCTCCAACAGAGCCGGCACCTATGTATTCGAGTTAAACTTCGGTAATTGGACGCCGGACAAAAGCGGTACGTATCGGATTCACATCAACGGTCTCGGCGTCTCCGACAAATTTCCAGTCACAGATGACGTATGGCTGCGGGCAGCTCAAACCGCTTTCGCAGGCCTTTACAATCACCGCAGCGGAATCGCGCTCGATGGCCGCTTCGGCTACACGCGTCCGGCCGCATTTCGCGCCGGCGGAGATACCAAGATCTTTAGCTCGAAGCTGCCCCTGATTTTCACCTCGAACTTCCCCGAAGGCCCGATCCCGTTCACGGTTGGCGCGGAAACCAATTGGATCGGCGCAGTCTCGACAGACGAAGATCGTCTCTGGGGCGGCTACATGGACGCAGGTGACTGGGACCGCCGCATCCAGCATTTGGAAGTCAGCTACGGGTTGATGGACCTCTTCGAGTACGGGGGAGAAGCGGCACGCACCGCGCGCCTATCCATTCCAAAATCTCACGAAGTTCTGGATCCGGCTCTATACCTCGAACTCGACGACGCGCCCGATCTCATTCACGAGATTGCCTGGGGTTTGGACTTCTTCCGGCGCCTCCAGCTTCCGAACGGACAGGTTCGCGGCGGCATCGAAAGCGCCGAGCACCCGCGCGCCAACGAGCCAAGCTATCTCGAGTCCCTTCGCGTCTACGCGTATGCCCCGGACCACATATCGAGTTTCCGCTACGCAGCCGCTGCTGCAAAATTCTCTGTCATCCTATCCGCACTCCGCAAACCTTCCCTCGCTGAGCTCTACAAAGCGAGCGCATTGAAAGCCTGGGCTGCCGCGGAACAGGGCTACCAGAACCCCGACGGTTTCTATTCCGAAGCGATCAAGACCGCCCTCGAGACCAAGGCGCTCGATGCGGCGGCTTGGGACCGCCTTCGCAGCACATTGCAAAAGATTGCCCATGAACACAGAGCCGGCGCCGCTGGCGCGCTCTACCGTCTTACCGGCGACAAGACCTATGCTGTGGTCTTCGAAACCGCTTGGAAGGAGCACCTTCCCCTATTCTCACACGCCGCCGACGGCGCCTGGGAGTACTTGCACGCGGCGACCGCAGACCCGACCCTCCGAAATGCCGTCCGACGCGCATTCGAAGCACAAGCCCGAGAGTTTCTGCGCCCGCTTCAGCAGGCAACCTATCCAACTCTCAAACACCCGCAAAGCCCCGCCGGATGGGGCCAGGGACTGGTGCCCGACTCAAACGTTCTTCAGACGCTGATGCGCGCACACATTCTTTCTGGCAATCCAGCGATCGTTCAAGCGATGCAGATGAACTCCGGAGTAATCCTGGGAGCCAATCAGAACGGCCTTTCCTTCACGACTGGTCTGGGTGTCCGCAACGTTCGCCATCCCCTGCACGAAGACCATCGCGCAATGGGCGTCGCGGCACCGATCGGCATCACCATCTACGGCTGGGCGCCGCAGGCCATGACGTCATACGACTGGGTGTTCGGTCCGCACGTCTCGGCGCCCTTGCCGGATAGCGGCAGGCGTGAGAACAGCGTCGAACCCAACCGCTTCACCTTGCCCTACTACGAATATCTCATCGAGCATCCCGGCGTGATCATGCAGCAGGAGTACACGATCAACCAGAGCATCGGCCCTACGGCCACCATGTGGCTCTATCTGCATTCCCAGTCCGCCCGTCCGCCAAGCGCCCCCAGGGTACACTGATCGCAGCCGTTGATATGCGCTTCTTTCCTGAAATCTGGAGCACCTGATGCAGCTTTCGACAGGCATGCTCTTTCGCGGCGCAAGCTGGATCGCAGGGCTCTTCATCCTGTCGACGCTCTTTCGCTTTGGCTCGAACATCTACCTCACGCGCCTGCTCACACCGGAGATCATGGGCGCGCTACTCGTCATTATGACCGTGCGCAATGCCGTCGAGCTTCTCTCGGACGTTGGCATCGGCCAGAACATCGTCGCCAGCAAGCACGGATCCGATCCCGTCTTCCAGAACACCGCCTGGCTGATCCAGTGCGCACGCGGAAGCATCCTCGGCTTCCTTATGTACATGACGGCGTCTTACATCGCCGATCTCTACGGCGTACCAGCCTCGGCCATAGAGCTGGTTGCCATCTCGCTGGTGGCAAGTGGCCTGTCATCAACCTCAATCTACATTCTGCAGCGAAATATCCAGGTGGCGCGTCTGTCACTCTTCGATTTCGCGCACGAAATGCTCGGCGCCACGCTCGCCATCCTTGCCGCGACCATCTCGCCCACTATCTGGGCGCTGGTGATCGCCAACGTCGCGGCCTCGATCATCAGAGCCCTCACCACCTATCTGCTGCCCGCCGATCGGAGCACACACACCGTTTCCAGATCCTATGCCAAAGAGATTCTACATTTCGGCAAGTGGATCTTCCTGATGTCGGCGCTCATGCTCTTTTGCTCTAGCTTTGACAGATTGTATCTCGGCGCAGCGGTCCCTCTGGCACTCGTCGGCATCTACGGAATTGCGCGCACGATTAGCGACATCCCGGCCATGCTTGCGGCCCGGCTGTGTCACACCCTCGTGTTTCCTGCCATCGCCTCCGCCGCCTCGAGACCGCGCGAAGATCTGAGATCCCAGTTGGCTACAACGCGGCTGCGCGCCCTTACCTTCGGTGCCCTATGCATGGGCATCGGCATCAGCATTTCGGATCTCGTCATCAACTTCGTCTACGACCAGCGCTATCAGGAAGCCGGCCTGATGCTCCCCATCCTTCTGATGGGCGTATGGTTCGCGATCATCGCGAACATCAACGAGTATGCGCTGCTTGGTGTCAGCCGGCCGGCATACGGGGTCGGCGGCAACATGCTCAAGGCTGGCTATCTACTGATTGGCCTGCCTCTCGCGCTGGCCGTGGGCGGCCTCATGCTGGCACTTGCGGTCCTTGCAACGGCGGATCTGCTCCGCCTGGTCCCGCTGGCTATCGGCCTAAAACGCGAGCAACTGACCTTCTTCACCCAGGACGCCGCTTGCACGCTCATTGTGGTCGTCACCGCGATCATCGTCGCGATCCTGCGCTACAGCCTTGGCTTCGGCGCCGGCTTCCTGCGCTTTCTGATCTGAGGGATGGCCATGTCGGAGACGTCGGTTGGCATTGTGGTCATCGGACGGAACGAAGGCGCCCGCCTCGAACGCTGCCTCGCATCCGTCGCCGATCTGGGACTGCCCTGCGTCTATGTCGACTCGGGCTCGACCGACGGCAGCATTGCGGCCGCGCGACGCGCTGGTGCGCTCGTGGTCGAACTCGACTTGACGATCCCGTTCACCGCGGCCCGCGCGCGCAATGCAGGTTTTGCGGCGCTGAAGAGCGCGCACCCAGGTGTAGCGTTCGTACAATTCGTCGACGGAGATTGCGAGCTTGCGGCAGGATGGATCGAAGCCGCGCGCACCTTCCTCGTAGCACATCCCGACGTTGCGATCGTCTGCGGGCGGCGAAGGGAGCGTTTTCCTGAGCAGTCACTCTACAATCGGATGTGCGATATCGAGTGGAACACACCGATCGGGGAAGCGCAGGCGTGTGGCGGTGACTGTTTGGCAAGAACCGAAGCCTTCGCCGCTGTCGGCGGATTTCGCGCGACGCTCATTGCCGGAGAAGAGCCGGACTTGTGCCGCCGTCTACGGAACGCCGGCTGGAGAATTTGGCGGCTCGATCACGAAATGACATTGCACGACGCAGCCATCCTCACCTTCGGGCAATGGTGGCGGCGCTCGGTGCGTGCAGGACATGCCTTCGCCGAGGTCTCGTCCCTGCATCCCGAACGCGACTTTCCTTGGCATCGGAACGTCAAAAGCGCGCTGGCCTGGAGCAGCCTCATGGGCGCGTCTCTTATCGCCGCCCTTTGGGACTGGCGCGCCGCCGTCGTCGTCCTACTTTTTCCAGTTCAGATTTTCCGGATCGCCCAGCGCCAGCGGGTGAACGGCAAACCGGACTACGGATACGGAAGCTTGATCCTGGCCGGAAAAGTCGCGGAGACCGTCGGCATCCTCAAATTCTACGTCAATCGCCTGCTGAGCAAAGAAAACACCCTCATCGAATACAAGTAGCTACCGGGGCCCACAACGAACAATAGATGCCCGTGTGCGAGCCTCCGCCTAAACCGCAACCGGAGGCAGGTGTTGCGAGCAGAAGGCGCGCACGATGTGACAGGCCTGCCTGTTCGCCGCATCCATGCAAAGGTGGCCTGCGTCCCGGATGATCTCGACCGAGACCAGAGGATTGCCGATCTGCCTGATAAACGCCTTGTCGACCTCATCGATCAGGCACGGGACATGCTTCGGGATATCTTTGACATCAGGGAGAGCAGGAAACAGCGGTGTATCTCCGGTGATCACCAACGTCGGCACGCGAACCTTTTCGATCAACGGATAGTAGAGATGATCTTTCAAGATCTTATCGCCATCGAACCCCATCATGTTGGTCAGGAGCGCGCGCTGATACGGCGTCATCGGTATGGCCGGTCTTTGCACGTTGAGCCGAACACACCACTGCTTCGCCGTCGAAAGCGGAGGGTCGGCCGCCATGACAGCCGCAACCCGAGGCGTCGTCCCCTGACCGAGCCCGAGAGCGACCAAACCTCCGAGGGACTCGCCCAGAACGGCGACCTTCCGGCGTTCGTCGATGACTGAGATAAAATCCTGCAGCCGCACCGCATAGTCGCTAAGCGACGGATTGCCTATTGCGCGATCTCGCCCGTGCCCCGGCAAATCCACGAGGATCATATCGTAGTCGCGGGAAAGCACAGGCAGCCAACCGGCGAGCGAGTCACAACACCGCAACGCGCCGTGCAGCATGATCACGACATGGCGGTTGGAATTTTGGAAATCGGTGCTCGCGATGAAGTGGAGCGAACCGCTCGTCGTGCTCGACTCGCAGATTTGGAAGGTTAGGTCCTGCATCCAGCGCGAAATCCCCGGGCCGAGCCATGCGAGTCGGTCGCGAGAAAGTAGGCACAGGCGCGGTCGGCATTGCAACCCCGGAGCCCGGCTGAGCTGACTGCGTTGACCATCGACGCCAAAGGCTATTTTTCCGGCCCGCACCCGAAACCAGGGAACTCCTGCACAATCGAACCCGTTCACAGGGGAAGACTGACGGTGGTTCGCGTGAACGTACCGCATGAACCGCTGAGGATTGAGCAATGCCCGGCAGCCAACCTCAAGGACGATACCTCCCATACTTCATCCTGCACGAAGCCCAACCTGCAGGCCGCTGCATTGGCTACCTCGGGGATGAGCCAATATCAGAATACGTCACTGATTATTTTGGGAGATCCTATATCTACGTCGGCATGGCCCCGCGCACATGGGGAGGCGAAATTGATATCGACGCGCTCGGAGACGGTGAGTTCCTCCTTCCGCCATCGTTGTTGTATCGCAGAAGTGAGCGCGCGAGCACCCGCACCCCTGGGCTCATCGGCCGTGCCCTGCACGCCTTGCACGTCCGAGCAACCGGCCCGCGATAGTTGAGCGCCCCTCGAACAGCCTTCGAAAGCTCTATGATGAAGGGGACGACAACGGCATTGCTCAGGGCACGGCCGACATGAGCATGACCTTCGGCGAGTTAGCTCCCGCCGCCGTAACATATTGATATAAATACCGGAAAAAGGCAGTGGCGGTCCCTACGGGAGTCGAACCCGTCTTTCAAGATTGAAAATCTCGCGTCCTAACCGATAGACGAAGGGACCTAGCGCCGTGCCGGACGAAGGTCCGCCGCACAAGCGAGCACGGACGTATAGAAAGGTTTGCCGCAAGACGCAAGCGCCAGCCGAGCGACAGCGCCGAAGCGCGCCATTTTCGCGCAGCCATCTGGTAATTCAGGATTTTCTGGGATTTGCCGCGTCCTCGATCTGAAGCTCGATCCGGTTTCGCCCGCCCCAAGTGTCGCGCCTGAGTTGCCCTGCCACATGAATAGGGAGTCCGCCGGATGCGGCCATCAGAAGATCGCCCAGCGGTTGCCCTGCGGCTCGAAATGCGACCGCGTCCAACCGCGACCCATCGCCCGCCTCGAGCACACAGCGGATGTGCGCCGTGCCGACGGGTTTTGCAAATTTCACGCGATGGGCCGGAAACGCAAAACGCGGCTGCGGATTGCCCTGACCGTAAGGTCCCGCCCGCTCCAGAAGATCGACGAGCCCGTCGTTGACGGCGGAAGGCGTCAGCGCGCCGTCAATGGCCAGCGACGCGCGTTCCGCGAGACGAACAGCGGCGCCCGCAAGCGTCGTCGCAAAGAAACGTCCGAGGTCGTCCAGCTTTGCCTTGTCGACGGTGAGCCCCGCAGCCATCGCGTGGCCGCCGCCTTTGAGCAGGTGGCCAGCCGCTACGGCCTGACGCACGGCCGCCCCGATATCGATGCCGGCAACCGAGCGCAGCGAACCCGTCCCGGCGACAACGCCGCCGATGGCATCCTTATCCCACGCGATGACGCACGACGGCCGCTTGAAACGCTCCGTCAAACGGCTCGCGATCAGGCCGACGACACCCCTATGCCAATCTTCCGAGCCGACCATGAGCACGCTGAGATCGGGCGTCTCGGTCAAGAGCCGGTCCGCCGTCGCTGTCGCTTCCTCCAGCGCGGCCTGCTCGATCTCCTTCCGCTCCTTGTTCAGCCGGTCGAGGATCGTCGCGATGCGCACGGCCTCGGCCGCATCATCCGTGGACAAAAGCTTCGCGCCCAAAGCCGCGTCGCCGATACGGCCGCCAGCATTGATGCGTGGACCTAAAATGAATCCGAGATGATACGCGGTCGGCGCCTCGCTGAGCCCCGCTGCGTCGGACAGCGCCCGAAGGCCCACGTTGTCGCGCCCGCGCATCACCGTGAGCCCTTTGGTCACGTAGGCACGGTTGAGTCCCTTGAGCGGCACGACGTCGGCAACCGTCGCCAGCGCAACAAGATCGAGGTCGCCGATGAGCTGCGGCTCGCGCGGGTCGGCACCATAGTGTCCTCGCCGTCTCAATTCACGCGCCGTAGCGACGAGCGTGAGAAACACGACGCCAGCCGCACAGAGGTGCCCCTGCCCCGAGATGTCGTCCAAACGGTTCGGATTGACGAGCGCATGCACGTCCGGAAGCACCTCGTCGGCCTGATGGTGATCTATGACGACCACATCCACGCCGCGCTTGCCCGCGCCAGCCAGAACATCGACGCTCGTCGTACCACAGTCGACGGTCACGATCAGTCTCGCACCCTCGCCGATAAGCTGATCGATAGCCGACGCGTTCGGGCCATAGCCCTCCGTCAGCCGATCGGGAATGTAGATCCGGCTTGGCACATCATGGTGTGCGAGGAACCGCGCCAGGAGCGCTGACGAGCAGGCTCCATCGACGTCGTAGTCGCCGAAGATGGCCACCGGCTCTCGGCGCATGATTGCATCGGCCAATCTGCGCGCTGCCTTCTCCATATCGGTCAGCGTAGAGGGATCGGGCATCAGCGCGCGGATCGTCGGATCCAGAAACACCGGCACCTCGTCAAGACCGACACCGCGAGCGGCGAGCACGCGGCCCAGCAATTCCGGCAAACCATGCTGCTGGCTGATCGCCGTGGCGTCCTTCGCCCGCGAGGGCTCGAGCGTTTCGCGCCAGCGATACCCCCGAGCCGACTGAACGACGTCAAGAAATGGCGTTTCGGCCGGCACCGGCGCCTGAACGTCGGCGCGCACCTTACGAACTGCGGTCATGCTGCGAGATGCCCCCACCCGATTCGCTCGATGGGGAAGGCTCCCATGCTGGGAAGCGAAAGGCGAATCGCTGGGTAGGGATGTCCACAACGCACGCTTGTTCGGCCGCGGCCCTTATGGCAGGAGGTGCAGCACGGACACAGAACAAGGCGCCCCCACATGAGCGACCCGAAGAACATCCTGATCGTGCTGTTGCTCGTCGCCGTCGGCGTGCTCGGCTACCTGTACTACGATAGCCAGCGCACGGCGGTCCGCATCGACGTCCCGGGATTCAAGCTCGAAGCGAAGTGAGCGGAACTCAGTCCCCGTTGCCCGGCAGGCGCTGACCCACGTCGCGGAAGCGGCTCTTGATCCGGCGTACGGTGCCGGTCTTCGAGCGCATGATCAGCGTCTCGGTTTCCGCAGTACTTCCGCGGAAACGCACGCCATCGAGAAGCGAGCCGCTGGTCACACCGGTGGCCGCGAAGATCACGTCCGACGACGCCATATCTTCCAGCTTGAACTTCTTGCGGATGTCGGTGATGCCCATCTTGTGCGCGCGCTCGCGCTCCTCGTCGTTCGAGGGCATCAGGCGGCCCTGGATCTGCCCGCCGATGCACCTGAGCGCGGCAGCCGCGAGCACACCTTCCGGCGCACCGCCCGAACCCAGATAAATGTCGATCCCCGTTTCGGCCGGGTCCGTCGTCCAGATGACGCCTGCGATATCGCCATCCGGAATAAGCTGCACGGCGGCACCCGCCTCACGAACGGCCTTGATGATATCCGCATGACGCGAACGATCGAGTACGCAGGCCGTGATTCCGCTGATCGGCACGCCCTTGGCTTCCGCAAGCGCCTTGAGGTTCTTTTCGACCGGTGCATCGAGATCGACGATCCCAGCGGGATAACCCGGACCGATGGCGATCTTGTTCATGTACATATCGGGCGCATGCAGCAGACCGCCGCGCTCCGAGATCGCAAGTACGGCGAGCGCGTTTGGCATCAACTTGGCGCAGATCGTCGTGCCCTCGAGCGGATCGACAGCGATATCGACCTCAGGTCCCGTGCCGTTTCCGACCTCCTCGCCGATATACAGCATCGGCGCTTCGTCCATCTCGCCTTCGCCGATAACGACGGTACCACGCAGCGAGACGCGGCCGAGCTCATGACGCATGGCATCGACGGCCGCCTTGTCCGCAGCCTTCTCGTTCCCTCGTCCGCAGAAGCGCGCCGCCGCGATCGCCGCGGCTTCGGTCACGCGTGCGACCTCGAGAACGAGCATACGGTCGAGCCCGCCCTCAGCAATGTCCTTCGCCATGTAATTCCCTTGACCCAATTCAGCTCTCAAAGATCTTCGATACGGATCATCTGCGGGCGCTCGGTGATTTTACCATCCTTCTCGATGGCCCGGAGCGCCTTCCGCATCGCATCCTCAGTGGTATCGTGTGTAATAAGTATGACGTTGACCGCCGCTTCCGCTTCGCCCGGCGCCGGTTCGGCCGCCTGGCCCGGATGCACGGGACCAGGACGCCGCTGCACGATGCTCTCCAACGAGACGTTCTCGTCGCTCATGCGCTTCGTGATCGCAGCCATGGCGCCCGGCCGGTCATAAACCTTGAGGCGCACATAATAGTTGCCCTGATGGGCCTTGAGATTGAGACCCTTCACTTTTTCGAGGACCGACGTGGGGCGAATAAACGGCGGCAGCACCAAGCCGCGCGCCACATCCATGATATCGCTCGCGACGGCCGAAGCTGTCGGCTTCGATCCGGCCCCGGGCCCGACGAGCAGAAGGTTTCCGGCGAAATCACCGTCGATGCCCACGCAGTTCGTGACGCCGGACACTTCGGCCAGGGCCGACTCTTCCGCGACCAGAACCGGCGTTACACGCGCCTCGATGCCGTGCTCGGTCTGCATCGCCACGCCGAGCAGCTTGATGCAGTAGCCAAGCTCGGTCGCAGCCTCGATGTCGGCACTCGTGATGTTTTCGATGCCCTCGACATGGATCTCGTCAAAGGCGACCGCAGCTCCGAAGGCGAGGCATGTCAGCAGCGAGAGCTTGTGCGCGGCATCGAACCCACCAATGTCAAACGTAGGATCGGCTTCCGCATACCCCTTCTCCTGCGCCTCCTTGAGCGCATCCGCGAAGGCGCGCTTCTCATCGGTCATCTTGGAGAGGATGAAGTTACAGGTGCCGTTCAGGATGCCGTAGACACGACGAACTTCGTTCGCGGCCAGCGCCTCACGCAGCATCTTGATGATCGGAATGCCGCCGGCAACAGCCGCTTCGAAATTGAGGGCGACGCCGTTGCTTTCGGCAAGCTTGGCCAGCGCGATGCCATGCTTGGCGAGCAGCGCTTTGTTCGCCGTCACCACGTGCTTCTTCGCCTTAAGCGCGGCTTCGACGGCCGCCTTGGCTGGCCCGTCCTCACCACCCATCAACTCGATGAACACCGAGTTCGAGGGGTCCTTGGCAAGCGCGACGGGATCGTCAAACCACTGTGCGCCGCCCAGCGCTGCCTCTCGCTCTTTCTTGCGCGACCGGGCTGAAACACCGGTGACGGTGATCGGGCGTCCGAGCATCTTCTCGATGCGCGTCGCATGGGCGGAAAGCAGTTGGATGAGACCCATTCCGACGGTGCCAAGTCCGGCAACGCCGAGGGTCAAAGGCTCTGACATGGTTGGCAAATCTGAAACAGCTAACGACTGGCTTTTTGCTGGATGGGGATGACGTTATGCATCGTTTCCGGAGACTGGGCCAGGAACTTCTTGATCGAGCGGGCGGCCTGCCGGATGCGGTGCTCGTTCTCGACCAAGGCGATACGCACATAGCCTTCGCCGTACTCGCCGAAGCCGAGACCCGGAGAAACGGCAACATCAGCCTTTTCAATCAATAGCTTAGCAAATTCGACCGACCCCAGCGCACGGAACGGCTCCGGAATCGGACACCAGGCAAACATGGTGGCCGGCGGCGGCGGCACCGGGAACCCAGCCCGCTCGAAACTTTCGACCAGACAGTCACGCCGGTTCTTGTAGGTCTTCCGGATTTCCTCGACGCAATCCTGCGAGCCGTTGAGCGCGGCCGCGGCAGCCACCTGGATCGGAGTAAAGGCGCCGTAGTCGAGGTACGACTTGACCCGTGCGAGCGCGCCAATCAGCCGTTCGTTGCCGACGGCAAAGCCCATGCGCCAGCCCGGCATGTTGTAGGTCTTCGACAACGACGTGAACTCGACAGTGATGTCCATCGCACCCGGAACCTGAAGCACCGAGGGCGGCGGATTGTCATCGAAGTAGATCTCCGAATAGGCGAGATCCGAAAGAATGATCAGGTCGAGCTTCTTCGCCAGCGCCACGGCCTCTTTGTAAAAGTCGAGGTCCGCCGTCATCGCCGTCGGATTCGACGGATATGAGAGGACGACGGCCAGCGGCTTCGGTATCGAGTGGCGCACCGCATGTTCAACAGCCCGCAGGAAATCGTCACCATTCCCAGCCGGCACATGCCGCATCGCAGCCCCGGAGATCAGGAACCCGAACTCGTGGATCGGATAGGTGGGGTTCGGCACGATGATCACGTCGCCCGGCGCCGTAATGGCCTGCGCCATGTTGGCGAAACCTTCCTTCGAGCCCAGCGTCGCGACCACCTGCGTATCGGGATCGAGCTTCACGCCGAAGCGGCGCGCATAGTAGGCAGCCTGCGCGCGGCGAAGACCCGTAATGCCCTTCGATGCCGAGTAACGATGCGTGCGCGGCTTCGACACCGTCTCGACGAGCTTGTCGACGATGTGCTGCGGCGTCGGCAAATCAGGATTGCCCATGCCGAGATCGATGATATCGGCGCCCCGCGCGCGCGCCGCCGCCTTGAGGCGGTTCACTTCGGCGAAGACATACGGCGGCAAGCGTTTGATGCGGTGAAAATCGTCGATCACGATCGTCTCTTGGTGTTGCGGCCCCGCGCGGGAACGCCACGACGCGCAACCGCTTTGAGCGGCGCCCGCGCAGACGCGGCGAATACAGGGTCTACCTCCTCGGGTTTTACGCCAAGCTGCCCCGGAACGTCCAGTGGCGGGCAAATTGTGCTTGCTTCTGTGCACATCCTGTTCCGAACCTCAGTCCTTCTTTCATCCTACTAGGCATTGTCACAGGGAGGCCCTATCTTGGCCCCATGACCGAGCCGATGAGCACGACCGCAACGCCCTACCGCATCGAGAACCCCGAGGAATTCGCGCGCAATATGTTGCGCTTCTTTGAGGAAGGAGGGCGCGCGGTTTCCGAGCTCCTGGAGCGGCCCGATGCCAAGATCACTCCGTTCTCCGCAGCGAGCGAAATGACGGAGGCCGCCGCGACGCTGACCGATATAGCCCGCCTCTGGCTGACCGATCCCGCCAAGCTCGCCGAGGCGCAGGGAACCCTGCTCAGCTCCTACATCGACCTGTGGAATACCTCGATCCGCCGCCTCCTGGGTGAAGAGGTTGAACCCGTTGCCGAACCGGAGCCGTCCGACAATCGCTTCAAGGACCCGGAATGGTCGTCGAATCCCTATTTCGACTTCCTGAAGCAGGTCTATCTCGTGACGACGAACTGGGCCGAGGATGTCCTGCAGCAGACCGAGGGGCTGGGCGAGGCCGAGCGCCACAAGGCGGAATTCTATCTGCGTCAGCTTTCGAGTGCTCTTTCGCCGTCCAACTTCCCGATGACAAACCCCGAAGTCGTCCGCGAAACCTTCGCGACGAATGCCAGAAACCTCGTGACCGGCATGGCGCACCTCGTGCGCGACATGGAGAAATCCGGCGACCTCCTGAAGATCAGTCAGACGGATACGGAGGCGTTCGAGGTCGGCCGCAACCTGGCCACGACACCCGGCAAAGTCGTCTTCGCCAACGACATCTTCCAGCTCATCCAGTATTCGCCCACGACCGACAAAGTGCGCGAGGTCCCGCTGCTCGTGATCCCGCCGTGGATCAACAAGTACTACATCCTCGATCTCACACCGCCGAAGAGCCTGCTGAAATACGTCGTCGATCAGGGTTTCACGGTCTTCGTCGTGTCCTGGGTGAACCCGGACGAACGCCTCGCCCACAAGACCTTCGAGGACTACATGCTCGAAGGACTCCTGACGGCAGCAGACGCCGTGAGCCGCGAGACCGGCGTCGAAAAGATCAATGTCGTCGGCTACTGCGTCGGCGGCACGCTGCTGGGCACAACCCTTGCCTATCTCGCCGCACGAGGCGAGGAGCCGTTCCGCTCCGTTACCTTCCTCACCACTCAGCTCGATTTCTCGAAAGCCGGTGACCTCCTGCTCTTCACGACGGACAGCCAGCTCTCCTCGCTGAAGGAGATGATGGCCGAGCGCGGCTACCTCGACGGCTCACGCATGGCGAACGTGTTCAACATGATGCGCCCGCGCGACCTGATCTGGCCCTACATCGTCAACAACTACCTGCTCGGCAAGAAGCCGTTCCCGTTCGACCTGCTCTACTGGAACCAGGATTCCACGCGCATGCCGGCCGCGAACCACGGCTTCTACCTCACGGAATTCTACAACGAGAACAAGCTCGCCAAGGGCGAGATGACGCTTGCGGGCGTGAAGCTGGATCTCAAGAAAATAAAGCTGCCAGTCTTCGAACTCGCCACCAAGGAAGACCACATCGCACCGGCCAAGTCGGTGTTCATCGGCTCCAAGCTGCTCGGCGGCCCAGTCGAGTTCGTGATGGCCGGATCGGGCCACATCGCCGGCGTGGTCAATCCGCCAGACAAGATGAAGTACCAGTACTGGACCGCCAACAAGGCCGCAGCCGATACCCTCGAGGAATGGCTCGGGATGGCCAAGGAGCATGTCGGCTCCTGGTGGCCGTACTGGATGGAATGGCTAACGAAGTACTCGGGCGGGTGGACGATCCCGCGCGAGTCCGGCGAGAAGCTCGGCGTCATCGAAGACGCCCCCGGCAGCTACGCCAGAACGAAGACTTGATTTCATAGGCTTCCATTGAGCCGTACACGGCCCTGCGGCCCTGTGAGGGCTACACGGGGACCGAACCTGTGCTAGAAGGCCGGTTTTCCGCCTCCAAGGCCTGAGATGACCGCCAAAACACCGGCAAGCCCATCCCTGTCTCCCGCCCCGCGCGGGCCGAAATCGGCCCCGAAGGTCGGCTTTGTCTCGCTCGGCTGCCCGAAAGCCCTTGTCGACAGCGAGCGCATCATCACGAAGCTCCGCTCCGAGGGCTATCAGGTCGCGCCCGATTACGCCGGCGCCGACGTGGTCGTCGTGAACACCTGCGGCTTCCTCGACAGCGCCAAGCAAGAGAGCCTCGACGCCATTGGCGAAGCGTTGGCCGAGAACGGCCGCGTCATCGTCACGGGTTGCATGGGCGTCGAGGAGGGCCGCATCCGCGAGGTTCACCCTGGCGTGCTCGCCGTCACCGGACCGCATCAGTACGAGCAGGTCGTCACTGCCGTGCATGACGCCGTTCCGCCGATGCACGATCCCTACGTCGATCTCGTGCCGCCGGAAGGCCTGCGCCTCACCCCGCGCCACTACGCCTATCTGAAGATTTCCGAGGGCTGCAACAACCGCTGCTCGTTCTGCATCATTCCGAGCATTCGTGGCGATCTTGCGAGCCGCCCCGCCAATCACGTCATGACCGAAGCCGAGCGCCTCGTGAAAGCTGGCGTGAAGGAGCTGCTCGTCATCAGCCAGGACACGAGCGCCTACGGACTCGACATCAAGTACGCCGAGAGCCCGTGGAAAGGTGCGCCGCTCAAGGCCAAGTTCCTCGATCTCTCACGCGCGCTCGGCGAACTCGGTGCATGGGTCCGCATGCACTATGTCTATCCCTATCCGCACGTCGACGACGTCATCCCGCTGATGGCGGAAGGCAAGATCCTTCCCTACCTCGACATTCCCTTCCAGCACGCCTCACCTGCTGTACTGAAGGCCATGCGCCGTCCGGCGCATCAGGAGAAGACGGCGGACCGCATCGCCAATTGGCGCAAGGTCTGCCCGGATCTCGCCGTCCGCTCGACGTTCATCGTCGGCTTCCCCGGCGAGACGGAGGAGGATTTCGAATTTCTTTTGCAGTGGCTCCGCGAAGCGAAGCTCAACCGCGTCGGCTGCTTCAAGTACGAGCCCGTATCCGGCGCCAAGGCCAACGAGATCGCAGACATCGTGCCGGACGAGGTCAAGGAAGAGCGCTGGCATCGCTTCATGGCGGCCCAGCAGGAGGTCTCGCGCGAAATCCTCGCCTCGCGCGTCGGCACCACGATCGACGTCATTATCGACGAGGTGGATGAAGACGGCGCCCTCGGCCGCTCCAAGTGGGATGCTCCGGAAATTGACGGCAGCGTGTTCCTCAACGGCGAACAGAACGTGAAGCCCGGCGACATCGTCAAGGCACACGTGGATACCGCCGACGACTACGATCTCTGGGCCTCTGTCATCAAGACGGCCTGATCGGCTGTTAACCCTCCCCAGGATCTGTCCGTACCCGGCCTGCGTTGACAGTCGGCGCGCACGGGTGCGACAGTTCCGCCCAATAATCGGGGAGGACGTCTCGCAATGGCTATGCCGGACCAGGCGGCTGCTTCCGCGCCCACAGCGCAGAGCGGAACGGAAATTCGCATCTACGCGCACTCGCCCATCCTCTACTGGTGGGTGATCTGGGCCTACGGCTTCGTCTGCGCCGCCCTCACCTATTTTCAGGGCGACAAGCTGACCATCGGCGAAAGCGCAAAGCCCCTCTTCGTCCACCCGAGCCCGTGGGTGGGACTGTCCTTCACGCTTCTTCTCCTGCTCGTGATCGTCGCAACATCGGTCCGCGCCCGTGGCGTAAGCGCCCTTCTGCTACTGCTTCTGATGGGCGGCGCTGCGGCAGCCACCTATTTCGTCATGACCATGCCCGGCCTCTGGACAACCCCGCCGTCGCTGCTGCTGCACATGAACCTCGCCTTCTATTTGCTGATCTCGTCGGTGCTGTTCATCGTCTGGTTCGTGATCGTCTTCATCGTCGACCGCCTGAGCTACTGGCGCGTCCGCGGCACTCAGGTCGAGCGCGTCCAGATGTTTGCGAGCGTCCTCGGCCGTGCGCCCGAGAGCTGGTCCGTCATGCACATCCGCCTGACGCGATACAGCGACGACATCATCGCCCATAAGATCCTCGCCCTCGGCATCCTGGGCCTGGGCACAAGCGACATAGACGTGAAGCTGTCGATCTTCGGCGGCGGCCACGAGCAGTTCCGGATCGAGAACGTCTGGCGTGCCGCAGGTCCGATGAAAGCTGTGCAGGCTGCCATGGGGCCGAAGGCAACGGTGGTTATCTGAGAATTGGGGCCGGAGCTGAGTTGCGGCGTCGCCCAAGGGCTATGAGACTGCCGTGATGACATTGCACCGGCCATCGCTCTATCTGATCGTCACCGCCGCGGTCCTCGCGCTGGCGGTCGCGCTGCGTATTGCCGATCCAGACCCGGTTGCGCGCCTGCGGCTTTCAATTTTCGATAGCTACCTGAACCTCAAACCACGCGAGACCGATCCCGCGTTCCCGGTCCGCATCGTCGACATCGACGAAGCCTCCCTCGCCAAGATCGGCCAATGGCCCTGGCCACGCTCCGAGCTGGCCCACATCATCGACAAGCTTGCGGAGGCAGGCGCCAAGACCGTTGCGATCGACCTCATTCTCGCCGAGCCGGACCGCCTCTCGCCCGAAGCGCTCGCCCGGCAAGCGCAAGTCCGCAGCGAGCTCGCCCCTATCGTCGCGGAGCTGTCCTCGCTGCCCTCGAACGATGCGATCCTCGCGCACGCCATGGGCAAGCTGCCGGTTGTGGTCGGAAGCGTGGGGGACGCCTCGACCCAGCGCTCCCCTCCGCCACCCAAAGCCTCCTTCGCCATCGCAGGTGACGATCCGACCTCCTTCGTGCCGAGCTTCCCCGGCGTGATCACCCCGCTGCCCGTGCTGACCGATGCTGCCGCGGGCAACGGCGCCGTCAACTGGCTGCCCGCCAAAGACCAGATCGTTCGCCAGGTTCCGTTGCTGGTGTCCCTTCATGGCACGCTCTATCCGACGCTCTCGCTCGAGGCGTTGCGGACCGGCCTCGGCGAAAAGACGGCCTTCGTGCGCTCGTCCGGAGGAAGCGGTGTCCTGGCCTTCGGCCAGCAGACCGGCGTCGACACCGTTCGCGTCGGAAAGACCGTTCTCCCGACCTCCCACGACGGCCAGCTCTGGCTCAACTTCGCCGAACCCGATCCACGCCGCTATGTCTCGGCGCACAAGATCCTCGACGGCAGTTTCGATCCGAAAGATTTCGCAGGCCGCCACGTCCTGATCGGCGCCAGCGCAACCGGACTGCTCGATCTGCGCGCGACACCCCTCGCATCCTCCGTGCCGGGGGTCGAGATCCACGCGCAAGCCATCGAGCAGATGCTCTCAGGCGAGCATCTCACGCGGCCCGCGCTCGCGACCGGCGCGGAAATCCTGTTCCTCGTCGCCATGGGCGCCCTCGTGGCCGCTCTCATCCGCCGATCAGGCCCATTGAACGCCGCCATTATCGGCTGCGTAGCCATCGCCGCGATCGCCATCGGCTCGTGGCTCGCCTTCGCGCGGGGCGGATACCTGTTCGACCCTGTCTATCCGTCTCTGTCGCTGCTAGCCGTCTACCTCTCCGGCTCGCTTCTCTCATTCATCAAGACGGAAACGGACCGCGCCCGCGTCAAGCGCGCCTTCGGTCACTATCTCGCTGCACCCCTCGTCGAGGAATTGGCCACCGACCCATCCCGACTCAAGCTCGGCGGCGAGACCCGCGACGTCACCTTGCTGTTCGCGGACGTGCGCGGCTTCTCCCGCCTCTCCGAGGGCATGGACGCCGAAACGCTCATCCGTTTCGTCAACCGGCTCTTCACGCCCCTGTCGGACATCATTCTTGAACACCGCGGCACCATCGACAAGTTCATGGGTGACGCCGTGATGGCCTTCTGGAATGCACCCGTCCGTGACCCGGAGCACGCCCGCAACGCCTGTCGTGCAGCGCTCACCATGCAGATTGAGATGGATCGCCTCAATCGCGAAGAGGCCGCGCGCAAGGCGGCGGCCGGAGAAACGCATGTGCCCATCCGGATCGGGATCGGCCTCAACACCGGCGCCTGCTGCGTCGGCAACGTCGGTTCGCCGCAGCGCTTCGACTACTCCGTACTGGGCGACGCCGTGAACGTTGCTTCCCGCATTGAGGGCACAACGAAAACCTTCGGCGCGCCTATCATCGCCGGCGAGACCACCGCGCACGATGCTGCGGACTTTGCATTTCTGGAAATCGACACAGCCGTACGCCTCCGCGGCAAGGATCGGCCGGAGCGGCTCCATGCGCTCGTAGGCGATGAAGCGGTGGCGACCTCGCCAGCTTTCCGGAATCTGAGCCAACACTACGCCGCACTGCGAGCAGCTATGGAAGCGAACCAAATGATGGCCGTTTCGGCCGAGATCGCCGCGTGTCGCGAAGCCGCCCAGGCCCTCGCCATCGCGAACCCAGGCGCCATGCCGCTAGATGCCCTGTTCGAACACTATGCTCGCCGGGCAGTAGGATCCTGAGACCTACCGCGGGCTCATGCCGCCGCCACCCATGCCGCGCCCGCCCATGGAGCCGCCGCCGTAGCCGCCTCCGCCGCGATTTCCGCCATAGTCACCACCGCCGCGGTTGTGCTTGCCCATGCCGCCGATGCCGATCCCAATGCCAATCCCGATCGCAGAGCCGATGCCCTTCATGTCATCGTCGGAATTCTGCTTCTTCGTCGTCCTGGTCTTCTTCGGCTTCTGCTTGTAGTCGGACGGTGTCTCGCGCGTGCGCTCGGCCCGTTTGGTGGGCTTCGTAGGCTTCGTTTCCGTCCGCTTGGGCTTGTCGTCGTAGTCAGGAATTTTGCCGGTAACGATGGCTTCGCGTGTGAAGACCGGTTTGGGATCGATGCCCGGCGCCTTGATGACGAAGGGGAACGCATCGTCGAACGGCACCTTGTCATTGCCGGACAGCGAAGCCCATTTGACGGGCGACCCGACGTCACCATCACCGCCGATCCGGATCAGCTTTCCGGGCTGATCGAGCACCTTGCACTGTTTGCGCTCGTTGCAGACCTCGACCGCGCCCTCGTGAAGAAGCAGCCAGGACATCCCATCATCTTGGACAAAGACGTCAAAGACCGTACCGCGCACCGTAATTGACGCAGCCGGCGTCTTGATTTGATAGGTCGGCTTCTCGGCCACGCCGGTCATGAAGCGGAACGTGCCCTTGACGAGATCGAGCACAATCGAGCCGTTCGACTTGGCGGGGTCATAGACGAACTTGTCCAGCGTCAGCTGAGAACCGGGACCCAGCGCCAGCTTGGTGTCGTCATCGAGCTTGAGTTCGCTGGACGCATCGAGGCCGACTTCGATCGACTCGTCCTGATGCACGCGATCGCCGACCTGCAGAGTACGTGTGTCGCGATTGTATTCTGCGGTGACGAGATTGACGACTGTGAGGGTGGACCCGATCGGTTCCTGGGGCGCGGCCTGAAGACCCGATACCGACAGCAACAGCAGGGACGCGCCCGTAACGGCCGAAGGAAACTTCATGACATCTGTCCTTCAAACGTGCCCCTGCGAGAAACATGGAGTTGCGTCTGCATAGCAAGGGCCGCAGTGATATGGCCACGGATCATAGCAGATAACGGATCAACCACCCAAGGGACGACAGTCCCGGCCGCAGCTCGATCAACGAGGGGACACGAGGGAAGATGCGGGCGCAGTTACCTAGGGAACAACGAGCGCGCTAAAGCGGGATGGTACCCTTGGAGTGATCCTTGGCCTTATGCTCGGGTTCGACATGAATGACGACCTCCGAGCCCTCGATCTCCGCTTCGAGGGCGGCTTCCAGCCGGTCGCAGATCTCATGCGCCTCATGCACGGTCATATTGCCTGGCACAACGAGGTGGAACTCGATGAAAATGGCTCGTCCCGCCTGACGGGTCCGCACGTCGTGGGCTTCCAGCGCCCCGTCCCCGCTTCGCTGGATTGCCTCGCGGATGCGCGCCTGGATGGCGGTCGATGCCGCCTCGTCCAGAAGTCCACTCATGGATGAAATGATGATCTTGGACCCGCTCCAGAGGATGTACACCGCCACCGCGATGGCCAGCAAAGGATCAAGGATTTTGATCCCCGTGACCGCGACGAGGACGAGACCGGCGATGACGCCAACCGAGGTCATGACGTCGGTGAACAGATGCCAGCCGTCGGCCACCAGGGCCGGCGAACGCAGGCTCCGTCCGCGCCGGATGAGAAATGCCGACCACCCGCCGTTCAGCGCCGTGGCGAGACCACTCAAAGCCATGCCAATTCCGAAGTCCTCGATCACACGCGGCGCGACGATCGCATCATAGGCCTCGCGAAAAATCAGGATAGACGCGACGACGATCAGCACGCCTTCGAGAACCGCCGACAGGTACTCGGCCTTGTGATGTCCGAACTGATGATTCCGGTCTGCCGGACGTGAGCTGACGTTGATCGCAAGCAGGGCCGCGAGTGCGGTCACGAGATTGACGATGCTCTCGAGCGCATCCGAATAGAGCGCCACGCTGCCCGTGACGAGGAACGCACAGTACTTAAGCGCCATCACGGCAATTGCGACGGCGATGCTTCCTGCGGCGATCAAATGCAGCGTACGGACCGAGCTGGTCTCGGCCAAAGACGGCGTGGCTGTCATGTGGGGCACCCTGACTCGCGGGACGAACCCGTCGTGGACAGTCTCAGAGCACCCTCGTGCCAGACTTGAATCGAAAGCGCCACCCTCCATTCGTGCGGCGTCTCGGCACAATTTCCCTGTTGTTGCAAGCGGTTCGCAGCAGCCCGCGTTTTCCACACCGTTTGCGCCACCTAACCTCCCCGACAAGCGGCGAATCTGGTCCCAAGAGCAACCAGGGGCGCCGCGGGATGGGGACAGGCGCAAGGCTTCGGATCAAGGAGCATTTTCGCCATGGCGAATTTCACGACCCATATTGCAGTCGGCACCGTCGTCGCCGGCACTCTTGCCACACTCACTCTCGCCGCCGACGTCATCGCAACGGAGAATTTGATCCCGATAACGATGGCCGGAGTGTTGGGCTCTGTTCTGCCGGACATCGATCTCAAGGACAGCCGCCCGAGTCGCGCAATGTTCTCCGGCCTCGCGATCTTCTTCTCGTTCGCTGTGCTGTTCTCAGCGGCCGATCGCTTGTCGATCGCCGAGCTCTGGATCCTCTGGCTCGGAACGCTTCTGCTCGTGCGTTATGGATTGCACACGATCTTCCACAATCTCGCCGTCCATCGCGGCATCTGGCATTCCATCGTTGCCGCGCTTTTCTGCGCTGCGGCCACGGCGGTCGTGTTTGGTCATGTCTTGGATCGCCATTCAGGCGTCGCCTGGCTGGCCGCGGGGTTCATGCTGATCGGCTATCTCGTCCATCTGACGCTTGACGAGATCTATTCGGTCGACGTCATGGATACTCGGATCAAATCCTCATTCGGCACGGCGTTGAAGCTTTTCGACCGGCGCCATCCCTATGCCTCGGGAGGCATGGCGGCCGCGCTTGCGCTCGCCGTCTGGCTCGCTCCGTCCCCAACCGTATTCGTCGACGGCTTGTCTTCCCGCGACATGTGGGCCGGACTGAACGAGCGGCTCCTCCCCAAGGAAAGCTGGTTCGGCATCGTGAAGGTTCCCCACGCAGTGGCAAGCACGCCTGCGCCGGGCGGAGGCATCGAGACCGGCGCCATTCCCGACAAAGCCTTGGCACCCGCACCGAGCAACCCGCCCGCCAGTCCATAGGCGGGGAGGCGAGAGCCAGACCCTGGATGCGCGTGCCGCCGGCCCGTTACGCGGGCTGGCGGCGTGCGCCCTCAAAACCAGCCAGATAGTTCCGGATCAGATTGTCCATCAGGACGTTGGCATCGTCCGCGGTAATGGTGGAAAGCTTGTCGGCAGCCGACAGGGACGAGACCCCATGCACGCCGGCCCACAAAACACGGGCCGAGCGCCGAAGCTCTTCGGCGTCGAGGCCGTCGGCGAGTGGCGCCAGCACATCCTCCACCTTGCCCATAAGCGCCTCGAGCTTTTGCCGGTACCAGTCTGGAATGGCTTGTGACGCAGGGACGTGATGCTCGAACAAAAGGTTCCAGAGCTTCGGATTTCGGCCCGCGAAGGTGAGATAGCAATTTGCGATGGCGTGAACCTGCTTGCGCGGATCATCGGCAGTCGGAAGCGAGGAAATGGACGCCAGCAGATCATCGAGAAGTCTGCCCTCGATCGTCAGCACCAGATCGTCGAGATTTTCGAAGGAATTATAGAGAGTACCCGGCGAGTAATTGATGCGCCGGGCAATCTCGCGGGCAGAGAGCCCACTCAATCCGGACTCCTGGATGAGTTCCGTGGAAGCCCCGATGATCAATTCGCGCAGCTCTTCAGCGGTATGCAGGGAACGGCGGCCCATAAGGATCTCTCGCGCAAAAGACCGGAACAACGGGGTGTGCCGATGGGTATCCCGAGACTCGGCTCAGATCCTTTTCAATCCGACGTGCCGGCACGGCCTTCGGATTGAAATCACTCTGAACAAGTCGCAACAGCTCTGCTCGTGGAGCTCCTGAACACCCCGGCAAACCAGCAGTGCACGCGCAAGGCCGCAAACCCTCACAGAACGGACAGGGCGAGATTTCGTTCCTTGTCGTTCGCGAGATCACGAAAGGCGAGGAACGAAACACGTCACTTGCGTCGCTTCGTTACTGTATACGGAATAATTTCGCGGGCCACAATATTTTGCGTGCCTCGATCAAGAGAAGCAGGTGCCACACGGCTTGCCAATGCCATCAAAATCAACACACGCCGACTTGCGCGGCCTGGTGATTGACTTCGCTTCAAACGTCATTTTGGGCAGAAGAAACAGATCAGCGAATTCGTAGCTGGACTCGACGACGATGACGCTTTCATTGGCGGCGATAAGCCCAGCAGACAGGGGATAGGCCTGACACTTGGCAAGCTCCCCGCCCGCAGCAGGGAACGAAGGCCTGTTCGTCGTCGCAGCATAGACAGCCGTCTTATTTGCGTCCGTGGGATTCGACGCCACCGGAATGATCGCCACCTTCAGATCTGTTGTCCCGTAAGGCGACATAGCCAGCCTGGCGATATCGTAGATCTTCCTTACGTCATCGCCCGTAAGCTTCTCCTCGCGCGCCACGAGGTCGGAGACCATGCTGGTAACGAGTTCGAACTTGCGATTTGCCGCGATCGCCCGCGCAAGATCCGCGCTGCCAAGCAACAGCACCATCAACACGGGAGCGATAAAGCCGAATTCTACAGCCACAACACCGCGCACATCGCTCCAAAACGTGCGGAGCGATCGCACCGTCTGAGCTGGCCGCATCATTGTGCGAGGACCTGGCATCGACTCTTTCCTCTTGCAGATCGGATCCAGCCGTTTCCAGCCGTGCTTTGCACTAGACTTCCGCCTCATTGGAACGGCTCGGACCTAAAGGCTGAGACCGCCGAAAGAACGACCTTGCCCTCTTCCGTTGCGGGAACGGGGGCCACCAAATTGAAAAGCATCCGCCAAAGACCACCACCCTGTGCCCACTCATAGCAAGCCAGGACCACGACGGCATCGCTTGCGCCTCCCGCACGGGTACCGACACCGTCGGCGGCTGCGCCGGCCGATGGAGTCAATTGGCCGTTTGTCACGCAGGGCGTCAGCTCGCCGAGCCCTGCAAAGGTCTTGCTGTTCTTGACATGAATCACGAGGTGCTGGTCGCAATCGACGTAGCCGCCCGCCGCGTCGCAGAACAGCTTGCGGAAATCGTTGAGGGTTATCCCGGCCTTCTGCGCTTCACCCGTGCGGAGCTTGCGCGAAGCTTCGGCAACACCATGCTCGAGGAAATGCATGACGAGAAATTGCATGCCGATGACCATGATCGCCAGCACCATGGCAAAGAAAGGCGCCGCGACCATTGCAAACTCGATAGCGGTCGCACCACGGCAATCGGCGCGAAAGCGGAGCAGCTTGCGCGCCAGAGCGACGCGACGTCTGTCGATAAAAGAGCTACGTTTGCGCATAGGCTCCCGCCCAAGGGATTAAGATTCCCGGAGCTTAGAAGCGGCGCGATATACGAATGGTTTACGGCTATTGAATTCGCAAAGCGAAGGTAAAGGAAGCGTTACCTGGCTCCCGCCTGGGTGCGCTCCGCGACGCAAGCGCCTTACGGAGATCTGGCACCCCTCCCGGCGCCCGATCAGGTGCGCCGAAGGAGAGAGCCATATGGTGCGGTCGAGAAGACTCGAACTTCCACGGGTTGCCCCGCTACCACCTCAAGGTAGTGCGTCTACCAATTCCGCCACGACCGCATCATGGCTCGAAGCGCCCCATATAGCCAACCCGAGGGGGTCGAACAAGAGGCGCCTGGAAGCCCGCCGAACTAACAGAGGCCGCCGGAGAAGGCAAGCAGGAAACCACCCGCCAAAACGTCTCATCGCGCGATGGCAGCCTCCCAAAACTTCGAGGAAATGCGAAGATCTAGGCTTCGCGCCGATAACCCGCGCAGGACACACGCAGCAGGATGGCAGGAAAGCACCATTTTTCGGCGCGGACCGTGAGTGATAGATCTCTATCCATGACCGATTTCGATAGAAGAGCCGTCGAATGGACCGCGAGTTCAGCCCTCGTTGGCTACCCTTTTGCCGTGGCGTTCATGGAGCAGCGCGCGGCCGAGATCCGCGAGGGTCGCGCGTCTGAACTCGTCTGGCTGCTCGAGCATCCCCCCCTCTATACCGCTGGCACCAGCGCCGTCTCCGCCGACCTCAAATCCCCCAGCCGGTTTCCCGTGTTCGCAACGGGACGTGGCGGCCAATACACCTATCATGGTCCGGGCCAGCGCATTGCTTACGTGATGCTCGACATTCAGCGCCGTTTCGGCACGGATGTGCGTGCATTCGTGGAAGCTCTGGAGCTTTGGATCATCGGCGCCCTGGCACTGGCGGGCGTGCGGGGCGAGGTCCGCGACGGCAGGGTCGGCGTGTGGGTCGCCAATGAGCAGGCCGGAGGCGTCGAGCAGAAGATCGCCGCGATTGGTATCCGCATCCGCCGAGGCGTGAGCTTCCACGGCATAAGTCTCAACGTTGCTCCGGACCTGTCGCACTATGAGGGGATCGTCCCCTGCGGGATCTCTGAGTACGGGGTCACCAGCCTTGCCGGACTGGCAAAGCCGATCCCGATAAAAGATGTGGATATGTTCTTGCGGCAGAGTTTCGAGCGCGTGTTCGGACCCGCAATCGACGCTGGCGCACCTCAAACGGACGATGTGCTTGTCCGATAGTGGGCGGTCTCAACGGGCACGTGTCCTCGCAAAAAAAAGAAAACCCGGCCCGCGGTAAGCGGGGCCGGGTCTCTATTCACTACGACAAGCCTCGGCTACGGACGCGAACTGGGCTGAGAAGGCTGGGCGTCAGATCCTGTACCAGTCCCTGACGGCACCCCCACCTCGTCGTCGTAGAGCTGCCCTTCCTCGATCGACGTGACATCCGAGCCTTCAAGCTCGAAGGGATCTTCCCGGTTGTCGTCCAACCGGATCAAACACCCCGTCCCGCATATCCCCTCAAGCACCGCATTCGGCTTTAGAACATGGACTTTTTGGGAGCTTCCCTCAATGACGGTGACCGTGTGGTCCCTGTCATCCCGATTTGTGATCGACGCCGAATGAACGGCTGAGGGTAAGAGACAGAGTGCGATAAGAACCCCTGGAATGACGCGACCAAAAATCAACGGCCAGCTCCGAGAGCTCGTGGCAGAAACTCGTTACTTCTTCTTCTTCGCCGCGGGCTTCTTCGCAGCAGCCTTCTTAGCAGCAGGCTTCTTAGCAGCTTTAGCCATCTTCGTTAGTCCTTCCATTGAACGCCCAGCGTGAGCTGAGCCGAATCTGACCCGACTCGAGTCGAGCCGATCCTCAATGTGGTCAGAATCAATCTCCTCTTCAAACGGAAATTTCCGGTGACGGCTATCGAAGATTTCGATAGATAGCCGTCGAGCGCATTCACGCGTTGCGAGCGGCATATGGATATCAATCTCGCACGAACGTTTCTGATGGTCGCCGAAACCGGCAGCTTCATCGAAGCGGCTGAGAAGCTCAACATCACGCAATCCACGGTCTCGGCCCGCATCAAGGGGCTCGAAGAGCTCCTCGGCCGCCCACTTTTTGAGCGGTCGAAGTCCGGAGCAGACCTCACGGCTGCCGGAGAGCAGTTCCGCAAACACGCCCTGGCGCTCGTCCGCGTATGGCAGCGCGCCCAGCTCGAAGTCAGCCTCGCCGACCAGCATCGCGATCATCTGGCTATCGGTGCGACCGTCGGATTGTGGCAAGGTTTCCTGCTCAAATGGATCGCGAAGATGCGCGCGACGGCTCCGGACATCGCCGTCTCCGCGATATCTGCCCCCTCGAGCGTTCTGACACAGCGGCTCATCGAAGGCACTCTCGACCTCGCGGTCATGTATCGTCCCATCCAGCCGCCCGGACACGTCGTCGAGCATCTCTTCGACGAGGAGTTCGTTCTTGTGACGAGCGCCAAGCCATCCGGACGGCGCGGGACCAGCGAGTATGTGTTCGTCGACTGGGGACCGGACTTTCAGCAGGACCATGCCGCGGCCTATCCGGAGCTTGCAAGCCCCGGCCTGCACCTCGATCTCGGATCGATCAGCATTGAATATCTGCTGAGCAACGAAGCGTCGGCTTATTTTCCGGCCCGTATCGTCAAGCCCCATATCGCACGCGGCCGGCTCCGCCAGCCAAAGCGCGCGCGCCGCTTCGTCTATCCCGTCTACATGGTCTACCCGGAAGCGCGGGACGAGGAGACGTACGAGTTGATCATCCACGGCCTGCGCAGCGCCGCCGGCCGGTTCAGCAGGGCTGCCGCGTCCGAATGATCAGGCGGTTTCGCGAACCTCGAACCCTTCGAAGGCGCCGACACCCTCGCCCACGATGTGAACCTCGCTGACGGCCGCCCCCGCCGGACCTGAGCGGCAGCGCTCGATCATGAGGCCCACATCGGCATCAGCCCCCTGGAACACCGCCTCGACGGAGCCATCGCGCCGATTGCGCACCCACCCGGAAAGACCGATCCCCGCGGCTGTCCGCTGCGTCCACATCCGATACCCGACACCCTGGACCCGTCCTTCGATCCTGACGTGAGTCGTCCGCGACGCGCCTGCCATCTGCTGAACCTCCAAAAACAATGTCCCCTCCCGCTATGTGCGGAGAGGGGACAGGGCATTCCAGATCTCGATCGGACGAGCGGCAAACGCCGGCTTATACGAACTCGAGGATCACAGCATCGACAGCCAAGCTGTCACCCGGCTTGGCGTTGATCTTCTTGACCTTGCCGTCGCGCTCGGCGCGGAGAATGTTCTCCATCTTCATGGCCTCGACGACCGCGAGCGCGTCACCCGCCTTCACGTCCTGCCCCTCGGCGGCATGGATCACCTTGACGAGGCCCGGCATCGGGCAGAGCAGGAACTTCGACATGTCCGCCGCTGCCTTGACCGGCATCAGCGCCACGAGCTCAGCTTCCTTCTCGGTGTAGACGTAGACCGGCGCCTGGATGCCGCGATAGGACAGCGTTGCACCGTTGAGGATCGGCCGAACCTGGACCGCAATGGTCTTGCCACCCACCTGGCCGCGCCAAACCGGCTCACCGGCCGCCCAAGCGGAGCTGACAGAGACCGTCTGCGCGGCATTGCCCTCGGCATCGAGGAAGCTCACGTGCAGGAGATTGCCCTCGGTGCCACCCACCACGATCGCCTGACGCTCGCCAGCAATCTCGACCACGCGACGTTTCGCGAACTCAACGGCCCCATTCACCATCTGATCGCTGATCTGGCGCCGGCGCATATTGTTGAGGTGGTCGATCGCGGCCGCGACAGCGACGAGAACCGCCTTCTCCTCGCCCTCCGCCTTACGGCCCTTGAAGCCTTCCGGATACTCCTCGGCGATGAAGCCGGTCGAAAGCGCCCCCTCCCGCCAGCGCGGGTGATGCATCAGCGCCGTCACGAACGGCACGTTGTGCTGGATGCCGTCGATGTAGAAGGCGTCGAGAGCTTCGGCCTGCGCGTCGATGGCCGCGATGCGCGTCGGCCCGTGGGTCACGAGCTTGGCGATCATCGGATCGTAATACATCGAGATCTCGCCGCCTTCGAAGACGCCGGTGTCGTTGCGCACCGTGAGGCCGTTCTTCACCTCCTCGGCGGGCGGGCGATACTTCACGAGGCGGCCGATCGAGGGCAGGAAGTTGCGGAATGGATCCTCGGCATAGACGCGGCTCTCGATGGCCCAGCCGTTGAGCTTCACGTCCGACTGCTTGAACGGCAGCTTCTCACCGGCTGCCGAGCGGATCATCAACTCGACGAGGTCGACGCCTGTAACGAGCTCCGTCACGGGATGCTCGACCTGAAGGCGCGTATTCATCTCGAGGAAGTAGAAGCTCTTGTCCTGACCCGCCACGAACTCGACCGTGCCGGCAGAATCGTAACCGACCGCCTTGGCGAGAGCGACAGCCTGCTCGCCCATGGCCCGGCGCGTCTTCTCGTCGAGCAGCGGCGACGGCGCCTCTTCGATGACCTTCTGGTTGCGACGCTGGATCGAGCACTCGCGCTCACCGAGATAAATGACGTTGCCGTGCTTATCGCCGATCAGCTGGATCTCGATGTGGCGCGGATCGACGATGAACTTCTCGATGAACATGCGGTCGTCGCCGAACGACGCTTTCGCTTCCGAACGAGCCAGCGGGAAGCCTTCCTCGACTTCCTTGCGGTTGTACGCGATGCGCATACCCTTACCGCCGCCGCCAGCCGAGGCCTTCATCATCACCGGGTAGCCGATTTCCTCGGCAATCTTGATGGCGTGCTTTTCGTCGGCGATCTCGCCCATGTAGCCGGGCACGGTCGAAACCTTGGCCGCTGCCGCCGCCTTCTTGCTCTCGATCTTGTCGCCCATTGCGGCGATCGCCTTGGGATTGGGACCGATGAAGACGATGCCGGCCTTTTGGAGGGCGATCGGAAAGGCTTCGCGCTCTGAAAGGAAGCCGTAGCCCGGATGGACGGCCTCAGCGCCGGTCGCCTTGCAGGCTTCGACAATCTTGTCGATCAACAGATAGGACTGAGCGGCGGGCGGAGGACCAAGATGGACCGCCTCGTCTGCCATCTCGACATGGAGCGCGTCACGGTCGGCATCCGAATAGACCGCAACGGTCTTGATGCCCATCTTGCGTGCGGTCTTGATCACGCGGCAAGCGATCTCGCCACGATTGGCAATGAGGATTTTCTTGAACATTATCCCTTGGCGCCCTGTCTGAATGTCGGGAAGGTCGTTTCGTACGGCTCTTCTAGACTAAACCCGCCGAGCCCGTAAACCGCGATAAATGGGGGCATCCGGGCAGAGCCCGGCCGAACCGCGACGGCGGGAATGACGGAATTGCTACAGGAACAGGCCCAGCGCCGGTTCACGCGTCAAAATGGCTCTATCCCGCCTGAGACTTGCATAGCAGACGCTGGCCGCGGCCCGAGGCCCCGGTTAGGCCGCCCACCCGCTCCTGAGCGGCGGGGACACGAAATCCCCGATGAGGCATTCCCGGTCCAGATGAGCCAGCACCGCCGTTTCGATTGCGGCCGGCAGGAAGCTGGAAGCCAGCCGCTCGCCGAGCCAGCCCATATCCTCCGCTCCGATCGATTCACCGGTCACAATTTCGATCCGCTGCCGCTCCAGCCGGGCAAGAGCACGTTCTTCCCCGGACTGCCGATGGTAATCGCGCCGGAGGTTTCCGAGGCACACGGCAACCTGCTCGTCGAGGGCCGCGGGAACCTCGTCGGAGGTCCAGACAGACAAAGCTACCGAGCGAGGAGGAACGGAATAGCCGTGCTCGGCCAGAAGGACGTTCGCGATGGCCTTGGCGTAGAGATCAACCCACGCGAGCGGCAACGGCCGCCCGGCTACCGCCCGATGCACGCTCATGAGAATTTCGGCTTCGGGCCGTGTGAGCGGCAGAGCACTATCGCCCCCAAACGCATTCAAGATCACGCGCAGAAGCGCGATCTCCGACCCTCCGATCGTGCCGGGAACAGCGCCATTGGCAATTCCCGATGCATGGCTGCCGCGCAAGGGACCGAACCCATGGATGACAGCACCGGCCACCTGCTCGAGTGCGAACGTTGCCAAGCTGAGCGGAAACCAGCGCGCCTTTCCGAGGATGCTGACCAGAAGATCTAGCTCGGCGCGGTTTGCCACCCATCCGCCGCTCGAAAGCTTGGAAACGAGCCACTGGCTCTTTTCGGCGGTGATGTAACCCTCGGGGCCGCTGTGATTGAGAATATAGTCGGCGATCACGTCGACAAGGAAGCCGCTCCATGTCGGTCCCTGAATCGGGCAGCGCCGGTTCAGCCGGAGTAGGGCTTCGGCCTCGTCCTCATTGATGTGGGGTTCTTCTCCAAAGGCGCGGATAAGCTTGGTGACGTCACTGTCCTTAATGCTGCCGCGAAACTCGAAATCCTCAATTGGAACAGACTTGACTACGCGCATTGACTTCCCCGCCGCCCGAGCACTGCACTACGCCTCGACGCTAGGCGAGCAACCTTACCAATCGCCTAATGGTCGCACCGAGATGGGCCGGCTGAAGGACCGTAGGACTGAGGTGTTGCCCAATTGCCGCGTCGCCTTCTAACGTGGCAGAGGCACCTGAAGACAATTATTGGCTCGTGGTGGTAGAGCCCTCCGATCATCCGCCTAAAGGACAAATGATGCGTCCCCTTCGGGCTCTCCTGGTCAACGATGCATCTTTGTCCGGTCACCACGGATCAGCTCTGGTGACGGATCAGGCCGTGCGCTTGGCAAGCGACGCCAACATTGACCTTGCAGCGGGATGGGATTGGGCAGCGGTTGAAGACACACTTTTCGATCCGCTCGCACGGAGCCGTTTCGATCTCGCAATCGTTAACGGCGAAGGCTCGATCCACCACGACGCAAAAGCCGCGATACGGATCGCTAAGATCGCAACGACCCTGAACGCAGCACACTTTCCTGCTTACTTGATCAACGCAACGGTGGAAGCGACGCCACCGCATGTGACCACCGCCCTGAACACGTTCCGGCGCATCTTCGTCCGCGATCGCGAAAGCGCCGCCTTCCTGGCGACGTCGGATATCGCGTCCACGGTCGTTCCCGATCTCACACTCAGCTTTGACGGAGCGCCAAGCGCCATGAAACGTGGCCCCCTGCTGGTCACCGACAGCTCCGAACCGCGCAAGACTGCGGCACTCCTTGCCCTCGCCGGAAAATGGTCCGGCGCCGCGCCCATGACGATGCGCGCCGAGCCGCCATGGCCACAAAATGGAAGCAAGCGCCGCCGCTGGAAGTTCGAGGCCAAACGTATTCTCGCACGGCCGCTGCCGGTTTCCCCTTGGTCGATCCGATACAAAGGTGCGCTCCGCACCCGCGCTGAATTGCTGGATCTATTGGGATCTCATGCCCGCGCGGCCATCTGTGGACGCTACCACGCGGTCTGCTTCGCCCTTTTGACGCGCCTTCCCTTTGTGGCTGTGGCCGGAAATACGTCGAAAGTGGCCTCCCTCCTCGCTGACATCGGCCTCTCATCGCGCCACGTCACTTTAGCCGAGCTGGAGGAGGCCGATCCGGCGCAAGTCGCTCCGGATTTCACGCCCGAGGATGAGGCGCGGATCGATGCATTCCTCCAGAGTGCCCGGCGCAACGCCACGGAAATGTTCCACCTCATCGCCCGGGATGCCGTCCAGCAAAAGGCCGTGCGCTAGCATTCACCCCCGATCGCGCTGGAGCTTGAGTTCTCGCAGCCGGACGATAGGGTGGCGCCGAACCCACGCCGCGAACCCGGCCAATCCGACACGCCGAAAGAAGAACCACGCGCCTCATGAAACCCACCGTACGCTTCGCGCCGAGCCCCACGGGCCGGCTTCACATCGGCAACATCCGGACCGCGGTGCTGAATTATCTCCTTGCCCGCAAGGCCGGAGGCACCCTCATCCTGCGCCTCGACGACACCGACCGCGAGCGCTCGACCGAAGAATTCGCCGAGGGGATCCGCACGGATCTCCGCTGGCTGGGCTTCGAATGGGGACGTGAGGAACGGCAATCCGCGCGGCTCGCACGGTATTCAGAAGTTGCCGAACAGCTGAAAGGCGCGGGCCGCCTCTACGCCTGTTACGAGAGCGAGGAAGAGCTCGACCGCAAGCGCAAGCGCCAGCTCGGGCGCGGCATGCCGCCGATCTACGACCGCGCAGGCCTCAAGCTGACCGATGCGGAAAGGGCAAAGCTGGAAGCCGAGGGCCGCCGTCCGCACTGGCGCTTCCGGCTGAACAACACCAGCGCCGAAAGCGGTCTGACGCCTCTGCCGACCATCGTCTCGTGGAACGACCTCATCCGCGGCGACCAGACCGTCGACATAGGCTCGCTGTCCGACCCCGTCCTGATCCGCGAGGATGGCACGCCGCTCTACACCTTCACGAGCGTCGTCGACGACGTCGATTTCGGCATCACACATATCGTCCGTGGCGAGGACCACGTGACGAACTCCGGCGTGCAAATCTCGATTTTCGAAGCGCTCGATGCCGTCCCGCCGGCACTGGCTCACCACAGCCTGCTGATCGGCGCCGACGGCCACGCGCTCTCGAAACGGCTCGGCACGCTTTCGATCGAGACCTTCCGCAAGGACGGCCTCGAACCCATGGCCATTCTGAGCCACGCTGCCCTCGTCGGCACCTCCGACGCCATCGAGCCGCACGGCAATATCGACGAGTTGGCCGAGTTGTTCGATTTCGGCAAAATTTCCACCGCGCCCGGCCGCTTCGATCTCGAAGAGCTGAAGACGCTCAATGCCAAGCTTCTTCACAAGCGTCCCTATGAGGACGTTGCCGATCGCTTGGCAGCCCTTGGCATCACAGGCGGCGCGCCGTTCTGGGAGGCAGTTCGCGGTAACGTCACCGTGCTCTCCGATGCACGCACTTGGTGGACGGTCGTCGCTGGCGAAATCGACCCCGTGATCGAAAACCCCGATGTAACGGCGAAGGCCGCGGAACTGCTGCCCTCAGAGCCGTGGGACAGCTCCACTTGGGGCAAGCTGACCGCAGAGGTCGGAAAGGCAACCGGCCTCAAGGGTCGGGCCCTGTTTCATCCGCTGCGTCTGGCGCTTACAGGCCAGGATGCAGGACCGGAGCTGAAAGCGCTTCTTCCCCTCATCGGCCGCGCGCGCGCCGAAGCGCGCCTGCGCGGCCAGCGAGGCTAAGTCACTGAAAACAGCAAAAAATTATTGACTCTGCGTCGCCCAAGGGAGCGTTTCGCCACCCTGCCGAGCTGGCGGAGGCGGCGGCGGAGCTTGAGCGGGCACCTGAGCTTGGCCCGCCGTCGATCCGGTCGGGCTCTCGGAAACCCAGCCGCCCGCATCACCCTGCGTCGAGCCCGGCGCAATCGTGCCCGGCGCCGGGGTGTACTCGGCCATCTTGCACGAGCAGCCCTGAATGTATTCCTTGCGGTAGCGGAAGGCCTGCTTGAGCTGCGTGTAGGGTTCGTTGGAGCGCGCGTTGACCGCCTGCTCCATACCGGCGCCCGGGTTCTGGTGATAATAGAGCTCCGCCGGGGCGGCGCACTTCGAGTGACACACTTCCTCGTCGCGCTGGAAGTGGTTCGGCAGCGTCGAGAAGCTGACCGGGAAGTAATAGCCGTCACACATTCTCACGCACACCGTGCGGTAGGTCGCATAAGGCAGCGCACCGAAGCCCGATCCGCCGCTCGCCCCGCTGCTTTCCTCATCTTCCCAGAATGAACCGCTGCCGCCGCTTTGACGACGCGCCTGCTGCTGATAGTTGGCGCCGCAGTTATTGCGGGCCAGCTCGCGCACGATCTCATCTTGATAGGAACGCCCGGACGAGCCCTGGAGCTGCTGGAGTTGGACTTCAAGGTCCTCGATACGCTGGCGCGTGGCGTCGGCCTGATTGGCCAGCTCCACGCAGCGCCGCGTTCGCTTCAGCGTCTTGGAGAACAGGAAATATTCATAGCAATCGCTGCGATCGAGCTGTTGCTTCTGACCCCGGTAGGCTTCCTCGGCCTGCCGCATCTCGTTCTCGACCATCGGCACCAGGTTGCGGGATTCGCTGCCGCGCTGCCCTTCCTGCACAAGCCGCTGCTCAAGTTGAAGACAGATCGGACTACGCCCCGCGGCACCACCGCCTTGCGCCCAGTTTCCCTGTGTTCCCGGCTGTCCTTGCGGCGGGGGCGGCGGACCATCGTCCATGTCGCCAGGGTAAACGGGGGCCTGGGGCACGGGCGCGGGTCGCTGACGCGGCTGCTGCTCATTGCCGCCGAAGGGCCACCAGCTCTGCGCGAGGGCCGGCACGCCTGCGGAGAGCGCGAGCGTGGTCCCAGCCAGAATTCCGAATAGGGCGCGCCTGTTGGCCATTGCCGCCAACGCAGAAAGGAACCGCCTCAGGCTATTGCCGCTTATTTTCATCAGCTCATCGATCGTCGGGGCAAGCGCCCGGAAATGCTCACGTCGTTCAACGCACTATGAGAGCCCCCGGATAGGGGGTCAATGCGGGAGAAATGCGGCGTCTCGCCCAGAACGCCACTTACCCCCGGGGAAACCCTGGCGGCCATGCAACGGTTCGCTAAGGCGTTTCAGTGGCCGGAGCTTGACGCAATGCGTGCCGCCCCGCATAACACCGGACCATGAGAACGCTGCTGCGCAACCCTGCCGTTACCATTTGCGGCATTATTATCATTTCGAGCTAGTCATACCGGCTGGCGCGCGGCCCCGTTCTTTGCCTCATGACAAGACAGAGAAACGCCACCGCCAGACGGAGGATCGGTCTGCGCACGACGATTTCGCGTCGTGCGGTGCATGAGGAGAGAACGCGTGTCGCTCACGCTTTATAATACGCTGACACGCCGCAAGGAGCCGTTCGAGCCCATCGATCCGGCCAATGTCCGCATGTATGTCTGCGGACCGACGGTTTACGACTATGCCCATATCGGCAATGCGCGCCCCGTCATCGTCTTCGACGTTCTCTATCGCCTCCTCCGCCATATCTACGGGCCGGAGCACGTCACCTATGTCCGGAACATCACGGACGTCGACGACAAGATCAACGCCCGCGCCGGGCAGGACTACCCGAACCTGCCGCTGAACGAGGCCATCCGGCGCGTCACCAGCGCCACCGAAAAGCAATTCCACGACGACATCGCCGCCCTTGGCGTGTTGCCGCCTTCGGTCGAACCGCGTGCCACCGAGCACATCGAGGAGATGAAAACGCTTTGCGAGGCGCTTGTCGCCCGCGGCCATGCCTACGTCGCACAGGGCCATGTGCTCTTCGACGTCTCGTCCATGCCCGACTATGGCAAGCTCTCCAACCGCTCGCTCGAGGAAATGGAAGCCGGCGCCCGCGTCGAGGTCGCGCCCTACAAGAAGGGCCCCATGGACTTCGTGCTGTGGAAGCCCTCGAAGCCGGGCGAGCCCGCGTGGCCATCGCCAGCTGGCATTGCCGAGCCCGGCCGTCCCGGCTGGCACATCGAGTGCTCCGCGATGTCCGAAAAGCACCTAGGGCCCGTTTTCGACATTCATGGCGGTGGCATCGACCTCGTCTTCCCGCACCACGAGAACGAGATTGCGCAGTCCCGCTGCGCCCACGGCCTTCCCGTGATGGCCAACGTCTGGATGCACAACGGCTTCCTGCAGGTGGAAGGCGAGAAGATGTCGAAATCCCTCGGCAACTTCATCACCATCAACGAGCTGCTGGCGACGAAGAAGTTCGGGGCCAACCAGTGGCACGGTCGCGTTGTCCGCCTCGCCATGCTTGGCACGCACTACCGCCAGCCCATCGACTGGACGGCGGAACGGCTGCTGCAGGCCCGCGCCACGCTACTCGACTTCGCCGATTTGCTGTCGGACATCGACCCTGCGTCTGAACCCAACGCGGACGTCATCGCAGCGCTCTCCGACGACCTCAACACGCCAAGCGCGCTGTCGATCGTCTATGGCCTTGCCAAATCCGCAAAGCGCAATCCCGACACGGCAGCCGAGCTTCGCGCCACGCTGGAGTTCATAGGCGTCTACGGCGGCGAGACGCGCGAGGAGCTGAATGTCGGCATCGAGTCCGTCTCCGTCGACGCCGATATCGTGGACTCGCTCGTCGCAGCCCGCCTGGCGGCCCGCAGGGCGAAGGACTTCAAGGAAAGCGATCGCATCCGCGACGAGCTGGCCGCCATGGGCGTCGCCCTCAAGGACGCGAAAGACCCGAAAACGGGCGAGATCGTCACCACCTGGGAAATCGCCCGATGAGTGACTGGCGCAAGGATCTCCCGTTTCCGCGACACTGGCTGTTCTACATCGCGGTCAAGATCGGGATCCTCGCGCTCGCCGTCTATTTGGCATTCCACTATGGCTACATCTGAGCATCACGCGATGACCACGGCTTATCCGCTCCGTCCCTTTCTCCGCGCCGACACCATGGCGCTGCGGGAGCTCTTTGCCCATAGCATCGAGGAGCTGACGGCCGACGACTACGACGAAGACCAGCGCGTGGCCTGGGCCAGCTCGGCCGCCGACGCCGATGCTTTTGCCGAACGGCTCGCCGGCATGGTCACGCTCGTCGTGCAGGTCGACGGCGAGTACGCAGGCTTCGCCTCCCTGAAGGACAACGACAAGTTCGAGATGCTCTACGTGCATCCCTATTTCGCGGGCCAAGGTGTCGGCGCGGCGCTCGCCGATGCAATCGAGCGGCTGGCCCAGGGTCGGGGCGCGGCAGCGATTACGGTCGAGGCCAGCGACACGGCCGAACCATTTTTCGGGGCGCGCGGCTACCAGGCGACCCAGCGCAACATGATGCCGCGTGATGACCTCTGGCTCCCCAACACCACCATGAAGAAGCGGCTCGGCGCCGCGAACGATGGCTGAGATGACCAAAGAACGCCTCTACCTCTTTGACACCACGCTGCGTGACGGCGCGCAGACGACCGGCGTCGATTTTTCGCTCGAAGACAAGCGGCGCGTCGCGGCCATTCTTGACGAGCTGGGTATCGACTACGTGGAAGGCGGCTATCCGGGCGCGAACGACACGGACACCGAATTCTTCAAATCGAAACCAGCGTTTCAGAATGCCCGCTTCACGGCCTTCGGCATGATCAAGCGCGCGGGCCGTTCTGTTTCGAACGACCCCGGCCTGCAGGCGCTGCTCAATTCCGCGGCCGACAGCATCTGCATGGTCGCCAAGTCGTCGGACTACCACGTGCGCGTCGCCCTTGGCATCTCCAATGAGGAGAATCTTGAAGCAATCGCCGAAAGCGTCCGCGCCGTGGTGGCATCAGGCCGCGAAGCGATGCTCGACTGCGAGCACTTCTTCGACGGTTACAAAGCCAATCCAGCTTATACGCTGTCCGTTGCGCGAACCGCATTTGAGGCCGGCGCCCGTTGGGTCGTACTCTGCGACACGAATGGCGGAACGCTGCCGCATGAGGTCGAGGCCATCGTATCGGAAGTGGTCAAGCACGTGCCGGGCGATCACCTCGGCATCCACACCCACAACGACACCGAGAACGCCGTCGCCAATACGCTGGCCGCCGTGCGTCAGGGCTGCCGCCAGATCCAGGGCACGTTGAACGGCCTCGGCGAGCGCTGCGGCAACGCCAACATGACCTCGATCATCCCGACGCTGCTCCTGAAGAAGGACTTCGCGGAACGGTTCGAGACGGGCATCACGCCGGAACGCCTGCGCACGCTCACCCACGCCAGCCGCGTCCTCGATGAGCTTCTGAACGAAGCCCCGAACCGCCACGCGCCATACGTCGGCGAAAGCGCGTTCGCCACCAAGGCCGGCATCCACGCGTCCGCGATCCTCAAGGATCCGGAGACGTACGAGCACGTGCCGCCGGAAACCGTGGGCAACGAGCGCCGTCTTCTCGTTTCGAAGCAGGCCGGTCGTTCGAACGTAACGGCCTCCCTCGAGCGGCTGGGCCTTGCGGTCGACAAGGATGACCCGCGCATCCAGACGCTCCTCGACGAAGTCAAGACACGCGAGTCGGCCGGCTATGCCTATGAATCGGCGGAGGCCTCGTTCGAGCTTCTGGCACGCCGTTACCTTTCCAACGTCCCGCGCTACTTCTCGGTCGACAGCTTCCGCGTCATGGTCGAGCGCCGTCACAACGCCCTGGGCGAGCTGGTCACCGTCTCGGAAGCCATCGTGAAAGTCTTCATCAACGGCGACCGCGAGCCGCTCTGGTCGGTCGGCGAAGGCAATGGCCCCGTGAACGCGCTCGACCGCGCGCTCCGCAAGGATCTCGGCCGCTACCAGAAACACATCGAGACTATCGAGCTGGTCGACTACAAGGTGCGTATCCTGACAGGCGGCACGGAGGCCGTGACCCGCGTGTTGGTCGAGACGCTCGATAACGCAACCGGCGAACGCTGGATCACCGTCGGCGTTTCGCCGAATATCATCGATGCGAGTTTCGAAGCGCTTCTCGATTCCATCAACTACAAGCTGCTGACGGACGGAGCGGCGGCATAGACCATGATCGCTTCGGACCCCAGTCGCCCCGATCGCCGCGCCGCCTATCAGGCGCGGCGTGAATCGGCGGCGCAGGAAAAGTCCGAAGCGTGAATCATCGGTCTCAAAAAAGATCAGCGGCCCAGTACGGTCGGGCAGAGATTTTGATCAGGAGAGGGAAAGACATGCGTCTCCCCAACGGCATTGCAACGCTGGCCTTGATCCTGGCTGCCACGACCGGCGCCGTCGCAGGCGGGCTGCCGAGCTACACGGCGCCGGCGCCGGACAGCAAACCAGCCGAGGCTGAAGATTCGAAACTCACCGCACGCGATGTGACCGAGCGCCTGTTCAAAGCCGCACCGGGTTCCAAGCCGGAACTCAAAGGGCTCAATCTTACCCGCCTCGACTTAGCGGAACTCGACTTCAAGGGAGCGAACCTCGACGGCTCCGATCTGTACGGAGCAGACCTGACACGCGCCAAGCTCGCCGGTGCGTCTCTGGTCGGTGCGCGCCTTGATCGCGCGACGATCACCTCCGCCGATTTTTCGGGCGCGGATCTGACCGATGCGCGCATCCTCCGTCCGACGATCTTCACGACGCTGGAAGTCGAAACCATTGAGGCCCCCAAGTTCACTGGCGCCAAGCTGGTCCGCATTCGCTCGGATGGGTGGCTTGATCGCGCGGATTTCTCCGGCGCCGATCTGACCGGCGCCGTCTTCGGCGGCGGAGCCTCACGCGAAGAAACGCTGTTCTCTCCCGCAAGCCTGGTCAGCGCAAACTTCACCAAGGCCATTTTGAAGGAGACGAAGTTTCCTGGCGCCTCGCTGAAATACGCGCGTTTCAACGGCGCCGATCTCTCGGGCGCCAATCTCGTGGGTACGAACCTCACCCAGGCCAACTTCACCGGTGCCAATCTCGCTGGAGCGGATTTCACCGGCGCAAACCTGGACGAAGCGGACCTGCGTGGCGCGCGCGGCCTCGAGCAAGCGGTAGGCCTCACGTCCGCAACCAACCTCGACCGCGCCCAGCGCGACACGATCCCGTAAACCGACCGCCTGTTGCCAGCCGCCGACGAGCCTCCCCCCATGTCCGACACTCTGAACCTCGCAGCCTTGGCCGACGGCACGATCCTTTCGCCGTTCTCGCGTCTCCGCACGCTGCTGGACGGCACGGAGCCCGGCCACGCGAAGCCCATCGACCTGACGCTCGGCGAGCCGCGCGAAACAATGCCCCCATTCGTCGCCGCCAAGATTGCCGAAGCCGAAGCTCTGTTTGCGAAGTATCCGCCCATCCGTGGCTCCGACGAATTGAGGGGGGCCATTGCTGACTGGGCCGGCCGCCGCTTTGACCTCGCAGGCCAAATCGATGCAGCGCGCGAGATCCTCCCCTGCAACGGTTCGCGCGAAGGCCTCTTCTACGCCGCCTTCCCAGCCGTGGGCCGCAAGCGTGGCGTCCCACGCCCCGCCATTCTCATGTGCAACCCGTTCTACCAGGCCTACCTCGGCGGCGCGTTGGCCGCGGGAGCCGAGCCCGTCTTCCTCGACGCCACCGCCGACACCGGGCATTTGCCGGACCTCGCCGCCCTGGAGGCGGACCCCGACCTCCTCGCCCGCACGGCCGCACTCTATCTCTGCTCGCCCGCCAACCCGCAGGGCGCCGTGGCGGACGCAACCTACATCGCCCGCGCCTTAGCCCTCGCCCGCCAGTACGACTTCATGTTGTTCTTCGACGAGTGCTACTCGGAGATCTATTCCGGCGCGCCTCCTGTCGGCGCCCTCCAAGTTGCAGCAAAAACCCCGGAACGCTTTCGCAACCTCGTCGTCTTCAACTCGCTTTCCAAGCGCTCGAACCTGCCAGGTCTGCGGTCCGGCTTTTCAGCCGGCGACCCGGAGTTCATGGCGACCCTGTTCGAGGTCCGCAACTTGATCGGTCCGCAAATGCCGGGACCCACCCAGCATGCCTCCGCCGCTGTCTGGGCAGAAGAACAGCATGTCACGGCCAACCGGCTGGCTTACTCCCGGAAGTACGACATCGCCGACGCCGTCCTGGGTGACCGCTTCGGCTACAAACGACCCGCCGGCGGATTTTTCCTTTGGCTCGACATGAGCCAAATCGGCGACGGCGCTCATGCAGCACTAACCTTATGGAAACGTTTCGGCGTCAAGGTGATACCCGGTGCCTATCTGGCTCAGACCGGCCGTGACGGAACCAATCCGGGCGCAAACTATGTGCGCGTCGCATTGGTCCACGATCCCGAAACGATCAGAGAGGCCCTCGAACGGTTCGTTCATGTATCTGCGTAAGAGACGTTCGCAGCCATGCCTTCTGTTACCGGGTCGTCCACTCGTGGACCTGATCGCCAGCGGTTTTTGCCGCCCGCACTCGAAGCGCGCCTGATCGGCACGCTTGGACGCGGTGGCGGGTTGCTGCTTGTTGCCGTTCTCGCAGCCGTATGGACCAGCATGGTCTCGTGGTCGGTCGCCGATCCGAGCCTCACCCACGCGACGGATGGCTCGATCCGCAATGCGCTTGGCGCGCCGGGCGCCATCATCGCCGACCTTTTTCTGCAGACGCTCGGCCTCGCCACGGCTGCCGCACTGCTCCCGCCCATGATGTGGAGCGTCGAGCTTCTGACCGCCCAGCACATCGCAGGGCTCCGCACCAAGGCAACCTACTACCCGCTTGCCATCCTCGGCCTCGCGGGCGCAGGTTCCGCCTTTCCCAACTCTCCGACTTGGCCCATCCAGCGCGGTTATGGCGGCATTCTCGGCGATGCGATCTTCGACTTCACCGCGTCGTTGCTCCGCTTCATAAGCACGGACACGGCCGCGCTTGCCGCTGGCGTGCTGTTACTCGGCGCCGGTCTCTCTGCGCTGCTCCATGCCGTCGGAATGACCCACGACGACATTCTGAAATTCGTTCCGGCTCGCACGCCTCGGCCCAAGTCGCCTCACGCCGATTGGGAGCAGCCAGCCCGCGCTCCGAGCCATCGCCTCCCGCGCGCCGGAAGCCTGCTTTCGGCGCTGAACGCTTTGCGCCCACGTAGCATTACCGCCGCAGTCATGTCGCGCCAGAGCGTCGACGCTGGCGAATTCGTTTTGCCTGGGGCATTCGGGAGAACCGCCCCCGACGCCTACACAAAGGCTCGGCATCAGGCGAACCCGCACGCGGACTACAGCGCGTCTGCCGACCTTCCGGACTTCGACGAAAACGCCGTTGAGGATTTCTCGCACGAAGAATCCGACAGCGTGACCGCCGACTCCGCCCTCGAAATGTCGAGCCGCGCCATCGCCGAACGCTTCGCGCCCGCCAACGGACGCCCGATGCCGCGCGACCCCGAACTTCCCGAGATCGACCTTCCCCGCATTCTGCGCGCGGCGGTACGCGATGCAGCACCCGCACCTGCGCCGGCGCCCGCGCCGGTCCAGAAGCAAGCCGAGCCGCAGCGCCGCCAGAAGCCGAGCCTTCTGCGCGCAGTCGCCGCGCGTCCTGCTGTTTTCAAACGCCCCTCGCCGGCGATGCTGAAGCGCAGCCCGCCGTCGAAAGCAGGCAGCGAATTCTCGCAAACCGTCCTGCGCGGAACCGCACGTCTCCTCGAAGACGTGCTCGCAGACTTCGGCGTCAAGGGCGAGGTTCGCGACATCAAGCCCGGTCCCGTCGTTACGCTCTATGAGCTCGAGCCCGCGCGCGGCACGAAGGCAACGCGCATCATGGCGCTCGCCGACGACATCGCCCGCTCGATGAGCGCCACCAGCGCACGCGTTGCCGTCATCCCAGGACGCAATGTGATCGGCATCGAGTTGCCCAACGCACGCCGCGAGACCGTTGGTCTGCGCGAACTGCTCGAGAGCCCCAACTTTACGTCTGCCGAAGGCATCTTGCCTTTGGCGCTTGGCCGTTCGATTGGCGGCGAGCCCATCGTTGCAGACCTGACGCGCATGCCCCACCTGCTGGTCGCCGGCACCACCGGCTCGGGCAAGTCGGTCGGCGTCAATGCGATGATCCTGTCGATCCTGTTCCGCCACACACCGGAGCAGTGCCGCTTCATCATGATCGACCCGAAGATGCTCGAGCTGTCGGTCTACAACGACATCCCGCATCTCTTGACCCCGGTCGTCACGGACCCGCAGAAGGCCGTCGGTGCGCTGAATTGGGTCGTCGCCGAGATGGAGGAGCGCTACAAGCGCATGGCGCGGCTTTCGGTGCGCAACATCGAAGCCTTCAACGGCCGCGTAAAGAGCGCGGCCGAGCGCGGCGAACAGCTCTCGCGCACGGTACAGACCGGCTTCGATCCTGCCACCGGCCAGCCGATCTATGAGCGGGAGGAGATGGACCTCGCGCCTATGCCGCACATCGTCGTCGTGGTCGACGAGTTCGCCGACCTGATGATCACTGCGGGCAAGGACATCGAAACCGCCGTGCAGCGCCTCGCCCAGAAAGCGCGCGCGGCCGGCATTCATCTCATTATGGCGACGCAGCGTCCGTCGGTCGACATCATCACCGGCACGATCAAGGCCAACTTCCCGACGCGCATCAGCTTCAAGGTCGCGTCCAAGATCGACAGCCGCACGATCCTGAACGAGCAGGGCGCAGAGCAGCTCCTCGGTCAGGGTGACATGCTCTATACCTCGGGCGCCGGGCAAATGCTCCGCGTACACGGCCCCTTCGTCTCGGACGAAGAGGTGGAAGCCGTTGCCGCGTATCTGCGCTCGCAGGGCTCGCCCCGTTATGTTGAAAGCATTGCCGACGCCCAGGAGAACATCGGTGCACCGGGTCCGTCGTCCGGCGGCTCAGAGGACGGCGAAAGCCTCTACGATCGCGCGGTTGCTGTCGTGCTCCGCGATCGCAAGGCCTCGACCAGCTACGTGCAGCGCCGCCTGTCGATCGGCTACAACCGCGCGGCCGATCTCATTGAGCGAATGGAACAGGAAGGCCTTATCAGCGCACCGAACCACACCGGCCGGCGCGAAATTCTGGCTGGAGACGGCCCGGCCCGTTCGATTGCCTGAGACCAACACGAGCGCACGCTGAGACGATTGTCTCAAAGGTGGGAAAAGCACTGACGTATACCCACCGCCACTGGACTGAAGAGACGCCAGATCCTATCAATCACGCGGCTCCGGCCAGATACCGGGCGCCCACGCGGTAAAGGAACCGCAATTGCATCCACAGGCTCGCAAACTGCCAACTTGTGGTCGCAATGTCCGGTCAGACAGCTATTGGTGCCTCCGGATGATTTTCGGGGGCGGGGGCTTATGGACACAAAAATGAAGAGATTCAACTCGGTCGCCGCTGCGGGAATCGTGCTCGCGCTGATGACAGCATCAGCCCGGGCTGGCGACACGCCCCAGGCCGCGACACCCGCCCCCCCGGCCGCAACGGCTGTTCCCGCCCCCGTTCCAGCAACACGCCCCGGCACCCCTGCGCCGGAGGCCAAGGCAGAGGATCCGAAGGCCCCCGCAGCGCCCGACAATGGCGCCGCCGCGGTGGGACAAGGCTCGGGCTGGAATGCCGAAGTCGCAACCCCCGGCGGTGGCATCGTGCTCAGCGACGCGCAGGTCGAGATCGTCAAAAAGGTCAACGCCTACTTCAACGCCCTCGGCGACATGAAGGGCACCTTCGTTCAGACGACCGCCGACAACAAGCGTATGAAAGGCAAGTTCATGGTGAAGCGCCCCGGCCGCTTCCGCTTCGACTATGCCCTGCCGTCAAAACAGATCATCATTTCAGACGGCGAGTACCTTGCCATTCAGGATCTGGACCTCAACAACGAGGACCGCGTCTCCCTCGATCAGACGCCCTTCCGGCTTCTTCTCCGGAAAGACGTAGATCTGGTGCGCGACGCCAAGATTGTCGAAGTGCAGGAATCGGACGATCAGCTCGTCCTCGCGCTCAGTGACAAGAGCCCCGATGCTCCCGGCAAGATCAAGCTGCTCCTGGGGACCAAACCGGAGATTGAACTCAAGGAGTGGGTCACCACGGACGCTCAGGGCCTTGATACGCGGGTCGAGGTCTCCCAGTTATCGAAGGGCGAGCCCCTGGACGCCAAGCTCTTCAAGATCGAAGCCGTTAGCCTCAATAATTTCCATCCGTGACAAACTGTCCTAGCCGTCAGCAGGCCTGTTGCGGTGAAATCCCCTGAATTCAAGCCGCTGGCAGCAAAATAAGCAGCCAACGGAAGCGTTTAAAAACAAGGCATTTTTAGTCCCTTCGGGCGACCAAATCGGGGCGTTCTGGGGATTCGGTGGAAAAGTCCATCACGATTTCGTGATAATAACGTTTGCCCCCTATTGAAAGCTGGCGTGTTGCGCTTATGTCAATGGCAGTCAGACGATGCCATATACATCGGTAGCTCCCCCCGTCTAACCGAGGCACTCGTCTGGAACGCCGGCTTCCCTCCCGGCGTTGCGCGCGAGAGCGCTACACGCCCAGCCCCGCCCCCCGGGGTTGGGCGTTTCTCATTGTAAACGTCCCGCCCGTTCGCAACCTCCGATATTCGCAATCTCAGATGCCGGTCAAGATGAACGCTGGCTGACCGCCGCGTTCAGTCACGGTTCAACGCGCCTCGTCTATCCATTGCGCCATCGACGCCCGGCATGAAGCCGAGGGCACGACCGCAAAAGGATAACGCCACGATGACCCGCTCTATTCTTCCCCTCGCTCTCATTCTTTCGATTGCCGCTCCGGCCATCGCGTCGGCACACACGGTGGACGATCGCCGCGATCGTCAGGCCGAGCGCATCGAAAAAGGCCGCAACAACGGCTCGATCACCTGGACCGAAGGCATCAAGCTTCGCGCCGAGCAGCGCAAGATCGCGCGCACCGAAGCCGCTCTGAAGTCCGATGGCTATCTCTCGAAGAGAGATCGCACCAAGCTGAACAAGATGCAGAACGAGGCGAGCCACAACATTCGCGCTGAATCGAATGATGGCTGGCACCGCCTCTGGGGCCTCCCCCGCGTCGGCAAGTAATCCGGCAATTACTTGCACGACCACCCCGGCGGAGCGGCGAAAGCTGCTCCGCCGGTTTCCTTTTGTGTTCGCCTGGAGTGCTTCCAGCAAAGTGGGAACCGGTCATGGCGAAGCCGTGCAAACAACGAGCCCGATAAGAAGCACGACAAAACAAGAACGAGGGTCGGTCCTCGATTCAGCTATAGCCGGAACGACCCTAGGTGCAGCCGAACATGAACGTAGCCTGCAAGAGGTGTTCAGAACAGGTTCAAGGCCAATCCGCCATTCTCTGTCTCAAGGCCTAAGGGGGCTGACACATGTCAGCCAGGCCCCAAAGGGAGAGATGACATGAAGCACTCAATTTTCGCCACGGTCGCAATCGCTGCGGCAGCCACCATCGTTTCGCTGTCACCTGCACTCGCCGACCGCGGCGACTATCGCCACGCCAAGAAGCCGCAGCACACTGAGCGCGGCTACGGCCACGACCATCGTGGCGACCGCAACGACTATCGCCGCAGCCGACACGGGTACGGCTATGGTCACCACCATCATCACCGCCCGTATTGGAAGAAGCGGTTCTACGGCTGGAACTACGACTACAGGCCCTACCGCGGCTGGTAAGGCACCCGCGGCCCACTGACCTCTTGATACGCCCTTCCGCCTTGGCCGCCCTTCGTGGGCGGCCTCTTTTTTTTGCTCCGTCTGCCTTGCATTGCGCAGCCTCCGGCCCCAAAGTCTCGACGTTCCAAGGGGCGCCGGAGAGACCGGCTGAGATGGCGGTAGTTGTCTGCCAGAACCCTTCGAACCTGATCCGGCTCATACCGGCGAAGGGATGGACGATATGACGAACGCAGAGCTAATAGCCGGCTTTGCCGGCCCGCTGTTTGTAGCGGTTGCGGTGGCACTTCTGATCAACCGGCAGACTGTCGCCGGATTGGTCACAGGCGTGCTGAACACACCGGAGTTCATTTTCTTTTCCGGCATCTTCACGCTCCTCGCCGGACTTGCGATCGTCCGCGCTCACAACATCTGGTCGGCCGAATGGACTGTGCTCGTCACAGTCATCGGCTGGTTGTGTGTGATCGGCGGTTTCATCCGCATCGTCTGGCCTGAACACGTCTCCTCGCTGCGCGACCGCATGATGGGCAGCGAGAACGCCATCACGGCGTGGGCGCTCGTGACCTTGCTCCTTGGCGCTTTCCTGACCGCCAAGGGCTACGCGCTCGTTTAGCGCCTCACCGTTTCACACATTCACTCGGAGTGCACTCTATGAACAAGCCGACGCGCGCGTCAGACATGACGCCATTCAAAGTCACCGCGAGCGCCCTCCCCGGCTCGCGCAAGATCTACACGTCGCCCGAGGGCGCGTCGGATCTCCACGTCCCCCTGCGCGAAATCGCCTTGTCGCCCGACAGCGGCGAGCTCCCCGTCCGCGTCTACGATCCGTCCGGCCCCTACACCGATACGAACATCGAGATCGACGTGAACCGCGGCCTGTCGCGCCACCGCGAAGCGTGGGTGGCCGAGCGCGGCGGTATCGAGCGCTATGACGGGCGCACCATCAAGCCCGAGGACAACGGCGGCGTCACCGGCCGCCACGCCGCGCGCGAATTCCCGACCGTATACCGCCCGGCACGGGGTCTCGACGGAAAGCCCGTGACGCAGCTCGAATTCGCGCGCGCCGGCATCGTCACGAAGGAAATGATCTACGCCGCACATCGAGAGAACATTGGCCGCACGGCCGTGTTGGAGCGGGCGAACGCGGCGCTGAAGGATGGAGAAAGCTTCGGCGCCGCCATTCCGCCCCACATCACGCCCGAGTTCGTGCGCGACGAGATCGCGCGCGGGCGCGCCATCATCCCGGCCAACATCAATCACGCCGAGCTTGAGCCGATGATCATCGGCCGCAACTTCCTCGTGAAGATCAACGCCAACATCGGCAACTCCGCCGTCACCTCGTCGGTGGAAGAGGAGGTCGAGAAAATGGTGTGGGCCATCCGCTGGGGCGCCGACACCGTCATGGACCTCTCGACCGGCCGCAACATCCACACCACACGCGAGTGGATCATCCGCAATGCGCCCGTGCCCATCGGCACCGTGCCGATCTACCAGGCTCTCGAGAAATGCGGCGGTGATCCCGTGAAGCTCACCTGGGAGCTCTACCGCGACACGCTCATCGAGCAGTGCGAGCAGGGGGTCGACTACTTCACCATTCACGCCGGCGTGCGCCTGCGCTACGTGCCGCTGACCGCCAATCGCGTCACTGGCATCGTCTCGCGTGGCGGCTCGATCATGGCCAAGTGGTGCCTCGCCCATCATCGCGAAAGCTTCCTCTATGAGCGCTTCGACGAGATCTGCGACCTGATGCGCCGCTACGACGTGTCGTTCTCGCTCGGCGACGGCCTGCGCCCCGGCTCCATCGCCGACGCCAACGACCGCGCCCAGTTCGCCGAGCTGGAAACCCTTGGCGAGCTGACGCAGATCGCCTGGGCCAAGGGCTGCCAGGTCATGATCGAAGGCCCCGGCCACGTGCCGATGCACAAGATCAAGGTCAACATGGAGAAGCAGCTCCGCGAATGCGGCGAGGCGCCGTTCTACACGCTGGGGCCGCTGACCACCGACATCGCGCCCGGCTACGACCACATCACGAGCGGCATCGGCGCCGCCATGATCGGTTGGTACGGCACCTCGATGCTCTGCTACGTGACGCCGAAGGAGCACCTCGGACTTCCGAACCGCGACGACGTGAAGACCGGTGTCATCACCTACAAGATTGCGGCCCATGCTGCCGACCTTGCCAAGGGCCACCCCGCAGCCCAGCTCCGCGACGACGCCCTCTCACGCGCCCGCTTCGAATTCCGCTGGGAGGATCAGTTCAATCTCTCGCTCGATCCCGACACGGCCCGCAGCTTCCACGACGAAACACTCCCGAAGGAAGCGCACAAAGTCGCCCACTTCTGCTCCATGTGCGGGCCGAAGTTCTGTTCGATGGAGATCACGCGCGAGGTCCGCGACTACGCCGCGAGGCTGAACGAAGCCGCCGCGTCGGGGCTTGCCCCGGAGCGGGAAGCGGAAAGAGATGTCGAACTCGCCGCGGAAACCACACAGATCGACCCTGAAGCCGGTATGGACGCCATGAGCGAAAAGTTCCGCGAGTTGGGCAGCGAGATCTACATAAGTCCGGATGGAAGCCGCAACGGTTAGAACTTGCTCCCACTGTCATCCTCGGGCTTGTCCCGAGGATCCAACCTGCCGCACGAAGAGCGTTGAGTTGGATGGTCGGGACAAGCCCGACCATGACACCGTAAGGAGCGATCCGCATCAAACATGCCGGTGAAAACGTGTATCCATAGCAGGAGAAGCGCTTCTGTTTGATGGACCGCGATGGCTACTTTGCTACCCGACGACCTCGTCCCCGGCCGTTCGTGCGACGGCTGCACCATGTGCTGCAAGCTCATGGAGATCGACGTCCTCGCGAAGCCACGCGCGGTCTGGTGTCCGAAGTGCGATCAGAAGCGCGGCTGCACGATTTACGAAGTGCGCCCCGAGCCCTGCCGCATCTTCTATTGCGGCTATCGCAAGGTGCCGGCCCTCGACGATCGCTGGAAGCCGTCCAAGGCCAAGTTCCTGGTCAACTATGAGAGCCGCAACAATCGCATCGTGATCCACGTCGATCCGGCGCGCGCCGGCGCCTGGCGTACCGAGCCCTACTACTCCGCGATCAAGGACTGGGCCAAGAACGCCGTCCGCCAGAATGGCATGGTCATCGTCTGGACCGGCGACACGGCCACAGCGGTGTTGCCCGGCCGAGAAAAGGATCTCGGCCGCGTGCGCGACGACCAGATCCTGATCGCATCCCTGCAAGAGACCGCCAACGGCCCCGTCTATGACGTGACGGTCTCCGATCCAACCCCGCCGGGCTGAGCCTCAGAACACGTCAATGTGGAGCATGGCTTCGCCTTGACGCGGCAGCGTGTATTAAGGGGAAAGCAACTCCCGAAGGCAGAAAGCCCCTCGGCGCGTTGCGGGGACGAGGGAGGGAACCATGCGCCTTAAGGCATCACAGCTCTGCGAGTTGGTCGGCATCTTCATCCTGCTGGCATCGACCGCCGCACAGCTTTTCTATCTGGAACCGCTGAAGCGTGAGATCGAATGGCGCTTGGCCGCGTTCTCGACCCAGCAGTCCACCCAAGTGCAGACGCGCGCGCTCTACGACAACCACATCGAGCTCCTGACCTTGATGAAGGCGCCAGCCGAGCAGGTCAAAGCCGCCGAAACCAAACGAGACTCGACGCTCGGCCAGTTCAAGACGGCCGACGCCAACATTTCCGACTACATGATCGAGAAGGAAAGCGTCGAAAGCCATATCGAGATCATCGTCATCGCGCTGTTCGCCTTCGGCACCATTCTCGCCGGAGTAGGTCGCGCCCTCGAGATGCAAGCCGCACCGGAGTAGCGTCGAATGACCGATGACGAACGCGCCATCCGCGATCTCGTCGCGACCTGGATGACGGCCACATCCAAATGAACGTTCTGAACATTTAGAGGACTGGAAGAGCGAGAAACACAAGCCAAATCATGGCCCTGCGAGCCACCACCGCACTGGCCTATCGATTTCTAAAGGTTACGGAAGGGGACTTGCGCGGGAAAGCCCGGACGGGTGTAGAATTGCGGCGTTCCTCCTGAGTGTTCCTCCTCCTTGAGTGCGAGGCCTGGACCGATGACGACGAACCATTTGTCCGCTGCCCTCGGATTGGGTCTCGCAATCCTTCTCGGCCAACTGCCGAGTGCCCCCCCTGCCCACGCCGCCAATCCCAAGGAGGTGTCGAAAGACATCATCGCGACCCAAATCCGCAGACAGGGATTCGAGTGCAAGAACCCGCAGAAGGCGGAACGCGACCAATCAAGCGGCAACCCCGACGATCCGACCTGGACGCTGACATGCGAGAACGCTGTCTATCGCGTCCACCTCATTCCCAATATGGCGGCGAAGGTCGAACTGCTCTCCCAACAACAAAACAACCCAAATCAATAGCCACCCTTTCGACGCGCCTCCCGTCAAACTCGCCTCTTTGGCAATTGACCCCGTGCAGCCGAGCCGCGATGCTTTGCGCCCCACCGATGAAAAGGCGCAAGACAAATGCGTGATGCCGACACTCCGACACCCCTAGCGATCATAGCCAGCACGGCGCCGCTGCGCACGAAGCCATCCAACTATCCGGAACCCTTCTTCAGCCGCATGGCCAAGCGGGAGAAGCGCCCGCTCGGCGAGCTCTTTGGGCTGAAAAACTTTGGCGTGAACCTCACGACGCTCACACCGGGCGGCGAGTCCGCACTGCTGCATCGCCATTCAAAGCAGGACGAGTTCGTCTTCATCCTGGAGGGCGAGCCGACGCTGATCACGGATGCCGGTGACGTCCAACTCCGCCCCGGCATGTGCGCGGGATTTCCGGCGAAAGGCGTCGCCCATCACCTCGTCAACCGCACGGACACGAACGTCGTCTACCTGGAAATCGGAGATCGCACCGAAGGCGATGAAGGTACCTACCCGAACGACGACCTGAAGGCCGCACTAGGACCCGACGGCAAATGGACCTTCACGCACAAGGATGGACGCCCCTATTGAGGTGATCGCCACCGTATCGCTCAATCCACGGCGAACCGCATCGCATTGCGCGCCTTAGCCTTCGCGGCTTCGACCTCGCGATCACGCGGCGGCGCCATCGTCACGAGCGAGCCGAGGAGATCTTCCGCCGCCTTGGTGACTTGCTCCACGGCGCGGTTGAAAGCTTCCTCGTTCGCCTGCGACGGACGATTGAACCCCGAGAGCTTGCGCACAAACTGCAACGCCGATGCCCTAATCTCGTCTTCAGTGGCGGGCGGCGAGAAGTTGTAGAGCGTCTTGATGTTGCGGCACATACGCAAACTCCCCACTTCTTCTTCCTTGAAGACGATTGAGCTCGCCTCCATCCGACACCCCTCGTCAGGCTAGTTCACTGCAGCCGCCGCAGACTTCGCGATCTCCGCTTCCACAGCCGAAACCAGCCGATCCGCATCCGGTGCCGTCGCAGAGAAGAAGCTCGTCACCAGCTTGCCGTCGCGGCCGACGAGATATTTGTGGAAGTTCCACTTCGGCGCATTGATCCAGCCGAGCTCGTCCCGCGCCCACTTGTAGAACGGATGCGCGCTGTCGCCCGTGACGACATTCTTGTCAGTCAGCGGGAACGTCACGCCGAACATGCCTTCGCAGAATTCCTTGATCTCGCCCGCCGCCTTCGGCTCCTGCCCGCCGAAGTCGTTCGACGGCACACCGATCACCGCAAAGCCTTTTGCCTCATACTTAGCGTTCAGGGCCTGCAGCGCTTCATACTGCTTCGTGAAGCCGCAAAACGAAGCGGTGTTCACGACAAGCAGCACTTTGCCCCTGAAATCCGAGAGCGGCATCGGCTTGCCGTCGATCGACGTGAACGAGAAATCCCACGCCGTCTTAGCGGCCGCCTGGCCCGCCTGCGAAAAAAAGCCCGCCCCGAGGGCCGCAGCCAACATGGAGAAAGTGGCAAGGAGCCAGCGCATACGTCACCTCTTCGTCGCCTGACAAGGACATACGAAGCAAGCGCCCGCCGTTCAAGTTTTGATCCGGGATTGGGCCGGCCGCGGCCTCAAAACCCCGATTTCAGCCCGACAAAGCCCGCAACGGACTGTGCCTGACCGGTGAGCAACACTTCGGTGTCGGCGAAGAGCGCGACACCCGGCGTCAGCGCCGCCGCAAACCCGATGCTTCCGTACGCACCCGCCTCCGTTTCCTCCATGCCGGAGGCAAACGTCAGCGCGGTTCCGAGCAAGCGCGCGTCGACATCGAGATCACCCGCCAGTCCACCGCCGAGCGATTGATCGGACTTGAGCAATTCGTCGCCGTTGATCTCCGCAAAATTGCCAAGCGCGACAGCCCAAAGGTGCGATCGCTTGGCGTCATCGAAACCATCCAGCTCTCCGGCAAGTACGTTGCCAACGCCGGTCATCAAGGCATATCCCGCGCGGTCTTCGTTGGCGAAGGCAGTTCGGTCGATCACGGCGACCTGCGAGCCGCTGACAACGAAGGGGTTGCCGCCGGCGGAAATCATCACGTTGCCGAAGGCAGAAGTATCGATGCTCCAGTTCGCCTTGCTGAACGTGAGCGACGTGACCGTGAGCGACACGTTCGGAACCACATTGAAGAGCGTCACTTTCCGGTTGCCCTTCCGCGCTGTCGTCCTCTCAAGCTCTTGCACACGCTCCTCGAGATCAGCGCAGCAGTTCCCACCCAAGTTTGCCGCTTGTGTCGGGAGGACGGCGAGATCGACTGCGATGACTGCTAAGGCACAGACCCTGGAAATCCACGCCACCCGGCTCTTCATCTGCCCTCGCTATCAGAATGACTAGCGTCGAATCCGCGAGACTCACATAGCGTCAAAGCTTGTACGCGCTCGGCATTGTGTGAGTCATGGGGCGCAGGTCCCCGTCCGCCTCCGAAGGAAATATGGCGTTGCCTGACAGTCACAGGACTGCGCACTCGCACGAGGCGAAACCCGGCAATCGGTTGCAGCACCTATCTAAAACTTAACTTTGCAAGTCTCGCGAAGCATGGCACGCTTTCTCCAGGCTTCAACAACTGGAAGGAGGTGATCCGATGTCGAGTGGGATCTTGAGGACGGCGATGTCGGGATCGCTGGGTTTCAAGCCGGATCTACCTCTAGGATCCGTCTGAGATCAGCGGTTCGCGGCACGGCGCAACAATCGCCGAATTTCGCCGCCCAATCTCACGGGGGCTGCCCATCGGGCGGCCCCTTTGTTTTTGTCCTGGCAAAAGCCCGGGCTTATTCCTGATCCCCTGTCGTGCCGTCGAACATCCGCTCGCCGGGATCTTTCATCTCATCCCGGGACGGGTCCGCCGCATCTTCTTGGGGCTGCGCGGAAGGTGCATCACCCACCACCTCCACCGCATACTCCTGCGTCTTGGCCGGTGCTGCACCCGCTTTGACGTAGTGGAACACCAGACTGGCGCTTCCAGGCGTAACGCCCGTAACCAGCACCTGCATTTTCTGCGGCGCGCCAAGAACAGGCCGTTCTCCCGGCGCCAGCTCGCGCTTCGCATAGCCGAGAAGATCGACAGCCACGATTTTCGGCGTCCCAACGAGAACCCACGAATAGCCAGTCGAAGGATTGCCATCGAGCTGGAGGGTTACGCTGTCCCCAACGCTGACCTGAACCGGAATCTGCTGATCGACCGCCAACGTAGGAGAGCAGCCGAACACCAGCATGAACCCAAGGCCAAAGGCGATAAATGATCGCCTGCCAAGACCGATTGCCATCTGACCCTCCACCCGAAAACCACGGCGACGGACCTTCGCACGGCCGAACATGGGCAGTCCACCGGACGCACACGACGCATCCAAGGCTTTCCCATGCCGCGAGCATAAATTAGGGAACCGGACTGGCACCATGCGAAGAGAAACTTGAGCAGCCCACCACCCACGCCAAGTTCAGGGCAGATTTAATTTTATTCCCGGCGCGATCCGCGCTTCTTGGGCGCAGAAAAATTAAGACAATTTCTTCGACATTCACTCTTTAAAGACAAATTTCCTCCACCTGACCGTGGTTCTGTCCATAGTGGATCATCCATTTGGTGGGTTGTTAGGGGAGGTAAAGCGTGTTCAGCCGCGGCTCAAATTCAGATCCTGCTATTGGTTTGCCGAAACCGCCGGGTGCGGCCAACGGCTTGCCGCCGACCATCCCCTCGGCTCCGGTCGCCACCAACGGGCGCGCTTCGCCTTTTGGCGCAGCTTCCGTCATTGGGCAGTCCGTCATCGGCACGGACCTGACCATTCTCGGTGAGAAGATCACCATCATCTCGCAGAACAGGCTGCAGATCGACGGCGACGTGCGCGGCGACGTGACCGGCAAGCAGGTCGTAATCGGCGAAGAGGGTTCGATCATCGGCACCGTCTGCGCCGAGCAGATTGAGGTGCGCGGCGGCGTCCGCGGAGCCATCAAGGCCCAGAATGTGATGCTGCATCCGACCTCCGTGGTCGAAGGCGACATCTTCCATCAGACGCTATCGATTTCCGAAGGCGCCCAGTTCGACGGCCGCGTGCGCCGCGCGAAGGATATTTCCGAGATCACGCCCAATCTGGACGTCAACAGCTATCCGGTCTCATCATCGCAGACTGGCTGACGCCGCCTAGACCGGAAATTCAAATCGAGCCCCTCCCGTCCGGGAGGGGCTTTTTTTTGCGCACGGACGGCTTTCAGAACCCGCGCCGGCCAGCGCTGTTGGCGTCGATGCAGGCCTGGTAGATACGGATGTCGCGCCCTACGAACTGGCAGACGTTGCGCTTGTAGTTCGGGTTGTTGCGAACCTCGGATGCGGAAACCTTCATACCGTGCTCGCGCGCAACAGAAGCCACCAGCTCATCTTGGCAGTACGGCGTGGCGAGCAGCGAGCCGTTAACAATCTGGTTTCCGTTCACGCAGCGAATGCGCGCTTCTGCTGGGTGAACCCAGGCCAGTGCGACAAGCGGTAAGGCAAGGGCCGCCGAGACGGCACAAATCCGGGTGCGGGCGAAATATCGAGATACGGGGCGAAATGTCATGAATCTGCTCCATTAATCAAACCGTCCGCCAAGTTTACCAAAGCCGACGGAGAGGCCTCGATCGAGCGGCGTATCTTAGATGGGTCTCATGGGGCGCGGCTGTACCGAAAGTAAACGAGCCGGATCGGCCTCCGCGCCAGATCGAAAGAGCACCAATCCACTTTGAAGTAAGGTATGGAAAAACGCCAGGGGAGTTCAAGGCGTCAGGGGACCAATCATGCTTACGATCTACGATACGACGGGCCACAGCCTGCTGAAACACAACGAAACCGCCCCAATTACGTCGGATACGGTTTGGTTCGACCTTCTGAACCCAACCAAGGAGGAGGACAATCACGTTGAGAGCCTTCTCAAAATCTCCGTTCCGACGCGCGCCGAGATGCGCGAGATCGAAGCATCCAGCCGCTTCTATCAGGAGAACGGCGCGAGCTACATGACGGGCTACATCGTCCACAATATCGACGAACAAACCCTGGGCTCGTCCACGCTGACCTTCATTCTCACTGGCAACGCCCTCGTGACGGTACGCTATACGGATACCAAAGCGTTTCCAGATTTCCTGTCCCGCGTCGATCGCGGCGACGCGACGTGCAAAACCGGCGCCGCCATCATGATCGGCATTATCGAAACGCTCATCGAGCGCCAGGCAGATCTCATCGTCCAGATCCAGGATCGCGTCGACAAGACGGCCCAAGGCGTTTTTGAGCTGCGCAAACGGCGCACGCGCGACACCAAACTCGATGTTCTGCTGAAAGGTACGGGCAAGCAGGGTGACATCGTTGCGCGCGTCACCGAAAGCGCGACATCCATCGAGCGCGTCCTGCACTTTTTCAAGAATACCGCCCAGGAGCGCAATTGCGACGGCAAGATCTTTCAGCGCATTGAAACAGCCGATCGAGATCTAAAATCTCTCGCCGAGCACACACGTTTCCTGTCCGATCGCATCGGCTTCCTGCTCAACGCCACGCTCGGCCTGATCTCTAACGAGCAGAACCAGATCATCAAGCTCTTCTCGGTGATGGCTGTCATGCTGATGCCGCCCACGCTCGTTGCCTCGATCTACGGCATGAACTTCCGCCACATGCCCGAGCTCGAGTGGCTCGAGGGCTACCCTTGGGCTCTCGGCCTGATGTTCCTGTCGGCCGTCATTCCGTTCATCATTTTCCGCCGCAAAGGCTGGCTCTAGACTGAGGGCACCAGAAGAGACCAAGCAAGGCTCGCGGCCGCACAGATCGCGAGCGTGGTCAAGATTCCGCGTTTCAAGACGAATATGAGGAGCGCTCCGAGCACGCTCAGAACGGCCAGCACCGGCTGGAAGCTAGAAAGCACCGGAACGGAAAGACTGAAGACGCTTGCCTGCACACGTTCGACGTCGGCAAACAGCACGTGAAGTCCGAACCAGACTGTCAGGTTGAGAATGACACCGACGACGGCAGCGGTCACAGCTTTGAGCGCGCCCGCGAGCCTCGGTTCGTGCGTCAAGCGATCGATGTAGGGGGCACCCGCAAAGATCCAGAGGAAGCAGGGCGCAAATGTCGCCCACAGCGTCACCAGTGCGCCGAGCACTCCCATGAGAAGCGGCGAGCCACCTCCATGGCGCCAGGCCGCCAGCGTGCCCACGAACTCGGTGACCAGGATAAGCGGCCCCGGTGTGGTTTCGGCCAAGCCCAGCGCATCAAGCATTTCGCCCGGTGTGAGCCAGCCATAGCCCTCCACGACCTGCTGCGCCATGTAGGAGAGCACGGCGTACGCCCCGCCGAACGTCACCACCGCGAGCTTCGAATAGAACCAGGCGAGCTGGGACAGAACGTGGGACGGTCCAAAAGCGAGCACGACCAGACCCAACGGCGCGATCCAGATCACCAGCCACAAGAGGACAGTCCGCAAGGTTCCCGCCAATGAAACCGGCGCCGGCGACGCGAATGGCACTTCGCGCTCCGTTCGACCCGATATCAAGAAACCCACGATGAGCGCAGCCGCGACGATGAAGGGGAAAGGCGCAGCGAACAGGAACAGCGCCAAGAATGCGACACCTGCGATCACCCAATCCAAATTGCCATGCAGCGCCCGGCGGGCAACACGAACAAGAGCCTCGACGATTATCGCGAGCACGGCGGCCTTGATACCGATGAAGAGAGCCTCGACCACCGGCAGCTTGCCGAACGCCGCGTACAGCAGTCCCAAGGCGAGAATGACGAACGCGCCCGGAAGCACGAACAGCAGTCCGGCGGCGAGACCGCCGGCAACGCCATGCAGGCGCCAACCGGAATAGGTCGCCAGTTGCATGGCCTCCGGACCAGGTAGGAGCATGCAAAAGTTCAAAGCCGATAGAAAACGCCGCTCGTCCAGCCAGCGACGCTCCTCCACCAGCACCTTGTGCATCAGCGCGATCTGACCGGCCGGCCCTCCGAAGGACAGCAAGCCGATCCTGAGCCAAACGCCGAGGGCTTCTTGAAATGAAGGACGGTTTTCTTCTGTTGTCGTCATATGTCGAGGAGCGGCAAGCGCATCTTGTTGTCGTTCTGTCGACACTAACCGCATCACGATGACGGACGCACAACAAGCAAATGCTTGCCGCCATCCGCGCACTCCAGGGATCGCAACCCCAAAACGCGCGCCACAAAGTCGCCGTATTTCCAGCCCCTTGCGCGACAATCGTCAGATTGCGTGTCGTGCGACCTGCCGTCGCACTTTTTGCGACGCACCAAGAAAAGAGGAGTTAAATCAATATGCGTGCAAAGTCTTAAAAACGACGTTCAGTATTTAGCGTTGATTCCGCCCAATTCGACTGTTCAGGTGCCGGCACCAGAACGGGGGGTAGTAAGGGACCCCGCATTTTATAGAGTGGCAGGACAGAGTTCTGGAGTTGCGTCGAGGTTCGTTCTTCACGCCGGTAGCCCCGTCTTCTTGATGAAGAGAAATCGTTCGCCGCGAGGCGGACATCCGAAGCCCAGCCGAGAAAATCCTATTGGGCCGGAGAGGCGCACCGTATTTGAACCGCGGCACTGCCACCATCGATGAATGGAGACTTGATCATGCGATTTTTTGCATTCGCAGCGCTTGCACTTATGGCAGTTGGTCTGATCGACGCTCGCCCGGCGAGCGCAGCTGGCTGGCAGTGCTCCGGCCCGGAAGTTGCCTGCGGTGGCGCATCCCATGCAAAGAAGGCCACCTACAAGAAGGCCGCTTCTCACCGTAACCACAAGGCCAACCGTTATGCCAAGACCGCAAAGCGCTCGTCCTCGCACGCTGCGAGCAGCGGTTCGTACGGCGGCGGCTCCAACGGCATGGCGTCCTACTACTGGCAGGGCCAGATGACCGCCTCGGGCGCACGCTTCAATCCGAGCGGAATGACGGCCGCCCATCGCACGCTGCCCTTCGGCACCAAGGTCCTCGTGACGAACCGCAACAACGGCCGCTCGGTCACCGTGACGATCAATGACCGTGGTCCGTTCATCAAGGGCCGCATCATCGACCTCTCGTCCGGCGCAGCTGGCGTCATCGGCATGAAGGGATCGGGCGTCGCCCCGGTTTCGATTACGGTCCTCGGCCGCGGCTGATACCCGGATTATCTATGAGTTGCAGAGGCGGGTCGCGGTGCGGCCCGCCTTTTTTCTGTGATCTGACGGATCTTAAGAGGTCTTCACCAACCCAGCGGGTTAGCACTTGGGGTGGCGGAAAAATTCGGTATATTACGGAAAGTTGTTATCCAAGACTTGGGTCCCACCGCAATGAAGCCGACGGCGAGCACCAAAGAGCGGGTTGCGGCGGTCCAGATTGTTCGCACCGCCATGGTCGAGAAGAAGCTGACTCAGGCCGAGTTGGCTGACGCCGCCGATTGCCACGAAAAAACGATCCAGAACCTGCTGCACGGCAAACCGGTCCGCGAACAAACCCTGTTCGACGTGGCGATGGTGCTCGGCCTCGACTACCAGCGCCTCAAGGAATCCTGGTTTGGCTCCATGTCGACCGCCCAGCCCATGGAGCTCAAGGGCGAAGGCGGCGTCGTGGCTCCCGTCTACATGGGCGCTTACACGCGCGCGGCGGTCGACCACTACATCGGCAGCTATCTTACGATCCGCCCGGCGTTCGCCAAGCCGGATACCATCGTCGCGTATCGTACGGACATCGTCTGGGATCCGGAATGGCCGAGCCTTCTTTTCGAGGAGCGCGATCGCCCTGACGCGCCGTTCTGCCATCGCGGACGCCTCTATGTCCCCGCGTCGTCCATGTACATCCACTTGGTCTCGCTGACCAAAGGCGCCATGCGCATGATCCTGGTCTCCCAGATCGACCAAAGCGGCGAGATGCGCGGACTGATCACGACGCTGAACAAGCAGCGCGCGACGTTCATCCCGGTTTCCGCGCCGATCGTTTACTTGAAGCGACAGGAATTCAAGTCGCTCACGCTGGGCGAGCTCACGCCGAAAAACCCGGAATACAAACTCTATAAGGCTGCGCTCGAAACATCGGTCGATGAAGGTTACGCGCGCCTCGTCGGGCCATGAACCCGCACCAAGTTCGCTGAGTTAGCGGCGTCAATTTCATCGGCCTCTGCAGCCTCCTCGTCGACGACGCCCGAGCCACCGGACCCGAACCGTTGCGCAAGATCGACCGTCTCACGTCGCCCAACGGAACTCAGGTGACGCGCGATCCACTTGTGGGTTTGCGTCCGCCCGGCCGCATGCAGGTACGTGAACAGCCCCAAATCCGGCTTGAGCTTGCTGTCGTCCGATAGCGAAGCTGTGTAGCGACCCGCCTCGATCATGTGAAAGCGATGCGTCGCAAGCGCGCTTTGGCGGCCGCGACGTACAGCGCCGAAACGGCCGCGCAGCGCCTCGCGCACAGCCAGGATCAACTCGACGTCCCGAAGCAACGGGGCATTGAACGTGAGCCGGTTAGCCGTCCCCGCGATTTCGCGCGCGCCCTTAGGCAACTCGCGCCGCTCGAGCGGATTGAGCTCTACGATCAGCGTATCCTGGATCGGGCTCTCGGTAGCGACCGTAATGAGATCCGGATTCTTCGAAAAGCCGCCGTCCCAATAACCGACACCATCGATCACCACCGTTCGGTGCAGCGTCGGAAGGCAGGCCGAAGCCAGCACCGCTTCAATTGTGATTTCTTCACGTCGAAAAAGACGCGGCCGGCCAGTCGAAACTTCGGTGGCGGCGATCAGAAGTTCAACTGGAGAATTCTTCCGTATGCTTTCGAAGTCGATCGTCTCGGCCAGAAGATTGCGCAATGGATCGTAGCCGAGCGGATTGAAGTCATAGGGAGACAGAAGACCCGCGACCTGCGCGAACGTCGAAGCATTGCTGAGGCCGAAGAGAAATGGGTTGAGCCGCAAAAGATCCGGCACGCCCGCCTTGTGTACGGCCTCCCAAACTTCGCGCAGCTTGGCACGCGCTCCGTCTCTCCCGCCCTGCGCGAGACCGGCAGCGACAGCCACGGCATTCACGGCTCCAGCGCTCGTGCCCGAAATCCACCCGAGCGTCAGTTGCTCCTCTTCGAGCAACCGATCGAGCACACCCCAGGTGAACGCACCATGTGCGCCGCCGCCCTGAAGCGCGAGGTTGATTTTGAACTGACGTCTGAAAAGCTGCAACAAGTGCGGTGCTCCTGCCCTGATTCCGGAATGTCGGAAAGAAGCGCCAACATGGAAATCCTACGTGCCGCGATTGGAGACTAGCACGAACGCCACACCGGATTGCCGCGCAATCGGCCGCACAATCGAGATTTGCATGTCCAATTTGCAACACGATATCGGTTTCGCACCGTCACTCCGGTGCAATGAGATCGCGGCGTCCCAGACTCGTAATCACACCCGTGCCATCCAATCCGCGCGTCTCACAGTCCACGTGCACAATTCCGTCCTCGCGCCTGAGACGAATGAGATTGTAGCGCGCCGAAGGCTCGTCCTTGTGCCTCACCGCCGCTGAAGCCGACGCGACCCCGACCACCGGAATGCCGCGTCCTGCAGATGTCCGCCACGCGAGCATGTCACGGTGATTGTGACCGTGTAGAACGAGCTCCGCACCGTATCGTTCGAGCACTTCGGTCAACTCAACAGCATCTTGCAACGCGCGCCTCGGTGGCGCCTGATCCGGCAACGGCGGATGATGAATAAGAACGACGCGAATGAGCTGCTCGCCAGCCAACCTGTCGAGGATCGGTCCGAGTTCCGCAATCTGAGATTTGCCGAGCCGTCCCGCGGCGACGAAAGGCGGTGTCGGCACGGCCGAGTTCAAGCCGATGAGCGCAACGGGGCCGAGCTTGCGCACGTAAGGAAAGTGAACCGGCTGGTCGTCATCCACGCCGTCGCTACCACGCATGAATGACGCCCACGCACTGAGGCACGAGGCCGTGCCGATACGCCCGGAGTAGATGTCATGATTGCCAGGGACGACGGAAACGTGCTGCGGATCGCCCAGAGACTCGAGCCACGTCAACGCCGCGGCAAACTCTCCCGGCAAGCCGAGATTGGCGAGGTCACCGGTGACGGCGATGTGGTCGGGGTTCTGCGCCAACGCATCGGCGGCGATCAAATCTGCGACCGGCCTCAGGTGCACGCGCCGCCGTCCGCGATGCCAGTTGACGAGACCGAGCGCACGCTTGGCATTCATGTGCCGGGGATGAAAGCCCACGATTGGCCCGAGATGAACGTCCGAAAGGTGGACAAGCTTGAAAGTCTCGGTCATATGCCCTCTAGGACTTCCGGCGCGTGAATTCCAACTTCGCCATGCAGATCTCCAGCCGCCCTGCCCGAAGTAACTTTCCTGGAGGCACAACGTGTCGCCTGAGAAACTGATCCGCGCCGCCATGCAGCGATATTGGCGCTACTCTCGCGGCTTGACGCTTGGCGCGCAAGGCGTGGTGCTCGATAGCGACAATCGCGTGCTTCTGATCCGCCACACCTACCGGCCAGGCTGGCATTTCCCTGGCGGCGGGGTGGAGAAGAACGAAACCATCGAGGATGCGCTGACACGAGAGCTTCATGAAGAAGCAGGCATCACGCTGGAAGGCCCGCCGGAGCTATTCGGGCTATACGCCAATCACCGGCTCTTTCCGGGAGATCACATCGCACTCTTCATCGTTCGGAATTGGCGGCAACTGTCCATCCCGAAACCGAATGCGGAAATTGCCGAGCAGGTCATGGTGCCTTGGAACGCCCTGCCGGCAAATACCAATGCCCCGACACGGGAGCGGATCATCGAAATTATGGGCCAGCACCCCCGCTCATCTCATTGGTAAATGAGCCTGGAAAGGCCGCTGTCGGCCTGACGGCCCTGCGCCGTTGACGCACGCCCTGGACCCGATTTTTCGCGCATGCTAAAGCCGCGGCCATGAGCATCCGATCCTCACGCCTGAACGAACAGCGACCGCGACGAGCGCGCATTGCGCGCACTTCGCGTTGACACGTTTGCCCGGCCCCATTCCAGGATCCACCTCGATGCTTTCGAAAGTCGTCACCCGGCCCGTCACGCCGGAAGACATCCCCCTGATCTCCGCCCTGCACGACCGCGTTTTCGGACCCGGCCGCTTTGCGCGCACAGCCTACCGCGTCCGCGAGCAGATCGGCCCCGCATCCGAACTTTCGCGCTTCTGCCTGCTGGCAATGGCCGACGATCGGCTGATCGCGGCATTGCGCATGTCGGAAATTGTCATCGGCGGCAAGAAGGGCGCCGCACTTCTCGGCCCTCTCGTCGTGGCACCGGAGTACGCCGGACAAGGCTACGGACGCGCCCTCGTGAAGGAAGCGATGGAGGCGATGCGCGCGGCCGGAGTGAAGGCTGTCGTCCTTGTCGGTGACGAACCCTACTATGGGCGCTTCGGCTTCAAACCGGTGGCGCCGGGCGCAATAACATTTCCCGGCCCCGTCAATCCGGCGCGCATTCTCGCCGCCGAACTTGAAGACGGCGCGCTCGCCGGCTTTAACGGCCAGATCTCTGGCCGTTAACACCAAACTGCCGACCGCCCAGCTATATCAGTCCTCGAACGGATCCTTCATCAGGATCGTGTCCTCGCGCTCGGGGCTCGTCGAGAGCAGCGTGATCGGGCACTCGATCAGCTCCTCGATGTGCTTGACGTATTTGACGGCCTGAGCGGGCAGATCCGCCCACCGCCGCGCGCCACGCGTCGACTGCGACCAGCCTTCGAACGTCTCCCAGATCGGCTCCACCCGCGCCTGCGAATTCGAACCCGCGGGAAGACGGTCGAGCTTCTCGCCGTCGAGCTTGTAGCCGACGCAAACCTTTACTTCGGAAAAGCCATCGAGCACGTCGAGCTTCGTCAGTGCAATGCCATTGATGCCCGAGACCTTCGCCACCTGACGCACGAGCACCGCATCGAACCAGCCGCAGCGCCGCTTGCGTCCCGTCACCGTACCGAACTCGTGGCCACGCTCTCCGAGCGTTTCGCCGATCTTGTCGGTCAATTCGGTCGGGAACGGCCCCGCACCGACGCGCGTCGTGTAAGCCTTCGCAATGCCGAGCACGAAACCCAGTGATCCCGGCCCCATCCCCGATCCGATCGCAGCCTGCGCTGCAATCGTGTTCGAAGACGTCACGTAGGGATATGTCCCGTGATCGACGTCGAGCAACGCGCCCTGCGCGCCTTCGAACAGAATGCGCTTTCCGGCCTTGCGCTCGGCGTCGAGAAGATCCCAGGTGACATCCATGTAGGGCAGCACCTTCGGCGCGACGGCCGCCAGCTCGGCCATCAGCGCATCTTTGCTGATCTCCGGCTTTCCGAGCCCGCGCCGCAGCGCATTGTGATGGAGAAGGATGCGATCGATCTTGGGACCGAGCGTCGCCAGATTCTTGAGATCCTGCACGCGGATCGCACGACGTCCGGCCTTGTCCTCATAGGCAGGACCGATGCCGCGGCCAGTCGTTCCGATCTTGCCGTCGCCGGCTGCTTCTTCGCGCATGACATCGAGTTCGCGGTGAAGCGGAAGGATGAGCGTCGCATTTTCGGCAACGCGCAGGTTGGCCCGTTCGACAGACACGCCCTGCGCTCTGAGCTTCTCGATCTCCGCGCAGAGCGCCCACGGATCCACGACGACGCCGTTGCCGATGACGCTGAGCTTGTTCGAACGCACGACGCCCGACGGCAGCAGCGACAGCTTGTAGGTTTTTTCACCGATGACGAGCGTATGGCCCGCATTGTGCCCGCCCTGGAAGCGGACCACGACGTCAGCTCTCTCCGAGAGCCAGTCGACGATCTTGCCCTTCCCCTCGTCGCCCCACTGCGCGCCGACGACTACGACGTTAGCCATTTCTGCCACCACTTGTCATGAAATGGCCCCGGTCGATCGAACCGGGGCCGAAAACCAAGGATCTACGTTTAAAGGGCCTGTCAAAAAGTGGAAGCGGTTTTCCTGCGACATGGGCTCATCCAGTGTGATGATCGAGAAATTCGCCATACTTGGCCGCGAGGGACCTAGCGAATTTCTCGATCTGAATCACACTGGCAACTCATAGGCTTGCTAGTGTCCCTTTGATTTCGAAGTTCGCTCGGTACCTAGCATTAAACTCTGGCGAACTTCAAAATCGGGACACTAGCCCATTTTCCAGCCCATTCAGATCCTTAACCGCTACCTACTGCCTGTAGATGACCGCCTTCGACGAAGGCCAGGAGACCCGATAGCCGAACTCGATGGTCTGTTCCTGATCGGGCTCGAGTTTCCCCTCCCACACGAGCACGCCGCGTTTGTCGTCGACGTTCTGCTTACTGGGACTGGTCCGGCCGGTCAGCTCGACCTTGATGTCCTGATTGGCCGAAACCGGAATCTGATCGTAAACCACGAGCGCGATGGCGCGTTCATGCATGCTCTTCACCGAAAGGATGTAGTTGCGGCTGTCTGTGCGCGACGTCGAGATGAGGCCCGTCTCGCCGCGCGTTTCCTGCGCGATCGCGTGGCGCACGCGGACCAGGTCGTCCACGCCAAACCCGAGTTCGTGCTCTTCGCCAGGCGACAGCATGGGCAGCCGGCCCGTCCCGACGAACGTCCCGTCGCGGAACAAGGAGACTGCGCCCGGGAGCAGCGGAGATCCCTTAGGCAGATTGAACTTGGCGTAGAGATAGGCCTTCGCGTCGACCTTCGGAACCGCACGGATAGTCAGCTGCGGCTCGATCGTCTCTGCGCCGAGCTGAACACGTTTCGACTCTCCCGTCTCCGGAATGGAGAGACGCCCCGGCACGGCGTAGAGCGCGTGGAAAGGCGCCCGGATCACCTCGGCGGGGCGCTCGACCAGAATGGCCTTCCTCGGACGTACGCCGCCTCCGAGTCTATCCAGCTCCTTGCTCTCTTCCTCCGCAGCCTCGGGTTGGGCTGCTACGGAATCCTGCGCACCCATCGCCCTCCCTTCGGTCGAGGGAGCGGCAGCCACCGGCGCCGGAGGGGGTACGAATTCAGGCTCGAAATCCACGATCAGCGACCGGAGTTCCGGCGCTGCGGCACCCGCCGTTGGACGCGTCGTGGACAGCGTCAAACCGATATCGTCCCAGCTCTCGCCGGTCTTCTGGTTGATGGCAGCACGGCGCGCGAGATCGATCTTCGGCGCAACCGTCTTGCCACCCGTAGCGAGCCGTACGTCGTAGAGAGGTGTCCACGAGGCATGCGCGACCTGATAGCGGATGGTGATGTCGGCTTCGAGCGGCGACTGCGCCACGACGAAGACCTTGGCTTCCGTGCGCTCGGTCTTCTCGGGCGCTATCTCTCCGAGCTTCTTCTCGAGATCTTCGATCTTGCGGTCGGTCTCCCGCATGCGGATCTGCGCGTCCTGCAGCGATTTCTGCGCTTCGGTCGATCCCGCCGCGATCAACGCGAGGATCGCCGTCCAGTCCTCGCCGCGCTCGGCGCCGTTGGAGGGAGCAGGCCGCGTCGGCAGTTGCGTGAGATTGGAGATGAGGGATTTTTGCGTCTCTGCGGCTTGGACCTGGGCTTCAAGCCGCGCACGGTCGTCCCGAAGCTGCTCGATCTCGGTCTCGATCCGCCGACGCTCCGACGCTGCGGCTTCGGCATCGGCGCGCGGCACGAACAATCGGCGCGTATCGACAGAACCGATTTCGAGCTTGCCCGATGCCGTTCCCTCGACACGGATCGATCCCTCGATCGCACTCGCCGGAAGATCGCGGAACAGGATGGTGTGCTCGCCCTTTTCCAGCTGCACTTTGGCGACGCGCATGACTTCGGCGCCCATCGGGAACACGACGACACTGTCGATCCGCGAGACGGCATCGACTTCAGCCGCCTCAACGGTGCCTGCGCCAAAGCTGACAGACAAGAGCGCGGCAAGGAGAACCTTCTTCACGGGAGCGCGACCTTTCGCTTGAGTTGAGCGGGACGTGAATGGAGCGTGACGTTTGTGGCCGCAGGAAGAGTGTGCGGCGCGCCCTCGACGGCTCGTGTGCGGCCGTTTCCCGACGAAATTATGGCCGAAAATGCGGCTCCCGCTGAAGAAGATGAAAGACGTCGGGATTCACCAAACCTCATTGGAATCGATCAAAAAACAAAACGGGACCGGCGTCGCGCCAGCCCCGTTCGAGTCATTCCAAAACCTACGAAGACGCAGCCCGGTACGAGACACAGGACGGGCCGCGCCTTCAATTCTATTTGATGGCGACCGGATACATTTCAGCCGGGCGATCCAGGCGATAACGGGCGCTGAACAGCAGGTCGTGCGAAACGATATCGCGGATCTCGAGGCCGCCGTTCGTAAACGCGCCGTCGTAGGATGTCGTTGCCCCGGTCTCGACGGTGCCGAGGTCGGTATAGCGATACCCGAGATCGACCGTGAACTGCGGTGTCACGTCGTAGCTCAAGCCGGCATAGAGTGCCCAGGCGAAGTTGGTCTGCCCTTTGTCGGCATTGCCGTACCACACGCTGTTGGCTGGAACGTTCACGTCCTTGTAGCCTTGCACATCGATGTAGGCCAAGCCGATACCGCCGCCGACATACGGCGTGACCCCGTGCCAGGTGCCGAGATCGATATAGGCGTTGAAGAGGCCGAGCCAGCTTTCGAGATCGGCCGTGTGCTCGTTGGTGCCGCAGATCGTGGGATCGCCGTTGCAAACACCGTGACGGTAGGAATCCTGCGCGATGAAGAGCTGCTTGCCGCGGTATTCACCGGTTACGTCGAAGCGCAGCCACCGGCTGTGCTCGATACCGATACCGAACCCGTAGAGCGCCGTGCTCTTGATGTCCTCGTGATGGACCGTAAAGCCGTCATGACCCGGGCCATCGTCCACGCCGCGGATCGAACCCACTTCCGGGTTCTTCATGCCGATGGTGCCCTTGAGATACCACGCGCGGCCCGAAGGCGGAGGAGGCGGAATGTCTTTGATGCTGCCGTATCCGAGGTCAGCAGCCTGAACAGGCGCGAAGGATACGGAAAGAATCGCGGCGGCCGCTGCGCCCAGGAGGACGCAGACGCGTGAGGTTCTCATGACTGTCCCTTTCAATGTGTCCCGAACGCTGCGGCGGGACGTGCGTAGACGCAGCACTAACTGAAGGGAAATCTGTCCGAGAACGTTTAATATACACTTAAATCCTGTATCGGAACGAAGCGCACGAGCGCACGCACCACATGGAAGGCGACACAGGCGCCACACATGTATCGATGCGGTGATCGAGTCCGTTAAGGAAGGATTTATGCGGCTTGCGCGGCGGCCTTCACGGCTTCGACGATATCGCCCACCACCGTATTGACGAGCGTCTCGTCGTCACCCTCCGCCATCACGCGGATGACAGGTTCGGTCCCGGACGGCCTAATGACAAGACGGCCCGTATCGCCGAGACGTTGCTTCGCCCCTTCGATCGCCTTGCGCACGCGATTGTCGTCAAGCGGCTTGCCGTTCGCATACCGTACATTCTGCAGCACCTGCGGCAGAGGCGTGAAGCGCGCGCACACTTCCGACACCGGACGCCCGGTTGCCACAACGCAAGCCAGCACCTGCAGCGCAGAGACGAGGCCGTCGCCCGTCGTTGTGAAGTCGGACAACACGATGTGGCCCGACTGCTCACCGCCGAGATTGTATCCGTGACGGCGCATATACTCGACGACATACCGGTCGCCGACCGGCGTACGCGCGAGCGAAAGCCCATGCGCCTTAAGATAGCGTTCGAGACCGAGATTGCTCATCACGGTCGCGACGATACCGCCAGCGCTAAGCTTTCCGCGCCGGTGCCAGCTCTCGGCGATCACCGCCATGAGCTGGTCGCCGTCTACGATGGAGCCCTTCTCGTCGACGATCACAACGCGATCCGCGTCGCCATCGAGCGCAATGCCGATATCCGCCCGGATCTCACGCACTTTCTCGATAAGCGCTTCAGGCGCCGTGGATCCGCACTTGTGGTTGATGTTGCGACCATTCGGATCGACACCGATCGGAATGACTTCCGCGCCAAGTTCCCAAAGCGCCTCGGGCGCCACCTTATAGGCGGCGCCGTGCGCGCAATCGATAACGATCCTCAATCCATTGAGCTTGAGGTTCTTTGGAAGCGTCCGCTTCGCGAACTCGATGTAGCGTTCCTGCGCGCTGTCGACTCGCGTGGCCCGCCCGATCTTATCGGCGGACACGAGGAGCTGTTCGCTCGGACCCTCGATCAACTGTTCGATTTCCTGCTCCACTTGGTCCGAGAGCTTGTACCCATCGGGATCGAAGAGCTTGATGCCGTTGTCGTCGTAGCGATTGTGAGAGGCCGAAATCATGACGCCGAGATCGGCGCGCAAACTGCGGGTCAGCATGGCGACGGCGGGAGTGGGCATGGGGCCGAGCAGAAACACGTCCATACCCACCGCTGTGAAGCCGGACATCAATGCCGCCTCGAGCATGTAGCCCGACAGCCGCGTGTCCTTGCCGATCACCACCCGGTGCCGATGCGTGCCGCTTTGAAAGAGCTTGCCCGCGGCCATACCGACCTTGAGCGCAACCTCGGACGTCATCGGGTGCCTGTTGGCGAGGCCACGAATGCCGTCGGTCCCGAAATAGCGGCGTGTCATGTGTTCCCTCATCGGAAGGACGACCTTGGCGATTTTAGGCTGCTTACCAACCCGCGCCAAGGCATGTTGTCGGGCGAACTCGGCCAGTCTGTGCCACAGTCAACACCCGCCCCTGAAGCGTCAGAAATGCCCTAACCAGGGTACCAAGGCCAAGCGTAATCGCGACAATGATCACATAAAAAAGGAGGTCAGCAGAGCGCCGTCTCCGAGCCAGCCTGCGCCGCCTCCCACACGGCCACGGCCTGCCGCGTCTCGGCGACGTCGTGCACGCGAACGATCTGCACCCCCTGTGCAATCGAGTGCAGCGCAGCCGCGATCGAGCCGGGAACGCGCTCTTGAGGCGCCTCCAAGTTGCAGAGTTGGCCAATTAGCTTCTTGCGGCTGGCCCCCAGGAGCACCGGAACGCCAAGGCCATGATACAGGCTCATGGCGCTCAACACGGCTACGTTATGATGCAGATGCTTTCCGAAACCGATTCCCGGGTCCGCAATCAGCCGCGACTTGGGAATCCCGGCTGCCACGCAAGCGCGGACCCGCTGTTCGAGAAAATCGAACACATCGAGCACCACATCGCTGTACTGCGGGTTGTCGTTCATCGTCTTCGGGTCGCCCTGGGCATGCATGAGCATGACCGGCAGCCCGCTCTCGGCCGCGACTTCAAGTGCAAGGGGATCATGCGTCAGGGCCGAAACGTCGTTGAGAATGTCCGCACCGGCCTGTGCGGCACGGCGCATTACTTCGGCTTTCCGCGTATCGATTGAGATCAGTTTGTCGGTCTTTGCCCGGAGCCCCTCGATGACGGGAATGACTCGCCGCAGCTCGTCGTCGACCGCAACAGTGTCGGAACCCGGCCGCGTCGACTCCCCTCCGACATCGAGAATATCGGCGCCCTGTTCCGCAAGCTTGAGGCCATGAGCCACCGCCGCAGTGACGGAGTCGTACTGGCCGCCGTCGGAAAAGCTGTCAGGCGTGACGTTGACGATGCCCATGATGCGCGGCCGGTCGAGCGAAAGTCCGGCGAGGCGGGGCCGCGGGCTTCGGATCTGTTCCAGCAGATCCGAGGCAACCAAAGTATTGCGTCCCCAGTCGCGCTCGAAAAGGTCGCCAAGCCCGATCGTGCGCCGAAGAGTGCCGCGCGAACTGCGCTCCAGAACTTCGAGCGCCGAGAATGCCAAGGGACCGCCGGCAAGAGGCAAGCCGCCCCAGACCCCCTGCGGCACGTCTTCTGTCGCAGCGTCCTGCCGGAACGCATAGACGCCGAGCGGTCGAATATAGAGCGAACGTTGCATTGAGCCTATTTTCCCAAGCGCCTTTGCCTCGGCGCCCATCAAAGCAGAACGGCCGCGAGATCAGCGCGGCCGTTCAGAACTTACGCGAAGCCTTTGAAGCCCATCAAGCCTGCGGTTGAGGCTCCATGCCGCCCGTACCCGGCTCCTCGCGCGGACGCGTACGTCCTGCAGTCGGAACAGCCGGCCCGGCCGAGCCCTTGGAACCATCATCGTCACGGCGCACGATCTTGTCGCCGCGCATGATGGTCGCAACTTCCTCGCCGGAGATCGTCTCGAAGTCGAGCAGGGCCTTGGCGACGGCATGCAGCTTGTCGATGTTGTCCGTCAGGAGCTTCCTGGCCTTCTCCTCACCCGTATGAATGAGATTGCGGATCTCCTCGTCGATGAGCTTCGCCGTCTCGTCGGAAATGTTCTTGGTCTGGGTGACGGAATGGCCGAGGAACACTTCCTGCTCGTTGCCGTTGTAGCGCACGCGCCCGAGCTTGTCGGACATGCCCCACTCCATGATCATCGCACGCGCGAGCTGCGTCGCCATCTGGATGTCGCCGGTCGCGCCGTTGGTCACGTTGTCGGGACCACCGAGAAGGATCTCAGCCTCGCGTCCGCCGAACAGCACCGCGAGACGGGCCTCGCACCACTGCCGCGTACGGCTGTAGCGATCGCCTTCCGGCAGGTTCATGGTTACGCCGAGCGCGCGTCCGCGCGGAATGATCGTCACCTTGTGCAGAGGATCGTACGGCACCAACAGACCCACTATGGCGTGACCCGCCTCGTGATAGGCCGTGTTGCGCTTCTCTTCCTCGCTCATCACCATGGACCGCCGCTCGGCGCCCATCATGACCTTGTCCTTGGCGTCCTCGAACTCCGCTTGAGTGACGAGCCGCTTGTTGCGGCGCGCTGCAAGCAGGGCTGCCTCGTTGACGAGGTTGGCAAGATCGGCACCCGAGAAGCCGGGCGTACCACGCGCGATCGTCTTCGGATCGACGTCCGGCGCGATCGGGCTCTTGCGCATATGAACCTTGAGGATCTTCTCGCGGCCGACGATGTCGGGGTTCGGCACAACGATCTGCCGGTCGAAGCGGCCGGGACGCAGCAACGCAGGATCGAGCACGTCCGGCCGGTTGGTGGCCGCGATGATGATGATGCCTTCGTTGGCCTCGAAGCCGTCCATCTCGACGAGCAGCTGGTTGAGCGTCTGCTCGCGCTCGTCGTTGCCGCCGCCGAGACCGGCGCCGCGATGACGGCCGACCGCGTCGATTTCGTCGATGAAGATGATGCAGGGCGCGTTCTTCTTCGCCTGCTCGAACATGTCGCGCACACGGCTCGCGCCGACGCCGACGAACATCTCGACGAAATCCGAGCCCGAGATCGTGAAGAACGGCACGTTGGCTTCACCGGCCACCGCGCGTGCAATCAGCGTCTTACCGGTACCCGGCGGGCCAACCAGAAGCGCGCCGCGCGGAATGCGTCCGCCGAGCCGCTGGAACTTCTGCGGGTCGCGCAGGAACTCGACGATCTCCTCAAGGTCGGATTTAGCCTCGTCCACACCGGCGACATCCTCGAACGTCACGCGGCCCTGCCGCTCGGTGAGAAGCTTTGCGCGGCTCTTGCCGAAGCCCATGGCCCGGCCCGAACCGGACTGCATCTGGCGCATGAAGAATACCCACACCGCGATCAGAAGCAGCATGGGGAACCAGTTGAGAATGACGGACAGGATCGAGGGCACGTCCTCATCGGACGGCCGCGCCTTGAACTTCACATCCTTCGCCTTGAGACGCTCGACCAGGCCGGGATCGGCGGGAGCGTAGCTCGTGAACGGGGTCGAATTCTCCCGCATCGTTCCGTAGATGCGATTGCCGGCCAGCGTCACCTCCGACACCGTGCCCGCATCGACCGCACTGAGGAAATCCGAATAGCTGATCTCGCTGCCGCGCCGGCCCTGTGTCGGGTTGTTGAACAGGTTGAAGAGCGCTGCCAGCAGCACGAAAACCGCTACCCAGATCGCAAGCTTCTGAAAGTTCGGATTCATTTGTTTTCCCGAGAAGTCCGGCGCGAGGCATAGGGCCGGCACGATCCGCGTCTAACTAGGCCAGTAAGATAGGTGCCACACCCGTGTTTGCCAAGTTTAATGGCCCATTTGCTACAGGGTGACGGCGCCGCATCGTTCCTCATTGGTGAACAGTGAGTCTCGGGCGTTTTTAGGGGCCCAGACCCTGCGAAAACTACCTCGGTAAGCGATCCAGGCCCAGGAAAACCGCGCTGAAGCGGTCATCGAACGCCGAACCCCCGGACAGGGCGGGAGCCGCCAGCAGCCGCTGGCCCGCCCAGATCGACGGCAGCCCCGCAGCGGCTAGCGCCGGAGGACGGGCATTGCTCGGCAAACTACCGCGCAAGGTTGCATACGCTGAGAGACCAAGCGGCCGCACTGAGACCACCGGCGGAAGCGGATCTTCGCCCCCCTCGCTGGCATCATACCGCACCCGAAAGCGCCAATCCCAAAGGGCCTCTTGGCCGGGCCCGAGCGGAAACTCCGGTAAGTCATGATGTCCAGGCTCCCGGTAGAGCCGCAAAGTTGTCCGGCCCTGCGAGACGATGCAACCGCCGAGCGTTTGGGCCATCGGCCGACCGTTCGCCATCGCCGCCTCCAAGGCTTCGACCTGGGAGAGTTGCGCCGGCTTGGCACCGCCACCGAAGGCGCCGAGCAGCCGTGCCAGGAGACGCACGCGAATCTCTGCAGGCTCCCGCTCCCACGCCCCACGACTAAGCGATGCAAACACTCCGTTGTGCAGATCGACCAAGCTCGCGAGCCGATCATCCGTTAGCTTCTCCAGAGCGTCCCTCGCCCGCGTCAGACGCGCCGCACTCAAGGCGAGCTTCTCGTTGGAGAGCCCCAGCGCCGCCATGTGTGCCTGCGCTGCCCGCAGTCGGACACGTTCGAAATCGGTCCGTTCGTTGGAGGGATCGTCGAGCCAAGCGCACGCCGCTTGGGTCAATGTGGCTTTGAGTGATTCCTTCGAGACCCCAAGCAGCGGACGTACGAGCTGAACCGAGCCATCAGGAAGGAGCGGACGCCCCACTGCCATGCCCGAGAGTCCGTCCAGACCGCTGCCCCGCCCGAGCCGCATCAGAACCGTCTCAGCCTGATCGTCGGATGTGTGGGCCGTGACGATAGCGGCGGGAGCACTCTTTCTCGCGTGCGCCACCAGCAGTGCGTAGCGCGCCTCGCGCGCCTGCGCTTGAATTCCGGTGTCCGGCTTCGCGCCGCTCCAGACGAGCGTGGTATGCGTGAATCCCAGCTCCTTCGCGCGCTCAGCGACCCAGTCCGCTTCGCGGCTCGATCCGAGCCGAAGACCGTGATCGACGGTCGCCACATCGAACGAGAGTCCGCCCGGCGCACGTCCCAATCGAGCCCAACGCGCGACCAAGTGCATGAGCGCCATGCTGTCCGGGCCGCCAGAGACCGCGAGCACAATACGATTGAACGCCGTCAACGGCGCGAACAGCTGATCGAGATCACCATCCTGGACAGCTTGGTCGTTCAAAGGCTCTCCTGTCGGCGTCGCGCACCCTCAAAGACGCCCCGCTTCGCGAGGTTCTCAGCGCCCCATGCGCGCCGCGGCACGCCTCACGGACAACCGATCCTCTGCCGCTCGCTGTCGGCCTTCGCCTTAAGCTGAGCGGGTGCGCTCGGAAACTTGGACGCCACGCCCCTGAGAGCCGTGCAGGCATCCTGCCTCTTGCCGAGCTGGGCGAGCGACATGCCGCGCTTCAGTTGTGCATCGGCAGCCTTGCCGCTTGAACTGTAAGCCGTCGTGACAAGGTCAAACGCTTCCGCAGCGTCCGCATAGTTGCGCTGCACGTATTGCGTTTCGCCAAGCCAGTAGAGTGCATTCGGCGCCAGCGGGTCTTGCGGATAGGACTTCAGAAACTCTCGGAAGCCGGTCTGGGCCGAGCCGTAGTCCTGCTGCAACAGATGCCCGTAGGCCGTCTCGTAGAGCTGCTTCGGATTTCCACTTGCTGCCGGGTCGGCCGCAGCGAACTGAGTACCCCCGCCGCCACCAACCGACGGCAGCGTCTCAGATCCATAGGTCGAAGGCGGCGCCGGCGGTGCCTGCGTCGGAGCGCGAGCCTGCGGTGCCGGGCCTTGCGGTGCATATGCGCCGTTCGGATCAGCGAGCGCGCCGATCGGATCGGCATTATCGGATGTCACCGTCGTCGAGCCAAAACGGCTCGTCTGCGGTGCCGTGTCGGCGAAATTGTTTTGCTGCACCGGAGGAGCAGCATCCGAGCGGCGTTGTCCCTGCGCGCGCACTTCGCTCGCAAGCTGCTCGACTTGCGCGGTCAGCGCACGAATTTGCGTTTCCATGCTGTCGAGGCGCGCGCGATCGCCCGTTCCAACACCACCGCCGCCTCCTTCGGAACGAGCGGGCGCGGATACGGGCCCACCAGTGCGAGCCAACGACTCGAGCGTACCGATGACCACCTGTAGATCGACGAGCTGCCCCTCGAGCTGCTCCACCCGTTCGCGCAATCCGGCGTCTCCGCCGCCGCCACCCGACGGTGACGCGGCCTTCTGCTGCGGCTTGGCCTGGGCGCCCTTCACGGCCGGCAACTGCTCGCTCTCGACACCCTGTCCGAATGCGCCAACCGCGCTCAACCCCACGGCAAGCGCAGCACTCGCGATGACACCGAAGAAGCCCCGTGCGGATACGGGCCTGGACGATTGCATGGGCGAAACGCCCTCCTTAACTGTGTGCTTTGACCCATGCCTGGACGAAGCACGAACAATCAGAAACCTAGTTGACTTCAGCCAGCATAAGCTCGGCACCTTGCGAAAGCCACCCAGCGGCATAGAAGCACGTCTGCCGAAGTCCATACTGCATGCGCGGCCTGGTGTCTGTCGCTCGCCTGTTGTTGTCAACTTGAACGGCCGCGATCAACCCTACTACTGGCTCGGCAGCGCGCCATTCCCCGCATCCAGACCGGCGTCCGCGGCCCGGCGCTGCGGTTTGATTTCCGACAGGATTGACCCTTCCAGAAGGATGGTCACGACGCGCCGGTTTTGCGCCAGACATTCCGGCGCTGGACAATCGGACACGCGATCCTCGCGGCCGCGCCCATAGGCAACGATACGTGCCGGCTCGACACCCTCGGCGATCAGACGATCGCGCACGACCGCGGCGCGAGCTTCCGAAAGCCGTACCGTTTCATCGCCCGGAAGCGATCCATCGTCCGCATGACCTTCAACTGCAGCGGAAAGCGCAGGATGTTGCCGAAGAAACCGAGCCTGCTGCTGAATTACGCCGCGGGCCCGCACACCAAGATCCGCGCTACCCGCGCTGAAGAAAACCCGGTCACCCGCGTCCGAAAGGAACTGGCCATCGATGACCGACGAAACGCGAGCGCGCTGCAGGGCCGCGCTCGAGAGCACCGGCGACAAATTGAGCGACGCGGCTTTTGCGACCACCGGCTTGCCATCGCTCCACTGCCCCGCATTGACTGGCGCACTGGTGGACGGGGTGACAGCGCCTGTCTCGACGGTTCGATAGATACGGCCCAGATGCTGGCGCGCCTCACCAGCGCGCGGACTACTCGGTGACTCGGCAATCAGTCGCTCGAACAGGCGCTGTGCGTCGGTCGTGCGCCCTTTGTCGAGCGCCTCCATGGCATCGCCGTAAAGCTTTTCGGACGAGTCGTTCGGAGCAGCTTTCTCCCAGCCTTGGAAGAACCAGCGTCCGCTCCCGTCGCTCGGGTTATCCCGCCGCCCCGTCTGCACTCCGGCGGGCGGTTCAACGACGGAAAAACCATCCGGAGAGCTACCCAGATTAAAAGTGCCGATCGGCACTTCACTGGGAGGTGAGCCCGCTTCTTGTCCATGGGATGCGAGCGGCATCACCACTAGACCGGCAGCTGCGACAAGGAACATCGACGTCACGCGAACTGTACGGCCTGCTGTCACGTACCGCGACGCACATCCCGCGCTCATGGAGGACACCTCACCTCACGTAGCGGCAACCGAAGGCAACCGCTGATAGTTGCAGGCAAAGCTGTGCACCCGCATTGCGGCCAAACTTTGCCGCATGCCGGGCCATCGCCCGGCAAAAAACCAATTTAAATGAAGGATTTCCGAGCGTGAGGTATTTTGATCAAGGCCGCGCGCTGAGCACGCGGCCTACACCTCACGAGGCCACGCGGTTGTTGAGCACCGTCTGTGCGCGGCGGTTCTGCGACCAGCACGAAATGTCGTTACACACGGCAACCGGACGCTCCTTGCCGTAGGAGATCGTGCGGATACGATTCGCCGCCACGCCATTCTGCGCCAGGAAGTTGCGTACTGAGGTCGCACGGCGTGCACCGAGAGCAATGTTGTACTCACGCGTGCCGCGCTCGTCCGCATGGCCCTCGACGGTGATCGTGAACTGAGAATACTGGCGCAGCCACTGAGCCTGCTTCTGCAGGATGGCTTGGGCTTCAGGCGTCAGGTCCGTGCTGTCGGACGAGAAGTAGACGAGATCGCCCACGTTCACGCTGAAATCGCGCTGCGTGCCCGGCGTGATCGGACCTTTTCCGTCCGGCCCGAGCTGCGAGTTGGGGTCGTTCTGGTTATTGGCGCAACCGACGAGTGCCGCTGCTGACATCAGAAGCAACAAAGCGCAGGCAAAGCGTGAGGCCCGAGAAACAGGCGCCATAAAGTTCATCCTTTCGCCGACTCGACGGCGGCCACTCCCGCGCACCGGAGCCAAAGTATTCCCCTAAAACGACCCAGATAACCGAGCCGAAGTACGAAAATGTGGCCACTTACCGCGTTCGACTGAGATCCGCGAAAAGTGCCCGCACACCCGCTTTGCCGTGCAGCCTGAGCGCTTCCTGAAGCCGCCACCCGCCTCTGCCGGGCTTAAAGAGCGACCTGCATGCGGATGGCACGGACGGAATACCGTCACGGAAATTGCCGCCTAAGTGGTCGATCCCTGAGACGCTTTTTTGCAAAATGAGCGATCTAACGCAATGCGGCAAGCTGCGTTTGTGAAACGCACAAAATCGGCTGGGGAAACCCGCCCAGTGTGTCAAAAAATTCGGAATGACCTGGACCACGATCGCTTCGGACCCTAGTCGCCCCGATCGTCGCGCCTCCTATCAGGCGCAACGTGAAACGGCGGCGCAGGGAAAGTCCGAAGCGTGAATCATCGGTCTCATCAAAGGCCTAGAACGCAATTTTGATTCAATCAAAATTAATGACGCTCTAGCGAGCGTTGAATGGAATCGCCAGCAACGCGATTGCTCAAAAAAAAAGAACTGTCGTAGCGCATGCTACGACAGCTCTTTGATTTCCAAGCGTGCACGGGCATTACGCCCGTGCCAGCTTTGAATTCGCTTAGCGAACGTCGGCGACAGCCGGAACGTCTGCGCCGAGCTTGAGCGGAGCAGCCTCTTCACGACGGCAAGCGCCGAGAGCGACAGCAACGATAGCAGCGGCAAGAACGATAGCGCCCTTCATGGTAGTATCTCCTGTTGTGTCCCAAAAAATATTTCGGACGTTAGCGAGCCACTTCCGTGGCAGTCGGAACCTCGGCGCCGAGTTTCAACGGTGCCGCTTCTTCACGACGGCAAGCGCCGAGAGCAACAGCGACAACGGCAGCCGAGAGAACGATCAGCCCCTTCACACCCTGCATGGTCTTATCTCCTGATGCTTGTTCGGCAACGAGCCGAATATTTGGGTACCGGCACGGCATGATTTGATCAAGAACTGAGGGTCAAGCAGCACTGTTTTCCCCCCTCGTTGATGCGAAAATGCCACTCCGTTGTCGACGCCCCACGAACCTCTGAAGGACCAAAGGATGGTGTTCGGAACTTGCTGATTTACAAGACAAAACCGCCCCATCACGACGCAAAGGCGGGAGATGCAATCCTAAGGCTTGTGCCGTTAAAATCAGGTTAAGCGTCGTCTCAGTTCAGGAGCGGAGACCACGCCGGATCCGACCCATAGGACGGCGTGTTCACGACTCGCTCGTTGTAGCCCGTGAGGTCCACGGAGTAGATTCGCGGACCACTGTTCTCTCCCTGGCTCTCGCGGAAGAACATGAGCACGCGGCCGTTCGGCGCCCAAGTGGGCCCCTCATTGTGATAGCCCTCGGTCAGAACACGCTCGCCGGACCCGTCAGGCCGCATGACACCAATCAGGAATCGGCCGGCGAGTTGCTTCGTAAAGGCGATGTAGTCCCCGCGAGGCGACCAGACCGGCGTCGAATAGCGTCCGTCTCCCAAGCTGATGCGCCGGGCGTTCGATCCGTCCGCGTTCATGACATAAAGCTGCTGCGTACCCTCCCGGTCCGATTCGAACACGATCTGGCGGCCGTCGGGCGCGAAGCTGGGGCTGGTGTCGAGCGCACCCGAGTTCGTAAGCTGGCGTGACTGCCGGGTCCGCAGATCCATCACGTGGATATTGGAATCACTCCCGCTCTGAAGGCTCATGATCACGCTCTGCCCATCGGGTGAGAAGCGCGGCGCGAACGTCATGCCCGGAAACTCGCCCACGGCCTCCGCCTTCCCATTCTGCAGGTTCATGAGGAAGACTTCCGGCTGATCTTTCGTATAGGCCATGTAGGCGATCTCGCTCGCAACCGGATTGAACCGCGGTGTCAGCACGAGCTGCTGGCCTTGCGTCAGCAACCGCACGTTGGCGCCATCCTGGTCCATGATCGCGAGACGCTTCACGCGCTTCGCCTTTGTCCCCGTCTCGTCGACGAACACGACGCGCGTGTCGAAGTAGCCCTTCTCGCCCGTGAGGCGTTCATAAACCTGATCGGCCACGAGATGTCCGACTCGCCGCCAGTTCTGTGCGCTAGTTGTGAAGCGTTGTCCGGCAAGCTGCTTGCCGGCTGTCACATCCCACAGTCTGAATTCGGAGGTCAGCTTCCCATCGGCGCCCCGCACGACACGCCCCACGGCCAGCGCTTCGGCACCGACCTGGCGCCAGTCAGGAAAACGCGGCAACGCGTTGACGTCTCGAATGTCCTCCAGGAACGACGCGGGGTCGAGCGGCTGGAACAGGCCCGAACGCTCGAGATCTGCCATCACAACCTGAGCGACGTCTGCAGCGAGCTTCGGATCGTCGCCCGTGAACACCGGAATAGCGATCGGAATCGGCGCCACAGTGCCCTGCCGCTGCGTGCCGCGAAGACCGCCTTCACCCGTGAAGTTGTTGCCGCCGCTCATGCCGGGGCCGCCCCCAGGGCCAGCCGCACCGCCGCCGCGGAAACCGCCCTCTCCGCCCCCGCCACTCGGCGGCGGAACGTCGTAGCCTTGCTGGCGCAATTGATCGCCGAAGCCCCCGCCGCCACCACCACCGCCCGCCGGTGGGCGGTAGGCGTCATCCACCTGAGCAAATACGGGCTGCGCAACGAACGTCATCGCCGTGATCACAAGCGCAGCGAAAGGAAGGGACATCAAACGCATCTGGCGGTTCCGGATGGCAAAGAAAGGGGAGCGGCGGTCGGTCATGGTCCTCTTCTTCGGTGCTAATCGTGGCGCCAGAGTGCTTTCCGAGACCGGATAAGCAAAAAACATCCTAAGACGCTACGCTTACAGCATTTCGCGCGGATCGAAATCCCACGTGATCAACTTCCAGGCCCAGTACTTGTCGGGCGGCAGATTGAACGGCGAGCAGGCCTTGACGGCGCGGAGCGCCGCCTCGGCCGCAATCTGGAACACGGGGCCCGACTGCGGAGCCTCTATTACGGGTTCGCCGTCAAGCGAGCCGTCCGGATGCATTCGCCAGCGGATCGTCACAACCATTGTTTCGATGCCGCCGCCGCCGCCCGGCAGCTTCCAGCATTGCCGAAGCTGTGCGCTGATCTGCCCGCGAAGTAAATCCTGCTCTCGCACGGAAAGGACCGGCGCATCGCCTTCGCGCGCGCCCGCCGTCGGGCCGGTATAATCCGTGGGATTCTGCGGCTGCGTCGCGGAGTTCGGTGCACCTTTCCGCGTCGGATCCTTGTCCAACAGGGCCGCAAGCCGGTCGGCCTGCTGCTTCTCTTTTTTCTTCTTTTCCTCTTCCTTGCGCTTCTGCTCGGCGAGCTTTTTCTTCTTTTCCTCTTCGAGCTTCTTTTTCTTCTCCTCGGCCTTCTTTTTCTCTTCGGCCTTTTTCTTTTCTTCTTCCGCCTTCTTCTGCTCCTCGAGCTTTTTCTGCTCTTCCGCCTTCTTCGCTTCCTCGGCCTTCTTTTCGTCCTCGATCTTCTTCAGTTCGTCGGGCGTCGGCCCCGGCGGAGGATCGGGCGGAAGCGCCGCGAGCTTGTCCGCGATCGGGTCGGACTTGGGTGGCTCCTGCTTGGGCGGTTCCTGTTTCGGAGGCTCAGGCGGAGGGGCTTCCGCGGCCTTCGTCGGCTCCGGCGGAGTGGGTGGCGTGGGTTCGACGGGGAGTTCGGGTGCCGTGATTGGCTTCGGCTTTTCCGCCTCGACCTTGGAAACTTCAGGTTTCGGCTCATCCTTGGCCTTGGCCTCGAGTTCCTTCGCGGTCTCACTGCCCTTCTTGAGCGCCAAAAGCTCGGACGGCGTGATCAGCGCGACCGTAACCGGCTCCGGCTCCGGCGGCGCCAACGGGGGCGTCGAGGCCATCGCAAGATAGGCCCACAACAGCGCTCCGCCATGCAAGAGGATGGAGAGGGTCAGCCCGAAAGGCACGGCTGGCCCCCGCGATGAGGTTGAGCGTGTGCGGAGACCGGCGCGCGAAGCGTCGCCGGGATCGAGGGCGCGGAGCCGGCGCGGAAAAGCGCCTCATGTCCTCGCAAGTGCTGCATCTGCCTTCGTCCTCGCACGCACATCCGGATTGCCCGAAAGCGCGGATCGGTCTCTCAAGGGGCCTTGGCGGCCCCTTCTTCCACCTCAGTTACGAGCGACACCTTCTTGAACCCTCCGGCGCTGATGCGGCCCATGACGCGCATCACCGTGCCGTAGGTGATCCCTTTGTCGCCGCGCACGAAGATCTGTTCGTCGACACCGTTCTTGGCGATGGCCTTGAGCTTCTCGGCCACCTCGTCGATCGAGACCTTCGTTTCGCCGATGAAAACATCACCGTTGGCCGAAACCGAGATGGTCAGCGGCTCTTTGTTGCTTTCGAGCTGCTTACCTTGCGATTGCGGTAGCTCGATGGGCACACCGACCGTCAACAGCGGTGCGGCGACCATGAAGATGATGAGAAGCACGAGCATCACGTCCACCATCGGTGTGACGTTGATCTCGCTCATGGGGGCCGCTTTGGCGCGCCTACCACGCCGCCGGCCGCCGCTCCCCGCTTTGACGCTCATCCCCATCGAGGTATCAGCTCCTGACGTCGATCTGGCGCGAGACGATCGCGGCGAACTCGTCGGCGAAGGCCTCGAGGCGATGACTGATCTGCGCCGAGTCAGCCGAGAACTTGTTGTAGAAGACAACCGCCGGAATGGCGGCCATGAGGCCGAGCGCCGTTGCGAACAGGGCCTCTGCGATACCGGGTGCCACGACCGCAAGGTTGGTGTTCTTCGAAATGGCGATGGCCTGGAAGCTCGTCATGATGCCCCAGACCGTGCCGAACAGCCCGACGAAGGGGGCGGTGGAACCGACGGTCGCGAGGAACAGGAGACGACGGTCGAGCCGTTCCATCTCGCGGCTGATGGTGACGTCCATCACCTTCTCGACGCGGAGCTGAATGCCGCCAAGCGCGCGGATGTTACCCTCGACAGAGCGCTTCCATTCGCGCATCGCGGCCACGAACAGCGCAGCCATGGTGATCGTGTGCCCACGCGACAGCCCATTGTAGAGCTCGTCGAGCGATTGGCCCGACCAGAACGTCTGCTCGAAGCGGTCCGCCTCGACGCGCGCGCGCCGGAACGCGATCAGCTTCTCGATGATGATCGCCCACGACCAGATGGACGCGAGACCGAGACCGACCATCACGAACTGGACGGTCGGCGAGGCTTGCATGAAGAGTTCGATGAAGGACACACCATGCGCCTGAGGCGCAAGGGTGGTTTGCGTCACGTCTGCCGGATTCATTGCGTCAACCGTCTTTCGAGGCTTAAACCGTGATTGCGCCGGACCCTACTCATCCGGAGCGAGTATCATCGGTCTCATACATGACCTGAGGTCGGGCGGCCGAGTGCCCCGTGAAGATATCGGTGTCGAATCGGCAATCCGCCCCCTGGCGGCCGCAAACGTGCACTGACGCGCACGGACCATCAAGAACCTTGTTGCCGCGCAATATGACCAAACAAGGGCCATGTTGTCATGGTCTCTGGCCGGTCCTCCACAGCGGCGATTTTCTACACAGTCCGTGGACCGTAAAGGATCAAGATCGCGCCGAACACGCACACCACGCCACCCGCCACGTCCCAGCGATCCGGCCGCGTTCCTTCGAACACCCAAAGCCACAGCAGCGACGCCACGATGTAGATCCCGCCGTAAGCCGCATAGGCGCGGCCGGCGTGGTCGCTGTCGATCCGGGTCAGAAGCCAGGCAAAGGCAATAAGCGCGGCCACGCCCGGCCCGAGCCACCACGCGGACGCCCCCTGGCGCGCCCAGGCCCAGAACGCGAAACATCCGGCGATTTCGCACAGCGCGGTCAGCGTGAAGATGGCGATTGTCGTCATGGCGTTTCCTGCGCCGCGCCCTCGAGCAGCCCGCGCCACGCGCCGGTCTTGGCGTCGTAAGCTTGGATCTCGCCCTGCTCCATGTCGTAGAGCCAGCCGTGGATGCCGACTTTTCCTTCCGCCACGCGGTTCGCGACGATCTCATATGTCATGAGGTTGTCGAGCTGGAACAGAATGTGCGCCTTGATGGTCGCGGCAATCCGCTCCTCGTCCGGCACACGCGCAGCGGCCACGAGTTGATGCGCCGGCCGCGTATATTCCACCCAGCGCCCCAGATGAGCCTCCTGGTCCGGGGGGATCGGCTCGGCCAAGGCATGGATACCGCCGCATCCGGAATGTCCACACACGACAATGTCGTCGATGCCGAGATGTCCCAGCGCGTACTCGATCGCAGCTCCGACCGCCTCGTCGTTCGCCCAGGCCGGCGGAACGCAGTTCGCGATGTTCCGCACCTCGAACAGCTCACCGGGATCTGCCTGTGTGATCTGCGACGGCACCACACGGCTGTCACAGCAGCCGATCCACAAAAGCCGCGGCTTTTGCTTCTTTGTCGCGAGGCTTTTGTAGAATGCCTTGTCGCGCTCGAACTCGAGCCGGAACCGCTCGTGCCCTTCCATCGCGTCCTTGATGTCGAGATCGATCCCGCTCGCATCTTTCGCGGTCGTCATGGCGCCCCCCGGCAAATCCCTGCAAAGCCAACATCATTGCTGGCCGTTGACGACTTGTCTATGCGCCTTCGATGACGGAACTTACGCCGGGTCTGGGCGAGTGCCCAAAATATGAGCTTCGTCCGCGCCGCTGAATGCCGAGCGAACAGCCGTCGAAAGCCGCAGCGGTTTCCCCGAGACGGCGACCAGCACGACGGTGACCTCGGCTTCGAAGACGCGCCGATCCTGATTGAGAACAGTCTGAAGCAACGTGACGCTTGCCCCGCCGAGCTCCTTGACGCGCGTCTCGACGATCAGCACGTCATCCATGCGCGACGGCCGCAGGAAATCGCAGTTCATGCGACGCACAACGAACGCCGCCGGCTCGTGACTTGCGGATCCGTCGATCAGCCGCCGCGAATCCGTACCCAGCAGTCGCAGAAAATCCGTGCGCCCACGCTCGCACCAGCGGATGTAGGAGGCGTGATAGGCAATGCCGCCCGCATCCGTGTCTTCGAAATAGACGCGAACTGGCAACACATGCCGCCGCCCCGTTTCGTCATCGATGATGCGGCCTGCGAGATCCGGCCAGGCGTTTGCTGTGTCACTCATGTGTCGATTTCCGATTGATCAATCGTCGGCGTCACGCAACGTTGCGTCCGGACACGACGTCCACGACCACGATTTCCGGCGGCGCGCCGAAGCGCACCGGCAGAGTCGAACATCCGAGCCCCGCCGAGACGATCAGGTTGCGGCCGTCTTCGACGATGTGCCCATAGAGATAGCGCTGACCGTACCGCGACGGAACGATCGGCGCATATCCCGCGATCCGCACCTGTCCGCCGTGTGTATGTCCCGCGAGCGTCAACGCCACCCGCGACGGAACCTTCGGGAAGATGTCAGGCTCGTGAACCATGAGGATCACGGGCTCGTCATCCGTGACCTTACCGAGCGTGGCTTCGAGATCGTCGACGCCTTGGTACGAGTCTTCGCGCTCGTCTGCGTGCCTTCTCGGCCAAAAGGCCCACTGGTCGCCCAATCCGGCAATCCAGAACGGCCAGCCATCCTTCTCGAAACGCACGGCATCGTTTTGGTAGACCGGGATACCGGCCGCCTCGAGCGCCACCTTGGATTTGATGGGACCAGCCCGGCGCCGCTGCACCTCGATATCTTCCCACCAGTCGTGATTGCCGAGTACGGCGTGCACACCAAGCGGCGCCTTGAGGCCCGCCAGTACGGCGGCCCAATCGGCGTGTTTGACATCGCGGCTCCAAAGCGCCATGCGCCCGCCGCGCACATAGTCACCGAGCAGAAAGATCGCATCGGCGCCAAGCACGTTCGTGCGGCTGACAATGCGCTGCAAACGGTCGAGGCCGAGCCACGGCTCACAGATGTGCAGATCGGTGATGACGGCAATTCGCAGTGAGAAGTCCTGCGGCCAGCCAGGCGGCGAAACGGTGTAGCGGGTAATCCCAAGCCGGAACGGTTCGGCAAGCGCATAGCCGCCGAAGGTCATGGAGCCCACCCCGGCGACCGCCAAACCCTTGAGAACTTGCCTGCGCGTAAGCAATGGAACTCCGCAATCGCAACCGGATCGGCCCGGCCCGGCCCGAGCCGAACCTCAGCATCGAAAAATGACGAGATGGAAGCCGCCGAATTCGCCGGACCAATAATCCGCCGGAACTTCTAGAGTGCTTCCGGAAAAGTGGGAACCGGTTTTCCGATAAGAAGCACGACAAAACAAAGAATTAGGGTCGGCCCTCGATTCAAGCGAAGCCTGGACGACCCTAATGGCTCATGAAGGCTAAAACGCGCTTGCCCTTCAAGGCATAAGACAATTCCGCACGCCCGCGCGCCTACTCCTCCCCCTCCTCGAACATGGGGAGTTCGGGAGTGGACGCCCGCGCCGGCCCGGAAAGTCCCAGGTGCCGGAAGGCCTTGAAGGTCAGAACGCGCCCCCGCGGCGTGCGTCCGATGAACCCCTGCTGCAGGAGGTAAGGCTCGACGATTTCCTCTAGGGCGTCCCGCGGTTCCGAGAGCGCGGCAGCGATGGTCTCGATGCCGACGGGACCGCCTTCGTAGGTGCCCGCGATGCAGGTCAGATAGCGATGGTCGAGCGCATCAAGCCCGGCGTGATCGACCTCGAGGGCGCGCAGCGCCGTGTCCGCGATTGTCGCGTCGATGACGGGCGAACCCGCGACGGCCGCGAAGTCGCGCACGCGGCGAAGCAGCCGCCCGGCGATACGCGGCGTGCCACGCGCGCGCCGCGCGATCTCGACTGCGCCATCGGGTGCAATAGGGGCACCCAACACCCGCGCCCCGCGCGTCACGACGCTCTCCAGCTCCTCGACCGTATAGAAGTTGAGCCGGATCGGGATGCCGAAGCGGTCTCGCAGCGGTGTCGTCAGGAGACCCGCGCGCGTCGTCGCGCCGACAAGCGTGAACTTCGCGAGATCGATGCGCACCGAGCGCGCCGCAGGCCCCTCGCCGATGATGAGGTCGAGCTGAAAGTCCTCCATTGCAGGATAGAGGATTTCCTCGATCGCCGGATTGAGGCGATGGATTTCATCGATGAAGAGCACGTCGCGCTCTTCAAGATTGGTAAGCAGCGCCGCAAGATCGCCCGCCTTCGAGATCACCGGACCCGACGTGGCGCGGAACCCGACGCCCATCTCTTTGGCCATGATCTGGGCGAGCGTCGTCTTGCCGAGGCCGGGTGGCCCGGCGAACAGCACATGATCCAGCGCATCGCCGCGCGTCTTCGCCGCCTCGATGAAGACGCGAAGGTTGGCGCGTGCCTGCTCTTGGCCCACGAAGTCGTCGAGCGAGCGCGGCCGGATTGAGGCCTCATAGGCATCCGCCTCGCGCTTCGCTCCGCTGATGAGGCGGTCGGTCATGTTTTGTTCGTGGCCGTGTTCGGCCCGCAGGTCAAGGGTACCTGGACGATGGAGCGGTCAGTTACAGACTGATATGTGCAGCTAAGGTAACGGCTCTAGGCCCGGCGGCACATAAGCCGTCCGAACAGAAGGGCGATCGCCGGCGGCACGGCCGCGAGCAGCCCGTACATGATCGCGTGCTTGCCGGTCGCGGCGCGCAAAGCTTCCACCGTCGCAGGATCGTTCGCGGACATATCCATCGGCACATGCGGCGTGGTGGTGTAGCCGAAATAAGCGACGATGCCGACCCAGATCAGGGACAGCACAAACCACATCGGAAACGAGAACAGCCTGCACATCGCCCTGTCGCTCCATTGCAGCCAACTGCGTTGTCCTAGCACACCACGACCGCGGACGGTGTGAGGAGCTCCCAAAAAAGCTAACGCGCCAACTCCTTAAGCCCGCGCCGGATGAGCTTGGCCGTGTCGGCGTCCGCGCCGAGCTCTTTCATGGCCGCCGCGACCGCCGCCGACGCCTGGGCAGGGTTGTAGCCAAGATTGGTGAGCGCCGAGATCGCCTCGGCTGCGGCCATACCCTCGACTGGCACGCTCGACGCAACGCCGCCCGCACCGGAAACCTCGGGAACGTTGAGCCCCGCGACGGACAGCGCCGGCGCCTTGTCCTTGAGCTCGGCGACGATGCGCTGCGCGAGCTTCTTGCCGACACCCGGTGCCTGCTCCACCGCCGCCCAGTTGCCGAGCGCAATGGCATTGGCGAGATCGTGCGTCGAGAGCACTCCGAGCACCCCGAGCCCCACCTTTGCGCCCACGCCCTGCACGTTCTGCAGCGTGCGGAACCAGCTACGCTCCACTTCGCTTTGGAATCCGTAGAGGCGAATGGCGTCCTCGCGTACGTGCGTGTCGATGGTGAGCGTCACCGCTTCGCCGATCTTGAGGTTGCGCAGCGTGCGCGTCGAAAGCTGTACCTCGTAGCCGACCCCGCCGACGTCGATGATCGCGTGCGCTTCGCCGATGGCGTCGACCTTGCCCCTAAGTTGCCCGATCATGAGTGCTGCCCGATCATCGCACCGCCTCTTCCTTGAGTACGCGTCGCGCCAAGGCAGCCGCGCCGCGATGATTGGCGTGACAGATGGCGATGGCAAGCGCATCCGCCTCGTCCGCGCTCTCGAAGCGCGCCTTCGGCAGCAGAAAGCCAATCATGGCCTGGATTTGCTGCTTTTCCGCATGTCCCGCCCCGACAACGGATTTCTTGATGAGGTTGGGTGTGTATTCCGCCACCCGCAGCCCCTTCATGGCGGGGGCCAGCAAGGCCATACCGCGCGCCTGCCCGAGCTTCAGCGTCGACCGCGGGTTCTCGTTGACGAAGGTCTCTTCGACGGCCGCCTCGCTGGCACCGGACACCGCGATGACACTGGTCAGGCCCTCGAACAGCTCTCGCAGCCGGTAGGCCAAATCCTCGCCCGACGTAGAGGTGATCAGCCCCGACGAGATGTAGCTCAGCCGCACGCCGTCGGTCTCGATGACGCCCCATCCGGTGCGCCGGAGTCCCGGGTCGATGCCGATAATGCGAACCAATGTCTGTCCCCTCATGCCACCGGCTTAACACACGCCGTGTGATTCGCGGCGGCATGCGCCTGCCAAATCGGCGGCACCAGGCCGACGGCTAATTCCCAATAACCACAACCCCATCCGATTGCTCCGAGTCGTGAATTTGCGGCGGCAGAACCTCTTGTTCGTGATAGAATCGCTGCGTCGTCTCGCCCCATGAGGAGATCCCGATGTCATTCTCAACAGACCAGATCGTCGTTTGGATCATCGTCGGTTTGCTCGGAGGGAGTCTCGCCGGCCTCCTCGCGAAGGGCGAGAAGCGGGGGTTCGGAATCTGGAAGAACCTCGCTCTGGGCCTCGCAGGAGCCCTCATCGGTGGGCTTCTGTTTCGCCTTCTCGGGCTGTTCCCGTCCCTCGACGGCGTTACGGTTTCACTCCGCGACGTCGTCTCGGCATTCATTGGATCTTTGCTGGTCCTTATCGGCCTGTGGCTGAAGGACCGGAGCACGTCCGGCTCCTGATCGCCCAACGTCCCTGTTGACCGGATACGCGTCGGCCGTCATCCCTCCACTTTCTTTGGGCTGAATACGTCCGCGTGACGGATCAAGAGGACCTGCATGACCTTCCCGACCGAGCTTGGCTCCAACGAATGGATGATGATCTGGGGTGCCGGGCTGGCGCTCCTAGCCGTCGTGATTATGTGGCGCGTCTCTCGCTACGATCTCGCGGGCGCGGCCTTCGATAGCGCCTGGCAGGTCGCGCGCGGCCAACGCACGACCGAAGCACCGACTGCGCTCGAGGAAAAGTACAATGAGATCGCCCGCGAAGCCTCCGTAACGGGAAAAGCCAAGCGCGCCGCCGGCACCGTCATCGGTCACTTCGCCGCCAAGGTGGCGAACCTGATCGCCATGATCATGCTCGGCATTGGTGCCGTCTTGATCGGGCTCGGCGTCTACTGGCGCTGAGCGCGGGGTGCCCCTCCACCCACTGCGGGAAAGGGGCGCGCCGCCACCTATTCGCGCTGCATGAACTTGTCGGCGACGGTCACGAGGCCGGTCTCTCGGCTCTGCGCGCAGGCCTTGCCGATTTCGTAGCCTTCGGTCTTGAGCTTGTCGAAATCGATCATCTTGTCTCCGGCATAGCTGGCGTAGTAGCCCGCAAGCCACATCAGGATGATGCCGAGCCCTTCATTATCGTTGCTGTCGGCCGTATCGACGATGCGCTGGCATTTGATCGTCGCAAGATCGATCGCCTCGGAGGACGCTTCCGTGGCGTTCTCGCCCATGAATTTCTCGGATGCCGTGTAAACACCGATCCGCGGATTCTTCTTGCAGAACTCGACCGTGCGCTGGATGTCCTCTTTCAGCCCATCGAAATCGACCACCGTCCCCTGGTCCTCGGTCGCGTGATAGCCCGCCATCCAGGACAACAAGGCAGCCCCGCCGAAATGGTCGGAATCCGAACCCGACGCATCCACTTCCGCTAGTTCGGCACAGGTGAACGTCGTTGCGTCGACGGCATTCTCGGCCGACGCGGGTAGGCTAAAGGCACACAGAAGGGGGATGATCGCGACGAGGGAATGACGCGGCATGGCACGCTCCACGGGGACCCGGCAGCCCGATGGGGGCGCGCCTCTCGATCCGACACTGCATTCTGTCCGCGCACGCCTTAAATAAGCTTTAGCAAAGCATAAGGGCCCGAGCGCATGGCCCGAGCCCTTGTTTCATGATCGCCACATCGTGCTGGCGTCTGTCTCTCAGATGAGCTTGCCCATCGCGACGGCCGTATCGGCCATGCGGTTCGAGAAGCCCCACTCGTTATCATACCAGGAAAGAACGCGCACCAGCGTGCCGTCCATGACCTTCGTCTGATCGAGATGGAAGATCGACGAACGAGGATCGTGATTGAAGTCAGTCGATACGTTCGGCTGATCGGTGACGCCGAGGATTCCCTTGAGCTGTTGCGCAGCCGCCGCCTTCACGCCCGCGTTGATCTCGTCCTTCGTCGTCTCGTTCTTGGCGATGAACTTGAAGTCGACGACCGACACGTTGGGCGTCGGCACGCGGATCGAGGTGCCGTCGAGCTTGCCGTTGAGTTCCGGCAGCACGAGACCGACCGCCTTGGCCGCACCCGTGGTCGTCGGGATCATCGACAGCGCCGCCGCGCGAGCGCGATAGAGGTCCTTGTGCAGCGTATCGAGCGTCGGCTGATCGCCCGTATAGCTGTGAATGGTCGTCATGAAGCCCTTCTCGATGCCGACCAGATCGTGCAGCACCTTGGCGACCGGCGCCAGGCAGTTGGTCGTGCACGAGGCGTTCGAGACCACGAGGTGGTCCTTGGTCAGCTTGTCGTGGTTGACGCCATAGACGACCGTCAGGTCGGCGCCATCCGCAGGCGCGGAAACGAGCACGCGCTTTGCCCCCGCCGTCAAATGCGCAGACGCCTTATCCTTGCTCGTGAAGATGCCGGTGCACTCGAGCGCGATGTCGACGCCCATCTCCTTGTGTGGCAGCTCCGCAGGATTCTTGACCGCCGTCACCTTGATCGGTCCGCGTCCGAGATCGATGCTGTCACCCTTGACCGTGACCTCGCCGGGAAACCGTCCGTGCACGCTATCGAACCGCAGAAGATGCGCATTCGTCTCCACCGGACCTAGATCGTTGATGGCAACAACTTCGATGTCGGTGCGGCCGGACTCATAGATCGCGCGCAGCACGTTGCGGCCGATGCGGCCAAATCCGTTGATCGCGACCTTGAGTGCCATGAGTGTCCTCCAGAGGGGTGATGAGATTGTCTTCGGGCGGGAGGCCGGGCGATACGCAACGCCAGCAACCGCCGGGCGGGCGCCATTAAGTTGGCGGACACCCATGCTGTCAATCCTTCCTCCGTCCACAGCGCTGCGCTTAAAGCCGCGCTTGAAAAAGTAATCCTCGTTTTGTTTCGTCCGTTTCGGGTGTTTTCTTGCACCGCAACGTTAGATTACATATGCTGCGCGCCGTGGTGCGGATCCCCTGAATTCATGGTCCGCAGATCTGCGAGGGAGGGAGCGGATCATCTCATGGTTCAGCGTGCAAAAGAGAAGGCAAGGCGTCCGGCCGGCCGTCTGAAAGAGCAGCCGGCAGCGGCGCAAACCCCGGAAGCGCGCGTCAAGGCGCTCGAACAAGAACGGGATGCACTCAAGGCCGACTTGGACGCTGCTCGCCAGAGAATCGCCGCCCTCGAAGAAAGCCGCAGCGCCGTCGCCAACCGCATCGACTGGGTCATCGAGTCGCTTAGCGGCGTTGTCGACAGAGAGGACTGAGCCCCTCGCTTTTTAGTCCCCCCGGCACTATGTTGGTTCTGCTGCGGGGTTCGTCAGGAACACATGAATCTCCAGGGCCTATAAGATCTGCCTGGGAGCTGTCCCTGGCCGGGGCCGTGGCCCCGGACATATGGCGCCCACCTTACATTTGTAGGGACCCGGCGAGATCAACCGTTCCAACGGCCACCGCGGCACTTTACCCTTCCCCGTAATCATTCCTGAGTGGTCGAACGCCCTCGCAGGACGCAGCGAGAGGGCCCAGTCAGGAATACGCATGTCGACGACGATTTCCGATCTCAAGAAGGAGATGCGCCGCGCCGCCAAGGCCACGCGGCAGCAAGCGTTTGCGCGCCTGGGCGATAGCGCATCACACGCGATTGCCGGGCATGGCGTCGGCTTCGCTGGCAAGCCCGCACCCGCAATCGTCTCCGGTTTTCTGGCCATCGGAGACGAGATCGACCCGACCCCTCTGATGCAGCGCTTGCTCGGCGAAGGTTACCGGCTTTGCCTCCCGGTCATGGAAGGCAAAGGCAAGCCGCTCGTCTTTCGTGCCTGGTCGCCAGGCGACCCGCTGGCGGAAACCACTTGGGGCATTCGCGAGCCTCTACCGGAGGCCGAGGTTCTGGATCCTGACATCGTGCTCGGCCCGCTGCTCTCGTTTGACGATCAAGGTTACCGTCTGGGCTACGGCGGCGGCTTCTACGACCGCACGCTTGCGCGGTTGCGCGCGTTGAAGCCGATCGTTTCGATTGGGATCGCTTTCGACGAGCAAAAGGTCGACGCCGTCCCCCATGTCGACTATGACGAGCGGCTTGACTGGATCTTGACCCCCTCCGGCCCAACGAGATGCCCGGCTAAAGGATAAGAACGACCCCAGAATGCGCCTGCTCTTTCTTGGAGACATCGTCGGACGAGCCGGCCGCCGGGCAGCGGTCGAAGCCATTCCGCGGCTGCGCGCGCGCTACAAGCTCGATTTCCTGGTCATCAACGCAGAGAACGCCGCCGGCGGTTTCGGAATCACCGAAGCCATCCACCTCGAGCTGATCGACGCCGGAGCGGACGCCGTCACACTCGGCAATCACGCCTTCGACCAGAAGGACACGCTCGTCTTCATCGAGCGTCAGGAACGCCTCATCCGGCCCATCAACTTTCCACCGGGAACGCCGGGCCGCGGCGCAGGTCTCTTCAGAGCAAAGAACGGCGCCGACGTACTCGTGATCAACGCCATGGGCCGGGTCTTCATGACCGAAATCGATTGCCCATTCCGGGCAGTCGATCGCGAGATCACCGCCTGCGGCCTGAAGTCCGGCGCCGATGTCATCCTCATCGACTTCCACGCCGAGGCGACGAGCGAGAAACAGGCCCTCGGCCATTTCGTCGACGGGCGCGCCAGCGTCGTTGTCGGCACACACACGCACACACCGACCAGCGACGAGCGCATCCTTTCGGGCGGCACCGCCTACATGTCGGACGCCGGCATGTGCGGCGACTACAATTCCGTGCTCGGCATGGAAATCGACGAACCGCTCAATCGCTTCCTGACCCGCCTGCCGCGCGAACGCTTCGAGCCGGCTCTGGGCCCGGCGACTGTCTCGGGTCTGGCTGTCGAAATCGACGACAAGACCGGGCTTGCCGTGCGCGTGAAAAGTTTGCGGCTCGGTGGCGTTCTTGAGCCGACCGAGCCGCTCTTCTGGGTAGATTGAGAGAGAGTCTATGGCAACCGCATGAGGAGGGGTCTGCCCCGCCCTCAGCGCAATGATGAGCATGCTCACCCTGTCCGCGATTGGGCATTGGCGGTATGGGGTAAGCCTAGTTGATTCTGCACCGCACAGCGAGACCCCGCCCCTTAAGGAAAAAACAGGGGGGAATCGCCCTGTTGTCGCTGATATTGCGGGCTTGAGGGGGGTTGACCGGCGCGAGGCGCCCGCTCATTAAATCGGACCCAAACCTGCGGGGGACCGCCCCGCCAACGGACTTCAGGACACATGGCCGGCCACTCAGCGTTTAAGAACATCATGCACAAGAAGGGCCGCAAGGACGCAGCCCGCGCCAAGATGTTCACGAAATTTGCCCGGGAAATCACCGTCGCCGCCAAGTCCGGCCTTCCCGATCCCGATATGAACCCGCGCCTGCGTCTCGCCATCCAGTCGGCGCGGGCCGAAAACATGCCCAAAGACAACATCGAGCGGGCCATCAAGAAGGCGATCGGCGGCGATAGCGAAGCCTATGAAACGATCCGCTACGAGGGTTACGCGCCCGGTGGCGTCGCCGTCATCGCCGAGGCCCTGACCGACAATCGAAACCGCACGGGCGGCGCCGTCCGTGCGGTTTTTACCAAGAACGGCGGTAACTTGGCCTCGACCGGCGCCGTCTCCCACATGTTCGAGCACGTGGGCGAGATCCGCTTCAAGCCGGCCGCCGGATCGCCCGACGCCGTGCTCGAGGCAGCCATTGAAGCCGGCGCCGATGACGCGATTTCCGATGCAACGGCCCACGTCGTGACGTGTTCGTTCGACAGCCTCGGCACCGTCGCAGGCGCGCTCGAGGAGAAGCTGGGCGAACCCGAGAGCGTCAAAGCCGTTTGGAAGCCAAACCTCACGACCGAGGTGGACGAGGAGAACGCCCAGAGCATCATGAAGCTCATTGCGGCGCTCGAGGACGACGACGACGTTCAGAACGTCTTCGCCAATTTCGAGGTCTCCGAGGAAGTCTTGAAGAAGCTCACTGCAGCCTGATCGCGCACCAGCCGCGAGATCGGCACGAAACCCTGAAATCAACGAACCGGACCAGAGGCACATGACCGAGAAGCTCGCAGACATCGCCCAAGCCATGGTAGCGCCCGGAAAAGGCATCCTGGCCGCCGACGAAAGCTCCGGCACCATCAAAAAGCGCTTCGACAGCATCGGCGTCACCTCGACGGAAGACACCCGCCGCGATTATCGCGAGATGCTGTTCCGCGCCAATGACGCCATGAAGAACTACGTTTCCGGCGTCATCCTCTACGACGAGACGATCCGCCAGAAGGCCAAGGATGGTACGACGCTTGTCGACATCATGAAGGCCGCCGGCTCCATTCCCGGCATCAAGGTGGACGTTGGAGCCAAGCCGCTCGTCGGCCCAACCTCCAAGAACGAAACCATCACCGAAGGCCTCGACGGCCTGCGCGAACGTCTCGCCGAGTACTACAAGCTCGGCGCCCGCTTTGCGAAGTGGCGTGGCGTCATCACCATCGCCGACGGCCTGCCTACCTGGAACTGCGTGAAGGCCAACGCCCACGCCCTCGCCCGCTACGCGGCGCTCTGCCAGGAAGCCGGCATCGTCCCGATCGTCGAGCCGGAAATCCTGATGGACGGTCCGCACTCGAGCCACGACATCAACGAGTGCTACCGCGTCACCGAGTGGACGCTGCGCACAGTGTTCCGCGAGCTTTATGACGCGCGCGTTGAGCTCGAAGGCATGGTCTTGAAGCCGAACATGGTGATCGCGGGCCAGAAGGCCGTGAAGCAGGCCTCCGCCGAAGAGGTCGCCGAGAAGACGCTGCGCTGTCTGAAGTCGACGGTGCCGTCGGCGGTCCCTGGCATCGCGTTCCTTTCGGGCGGCCAGTCCGACGAAGCCGCAACCCAGCATCTCTCGCTGATGAACGCCGCAGGCCCGCTACCCTGGGCGTTGACGTTCTCCTACGGCCGAGCACTCCAGGCCGCAGCGCTCACCGCCTGGGGCGGCAAGCCCGAGAACGTTGCGGCAGGCCAGCGCGCATTCACGCACCGTGCCCGCATGAACAGCCTCGCCGCGCTCGGCAAGTGGGATGCGAAGCTCGAGAAGGCCGCGTAACCTCTCAAGTTGCAACACTAACAATCAGGGTGCGAGCGATGAGCTCGCATCCTTTTTTATTGGAAAGCCGGAACCGGCTGCGGGGATCTGCATTGTGGGGCAGGCGCGGAGCATTGCGCGTATTTATTCGCGCGTAAAACTCGCCGCCGAATCTTGAACCGAATTCCTTGGGTGGAGACCCAAACCCTATAGCCTTCGAACCGATGGAACGAAGGCCAAGCAGCAAGGCGCGACGAGCCCCCTCGTTGCGCCTTGACTGTTTTCAGATCTCAAGTTTCGAGGAGCTCTCAGTTCATCCAGAAGCCGGAGATCGCATCGGCCAGCGTGTCAGGCGACTGATACTTCTTTTTCTTCTTCTGCTTTGAGCCGCTCTGCATCGGCTCGTCGGAAACGGGATCGGCCGACGACGTCTCGATCACCGGATCGAGCTTCAAAGCCCGCCCGGTCAGCGCCGCCGAAAGGCGGCTGTCGTGGCCATAGAGATCGGCGAATGTCGAGACATGGCCTTGCTCATCCGCGACCGCTGTAAAGTAGGTCATGTGCACGGGGATCGGATTTTTGAGGGTGACATCTCCGCCTCCACCGACAGCACGTTCCACACCGGCAGCGTCGAGACCGTTGGCCTGCTCGATCATGACCTCGGCGAACTGCCGCGGGTTCTGCACGCGGATACAGCCGTGGGACAGCGCGCGGCTCGGCTGAGCGAACAGGGATCGCTCGATGGTGTCGTGCATGTAGACATCGTGTTTGTTGGGGAACAGGAACTTGACGGTCCCGAGCGGATTCTTACCGCCCGGCGGCTGAACGAAGCTGAAGTTCCTGACATCGGCCGTGGTCCAGTCGACGCTGTCCGGATCGATCCGGCGGCCGCCGCGATAGACGTCGAGACCATAGGCGCGGATGATATTGCCCCCGCCTCCGCCGCCGAAGAACAGGAAGCCGCCGCCCGCAGCCCGCAGACGCGGAGCGAGCTCGCGCGTCTTGATACCATCGGGCATACCCCACGACGGGTTGAAGACGATCGTCTTCATCGTTTCCGAGAACACCGGCGTCGGCCACTGCGGCAGGCCCACGATGATCCGCTCTTTGAAGATGACCTCGTTGCCCTTGTAAACGCGCGTGACGTATTCGGGGATGTTGTTCTGGACATAGACCTTGCCGAGATCCTCCGGCATCCAGCGCCAGCGCTCCATATTGAGCACGATCCGCTGCGTGCCGCGCTCCGGATCGGGCGCGCGCTGCGCGTCCACTTCTTTGTTGAGCGACACGCGCGTGGCGCCGGAGAGCTGTCCGCTCGCCTTGATCCCCTTCTCGACCTGATAGGCCTTGAGCGCCAGCTCGAGCTTCTCGTCGAACAGTGAGTCTTTGGCCCCCGCGTCCGCGGGAACCTTGAGACGCTGGCGCAGCAGCGCCACTTCCGGCGCATCGACACCCACTTTCAACGTTGTTTTCGTGGGCGGCAGATTGATCTTGAGTGCTGGATCCACCTCAACCGCGGTGTCCGTGGTGCCGCGCGCCTTGAGCAGCGCCTTGTGCAGGAGCTGGAACTGCGGATGCTTCGGATGGAGATTGCGTAGATAAGCATCCGGCGTCGCTGAAGCCGCCAGCTCCGTCATCACGACGGCCGGGTCCTTGATGGGCGGCGTCTGATCCATGAGACGGCTCAGCGAAGCCAGACTGACACGTCCGCCCCTTGCGAAGCGCGCATACTTCAACAGCGCAAGCGTCAACTTACTTTCAGCCTCGGCACGAGCTTCCGGCGTCGCAGACGAGTCCGCAAGGGTCGGCAGGTCGAACGCTGCAGCCGAGAGGCCCCAGTCATCCGCCTTCCGTACCTCGGCCATCGCGCTCTTTGCTTTCGCGTTGAACCCCGAGGCGTCGACCCATACCGGGCCTTCAGTACGGTTGCCGTAGAATGCTGAGGCAGCCGCGACGTCATCCTTGGCAAACTTCGACGTGTTGGCCGACGTGCCGAGCCAGGTCCGCACTACGGCGACGACTGGATCGACCACGGGCGCTTGAGGCGCTGCAGCCTGAGCGGGCGTTGCGGGCGGCGTCTGAGCAGGCGCGGTTGTCGCTGCTGCAGCTGCAGGAGCAGCTGGCGGCGTCGCTGCCGGCGCTGCGGTGTCGGTGGGCGCGGCCTGCGCTGCTGGAGTTGCAGCAGGAGTGCTGGAACCCGATGGAGCGTTCGGAGTCGTCGCCGTCGAAGCCGCAGCGGGTGGCGTGGAAGCTGCGGGAGTCGCCGGCGCAGCAGACGTCGCAGCCGGAGGTGTGGGTGCTGCTGCGTTAGCAATGGCGTTCGCGGGAGCTTCCGCAGGTTTCGTGTCCGTTGCGGCCGGAGCCGCCGGCGTTGTCCCGGTTTGGGCGGCGGGTGCTGGTGGCGTTTGTGGTGTGGGGAGCGCGCCTGTCGTAGTCTGGGCTCCGGCGCTCGAAGCGGCCAGAGCGAATGTGCCAAGCGCGACTGTGGCGGCAAAAATGCGCGTAGAAACTGTCGTGAGCATCAATTTGGCTCCCCCAAAGCGGGACACGCAGCACCCCGTTTGTAACACCCACTTTCTGGGCATTGCCCGACAAGTGGAGACACAGCATGGCAATTTCATGCCCGGAAAATCAGGCATAGACCGGAAACAATCGATAGAAACACGCTTAACATCGGCGCCCGAATCTATTCGGCCATACTGCAGAACAGCGGCAGCAAGCTTAAGTCAGGCTTAAAACTGAGCCCGCTCTGTCGGTTAGGCAGACCCAACCCTCGGATTCGCAAGAGCTGACGATAGCCGGAACCAGGCCCCCGCGATAGAGAAACACCTTTTCTTTCCCTCACAATTCCATCACACCGGGCGGAGTCTCTTTTCCGCCGGATTTGAGACACATAGGCTCGCGCGAAAGGGGCTTCCAAGCCCCTGTGGAATAGAACCGAGGGGTCATGTCCCAGAAATCTTCAGACCCTGGCTTGTGCCTCATCGTGGAAGCGCGTTCCGGCGCGGACTGGTCCTCCCGTCTCGATGCAGCACTCGAGGCAACCGGCGCATTGACTCTGATCCTTGTCCCGCCCGGCGATAGCCCGGCTATCGATCCGACTGTCGCGAAGCCCCTCGTGGCACTCGCGCAGAGCAAGACCATTGCGGCGCTCCTTGCGAACGACATAGCGACCGCCAAAGCCGTCGGCGCGGATGGCGTGCACATCTCCTGGCGCCCCGAAATCGAAGACGCGTACGAAGCCGCGCGCACAGCGCTCGGCCCTGACGCGATCGTCGGCGTCGACGCGGGGATCTCGCGCCACGATGCGATGGCACTCGGAGAGGCAGGCGCCGACTACATCGCCTTCGGCCGCATGACAGATGCCTACACGCAAGAGGAAGCGCGAGAGACCCAGCACGAGCTGGTGACTTGGTGGGCGGAAATCTTTCTCGTGCCGGTGGTCGCGCTCGTTTCGGCGACACCGGATGACGTCGCCGAATTCGTGCAAGCCGGCGTGGATTTCGTTGCCGTGCAGCTTCCCTCCGAATTCCCGGGTGCAGCGGTTGAAAAGACATGGGGGCAGGACTTGGCCTCGGCGCTCTCCGCTTCCGCCAACGCAGCCTGAGGAGCAGCCGTCGTGAAAACAGCCCATCTTGTCGCTCTGGGATGCGTGGGCTTGTCCCTCGGGGGGATCGGTGGCCTCGTGGCGACGGGAATGCTCAAGCCGTATTGGCCGCAGACCACGATGGCACCCGCACCTCCCGCAGCCACGACTCCCGAGCTGAAAAGCGAATCTTCGGCCCTTCCGGAAGAAGATCCCGCCTACGCCGCATTCGATCAGGGACAATATCTGACGGCGCTGAAACTCGCGGAAGAAGCTGCCGCTCACGACGACCCCGAGGCACACACCCTGGTCGGACGCATTTACGCCGAGGGGCTCGGCGTTCCCAAGGATGAAGGCACCGCCGCCCGTTGGTACGCGAAAGCCGCCGAGTTAGGCGACCTCCAGGGTATGGTCGCGCTCGGCAAGATGCTTGCGGAAGGACGCGGCGTCTCGAAGGACATGAACCTCGCCGCTGAGATGTTCGAAAAGGCCGCCGCGACCGGCGACCCGGTAGCGAACTACAATCTCGGCCTTCTGTTCTTGCGCGGCTCTGGCAAGCCCGAGAACCCTTACCGCGCCGCGCAGCACATCCGTTACGCCGCCGAGAGAGGCGTCGCCGCCGCGCAATACGATCTCGCCGCGCTCTATCTCGAAGGCAACGGCGTCCCGAACGATGCGCTCGAGGCCGCGAAGTGGAGTTCCAAAGCCGCAGCCCAAGGATTGCCCGCGGCCCAGTACGACTACGCTGTGATGCTGCTCCAGGGCCGCGGCCTCACCGCCGACGAAGGCAAGTTCGTCACGTATCTCCAATCGGCAGCCGACAAGGGCGTCGCCGGCGCTCAGAACCGGCTTGGCCACTTGTATGCCGAAGGCGTCGGCGTCGAGGCCAATCCGATCGAGGCTGCCAAATGGCGCTACATCGCCAAGGCGGGCGGGATCGTTGACGACAAGCTGGACCTGTTCGTCGCGGCATTGCCCGATAAAGATCGCACCAAGGCTGAAGCCGCCGCGACCGAATGGCGCGAACGCCGGGAAGTCATGGCGTTACCCTGATCGTTCAACGCCTCCGCGCGCGGAACGTTAAGGAGTTGAACGGAACCGCCCGCGAAAAAGGTTGACGTTCCGGCCCGAAAGCGTCAGAGCCTCGCCATCCCTCTCAATCGCCGTGCCGCCAGCCTGCGGCCCGCCTTCAACTTTCCTGGCCGCTGCTCATGCCCGCCTCAGCCCTGATGAACGTAATGGTCGCCGCCGCGCGCAAAGCCGGCCGGTCGCTCGCCCGCGACTTCGGCGAGGTCGAGAATCTTCAGGTGTCCGTGAAGGGACCCGCCAATTTCGTGTCCGCCGCCGACCATAAGGCCGAGGACATCATCTTCAAGGAGCTGTCGAAGGCGCGCCCCGGCTACGGCTTCCTGATGGAAGAGCGCGGCGAGATCGAAGGCGTCGACAAAACCCACCGCTGGATCGTCGATCCCCTCGACGGCACCACGAACTTCCTGCACGGCATTCCGCACTTCGCCATCTCGATCGGCCTCGAGCGTGAGGGTGTGCTCGTAGCAGGCGTCGTCTACAATCCCGCAAGCGACGAACTTTTCACGGCCGAAAAGGGCAAAGGTGCGTTTCTGAGCGACAAGCGCCGCCTGCGCGTGGCCGCCCGCAAAAGCTTGGCCGACGCCGTCGTCGTCACCGGCATCCCCCATCGCGGCCGCCCTGGCCATCCGCGCTTCTTGAACGAAATGCAGACGGTGATGATGGAAGTCGCGGGCCTGCGCCGGTCCGGCTCCGCCGCCCTTGATCTCGCCTACGTCGCAGCCGGCCGATACGACGGCTACTGGGAGCGCGGGCTGAAGCCGTGGGATCTCGCGGCGGGCATCGTTCTCGTGCGCGAAGCCGGTGGACTGGTAACGGACGTGGATGGCGGCGATACGGCGCTCACCCGCGGCGATGTCCTGGCCGGCAACAGCGCCATCACGAAGGCTCTCTTGCCCCTCCTCGCCCACTAACCCGTCGAGGCGAACTTTCGCTCCGCGCGAAAGCAGTCAATCAAGACCGTCGACCGAGATCATCTGGGGCCACAACCGGCTCGCCTCAGCCGGTATCCCCTCTTCTCCCAACGCCCCTCTGTCCTGCCTGATCCCACCTCGTCACGAGGGCCATGCCGGAGCATGCACACATAATGACAGTGTGTGGCAGCGACGCCGTGTGCTTGTGGCAAGGTTACCATACTTTGATGCGCATACAGAAAGTGATTCGGCCTGTCATCAGAGGGGGAACGGTTATGCGATTCAAACTGACGCTAGCGATCATCGCGAGTCTTGTGGCGGCACCGGCCGTCGCTGCAGACAAGCCGGCCCGCGGTGTTTACGTCGGCGTTTTCGGCGGTGGGGGCTCCAGCACCGCCACTGACGTCAGCCAGCTTGGCACCGCCTTTTTTCCCGAGGCCTCGGGAGGCCCGTTAGCCGTCAATGCGACGGGGCGGACCGGCAGCGGCGGTGTCGGGTTCGTCGGCGGACAGGTCGGTTATGAAATGTCTTATCCCTCGCTCGTGCTGCCCGCCTTCGAAATCGAAGGTTTTTATCTCGACACTGGCACCCGGCGCGCGGCGCTGAACAACCCTACGAACAGGCTTCCTGAGCATACGTTCGATGCCACCTACCCGATGAATAGCGCCGTTTTCCTGGCAAACATGGTTCTCAGCTTTCCAACGTCCTATCCGGGTGTGACGCCCTATATCGGCGGCGGTATCGGCGGCGCCCTCGTCAGCATCGACGGCGCGAAGTCCCTTCAGACCAACCCATCGGAGGGTAACCTCAACCACTTCAACTCCGGCCCCGACTCCTCTGCCTGGACCTTCGCTGCGCAGATCAAGGCCGGTCTTCGCGTCGCAATTGGCAGCAACGCCTACCTGTTCGGCGAGTATCGCTACCTATACCTCGGCGCCGTCGATCAGACATTCGGGCCCACTGCGTTTGATACCCATGTTCCCACGAGTGCCTGGACAGTTCGCTTCGACGGCACGTCCCACCATCTGGCAACCGCCGGCATCGGGTTCGATTTCTAGTTTGACGCCACGGACGTGCCGCCGGGACACTGCGTCTCGGCGGCACGGTTCGCGCGTTGCGACGTGGAGAACGCCATTTAGGGCTGAGGAGCGAGCGTCCGCTTGGGATCAGCCGCGAAAATCGCGGACACGCGTCGCGCTGTGCGCTTTGAGCCGGAAACCGGACACGCACTGAGGATCCGGCCTAGCGCGCCCTCTTGCTCCCACGCGAGGCGAAGCGCACGGCTTCCTCTGCTGCTCGCACAATGGCCTTGGCCTTGTTGATGCATTCCTGCTGCTCTTTTTCAGGAACGCTGTCGAACACGATGCCCGCACCCGACTGGACATAAAGCTTCCCGTCCTTCACGAGCGCCGTGCGCAACACGATGCAGGTATCCATCTCGCCATCGGCCGTGAAGTACCCGACGCAACCCGCATACGGACCGCGCTTCGCCTTCTCGAGATCGTCGATGATCTCCATCGCGCGGACCTTGGGCGCGCCGGAGACGGTGCCCGCGGGAAAACCTGCCATCAGCGCGTCGATCGCGTCGTGTTTCTTGGAGAGCCGCCCGATCACGTTCGAGACAATGTGCATGACGTGGCTGTAGCGTTCGACGACGAACTTCTGCGTCACCTCCACCGAGCCCACATCCGCCACGCGGCCCACATCGTTGCGCCCGAGATCGAGCAGCATGAGATGCTCGCTGCGCTCCTTCGGATCACGCAGCAGCGTGTCCGCGAGTGTCTTGTCCTCGGCTTCCGTCGCACCACGCGGCGCGGTTCCAGCGATCGGACGGATCGTCACCTCGCCGTCCCGCACACGCACCAGAATCTCTGGGCTCGATCCGACAAGAGCGAAGGAGCCGAGATCGAGATGGAACAGGAACGGCGACGGGTTCGTGCGCCTGAGTGCGCGGTAGAGCGCGAACGGCGGCAGCGCAAACGGCGCCGAAAAACGTTGCGAGAGCACCACCTGGAAAATGTCGCCGGCGCGGATGTACTCCTTCGCGCGGTCGACCATGCTCATGTATTCGCGTGCGGTGGTATTGGACTTCGGCTCCGGCTGCGCAAGCTTCTTGGAAGCGACGGACGCCGCATGGGGGAGCGGCTCGTCCAGCGCGTGCACGGTCTTCTTGAGCCGCTTCAGCGCGGCCTTGTAGTCCTTTTCCGCATCGGCCTTGCCGTCTTTGCCCACAGGACGGACCGGCGTCACGATGCTGATCTCGTCCTTCACGGAATCGAAGATCACGATCACCATCGGCCGCATCAGCACGGCATCCGGCACGTCGAGTTCATTGTCCTTGACGTCGGGCAGCTTCTCGATGAGCCGCACCGTGTCATAGCCCATATAGCCGAAGACACCGGCCGCCATTGGCGGCAACTCGGACGGAAGTGCGAGGCGCGAGTCCGCCAGGAGCGCGCGCAGCGACTCGAGCGCGGGCTTCTTGTCGGCCTTGAAAGCGTCCGGCTTTTTTACCGGGTCGCAATTGATCTCCGCGGAGTTGCCGTTCGCGCGCCAGACCACATCGGGCGAAAGCCCAATCACCGAATAGCGCCCCCGCGAGGCGCCACCTTCGACAGACTCGAGCAGGAACGAGAACGGTTTGCCCAGCGCGAGCTTGAGATAAACCGAAACAGGCGTCTCAAGATCCGCAACAAGACGCGTCCAGACCACCTGCGCTTCGCCTGCGCGATAACGTTTGGCGAAGGCGTCGAGCGACGGGAGCGCCTCGATTGCCTGGGCCCTCTGCGAGAGCGTGCTCACGACGCCTCCTGCTTTACTGGGTCTCGGACGCCGCGCCTGTTGCGCGGGCGAGCTCGGCTTCGTTGATGCGGACGCCGAGAGTCTTCTTGATGGCGTCGACGTAGGCGAGAAGGTCGTCGTTGGCGAGCTGGTCCTTGAGCTCCTTGGCGAGCTTGTCCGCTTCTTCCTTGGTGGCTGCGGGCGCCGCAACGATGTCCTTCACCTGGAAGATGACTCGGCTCGCCTGATCACTCGTCGCTGCATACCCCGCACCACCCTTGGGCAGCGCGAAGGCCTGCCTCACGGCCTCGGTGGTGAGCCCCGGCGGCGAGTGATTGCGCTTGATTTGCTCGGACACCTCGGCCTCGCCGCCAGCATCTTGCGCGATCTTGGCGAACGGCTCGCCAGCCTTCAGCCGATCAACCAGCTTCTGCGCCGTTTCGTTGAGCTGCTTGGCGGTCTCCTTGTCCATGTAGAGCTTCTTGACGTCCGCCTTTACGTCATCGAACGGCTTCTGCTTCGGTTCCGTGACCGACAGCACGTCGAACCACACGAACGTCGAACCGGGCAGCTCGACGGCCTCTGGCTGCGTGCCGACGCCCGACGCGAAGATTTCCTTGAGCGCGACTTCTGCGTCCGGAATGTCGATGCCGGCCTTGCCGTCGGGCGTCTTGTTGGTGCGGTCCACGGCATCCACGTCGAAGAACTTCAGCTTCTGCTCTGCACTGATCTCTTTCAGCGTCTTGCCAGCGTTGCGCCCCTCTTCGACAAGATCAAAGCGCTCCTGAATGAGACCCTCGGCCTTCTGCGACGCAAGCTTGTCGCGAACCTTGTCCTTGGACTCTTCAAACGTGCTTTCCTTGCCGGGGTCGATCTCGATCGCGCGCACCAGCACAGTCGCGAAGTTGCCTTCGACAGGTTCCGAAAGCTTGTCGCGCTCGAGCGCGAACGCCGCGTCGGCGATCTTCGAGTCGATCATATCCTTCTTGGCGAGCATGCCGAGGTTGACGTCGGTCTCGGTTGCGCCAGCCGCCTTGGCCACGTCGAGGAAGTTCTTCTTACCGTCGACGATCTCCTTGCGGGCCGCTTCCGCCGCTGCCTTATCCTTGAAGGGGATCTGCTGGATGCGCCGCCGCTCGGGTTTGTCGTAGGTCGCCTTGTTCTCGGTGTAGTAGGTCTTGAGCTCGTCGTCGGTAAGCGTAACTTCCTTCTTGAGCTCGTCGACCGAGAGTACGAGCGCCGCAGCCTTTCGATACTCGGGCGTCATGAACTCGGCCTTCTGAGCCTCATACGTCTCCTGCAGCTTCGCGTCGTCAGGCTCGGCAACGGAGACCTTCTTGGAATCCATCGTGACCTGATCGAGTGTCCGCGTCTCCTCGCGCCATGCATGCAGATTGTCGATCATCGGCTTCGGCACCACGACTGCGCCTGACAGCGCATCGGAGATCTGGCCGCGCACCTCGTCGTCGCGCCGCATCGCAAGGAAGCCTTGCTCGCTGAGATTGAGCTGGCGCAGCAGGCCGTCGAAACCGACGCGCGAGAACTTCCCATCGGGTCCCGCAAAGTTAGGGTCGTTTTTCACACCCTCGGCCAGGGTCTCCTCGGAGAGCGAAAGCCCGAGCTCGTTGGCATGGCTCTTGACCGCCGCTTGCGCGATGAGCTGGTCGAGCGCCTGCCGGTCCAGACGCAGCATCAACGCCTGTTCGGTCGTGAGCCGTCCGCCATCCTGGAGTTGCAGCGACCGGAGCTGATTCTGGAACGTCCGCTGGAAGTCTGTGACCGAGATCTCCGTATCGCCGACATGCGCGATTGAACCGCGCCCGAACCCGCGGAATACGTCGGCAACGTTCCAGAAGATGCCGAAGCTCACGATCAAAATCGCGAACAGAAGCTTAGCCACCCAGCCTTGGGCGCCGCGTCGGAGGGCGTCAAGCATAGAAGAAAATCTTCCTGTTAGATGCGGGTCGGCGAGGCACAGCTTTCCAGCTCGGCCGCCACCGCTTGCAGAAACGGTTTATCCCGTCCATGACGGGGGATGGGCTGATATGAAGCCCAGCCCGCTGCTGAATGCAAGACCGAGCTGCGGCGCCGAGGGTAAACAAATGTCCACGTTCGAAGCCGCCTACGGCACCGCCGTGAGACGATCAGGGAGCAGTCGTGCCGATGGCCGAAAATTCGAACGGAATTCGCCCCTTGGTAGCCGGCAACTGGAAGATGAACGGGCTTGCTGCGGCGCTGACCGAAGCGGCGGCCGTGCGTGACGCCCTCCCCTCCCTCGGGACGGGCGCGCCGGAGGTCATGATATGCCCGCCGGCCACCCTGCTGTCCCAGCTTGCTTCGACATCCCGGGGATCCGCCCTGGCAGTTGGTGCCCAGGACTGCCATCCGTCGGCATCCGGCGCACACACCGGCGACATTTCGGCGGAAATGGCGAAGGATGCAGGCGCATCCGCAGTCATCGTCGGTCATTCCGAACGCCGCGCCGATCACGGCGAGCTGGATCGCATCGTACAGGCCAAGGCATCGGCCGCGCACCGGGCCGGCCTCTCCGCAATTATCTGCATCGGTGAAACCAACGGCGAGCGCGTGGCAGGCCTCACGCTCACCGTCGTCGAGCGCCAGCTTCGTGGCTCCATTCCCGGCACAGCTGACAAAACCAACACCGTCATTGCCTACGAGCCGATCTGGGCGATCGGCACCGGCCTCACCCCGTCGCCCAACGACGTGGCCGAAGTCCATGCAGCCATTCGCAAAAATCTCGAAGATCGCTTCGGTGCCGACGGCCTGAGCATGCGCATTCTCTATGGCGGATCCGTCAAACCCTCGAACGCACGCGAGTTGCTGTCGCTTCCCAACGTGAACGGCGCGCTTGTCGGTGGCGCCAGTCTCAAGGCCGAAGATTTTCTCGCCATCATCCGGGCCTATGCCTAAAACCCCCTGCTAAGTAGCAGGCCGGTGTTGCAGGTCGGCGGATCAAAAGCCATGAAGGCATATCGCAGTTCGGATTCGGCCGGACGAGGTTGAAGCATGCGCATCACGCGGATTTTCTTGCTCTTGGCGCCTGCCGTCCTTGCGGCTCCGCAGGCCGTCGCCGCGCCGCTTGATCCGCCCGCCTGCACGGCCCTGAAAACCGAATATGACGGCCTCATTGCTGCCGGCGCCAAGGCCGACATGGACCGTGGCCCCGAGTGGGCAAAGACCAACCTCGCGCCCGATCGCCTCGGCAAGATCGAGCGCCTGATCGCCATCGAGGAGCAGCTGAGTTTCCGCTGCGGCGAGCAGCTCACGGCACGGCCCGCCATCAAGGAGCTGCCGAAACCGCCGCAGACCGCCGGGGCAGACCCCGATCAACCTACTGCCAAGCTCAACGGCAACGCGACCGGCGGCGGCACGCCGAGCAACATCCCGCCTCCCAAGCGCAAGAACAAAAGCGCGGCGTCAAAGCAATAGGTGCACCGCCCGGCGGATAACGGCGAAGTGAAGAATTGATCGCCTGCTGCGACAACCTGTCATCTACTCGCCAAGAAACTGGCTCCTCGCGGACGAAGACTGTCCGAATACGGAATACCTCGAAGTCTACTCCAGCAATCGTTGCACTAGCAGGGACGACGCGCGTAGTGTAGAAACCGCGCCAATCCCCCTGATTTCGCCCTTCTCGAAAGGGCACGGAGTTGCATCCTCTATGACCACCGTTCTACTCGTGATCCACATTATGGTTGCAGCCGCTCTGGTAGCAGTCGTCCTTTGGCAGCGTTCCGAAGGCGGCGCGCTCGGCATCGGCGGAGGTGGCGGCGGCTTCCTGACCGGCCGTGGCACCGCCAACCTGCTGACGCGGACCACGGCGATCCTCGCCGCCTGCTTCTTCCTGACCAGCATCCTGCTGACGCTGATCTCGCAGCACTCGGCACCGAAAGGCTCGGCCTTCGACGCGCCGGCCTCCGCTCCGGCGACCACGTCGGCACCCGAGACGCCCGGCGCCCAGCCGACCGCTCCGGCCGACAACGCACCGCGCGGCGGCATTCTGGACAAGCTGAAGTAGGCGCCGGTCCAGGCGCATTGACCTGAGGATGTTGCCGCGCCGCAACTGGCGGCGCGGGGCGTCCGTTGCTACCGTCCGCGAAAGCTTGGGGACGGGAGAGCGGCCATGTTCAGGCCATTGGCAAACTGCGCGGCACTGGCTTCAGCCGCGATTTTTATGGCTGGCTGCTCCACGGGGGTAGGCGGCATCGGAGCCACGGGCGCGCTGCCGTATCAGCATTCCAACGCCATCATTTCAGCCGGCTACTCCGAATCCATCATCGGCCCGGACCGCTACCGCATCGAGGTCAAAGGCCCGGTCGCGACGCCCCGCGAGCGCATGGAAAAGATCGCCGCCACCCGCGCGGCCGAGATCGGCTCAGAGAACAAGCTCAAGTTCTTCAAGATCGAGAGCATGGCCCACAACACGATCTGCAAATCCTACGTCGCCGGTGGACAGCCCGGCAGTGGTGCGGGCCCGACCAAGAAAACCCAGCAGCTCGCCGTGCTGACGGCCGACGTCTCCTATGCCGCCGCGCCGGTTGACGCCTCCTACGCCGAATCCAAAACCGCCTTCGACCAGTACCGCGCCGAGCTCGACCTCCCGTCCGCCACCCCAGCCGCTGCGGCGCCCGTATCGTCCGCCCCCTGCGGGTAGTCCACCCGACGCTGCTCTAAAATTCACCAACCGTCAGCGTTCCCCACACCCGGCCGTGGATGAGACAAGAAATCCTCTTCGAATCACGCCGCTAGGGCTGTACTGTTAAAGCCCATGCAACGGTACATCTTCATTACCGGCGGCGTGGTCTCCTCCCTTGGAAAAGGCCTGACGTCAGCCGCGCTCGGCGCGCTTCTGCAAGCGCGTGGGTATTCCGTACGTCTCCGCAAGCTCGACCCGTATCTCAACGTCGATCCCGGAACGATGAGCCCCTATCAGCACGGCGAGGTGTTCGTCACCGACGACGGCGCCGAGACGGACCTCGACCTTGGCCACTATGAGCGCTTCACCGGCGTTCCGGCCAAGAAGTCCGACAACATCACCACGGGCCGCATCTACCAGGACATCCTCACGCGCGAGCGCCGGGGCGACTACCTGGGCGGCACCGTGCAGGTGATCCCGCACGTCACCGACGCCATCAAGCAGTTCGTCATCACCGGCAACGAAGGCATCGACTTCGTGCTCGTCGAAATCGGCGGCACAGTGGGCGACATCGAGGGCCTTCCCTTCTTCGAGGCCATCCGCCAGCTCGGCAACGAGCTGCCGCGCCATTCGTCGATCTTCATCCACCTGACGCTGGTGCCCTACATCCCGTCCGCGGGCGAGCTCAAGACCAAGCCGACGCAGCACTCGGTGAAGGAGCTGCGCTCCATCGGCATCCAGCCCGACATCCTGATGTGCCGCGCCGACCGCGAGGTGCCGAAGTCGGAGCGCAAGAAGATTGCCCTCTTCTGCAACGTGCGCGAGGACGCCGTCATCCAGGCGCTCGATGCGCCGTCGATCTACGACGTGCCGCTCGCCTACCACCGCGAAGGCCTCGACGAGCAGGTGCTCGAAGCGTTCGGCATCACTGGCGCGCCGAAGCCCGACCTCACCCGCTGGGAGACGATCTCGCGCAACATCGCGACCCCCGAGGGCGAGGTCACCATCGCCATCGTCGGCAAGTACACCGGGCTCAAGGACGCCTACAAATCGCTGATCGAAGCGCTCGTGCATGGCGGCATCGCCAACCGCGTGAAGGTCAAGCTGGATTGGATCGAGAGCGAGATCTTCGAGGGTGAGGACGCCGCGCCCTATCTCGAAGGCGTGCACGGCATCCTCGTGCCGGGCGGATTCGGCGAACGCGGCTCGGAAGGCAAGATCCTCGCCGCCAAGTTCGCGCGCGAGCGCCGCGTGCCCTACTTCGGCATCTGCTTCGGCATGCAGATGGCGACCGTCGAAGCCGCGCGCAATCTGTGCGGCATCACCGGCGCCAGCTCGACCGAGTTCGGCGCCACGCCCGAGCCCGTCGTCGGCCTCATGACCGAATGGATGAAGGGCAACGAGCTCGAGCAGCGCCGCCAGGGCGGCGACCTCGGCGGCACCATGCGCCTCGGCGCCTTCCCCGCGCACCTTGGAAAAGGCAGCCGCATCGCGCAGATCTACGGCTCGAACGACATCTCCGAGCGCCACCGCCATCGCTACGAGGTCAACACCGACTATCGCCAGCGCCTGGAGAACGCGGGCCTCCGCTTCGCCGGCACCTCGCCCGACGGGCTACTGCCGGAGACGGTCGAATACCCGGATCACCCGTGGTTCATAGGCGTCCAGTTCCACCCGGAATTAAAGAGCCGCCCCTTCGAGCCGCATCCGCTCTTCAAGAGCTTCATCGCGGCAGCGGTGGAGCAGTCAAGGTTGGTTTAACTAGCTTTGCGTCGGGCATCTCCCCCACCCCGGCTGCCTCAACAAACGTTAGGAAATCACGGTGACCCAACAGGACACTTGATTTTTTCGACGAATCTGACAACATACTTGAATTCTCATGCTGCGGAGCCTTTATGGCCGCTCTCGACCACATCGACGACTGCCTCAGAGACATCGACCCTGAGTTTTTGAGCTCGGCGTGCATCGCCGCCGCCTGGGAGTATCGTCGGCTTTATGACGAGCTTGCCGAGAACGCAGATTTCTCCGACGAGTATCGGAACGAGCAGTTCAATCGCCGTCGCGGTGATTGCCTTGTGAAGGCCCTCTGCTTCGCGGCGAAGAAGCATGGCGTTCCTTTTGAATTCCTGAGTTTGGGTTCGAACGGCCAAGCGAAACTCCTGCTGAAATGCGGCCGCGTCACGATCATCCAGGAACCTATTCTTTCCCTTAAAGATGCGCCTCGATCAGCCGACTACAAGGTGGAGTTAGCGAACGCCCACGGCGTGGTCCGCCAGCTTGAGTTCGATCTCGGGGACTTGCCGGGCCGCGTTCTCGATTGGGATGGCCGCGTGCTCGGTGTCGTTCTGCACGGGCCCGCCGGTCAACACTTTGACGAAGATGATCGCGCATTGGGTACGCTGATGTTGGGCATCCCCGATGCGGCGTACTCGCACTGGGTCGTCCGAGTAGACCTGCACAACGTCGCAATGGAAGGCTTGCGCGCTCACAAACCGGATCCCGCCCCGACGCCGCCGGACGGTTCGACCCAGCCCGACAACGTGACCGTGACGCTGAAAAGAAACTCCAAGAAGGCCGTGTGATGACGGTTGGAGTTCCGACATTTTGTGGCGGCCGACTGGCCGAGGCACGTCGCGCGCGCGGACTTTTTAAGAAGTCGCTCGGCGATATGATCGGTGTCAGCGGCACTGCCATAACGAGGTATGAGGATGGTGATGACAATCCTCAGCTGTCAAACTTGTCCGCGTTAGCGGAGAGACTCAATTTCCCTGTCGAATTTTTCGCCCGCCCTGTATGGCCTGAGACGCTATCGCCTATTTTTTGGAGATCTCAGTCAGCCGAGAGCAAGCTCGCAAGAGAAATGACAGCGCAACGCGCTGTATGGGCCTGCGAAATCTTTTATTTCTTGGAACAGGAGGTCAACTTTCCGGCGTTCGATTTGCCGCAAATGGATCTCCCGAATGACTACAGGCTAATCACTCCTGAGATTATTGAGCGAACCGCCCGCGACCTCCGCGAATATTGGGGATTGCGGAATAGGCCTATACCAGATGTAACGCTGGCGCTGGAGAATGCTGGAATTCCCGTCATTCATCTCGATATTCCGTCCGATAAGCAAGATGGTTTTTGTTTTAGCTCGAAAGAAATCGGACGATCGTTTGTTGGAATCAACATTGCACAGATAAGTGCTGCTCGTGCTCGGTACGACGCTTGTCATGAGCTTGGACATGCCGTCCTCCATCGGTCGGTTGCCGCGGAGGAAATCCGGGAGGCGGCACTCAAACAGATAGAGGCACAGGCACACAGATTTGCCGGCGCATTCCTTTTCCCGCGTGACGAATTCATGACGGAAGTACGCGCGCCGTCGCTGGATTATTTTTGCAGTTTGAAAAGACGATGGGGAATGTCCATCGCCGCGATGGCATATCGCGCATTTAATTTGGGCCTCATTGACGACCTCGAGAGATCAGCGCTTTTTAAAAGCATGGCACGACGGGGTTGGCGAGGGGTCTTGCGGGAACCATTCGACCAGCCGGGAGAGATGCCTGTGGAGCGACCCCGAATGCTCAAGCGCGGTGTAGAAGCCGTTGTAGAGGGCGGAGTATTTGGTCGCTCGGCGCTTCTCGCGGCGTTGACATTGCCCACAGTGGAAATTGAGCAAATTGCGGGGCTAGATGCCGGATATCTTACAACCGCGGATATCGTTCGGCTTCCGATATCGACAAAGCAAGGTGAAGTGCGCGCTATTGATCTGGAGAGCGGAAAAATCGTTGAGTTTCATCCCCGAAGCAAGAAGTAGGGGACCCTGATTTCTTCCGCGGCCGCCGAGTCCGCACTTGCTTCCAAACGTGGGTAGTGGCCGCATAAAATGCTAGTCGACATATTCGCGAGGAGATACGCGGCACAGCCGCTGTGGACGAGCTTTGGCGAGAATGAGCGCAGATTGCTCGTTCAATCATTTAGATTGCTTGAAGAGCAAGTCGCGCCCTACTACGACGCTAAGGGCAACGCGACGGACGAGGGAAAAGCATTCTGGAGCGATCTACAATCTCGACTCAGCATGGAGCTTGGATTGAGGTCGCTATCAACATTGAACTACTCTTATCAAACGTCATGGAACGGCAATAATTTTACCCAGTCGGGGACATGGCCGATGACAAAAGTTTGCGAGAACTGGTTCATGGCAGACCTGCCATATGGAGGGGACACAAACCGTTATGTCCAAGAGCGGCTAAGCCTGATTGAGATCGGTTTCCGCATGCGAGAAGAGAAGATCCGGGAAATCAATGCCGGACTCGACAAGCGCATTGCAGATACTCGCAAATGGCAGCCGGTCTTAGGCGGTAGCGATATCGGCGACGTAATGCGTGCCTTGAATACGAAGCTCAATGCCGAGTTCCATTCGGCGGTGGACGAATTGAATGTCCGCTTCCGTCAGGCTGAGTGCGATCTCCACTACCACAATGGATATATTCAAATTGGGTCAGACGCCCTCACTGCCGAACATGTTCAAGCTCCGTTCTGGTCGATCGTCGCCGCACCACGTTGGAAAAATGTTGATACGGACATGAAGGAGGCGATCGATCGACGCGATACTGACGGTCGAGATCCTGCCTTCTACGCAGCCCGCGCACTCGAAAGCACCATCAAGATCGTTTCAACTGCGAAGGGCTGGACGCACGGCAAGGAAAAGGGTGCGCACAACTTCATTGACAACTTGAGTTCAAAGAATACGGGCTTCATCGATCAATGGGAGGCCGACGCGCTGAAATGGTATTTTACCAACATTAGAAACCCGCTTGGCCACGGACCTGGCGATCAGCCAATGGTTGCGTTGTCACCCGAACAGACGACCTTTGCTATCGAGTCTGCGATGATGTGGATTAAGTCATTGATACGACGTTCGTCCCTTTGAGATCCCTCAACTGAAAGTAGGGACTCACCACAACTTATCCCCGCCCCCAATCCTCCGCATACCCTCGCCCCATCCCGCTCATCCGGGGGCCGGCACGAGCTGGGCGTTTGGTGAGCAGGAGCTGCGCCTCCGCTTATCGCTGGTACCATCAGCTAGGCTGGCAAGGTGCGGAGCAGTCTTCTCGATGTGATGGATCGAGGAGCAAACGCGCGCACGGTGGATGTTCGGGCGCGCGGTTCCGTATCGGTGGAGGTCGTGTTGCGATGGAGTGGCCTCATAAGCCATTCACCTCGTCGCGATGCTGGGCAGCGGCGGAGCGGCATGGCCGCATCCCCGAGTTCTACCCACGGCCTGCCGCTCCGCTCCCCGGAATTCCCGGGTTGCACTTCTGCTCTTTGAGCCTGACCGTTTGACACCCGCGCGAGCTGCGTCCTGCCGAAGGCGGGCAAGCAAACACGTCGCGGCTATCTCATCATGCCTGACATCCGGCCTCACCCTTCGAGCCGCATCCGCTCTTCAAGAGCTTCATCGCCACCGCCATCAAGCAGAGCCGGTTGGTGTAACGAGGCGGACCTCCTCCCCACCCATGTCATCCTCGGGCTTGTCCCGAGGATCCATCGCTCCGCAAGGGCGGCGTGAGTAGATTGGCGCGCGTACGACCTCGACAACGCGCGAAATGCTTAATGCGCCAGATGCAAAGCCTCATGGACATTCAAACAATTAAGCAGCTATGTTGAAGGTGCATCTCGTCCGGTTTCACGGATGTCAGTTGGGGGGATGGCGCATTCAGTGCCATCGGCCGAGTCGAGCTCCCTTCAGACCTTTGGAGATAAAAGCCATGTCGACAAAAAACACTTTTGCAGTCCTCGGCGCTTCCCTGTTGGCACTCCTGTTTGCCCTACCCGCATTTGCCGAAGACCTCCCGAAAATGGAGAAGCAGAACATCGAAGGCTCGGGGCCTGATGTGGATGCCAGCGCATCCAAGGGAAAAGACCCGTCTATCGTCAAGCAGGAGCAGGAGCAGTTGCAGGGTTCAGGGCCGGATGTTGATCCTGGCGCGTCCCAGGGCAAAGATCCTTCTATCGTCGATCAGGAAAAGAAGGACTTGCAGTAAGCCGCCTGGCTAGCGAGCCAATCGAACACGAGCGGGACTCTGTTCGGCTTGCGCTCGCCTTTCGAGGGTTCATCGTGGCCCGGCGGAGTGGCTGCGATGAACCCAAAATTCCACGTTTGCGAAGCATCGCGTTTCCATTTCACAGGGTCTCTTAGCGAACATCGCTGACGACGCGCCTCCGCGCATCGCAAAGCGCCGCCGTACGCGAATGATCGCCCTAAGGATCGGCGCGCAGCGCACAACGAGCGGGTTTCGATTGCGCACCGTCCTCCCGGTTCCTAACATCGAGGAACTGATCGGCAGCGAAGGTGAGTGACTAAGAAGCAGCTCAAGGATGGCGACGATGACCAACCAGGCGACGCTCGAACTCGAAGACTTCCCGGCAGCTCCCAACGAAAACGGCCACTGGCTGCACGAAGATGGCCGGACATTCTTCCTCTGGCCCGCGCGCGACCTGAAGACCAACGCGGCCGTCCGGGTCGAGGTCGAGGTCACGAGCATCCGCCACGAGGCCGTGGCCGAGCAGCTGAAGCCGAGCCGCAAGGCCATCGAGTTCGCCGCACGCGAGCTGTACCTGCCGGGAACGCCCGCCGTCCGCCTCATGCGCCCCGACGCCTACTGGATGCAGCGCGGCCATTGAGCGTTGGTGCGGGCGGCGGCCGTAGCGAACCCGGCGTAGAGCAAATGCCCCGTAGCGCGCGGGATTGGAAAAGCGGGATGGAGGCGATGGCTTGGTTTGGGTTCCAGCGCATACGCTGGTTGACGGCCGGTCGTATGGACCAAACGCGCGGCGCCCCAACACGCGTAAGCACGTCTATAAGAAAGTGGACGAGAGCTTGCTGAACATCTCCTGTTTGGAGAACACCTTTCACCTTAAGAATCTCGGAATCGCCATCAACGCTAACAGCGTTCGAAAAATTGCCGAAGACAAGTACGAGATCGACCTGCCGGACACGGAGTATCACGGCGTGCTCAACGGCGGTCACACTCTTGACCTTGTCGCGCGGCGCATTAAGGACGGCGCTCTTTGAAACGGTCTGAACAAAAATCCGCGTGGCTCGGCTCCTCGCGGCCATCCTCACGCGTCTTTCTCTTCCCCTCTGACTCCGCCTGTCAAATAACCTAACCTCACCGCGTCGATAGCGACGCAAAGAGATAAGCGGGAGGAGAGTGAATGGGCATTGTAATATTGCTGGTTTTGCCACTGTGCGTGATTGCATTCGCTGCAGCTGTTGGGGTCGCTACGGTTATCCTCTTCCGGGGCAAACTGGTTTACGAGGGAGAGGATGTGTTGAGCGAAGATGTCACAAGATTGTTTCTGACACTCGCGATTGCATGTGGAATTCCCTCGGTGGGCATAGTGGCACTCGCTTTTTCAGAAGCGGGTTTCATAAGGGAACTTTTCGGGCCACGCGCGGCACACATTTGGGTTTTTACAGCATGTGCATACCTCGTCGGCGCGATAGCTGGTTGGGCTTACACCCGGCGCCCATAGATAACCGAACCTAACCTTACCCCTCTTCAACCGCAGGCGGCTCAAGTGCTCACACGTATTGCCCTCTCGGTTCTGCTCATCGCGTGCGCCCTCGGACGCGAGCCCGCGTTCGCCGCCGACCGCGCGCTCACGGTGTCGTTCGGGGAGGCGAAGACAACGTTCACCGCCGCCGAGTTGCTGGCGCGGGCCGACGCGGAAACGCTCGCCATCCCTGCCGATGTCTCCTATCGCCGCGCCATGACCTACCGCGCCGTGCCGCTGCTCGCGCTGATCGGCGACGCGGCCCGCGCCTTCGACACCCTCGAAGCGCGCGCAAGCGATGGGTTCGTCTCGCAGCTCCCGGCCAAGCTCGTCACGGAGGGCGCGTCAGGCGGCGCCGTGGCCTGGATCGCGGTCGAGGATCCGACCGCGCCGTGGCCCAACCTTCCGGGTCGTGACGCGAGCGCCGGACCATTCTACCTCGTTTGGCAGCATCCGGAGCGCTCCAACATCGGGTCCGAGCAGTGGCCGTTCGCGCTAGCTGCACTGACCGGAGTGGAAGATCCCGTGCATCGTTGGCCGCAGCTGGCCGTCGATCCCGCCTTGCCGTCTGATGCCGCCGAGCGGCGCGGTCAAGCGGCCTTCATCAAGACGTGCCTGGCGTGCCATCGCCTGAAGGGCGCGGGCGAAGGCGACATCGGCCCCGACCTCGGCCAGCCCATGAACGTCACTCGCTACATGACGCCGGCCGGGCTGCGCGCCCTGATCCGTGATCCGAAGTCCGTGCGCACCTGGCCGCAACAGCAGATGCCCGGCTTCGACGCGAAGAACCTGCCCGACGCCGATCTCGAAGCGCTGATCGCCTTTCTCACGCACATGGCCACGCGCTGAAGGCAGAAACCCCCAGCGCGGGCGCCAGGGGCTTCAGGAAATCGAAACGCTCGAAACGCTCGGCTTCAGTGCTTGTGCTTGTGATCGCCGTCCTCGATCTCTTCCTTCACGATCGAGCCGTCGACCGGATTGAAGTAGACCTCGACTTCCTTGCCGTCCTTGTTCTTCCCATAGATCTCGTAGCAGTTACCCGAGACCTTGAAGACGTCGTGCGTGTAGCCCAAGTCGGCCACCTTCTTCTTCATGTCGGCTTCGGACAGCCACTTATCCTTCGGCGCGGCCGGGCAATCGGCGTCGGCGAGTGCAACGCCCGAGCCAAGAACGAGAGCAAGGCCGGCGAGCGCGAGTTTGAACGTCATGGAACAGCACCTCTTTTGCAGATGACGGTCTGACATAGCATGCAAAATGTGCCACCCATCTGACGGTTCCGGCCCTCCGGATTTGCACGGAGGGATTGGGCGCCGCCATGAATTCCCCAGAAGTAGCGGAGGACCACGCCGCTGGCGTCGTTTCCTGGAATTCCTGGAAGTGGAAGGTGGGCGCTAAGCGCTCAACGCGATGCCATCAGCATCACACCGAAGCTGCGGCCGAACACGTCCGCAGCAGGCGTCCGAACCGCTCGTACCGCGTGGCGGGCACGGGTCCGGCTGATGGAGCGGACCGAGGGCTTCACCGTCGCGAGATCTGCACTCTCGGAAACGTCCATCTGCGCAGCCAGGACCGGAAGAGCGATGTCGGGAGCGTCCGGGACGATGGTCACCTCGTCTTGCAGATTGGCCTCGATCACGATAGCGGCCTCGATCTGCCGGCGCTCCACGAGCGTTGGAGCGCGCTCACCCTGCGCTGGCATCAGATATGGGGAGGCAAGCACAATTGCATGTGTTCCGGCGTGGCGGGCAAGATGGACGCATACGGTCCCGAGTCCGGCGATGAACGCCAGATAGGCCGTAATTCCTAGGGATCTTGCAAGGACCGTACGCACGTTACTGGCTCCTGGCCTTGCGTTGCAACGCCAAGTGCGCGCAACGGTTCCACAGCCAGACCTCCTCCAAACGTCCAAGACTGCGCGGTATCCTTGTCGTCCGTCAACGCGCCAATTACGCTCAGGCCCTGGTCCAGCCCTGGCAAAAGGACATTCCCGTGCACTCGCGACATTTCATCGTTTTCGGCGCAGTGACCTGTATCGCCGCGATGCTGGCCTATCTATTCGTGTTTGCCGACGGGCCCATCGTATCGGCCGAGCCGCCCCCGGCTACGACGGCGCCGCAATAGCGCGCTTCCCGTAGCGCAAGATTAGGGTAAAAGGCGGCATCAACCGAAGGAGACTCCAATGCCTACGATGACGGACCAGCGCCGCAAGCGCATTCAAGCCAGACAGCGCAAGGTAAAGAACGCCCAAAAGCGCGTTGCGAAAGCGGCCAAGCGCGAGAGCAACAGCAAGTAGGCTTCTGCCTACTGACGGCTTCGGCCCATCACGATCGTGATGGGCCGCTCACACGCTCTGGCAAGCCAACCAGACTGTGCTAGACTTGCATCCGCACGACCCGGGGGAAGATGTTCTGAACCTGTGAGGTGGATGCTATGCGTTTGAAATCTGCATTTGCAGCACTAGTGGCAGTCGGCGCAGTGATCGTTGTCGCTGCGTGGGCTCCGGCAAAAGCGATGGGACCGTTAGGCCCATCGGCGGCGAGCAAGGCCGATAACAGTGTCGTCGAGAAGGTGCATCGGCGCTGGCGCCGGGGCTATTACGGTTACTACGGCGGCTACCGGCCCTATCGCTACTACCGCCCCTACAATTATTCCTACTACAGACCTTACTATCGGCCTTACTACTATGGCGGATATTACCCGTACTACGGCGGCTATTACGGCCCGCGCTATTATGGCTATGGGTTCTATGGACCTCGTTTCGGCCTTAGCATCGGGTTCTAATTGAAGCACCGCCACGCGTTCGCACCAGCCGGTCCCGTCACGAACGGGACCGGGGCGCAGGTGCAGACGCACGCGCAGACTTCTTCGCCTTGATGGACCGCGTCGTCAGCAGCCCCGCCTGAGAGGCAGCCTCCTGTAACTCGTGCCGGAATTCATCGCGCTTCTCATGAATGGACGCGATAACAAGTCCCGTGGGCAAGCCAAGCCCGACCAGCGTCGCTTCCGAGAGCTGGAGGCTCGCCTCGATCGTTTCGGGCACCGCATCCGTCACACCCTTGAGATAGAGATGGCGCGCATGTTCGGCGTCTCGGGCGCGCGCAATGACAAGGACGTCCGGCCGCTGTGCACGGACTGTCTTGACGATCTCGTCGATGGCTGCTTGCGACCGCACCGTTACGATCACCCCTGCAGCATCCGCGAGTCCGCAACTGTTGAGAAACGCCGGATTCGTCGCCTGCCCATAGTAGACATCACGCCCCCGCCGCCGGTGCTCCGTCACGGCCACGGGATCGCTGTCGACCGCTAGAAACGGAAATTTATGGCCCTCAAGCATCTCGGCGACCACCTGCCCCACGCGGCCATGGCCGACGACGATGGCGTGCCCCTTCGCTGATTTCGGGGTAACCGCAAGTTCTGGATCGCGCGGCTTGCGCTTCTCGAGCTTGGCCGAAAGCCGCCGGCCGAACAAAGAGAGCAGCGGAATGAGCGCCATGCTGAACGAGGTCACGGCAAGCGTGAAGCTCGAGGTGTCTTGATCCACAATTTCCAAAGCCGTCGCCATGCCGATACCGACGAAGGCGAACTCCCCACCCGGACCAAGCAGCAAGCCGGTCTCTATGGCCGCCGGCCAAGGTATGGAAAAGAGCCGGGCCAACCCCGTCAGAACTGCAGACTTGAGCGCAATAACACCGACGACCGCCGCCGAAAGCAGGAGCGGCTCGCGCGCGAGCTCCCGCAGATCGATGCTCATGCCGACCGTGAAGAAGAAGATACCGAGCAGCAACCCCTTGAAGGGTTCGATGGTCGTTTCGATCGCCTTCCGGTATTCGGACTCAGCCAGCAGGAGCCCCGCGACGAAGGCCCCGATCGACATCGGCAGCCCCGCGAGCCCTGCTGCCGTGGCCGTCCCGACGATCACGAAAAGAATTGCCGCGACGAACAGCTCAGTCGTGCCGACAGCGGCAACGAGCCCGAACAGAGGCCTCAGGAACAGGCGCCCGAGAAGCACGATCAAGCCGAGCGCCAGAACGCCGGTGGCCAGAGCCAGAACAACGCTCGTTAAAGCGGAACTGCTTTCCCCGCGCCCCAGGATGGAAATCGTGAGCAGGATAGGAACAACGGCCAGATCCTGCGCAAGCAGCACGGAAAAACTGGTACGGCCGGTCGTCGTGGTGAGCCTGCGCTGGTTCGAAAGCACCTCGATCACGATCGCGGTCGATGACAGCGCGAGACAGGCGCCGAGAACGACCGCCACGGATGGTCCGTAGCCGAGCAAAGACGCAATTCCGCCGATCAGCGCCGTCGATAACACCACCTGCAAGGTGCCGAATCCGAACACGAGGCGCCGCATCGTCAGAAGGCGTTGATAAGAAAGCTCGAGTCCGATCACGAAAAGGAGAAAGACAACGCCAAGCTCAGCGATAGCGGACACGTTCTTCGCGTCGACCACTGTCACCCAATAGAGAAATGGGAACTCGCTCTTGAACGATCCGAGGCCGATCGGCCCCAGCACGGCGCCGGCACACAAGTAGCCGAGGACGCTGCTGAGCCCCCATCGCTGCACCAGCGGAACGACGATGCCCGCAGTACCGAGCACAACCAACGCGTCACTATAAGCCTCGATATTGAATCCGGCAGCCGCCATGAACACCCCTCTGAAGCCAAAGCATGAAGGGTTCGCGACCGGCACACAAGGCCAGCGTTTGGCCATCGAGATGACCGAAAAACAGGCAGCAAGGGCTTTTGCACTGCAAAGCGGGTCCGGGCGGGCACAGTACACCCCCGTCCGCCACTCACCAAGACGGGAGCGTGCCGGACGGGTTATGGTCCGTGCCATGCTGACGCTCTACTCCTACCCGGCCCTCTTCGGCGTCGCCGACAACAACGGCTACGGGCTGAAGGTCTACGCGTTTCTCAAGCTTGCTGGGGTGCCGTTCAACCACGAGCACATCTTCGACGCATCAACCGCCCCGCGGGGTCAGCTCCCCTACATCGTCGACAGCGGAGAAACGATCGGCGATAGCGAGACCATTATCGCCCACGTCACACGCAAATATCGCCTGACCACCGACGCCGCACTCTCGGTGGCCCAACGCGACGGCGACCTGCTCGTCACGCGTCTGCTCGACGACCTCTACTGGGTGATGTCGTATTCACGCTGGAAAGATGATCGCTACTACCCGTCATTCCGGGACGCGCTCAAGCGAGAGCACCCGCGATTGACGAATGACGCGCTCGACAAGGCCCGAGCCTTCAACTTCCAGCGCTATCATTTCCAAGGCATCGGCCGGTATACTCCCGACGGAGCCTATGCGCGGGGCCTCGCCGACCTCGGCATCCTGGCGCGCCTCGTACCGGAAACGGGCTTCGTGCACGGAATGAGGCCGGCGACTATCGATGCCAGCATCTACGCCTTCATAGCCAATATCCACTATTACCCGATCGAAACGCCGCTAAAAGCCTGCGTCGAATCCCATACGAACCTCGTGCGCCACTGCGAGGAGATACACGCGGCCGTGTCGGGATAAGAACTAGCTCTCGAGCCGAGCCACGTAGTCGCCGCCCGCCGATCCGCCGATGGCGAGATTCGTCTCACCCGACCCGCGCGAGCGCTGCTCACTGCGCCAGAGCATGGACCCGTCTTCGACGCGAAGCGCGAACACATGGCCCATCGCCCCAGCGAGCACCATCTCATCGGCAATGCCGACGCTGACTGGCTGGCCTTCGCACTGGGACGCACCCGGCAGCGCGGCAAGGGCACACGTCCAGATCAGCCGTCCGGTCACCGCATCGAGAAGATGCACGTGCCCCGCATGCCCGACGGCAACAACGCGGTCCCCGCGCATCGCCGTTCGCCCGAGCGGCACCTTGATATCGGAGATGCCAGTCATGACCATGGGTCGCTATCCTCCATTGCAGTGAAGATCAGCACGAGACCGAACATGGCGGCGAAGCGGAACGCCGCCTCCTGTCCGTTCCAGGTCTGGGACTGCCACATCTGGAACCATTCGCCACCGACCACAAGGAAACCGAAGAAATAGAGCGCGAATCCGGCAACGAGGCCGGCAATCGCCAGCGACTTCGCGCTCCTGAATTCCCGTGGGGGCAAGTCCCGCCCGGCAAAGATGCGCCAGGCTCCCGCCGTACACAGCAATCCCACACCGATTTCGGATGCGATAATGGCGGCATAGGCGGCGTGATGCACCCCCTCGCTGGTGATGGCGCGCCACATGAGGGTGTTGCCGGGAAACGTCGTATCCATCGACAGGACGTGGCGCACGAACGCGAAATTCGTCCCGTAGTCGATAACATTGTCCACGCCGACCAGAAGCGCAAAGACGCCAAGCAGCAGGGCCAGCAGGGCTTTAGAGAGACGGACGAGCATGAGGCGGCCTCTTCCGCAATTCCAGTTGCAGCCGGCCGTCTATATCACATTACGGACATTTGAGAGCAGTCCACGCGAAAGGCGCGGCCGTTCCAGCCCTTACATCCGGGCCTGCCCCTTGGTCACGGCGGTCTCGCCTGCAGGAGCCAAGGCGGCCGCGGAACGCAGAGACTGCGCCAGTAGGTGGCCCAGGCAATCGTAGGACCTGTCGTTCAAATGAAACTGATCGGGCGACAGCAGGGTCGCCGTCGTGAACTGTGCACTCGATATCAGATGCTGCATGATGCGAAAGCGCTGTACGACCGGCACGTTGAACTGGGCCGCCGTGTCGCGCAGAGCCGCCAGATAGAGCGGCCCGTCCTTCACCGACTTGAACCCGGGATAGTATTGCTGATCGATGAGAACGACGTCTGCGCCCGTCGCACGCAGACGTTCGATCCCTGTGCGCACCTGAAGCCTAAAGGTGTCGAGCGGCACACCCCGGATGGCATCGTTGACGCCCGTCTGCCAAATGACGAGCTGCGGATTGTGCGGCGTCACCTGCTGTCCGATACGCGCCAGCATGTTGCGTGCAAGCTCACCGTTGACACCCGCATTGATGACGCGAACGTCTGCCTTCGGCCACGCGGTACGCAGTTCGCTTTCGAGACGAGCTGGATAGGCGCGTGCCCGGCTGCTCGCCCCCGCCCCCCATGTGCTGGAGGATCCAAGCGCAACGATGCGAATACGCTCGCTCTCGCGCACGGCGGCGACAAGCCGTGGCAACGGGGCTTGAAGCTTCACCAGATCAGCGGGCGCGGTGCAGTCAGCGGAGGCCGGGACGGAGAACAGGAGAGCCGCCAACGCGGCACCTCCAAGAAGCGAACCTAGGAAGCGAGAGCCTGCACGGGCTGCGATCCGGAGTGCGGACGAGCCTGCGAGGACGTGCGGCGCGACATCTGCCATGCGGTCATACCCATGATCGCGATGCCGGCCGCGTTGACCACCAGCATCGTCATCTGATTGGAACCCAATTCTGTGAGGGCTATCCAACCAAAAAATGACAGCAGTGTGCCAAGTGCGAAGATTTCGAGCGAGCGCTTCCCGCAAAGCTCAACCATGTGGGCCCAGGATTGCTTGAGCCACGGTGCATTCTTGGGCACCAGCGCCGCGATAACGTAGGCCAGCGCGAGAACGTGCAGGAAGCGCCAGACCGAAAGGTCCGACTTGCTCATCGGTCCGAGGATCTCTCGCGCGAGCAGCCGCTCGTCGGGAAGCCAGGAGATTGCAACCCACGGCGCAGCCACAAGGAAGGAAAAAACCACGTAGGCGACGGCCGGGAAGGCGAGCTCCGGCCGTGGATGCGTACCGTCCAGCCGGCGCGCAAGAACAGACGCCGCTGCACCCGTGGTGAACAGGAGCTGCCAGGCAAAGGGATTGAACAGCCAGCCCTCAGAACGCTGATGGGCAGGCAGGTTCAGCCCCGCCTGATTGGCAATGAACCAGATCGCAAACGACACGCCCAGCGCAAGCACAACGCTCCGGCGCAGCATCACGATCACGAACGGCAACCAGAACATCAGAACGACGTACATCGGCAGAATGTTCATCATGTTCGGCTGGTAGAAGAGTGCCAGCGCCGACGCCAGGGTGCGAACGGGATTTGTGGCCAACTCGCTGATGGCGATGTTGTTGACGTAAGAAGGATTGTTGAAGAGGCGCGCTGCGGAATAGAGCAGCAAGGCCGAAACGACGAAAAGCCCAATGTGCCAGATGTAGATCTCGCGGGCTCGACGGCTGGCCCGGCTGAAGGCTGCGCTGAACCCGCCCGTCTCGGTCGTCGACCAATAGGCGAGCCCCGCCGAATAGCCGGCCAGCAGAACGAATACCTCGCTTGCGTCGGCGAAACCGAAGTTCCGCAGCGTCCCCAACGCCCACGTGTTGTCGGGAATGTGGTCGATGAAGATGAAGATGAGCGCCAACCCGCGGAAGAAATCAATCCGCAGATCCCGTTCCTTCTGATGGCTCAGACGCATGGCAGCGCAATCATCTCTTTACTGAGGCTCAAGCGACAGAGTTTGTCCATCGCCGCCTGATAAACCCGCAAGTGTCATTTTTGTTTCAGGTCTGAGAACTCCCGCGCCGCACCACGCTGGGCTTTCATCACAAGGCTCGGCTGGAAACAAATCGTATCATTCTCCGAGATAGCGGATCGAACCTGAACGGCAGATGAGCGGGCGAACGGCAGGATAAGCTTGGCCAATGCGCCTGGAACCTGACGACGAGCGTCAAAAAAACGAGCCCAATCCGCGTCGCAGGACAATTTGTTCGACAGCGGTACCCTCCAGGGTCATAGTCCCGACATCAACACGTCCGATAATACGCGCTTAAGCTATTTCATTGCTCCGCTGCACGCAGCACCTCATTTCAGGCATAATTCGCCAGCGAAGACCCCGTCACAAGAGTGACGCCCAACACCAAATTCCGGAGGTTGGACGATGGAACGAACGGCCATTCACGTCACGCATCACAAGGACGTCGGCTGGACGATCAAACAATCGTTTGGGAACAAGTGCTTCGGTAGCTTCCGTAAGCGCGAGTATGCTGAAGCTTACGCACGCGCCTTGGCACATCGTGGCAAAGTCGACCTGATCGTACATCAGACAGACGGCAAGCAAGCCCGCGTCCCGGCGTCTGACCTCACTTACCCCGTGTTTCTCTGAGTACGACGCGCGGATGCGGTGACGACCATCGCCCGCTACCGGTCGATCTCGGCCAGCGCCAATTTTGCTACCGCAAGATCTATGTCCGCTCCCTCGCCGTCATTTAGGAGCCACGCGGCCGACAGGCCCGTGTAGGCGAGAACCCATTGCAGCAACCGCTTCCGTTCCAACCCCGAGCGTTCGACGACGATCTCGAGCCGACGCAGAAAACGCTCCGGCAGAACGGCAACGGGGCGCGCGGGGTCTTCTATGTCGGGGTTGCAGAAGAGATTTGCGTAGTCGTACCCGCGCTCTCCGCAAAGCCGGTTCGGATCGATTGCAAGCCATCCGCGCTCGCCGAAGTCGAGAATGTTGTCATGGTGGATGTCGCCATGAAGCGCCCCAATCTCCCGCTCGCTTGAAAGAAGGGCCCGGGCCGCTTCGGCGGAGCGCGCGAAAATTCCTCCTTGCGTTGCCGCGACAGGCCAAAGCTCCGCAAACCAGCGATCGAGAGGGATGAGATCGGGAAGCGCCTTGTCGCGCGGCACGTGCAGCTCTGAGATGACGTCGCAGATAATCTCCGTGGCTTCGTCGTCCCGGCCGTTGCGGGCATAAGCCGAGAGCGAGCGGGAGCCCTCCGCCCGCTCGAGCAGAAGCGCATCGCCATCCACGGCGAGAACGCGCGCGGCGCCGCGTCCCTCCCACCAGTTCAGAAGCACCTCGCCACCCTTCGCCTCCTCCAGGACGGTGATCCTGAGCATCGCCGCCTCCCCGCCACGGCGGACGGGAAGCAGGCGAGCGGCCCGCGTGAAGATGGGATCGCCGTCGGGCACGAGGCCCCAGCGCGTGAGGTAGACGTCGAAATCGGTGCTGTTGGGAAGCATGCACCGATTTCGCACACTGCACCGCGCAACTCAATCGATGAATCTCAAGAACTCGTGACGCACCGAAGCATCCTCGCGAAAGCACCCCAGCATCCGGCTCGTAACCAGATCGGTATTCGCCTTGCGCGCGCCGCGTGTCGTCATGCAATGGTGTGCCGCCTTGAGAACGACGCCGACACCACGCGGTTTCAGAACGCTGTGGATCGCAGTCGCGACCTGCACCGTCATCTTCTCCTGGATTTGAAGGCGTTTTGCATAAGCCTCCACCACGCGCGCAAGCTTGCTGATCCCGACCACGCGCCCCTGCGGAATATAGCCCACCCACGCGCGTCCGATGATCGGCGCGAGATGATGCTCGCAATGACTTTCGAAGGGAATTCCCCTCAGCACGACCATTTCGTCATACCCCTCCGTCTCCGCAAAAGTCTTCCGAAGAAGTAGCCGGGGATCGACGGCGTATCCCGAAAAATGCTCCTCGAACGCCCGCGCCATACGAGAAGGCGTCTCGGCCAATCCCGGACGATCCGGATCATCGCCAGCCCACTGAATGATCGTCCGGAACGCCGTTTCGACTTCGACCCTATCCGGCCGAACATGCGTCGGCACAACCCCGTTCCTCACGCTCTCGTCGAGCGGTTTCACCCATGCATCCATGATTGCCTTGCCTACCTGATATTGCGTTGCACGAACGGAGCGCGTCCCTCGTCGCGACGCGCTCTAGTCGCTCGTGACATGCACTTTTCCCTTCATGTTGGGATGTATGGTGCAGATGTAATCGAACGTTCCCGCCTTCGTCAGAACAACACGCCCTGTTCCGCCAACCGGCAGCACGACGTCCCAGCCTCCTTCACTCGACGTCGCCGTGTGATCGATGAAATCGGCATTTTCCCACGTCACGGTGTCCCCGACATGCGCCGTGACCTCCGCCGGAGCGAAAGCCAAGGCGGCGATCTTTACGTCCACCGTCTTCGCCGCGACGACGACGACGGCGCCTGCCGTCGCGGCCAGCACAAAGATCGCGCAGGGTAGCGCGATCGCGCGAAACATTGCCCCGATCACTTCAGTGAACCTAGAAGGTGCTCCGCGTGTTGCTGGTGGCCCTGAAAGATCTTGAGCCCGGTTTCCAGCAGACCTTTCAGCTCGGCATTGCTTGACGATGGGATCAACGTTTTCTCAAGTGCCCCATTGACCGTCTTGTGATAGGCGACCTCGTTCGCGACATAGGCCTTGTCGAACTCGGCGCCCGAGAGCTTCGCCAGCTTTGCGCGCTCCTGATCGGCATCCTTTACGAGCCCCTTGCTCGTATCGTTGTCCTCTGGCGTGACATTGAGTTTTTTCACCAACGCCAGCGCCTTATCGTTCACGGCCTTATGGTCGCGAACCATGTCCTCAGCAAAGGCGCGCACAGTCTTGGTTTTCGACTTTTGAAGCGCGAGCTCTGCGGTTTTGACGTCGATATCGCCCGCCGTGTAGGCGATGTGAGCAATCTGCGGATCGGTGGGCCCTTCGGCCAGGGCGCTTGTTGTGGCACCGGCCAGGATCAACCCAATCGCCGCGCCGATGACATTTGAACGATGCATAATCTGATCTCCATGAGGTGAGCCGTTACGGCTCACGTGCTGCACGGAGAATTGGATGCAGGGTCGGAACGAAGGTTCCCGCAAATATCAGAGTTGAGCGTTGAGCCGCTTGATGACGCTGTCCGTGATCCGCTCGCACCGGGGACCATCAAACGGAAATACGTCGCTGAACAGAGAATCGACGTGCTCCGAGAGGGCATCCCGGAGCAACCGGCGCGCGCGATGGAGCCTTGTCTTGACGGTTTCAGGACGCAGCCCGAGCAGTTGGGCCGTCTCCTCGACGCTCATCGTCTCGATGACGCGCGCCACCAACACCACCCGGAACTCCTCGGGAAGGTCATCGATGGCGCGCTCGAGCAATCGGCACAGCTGCTTCTGGGCCGTCGCACGCTCGGGATCGACAGTCGGATCGCCTGTTGGAAATTGTATCACTTGAGCCTCGTGCAGCGGGAAACCCTCGTCCGCCGGCAACGGCGCCCCGTGCGCGCGCCGGAGCCGTTGAAGCGCCTCATTGATCACGATGCGCGTAAGCCAGGTAGAAAGGCTTGAATCTCCCCGAAAGCGATCCAACGCGGAAAACGCCCGGAGATAAGCCTCCTGCACGATGTCTTCGGCCTCGCTGTCATCCTTCACGATGCTCCGCGCCGCTCGGTAGAGCCGCCTGTTGTTCGCCTGAATGATCGCGCGTATCGCGGCCTCATCCTTGGACAAGGCGCGCGAAACAAGATCGCTCTCGGCAGTGCGGGCAGCGGCATCGCGTTGCGGATACGTCATGGACCCTCCGGGCTCAGGATCAGCCTCTCGGGTCTTTGATGCAGAGTTTCAGACGAGGTTCCCAGTCGCGAGCAAAAAACTCTAGCGGCCAGCCTCTTCGATGACATCCTTGAGCACGACCGCATTGTTCTGGTCCTCGGTGCGGGCGGCAAACAACAACGTGACGGCGCGTTTCGCTGCCGCTTTCCGAAGCATTTGGACGTGTTCCGCCTTGCCGGCAAGCTCATGCCGATACTTCTGCTGGAATGCGCCCCACCGGCCCGGATCGTGGCCGAACCAGCTTCTCAACTCCGAGCTCGGCGCAATGTCCTTCAGCCAAAGATCGACCTTGGCGCGCTCTTTCGCGAGGCCTCGCGGCCAAAGACGGTCGACAAGAACACGCAGCCCGTCTCCGCGCTGCGGCGCGTCGTAAACACGCTTGATGCGAATCCGCATGCTGGTTCGGCTCATGGCCGATCACCTCTGCCCCGCGTAAGGGAACGCGGGGAAAGCAAACTCGAAAGCCCGCCGCTAAAGAACCGGCGTCACTTTCTGGCTGTCGAGCCACTTGGCGATGATCGACCGGTCGTGGAACTCGATCGCCCCACAATTATGGCACACGATCATCAGAACGTTCAGCGTGGAGCTCGACGAGCAGTCAGCCGTGGCGCCCCGCTGGCAACTCAACGTGTGGACGTCGAGATCGCACTTGGAGCGAAAACGCCCGCAGACGGCGCAGCTCGTGAGATGTTTGCCGAACAGGAACTTGTCGACATCGGCTTTCGTGATATCGCGGGTCGGCGTTTCGGTCATTCGCACCCACCTTCGAGATTTGGAAGTTTCCTCGGCTTTATTGTTCTAGCCTTATCTCGAAGATAATCTCCCCAAGTATTCGGAGCAAGAAGGCGTTTGCTATTCTCGCAATGCAGCAATGCCTTTTGAGCAGCTAGTTGGCTCCCACTCGCTTGATCTGCGGAACGCGCGTCTCGTCTGCGCTCTTGAGAGCGACCGTCGCCCCCGAGCCTCCCCCCTCGATCACGATCTCAGCGGACTTGATGCAGATCGCCATGCGCTCCGGCTTGAAGGTCTGCTTGATCTCGAACACGCCGTCGTTGTCGCGCACGGTGAGGTTGGCTTGGCCTTGCGCCAGCTTCTCCACCTCCGCCTTGCCGCCGAGGCGCGCGAGATCCGTCTGCTTGAGTTTGTAGCTGACCGCACCCGCACGCACCGTCTCGCGCACGAGGAAATACTTGCTGCCCGGCTTGGGCTTCATGCTGGCCTTGAAGAGGTCGACGATCTTATCGGCTACGTTGTCGTCGATCACCTCGCCGACCATGTCCTCAACCGTGATGTCGACCGTCATGGCCTTCTTGTAGTCGGCAGAGCCCGAGGCATTGAGCCCCGGCACGACTTTTTTCAGAAGGTCGAATGAGAGCCCCGCGTTCGCTTGTTGCGTATCGGACAGCTGATAGTTGGAAATCGGCACGTCGCGCTTGTAGGGCCCAAGCGCCGTGACGCTCGGATCCGACGTGAAATCCTTCACGCGGAAATAGGTGCCCTCCTTGTCGAGGCGATAGATGGAGCCGGCAGGATCGAACCCGTTCGGGACCAGCGGACATTGATAGCCCTTCGGCACCCCCGGCACGAAGTCGTGCGTCACGGCGTCCGCAGCGGGTTTGATCGAAGCGGTATCGACACCCGAAAGGCCTTCGGAGCAACCTCCCAAGAGCCCAGCGAGGCTGAGCAACCCAGCCCAACGAAGAAACGTCCCCATAGCGCGCCCCTGCTCCCACCTAGCGACTCGGAGTCGTAGCAGCCGTTCAGCGCACCAACAATGTCGCCCAGAGCACAATCACCAACCGCAAGAAATCCTCGCAAGAGGGAGAAGTGCTGGAGCCTCGATCCGCGCGGCAGCCTCAGATAGAAGCTGACGAAGCAATCGAACATCCACTGCGGCGACAACTCCAAAGAACTGCAACGCAAACACGCGTCCACTTGCCATGAATGCAACGCACGCATGAGGTGCATTCAATTTTTCTGTACTGTTTTACTACTCGTTAAGCATGCAAGCAGGACACACAGTGCTGAAAATACGCCTCCAATTGATCCTTGCTTTCGCCACAGACTGTCCGCATATACGCCAGTGCCGGTGCGCTCCGAGGTGGATCGTACCCTCACGAAGTTGAATGAGAGAGCGTGCCACCGGCCGTTTTGCCTTATTCCTGATCGACTGAGATCCCAGGCGTACGGCGTGCCGTCTGGGATTGGCTCAACTTTTTTGCACGCAAGAAGGAACACTGCCTATGGATCGCATCACCGGAACCGTGAAGTTCTTCAACACCGCTAAGGGCTTCGGCTTCGTCCAGCCCGAGGACGGCTCGAAGGACGTCTTCCTCCACGTTTCCGCTCTCGAGCGGGCCGGCATCAACGGCGTTTACGAAGGCGACAAGATCTCCTTCGTTCTCGAGGACGACCGCAAGGGCCGCGGCAAGCAGGCCGGCCAGGTTCAGCTCGTCTAAGCGAGCACCGGCTTTACAGAAATTCATGCCGCCGGCCCCCGCCGGCGGCATTTTCGTTTATGTGCTCCGCGCGAGCCAAACCGTATGACCGCCGCACGTCCTGTCCTCCACGACGTGAGCCAGCGTTTCGAAACCGTTCTCGGCAAGCAGCGTCTCGTACTCGGAAGCGGCGAGGCTCGCGTGATAAAGCGGCTCGCCCTGAAAGGAGCCGATTGCTTCGCCCTGATCCGGTCCGCTCGTAAAGAGAAGCGCCGCTCCAGGCTTCGCATGCGCCTTGAACACGGGAAACATCCCCCTCTGATCATCGGGCGACAGGTGGAAGAAGCTGTCCCAGGCGATCAGCCCGCCGAAGCACCGGCCGAGGCTCAAACGCCGCATGTCGGCGACGATCCACGTCTGATCCGCGAAACGCTCGCCGCAAGTCCGGATGAGAGACGCTGAAGAATCGACGCCCGTCACGGCATGCCCCGTCTCGATGAAATACCGCGCAATCGGCTCGCCCGAACCGCATCCGATGTCGAGGATAGAGGTATCGCACCCCATCGCGGCTCTGAACCGGTCGAGCCAAGGCTTCTCAAATAGCGATTTACCTCGATCCGAGTCCCAGGCACCGGCGTGCCGCTCATAGAGGTCGATGATCTTGTTGGCTGGGGTCTGCATCGGCCGAGTGTTAAGGATCATATCTTCCGGATCAAGCCGTCCCAGTACGCAGGAGGGTCAGCGTTGGGCTGCGACCCCGTCAACCGGCAGCTCACCTTGACTTAACACCCCCAACATGAGACAAGCCGCGCAACGCTCACACAAAAAGAGCGTCTTCCGGCGCTCCAGCCGCGTGAAGGGACATGTGTCGAACTCGAGGTCCATGAGACCGCAGTGAGTTCAATTCGTCCTCCTGTTGAGCGCCCTGAAAAAAATCCCCATCCGACAGCCCAGGCCACGCGGGGCGTCATCGAAGAATGAGACATGTCCGGCACGGAGCTGGGCAACTCGTCGCCGCGTGCGCGGCCTCAAAAAGAAAGACTGTCCTTTGACATCATTTACCGACCTTCGCCTCGCCGAGCCGATCCTTAAGGCCCTCGCGGAAGAAGGCTACTCGACCCCCACGCCCATCCAGGCCAAGGCCATTGCGCCGGTCATGGAAGGCCGCAATCTCCTCGGCATCGCACAGACCGGCACCGGCAAGACCGCTGCCTTCGCGTTGCCGATTCTCCACCGCCTTGCCGCGAATCCGCGCCCGGCACCGCGCAAAGGCTGCCGGGTGCTCGTCCTCTCTCCCACGCGCGAGCTGGCGTCCCAGATCGGTGATAGCTTCCGCGCCTATGGCCGCCATCTCGGGATCACCGTTGCGGTTGTCTTTGGCGGCGTCGCCCATCGGCCCCAGATCCAAGCACTCTCCCGCGGCGTCGACGTCCTCGTCGCGGCGCCGGGCCGGCTCCTCGACCTCATGGACCAGCGCTGCGCCGACATCTCCGGCACGGAGATCTTCGTCCTCGACGAAGCCGACCAGATGCTCGACCTCGGTTTCGTGAAACCGATCCGCCGCATCGTCTCGCATCTCTCCCATCGGCGGCAGAACCTTTTCTTCTCAGCCACCATGCCGAGCGAGATTTCGGGTCTCGCTGATGAGCTTCTTGAGAACCCGACCAAGGTTTCGGTCGCGCCCGTTGCGACGACTGCCGAGCGCGTCCGCCAGCGCGTGATCCATATTGAAGCTGGGAAGAAGCGTGCGCTCCTGGCCGAACTGCTCGCCAATCCCGAGATGACACGCACCCTCGTGTTCACGCGGACCAAGCGCGGCGCAGATCGCGTCGCCCGGCATCTCGAAAGCCATGGCATGAAGGCCGCGGCCATTCACGGCAACAAGAGCCAGCGCCAGCGTGAAATCGCACTCGAGGATTTCAAGCAGTCGCGCATCAAGATCCTGGTTGCCACCGACATCGCAGCGCGCGGCATCGACATCGATCTCGTCACCCACGTCATCAACTACGAGCTGCCTGAAGTCCCCGAGGCGTACGTGCACCGCATCGGCCGCACGGCCCGCGCGGGTGCATCGGGCATCGCCATCTCATTGTGCGACGTTGAGGAACGCGATCAGCTCCGCGCCATCGAGCGCCTGACGCGACAGCAGATCCCGCACGAGGACCGTCGCAACGATCCCTCGATTGTCGCCGACCGTACACCCCCGCGCCGCGAAGACGGAGAGCGGTCGCAGGGTAGCCATCGTGGACAGCGCAACGGTGGCGGACGCGACAATCGCCAAGCGCAAGCGTCGCGCGGTGAACGTCCGCAACGCGGACAGCGTCCGCACCGCGATCGGAATGCGAACGCGAGCGCGAACGAAGGCAAACGCGGTCAACAGCGCAACGAGCACTCCCGCGACGAGGATACCGGATCGCTGGCCCATGTCGGCTTCCTCGCACGCCCCGGCAACGGAGGCGGCGGACGCCGCGATGGCGCACGCGGACACGCTCACCACGACCGCCATCAGAATGGCGATCGTGCGCACGCCCAACGCGACCGCAACGGCGGTCGGCCGAACGGCGGCGGACACGAGCGCCAGCGCCGGCCGAATGCCGACGCCGGCAGCCGGAATCGCGACGCGGGATAACGGGCCGGAGCCGTGCAAACGGCACTCTGAAACCCCATTTCACACGTCAACGCCGTGGAAGCAGCGCACTGCCGCCGCATCCCGCCTTGCCTCACTGAAAGGACGCCCATGGCCCGCAAGAAACCGAACCCGAAAGCCGAATTCGTGCTGTTCAATGTCCTCTATCAGGACGGGTCCCAAACTTCGAACCGCAAAGTGCCGGGGGAAATCCTCGGAGGCCTGGATGGCGATGAGCCGGCACGTGCCGCGATCGAAGCTCAAGATCGCGAGATCGCTGAGCGCTCAGGTCGCCCCCGCGGTCCGATCAAATCCATCGAGCGTGCATGAGATCTGCAAGCGCGCCCGAAGAAAATAAAAACCGGCCGCCCAGAAAGGCGGCCGTTTTTTTTATTGGAGCATCCCGGAAAGGAAGCGGCGGCTTAGGCGATAGCTGCTTCGGACAGAGCGACGAGCCGGCGCCCCTCCTCGTCCCAAAGACGCAGCTTCACGCACTTGAAGCTTTCCCAGAGCGTGATGCGGTGCACGTTCGCGAGTTCCGGGTGGTCCTTCAAAACCTTCGGCAGGTTGTAATAAGGAATCCGGCTGTAGAGATGATGAACGTGGTGCACCCCAATATGCGCCGTCAGCCAAGGCAGGAACCCGGGGAGAGCATAGTGCGAGCTGCCGTGCAGAGCGGCCTCGTGCACGTTCCAATCGGGCTTCTCCGCCCAGATCGTGTCCTCGAATTGGTGCTGGATGTAGAACAGCCATACGCCAATCGAAGAGCCGATCGCCACGATCGGAAGCTGCACCGCAAGGAAGGCTTTCCAGCCCACAAGCCAGATGAGCAACCCGCCGCCGGCGATGAGCCCAAGGTTGGTTCCGATCACGCTCGCCCAGCTGCGCCAATCCGCACCACGGAGCATGCTGAACGGCAGACGGTGCTGCACGACGAAGAGCAGCGTCGGCCCAATCCCAAACAGAACGATCGGGTGACGATACGTGCGATATAGGAAGCGGCGCCATGGCGAGAGCGCCGAATACTCGCGTACCGTGAGCGTATCGATGTCACCGGTGCCACGGTCCTCAAGGCTGCCGTGCGTCGCGTGGTGGATCGCGTGAGAACGCTTCCAGGCGTCGTAAGGCGTCAGCGTGAGGACGCCCATCACGCGACCGACCCAATCGTTGGTCAGCCTCTTGCGGAAGAGCGCTCCGTGGCCGCAGTCGTGCTGAATGAGGAAAACCCGCACGAGGAAGAACGCGGCCGGAACGGTGATCAGGAGCGTAAGCCAGTAGCCGACATCGAGCGCCAGCCAGGCAGCGATCCAAAGCACGACAAACGGAACGAGAGTGATGAACACTTCGAAGATGCTGCGCGCAGGATCTGGATGGCGATAGCGCTGCAGGATCTCGATCCAATCGCGCGCCTTTTGCGGCTGCGCCAGCGTCTCGGAACCGGACGCGGCTGAGCCGGACGCAAGAGTGTGTGCCAAATATTCCCCCGTGGAATTCGCGGTCGAAGCGCCCGCCGAGGCGACTCCCCATGGTTGCGGGGGCACACTTGCAGGCTGCCAGTCAATCCGCAAGTAGGCGCGCCAAATTCCACTGGGCTGGTACACAAAAAGCCAAATACACGCCGAATGCACGCCGACTTGGTTTTGTGCACTGCACGAATTTCTAATAGAGCACGGGGCTTTCTCACAAATCCGTCAAACCGTGACGGTTGTGGGACGAAACAAAGCCCTATCGAGGCTCAAGGAAAGAGCCTCGTTTTCGTCCACGGCTCCGAAGAGGCCGCGCGACGAAACACCACTCTGTCGTGCAGGCGAAACGGACGATCGTGCCACAACTCGATCTCGACGGGGGTCAGCCGGAAGCCCGACCAATGCGGAGGCCGCGGCACCTCGCTCATCCCGAACTTTGCCGTGAACTGGGCGACGCGCTTCTCGAAGGCGTAGCGGCTCTCGAGCGGCCGGGACTGATCGGAAGCCCAGGCACCGATACGCGACAAACGTGGACGCGATGCGAAATAGAGATTTGCTTCCTCGGCGGACACTGCCGTAACCGGCCCCCGAACGCGGACCTGCCGCCTAAGGGACTTCCAATGGAACAACAACGCCGCGGCGGGATGCTGCGCCAGCTCGCGGCCCTTCGCACTTTCGAGGTTCGTATAGAAGACAAAGCCGCGCTCCGGATGCACGACCTCGTCGACGCCTTTGAGCAGCACCATGCGAACATTGGGATTTCCCGCAGCATCGACCGTCGCGAGCGCCATGGCCGTGGGATCGTTGGGCTCAGAGACAGTGGCTTCGGCGAGCCAGGCTTCGAACAGCGCAAACGGTTCATCCGACGCCGTGAAATCCGGCGTCTCTGCACAAGGTTCGAAATTGTCTTTTGTCACTAGCCCTACTGCCTGCTGCGAAAAATGGGACGAACCTTTAGCACCTTTTAACCAAGCGCGACCAGAATAGGCTGGCCGGCTCTGAGTTTTTGTCGGCCGGTAAAAAGTTGAGTTTTGGAGTTGGTCGTCATGCGTCACGCCCCCGTGCTGGAGACCTGCGTCCTGGCCGCTGCGACTGCGGTCATGCTGATCGCGTTCGTCTTCCTGTGGAACGATAAAAGTGTGGCAGGCGAACAGGCCGTCGGCCAGCTTCGCTGCACATGCCCCGGCGCGGAAAACGGGTCTGCCAAGCCGAAATTCGCAGAATTCGACTCCCGCCGCTTCTTCCTTGACGAAACAGACGAGATCGCCGCTCTCGAGAGCATTCAGGTCGGCCTGACCCGTATGGACGACGGGACCGCCTTTGTATGGCGCCGCACCAACGGCCGCCTCTCGGGGGTCGTACGCCCCACCACCTCGTTCCGCAATGCCAGCGGCACCCTTTGCCGCCATGTCGTCGTTCTGTTGACCACGGGCTTCAAAACCAGAACGGCCGAAGGGGTCGCCTGCCGATCGGCAGATCGCCGCTGGGTGCTCGAAGGCTGAGCAGCATCGCCGCACCCGGCCACTGGCGAGAAGTCCTCTTAAGGATTTGATAAAACATTACATTTTGTAAGGAAGCCGACGGGACACCGCCCTGGTCGGCGTCCCTGGGCACCTGAGGCTCCGATGGTATGCGCATAAGACAAAGGGCGCATCTGGACCGGCATGGCCTTTTGTGTAGGATGCGCCCAAATTTCAAGACGAGGGATTACTTGCAAATGACCGAAAAGGCGGCGGACGTGGAACACCTTGCCGGCACGCTGATGGCGGGCAAACGCGGCCTTATCATGGGTGTCGCCAATAACCGCTCAATCGCCTGGGGAATTGCCAAGGCCGTCGTTGCCCAAGGCGCTGAAGTGGCCCTGACCTATCAGGGCGACGCCCTGAAGAAGCGGGTCGAGCCGCTCGCCACCGAGCTGGGCTCGAAGGTCGTTCTGCCGTGTGACGTGTCCGACCGGGCTTCGGTCGACGCGCTCTTCGCAGAGCTCAGCAAGACCTGGGGCCGACTGGACTTCCTCGTCCATGCCATTGCGTTCTCCGACAAGAACGAACTCGACGGCCGCTACGTCGACACGACGGAAGCCAACTTCACCCAGACGATGCTGGTCTCCTGCTACTCGCTGACCGCACTGGCCCAGCGCGCCGAGAAGCTGATGACCAACGGCGGATCGATCATCACACTCACCTACTACGGCGCCGAAAAGGTAATGCCGCATTACAACGTGATGGGCGTCGCCAAGGCCGCGCTCGAGGCGTCCGTCCGCTATCTGGCTTCCGACCTCGGCAGAAACGCAATCCGCGTCAATGCCATCTCGGCCGGCCCGATCAAGACCCTCGCCGCTGCTGGCATCTCCGATTTCCGCTACATTCTGAAGTGGAACGAGTACAATTCTCCGCTGCGCCGCACCGTCACCATCGAGGATGTCGGCGGGGCTGGTGTCTATCTGCTCTCTGACCTCTCGAAGGGTGTGACTGGCGAAGTGCATCACGTGGATGCCGGCTACCACGTTCAGGGCATGAAGAACGAGGATGCGCCTGACATCGCCGTCGTGAAAAACGAGGGCTGATCCCCGCGGGATCGGCCCACGATCCCCGCTCTCGCCGGACACCGGATCGCCTATGCGGGACCACCCGACGATCTACTTCATTCGCCACGGCGAAACAGACTGGAACCGGGACCGCCGCTACCAGGGTCAGAGCGACGTCACGCTCAATGAAACCGGCCGCGCCCAGGCCCGTCGGAACGGAGCGGCGCTTCGCGCCTTCCTTCCCGCCATCGCTGAGGCCGAGTTCATCGCCAGTCCGCTCGGCCGCACGCGGGAGACGATGGAAATCGTTCGCCAGTCCCTTGGTCTCGAACCGCTCGGATATCGGGTCGATCCGCGATTGCTTGAGCTGTCCTATGGCGCATGGGAAGGCACGCTCCAAGACGACGTAGCCACACAAGATCCGTCCGGATTTGCCGATCGAAAAAAAGACCCACTCCGCTGGCGCCCAAAAGGCGGTGAGAGCTACGCGGATCTTCACGCTCGCGTAAAGATCTGGACCGATACGATCGAACGCGATTGCGTGGTCGTCTCCCACGGCGGCGTGTCGCGTTGTCTTCGCGTCGACTTCCTCGGGCTTGACCCGGAACTGATCCCTCAGCTCGAAAGCCCGCAGGACCGGGTGCTGATCCTCCAGGACCGCACCATGCGATGGCTTTGAGACGCAGAGCCCAAAAAATAGGGAGCCAGAGCAGCGGCTGCTCCAGCTCCCTCATGCAAACTGAATAAGTGCGAGACCCTCGACGCGGTTGCTCAGACCGTGAGGAGGTGCCCGCTGAACGCAAAAAGTACGCACTCAAGCAACGCTGAGCGAGAGCCCGTATGCAGCCGGACCTCACTCGTTGCGCCACATGCTGCCACCCGTCCGAAACGGCGCACACATGCGCTGGCACTCTGTCTGATTAACTGCGTCGCGCGTCCTTGCAAAACAATTCCGAAAGCACCCATCCTACTTGTACATGCCCTCGCGCAAATTGATCCCGTGTTCGAGAAAAGCTTTGAGCGCGCACAGCATTTGCGTCCAGCCGTGGCAATTGCCGTAAGACGCCCTGAGCGCTTTTGGCGTCTCACGCCAGCCTTCCTCTGAGATCGTGACCAGCGTCCGCCCATCCTCAAGCGCTTCGAATTCCATGGTCACTGTCGTGTTGTATCCGGCAGATGCAGCGCCCGCATCGCCGTCGGAGGGCGCGCCTTCGTGCGCTGCCCATTGGAAAACGATGCGCTTGTTCTCCTCCACCTCGGCGACCTCAACCGGAAACTCACCGGGAAAGTCGTGGAAGCTCCAATAAACGACCGCCCCTGTCGCGAGCCGCCCCTTCGCTCCGCCGGTCGTGAAGTACCGCGACAATTGCTGCGGGTTGACCACGGCCTCGAAAACCTCAGCCACCGGTCTGGCAACGCGCCCCGTCACTTTGAACTTGAGTTCCATCACAGTTACTCCCTTGCTGACCCTCCCATAATGTTATAAATATATAACATGTCAACAGAAGACGAGAATGATAAAATATTCAAAGCTTTATCGGCATCGACCCGCCGCGTGATTCTTGATGCGCTAAGGGACCAACCTCAAACAACAGGCGCGCTCTGCGCGCGCTTTACGGCGCTTGATCGGTGCACTGTCATGCAGCACCTCAAGGTCCTGGAGGATGCGGAGCTGATCATCGTGCGGCGCAAGGGGCGCGAGCGCTGGAACTATCTCAATCCCCTGCCCATCAAACACATCCACGACCGATGGATTGGGCCCTACGCTGCGCATGCTGTCGAAATTCTCGATCGTCTGAAGGCCGATCTCGAAACGCCAGAGTAGGTGGGCGTTCCGCTGAAGGAGAGCTAGGTCCTAACGCCCTTTGAGCACTGCCCTTGCTGCGCAAGCCCACGACACTTAAGACAGGCTATGCACGTGCGTCGGATTTGTTACCGATGCTATCGATACACCCCAACAGCGGCATCCATGTCACACAATACCTTCGGCCATCTCTTCCGCATGACCACCTGGGGCGAAAGTCACGGGCCCGCCATCGGCTGCGTTGTCGACGGATGCCCGCCCGGAATTCCGCTGACCGCTGAAGAAATCCAAGTTCACCTCGATCGCCGCAAACCCGGACAATCGCGTTTCACCACCCAGCGCCGCGAAGCCGACGCCGTCGAGATCCTGTCCGGCGTATTTCCGGACGCGAACGGCCAGCAGGTCACGACCGGTACGCCAATCTCACTCCTGATCCACAACACGGATCAGCGCAGCAAGGACTATGGTGAGATCAAGGACGCATTTCGCCCTGGACACGCGGACATCACATACTGGATGAAATACGGCATCCGCGACCATCGCGGCGGCGGGCGGTCCTCGGCGCGCGAGACGGCCATGCGCGTCGCGGCAGGCGCCATTGCGCGCAAGGTGCTCGGCCCTGGCGTTGTCATCCGCGGCGCACTCACGCAAATCGGTACTCTTAAGATCGATCGCTCCCGCTGGGACTGGGACAGCGTCGATAGCAATCCGTTCTTCTCGCCCGATCCGTGCATGGTGCCGGAATGGACTCACTACCTCGACAGCGTGCGCAAAAGCGGCTCGTCGGTCGGAGCCGTCATTGAAGTCGTGGCGGAGGGCGTGCCGGCGGGACTCGGCGCCCCCATCTACGGCAAGCTCGATCAGGATCTCGCGTCCGCCATGATGAGCATCAACGCCGTTAAAGGCGTCGAGATCGGCGCCGGCATGGGAGCCGCCGAGCTGACCGGCGAAGCCAACGCGGACGAAATTCGCATCGGCGCCGACGGCAAACCGCGCTTCCTCTCCAACAACGCAGGTGGCATCCTCGGCGGCATCTCGACGGGACAGTCGGTTGTTTGTCGCTTCGCCGTGAAACCGACCTCGTCGATCCTGACCCCGCGGCAAACGATCGACTCGCAGGGCCACGAGACCGAAATCGTCACAAAAGGCCGTCATGATCCGTGCGTCGGGATCCGCGCGGTACCCGTCGGAGAGGCCATGATGGCACTCGTTTTAGCCGATCATCTGCTGCGACATCGAGCGCAACGCGGATGACCTGAGCGCCAGCCTCTTGCGCACAGGAACATGCCGCACGAGGTATGCAATGTGACGCGAAGCCTGGACGCGGGTTTTCGGCGAATGTATCTATAAGGATATGTGCGCGACCGGGCGTTTCCCAAGGGAGACCGGCGATGACCAAATCACCAGCCACTTTCGAGGAATTCTGGCCCGAGTACTTGCGCGCGCACAGCGATCCCAAAACGCGCACAATGCACCTCGCAGGCACCGCAATGGGCATTGGTTGCGCGGCTATGTTTCTCAGCACGAAGCGCCCCGGCTGGGCGATCGCGGCGGCTCTTTCTTCCTACGGCGCTGCCTGGACCAGTCACGCGCTGTTCGAGCACAACACACCGAAGACCTTCTCCAACCCGCTATGGTCACTACGCGGCGACTTGCGCATGTTCCGGCTTGCGCTCGAGGGCAAGCTGGACAACGAGGTCACAAAACTCTGCGGCCCCGAGAAGGCCTAGCCACCCCACATGGCCGGATTGATGCGGCGCGGAACAAATCTCCGCACCGTACGGTTCTATTCGCACATAGCCGTCACCGAAACGGCAGACCACTAAGCAAACTTAGCGAACGGAGCTGAGACATGCGGAGAGCAATCATTGCCGCCGCAGCGAGCGTTGTCGCGTGCGGAACTGCATACGCCCAGGAAGTCTATGTAGACCCCAATATCGACGACGATGACCCCTACGTCGAAGAACCAGCTTACACGGATCCTCCTCTCGTCGACGAGGACGTCGCCCCTGGCCCGCGCGTCTATGGCTGGCATGCGATCCGTCCCGCCGATTGCGGCACGTTCAGGTATTGGAATGGCGAGTATTGCGCGGACGCGCGTGACGGGCCGCCGGAGGACTGAGGGTGCGCGGAGCAGTCAGGCGAAATTGAAATGCGGATCGCTGCTTCTGAAAAAAGGAATCACAACAATGCACCCGATCATGGCGCTCTATCTCTGGTCATCCTTTGTCCAGAGGACTGTACAGTCCACAATGCGCCCGGCCGACCCCGCCCCGGCCTCAAGTCAGCCGCGCGGAAAGGACTGATAGTTCCGATTCTGAGCCTCAACTACGCTCGACGGCGGCGTCCGCGCCAATATTTTCGTCTGAGCCAGAACGTAAACTTGCGTCACCAGCGCCAAACATCTGCTTGATCGCTTGACTGATTTCGGCCTCGATCGCTTTGCGCTGTTCGGGCGGCAGGGCCGCCAAGCTGCGTTCATCGAGGTCCTTGGACTCGAGAATGCGCTCGCGCAATTTCTCGATCGGGTCCTTTTTCATCCAGTCCAGGAAGTCGTTCGCGACTTTCTCGTTGGCCGACGAGTTGTCATCGTTCTCTCCCCACCTGACCTTCGATGGCGAGGACTGCGTAACGCCGGCCGCAGTTTGGTCGCCTGCAGACATGAGGGCGTTGAATGCCACCCCTGCCTCGGCAGCGGCAGAGCGGCCGCTCACAAAAGGCCTCGAACCGAACTGTTCGGCAGCGTTTGGTCCAATCCGCATCGATGTCTCCCTCTGTCGAGAGTCCACGACGCTAGAGGGCTAGCCCTGCCCGAAGCTGGTCTGACGGTGAACGATCAGGCGCGAAGGAGACTCAGTTCCCGCCTTTTATGGCCGCAACCGCTCCGCCGAATATCGCAAAGCCGGCCAGGATGCAGAGAAGGTCCCGATCCGTGCACATGCTGGAAAGACCATTCATGATCGGATGCTCATCGCGGACATCCACAACCTCATGGCCGCTCGCACTCATCGGCTCCGGGTTGTAGTGGGCGCACCCCGCCAACATCGACACGCTCACACTTACGCTGACAAGGCTTCTAAGAAATCTTGCCGCCATGGAGCTTCTCCAGAAAGAGAATCGCTTGCCATCAAGCTAGCGCCTTCGCAGCTCTACGTACGGGATTTTGCGGGACGTCTGACGGGTTGAATAGGCGCGCGTGGCAAAGCCGCAACAAAGCGCCTCGACAACCCTTGCTCATTGAAAGGGCCCTGAAACGAACAATCCGTCCACGACCCTGGGGTCGTGGACGGATTGCGGTAGGACCTGAGCGTACTTGAGCTCGGTTGCTCACACGGCCAGGAACAATCCAGCAAGCGCGATCGCGCCGCCTGCAACGCGCGAAGCTGCACCCTGCATCGAGATCATCCGGCTGAGACCGGTGCCGGCTGCAATGCCGGCGAGGTGCAGGAGTCCGGTGGCAACCAGGAAACCTGCCGCATAGCTCGCGCCAGAGGCGTCGATGGGCATCTCAGCCCCATGCGCATAGCCGTGGAAAATCGCGAAGAAGCCAGCGGCTCCCATGGCGGCGATGATCGGCAACGGCAACCGCAACGCGACCGTCAATCCGAGCGCGACGACGGAGAGCGAGATGCCAAGCTCGACAAAGGGGAGATGGATTCCCGCCATCGCTACGCCCGCGCCGACGGCCATCATGGCCATGAAGGACGCCGGTACCAGCCAGAGCGCGCGGCCGCCGAGAGCTGCAGCCAGCATGCCGACTGCGATCATCGCCAGCATGTGATCTGCGCCGCCGATCGGATGCATGAACCCGTGCATCAGACCATGGGTCTCTCCATGTCCAACGTGCGCCGAAGCAGGAACCGCAGACGAAAGGATCAATAGCCCGGCAAGTGCCGGCTTGAGGAACGAACGGTTTGCCATTGTTATCTCACTTCATGACCTTGTTGCGATGACCGAGATGCCCCTCGGCGACGAGCGTGCCGAGAACATCGAGCACGACGCGGCAAGCGAGCTGTGCCGTGTTGTCGTTGACGTCATAGGGCGGAGAAACTTCGACGACTTCCATACCGCAGAGACCTTCCCGCGCGATCGTATGGATCATTTCAAAGGCCTCACGCGGCAGAAGCCCGCCGGGTTCGGGCGACCCCGTTCCCGGTGCGAAGCCGGGATCGATGGAGTCGATGTCGAAGGAGAGGTAGACGGCTTTGCAACCCTCCCACGCCATCTCCAGCGCGATTTCAGCCACCTTCTGCGGGCCATGCTTCTGCACGTCATGCATTGTGAGAACGCTGGTGCCGCGCCGTTTGGCGACGGCCGTTCCCGGACGATTGCCGTACCAGCCGCCGATACCGATCTGGACGAGATTCTTCGGATGGCAGTTCGGCAAGCCGACATCGTGCATGTGGCTGTGATCGCGGTGCGAGTGTGTGCCGCCTTCGTGCGTGGTCCAGAACCACGGCGTGGTGTGCATGCGCTCATCCATATCCTTCTCCTGGATATCGATGTGCCGGTCGATGTGAATGATGCCCACGTTGCCGTCGATGTGCGGAGCAATTCCGCGCACGTTCGGGAATCCGAGGCTGTGGTCACCGCCACAGATGATCGGGAAAACCCCGGAGGTGTAGATGTGCGAAACCGCTTTCGTGACCTGATCGAAGGTTTTCTCGATATTACCGGGAATTACGAAGATATCTCCCGCGTCGCAAAGATCGAGTTCTTCATAGATATCCACGCCGCCATCGAACCAATAACCGTCGTAAAGCGCCGAAATTCGGCGCACAGCCTGCGGTCCAAAACGCGTTCCAGGCCGATAGGTCGTAGCGGAGTCGAAAGGTGCTCCGACGAATGCTGCCTCATAATTTCCGATTTTGCGAATATCCTCGCAATAAGGCGCCTTCATGAAGGTATTAATTCCGGCAAAAGCCGGTTGATGGCCGCGGCTGAAAAGCGAAATATTGCGGTCGATGACCGAGTCGGCGGCTTCGAGCCCGAACTCGAGGGACTGCCTCACCTCTTCATCCTGCTTCCGCTGCGAGATGCGCGAAAGCGCCTCCATCGTCTTCGCGCCGTGGGTGTCCTCCCGCTTCACGCCGTGAGGTTGATGATGATGCGTATGTCCGTGGCCGTGCGTGTGGCCGTGATCGTCTTTTTTGCCTGCCATCGAAGTAACCTTGATCGCTGCTGAACCTCAGTCAGCCCGATGATAGAGGCGCTCATCCCACATAAAACTCCCAAAGGTTTTATGGTGATCATTGGTGCCATCAATGTTCGAAGCGGCAGCTCGTCCATGCTGCATTGCACTCATGCTTGCTAGATGGCGGCGGATCTGTAGAGTTCCGCGACGTCGTAGAGAGCGATGGGCCCGCGGCCCAGCCCTTATGCCCCCGAGGAGCATGCATGAGAGCGCGTCAAAAATTTTGCCTCGACCTGGACTGGAATCTCCTGAAGATCTTCCACGGCATCGTCGAGGCAAATGGCGTGACGTCCGCAGCCAACGCCTTGTGGCGCAAGCAATCCACGATCAGCCTCGCCCTGCAGAGACTTGAGAGGCACCTTGGAAAGAAGCTCTGCCGCCGAGGCCCTGCCGGGTTCGAGCTGACCGATGAGGGCCGAATTCTCTACGAATGCGTGAGCGAGGTCTATGCCAAGCTCGATAGGATTCCTGACAGCCTGGACAACGTCTCACAGGAGCTGCGCGGTCGGTTGCGGCTGCGCACAATCAGCAATTTTGTGAGCGCGAAGTTCGACAAGTTGCTTGTCGCTTACAGCGCGCGTTGCCCCTACGTCGAGCTGCAAATCGAAGTCGCCACCTGGGAGACGATCTCACTCGCCGTGCTCCGCAACGAAGTTGATGTCGGCATCGCTCCTGTACACGCGAAGTATCCGGAACTTCACTACGAATTCCTCACCCGAGAGGTGCACCTCGTCTACTGCGGAAAGCGCCATCATCTGTTCGGAGTATCGTTGGACACGGTGGAATCCCTGTCCGACGAGCCCCTCATTCTTACAGGCGCCGACGAGCCAGATAGTCTGACGTACTACCGCCTGCGGCACGGCCTCGGAAAGCGCATCGCAGCAACGACCCCCAATCTCGAAGAAGCAAAGCGCCTCGCGGTCTTAGGGCTCGGAATCTGCTTGCTGCCGGAGCGGATGGCGGCCGCCGATGTGAGGAAGGGTACGCTTTGGCCACTCACCTCGAAAACGCTCGGCACCGGATGTGATATCTATGCCATCTCGAACCGCCATGCGCCGAAGCGGCTCGTCACTGATATCTTCATGGAAGAGGTGAGCCGAAAGGCCAACCGCGCTGTCGCGGAAAAGACAACCGCATGTGAAGATCTTCTATTTGCCGACGAGACTGAGATGCGCGATGTCGTTGCAAAAACGAATTAAGCGCAACCCTTCGTGCGTAACGCTCGGCGATGCATTCCCCCAAGCATCAAACTGCTCAATGCAATAAATAGCCGCCCGGGGAGTTTTACAATCGCAACCCTGTGATCTCCTAGAAGCTGGGATTTGGCATATCGAAAAATCGAGTGCCGAGCCCGGAAAAAAGAAACTTTATATTGGGAGGTGGGGATGTCGGAGGCGGTATTATCATCCGCACAAGACGTGCCGGAAGACGCGGGCACGATGCGCCGCACGTTGAATTGGACGCACGCGTTCTGGATCGCGTCCGGCACACCGGTGCTTGTATTGTTCTCGATTGGAGCCGTGGCATCAGCGGCCGGAAATATTTCGGCAGGCGTGTGGATCGCGTCGATGTTTATCGGCTTCGTTCAGTGCTTCACGTACGCCGAGATCTCGGGGCTCTTTCCTAAAAAGTCGGGCGGGGCATCCGTTTACGGTGCAATTGCCTGGGTGCCATACGGCAAGATGCTGGGACCGATTTCCGTCTGGGCAAATTGGTTCTCGTGGTCCCCGGTGCTCGCGATCGGCTCCGGCTTGGCTGCGGGCTACGTCCTGAACCTGCTGTTTCCAGCCGATTCTCTGATCAGAACGTGGCAGATCACGCTGTTCGATCTGAGTTTCATCAAGGAAGGCGTCGTGGTTCGGCTCAACGCCACGTTCTTCCTCGGCCTGGCGCTGATGCTCACCGTCTTCATGATCCAGCATCGCGGAATCCTGAAAGCAGCGCGCGTTCAGATGATCGTCGCGATCGCCGTTCTGTTGCCGCTGCTTCTGATCGGCATCGTGCCGCTTCTGACGGGCGACATCCAGACTCAGAACTTCACGCCCTTCGTTCCTCTCGTCCTCGACGCGGCCGGAAAGCCCGTGCACGGGGCTTGGGACATGGTGGGAATGACCACGCTGATGGCCTGCCTTTTGCTCGCGGCTTGGTCCACCTATCCCTTTGAAACGGCCGTTTGCTACGTGAGCGAATTCAAGAACCCGGGTTACGATACGGTTCGAGCGCTCGTCTACTCCGGCCTGCTGTGCATCGCGTTCTACACGCTCGTTCCAGTCGCCTTCCAAGGGTATCTCGGCCTAGACGGCCTCCTCGATCCCGGGATCTACGACGGCACCGGCGTGGGCAAAGTCATGACCCAAATGGTCGGCGCCGGTCCGATGTTGGGCAACGTCATTATCGCGACGCTGACACTTTCGATCTGTCTCGTCGTGATGACGGCAATGGCTGGCTCGTCGCGCACGCTCTACCAGGGCTCCTATGACGGTTGGCTGCCGAAGTACCTGTCGCGCGTCAACAGTCACGGCGCACCGGTGGCGGCGATGTGGACGGATCTCGCGGTCAACGCCGTGCTGCTGTCCATATCGGACTATGTGTTCCTCATCGTCCTTGCGAACACTACCTACATGATCTTCGTGTTCCTCAACCTGCAGGCCGGCTGGCTGCACAGGATTGATCGCCCCAACCAGGAGCGTCCCTACCGCGCACCGACCTGGCTGCTGGCAGTGGGCGCGGTTTGCGGCTTCCTCAATCTTCTTATCATGGGTTGGGGTGCAGACTTCTGGGGCCAGCGCGTGTTGCTGACCAGCTTGCTCATCGTAGCGGGTATCATTCCGATCTTCGCATATCGTCACTACGTGACCGACCGCGGCCAGTTCCCGCGGTGGATGCAGGATGATCTGGAGCAAAATGGTCAGCCCATCCGTCGTCGTGCAGGCATCTTGCCGTACCTGACGCTTCTAGCAGGCGGCCTGACGATCTACGTCGGTCACCTACTGGCCACCTATCACGTTCCTTGAGGTGACATGCCGGGGCGGCGGACCGCCGCCCCGCGCAAGGCCACGAGGCTCAAAAATCGCGACAACCGAAACGGTATTCCCCCTTCACAGGAATGTGCCCTGTGGAGCGACTGGACACCTCGGTCACTGGCCGAGGTGTCCCTTTTGCGTAACGAGCGGTTCGACAAGCTGATACCGGCGTGGCCGACGTCAGCATCCCGGTGAGAAACGGCCGTCACCGGCACGCTGACGCGTTGCACACGATTGCTCTCCACCACACCAAGCTCGCCGGCGTCTTTCGCGCGGCAGCATTTTCGCCGGAAGGTGTGCCGCCCGGCCTTGACCGATAGGGTTGACCGCATCCAAGCGAGCGTTATTGGTAGCGTACGCAAATCGCGCGCCTGAGATGGGTGCAGTCGTTAGTGGAATGTGGCGCACCAGGTCGTTCTCGGCACGCCAATTCTTTTTCGCACCGAGCCGCGCATTTCCGGAAGGTGAAACGATGGATCCCACGGACTGGCGAATCGTGCGCTTAACGCCTCTTCTCGGCGCAGTGTCAGAGGAGGTCGCCCAGTCATTGATCGGCAACCAGTCCGTCGGCGTCTTCAAGAAGGGCGAAACGCTATTCCAACAGGGCGAAGCGGCGGATGCGTTCTTCGTCGTGCTCGGTGGGTGGGTTAAGCTTTATCGTGCAACGCCGGACGGCAACGAAGCGGTCGTAGGTGTCTATCGGCGCGGAGAGACGTTCGCCGAGGCGGCCATGTTTCTGGGCGGCCGCTATCCGGTCAACGCGGAAGTCGTGACGGATGCGCGCCTGCTTCGGGTGGATGGCCGTGTGCTGCGCAGGCGCATCATGGAGCAGCCGGAGCTCTCGCTCTCGATGTTGGCATCGGCGTCATACCATTTGAAGGCGCTCGTAGAGCAGATCGAGCACATCAAACTGCTTTCGGCGCCGCAACGTCTCGCCGATTTTCTCGTCCGCTTGGCGCCGGTGCGCGAGGGTGGCGCCACCATCGAGCTTCCTTACGAGAAGGCGCTGATCGCCAACAGGCTCGGCATGAAGCCCGAAAGCCTGTCACGCGCGCTCGCAAGGCTGCGCCCGCTCGGGGTCAGCGTCGACCGCGAGCATATATCTGTCGTCGATGTGGCGGTGCTCGTGAAATTCGTCGAGCAGGGCGACCGCGGCGAAGAGGGATTCTGACGCGCGCCGCGCACGCTAGTTGACCGCGGTTAAGTGGCGCCCTGGGACAAAAGGCTATCCTGCCACGCAATCAAAGAGGCAGGGAGGCCGAGGTCTCGGCCGCAGTGCGGCCTGCCCGGCGGGCAGCGATGACCATCTCACACGTCCCCCAGTCGCCATCTTCGGCGCCGCCGTCAGCCGCACGCCCGAGTTTCGAGGCGCTATTCTCCTATGGATTCCGGCCGTTTTTTCTAGGCGCGGCCATCCATGCCGTTCTCGTGATGACCCTCTGGATTGCCTGGATCGCTTGGGCCACCGCCGGGTGGACGCAAGACTGGCTGCCCGTGGCCGGATCACCGTATGCTTGGCATGCCCATGAAATGGTATTTGGATTCGCCGCCGCTGCGATCGCAGGCTTTCTTTTGACAGCAGTGCCCAACTGGACCGGCGCCCTTCCGCTATCCGGCCTGCCGCTCGCAGTCGTGTTCGTTGCTTGGCTTGTAGGTCGCGTGGCAATGGGGGCTTCCGCCTTGATGCCGTACCCGCTCGCGGCGGCGCTCGATCTCTTGTTTTTACCCACCCTCGGCGGAGTCGCCGCGCGCCAGCTCTTCGCACGTTCCACGCTACGCAATCTCGTCTTTCTCGGCCTCGTCGCCGGCATGACGGTCTGCAATGGTCTCTTTCATCTCGGAAACGGCGGCTACATCGACGTCGATCCGCTAGCCGCGACCCGGGCCGCCATGCTGATCGTCATAGTCATGATCGCTATCATCGGCGGCCGCATCATCCCGGCCTTCACCCACAACTGGCTAAACGGAAAGCGCCCGCCCTTGCCCATGCCCCAGCGCATTCCCTGGCTGGACAGGAGCGCGCTCGCATCTCTCGTCGTGTTTGCCGTGTTTGAAGCGAGCGGCGTGTCCGGCATGCTCTTAGGCACGGTTGCGTTGTGCGCCGCCGTTGCAAACGGCGCGCGTCTCGCGCTCTGGCGTGGCATTGCCACGCGCTCCGAACCGATCGTTTGGATTCTGCACATCGCCTATGCCTGGATCGTCCTGGCGCTGGCGCTCGCGGCGTTGGCCTCGTTCGGCGGCGGGGTTCCCTTACCCCTCGTTTCGCATGCGTTCGGCACGGGCGCGATCGGCACCATGATCCTTGCCATCATGAGCCGCGCCTCCCTCGGCCACACCGGCCGGCGCATCGTAGCGTCGCGCGCCATCGTCGTTGCCTATCACCTCGTCACGCTCTCGGCGGTGTTGCGAATTGGAGGCCCACTCCTCGCCCCTGAGTATGCTGCACCTCTGCTCGCCGCGGCGGGCCTGGCCTGGATCGGCGCATTTCTTCTTTTTGCGATCGTCTATGCGCCGATCCTGACAACGCCCCGGGTTCACACAAAGCTAGCGCATTGATGATGCCAGTGCGTCGGCGCCCGTCGTGCCCGCCCACAGCGACACCGAAATCTCTCCACCGCTTGCCTTTCGTCAAGAGCCACCCGGAAGCTTCGCGCCACACTCCGCTTCCAGGACTCTCGGCGGGAGGCAACGAGCAATGCGCGAAGTCATGACGAAAGCCATGGCCCGAAACATTTTCTATGGCGGGTCGCTGTTCTTCATTCTGATTTTCGTCGGGCTGACAGCCCACAGCCACTACTACATCGTCACCAAATCGACCGCGGCCATGCCGCTCACGGAGAGCGTCGCACGCGGTAAGCGCGTGTGGGAGGTCAATGCGTGCATCAACTGCCACACGATACATGGCGAAGGCGCCTATTTCGCACCCGAAGTCGGAAACGTCATGACGCGATGGGGCGTGCTCAATTCGCCCGATGACGCGTTCCAGGCGCTCAAGGGGTGGATCGAAGCCCAGCCGACCGGCATTCCCGGTCGCCGGCAGATGCCGCGCTTCCACCTGTCCGACGAGGACATCCGCGCGCTCTCCGATTTCCTGATCTGGGCCGACAAGAGCGACACACAAGGCTGGCCGCCGAAAGATTCCGGCTGACGCGGATGCACGGGAGCACAATGCAATGAAATATCAGACACAGAAGATCGCCCTCGCCTACTTCGTCACGGCACTGGGGCTGTTTATCGTGCAGGTCTCCGGCGGGCTACTGGCCGGCTGGATCTATATCTTTCCGAATACCCTGTCGGACGTGCTGCCGTTCAACATCGTGCGCATGTTGCACACCAACGCGCTCATCGTGTGGCTCTTGATCGGCTTCTTCGGCGCCGCGTACTTCATCATACCTGAGGAGGCGGAACGCGAGATCCACTCACCGAAGATCGCGTACTGGCAGCTCGCAATACTGGTCGTGGGCACGCTCGGGGCTGTCGTCACGTACGTGTTCGACCTGTTCCACGGCAATATCCTGCTCGGCAAGGATGGCCGCGAGTTTCTTGAGCAGCCGCTCTGGGTGAAAATAGGCATCGTCGTAGCGGCCCTGATGTTCCTCTACAATGTCTCGATGACGGTCCTCGCCGGCAAGAAGACGGCCATCACCAGTGTGCTGCTCATTGGACTTTGGGGCCTCGCACTCCTGTTTCTCTTCGCCTTCTACAATCCCCACAACCTCAGCGTCGACAAGATGTACTGGTGGTACGTCGTCCACCTCTGGGTCGAGGGCGTCTGGGAACTGATCATGGCGTCGATCCTCGCCTATCTCATGCTGAAGCTAACAGGCGTGGATCGCGAGATTGTCGAGAAGTGGCTGTACGTCATCGTCGGCACGGCACTCTTCTCCGGCATTCTCGGCACCGGACACCACTACTACTGGATCGGCACACCCGGTTACTGGCAGTGGATCGGCTCGATCTTCTCCTCGTTCGAGGTCGTTCCCTTCTTCCTGATGATGGCGTTCAGCTTCGTCATGGTCTGGAAGGGGCGGCGCGAGCATCCCAACAAGGCCGCGTTGCTTTGGTCGCTCGGCTGCACGACGCTCGCGTTCTTCGGCGCAGGCGTGTGGGGCTTCATGCACACGCTGCATGGGGTAAATTTCTATAGTCACGGCACGCAGATCACGGCTGCCCACGGGCATCTCGCGTTCTTCGGCGCCTACGTGTCGCTCAATCTCGCCATCTTCACCTACGCGTTCCCGATGCTGAGGAACCGCGATCCCTACAATCAGGTGCTCAACATGGTGAGCTTCTGGCTGATGGCGGGCGGCATGTGCTTCATGACCTTCGTGCTGACCTTCGCCGGCATCATCCAGACGCACCTGCAGCGTGTCATGGGTCAGTACTACATGGAGGTGCAGGACCAGATCATGCTGTTCCACTACATGCGCTTCGGCGCAGGTCTCGCGGTGGTGCTTGGCGCGTTCCTATTCGTATTCGCCATCCTGGCGCCGCGCCGGGAGATCATCGACGCCGGCCCCGCAACGAACCAACTGTCGCCGGCGGAGTGAAGCACCATGCAAGCCGTTCAACTCCCGGAGAAGGGAACAGCGCTTCCCTTCTACCTCCCGCAAGGCGACGAATGCGACGTCTTCCGGGCCGCGTACCGCAACCAGATGCCGCTCTTGCTCAAAGGGCCGACCGGTTGCGGAAAGACCCGCTTCGTGGCGCACATGGCCGCCGTTCTCGGTCGTCCGCTCTACACGGTGGCCTGCCACGACGACCTCTCTGCCGCCGACTTGATCGGACGCTTCCTTCTTAAAGGTGGCGAGACCGAATGGATCGATGGACCGCTGACGCGCGCGGTGCGCGAAGGCGCCATTTGCTATCTCGATGAAGTCGTCGAGGCCCGCAAGGACGTGGCGGTGGTCCTGCATCCGCTGACCGACGACCGGCGCATGCTGCCGATCGAGCGTACGGGTGAGGTGCTGGAGGCGGGTCCGCAATTCATGCTCGTCGCCTCCTACAATCCCGGCTACCAGAACATCCTGAAGACGCTTAAGCCATCCACCAGACAGCGCTTCCTCGCCGTCGACTTCGATTTCCCGGCGCCCGATCGCGAGGTGGAGATCGTCGTTCGGGAAAGCGGGCTCGCAAAGGAACGCGTCGCATCCCTTGTCAGGCTCTCCGGCAAACTGCGGGCGCTCAAGGGACAGGACCTGGAGGAAGGCGTATCGACACGCCTCATCGTCTACTGCGCGAGTCTGATCCAAGGCGGCATGCCGATCGAGCGGGCCGTTCAGGCGGCGTTGATCGAGCCGCTCACCGACGACGCGGACATCAAGCGAGGCCTCAGCGATCTCGTCGCGACGGTCTACGGGTGAGCAGTCGGATGGCGCACCTCGAGTTCGAGCCCTGGGAGCCGGAAGAGAGCGTCGGAAAGCTGTGGCATTCCCTCGTCACCCCGCTCGATGCGCCGGGCGCCTTCGAGAACGCGGCCGTGACACTCGAGGAGACGCGCGGGCGCCTCGGCGTACTCTTCCGCGGACTTGGCGGAGCACCTGACGTAGAGATCAAGGTAACGACGCCCGAGATCTCTGCACACCGGCTCTCGTGGCGGCGCGCGCTTGGCCGCAACGCCGAACGCCTCGCAACACCAAGCTTCGACGGCGAGACGCTGCGGCTGCCGGATCGCATTGCGGCGTTCCCCGATCGTGAGGCGAACATCTCTCTCTACTTGTGGCTCGCAGCTTCCGCAGTCTTCGCGCGCGCCCCCGGAATGGAACGCGATCCGCTCATAGCTGATATCCGCACGCTGCAGGCAGCGCAGAGAATGACGCGCGACACGCTCGCAGAATGCCCGGGGCTGCGCAGGATGCACGCCGCACTTACCGTCGAGATGCGTACGCGGCGACCGGAGCGGCACCTGCCTCCCGCCGAAACAGCAATCGAGGCCACTATCCTGCATCTGCTCGGGGCACCACCGCCGAAACAGGATTTTGCGGCGGCCGTCTCGGCGGCGGTGCACGGCCAAGCGGACGATCTTTCGACATTTTCGGCGCCGCGCGGATATCGGCCATTCCTGCCCGTTCTGCTATGGCCGAACTTACGTCCTCTCGCGAACCGTGCCGAAAACCTCCGAGATGAAACGCCCCAAGGCGAGGCCGAAACGCCTCCGAACGCAGAGCAGGGAACGTTCAAGGCCTCGCGCAAACCCTCCGACCAGGCGGCGCGCAAGGATAGTCTCATCCTGCACAAGTTCGAGGCCATCCTGTCCTGGGCCGAGCTTCTGAACATCAACCGCCGCATCGATGATGACGACGAGGAGAACGCTAAGAAGGCCGCTGACGACCAAGACGAGATTAGCCTCGCGCAGGTGCCGCAACGCGCTCGAACGCGCTTGAGGCTGCATCTCGATTTGTCGCCCGAGGAGGCTGAGTTCGAGCGGCTGGCGGGCGTGCACGTCTATCCGGAGTGGGACCACCGCACCAAGGCCTACCTGCCGGACTATTGCCGGGTCCTCTCCGGCGTGGCCAAGCCGTCCCCGGCGCTGGATGTTCGCGAAACGCCCGACAGCGCACGCACGCGACGCCGCATCCGAAGCGTGCGGCGGCAGTTCGAGGCGCTGCGGCCAAAGCGCGTTCAGCTGACGCGCCAGCTCGAAGGGCACGACATCGACATCGCAGCCGCAATCGAGGCACGCGTCGATCTCGCAACGACAGGCGAGCATTCCGACCGCGTCTATCTCGCGACACGCAGCCAAGAGCGCGATCTGGCCGTCTCTATCCTGCTCGACGCCTCGCGCTCCACGGAGACCTACGTGGGGGGGCGACAGGTGATCGACATCGCGCGAGAGGCGCTGGTCGCGCTCGCCTGGGGACTCGATGCTTGCGGTGACGATACGGCCATCGAAGCCTTCTCCTCGCGCCGCCGCGACCGAGTATTCGTTGAAACCTTGAAGGCCTTTGACGAGCCCATGGGCTCCACGGTCGAGGCGCGCATCGCCGGATTGAGGCCAGGACACTACACCCGGCTCGGCACGGCAATACGCCATGTTTCGAATGCACTTTCCGAGCGCCCTCGCCAGCGGCGCCTCCTGCTCGTGCTGACGGACGGCAAGCCCAACGACATCGACCACTACGAAGGCCGGTACGGCATCGAGGACACGCACATGGCCGTGCGTGAGGCGAGACGGCGGGGACAATCGGTTTTCGGCGTCACCATCGACACCAAGTCTCAGGCGACATTCAGCCGGATCTTCGGCCAGGGCGGCTATGTGGTCATTCCCGATCCCGAGAAGCTCGTGGCGGCCTTGCCGCAACTCTATCGTCATCTGGTCAGCGGATGAGCAACGAGGCGAACCCACCGTCCGTCACGAACGGCTCCGATGTGCTCTCCGAGCTTCCGGGCGAACTCATGATGTGGGTTCTCATCGTGAGCGAGCTCCTGGTGTTCGGCGCGGCGCTCATCGCGTGTCTGGCGGTCCGCGCGACCGATCCCACGGCGTTCGCTGCCGATCAGGCTCGGCTCGACCAGACCGCAGCCGCCATCAACACGATAGCGCTGGTAACGAGCGGTCTCTGTGCCGCCGCCGCGGTGCGCGAGCGCGAGGCCGAACGGCGCCGGGTGGCGAGGCTTTGGCTCCTCGCGGCCGGCAGCCTCGGCGTCCTGTTCCTGGTCGTGAAGAGCTTCGAGTATGCCGGCAAGGCGAGCCTGGGGATCGGCATCGAGACCAGCCCTTTCTTCACGTTCTACTATCTGATCACCGGCTTCCACGCGCTGCACGTCGTCGCCGGCGTCCTTCTCCTTGCACTCGTGGCCTGGGCCGACAGCGTACGCAACATGGAAGCGGCCGTCGCCTTCTGGCACATGGTCGATCTGGTGTGGGTCCTGCTGTTTCCCATCATCTATGTCCTGAGGTGACGCCATGCCGGCACGCGATCTTATCGAAGCGTGGGGATCCCTCGTCGCTCTCAGCATTGGAACTGTGCTGATCGCGTCGGTCGACGCCTCGGGGAAGCGCGGAACGCTTGCGGCCGCAGGTGTTCTGACATTGGCCGGCATCAAGGCGCGCGTGATCCTAGCTCGCTACCTCGGTCTTTCCGGCTCGCGCTTCTGGACGCGCACCTTCGACCTCGCGATTGGGATATTCCTCGCACTGGCTTTCGGGCTCTACACGTTCGGCTCAGGGAACTGAGATGTCGGGGCGCCACGGCACACCCCTCGGAAGACGACAGAAGCGCCCACTCCCACGCGGGCTCGTCCTGTTCTGCATTGCGTTGATGGGGCCAGCCTTTGCCATCAATGCCGCCTTCATCGCCATTGCCCTACCGATGATGGCGCCCTACGGCGTCAAGGGGCTGGTGATAGCCGGGCTCATCGGATCGGTGTTCGGGATCTTCCCGGCCCTCTGGCTCGCGCGCCGGATCCATGACGGCATCCAGGATCATTAATCCACAATCCTCGCGCCACTGGCAGCGCAAGCTTCACGGCCGTCTCGAGGCACACGCCAGCAGCGACCGGAGATCGCGCCTTCGGCTCAACGGAGCTCGTAGCAATTCAAGACGATCCGTGGCGTGCGCGTAACATCGTAGAGAGTTCCGCACTGGACGAGATACGTTTCCGTCGGATGGCGAAATAAGATGACTGACGCCCGGTTCTCGAAGGTCCCGGCATAGCCGATGACCTGCCAACCACCCTTCAAAAGGGTTTCGACTGAGATGTTGTCGGCGGCGGCCCCCACCGCGTCTATGGCTGATAGGGCGAGAGCAATGGCTGCAACAAGGGACCGGCTGAGTTGTTTTTCCATGGCATCCTCCAGTCGACACTTTTCGGGCTGTCACCTCGACAATCGAGTGGGCGTCCGCTGGGCGCCTTCCGCTGTTTGATGTAAGCTGGCGTTGCGGACCATTGGAGATGGCAATGGATCAAGATGAGGCTAGGCCGACCGGCCCCGACCTGACACTTGGCATTCCGCTTGATGCGCTCTCGGACGGCAAAATGGTTGCCGGTCATGTGGGCGGCGAGGAGGTCCTCTTAGCTCGGCGGGGAGACGAGATCTTCGCGGTTAGCGCCCATTGCTCGCACTATAGCGGCCCTCTTGCCGAGGGCTTGATGATTGGCGACACGGTCCGGTGTCCTTGGCACCACGCCTGTTTCGATCTGCGCACAGGCGAGGCGCTGGACGCGCCAGCCATCGGCCCGCTCGCATGCTGGTCCGTCGAGCATCGCAACGGGACAATCGTAGTCGGCGACAAACGCGAGCAGCCTCAGCCGAAGCCACGCGGCAAGCCTACAGGTGCGGAGCCGGAGAAGATCGTCATTGTCGGCGGTGGAGCGGCGGGATTCGCAGCCGCCGAAATGTTGCGACGGCAGAAGTACAAGGGGAGCATCGTCATGCTGAGCAGCGACGAAGCTCGGCCCTACGATCGACCGAACCTCTCCAAGGACTACCTCGCGGGTGGTATACCCTTCGATTACGTGCCGTTGCAGCCCGAGAGCTTTTATTCCGACAACGGCATCGATCTGCGCCTGGGCCGAACGGCGGTCGAGATCGACACGCATGCCCGCGAAGTCGTGCTCGCCGGCGGCGACAGGATTCCGTACGACCGGCTGCTGCTTGCGACGGGTGCCGAGCCCGTTCGTCTCACCATCCCGGGAGCCGATCAGCCGCACGTGCGGACACTACGCTCGCTCGCCGACTGTGATGCCATCATCGAACGCGCCAAGGGCGCACGCCGCGTCGTCGTCATTGGGGCAAGTTTCATCGGCCTCGAGGTTGCAGCAGCGCTCCGAGCACGCGAACTCGAGGTCCACGTTGTGGCACCGGACAAGCGGCCGATGGAGCGCGTCCTCGGTCCCGAGATCGGCGAATTCGTTCGCGCGCTACACGAGGAGCACGGCGTTGTCTTCCATCTCGAAGACACCGCAACCGCCATTGACGGCAAGACGGTCAAGCTCAAGAGCGGCGGCACGCTCGAAGCGGATCTCGTGGTCGTTGGCATCGGCGTCCGCCCGCGCCTCGAGCTGGCCGAGAAAGCCGGGCTTAAGCTCGACCGCGGAGTTGTGGTCAACCAATTCCTCGAGACAAGTGCTCCGAAGATCTACGCTGCCGGCGACATCGCGCGCTGGCCGGACCCTCATTCCGGCGAGAGTATCCGCGTTGAGCACTGGGTCGTCGCTGAATGCCAAGGGCAGAATGCAGCGCTCAATATGCTGGGTCTTGGGATTCCCTTCACGGCCGTGCCGTTCTTCTGGAGCCAGCATTACGATGTCCCGATCAACTATGTCGGCCATGCTGAGAAATGGGACGAGATAGCGATCGACGGTGACGTCATGAAGCGGGACTGCTTCCTGCGCTTCATGCGAAATGGACGCGCACTGGCCGTGGCTTCAATCTTCCGCGACCTTGAAAGCCTTAAGGAGGAGGTCGCAATGGAACGTGCCACCGCCTGAGCCACAGCCATCCTTCTCGCGTCTAATTCCCAAACCTGCCGCCAGGATCGGGAAACGGCGGAGATATTCCGAATATTTTCAATGCTGAAACCGGTGGCGACCCCGGCAGGATTTGAACCTGCGACCCCCAGATTAGGAATCTGGTGCTCTATCCAGCTGAGCTACGGGGCCTCGTCGGCCGAACTGACCCTGACCTATCAAGAACCGAGTCGCACTGCAATTTCATAAAGCAAGGCACCGGATTTCCTAAAAGCTGCGAGCTAGCTCTGAGCGCCAGCCTCGATCAGCAGGCCACGGGCCATTTCCGCGAGTTCACGGGGCAATCTCCCGAGCTCGCGATGGCGGGCAACAAGCGTCAGCTTCCGCGAAATCTGGGCGCCCGGCAACGGAGCCGTAATGAAACTCGCCTCAGGAAGCGCCGCTTCACGAATGCAGAGCGGCGTCGTGATCGCAAATCCCAGCCCGCCCGCGACCATCGAGGCCACGCCGAAAGGAGAGTCGAACTCGAACGTTCGCGGCGCTTCGAGCCCGAGACGGCGAATGTGCGCCTCGATCTCGAGACCCGTCTGCGAGCGAGAGCTGAAACGGATCAAGGGCATATCCTGAACGAGCTTGCGCAGCGCCCCCACCGTCCGCGGCGCAGGCGTGGCTGCCGGAAGCATGAGCACATAGGGCTCCCGCGCAAGCTGCCATCGCTCGAGACCGGCCCAGTTCTCGAGATCGTCGACACCAAGAAAAATATCGAGGCGCCGCGTCAGGAGATCGCTTGCGTGCGAGGCAGTGAGCCCTGACAGGATAGCCACTTCATCCGCCCTTGCATCAAGGAACGCCGCAAGCGGCCCGGTCAGGCTCCGCGCGAGGGAATCCACGAGACCGACGCGAATGAGGGGAAGCTTGCCGTGCTCCGTCTCACGCAGCAGCGGACCGATCTGCCGCGCTTCCGCAATCAGGGCGCTCGCCCGCTGCCGCAGCAGTCCGCCGGCGACCGTGACGGCCAGCGGGCGCACGGTCCGGTCGAAGAGATCGAACCCCAGTTTCCGCTCGAGCTCGCCGACGGCCAGCGACACCGCCGGCTGCGTCAGGCCCAGCGCCCGGGCAGCCGAGGACATGGCCCCCGTTTCACAGACAGCCAGAAAGATCTCCAGCGAACGGAGATCGAACGGAAGAGTGGGAGACAGCTCACGCATGACAGCAGTATAAATAACACTTATATGGCCCACAATACCGTTTTCTTTTAGTCATTGAGCGTCAAGTCCGAGGAGCGAGCTAGCCGATGTCAGGCGCCCATTATTCGATCTTCTCAGTCCTTCGCGAAGCCCTGCGCGGCCACACGGGTTGGGGCCCGGCGTGGCGCGACGCGGCGCCTAAGTCAGACTACGACGTCGTGATCGTAGGCGGCGGCGGTCACGGCCTCGCAACGGCCTACTACCTTGCCAAGAACCACGGCCCGCTGAAGATCGCGGTGCTCGAGAAGGGCTGGATCGGCGGCGGCAACGTCGGCCGCAACACCACCATCGTCCGCTCGAACTACCTCCTGCCGGGCAATATCCCGTTCTACGAGCTTTCGATGAAGCTCTGGGAAGGCCTTGAGCAGGACCTCAACTACAACGCCATGGTCAGCCAGCGCGGCGTGTTGAACCTCTATCACTCGGATGCGCAGCGCGACGCCTTCGCACGCCGCGGCAACGCCATGCGGCTGCACGGCGTCGATGCCGAGCTGCTCGATCAGGCCGCCGTCCGCAAGATGGTTCCCTTCCTGAACTTCGAGAACGGCCGCTTTCCGATCCACGGCGGCCTCCTGCAGCGCCGCGGCGGCACGGTTCGTCACGACGCCGTGGCCTGGGGCTACGCACGCGCCGCCGACAAGCTCGGCGTCGACATTATCCAGAATTGCGAAGTGAAGGGCTTCAAGCGCGAGAACGGCCGCATTGTAGGCGTCGAGACATCTCGCGGCTACATCGGCGCGAAGAAAGTGGCCATGGCCGTTGCCGGCAGCTCTTCCCGCGTCGCGGCTATGGCCGATCTCCGTCTTCCCATCGAAAGCCACGTGCTCCAGGCGTTCGTCACCGAATCCATCAAGCCGTTCATCGATGGTGTCGTCACCTTCGGCGCGGGTCACTTCTACATCAGCCAGTCCGACAAGGGCGGCCTCGTGTTCGGCGGTGACCTCGACGGCTACAACAGCTACGCCCAGCGCGGAAACCTCCCGGTCGTCGAGGATGTCTGCGAAGGCGGCATGGCCCTGATGCCACGTATTGGACGCGTCCGCCTGCTGCGCCATTGGGGCGGCATCATGGACATGTCCATGGATGGCAGCCCCATCATCGATACCACGCCCGTACCCGGCCTCTACCTCAACGCGGGCTGGTGCTACGGCGGCTTCAAGGCGACGCCGGCGTCCGGGTTCTGCTTCGCGCATCTGATCGCGCGAGACGAGCCGCATGAGGTGGCGCGTGCTTACCGCCTCGACCGCTTCGCCACTGGCCATGCCATCGACGAAAAGGGCATGGGTCCGCATCCCAATCTGCACTGACGCGCAACCCCAGAGGAAACACCGGCGATGAGAATCGCATGCCCCTATTGCGGCGAACGCAGCCTCGACGAGTTCGTGTACTCAGGCGACGCAACCGTCAAACGGCCCGACTTCGCGAGCCCGACCGCCGCGGTCGACTTCACGCGTTACGTCTACGAGCGCACCAACCCGCCCGGCGAGCACCGCGAGCTCTGGTATCACTCTGCCGGCTGCCACGCTTGGCTGGTTGTAACGCGCAATGTCGCCACGCACGCGATCTCTAAAGTCGAATCTGCGCGCGATGTCGCCCTCGGCGAGAAGTCTCAAGGGAAGGACGCCACCTGATGGCCACGCCCCACAAATATGCGAGCAACAGCACGCAGCCGAACCGCCTCAATAGCGGCGGCTTGATCGATCGCAGCCGCACGCTTCATTTCACGTTCGATGGCAAGACGTACTCCGGCCATCCCGGCGACACGTTGGCATCCGCGCTGCTGGCCAACGGCGTGAAGCTCACCGGCCGGTCATTCAAGTATCACCGCCCGCGCGGCATTCTGAGCGCCGGATCCGAGGAGCCGAACGCGCTCGTCGAGCTGCGCTCCGGCAAGCGCCGCGAGCCGAACACGAAGGCCACTATGGCCGAGATCTACGACGGGCTTTCCGCCACGAGCCAGAACCGCTGGCCGTCGCTCGACTTCGACGTCATGTCGGTCAATTCGCTGCTGTCGCCGGTTTTCGTGGCTGGCTTCTACTACAAGACCTTCATGTGGCCGGCGGCGTTGTGGGAGAAGTTGTACGAACCCGCCATCCGCCGCGCCGCAGGTCTCGGCCGCGCCTCGGACGACGCCGATCCCGATACCTACGAAAAGGCGACCGCGTTTGCCGATGTCCTCATCATCGGCGGCGGCCCGGCTGGCCTCATGGCAGCCCTTGCGGCAGCCCGCACCAACGCGCGCGTAGTCCTCGTCGATGAGAACGCAGCGCTCGGCGGACGCGCCATTGACGACGGTTCTGACATCGGCGGCAACCCCGCACACGAATGGCTTCGGACCGTCGAAGCGGAGCTCGCCCGCACGGAAACCGTCCGCATCCTACGCCGCACGACCGCGTTCGGCCAGTACGATGGCAACACCTATGGCGCTGTCGAACGCGTCAGCGATCACCTCTCGTTCGCGGCGAATGGCGTCCCGCGGCAACGGCTCTGGCGCATCGTCGCCAAGAAAGTCGTGCTCGCATCCGGCGCCACCGAACGCCCGCTGGTATTCGGCGGCAACGATCGTCCCGGCGTCATGCTGGCAGGAGCCGTGCGCACGTACATCAACCGGTTCGGCGTCGTCCCCGGACACCGGGCGGTCGTGTTCACCAACAATGACTACGGCGCAACGACGGCCGCTGCCCTCAAGCGGGCGGGAGCCGAGGTCGTAGCGCTTGTCGATACGCGCCCTCAAGCCAGCGAAGCCGTGAAACGCGTGGCAATGGACACGGGCACCAAGCTCATCCTGAGCGGAGTTGTGGCCGGAGCCATCGGCGGCAAGCGTGTGACCGGCGCGAACGTGCGCACGCAAAGCGGCGATATCGTGCGGCTCGAATGCGATCTCATCGCCATGTCGGGAGGTTGGAACCCGAACATCCAGCTGACCACGCATACCGGCGGCAAGCCGACCTGGAATGATCGCCTGCACTGCTTCCTCGCAGGCACCTTCCCGCCGCACATGACGCTGGCCGGTGCCGTCGCAGGCGAGTTCAGCCTGGCGAAGTCGCTCAGCGGTGGTGCAGCCGCAGGTTCGGCCGCGGCCGATCAGACAGGCTTCAAGGCTGTATCGGTTATCGTGCCGAAGGCTGACGACGAAAGCGACGCCATCACACCGATGTGGCGCGTCGACAATCCCGACGGCAAGGCCTTCGTCGATCAGCAGAACGACGTGGCTGTCACCGACATCGACCTCGCCGAACGCGAGGGCTTCCGGTCGGTCGAGCACCTGAAGCGCTATACCACGCTCGGTATGGCCACCGACCAGGGCCGCACGGCCAACGTCAATGCTCTTGCGATCATGGCCGAGCTTACCGGCCGGTCCATTCCCGAAACCGGCATGACGCTCGCGCGTCCGCCGTATTCGCCGGTTGCGATCGGTGCATTTGCTGGCCACCACCGCGAAAAGAGCTTCAAGCCAACCCGTCTCCCCCCGTCCTACAAGTGGGCGAAGGAAAACGGCTGCGTGTTCGTCGAGACCGGGCTTTGGCTCCGTCCGAGCTACTTCCCGCGCCCTGGCGAGAAGGATTGGCTGGAAACTGTCACGCGCGAAGTGAATACGGTACGCAATGCGGTAGGCATCTGCGACGTCTCCACCCTCGGAAAGGTGGACATCCAGGGCGCTGACGCAGCCGCGTTCCTCGACAAGATTTACATGAACGGCCTCAAGACGCTGGCCATCGGCAAATGCCGCTACGGCGGCATGCTGCGCGAGGACGGCATCCTGATGGACGACGGCACCGTCGCCCGCCTTGGCGAGAACCACTACTTCATCACCACGACCACGGCGAATGCCGTGAAGGTCGTGCAGCACATGGAGTATTGCGCTCAGTGGCTCTGGCCGGAGCTTGATGTTCAGATCGTCTCCGCCACCGAACAGTGGGCACAGTATGCGGTCGCCGGACCGAAATGCCGCGACCTGCTGCAGAAGGTTGTCGATCCCAAGTTCGATATTTCGGATGCGGGCTTCCCCTATCTCGGCGTCGGCGAGATCTCGGTCTGCGGTGGCATCAAAGCCCGCCTGTTCCGTCTCTCGTTCTCGGGCGAACGCGCCTTCGAGATCGGCGTCCCGGCCCGCTACGGCGATGCCCTCATGCGCCGCCTCATGGAAGCCGGCAAGGAATTCGGCGTCTGCGCTTACGGCACCGAAGCCCTCGGCGTCATGCGTATCGAGAAGGGTCATATCAGCGGTCCCGAGCTCAACGGCACGACAACCCCGCGTGATGTCGGACTTGGCGGCATGGTTTCGACGAAGAAGGACTTCGTCGGCCATGTGCTCGGCAACCGGCCGGGTCTCAAGGATCCGGAGCGCCCCGCGCTCATCGGCTTCCGTCCCGTAGACCGTTCCCAGCGCCTGCGGTCGGGTGCACACTTCATCGCCCGCGATGCGGCACCCAATGCGAGCAACGACGATGGCTACATGACGTCCGTCGCCTTCTCGCCATCGAACGGGCACTGGGTCGGCCTCGGCCTTCTGAAACGTGGGCCAGACCGCATCGGAGAAATTGTGCGCGCCTACGACCCGGTGCGCGGCGGGGATACCCTCGTAGAGGTCATATCGCCTGTATTTGTCGATCCCGAAGGAGGACGCGTCCGTGGCTGATCAAGGATTGATGGCAACGTCGGCATTCCTCGACTGGCATCCGCCGACGGTGCCGGGCCTCGCCCTCGAAAGGCGCGAGACTCTGACGATCGCCAGCCTTGCCGCGCTCAAGGGTAAGAAGGATGCGCTCCTCGCAGCCATCCGCTCCACCTATGGTGTGGATCTTCCGCAGCGTCCAGGCCGAGTCGAGAGCGCGGGATTGGCGTTCGTCTGGGCCGGCCCCGACCAGTGGCTGGCCATATCCGAACGCGGCCAGAACAACCGCGATCTCGAGGTCGAACTCAAGACCGCTCTCGCGGGCTCCGCCTCGGTAGCGGACTTGTCCGATGGTCGCGTAATTCTGCGGGTTTCGGGGGATCGCGCACGAGACGTACTCGTCAAAGGCGTACCGGTCGACCTCCATCCACGCGCTTTCCGTCCGGGTGATGTCGCCATCACGCACGCAAGCCACATCGGCGTCATTCTTTGGCAAGTCGACGAGAAGCCGACGTACGAGCTGGCAATGTTCCGCAGCTACGCCGACAGCCTCGCACACTGGTTGTTCGACGCCGCAGCCGAATTCGCATCGGCACGTTGATAGAGACGGGAGAGACATATGAGCGGTCGCATTGGAATTCGCGTTGGTGAGGCGCTCGTTGCAGGTGGTCCTCCCGGCACGGCCGCGGAACCCGAGGTTGCCATCGGCGAGATGGACGGCCCGCTCGGTACCGCATTCGCGAACCTGCTCGGAAATCAGGTAGCGGGCCACAGCCGCGTGCTCGCATTGCTCAACACCGACGTCATGGTCCGTCCGGCCACGATCTGCGTGAGCAAGGTCACCGTCACCAGCGAGCGCTACACGAATATTCTCATGGGAACCGTGCAGTACGCCACCGCGATGGGCGTCCTCGATGCGGTCCGAAACGGCGACATCCCCAAGGAGAAGGCCAACGATCTCGGGATCATCGTCTCGGTTTGGCTTAATCCCTCGGTCGCCACTATCGACAACCTCGATCACAAGATCCTGTTCGACATCCACCGCGAGGCCACCACGCGCGCCATCCACAAGGCGATGACGAACGAGCCATCCATCGATTGGCTGCTTCAGAACCAGGACAAGATCATCCACAAGTACTTCGAGAAGGGTCTCAAGGGCGAGATTTAGCCCGCGGCCCGGACAAGGACTTGACGGCGCACGTGAGTTTGCCATGCTCGGCAAATGCTGACCCTTTCGATCCTCCGTCACGCCAAATCAAGCTGGGCCGACCCAGAGCTGGATGACCATGACCGCCCCCTCGCGAAACGGGGCGTCAAGGCGATGCCGGGTATTGCCAAGTTCATCCGTCGCGAGAAACTGCGCCCCAGCCTGGCGCTTTGCTCGGACGCCATGCGGACGCGTGCAACGCTGAGCCTGTTGCTCGCCGAGCTTGGGCCACCTGCGCCTCGCATCGTTTACGACGAAGCTCTCTATCTTGCCGCGCCCGAAACCATACGGGCTCAGATCGCACAGCATGGCGACGGCGAGCCACACATCCTGGTCGTAGGGCATAATCCCGGGCTCCACGCGCTCACTCTCGAGCTGGTGGGCGAAGGGGACTACAAGATGCTCGCTGCCCTCGCACGCGAGTTTCCCACCGGCGCCCTGGCCGTTCTGACGTTCGATGTTGCGGACTGGAAGGACGTGACAAGCGCGAGCGGCCACTTACAGCACTACACGACGCCGCGCAGCTTGGCGTCTTAATCCGCGAGGATCATGTCCTGCGAGAGCCGCATTCGGCATGCGAACCCGTCCGGTTCAAAGCTGAAGGTGCCCGACCTCGACAAAGATGACACGAGCGCAAGGCCGAATCCGCGGCGCGGAGGCGCATGAACCGGTGGCCCTCCGCGTTCCGTCCAAGCAACTTCAAGATAGCGGTCCGGTCCCGTCTCGAAGAATGTCCAGCCAACAGCAACCGATCCGTCAGGCCCGGAGAAAGCACCGTACTTCGTCGCGTTCGACGCCAGCTCGTGAATGGCAAGCACGAAGGTCAGGACAACAGATCCTGAAAGCCGGGCTGGCGGTCCTGAGGCGGTCGCACGGTGCGCAGCCGCCCCCAATCCCGCCTCGACCATATCGGAGATCTCTGTACCCCGCCCGTTGGCGGCTATTAGGAACTCATGGGCACGCGCCATCGCGCGCAACCGGCCGGCCAACGCCTCGCGCGCGTCCCCCATCTCCCGGCCATCACCGAGCGTGCGCATGGAGACGGACTGGATGATCGCGAGAAGATTTTTGCTGCGATGGATTTGCTCGCCGACGAGGCTGCGAAGAAGCTCGGTTGTTTGCCTTTCCTCGCCGAGGGCGCGTTTCAATTCGTCGATCTTGTGATTGAGCGCGCCGGAACCTGCCCCGGCGTCAGCGAGCCGGTGTCGCGCATATGCGAGGTCCGCCAGAAGGCCGACCTTTGAACGAAGGAACGCCGGCACGATCGGCCACGCCAGAAAGTCCAGGGACCCTCGGATATGGTCCTCGAGAGCGAGCGCATCGGCAACGTCGTGTGCGATTAGTACGAACGGGGTACGCCCGGCAGCGCCGAGCAGCGATGCAAGCTCAGAGGAGCGGCTCTCGTTGTCCGCTCCGATCCCCTCGAGATTGATGATAATGGCTAAGAGCCCCGGGTCTCCGGCAAGCCGGGCGGCCTCGTCTCCCGGTGTGACTGTCACCACCCTCGAGACGATATCTTCAAGAAGATTCCGATAGACCGCATGCCGCGCAACGACTGCGTCGACAATGAGAACTGCGGCGGAGGCCGCTGGATCTGTCATTCAATGACCATTGGGCTGTCGCTGGCATCGTTGGAGATTCAGCGCACGCAGTTCGGACAAAGTTCCACAAGTCCGAAGCTCATGAACGCCGACGCCCCGCCCTGCAAAACGCCCCCCGCCCTAAAGATGCTGCTGTGGTGCAACCAGCTCATCGATGAGCTTACGCACGACGTCAAAATCGAAGGGCTTGGACACTGTGATGCGCTCTCGAAACGCGTCTGGCATCGATTGGACGCCGTGTCCGGTCGCGAACGCAAACGGAATACCGCGCGCCCCCAGCGCTTCCGCCACTGCAAAGCAGTCGTGGTCCCCCAGCGTCACGTCGAGGATGGCCGCATCAATCGGCGTCGAGGCCACCAGTTGAAGGGCCTGATCCTCCGAATGCGCCGGACCGACGGTTTCATGACCATACTCGACGATGAGATCGCTGAGCATCATGGCAATCAGCGCTTCGTCGTCGACAACCAACACACGCGCCATTCAAACCTACCTGTTATCACGCCGAACTGGCCCCGCGGACAATGGACAATTGCCGAGAAGCATTCACTCGGAGTGTTCGGCCAAACGGCCGAGCTCAAGGATGAGCCTGAATCACGTTGGACTGTGATTCAACACAAAAATTCGTCACACCTTTGGGAACTTAGTAGGAATATGCTCGCGCGCAGACCAATTTCCGGCCTCGTTCAAAAACGAGGTCACTGAGAGACGCCCCAATCGGCGCGCCTCTCATGCAAGAGCGTCTGATCTTCAGGACCGAGCCGCCCGCGCGCCGGCGGAGGTTGCCAAACGCGGTCCGCGCTGGCTTCCAACACCAGCAGGCGTATCAGGAATACGAGCATCCGTTCCGAAGAACAGAGCCTGACTGACAAGCGCGCGCACCGTGTTCGGCTCGAACGGCTTGGTGATCAGGAACGTAGGCTCGGGCCGCTCGCCGGTAAGCAGACGCTCGGGGAAAGCCGTGATGAAAATAACGGGAAGATTGAACCCAAGCAGGATCTCGTTAACCGCGTCTAGACCGGAACTTCCGTCAGCGAGATGAATATCCGCAAGCACGAGGCCGGGCTTCTTCTTCTTGACCTCGGCAAGCGCTTCGCGGTGCGTTCTGGCGATACCCGAAACGCGATGGCCGAGCCCGCCAACCAAGGCCTCGAGATCCATCGAAATCAACGGCTCGTCCTCGATGATCAAGACGTCGGTCGCGGTTTGCTCGGCGATCTGCTCGCCAGCCTCCTCAATCAACGCGGTGACTTCGGCAGTTGAGCAGTTGAGAATCTCAGCGATCTGCTGCGTGGTGAACCCCTCGACAGACGCCAGCAGAAACGCTTGGCGGGGTCGCGGCGTGATCGCCTCAAGGCTGCGATCCGCCTGAGTCTTGGGTGATGAAGCCTCGTGATTGAGGCTGATGGAATCCCAAACTTTAAGGAAGCACTTGTAGAGCGCCACGCGCTTCATGTTTCCCTGAGGGAAGCTCTGCGGGTCTGCCACCAGCGTCTCGAGCACAGCGACAACATAGGCGTCGCCACTTTCCTGGCTCCCGGTCAAGGCGCGAGCGAAGCGCCTCAGATACGGAAGTTGTGGAGCGATTGTTTCTGCGAGCGACATGAGATTTTCTCCCTACCTAGCGGCGCTTCAGCCATTCCGGCTGGGCCGCGACCCTGGCGCTCAACGCCCGGGCAAGCCTCAAAGTTCCAATCAATAATAGTTGATGTTTCCGTAGACTGAGCGAAGGCTGGCCTCCCTTTAGCCGCGCGCGGTGTCCTTGACCAAACCGGAATTGGCGGCCTGCGGGTTCGCGTGCCCGGTCCCCTTGAGCTCCGGATCGCCGAGTAACTCGATCAATCTGTTTCTCGCCCGGTTGACGCGGCTTTTTATGGTCCCAACTGCGCAACCGCAGATCTCAGCGGCTTCCTCATAGGAAAACCCTTCTGCACCGACCAGAACCAGGGCTTCGCGCTGATCGGAGGGAAGCGCGCTCAGCGCGGTGCGGAAATCGGCAAGATCGAGATAGCCGTACTGCTCGGGCGGAACGGCTAGAGAATTTTGATACTGCTCATCTGGGTCGTCCACCTCACGGCGCAACTTGCGATGCTGGGAAAAATAGACGTTGCGCAGAATGGTGAAGAGCCAGGCGCGGAAGTTGGTGCCGGGTGTAAAGGACTCCCTGCTGTTCCATGCCTTCACCAGCGTTTCCTGCACAAGATCGTCAGCGCGCGCCGGATCGTTCGCAAACGACCGCGCAAAGGCGCGGAGATGCGGAATCGCACCGACGAGGGATTGCTCGAAGTCAGGCGCTACCATTATCAGCCCTTGCTGCTGGTTTCGGAATGCTTGAGCTGGTCGAGCAGCTTGAGAAATTTGTCGGGCACCTGCTCGCGCACAACTTCGTCGTAGCTCTCGCGCAGCTTACGCCCGAGCGCACCCTGGATAGCCTCGTCGAGGCTCGCCGCCGGCTCGGCATCCACCGCCTCTTGTGCCGCGATATTCGCCGGTTGGACGGGTTTGGGAGTGGTCATTGGTATTCTATCCCTCCGAATCCTTCGCACGCTCGCACCGGCCGCTGGCATTCCCGCCCCGCATGGGCCGACACGTTCGATCGGTTCGTTTCCGTCGAACGCGCGAATTCTGACTTTGAAATGCGCCCCTGTCTCGCCATGTCCCAGCTCTTTCCTCCACTTTCGTTGAAAAAGGAAAACGGAGAAAAACAAATTATTATCAGAGCATTACGCAAAAGGATGGAGGCCACAAGCTAGCTTTCCCCCTCCCGCCCCGACGGCTCAAAACGCTCGGGCCCGGAATAAGTTCCACCCCCGCGGAATTGAGGCGACGGAACCCAGCCAGCCGATTTGCGTTGTCTGGGTGACGAAGGCGATAGGTCGTTGTGACGAGATCCGGTGAACCCGGCTCAGTCGACCCGATTTTCGCATGTTGTAGCTGACGCCACCCGCACCCCCTCCCCGACCCTAGAGCACGGGTGTCGTCATGCTCGTGGTGCCGGCAGGCAGTTCCCTCCCGATCAAACTGCCGGCACCACACCTCCACGGCGTCGCCGGGTGAACCGCGGTAATCAGCTGTTCACCAAGCGTGTGTAAGTCTTCTGGTCCGTGGTCGGATTCAAAAAAAGAAGAACGGATGCACGTTGTCATAGTCGATCCAAGCCGGGTCGTTCAGCAGAAGCTCGCAATCGAACTCGAAGCGACTGGCTGTTACGTCGATTGCTTCTCGGCATCCGATCTGGCCCTGCAGTACGTCGAAGCCACACGTTCCGTGGATGTCGTTCTAACGAGCCTCGAGCTCGAACCCATTCCAGGGCTCGAGCTGTGCTGGAACCTGCGCACGCTGGTTGGCGAGAAGCGCCCCTTGCACATCATTGTCATGTCGTCCAACACCAGCGAACGCGCGCTGGCAGAAGCCCTCGATTGCGGCGCAGATGACTTCACCGTGAAACCCGTGCGCCGAGAAGAGCTGATGGCGCGGCTCCGCGCCGCCAACCGCATCATCACGCTGCAACGCCAGCTCGTTGAGCAGGCCCACACGGACTATCTGACCGGAGTTCTCAATAGGCGCGCGTTTCTAGCGGCGATGGAGGAGAAGCGCCTGGAACTGGATCCGACCGATCACCTGTCGCTCTGCCTTCTGGACATCGACCGCTTCAAGAACATCAATGACACCTACGGCAATGATGTCGGCGACACGGTTATCAAGGCGGTCGCCCGGATCGCCGGCGAGGAGGCACCCATCGTGGCGCGGCTGGGCGGGCAGGAATACGCGCTCGCGTTCCCGGTCCTCGACGCAGCCCAAGCCGCCCACTGGTGCGACGTCATCCGCACCAACATCGAGGGTCACGTCTTCGAGCACGAGAACGGCACATTCAACGCCACATGCAGCTTCGGTGTAACCGAATGGAATCAAGGTGAGTCGCTAGGTGTTGCACTGCAGCGAGCCGATCGAGCGCTGATGACTGCGAAGCACAATGGGCGCAACCAAGTCCAGACCGCAGAGAAACAACCCGCGCTGGAGACAGCCTAATTTCGCCTGATCAAGCGATAAGCGCATTGCTCGAAAAATAAGCAAAATCAGAAAAACGGACATTTACCTAAGCTACTGATGGCTTTTCCGATCTGCTGACATATCCTTGGCGCGCCAAATTGGCGCACTTTGGGGAGCACAACATGCAGCAGTCAACGCAAGGCGTTACCTACGAGAAAGTAGATGACGCTTACTTCAAGGCACGCGGCCTGAGACGTCATGCCGGTGTTTGGTCGCTCTGGGCGCTCGGCGTGGGCGCAGTTATTTCAGGTCACTTCTCCGGTTGGAATCTCGGTCTCGCGCAAGGTGGTTGGGGCGGAATGTTCTTCGCCACTATCATCATCGCGATCATGTACCTGGGCCTGACGTTCAGCCTCGCGGAGATGAGCCCTGCCATGCCGCACACTGGCGGCGCTTATTCCTTCGCACGCACCGCATTCGGCCCCTGGGGCGGCTTTCTTACAGGACTTGCCGAAAACGTCGAATACGTCATCACGCCCGCCGTTATCGTGTTCTTCATCGGCAGCTATGCCGCGGCCATCCTCGGCGCACCTGCGGAAATGCAGCCATTGTTCTGGATTGGCTTCTATATCGTCTTCGTCGGCCTCAACTACATCGGCGTCGAACTGTCGTTCAAATTTTCGCTGGTGATCACAATCCTCGCTTTGCTGTGCCTTGCTGTATTCTACGTCAGCGCCATTGGGCACATCGATTTCAACCGTTGGGCTTTGAATATCGGCTCCGACGGTACTGAACTTCCGGAAGGTAACGGACCGTTCCTGCCGCTCGGCGCGTACGGTATTCTAGCCGGCCTGCCTTTCGCAGTTTGGCTATTCCTCGCCATCGAACAGCTTCCGCTTGCAGCAGAAGAGTCGGTCGATCCCAAGCGCGACATGCCGAAGGGCATTATGCTTGGGATGTTCACGCTTCTTCTTTCGGCATTTTTGGTGCTGACGCTCAACCCGTCCGTCAACGGTGTCGGATCCTTCAAGCTCGGCGCATCGGGCGAACCTCTGCTCGACGGTTTCCGCGCCCTGTACGGAAACGAGATCGCAACGCTGCTTGCAGTCGTGGCCCTGACAGGCTTGATCGCGAGCTTCCATACGATCATCTACGCTTATGGACGCCAGATCTACTCGCTGTCCCGCGCAGGCTACTTCCCGCGCACGCTTTCTGTGACCCACGGCACGCGCAAGACCCCGCACGTCGCCTTGTTTACAGGCGCCTTGCTCGGTCTCACGGTGATGATGATCGTGTGGTTCGCCGAGGGCGCTGACCAGGGCGCTAAGGTAATCGGCGGCACGCTTCTCAACATGGCCGTGTTCGGCGCCATGTTCTCCTACGTGATGCAGGGCCTCACCTACATCAAGCTGAAGAAGGACTTCCCGACCCTCGAGCGGCCGTACAAGAGCCCGCTTGGTACCGTCGGCGCTGCGCTCACGGTCATCATCGCGCTGGTGACGATCTACATGCAGCTCCAGGACCCGGTCTATCGAGTTGGCGTCTACTGGGTTGCGGCTTGGTTCGCCATCGGCATCGTCTACTTCGCCCTGATCGGCCGTCACAAGCTCATCCTCTCGCCGGAGGAAGAGTTCGCGCTGACCAAGGGCGAGAAGGCCTACGAGACGCACTAATTCCAGAAAACCAGGATTGCAGAGGGGCCGGGCATTCGCTCGGTCCCTTTTGTTTTCAGACAAGCGGCAATGCCCAGCTGAAAGGCTGCAATAACGGAGCACCTTGCCAACATCGCGGCTTGTGACGGGCTCGTGACAACCTCGGAGAAAGAAGCTTCGAGCAGAGCGCTTGACACAGAGCCGTCGCCAGGAGATCGCTGTATTCACCAAAATACAGCTAAGGACATCCCATGTCGCAATTCGCCCGGCTGCTCATTGGCGCACTCGCCCTCGCCTTCGTAAACCTTCCCCTGGCGAACGCCCAAGACGCGCGCCCCGCCGAGAACACCGCCACCACCACCAAGCCGGTCGTCGTGTTCGCCGCCGCGAGCCTCAAGAACGCGCTGGATACGGTCAGCAAGGAGTGGGAAGCCAAGACCGGCAACAAGACAACCTTGTCGTTCGCGGCATCTTCGGCAATCGCCAAGCAGATCGAATCCGGAGCGCCCGCCGACCTTTTCATCTCCGCCGACCTCAAGTGGATGGACTGGCTCACCGAACGCAAACTGATCGACGCCGCATCCCGCAAAACACTGCTCGGCAACACCCTCGTGCTGGTTGCGCCGAAGGACAGCAAAGTGCAGCTGAAGATCGAAAAAGGCTTTGCTCTGGCAGCAGCTCTCGGCGACGGCCGCTTGGCCATGGGCGATCCGAAATCGGTTCCGGCTGGCACCTATGGGCAAGCCGCACTGACCGATTTGGGTGTCTGGGACCAGGTTTCGTCGAAGGTTGCAGGCGCCGAAAACGTGCGTGTCGCTCTCGCCTATGTTGCCCGCGGAGAAACCCCGCTCGGCATCGTCTACGGCTCCGACGCCAAGAGCGAACCGCAGGTAAAGATCGTCGATACGTTCCCCGCCGACAGCCACCAGCCGATCGTCTATCCGGTGGCTATTACGTCGTCGTCGGCCAATGCCGAGGCCAAGAAGTTCCTCGAGTTCCTTTCCTCTCCGGAAGCTGTCAAAGCGTTCGAAGCCGAAGGCTTCACCGTGCTCAAATAACCGCGAGCGGCATCAAACGTCGTTGAGGTCGGATTCGAACGCGATCAACTCCGCGCGAACCGCCTCAGCGGCACGATCCTCGATCCTGCGATACGCCGCGATCAACGCACGGCCGAAATCGGTCAACTCCGCGCCACCGCCGTGGGCGCCCCCTGCCGCCGTCGTCAGAATGGGCCGCTTGAACAGCTTGCCCAGTTCATCGACCAGCAGCCAAGCGCGCCGGTAGGACATCCCAAGATCGCGCGCGGCCGACGAGATCGACCCGGTCCGCGCGATGGCTTCCAGCAAGTCGGCTTTTCCAGGACCAATCTGCCTCTCATCCGGAAAAACGATCCGTAAGCGCAAGGAGGCCCGCGAGAGCGGCCCTTGCTCGGCAATCTTTTTGCGCCGCGTTGTGCTCGGCGGCTCTGACTTGCGTTTCCCGCTCATCGCCTCTTTGCCATCGTGACGGAATGCCCTCTAACGGTTTCAGCCGAAGATTCTACAGTGCACCGGCGACGGAAGCGATAGCCGTCCGGAGGGGCACAGGGCAAGGGAGGAGAGAGGGTTGACCGACGCCGGCACAACGAAGGACGCGCTCGATCGACTGGCCGAACAGGCCGTCGCACACTTTGAAATCCCCTCGCGCGCCACATCCACCCTGATCAACATCTCCGAAAACGCCACCTACCGCCTCGACGACCCCGCGTCCGGCACCAAATGGGCGCTCCGTATACACCGGGAGGGTTACCACTCTCCGACTGCGATCGCTTCCGAGCTGGCGTGGCTGCACGCCCTTTCGGCCTCTGGCACCGCCAAGGTTCCCACTCCGCTGGCTGGCAAAAACGGAAAATTGATCCAGACGCTTTCTGCTGCAGGCCTTGAGCGGCCGCGCAACGTCGTCCTTTTTGCCTGGGAGGCGGGGACCGAGCCGGCGTCCGACGACATCGCAGGCTATGAGAAACTGGGCGAGACCGCCGCGAAAATGCACGCGCACGTCCGCGCTTGGACGCCCCCGGCCTGGTTCGAGCGGCATACGTGGAATTTTAAAACCAGTCTCGGTGTAGCTCCCCACTGGGGACGCTGGCGCGACGGAATGGGCATGACACCCGAGATCGAAGCCGTCTTCGGGGAGACGGTGGCGTTGATTGGGCAGCGGCTCGGTCGCATCGGTACAGGACCGGATGTGTTCAATCTGGTCCATGGTGACATGCGCCTCGCCAACCTGCTCCTGGACAACGGCACCGTGAAGGTGATCGACTTTGACGACTGCGGATTCTCCTGGTTCCTCTACGACTGTGCCACGACGGTTTCCTTCTTCGAGGACGCGCCCGAAGTGCCGGACCTTATTCAAGCCTGGGTTCGCGGTTACCGCCGGTTTGGCAACCTCAGCCCTGAGGAAGCGGCCGAAATCGAGACCTTCGTCATGCTTCGCCGTATCCTCCTCGTCGCGTGGATCGGCTCACACTCGGAAACCGACCTCGCCCGCTCGATGGGCGTCGCCTACACTCAGGGGACGGTTCCATTGTGCGAGCGCTATTTGAGCCACTTCGGCGCATAAACACAGGAAAGACGTTCCGATGCAGCCGAAGCTCTTCATCGATGGTAGCTGGCAAGACGCGACAAACGGCGGGACCATCGACGTCGTCAACCCGGCGACCGAACGCACCTTCGCCCAGTTTGCCGCCGGGACCGAGATTGATGTCGATCGCGCCGTCGCCGCCGCCAAACGTGCGGGGCAAAGCACCTGGAGCCAAACGACCGGCCGCGAGCGCGCAGCCATTTTGCGCGCCATCGCGTCAGGCATCGAACACGAGCAGGATGAACTCGCGCGTCTCGAAGTGCGCGACAATGGCAAACCGCTTGCGGAGGCACACGGCGACATCGCCGACACGATCTACTGCTTCAATCTCTACGCCGACTACGCGGAAGACTTGGACAGAAAGCAGGGTGAATCGATCACTATCCCGGACGACCGGTTCAAAACCACTGTCAAATATGTGCCAGCGGGCGTGGCTGGACTCATTGTTCCCTGGAACTATCCGCTGCTGATGGCCGCCTGGAAAGTGGCCCCCGCGCTCGCCGCCGGGTGCACCGTCGTGCTGAAGCCTTCCGAATTCACATCGCTGACCGCCCTCGAGCTTGCCCGCATTTGTCGCGACGCCGGTGTGCCCCCCGGCGTGTTCAACCTGGTCACTGGCTATGGCCGCGAAGCGGGAGCGCGCCTTGCGGCCCATCCCGACGTCCGCAAGCTCGCCTTCACCGGCTCGGTACCGACGGGCATCGCCGTGGCGACAGCCGCCGCAAAAGACGTGAAAAGCCTCAGCTTGGAGCTTGGCGGAAAATCACCCATCGTCGTTTTCAACGATGCCGACCTGGAGCAGGTCGTCGAGTGGGTGATGTTTGGCATCTTCTGGAACCAGGGACAGGTTTGTAGCGCCACCTCCCGTCTGATCGTGCAATCCGGCATCGCCGGTCGACTGATCGAGCGCCTTGCGGAGGAAGCAAAGAAAATAACGATCGGCGATGGCATGACCGACGGCGTTCTGCTCGGCCCCCTCGTCAGCAAGACGCAGTACGACAAGGTCATGGGTTACATCGAGGCAGGCAAGCGAGAAGCTTCGCTCGTCTGTGGCGGCGGCCGGCCCGCAGGCTTCAACGCCGGCTACTTCGTCGAGCCGACGATCTTCACCGGAGTGCCTGCCGATGCACGCATCTGGGCAGAAGAGATCTTCGGTCCCGTGCTCTCCGTCGCCGCCTTCAAGACGGAAGACGAAGCCCTCGCTCTGGCCAACGACACGGAGTTCGGGCTCGCCGCCGCCGTGATGACTCAAGATTTGGAGAGAGCCGCCCGCGTTGCAGATCGCTTCGAAGCGGGTGTTGTGTGGATTAACTGCTCGCAGCCGAATTTCCTGGAGCCGCCGTGGGGAGGAATGAAACACAGCGGCGTCGGACGTGAGCTTGGCACCTGGGGGCTGATGAACTTCCTGGAGCCGAAGCAGATCACCGCGTATCAAAGCGCCGAGCCATGGGGCTGGTACTTGAAGGATCCGAAGTCGCGCTGAATGGCGTTTGACCGTCCTCAAGTTCCAACCACCGATGAGCTGGCAAAGACGAAAGCGGAAAGGTCGCGGAGCACGGGATGCCGAGAGAACGACAACCGCATGACCTCGCGGGAGCCGACGCAGAGGAAAAGGAACTCATCGCATTCCTTACGGATCCGGCCTCCTACCCCGATCATCCCGAACGCGTCGACACCATCAAGACACACGCCGCCCGCGTATTCCTGGCTGGTGACAAGGCCTACAAGATCAAGAAACACGTCAAGTTGCCGTTCCTCGACTTCTCGACACGCGAGTTGCGCCGCCAAGCCCTAGAACGCGAGCTGGAACTGAATCGGGACCACGCACCCGACATCTATCTGAAGACTGTTGCGATCAATCGCGATAGCGGCGGCGCGTTGACCTTCGGCGACGGACAAATCGTAGACTACGCCCTGGTGATGAATCGCTTCGAGCAGAACGCGGTTCTTGCCCGCATTGCGGAGAAAGGTCCGCTCCCGGCGCCGATCCCGAGAAACCTTGCCGAAATGGTCGCGCAGTATCACAGCTCGGTGCCCATCGCAGAGGGAACCTCCGGCTCGGACATCATGCGCGACACGGTCGGCGGTCTCGCCACCGGCCTGTTGGATGCGGCACCTGCCGCCGCCGCCCCGTTGATGGACACCTTCGCGCGCTTGAGCCGTGCGGAAGTCGTACTCCTCGGACCGCTCTTGGAACTGCGGGGACAAAACGGACACGTGCGCCGCTGCCATGGCGATCTGCACCTTGGCAACATCGTCATGCGAGACGGGCGCATCGTTCCATTCGACGCCCTCGAATTCGACGAGCGCCTTGCCCGCATCGACGTCCTTTACGACCTCGCCTTCCTGCTCATGGACCTCGATGTGCGCGGAGACCGGGCCGCAGCCAACACAGTTCTCAACGCCTATGTCGTCGCTGAACCCACCGGAGAGGAAATCGAAGGTCTGGCGACCCTGCCGCTGTTTCTTGCGACGCGGGCCGCCGTACGGAGCCTCGTTGCCCTCGAAAGCGCCTTGCAAAAACCTGAGGGCGAGGACACCGACGACATTTCGAGAGCCATCGACTACGTGACGGAGGCCAACCGCTACCTCACGCCGCCACGCCCGGAGCTGATCGCAATCGGCGGCCTGTCAGGAACTGGAAAATCGACCCTGGCGGCGCGTCTTGCACCCCTCATCGGTCCCGCACCGGGAGCGCTCGTACTGCGCACGGACGTCGAACGAAAAAAAATGTTCAACGCACGTGAGAACGAGCGTCTTCCCCGGGAACTGTACACGGAACAGGTATCCGACGACGTTTACGCCGTCCTATACGACAAGACACGTCGCGCACTTTCGGCCGGACACGCCGTCATTTTCGATGGCGTGTCCGCCAAGGCTGCAGAACGCAACGTAATAGAGGACATTGCGCGGTCGATGGACCTTCCGTTTTCCGGATTGTGGCTCGAGGCACCGCTCAATACGCAAATTGCACGCGTCAGCGCCCGGCGCGGCGATGCCTCGGATTCAGACGAAGCTGTTGTTCGTGCACAATCCGAGCGCGATCTCGGAGATGTGGCTTGGACGCGCATCGACGCCGGGCGGAATCCCGAGCACACCCTCGCGGCTGCACTCGGCGTCTTAGGCCTTCACGACCACTCGAACCCTTGAGCCGACGGCACGCCGTCTACGGCAACAAGCTCGTGCACGCTGAACTGCAGCTCCGGATCTGTCCACACTTTGGATGGAATCCAGCCGGACGCGCGGGCGACGTCATGAAATTGAGCGATCGAATACTTGTACGAGTTTTCGGTATGGATGCTCTCGCCGGTCCTGAAATGGAACCTCCGCCCTAGAATAGGAACGTCCTGGGAGACACGGCTTACGAGATGCATCTCGATCCGCCCTTCCCGTGGATTGTAAATTGCCTCGTGCTGGAACGTGTCGAGATCGATAGCCGCGCCGAGTTCTCTATTGACGCGGGCCAGTATGTTTAAGTTGAAGGCCGCCGTAACCCCCGCCGCGTCGTTGTAGGCTCTGACGAGCGTGCGCGGATCCTTCTTGAGATCGATGCCGATGATCAAGCGGCTGCCCGCCGACAACCCCCGCAGGAACAACGATAACAAATCGACTGCGCGCCCTGGCTGCAGATTGCCAATGGTGGAGCCGGGGAAGAAGCCAACTTTCGGCCGGCCTTCAAGATCAGACGGAAGCGCAATCGGATCCGAGAAATCGGCGAGAACCGGCCGAACATCGAGACCGGGAAAACGCGAAGCCAACCTGCGCCCCGCGTCAGCGAGCGCGGCAGTCGACACATCGACCGGCACGTACGCGATCCCGCGCGGAGCTTTCGAGAGCAAGAGCTCCGTCTTGAGACTCGAGCCCGAACCGAATTCAACCAGCACGCCCCGGCCCGTCAGCCGGTCGATCATCTCGGACGCGTGGCTCGCGAGGATCTGCGCCTCCGTACGCGTGAGGTAGTACTCGGGGAGACGTGTGATCTGTTCGAACAGCTCACTACCGATCGCGTCATAGAAGAAACGCGAGGGGAGAGACTTTATCCGCTGAGAGAGCCCTTCCAAAACGGCGGCTGCAAATTGGTCGCCGTCGCCTGCCTGCGTGAAACGCTCGATCTGCGCAGTACCGCCAGACGGGCGCTGCGCACTATGGGGTCCGATGGCATGCATCAACGCGCCTCCGAAGCCAGCCTCAGGCCGACAAATTGCCAGCGCTGGTGCGGGTAGAAGAAATTGCGGTACGTGGCCCTCGAATGGCCATCCGGCGTGACGCAGGACGCGCCACGCAGAACCTGCTGGCTCACCATGAATTTGCCGTTGTACTCCCCGATGGCACCGGCCGGCGGACGATAGCCGGGATAGGGAAGGTAGGCGCTCTGCGTCCATTCCCAGACGTCACCAAACATCTGGTGCAGCGTCGCGCCCTCTTGAGAGTCGACGGGCTTGGGCCGGAGCGCCCCTGAACCGAGCGTATTGCCCTGAATAGCGGCTCCGGACGCCGCGACTTCCCATTCGAACTCGGTCGGCAAGCGGTATCCAGCCCAGCGCGCAAAGGCATCGGCCTCATAGTACGAAACGTGTGCGACAGGGGCCGCCGCCTCGATCGGAATGAGACCATCCAGCGTCATCATCGTCCAAGCGCCGTCGCGCTCTTCCCAATAGCGCGGACACTGCCATCCTTCCCGATTCACGGTCATCCATCCGTCGGCAAGCCAGAGCGACGCTTTGCGGTACCCACCATCGGACATGAAATCGAGCCATTCGGCGTTGGTTACCAAGCAGTCCGCCAGGCGAAACGGATGAACCAGCGCCTCGTGGCGTGGCCCCTCGTTGTCCCAGGCGTAGCCGTCTCCCGCATGCCCGATCGGAAAGATGCCACCATCGAAGTCGACCCATCCAAAACCGTCGCTCAAGGCGACTTGAAGCGATGTAGCCGCGCCTGTCTCGCGATAAGCGGGACGCAACGGATTCGCAGCGAACAGGGCAAGGATATCCGTAAGCAGCAGCTCCTGGTGCTGCTGCTCATGGTTGATCCCGATCTCGATGAGCCGCGCGATCTCGCTTCCGGCCTCAAAGCCACGCTCAGCCAACCGCTGCAGGCTATCGTCCACATGCTCGCGATAGTTCAAAACCGTGCTTGCGGAGGGACGCGTCAATAGCCCACGAGCAGGCCGTGGCTGCCGCACACCCTGGCTCTCGTAGTAGGAGTTGAAGCAGTAATTGAAGTTCTCGTCGAAGAGCCGGTAGCCCGGCAGGTGCGGAGCGAGAACGAACGTTTCGAAAAACCACGTCACATGTGCCAAGTGCCACTTCGTGGGACTCGCGTCGTCCATGGCTTGGGCAACCATGTCCTCCGCAGTCAGCGGGCGAGCGAGTTCGAGCGAAAGGCGCCGTGTTTCGAAGAGACGCCTCGCGAGCGAGGCGTCTTCGGATCCAAACTTGGCTGGAATGATTGTTGCTTGGGGTCTCTCGGCTCTTGCCATGGAAGAGCGAGCCATGGGGATCTCCTCTCTCTGGCCGGGCGATCAGCAGGAAAATCAGCCATTGGCCGCACCCGCCGCGAGGCGGGCACCATGCACTTCGGGAAAGGCTAGGCTCGCTGCACCAGAGAAGGAGAACATGGAACCAGCCCGACGCGTCAGACCTCACCAACGTACGGAACGATTGCAGGTTCCGTACTTTGGCGAGGAAAGCGGAGAAAGTTCCGAGGGATTGTCCTGTTACTCGGCGGGAGCTGGCGCTTCACCGGCAGGGCGTGGCTTCCGCCGGGTGAAGAGATCACCCAGCCACCGGCAGACGACATAGAACACCGGGGTAAAGATGAGGCCGAAGCCCGTCACGCCAATCATGCCGGCGAAAACTGCGGTTCCGAGAGCTTGACGCAGCTCGGCACCCGCTCCGATGGCCCAAACCAGCGGAACGACGCCCAGAATGAACGCCAGCGACGTCATCAGAATGGGTCGCATTCTGAGGCGCGACGCTTCGGTGGCCGCATCGAACTTGTTCTTGCCTTGGGCTTCCAGCTGGTGCGCGAATTCGACGATCAGAATGGCGTTTTTCGCCGCAAGACCAATTAGAACGATGAAACCAACCTGGGTCAGAATGTTGTTGTCCATCCCGCGTAGGATCACGCCCGAAATGGACGCGATGAGGCTCATCGGCACGATCAAGATCACGGCCAGCGGAAGCGTCAGACTTTCGAACTGAGCTGCGAGAACCAGGAACACGAAAACAACGCCAAGCGCAAAGGCGAACGCGGCCGTATTGCCGGCTCTGATCTGCTGATACGCAAGCTCTGTCCACTCGAAGCTGAACCCCTGCGGCAGAACTTCAGCCGCGACCTTTTCCATGAGATCGATCGCTTGGCCTTGCGAATAGCCGGGCGCGGCAGAGCCATCGAGCTCTGCAGCCGGATAAAGGTTGTACCGAGGCACGCGCGACGGAGCAGAGATGTCATGCACGGTCGTGAACGTTCCGAGCGGAACCGTTTCGCCTGACGAGTTCCGCACGCGAAGCTTGAGCACATCTTTGCTCTTGAGGCGGAAATCGCTGTCGGCCTGCGCCGTGACGCGGAACGTGCGTCCGAGCAGGTTGAAGTCGTTCACGTACGCCGAGCCGAGATAGGTCTGCAGCGTCGAGAACACATCGGTCATGTTGATGCCCAGCATCTGCGCCTTGACTCGATCGATGTCGAGATAGAGCTGAGGCGTGGCGTTCTCGAACAGCGAGAACACCTGCTGCAGGCCGGGCGTCTGGTTCGCTTTGACCATCATCGCTCCGACCGCCTGTTGAAGGGCAGCTGATCCGGCGCCCCCGCGATCCTGCACCATCATGCGGAATCCGCCCGCACTGCCGATACCGCGGACCGGCGGCGGAGCGACCACGAGAAGCAGTGCGTCTTGAATGGTTGAAAACTTGGCGAGCAACGCCTTCTGGATCGCCTGCGCGGATTGGTTGGGATCCTTCGCACGTTCCGCGAAATCCTTCAGGACCACGAACACGGCACCGGCATTCGGCGCATTGGTGCGCGTGGCACCCGAGAACCCGACGATATTGACGGCATGCGCGACGCCCGGCACCTCGAGGGCAAGCTCCACGGCCCGTCGATTGACTTCGTCGGTTCGTTGCAGAGACGCCGCAGGAGGCAGCTGCGTGACGGTGATCAGATAGCCGCCGTCGACCGCTGGAATAAAGCCGATGGGCGTTTTGCGGAACTCGTTCATGCCGAATGCGATGATGCCCACATAGATGACGAGCATCACCACCGCCAGCCGAACGATGCGGCCGACCACCCAAGCGTACCCGTGAGAGAGCTTGTCGAAGCTCCAGTTGAACAGGCGGAAGAACGCGTTCACCGGCCGCATGAACAGGTTCGCGCGCTTGTGCCCCTCTTCTTCATGCGGCTTCAAAAGAAGAGCGCAGAGCGCAGGCGAAAGGGTCAACGAAACGATGAGCGAGATGATCGTCGCACCAGCAATCGTCAGCGCGAACTGGCGATAGAACTGGCCGGAGATGCCTGTGATGAAGGCCGACGGAACGAACACGGCCGACAGCACCAATGCGATCGCGATCAGCGCAGCACCCACCTCTTCCATCGTACGATACGACGCTTCGCGCGGGCTCATCCCTTCGGCAATATTGCGCTCGACGTTCTCGACGACGACGATCGCGTCATCGACCACGATGCCGATCGCCAGGACGAGACCGAACAAGGAAAGATTGTTGAGCGAGAACCCGAACGCCGCGAGCAGGAAGAACGTGCCGATCAGCGACACGGGAATGGCCACGATCGGGATGATCGCCGCACGCCATGTCTGGAGGAACAGGATGACGACGAGCACAACCAGCACGACGGCTTCCAAGATCGTATGGAACACGGCGTCGACGGACTGCTGAATGAAATCTGTCGGATTGTAGATGATGTCGTACTTGAGCCCGGCGGGAAAACTCTTCGAGAGTTCCTGCATCGTCGCCTTGATGCGCTCGGCCGTCTGAAGCGCGTTGGAGCCGGGCAGCTGGAAGACGCCCAACCCTGTTGCCGGATTCTTGTCGAGATAGGAGTTGACGCCGTAATCGAGCGCAGCGAGCTCGACCCGTGCAACGTCCTTCAGCCGAACGACCGCATCGCCGCTTTGCTTGACGACGATCTCCGAAAATTCATTTGGATTCGCAAGCCGCCCTTGCGTCTGCACGGAGATCTGAAACGCTCCGGGCTGTTCTATTGGTGGTTGATTGAGAATACCCGCTGCGACCTGCACGTTCTGCCGCTGCAATGCCACGACGACATCGTTGGCCGTCAGCGCGAGCGACTGCAGGCGGTCCGGATCGAGCCAAACGCGCATCGAGTAGTCGCGGCTACCGAAGACGGTAATCGAGCCCACGCCCTCGATACGACTCAGCACGTCAACGACGTTCACGCTCGCGTAGTTGGAAATGAAGAGGGTATCTCGCGACTGATCTGGGGAGAACAGATGCACGACCATCATCAGGTCGGGGGACGCTTTGGCGACCGTCACACCAATGTTGCGAACGTCCACCGGCAAGCGCGGCTGAGCGATCGCAACGCGGTTTTGAACCTGCACCTGCGCGATATCGAGATTCGTACCGAGATCGAACGTCACCGAAATCGTGAAGCGGCCGTCCACCGTCGAGTTGGACGTGATGTAGAGCATGCGCTCCACACCATTGATCTGCTGCTCGAGCGGTGCAACGACGGTCGATGCGACGACCTCGGCGCTCGCGCCCGGATACTGACCTGTGACGTTCACGACCGGCGGCGCGATATCCGGATACTGTGCAATCGGCAAACGCCCGAGCGCGACAGCACCCACGATCACGAAAACGACGGAGATGACCGCGGCGAAGATGGGGCGGTCGATGAAGAAATGAGAAATACGCATCGGTCAGACCTGCCGCCTGATGATTTGCCCGGCGAATGAGATAAGGGCATTCGCCTGACAAGCTGTGAAAGCTAGTTGGTGCCCACGACGGCCTCTTTTGAGCCGCCAGCGCTGGCCGTCGCCTCTTCAGGCGCAACCTTGATGCCGGGCCGAACGCGCATCAGGCCGTTAACGACCACCGTGTCGCCCGCCTCGAGACCCGCTGTTACGACGCGCATTCCGTCCACGACCGGCCCAAGCGTCACGTACTTCGGATTGGCCGTGCCATCGGCCGAAACAGCGAACACGAACTTGCGAACCTGCTCCGTGCCGATCGCGCTGTCGGGAACCATGAGCGCGACAGCTGGCGGCGCCGTTGTGATCTGAATGCGCCCGAACATCCCAGGCGTTAGCTTGCCGTCCGCATTCTTGAATTCGGCGCGGCCGCGGATCGTGCCGGTTCCCCGCTCGATCACGTTATCGACGAAGTCGATCTTGCCTTCATGCACGAAATTGTCTTCGTCGATCAGCTTGAGCTTGACCGGCAGCGACATACCGCGGTTCGGCTTGTCTGACGCCTGTTCGGAAGCGGCCCGCAGATAGCGAAGGTACGAAGCCTCATCCATCGTGAACTCGAAGCGGATGGGATCGACCGAAACCACGGTTCCCAATAGCGTCGTGTTCGCGCTGACGAGGTTGCCGATCGAAACACGCCGATCGCCGATCCGGCCCGAGATGGGTGCCTTGAGCTCGGTAAATTGCAAATCGAGCTCAGCCTGCTTCAGCGCGGCCTCCTGAGCCATGACGGACGCCTCCGCGACGCGTTTGGCTTGAACGCGCTGATCGAGCGTCTGCTGCGTGATGGAGGTACCGGGAACGAGGTTTGAGCCGCGCTTCAAGTCAGCCTCGGCGAACGCCAAGTTCGCCTTGGCCTGCTCAACGGCAGCCTTTGCTTGTTCCAGCGACGCCTCGAACGGGCGCCGGTCAATGATGAAGAGGCGATCGCCTTCCTTCACGAGCTGTCCGTCGGTGAATTGAATCTTGTCGAGATAACCGGAAACGCGCGCGCGAATTTCCACAAAGTCATAGGCCACGAACCGGCCCACGTATTCGTCGTAGTCGGCAACCATCTTCTGAACTGGCTTGGAAACCGTAACCTTTGGCGGTGGCGGTGCCACAGCTTGGTTGTTCTGTGCCTCCCCGCACGCGGCTAGTGCCAGCGGAAGGAGCAGCGCAGCTAAGAGGGCAAATCGGACATGACGGGGTTGCATAGACCCTCCAGCGCGGAAAATATGATCACGTCTCGGGCTGTTCCAGATCAACCTTGGGCAAAAAATATTGCGCCGGAGCCGAAAATCCTAGAATCAGACTACGAACTTTGTCGTGAGCGGTTGATCCGATGGTAAAGTTGACTTACGTGTGGTAGGACGTTACTGACCGGTAACACCTGGATAGGTACCGAGTGGTAACATAGCAGTCAAGGGCCAATGAACGAGACCTTGAGCCAGCCTCGGCGAACCTCTGACGCAGGCGCCCCAGCCCTACCGCCTCCACGCGAGCGCATTTTGGCGGTCGCACGCGACCTTTTCTATCGTCACGGCATTCATTCCGTGGGGGTCGAGCTGATCGCGGAAGCTGCGCAGACCAACAAAATGACCCTCTATCGTCATTTCAAATCGAAGGACGATCTCGTCGTCGCCTATGCGCGCGAACTGGCGGGAGAAGGGGATGCGGTCTGGCAACGTCTGGTTGAGGCATTCCCGAATGCCCCGCAGAAGCGGCTCGATGCTTGGGTTGATCACGTCGAGCAAATTCTGACCGACAGCTGCGAGCGGGGCTGTGCACTTGCGAATGCGGCCGTTGAACTCCAGCCCGGCCATCCGGCGCGGACAGTGATTGAAGACTACAAGCGCCGCAAGAGAGACCATCTCGTCAAACTTTTTGACGATGCGCGCTACCGCAACCCCGACCTGCTGGCCGACGAGGTCTTCCTCCTTTTCGAAGGAGCCCGCATCAGCATTCAATGCGGCGGGCGCGGGCCAGCCTCCCGCGTTGTCCGCATGCTTCGCGACCTGCTGTCGAGTGCCGAGCGCCTATAGCAGGGCTTCGGAGCACAATTCCCCGCATCAATCTCCTTCAACTTGCGATCCTTGAGAGTGTAGCCCCGCTCCGCGCGAATGATGTTGCGCAGGGATACATCCACCAATTCGGAAATCACTCCGGGATGGTCAACGCCAGAGCCCGACCTGCTCCCAGGTGTCGGGGGGGATCTCGTCACCAACCACGTAGGTGAAGGCAAGGGCTTTCATTTGATCTTCAGACACCGTGCATTCGAAGGTGAGCGCGTACCAATGGTTGTTGGCCCTCACGGCGGCGCCCTTGGCGGTCACCACCGAGCCGCTGAAACGGGCACGCTTGAAGGTGTCGGGCATTAGCCGATCCGCCCTGGCGAAGCGCTTGTCACGCCGCACCGTTTCAAGTCCTTTGGCCACGCAGGCTTGGTGAGCGCGCTCTTCCGGATCGAGCTTCATCAGCGACTTTTCGAGGGAGCCGGCAGACGCAGCTGTGCTCAGTCCACCCACAAGGGCGATCGCAATTGCAAGATGTACAATTTTCAAGAGAATCCCCCAATGCAGCCCTTGCCCAACCACCAAGCAAATGTGGCAGCATTGAGTGACGATTGTCCGCTAACGGAACAGGAGCGATCGCCGTGCGGGTTGCTCCGATGTATGAGTGCGATCGCAACTTCAGACGGTCGGAGGCTTTCCCCCCTTCGCGTCGCCGAGCGGTGGCGGCTCACTGAGGCTTGAGCCCTCTTCAGAGCCTCCTTGCGTCGCGCTGGCCTGACGCTCACAGGCCTCCTCGAGGCTGGCCAACCGATCGATCACGCGCCACGGCATAGGCTGTTGAACGACTGCACCGAAGTAATGGTGAAGCGTTTGGCCAAGGTGTTTGAGCAAATCGTTCATGCGCGTACAAACCGGATCGCCCGGGAGCGGTTCCCTATGGGGACGACTGGAAAAGCGGGGCGCCAGCAGCGGAAGAAGGTTCCCCGGCAGAAGCGATCGGATTTGATGCGGATATCCGCGTCGCTCAATAAGGCTTTGCGACGTACACCGGGCTTGACGAGTCGCGAAGCGACCCCTCTTCGGCGAGGTAATACCGGTTGACCCAGCCCTTCACGTTGCCATAGCGGATCGGACACCAATCAGCCTGACACTGCCCGGTGATTTCAACACGACGCCCCGTCGGCGGAATGGACGCAACGGTATTGTGCTGCTCGGACGGTCCGCGGCGCACATTGAGCACATCATACGGCCGGACGCCCGTCACCTTGTAGAGCGATACGGAACGCGTCGTTTCCGCTCCTACCGTTCGTTCACGGGCACTGGCCGTGGCGAGCTGTTGCTGACCAAAATGCTTGCCAGGGTCGGCCGAGCGATCCGCCGGAGGGAGCTTGGCGACGGGGGCCACCTTCTTGGCGGGCTTGGCGGACGCAGCCGCCCCCTTGCCTGGTCTTGCCGTCTCAGGTGCCGCCTCGCGGCGCGGAGCGGCGGGTTGCACCGTTGGAGCGATAGGGGCCGCCTGCACCGGCGCGCTAGCTTGCGGAGCCACTCCGGCCAAGCCCGTCGCATCGAGCAGCCCCGCACCTCCAAATCGCATGGATGGCCCCACGACGGGGGCACCCGGCGCCGCAGCAACATCGGCGCGCGCCACGACGGTTGGCGGAGGTTCGGGCGTTGAGGCAATAGGTCCAACCGGCGCAGCGGCCGCCACATGCACAGCGGTTGCTTTCTCCGTTACAGCCGCAGTGTCATTGAGGGATGTCGACTTCTTAACTGGAGCCGGCTCTGCCTTCGCCACCACGACCGGCTTCGCAGGGACTTCCTGAGGCTTGTCGGCAGAGGCCACGATCGTGCCCGTGCCGGTTTCGCCATCGTCGATCTTGCGCCAGTTGATGCGATTGCCCTCACGCGCGATGGTGAGGCAGCGCACCTGCGCGTCGAACCAACGGAACCATTTGGTGCAGAGCTTTTCGCCCTCGACCCACCAGCGTCCGCGATCCTTGGATGCGCCGAGGACAGGAGCCAGAACACCAGCTTCCGCGGAGACGAGCCCATCCGTTCCAAATCGCATCGGAACGGTGGTGCCGAGAGGGGTATCGATTTCAACGGTCGAGCCGGAAACGGCTTGCTTCAGGTCATCGTTTGCGAGCGGCACCGGGTCCGCGAGTGCGCCCGTCGCCGCCGACAATAGACCAATGACGATGAACGACCTGAGCAAACTCTGACCCTAACACTGGCACCCGACGGCATGATCCCCCTTCCTCCAACAGGAGTGTGGCAGGAACAGGGTTCAACCCGTCTTCTTGGTCCGAAAAACCCACGCGCTCCAAAAGTCTACGCGACCGTGCAAACAGAGCGTCGAGAGCCGCCTCGGACCAGCTTAATCATTAGGGTGGCGAGTGTTACCGTCAGGTAAAAGGGCGGCGCAACCATTCACAGAGGGTAAAGTTCCGATGGAGCATTGACTTGTTTCCGCCAGGGGCCCGGCCAAAAGAAAACCTACCGCATGGCAATCAATTGCTGCCCCCAGGACCAAGCCGCCAATTCCGCGACACGGAAGGGAACGGGTGCCAAGGCGGCTGCGTTGCACAAGACCCACATGGAGGTGCAGCCATGCAGCAGACCGAGATCCCTAACGAAGCAATGGTATTTTTCACTGAGGGCGGTGATGGCGTCGGCGCCGTCCGCGAGGTGACACCAGACGCCCTGACCGTCTACGTCGAGAACTTCGGTGAGTTTCTGGTCCCGCGAAAAGCGATAAAGGCCGTGCACGACGGCAAAGTCGTGCTGGATCGTGATCAAGTGAGCGAGAAGCTGCTGCGCGCTGTCGCCCACGCACACGATGGAGAAGATCCGCGCCTCGTCGGCTAAAGGCGGTGCGATCCCGAAGCAAGGCTCCAGACGTGCCATGAACACACGCGCGCGCTTGGCTAGGGCGAGCCGACAAACGAAAAAGGCCGCTGCCTTGCGACAGCGGCCTTTCGTTGTTTGGTGCGACCAATCAGAACAGGAACTTGACCATTGCGCCGCCGTAAGCGCCTTCGCCGCCAGCGCGCGTGCTGCCAATGCCACCGTTGGTCCCGTTGTCATCTTCGTCGATGAACTGATAGCCACCGTGGACAGTGAGCTCCGACGGCATGGACCGCAGCGTGAAGGGAATCTTGGTGAAGGCGCCGACTCGTGCCGACCAGTCGCCCTCATCGCTGTAGAATGCGCCTTCCGGACCGATCACATACCGCTGCGCATTGTAGCCGACGCGGCCCAAAGCGAAGAAGGAGTCGAAGGCCGTCGAGTAGCTACCGTCGAAGCTGTAGTAAAGCGGACCCTCTCCTTCGGTCTCAATTTCAACAGCGACCTTGAACCCAGTCTCGGTGCCGCGAACGTCATTCGTGGGATCGTTGGGAGAAATGTCGACGTCGCGAATTTCCATACCGAGGTACACGATCGCGCTGACATCACCGAAGTAGTGCATGTAGCCGAGCATGGCGTCGATCGAACGGTCCTTGGCGTCGAACTGGGTCAGCGGCGATCCGCCCTCATAGTCGTATTCTGCATAGACGCCGAGCGAGCGCGCAACGAAACCGCTCCGCGAGAAGTCGCCGTTAAGCGCGAAGACCGTACCGGAGTAGATCGCCCAGGCATCCTTTGCGACATCGATGCCCGTATAGTTGGCAACCTTGACCGTATCGACCTCCCGCGAACCATCGGCAAACGGACCCTCGCCACGGCCGAGCTTGTAGACAACGCCGAGACGGCCAGTCCAAAGTTCCGGATCTTCCTTATCGACGTACGTCACGCCTGCAAACGTGCCGGCATTCGTGACCTCTTCATCGTATTTGGCGTAGCGCACTTCGCCGCGCAGGAAGAAGTTGCTTGCGCCGAGGCGCGTCTCCGCACCGCCACCGATGAAGTAGCCGTTGAAATCGACGGAACCCTTACCAGGAAGAGTCGCCCCGAAGCCGTCGGCGTTGTTAAAATCCCACCACCCGCCGTTGTCGAAGTGGGCGCGGCTGTAGCCGGCCGTCGCAAACAGGAGCGTGTTTTCTGTGATCAGATAGCCGAGCCGCGCACCGATATTGACGGACCTGTCGATCGTCATCTCGTTGCCGTCGAACCCGCGGTCGATGTCGGACCAGTCAAAGTCGACGAACGCACCGACGACGATGCGATCCCTGAGCATGCAATCGATGCCCCACACGAGCGAGACAAGACCACCATTGGCGTCTTCGGAGACCGACGAACGATCTCCGTCTGAGTCGTGATAGTTGTTTTTGGAGTCGTTACGACCGTAGCCAATGCTACCGCCGAAGTAGAGACCCGACCACGAGGGCGCGGCCGGCGCAGGCGTGTCTTTCAATGAGACCATACCATCCGCGAGCGCTGCTCCACCCGTCAGCGAAAGAAGAACGGCACTGGCAATCGTTGTTTTCACACGGAACTGCATCTGGACCCTCTTGCGTGAAAAGGCGCGAAACTACGCAAGTACCGAAGTTCAGTCCGCAAAGCCTCTATCGAATAAAGCACCACGAGCGGTGATTCGCCCATGCCTGTCGAGGGTCAAGATCCGTGCGCGCGATTTCGGTGGGCCGACTATGGTGATGCCGCAACAAACAACGGCCGGAGGCAAAAATTCCACGAAAATCAGAGGACAATTTTTAACACCTTGTCCCCTGATTCTTTTCGCTCGACGGTGATGTCTCCTGAAACGACCTCCACGCAGTGCTCGGTCAATGTGCGGGTGTGGCGGCCAGCGGCGCAACAAGTCCAACCGCGATCCCATCCGGGTCCTGAATGATCGCAAAGCGGCCGGAGTTGCCGTCATCGAAGGGCGCCTTCAGAATTTTTCCGCCCTTCTTGAGCGCCTCCACGACGGCCTGATCGACGTTCGCGACCTGGATATAGGTCACCCAGCCTGGCTTGATGTCATCCGGCCTCTTGTTCTCTGCCGCTGCGGCACCCGCCACCTCGACGCCGTCGCGCATAAAGATCGTGTACTCGGCCTCGCCTGGATCCGGCGCGCGCGACGTATCCTCCGCCGAAACGACCTTGGGAGCCCAACCGAAAACGCTGGCGTAGAAGTCCCGGCTGCGGGCCGGATCTGAGCTGACGAGCTCCGACCACCAGACACTGCCAACCTGAGACGCATCCGGCGCAGTAGTGTTCTCGGCAAGCGCCGTGCTCCCGAACAGTCCGGCAGCAAGGACAGCACCTAAGGCAGCCGGGCGCATCCGGATCATGAACGGCACGCGGTTCGAGCAACGCATGACAACACCTCTTCGCAACAACGATCCTTGAGCCAGGATCAACTCCGAGATTGTCTGCAAGCCGAATGCCAGCGGCGGCACCTCAACCGTTCAGGTCTTCCTGCACTGGAAGATATAGGTAAATCCGCGGAACTTGGAGTAGTTGCGCCCGCGTTCGAAGGGCACGACCGAAACCGAACGCCCATCGTCGGGAGGCCTATGCACACCCAGCATGTAAAGAGGATCGATCAAGCGCGCCCTAGGGTTGCGCCACTCACGCCCCCCGTAACGATTGACTGTCCAGGTCAAGGTATCGTCCTCGACCTCCCACACCTCCCAATGCACCTCGGGTAGATAGTGCGCATGCCCTCCGGGGCGGTAAACGCGCGCAAGCCGCTCACCGCGGGCAATCTTCTGTCCAGGCTTGAGCTTCGCGATCTCATCGTATTTCAGATGGTCGTAGACGGTGTAGTAGAATGCAGCGCCCTCGCCTTCGAGATTGAGATCCTCGGCCGTGTGAACGACAAGCAGCGCGCCTTCTTTCCCCCACTGCCAATCCGCCTCCCAGACTGCACGGACCGTGCCCGCGGCCGGCGCCAGAATCCACTCCCCGAGCTGGCCACCATCCACGCCCGAATGAATTTCGTCGCGGTGGGTCCCGTCGACGTCGAGCCAGCTCGCATAGAACGAGGTGAGGGGCGAGCAAGCGTATCCCTTGGGATAAACCGGCACCAATCCGGTCTTCCTTATGTCATAGCCCTTCTTCATCTCGCTGCCTTCGCTGGGTTCCAGGTACGAGTAGCCCCACGCGCTACACAGCACGAGCGCGGGCACAACGACTGCACCTAGCAAAAAAGACACCAACCGCATTCCGGCTTTGCCTGCGAGCGCCAACGACACAGAAAGCTCCATTTCCCACTGCCGCATTAAAATATTTACTTAGGCCGCATCGTCATTGCCCTTCAGCCCCGAATTGCAAAATTTTATGCGTTCATGGATAATTTTAACTTGAATTTACTAGTTATGATTCCGTTTAGCGGTAAATGGTTGGTTAATTCAAGTCGTTTCGCTACGCCTATTGACGATTTCGTAGGGACGGAGACATCCCGAGTAGGCGTTGCGTATGTTTTCGATATCTCAGATAAATTTGGCTCGCGCACATCGTGCCGCAGCAGAAATACGCGAACAAGCAGGCCGAAACGTCCGGTTTTCGCTGAGGCCAACTCAGCGCAATGCAATACTCGCGCCAAATCAACACAATCCTTTTCTCGACGTGTCAGTTTGGTACGTCCAGCATGCCTCCGCCCAGAAAACGGAGGGTTATTGTTCGACCCTCACCGAAACCGATTTCGCGGAATTCGCTCCAATTCGGCACACGGCCACGCGCGATCGCTCCCTCGCCACGCGTGCCCTTCTGCGTAAAGCGCTTTCGCAGGTCACGAACGATCGAACCCGAGCAACCGAATGGACTTTCGAACGGGGTGAGCATGGCAAGCCCATGCTGGGCAGCGCCCACCCGCAGCTCCACTTCAGCTGCTCGCATACGCCCTGGATGTCGGCAGTGGCCGTTTCACGCACACATCCAGTCGGCATCGACATCGAATGCGCTCAGCCTCGTTCAGAAGAGGACCTGACCGACGACTACTTCACATCGTGCGAACGGATGGCACTTTCACGCCTCCCCGTCGGCACGAGAGCCCAGGCACGAGCACGCCTTTGGGCCCTGAAGGAAGCCACCGTCAAGATGCTTGGCACGGGGCTTGCCTATGACATCTCGGAACTGGAATTCGACCCGGTACAAGACCGCCTGAATTCAAGCCGCGAAGGCTTTTCGAGATTGTCCGAAATGCGGATCGCGACCTGGTCGATCCGTAATGAAACACAACCTCTATCCGTTGCCCTCGCTGTCGGGATTTAGCGGGATAGAGACCAAGCACCTCCGAAGGGGGGAAATATGGCTTTGCTAGACACGGCTTGGGAGCCTCGCCGGAGGCGCGCCCCAGGAACATCGCCACGCCTCCTGCATCGCTTTTTCGAAGCGCAGGTCGAAAAGCGGCCAAATCACACCGCTGTGGAGTTCGCAGACGAAAGTCTGACATACAAAGAACTCGATCAGCAGGCGAACAGAATTGCCAACACTTTGGCCGCCCGTGGCGTAAAGCCCGGCGACCTAGTCGCGTTGTATCTAAAGAAGTCTCCGCGTCTCTATGCGGCCATGCTCGGCATCCTCAAGGCCGGCGCCGGCTATGTGCCGATAGATCCCAGATTTCCGCTGGAGCGCATCCGCGCCATCCTCGATGACTCTCGGGCGAAGTCGATCATCACCGAGCATCCCCTGGCAGGCGAGATCGACGGCCATATCGGAACGCCCATTCTGCGCCTCGACCTCAATCGGGACGAGATCGCACGGCAATCGCCGCGCGCCGTCGCAGGAGGCGACAAGGTTGACCCGCAGTCCCTCTCCTACGTCATCTACACATCCGGATCGACGGGACGCCCGAAGGGCGTCATGATCGAGCACCGTAACGCGGTCGCATTCGTACGAAGCCTGAAGAGCATCTACAGGCTGACCGCCGACGACCGCGTCTATCAAGGCTTTTCGACCGCATTCGATGCCTCGGTTGAAGAGATATGGGCCGCCTTCTCCCGTGGCGGAACGCTCGTTGTCCCAACGGAAGATGTTGAACGCTCGCCCGCAGACGTTGCCGAATTCATCAATGAGCGGGAGATAACCTACTACTCGACCGTTCCGACGATGCTCTCGATGATCGATCGGGATCTGCCGACCGTACGCACCCTCGTGCTTGGCGGCGAGGCCTGCTCGAGCGAGCTTGTGGCACGTTGGGCAAAACCCGGCGTCCGGATGATCAACACTTACGGCCCCACAGAGGCAACTGTTGTCGCTACGTGGGCTGATTGCGTGCCGGGCGAGACCGTCACCATCGGCGTTCCGCTGCCGGGATACGCGACATACGTCCTGGACGAGAACTTGCAGCCGGTGGAGCCAGGCGAATCCGGCGAACTCTTCATCGGCGGCCTCGGTGTGGCTCGCGGCTACATGAACCAGGAGGCACTCACAGCCGAGCGCTTCATATCGAACCCGTTCGTCGCCAACGATGGCGACCGTCTCTATCGCACATCCGACCACGTCCGCCTCGGCGACAATGGCGAACTCTATTTCCTTGGTCGCCTAGACGATCAGATCAAGATCCGCGGTTTCCGCGTCGAGCTGAGCGAAATCGAAGCTGTATTGATCGAGCATCCCGCGATCAAGGCTGCTGCAGTCCGCGTCGTCGACATTGAGGACATGAAACAGCTCGCGGCTTACGTCGTCTGCGAAGGCGATGGGGCCTCGCTCGATCGCACGTCGCTCGCCGAATTGCTGCGAGCCCGCATGCCGTCCTACATGATCCCGCAGTATCTCGATGTACTGCCCACATTGCCGGTGACGACCAGCGGGAAGATCGACCGCAAGGCTCTTCCTTCCCCGCAAAAGCTGTTCGCCGACATCGGCGTTGTCGTGCCGCCAGCGGATGAGCTCGAACGTAGCGTCGCTGAGGCGTGGCAGGAGGCATTCCGCCTGTCGCAGATCTCCGTCGAAGCGGACTTCTTCCGCGATCTCGGCGGTCACTCGTTCCTCGCCGCCAAGACGGTGACGCTCATGCGGCGCGCCACCGGCGCTACCCGCCTGTCGGTCCGCGACGTGTACGAACACCGCACAATCCGCGCGGTCGCGAAACACATCCGAAAGCTGAACCCGTCGCAGACGGGAATGAACCCCGCCACGCGGCTGGCAACAGACGCGCGCACCTTGCCGCCCGCAGAACTCCCGAGCGATGTCGCCTTCAAGAGCGTGCATCCCGTCGTCCGCTGGACCACAGTGGCGCTGCAGGCGCTCGCGGCCACTCTGTACTACGGGATCATGGCTGCGCCCCTCGCCTACACGGCGTTGATCATTACGGCTGTGGCGGACGGCCATATCGGCTGGACCCATGCGGCATGGATTTCGACGATCGTTGGATTTGCAGCGTGGCCATTCCTGCTCGTGCTCAGCATCGCGGTCAAATGGATCGTCGTTGGTCGCTATATCCCCGGCCGCTATCCGCTATGGAGTTTCTACTACCTGCGTTGGTGGATCGCGAACCGCTTCCAGGCTCTGGCCTGGGCCGAGATGTTCAAGGGCACGCCGCTCATGAGCCTCTACTGGCGCGCGATGGGCGCAAAGATCGGCCGCAATGTGACGATCTCCACACCCTTCTGTTCGGCCTTCGACGTTATCTCAATCGGCGACAACTCGAGCGTCGGTCTCGAGACGCAGCTCCTCGGCTATCGCGTCGAGGACGGATGCCTCGTCATCGGCCCCACCACGATCGGTAACGACTGCTTCATCGGCATGCATTGCGCCGTCGGACTCGGCGCGACGATGGGGGACGGCGCACGCTTAGACGACATGTCGCTCCTCGCAGACGGAACCGAGATTGCGGCCGGCGAAGGTCGCCGCGGGATCCCGGCAGCACCCGCAGCCGTGACCGTGCCCGAAGCGAAGCCCGCGGCCCAGCGCTTCAAGACCGTGCGCAGCCTCGGACACGGGCTGAAGCGCATGCTGTTCGGCGCGCTTCACCTCGCTCTCATCTACGTGATGGGCTACTTCCTGCTCGCGACGAGCCTTCCCGCGATCGCGCTCGTGCTCACGGCTTTGTACTTTGGTGGCCCCACGTGGGGGATCATCGCCGCATTCGCGTCCGTGCCTGTTTGGCTTCTCACCTACACGCGCAGCGCGATCATGCTGAAGCGTCTGCTGGGTCCCCTCAAGGCCGGGACGTTCTCGCTCTACAGCGTGAGCTACCTCCGCCACTGGTTCTCGGCCTATCTTCTCGAGAACACCAAAAACATCCTGATGCCGGTGTACGCGACCGTGTACCTCCCGGGACTACTGCGGGCATTTGGCGCCAAGATCGGCCGCGGCGTCGAGATCTCGACCGTATCTCACGTGTGCCCCGACGTGCTGGAGGTGGGTGAAGGAAGCTTCCTCGCCGATGCGTGCCTCGTCGGAGGCGAGCGTATTCACAATGGCAAGGCCGAATACGGAGCCGTCCGCATCGGATCGAAGACGTTTATCGGCAACAGCGCGCTCGTGTCTGGCGGTCACACGATCGGAGACGGCGTCCTGATCGGCGTCGCATCGACACCACCCGCCGATACGGCCAATGTCCCCGACAACACCCGTTGGCTCGGCGCGCCGGGATTCTCTCTTCCCAACACGCAGAAAGACCTGTGTTTCGGGGAAAACGAAATATTCACGCCCACGATTTGGGCGCGGATGGAACGCGCCGCCACCGACGCAGTCCGCATTCTCCTGCCCGGCCTGGTCGGCACGGCCTGCGCTATCGCGTTCGTGAGCTTGCTCGTAGCTGCCTTCCGGACGCTACCCATCCTATATGTCATTGCGGGAATTCCCTTCGCCGCGATGGCCATCTCACTCGCGTCGGTCGTCATCACGGCGATCCTCAAGAAGGTGCTGATCGGCGCCCACAAAACCGTGGTCAAGCCGCTCTGGTCGCGCTTCGTCTGGCACAACGAACTCGTCAACGGCGTCTACGAGAGTGTGGCCGCGTCTGCCATGGCCCCGCTCATGGGCTCGCCGATGGTGTCGCCATGCCTGCGGATGATGGGGTGCAAAGTTGGCAAGTGGTGCTTCATCGAAACGACGCTCTTCTCTGAATTTGACCTCGTCAAAATCGGAGACCGCGCCGCATTGAACCTCGGAGCAACCATCCAGACCCACCTTTTCGAGGATCGCGTCTTCAAAGCGGATCACCTGAACATCGGCCCAGGCTGTTCGGTGGGCAACATGGCGGTCGTGCTCTACGGCACCGAGATGGCTCCTGGTTCGGTGCTCGGTCCTCTGTCGGTACTTATGAAGGGTGAATCACTTCCCCCGCATACACGCTGGCACGGCATTCCCTGCGAGCCCGTCGCGGTGCCAACCACAAGCGCAGCAGACATCAAAGCGGTCGAGAAGCGCACCCTACCGGAAATCATCGTCGTTGATTTCCCGACAGCTGCCTAAATCCAACGCCCAGCAGACCGCCAAGTACAAGGCGGTCTGCTGCGAAAGGCCGTGCTGCCACACCGTACCTGCAAGCATCGTGTTGTAGCAGCGCAGATGCGCGCCGTAGCTCAGAAAATGCGCCGGCATTCGACTCAACCACGCGTGTCGCGCGTGCATCTTCAACGAAGCATTTTTCTCCCTATCCAGAAATAGCCGCGCGAATCCCAATAAGGTCGCCACGCGCAGGCGCAAACGCGTTTGCATTGAGACTGTGCTCGTGCCGGAACCAACGAGCTTCATTTGAAACCACAAACGTCCGTTCGCACGATGGAGCATTCGCGTATCGGGGCGCTCAAAGCAGGACTTGTTGCGATCGCAATGATGACCGCCGGCGGATGCGCTGTCGGTCCTGATTACATTCCGCCACCCGCACCCGTACCTCCTGCCTTCAAGGAATTGAAAGGCTGGAAAATCGCGGAGCCCCTGGACACGTTCGATCGCGGCGCGTGGTGGTCGGTCTACCACGACGACGTACTCGACGGGCTGATGCGTCAAGTCGAAGTCTCGAACCAAAATCTCGCGGCTGCCGACGCCGCCTTCCGCCAGGCGGCCGCTATCGTTCAGCAAGCGCGCGCCCAACTCTTCCCGGTATTTGGGCTCGACTACAACGCCGTTAGATCGCACACCGGACCGGCTGCGGCCGCAGCCGGATCAGGCTCACCTGGACAGGCGATTGGTCTGGCGCAAACCAGGACGACCGTGACACTCGAGACGACGGGCAGTTGGGATCTCGACGTCTGGGGAAAGATCCGGCGCACGATCGAAAGCGATGTCGCCAATGCCCAGGCAAGCGAGGCGGACCTTGCCAACGCCCGTCTGTCCGCCCAGACGCAGCTCGCAACGGCCTACTTCAATATGCGTGCGGCCGACTCGCTTCAGCGCATTCTGAACGAAAGCGTTGCCAACTTTAAGCGCACACAAAAGATCACCGAGAACCAGTACAACCAGGGCACTGTTGCCCGCTCCGACGTGGTCGTCGCCCAGACGCAGGTCAAGACGACCGAAGCCTTGGAGATCAACGTCGCCATTCAGCGCGCCCAGTTCGAACATGCGATCGCAGTCCTGATCGGACTCCCGCCGGCTGAGCTGACGATCAAGCCGAAACCGCTCGGAACGAAGGTTCCGACAATTCCGGGAACCCTTCCGTCGCTGCTGCTAGAGCGGCGACCGGACATCGCCGCAGCGGAGCGGCGCATTCAAGCACAGAGTGCGCTCATTGGCGTGACGGTAGCCGCCTACTTCCCCGACATATCGGTCTCCGGATTCATCGGATGGGTAGGTAACCGCGCGTTCCCCATTTCTGTCGCAAACGAGGTGTGGTCCATCGGCGGTGCTCTGAGCGAGACGCTCTTCGATGGGGGTCTCCGCCGCGCTCAGGTCATCGCCCAGGAAGCCACGTACTACCAGTCCGTCGCAACCTATCGCCAGACCGTGCTGACCGCCTTCCAGCAGGTCGAGGATCAACTCGTGGCCCAGCGCGTCCTCGCCAAGCAGGCCACAGCCCAGAATGAAGCCGTGACCCTCTCGCGCAAGGCGGTAGAAATCGCACTCAACGAATACAAGGCCGGCACGACATCGTTCACGACGGTTGTTACCGCTCAGTCGACACAGCTCACGAACGAGCAGGCCGCACTGACGGTTCTCCAGAACCGATACTTGGCGACGGTCAACCTGATCTCGGCACTCGGCGGCGGATGGGATACGAGTGACATCCCGGACTATGAGATGCTGCGCCACTGGCGAGGCTGCATCAGTATTCGCGACACCATCGTCGGCAATATTCCACCCGAAATGCCGCCTTGCCTGTAAGCAGGCCCCCGGTACTTCACTCCGCCGGGCTGGGAGGCCGTCCCCAACGCGTCCGCAGCGCTTCCCTCCGGCCCGCCCACCATTGACTGAATTCATCGACATAGAGATAGACGATCGGCGTCGTGAACAGGGTGAGAAGCTGGCTCGCCATGAGCCCGCCGACAATCGATATTCCGAGCGGCGTCCGCATCTCCGCGCCTTCGGCCGTACCCAGCGCAAGAGGCAACGCTCCGAGAGATGCTGCAAGAGTCGTCATGAGGATGGGGCGGAAGCGGAGCAGACAAGCCGTCCGGATCGCCTCGCGCGAACTCATGCCCCCGCGCTCTGCCTGCAAAGCGAAATCGATCATCATGATCGCGTTCTTTTTCACGATACCGATAAGCAGTATCACGCCAATCAATGCGATGACGCTGAATTCCTTGCCGCATATCATCAGCGAGAGAACGGCTCCTACGCCGGCCGACGGCAACGTCGACAATATGGTGATGGGGTGAACGTAACTCTCATAGAGAATGCCGAGCACGATATAGACGGCTGCCAGCGCCGCCGCGATAAGAATAGGCTCGCTGGACAATGAGGCAATGAAGGTCGCCGCAGTACCTGAGAATGACCCTGTCACGGCCGCGGGCATGCCGAGACTGTTTTTAGTATGCTCAATAAGCGCAGCCGCATCGCTGAGCGACTGACCCGGCTTCAGATTGAACGAAATGGTAGTTGAGGCCAGAACGCCCTGATGATTGACAGATAGAGAGGCCTTTCCCTGCCGGTAGCGCGTGACGGCGCTGAGCGGCACCATCTTTTCGACACTCGTACTGACCGGAGTCCCGCTCGACGCGATGCTGTTGCCCGAAGTTCCGATGGAGTTCGTGGCTTGGTTCCGCGCAGCATCTGATGCGATCGCAGCCGCATTTCCCGCAGCGTTGCTCGTGGAGGAACCCGTCGAACGCCCGCTGACTGCTCCCGCCGGCAGATTGGTCGTCTGGGTTCCACTCGCATTCGTTGGGGCCGTGCTGACGTAGATATCGTGCAAACTTCTGGGATCCTGCCAATACTGCGGCGCGACCTCCATCACCACGTGATACTGGTTCAGTGGGTTGTAGATCGTTGAGACCTGCCTCTGACCGAACGCATCATAAAGCGTATTGTCGATGGCATTCGCGGTTAGGCCGAACCGGCTCGCATCGTCGCGATCTATTGTGAGATTCGTCGAGAGCCCGTTTTGCTGTTGATCTGAATTGACATCATCGAGCGCACCGGACTTCTGAAGCGCAGCCGTTAGCTTGTCAGCCCATTCGAAGAGCAAGGCAGGGTTCGCGCTCTGTAGCGTATATTGATAGAGCGCGGCCGACTGGCGTCCGCCAACTTTGATGTCTTGAACGGACTGAAGATAGACGCTCGCTCCCGGTACTTCCGCCATCTTCTTGCGTAGCCGCGCAATCACTTCATCCGCCGTTGCCCTTCGCTGGTCGATGGGCTTCAACGCCACGAAGATAGAGCCGCCGTTGACTTGGCGTCCGCCCGTGAAGCCAACGACATGCGCAACAGCATGATCGGCGCGAATGATAGCCACGTACTGCCGAAGCTTGGTCTCCATCGCCTGGAACGAGATGCTCTGATCACCCTGAATTGTTCCGATGATCCGGCCGGTATCGGTCTGCGGGAAAAGCCCCTTCGGCACAACGGCAAACAGCGCGACATTGAGGGCAATCGTAAGACCCAGGATCACCATGACGAGGCGCGGGTGACGCAAGGCCGTATCGAGGGCGCGGGCATAAGCACCCACCAGGCGATCGAAGCCACGTTCCACCGCCTTGAAAAATCGGCCGGGGTTCTCGTCCCGGCGAAGCGGAAGAAGTCGCGAGCACATCATCGGTGTGGTCGTCAGCGAAACAACGAGAGAAATGAGAACCGCGATCGACAGAACCACAGCGAACTCTCGAAATATCCGGCCGACGATGCCCCCCATCAGCAATATCGGTATGAACACCGCGATGAGGGACACGCTGATTGTAAGGACTGTGAAACCGACCTCTCGCGCGCCTTCGATGGCAGCGGCGCGCCGGGACATGCCCTCCTCCATATGGCGCGAGACATTCTCCACAACGACGATCGCATCGTCGACGACAAATCCTGTCGCGACAATCAGGGCCATGAAGGAGAGATTGTCGAGGCTGTAGCCCAGAAGGTACATCGGACCTAACGTGCCGACGATCGAGATGGGCACGGCAATGGCGGGAATAAGCGTGGCACGCGCATTGCGCAAAAAAATGAACACCACGACAACAACCAGGGCAACCGCTATCACCAGCGTGCGCCCAGTTTCCGCGAGAGCTGTCCGGATCGTTGTCGTACGATCCATGATCGCGGTAACATCCACGCTGCCCGGCAGCGACTTCTGCAGCTCAGGCAAAAGGGCCTTCACCCGATCGACGGTGTTGATGATATTGGCGCCTGGCTGACGGTAGACGATCGCAAGCACAGCGGGCTTACCGTCCGCAAGGCCAAGATTGCGCAAATCCTCAACCGAATCCTTCACCTGCGCCACATCCGTTAGCCGAACCGGCGCTCCGTTTCGATAGGCCACCACCAAGGGACGATAGTCACCCGCCTTAGTCGCCTGATCGTTGGATTCGATCTGGAACCGCCGCTCGCCATCCTCGATCGCCCCTTTGGGGCTGTGCGCATTTGCGGAGGCGAGTGCTGCGCGCACGTCCTCGAGCCCAATACCGTATTTAAAGAGCGCGCTCGGGATCAGCTCCACGCGTACCGCAGGGAGCGCGCTGCCGCCGAGATCGACGTTGCCGACGCCCGAAACCTGCGAGAGCCGCTGCTGTAGAACCGTCGCCGCCTCATCGTAAAGCTGTCCTTGCGTCATCGTATCCGACGTGACTGCGATGATGAGGATCGGGAAGTCCGCCGGATTGACCTTGCGATAGGTTGGATTGCTGCGCAGGCTGGATGGAAGGTCCGCACGAGCGGCATTGATGGCGGCCTGAACGTCGCGCGCTGCGCCATCGATATCGCGGCTGAGATCGAACTGAAGCGTAATCCGTGCCGTTCCGAGCGCGCTCTGCGACGTCATCTCCGAGACCGCGGCCAGCTCTCCCAAGTGGCGTTCCAGAGGCGCCGCCACACTCGAAGCCATCGTTTCCGGACTGGCGCCGGGAAGCTGTGCCTGGACCAGGATGGTGGGGAAATCGACTTCAGGCAACAAAGCCAAGGGCAGGTTTGGAAACGCGATGATACCGAACAAGGCGATGCCCGCTGAAATCAGCGTCGTCGCCACCGGCCTCGCAACAAAGGGAGCCGACAGGTTCATGGCACCCTTCGCCCGGCGGAAAGATCCGACGCCTCTTCCTCCTGCCACCCGATGCGCCGATTGAGCCGATCAAACGCGAGGTAGATCACCGGGGTCGTGAAGAGCGTCAGAAGCTGACTGACCGTCAAACCCCCGACGATGGCAATGCCGAGCGGTTGGCGCAATTCAGCACCTGTGCCACCGGCCAGCATCAACGGCAACGCGGCGAATAATGCGGCCATTGTCGTCATCATGATGGGCCGGAAGCGAAGCAGGCACGCCTGAAAGATCGCGTTCCGCGGGGGCATCCCCTCCTCCCGCTCAGCACGGATAGCAAAGTCGATCATCATGATCGCGTTCTTCTTCACGATTCCGATCAGAAGCACGACACCGATCAGAGCAATGATATCGAACTCCTTGCCCGCGATGATCAAGGCGATGAGAGCGCCTATGCCGGCGGACGGGAGTGTCGAAAGAATAGTGATCGGATGGATGAAACTCTCGTAGAGAATGCCGAGAACGATGTACATCGTCACAATCGCAGCCAGTACGAGCAAAAGCTCGTTGCCGAGCGAGCTTTCGAATGCCAGCGCCGCACCTTGAAACTTGACGACGAAACTCTCGGGTAGTCCGACGTCGCCCTCGACCGACCGGATCGCGTCAACGGCTTCGCCGAGCGAGACCCCCGGCGCGAGGTTGAACGAGATCGTAGACGACGGGAACTGTGCGAGATGACCAACCGATAGCGGCGCGTATCGCGTCGTAACGGTCGCGATGGCGGAGAGTGGCACCTGCGCCATCGTTCCGGTCGAAGACGGCAAATAGAGTGCCGAGAGATCCGTGATGCTTTTCTTCAATGACGGATCTGTTTCTAGAATCACCCGATACTGATTGGATTGCGTGAAAATCGTCGAGACAATTCTCTGCCCGAAGGCATCATAGAGCGCATTGTCGACGGTAGCCGGCGTGATCCCGAAGCGGGCAGCCGTCGCCCGATCGACCGTAACATCAACCGTCAAACCCCTGCTCTGCATATCGCTCGCGACGTCGGCAACTTGGGGAAGCGTCTGGAGGCGCGCGACAACAATCGGAACCCACTTTTCAAGCAGAGACGCGTTGATGTTCTGCAACGTGAAACGGTATTGCGTAGGAGCGACAGCTGCATCGATTGTGAGATCCTGAACCGGTTGCAGGAACAAATCGCTGCCGGCTATCCCTGCTGTAGCTTGCTTGAGGTCCTGCATGAGCTCGCCCACAGAGCGTTTGCGTTCCCCGAGAGGCCGCAAGCTGATCAGGAACCGTCCCTGATTGAGCGTCGCATTGCTGCCATCGACGCCGATCAGCGACGACAGGTTGGCCACGTCCGGATCCTTGAGAATGGCCTCTGAAAGCTCATGCTGTCGCGACACCATCTTGGCGAACGAACTCGACTCGGACGCTTGAAAAATGCCCTGGATCATCCCTGTGTCCTGCACCGGGAAGAAACCTTTGGGCACGACCACATAGAGCGCTGCCGTCAGCGCCAGCGTCAAAATTGCCACGGCGAGTGTGAGAGGTTGGTGTGCGAGCACCCACGTCAGACCGCGTCCATAGGCAGAAATCGTAGCCTCATAAGCCCGGTCGCCCCATCCGCCGCGGCCTCTTTCCGCCCTTGGAGGCTCTTGTTTCAAGATTTTGGCGCACAGCATCGGCACAAGCGTCAGCGAGACGATCGCCGAAACCACAATGCTAACCGCCAAGGTTATCGCGAACTCATGGAAGAGCCGGCCGACGACATCGCCCATAAAAAGCAGCGGGATCAGAACGGCAATCAGCGATACCGAGAGCGAAATGATCGTGAACGCGATTTGACCGGACCCCTTGATTGCGGCATCGAGGGGCCGCTCTCCCTCCTCGATATAGCGCGTGATGTTCTCGATCATGACGATAGCGTCGTCGACGACGAAGCCCGTCGCAATCGTCACCGCCATGAGAGACAGGTTGTCGAGGCTGAACCCGAGCAGATACATGACGCCGAACGTGCCGACAATCGAGATCGGCACCGACAGACTTGGAATGAGGGTCGCGCGAACGTTGCGCAAAAACAGGAAAATAACGAGCACCACGAGCGCCACCGCCAGGTAGAACTCGAACTGTGCGTCAGCCACAGAGGCACGGATCGTCGTCGTTCGATCGCTCAACACCGACAACTCGACGCTGTTCGGCAAGGCAGCCTTGAGCGCGGGCAGCAAACGCTTGATGCGGTCGACCACATCGATAACGTTGGCTCCGGGCTGCCTTTGAACATTGACGATGATGGCTGGAACGGTGTTGGCCCAAGCGCCGAGGTGAATATCTTCCGCCCCGTCGACGATCTTGGCGACATCCTTTAGATGAACCGGAGCCCCATTCCGATACGCGATGACGATGTCACGAAAGGCTGCGGCATCCGGCAGTTGGTCGTTGGCATTGACCGCAAATGAGCGGGAAGGTCCGTCGAAGTTCCCCTTCGGAATATTGACGTTCGAGTTGCCGATGACAGTCCGCAGGTCGTCGATGTTGAGCCCATGCGCCGCCAGCGCGCGCGTATCCGCCTGGATGCGCACGGCTGGCCGCTGACCGCCGCTGAGCGTCACCAAACCAACGCCAGGAATATTCGAAAGCTGTTGCGCGAGCCCAGTCTCGGCAAGGTCGTGCATCTTGTTCAGCGGCGTCGTTTTCGAAGTCAGCGCCAGCGTGATGACAGCCGCGTCGGCCGGATTGACCTTCGCGTAGATCGGGGGCGCGGGCAGGTCTGAGGGCAGCAGATTGCCCGCCGCATTGATGGCAGCCTGCACCTCCTGCTCGGCAACGTCGAGACTGAGATTGAGGTCGAACTGGAGTGTAATGACCGACGCACCGCCCGAACTCGTCGACATCATCTGGTTGAGGCTTGGCATCTGCCCGAACTGCCGCTCGAGCGGAGCGGTTACCGATGCCGTCATCACTTGCGGGCTGGCACCGGGATAGAACGTTTGCACCTGGATCGTTGGATAATCGACCTGCGGCAAGGCCGACACGGGGAGCTGCATGTAGCCGATGAACCCCGCGAGCACGATCGCGACCATCAAGAGGGTCGTCGCCACGGGCCGGTGAATGAAAGTGCTGGATGGATTCATGACTTGAGCCGCAGCACGCTTATGAAGCCCTACGCTATTTGGCGTCAGGTTGGGTCTTTGACGTTTCTCCGCCAATCTTTTCGGTTTTGGGTGTCGGCGATCCGGACGAGGAAGCGCCCAATGCCGATTTCTTGTTGTCGTCCGCGACGGTGATCTTTGCCCCGTCCCGCAACCGGTCGGCACCGTCAACTACGACCTTGTCACCCGGCGACAAGCCTTCGAGCACCACGACGTGCTTGTCGTCTGCAGCGCCGAGCTTGACAGGGCGGACAGTGACCGTGCCGTCGTCATTGGTCCGATAAACGAAGGTTCCGGGTACCCCCAGCTGCACCGCGGCGTTGGGCATGAGCGTCACGCCGTTCAAAGTGTTCGTAATGAGCTTCACGTTGACGAACTGGTTCGGAAATAGAAGCTCGTCCTCGTTCTGAAAGGTCGCGCGGAGTTTCACGGTGCCGGTCGTGGTGTCGATCTGATTGTCGACCGTCGTAAGGGTACCGCTTGCGAGCAGATTGCTGGCATTGCGATCGAAGGCTTGAACGGTCAGCTGTTGTCCAGAACGCAACTTCTGAATGAATTGCGGGATGGCGTCTTGGGGTAGCGGGAAAATGACGGAGATGGGCCGCATCTGTGTGATGACGACGAGACCACCTGCCGTGCTCGGCTGGACGTAGTTGCCAGGATCGACGAGGCGTAGTCCCACCCTTCCGTCTAACGGCGACACAATGCGGCAGTAATTCAGATTCAACGTGGCGTTTTCCACCAGCGCCTTGTCCGAGGCGACAGTGGCTTCGTTCTGCTTCACCAGCGCGCGTTGCGTATCGACCTGCTGACGGGCGATCGAATCTTGCGTCATCAGTTTCTCGTAGCGCGCAAGGTCGATCGTGGAGGCGGCGAGCTGCGCCTCGTCACGCGCAAGCTGCCCTTGAGCCTGCCCCAGCGCCGCCTGATAGGGCCGCGGATCGATCTGCGCCAGGAAGTCGCCCTTCTTGACTTCCTGCCCCTCCTGGAAGCCGACCTCAGTGAGATAGCCGCTGATCTGCGTCGTGACAGTAACCGTGTTGAGTGCGGTCACCGTACCGAGACCGTCCAGCACCACGGGCATATCGCCTTGCGCGAGCGGCGCCACTTTCACATTCACGCCGACATCGCCCTGATGACGGGCCGGGTGATCGGCGTTGGGTTTCGACAGGTTCCACCACGCAAGCGCACCGGCTCCAGCAACAAGGAGCAGCAACGCCATAAAGACGCCAAAGCGACCGCGTTTGCGTGCCTTGTGTTCAGGCGGCGCGGCAACATCGTGGCCACCGTCACGTGCGAGCTTGTCCATCGACCAAAGCTTTCGCGAGAACCCAGCCGTCCGCCAACAGGTCAACCGGGGAGCAACGAAACCCTAGGCGGAGTACCGATACGCCAATCCAGAACTAACGAGGATGGCGTCCAAAATCCGTCTGGCCCAGCACAGGATATGTTGAGGCAAAGCCACGTACGCAAGCAGGAGCTGGCGCAGCGCGGCTCGCTTTCACACCCCGGCGTATCAAATCAATGGATTTACTGAGTAATACGGGGAAGCGGGGCCGCACCGCACGACGCCATAATGGTTACCGGCCATCCGCCTCGCTATGCCCGCCGGCTCTGAGACCTTACTTCTCGCGTTCGTCCAGCAAGACGCGGGTCTCGGCGAAGGTGTCGCCACGGAAGTAGGTCACGGTTATCGACTTGCCGATCGCGTCATGACCCAACAGCCGCAGGATGTCGTCCACACCGGTAACCGGCGTACCGTCGATACCGACGATCACATCGCCCGGTCGCAGACCAGCCCGATCCGCCGGACTGGAAGCATGAAGATCGCGAATGGCGACACCGCTTTCCTGACTGAGGTTTGCAGCATAAGCAGCGCGCCGCCTCAACGGGACCTGCTCACCCGCTATGCCGAGACGAGCCCGGCGCACCCTGCCGTGAGCCAGCACCTGCATCAGCACATTGAGCGCCGTACTGGATGCCACTGCGAATGCAATACCCTGCGCGCCCATGATCATAGCCGTGTTAATGCCGATCACTTCGGCATGCGACGATAGAAGCGCGCCACCCGAGTTTCCGGGGTTCAACGCCGCATCCGTCTGTATGACATCCGAAATAAGGCCACCGTTCTGCGCACGCAAAGACCGGCCGACGGCACTCACGATGCCGGCCGACACCGAAGATTGAAATCCCAGCGGATTACCGATGGCGATTGCGATCTGGCCTGGCTTCACACGCTTCGAATCCGCGAGCATGGCAGTCGGCAAGTGATCCATGGTTTCCGCGCGAAGAACAGCGATATCGGTGTCCGCATCGCGTCCCAATGTCCGCGCGGAGAAACTCCGGCCATCGGCGAGCGTAACGCGCACGTCCCGCGCGCCATCCACCACATGATTGTTGGTGAGTATGATTCCGTCGGGCGAGACAATGACGCCAGAACCCGAGCCTTGCGATGCCCGTCCATCACGCTCGCCTTTGACGCCAACGTGAACGACGGCAGGGGACACCGCGTCCACGGCGCCCGTGACAGCTTCAGAGTAACTGTCGAGCCGATCTCGATCGGTGGCGCCGGAATGCTCCGGTTTACCCGTCCTGTTGCTCGTATTGGAGAGGAAGGAGAGGCCGTACATGATTGCTCCCTTCTCCGGTCGGCGACGCGAAAACTAGCCGTGGCGCTGCCGGGATGATTGGTGGTGGGCGGGGAGATGGGAACTGCGCCACACCAGTACAATAGGGCCCGCGTGGGTCGCCCAGCTGACCATGCAGCGAACGCCGGACTGATGTGCGGCGGTTACGCTATCGCGTTAAAGCCCTACGAGACCTTCGGCCTGCCCTCGACCGGCCTCTGACGCCGGTCCCCTCGTTGCGCCCTACCCTCCAGCACGAATTCCACCTACCCAAAGTATGAATTGGGCAACGGGGGCGTTTCCTGCTTTGCTTTTTTCACCAGCTGCGAGAGATCTTCCACCATCCAAGAAAAGAGTTCCGCGCCTTCTGCGCGCGTCGCCAGACTGGGTTTGCCCGTAACACCGTTTGTGCTGGTGCGGTTGACGGGGTGGGAAAAAACCAAGCCCGCCGTCCGATCGGGGTCATCTGAGCCGTCTATCGCGTCAATTCTCACGATCTCAGGCGCGACTGCGAGCATCAGAGCCGTCTCGGCGCGGTTTGCGTGCCAATCATCCCCATCGGAGCAGTGAGAGGCGCGTACGCGTTGACTGATCTGAGCCGTGTTGATGACGGCGACCATGAGGTCGTCGTATTCCGCTCTCAGCATCTCAAGCGCGCATCGAAGGGGGGCCGCGTTCGTCACGTGGCCATTTACAATCAGCAGTCGGCGCACACCACTAGAGTACGCCCAATCACCGATTTCCTTCACGAGGGTAATGAGCGTAATGGGCTGCAACGCAATCGTGCCCGGCCAACGGCGGCTGTGGCCCAGCGAACAGCCATACGGCACGGTCGGAAGCATCAACGCGCCCGTTTTCTCCGCCACCGCGCGACAAAGCTTGTCTGCGATTACAGTGTCCATGCCCGTGGCAAGATGCGGCCCATGCTGTTCTGTTGCGCCGACTGGAAGCAGTGCGGTGTAATTCGCTGTAGCGAGATCGGCGGGAAACTCGGTCCAAGTGCGTTCTGCCCAATTCATATCGAATCCAATATTTTTGAACGGCGTCGGATCCATCACCTGCAGGCCATCGGGAGGGCGACGTCGAAAGGGAAGAAAAAGGAAAGCGTTGCCAGGGGAGCTGTGCAACGCTTTCCAGTCGAGAGAGCGGGCTTGGTACTCGCTCTCCTGCTTTCGGCTTTAGTAGAATTTCAGGTAGCGGTTCACTTCCCACTGCGAGACGTGATTGGTGTAGGCATGCCACTCGTCACGCTTGAATTCCAACCATGAATTGAACATCGCCTCTCCAAACACTTCCTTGGAGAGAGGATCGGCCTCGAAGGCGTCAAGAGCTTCAGAAAGTGTTGCAGGCAGCTGCTTTACGCCCAGCTCCGCCAGTTCCTGTGGCGACTTCAGATACATGTTGTCCAAGTGCGGATCGCCCGGATCCAGCTGCTGCCGCACGCCCTCAAGACCCGCCCTGATGGTCATCGCGGCACCGAGATACGGGTTGCAGGCACTGTCGGCCACGCGCAGCTCGACGCGCCCGCCACTCTTCGGAATGCGAACGGTATTGGTGCGGTTATTGTTGCCGTAGCACAAGAACACCGGCGCCCAGGTGAAGCCGGACATGCTGCCCTTGGTCACAAGACGCTTGTAGCTGTTCACAGTCGGCGCCACTACGGCACAAATGGCGGGCAAGTGCTTCAGAACGCCAGCGATGAAGTGGTAGCCAAGCTTGTCGAGTTTACAGCCACGCGGGTCGGTCGCCGAGGCGAAGAGATTCTTCCCCGTGCCTTTATCAGCAAGCGACATATTAAAGTGTGCACCGCTGCCCGCGCGGTCCGCGTAAGGCTTGGGCATGAACGTGGCAAACCCGCCGTGCTTGCGAGCAATCTCATGCGCCATCAAGCGGAAGAATACATAGCGGTCCGACATCGTCAGCGCATCGGCGTGACGGAAGTCGATCTCGAACTGACCGATACCGTCTTCATGATCGAGCGAATAGACGTCCCAGCCGAGGTCATTCATGGCGTTGACGAGTTCAAACAACCAGCCGCGATTGTCGAGAAAGCGTGAAACGTCGTACGCCGGCTTGGCAAGGTGGTGACGTTCGGACAGTGGCTTGAATCCCTCCTGATCATCGTCTTTGAGAACGAAAAATTCCGCCTCGATGCCGAGGTTCACGCCGTAGCCCATCTCATCAGCGATGGCCAATGTGCGCTGAAGGATGTTGCGACTGCAGGGCTCGAAGGGTTTCCCGCCGCACCACAGATCGCTCGCGAACCACGCCACATCGTTGTTCCACGGAAGAACGGTTGCCGAGCGAATATCGGGATGCGAGGAGACCTCTTCGTCACTGACATCCTGCGGCACGCCATCGAGTGCGGCGCCCGTGCAGAGCTCGGAGCCGTCGACCATGTCCTCAATATGAGGAAGCGGCACGACCTTGGTTTTTGATACGCCGTGCATGTCGACGTAGCTTGGCATCATGAACTTGACGCCGGCATTCTCGAGTTTCTTCTTGAGCGTCGCGATTGAACTAGCTTTGTCTGTAGTCATAGTTTCCTCGTAGTTTGTTGTTTTTGCCGCCGGGCGTGAGCACTGCCGCTTGGAAATGCGCCAGCGCTCAGCCCAAATCCGTTTCGATTGTTTGTCAGTAGACAGCGATGACGTAGCCGAGAGCGATCACTCCCGCGCCTGCCAGAAGTGTCAGATAGGGAAGGATGCCTGCCCTCGTCTTGACTTCGGACTCATCGACACCGGCGAAATCCTCGAACGTCTGCTCCGGGAACTTTCCGCGATCGACAATGAAGTGACGGAACGCGAAGACCGGCAGGATCATCAGCGCGACGGCGAAGCCTGCCGCAAGCGTTCCGGGTCCCCAGATGTTTGCACCCATGCCGAGCAGAAGCAGGTTGACGAAACCGAGTACCGCGCCCGCCGCCAACACCATTGTCGGAGCCTTGTAAGGACGCGGCATCTCCGGTCTGTCGATGCGATGCAGCCAACCGGATTGCAGGTTGAGGAAGTTGAAGATCATGTAGTTGACGTTCGCGATCGCCAGCAGGAACACGTAGTCCGACATCATCAACAGCAGCATGTTGAAGCCGAGGTCGGTCCACATGGCCGAGACCGGCGCGCCGTGACTGTTGACGCGATTGAGGTAGCGGGGAAGCCACCCATCGACGGAGCCCTGGTAGAGAGTACGGGCGGAACCTGCCATCGACATGCTGACCGTCAGAAGCAGGGCCAGGATGAGCATCACGATCAGGATTTTTGCCACAATGGCGCTCGCGCCGATCATCCCGGCCATCGCGTCGGCGACGCCCATCCCGCTGTAGATTCCGGGATCCAACATTCCGTTCAGGCCGAGAGCGCCTTGGAACGCGAGAGGGACGAGAGAGAACACGAACACACACAGAAGGCCGGCGGCAATCAATGACCTCGGTGTATCCGTGCCCGGGTTTTGAAACTCACGCGTGTAGCAAACCGCTGTTTCAAATGCGTAGGTGGACCAACCCGCGATAAACAGGGCACCCGCGAATACGGTCCAGCCCGCCATATCCCAGGCACCTGGGACAGGATTGCCGGCAGCGTCACGGGCCAGAGGTACGAAAGGTTCGAAACTCTCAGCGGAAATGTTCCCGGACAGGATCGGAACCAAGCCTATGATGATCAGCGGAGCCAGCGCCGTGATGGCCAATACCTTCTGCAGGTTTGCGGCCTTCAGGACGCCGCGATGCTGCACAGCGAAGACCACCAGCACCAACACCCATCCCAATACGAAGACAGAGTTTATGCGTAGGCTCAGGCCCTGCTTCAGGAAATCCAGATTCAACAGAGTGATCTGCCAGGTCTGGACCCAATGATCGGCAGGAAAAAACAGATTGAGGATATAGCCAGCGCCGAGACCGGTACCGATTGCGAGCACGGGCGACCAGGAGAACCAGTTCGACCAAACCGAAATCGGCCCTAGCATCTTGCCATAGCGCACCCAAGCGAGTGCGCCGTAGACCGACGCACCGCCTGACTTGTGCGGGTACATCGAGGAAATCTCTGCGTACGTAAACGCCTGAACGAAACCGAACAGTGCTGAGATCGTCCAGACTAGCGGCGAGATGTTACCGGCGGTAGCGGCAATGGCCCCGACAGAGAACAAGACCAGCGCTGGTGTTCCTGCCGCAAACCAAAATGCGTGCGTCCAGTTCAAACTGCGAACAAGGGAATAGTGGTCTGCGGCACCCGCCCGCTGGGCGGCTGCCTGGGGCAGCGTCGTGTCGGTCATCTATCCTCCCTCCGGCGGTCGGCACTTTGTGCTCTATCCGCCTTCCACTTGGCGTTCAGTCCCTAAGGATTGCGACCTTGACAGGCATTGATTGATCGGTCAATCAAAAATGCAGATGCGATCAACAACGACGCTTTCGCGCGACGTATACGAGATTTCGGGAGCTCTACAGAATGGGCGGCAACAGTCGCGCCGGCGGGAAGTTCGCGTTACTTCTGATATCCGACATAGGCCCAAAACGCGTCGCGCAGCGTATCGACCGCAGCCGCAATGTCGAGCCGCGGCTGAATGATGGAGCGAACCATCACCCCATCAAGGTGAGTCGACGCGAACACCGCAGCGGCTTGCGGAGACACATTATTGAACAGTCCCGCACGCTGTCCTCGACGAACGGCCTTGGTCAGGATCTGGATCTCAACATCATAGAACTTGCTGACCACGTCATCCAAGACGCGGGTCTGCGATTGCGAGCTCGAGTAATCCATCAGAATTTTGACAAGCCGGCGGATATCACCGGCAAGCTCGACGTGCATCTGGAACCAATCATTGATCAGATCCACCGGCTCGGAGTGCTTGCTTGCGACGTCGTCGTAGTTGCGCATCGCGGCGCCGACCGCTTCTTCGAGCGCCGCGCGGAACAACGCTTCCTTGTCCTCATAGTAATAGTAGAGGAGAGACGTGTTGACGCCCGCGAGTTGCGCGATGTCCTTGATGGTGATTGCCGAATAGTCCCGCATGGAAAACAGGTTCAGCGCCGCGGAAAGGATCTCCTGTCGCCGCGCCAAGCCCTCCTTCTGCGACGAGCCCTTTTGGATGGCTTTTGCGGTCCGTGTCTTGGTCGTCATGATACGTATGCGTCCTCATTGCCCGATACGGGCGAACCGAAAATATATGAACCCACCAAAACAACGTACACCGCTTCCGGCAGGCCCCGCCCAATAAGAGCGCTGATCCATGCCTGACCTACAACGGATCATCGACAATATACATGCAGAGCTTCTTCCGCAGCTGGGCACAGGCAAAGTTGCCGATTACATCCCGGAGCTTGCTAAGGTCAATCCTCACAGATTTGGGATTGCGGTCGCAACGGTGGGCGGGGGATCGTATTTCGCAGGAGATGCCGGAGAACCATTCTCAATCCAGAGTATTTCAAAGGTTTTTAGCCTGACGCTTGCGCTCGGCAAACACGGGGATGCGCTTTGGAGTCGCGTTGGACGAGAGCCATCGGGAAGCAGCTTCAATTCGATCGTTCAGCTCGAGCACGAGAGTGGCGTTCCACGAAACCCCTTCATCAACGCCGGGGCTATCGTCGTCTGCGACGCCATCCTAGCCGGGCACCGTCCCAGGGAAGCCATTGGCGAAATCCTACGATTTGTCCGGTCCGTCGCTGACGACGATACGATCGCCATCGATCCAGCCGTTGCACAGTCCGAGCAAAAGACCGGATTCCGCAACGTCGCTCTGGCGAGCTATATGCGGTCCTTTGGCAATCTCCTACATCCGGTCGAACTGACACTCGGCGTCTATTTCCATCAATGCGCGATTTCAATGACCTGCCGCCAGCTCGCCCGAGCCGGCTTGTTCCTGGCCAATGGCGGACACATGCCGCAGACGGGACTGACTGTCGTTTCCCGTGATCGGGCGCGACGCATCTGTGCATTGATGCTCATGTGCGGCCACTACGATGGATCGGGTGATTTCGCGTTTCGCGTCGGACTTCCGGGCAAGAGCGGCGTGGGCGGAGGTATCCTGGCCGTGGCGCCAGGCCAGGCATCCGTCGCCGTCTGGTCGCCTGGCTTGGATGAACACGGGAACTCACAATTGGGGACGCGTGCGCTTCAGTTGCTGGCGGAACGCACGGGGTGGTCGATTTTCGGCTGATGGCCCATAGGCGGCCTATTCACTGATCGGCCGCGCGCCGAAGGGTTCTTGAAAATATTGGGGGAAACCCGTACATTTCAGCTAAGAGGACGGCCTCTTCTTGCAAAGCAACGTCCGGGACGGCCCGGCCCTGGAGGGGCTGAGCGTGACCTGGAACCGACCATTTTCTTCGCTAGGCTATCGGAAATCGCCTCTGCGTCGTTCAGACATAGGGCCGACGCCTCATCCAACACATCTCGAACAGATCCATAGTCGTGACGACGGTCACGATTATCCCGCCTCTGAAAACATGCGCGCTGCCTATCACGACGCTGTGACCCAGCGAAGCGGCATGATGGGCACTCCACAAACCGAGCTGCAGAAGCCTGCCGAGCACTCAGCAGCCGTGCCCGCGATCGGATCCGCAACCGTATCGAGCGTCTTCTTTTCACTGAGGGGGAGCCTGCCGCGTGAACAATGGTATCTGGCAATGGTCATTGCGGTGTCTGCCTTCGGTCTCGTTGCCTCATTGCTCCTCGGAGGTGGGGACGAGAGCTATGGCCGTTCCGAATGGTCGCCGACATGGCCATTCGTTGTTTGGTGCCTTGCCACACTTTGCATCGTGACATTGCTATGTGCAAAGAGGCTTCTGAATTGCCACCGGCCGGTGTGGTTGGCGTTGCCCATACTCGGTCCTGGCCTTCTACTCGTGTTTGCCTTGGGCACAGGCGCGCCGTGGTCAACGTTCACACTGATGGCAAGCTATCTGGCCGCGTTGACGTTGCCGGGTTTGATAGCCTGTGCGGTCTACGACGCAGACGACTGATTCACGACCGTACTATCTGAATCAAGCAATCCGGATCCCAGCCCGCGGGAGAAAATTGAAGACCTTTTGTATTTTTTCTCCGAGGGTCATCCAGAATACAGCGCGCCTGGAGTGAGCTGCCAGTGATCGCGCACGCGTGGCGATCAGCTGCGCGGCGGGTCGCCGTGTTGGGTAGTGGCAATCGCAGAGCAAGTGATGCGCTTCACGTGCGGAGAGATCGAAGAATGCGACCGCATCAAGATACGCATCGCTCTCAAGCCCCTGGCTCCGAAGAACTGGGTCGGAGAACGCGACTGATAGTGGAGAACTGTCTGATCGCAACGACCGCAGTTCGCGTTCAGTAAGCGCTTCGAGTTGGGAAAACGGGCGCACAGGGGCAATGTAGGCGTCGAGCAAAGCAGCAAACCGCTCTAGTCGTCCGCGGCGCACGTCAGCCCGCGAAACCAACGGCGAGGCAACCACCTTTGCGACGGGTTTCAACTCTTCGACTGAAATGTGTTTCATGGGAACCTCCAGCCACCCAGCCTGGGACATGCGTCAAGGGGAGCCAGAAGCCTCCAGGTGCGGAAGGCAGCGCGTCGGAGGCCTCAACAGCCCGGGACTGATACGGGTGCGATCAAATCATCGCCGGGCCGGGGAAGAAGTTCCCACGCGACCCAAAAAAAATTTACGTCGTCGTAGACCTCGCAAGCCAGCTTCGTCTGCGGCTTCCGACGCCACCAAACAGAATGCCGGTTGTCATCCCGATTGCGGACGGGCCATAGGGCCGCGTCCGTGCCGAGTGGATGTCGCGCGGCGAGGACCGCTACTGGGAGTTGGCGACCAATCCGCCCTCATCAACTGCCCTGCGCAAAACGCCATATCGCCCCCGTCATTAAGCGCGCGTTTACCGTGCTTGAGCGAGTCTGCTCCAACATTTGCCACGGTTGTCCTGCAAGTCGGAAAACTGATTTTAGCGAATCGGCCCGCGTTACATGCCACGGAAGAAGCATCCGCTGCGTGCTGCAGCCTCCTATTTTTCAACAGGTTGGCGGTTTGCACTGCCGGCTTTGGTCGGCGCCGGCGCGACCCTCATTGTTGGCGCGGCGGCCGTGCCGACTGCGGAGGCAAAGTCTCCCGGCGCCCGCTACTGTTTCAACGGATATTGCCATCGCGTCGGGACGTTGGCGCAGACCGACACGCTTGTCGGCTGGCGCGGCTATTTGCTCGCCTCCTACTACGATAGCTGCAAGCTCGATCGCTTGAACCCCTGCGGACTGACCAGCTCGGGCGCCGTCTTCCGCCCCGATCTCCCCGACAACGCCGCAAGCCCGCTGCTGCCGGACGGCACCGTCATCCTCGCCTACAATCCCAAGACCGGCGACGCCTCCGTGCTGCGCGTCACCAACGCCGGCCCCTACAGCGGAAAGCGCAAGCTGGACGTATCGCGCGCGGCTGCGGAGAAGCTCGGCTTCAGTAAGCAGGGGGTGGCGGGTCTTGTCATCAGCGTCCTGCAATCTCCGACGCATGCCGAGGCGAACTACGTACGCAGGCGCGTGTACCCAGCGGTTCCCGGCTACCTAGGCAGGTTCGAGACCTTCGATATCGCGCTCGAGGCGGCCCAGGAGCGCCTCGACGTCCCTGGGGAGGGCGAGCAGCCGGCCGGAGACACGGACACACCCCTAGAAACCGCCGCGCTGGTGCCCAGACCACAACTCGCGGTTTCCCCCTCCCTCGCCCGCGAGCTGGTGATGTTGCGCTCCCCCCCACGACCGGTGAGCCGGGGGGTACGGCTTGTTCAGGGCCCGCGTCTCGTGAGCCGAGACAGCTTCAAGGCGCGCCAGGCTCCTGAAGCAGCTGGCCCGACGATAGATTTCGCATCAGGTCTGCAACGATATCTGCTGGAGCCGAGTGCGCCCGAAGGCGGAAAATAGTCAGCGCGCCTCGAAGCGGGCTCTGCGCCCGGTAGCGCTCCATCCAGGATGCCCGCTCTTCATCGAACACCGAGCGTCTTCGAAGAGAGGCTGTTAGCGCCCGTCTTTGGTCTGCTGCAGAGTGTTCTTGTAAATCTTGCCGTCCTTCATGATGACGACGAGGTTCCTGGCCGGATCCGTGAGCAACTTGATGTCGGCGATGGGATCGCCGTCAACCAGCAGAAGATCAGCGAGCGAGCCTCCCTCGACGACGCCGAGCTTGCCCGGGTACGGGTTGCGCTTCCCAGACATCGCCAGCAGCTCGGCGTTGGTTCCGGTTGCCATGACGAGCGTTTCAGCCGGTGTGTACCACCGCGTGAACTTGACCAGCAATTCGCCCTGACGCTGCGCCAGCCTCTGCGAGAACAGGATGTCCGTGCCCCAGGCCGTCTTGAGTTTGTATTTTTTTGCCAGCTGGATGGTCTTGTCTGTGCCCGCGAACACTGTGAACGCCTTGGCGCGCTCTTGCGACCCGGGCGGAAACGCATCGGCCATCTCGTCCGGAAAAGCCTGAGTGCTGAGCCAGATGCCGCGCTCGCCGATCAGCTTTGCCGTCTCCTCGTCCATGAGGTGACCGTGCTCGATACATTTCACACCGGCGGCGATGGCGCGCTGGATCGAGATCGGCGTGTAGGCATGCACGGTAACGTAGGTGCCCCAGTTCTCGGCCGCCTCCACGGCGGCGTGCAGCTCGGCCTCCGTAAAGGTCGAGGCATCAAGCGGGCTGTTGGGCGACGCGACACCGCCGCCCGCCGTCAGCTTGATGTGCGACGCGCCCTTCAGAAGCTGCTCGCGCACCCGCACGCGGACTTCGTCCGGACTATCGGCGACCATTGACGCTCCGGTCCGCTCTTGCCGCGAGAGAGGCGCGCCGATGACACGGGGCAGCTCATTGGCATTGCGGAAGTCGCCATGGCCGCTCGTGACCGTGATGATGGCGCCGGACGGAAAGATGCGTGGCCCAACGACGATACCCTCGTCGATCGCGCGCTTCAGCCCGAACGACGGCCCGCCCACGTCGCGAACGGTAGTAAACCCGCGCATCAGAGTGTCCGTAGCCTCGGCGCCCGCAACCAGATTCAGATAGCCAACGTCGTCCGTAAGAAGCGATGCCGGCGTGGGCCGAACGAGCATCGCGTGCCAATGCGCATCGATAAGGCCTGGCATGAGCGTGCGCCCGCCGCCGGCAATGACATTGGCCGTGGAACCGCCATCGATCGGAATGGGGTCTTTGGAGATGATATCGATCGTGTTGCCGCGGATCAGAACATTCATAGGTCCGCTCAGCGCATCGGTCTTGCCGTCGAAGATGCGGACGTTCTCAAATAGTGTGAGAGCGGCTGGCTCGGCGGCGTGTAGGCTATGCGTGAGGCAAAGCAGAGCGGCAACAATAGAAGTCCGAAACAACATTGGATCCTCCTGCGCGGTCCCCATAGCGGCAACGTATCTGGAACCTTGCCACCCTAATTGAGAGCCCCCTGTCAGCCCACCGTCTAGTGGTTAAGGATCCGCCTCAGTCGCCCCATACTGGGTCTGACGCATGCCGACAGCACAACGGTTCGGTCCGGCGAGAGACCTAGCTGTCGCACTTCAGCCTTGGCGACCGTCCGGATACAGAATTCCATCGGCGCGATGACCTGCAGGCAGGCACGGAGATCCGAGTTCGCGTCCGCCAGAGGGGCGTCGAGCCACAGACCAACCTCCCCCTCAGGCTCCCGCCACAACTCAAGAACAAAACAAAAACGAGCGCTTCAGTTTACCTTCAGGTTCGCAAGGTACTGCAAGCGGCCCCGCATGACCAAGCCATCCCAGGAGGCCGTTCCTATCATGGTTGCAACAAACCCCCTGCCATTCGAGGGGTCCGTTTCGAATACTGCGATTTGCGCGCTTTACCGCAGCAAAGCGGAGAGCAATCCTGTAAAGCTCCTCACGAACAAGCCTGTTGCCACAATCACCTCGACCAGAAAAGCACGAACGGTCCTCGCCAAGACGGACCGCAATCTCCTGACGCCTGCCGGTGTCCGCGGAGCACAGAACGAAACAAAAATTGCGCCGTGACGAGTAACGCTGAGCAGGAACATACGATGATAAAGCGTCTGATGGGCAGGTCGTGGTCTAGCGGCGAGCTGATCGTTGCCGTTGCCGTGTTCGTGGCGTTGTTCTGCAACGTCGGCTACTTCAAGTCGGCAGCAAATGCGGTCGGCACGTCCGGCAGCAACCTCATGTTTCTCGGCTCGCTCTTCCTCCAAATGGTGACGCTTTTCATTCTTGTCTTGTCGGCGATCTGTCACCGGTATCTGATTAAACCCATCCTCATCGCGTTCTTGGTGCTGAGCTCGGGACTGACGTACTTCACGACCAAGTACGGCACCATTTTCGACTTCCAGATGATCAGCAATATTTTGGAAACTGACAGCGCTGAGGTTGGCGATGTGCTCAGCACCCAGCTCGGTATCTACGTGCTCCTCTTGGGCCTTCTGCCGTCGTTGGCCATTTGGCGGGCAAAGCTCGTGCATCCGCACTGGAAAACGGAGACGGTCGCGCGCATCAAGCTCATCGCGACCGCCGCGGCCATAATGCTATTGTCATACCTGCCCTTCAGCGCGAACCAAGCATCCCTGGGTCGCGAGCATCGGGACGTCACGAGCAAAGTCATTCCGACGTATGCCGCCTATTCCACCTTCAAGCTTGCGTCGCGATCGATGAAATTCCGCGAACGCGAGCACGTCATTGTGGGAGGCGATGCCAAAGTGCGTGCGGGTGATCCTCACCGCCAGCTCATCGTCATGGTGGTCGGCGAAACCGTGCGAGCCGACCATTGGGGGCTCAATGGTTACGCACGGGATACCACACCCCTGCTGCGGGGCCACGGCGTGATCAATTTCCCCGATTTCTGGTCCTGCGACACCTCAACCGCCAAGTCGGTACCCTGCATGTTTTCCAACCTCGGCAGGGCGAAATTCGATCGCAACGAAGCCGCGCGCCGCGACAATGCTCTGGATGTTCTTGCTCGCGCCGGCGTCGACGTCTTGTGGCGGGACAACAATTCGAGCTCGAAAGGCGTCGCCGATCGCGTCACATACCAGGATTTCAAAGGGCCAGACCTGAACCCGATCTGTGAAAACGGTGAGTGTAGAGACGAAGGCATGCTGCATGGGTTGCAGGAATACATCGACGCTAAAAAGGGCGATATCCTGATTGTGCTGCACCAGATGGGGAATCACGGGCCGGCTTATTACAAGCGGTACCCCAAAACCTTTGAGCGCTTCACGCCGGTCTGCCGCACCAATGATCTGGGCTCTTGCAGCGAGGGGGAAATCAAAAACGCCTACGACAATGCGGTCCTCTACACCGACTATTTTCTTTCAAAAGTAATCGAGCTGCTGAAGCAGAACGAGGACCGGTTTGAAACGGCCATGTTCTACCTCAGCGATCATGGGGAATCGCTGGGAGAGTACGGCATGTACCTCCACGCGACGCCATACTTGATAGCCCCTGACGCGCAGAAGCATATTCCCGCTGTAATTTGGATGGGATCGGCAGTCGAGCACGACATTAATATCGGCGCAATTGATGCACGCCGCCAGCGTCCCTGGTCGCATGACAATGTGTTCTCGACGCTACTCGGGTTCTTTGAAATCGCATCGAATGTCTATGTGCCTGACATGGACCTTCTCCAGCGCGCCGAAACGAAAGTCAGCTCACCCTAGTGCAAGCTCTAGATCGACCAAAGATTTGGGCAGGCAAAGGTGTTCAAAGCACGTCCGCGAGCCGCGCGATCCCAGTTGCGATTTCTCTTTCGGTGAGTGAGGAGAACCCGAGCACGAGGTAGCGTTCACTCTCCGCCGAAGCATCGAAATTGACGGCCGCGCCGGAAGCCAATGTGTACACGCCGACACCGGCTTCGATGGCCAGCTTCTCCACCTTGCTGGCAGACGGCAAATGGCGCGGAAGACGCCAGGCAAGATGCATCCCGGCTTCGTCCCCGATGATTTCGCCGCCGCTGAAGTGCTTTTCCAGAGCGGCCAGCAGCGCATTCCGCCGCGAGAAGTAGAGCTTTCGGATGCGTCGCACGTGGCGCTCGTAGCCACCACTCTCCATGAAGTCCGCGAGCGTTGCCTGCTCGAGCCAAGGCTGCCCATTGTTCATCAGCGTCTTCATATGCCGCGCGCGATCGACCAGCTCCGGCGGAAAGATGACGTAGCCGAGACGAAGGCCGGCACCGAGACACTTCGAAAAAGTGCCGAGGTAGATCACGCGTCCCGTGCGGTCCAAGCCCTTCAAGGCCGCAATGGGGGCGCCGTGAAAGCGGAAGTCGCTGTCGTAGTCGTCCTCCAGAATGTACGAGTTGGTCTCTGCCGCCCACGCCAGAAGTTCAAGGCGGCGCTCCAGAGAGAGCGTTACTCCCAGGGGATATTGATGCGAGGGCGTAACATAGGCGATCGCATTCTTGGCGTTGGGCAACTGCCGGCAATCGAGCCCGCGTTCATCCACACGCACTGGAAAGATATTGGCCCCAAAACTCTCGAAGAGAAACGCCGCGCCCTGATAGCACGGCGACTCGACGACAGCCGTCGAGCCGGGCGATAGCATCATTCGGCTCACGAGATTGAGGCCATCCTGACAGCCGCCGACGATGATGATCTCGTCAGCATCCGTTGCGATGTTGCGAGTGGGACGCACGCGATCGGCAATGGCCCGGCGAAGCTCGATGAAACCCGACGGATCGCGATACTCGGTCAGCGCCGATCCAGCACTCAAGAGCCGCCGGCTGATGAGCTTTGCCCATGTCTTGCGCGGAAACGAGTTGGGATCAGGCCGCCCAACCCAAAAATCGGCGACGAACCGCCGCCTGTGCGGATTTACGAGAGCCTGAGAACGGATGCCTGGGCTTTCGGTCTTAGTCTTTGCGCGCCGTGTGCCACGAGCCGGCACCACTGACCTGTGCGTCGCGGCATAGAGCGCGCCTTCCGGAATTTGCATGGAGATAAACGTTCCGACGGACCGTCGCGTCTCTATGTATCCCTCTGCAATCAAGCGCTCATAGGCAAGTGCGATGGTGTTGCGCGCGATTCCGAGTTGCTCGCTGAGCGCTCGCGTTGCTGGGACCGGCTCGCCCGGCCGCAAGCGCCCCTCTAGGATCATCCCGCGCATTTGCTCGAAAATCTGCGTTTGCAAACTGATCTGGCCAGACTTCTGGAGCTTGAGGGGGAGTGGCATGAATTCCTTCCCGCGGCGAGATGCGCACGACGTGGCACCACGATATATCGCTCGAGTGGCACTTCTATAGGTCCACATCAAGCTGAACATATGGGGCCACGGTAGACAAACTGGCGCGGGATCGCCAAACGCGAGCCATTCTCCGTTATTCCGCGCCAAATCCAATTTTAGATACTCCGTGTACGCCATCGAATAGCTCGCATGAACGGGCTTCTCTGTGGCTCAACGAGTTCGTCGGGTTGCGGACCTAGGTCGGTGCCAAAACTACCCCCAATGTTTGCCGTGTCGAGGCATCCTTGGCGGGGAACATTCTCTTGCAAGGCGTAACGCGGCCGATGGCCCACAACGCACTCCTGTTCCGCGCCGGGGCCTCTGCCGGAGCGCAAGCTTCCGAAGCCAAAAAGTATTCCAAGGAGGAACACGTATGCGCAGATCAGGATGTGCAGCAGCACTACTGATGACGTCGGCACTGGCGATGCCCGCGTTCGCCAATCAGGACGTCATCAAGAACTCAAACGACTCGAAACAGTGGGCCCAGCCGACCGGAGACTATTCAAATCATCGGTTCTCGAAGCTTGACCAGATCAACGCGTCGAACGTTGGCGACCTCAAAGTCGCGTGGACCTTCTCGACGGGTGTTCTGCGCGGCCACGAGGGATCTCCGCTCGTGATCGGGAACGTCATGTATATTCACACGCCGTTCCCGAACAATATCTTCGCGCTCGATCTCGATGATGAGAACAAGATCCTTTGGAAGTACTCTCCAAAGCAGGACCCGTCAGTGATCGCCGTCATGTGCTGCGATACCGTCAATCGCGGCCTGGCCTACGCGGAAGGAAAGATCTTCCTCTATCAGGCCGACACGACCGTCGTCGCGCTCGACGCCAAGACCGGCAAGGAAGCCTGGAAGGCCGTCAACGGAGACCCAAAGAAGGGCGAGACCGGAACGATGGCTCCGATCGTGACCAAAGACAAGGTGATCGTCGGCATCTCCGGCGCCGAGTTCGGCATCAGGGGTCACGTCACCGCCTATGACATCGCGACCGGAAAGCGCGCTTGGCGCGGTTACAATGTCGGCCCGGACAACGAAATGCTGTTCGATCCCGAGAAGACATTGTCGCTCGGCAAGCCTGTCGGAAAGGACTCGTCGATCAAGACCTGGAACGGCGACCAGTGGAAGATCGGTGGCGGCTCGGTCTGGGGATGGTTTTCCTATGATCCCGACCTGAATCTCGTCTACTACGGCAGCGCCAACCCATCGACATGGAACCCGGCCCAGCGTGCTGGACCAGACGGCAAGCAGATCGACCAAAAGTGGACGATGGCGATCATCGCCCGAAACGTCGATACGGGTACCGCGGCGTGGGCCTATCAGATGACGCCGTTCGATGAGTGGGACTACGACGGTGTGAACGAGAACATCCTCGCCGAGCATGAGATCAACGGCAAGAAGCACAAAACGCTCGTTCATTTCGATCGTAACGGCTTCGCCTACACGCTCGACCGCACCAATGGCGAGCTCCTCGTCGCGAAGCCCTACGATCCGGACCTCAACTGGTCATCGGGCGTGGAAATGGACAAGACAAAGCCGAATTACGGCCGGCCAACGGTCATCGCGTCGAAGTCGACATTTCTGAACGGCCCGGACGTCAATTCGAAGAACATCTGCCCGGCGGCACTTGGCTTCAAGGATATGCAGCCGGCAGCCTACTCGCCTCAGACCGACCTGTACTACGTGCCGATCAACAACGTCTGCATGGACTACGAGCCGTTCAAGGTCTCGTACACGCCCGGCCAGCCGTATGTGGGTGCCACGCTTTCGATGTTCCCGCCGGAGGGTAAGACCAACACGGGACACGTCATTGCCTGGGACGCCGCGAAAGGCCAGATCGCCTTCAGTCACGATGAACGGTTCTCAGTGTGGTCAGGCGTGCTCGCCACGGCCGGCGGCATCTTCTGCCACGGAACGCTCGAAGGGTACTTCAAGTGTCGTGATCAGAAGGACGGCAAGGAGCTGTTCAAGCATCGCGTTCCGTCCGGCGTGATCGGCAATGTGTTTACCTACGAGCACAAAGGTAAGCAGTACATCGGCCTCTACTCTGGTGTAGGCGGCTGGGCCGGGATCGGGCTCGCTGCCGGACTCGACAAGCCGACCGACGGCCTCGGCGCCGTCGGCAACTACGCCGGCCTGAAGCAGTACACCGACCTCGGTGGCGCGCTTTCCGTCTACTCGCTGCCATAGCGCTTCCTCCAAAAAAGAGTTGCGGCTTGCGAGCACCTTGGACCGGCACCATTTCGTGCCGGTCCATCTTTCGTTTCGAGGCCCAGGAAGCTTGAACATGCTCGCTCCAGTTTCGGCCGTGGTTCTCTGCGGCAAAATCCAACCCCTCGGCGCCAAAGGTCACTCGAGCGGCATTGCCAAAGTGGTGACCGAAGGCCCTTGGCAGATCACGCGCGTCGGTCTCGTTGGCGACGCGCAGGGGGACCTCAAGCACCATGGCGGCCCTGAAAAAGCCGTGCATCACTATCCTCACGATCACTATGAAGTCTGGCGCGGCGAGATCGGCACGCATCCGCTGCTCGACAAGCCTGGAGCCTTCGGCGAGAACATTTCCACAACGGGCTGGACCGAACAGTCGGTCCATATTGGCGACATCGTCCGGCTCGGATCTGCCCTCTTGCAGGTCAGTCAGGGGAGGCAACCGTGCTGGAAGCTGAATGTACGCTTTGGACGCGACGACGTCGCCTCCCGCACCCAGTCAAGCGGACGCACCGGATGGTATTATCGCGTCCTCAAGGAAGGAACGGCCGAGCCGGCCGATCAGCTCAGCCTCGTCGAACGGCCGCGCCCCAAGTGGCCCCTGAGCCGGCTGGTCACGCTCTTGTACCGCGACAAAGATCTCTACGCTGAGCTAGAGGAAATGGCCGGGATCCCCGAATTAGCCAACAGCTGGCGAACGCTCGCCGCCCGCCGCGTTCAAGCCCGTGTCACGGAAGACTGGACCACAAGATTGAACGAACCTTCGAGGTGACTGGCCAATACCAACGTGGTGTCGGGCGGCATGGAGTAGTTCGCATGTGGTGCGCCTTTGACAAATGCAATCGACAAGGAGATATATGTTATAATATTACGCAAAATAGAACGGCGTGAGGGCCATTGGGATGAACGATCAAAACGTGTCGAAAGTGCTAAAAGGGTGCACGTTGGCATTCTCCTGCGCGTTGACGATGCTTGCCGCCGCACCCGTCTGCGCGTCTCAGGCCTTCATTCCGGAGTACGGACGCGGAACAGTCGTGGTTCTGGACCTCGCTGACAACAAGATCCTCGAACGCATCAAGACCGGAACAAGCACCTGGGGCGTCACCGTCGATGCGACGCGAAAAGTGGCGTACGTCACGAACAGCGGATCCGACGATGTTTCGGTCATCGACACAGAGACCCGCAAGGTCGTTGCAACAATCGACGTTGAACGCAATCCGACAGGCTTGTCGGCGACGGCGGACGGCCGGAAAGTTTACGTCGCGAATGCGGATGCCAATACCGTGTCCGTGATCGATGCCGCGACGCGTAGCGTCATCAAATCAATTGCCGTGCAAAAAAGCCCTCGGTGCATCGTGTCCCATCCGAGCTCCAAGTGGGTCTACGTAACGAACAACCACAGCAGCTCGATATCAGTCATATCGACTGAGACGGACGAAGTCGTGTCGGAGATTCCAGTCGTTGGCGAAAAACCCTACGGCATCGCCGTGCACCCGGATGGCAAGACCCTCTATGTGCCGGTTTTCGAAGCGAATGAACTCGCCGTCATCGATATCGAGACGAAGAAGACCGCAACTATTCCCGTCTCCGCCGGCCCGCAAGGCGTCGGCATCAGCGACGACGGGAAGGATGTCTATGTGTCCAGTGTGACGGAAAATGTCGTAACGGTCATCGATACGGCAACGATGCAAGTGAAGACGCGTATCGCGGTAGGAAATTTCCCCCGTGGCATGAGCTTCGATGCACGGACGAAGCGGATGTACGTTGCGACAACGCGGGCCAACACCGTCACGGTCATCGACGGAGCGACTTATCAGCCAATCGCCACGGTCGACGATCTACTCTGGCCCATGGCATTTGGAAACTTCATCGTTCAACGATGATCCATACTGCCGATCGCATGCCTACCGATCCTTACGCCTGAGTGTATCGGCGACAGTGTCACCTGGTACCTCAGGTGTTGAATGGGACACACGCAGTCTTCCGGGCCATAAATCCCACAAAAAATGGGGAGGAAGTCCCATTCACATGTGCGTCATAATGGATGTTATCTCTTCCCGGGAACATCTGTTGCGAAGTCTGTAAAGGCTTCCCGGCTCAGGTGCCGCGTGCATCTCATCCCAAAAAACAGCGTGCGTTGCGGGGCGAGGACGCCGCCTGCGACGCAAAAAAATATGCGTCCATGGAGGACATGTTGTGCGTATGCGTATCGATACCCTGCGATGAAGTGGAGCGAACGCCAGACATCCTCTTAGGACTCTGACCTGCGTTCGATCCCGATTTTCCAACGAAAACTAGAAAATGTGTCAACCCGCATCCGTGATGCGTTCGGGGGGAAGAGATGACTATTGCCAATTTGAAGGGGGTGCGTTGCAAGAGTATGCGAGTGCCATCGTGCTCCGGTGCAGCGCTTGCGCTCTATGCGTTCTCGTCCGTTGCGCCGGCTTTGGCACAAGAGACGCAGCTCGATCCGTTTGTAATCTCGGCGACGCGCAAATCTGAATCGCTGTCATCCTTGTCCAGCTCGGTCACAACCATCACCAAGGAGGAAATTGAGACCCAGGTTCGCCTGAGCAACAACGACTTGGCCGCAGCGCTCGGAAAGCTCGTTCCCGGGCTCTCCGTCGGCAATCAGACGATGAGCACCTACGGACAGACGCTCCGCGGCCGGAAGCCAATCATCCTTGTTGACGGCGTTCAGCAGAATCCGGCCTTCGATCCCGGCAAAAATCTTTGGGTGATCGATCCGGCCATGATTGAGCGGATCGAAGTCGTTCGGGGGACGACGGCGATCTATGGAGACGGCGCGACGGGTGGCTTGATCAACATCATCACTAAGAAGCCGACTGACGGGGCTCCCGTTCATACGACCGCGGTCGGTACGAATTTCTCGCTGTCGGGCCTCGAGGAGGACAGCTTCAGCAAGAGCATCAGCCACACCACGACCGGCAAGTCCGGCGCCATCGGATATGTTCTGGGCGCATCCTACGTCGACACAGGGGCTTTCTTTGATGCCGACGGCGATCGCATCGCGCCGAACCCGCATCGAGATGGAGGCATTTCGGACACCGAGCAGTGGGACTTCTTCGGAAAAATGTCGGTCGATATCGATCGGCTACAGACCGCTCAGATCACTCTGAATGCCTTCCAGAATCTTCAGGACACGAACTGGATCGGCGACCCGTCTCAGCACGAAGTCTACAACGGCGAGAAGGGGCGCGTCGTGAACGGCGCCCACTTCGATGATCCTGTTGGGGTGAGGAATCTCGCGGCGAACTTCGACTACAATCACCAGGACATCCTCGGAAGCGCCGTACACATCCAGGCCTTCTACAAAGATTACTGGGCACGCTCGACGCCGTTCTTCGGATTTGACCCCATCACGTATCAAGACCGGATCGAATCCGAAAAGGCGGGCGGCCGGCTCGAAATCGATACGCCGGTCTCGAGTGCGGCATCCGTCCTCTGGGGGCTCGACTATGTGCACGAGGACATTAAACAGAACGTTCGCGAAATGGATGCCGCAACGGTTGCCAGCAGCGGCCGGCGAATCTTCCGTTTCAATGGAAAAGAGTGGGGATGGCTGAACCCCTATGCGCAAGACAGCATCGCGGCGTTCGCTCAGGGTGAATGGCGCCCCCTTGATGCATTGACCCTGCGTGCCGGCGTCCGGCACGAAAAGGTTTTCATCGACGTCCCGACCTTCACCGTGCTCGGCACGAACAATGTCGTCGACGGGGGCAAACTTGATTTCGAGGCGACGCTCTTCAATGCCGGCGCAGTGTATGAGTTTTCGCCGTCGCTCAACGTGTTCGCCAACTTCTCTCAGGGCTTCTCCTTGCCGGACGTGCGGCAGGTTCTCCGGAGAGGCCGCGCAGGGCCCACAAGCACGCCGTTCAACGACGTCGATGGTCTGATCATCGAGCCGGAGCTGGTCGACAACTATGAGATCGGCGCCCGTGGAAACTGGGATCGCCTCAGCGCATCTGTCGCGGTCTTTTACAACGAATCCGACCTAGGCGCGAACCCGCCCCTCAATGTCAATTCGGCCATCGTGCGTGCTCCGGAGAAGATCTGGGGCATCGAGGTGACCACGGACGTGCGCGTGACCGAAACGCTGACGTTCGGCGGCACATTCACCTGGCTTGAAGGCAAGCAGGACCTCGAGACCGATACGGTGGGATGGATCTATCTCAACAACCAGCGCATCAGACCTCCGAAGGGCACAGCCTACATCGAGCATCAGACGACGCCTTGGATGAAGAACAGGTTCCAGATGCTCGCAAGCGGACACCGCGATCGGTTCGATGGCACCACTGACGCGTTTAAGCGGGAAATCAGCGGCTATGCGACGTTCGACTGGTTCAGCGAAATCAAGATCGGTGAAGACACCCTGATGCTGGGCGTCGAGAACATCTTCAACCGCCTGTACTACACGCCTCAGTCACAGCAGTTCCTCGAAGGCGACGTCACCCACGCCGCCGCTCAAGGAGCACTCTTCAGCGCGCGCTATACGCACAAATGGTGATGATCATGAGCCGGTTCTCTCGGTTGGTTCTGCTTCTGACAGTAGCGTTGGCATTCGGCACGACTGCGCCGGTGTCGGCAGAAACAATCGTCTATTCGACGGATGAGGGCGCCGGCTCCGTATCCATCATCGACGCGGAAAAGGGGGAAGTGATCGGTAGCATCGCCGTTGGCGACAAGCCGCGCGGTGCTGCCATCACGCCCGACGGCCGCACGATGTACGTCAGCGACCAACCAAACAATGCGCTGGTGGTCATCGATCTGGAACAGAGGAAGCGGGTGAGCAGTATCCGCCTCTCCTCGTCTCCGGAAGGCGTGGCCATTTCAGCAGACGGCAAGTGGATCGTTGTCGCCAACGAGGAGGCCAATACGGTCTCCTTCATCGACACAGCCGACAATACCGAGAAGTTTCAGGTCGCGACCCAAGGGGAGAATCCGGAAAGGGCCCAGTTCAGCCCCGACGGCAAGTGGCTCTACGTCACCGCCGAAAACGGGGCGGAGGTCGATGTCATCGACACGGCTCAGAGGAAATCGATCAAGCTGGTGACGGTTGGCGTGCATCCGCGAGACATTGCCTTCTCCGCGGACGGAAAGAGAGTATTCGTCGCATGCCAGGATTCCGAATTCATGGCCGTCCTGGACGCCACCACGCATGAAAGTCTGGCGCGTGTACCATTCCGAAAGGGTGGCGTTGGGCTAGCGGTGAACCCGGATGGCAAGACCGTCTACATCTCCAACAGGACCGATAACACCGTGACGGCGATCGATGCGTCCTCTCTGAAGATTTTGGCCGAAGTTCCCGTCGGCAAAAGGCCATGGAACATGGCGGCATCGCGCGACGGCAAACTGTTGTTTGTGGCCAACGGCAAATCGAACAGCGTCACCATCATTGATACCGCGACGAACACAGTAGCCAGGGAGGTTCCGGTGGGAGCTACGCCATGGGGCGTCTTCTTGCGTTGATACGCAGTGAAAGGGGCAGCAGCGCATGAGCGGTTCTGCTGACAATGGCTCCAGCGAAGATGCGCAGCCTCAAGACGAGGCTGCGCATCCGTTCGCGCCCGCCGAGGTCTATGCCCTGCCTTTCCGTTCCCTCCCATGGCCCCAGACGGAACTGCGTGACACGCCCGCGATCCGCGCTGCGAGTGTTTCTGCGTCCTTCGTTATTCATGTCTGCCTCGCCGCGGCCGCTGTGTTCTGGATAGGGGAGCAATCGGGCCTCATCAAAGAGATGTCCGACGCGATCAGCATCGAAATGCATCAAACCCCTATGACCGAGCAGCACGAGATCGAAGAGATGTCGGAGGTCGTGGAGGTTCCGGCGCCTGCGATCACAGCTGGCACGCCCGATGGCTTGAGCGAGCTCGAGCCGGTCGAAGCCGAAGCAGCCACCGCTGAGAGTGCCCCCTTGCCGCCTGTTTCCTCACAGGAGGGTATCGATGCCCTGAAGGGCGCCGAGACGGTGGACGAGGCCATCGGGACAGAGACGCGGGATGAAACCAAGCCGCACGAAGACGTCAGGGAACACAAACCCGAAAAGACGCAGCAACAGAAGGCCGCCGAAAGCACCGACAAAAAAGATGCAAAGTCGAAGAAAGGGATACCAGCCCCGGAAAATAGCGCGGGCGCCAAGGCGAAGGCCGCGCCAGTCTCTGCCAGCACGGGAAGCGTACTCAATTATGCGTCACGCGTGCGCGCAAAGGTCTCCGGGCATGTCCCTCGATCAGGGGCCGGAAAAGGTACCGTTGTGATTTCCTTTGCGGTCACGAAATCCGGCGGGCTCAGCGGAGCGCGTGTCTCGCGCTCGTCTGGAAACGCCGCCATCGACCGGGCAGCCTTGGCCGGAGTGCGCGCTTCCGCGCCGTTTCCGCCGCCGCCCGCTGGCGCATCACCCTCTCAGCTCAGGTTTTCCGTAGCCTTTCAGTTCCGCTGAGCATTCGGAGAATTTTGTCCGGCCGTGGCCCAACGCTGAAATGACTACAGACATTCGCTCTGAAGAGCTGTGCGCCGGAAGGACCCTGCTGGAGACCACCGCTCGGGAGCCTGAGCAGACACCCGATTGACCCGACAGCCGACTCGAGCCTCGGTCCAGTGCCTAAGCCGGATGTGACGGACGCAAGCCAAGCATATGGCAAATTCCATAGACGAGATCCGCGCGATTGAGTGTGTAAAAGTGGAAGTCCGTGATCCCGCGATCGACGAGGCCCATAACTTGCTCGGCGGCGAAGGCAGCGGCCGCAAGGCGATGCGTCTCACGATCGTCGTCTAGCCCGTCGAACCAGCGCGGCAGCAAGGCCGGAATGCTGACACCGGCCCGCGCGGCCACGGCCGCAACCTGGCGGAAGTTGTGAATCGGCAGGATGCCCGGAATGATGGGAACTGCGATTCCACGGGATCGCGCGAGGTCCTCGAAACGGAAAAACAGCTCATTGTCGAAGAAGAACTGTGTGATGATCCGATCTGCGCCGGCGTCGACCTTCGCCTTAAGCATCGCGATGTCGGCAGCGACGGTGGCTGCCTCCGGATGCTTCTCGGGATAGCCCGCGACCGTGATGTCAAAATTGGCAACGCGTTTGAGACCTGCGACAAGGTCGGCCGCGTACGCGTAGCTGTCGGACTTTGGCACGTACTCTTGATCGGGAGGCGGATCGCCACGCAATGCAACGACATTGCGTACGCCGAGATCCCAGTAGTTGCGTGCAATGGTGTCGATCTCGGCTCGGTTCGCTGCGATGCAGGTCAAATGCGCAGCCGGCCGGAGAGACGTTTCGCGCAGAATGCGCTCAATGGTTGCGTGCGTACGCGCAAGCGTTGCGCCACCAACACCGCAAGTCACGGCAACGCTGGTCGGTTGCATGGGCTCGAGCCGCCGGACGGACCGCCACAGCTTCTCCTCCATTGCGGTAGTCCGGGGCGGAAAGAACTCAAAGGACGCGCTAATGACGCCTTGCCCGAGGAGGCGACTGGTGCGCAGATGCGGCTGTTGACAGGGCGAGTACCGCGTTCGTCGCATCACAGGCATGCTTTCCTCTCCCGCTCCGTCAGCTGCTGGAAGCTAGTCCGCTGCAAATCTCCCGATGATGCGGGGCCTGCGTGGACCCTGAGCACATGCCCCGCCAGATAGAGCGATCCAAAAATGAGTACCCTGCCCGGCTCTCGCATAGCGGCCTGGGACAGCAGCAGTGCGTGGGCAAGTCCACGCGTCGGCACCGCGTCGAAACCTTCACGTTGAGCTATTGCGGCCAGATCGGTCGCGTTGAAGGCGTTCTCTTCATCGGGAATGGGAACCGCGTAGACTCGCGAGCAACGTCCTTTGAAGGATTCGATGACGGATGGAGCGTCCTTTGTATCCATCATCCCCCAGATCAGGTGCACCTCGCGCGGGTCGCGCGCGTTCAAAACATCGAGGTGTTTGGCAAGAGCGGCTCCGCCCGCAGTATTGTGCCCGCCGTCGAGCAAGACCTCGGTCTGCTCGCCGACATAGGCATCGAGACCGCCGTTGTTGAGGCGCTGCAGCCTCGCCGGCCACTTCGCCTTCGCAACGCCGTCCTCCAGCGCGTCGACCGTCAGTGCCTCGCCGAACAGCATGCTCGCAATCGCGATGGCGGTTCCGGCATTGTCGATCTGGTGCGCCCCTTCGAGGCAGGGCAACGGAAGATTAATCTGCCGTGTCGCCGAGTGAAAAATTAGTCGGCGGTCTCTCTCGAACACTTCGAAGTCGCGCCCAAAGACATGCAATGGAGCGCCGACGGCCGCCGCTTTGTCTTTGATGACGGCCAGGGCATCGGCCTCCTGTCGGCCGACAATGCACGGAACGCCAGGCTTGAGAATGCCCGCTTTCTCCGAGGCGATAGACGCCAGAGTGTTGCCAAGAAATCCGACGTGATCGATTGAGACCGGAGTTATCGCCGTGACGCGCGGCCGCTCAAGCACGTTCGTCGCATCCAACCGACCGCCCATACCCGTTTCAAGCAGCAGGATATCAGCCGGTACTTCCGAGAACGCGAGAAATGCGGCCGCGGTCGTGATTTCGAATTGCGTAATCGGCGCGCCATCGTTGGCAGCTTCAACCCGCGAAAGACAATCGACGAGCATTTCCTCCGAAATCTGCGCAGGTCCTTCTTTGCCCGCGAGGACGATACGTTCATGGAAGCTGACGAGGTGCGGTGACGTGTACGTGTGGGCGCGGAGGCCGAGCGACTCGGCAATCGCGCGCAAGAATGCGATGAGGGAGCCCTTACCGTTCGTACCCGCGACGTGAACCACAGGCGGAAGGCGACGCTCGGGATGTCCGAGCGTCGCGAGCAACCGCTCGACGCGATGTAGCGACAGATCGATTGCCTTTGGGTGAAGCCCTTTCAGTCGCTCAAGGAGTAGCGAGCTGGAAACAGGCCGCACGCGGCGGCTTTCAGAGCTTTCCGCAAACATAATCGTAGACATGTTCTTTTGCCTCACGACCGTCGCTGAGCAGCTGAGCAAGCTCGCCCGTTATTGCTGTCTTGAACTGCTCGTCCTTTATGGACGGCAGATTGATCTTGACGTTCATTATTGCACCCTCGAGCCCGGCGTAGGCCTGCTGCGCCGCCACGCCAAGATCGCTAAGCGCGTTGGGATTGGTTTTTCCAAGTAGGCTCTGAGAGAGGTTCAGTACGGTGATGCACTCCCGCGCAATCGAAAGCGGTGACTGGACAGCCTCCTTGTAACCTTGCTGGATCGCCGCTGCCCGCTTCTGCTTTTCGTCGTCAGTCCCTTTTGGCAACTTGAAGGCAGCCATGACGGAATTGAAGGCCTCGGTATCGAGATCGACGCGGCGGAGAAGACCTGCAGCAAGGCCATCGGCTTTGGGCAATGCGGATTTGATCTCGTCCGTGAAAGCCTCAAGGTCCTTCTTGCCGATGCTAAGGCGGCAGACCATGGCCACGAGCTCGGCACCGAGCGCGCCTGAAAGGGCCGCGACGCTTCCTCCTCCTGGAGCCGGAGCATCCGATCCGAGCACAAGGCCAAATTCTTCAAGTGTCATCTTTACGAGCATTTCGTCCTCATTTTTTTGTCCGGGTTCCTCTTTGAGCCCCGTCGCTTGCATCACATGAGGGCCTCAGAACAGCCCTTCGATCTCTCCTCTTTCGTTCAACTGAATCGTTTCCGCTGCAGGTGTGCGGGGCAGGCCCGGCATGGTCATGATTTCCCCGCAGATGCCGACGACGAAGCCTGCCCCTGCCGAGAGGCGCACTTCGCGCAATGGCAATTGAAAACCTGTCGGCGCCCCGCGCTTGTTGGGGTCAGTTGTGAAGGAGTACTGCGTCTTCGCCATGCAGACCGGCAGATGTCCGTATCCCGCCCGCTCCCACTGCGAAAGCTGCTCGCGGATCTTCGGGTCGGCAGTCACGCCTTCGGCACGGTAGATCTCTTTGGCGATGATCTCGATCTTTTCGAACAGGCCCTTGCCCTCAGGGTAGAGCGGCTTGAAGGTCGCCGTTCCAGACTTGCAAAGGTCAACGACTTTCCGTGCCAACTCCTCGGTGCCTTCCGATCCGAGCTCCCAATGCCGGCAAACGATCGCTTCCACGCCCTGACTCGAAGCATACGCTTTGAGCGCCTCGAGCTCAGTTTGGGAATCCTTGGCAAAATGGTTGATTGCGACAACGGCCGGAACACCGAATTTCTTCAGGTTCTCGATATGACGGCCAAGGTTGGCGCAACCCGCCTTCAGTGCCTCGACGTTCTCTGCCCCTAGATCCTCCTTCTTCACGCCACCATTCATCTTGAGAGCGCGCACAGTGGCCACGATCACGACCGCCTTGGGGCTCAGTCCTGCCTTGCGGCACTTGATGTCGAAGAACTTCTCAGCGCCAAGGTCTGCTCCGAAACCAGCCTCGGTGACGACGTAGTCAGCGAGCTTGAGCGCCGTTCGGGTTGCCGTTACCGAATTGCACCCATGCGCGATATTGGCGAACGGGCCACCGTGGACGAATGCCGGGTTATTCTCCAGCGTTTGGACAAGGTTGGGCATCAGGGCGTCTTTGAGCAGGACAGTCATGGCGCCATCGGCCTTGAGATCGCGGCAGTACACGGGCGAGCGGTCGCGCCGGTACGCAACGATCATGTCACCAAGCCGCTTCCTTAGATCGTCGAGCCCAGTCGCGAGACAGAAGATGGCCATCACCTCGGACGCGACCGTGATGTCGAAGCCCGACTGGGCGGGATATCCGTTTGCCGTACCGCCGAGAGAGGTCACGATATCGCGCAAGGCGCGGTCGTTCATATCGAGCACACGCCTCCACGCAATGCGCCGCGTATCCATATCCAGCGCATTGCCCCAATAGACATGATTGTCGATCATCGCGCTCAGCAGATTGTGTGCGCTGGTGATGGCATGGAAGTCGCCGGTGAAATGGAGATTGAGATCCTCCATCGGCACAACCTGCGCATAACCGCCGCCTGCCGCACCACCCTTCATGCCGAAGCACGGACCGAGCGAGGGCTCGCGCAGACAGATCATCGCCTTCTGGCCAATCCGGTTCAGTCCGTCGCCGAGCCCGACTGTCGTCGTCGTCTTTCCTTCGCCTGCCGGTGTGGGCGAGATCGCGGTGACAAGAACAAGGTTTCCATCAGGTCGAGATTTGACTTCGTCGATGTAATGGAAATCCACCTTGGCTTTGTGGGGTCCGTACCGAAACAGGTGCTTCTCCGAAATCTCGATCTTGGCCGCAACCTTTTCGATCGGCTGAAGCTTCGCAGCCCGCGCAACTTCGATGTCGCTGCCAACTTTTCTGACCATAGTGTGCCATCCCTCTAACGTTGCCATTCAGCTTTGAGCCGAATTTGTCACCTGGTTGTTCGCCAGAGGCGAGCAGCCAAATTTTGTATTGATATTGACGTGAGGTGGGGTGGGGCGGCTTCGATCTCACCGAACGTACAGGGGAGCCGTTCGCGCAGTGATTGATCGAAGCCGCACCCTATCCGGCTACGTCGCCCAGAAGATGAAGTGACCCGCTGCCATCGAGGCAATGCCGCCGGCGAGCGCAAGATAGGGAAGTACTCCAGCCCTGGTCGGGGGCAACTCCGTCTTCCCCTCCGGCACGAGGTCGGCCAGCATGTGAGGCGGGAACTTGCCCTTGTCCACGACGTAGTGCCGGTACCAGAACAGCGGTGTAGAGATGAACGCGGCGGCCAATCCCAGGAACAGGATGTGGTTGCCCCAGATATTGGCACCTGCACCGATGAGGAAGGCGTTCACGTAGGCAAGAACGATGCCCGCAGCCATGAGCAGCTTCGGCGTGCGGTATGGGCGCTTCGCGTCTGGATTGTCGAGGCGGTGGATCCAGCCGGCATTGAGGTTCAGGTAGTGGAACAGCACGTAATTGACGGCTGAAACGGCGAGTACGAACAGGTAGTCGGACATCAGCAGCAAGATCGCGTTGAAAGCCAAGTCCGTCCACATGGCGCGCGTCGGTACGCCGTTCTCGTTGAGCTGATCCAGGAATTTTGGCATCCAGCCGTCGTGACCGCCCTGGTAGAGCGTCCGTGAGGATCCGGCCATGGCGGTCATGATCCCAAGGAACAGGGTGAAAGTCAGCATGACTACGAGCAGCTTCGCCACGAAGTCGCTGGCGCCAACCATGCTGGCAAGTGCAGCGCCCACGCCTTCGCCGGTCACGATCCCGGGAGACAACATGTACTCGGTTCCCAGAACACCCTGGAAAACGAACGGCACGAGTGCATACAGGACGACGCAGAGCACGCCCGACCAGATAATTGATCGCGCACCATCACGTGCAGGATCCTTCATCTCGCTCATGTAACAGACAGCATTCTCCGCTGCGTACGCCGACCAGGCGGCGAGGAAGAGACCTCCAATTAGCAGTCGCCAGCCTTCGAGATTCCATTCGCCATTGAGCGGAACGAATGGCACGAAATTGTTCATCGTGACGCTCCCCGTGAAGAGCGGGATAATCGTCACGAAGAGCAGCGGAATGATACCGCCGAGCGTGAGAATGATCTGAACGCGGGCAGTCTTTGCGATGCCTGTGTGCTGAATGCTCCATACCGCCACCATCAGGATCGTCCCGATGACGAATTGCGCATTGATACGGATCGAGAGCCCTTCTTTGAGAAAGCCGAGATCAAAGAGCGTCAGCTTCCACGTAATGAGAGCGTGGTCTGGAGGAAGGAATATTGATAGAAGGTAGCCCGATCCCAAACCTGAGCCAATTGCGAGGATCGGGCTCCAGGCGAGCCAGTTCGACCACACCGACATCGGAGCGATGATGGCACTGTGTCGAATCCATGCGGTTGCACCGTAGACGGCCGTGCCTCCCGACTTGTTCGGGTGCATGCCCGCCATTTCGGCATAAGTGAAAATTGCCACGAATCCGATGAGAACAGAAATCAACCAGACCAAAGGTGAGATCGTACCGGTCACAGCGGATATTCCGCCGAGACTGAACATGACCAGTGCCGGAGATCCCGCGGCAATGAACACGACCTGCCACCAGTTCACGTCGCGTCTCATCGTGTGCGTGTCCGCGGGACTGTGAACTCGGTCACCGCCTTGCGCTATCCCGTACTCCATTGTCGGTCCTCCCAGGTACCGTAATGGAATCAAAAACCGGCTTCGCATTCTCGTTGAGCGGAAATGTTCTTGTCGAAGCCGGCCTTGATTGCCTCCCAGTTTGTTGATGATTGTCTTGGACGCGACGGCTCTAGCCCTCGAGCTCAAGCAGGTGGTTTTCTAGAATCTGGCTCTTGTAGTCCCAGGGACCGTTGATACCCTCGAGCTGCAGGTACCATTCAGCCGTCTGCACGAGGACCTCCGCCGCGATGGTGCCGCACACCTGTCCGGCCAGAACGTTCACGCCGTAGCGCGCGGCCTCTGCCTTAAGGAGATTGTAGATGCGGTGTAGTGGGGTCTTGAGCGGGTTGCTGACCTCAATGGAGACGATTGTCACCGCCTTGCCAGTACGACGATGCGTATTCGGGAGACCGATGACGCCCTGAATGTTCGTGAAGCCGCCGGACTTGCCACGCACATAGCTTGCGAGCTTCTTCGCAATGGCAAGATCGGTGGTGTCGAGAACGACGTTGAAGTAGGCGTCATGCTCATCGAGAGCACCGACGATGGTCGCGCCGGCAGTCGGATGCATCTTTGCCGGTCCGAGATCCGGGGCGCGATCCGGATCCTTGCCAATCACATCTCGTAGGCCCTCGTAGTTTCCTTTTCTGATAGCCGTGAGGCCCTCACGATCAGGCCGGCGAGCGTTCTTGCCGGTGAAGAAGATGGGCACGCCGTGGCGCTTGAACAGCTCCTTGCCCAGCTCCTCGGCGAACTCAACGCATTCCTCAATCGTGATATCCTTGGCCGGATAGATCTCAATCGTGTCGACCGCACCAATGCGAGGATGGCGTCCGTGCTGCTTCTCCATATCGATGAGTTCGTACGCCTTCGCTGCCGAAGCGAGGATCGCCTCCCTCATGGCCTCCGGCCGCCCAAGCACCTCGACCGGCAGGCGATCGAAGTCGGGATCCGGCTCGTAGCCGATGAGCTTCACCCCTTTCTTGTCGCGGAACGGAGCGACGATCTGATCGATAACCTCCTTGCGAGTCCCGTCGCTGAAATTCGGATCCGATAGAATATACTTCGCCATAGACTTCCTCCTGAGGTTGAATCCCGGTTTTGCGGGGCCGTCCGGAATTCCCTGTGGTGGTCGACACCTTGCGTCGATGTCCCCCTTTTTGATGGACCGAAGCGCGCACCGGTGGATCTGCCCACTGGACAACGCCGCTTACTGTCGCACCCTCACGCTATCTTCAAAAATGAATTAATCAAGCAATTAATTATCTCGCACTTGCGCCAGAAGGCTTGTGCGACGCGGAACACGAGATCATCTCTCGATGTGTTGTTGTCGCGGAAATGTCTTCGCTTGCCGGCGCAGATCTACGCACTCAGCCGGATTCGCGTTCTCGGTAGTGGAGCGGCCTTCGCATGCCATTGCCAAATGTCCGTCGCACGCGGAGACAGCAATTCGCAATGAGCCAACGCGCATATTTCATTATGCAATCAATTAAATTTCATGGGGCGCCTGTACGCATGCATCCCCTAAGCGCTTCGCCTGTTAGAAGCATCGAGTAGACGCAGACTGCGATAGCGAACGTTTGCGATGGCTGAGTGCCGCAAGACTGCGCTACTCGTAATTCCGCCGTATCACTCGTTTTGTGCAAAGCGGTAAGCCGCAGTCCCACGCTCTGTGGAAATCGGGCGCTGTTCGCACCAAAAGCCAACGTCGCGTCGGGTCCGCACGCCCCTCAGGTCTCGTCAAACGCTGTCGAAGAGCAGCCATGCATACTGCGCATGTTACGATCAGACTGCTGCACGGCTACACTCTGGCAGCTGGCACACCGGACGCGTCGATCACAAACCCTTTTTTTTGACGCGGAGTGTGTATTCCGGGTGGGAGGCACGACTTCGCGCTTGCCGCCAGCGCCGGCACTAATTAATTAGGCTATGAATTCAGCAAGGTCGAAGACGATGGCACTCAAAAAGAAGGAAGAACCGAAACTCGGGCGCAGGGCCGCAAAGACTGCGGGTCCAGATGCGGACGAACTCGCGCGCATTGCGCTGGATCTGTTCGCCGAGCGCCACTTTGCTTCGGTGACCATCAAGGACATTGGCAACGCTGCGAACGTAAACAGCGCCATGATCTACTACCATTACAAGGACAAGCTGGCCTTGTTCAACGCTGCCATCGACAGCGCAATAGACGAGGCCTTTCAGTTCTTTGCCGTTCATTGCCACAATGAGAAACACGAGAATGCCGTGTCGGCGATCACAGCGTGGATCGACGTGCACGTCGCGCTGCACAAGCGGCTGCGCAACGTCATCAAGATCAGCCTGGACTGCAGCGGACCGGAATTTGCGGACGCAAGAAGTTCAATCCGGCGCTTTTATAGTCACGAGAACAAGATTCTCCAGGAAATCATCCGCGACGGCATAAGAGGCGGGATATTTCGCCAGGTCGATCCGTCCGTAATCGCCACCATGGTCTCCGCATTCCTCGACGGCGTATTGGCGCGCTCGCTGATATTGAGGGATTTTGACATGCCGAAAACCGTCGAAGAGTTCAAGCGCGCGCTATGGCTACAGCTCGGCTACCGAGCCGTGCGAGGACGAGCCTCAGCGCGCGCCGAAGGGATCGATCGCAAATTCGCATGAACTGGAAGCAATCAATGAAGCCTGTCTTGATACTCCAAAACGACCCCAAAGAGGGCGCCGGCCTGCTCGCGACGCTGATGGCCACCCGCGGTCTAGATCAGTACGTTGCGCAAGGGTCTACTGCGCAATATTCGGATCTTGATGCTGATCGTTTCAGTGCGTTGGTCATTCTCGGCGGCCCTCAGAGCGCCTACGAGACTCAGAAGTACCCTTTCTTACAGGGAGAGATGGACCTCTGCAGAGCCTTCGTGGAGGCCGACAAGCCTATCGCAGGCTTTTGCCTCGGCGCCCAAATTCTGGCAGTTGCCTTGGGTGGTGAGGTTGTTGCGGGCAAGCAAAAAGAGATCGGTTGGTACGATCTCATGCTCAGCGACGAGACGTCAAGCGACGCGTTGATGAGGGACCATCCGCGAACGCTCCTCTCCTATCACTTCCACGGCGACGTCATACGTGATGTCCCGGGCAGCACGATTCTAGCCTCGTCCGAGATGACGGAATACCAGTTGTTCCGGTACGGAACGGCTGCATACGGCTTTCAATATCACGCCGAAGTCGATAGCCCCCTTCTGGCAGGGATGTGCCAGAACAATCGCGAATATCTCGCCGCGAATGGCATCGATGCCCAGAAGCTTGTCGATGAAAGCCGCTTGAACTTGCCTCCGTTCGAACAGCAGTGCGCAACCGTACTTGGACGTTGGCTTGATCTATTTTCCCGTGCGCCAGGAGTACATTGAAGACCCGGCGAGTAGCGCCTCCGCCAGTGCCTCGCTTGGCGCGCGGCACAGGGGCTTGCTGTTCGCCCCAACTGTCGGTGTCCGCTTGGGGCAGGTTGCGGCTCATTTTCGAGCTTCGGACAACACCATTTTCCACGGCATGACCCTGGAAAAAACCCATGATGGATAAAAAACCCATGATGGATGATGAGCGGACGCTGCGGACCGTCCGCTTGCGGCCGCGCAATGATCCCAAGCGAAAGTCGCGTCTGTTGCATTGTCACTGCAGAACGTTGTCCGCATACGATCACCATCGTCAGATGGTGGCTTTGGAGCCCCCCTGCTCTCGCCCGACACCCCTCACAGTATCTCAGTCAGCATCACTGGCTCTGCCATCAGACGAGTGGGTCGAACATGATCTCCCTAACCTCCTGTGCGCATCGGCAAGCGGCAGCGAACTTGGCAGCCCACTCTAGCGCCGCAGCGTGTGATAGTCGGTGGAGGTGAAGTTGTTCCGATCATGTCCGCATATTGGTAGCGATCGATCACATCCCTCCGGATCACCGACGGCGGCTCAAGCCCCGGAACGGACATCAATCTCGGCACGACGAAATATGTCGCTCAAGGAAATCCATGACGCGCGATGCCTGGCCCGGAAGGAAGTGGTAGCCCTCTTCGATGAAGCATATCTCCGCTTGCGGAGCGACCCGCTGCAATCTTTCCGTCGTGTTCCGTGAGTCCAGCAGAACGTCCCGCCCGCCGATTATCGTTAGAATCGGCATGTCAAGTCTGCGGAGTTGGGTGTCCGTCAGCTGCGGAATTTTGACCACGCGCGGCTTAATTGCTCGCCCTACGCCTTCCATGAGGTCGGCGAGCGGCCGCACCTCTTCCGGCAGTGTCCTCGGAGCGGGACCGAATACCAGCTCCCGCATTTTGCGCCTACCCCACGGGCCCAGCAAAAGCAGTGGCGCCGCTTTCAGGAGGAAGTTCTTCTGTCGGCCGATACCGGCCGGGCAGATCAACGCAAGCGCTCGAATGGCTGCTGGCCTTCTGCTGGCGTAGTCAAGTGCGAGCCATCCTCCCAGCGACGTGCCGACGATGGCGGCACGAGACAGTCCCAGCGCAGCAAAAACATTATCGAGCCAAAGGGCATGCGCATCCCCGCCGAGTTCGGGTCTCACTTGTGCGCTCAAGCCAGCCTCACCGATCACATCAACCGCGAACAGCCTGAACTTCGTTGACCACAGCGCAACATCGAGCATCCAGGACGCCGAGTTCGCCTGAGCGCCATGGAGCAGCACAACCGGTGGCGCGCCTTCGGGTCCGCAGACCAGGACGAATGTCGCGCCCTGACGTGTTGGCACTTGTAGCTCGGCTTTTGGAACCGGCCATTGCTCCAGAACCCTTCTGTATTGCGCCTCGATTCCTCTCGCCGCTTCGGCGCTCTTATAGACGAGGTTGCTCATGGCCGGGCCCTCAATTGCACCTCCAGCATCTCCAGCAGCTTGGCCACGTCGGACGGAATGCCGATCACCACCACTTTCATGGCTTTGGTGAGCGGATCGAATGCCGCTTCGAGATGCAGCGGCGGCGTGTCGGCATTGCCGGTCATTGCAGCGGCATGGAGAAACGTTGCCATTCGCTCTGCCCGATCCACTGAGACCTCGGGGATATCGACGATGCACGTCGTCCGCACATCTCCTGCTGTTTCGGATCTGCCATTCGCGACGCCGGCAAAGGCGTCCAGGTTGGCGCGAGCGATGCGATAGGACTTTCCGATCCGCGTTGCCGGTAGCCGCCCGTCGCGGATGTAGCGAAGGACAGTCTTGGGGTGCAGGTTCAGAAGCTCGGCCGCCTGCTCAACGGTGACTAGACTATCCGACATCATATATTCCCAATTGATCCATAAATTGGATACATTATAAGATTATTGGCAGCAATAAGGATCAATTGGGAAGATGGCGGTCGACGCTGGAAGAGAAATGAAAGCTAAGCTGCGTGGCGATATGCGCGCTGCCATGAAGGACGGCCGCTCCGTCGAGGTGGAGGTCATTCGAACGCTTGTCACCGCGATCGACAACGCTGAAGCGCCACCCATCGACGCAGTGAATTCATCGGTAAAAGTTGAACCGCTAGTACTGAGCAGTCCTCAAGTGCGTCTTGTGATCATGGAGGAGGTCCATGAGCGCGAGCGCGCAGCTGCTGAGTTGGAGCGTCTGGAGAAGGCGGATCGCGCCGAAGCTTTGCGTGCCGAAGCTCGTCTAGCAAAGCGATACGTCGAGTGATGAGTTTCGCAGCCCATCGGGAAAGAAGCGGAGTAAATCGAACGAGGCGAAGAAAATCAGCTCCTGACCCGAACGCAGCTCATCAGGAATGTTTCCTGGAGAATTTTTCCTAAAAGTCCACTCACAGGCAACAGCCTGTAACCAGACTGACGAGCGCTACATCTTCGACCTCTTGTCTGATGTCCAATGATGTGCCCTTGAGCGGGAGCTTAGCGGCGGTTTCGCGCTTTTCGTTTTTGCTTGCGGCGCTTGGGGGCAATTGTTCCTCGGTCAAGAGCCCGCATCGCAGGCGTTCCGATCGAAACGGACGGAGGCGTTTGAATTCGAATGCGCGTGTGCCCGCTTTCGCGACACGGCTCGAATCGCAGCAGCTTTGTTGCCAGCGTCTGCGCTTCCGCCTCATCGTGTGTCACCATGACGATGGTCGCTCCGGTGTTACGCCACAGATCACGCACCAGCAGTTGCAGTTGCGTTCGATTGGTCGGGTCCAGTGCACCGAACGGCTCATCGAGAAGAAGCAATTTTGGCCGGGCAATCATCGCCTGCGCAATCGCGAGACGTTGGCACATTCCACCTGAAAGTTCGTGCGGATACTTCTGTGCCGCTTTCTCAAGGCCGACATCCGCGAGCGCTCGCATGGCTCTATCACGGAGACCTCTAAGAGCGTCCCCGAACACCCAACCCGTACGCGGCGCGTGCTTGAATTTCAAACCCAGCAGGATGTTATCCAAAGCCGTCCTATGTGCGAAAACAGAATAGTTCTGGAAGACAACGCCGCGATCCGGCGTGGGATGGTCCGGCATCGGCGCACCCTCGAGGAGAACGCGTCCTTCGGCGGGCCGAAGCTGACCGAGGAGAAGCCGCAAGAACGTCGACTTGCCGCTTCCCGACGGTCCCGTGATTGCACAGAAACTCCCCCGCTCAACGGTGAGATTGATCCCTCTGAGGATCCACTGATTGCCAACCTCGACTCCGAGGCTCTGCACATCGATCGCGCTCATGGGTTGGCCCTGTTCGCATAAATCCAGGGCCCCATGTATTCGGCGCCGCGCTTGAGTACGTAATCGAGTGTAAACGCCAGAAGCGTAATCCAAAGGACGTAGGGGATGATCACATCCATCGCCATGTAGCGGCGCACCAGAAAAATGCGATAGCCAAGACCGCTCTGCGACGCGATGGCTTCTCCCGCCAACAAGAACAGCCAGGCCGACCCAAGACCCACTCGGACACTTTCCAGAAGGCGCGGCAGCATCTGCGGCAGCACGATGGTCTTCACAATGAGATAAGTGGAGGCGCCAAGCGTCTGCGCCTTGATCAAAACCTCCACCGGAATTTCCTGAGTTCGTGTCGCGATGTCGCGCGCGATGAATGGCGCAATGCCAATGACGATCAGGAAGATCTTGGATGCCTCACCCAGCCCCATAGAGATCAGAATGATGGGAAGGAGTGCGAATGGCGGAATGATCGAGACGACCGCAACGAACGGCGAGAACGTTGCGCGGACGAGCGGAAACAGACCGAGAGCGATACCGACGGTCAATCCGATCAAGGCAGCCAGTCCGAGCCCAATCGTGAGGCGCTCCAGGCTCGACAAAGTATCCGCGAGAAAGACACAAAGCCCCGAGTGGGGATCGATCGCGCCGCCGATCCGCTTCACACCCTCGTACATGGCAAATACGGACGGTAGCAGATTGTCGCGCGCGTTCGCGGCAAGGCGCGACGCAGACGCGTTGGCATAGGCAATTGCAATTATGACGAACGGGGCCGCCCCGAGAGCCAGAGCGGCTCTACGGGACGGCCTTGCGTTGATGAGCTGCGCCATGCTCACAGCTTTCCGGCCGCCGCTTGCACGATGAGGTCGCGATCGAAGCGCAGCAGCACGTTGTCCTTCTTACCCACGACCTCTCCGGTCGGGAGCTGAATTCCGATCGAGTCCGCGTCCTTGACTTCTTTTCCAAGTAGCTGGTAGCGATGCGCGAAATCGCGAACACGAACCAGAGTGTCTTTCGTCTGCGCACGATCGGCGAAGGCCAGGGCATCTGCGCCGTTCGAGAACAGCCCGACGGACGTAAGCTGCTGTTCGTAAGTCACCGGATCCGTCGCCGAGGTTTCCGCAAGCGCCTTGATCACTTCAGGCCGCTTGGGATCAGACTTGTTGTTGATGATCGAAGCCACTTCGTACCACGCACCTAGAAGCGCTTTGGCGTAGTTCGGGTTCTCCTGGAGTTTACTGGTGCGGACGATGATCGACTCGAAAATCTCGCCCGGGATATTCGAGCTGTCGAACACGATGTGCGCATCGCCGCTCTGCTTGAGCTGATCAATCTGCGGCTGCCAGGCTACCAGAGCTGAAAGCTCAGGCGCCTTGTACGCGGCGACGAAGTCCGCGTCTCCAATATTGGTCCGCTTGATGCTATCGAGCGGAATATTCGCCGTCTCGAGAGCGCGGTCCAAAAGGTAGTGGGAGACCGAATACTCGACGAGATGGGTAGTCTGCCCCTTAATGTCGACGAGCTTATCCTTCCCCTTCAGCACGATGGCGTCCGCCCCGTTCGAATAGTCGATGGGGAAGATCGTCGTATCGACGCCGTTGGCTACGGGAATAGAGTAGACATCGGCAATGCTTGCCAACACGCCATCAAGGCCGCCAGCGGAATACTGGTTTACGGATTCGACATAGTCGTTGAGTTGCACCAGCTCAATATTGACGTTGTATTTATCAGCCCACTTTTTCAGGATGCCGCTCTGCTGAGCATAGCTCCACGGAACCCACGGCGTGAACACGATCCACCCGAAGCGGAAGGTCGGCTTGTCTGCCGCCCACGCTCCGCCTGTCGATGTAAACACTGTCGCAAATGATGCGATCAGCATCGCAACTAGTCGCACGTTCCTCATCTTCCACTCCGATTTTCAAAGAACATCTTCAATCAAGATCAGAACGCCAGGAGGTTCTCTCTCAGCGTTTTGTGCGTATATTCGGTTCGCACCAGTCCGCGCCGTTGCAGCGCGGGCACGAGCCCATCGGTCACCGAAATCACATGTCGGCGATTGGTCGAAAGCGCAGGCGTGGTGATAAGGAAGCCGTCGCCGCCGACCTCTTCCATCGCGGCCTCCATTTGGTCAGCGACAGTGTCCGGCGTTCCGACAAGCTCGATTGACGCACAGATGCCACCCGAAGCTTCGATGACGAGTTGCCGGAGCGTCTTGTTTCTTCCCCACTGCTGGAATTTGTCGAGCGACCCCTGCTCGCCGTTCGTGACAAGCTTTTCCGGTAGGGGCTTGTCGAGATCGAACGCTTTGAAATTGATGTCGGTGATGGCCGAGATCAGCGCCAGGTTCTGTTCGATGAACGTGGCGTCATGCGCGGTACGCTCATATTGTGCCCTCGCCTCCTCGTCCGTCTCGCCAAGAACGGGCGTGACCAAAAACAGGACTTTAATATCGTCCGGATTCCGCCCGTGCTTCACTGCGCGCGCGCGTACGTCCTCACGGTAGGCTTTCATGCCTTCGATGCCGTTCTCGACAGCGATGATTGCGTCGGCATGCTTGGCCGCAAAATCGCGGCCCGTCGGCGAGCCACCCGCCTGCAAGAGCGTGGGACGCCCCTGCGGAGAGCGAAGCGTATTCAGCGGCCCGCGGCACTTGAAATACTTGCCCTGGAAATCGATCTTGCGGACCTTTGTGTGATCGACATAGGTCCCGGTTTCACGATCCCTTACGAGGGCGCCTTCTTCCCAGGAATCGATCAGCTGGTAGAAGAGATCCATATACTCATGGGCTACCTCGTAGCGCTTTTCCCGCGGCGGCAGCTCGTCCAGACCAAAGTTCTGCGCGGCGGCGTTTTCCGCGCTGGTCACGATGTTCCAGGCAAACCTTCCGTTGGTGAGATGGTCGACGGTGGAAGCGAGACGGGCAAGCAGGAAGGGCGGATATCCAAGCGTCGACATCGTCGCGACGACGCCGAGCCCCTTGGTGTGTGCTGCCATCAAGGTCGCCAAGGGCACCGGATCATGCTTCGGCGCCATGCCGAGGCCAAGCTTCAGGTAGCTTTCGAAGCTGTCACCATAGGCTTCCGGAATGGCCAGCTTGTCCTCAAGCATGATAAAATCGAAACCGGCTCGGTCGAGCGCGCGCGCCATGTCGATGTGGAAACTTCCGTCCCAGCTGTTACCGCCGTTGGAGAATGGGCCGTTCCATTCGTCGGCGGTAAAGTTGGTGAACCACCCCAGATGAAACTTCTTCTTCGTTCCTGAATTCGACGTCGTCTTTGACACTGTGTAGACCCCATGAAGTGAAATTTGCGCCCAACGGATTGGTCGCGGCATGCTCAGGCGAATGAAAGCTCGGCGGTGCTGGAAGCCGCGCTGTGCACTCGCGTTTTCAGTCGCTCGCTTGTTTCCCGCGCGTTTGCAGCAGCGATCGTCTTCCGGGCTTGTTCCAACGCCACAGCCGACTTGATCCAGCCGTAAGGGTTTTCAGGACGCGCCGTGATGCGCTCCGAGGCGAGCGAGGTTGCGAGATTTGTCCAACCGGAGCGGATGGCCGCTTCGAGAAGCGTACGATCGAGAACGTCGCGCTGCGCCGCCGAGCCGCCGAACTCCACCGCATGACCGCGCGCGTTCAGAATCTCCTCGGCGGCGTCGCGATAGCGCTGTTCGCCGAAGGCAAGAAACGCTCTCGCCAGCGGGATGCCGACGCGTCGGCCGTTGGCCCGGTTGTTCGTTTCCTTCCCATCCGATGAGACGAAAGCTTCGAGATTGGCGACGACCCGGCGCGCCTCGTCCAGCTTCCCCGCGCCCACGTGCGCCATCACTGCATGGACGTCATTAAAGACATAGTGAGACACATCCGGAAGAACGGTCTCCCACGAGGTTGAAAGCTCTTCGAAACGCGAGCGGACGTTCACGCCTTCCAAATGGATCCGCCACAGCAGGGCAGACGCGTCGAGAAGAACCAGCGCAATTTTCGGACTGTTGTCATGAAAGAGTGCCTGGTCGTAGACCTGCAGCGCGCGGTCGTATTCGCCAAGATCCAGATGAAACAGTCCCTTGTGCCACCAGTTGTGCGCACTGAAGAGGTTGCCCGACGCCCAGCTGTCATTCCGCGATCCTAGAAAAGAAAGCCCGGCGCCAATCGCACCGCGCATTTCGAGAGAATGCGTCACGGCGTGAATTGCCCACACGTCGTCGGGCCGATATTCGAGCGCGAGCCGGCCGTGGTCTTCCGCCCGCTCATACTCGCCGTTTTCCTCAAGGCCGAACGCGTAGCAGCCCTGAACGACACCGTATTGGGCATCGCTGCGATGCCACTGCCCCAGCTGACGTGCGACACGGTCTTTCAGATTTCGCGTATTGCCTGAGAAGAAGTCGAGTTCGTGCCCGATGCGAAGGCCGAGAATATCGCGCGGCTCATCCAGTCCCAGCCGGTCGAGAACGCGGGCCGCACGACGCATGTCCCCGGCAATCCAGGCATCGATCGCCTCAGCGTGCGCTCGCTCACGGTCCGACCAGGACGATACGTGAGCATGCTTCTTCAATTCCGTGATCGTGCTAGCAGCCACGGCCGTCGAAGCAGGCTCAGTCATGAACAGGTGCAAGTAGGCCTTGGCGAACGAAGCCATCGGAAAATTCGGACTGGCCGAGATCGCTTGATCGAGCGTGTCAAACACGGAGTTCTTGAACAGCACCAACTCGTCTATGCCCTGGCGATAGAGCCTGGCCGATTCAGCGTCCGCACCGGTTAGCGGCAGGCCTTGCAAGTCCACCTGCATTGGCTTTCTCACTTTCAGTAGGATGGTCGAAAGTTTCGCGACGAGTGCTGATTGCGGCGACAGCGCGTTCTTGATTTCCTAGTCAACGATCGCTTCCCCATACTTCCGCGTCCCCTTGGCCTGCACAGATTCCTGAGCGTTGATCCCGAGTTCCGGAAAGAGCAGCTCGGCGACACGATGCGCCTCTTCCAGATGCGGGTAGCCGGAGAGAATGAATGTCGAAATTCCGAGCGATTGGTATTCGCGCAGACGCGCAGCAACCGTTTGCGGATCTCCGACCAGCGCGGTGCCGTTCCCGCCCCGCGCCAATCCAATGCCGGCCCAGAGATTGGGACTGATCTCAAGATTGTCCCGGCGACCGCCATGCAGAGCAACCATGTGGCGTTGTCCGATAGATTGTGAGCGCGAGATTGTCTGCTGCGCCGCAGCTAGTTCCTCATCGGAGAGATCTTCTATCAATCGGTTGGCGGCGGCCCACGCCTCGTGGGCGGTTCGACGAACCACGACATGAATGCGCAATCCGAAGGAAACATGCCTGTCGGCAGCCTCTGCGAGAGCTCTCACCGTCTTGATTTTCTGAGCGACTTGCTCGGGCGGCTCGCCCCAGGTCAGGAATGTGTCGAAGAGATGTGCGCCGAGCTCATAAGAAGTCTGCGAAGAACCGCCGAAGTACGTTTGCGGTCTTACCTGAGGCGGAAACGAGAGCTGGGCCTGCTCGATACGCACGAACTCGCCAGCATGGCTGACGCGCTCTCCGTCAAGGAGCTTGTTGAATACATTCACCCACTCGTCGAGCTGCCGGTAACGTTCGGCATGATCGAGAAAGAGACCATCAGCAGCGTTTTCGACAGGGTCGGCCCCAGTGACGACGTTCACGAGAACGCGCCCCCGCGTCGCACGATCCAATGTCGCCGCCATGCGCGCTGCTACGGTTGGAGAAACCGTTCCGGGACGCACGGCTATGAGGAATTTCAGCCGTTCAGTGACTGAGGCAGCAACTGCCGAAACGATCCAGGGATCTTCGCAACTGTTGCCGGTTGGAACGAGAACGCCTTCATAGCCAAGAGAATCCGCCGCAAGAGCAACCTGTTTCAAATAGGAAGAATCTGGTTCACGCCCACCTACATCAATGCTGAGCGAGCGGCCGTCTCTATTCGTTGGCAAAAACCAAAAGACTCCAAGTTCACTTGGCGGTGATTTAGAATTTGATCTTTGCATCGTCGATCCAGCAGCCTCAGCTCACTCGCGCTTCGGCCGAGATTTCTAACGAGCACGAAAATCAAAACAACGATGATTTTCTGATATGCAAATCAAGCCGCTTGATGCGTACTCAAACGGCTTGACTTTGCATGTTTGCAAACAAGCAAATGAAGTTTTCGTATTTGCTCCTCAGCTCCCAAGTGGGGTAGCCACCTCGGCAGAGCGCTCGTCATCCTGCATCACGGATGCGCAACATTTGTCCTGTCAGCCAAGGCTTCCCATGAGCAGAAATACATCCCGCCGCCCTAGCGGTTCATTCAAAATCGCCGTGGTATCCGCTGGCCAACGCAATCCGTCACGCACGCGCACCTTGGCGCTCGCCATCGCGGATGCCATCGGCGATCGCGTGAAATCCGAGACAACAGTCGTTGACCTGTCGACACTGTGGAAACAGATCGCGGTGCTGGCCAGTCCTAGCGACGCCGATCAGGATGTGCGGGCCGCATTCGACGCCGTCGAAGACGCTGATCTTCTCGTCACTGCATCACCCATATTCAAGGCCTCCTACACGGGCGCATTCAAGCACTTCTTCGATCTGTTCGCGCCGGACGCCTTGGTAGCAAAGCATGTCATATTGGCAGCTACGGGCGGTTCAGAACGCCACTCTCTGGCACTGGAGCACAACTTCCGGCCTCTGTTCAGCTTCTTCGCCGCGCATACGCTCCCGACAACGGTCTATGCGGTTGATAGCGACATCGTCGACGGCGCCTACATCGTCGAGTCGGTTGCTCAGAGAATCGCGAAAGTCGCGGACGAGGCGGCACTCATTCTTCGTCAGCGGGACCAATATGATCTCGCAAACGTGGCCGCTGTTGCGAGCTAATCGCCGAGACATGGCCGTACGCTCGATATTCGACGACGGCCACTCACCAATCTGTACTCGCGCCCGATTGCGGGCACCCCGGCTCCAATCGGGCAGGTGGAGAAGGTGCGCGATCCGGCAATCGTCGTTGCGCTGATCAGAACGTAGCCGGCGTGTTGAACCAAAGCACACGCAACATCGTGTCGCCGGTGTTCCGATAGCCATGCGAGAGCTCTGATGGAAAATAGAAGGTATCGCCAGCATTCAGTGCGTAGGTCTCATCCCCCACTGAAAGCTCAAGCGTGCCCTCCAGCACGTATCCAAAATCCTCGCCCTTATGAACAATCCGGCCGTCACTCCCACAGCGCGGAGGCACCGTATGAATGTTGGCCTGGAACAACACCGGACCCGGCGACGGGGTCAGCAGCTCCAGGGACACGTCGCCCCCATCCGCACCGGCATTTTGAGCGATCGATGGGCGCGTCCCCTGACGCATCACCACCCGAGCGGCACTAGGATCGAACAGTGACGTCATATTCGTTCCGAGAATTGCCACCAGCCATGCAGCAAACCAATCGATGGTGTAATGCGATCGTTTTCGACTTTCGAGAGCATGCTTTCGGAACAGTCGACCCGGCTTGCCACCTCTTTCAGGGTCAGGCGTTTCGCGAGGCGAAACTGACGAAGCTTAGCGCCCATTTGCACCATGTTCGCCCGCGCCTCCGATACCATTGCGTTTCTCCCCGACCATTCGCCGCGCCAATTATACATTCTTCGAGGCAACGACAATCCAATTCGGGGATAATCACTCCCACATCATTTTCATATCAAATGCAGAAATACAGCAGGGTCACTTTAAGAGCCGGTTGAAGCGTTGGTCGCGTGTGCCGAAATAGCGATTTTCTCCAGGAGACTAAGAAGCACCTTATCGGCGCGGTTCGCTCGCTTGCTGCTGCCTAGGTGTGCAAGTGACGACGGTCGGACGTGCAGTCTGCCGTCCGACTTCCTGCTGCGGATACTACGCGGAGACCGAGTTCTGCGTTGCCGAGTTTGCGGACATCGAACCGATGTAGCGCAAGCCTAGTCGCGTGCGCAGATGGTGGGGGTTAGGCGATCGCGCCTTTTCAGCCCGCTAAGGCCTAGTAGTGCATTCTCGGAAACGGGTGGCGAGAACAGATAGCCTTGTCCCAAGGTGCATCCGCTAGCGAGAAGAAGTTCCCGTTGCTGCTCACTCTCTATGCCTTCGGCGAGCACCTCGCGACCAAGACACTGAGCCAATGAAATGACCGCTGTCACAATGGCTTTCGAGACAGCGTCCGAACCGATGTCAGTTACGAAGCTCCTATCGATCTTGAGCGTATCGAATGGCAGCTTCTTGAGATACGAGAGTGATGAGTAACCAGTGCCGAAATCGTCAATGGCAATTCGCACGCCGATGGATCTCAAGAAGCTCAGGGTTGCAATCGTCGCGTCGTCGTTGCTTACGAGCGCACCTTCGGTGATCTCCAATTCGAGATACTGAGGCGCAAGGCTCGCCTTGTGAAGCGCTGTTACGACGGACGCGGCGAACTCCGGATGCCGAATTTGACGTGCTGAAATGTTCACCGCCATGGAAGTCACGCTGCCCCCCTGATCGATGATCCGCCTCATTTGGGCGCAAGCCGATTGGAGGACCCAGCCTCCGATAGGCACCATCAGACCAGTCTCCTCCGCAACCGGCAGAAAATCGGCCGGTGGAACAAGACCGCGCGCAGGATCGTCCCAGCGAAGCAGAGCTTCAAATCCAAAAATTTGTTTGTCCGCCAGCGAAACGAGCGGTTGGTAGTGCAGGGCGAGTTCATTGCGATCAAGGGCGCGACGGAGCTGTATCTCAAGAGTAAGGCGGACGCTCGCCCCCGCGGTGAGGTCCGGGGAGTATGAGCGGTGCGTCGACTTGCCGGCCGTTTTTGCTTGGTACAGCGCCGTATCGGCCTGCTGGAGCAATGTTTCTGGATTGTTGCTGTCTCCCGGGAAGAAGCTCATGCCAACGCTCGCGCCGATACAGACTTCGTGTCCCGATGAAAGAACGAACGGCTTGCTGAGCCGCTTGATCAAGCTGGCCGCGACCTTCTCTGCCGCGTTTCGCGTCGCTTGCTCCAAGAGGACGATGAACTCGTCTCCGCCGAAGCGCGCCATAAAGTCATTCGCTCGAAGAGCTTCCTTGATCCGCTGCGCCGCGAGCGTAAGCAGCTCATCTCCGGCGCCATGGCCAAGGCTATCGTTGACTAGCTTGAATCGATCGAGGTCTACGAAGATGACAGCGCCTGTTACACTTTCCTTGTTGGCGCGCTCCAATGCTTGGTTGAGACGCAAGAGCAGAGACCGCCGGTTGGGCAACTGTGTGAGTTCGTCGTGATGCGCGAAGTGGTCGAGTTCGAGTTCGGACTTCTTGATGCGGCTCAGGTCGACGCTGGTTCCTACGTAGTAGGTGGGCTCGCCCACCCTATTTCTCACGCTGCTGATGGTCAGAAGTGCCGGATAGACGTCGCCGTGCTTTCGTCGGTTCCAAATCTCTCCTTGCCAATACCCGGATCGAGTCACATGGCTCCATATGTCTTGATAGAAAGATTTCTGGTGCCGACCGGATTGCAGGCTTCGCATGTTCTTCCCCACGATCTCGAGCGCGGAATAGCCCGTGATCGCGGTGAAAGCAGGATTGACGCCGATGACAGTGCCGCGGTTGTCCGTGACGACAATGGCCTCTTGCGTTGAGTTGAATACGATGTTGGCAAGATCGAGCGCGATGTCGGACACAGCACTCAGTGCACTGCACGATGTATTGGCCCGTTGCGCGGCGTTGATCGAAATCAGTTGGTCCATCGAATAACCCTCCACCTGCGACAAAATATGCAGTTCGGGGCCTATCGATGTGGTTAAAGGACCGCGCGTTTTTTGTTGGTCACATCAATGATAATCACACATCGGTCGAATCCTGAAACAACTGGTTTTGGAACGCAAGCAAATCGCCCCCTCTGTTGACGAACTCTTCCGTTCTTGCCGATATGTCGGCCAGAAGAGGCGGAGCGGATGTTGTCATTTGAAATCAGGGAGCTGCTACTGCAGCTGGGCAGGGGCATGCTTGCGGAGCGTTCGAACGATGCCCTCACGACTGCGCAATGGTTTGCATTGCGCTTTTTTTCAAGAGCCAACCTGTTCAGCCGGACATTGTCCGAGCTCGCAGCCTATCAGGCTACAACCAGGGGGACCGCCTCTCAAACCATCAAATCCCTTGAGGAACTGGGCTACATCAAGCGCGAGAGATCCACTCACGATGGCCGCAGCTCGATACTCAGCGTAACTGACAAAGCCCGGGCGCTGATGGACGAAGACCCGCTTGCGTCGATCTTCAAAGAAATAGATGCGTTGGACGAACAAGATCAAAAATTTCTGAGGAACATCCTCAGACAGCTCGTTGGGCAACTGGGGAGCGAGTCTCGGAAGACGGTCGGCACTTGCGGAGATTGTGTTTTTCTCCTGATGCGCCGCCTGAGTTCACGAAGCCACGGCACCAAGTCTGACTTCTTTTGCCAGTGCAACGAAATGCCCGTGAATGAAGCGGACCTAAAGCTCCTCTGCACTTCCTTCCGCGCGAAATATGAAACACGCGCGTGACCTGACCAAGTGATCCGGGCTTGAAAGTGTGAGCCTACGCCGCCCGGATGGTCGAGACGAAATCCGCTGCCACCTTGGCCAGCTCGTTGGCCTTGCTGTCCAGATGCTTCGCGGATGCCATGAATTGGCTCGCAGCGGAACCGGTCGAAGTCGCCGCTTGACTCAGACCGGTCGTATTCGAGGACACCTCGGCCGTACCCAACGCCGCCTCCTGGACATTGCGGGCAATCTCGACGGTCGCCGCTCCTTGTTCCTCGACGGCGGCGGCGATCGCCGTCGCGATCTGGTTGATTGACTGAATGACTTCGCTGATGGTTCCGATTGATGTAACGGCCTCTGCGGTCGAGTTCTGGACTTCGTTGATCTGTGTCCCGATCTCGGCCGTCGCCTTCGCGGTCTGCTGGGCGAGCGATTTCACTTCCTGAGCGACGACGGCGAAGCCTTTGCCTGCTTCGCCTGCGCGCGCGGCTTCGATCGTCGCGTTGAGCGCCAATAGGTTGGTCTGCCGGGCGATGTTGCTGATGAGATCGACCACGGTTCCGATCTTTCCCGAGGACCGCGCGAGTTCGCGGACCTTCTCTGAGGTCAGCTCCGCCATCCGCACGGCTTTGTCTGCGACCTCCGCCGAGCTCGTCACCTGGCGACTGATTTCGCGGACGGAAGCCGATAATTCATTTGCCGCTGCGGCGACGGTGCTTACGTTCGCCGAAGCCTGCTCCGACGTGGTGGCAACCATGGCCGACTGATCGGCCGTTTTCTGCGCCAAATCGGACATGGCGGCCGCCGCCGCCTGCAGCTCACTGGCAGTCGCGCTGACTGAGTTGACAACGCCCGTCACAGCCCCCTCGAACTCGTTTGCGAGGCGATCGAGCGTCGCGCGCCGATCTCGCCGCCCAGCCTCGAGGTAAACGGAAATCGCAAGATCCATGTCCACCATCGCGGCCCTTATGATCGCGTCCTGTAGGGCCGTCTTGAGGTCGATGCCTCGCCCGCGGATCATGCGGTCGATCTGCGCGTTTACTGGGCGCGATGTGCGCAGCTTGCTGTCGATAACGGCAACGAGGCCGGTGACCAGACCATTGTAGCCGCCAATGTACCAGCGCGGGTCGAGCCCAATTTTGTTGTGCGTTTCACCGATCCGCATGATCGAGGTCACGTAAGTCTCATCGAAGCGCCCGTCCATGATCATCGCCCAGTGGCGCAGTTGCGCCTGCTTGGCGCTTATCATGTGAGCGCGATCCTTAAAGAATGCGGTCGTTTCCTGAAAGCGGCTGACCTGATCGTAGAAGAGGTCGAGGACGGCCGGCAGCTCGGCCATGATGAAGGCCTTGTGCTCGCGCAGGATCACACCGGTGATCTCATCGATTCCATTGTAGGCTAAACGCGCTCGGATCGTGCCGTTGCCGCTCATTGAGCCCTCCATCCCATCTTCGTCAGAATCTGGACAATGGAGAGTTCTCATGGTGTTTGCGTGCGGCCAATCGTTTTGCGCGAATGCGTTTGTGCCGCTGACAGATTAATCCGCCGAAGGTTTTCCTTGATAAGGATGTAGTTTCGAAAAGCCAGCAAATACACCGAGTGCTGCCAATGATTAGCGAACAAATCGCGACGCTCGTACACCAGGCAGTCGAGAACAGGATCTTTCCCGGATGCGTCCTGGGTCTGGTGGAAAATGGCCGTCAGGACGTGCGTGCGTTCGGGAAGCCAATGTATGAAAGCGACGCACACCTTTCCGAGTCCAGCATCTATGACGTCGCCTCCATCACAAAGACGGTCGTTACCGCTACGCTGATGCATCTCCTGATCGATGCGGGGCGCTGCGGGCTGACGGAGCCTGTCTGCAAGTACATTCCCGAGTTTGCCGCCAACGGCAAAGGTGGCGTGCTGATCGAGCACTTGATGAGCTACACGGTCGAGCTCGCGTCGGCGTATGTCGACGATTGGAAAGGGGACACGACGCTTTGGACCTTTCCTGAGTTGCTGCAGCTTTTCTATGCCGCACCGCTCAAGACCGCGCCGGGCGAAAGCTATCGATATACGGACGCAACGGCAATCTTGCTGGGCGAGCTCATCCGCCGGATCGCCGGAGCCAACTTGGATGTCCTCGCGGAGCAGCGGATCTTCCTGCCGTTAGGCATGCGCGACAGCACCCTGATCCCCTCATGCGAGAACAAGCGTCGCATCGTACCAACGGGGTATCGCCCTGATGGGACGCTTCTCTGGGGGATCCCGAACGACGAAAAGGCTCATATCGCCTTTGCATCTGGAACGCAGTCAGGATTGGCGGGGCTATTCTCTACCGTGCCCGACATTCTGCGCTGGATCGAGATGGTCTTCGCCAGCGGCCGTGTGAACGGGCACGCGTTCCTCAGCCCGCGCGCAATCGAGCTAATGACGCATGACTACTATCCTGGAAAACGCTTTCGCAGCGCTCTCGGATGGGGCGACGGCAAAACCTATCAATCGCTCAATGGCGCCGGCGGCGAGAGCATACTCGCCAAAGGTGGCTATACCGGGTGCTTCATGGTAGGCGACGTCCGTACAAAGAAGGCGGTCGTCCTCCTTTCGAACCGGGTCTATCCTGAAAGGCCAGAGAACCTGGAGCCTTGGCAGGAGTTCCGCAGGACTGTCGTTCGGCGCATATTTGAGTAGTCCTTTGGCGAGCATCCGGAACAGCCCAATCCAATGAATGCACCGTCGCCGACCGACGCAAGCCCACGCTCAGCGATGCTGTCCGGGCTGACCGTCTATCTGCGCCCCCGCGTCCTGATCATCCTGCTCTTGGGATTTTCCTCCGGACTGCCGCATTCCGCGTCCAGAGCTTGGCCGACGACGAACAGGCCGCCGGGATGGCAAGCTACGTCGCTTCGTACCGCATCGGCATGCTGGCCTCCGGCGCGGGCGTGATCGGTCTTTCGGCATGGCTCGAGTCGAAGGGTCTGAGCAAAGAGGCGATCTGGCCGCTCGCCTACACCGGTGCCGCCTTGCTCGTGCTTGTCGGCCTGGCCGCAACCCTGCTGGCGCAAGAGCCGGCTAGTGCTGCGGATGATGCCGCAAATGTTCGGGCTGGCCCGCTCGAGCGCCTGTCTGAAACGGCAAAGGGAGCTTTCCTCGAATTCTTCAATCAAGATGCGGCCTTCTCAATCATGGCCTTCGTGGTGCTTTTCAAGCTCTGCGATACTCTGTCCGGCGCAATGACAGCACCCTTCGTCGCCTGCTTAGAAAGCTCACGTCTGGTTTGGGCCACTAGCGACGGTTAGCCGAAGCACCTCGTTGTCCGCTCATAACCTCTAAGCGGACCTGGATCAGCGGATGCATCGAAGCACGACCACGAATATGGGCGATGTCCGCTGTTGGGACACATCAACTGAGCCCCAGTCGCGATGCCGAGAAACCGGATGACCTGGGCGTCGACGCCGAAGTTCGGGCCGAGCTGCTCGCGGGAGATCCAACCCCACGAACGGTGAGGCGAGGAAGATCATTCAGGCGGCGTCCGCGAATTGTGGAAATTGTCGGCGCGTGATGCTCCGCTTGTTACACAGTTGGGCACCGCGAATTTCTCGTTTCGCCGCCTAATGTTGACTTCCTTCAAACTGCGTCTATCTTCATCAGCATGTTACAGCTTCCGACCCTACCCATCGCGCGACGCCGCATCAAACATGTCTTGGCCCGGGACGTCGTTACTGCGCTTTTAATAGCAGGGCAGTAAGCGACCGTTACCCGGGACGTCCTTCACAAACAGAGACGTGGACTGTGTTGTCGCCCAAAGCGAACGCACAGCGGAGCTGTGCCTGTAGGTTTTTCTGCCATACCTGCAGTCACCAGCTCCGACGAGGAGTGACCTCGCTCTCTTGGGTGCTTTTGAGCCGAACAGCGCCTCCGCAGCCAGCCAGAGGCTGACGGAGCTTGGCCTCCCCCAGCTCCTTCCACGAAACATCAACAGCAGGCTTAGCCTTTTTCATCGGTGCTTGCCTCGCCGCACTTAGAGCGAGGCTGAAGAGGCGACCAGCTCAGAAAGCTAAAAGGAAATCGAGATGCGCAAGCGCAAGGGTAAAGGCCGCAACTTGCCTGTTCCCGCCCGCAGCTATGCCTATGAAGGCCGCAACAACAGGAAACGCGAGAAGAAGAAAATATCAGAGAAACAAACTGGCGCATAAAGTCTGCAGACTAGGCCGGCGCAGTGGACTCCACGGCAACCGTACCCACCCACTGCGCCGCACCTCTGCGTCCCCCAAATTGTCCCGTAGATCCTGACGGATGACCGGACGGTCAATCGCTGGCGGGCGTGAGATCTCAAAAGCCGACTAAAGATGGTTAGCCGAAGCACATTGATGGCCGCTTGCCGTCGCCAAGTGTACGTGGCTACGCAGTCAAAGGAATGCATGACCGCGCATGTCTCTGCGACGGGCCAGTAGCAGAAGACGTACTGTTGCCTGCCAGGCAGCATTGACAATTCACGCGTGTCGTTGGATTTTTAGTGCCAGTGCGCTTTGGGGCGCCACCTGTCCGCGGCAAGGGAGCTGGCTCCCACCCATTCGAAGGCACGACTGCGTTCGATCCCTTCTTCCGGCCTGTCTCAGCGGACATCAGGCGACACGGAAGGAAGGTTGTCCATGAGCCGCACGCTCACCCCCGAGTCCTCTCTGGAACTCCTCAAGAAAGAGGCCAAGCGCTGGCTGAAGGCCCTGCGGGCCGGCGATCCAGAGGCCCGACGGCGCCTCGTCGCCGCCACTCCGGCCGCACCGGTTGATCCCAGCTTGCGGGACGTACAATTGGCGCTTGCACGCGAGCATGGTCTGCCCGGATGGGCCGATCTCAGGCAGGAGCTTTTTGATCTGGCCATGTCGCAGCGCAGCCTTGAGGAGCGCGTCGATATCGTGTTGCGTTCGGCCTGGGGCGGTGATCTGTCTGCCGCCCTGCGTATCCTCTCTCGCTGGCCCGAGATCGCTACCCATGATCTTTACATTGCCGCTGCGGCGGGAAACCCCGCTGAGGTCGAACGACGTCTTGCTGCCGATCCGGGCGCCGCTACGCGCAAGGGCGGGCCGCTCGATTGGGAGCCCTTGCTCTATGTCGCCTATGCGCGATTGCCCGACGGCGAGAGATACGCGCTCGATGTCGCGAGGATCCTGCTCGACCATGGCGCCAACGCGAACGCGCAGTTCGACGATGGCTGGGGCAATCCGTTCAAGGTTCTCACCGGCGCGATCGGCCAAGGCGAAGGCGATAAGCGCCAGCATCCTCAGGCGCATGAGCTGGCTCTGCTGTTGATTGAGCGCGGTGCCGATCCTTACGACTTTCAGTCGCTCTACAACACCTCGATCACACGCGACGCGACGACCTGGCTCGATTTCCTTTGGGCTGAGTCCGAGCGGCGCGATCGTCTGGAAAAATGGCGTGATCCAGCAACGAAGATCGGCGGCAACGTTCCGCTTTGCGCTCTGGACTACCTGCTCGGCAATGCTGTTGCCTACAATCATATTCTCCGCGCCGAATGGCTGTTGACGCACGGCGCCAACGCCGACGGCGTTCATGCGTACTCGGGCCGTCCCCTCAGAGAGGAGGCACTGATTTACGGTCACGCGGCGATGGCGGAACTGCTGGTTCGTTGTGGTGCCAGCGTGTCGCCACTCGAAGGCCAGGCTGCATTCCAGGCTGCGTGTATGCGGGGCGATCGCGATGCAGCCCGCAGGCTGGCTGATCAGCATCCAGAATGCCTGCACGATCCGGCTCCCATGCTGACCGCAGCGCGCCAGGGCCGCGCGGATGTGGTCGAGCTGCTGCTCGAGCTTGGAATGGACGTCGATGTCGCCGACGAGATCGAGCAGCGCGGACTTCAGGTCGCCGTCGCGGGCGGGTCGCTGGAGGTGGTCAAGCTGCTGGTCGCCCATGGCGCCGATATCGACCGGCCCACGACGAGCTTTGGCGGCGGGGCGATGGGATATGCGGCCCATTTTGATCGCCGAGAGATCGCCACCTTCCTCATGCCGCTCAGTCGCGATGTGCTTGAGCTCACCTATCTGGGGATGGCGGAGCGGGTGCGCGAGTTGTTCGCCGAGGATCCTCAACTCGCCAACGCAGTTTCCAAAAAATTCGGCGTTACACCACTTTTCTGCCTGCCGGACGATGAGGACGCGGCCGCGGAGATGACAACGCTCCTCATTGCCCATGGCGCTGATCCACGTTTCGCGAACAAGGACGGCCTGACCGCAGAGCAGGTCGCACGAAAGCGCGGATTGATCGATGCCGCGGATCTCATAGCCGGCGGCGAGATGGCCTGAATGCAAACTAGCCTGCAGCCCAATCACCCGCTCGGTTGACTACAGACCTAGAGTGAGTTGCAACGTTCTGGCGTCTTGCTTGCCTCGGCGTTCGATCGGTAGGCCCCACTGCGAATGACCGCTCCGGGTCACCAAAGACGGTTCGCAGAAGCGGGCTGATGCCCGCTCCTCTCCAGTATGCGGACGTGGGTCTGCGGACATATCAACGCGCGACCATGGCACCAACGATGTCGCTATTGGGACCTTCCGGTCAATACGTAATGGCAGCGCCGTCCCAATTGCAGACCTTGCGTCATGAATAGCTCGATGCAGTATATGCCTCATGCGGAAGGGGCACTTCGGTTAGACCAATGGCACGGGCGGGTTAGAGACGGATTAAGAGTGACACTTTCACTCGACAACATGCGACTACGCACACGGAGCGTTCAATGACCGACTTTCGCGCTAGATTGCGTTCGGCAACTGGCAGCCTGGAAAAGCACGTCCCGGCCGCGTTCAGGTCGAGACCTGGCAGTCTGCTAGGTTTGTGTGCTCGGGCAAGTTTTGCCACACGATGCATGGGACACGTTGTTCGGTCGAGTGCTCTCGCCGCGTTGATCGCCTTCCTTCCCAGCTATGCGCGCTCGGAGCAGCAGCCCGTGCGCGTCGCAGTCGTGAACACGCCTCAGTTCAGCGGCTTGATGGAAATCCTTGCAGCGGATTTTGCGGCCAAGACCGGAGGGCGCATCGCGATCTATAGCGGCAACGACGTCTATGACCGTGCCCGCGCGGGCGAAGCCGATCTTGTAATTTCCCACTACGGAAAGAAGGAAATCGAACGTTTTGTCCTCGACGGCCATGGCACTTGGCCGCGTATGGTCTTCTCCAACCAAGCCGTTATCGCGGGGCCGAAAAGTGATCCCGCCAAGATCGGTGGCCTAACGAGCGCATCCGAAGCGCTCCGTCGCATCGCCGATGCGCGCGCTCCGTTCGTTGCCAATGCGCTTCCAAGTATGTCGTATATTTTCGAGCTTATCTGGCAGGAGGCGGGCCGCCCGCCCAAGGACGGCTGGGTCATCGCGACCGAAGAGAGCAAGGGACGCGCGATGAAACTTGCGGAGGAGAAACAGGCCTACGTTATGTGGGGCGCATTTCCATTTCTGCGCTTTAAGGAGAAGCACAATTCCGGACTTGAAATTCTTGTCTCTGCGGACCCTCTTCTCCAGCGCGTGATGGCGGCCGTTGTGGTTAGGCCGGACAAGGTTCAGCGTGCAAACGCGCAAGGCGCCGAGGAATTCGTGACTTATCTCCTCGCGCCCGAGACGCAGGCCAAGATCGCAGCGTTCCGCTCGCGCGGCAGCGACCTTCAGCTCTGGTGGCCAGCCGCACGCAATAATGCGCATGAGGGTGTGGACGATTGACAGCATCTGACGTCGATCCCGTATGGGGCTGGTGTTGTCCTACTGCGCGCCGATAGTGTCGTTGTGGAGCGCGGCGGGCCACCAGAGCTGCATGTCTTTCGAATCGGGTGTTCGAAAGGCTGCGACGAGCGCCTGTGCCCGAGCGGACAGGAGGTACCTTTCGAAGGCCGTCGCTCCTTCCGCATTTGCGCCCGGGACTTTGTCGGGATTGACGACGACCGAGCACATGACGCGCTGAAAGATGGGATCGTTCGCAACCAGGATCTGCAGTTGAGTTTCGTGTTTTTGGGCGAACTGAAGAAATGGCGGCGCGCCCCAAATCACGTAGCCCCCCTTTTCTTCCGCTAGCTTTATGGCTCGTCCCTTGGCCTCTGTGGTCTCCAAAAACCAGCCGGTCTTGTCGGGCCGCCCTGCCCCCTCCCAAAGATAGTCTGTTAGATGCACGACGGCTGGGAGGGCATTCGGTACGAACGTAGCTTTGACCTCCGCGAGCCGGCGAAACGCCTCAATCGCGCTCGTGGCTCCGCGGATCCGCGCCGGATCATCCTTCGGTCCGATGATGACCATTTGATTTGAGAACACCTGCCGAGGCCAACGGCCATATCCATCCTGGACAAACCGCTCGACTTCGCTGAACCCGTAGTGGGAAATGACGATGTCCGCCTCCCCCGCACGTGCACGGTCATAAATGTCCATACCCGCGACGATCGTAACGTCGTGACCACTCTGCTTTTTGAAATCATCGATGAGAGTGGTCATGAGGCCGGAAAACATCGGCGCGTAGACCACAGCGAGGCGGATGGGCTTGGCCGCGGCTTCTTCTGTGACATTTGCGGTTGCTGCCGGATGGGCGAACAGCAGCGCGAGAACGACAGCGCACCACGCAGACCGAATTCTGATTGACACCGTTCTCTCCCCTGATCGTATTTCCATGGCTATAGCGACGCTTGTTACTGATCTGCAACAGAACACAAGAGAACGATAAAATCGCGTTGCCCCCACCAACATCGCTGTATACGGTCAGCTATAGAGAAGTGTGTATATGTTGAGTAGCGTTGTGCGTCATCATCACATCGGTTTTCTTTTGGCTTCGGCTTCGATTGGCCTGTGCGCGGTAACGGCTCAGGTGTCAGCGGCGGATCCGGAGTACGATCTCCCGGAGATTATCGTCACGACCGAGCCTGGCAAGGCCTCAAAGCCCGCCCAGAAGAGCCCCTCCCAGGCCAACACGCCGACAGAAGGAGCAGTGGAGACAGCTCCCGGCGAGCCTGCGGGCACGAGTGGGCTGGCGCCTGCCTACCAAGGCGTGAGCAGCGGACGCGCGCTATCCGATCGCATCGTTGAGCAGATCTCGACGGTCGACGAGGTGACCGCAGCGCAAATCGAGCGGTCTGGCGCGGGCACGCTCGATGAAGCAATAAAGCTCATGCCGGGTGTGTCCATCGTCAATGGCGGCGACGGCGTGCCGCGTATCAATATTCGCGGTTTCCGAACGCGCAATATTACGCTGCTGATCGATGGCGTGCCCCAGAGTGCGACGTACGACGGTCAGTTCGATCCGCGTGCTGTTCCGGTTGAAAACATAGCAAGGATAAAAGTCACGCGTGGCGGAGGCTCGGTGCTATACGGCCCCGGAGGCAATGCCGCGGTCATCGATATCATCACGAAGAGTGCCGGACCTGGACTGCATGCCACGACCGAGGCCAGCTTTGGAGCGGGTAAAGACAAGGAAGGGCGTGTTACCGCGAGCTATGGGTCCGACACGGTCAAGAGCTTCGCAAGTGCATCGATCTACGACCAGGACGCCTACCATCTCTCGGATGATTTCAACTTCACTAAACTTCAGCCGAATGATGCGCGCACAAACAGCGATCGCCAGGACCGCTCTTATTACGCCAACACACAGTGGACACCGTCAGACGCTTTCCAGTGGGGCTTCAGCGTAAATCATCGCAAGGGCGAATACGGCAAGCCGCCGACCGCCTTCAACAGCTTCAACAATGCGGGCGTTTGTCAGAATCAGGCGACGAACGGCCCTTGTGACCCTTTTTCGACCGGTGTCAGGTTCGAACGCGTTGATGACTATAGTGGCCTGAGCCTGCAAACGTCTGGACTGATCAAGTTGGGGAACGGCTTCACGCTCAGGCCGACCGCCTACTATAACGAGCTCGACGAGTTAACGAACCGCTTCGACAATGCCAACTACAGTTCGCAGCTCCTGAACGGAGCCTTCAGCGAGGACGCCACGACGCGGATTTTCGGCGGCGGCGGTCAGCTCGCCTATCGTATGGACGAGCGCAACCTCGTCACGTTGGCCTACGATGCCCATCGCGAGGACTGGAACTCCCAAGGCTTCAGCCGCGGGAACCAAACTGTGACCACGCAGGGGACCACTGCCACGACCTGTAACGCGGCCTGTCAAACGCGACTGAGAAACGCTTGCACTGCTTTGGGAGGGACCTTCGGAGGCGGTGGAGGTGGAGGTGGCGGCGGAGGAGGTGGAGGCGGCATCAACACCGTCGGTGGTGTCGCCAGGGGCCCGTGCAACAACGTGCGCGGCGGCGTTTCCAACGATAACAGCCTGGACGTACAATCCGCTGCCGTCGAGTACGAGACGCAGATCACGCATCAGCTCTCTGCTGTCGTCGGCGCCGGCTGGGCCGAGCAGAGACGTGAGGACACCTCCGACAGCGACTACACGTACCTAGCCGGGCTTCGGTTTGCAGTGACCGAGGATACGGCGCTTCGTGGTTCGGTCGCCCGCAAAATCCGCTTTCCAACGCTTAGGAACCTCTACGGAACGAATGAAGGGGATCCGTCTCTCCAGACGGAGATCACGCACAACTACGAGATCGGGCTTGAACAGCAGCTGCCCGCCCTGAACGCGTTCTTGAGCGTGACTGCCTTCCGTATCGATGCCGAAAATTTCATCTCTAAAGATAGGACCACCCAGCTCTTCGAGAACAAGGATTTGTTGCGCTTCCAGGGCATCGAAACCACGGCGACCTTCCGTCCTGCCGACGATTTCGGAATTCAACTGGGCTACACGTACCTCAAATCCGAAAATCTGGCTCCCGTGCCGGGCGGAACGAGCGCAGTCCAGTTCGAGCCCGAGCACATGGCCACAGTCAGCGCCACGTATCGGGTGTGGGCCGGTACGGCCCTGAGCGCTGACTATCAGTTTGTCACGGGAAGCGTCGCGATCTCCAGAGATGAACTCTCGACATTGGAGCTCGATCCCTATCACCTCCTCAACCTTGGCATTACCCAAGATCTTGCGGGTGGCGCGGCCCAGCTCTTTGGCCGCGTCGAGAACGTGCTCGATGAGGACTACGAGACTGCCTATGGATTTCCGGAGGCTGGCCGGGTCATTTACCTCGGCATGCGTACCAAGCTTTGAATGCCCCATCCGAGTTATGAAGGCGTATTAGACAACAGATGAGTGAAGGATACGTCCGTGGTGGTTCCGCACTCATCGCAGCGATGCGACGCAAGGTCCAGCTATTGGATGCTGTGCGTCGCGGAAGAACATGACAGCTCATGTTCGATTTGAGTCCGGTTGCGGTCTTTAAGCTTGCCATCACTGTCAACCCGTCAAGCTTCCATCTGCGGTTTTTTAGCCCCGCTATCGGTCCACTCGGGTGGCAACCCGAACTTGTCACCAACTGCGCCCGCGATGCCTGGGGATCACACAGCAGGTAATGCCACATGTTCAGCACTACGTCGAACCTTCCCAACCACAACGGCGGCAATCCAAACGTACGTGAAATGCGCCAACGCGGTCATGAACCTTCGTCCGCGACGCCGGTTCGACGACAACTGTGTAAACTTGATCCGCTTTCCCGCACTATAGTCTTTGCGTGGCGGCTCACGGCGCGCTGAAGACAGCCCGCCATCTTATGAAAAAGTCAGCATTCGGCGACTGTAGAGAACAATAAATCTTGTCTCATATTCCTGAAAATCACTGGCTGAAGACCCAATATCAAACGTTGTTTCGGTTGCGTCCTGACAGGCGAATAGAGCGCGAGAACGATCCGGACTGCTCGCCGGGGCCGCGATTCTGGTTGGCAGGTTGCCCTGAGGGCAACCTGTTCGGACTGCGCGATGATTTGTCAGATGAACTGGTGGCGAAAATGGAAGGTCTCGCCGCCACCGAACCGCCGCTCACCCACTCGGCGATACCAAAGCACCTTGAGTGCTACCTGTCGTTGCTGAGCAGTGATGATCCGGCATCACACGATCTTGGTCTAATTTACGACTTGCCGCACGCGCATCCGTACCCGAGCAAAGCTCGGCTCATCAACAGCGACTCCATGGAAGGCCGAGATCTGGTGCATTCTTGGGCGTCGACGGGCGTGCCCGAAAACCTGTTTGAAATTGGCTTCCGTCGCGTGGCCGACTTCTGGGCACCTTGGTGCGCCGTCATTGTCGACGGTCGCATCGCCTCGATCGCATTTGCAGCGCGGCTTTCCGATACCGGGGCTAAACTCGGGTTGGTAACAACTAATGCATTCAGAGGGCAGGGGTTCGCAGCCGCTGCCACGGCCGGTTGGACGCAGCTTTCCTCACTCCGTTCACGTACGCTTTTCTACAGCACTGACCGAGACAACATCTCATCGCAACGTGCTGCCGTGCGCCTCGGCCTTCGGCTTCGTGGAGCGAGCTTGCGGGTCTCATAGACCGATTGCAAATATGGATCATCAGTGTCCCTGCGTTGCAGCGGCTGCTCGGTTTGAGGCCTTAGGGGCGCGTTTGCTGCGGTCGCGCCGATACAGTTGGGGCAATTGCCGATAAGGCACCGCTCTGGTTGGCCAAGCCGCATATAAAATAATAAGGACAACCACACTGTTATTTGTGGACAGGCACGGTATCAGGCTATAATGAGAACGGATAACCGCATTATTACATAGGACAGTATGGCACGGACACGCAACGATGAGCTGCATAGGCGCCGCAGGATGCAGGTTCTCCGCGCGGCGGCCGAAGGCTTCGCCCGCAAGGGTATTCACCAGACTACGATGCAGGAGATCTGCGAGGCCTCGGGAATGAGCGCAGGTGCGCTCTATCGCTATTTCCCAACCAAGGAATCCATCATCGTGGCCTTCGCCGAAGAAGAGCGGGCCGAAGCGGCAAACCTCTTCTCTCATCTCAATTCAGCACCGAACATTGTCTCCGCGCTTTCGGAGATCGTTCCTGAACTGATCAACGGTTTGACGGACGAAAATTATGGCCGTCTAACCCTCGAAGTCGCGGCCGAAGCCGCGCGCAATCCGGCGGTCAAGGCGGCATTTGATAAGAACGAAACGGAGTTGTGCGAGCGACTGTCCGCTGCGTTGCTGAGGGGACAGACCGCTGGCCATGTGGACCCCGAGCTCGACCGCGACTCCGTGGTGTTTCTGCTGATTGCGCTCCTTGACGGTATCGCCGGACGCGCAGCGTTTTCTCCGGAATTCGACAAGCGTCGGCTTGCTCGCGGCGTCGATCATCTGCTGCGGAGCATGCTTACGGCACCGATGGTTGCGATAGATAAACGAAGCAAATGACAGGTGCTAATATGATGCCTGAGCGTTTGGAAGTCGCGATAGCCGGCGGTGGCATAGCTGGCCTTACGGCCGCGCTAACCTTTCGGAAAGCCGGCTTTAAAGTCACCATCCTTGAACAAGCCGTTGCATTTGCTCCTGTGGGTGCAGGTATCCTGCTGCAAGCCAACGGGCTGATGGTCCTTGACGTTCTCGGGCTCGGTGAGCTGGTCCGCGCTCACGGCACAGCAATGCCACGTCTCCTGCTGCGTGATCGCCTAGGTCGGTGTTTGGTAGCGACGGAGCTGCACGCCCATCTCCCTCCCCGATATTGGCCAGTCTGCATCCATCGTGCACACCTGCACGACATTCTTTGGCAAGCCTGTGCCAGCGCGGGCGTCACAACTCATTTCGGCTGCAAAGTGAAAGCCGTCGACACGAAGGCGGGCATGCCTGCACTGGTCTGCGAAACAATTGACGGCATCATGACGATTTCAGGAGATCTCATCGTCGGCGCCGATGGCGTCAGGTCAGCTGTTCGCGAGGCGGTCGGAATCCCCACTCATCTTTGGCCGATTGTTGAAGGCAGTGTGCAAGGGGTCGTTCCGCATTCGGTTCAGGCTGCTTGTCATGGCGAGTATCTAATGGGGGCAGAAGCCTGCGGTATGCTGCCTATGGCGCAAGATTCTACGTTCTGGTTTTGGGGTGGATCCAGTCAAACTGCGGCTGGCGTCGCAACGCGAGAGTTCGCCAATTGGAAAAACGATGTATGCCGCCGGTTTCCTCCGATGCATGTTGTCCTGTCAAAGTACAACAGCTGGGCAGACATAGTGCTCCTGCAGCATCGCAGCGTTCGTTGCGACGCCTGGTCATCCGGCAAGGTGGTACTGATTGGCGATGCTGCGCACGCCATGAGCCCAAACCTCGGCCAAGGCGCGAACTGCGCCCTTGTCGATGCCCTGGCACTTGCCGGCCACATCGCAGCAGGAAACCAGGATGGTGACATTGCCGGTGCTTTGGCTAGCTTCGAAAAAGATCGTCGACCACTGGTCGACAGGCTGCAAGAACGGGGACATAGCGAAGGCGCGAGCGTGCAAGGGCGCTGGCTCGGGTCAGAGGCTATCGTCAATCTGGCGGTTCGACTAACCCGATTTGCCTCATTCAGTCGACAGCGGGCCGATATTTTGGCGATGAGTGGCCTCGATGGGAACGGGTTTGATCTCACCGCAGCAGGTATTCGCGCACCGGTCCCATGGTAAAATTACCCAGCTCTCACTCGCCTCTTGGCTAGTATTGGCAACAGAGTTCAGCAATGAAGCCTTGTACTCTTTTCCATCCAACGTGCTACCACATGGTCAAGCGGCGAAACGCAGCCGTGGGCCTTTTCCAAGTCACAAACCACACATTGCGCGCCACCGGCATCATCACATTCCTAGATGCAAGGGGCACACTCGATGACGCCCGGCGTCTGCGCGCCTAGCTTGAGCTGTTTCCAGTGTTCCTGCAGATCCCGAACTGCTGCACTAGCAGCTTGGCACGGACTGCACGGGGTCCTGCCACACAGCAATCCCGTGCTCCACACGATGGTGTTGCGCCCGACGAGCGCCACCATGTTTTTGGGTACCCTGCGCACCAGGTACCAGTAGCCGTCACGATTGATGGGGTTTGCTTCTTTGGGTTTGTTGGCCATGTCCGTCCTTCCGCTCCTTGCGGCAACATGGACGGATGAAACATCGACCGATATGTCGACGTATTAGGCCTACTCCAAGCTTCTCTCGCGACGCGAAAGAATGTAACATTTCAACAGATTGTAGCTGATTTTCGTGGCGCCCCGTAGGGGACTCGAACCCCTGTTACCAACGTGAGAGGCTGGTGTCCTAGGCCACTAGACGAACGGGGCTCTCTCCGAAGGGGCCACGTATAGGAGAGCCCGCGCCGCCGATCAAGGGCGAACTTCACCTCGCACACGCTCCGATATCGAGCAATGAGCCGCAGTCAGCGGGTCGCTCCCGGCGCGATTTCGACACGCCGCAGCACCGCACCTGTCGCCAAGTCCAGCACGACAATGCCGCTTCCAGCTGGCGTCTCGTAGTGAACGGCCAGCCGGTCGCCGCTGGCAGAGACCGATTTGACGACTGCGCCGGGCGGCAGCTCGAGCCGAGCGGCCTCAGTTGTACCAGCTCCGCCTCCCTCGGAGGAGATCGCCGGTTGCGCGACAGGTGTCGACGAGAGATAGATGATCCTGAGAACAACGGCCGCAATTCCGGCCACGATGAGCAACCCGAGAAACGCGACAATGAACACCAGAACGCGCTCCTTCATTTTGCGCGCTTCTGCGTCATCGGTCTCGCGGCTAGCCGAGCCGGTCGGAGGTTGGGTCATGCCGAAGTCCTTGGAATTCGCCGTGGCGGGATTTGCTCTAACAGCTTTGCAGTCCGCAAGGCGACAGAATTTCACCTCAGGGCAAACAGCCGCTGCCGGAAAGGCGCGACGCGATGACCGGCGAATCTGAAAACGACGACGAATTCGAGCTCGACGAGATTGCCGAAGCCGCGGCTGAGCCGCTCACCGGCACGCACGAGCTTGTCGTCGGCGAAGCAGAAGTGGGATCGCGCCTCGACCGCTTTCTCGCGGGAAGCCTTCAGGGCATCAGCCGGGCACGTGTTCAGGCCCTGATCCGCCAAGGCCACGTCGAAGGTCCCGACGGGACGGCACACGATCTTGGTGCGAAGGTCAAACGAGAGCAGACGTTCCGCATCACGATCCCGCCTCCGGAACCCGCAGGTCCGGCACCGGAAACCTTGCCCCTTTCGATTGTCTATGAGGACAAACATCTGCTCGTGATCGACAAGCCAGCGGGTCTTGTCGTGCACCCCGCCGCAGGCCACGCCCAGGGCACGCTCGTCAACGCGCTCATCGCACATTGCGGCGACGAGCTGTCGGGCATCGGCGGCGTGAAGCGGCCCGGCATCGTGCATCGTCTCGACAAGGACACATCCGGCCTTCTCGTTGTGGCCAAAACGGATGCAGCTCACCGGGGCCTTGCCGAACAATTCGCCGCGCACGGATCGGACGGTCGCCTCATCCGCGCGTACGAAGCCCTTGTGTGGGGCGCCCCTCCGCGCCTGACGGGAACGATCGAAGCCAATCTCGGACGCAGCCCTGCGAACCGCACGCGCATGGCTGTTTCACGCGGCGAGCATGGCCGTCACGCGATCACACATTTCGAGGTCGCGGAAACCTTCTTGGGCGCCGACGTCAAACCTCTCGCGTCACGAATGCGGCTGGTACTCGAAACAGGGCGTACACACCAGATCCGCGTCCATCTCGCGCACATCGGACATCCAGTGATGGGCGATCCGGTCTATGGCGCAGGATTCAAAGCGAGCGCCCGCAAGCTTACGGAAGATGCCGCAGAGGCCCTGGAGTCTCTCGGACGTCAGGCGCTCCACGCCGCGGAACTCGGCTTCGAGCACCCGATCACGGGGCGCCCTCTTCATTTCACAAGTCCGCGACCGGCGGACATTGAAGCGCTCTACAATGCCCTGAAACCAAGGCCTCAGGCAGCTGACAAGGGCCCAAAAGGCCGCGCGAAACGGATGGTTTCCAAACGGTAATTAGCCCCGGAGACGGATTCCGCGGTAGCCTAACGTTATAGGTTCAAGAGGCTGAACCGGCGTGGTGATCCAAACGTTGGACTGGCGCGTAGAACATTCAGGCGTACGAAACCACCCACCTAAAACGAGCAGTGGTGGCTTCACACGGACGAGAGTGCATTTTCGCTCAAGGCGCCACGGCTATGGGCCCGAAAGCGGCCTGAAGACGATGAGCGTCTTCAGGATATGACATGGGGAGCGTACACTGACCGGTCAACCCGGAAAGTCGCGTTAAATGACATGGCAGCTAAATCTCTTCCGACAATTGCAGGCGGCGCAGGCGGTCTCTCCCGGTATCTCGAGGAAATCCGTCGCTTCCCGATGCTGGAACCCAACCAGGAATACATGCTGGCCAAGCGTTGGCGCGAGCATGCGGATCCTGAAGCCGCTCATGAACTCATCACATCGCATCTCCGTCTCGTAGCACGCATCGCCATGGGTTACCGCGGCTATGGCCTGCCGATCGGCGAGGTCATCTCCGAAGGCAACGTCGGCCTGATGCAGGCGGTAAAGCGCTTCGAGCCCGATCGCGGATTCCGGCTGGCCACGTATGCCATGTGGTGGATTCGCGCCTCGATCCAGGAATACATCCTGCGCTCGTGGAGCCTCGTCAAAATGGGCACCACCGCGGCCCAGAAGAAGCTGTTCTTCAACCTGCGCCGCGCCAAGAGCCAGCTGCAGGCGCTGGAAGAAGGCGACCTGAAGCCGGAGCACGTCAAAACGATCGCCAAGAAGTTCGGCGTTTCGGAAGACGACGTCGTGTCGATGAATCGCCGCCTTGGCGGCGACGCGTCGCTCAACGCTCCGGTACGCGCCGACTCCGAATCCGGCGAGTGGCAGGATTGGCTGGTCGACGATAGTCCCGATCAGGAGGAGCAGCTCGTCGAAACCGAGGAGCTGGGACGGCGCAAATCGTATCTCAGCGACGCGCTGTCGAGCCTCAACGACCGGGAGCGTCGTATCTTCGAAGCCCGCCGTTTGGCCGACGATCCAGTCACGCTCGAGGAGCTCTCGGCTGAATTCGGCGTATCGCGCGAACGCATTCGTCAGATCGAAGTGCGCGCATTCGAAAAGGTCCAGAAGGCGGTCCAGAATGCCGCGCGGCTGGAAACCGGCGACGCCGCTTAAGCGCAAAAAAGGGATCACTCCGCATCAACGCGGAGTGATCTCAATGGCAACGCAACCACTCGCGGGCGCTCTTCTGGGCGGCCGCGATTTGCTTTTTGGTCATCTCGCGCGAAAGTTCGAGCCGATAGGCCTTCGCTTCGTCATTGCCACGCAGGGCCGCGAGATTGAACCACTTGTGCGCTTCCACAAGGTCGACATCCACATCGCGCCCTGCGCAATACATGAGCCCCAACTGGAAGAGCGCATCGGCTCCGCCATGCTGGGCCGAGCCGTCAACGACGTCCTCGGCAGAAAATTCAAATCGTGCCATTCCTGTTTACCTCTGACCGCAGATCAATCTGCACCTGAAGCGCCAAAACGCGCGCCTCTGGCCAGAACGATAGGTCTGGCTGCGATGAAAAGCGGTAAACGAGGGAACAGCCTATTCAGAAACGAGACGCTATTGTCCGGTCCATTTCGACCCAAACGCGCATCTTCCGAGCAAAGAGAAATCGAAATTTAAGGGATACGGAAACCAAGCGCTAACCATAGCGAACGATTGAATTCCATATCAAGTCAAAGCCTTGGACATTCCGCGCTTCACACCCTCTCGGGCCGCCATTACGTCCATCCACCGTTTGACATTGGAAAAGTCTTCCAACACCTGCCCCTGGAGCTCCCAGGACAACACCCACGGATAAGTCGCCATGTCAGCAATTGAATAGTCGCCCGCCATGAAATCGCGGCCGCTCAGCTGCTTGTCGAGCACGCTATAGAGGCGCGTCGTCTCCTTGGTATAGCGCTCGATACCGTACGGGATCTTCTCCGGCGCATACCTGCGGAAATGGTGAGCTTGCCCGGCCATAGGGCCAAGTCCGCCGACCTGCCAAAACAGCCACTGCTCGACGTCGACGCGCGCGCGTTCGTCGGTGGGATAGAACTGTCCTGTTTTGCGCCCGAGATACTGCAGAATGGCACCGCTCTCGAACACGGAGATCGGTTTCCCACCCGGTCCTTCCCGATCCACGATCGCTGGCATCTTGTTGTTGGGCGAAATGGCCAGATACTCCGGCTTGAATTGATCGCCTTTACCGATATCGACTGGCTTGAGATTGTAAGCGAAGCCGCACTCTTCGAGCATGATGCGGATTTTGTGCCCGTTCGGCGTCGGCCAGAAATAGAAATCGATCGGCTTCGCGGCCATGGAATCTCCTGTTCGGTGATGGAGGTCTCTGCGATCTCGCTGCACGTAGTGATGCACGATCGCAAGTTTCGACGCGACGCTCTAGATGGTCAATACCGTCGAGCCCGTGGTCTTGCGTGCCTCGAGGGCCTGATGCGCGGCCGCAGTCTCTCTGAGAGGAAACGTCTGGTTGACGGATATTTTGATCGCGCCGCTCAGCACCATCTGGAAAAGGTCCTGCGCATTCGCATCGAGTTCAGCATGCGAGGCCGTATACGCCATGAGAGACGGCCGCGTGGCAAAAAGCGAACCCTTGAGCTGTGTCAGCTCGAACGGCGGAACAGGGCCGGACGCGTTGCCGAAGCTCACCCATAGGCCTCGCGGTCTCAAACAGTCGAGCGAGCGAGGAAACGTGTCCTTGCCGATGCCATCGTAGACCACATCGCAGCCCTTCCCGCCCGTGATCTCGCTCACGCGGGCAACGAAATCCTCGCGCGACGTATTGATCACGTGCGTGGCGCCATTGGCACGGGCCACGTCCGCCTTCTCGTCCGTGCTGACTGTACCGATCAGTGTCGCACCCAGCGCGCGCGCCCATTGGCAGGCGATCAGCCCGACACCACCCGCTGCGGCATGAAACAACAGTACGGTATCTCGTTCGACTTTGTAGGTTTCGCGCAGAAGATAGCGCGCTGTCATGCCCTGCAGCATCATGGCGGCTGCCGTTTCGTAGGAGATGCCGCCTGGAAGCTTCACAACACGGTCGGCGGCAATGAGCCGTTCCTCCGCATAGCCTCCGAGCACGCCCGCATAAGCGACGCGATCGCCCACGGCGACGTCCGTCACGCCGTCCCCGACCGCGACCACATCGCCGGCCCCTTCCATCCCGATCACCGCCGGTAGCTTGGCAAGCGGATAGAGCCCGTTGCGATGGTAGACATCGATGTAGTTGAGACCGGCGGCGCGCTGTTTGATTCGCACTTCGCCAGGACCGGGTGCGCCAACCTCGATTTCGTCCCAAGACAGACGATCGGGCCCGCCGACCTCATGCACACGCACACCATGCACCATGTCAATCAACTCCATGAAACGCATTGAGTTTTAACACCGGCTTGAGGGAGTGGCGAGACCGCCGGAAAGGCGCGCAAGGATGAGCGCCTTGACCCTGCCACGGCTGCCTTCTATTGGCTGATATCAGTGATCACAAGAGGCCCCGAGATGAGCGAGCGCCCCGCCGCCACCCGAAAAGCGGCGACTTGGACCCTCGTCGTGGGGTCTCTCACCCTTGGGGCATGCGCGATAGGCGCCAGCCCGGAGATCGAGTCGCGCGCTGGCCTCGGCTGTGTGGACGACTCCGCGGAATGCGTGCGACGCCGCCAAGCGACGTTGCGCAACATGGTCGACGACAAATCACGCAGTTGGATCAACGAGAGCCCGACACCGGAAGCCTACGCCTCGGGCGTGCGGCTCTTCGCCTACAAGTCCAAGAAAAAGGAATTGTCGTGCGATGAACTCAAGCGCGGAAAGCTGGAAGCCGATACCGCGCGCACAAGTCTCCAAAGCGTCGGCACCCGACTGACGCCCGCCCAGGTGTCCCGAAGCGTCATGCTGGCAGGGGAAGTGGGCCGTGAACTGCAGAATGAAATCAATCGGCGTTGCAAGACGGGCTGACCCTGGCCAAACTGAACCCAGGCCCCATATCCGCCCCGTAGTCTCATTTCCCCTTACCGACAAGCCGGCATTCCCTAGGGATCGGCCCGCCGACAAGAGAGAATTTTGCTGATGGCACTAGAGACAGTTGTCGAGACGGTCGTGGCCTTCGTGAGGGAGCATGAAAGTTGGGCTGCACCGGTCGCTTTCGCCGTCGCCTTCGCGGAAAGCTTTTGCTTCATTTCGCTCATCGTACCGGGAACCGCCATCCTCGCAGGCATTGCAGCACTGCTCGCGGCGAGTGGCATACAAGCGAACATATTGATGCCCGCGATCCTCGCTGCAGGCCTTGGCGGCACGCTGGGTTATGCGACCTCATTCTGGATCGGCCGCTACTTCAAGGACAGCGTGCACAAGATCTGGCCCTTTACGACGCGCCCCCATCTGATCACGCAAGCCCAGGAGTTCTTCGAATCTTACGGAGCGTTCGGCGTCTTCCTCGGCCACTTCTTCGGGCCTGTCCGCGCCGTCATTCCAGTCGTCGCCGGCATGTTTCAGATGCGCGAGCTCCCGTTCCAGATCGCAAACGTCTTGAGCGCCTTCATCTGGGCCGCTGGCGTCATCGGCCCGGCCTTTTACCTCGTCACCTTCAAAGACGAGGTCATCGCCTTCCTCGCCGCGCACGAATATGCCGTTGCCTCGGCGATCTTCCTCCTTGCAGTGGCGAACAGTATTCCCCGCCCTATTCTGTTCGTCCCGACGCTGGTCCTCGTGTTCGCCGTAGGCACGCTGATGGTGCTCGGCAACGGTAACATCCCGCTGATCCTGTTTGCGGCATCGGCCGGCGCCTTCGTCGGCGACTTCTACGCCTACTACAAAGGTATCCTACACAAGGAAGATCGCTCGCTGACATGGCCATTCTGCGCCACCGACAAGCAGCACGCCGACGCGCGTGCTTTCGTCGAGAGCCACGGCCCGACAAGTCTCATCGTCAGCAAGTTTCAGGGCTTCAACCGCGGATTGGTGCCGCTCGAAATGGGCGCCGTCGAACGGCCCTTGATACCGTTCATCGCCATGAGCCTGGCCTCCGCCCTACTCTGGGCGGCGGCCATCCTCTCGCCTGCCATCGTGATCGGCAAGCTCCTCGCTTAGCGCAAACTCCCGGACGCTTGTCCCAACCGGCGCAGGCTTCCTCAGGATCGCGCTGCATGCGTAATCGCGGAACGGCCGCTCGAACGTCAGTTCGGCGCCGGTTTCGTTTGCGAGGCGTCGCAGCTCGGCCTCAAGCTCGGCGCGCGGATACACCGAGAACTTCTTGAGCCACCGCCGAAGCCCTGCCCGGAACAGCGACGGCAATCGGCTCTGCTCACCGAAATCAACGATGTGCAGCGAACCGCCCGGACGCACCGCCTGATAAGCACAGGCCAGAGCCTCCCGCCACGGCGGGATCATCGACAACGCATACGAAATGAACACGCGATCGAAGTCATCGCTGCCAAACAACGGCTTCGTATCGAGCCGCGCTGCATCCGCTTGCGCCAGATGAATGCAATGGGCGAGGCCATGACGCGCGATCGAGGCGGCGGCCGTCTCGAGCATGACTGAGGAAACATCGACGCCGAAAAAGCGGGCGGCAGGATAGCGCTCGCTGGCGAGGATCAGATTGCGGCCGGTGCCGCACCCGATCTCCAACACGGAGCCGCCGGGCGGAGGATCGAGCGAATCCAGGAGCTGATCGCGACCGAGCAGATAGTATTTGCGCGAGGCGTCGTAGATGTGCCGTTGGACGCGATAAATCGCGTCCATTTCCGCAGCGGCATTCCCCATCGTGTCATCCTTCGAGCGTATAGAGATGGAACCCGCCGTAGATCGACGAGCGGTCGCGCTCCGTAAAGGCACGGCCTTGCTCCGCATCGTAGTGGAAGCGGCCGAGGATACTCTGCGGAACGCGCCCCGGGAGGATGGTCTCCTCACCCGCCGTGCGGAAGATCACGCGGCAGCCCGGCTTGGCAGTACGCACGATCTCTCTCCAGAGCGTCGTCAACTGCTCGTCGGTCATCCAATCCTGGGCATCGAGCAACACGAAGGCGTCGTACGTCGGCTCGGAGAAACGCGACAGGTGCTCGTCGAACTTGGCGTGCTCGACCGTCACGTTGTCGACGCGCGCCTTGAGCGTCTCCCAGTTTCCGCGTTCGAGATACGGCGGCAGCGGGCCATCGCCGCCGGCTGCATAGCCGCGGCCAAAGGCCTGCCACGCGAAATAATTGTCCTTGAGATCGAAACCGTGCGCGAGGCGCGCGAGACGCGCCTTCAGCACATCAGCCATGTGGGGCGACGTCCCCTTGAGGGCATCGAACTGCGACGGCGGAATACCGAGCCCGAACAGCGAAGCGGGCTTGTCCATCAGCCAGCGCATATGGGCCATATCGAACAGCGGCGCGAGCTCTTCGCGGAAAATCTTCTCCTGCTCCGCACGGTCCTTAGCCGCGAGTATCTTTGCCGGATTGCGCCCATGCACACGCGATACGACGTGCCCCATCGTGATGAAGCTGCCGAGCAGACCCTGGCGATAGAATTTGCAGCGAAAATAGCTGATGCGCCGGCGGCCGAGCATGTCGCGGCCTTCCCAATAGGCGCGCGTCGCGGCGTCGAGGTGAGGAGCGAACAGCTGATCGTAGATCTTCCCGGTCTCGGCATCGGCCGCAGAAACGAAGAAGCGAGCGAACGTCTCATAGTCGGGGCTGTGCTGCACAGCAGCCAGCTTGAGCTTGTTCAGGGCAACGTGAGCCGGATTGAGATCGAGCGCCGTGACCCGCACGTCTTCCGCTGAAGCGTACGAAAGCGCGTTACAACCGCCGGACGCGATCGCTGCGACATTCTGGCCGGGCTTGAGCGCCATGGCCTCAAGATCGATAAGCGGATCTTCCCAGATCTGGGGATAGACAAGGCCGGAAAATGCCCAGGTAAAGAAGCGCTCTTCGAGCCCTTTACGGCTGGCTGCTCCATATCGGTGGACAGCTTCGGCCAGTCGATGGTTCCGTCGCCCGTGGAGGGCTTCTTCACCTTGTACCTGCGCCTCGGCAGCTCCACTCATTGCCGTCCCCCGAAAATGCTTATCATCCGGCCGGAATTATAGTTGTCATGTTTCACCCCTGTGACAGCGCACACGCCCCCGTGTGGACACACCGTTTGGCCCGCCGGTCGTACCCGCGTCTCCCTGCCCGGCTTGCCTAGGGCCCCAAGATCCCTTAGAGGAAGCGTCATAGAACGGATACGCGGGCGTAGCGCCCGGCTTTCAAAGGAAATTCCCCATGACCGCCCGTCATCACCGCAAGGTCGAGACCCAGAAGAAGAAGGCGCGCCGCGCCATTCCGCGCGACAAGGTAACCCGCATCCAGGGCAACACGGCTGCCGCCAGAAAGCGCCTGAAGAAGCAGGCCGGCAAGGCACGCACCGCCAAGGCCAAGGCCTCGGCGTAAACGCTCTCTGACAGCATCGAATGTTATTGAACTCGGGCGCACTGCGCCCGAGTTGCATTTGCGCGCCTTGTTCAGACGCCCCCTATCGCCGGAACACGGCAAAGGCCTCGACGTGCGCTGAGTAGAGGAACTGGTCGATCGGCGTAACGGGCCCCATCCGGAAGCCGCCGTCGATCAGAGACCGCGCATCGCGGGCGAGCGTGGCCGGACTGCAGGACACGGCGATGACAAGCGGCACCTTCGACTTCGCAAGCCGTTCTGCCTGCTCCGCAGCCCCAGCGCGCGGCGGATCGAACACGACCGCATCGAATGCCCCAAGCTCACGCGCCGAAAGCGGGTCTCGGAACAGATCGCGCACCACCGCCGTAATGGGCTTGATCCCCTGCGCATGGCGCACCGCCCCGCTCAGCGCCGTGATGGCCCGCCGGTCACTGTCGTAAGCCGTCACGGCCGCCCGCCGGGCAATAGGCAGTGTGAGCGTGCCTACGCCCGAGAAGAGGTCCGCGACAGTCTTCGCTGATTTCGGGAGCGCCTTCACGCAGAGATCCGCTAGAAGCCCCTCGGCCTGAGGCACGGCCTGCAAAAAGAGGCCTGGCTCGATGTCAACCGCAACCCCTGCAATCGTCACCGCCGGACGCCCCGCCGCGACAATCGTCTCACCGCCAACCACGAGGCGGACAAGCCCCATCTTCTGCGCGAACGCACCAATTTCCGCCTTCTCGTGCGGAGCAAGATCCTTGCGGCCATTGTCGAACGAAACGTCGAGACCGTGATCCACGCGCGTCACGACGAGACGGCCGCCAACGCGATCGGCCATGACACGTTGCGCCAGAACGCGCAAACCCGGCACCGCCGAAACGATGCGAAGATCGAGCACCGGGCACTCCATGAGATCGACCAGCTTGTGCTGGCCTTCCTCGCGAAAACCGACCGTCACATCGCTCCCGCGCCGCTCGACGCCGAGAAACGCGCGCCGCCGCGACGCTGCATCCACCACGACCACAGGCGCAACGTCTGCTTCGATCCCACGATGCCGGAATGCCTCGACGACAAGGCCCCGCTTCCAATCGCGATAGAGAGACGGCGACATGTGCTGCGCGAGGCATCCGCCACACCGCAGGAAATGCCGGCAGATCGGTTCAGCACGGTCGGGACTCTCCGTTATGCGGACGGGATCCTCGACGCCGATGCGCCAGCGCTCTCCCGGAAGCGCAAACGGAACATACACAGGCTCGCCGTCGCGGAGCGCGACGCCGTCGCCCTTCGCGCCGATCCGATCGATCACGACCTCTGCGCCCTCAGCCATCGAAAAGCGCCCCCAGCAAAAATTCCTGATTTCCCGATCCGCCTTCGATAGGCGACGGAATGACACCCGCCACACGCCAGCCCGGCAAGGCCGATACCCAGGCTGCAAGCTTGTCCGCCTGGGCATCGCGGACAGCCGCATCTCGCACGATGCCGCCCTTTCCGATGGCCTCGCGTCCCGCCTCGAATTGCGGCTTCACCAAAGCCACGAGCCAAGTGCCAGACTGTGCGAAGCCGAGCGCCGCCGGAAGCACCTTTTCAAGCGAGATGAAGCTCACGTCAGCGACGATGGCCGTTACGGGTAGCGGAATCTCTTTGTCGGTGAGCGCCCGCGCATCCTGACCTTCAAGAGACGTGACGCGCGCATCCCCCGCGAGGCGCGGATGAAGCTGCCCGTGCCCGACGTCGACCGCAAACACGTGTGCTGCCCCCCGGCGCAGCAGCACCTCCGTAAAACCACCCGTGGACGCACCCACGTCGAGAGCCACGCGGCCCTCGGGCTCGAAACCGAACGCGTCCAGCGCGGCTTCCAGCTTGAGGCTACCCCTCGAAACGTAATCGGATGATTCAGTCAGCTCAATGGGCACATCGTCCGCCACCAGAGCACTCGGCTTGAGCTCGACAATGCCCGCGACGCTCACCGCGCCTCGCACGATCAGATCGCGCGCGCGCGAACGCGTAGGAACAAGTCCCCGCTCGAGAAGCGCCTTGTCGAGCCGCAGCCCCATTTGTCGTGTTCCTGACAGAACTTTGTTGCTTCGTCTGGCGTTGCAGCAACGGCCAGCTATATATCGACTGACCGCGTTCAGAGGCAGCAACAGTTTAGCCTACTACGGAGACCGCAGATGTTGACACCCGATCGCCGCACCTTCCTTCGCGCTGCAGGCGCTGTATCCCTCGTAAGCGCCTTCTCGACAGGCGTCGTCGGACAGGCTTTCGCGGCGGATCCCCCGGCCCCCACCGGCCCGTTCACCTTGCCGCCTCTACCCTACGACGCGGCCGCCCTCGAGCCGCACATCGACGCAACCACGATGGGCCTGCACCACGACAAGCACCATCAGGCCTACGTCACCAACCTGAACAAGGCCCTCGCCGACCACGGCGAGCTGGCCAAGCTTTCGCTCGAAGATCTGCTCGCGAAGCTCAGCGAGGTCCCGGAGAGCGTCCGCACCACAGTTCGCAACAACGGCGGCGGCCACGCCAACCATTCCATGTTCTGGCAGATCATGGGGCCCCCCGGCGGTCCCGGCCCCGACGGAGACCTGAAGGCCGCTATCGAGCGCGATCTCGGCGGTCTTGAGAAGCTTCAGACGGACTTCAACGCCGCTGGCGGCAAAGTCTTCGGCTCGGGCTGGGTGTTCGTCACCGTCGATAAATCGGGCAAGCTCGCGCTTGTCTCGAAACCGAACCAGGACACGCCGGTCATGGAGGGCGGCCGTGTCCTCTTCGGCAACGACGTGTGGGAGCACGCCTATTACCTGAAGTACCAGAACAAGCGCGCGGACTACCTCAAAGCCTGGTGGAACGTCGTCAACTGGAAAGCCGTCGGCGAGCGTTATGAAGCCGCCAAGGCGGGCAAGCTCGCAATCTAGGCTTGGAGTTCTTCTCCCCATCGCCGTTCGCGATGGGGAGAAGAAGCGTACGAGTGTGAATCGCGTGCCGTTACGATTCCCCAGTTCACTCCGCGACCTGGCCGCACACTCCAGCGAGTTTTGGAGCGGAGCCACTAATCATTGATCGCGTACCGCCCAGGCCCGTTCGCAGCCAACAACAGCAACCCACCGGCCAACGCCAGATTCTTCATGAAATTGATGAACTGCCCCTGTCCGCCGTCGCCCGACCACGCGGTGTGAAACACCAGCGCAGTTACGACGCAGAAAATCGCCAGCGCCAACGCTGCCCAGCGCGAGAAAAACCCGAACAAAATCGCGAGCCCGCCGCCCAGTTCGGCAGCGATTGCGATAGGGAGTAGGATCCCCGGAAGCCCGTATGCTTCCATGTAGCCGGCTGAGCTGGCGTAGCCGGTAATTTTCTCAAAGCCGAACACGATGAAGAGCGGCGCGATCAAAAGCCGGGCAACGAGACTCGCGAGATCGTGGATTGATGACATTGGATGAACCTGTGTCCTGCGGTTGGATCAGACTGCGCATCCAGCCTAACTGCTTCTCGCGGTCAGGTCATCGCCTCGCTGATCAATCCGCTCAAAAGCCATCCCTGGAGGTATTGGGCTACCCTTAGCGCTGCACCATCCGGGTCATCGAAGGTTGCTGCCATTTCAGCGAGCGCGCCAAAGGACCTGCCGCGCGATGCTTCGCACCAGAGCATGGTTTCCTCGGCACCGAGCCTGCGAATCTTCGGGACGCCTCCCTGCCGCCAAACGAGAACATGCTCCGCTTCCTCGAGCTGCCGGGCCTCCGGGACCTCGGTCTCGTTCCTCAGCGCGAGCCAGATATCGAAGGTATTCGTCATGAACGGCAGCAGCGCCACTGACGGATGCGGAGTGAACGACACGGCGCCCCATGACTCGGGGGGAATCTTGGCAAGCGCAGCAAGATCGAGAACGGCATCGTCGCGGGCGTCGAACGCCAGGTCGAGCTGCCACTCGATGGCCGCCACATCCTTGAACACTGGCAGAGCGCCCCATGGCTCCAGGCCGAGCAGCCCCGGAAGGTTAGAGGCATACCACCGCGCGTTGGCATGACGCGACGGATAGTCCGCCACATAGCGGCGCGCGAGCGCATCGAACGCCTCATCACCCATGTAGCGCGCCAGCAGCGGAAATGCTCCACGCACCACCTCCACCAGACGCGCGCTGTATGCGTGGCGATATACGCCGAACAGCACAGCGTTGCTCGTGCGCGAACTGGCCGGGATGTATCGCAGCACGTCGTCGCTGCCGTCCAGCAACGCGGCCTGGAAACGGCTCTGAAGTTCCGAGAGCGATGGCGCCTTACGCGGCATGAGGACGGCCCAGCGTTTCGGCGGCGATGGCGCGGGCCTCGTCCAGTTCGGCCACGAGTTCCGCCAGCGGCGGGATATGATCGTCGCGCTCGATGATCGCCGACACGGGCCCGAAATGGCGTAGCGCGCTCCGATAGAGGTCCCAAACCTCGTCGCACACGATCGCATCATGCGTATCGACGATATGGCTCATGTTGTGCTCATGCCCCGCCAGATGGAACTGCACGATGCGCTCCTTGGGAATACCGGCAATGAACGCGTGCGCATCGAAGTCGTGATTGAACGCGGAGACGAAGACGTTGTTGACGTCGAACACCAGCCAGCAACCCGTGCGCTTGGTCAGCTCGGCAATGAACTCCCATTCCGTCATCTCGGAATGGGAGAATTGCACGTAGCTAGACACGTTCTCGAGCGCGATCGCCTGCCCCAGGTAATCCTGCACGTAGTGAACGCGCGCAACGACATGATCGAGTGCTTCGCGCGTATAGGGCACCGGCAGGAGATCGTGCAGGTTCACGCCATGCACGCCCGTCCAGCACAGATGATCGGAAATGAACACCGGCTCCGCACGCGAAGCCAGCGACTTGAGATCGCGCAGATAGCGCGTGTTGATCGGCGCCGTCGACGCAATCGAAAGCGAAACGCCGTGCATCACGATCGGGTAGCGCGCGCGGATCTTGTCGAGCATCTGGAGAGGCTTTCCGCCCGGCACCATGTAGTTCTCGGAAATGACCTCGAACCAATCGACATTCGGGGAACCTTCCAGAATGTCCTGATAGTGCTGCGGCCTCAGGCCGAGCCCAAATCCGAGATAGGGAGGCTTGTTCGAAACCGCCGCAGATGAAATCGAATGAACGTGACCTGGGCTCATCTCGCGCCTCCGAACCTTCCGAGGGAGAAAGTCCGGCGGCGCGCTTGCCGCCGGACAGAACATCGTCAAGCGGTACTTACTTCGCGGGTTCGAACTTGGCGCCTTCAACTTTCTCGCAGTCGGCCTTGGTCGACTCTGTGAAGCCCTGGCCCTTGCAGGCATTCTGCCCCTTGCAGGCGTTGGTGGCCGTCTTGCAGGCGCTGGTCCCCTTGCAAGCGTTGGCGCCCATGCAGTGGCCCTTCGCCTCCTCTGCCGAGAAGCTCGGCGTAGCGACAGCGCCTGCGAGAAGCAGCGTGGCTGCGGTGGCGGCGAGAGCGGAACCGGAGATGACGTTCAATTTCATGGGGCATTCCTTCCTTTGGATCAAAATGTCCCGGTCTGCGGAGCAAGCTTCCCGTCTCCGGGCCGACGCCGGAAGCATGGCGGAGTTACGTCGGGCACTGGACGCAGGTTTCAGAATGCGATCTGTTTTATTTTTCTGATGCGAAGGATACGTTCACACGTAAACGATGGCCCTATGTCATGCGCCAAAGCCTCAGTATCGCGAATATCAGAATTAAGGCGTGGCTTTCACAAGTCGGCCACTGAATACGACAGGGCCCGTCGGAGCCCCCGTCGGCGAGCCGCCCTTTGGCTCGACGCTCACCGCATACGTACCGTCCATCATCATGTCGTGCATTTTGCCCGGCGGCGTCATGGGACGCACGTCCATCTCGCTGTCATCGAACACGCCGAGCGACTTGGGGTTTGGCATGTCGTCGTGCACGAGCCAGAGCTGGTAGGACTTCTCCGCCTCCGGCGGCTTCTGCATCGCCGAGATGACAAACATATTGCTCTGGGTGTCGACCGTAAGCAGGAACGCGGGAAGGGCTTTATCCGCCTGGAGTACAGCCACATACTGCGTCGGCATTTGCCGGCGCTGATAGTCCTGCCAGCCCACGACGCCGGCGAGCGACGCGGCAAGCGCTGTCATACCTGCCGCCATGCTGCGCCACCGGTTCCCGCGGCGCACGATGGCCTGCTCGCGCGCCTTCAACGACACGACATGCGAGGCAAGCCCGATCTGCGCGCGGATCTTGTTGTAGAGACCTGGCGGGGGCTGGACAGGAGCCAGCGTTTCGGAAAGCGGACCCAGACGGCGCTCCCACGCCTGCACGGCACGCGCGAACTCAGGATCTGTCTCCTTCCGCGCTGCAGCCTCCGCGCGTTCCTCGCGCGACAGCGTCCCGAGTACGTACTCGGCAGCCAACCCATCGATGTCGTCGAGCTCGGTCATTGCTCGAGGCACCCTTTCAATTGCGCCAGGCTGCGCCGCAGCCAGGTCTTGATCGTTCCTTCCGGATGGCCGAAGCGGCTGGCCAGCGCCTCCCGGCTCAAACCATGGAGATACGCAAGCTGCACCATCTGCCGCTTCTCGGCTTCCAATCCTTCGAGGCAGCGGCGCAAGCGTTCGACATCCTCACGCCGACCCAGAACCTCGACCGGATGCTCGTCGTCACTCTCGATGTTGTCTAGTTCGGCGACGTCAGCCTGTGGTCGCGCCGCCCGCCTCCGTACTTCATCGAGCGCCCGGTTGCGGACGATCGCCGCCATCCAGGTGATCGGCGCGGCGATCCTGGGATCGAAATCCCGCGCTCGCTCCCAAACCTTGAAATAGCTGTCCTGGACCACGTCTTCAGCCGCCTCGCTGTTTCGAAGGATACGAAGGGCGACCGAATAGAGTTTCGCGGATGTGACCTGGTAAAGCTCTGCGAACGCGGCCTCGTCGCCACGCGCCACGCCATCCAAGAGCTGATCGAGCGTCTCGCGCGACGACTGCATTCCCACAGATCCCGATGCATCCGCCCAAACACCGGGCACGGAATACCGAACACTAATAGGCAGGCGCCGCTCCTGTCGAGACAGGAGCGCGCGCATGCCTTAATCAAGTGACGGCGCCCGGCGACGCCGGGTCCCGCTCAACGTATATACGGAGGCCCGCGTGCCAAGTTTCGGACTGTCGCCGACTATTGCTCCCGTCCTGATGCTTTTTGCCTCGAATGTATTCATGACGTTCGCTTGGTATGGCCACCTTAAGTACAAAACGTCCCCTCTCCTGATCGCCATCATCGTGAGTTGGGGCATCGCTTTTTTTGAGTATTGCCTGGCGGTTCCGGCAAACCGCATCGGCTCAGCCACCTACACCACAGCAGAGCTCAAGACGATCCAGGAGGTCATCACCCTCACGGTCTTCGCGGGCTTCTCGGTGCTATATTTGAAGGAGCCATTGACCATTAATCATCTGGTCGGCTTCGCTTTCATTTGCGCCGGGGCCTATTTCATCTTCAAGGGCCCGCTGTGAACGTGGCCAAGACAGAAAGACCCGTGATGAACCGGCTCCAGACCGCTCTCGAAAAAATCGACGCCGCCAACAGCGCCGATCCGAACCGCGTAAAGATGGACGGAAAGGATATTCCCGCCGAACTTGCCTACGGCCAACGCATGTCCACCATGCAGGAGCGCGTCTATCCCGAGGCGTCGGAAGAACTGCGCATCGCAGCCCGTGCCCAGCACATCCGCCGTTGGGAAGTGCCCCGGTCCACCTATCCTATGGATCGTCCGGGTTATCTCCGCTGGCGCAAAGACCTCGGTCGCAAGCACGCCGAATGGACGGGCGAAATCCTGGCATCTTGCGGATACGACGAAGCCAAAATCAGCCGCGTGGGCGCGCTCGTCCGCAAGGAGAACTTCCGCCGCGATGCCGAGGCGCAAGCCGTCGAGGACATCGCCTCGCTTGTGTTCCTCGCCCACTACGCCGACGACTTCGCCGCCAAGCACGAGCCCGAAAAGGTCGTCACCATTCTCGCCAAGACGCTCGGCAAGATGTCGGAGCACGGCAAGACAGCAGCCGGCAGCCTGAACCTCTCCCCAGCTGTGCGCGGTGCACTCGAGGCAGCCATCGCACAGGCCGCGGCCACATCATGACTCCAAGGGCACCAGAAACGCTCGCGGCCGTTCTGGTGGCGCATGGAGATCGCGGCGGCGCGTCTCCCAACGCGGCACTCGAAGCCCAGGCTGCGGCCGTACGCAAGCTGACCGGACTTCACGTCGGGACTGGTGTTCTAAAGGGTGAGCCCTCCCTCGAAGAAGCGGTGAAGAATGCTGCGCAATTCGGCGCGGCACGGATCGCTGTGTATCCGCTGTTTATGGCGGACGGCTATTTCGTGCAGAAGGTGCGCGAGCGCGTGAACGCCGTCGGCATCGTGCCGGAGCCTGTGCTGCTCGCACCACTCGGACTCGATCCTGGCCTTCCCGATATTCTCGTCCAGGAATCGCTCGCTGCGGCGGCGGCACACGCCATCGACCCGGCCAGTGCCCGCCTTCTCGTCGTCGGTCATGGCTCAAAGCTCGGCCCGGCATCCGCTACAGCCACGCGCAAAGCCGCAGCGCGCGCCGCACTCGCCCGCCGCTTCGCCAGCGTCACGACGGCCTTTCTCGAAGAAGAGCCGTTCCTCGATGACGCCCTGCACGCCTCGACGGCACCGACCGTAGTCGCCGGCTTCTTTTTCGGAGACGGCATGCACGCAGGTGAGGATGTGCCCGAGGCCATCGCCGAGACCGAGGCGAACGCCATCTACACCGGCGCTATCGGCAATTCCCCCGCCGTCGCGCCTCTCATCGCCGCATCTCTGCTTGCGGCCCTCCCTCAGGACGAAAAAAGCCGCGGAGCATAAGCCCCGCGGCCTTCGTTTTTCAGTGGTGACGCGCGAGCGAACTACTCGCGGCGGCGGCGCTCGCCGCGGCCACCCTCGCGCTCGCGGCGCGGCGGACGCTCGGCCGAGAACGTCTCCTCAGGCTCGCCCTCGGCGCGCGGAATCTCTGCGCCCGTGGCCTGATCGACAATCTTCATCGAGAGACGCACCTTGCCGCGATCGTCGAAGCCCAACAGCTTCACGTAGACTTCCTGGCCTTCCTTCACCACTTCGCCGACAGTCTGCGGACGGCCCTGCGTGAGCTGCGAAATATGGACCAGGCCGTCCTTCGCGCCGAAGAAGTTCACGAACGCGCCGAACTCCATGATCTTGACGACCTTGCCCTTGTAGATCTGACCGACCTCGGGCTCCGACGTGATGCCCTTGATGCGGTTGAGCGCTGCTTCGATGCTCTCGCGCTTCGCAGCGGCGATCTTCACCGTGCCGTCGTCGTCGATGTCGATCTTGGCGCCGCTCTCTTCGACGATCGAGCGAATGACCGAGCCGCCCGAGCCGATCACTTCGCGGATCTTGTCGGTCGGGATCTTGATCGTCTCGATGCGCGGGGCATACTCGCCGAGCTCTTCGCGAGCGCCCGTCAGCGCCTTCGACATCTCACCCAGGATGTGCAGGCGGCCCTTGTTCGCCTGCTCGAGGGCGACCTTCATGATCTCTTCGGTGATACCGGTGATCTTGATGTCCATCTGCAGAGCGGTGACGCCGTTCGCCGTGCCGGCCACCTTGAAGTCCATGTCGCCGAGGTGGTCCTCGTCGCCGAGGATGTCCGACAGAACTGCGAAGTCGTCGCCTTCCTTGATGAGGCCCATGGCGATACCCGCAACCGGCGACTTCAGCGGAACGCCCGCATCCATCAGCGCCAGCGAAGTGCCGCAAACGGTCGCCATCGAGGACGAGCCGTTGCTCTCGGTGATCTCCGAGACGACGCGCAGCGTGTAGGGGAACTCGTCGGCCTTCGGAAGCAGCGGATGCACGGCGCGCCAAGCGAGCTTACCGTGGCCGATTTCGCGGCGACCCGGCGAGCCCATGCGGCCCGTCTCACCCACCGAGTAGGGCGGGAAGTTATAGTGCAGAAGAAAGCGCTCTTTCTTCGTGCCTTCGAGGCTGTCGATGTACTGCTCGTCCTCACCGGTGCCGAGCGTCGCGACCACGAGGGCCTGCGTCTCGCCGCGCGTGAACAGCGCCGAGCCGTGCGTACGCGGCAGCACGTGCACTTCCGAAAGGATGGGACGAACCGTCTCGAGGTCGCGGCCATCAATACGGCGCTTCGTCTTCAGCACGTCGCCGCGCATGATGTCCATTTCGAGCGCCTTGAAGGCATCCGTCAGCAACACCTTCTCGCTGGCATCATCGGCCGAAAGCTGGACGCCCTCGACGACCTTTTTCTTGGCTTCGGAGACGAGATCCTGACGCTTGCCCTTCTCCTTGGTCGAGAAGGCAGTCTTGAGCAGGTCACCTGCGATTGCCTTGACCTGATCCTTGTACTTGTCGGAGTCCGGAAGCTTGATGTCCCAGGGCTCCTTGGCAGCCTTCTCGGCGAGCTTGATGATCGCATCGATCACCGGCTGGAAGTGCTTGTGGCCGAACATCACGGCGTCGAGCATCACCTTCTCGGACAGCTCTTTCGCCTCGCTTTCGACCATCATCACGGCATCCTGCGTGCCGGCAATGACGAGGTCGAGCGTACTCTCCGGCATTTCGTCGATCATCGGGTTGAGCACGTACTCGCCGCCGATCACGCCGACGCGGGCTGCGCCGATCGGTCCGAGGAACGGCAGACCCGACAGGGTGAGAGCCGCGGAGGCGGCAACCATGCCGACAATATCCGGATCGTTCTCGAGATCGTGGCTGAGCACGGTCACGACGACCTGCACTTCGTTCTTGAAGCCATCGACGAACAGCGGACGGATCGGACGGTCGATGAGGCGCGAGGTCAGCGTCTCCTTCTCGGTGGGACGGCCTTCACGCTTGAAGTAGCCGCCCGGGATCTTGCCCGCGGCGTACGTGCGCTCCTGGTAGTTCACGGTGAGCGGGAAGAAATCGATGCCCGGCTTCGGGCTCTTGGCGCCCACAACGGTGGCCAGAACACTGGTCTCGCCGTACTGCGCATAGACGGCCGCGTCGGCCTGGCGGGCCATATGCCCGGTTTCGAGCTTGAGCTTGCGCCCGCCCCATTCAATTTCCACGCGGTGAATATCGAACATGTTCGTTCTTTCGTTCTATCTCTGTTTCATGTCTCTATGATGCGCGGCTTCCTTAGCACGAATGCAAGCGGCGCCGCGAACCAAAAGGCCGGCGGCGCCACGCTTTCCTCACATTCGCAAAAGGCTCGAAGCCTCAAGGCTTTGCGCCATCGCCGGCCGGAATCCGCGCGATTAGCGGCGGATGCCAAGCTTTTCGATGATCTTCTGGTAGCGCGCCTCATCCTTGCGCTTAACGTAGTCCAGAAGCTGGCGGCGCTGGCTGACCATCTTGAGCAGCCCGCGGCGCGAATGGTTGTCCTTCTTGTGCGTCTTGAAGTGCTCGGTGAGACCGTTGATGCGCTCCGTCAGGATCGCAACCTGCACTTCGGGCGAGCCGGTGTCGTTCGCCTTGGTGGCGTTGTCCTTGATGACCTTGGTCTTGTGTTCAATCGTCAGCGACATCGGGAGCTCCTTTCAGGATGGAGGGCGGACCGCGCGAAAGCGGGCCAGCCGGAAAACGGCCATAGCCGGGATGTCGTCCAGCCAGGTCGCAAACAGAAACGCCGTCCGCACCCAAGGTGCGGCCAGATGGGGGCTTTATACACGTTCGCCCCGGCCCAGCGAGAAAAAGTTGCGAAAATTGCAACAACATAAGCGGTAATCGCCAAGCAGATCGACCATACAATTGATTTAATTATATAAAATCACAACAAGGCGAGAAAAAGTTGCATCCACTCAACGATGCGTTGCGATAATCGCAATTAACCCCGCGTCCCCTCGCCAAGAACCTCGACGGCCTTATCGAGCTGCGGATCGGCACCCGCGGAATAGGGGATCTCCAAAGGGACCTCGATAGTCGGCGCGACGCCGACACCTTCGAGGCGCTCGCTATCCACGGCCACGTCGTTCACGGCCACCATTAAGAAGCTGCCGTCCGAGAGCAGGAACCCCCGGCCTGCGAGCAAGGCTCCGGCGGTGCGCGTTCCGATAAGCTCGCCGTATCCGTACTTTTTGAAACCGTAAGCAAGCACCTCCTTGCCGCTGCGGGTTCCGCCGTTGATCAGCACGGCGGCCGGCTTGCGCCACTTGAAACCGGCATATGAAGTTTTGCCTGATCGCGCGGTGAACGTGAGGTCAGGAGCGCGCGCATTGAAGATGTCGAGGAATTGCGGCCTCGCCCCACCCCATCCATCGCGCAGGTCCCAGATCAGGGCGTCTGCATCTTTGAGCTTCCCCGAACTCAACTCTTCTTCGAGGATGTCCTGATAGTCCTGGCCCGCGTACGACCAGACGTGGATGTACCCGATACGCTTGCCATTCGCCTCGATGAGGCGCGCACTCTCCTGCATCGCGGTGCGAAACGCCTTGCCAGGCTCGATGTGCTCAGGACGCACCTCGACGACAGACACCGGCCCTCCCCGCACACGGCGGATCGACATCGTCACCGTTGAGCCGACTTTGTCGCGAAAGGAGGAAACCGGCTCGAACGGAGCGCCATCTACCGTCAGAATCTCATCGCCCGTCTTGAGATCGGCCTTGGCCGCAGCGCTGCCCGCAAGAACACCCGTAACGAACGTCTTGCCGTCGATCTCGCGCGTGAAAATTCCGATGCCGGGATAAGAAATGCCGTTGGGAAAGTATTTCGAAAGGTCGCGCCTCAATCCGAAACGGAAAATATCGACGAGTTGATAATAGGCCGGGTCCTCGGCCGTGGCATAGATCATGTGCGAAGCGTCGAGTTCCGCAAGCATGTCGTTGATGGCGGCCGACCGCGCCTCGTTGGTGGTCGCGGCGAGATACTGCGGACGGTGACGAGCAACGATGGCGTCCCAGTCTTTTCCCCGAAGGTGGCGGTCGTAGAAATTGTGGCGCACGACGCGGGCCGCCTCGTCGAAGATGACGGCATTTTCAGCATCCCGCGCCCACGCGGGAGAAGCGCTGATCGACAGCACAACGAACCCGACGATTGCCGCCAACACAACGGCAATCCGGTGCAATCTGAAATGTCCGCAACTCTGCTCGTAGGTCCGCATGGTCACGCACACATATAGGTGCGCGCAATCAATCGAACAGATGCGAACTTCTCCCGAGTGGAATTTTCGCCTAGCCGCCGAAATTGAACACGCGCGTCGGATGCAGTGCGCCGCGCTCGATTTCGCCCAGTGCCACGATCTGCCCCTTCGACATGGCGTAGGCCGCCCCGCCTAGCACCGGCGCATCGCGGCCCCGGATCAGCACGCTCCGCCCCTGCACCAGATCAGCAGCATCCGATGGACTGACATTCACCTCGAGGATCTCCCCGAGCGCCATCTCAACCGGCTGCAACAACGACGCGAGATCCTCCCCCGCTTCCGCCGCATCCTCGATCTCACTGAGGCTCACGGCCTCTGCCTCTGCGAACGGACCGACACGCGTGCGCCTGAGGCCGATCACATGACCACGGCAGCCGAGAGTGCGTCCCATGTCGCGGGCGATGGCGCGCACATAGGTGCCCTTGCCACAGCGAGCCTCGAACACCGCCGTGTCACCATCCGGAACATCGATAAGACGAAGCTCGTCAATCACCACCGGGCGTGGCTCGAGCACAACCTCTTCGCCGTCGCGGGCCAACGCGTAGGCGCGCTCACCATCGACCTTAATCGCCGAATACTGCGGCGGTACCTGCATGATCTCGCCGGTGAACTGCGGCAGCAGCGCCTCGATATCAGCGACGGTGGGCCGTCCTTCGCCGGTCGCGGTCACCGCGCCCTCGGCGTCATCGGTCTCCGTTTCCGCGCCCCAGCGCACCGTGAAGCGATAGACCTTTTCTCCGTCCATCGCGAAGGAAACAGTCTTTGTCGCCTCGCCAAACGCAATTGGTAGAATCCCGGTGGCGAGCGGATCGAGCGTCCCCGCATGTCCCACCTTCTGCGCGAAGAACAGCCGCTTGAGAATGCCGACAGCCCGCGTCGACGTCATCTCGAGCGGCTTGTCGAGAATGAGCCACCCATGGATGGGATTGCCTTTTTTGCGTCGTGCCATTCGTAACTCTTGAAGTGAGTGGGTGTCCGGGCGCGGGCGAAAAGTCGATCGCCGCAGCAAGTGAAAAAGGCCTAATCCTTTTCCACGTCGCGGCGCACCTTGTCGCTGTGCAGCAGCATGTCGATGCGATTCACTTCCTCGAACGTCTCGTCTTCGCGGAAGCGGACCTCGGGTGCCGACCTGAGATCGACAGCATGGGCGATTTCGCCGCGTATGAACTTCTGATTGCGGGTCAGCGCCTCGATAACTGCCGCCGTATCCTTGCCGCCTAACGGCATCACGTAGGCGGTCGCCAGCCGCAGATCCGGAGACATGCGCACTTCCGTGATCGTCGTCACATGAGAGGCGAGCACGTCGTCATAGATTTCGCCGCGCGCCAGCATCTCCGCCAGCTTGTGGCGGATCAGCTCGCCGACGCGGAGCTGACGCTGCGAAGGACCCTTGGTCTGATGGGATTTCCGTCTGGACATATCTTCTTCATCCTACCGGGATCGAACCGGCACGAGGCAAACGCCTCTTTCAGCAACGCTTCGGCCCCCAAAGGGGGCCGGGGAGCAAGGCGACCCGCGGCAAGCCGCGCCCCCGCGGAGCGCGCCCTTTCGCCCGAACGGGCGAAAGGAACAGCGCGTGAGCGCCTAAAGACTCCGCTTGATGGTCTCGACCTGGAAGCACTCGATCTCGTCGCCTTCCCGGATGTCTTGGTAGTTAGCGAAGGCCATACCGCATTCCTGCCCGGCCGGCACTTCCTTAACCTCATCCTTGAAGCGCTTGAGGATCGACAGCGTGCCCTCGTGAATGACGACCTTGTCGCGCAGGAGGCGCACCTTCGCGCCGCGCTCGACTTTGCCTTCCGTCACCACGCAACCTGCAACCTTGCCGACCTTCGAGATGTTGAACACCTGTTTGATCGAGGCGTAACCGAGGAACACCTCGCGCTTTGTCGGCGCAAGCAGACCGGACATCGCCGCTTTCACGTCATCCACCAGATCGTAGATGATGTTGTAGTAGCGGATCTCGATACCCTGGCTGTCAGCAGCCTGCTTCGCTTGTGCGTTGGCACGCACGTTGAAGCCAATCACGACCGCCTTGGACGCCACCGCCAGCGCGATATCGGACTCCGTGATGCCGCCGACCGCCGAGTGGACGATGCGCGCCATCACCTCGCTCGTGCCGAGCTTGTCGAGAGAGCCGGCGATGGCTTCCACCGAACCCTGCACGTCGCCCTTGATGACCAGCGGGAATTCCTTCTTACCGGCCTCCTTGAGCTGCTGCATCATCTGCTCGAGCGTACGCGCCGTTCCTGCGCCACCCAGCGTCTCGCGACGCTTGCGGATGCGGTAATCGGTAATTTCGCGCGCACGGCCCTCGTTCTCGACGACGGCGATCTGATCGCCCGCCTCAGGAGCCGAGTTGAAGCCCAGGACCTCGACGGGAACCGACGGTCCGGCGCCATCCACGTTTTCACCCTTGTCGTCGACCAGGGCGCGCACACGGCCCCACGCGGTGCCGGCCACGACGATGTCGCCGACCTTGAGCGTGCCGCGCTGTACGAGAACCGTGCCCACAGGGCCACGGCCGCGCTCGAGCTTGGCCTCGATGACAATGCCCTCTGCCGAGCGATCCGGATTGGCCTTGAGCTCGAGGATTTCGGCCTGGAGCTGAATGCCCTCGAGGAGCTTGTCGAGATTGGTGCGCTTGAGCGCCGAAACCGGAACCTCAAGCGTCTCGCCGCCCATGCTCTCCACGACGATCTCGTGCTGGAGCAGTTCGGTGCGCACGCGGTTCGGATCCGACTGCGGCTTGTCGATCTTGTTGATCGCAACAATGATCGGAACGTTCGCCGCCTTGGCGTGATTGATGGCCTCGACGGTTTGCGGCATGACGCCGTCGTCCGCCGCGACGACAAGAATGACGATATCCGTCACCTTGGCGCCGCGAGCACGCATCGCGGTAAACGCAGCGTGGCCCGGCGTATCGATGAACGTCACCTTCGCGCCCGCCGGCGTCGTCACCTGATAGGCGCCGATATGCTGCGTGATGCCGCCCGCTTCACCTGACACGACGTTGGTCTGGCGGATGGCGTCGAGCAACGACGTCTTGCCGTGGTCGACGTGACCCATGATCGTGACGACGGGCGCACGCGACTGCATGTGCTCGTCGACGTCCTTCTCGCCGATGAAGCCGGTTTCGACGTCGGCTTCAGAAACGCGCTTCGGCGTATGGCCGAACTCGGTCACGATGAGTTCTGCGGTATCCGCATCGATCACGTCCGTGATCTTGTGCATTGCGCCTTCCTTCATCAGGAACCTGATGAGGTCGACGGCGCGTTCCGTCATGCGGTTGGAGAGATCCTGGATCGTGATGGCCTCGGGAATAATGACTTCGCGCACAATCTTGTCCCTGGGCTGTTGGATGCCCATGGCCTTGAGCTTCTCGCGCTCGCGCTTGCGCTTGAGCGAAGCCAGAGACCGCTCGCGCTGTTGCTCGTCGAGGGCATTGTTGATGGTGAGCTTGCCGCGCGCGCGGTGATCCTCAGTCGTCTTGACCGGCGTGCGGACAACTTTGTTGCCGGGGCCGCGCTTGACGCCGCGTGCCTCATCGTCCTCCCCGACATCAGCAACGGGACGCGCGCGCACCTGCGGCGCTTCCTTGGTCAGCTTGCCGGCCTCGGCTGCAACGGCGCCGCGCGAAGACGGCGGCTGAGCAGCGGCAGGACGCGGGATCTCGATCTGTTTGGGACGGCCGCCCTCACGCGGAGCAAAACGCGTATCGTAGGACGTCGGCCGCTGCTGGCGCTGCGGCGTGGCGCGCGGAGCGTGACCTTCGGCGGCGGGCGGACGCGCAGCTGCTGGGCGCGGCCCAGCAGGCGCCGGACGCGGGGCAGGCTCGGCGTTCGTCACAGGCGCCGGGGCAGCCGGCGGTGGTGTCGTCGGCGCGGGGGCTTCGACAGCGGGAGCCGAAGCTTCGAGAGCCGGCGGAGGAGCCTCAGCGGCGCGCTTGGCTTCGGCTGCACGCTGCTCTTCGGCGCGCTGCGCATCCTCGACCGCTTGCCGGCGCGCGGCCTCCAGAGCGCGCGCACGTGCGTCGCGCTCCTCGGGGCGAAGGAGATCGGACTTGCCGGCGGACTCGGAACGCGCAGCCGGGGCCTTCGGCGGGGCCTTGGCCTCGACCTTCGGGGCCGGCGCTGCAGCAACGGGTGCAGGCTGATCTGCCGGTGCGCCAGGCGTCGCCAGCTTGCGCGTCTTGCGCTTTTCCACCACCACCGACTTGGAGCGTCCATGGCTGAAGCTCTGCCGGACGTGGCCCGATTCAACGGTGCGCTGAAGCGATAGCGGCTTGCGTCCGCCCCCAGCCAGCGTCTTGTCGGCAGTGTCCTTGGTTTCGCTCATTCGATATCCGTTCAAACCTTTAAATTTGAGGTGTTTTCCGGCACATCACCGGCCGCACCGGATGTGACAGAACCCGACCGGTAGCGTTCCAGCCGCTCGGCCTCGTTCAAAAACCGCTGGGCGGCTCCACCTTGTATGAGGGCAGCATGTACCACATTTGACCGCCCCATGGCCAAGCTCAATTGTTCTGTCGATAGACTGGTTACTAAAGCCGTTTTCTGGCCCTTCGCGCGCGCAACCGCAGCAAACTTCCGCTGCAGCTTTTCCCGCCCGCCTTCTGCCGCATCGGCCCCCTGAACGAGGCCGACCGCCGTTCCGCTTTCCAGAAGCTCGTCCACCTGCTGGAAACCGGTCGTCACAAGTCCCGCTTTGTTGGCTATGGCCAACGCTTCGAGAGCCCGTTTTTCCAGGAGTTGCTCGACCCGGTCAGGCAGTTGGGAATCGGCCCGGACATTCCGCTTCAGGCTCTTGGCGAAAACGTTGGCCTTCACCGCGCGCGCGAGAACGTCTTTGGAGGCCGTGACCCAAACCCCACGCCCGGGAAGACGGCGCGCAAGATCCGGAACGATATCTCCGTCAGGACCTGCGACGAAACGGATCAGAGCGTCCGGGTCGAGCGCTTCCCGCGTGGCCGCACAGAGACGCAGCCTGCCGTCTGAAACGGCGGCAGGTTCCGCATCATCGTACTGGCGGCGGCGGTCAGCCAATGCCCGAAGTCCTCCAAAACTCGTTCGCGCAGCACCACGGCCTTACGCTTCCGACGCGGGTTCGGATACTTCCGAGCCCTCGGCAGCGCTGTCTTCGTCTTCCTCCGAGGCCGGAGCCTCGTCGGGCGTAATCCAACCGGCAACCACACGAGCCGCCAAAATCAATGCCTCGGCGTCCTTGCGGTCCACCTCGAACCCATCGAGCACGCCCTTGTGACGCACGGGCTCGACCTCTTTGTCCTTCGAACGCTCCGTCCAGCCGACCAGATCGTCGGTGGCGCAATCAGCGAGATCTTCGACCGTCTTGATGCCATTCTCGCCGAACGCGACCAGCATCGCCGTCGTCACGCCTTCGACTTTCAGAAGGTCATCCGACACGCCGAGCTCGCGGCGGCGCGCATCGCGCTCGGCCTCGAGCTTCTCGAGATACTCGCGAGCACGCGTCTGGATCTCGCTCGCCGTGTTCTCGTCGAAGCCTTCGATGTGCGCGATTTCCGAGAGATCGACGTAAGCAACCTCCTCGACCGACGCGAACCCTTCCGTGACGAGCAGCTGCGCGATGACCTCGTCGACGTCGAGCGCATCCATGAACACCTGCGAGCGCTCAGCGAATTCCTTCTGACGCCGCTCGCTCTCTTCCTGCTCGGTCAGGATATCGATATCCCAGCCGGTCAGCTGTGAAGCGAGCCGCACGTTCTGACCGCGCCGGCCGATGGCGAGCGAGAGCTGGCTCTCCGGCACCACGACCTCGATGCGGTTGCTGTCTTCGTCGAGAACGACCTTGGATACTTCCGCCGGAGCAAGCGCATTGACAATGAAGCTCGCCGCATCCGGGTTCCACTGGATGATGTCGACCTTCTCACCCTGCAGCTCATTGACGACCGCCTGCACGCGCGCGCCGCGCATACCGACACATGCGCCGACCGGATCGATCGAGCTATCGCGCGAGATGACGGCGATCTTCGCGCGCGAACCGGGATCGCGGGCCACCGACTTGATCTCGACGACGCCGTCATAGATCTCCGGCACTTCCTGCGCGAAGAGCTTCGACATGAATTCGGGGCGCGCGCGGGACAGGAAAATCTGCGGGCCACGCTGCTCGCGGCGCACGTCGTAAATATAGGCGCGGATACGGTCGCCGTAGCGGACGTTCTCGCGCGGGATCATCTCGTCGCGGCGGATGATGCCCTCGGCGCGTCCGAGATCGACGATCACGTTGCCGTACTCAGCGCGCTTCACCGTGCCGTTCACGATCTCGCCGACGCGATCCTTGTACTCGCCGAACTGGCGATCGCGCTCGGCTTCGCGAACCTTCTGGACAATGACCTGCTTCGCGTTCTGCGCAGCGACGCGGCCGAAATCGAGCGGCGGCAGGCTTTCCGCGATCAGGTCGCCGGCCTTCGCCTCGGGATTGCGGCGCTTGGCGTCTTCGACCGTGATCTGGGTGGCTTCATTCTCAACGTCGTCGACGACCGCCAGCACGCGCGAAAGCCGCGTTTCGCCGGTCTTGGGGTCGATTTCACAGCGGATATCGTTCTCGGCACCATAACGCGATTTCGCGGCCTTCTGGATCGCATCTTCCATGGCCTGGATCACGATCTTGCGGTCGATCGTTTTCTCGCGCGCGACAGCATCCGCAATCTGCAGAAGCTCGAGCCTATTGGCGCTAATGCCTGCAACGCCTGCCATGTCTAGAGACCCTCCACGTCGTCGGTCTTCAGTTCGTCCGGATCGGCTTCGACGCCGTCTCCGAGTTGTTCTTTGCCTTTTGCCTTCGCGCGGCTCAGCGCTTCACGGATGAGCTCATCCGTCAACACGAGGCGCGCGCTCGCAATCAGTTCGACAGCGAGCCCGATAACCTTGCGGCCCTCTTCTCCGAGATCCGCTTCGATCAGAACCTCGCCATCCTCGAAGCCCTCGAGATGGCCACGAAAACGCTTGCGGCCCTCGATCGGCGCCCTGAGCTCGATCTTCGCCTCCGATCCTGCCCAGTCCACGAAGTCGGACGGACGCACCAGAGGCCGATCGATGCCCGGCGATGAAATTTCGAGCCGATAGCTGTCGCTCACAATGTCCTGCACATCGAAGATGGGCGAGATGGCCTTCGAGATCATCTCGCAATCGTCGATCGTGATCGAGCCATCGGGACGCTCGGCCATGATCTGGACGGTCTTTCCATCGCGGCCCGACACTTCGATGCGGACAAGGCGAAATCCCAAGCTATCGAGAACCGGCTCAACAAGCGCAGCCAGTTCCGATGCGAGACCCGTCTCCTCAATGAAGCGATCGCTCGTTGCGACCTCGTTCGTATTGTCCATACCAAGTTAATTCCGGCCGCCGCCCTAGGCGCCAAAACAAAAAGAGCGGACCCTTGAGGGGCCCACTCTCAAAGTTGAGATGATCATGAGCGTCCTAATAATACGTGAGGATGACAGCCCTTGCAAGCGGCTTTCCTGGTCTTTACCGGCCCCAAAGACTTCGAAAAGCCGGTACCTTGGCGAGTATCGGGGACTATTCCCGTAAAAATCGAAAGAAATAACAGCGGCGCCCCTCGCGGCCGGCCTTGGCCTCATAGCGGGTTGCAGGCCAGTCAGGAGAGCGGACACGCCAGTCCTCCGCGCAGTCCGCAGTCCAACGGAACTCGGGCGTCTGCGCAACGGCCAATAGCGCAGTGCGCGCGTAGTCGCCGATATCGGTGGCGAGGCGCATTTCCGCACCCGGCGCCATCACGCGGGCGAGCAGACGGAGGAGGTCGGCTGAAAACAGCCGCCGCTTGTGATGCCGCTTCTTCGGCCACGGGTCCGGAAACAGCATAAAAACGCGCGAGATCGAGGCTTCCGGAAGCCATCGCAGCAGCGGCCGAACGTCGTCTCCAAAGAGACGCACGTTCTTGAGGTCGCCGTCTTCGATGGCGGTTAACGCCTTAACCAACCCATCCTCGAATGGCTCGCATCCGATCAAGCCAACGCGCCCGTTGTGCTTGGCCTGCCAGATGAGATGCTCTGCGCCTCCGAACCCTATTTCGAGCCAGTACTCCGTCGCATCGGCTGGAAAAAGAGTTCGAATGTCGGCAAGCGGCGGTCCCGAGGGATCGACGCCGACGCGGGGTAGCAGGTCCGCCATCAGCTGATCCTGCCGGGAGCTCAGCTTACGCCCCCGCCGGCGCCCGAAAGAGCGGAGTTCAGTCGTAGGCCCTTGCGAGGGTTTGCCGCCGGCTGGATCCACGTCGTGTCATCCTCAAAACAAACGGCCGCAATCGCTGCGGCCGTTTGCAATTCGCTCAAATCCGAAAGGCTCAGACAGCCTTCTTGATCGTATCGGCCAGATCGAGCTTCTCCCAAGAGAAGCCGCCATCATTGTCCGGCTTGCGGCCGAAGTGTCCGTATGCCGACGTGCGTGCGTAGATCGGACGGTTGAGATCCAACTGCTGGCGGATGCCGCGCGGCGTAAGATCCATCGACTTGGCGAGCGCAACTTCGATGGCCGCCTCGTCGACCTTGCCCGTGCCGTGCGTGTCCACATAGATCGACAAGGGGCGCGCAACGCCGATCGCGTAGGCGAGCTGAATCGTGCAGCGGTCCGCAAGGCCGGCGGCAACAACGTTCTTCGCCAAATATCGCGCGGCATAGGCAGCCGAGCGATCGACCTTGGTCGGGTCCTTGCCCGAAAACGCACCGCCGCCGTGAGGAGCTGCGCCGCCGTACGTGTCGACGATAATCTTGCGGCCGGTGAGGCCGGTGTCGCCGTCAGGACCGCCGATGTAGAACTTGCCCGTTGGATTGATGTGCCAGATCGTATCCTTGCCGATCCAGCCGTCCGGCAGGGCGCTACGCACGTACGGCTCGATGATGTCGCGAACCTGCTTCGAGGAAAGATCCTCGACCACATGCTGATGCGAAACCACGATCTGCGTCACGCCCACCGGCTGGCCGTTCTCGTAGCGAACTGTGACCTGGCTCTTGGAGTCCGGCCCAAGCTTGGCTGCGTCGCCGTTTCTGGACTTACGCGCACGGGCAAGATCCTCGAGGATCTTGTGGCTGTAGTAGATCGGGGCCGGCATCAGCTCAGGCGTCTCGCGGCAGGCATACCCGAACATGATGCCCTGGTCGCCGGCGCCCTCTTCCTGATTTGTGGGCTGCTTCGCATCGACGCCCTGCGCGATGTCGGACGACTGGCCGTGCAGCAGAACTTCGATATTGCAGTTGGCCCAGTGGAAGCCGTCCTGCTCGTAGCCGATATCCTTGATGGCAGCGCGCGTGATGTCCTCGATCTTCGCGACGGTGACCGAGCGCGGACCACGATACTCACCGGCGATGATCACGCGGTTGGTGGTCGCGAGAGTTTCGCAAGCGGCGCGGATCGCCCAAGGGTCGAGCCCCTCGGCGGCACCCTCGCGGAAGAAAGCGTCCACAACCTCGTCGGAGATGCGATCGCAGACCTTGTCCGGATGCCCCTCAGAAACGGATTCGCTCGTGAATAGATATGACTGGCGTGCCACCTAGGTCCCCTCGTCTCGCGCGGCGCATAACCGGATGAATCAGCCGGAAAATGCGAAAAATCCAAGAACCGGGACTGCCCGATGCAATGGGCATCGGATCGATTCCGCCCAGTGAATTCGGGCCGTGTCTTGCAGGTTTTTCGGAGTTCGGTCAAGCGCGCCCCGGCGGGGATACGGCAACGGCGAAGCGACAGAACGTCCGATGATGCAATAATGGGCGAAGGCGACGTTTTAGTCCGCCGTCTCGTCCCCGCCTAGCGCGCGAACCAGCTCGACGACAGACCGACGGACGCGTGGATCGGCGATTTTTACGAACGCCTTGTTAAGCTCAAGACCTTCTCGGGTAGAGAGAAATTCGACCACATAGCTCTCGGTCGGACGTTCTGAGAACCCCGGCGCAAGCTGGGCTTCCATGAGATCCGCCGGGGCTTCGTCGTAAAAGAATTGAACGGGCACGCCGAGGACGCGGGAAAGGTCGAAAAGCCGGCTCGCGCCGATGCGATTGACACCCTTTTCGTACTTCTGAACCTGTTGAAACGTCAGCCCAAGGTGCTCGCCGAGCTTCTCCTGGCTCATGCCAAGCAGCATACGGCGCAACCGAACGCGTGTTCCAACATGAGCGTCGATCGGATTGGGCTTCCGTGACCCGCGTTCAGTATCGGCGTCATCGTCGATGGTGACTTCTTTGGACATCCGTATTCCGCTCCCCTACCCGGTCGTCGTCGTCCCACCGATACACTGCCTAGAAAACTCAAGTGCTGGGGTCAATATTTACCAGCATGAAAAGAGTTTGCACCTTACATCTTGGGAAGAATCGACAGCCTGCGAATCAACCGCGGATTGAAATAGGCATACTTCTTGGGGCGGAACAGCGGTGTCTACTACTGAACGTCAGTGGTCCGGAGAATGGGAGAACAACCGGAGTGCAGCCGCGAACAACAAGGCAACGAGTAAGAATACTCCGTCACCCATGACGGCGTAGAGACCCGGAGAACGCGCAACAGGCAGCAGCGCATCCAGCGAGCCTTTCTGGTTCATTCCGAGCATACCAACGACTCGCCCACTTGAATCGACGACGGACGAGATGCCGTTGTTCGCCGCTCTGATGAGCGGCAGTCCTTCCTCGACAGCCCGCACGCGCGCCTGATGGAAATGTTGTCGCGGACCTGTCGTATTTCCGAACCATCCGTCGTTGGTCACATTCACGAGCACTCCCGGCGGGCTGGCACTATTAGCCCCGACACCTGGAAAAATCGCCTCATAGCAAATGAGCCCGCCCACCGTCGGCAGGCCTGGCACAGCGAGCGTGGGCCGCGGCGTAACACCGACGGAAAATCCTCCGCGCAGCCGCGTCAATTGCTCCAGTCCCACCGCCTCGAGCATGTTCTGCCACGGAAGGTATTCACCGAACGGAACAAGGTGTGTCTTGTCGTAGACACCGGCAAGCCCGCCCCTTCCGTCGAAAAGCATGAGACTGTTGTACGCCCGTCGCTTCGACAGCCCCCCGTCGCCGGATGTTGCAGCTTCGCGCCTTAATGCACCTGTGAGCAGAAAAGTGCCGTCCGGCAACATGTCACCGATCGCGTCCAACGCCTCGGGATGCTCGAGCGGCAAAAAGGGCATCGCTGCCTCTGGCCAAATGACGTGTGTAATACCGGCGAGGTCATCGCGTTTTCCTGACGGATCGGTTGCCGACAGCGCGAGATGGTCCTGGAAGATCGCTCCTTGCCTATCCGGCAACCATTTTTCTCGCTGCGGGATGCTTGGCTGAACGATCCTGATTTTGACACCGTCGACAACGCCGCTCGGAGCTGTCGCGAGCCGGACTGCCCCGTAGGCAAAGAGAAACACCAACGGCACACTGGTGATCAGAAGCGCGCGAACACTCACACTGCGCCGCTTCAATGGCGACGCATCGGCGAGCAAGACAAGTGGCGCACCGAAAATCGGCATAGCAACCAGCGTCAGGCCGTAGATCCCGAGAAGCCCGGAGCTCTGCATGAGCACAAGCGGCCAGGTCAGCGCATAACCGAGCACGTTCCACGGAAAACCCGTCAGGATATGGCCTCGCAGCCATTCAGCGGTAGCAAGAGCCAGCGCGAGGACGAGGAGCCGCCCGAACCCCATCCGCCACGCGACGACAGCCGCTGCTGCGGCGCCCGCCCAGAACAGCGCGAGCCCCGCTGGCATGAGTGTTACGGCGAACGGCAACAACCAGCCGAATTTGTCCGCCTCAACGAGAAAGGCTTCTCCGATCCAGAACAAGCCCAACAAAAAATAGCCAAAACCGAACCACCATCCGGCACTCGCAGCCGCTTTGAAGCGTTCACGCGCGGAGCCCCGGCTCGCAGCGCCATCGATGAGCCAGACGAAAACAGGAATCGAGAGAAACAGGATGGGAGAGAAAAAGAACGGCGCGATAGCAAGATTGGAAACAGCACCGGCCGCAAACGCAATGCCAAGACGGCGCCATCCGCGCGCAGTTCTTACCGCGTGTTCCCAATCACCGAGACGATCCAACACCCCCATCACGCAGCTCAGTGGGGCCGACCGTTGTCCGCCGGATGAACAGGCGGAAGATGAATTTTGAGGCGCTTGACCCGCCGCGGATCTGCATCGAGCACCTCGAACTCGACGCCCGTGGGATGACGAATGAGTTCACCGCGTGCGGGAACACGCCCCACGATGGCAAACACCAACCCGCCGAGCGTATCGATGTCAGTTTCCTCGTCAGGTTTCAAAAGCTTCACGCCGAGCCGCGTTTCGAGTTCCTTCACCGGCGCGCGGCCGGACGCCACGAGTCCGAGTTTGGGATCGACCGCGATCAGGTCCGCCTCCACCTCGTCGTGCTCATCCTCGATGTCGCCGACGATCTGCTCGACCAGATCTTCGATCGTCACAAGCCCGTCGGTTCCACCGTATTCGTCCACGATGAGCGCCATGTGAATATGCGTCGCCTGCATGCGCACCAGGAGGTTCATGGCAGGCATGGATGGCGGAACATAAAGAACCGGCTTGCGAAGCTTGAGCACCGCAATCGACCGTGTGAGATCAATCCGGCTGAGATCCGGCTTGGTCGAACCCTTCGCGTCGCCCTCGCCCTTCAGCCCGGTTTCCGGCTGAATGAGCCTTTGCTTCGTCGGCTCGCGTAACTCGCGGCCAGCAACCTCGGACGAGATCCAGCGAAAGAGATCCTTGATGTGAATCATCCCGCGCGGATCGTCCAGAGTGTCGTGGAAGACCGGAATTCGCGAGACGCCGGCCTCCTCGAACAACAGAACGAGATCACCGAGCGGCTCCATCTCTTCGATGGCAATGATGTCCGCACGCGGAACCATGATTTCATCGACGCGCGACGCGCCGAAGCGCAGGAGCCCCGAAAGCATCTTGCGCTCTTCGGGCGAGAACCCACCGGTCGCTTTCGCTTCTTCCTTGAGGAGTACTTCCAGCTTGTCGCGAAGCGTTGGCTGCTCCGCAAGTCCGAGCCGCGTCCAAAGATGCTGAAGCCACCCGCTCGCGCTCTCGCGCATCGTCGGCCGTTCGTCGCGACTCACATCGTCCATCGGATCGTCGTCACTATTCATGGGTTGGAACAAATCGCCTCGTCGGCGCTGTAGGGATTGGGAATACCGAGGCTCGCGAGAATTTCGATCTCGATGCCTTCCATTTCCTCGGCTTCGGATTCGGTCTCGTGATCGAAACCCAGGAGATGCAGGAGGCCGTGCACGACAAGGTGCTGAAGGTGGTGGGCCAACGGAATGCCCTGCTCGACGGCTTCGCGTTCGACCGTCTCTTGAGCGAGCACGATATCGCCCAGTGCCACCGGCAGCCTTTGAGCCACGATGCCGTCGGGAGCCGAAAAGGAGAGCACGTTCGTCGGCTTGTCCTTGCCGCGATAACGCGCGTTGAGGTCGCGCACCGTCTCGTCATCGCTGAGCGCGACGCACGCCTCTGCCGTATCAAGGGATGCGAACCGCGGGTAGTTCGCGAGGGCGCTTGCCGCAGATGCGATCAGTGAGTCACGGTCATCAATCCGCGACCAGTCTCCCGCTTCATCGAGAATGTCGAGGCTGAGCCAGAGGGGAGCCTCGCGACCCCCCTCGCTCCGACTTCGACTGTCTGCCGAATCCGGCATGTCAGGGCTTCCTCGTCCCGACGCGATCGTACGCTTCGACGATCTTTGCAACCAGATCGCGCCGTACGACGTCGGAGTTAGTGAACCGGACTGCGTTGATATCCGGAACATCCGAAAGAAGACGCACGGCTTCCTCAAGACCGGAAACCATTCCCGGCGGCAAATCGATCTGCGAAGGATCGCCCGTAACCACCATCTTGGAGCCCTCGCCAAGCCGCGTCAGAAACATCTTCATCTGCATGCTTGTCGTATTCTGCGCTTCGTCGAGAATGACGAACGCATTGGCGAGCGTGCGCCCGCGCATAAAAGCGAGGGGCGCGATCTCGATAACGCCTTGTTCGAGATCCCGTTCGACTTTCTCCGGCGGCAGCACATCATAGAGCGCATCATACAGAGGTCGAAGGTAGGGATCGACCTTCTCGCGCATATCGCCGGGCAAGAATCCGAGCCGTTCACCAGCCTCTACAGCAGGACGCGACAGGATGATGCGCTCGACAACTCCTCGCTCGAGGCACTGAGCCGCGAACGCCACCGCGAGGTAGGTCTTACCCGTGCCGGCAGGCCCGATACCGAACACGAGATCGGTTTTCTCAAGCGCCCGAATGTAGAGGCTCTGTGAGGGCGTACGCGCCTTGACCACCTTGCGTCGCGTCGCGATCTGCGCCTGGCCGTCGGATGAAGGGGAATCCTGCTGCCGGGCATGTCGGATCAGCCCGTCGAAATCGCCTGGTCCCACATGATCTCCCTTCGAAACACGCTCATAGAGGCTTTCCAGAACTTCGCGCGCAATCTCGCAAGCCGCCTCCGATCCATTGAGAATGACAATATTGCCGTGTGCGTGGGCTTCTATTCCGAGCCGGTCTTCGATCAATGCCAGATGGGCATCGAACTCGCCGAGAAGATGGGTGAGAAGCCGGTTGTCCTCGAAAGGAACAACAACTCTCTTGCTCGGAATTGGAGACTTAGGCACTCGCCTTCGACCTATAGCCGTTTGGCCGCGAATTGCTGTCAATCGTTTCGTCTCCCGAGAGGGGTGCTTCCAGGACTCTGGAAGCTTCATATACGACGAGAAGCACGATCAATCACAAGCCCCGAGCGGAGCCGAATCGGGCTCCGTCCTTTGATCCTAGCATAGGCGGAACTCGCATCGAATCCACGCTTCTGCCCAATGCGCAAACCGTTAACAGGTTCATTTTTACCCGCATATGACGCCCGACAGGCTGTTCGAACCGGCCGATCGGATGTCGACGTTTACGATACTTCCGACGAGTGCCGGATCGGCGTCCGCGTGCACCAACTGCAAATAGGGAGACCGACCGACGAGCTGCCCCTCGCGGCGCCCGGCCTTTTCGAACAGCACGGGAAGGGTCTTGCCGACGCTGGCGCCGTTGAAACGCGCCAAGCACTCTTCGATAAGCGTCTGCAGCCGGTCCAGCCGCTCACGCTTGACGTCCTCGGGAACCTGCCCATCCATGGTAGATGCCGGAGTGCCGGGCCGCGGACTGTACTTGAATGAGAACGCGTGCGCGAAGCCTACTTCTTTCACGAGCGCGAGTGTGTCCTCGAAATCCTGGTCTGTCTCTCCCGGAAATCCCACGATGATATCGGTCGATAGCGCGATGTCGGGCCGAGCCTCGCGGATGCGAGCAATGAGACGAAGATACTCCGCAGCCGTATGCTTGCGGTTCATCGCTGCGAGGATGCGATCCGATCCGGCCTGAAATGGCAAATGCAGATACGGCATCAGCTTTTCTTCGTGAGCATGCGCCGCAATGAGGTCGTCGCTCATGTCGCGGGGATGGCTCGTCATGTAGCGGATGCGCTGCAGCCCACCGATTGAAGCGAGCTCGCGGATTAGCGCGGCCAAAGACTTGGCTTCACCGTCTGTGCCCTCGCCATGATAACCGTTGACGTTCTGCCCCAGCAACGTGATGTCGCGCACGCCGCGATCAACGAGACGGCGCGCTTCGTCCATCAGCGCCGCAACGGGACGAGAAAATTCCATTCCTCGCGTGTAGGGCACGACGCAGAACGTACAGAATTTATCGCACCCTTCCTGCACGGTAAGAAAGGCCGAAGCCGCTTTCGCCGGACGCCGGTCGGGAAGCGCATCGAACTTGTCTTCGTCCGGGAAGGCCGTCTCGACCAGGGCCTTTTCGCCACCCCTGAGACGCGAAAGCAGTTCCGGCAAACGGTGGTAGCTCTGCGGACCGACCACAAGATCGACCGCCGGCGCCCGCCGCACGATCTCGTCGCCCTCGGCTTGCGCGACGCAGCCGGCAACCGCGATGAAAGTCTCTTTGCCGCCCTTGGCGCGATCGCGTTTGATGTCGCGCAGACGCCCGAGATCCGAATAGACCTTCTCCGCCGCTTTCTCACGAATGTGGCAGGTGTTGAGGATGGCAAGATCGGCCTCGGACGCCTCGCTCGTCTCGACATAGCCCTGCGCCGCGAGTGCCTCGCTCATGCGCTCGGAGTCGTAAACATTCATCTGGCAGCCGAACGTCTTGATGAACACGCGCTTCGCCTCAGGTGAAGGCGCACCTTCACCCAAACCTGGCTGTGTCGCCACATCGTCCGAGGCTATTGGCTCAAGATCGTCCAAAGAACTCTGCATCCGGCCTTCGATCATCCGCTCGTCGCGGTATCACAAATCGACCGCGCCTGCATCCTGTGCTTGCCGCATTGCAGCATTGCGCCATCCCTTTGTCCAGCGGCACCAAGGCGATGAAACCAGGAGTTAATAGAGTTGTGTAACCAGCGCTGGCGGACGTCAAGCCTTCGACAGCGCCGAAAGTCGAGCGGTTTGGCGACTCAGCGGAACAAGCTCCCACTGCTTTGCTGACGAGGGGTCGTGCGCGCCTCCGCCGCAGGAGCCGTGACCGAGATTGGCATGTCGTCGGGGTAGCCGCGCAAAAGCCGGACGACATTTTCGCGGATTTGATCCTCGCTCCGCCGCGCGAGATCCTTGCGGTCTGCAAAACTGTCGAGCGGAATGGGCGGGCTGATCCGAATACGGACGTCGAGCGGACCCGCCTTGAGCAATTCCCAGGCGTGGCTCTGCATTTCCATGTCACCGAACCAACCGACCATCGGTCGCGCCGATCGATTGATCGGCACGCCGTGCAGTCGCGTGTAGACAATCGACAACGTCTGCACCACGACATCCGACCGGACGGCCGGAGCAGCACCCGTTTTCCCCGGCGGCTTCGCGGCGGCAAACAACGACGTTTTGAATGGCAGAACGCGGTTTCCGTCGCTCGACGTGCCTTCCGCGAAAAGAACGACCGTATCGCCCGTGGCCAGCCGCGCCATGATCTCGTTCGTCGTTTCGCCCACCGCGCTGCGCCGCTCACGATCGACGAAGACCGTGCGCTGAAGGCGCGCCAGGCTCGACACGAACGGCCAGCGCCCGACTTCTTTCTTGGCCACAAACGACAGCGGCGCGACCGCGGAAAGCACGGGGATGTCGAGCCAGGACGTATGATTGGAGATCAACAGCACCGGCTTGTCGGACATGACAGCGCCGTCGATGTGCAGCTTGATGCCGAAGAGCCTGCAGACACGCCGATGATACCAGTTCGGAAAGCGCCGCGCTCCGGACGGCGAGACCCGCAGCAGAAGCGCCTGCACCGGCATGAGCGGTACGGTCAGCGTAAAGAACCCAGCCAGAATTGACGTTGCTCTGAACGCACCCATGTCCTCGGCTCACGCGAAGTGAGCTATCCCTTTCGCGGCAGCTTCTTCTTATCGATCGGCTCACCGTAAAGCTCTAGCCGGTGTCCGACCAGAGTGTAACCGAGCTCGCGTGCAATCTTTTCCTGCAGCCGTTCGATGTCAGCACTTTGAAATTCGATGACGCGTCCTGTCGCGATGTCGATCAGGTGATCGTGGTGGTCGCGCTTGGCTTCCTCGTAGCGGCCGCGCCCCCGTCCGAAGGCATGCCGCTCGAGAATCCCCTTTTTTTCGAGAAGATTGACCGTCCGATACACGGTCGACAGCGAAATATGCGAGTCGACCAGGTGGGCGCGCCGGTGAAGCTCCTCCACATCGGGATGATCACGCGCTTCCGAAAGCACACGCGCGATCACCCGGCGCTGGCCAGTCATGCGAAGGCCATGTTCCGCGCACAGCACCTCAAGCCGTGAGAGGCTTTCGTCTTTCAGAACGGGCATAACGCAAATCCCGTGTGTGATCTGCCGCGCGAGCACGCGGCGCAATTATGATCTTTGTACTGGATCAAAATATGGGATTCTGCAAGGCAGACTAGAGCCTTAGAGCTAACGTTACGGCGTCCACGGCATCCCGCCCCGTCCGTTCGTAGTACCCCCGCCTGAGGCCGATCCCGAGAAAACCGGCGCGCTGATAGAGCTCCATGGCGGCGTCGTTATCAGCCGCAACCTCGAGGAAGAGTTTCTTCGCCTCGGCCTTCTGTGCCGCGCGCGCAACGCCCTCGACAAGCCGCTTGCCGATTCCCTTCCGCTGCCAGTCCTTGGCGACGCCGATCGAAAGGATTTCCGCTTCGTCCGCCGCGAGTTGCGCCATGACGAATCCCACGCAGGTTTTCGGCGCGCCCCCGATCATGGCTGCGAAGGCGGTCGAGGCAGGATGCTCGAGAAGAGCACGTACGCTCTCTTCGGACCAAGCTGGATCGAAGAGCTGAGAGTGAAGCCGTGTGATGTCCGCGGCGTGCTCCGGCCCCGCCCATAGAAGCGAGACGTACTTGGGATCGAAGGTCGCACCATTCGTCATGACACTCTCGCAAGGGAGGCACCGTCCTGCGGCTTTGCATCCGGTGGCCTGAGATAAAGGGGACGCGGCACGCCGAAATCCGTTGGGATCGCGGCCTCCGGCACAAATCGCACGTCCGGTTCCAGTGTCGCCAATCGCACGGAGATGGAAAGCCCCTTTGCGCGCGCGCCATCCGCGAGCAGCTGGGAACCCGAACCGACGGCCACAACGTCCCGGCCGGCGAGCCGCCGCGCAGCGTCCTCTGGCGTCGTCAACAAGGGCTCGTCCAGCGCTGCGAGATCGGGACCGGAGAAGAACTGCACGTAGATCTCGCCGCGCCGCGCATCGACCGCCGCAGCAAGTGTCTTTCCTGCGGTTTCGCCTTTAAGTTGGTGCGCGGCCGTATGGGCCATCACCGCGAGACTCGGGAGAGACGCAACGGGCGCACCCGTCGCAAGCGAAAGCGCGCGTGCAGCAGCAATCCCGACCCGCTGGCCCGTGAAGGTTCCAGGTCCTGTCGTGACAACCAAACGTTGAAGTGCGGAAAAATCGAAAGGCGCTTCACTCATCGCGTCGGCGATCAAGGGCATCAGGCGTTCAGCGTGCCCCCTCTCCAGCCGCTCGAAACGAAATGCGCCGCGAGGTCCCTCAGGCGTTGCCCAAGTGACCGCGACCGAGCAGGCGCCGAAACAAGTGTCGAATGCGAGCGTATTCATGCCGCGAGCATATCGTGCTCACCGGATCATGCAACGTTTGGACAAAGGGAATCCCGCGCTCAGACTATTTTTGCCAGCTCGTCGAAGCTGAGGCGCGGCAGGCGCGGTTTCAGTGTCGAGGCATCGCCGTAGCCAAGATTGCAAAGGAAGTTTGCCTTGATGTCCGTCCCGGCAAAAAACTCTGCCGTGACTCCCGCCTGATCGAAGCCGGACATGGGCCCGCAATCGAGGCCCACCGCCCGCGCCGCAAGGATGAGGTAGGCGCCCTGGAGCGAACTGTTGCGGAATGCGGTCTCCTGGATGTGCTCGGGCTTTCCCGTGAACCAGGAGCGCGCATCCGTATGCGGAAAAAGACGCGGCAGCAGTTCGTAGAACTTGAGATCGTAGCCGATGATCGCAGTCACCGGCGCCTTCATTGTCTTGTCGCTATTGCCTTGGGAAAGAAACGGTTTGAGCCGTGCTTTGGCCTCCGCCGAGCGCACGAACACGATCCGAACCGGCTCGCAGTTGCCACTTGTCGGCCCAAGCTTCATGAGATCGACGATCCGAACCAGAAGCTCATCCGGCACCGGCTTCTCTTGCCAGGCGGAATACGTGCGGGCGCTCAAAAAGAGCTGCGAGAGCGAAGCCTCGTCGAGAGCAGACGACATGCAGAAATCCTTCAGGTGCAGCCGCGGACAATGCGGATACCGAGCATCCGCATCAAGAAAAACCCCGCCGGAAGGGCGGGGTTCCGACGAGACTGGCTTGGCTTAAACGGCCTGGACCTCTTCCACTTCCGGACAGAAGTGCTTCAGCAGGTTCTCGATGCCGTGCCGCAACGTCGCCGTGGAACTCGGGCATCCAGAACAGGCGCCGCGCATGTGGAGATAGACGATGCCATCGCGGAAACCGGCGAAAGTGATATCGCCACCGTCCTGAGCCACTGCGGGCCGGACGCGCGTTTCCAGAAGCTCCTTGATCGTTGCCACGACGTCGGCATCTTCGGCGGCGTACGCGCCTTCCGCTTCATCGTTGGCTTCCTCACCATCGACGACGGCCGCACCCGACAAATAGTGCTCCATGATCGCTCCGAGGATCATGGGCTTCAGATGCTGCCATTCGGCGTCGGTCTTGGTGACCGAGATGAAATCCGACCCCAGGAACACCCCCGCGACGCCATCGATGTCGAACAGCCGGCTTGCAAGCGGCGAGGCTCCGGCATCGCGCTTGGCCCGGAAGTCGGCCGTACCCTCCGCGAGCACCGGCTTACCCGGAATGAACTTGAGCGTCTGCGGATTGGGGGTAGCCTCGGTCTGAATAAACATGTCGCCTCCTCGGGGACCAACCTAGCGCGCCCCGCACGTGGTCTTTAGAATAATTCTAGCAAATAGGAAAGATGGGCGCAATTGTCTAGCCCTGGCGTCGGGCTTTTCACAAGCGAAAGATGCGCTTAGGCAAGCGCAATGATGTCCTCGAAGGCGAGGTTACCGGGCACCACCGTGATCGGGATCGGAAACGATCCGGCCTGCGTGCCGACCGCCAAGGTCGAAACCAGCGGTCCCGGCCCTTTGGGGTCGGTCGACGCACCGAGAACAAGAATAGAGACGTCCTCGTCCTCGGCAATCGTCTTCATGATTTCATCGGATTTGACACCCTCGCGGATCACTTCTTCGCACGGAATGTTCTCGAACCCGACAAGATGCAACTTGCGGCGGAAAAGACGGAAGAGCGCCCGCGCCTTCAGCGTCTCTTCCTCGATTTGCACCTGCTTGACGCCGGCCCAGTGTTGAAAATCCTGAGGCTCGATGACGTAGAGCATCACGATCACGCCTGACGAGCGCACCACGCGCGCAGCGGCGTAATAGAGCGCGCTCTCCACCTCCGAACTCTCATCGACGATGAGAAGGAATTTCCGGGCGTGGCCAGCCTCGAAGGAGCGGCGTTTTCTGTATGCGGGCATCATCGGGCAATGCTGCCACGTGATTCCAAACTCCACAACAGAGGCGTGAACCGGCTGCTACGAGCGGATGAACCCGACGATGTCCTTGACCTCGTCCAGGATCGGCGTCGCGATGGCCCGCGCACGCGCCGAGCCGTCCGCCAGAACCCGGTCAATCTCCGCCGGATCGTCCATGAGCCGCACGATCTCGGTCCGGATCGGTCCGAGCTTCTCGATCGCCACGTCCGTCAGTGCACGCTTGAAACCGGTGAAGATGCTCGGTCCCTCGCCCGCCTTCGAAACGAGGACTTCGAGGCTTTGCTCCTTGGAAACACCAGCCAACGCCGCGTAGATGCCGACCAGATTGTCCACCTCCGGACGCGCCTTCAGCTCCTCGAGGTTGCTCGGCGGTGCAGGCTCCATATCCGTTTTCGCGCGCTTGATTTTGTCGGCAATCGCGTCCGTGTCGTCCATCAGGTTGATGCGCGACATGTCGGACGGCTCGGACTTCGACATCTTCTTCGTGCCATCACGCAGGCTCATGACGCGCGTCGCCGGTCCCATGATCACCGGCTCCGGCTGCGGGAAGAAGACTCCATCGGCGTAGCCCTTCGCCACGATCCCGTCGCGGAAGTCGCTGTTGAACTTCTGCGCGATGTCGCGCGCCAGTTCGAGATGCTGCTTCTGATCTTCGCCAACCGGCACGTGCGTCGCGCGATAGGCGAGGATGTCAGCCGCCATAAGATTCGGGTACGCGTAAAGTCCGACGGACGCGGCCTCGCGATCCTTGCCCGCCTTCTCCTTGAACTGCGTCATGCGGTTCAGCCAGCCGAGGCGCGCCACGCAATTGAAAATCCACGCCAGCTCGGCGTGCGCCGATACCTGGCTCTGGTTGAACAGGATGCTCTTCTTGGGATCGAGCCCGGACGCGATGTAAGCGGCCGTGACCTGCCGGATGGCGCGCTTCAACTCGGCGGGATCCTGCCACACCGTGATCGCGTGCAGATCGACGACGCAGTAGATGCACTCGTGCGTCTTCTGCATCTCGATCCACTGCACCATGGCACCGAGATAGTTGCCGAGATGGAGGCTTCCCGTGGGCTGCATGCCCGAGAAAACGCGTTCTTTGATGGTCATAGTCCCTCGATCGTTCGGCAGTCTGTCAGCCGCGGGTTATGGCGCGGCGGGCCAGGATGCGCAAGTCTCGCTCAGCTCCGGCGGATCAGGTTGCGCAACTGCCGGAAATTGATCGTTCCCGTGAGCAGCACGAACACCGCGTAGGCCAAAAACCCAGCCCCCACGAGGGCCGCCAGCGCAAGGATATGGACGGTGAACCCGCGGTCGGATGCAAAATAGGGCGCGAGATAATGGGCAGCAACGACGAGCGCCACGCCCATCAAAACGGACGAGAGCAGGATCGCCGCGAAGGCGCGCCCCATCCGGGCATCGAGCGAGAAGTGCCCCCGCCGCACGAGCGTCGACCAGAGCAGCCCCGCATTGAGCCAACCCCCCAGCGTGGTCGCCACGGCGATTCCGAGTTGAGGCAGGTAGCCGAGCTTCCGGAATAGGAAAAACAGCACCACCGAGCCGATCGTATTCGCGATCAGGCTGATGGCCGCATACCGCATCGGCGTCTTGGTGTCCTCGCGCGCGAAGTACGCGGGCGAGAACACCTTGATCATGACGAACGCCGGAAGCCCGAGCGCAAAGATCGAAAGCACAGCCGAGGTCGCGGCCGTGTCCGCAGCCGTGAACGCACCCCGCTCGAACAGAACCTTGATGATCGGGATTGGCACGACAGCAAGCGCCACCGCAGCGGGCACCGTCAGCAGCATCGCGAATTCGAGCGACCGGTTCTGGCTGTTGAGGACCCCTTCGTGATTTCCGGCCCTGAGTTGCCGCGACACATCCGGCAGCAGAACGACGCCAATAGCGATGCCGACAATTGCCAGCGGCAGCTCGTAAAGGCGATCCGCATAGTAGAGCTGCGAGACGGCACCCGGCTGCTGCGAGGCAATCACGGTTCCGATCATGATGTTGATCTGCGTCACGCCGCCAGCGATCACACCGGGAATGCCTAGCGCAATAAGCCGGCGCATGCTGTCCGTCATGCGCGGCCGACGCAGCTTGAGCGTAAAATTATTACGCCGCAGGCCGTCAATCAGCAGCCAGACCTGCAGAACACCCGCAACGAAAACGCCGACCGCCTGCACGATGCCGCCACCCGGCTCGTTGTGATAGCCCATCGCGAAGCCGATGAAGATGGCGGCGGCCAGCGTGAGATTGAGAACAATCGAGACGGACGAACTCTCGACGAACTTGCCGAACGTGTTCAACACACCCGAGAACAGCGCCACCATCGACATGCAGAGCAGGTACGGGAAGGTGATCTGCGTGAGCAGCACCGCGAGATCGAACTTTTCGGGCGTGGCGCTGAAGCCGGGCGCGAGGAGATACATCAGCCACGGCATGGCGAGGATGGCGACAATCGTCAGCACAACGAGCACGGCAAAGAGCCCACTCATCGCCTCCTCGGCGAACGAGCGCGCGGCCTCCTTGCCGTTCTCCTCGAGCTCTTTCGCGAACAGCGGAATGAACGCCGAGTTGAACGCTCCCTCGCCGAACAGACGCCGGAAGAGGTTGGGAAACCGGAACGCGACGTTGAACGCGTCCGCGACCCATCCCGCACCGAAGGCCCACGCAAACAGAATGTCGCGCACGAACCCGAGCACGCGGCTGACAAGCGTCAGCCCGCCGACGGTGGCAAAGGCGCGGTAGAGCTTCATGGCGGCCTATGGAACAATGTGGACCCCGTGAGGACGCGCCAACCCTTAGAGAGGATTTGCCCCGCAGAAAAGCCCCGACTAGAGGGGAGAGGCCCCCGTGCCACTGAGCGAGGCAACGAAGAAGCTGGCGCCCATCAGGAAGACCAGCGTCGAGCCGAGCAGCCCGGCGCCCGTGGCCACCATGCCGGCGAAGCGGCTTTCGCCTCCCGCAAGCTTCTGCGCCAATTCGCGGGAGCCGACGGCAAGCGAGGCAAGGACCGACACCGTGATCGCCGTCCCGAGGGCCATCGCAAACGTTGCAAACACACCGGCAATCAGCAGTCCCTGGCTCATGGCGAAGATCATGACCAGGATCGCACCGGTGCAGGGCCGGATGCCGACCGACAAGGCAATGGCCAGCGCCTTCTTCCAGGACAACGGCCCCTGCAGCTCCGCCGGATCCGGCATGTGGGCGTGATTACAGCAGGAGCCATCCGCGTGATGGACGTGATCGTGAGCCGCGTGAGCGGGCGCATGATCATGGGTGTGGGTGTGAGCGTGGGCATGGCTGTGCCCATGGTCGTGACCGCAGCCGCACCCCGCATGAGCGGAGGCAGGCTCGTGTGCGTGTGCGTGCCCATGACCGTGATGAGGGTCGTGAACCGGTGCCGCTGCCGCGCGCCGCTTCAGCAAAGCACTGATTTGCCCGTAGAGCAGCCAAAGCCCCACCAGTGCCACGAAACCCCAGCTGATTGTCTCGATCCACTTCTCCGTGGCCGTGATCTGGAGACTGGTCGCATTGAGCGCGATGGCTAGCACGCCGACGATGGCGATCGCCGACAGAGCCTGGATGAAGGCCGAGAGAAACGACAGCATGATCCCGCGCCGGACCGTCTTCTCGTTGGCCAGCACGTAAGACGAAATCACCGCCTTGCCGTGGCCGGGACCGGCCGCATGAAGCACGCCATAGGTGAAACTGAGAAAGGCGAGCAGAAGCGTCGCGTCGAGAACATTGCCCGTCTTCATCTGCCGTACAGCACCCGCCAGCTCGCGATTGATCCGCTGCTGCTGAGCCAGGACATACGACCAGATATCGCCGAAAAAGCTGCGTTCGACTTTCTGAGGCGAGGCCGCTGTCGATTGTCCCGGCGCGAGCGGCACGCCGAACGGCGACTTCTGCGGCTCGGACTGCGCGAATGCACCGCTCATCATCGTGAGACAGACGAACAGCGCGGCCAGCGTCGAAAGGATGCGGCTCATGATTTTTTGCAGCCGAGTGTCACGGTCTTTGCGTATCCGAGGCCCATGCCCGCGTTCGCATCGCCGGCCGTTAGCTGCCCCCCGAAAGACTCATTGAGCGCCTGAAGCTGCTCAAGTTCGTTCTCTGGGATGCCGATGTTGGCCGAACAGCCCTCAGGCGCCCCTGAACTCAGCTTCACCGGATTGTCCTTTCCGAAATCGAAGGCGATGAAGAAGGACTCGTCGAAAACTGAGAAATTGAAGTCCGGCGCATCCGCCTTCACCGGCTGCTCGAATGGCAGTGTGAAAAAAAGCGAGAGCAGGCCGTCCTTGTACTCGAGATAGTAGTCGATGGGGTCCTTCGCCTTGACCGGCATCTTGCCGAGCTTCGCGACAGTGAAATAGTTGAACTCCTTCAAGCCATCGATATTGACTTGCGCGAGCTCCTTGAGCTCCTCGCGGCTGTAGACGCCGTCATTATTGGTATCCAGGCCCTGGATCGCCATCGCGGTGTACATGTCATCGAAGGTCCATTTGTGCTGAAGACCGGTGATCGCTCCGCCCTCGTAGTCGACGGTCGTCTCGACGGTCACCCAGACATGCGGATGCGCCGACGCAGGCGCGCTCGGCATCGCAGCGAACAAGGCCAACACCACCAATTGGCTTCCGATAGCGGACCAAATCGATCGCAATCTCGTCTCCTCGTGTGAACCAGAAAGGCCGGCAGTTTAGCACACTCGCCCAACTCCCGGCCGGCAGCACACTACATCAGGTCCAAGCGTCCCGCTTCGACTCTGGGCGGAAGACGAGCCGGAAAATCAAGCAAAACCAAGGCATCTTCGCCCTAGTTGCGCCAAATTGGATGTTATAGTATCCGATACGCATGCGGCAAATATGGAGAGGCTCGAAGATGAGGCAAATGTCCAAGCTGCGCATCGGCGCCGCGATGCTGACGGCGGGCCTTACGATTGTCGCCAGCCCGGCGCTGGCCGAACTCAAAGTCACCGCGACCATCAAGCCCATCCATGCCCTCGTCGCGCAGGTCATGGAAGGAGTGGGCACCCCATCCCTTCTGGTGCAAGGCGCTGCCTCCCCGCACACCTATGCGCTGAAGCCGTCGGACGCGAAGACACTGAACAACGCCGACGTAGTCTTCCGGGTATCCGACACCGTCGAACCATTCACACGCAAGATCGTGGAGGCGCTTCCCAAGTCCGTGCGCACCGTGACGCTGGCGGGCTCGCCCGGCATCGAACTCCTGAATGTCCGCACCGGCGACACGTTTGAGGCCCATGACCACGCGCACGAAGGAGAGAGCGATCACGATCACAAAGGCGACCACGGGCACGATCATGACGACCACGATCACGCGGCCGAAAAGCACGAACACGCCGACGACCACGCCCATGACCACGAGAGCGGCGCACGCGACGGACACGTCTGGCTCGATCCCCAGAACGCCCGCAAGATGATCGCCGAAATCGCCCGCGTGCTGTCGGAGGCCTCTCCCGCCGACGCGGAGAAGTTCAAGGCCAATGCAGATCGCGCAACGGCGGCCCTCGACGCCCTCGAAACGGAAATCGCCCGCGACATCGCTCCGCTCAAGGGTAAGCCTTACGTCGTCTTCCACGACGCCTATCAATATTTCGAGCGCAGATTTGGCCTGGAAGCCGTTGGCTCCATCACTGTGAGCCCAGAAGCCCAGCCGTCGGCCAAGCGCCTCACGGAAATCCGCAAGAAGCTGTCGTCGCTCTCAGCCGCCTGCGTGTTTGCGGAACCTCAATTCAAACCCAAGCTGGTCGCGGCCGTGACCGAAGGCACCAAGGCACGCTCAGGCACGCTGGATCCTGAAGGCGCCCTCATCGAGCCCGGTCCCGCTGCTTACAACACCCTGATGCGCAACTTGGCCACGGGCCTCAAGGCGTGTCTCGCCGACGCAAGCTGATCGAGCGAGACTGACATTCGACAAAACAAAACGGGCGGCTGCTTCAAGCAGCCGCCCGTTTTAATTTGAAACCCTATCGGTCGAACTACTGAACCGAGGTCTGAGAAGCGCGGGAAACGGAGCCGCCGACCTTGCGGCCATAACGCGTGACCACTTCCTGCTTCTTCGGCTCCCTGCTCACCGACGACGACTCTTCCGAATATGTCCCGTCCGGGTTGCGCGAGTAGACCTTGACCTCGTCGTCCGCCTCAGCAGAAACCGGGGTCGCACTCGGTTCCTCGTCGGAGACAACAAAACCGGTCTTGGGCGTGCTCGCGACCGACCGAGCCTTAGCCTTCGGCTGCTCGGGCTCAGCAGCTGGTTCGGACTGAACGTCAGCCGTTTCTACGCCGCCGCTCGTCTTGAAGCGCTCCCAGGTCACGACAACTTTGGTGCCGGTCGGAACCTTCGGATAAAGGTCGATGACGTCCTCGTTGAACATTCGGATGCAGCCCTTCGAGACGTTCTGACCGATCGTCCAGGGAGCGTCCGTTCCGTGAATACGATAGGTGCTCGAGCCCAGGTACAGAGCGCGCACGCCAAGCGGATTCATCGGATGGCCACCCGGGACCCAGCTCGGAAGCTTGGGATTTTCACGCAGCATCTCGGGCGTCGGACGCCAATCGGGATTTTCACGCTTGGACGAAACGGTCGTCGTGCCCTGCCAGCGGCTCTGCTCGCGCGGAATCGCGATCGGATAGCTCATGGCCTGGCCGGCCTTGGTGATGTGGTACAGACGGCGATCGCCGAAGCTGACGATGATCTGGCCAGCCGAGTACTTCGAATCGAAGCTCACAACCTGGCGCTTCTGGCCGCCGTATTCCGGTTCGCCGCCCCAGAGGAACTCAATCAGGCTCTGCGCGCTCGCTGCGGTCGAAACACCAACCAACGTGGTTGCCGCGACCACACCCGCCAAAACGCCGCCGATCTTTGCCTTCAACACAGACATTACAGAAAACTCCCGCTGTCCAAAACTGCAAAGGTCGAAACCGGTTCCCTCTAGCCCCGACCGCTGCCGGCATGTTGCGCCCGCAAAATGAAGGCCCCGTATAAAACAGACTGAAAAATTGCGGCAGAGCATGACGGTCACACAGCGGTCATCATCGCCCCTATCGCACGACTTGCAATGCAACTGATGCAGATCAGCAACGCTTGCCGATTTGTAAGGCAAGCCGGACGCTTAGTGAGCCCGACATCAGGAATTTTGCTCATCTTGATGAGAGAACAAAAAAAGAACAAAATCGAGCGTCATACAGATAACCGTGAGCGCGTCGCCGGGCCAAGCCGGCTGCTCCGAAGTGGTCCGCGAATCCGTAAGTCGTACGCGGTCGTGTTGCGTAGCGAAGTAAAGTTGAGTGGAGTTGCAGTAGCGTCTTTTGCGTACACGGCGCTCGCCCGGTCTTGGTCCCTCTCCCGAGACCCACGTCGAGCGCCCGCATTCCCCGCCTGTTCTCTTGTGGAGCCAGTCCGCGTTCAGTTGCGTCCCCCCGATTTGGCCTGGCCCAACGGCCGGAATGGAACCCCCGCCATTCCGGCCGTCTTTTTTCGCTCCTGGTCAGCGGGACACGGGCTCGGTCGTCTTGAGCCCCTCGGCCCCCATGAACACGGCAAGGATCCGCACAGGACCGGTTCCTATATTCCGCCCATTGTGCGGAGCCGCGATTGCCTCGAGGAGCGCGTCACCGGCGCGATAGACGTGAATGCCCTTGTCGCCGTAGTCGACCTCAAGCTCGCCCTCCAGAACGTACCCGAACACTGGCACTCCATGCGTGTGCCACCCCGTCTCCTGCCCCGGCGCGAGCGGGACAACCACGGCCGTCACTTTCGCGGGCGCACTGGTGGGGTAGACGAGGGTCTCGCCCACGATCGTCTTGCCGGATGAAATGAGCGGCGTCACAGGCTGCGGCGATTCACGGGCTCCCGGAACATCGGCCCAAGTCAAAAGCAGACCACAGAGCGCAGCAGCCGTGGCGACAGCGCGAATACGGAGGTTTCCAAGCATGTGTTCGCCCCTATAGAACGGTAGCCGGCAGCTACCCTCGTCTCGGAGGATCATGCCTGAGATTCGTAGAATGATGGACCGATGCGCCTCATGAGACTGACTGCGAAATCTCGCTCGGCGGTGGCCCTCGCCCTCCTTTGCGCTCTGAGCGTCCCGGGCCCGCTATGGGCTGAACAAACGGCCATCCCGCGCGGGCAGCTCGAGCCGGAAGCCGCGTCCGGCCATTCAGAGAAAAGCCTCGCCGTCGCCAAGACCTTCATGATCTCGACGGCAGATCCCCTTGCGTCGGAAGCCGGGCGCGAAATGTTGCGCGCTGGTGGCTCCGCGACCGATGCGGCGATCGCGGCCCAGCTCGTGCTTGGACTCGTCGAACCGCAATCGTCAGGCCTCGGCGGCGGAGCCTTCATCCTGCACTGGGACCAGCAGAAGAAGGCGCTGCAATCCTACGATGGCCGCGAGACGGCGCCGGCTGCCGCTCGCCCGGATCGCTTCCTCAAGGACGGGAAGCCCATGGACTTCTCGTTTGCGGTCCAGTCCGGCTTGAGTGTCGGCACACCGGGCCTGCCGCGCCTCATCGCGGAAGCCCACCAACGTCACGGCAAATTGCCATGGGCGAAACTGTTCGAGCCCGCCATCAAGCTGGCACGCGATGGTTTCGAGGTTTCAACCCGCCTGTACTACACGCTGAGCTGGTTTGGTCCGTCGGTCCTCTCGGCGGAAGCGCGCCACTATTTCTTCGACGAGACCGGAAGCCCGCGCCCAATCGGCTATCGCCTGAAAAACGCGCCCTATGCCGCGACGCTGGAAGCACTCGCCCAGCGCGGACCCGATGCGTTCTATTCCGGCCCCATTGCCGAAGCCATCGTGGCCGCCGTGAAGACGGCGCACAACGCGGCCGGGGATCTCACGCTCGCTGATCTTGCCGGATACAAGATCCAGGAGCGCGCACCGCTTTGCACCATCTACCGTGCTCACCGGATTTGTGGGATTGGCCCTCCGTCGTCAGGCGGCATAGCCGTTGCGCAAACGTTGGGAATGGTCGAGCGCTTCGATCTGGGCCGCAGCCCAGACGACGCCATGCGCATCTCGGCCATGCACCTCATAACTGAAGCCGAGCGGCTCGCCTACGCAGACCGTGACCGGTACATCGGCGATCCCGATTTCGTGTCCGTCCCGCAGGGCTTGCTCGACCCCGCCTATCTCGCTCAGCGCAGCGCGTTGATCAATCCCGCGCAAGCCATGGCGCGCGCTGAGCCGGGCGTCCCGCCGGGCACCGGAAAACAGACCTTCGGCATCGACGAGACCTTGGAGCGCGCCGGAACAAGCCACATCTCCGTCGTCGACGCGGACGGCAACGTCGTTGCCATGACCACCACCATCGAAGGCGCATTCGGCTCGGGCCTGTTTGCCGCCGGGTTCCTGCTCAACAACGAGCTGACGGACTTCTCCTTCCGTCCAGAGGATTCGGCCGGACGGCCGGTTGCCAACCGTGTCGAAGGTGGCAAGCGTCCGCGCAGCTCGATGGCGCCCACCATCGTATTCGACGAAAAAGAGAACGTTTTCGCCGCACTCGGCTCTCCAGGCGGCAGCCGCATCATCCTTTACGTCACGAAAGCCCTGATCGGACTGATCGATTGGAAGCTCGATGCCCAGACCGCTGTCGCTCTGCCGAACTTCGGCAGCACGGGCCGTGCCCTCGAAATCGAACTCGGATGGTCCACGATGTGGCAGGCCCTGGGGCTGAAGAGCTACGGCCACACGATTGCGCCTGACCTCATGATCTCGGGTTTGCATGCGGTTGTGAAACGTGACGGCCAGCTGGAAGGCGGCGCCGATCCACGCCGTGGAGGAGTTGCCCTTGGCGATTGACCACGAGCGCGTCGCCAACCCGCTGTCGGTCACCGTCGTGGGCGCGGGCATCCTGGGACTGTGGCAAGCCCTGACCTTGTCCCGGCAGGGCCATCGTGTGCGGCTTGTCGAAAAAAGCGCGACGCCGTTCGCCGAAAGCGCAAGCCGCTATGCGGGTGCGATGCTGGCGCCGGGATGCGAAAGCGAGAACACGCCGGAAGTGCGCGACCTTGGCCCGCGCGGCCTCGCCCTGTGGCGCGAGGTCTATCCGCATCTCGTGAATGGCGGCAGCCTCGTCGTCGCCGCTCCTCGCGACTATCCTGAGCTGTCTCGTTTCGCCAAGGCCACGGCTCCGCCTGAAACGCTCGACGCAAACGGGCTCGCTGCCCTTGAACCGGATCTCGGCGGCCGCTTTCAAAGCGCGTTTTTCTTCCCCGACGAAGCCCACATGGTCACGCCAGACGCGCTCGAATTCCTGCTCGACGCCGTGCGGCTCTCCGGCGCGGTTGTCGAACTCGGTGCGGCTTGGACATCGCCGTCGGCAGCCGACGTCATCATCGACTGCCGCGGCATGTCTGCCTCCCGCGACTTACCAGTCCTGCGCGGCGTACGCGGCGAACGTCTCCTGATCAGAAGCGAAGACGTCCACCTCTCGCGTCCTGTGCGCCTGCTGCATCCGCGCCATCCGCTCTATGTCGTGCCCTGGGGCGGCGGGCGTTACGTCGTCGGAGCGACCGTCATCGAGAGCGAAGACGCGGGCGGCATGACTGTGAGATCGGCACTCGATCTCCTGGGCGCCGCTTACACCCTGCACCCGGCATTCGGTGAAGCGGAAATCGTGGATGCCGGGGCGGGCGTCCGCCCGGCCTTCCCCGACAACCTGCCCCACGTCGAGATCCGTGACGGCGGCGGCCGTATTTTCGTCAACGGCGCCTTCCGGCACGGCTTCCTGTTGGCACCGGTCTTGGCCGAGGCCGTCGCGGGCTATCTTGCTAACCAAACGCCGCATTCCCTGATCGTGCCAGCGTGAAGCATTGGCCTCGCTGGCGAGTTGCGTCTAAGGTCCCGCCATGTCGAACACACCGAACACCCCGCCCGAATCCGGCACGCAAACGAGCTTCGGCTTCCGCGCCGTTCCCGAGACCGAACGCCAGGGCTTGGTCAACCAGGTCTTCTCGTCGGTCGCCTCGCGCTACGATCTGATGAATGACCTCATGTCGGGCGGCCTGCATCGCCTGTGGAAGTCCGAGTTCGTCGCCATGATCGGCGCGTCGCGCGGCGAAAGCCCGTTCAAACTCCTGGACGTGGCCGGGGGCACGGGCGACATCGCCATCCGCTATGCGGAGAACTCAGGTCCGAATGCGACGGCCGTCCTTGCCGACATCAGCCCCGAGATGCTCGCGGAAGGACGCTCAAAGGTCGCCGCACGCGGCCTCTCCTCGCGCATTCGCCTGACTCAGGGCAACGCGGAAGCCCTCCCGTTCCCGGATCGGACGTTCGACGCCTATACGATCGCGTTCGGCATTCGCAACGTCACGCATATCGACGCGGCACTGCGCGAAGCCCATCGCGTGTTGAAGATCGGCGGCCGCTTCCTGTGCCTCGAATTCTCGGAGTGCCAGGTGCCGCTCCTCGACCGCCTCTACGACTTCCACTCGTTCGAGGTCATCCCCCGCCTCGGCAAGCTGACGACCGGCGACTCCGAGTCCTATCGGTATCTCGTCGAGAGCATTCGCCGCTTCCCCAACCAGGAAAAGTTCGCGGCAATGATCCGCGAAGCCGGATTCGAGCGCGTCTCGGTCAGAAACCTGACCGGCGGCATCGCAGCCATTCACTCGGGCTGGAAGCTCTAGAGTGCTTCCGGAAAAGTGGACACCGGGTCATGGCGGAGCCATGCAAGTACCCATGTCCGATAAGAAGCACGACAAACAAAGAATAAGGGTCGGTCCGCGATTCAACCAGAACCGGAACGCCCCTAGATCTCGCCTCGATCCGCGCGGCGAGAAAACTCCGTCTGGCCGCCGGACGCGAGGATACGCGCCTGCTCGATCCAGTTCTCCCGCTCGATGCGGCCCTTGAAGTCGAGAACCTGGCTGATGCGGTCGATGTCGGCACCGGTCCAGTTGGCCATCTGCTCGTAAGACGTGATGCCGAGCGAATTGAGCTTCTTCTCGATCAGCACGCCGATGCCGCGGATGCGCTTTAGATCGTCGACCGCACCCGCCGTGAAGCTCGCGTACCCAGCGCCCCCACCAAGCAGAGCCTCGGACCGGACGGACCTTAATCCGGCATACCCTTCATCACCGCGTTCCGAGGTTGCATCCGCCTCGGCGGCTGGCGGCTCGGCATCCGGCAGGTCGTCGCCGGTTTCGACCTCAATCGGATCGCTTGAAGACGCTCCGAACGCAACTGCTGGTGCCGCGGCGGCCACAGCGGGAGCAAACACCGCCTCCGGCGAAAGCCCGCGGATCAGGAAACGCGCCTGCTCGACCCAGCTTTCGCGCGCGATGCGCCCCGGCATCCAGAGCAGCGCCTCGAAATGCGCCACGTCATCGTCCGTCCAATCCGCGATCTGCGCAAGTAGAGTGACGCCGTTGGCGCGCAGGGCTGCTTCGGACCGCGGGTCGACGCCGATGATGCGATGAAGCCGGTCGCCCTCCACGGGCGCAGCAGCGACCTCGCCCTCCGAGGGCTTGCGTGAATAATCCGTGTCGGGGCCACCCGCAAGGATCTGCGCCTGCTCGATCCAGTTCTCACGTTCGATGCGGCCCTGGAAACCGAGGCTCTGGCTCACGCTGCGCACATCGGCAGGTGTCCAGGCGGCAATCGTTGCGAACTGATGCACGCCGTGGCGGACAAGGCGCTCTTTGGTCTCAACGTCGATGCCGTGAATGCGCGTGAGATCATCGATCGGCCCGGCGAGCACCGGATCGGGCGAGGGCGACGGTACTTCAGCCGGCTCGACCACAGCGAAGCGCGACTGCTCGACGTCCTCGTCGAGAGGCGCAGGCTCGGAGGCCGTGGCGGACGGCACCACTTCCGGTTCTGGCTCTGCTTCAGGTTCCTGCAAGACCGGAGGCGCCGGCTCGAGTGCGATGACCTCGCCGGCAGCCGCCAAGCGGTCTGCAGCCTCCGCTTCGGCCCTCGCCCGCGCGGCCAGAGCCGCCGCAGCGGCGGCCACCGCAATCTGGGTATAGCTCTCGCCGTGGTAGGGCTCGGCAGGCTTGGATTTCTGAGGGGGCTCGGGTTGCGGGGCAGGCTTTGAAATTGGTGTAATTTCGGCGACCGGCGCCGGGGCCGGTTCCGGCAGCGGCACGGGCTCGGGTGCAGGCGGCGGAACGAGTTCTGGAACAACCGCGGCGGGAGGCGGAGCTGGCTTCGGTTGTGCGGGCTGCGGCTGGACCTCCACCACCGGCTGGCCAGCGAACACGGGCGGCACCGCTGGTCCCGAACCGCCGACAAGGGCGCGACCGAAGCGATCCGTTTCGGCCACTTTCGGCATTGCAGGCGCCGCGGCTGTGAGCGAGGCCGACGTCGCGGGAACCGCAACCTCTTTCGATCCCGAAATCGCGCGCCGCATTAGGCAGGCTAGCGAGGCGCCGAGCAGAAAGGCCCCCAGCAGCAGCAGGAAAGTCTGCACCAGCAAAATAGTCATTCGCCCCAACTCCTCCTCAAAGACCGCGCCACCCCGTAAATCGGCTCAGTCTTCGACGCGCCCGCAACTGATCCACCCCACGACAAGACCGATGGCGAACGCCGCAGCTAGGTACCAGAACAACTTCACAATCAGGTAGTCCATCGCCCCGTCCCCCACTCGATCCCGACTAGTCTGTAAAAACCTTGAATTCGATGCGTCTGTTCTTTGCCATGCCCGCCGGAGTGTCGTTCGACGCCACCGGGCTCCCCGCACCATGGCCGACCGACGTCAGGCGATCTTCGGCAACACCCGCGTGAACGAGGCTCCGGACCACCGCGCGTGAGCGGCGCTCAGATAGGCGTTGGTTGCGATCGGGCTCGCCCTCGGCATCCGTATGGCCTTCGACTTCGACCCGGGCCCCCGGGCATCGTTTGATGATTTCCGCGAGCTTGGCGATCGTGAGTGAACTCTTCGGATCGATGTCAGCACTCGCGCGATCGAAGTGAATCACGCCTTTCTCGGCAGCTTCGGTCAGGCGCTTTTCGCAAGCGCTCGTCTCCGGTGTCGTCTTGCGCTTGGCCTTCTGCGCAGCGGCTACCTCAGCCTCTTGCTGCGCCTTCAGCGCTGCGGCCTGCTCCTCGGCACGTGCCTTCTCAGCGGCAGCGGCTTCCTCAGTCGCCTTCTGCTCGGCCGCGGCTGCCGCTTCAGCCTCTTCCTTGGCCTTCTGTGCAGCAGCCGCTTCGGCCTCCTGCTGCGCCTTCAACGCCGCGGCCTGCTCCGCTTCGCGCGCCTTCTCAGCGGCAGCGGCCTCGTCCTTCGCCTTCTGCTCAGCAGCGGCGGCAGCCTCAACCTCTTCCTTGGCCTTCTGCGCAGCAGCTGCCTCGGCCTCCTGCTGCGCCTTCAACGCCGCGGCCTGCTCCTCCGCGCGCGCCTTTTCAGCGGCGGCGGCGACCGCTTCAGCCTCTTCCTTGTCCTTCTGTGCAGCAGCCGCCTCGGCCTCCTGCTGCGCCTTCAACGCCGCGGCCTGCTCCGCTTCGCGTGCCGTCTCAGCGGCAGCGGCCTCGTCTTTCGCCTTCTGCTCAGCAGCGGCGGCTGCCTCGGCCTCCTGCCGCGCCTTCAACGCCGCGGCCTGCTCCGCTTCGCGTGCCGTCTCGGCGGCAGCGGCGTCCTCTTTTGCCCTTTGAGCCTCGGCGTCAGCCTTCGCCTCGGCTTCCATATCCGCTTCTTGCTTGGCCTTCTGTGCAGCAGCCGCTTCGGCCTCCTGCTGCGCCTTCAGTGCCGCGGCCTGCTCCGCTTCGCGTGCCTTTTCTGCGGCAGCGGCTTCCTCTTTCGCCCTTTGAGCCTCAGCGTCAGCCTTTGCCTCGGCTTCCATGTCCGCTTCTTGCTTGGCCTTCTGTGCAGCAGCAGCCTCGGCCTCCTGCTGCGCACTTAAGGCATCGTCTGAACCCGGCGCTACGCTATGCGGTCCAATGCTGGCCGGCAGCTGTGCCGCTCCGGCGAGATCGGTTTTGAGCTGAACGGTACGAATGCCCCACACAGAGCGAACGGCGTCGAGCGCCGCCTTGGGCTCGCCGTCCTTGCTGGCCCGCCCAGTGATCACGACATCGCGTCCGACGAGCGTCACTGCAGCCCAAGGCTGCCCGGCGTCACGAAGCGCAGCCATCGCCCGCTCCGTAAGGTCCGCCTCCACCTGAGGCTGCTCACGGTAAAACGTGCCCCAGGCTAGCATTGCGATCGGAATGAGACCCCAAAGCCAACGCGAAGGATTACACCTCATTCCCGCCCCATGCTCCCCAATACGCGTGTCGATCCCGAACCACGAACGCTCTTCCCCGCGTCGCTACCCGGCCCCCCGGTGACCTGACGCGGCGCACTATAAACAAGGCTTTCCGCGTTTCCAAGTTGCAGCGATCACACAGCGCGACCGGGTAAACGGCTCAAATTTCGATATCCTCACCCGTGCAACAAACATGAGATTAAGCATGTCGCTTTGCGGTCCCACTCCCTAAAACCTGATATTTGCTGCGCCGCAACATAACTTGACCAGAAGATCTTCCATTTCCCCCTTGCCAACCCCAGCGCCGGGGTCTCAACTGCAGGAGGTGGCACCGCGAAATGGATTTTCGATTTTGATTGATTTCACAGCGCGCTTTGCAGCGACCGGCGACATAAAACATCCCGATCGAGGACGCTTGGAATGACGGTCAGATTTTTGATCGTCGACGATCACCCCCTCTTTCGCGAAGCCCTGCAGCTCGCGATCCAATCAGTGTATCCGGAAGCCGAAATCGTCGAGGCGTCGTCCATCGCTGCCGCGCGCGACGCGCTGGCCGGCGCACAGCCGTTTGACCTGTTGCTGCTGGATCTTACGATGCCGGGCACACGGGGCTTCGACGGATTGATCGAGCTACGCGCCGCGCGTCCCAAGCAGCCCATCCTGGTCGTCTCCGCGCATGAAGATCCGCGCCTCGTTCATGAGGCCATGAGCTGCGGTGCCGCCGGTTACATTTATAAATCCGTCAAGAAGAGCGACCTCGCCGAGGCCATCCAGGACGTGATGGCGGGATTGGTGGTCCTGCCGAAAGGCTATCAACCTCCGGATGCCGATAACGGTATGTCCCGGGAAGCCGACCTCGCGGCTCGCGTCGCCTCCTTGACGCGTCAGCAGCTCCGCGTACTGCAGATGGTTCGCCAGGGTATGCTGAACAAACAGATCGCCCATGAGCTCGGCGTAGGGGAAACGACGATCAAAGCGCACGTGTCCGAGATCATGCGCAAGCTCAACGTCGTTTCGCGGACGCAAGCCGTGATCGAAGTCTCGCGGCTCGACTACGATTCGATCCTGACGAGCGCTGCGGCGAAAGAGACCGATAAGAGCACGGCCGGTTCCTAACAGATCAGCCGACGAGATGCGTGACGAGCGCTCGCAGCTCGGCCGGTTTCACAGGCTTGCGTAGGATTTCGCAGCCAGCCGCCGCAACAGCCTCCGACACTTCGGCCGAGTGATCCGCAGTAATAACGACAGCATGGACCGGCGTGCCATGCACGCCTCGAAGACGAGACACAGCCGTCAAACCGGAGTCGCCATTGTCCAAGTGAAAGTCCGCCAAGATGATGTCCGGCCGAAATCCCGGTTCGCTCGCAAGCAACTGCTCCAAGTCGCGAAGCCCCGCAAGAAGACGCGCATCGCATCCCCATCGATCCATTAGCGCCCGCATGGCGTCACGCACCGCCGCGTCGTTGTCAATGACAACGGCCTTGATCGCCGCAAACCCATAGGCCCGCGAAGCCGGCCTGCGGTCGAAGGGCGACTTATACGTACCGGCGTCTTCGGAAAGCGGAACATAGATCGAGAAGCGCGTTCCACGGTCTACGCGCGAGCACAGCTCGATGCGGTGCCCCAAAGCCTCACCCATGCGCGCGATAATCGCGAGCCCAATACCGAAACCGCCGGCGTGCGACCGCTGCCCTGCGGCCCCGCGTTGAAACTCTTCGAAGACCTTTGTCTGCTCCGAAGGAGCAATGCCGGGGCCTGTATCCCAGACATCGATCCGAAGCTGAGCCCCGCGCCTGCGGCTGGCCAGCAACACACGGCCGTGCTCGGTATATTGCACCGCATTAGCAAGCAGGTTCTGCAAAATGCGGCGGAGCATCAGCGGATCGGACGAAACCGTTGCGCACCGTGCCCGCATCGAAAGCTCAAGCCCCTTGTCGCGCGCGATCGGCTCGATGTCGACTAGCACCGAGCGAAAGAGGTCCAGGATCTCGACCGGCTGAAACGACGGCCTGAGCGCCCCGGATTCGAGTTTGGAGAGATCGAGGATCGTCCTCAAAAGCTCTTCGACTGTAGACAGAGCATGATCAATCTGTCCGATCAACCGCGTGTGTTGCTGATCGTGATGAATCTCACCGAGCGCCGAAATCGACAGGCGCGCCGCATGTAACGGCTGGAGCAGATCGTGCCCAACCGCGGTAAAGAAACCAGTTTTGAAGCGGTTTGCCCGCTCGGCTTCATCGCGCGCAGAGGTCAACTGCTCGTTGGCCGCCTCAAGCCGATTGAGCGCCGCTTTGAGTTCTTCTGTTCGCGCACGCACCTGCGTTTCGAGGCCGATGGCCGTCTGAAACATGGAATAGGCGTTCGCCTGATAGTCCATCGAACGCTCAACGCGCTGCATGAGCGCTGCGTTGATCTTGGCAAGCTTCTGGTTACGCCGCTCAAGGTCCGCGAGCGCATCGTAAGGGAAAGGCGTACCTGGCTGGTTGTTTCCTGTCACCGCAGTTCCCGCCGCGATCCAAACGCGACGCCCGTCAACGTTTGATTGAGGTGCATCGAATTGTGTTGCTCGCCGTAGGTGTGAAACCCGACCACGCCGTAGCTGCGATAGAGGTCTTCCATTTGGCGGCGCACCTGCCGGTTCTCCGCATCGAGCCGCCTCAGAACACAATCGAAACCTAGCACGATGTCGATGCCGCCAAGTGACTTGTCGAGATCCTCGAACACGCGCTCCGTCGATTGCAGCATGTCTTTCGGACGCGCGACCGTGAACACCAGACCCTCGTCGATGGCACAGAAGAACGACAGGCTGCCGTCAGGGTTCATGTTGCGGATCGAGCGGCAATAGTAATCGCCACCGACTTTAACCACGAGCGGATAGGACGCAAAGCTGAATGGCCCAAGCTCGTCGGGCATGAGACCTATGGCCGCTGCATATTCGCGGGCCGCTGGCTCGGCATTGAGTTCGTGCACTGTGCGCGATCCCGCATCCGCAGCCGTCACCACGAGCTTGATTTGCGTGGGCTCGAAATTTGAGGTCTTGAACACCTGGAACGGAAATTCGCTCTCGACCATCATCAGGATGGCGGACCGCTTGTACACGCGTCCTTCGTGAATAAGAACCGTCTCGCGGAACTGCAGCCCATCGCCAGCCGACCCGCCGATAAGCTTTATGTCACCGAAAGCCCAGTGCACCGCCGCGACCAGCGTCTCTTCCGAATTGGAAAGACCATCGACCAGCATCACGCCGAAAACACGCTCTGCCAACGTCTCGCCGGCCCGAACACCGATCCGTGCCTTGAGCCCGCGCACGATTTCGCTGGCGCGCTCGACACCGAATGCGCCCACGTCCTCGATGACACCGGTGTGAATGCGGAACCCCTGGCGTGGAAACGCGATGAGGAGCACGCCGCTTTGCACGAGGCCGGTCGGACCGAATCCGCCCGAGGTCGAACAGCCGCTGATGGTAACGTTCGGGAACGCTGCGCCGAGCGCGGTCACGAGCTCCTGCGCGTCGTAGTCGATCGAGAAAAACGCGATGATGTGCTGGAAGTCACCGACGAGCGCATCCCCGAGCTCGCACACCGCTTCTTCCACTGACGGCGCACACGTCGATGCAACGCCGATTCCACACGTCCTCGCGGAGGCTGAAGCTCGCCCCACGCAACTCCTCCCTTGGCCCGCTCCTTGACGTGCTCACAGCACGCGAAGCGTTTTGTTTGATAAGCGAGGCTGCCACACCTCCCGCAAGGCAGCAAACATGAACTTGCGGGAGGCGTATCATCGCCAAATTCCGGCTCGGACGCGGAAGGATGCGCGGAGGTGGTAAACGTCTGCAGCGAGCAGAAATCAACCATCCTGCCGTACGGGCGCCTCAACTGAGATGACGCGCAACCGGTGAGCTCGTCCGTCCACCCCCCTGAGCATGATCAATTGTCCCGGCGACAGACCGATCAAGGCCGTCCCAATCGGCGTCAGAACCGAGATTTTCCCTTTATCTATGTTGGCTTCACCCGGGAAAACCAGCTCCGCCTCACGCCGCTCGCCGCCGTCGACCTCGAACGCAACGCGTGAATTCATACGCACGACGTCACCAGGCACGCGGGCATCCGGCACGATGTCTGCGCGCTCCATTTCCGCAAGGAGAACCCGCGCCACATACGCTGACCTTCCAGTCAGCATTGCAGATGTCGCAAGCGTCGTCAGCCGCTGCTCCTCGCGCTCGCCGACAACAATCCGCGGCAGGGTCTCTGTGGGAGGGTGGTGAATCATGGTGAAAACCTCTCGTTTTTCATGCGCTCTCTCCTGTCGCACGCATGCGCGTCGTGGTAGGAGGCGCAAGCACACCCAGCCCTATGAGGGCCGAGCCCCGCTTGGGCGCAGCTGCGTTATTGGAAAATTTAGTGTGATAGGACGTCCCCCGGCTTGGGGACACACGCACGGCAAGCCAAGCCGGGGCTAGAGGCCCGCGACTTCGTCTCCCTCACGGGGGAGCTTCAAATGAAATGCCGCTGCTTTGAACATGCATAAGAGATGGGCAACGCCGGCTTGTCTGTCAAATGGATTGTAAACGACGCTCCAACCCTACGGGTTGTCATTGGGTTGTCGTCGAACCGTAGACGTTCCGTCGCACTGAATTGCTAGCGAATTCGCACAAGGCTCGGAAAAGCCTTGGCGCAAAGCGCGGGGGGCGGGTGATGGATGCGATTCACAAGGACAGGAATGGCCCGCAACCTGCCAGTCTCGATGGGTTACTGGCACGCATCAGGTTCGCCATTCGCGAGGGCGATCTAACTGCATTTCTCGTTCTCGCACTCCTGATCACCGCATTTCGGCTCGTTGCGCTCGCCTTCAACGGGACGGATCTCTACGTCGACGAAGCGCAATATTGGACGTGGTCGAGAAACCTTGCCTTGGGCTATTTCTCGAAACCACCGCTCATCGCGTGGATCATCCATGGCGCGACAACCGTGTGTGGCCATGGCGAGACCTGCGTCCGCCTGCCCTCTGTTGCACTCCATCTCGTGACAACGCTCCTCGTCTATTTTCTGGGGCGGCGCTTGTACTCGCCACAAGTTGGTTTCTGGTCGGGGCTCGCCTACGCGCTTCTGCCCGCCGTCTCGCTCTCGAGCGGCATCATTTCGACCGACGTTCCCCTGCTTGCGGCATGGGCGCTCGCGCTCTTTGCGTTCACGGGGCTTCTGGCCGCACCGAGCATCGCTGACACGCTCTTGCTCGCACTGGCACTTGGCTTGGGCCTCAATGCCAAATACGCGATGGCGTACTTTGTCCTCTGCGCGGCGATCTATTTCCTCGCCGTGCCCGACCACCGAGATCGCCTCAAGCAACCGCATCTCTGGGTTGCGCTTGCCGGCGGACTTGCGCTGATCACGCCGAACATCCTTTGGAACGTCGCCAACGGCTTCGTCACCTTCTCTCACACTGCGGACAACGCCAAATGGAGCGGCATACCGTTCCATCCGGACAAAGCTGGCGAGTTTTTCCTCGCGCAGTTCGGCGTGTTCGGCCCGATCCTGTTCGGCGCATTTCTCGTCATTCTATGGCGCACTGCGAAGACCTCCGCGAAAACCTCGGACGCCGACAAATTGCTGATCGCGTTCTCGGTGCCGATTATCGCGCTTGTCACAGCGCAGGGTCTGGCGTCACGCGCGCACGCCAACTGGGCCGCTCCGGCCTACGTGGCCGCCGTCGTGCTTGTCACGGCGACAATGCTAAGAAATCGCGATTGGAGCTGGATGCGCGCCTCGTTCGCGCTTCACGCCATTATCGCGCTGCTTCTTGCCGTCGCCACTTGGCAGGCCGGACGTCTCGCCCTTCCCGTCATCGGCGATCCATTCGCGCGCACGCTCGGAAATCGCGAACTTGCCGAAGCCGTGAAAAGCGAGATTGCGATTTCAGCGACGAACGGTCAGCCGATCGGCTCGATCCTGACCGACGACCGCGACGTTGCCGCTGCTCTCACCTACTACGCGCGCGATGCCGGAGTGCAGATCTTCGCGTGGCGCAATAGCTCCGCGCCTCGCAGCCAATACGAGATCGAGAACCCATTCTCGGCTTCAAGCCCGATGCCGGCATTGCTGGTCAGCCCGAACGCGTCGTCGTCTCTGATCAAGCAATTCGGTTCGGTCACTGCACAACGAACTGTTCAAATCCCAGCCGGAAACTACGCCTCGCGGCGCACCACCTTTGCCTTTCTCACCCGCTTTCGCGCAGGCAAGCCATGACCGCAACCGATCTCCTTGCAGTCCGGGAAGCGAAGTTCCGCCGCACGTTTCTGATCGCGACTGCAGTAATATTCCTGCTCCTGACTGCAACGCTCGTTCCCATTTCCAGTATCGACCTCACGATCTCGGAAAACGCCAAAGCCGCATGCCCCATGCCCTCGGCGAGGGGACCGTGGTGCCCGATGACGGCCGTCGTGACCGCCCGCCAGTTTTTCACGGGCGTGTTCATTCTCATCTTTCTTGCAACCCTCGCGGCAACCATCCGCACCTTGCTTGCCAAGCGTCGCTGGTTCGGCGCCGAACAGGCCCGCTGTGTGTTCCTACTCGCGGTTCTGATCTGCGGTCCGGGCCTCGTCGCCAACCTTGGCTTCAAGGAACACTTCGGCCGCGCCCGCCCACGCGAGGTCATCGAATTCGGTGGCAAAAAGGCCTTCACGCCGCCCCTCATCCCATCCAGGGAATGTTCGCGGAACTGCTCGTTCATTAGCGGCGAAGCCTCTGCGATGTATGCCCCCTTCTTCGCGCTTGCATTCGTGCTGCCGCACTATCGCAGCAGACTGCTCGCCGTCGGCGTCGCCGCGGGCATACTGGCCGGCGCCGTAAGGATCATCCAAGGCGGCCACTTCCTGAGCGATGTCCTTTTTGCCGGCGTCTTCATGGCGCTCACGGTTAGTGTGCTGCACATCGCCGTCATCGGACTCTGGCGCAATCCGCGCCGGACGTGGAGCGCACTCCTGGCGCCGTTCGCACCTCTGAGGAATGAAATACTCGGAAGGGTACGCGGATGAATCCAGAGCCAACACCCGTCACCACCCATGAGCTAGCCGACAATTCCATCTCCGTCGTAATCCCGGCCCTCAATGAAGCCGGCAACATCGGTCTCTTGGTACGCGAAACTGTTTCGTGCATCCCTGCCTTCGCGCTGCGCGAGATCGTCGTCGTGGATGACGGCAGCGACGACGCAACACCCGACGAGCTGCGCGCACTCGCCAGCGAAATCCCGAAGCTGCGATATGTGCGCCATCAGCAGCGTGCAGGCCAAAGCGCAGCCGTCCGCACCGGCGTACGCACGGCGACCGCGCCAATTATCGCCACGATGGACGGCGACGGCCAGAACGATCCGCGTGACATCGCGGCCCTCGTTTCACGGCTCGACCAAGCCGATCGCGGCAAGGTGGCCCTCGCAGGTGGCGTTCGCACCACGCGACGCGCCGAATCTTCAAAACGCGTCGCGTCGAAATTCGCCAACTGGCTCCGGGACGCCATTCTCGACGACCACTGCCCCGACACCGGATGTGGAATCAAGGCGTTCCGTCGCGAGGTCTTTCTCGACCTTCCCTACTACTCGGGAATGCACCGCTATCTTCCAGCGTTGTTCCAGGCATACGGCTACGAGGCGGTCTATCACCCCGTCAATGATCGCCCGCGGCGTGCCGGGCAATCGAAGTACACCAACCTCGGCCGGGCGCTCATCGGCATCTACGACCTCATCGGGGTCCGCTGGTTGATCCGGCGAACAATTCTGCCGGATCGCGTCCCTACTGCTAACCAGTCCCTGCGCTCAGCTTCGAAAGAGGAAACACGCGCATGTACGCAAAACTGATCGCCTGGTGGAACACACTGTCGCCGGCTGAATTGATGTGGCTGTCGTTTGGCCTTATCGGACAGGGCCTCTTCTCGGCGCGCTGGCTGCTCCAGTGGTTTGCGACCGAAAAAACGCAAAAATCCACAGTGCCAGAAACCTTCTGGTACCTTAGCCTGCTCGGCGGTCTCCTCGTATTCGCCTATGGCCTCCACAAGATGGACCCCGTGATCCTTCTCGGGCAATTCGGTATAGTCATTTACACGCGCAACTTGGTTTTCATCCGGCGCGAAAAGCAGTCGGCAGCCCCCGACACCTCCGTCAGCGCTCCCTTCGGCAGCTGACCCACGGCGGACGTAGCAAGTTGCCTGGAGTGCTTCCGGAAAAGTGGGAACCGGTTTTCCGATAAGAAGCACGACAAACAAAGAACGAGGGTCGCTCCGCGATTCAACTAAAACTGGAGCGACCCTCGTGTCATGAGCCCGTCATAAGCCTCACGGAAGCATGCGGACGAATGTCTGCCTCTCGTCCAGGCGAAGGTGGCCGAACGAGGTCGCCGCTGCTGTCAGCCTCAAACCGACCATAGGACTCACCATGACCGAGCGCGATCCCATTGGCGAACGAATGAAGGCCGAGATGCTCGACAGTTTCGACGAGGAGCTGGAGCTTGAGCTGGAGGACGAAAAGCAGGAGGGCCACGACGAGAGGACCGGAACCAGCGGTCTAGACCGCAAGCTCTATTTCCGGGAGTTGTTCCGCCTTCAGCGCGAGTTGGTGAAGCTCCAGGATTGGGTCGTCGACCAGAAGCTCAAGGTCGTGGTCATCTTCGAGGGCCGCGACGCCGCCGGCAAGGGCGGTGTCATCAAGCGCATCACCCAACGCCTCAATCCGCGCGTCTGCCGCGTTGCCGCTCTCCCCGCTCCCAGCGAACGCGAGCAGACACAATGGTACTTCCAGCGTTATGCCGCCCACCTACCCGCAGGCGGCGAAATCGTGCTCTTCGACCGCAGCTGGTACAATCGCCCTGGCGTCGAGCGCGTGATGGGCTTCTGCTCGGAAGCCGACGTGGAAGAATTCTTCCGCTCGGCACCCGAGTTCGAACGCATGCTGGTCCGAGCTGGAATCAAGGTGGTGAAATACTGGTTCTCGATCACCGACGACGAACAGAACTTTCGCTTTTCGATGCGCATCCACGACCCCTTGAAGCAGTGGAAGCTCTCGCCCATGGACCTCGAGTCGCGGCGCCGGTGGGAAGCCTATACCAAGGCCAAGGAGGCGATGCTGGAGCGCACGCACATTCCGGAAGCGCCCTGGTGGGTCGTCGAAGCGGACGACAAGAAGCGTGCCCGCCTCAACTGCATCAGCCATCTCTTGACCCAAATTCCGTATCGCGAGGTGGAGCGAGCTCCCATCGCCCTTCCTGAGCGCGTCTTCAACCCCGACTACCTGCGCGGCCCCGTACCTGACGACATGTACGTCCCCGACCTCTACGGCGACAGCTGATCCTTTAGCCCAGGTGCCACCGTAAAAGCCGGGGTCATTTTCGTCCCGTGGCTCAACCGAACTTGGCTACGGCTATGCCGCAGCCAACGTATCAAGCTCCGCGCGCACCGAGTCGACCGCCGGTTTGATCACCGTGCCTACGCCCGGAATGGCAAGTGCCTTGGAGAACATCTGCTCCAGCGCCGGCTTCACGGACGCAACGGCACTCGCAAGGCTCTTACGCATTTCCGGCGACAGTTGACTGATCAGTCCGGTCACGCGGTTGATTTCCTCCTTCGAAGTCGCGATGGCAGGCACAGCCGCCTTCGCGCTTGCTTCATCTTTGATCCCTTCGAGCGACGAGCGCAAACTGCTGACCGCAGTCGTCAACTGCGCACCCAGATCGACATCTCCAACCTTGACGCCATTGAGTGTCTGGAACGCCGCGGCAGGATCGAGCGTAACCGGCTTGATGGCACCCGTTTCGATGGGCGACGACTCGGAGACCTTCGGTGCAGGAGCACTTTCGGCCGGGGCCGGCGGGGGCGCGGTCTCGGCGACCTTTGTGTGGGTTGGACCGGAGAGAAGATACCACGCCAGCGCACCGAGGGCCGCCAGAGCCAATGCCGGCAATGCCCAACTCGGGCTTCCGGAAGTTGAGGCTGGCTTCGCCCACTGCGTAGGAGAAGGGGCATCGTAGACCTGAGCTCGCGGAGCGGCCGCACCGGCCATGGAGGCAACATCGTCAAGCAAGCCGGTTCCGCTGAGATAGTCAGCGAAGCCTTTTGGCATGGCACGCGCAATGTTGTCTTTCTGTGATGCGAGAATATCCGTGACGCTGCGACCGGTGCTGCGTTGCTGCTGTCCGAGGGCACCAAGTGCGACGGGAGCAAGCAACCCCATGATATTCTTCCCGGCGCCGCCGCCCACTCCGGCGAACTTTCCGACCGCGTTGGATAGTGCGTTTGCCGTGGGCCCGCCGAGCAGCGAGCTCAGTGTGTTGAGGCCTGTATCGATCAATGCCGACTGGTTTGCGCCACCGATCATATTGGCAAGATTGGTGAGAAGCCCGGGCTGCTGATCAGCGACGACCCGGTTGAGGCTATCTGCCCCATCACGCGTTGCAGCGCGTGAACTGAAAGCGGCCAGCAGCGACGGGATCCCGGCGCTGAGTGCTTTCTCGACGAGGTTTTTGTCTAGACCAAGAGCGGTCGCAATTCGCGTGAGAAGTTCCGGACTCAGAACCTGAGAAATCGAAGAAATGAGATTGGTCGCCATGGGACTCTCCTTGAAAGTCCCCCCGTTGCGCTACCGATATAGTTATTAAGTATGAGCAGCCGGAAACGAAGCCTCAGCTCTGGCTAAGACCAATTGCTCACTTCAAAGTGCTACTCTTTGACAACCCGCCTGTAAATCCCCTGGATTGGATAGACGCAGATTTGGGGCGCGGCGTGGGACGCTTAATAAGCGGAGGGCATACCTCCTCAAATCTTTCACGATCCAAAGCGCCCATGCCAAGCGTCTTCCGCAAAAATTCGGAACCCTTGGTCTGAAAGCACAGCAAACCCGCAGAGGTACGCATGGGTAGCCAATGTGCGTTAAGGGGCTCACGGAATGTTTAATCCATGAGCCCCGTCCTTTTTCCGGCTACGCGATGTCGAGCACAATGCGGTAACGCGCCTTGCCGTCGAGCAGGTGCTGGATGGCGTCGTTCACCTTGGCGATTGGGAAGTGCTCGGTCTGCGGCGCAATGTTGTGGCGAGCGCAGAACTCAAGCATCAATTGCGACGTCACCGGGGCGCCGTTGGGCGAGCCCGAGATGCTGTTCTGACCCATGATGATCGGGAACGCAGCGACGGGGATCGGCTCCAGGACGGCACCGACCACATGCAGGCGTCCCTTCGGACGCAACGTTCCCATCATGGCCGGCCAATCGAGCGGCACGTTGACCGTGACGAGCAGAAGATCGAGCGTCCCGGCAATGCGCTTGAGATCGTCGCTGTTTCGGGTGTTGACCACATTGTGGGCGCCGAACGAACGAGCTTCCGCGGCCTTAGCGTCGGTCGACGTGAACGCAGTCACCTCACAGCCCCAGGCATGCGCGAACTTGAGCGCCATGTGTCCAAGGCCGCCGATGCCGACAACACCGACGCGGTCCGTGGGCTTGATGCCGAAGGCGCGGAACGGCGTGAACACCGTAACGCCGCCACAAAGCAGGGGCCCGGCTTCCTTTGCGTCCACGCCGTCGGGGATCGGAATCGCCCACGGCCATTGCGCCCGCACCTTCTCAGCGAAGCCGCCGTGGCGCCCGACGATGGTGCCTGTGTGGGTCGCACAGAGATTCTGGTCCCCATCGAGGCACGGCTGGCAATGCATGCAGCTCGACGCGGCCCAGCCCACACCAACGCGCTGACCGACCTTCAGACCCTTTGCGTTAGCGCCAAGCGCCGTGACACGGCCGATCACCTCGTGACCGGGAACGAGCGGATAGGCCGTCATGCCCCACTCGTTGTGCATCATGGAAACGTCCGAATGGCAGATGCCGCAAGTTTCCACCGCGATCTCCACATCGTCGGCGGCGAGCGGCCCCGGATCGTACTCGAACGGCTCGAGCGGCTTGTCTGCGCCATTCGTGGCCCATGCTTTGACTGTCATTGCGATTGCTACCCTCCAAGTTGATAGGACCCGCTAAGGGTCTCAGCCCTGCGAAAACTATGTTTCTTGCGATCGAAACCGAGCGCGAGTGTTTCTGACAGCCGAGCGCCGCGCAATTCCCGTGTCCCGCCTCTAGGATAGGGCCCGCTGACTGCTGCAAAGCAGCATAGACGTGACGAATACGAACCAGGGCTTCGAACATATATGCTTCGAACATATATGATGTCATATGAAACGCTTCATGCGAGCGTGCGGCCTGTTCTTCTTCCGTAGCATCACTGCCGTATTGGCGCCTATGCCGACCGGGATCAGCCGTAGTGCAATTCCTGGTATCCTACTCGCCAGCCTCCTTGTGACTCTTGCGGCGCCGACGGCACGCACGCAGGACATCACGCCGCGCCACGCCCTGTTGATCGATGTGAAGGGCACCATCGGCTTCGCATCGACGACCCAGCTCACGCGCGCGCTGGAGATGGCCAAGGCGGACGAGGCGACCGTTCTCATCATGCGCATCGATACACCGGGCGGCTTGCTGACCGCCACGCGCGACATGATCCAGGCGGTGCTCGCGTCTCCCGTTCCGATCATCGCGTACGTGGCACCAAGCGGCGCGAGGGCCGCAAGCGCCGGAACCTACCTCGTCTTTGCCTCTCATGTTGCGGCCATGGCGCCGGCCACACACCTCGGCGCCGCTACTCCAGTCGAGCTAGGTGTGCCCGGCTTACCTGGATCCTCCCCGCCGACGAAGCCATCTGACGCTGAGAAGCCCGCCGCACCCGAGCCCAGCGATGCGGCGGAACGCAAATCCGTCAACGATGCGGTGGCCTATTTGCGCACGCTCGCCGAACTCAGGAGCCGCAGCGCGGACTGGGCCGAGGTGGCGGTGCGCGAAGGAGCGACACTCACAGCCAGCGAAGCCCTGAAAAAGCATGTCGTCGAGCTTATCGCCGATAACGTCAACGAACTGCTGACCACGATCGACGGACAGTCAGTCACGACCGCAGCGGGTGCAATAAAGCTCAAGACGAAGGGCCTCCGCATCGTCGAGCTCAAGCCAGACTGGAAGATGCAGGTGATGGCAATCATCACCGATCCTAACATCGCGTTTATCCTCATGCTGTTCGGCGTCTACGGCATTCTGTTCGAATTCATGAGTCCGGGTGCCGTGGCCCCGGGCGTGGTCGGTGGCATCAGCCTGATCGTGGCACTCACGGCTCTCTCCGTTCTCCCCGTCAATTACGGCGGACTCGCACTTTTGCTTTTCGGCGTTGCGCTCATGGTGCTCGAGGCGTCGGCACCGACCTTCGGCATTCTTGGTCTTGGCGGAATTGTCGCCTTCGTCGTCGGCGCGCTCTTCCTGTTCGAACCCGCCGATAGTGATCACCAGGTAGCAGTCGCCTGGCCAGTGATCGCCGGAGCGGTAGCCGCCAGCGCGGCGTTCTTTGCAGGCATCCTGGGCTTTGCGCTCAGAACCCGCCGCCGCCCAGTGCGGACCGGCGTGGAGGAGATGCTGGGCAGCACCGGTGAGGTCGTCGCTTGGTCGGAAGGCGCGGGCCACATCCGCGTGCATGGTGAAGTCTGGGCAGCCGAGTCGAACCAGAACTTGCCCATCGGTCAGAAGGTGCGTGTCGTCGGCCTGGCGGGCCTGACGCTAACGGTTGAGGCTGCGGCGTAGGCTCTTGAGGTAGGAGTTGGCAATGGAAACCCTGGAGTTCTTGATTTCGATCGCGATCCCGCTGGCCATCGTTCTGGTTATCCTCTCTTCCACCGTCCGCATCCTGCGCGAGTACGAACGCGGCGTCGTCTTCATGCTTGGTCGCTTCTGGAAGGTGAAGGGCCCCGGTTTTTTCCTCCTCATACCCTTTGTCCAACAGATGGTACGCGTCGATCTCAGGACCCGCGTCTTCGACGTCCCGCCACAGGACGTCATTTCGCGGGACAACGTCTCGGTCAAGGTCAACGCCGTTCTGTACTACCGCGTCATCAACCCGGAGAAGGCAATTATTCAGGTCGAGCACTTCGACAACGCAACAAACCAGCTCGCCCAGACCACCCTGCGCTCCATCGTTGGGCAGCACGAGCTTGATCAGATGCTGGCCGAACGCGAAAAACTCAATGCGGAGATCCGGCGCATCCTCGATCAACAGACCGACGTGTGGGGCATCAAGGTCAGCAACGTGGAGCTGAAACACATCGACCTCAACGAGACGATGGTGCGCGCTATCGCCAAACAAGCCGAAGCGGAACGTCTGAGACGCGCCAAAATCATCGATGCGGAGGGTGAGTTTCAAGCTGCGGAGCGTCTGCTGCAGGCGGGTGAGATACTCTCGAGGCGCCCGCAGGCCATGCAACTGCGCTTTCTCGGCACGCTCCTCAATATCGCCGGGGAGAAGAGCTCCACGATTGTCTTCCCGTTCCCGATCGAATTTGGGGACATTCTCGCAGCACGACCGAAGCAACAGAAGGCCGACGATGGATGGCCTCCAAAAGAGGCCTAGGTCACACCTTCCGCCGTCCCATGGGCATCTCGCCGAGAATTTTTTCGACATGTCGGAATAAAGCCGGCGCGGGCCGAGTCTTTCCCCTCGAAGCAGGTCGAAACGGTATGCAGAAGGGGAACTACCATGGACGACAACACGGACAGCCCCGGCGTAAGTCGGCGCCACGCATTGGAATGCATGCTTTGGGCCGGAACTGGCGTTTTGTGGACCGTCGCGGCCGGCGTTCCGAAATCGCTCTCGTTACTCGATGAAGCGCAAGCCGTGGAAGCGGCAAGTAGCGGCTTCACGTTCATGCAGATTTCCGACAGCCATGTCGGCTTCAACAAGCCGGCCAATCCGCACGCCATCGACACGCTGAAGGAAGCCGTTGGCCGGATAAAGAGCTTACCTGTCAAGCCGGCCTTCATGCTGCACACCGGCGACATCACCCACAGCGCAAAGCCCAGCGAATTCGACGATGCCAATCAGATCATCGGCAGCACGCAAATCAATGTGCACTACGTTCCCGGCGAACACGACATTACCGACGAAGCCACCGAGACGGCCTATCTGGAGCGCTACGGCAAGGGCACAAAAGGCGGCGGCTGGTACAGCTTCGACGCCAACGGGGTTCACTTCATCGGTCTCAACAACGTCGTGAACTTGAAGCAGTTCGGATTGGGATACCTGGGTCCGGACCAGCTTGAGTGGCTCGAGGATGATCTGCGACCACTGAAGGACTCAACTCCGATCGTGGTCTTCGCGCACATTCCATTGTGGTCCATCTATCCGAATTGGGGATGGGGCACGGACGACGCTGCAATCGCACTTGGATATCTGAAGCGCTTCGGATCGGTGACTGTTCTCAACGGCCACATTCACCAACTCATGCAGAAGGTCGAAGGAAACGTCACGTTCCACACGGCACGTTCCACGGCCTTCCCTCAGCCGGCGCCGGGCACAGCGCCCTCCCCCGGACCACTGGTGGTGCCGGCTGAGAAGCTTCGCAGCGTACTTGGCATCACCAGTGTTGCGTTCAAGAGGAATGCTTCGCCACTTGCCATCACCGACAGCTCTCTCGACGGGTAGGGTTTCGACATGCCGCACACAACAAAGCGGGCCGCCTTGGCGACGCTGAGCATCCTCTTCTCATGCCAACACGCCGAGGCCGCGGCGGATATTTCGCACGGAGAAACGCTGTATCAGGGATGCCAGGACTGCCATTCGCTCGACACCAACGATGTCGGCCCCAAGCACCGTGATGTCTTCGGCAGGAAGGCCGGCTCGGTGGCAGATTATGCTTACTCCCCGGCCTTGAAGAGCTCGGGCCTGACGTGGAACGAGGAGACCCTGGATCGCTGGCTGACAGACCCGCAAAAGCTCGTCCCCGGATCGAAGATGTTCTACCATCTCGACAGCGCCAGCGATCGCGCCGATGTCATTGAGTATCTGAAAGAGCGGCCACGCTAGCATGATCGAGCGCGCACCCCAGCAGCCAGCCTAGGCAACGCGAGGGAAGATGGACGACCGGCAGAGATTTGCGGAAGCGGTGCTGCCTCATGTCGACGACGCGCTCTCCCTGGCGCGCTGGCTGACGGGCAACCTCACCGATGCGGAAGACGTGGTGCAAGAGGCCTGCATCCGCGCCTTCCGTGCGATCTCCTCTGCGCGCAATGTCAACTCGCGCGCCTGGCTTCTCGCCATCGTTCGCAACACGGCCTTCACATGGATTGCCAAAAACCGGCCCAAGGCCGTCGTGACGACTGACGACGACGATACATTCGAGCGGGCGGGATTGGAGATGGTTGAAACGCAGACCTCGCCCGAAGCCATCCTCATCGAGAAAACCGAATCCGAGCATCTCCATGCTGTTATCGCCGCGCTTCCTCTCTCGTATCGGGAGGTGCTCGTGCTGCGGGAGATCGAAGGGCTCAGCTATCAGGAGATAGCCAAAACTCTCGCCATACCGATCGGAAGCGTGATGTCGCGACTGGCGCGGGCCCGCAGCTTGCTCATTCAGCGCATCGGCACGACAGGCAAGGGAAAGGCGGGCGTCGCATGATCAAGACACCGTCATGGTCCTCTCGAGAGGAATCCATTCTTCTGCTGAACGCCTATCTCGACAACGAGCTCGATGCGGCATCCGTGCTGGATGTCGAGCGGCGTTTGGCGGCTGACCCCGCTCTAAAAGCCGAGCACGATCGGTTGAAACAGCTACAGAGTGCGCTCGCCTCGCAGCTCGCCCGCGAACAGGCTTCGGAAGATTTGAAGCGGCGGATCACCGAGATAGTGGACCCGCCGCCTGTAGTGGCGAAGCCATTCCGCCCATCGCCGAGAACAGCTTACGGCTGGCCACAGCTGGCCGCGGCCGCAGCCCTCGCGGCTGTTGTCGCCGGAGCAGGCGTGTTCGGGCTTCTGCGTCCAGACCCACTATCGAACGATATTGCGGCGATCGTTGCCGATCACCGGCGCGCCCTGCTGGCTGCGGCTCCCTACGACGTGGCATCGAGCGACCAGCATACCGTAAAGCCGTGGTTCGACAGCAAGCTCGCACTCTCGCCGCAAGTTCTTGACCTCGCGACCTGGGGATATCCGCTCGCGGGAGGCCGCGTCGAAATTCTGAATGGGAAGCCCGTGCCGGTCCTGGTTTACAAACGCCGAGCGCACGTCATCAGCGTCGTTGCGGCGCCGCGCGATGGAGAGAAATCCGTTGCAACGTCGGTCCGGCCGGCGACCCGGGATGGATATTCCGTGATCACGTGGCAAAGCCGAGATTTCGACTACTTCGCTGTCTCCGATGTGGCCGAGAGCGAACTCAGCGATTTCGTTGCACGCTGGCGCGAAGTGTCGGGTGATCGTTGACAGGCTGTACCGCTCTCCCCTTTGCAAACGCATAAACGGCAGGGATTACGACGAGCGTCAGGATCGCGGAGGACACCATCCCGCCGACCATTGGCACGGCGATGCGCTGCATGACCTCTGATCCCGTGCCGTGGCTCCATAGGATCGGGAGCAGACCCGCCATGATGGCAACGACCGTCATCATTTTGGGCCGCACGCGCTCCACCGCTCCCTCCATAATGGCGGCGTGGAGATCGCCGGATGTGAAAGGTCGTCCCTCGATCTCGGCGATCTTCTTCCGGTCAGCGAGCGCATGATCGAGGTAGATCAGCATGATGACGCCGGTCTCGGCCGCAACGCCCGCAAGCGCGATGAAGCCGACGGCCACGGCGACGGAGAAGTTGAACCCCATCCACCACATGAGCCACAGTCCACCGACGAGCGCAAAGGGAAGCGAGAGCAGAACGATCAACGTCTCGGTCAGGCGCCTAAAGTTCAAATACAGCAGGAGAAAGATGATGAGCAACGTGAGCGGGACAACGATCGCGAGTCGCTGCTTCGCGCGCTCATAGTATTCGAACTGGCCGCTCCATACCGCGTAGTAGCCCGTCGGAAACTTCACAGTGGCCGCCACTGCCTGGCGTGCGTCGGCGACATAGCCGCCGAGATCCCGATCGCGCGCATCGACAAAGATGTACGCGGCGAGCTGTGCGTTCTCTGTGCGGATCGACGCCGGTCCTTGTGTGCGCCTGATCTTGGCGACCTCGCCTAGAGGGATCGAGGCCCCATTGGCCAAGGGGACTAATACCTCGCGGGCGATCGCTTCCGGATCTGAGCGCATGTCGCGCGGATATCTGAGGCTCACCGCATAGCGCTCGCGACCTTCAACGGTGGTGGTCACGGTTTCGGCACCGATGGCGGAGGCAATGACCTGCTGCACGTCTGCAATCTTGAGGCCGTAGCGTGCGAGCTGGGGACGGTCCGGCTCGATCTCGAGATAGTAGCCGCCGATGATGCGCTCGGCGAAGGCGCTCGCCGTGCCGGGTACGGTTTTTATCGCCGCCTCGATTTCGCGCGCCAGCCCTTCGATGACCTTGAGATCGCGGCCGATCACCTTCACGCCGACGGGCGTGCGGATGCCTGTCGCCAGCATATCGATGCGGGCCTTGATCGGCATCGTCCAAGCATTCGAGACGCCCGGAAACTGCAAGGCCTTGTCCATCTCGGTGATGAGCTTGTCGACGGTCATGCCGGATCGCCACTCGCTTTCCGGCTTTAAATTGATGACGGTTTCGAACATCTCGGTCGGAGCAGGGTCGGTCGCGGTCGCCGCCCGCCCTGCCTTACCCCAGACGCTTGCGACCTCTGGGAACGACTTGATGATCTTGTTCTGGGTCTGCAGCAGCTCACCCGCCTTGGTGATGGAGAGCCCTGGCAGAGTCGTCGGCATGTAGAGCAGTGTGCCCTCATTGAGGTTCGGCATGAATTCCGAGCCGAGTTTAGTTGCCGGCCAAACCGAGGCCGCAAGCACCACGAAGGCCAACGCAATCGTCAGCCCCTTTGCCTTGAGAACGCCCCCGATAACCGGCCGATAGATCCAGATCAGAAAGCGATTTACGGGGTTCTTGTGCTCAGGGACGATGCGTCCCCGAACGAACAGCACCATCAGCGCGGGAACCACTGTCACCGACAGCAGCGCGGCGGCCGCCATGGCGAAGGTCTTGGTGAAGGCGAGAGGATGAAAGAGCCGTCCCTCCTGCGCCTCGAGCGCAAAGATCGGCAGAAACGAGACGGTGATGATGAGGAGCGAGAAGAAGAGCGCAGGGCCGACCTCGCTTGCCGCTTCGATCAGCACGTCTGTCCGCGGCTTGTCGGGGGGCGCGCGTTCGAGATGCTTGTGGGCATTCTCGATCATGACGATCGCCGCGTCGACCATGGCGCCGATGGCAATGGCGATACCACCGAGGCTCATGATGTTCGACGACAGCCCGAGGGCATACATGCAGATGTAGGCGATGAGGATTCCGAGCGGCAACGTGATGATGGCGACGAGGGCGCTACGGGCATGGAGCAGGAAAACGATGCACACCAGCGCCACGATGAGGCTTTCCTCCATCAGCGTGGTCTTGAGCGTAGCGATGGCGCGATTGATCAGCTCCGAGCGGTCGTAGACGGGGACGATCTCGGTGCCGTCCGGCAGGCTCTCCTTGATGTCGGCGAGCTTGCTCTTGACGTTCTCGATGACGGAAAGAGCATTCTGGCCATAGCGCTGGACGGCGATACCGGAGACGACTTCGCCTTCACCGTTCAGCTCGGTGATGCCCCGCCGCTCGTCAGGCGCCAGCTCGACACGGGCGACATCGCGCAACAGGACGGGTGTACCGTTCTCCGCTTTGAGAACGATCACTCCAAGATCATCGACGCCGCGCAAATACCCGCGACCGCGCACCATGAATTCGGTCTCAGCCAGCTCTACGACGCGCCCGCCGACATCCATGTTCGATTGACGGATAGCTTCGCGCACGTCCATCAGCGATATGCCGAACGCCTTCAGGCGGCGCGGATCGACGACGACCGAATACTGACGCACGAAGCCGCCGACGCTGGCCACCTCGGCGACTCCTTCGGCCTTGGCGACTGCAAAGCGCACCTGCCAGTCTTGGGTCGACCGCAGCTCCGCAAGCGTCCGCTTGGCGGCCATGACGGCATATTGATAGACCCAGCCGACGCCCGTCGCGTCGGGGCCGAGTGTCGGCGTCACGCCGCTCGGCAGGTTGCGCGTGGCCGCCGAGAGGTATTCGAGCACGCGTGACCGTGCCCAGTAGATGTCGGTGCCATCCTGGAAGATGACGTAGACGAATGAAACGCCGAAGAAGGAAAAGCCGCGCACCACCTTTGATCTCGGGACAGAGAGCATGGCGGTCGAGAGCGGGAACGTGACCTGATCCTCGATGACCTGGGGCGCCTGTCCTGCATACTCGGTGTAGATAATGACCTGCGTGTCCGAGAGATCCGGAATGGCATCGAGCGGCACATGCTTTACGGCATAGAGACCAGCGCCGACGATGAACACCGTGGCGATGAGGATCAGCATCAAGTTGGTCGCCGACCACCGGATGAGACGCGCAATCATGGCGACGGCTCCCGAGCCGGCACGGATGGTTCTTGAGGCGGATCAGCCGTGAACGACGACAACGCTGCCTTGAGGTTGCTTTCGGCATCGATGAGGAAGTTGGCCGAGACGACAACGTTCTCGCCTGCCTTGAGGCCATCTTTGATTTCGATCATGCCATCGCCGCGCCGCCCGAGTTGCACGACGCGTGGCTCGAATCGTCCCGCGTCCCGTGCAACCAACACGACCTGCCGGCTTCCGCTGTCGATGACCGCCTGTTCCGGCACCGCAAGCCGCGGCTCATCATCCGCGCCGGTGTCGATCTCCACATCGGCATACATCTCGTGCTTGATGCGGTGGTCGGGGTTCTTGACTTCGATCCGCACGGAGGCGGTGCGCGTCTCCTTGTCGAGCTCATGAAGGATGAACGTGACCTTGCCGTCGAACGTCTCGCCGGGCAGCGCCGTGAAGCGCACCCTGGCCGGGTCGCCGATCTTGACGGCTGAAAGATCCTGCTCGGCAACGCTGGCGAGGACCCAGATGTTCGAAAGATCGACGAGGCGGTAGAGCGGCTCACCCATCCGCATCATCATCCCCTCGACAACCAATTTCTCCATGACAATGCCGGAAGCGGGAGAGGGATAGTCGAACGACGGAGTGACCTCCTTGTTGCGTTTGGCCTCGGCAATTGCGTCCGCCGGGATACCAAGGATATGCAGCTTCTGCTCGGCGCCGATCACACCGGCAATGGCACTCGACTTCGCTTCCACCAGTGCGCGCAGGAAGTCCGGACTGTAGACGCGGAACAGCGGCTCACCGGCCTTCACGTGCTGGCCTTTCTCATTGACGTAGAGCTTTTCGATGAAGGCATCGGCCCTGAGTGTGATCACGCGCAGCGTGCGCTCGTCTGGCTTCGCGATGCCAGCGGCACGAACGGGTTTTGCGAGCGCGACCATGCGTGCTTCCTCGGTGCGCACACCAGCGCGCTGGACTTTGTCGAGGCTCACCTTGACGGTCGTGCCGCTCTCGTCTTCGCCCTCGTAGACGGGGATGTAATCCATCCCCATCCAGTCCTTCTTCGGCACCGGGGAGGTGTCCGGCAGACCCATCGGATTGCGGTAATAGAGCGGCTTGCGATCGGATTGGGCTTGCTGCGGAGGTACGGGCTTTCCCGCGAAGTCTTTCTCCTGGTTCTCGTAGACGGGCACGAAGTCGCGCCCGTCAGCCGTTTTGGCCGCGGTCGGCGAATAGTCGGCCGTGCCATCGGGATGCTTCCAGTAGAGCACCTTGCGGTTCTCCTGGCTCACCGGTGCATGAGGCTCGGTCGCGCGAAGGATTGGCCATGTGCCAGTGCCGGCCAAATAGCCCGCAGCGGCACTGGCAAGGACGGCCGCAATGGCCGCCCCCGCGAGGAGCGATCTGTTCATGGACGCGCTCCTCAGTCCTTGGCCGTAAAGACGACGCTGCCTTCGACGGTCTCGGCCTCGCCGGGAACCTTGGCCTGCAGCTTGAACGCCCAGTCACCGGCCATCGTGATGTCGGCCTTGTAGCGGTAGACGCCGGGTTCGCCGGGCGGCAACGCTTCGTGCTTGGCCAGCATCTCACCCATGCCGTCGGGCGACATGTCGAGCTGGGTGCGGAAAATCACAGCACCCGGCACGGCTTTCCCTGTTCGCTTGTCGACAAGCCGGACGCCCAGCTCCGATCCCGCATCGTTCTTGATTTCGACACTTACGGGTTGGAACTCGTAGTCAGTGGCTGCGGCAAGCGCGGCATGCGTGGTGAAGACCGCAAGCCCGGCAAGGACTGCGATGCGAGAATACGTTCCGATCATGATGATCAGCCTTCCTCGAATGATGAATGCGAGCGCCTGAATGGCGCATGAAAAGGTCCGCGCGAGGCTGTAGGCCTGCGCCAGACGATGTCGATCGCACTCAGGCTCGAGGAGGAGGCAGGGGAGGTCGGAGGTGGATCACGTCAAACTGCGCCGACGCGGAAAACATGAGACGCATCGGACCGGAAAGTCCGAGTTTGATCCCGCGCGGCAAATCTCCGACGAAGCTGGAGCACTTAACTTGGCACATATCGGGGGTGCAGAGACCCGCCTTGCACTTCGCACAATGCTCTTTTTGGTGCTTGGCCGTTTCGGCGCGTTCAGCCTTCATCCCGGGGCAGTCGGGCATGTCTGCGTGGCTTGAGACGTGCTGCGCTGGAGGCGGTGCATGGTAAGGCGCGGCCGCGAATGAGATGGCAGGCGTTGCCGCAATGCTGAACGCAACCAGCATCGCCACAATACGCCGCAAGTAATGAAACCGAGCCATGGCGCACGCTAGGGCGAACGCCTCCCCGGGTCAATGCGATGTCCGCGTCCGATCGTTAACGCCAAACTTGTGTCAGCAATCACAACTAGTCGGTGACGCCGGTCGGCACCGTCTTCTGGTAGCGGCTTGACGCGCCGCTCCAGAAGTATCCGGCTATTGCCACCGCAAGGAAGATCGTCCAGGCGATCACCCATGGCGCGGGCTTGAACCCGGCGCGCGCGGCCTTGCGGCGCTGCCGCTCGCCTTCCGCTCGCCTTTGAGACAGATCAACAACATTCCGGTCGGACATTGCATCCTCAATCAAATCAAGAGGGTACACATTCTACGCAATCGATGGCGCGGTCATCGATGAATCGGCCGAACAAGGGTTACATCACTCTTGACGCATTTCGCTAGCCGACACTGGCAAGAGTCGGCCTCTGGAGCAGACTCCGAGTGGACCGCCCTCACCCGCCTGCAGCAATGCTTGGCGTGGAGAAGCACATCGTCATGGAGGGCGTGAGAACGAATGGTTTCGCGCTGAGTGTTGGCGGAGACGAGGGGATTCATACCCCTGTGAGGCGCCAGCCTAACCAATTGATAGCATTGCTCTCTTTCAAACGCCCAAACGGCGGTGATATACGCGGTGATATATGCGGCACATGCCTGCCTAGATCCACCGATTGTGAGATATACCAAACCCCGAGGCAGAAATAGGTGAAATCCTACCCTCGGTGTCTCGCCCGAAGCCAAGCCTGCACGTCGGCAAGACAATAAACAACATTGCCAACTCCCGGGCCACCCAAGCGACGGTAAGGCGGCCCACGTCCCTCATGGCGCATCTTCTCAATTGCCTTCGGTGTACGGCGTAACATCTCGGCAATCTCCTCGACCGAGAGATACACTTGATCCTCGTCACCACCTTTGCCCATGGGCCACCGCTCGGGTCTTATTGCTTATGCAGCGAGACCCATTCCAATACTTCATCGAACAGATACAGGACCTTCGATTTCCCGTTGTCGCCGAGCCTGTAATATTTCGGCCCCCGCGATTCCAACCTCATCTTTTCCAAAGTCCGCGGTGACATCCTCAACATCTCCGCCACTTCAACCGACGTCATAAATACCGGTCCGTCTTTCCTCCCCCCACCACCGGAGCCTTCCGCTGCAAGAGCTGCCCCTTCCAATAACCAAAGCACACTTGCTACAATACCGCTCAGAAACACTTGCCCACCTGGATCGATATGAACGCTTCCCCCGAACTCGCCGCCGCAGAACGTGAGCTTGCAACAGCGCGTAAGCAATTCAATACCGCCCGGCGCGCCTTGGAAGCAACACTTTCACAGCACGGAGCAAGGGAAGGGGCGGCAGACCGCCTCATCCACCATGCCGATGAATACGGCGTTGATCATACGCTGGCTGTGCTCTCCAAAACCCCTGAAGTCCTGGACATCAAGGACGTGTTGCCCGCCGCCTCGGTCGCGGCACTCCGCACACCCCTTCAAGCGGCCTACGAAGCCATGCACCGCGTGGACCTTGCCATGGCCAAGGTCGAGAACTTCGCACGCAAGGGCGATCCCTCCCGAGCGAAAGCCGTCCTCATCGCGGACAAGTCGTATGTCTTCAATGCGAAGCAAGACACGCTGCGCAACATTGACAGCGGCGAAACCGTCAAAGCTGGCTCCCGCGTCGTTGACGGTGAAAGCAGCGGCCCCGGCAAGAAGCGCGAGCCGGAACGCGACCGCTAACCTGATCCTTCGCAATCCACTTCACTAGCCAACCACAATCCCTCATCGTATAAGCCCGAAAGCAATCCAGCTGAAGAGGCTAACGTGTTCGGACTGTTCAAGAAAACATTGCCAGCTCAAATCCGCCCAGCCCTCGAAGCCCGAGCGAGAGAAGCTGTCGCTCATATGGCCGGACAGATCCACGGCACTGAGTTCGTCCTTCAAGGAGGCACCATTAACTTCGCCATTGCCGCCGAAAGAAAGGAGCTTCAGACAGAAGTATCCGCCGCGCTTACTGCCCTATCCAGAAACCGCGAGAACTGGACCCGCCAACTCAAAGAGCTATTCGATGAGTACGACAAGCCTGAAACCACCGTTTACAAAAAAGGCGCCTTCCACGTCCTTGCTGCTCTGATAAAAACAGACGTCGTCTGCCGAGCCACAGACGAATACCCTAACGACAAAGCCCTCTCAGACATAGTGACCCACGTTCTCGTCACCACCTTAACCGCATTTGACTATCTGATGACTGGCACCAAGGACCACACGTTGGGTGAACCACTGCCATCCACGGAGATACTCTCCGAATTTCAATACGCCAACGCTCATTTTGAACGGCGCATCGGGTTTCGTTGATTTGGCGATACCCATCTCCTAGCCATTGCACGCGCGAAGCAGCAAAAGCCGTTCTTCAGATAGCCGATAGATCCACACTCAAAGGCAGATCGACCACACCGGCATCGTGATCAATGAGGTCGCCGTGTTGACGGAAGCCTGACCCAGCACAAGAAAGGGAGAGGGGCGATGCCGCCCCTCATGAACCGGCGCAAGGGAAAGAGAGGCTTTTCCGCCGCGCACGGGGCAACCCAACAGAAATCACCGCCATGAACACGACCACTCTCCCGCTGCCCGACTCCGCGCCCATCCTGCTTGGCCGCATCAAAACCGGAACCACCCAGCCTTACGAACAGGATCCAGCCCACGACCTTCTGGAAGAAGCGGTGCTAGTCTTACTGAGACAACGCTACCCCGCCTACCTCAAGCTGAATGGCTACCAGGTGCGGTGCGCCCTCAACCGCGCCTTCGTCCGCTTCCTTCTCGAGCGCACACGCGGCAACCAGGCACGCGCCGCGGAACTTGCAGGGTTCAACCGCAACACCCTGCGCACCCTCATCCGAAATTTCCAGATCGACTGGAAGCGCTACGTCGGCAAGTGAACGCGCCACCCATGCGCAAATCCATCATGCCACCCGCTCGGCAGTTTCAGCGCGCACGCAGCCGCCGCACGTTCAATCGGCTGTTCCAGCCCCTCCACGAGGGCCACCTTCACGAGGTGATTGAACTTCCGCCAACCCCCGACGAACACCATTGGTGGACATGCGTTGACCTCGAACCCGACGGGCAACGCCTCTATCTGCTGCCGGGGATCCGCTTCGCCAACCGTTTGGGCTTCGTCCAGACAGAACACGCGTGGGGTGGAGATGCAGACCTGCATCCGCCCTACGTCTACTAAATCAAACGAAAGAATGCCCTATGAACTATGTCCTGCTCGCCCGCTCCAACTACTTCCGCGTCCGCGATCCGAAACGCTTTGAACGCTGGTGCAGTTACTTCGGAATCGAATACTGGACAGGCAAAGAAATCCCGGACTCCGAAGACCTCGCCTACGCCATCGCCGCTGACAACGGCGAGGGATGGCCCAGCAGCCATCCGGAAACCGGGCATGAATTCAATTTCGATGAAGAACTCGCCAAACACCTGGACCCGCGCGACATCGCCCTGCTCTACCAGGTGGGAAACGAAGGCCTGCGCTACATCTCTGGCCATGCTTCCGCCATCCACGCCGACGGCCGCGCCGTCCATGTTGGGCTGCACACCATCCAAGACCTTGCCCGCAAGGAATTCGGCGAAGACGTTGTCATCACCGACGCCTGTTACTGACCACTCAAGAAAGCACGCAGCCGGTTCCGATTGGTCTAAAACGCAGCAGGAAAATCATGTTATTCTGTGTGCTGACAATAAAGCTGGCGCTCAATAACGCCAAACCAAGCGTCTAACCCTGTCCAAAAAGAGCAAGAGCCCGCAGCGTGCGGCCGAACTTGCCGGAAGGGAGAGAGAGGCTTTCCCTGCCAGGGCCCGAAACATCAACGAAAGACCCCGACCATGACGAATGCTTTGACCATCCGAGATCAGCTCAGCGAAGCCGCCTGGAACATCCTCGACGTCTACCACCGCTTGTTCGACCCGCTTCCGGTATCGCCCGATGTCTCTTCCGATCCGGACAGTCTTGAACGCTACATGGACGGGACGCGCAACGCCCGCCTTGGTACCGACGCCTAACTACCCATCACACCACACTCCCCAAAACGCGCCGAACGATCGGCGCGTTTTGCGTTTCAATGCCACGAAAGACCATCACCATGACCCATCAAATCCGTATCGCCCTCTTCGGCTGCAATGCTTCCGACCAAGCCTGGGCCTGCAACCTCCCCTCAGAGATCGACGCCAGACACGAAGGCACCATTTCCAAAGAAACCTACGATGCCATCCTCACCGCGAAGGAAGCCCTTGCCGCGAACCCCTGCTGGGACAGCATAGCCATCTCCTCTGATATGGCGTGTACATCGCTGGAAAATGCTCTCGTAGAATCTGGCTTGTGGCGCACGGGGAACGAAGACTTTCTGGTCTACCGCTTCGGCGGCCTCTACCTCCGCATCCTGAACAAGCATGACCGCGCCGCCGATATCGAGTTTGAAGTGGTGCGCCCGGATGGGGGCTCCGTCATTCCTGATATTGCCATCCCCGCGGTCTGACATCGCTGAAACATGCCCTTGGTATTGCGCACAACCTCCACTCGCCCCATAATCCTGTCAGTCAACCGGAACGATCCATGTGAGCCAAACGTTTACGCCCCGCCTCGATATCCTGCCCAAACCACAACAACGCCTCTGGCCTGAACTTTCGCAGCTATCAGCGTCTTTCACGCTCTATGGAGGCACCGCCATCGCCCTCCAACTCGGTCACCGGGTCTCCGTGGATTTCGATTTTTTCGCGCTTGAACCCATCGACACAGGCGCCCTCTACCAAAATACCTCATTCCTTTCTGGCGCCCGCATCATCCAACGCGAAGCCAACACCCTGACTTGCATCGTTGAGCGCGACGGACCAGTGAAACTCTCGTTCTTCGGGCTCCCGAACTTAAAACGCATCAACGCCCCTCTGCGCACATCCGACACAAATCTTCCTGTTGCCTCGTTACTTGACCTTGCGGGAACCAAAGCCGAGGTCGTCCAACACCGTGCCGCGGCAAAGGACTACGCCGACATCGATGCCCTCATCAGTGCCGGCATAGACCTACGCACCCATTTGCAAGCTGGCCGCAAAGTGTATGGCGACGTCTTCGTCCCCATCGCCACTGTTAAGGCTCTCACCTATTTCGACGATGGTGATCTCGCCACTCTTCCACCGAATGTGAAAGCCAGATTGGCAAAGGCTGCCGCCGACGTTGACCTGCTTACACTCAAACAGGATGGAGGCCACGATTGAAGCCGTTTCCTCAAACTCCTGAATTCCTAGCGGCCGCACAGCGCATCGTCTGGTTCAAACCGCCAAGCACGGCCCTTACGAACCCGATCGAACTCATGGCTTACGCCATGAAGCACTCCATCCCCGAAGACATGGACCTGTTGTTGCGCCACATCGGTGACGATGGACTGCGCGAAGCCCTCGACAAGGCACCCCCAGGCATTATTGATCCGCGCTCTTGGGCTTACTGGAACACCAAGGCAGGACGCTTCCCCACCCCACCACTTCCGACCCGTTCATTCACGCGCTGACACCGCCAATGACCCTCACCGTCCATCAACAAATGCTCGCGCACATGAGCGACATGCGCACCGCTCTCGGATTGCGCTTTATGTGGTTCATCCACGTCACCTTGAAAGACAACCTGCCCGGCATCCTCCTGGAAGGGCTCCAACCCAAAACGGACATGGCCGCCCCGGACGAGGTTGTTGCAGCGCTCGGTTACGGTGCAAGCAGCATCATCTGCCTCACGCCACTGGGAACGCAGCGCGTCTGCCCACCCGTAAAGGAGGGCAAGAAAGCCTGCCTCGCCTTCTTCCGTGATGATCTGCCGGAACGCCTCGGGTTGGATTGGTCGTTTAGTTACATGACCAACTTTGCGGAAGAACGTAGCTCCCCACACAGGCCCATCGAAGACATCTTTCTGGAACTTGTCATCCAGAACGGCACCTTCGTCTCCTACGACAGCATTCCGCCGCAACACCTGCGCCTGTTCGTCAACGGCGTGGCTCCGCATGACGTGGAGAAATGGCCGATGCTCTCTCCCCAATCCATTGAACAGGCCTACACGTTTCCGTAGGCCACTGCTGAGCACACCCACCGGACATCGAATTTTAAGAGGTGCTCCCGAATGGAGGACCACTCATCCCATCACCTGGCCACGTTATAGTTTGAGTTTTTCCTTCGCGGCTTCGTCCTTTATTTTCCCTTCATAACGCCGCTTTTCATCCAAAACCGCGTCTAGGTTTGCTTCCTTCAAGGTTTCGTCTTCCCACCTAATACTCAAGCGCCGATCGTTTACAGTGGCCACGACATCTAACTCTTCCCGGATTCGCCAGACGTTCGCGCCACTCTCATGAACATACGGTTCACCGAACGAAGCGAACTTCTCGCGCACTTGCGCCATGGCATCCCCTTCACGCATCTCGGCCGGAAGATCGATTACGCGTTCAAGCTCAAACACACGCCCGTCTCGCGAGAACCTCATCCGCACAAGTTCGCCCGACTGCCTTCCCCGAAAGTTACTTTCTCCCTTCGAGAATACGCAATACTCAAGATAGCGATTGTCACGCTTAATACACGAAGCGGGAGAACCGAATGCCGCCTCCGCTTCCGTCATCGTCATCCGCGTTGAAAATTCTCCCAGCGTCACGTGCATCTCTTCAGCCGTCAGCTTCGGCAAAACCACAACCACCTCAGCGTACACCTTCCCCGTGGGGCCATAGTCCCTAAGAAGCATCGAGCAGTAGTCCGCAGCACCCCGTTCTTTCACAAATGACTTGACCACCTTTTCGCCACGCTCCGTACCCCGCGATTCATAGCGATCCATCACGTCATACCGATTATCATTCTCCGACCAATCGGATGGCGTTGGCGTATGGGTCGTGATCAATCCAACCTCCGAGAGATGTGGGCAATGCTCCTTAATCCCGGCCACCACTGCCCGATGATAAAACATCTCCTCCCAAGCCTTGAAAACCGCCTGGTCTTGCTTCTTCCCCGCCGCCGCTTCGCACGACACTGAGAACACCATCACTAAGGCTAGCAACGCCTTCATCCCTTGCCCCTGCTTCATGTGCTCCAATCCCCCGCTTCACTCAGCCACCACAACACACGCCACCCGCACCACTCCGCGAACGACAGCATTCGAGACAGCATTCGAGACAGCATCTTCTGAAAATTGTTTTGCGCGCAACGCCAACCTTGCATTTTGGTCACACCGCATACAACGAGCGTACACGCTGTATGCCTGCCTGCCTAAGTTGGCACCATGGTCCCTTGGCACCACGTCACCTTGGTGCGTCAGATGCTGGCACCATGATACTCAGAGAGATGTCAATGCCGGATGGTGAGGTGCGCCTCTACTGCACGCGCATCGCTCAGGTCATCAGCTATTTCACAGAAGACGGGGAAGGGGGCTCGGTGCTCTGGCTTGAACCCGGTGAGATGGCCATCGTGCAAGACGGCGCCATGGATGAGATCCGCACGTGGATTCTGGGTGACATCGCCCAGCGCCTCCAATGCACGCCAGACCAGGTCGAAGCCTTCCCGCTCGAAACCCTCTGCACGCGCTTGAAGTGGACACCCGACCCTCCGCGTCACCCCTGGCAAGTCCAGCGCTCCCAAACGCCCGCACGTCGCATGTCCCGCTAAGCTACGCTTAGATACTCCATTACCACAGTAAAACACGCTATAATACTCTCTCACTTCGCCTGATGGGGTGTATTTTTCCGTTCACCGTCCAATAAACCTTCGGGGGTCCGGGGGCAGACAGCCCCTGGTAGCTGCTTTTCGCATAGCCATTTCTTGAGCCGGACTGTGCACGCTCTGTATGCATCATAACTATACCATATTTTTGCATCATGATAGGTAATGATTGTTGGGAGCAAGCAATGCCATAGGGCCCCCAAGAGGGCCCTATGGCGGGTCATTCGGCCTTCGGCCTCAAGACCCAAATTGCTTGTCCCTCAAACGCCGGGAGGGCTTTGCAGCTGCATGACATCGGACACCGCCGACACCGCAACGGGCGCGCGCGCCGCGCGCGCCAAGTCGAATCGGCGCCCGAAAATCACGTTGGATGACGATGAATCCGCCTTGGTGCGATCGGCCGCCAAAGCACGAGGGATAAAACCCGCCCACTTCATGCGCGAAGCAGTTCTCGCCGCCAGCAGGGCAGCCGTCAGCACGCCGTCGCCATCAGCGACAGCATCATCCGCATCCAAACGTCAAGCAGATCCAGGGGACCCCGAGGCAACCGTCAGAAAGAAGCTCTTCCTCACCCCGTCAGAGAGCACGCTGCTCGAGAAGGAAGCCCAAGCCGCAAAGCTGTTGCAGAGGGATTACCTGCGTCTGGCCGTGGTCGCCGCCATGACGCAAGCGCCGCCTCCACGCCGCAAAGCCGTCGTCAGCAAAAACGATCTGGCCCATGAAATCTCGATGATCGCCTTCCAGCTGAAGAAGATCGGGAACAACCTGAACCAGATGGCCAAGCAGGCCAACACCGGCTTGGTGCCCATCACCGAACGCGAAATCTATTATTTCCTCTCGCTGCACCAGCGCGTGCTGACCATGAGCTCCGCCGCCCTTGAGAAGGTGCTGGCATGATCGGGAAGATCCCGCGGCCGGGGAAGGGGTTCCGGGGCAGCTTCAACTACCTGATGCACGGTAAACGCGACGATGCCCGCGATCCCGAGCGTTTGGCATGGTGGGAAACCCGCAACCTGTTCGTGCAAGATACGAACAAGATCCCGGGCATGATGCGCGCCACCGCCGCGCAATCGAAGAAATGCCAGAAGCCCGTCTACCACATGATCATCTCGTGGCGGCCGGATGAATTGCCCTCGGACGTCACCATGCGCGAAGTGGCCGACCGCGCCCTTTTCGACATGGGCTTGAACGAACACCAAGCCGTGCTCGCCGCCCACCGCGACACCAATCACCGCCACCTCCACATCCTGGTCAACCGCGTTCACCCGGAAACGGGAAAGGCTTGGCATACCAGCAAGGACTGGGCGCGCTTCGAGCAGAGCATTGCCCGCCAAGCGTTGGAACGTGGAATGGTCAAGGTGGATGGCCGCCACAATACGCCCGAGAAGATGGCACGCGCACGAAAGCGCGTCCGCGACGGCGAATACCAGATGGAAAAGCGCTTGGGGCGCGAAGTTCCCAAAGACCGCTGGTCCGCCGAGGAAATCAGATCCCGCAGAAAGCAACTCCACCCCATCTTTGAGCAAGCGCGTTCATGGGACCAGCTTTCCCGCCTGTTGGGCGCGGAAGGGTTGACCCTCACCGCCAAGGGACAAGGCTTGGTCATCGACGACGGCATGGGGTTCATGAAGCTGTCCGACCTCAACAAGGAGGTGCGCCTTGCCGGGCTTGAGGCCCTATACCGCGAGCGATTCAGTGACTTCTCGCAACGAAGGGAGATGGAAGCCGCTCAGTCGAACGCAACCCCGCCGGTTGCACCAGCGCAGGTTCCCGAACTTGCCGTTCTGCAACCCGGCCACGACAAATCAGCCGCTTCAGAAACCTCGCCCGCGCGACACCAAACCGAAGAGGCCGAGAAGGACAAGGTACGCGCCGAGTGGCGCGCCAAACGCCAGCATGAACGCCAAAGCACCGGCGAGGCCGAAGACGACAACGACGGGAGCAGCGGCACGCAAAGTATCCGCCGCGAACGCGCAGAGCCTGCGCGTGCCCGCGCCGATGCCCAGCCGCGCAAGGAAGCCTGGCGTGCGGTCATGGAAGCCCGCGAAAAGCTTGACCTTGCCCGTGAGCTCCACCGTAGCCGCCTCATCGACAATGACGACCTCGTTCGCGCCATCGACAATCACGCCGCAGCGCGCGACGACCTTGCAACGCTGATGCAGGAGGAACCCAACAAGGCGCTTCTGCGCGAGGAATGGAGACAACAAGCCGAATCCCAGCGCGAAGCCGTCCATGCGCGCGCTTGGCGTCAGCCAAATGCCAACAACGGAAGCGCCACCGAGGCTGACGCCGCCGCGGCTGCGGACGCGCGCCCCCAGCGTGCGTTGCAGCCGACACCGAAAGCTGCACCGCCTGCGCCGTCGCCACGCCTCGAAGCCTTCCGCAACCTAAGCCATGCCCATGAGACGTTGGATCTGGCCCGCCAACTGCACGGGTTGGGCCTTCTCTCCAAGCAAGACCTGATGAACGCGCGCGATGACGTTGCTGCAGCGCGCGATCAGTTGAACAAGCACCAGACCTTTAGCGAGTTTGTCGGTGATGGCGTGCGCGATGTCCTGTCCAAAACCCACAAGGCTGCACCAGCTCCGGCGGCAACACCCGACAAGAAGCCTCCTCCTCCGCCCCCAATGCCCCGCAAGCAAGAAATCAAGCAAGACAATGAGCACGATCGGAAGAAAGAGCGTGAACGTGACCGCGACCGCTAACTTCCACTCTTGACGCCTCGCGTTACGCTAAGCCACAAAGATGGTGTTCCACCGCAGCACTTGGGAGATGTCCTACCAACCCCTCCAAGCACAATCTCACATCACAGATCACACACGCTCACCGTAATAGCAGCGAGTTTGCTGATCCATGTTGCTTGGACCTGGGGACCACGCCTGGGGTGCCCGCTTGCACCCTCAGAAAGACGACTATTTCCGTTTCACGTTGGGTGAGATCATGGGCACGGCCGGCGGAGCCGGCGCCGTCTACCAGCTCATGCCGCGTACCGACCCGCCCCTAGTCGCAAAGATCTACAACGACAAGGTGCTGCAGTTCATCCGCAGCGACAGGAAGTATGCCCAGCGCATCATCGCGCTTGGACTGCATCGCGATGAGCTCGCCAAATCGTTGTCCTTCGCGACCTGGCCACGGCGCCTGATCTTCAACGAAAGAGAACCCAAAGACGCGCAGCAGGCCCTGCTCGGGTTCACCATGGAACGGTTGGTGGGGACCACCTCCCTCATTGACCTCGTCACCCAGCAGAACGCCCGGTTCAAGATCACGCCAGACACCACCGCGTTCCTGTGCATCACACTCGCCGCCCAGCTGGCGCGGATGCACCGGCATCCCTGGACGTTCGTCTTTGGGGACATGTCCCCCAACAACTTCCACATCACCGCCGACCTTACGAAGGTGCGGTTCATCGATACCGACGGCTTCCAGTTTGATTACAACAACGGAATGTACACGTTCCGGCTGTCGGGGCTGACGCCGGGGTTCAAATCTCCCGGCGCCGACGCCTCGCTGCAAAGGACAGGGCGCCTCACCACGACGCATGACGACTTCGTGTTGGCCATCCTCCTGTTCATGATGCTGATGGCCGACAAGGGGATGCCCATCCATCCCTTCCAATGCGGCGACACGCCGGAAGATGTCCGCATCGAGAAGCGCCAGTTCCCGCTTTCCGACCCCGTACAGTTCCCGCTGCCCGCGCCGGTCGTCGCCGCCTGGAACGAGCTTCCGCAAAAACTCAGGGACGCCTTCACCCGCACGTTCACCGGCCCTACGCCGATACCCGCCGCCGAGTGGGAGACCATCCTCACCGACTACCGGAGGTGTCTTTGACCCGGCGAAAATCACGGCCATGCATTCCCACTACATCGCCCCGCCCCGTGCGGTTACCCACGTCTACGGGTACTCGAACGCTTATTGGCGCTTTGCGAGATGGGTCGAGACTGCGCAACCGGCCTTCAACGTCGCCAGAAAGGTGCTGTCCGTCTCGTGGAAGGTGCTCGTCATCACCTTTCTCATTATCAAGGGCCTCCTCAAGGCACACCTCCCCAAGCTGCGGCGTCCGCTCGGCCGCGCGGCAACGTTTGTCCTCAAATCCATCGGAGAATTCCTGCAGGAAGCGCTGCACGCCCTCATCAAGCCCGTTCTCACCGTGGTGGGGCTGACCGCCTTGTTCGTCATCCTCAGCAACACCAAGGACCCGTCCCTCCAACAGGCCATGACCTTACCCGTCGCGCAGGTCACGACCTTGCTTAAACCTCAGCCACGGAAGGCCCCGCCACCGCCAGTCGACACGCCGCTCACCCGCTTCCATGACGGGGCGCAGTCGTTTTCCTCTGAAGCCGCGTCCATCACCGCGCTTGCCGACGCCCTCAACATCCCGGCCAGCGTCGTCAACGCCAACGTGCCTCGCGCACTGGAGCTCGCCAACAGCAACAACAGCGCCATGAAGAAGCGCGTGGGGAACTTTCCGCTCCCCACCGGCACCAGCAGTCGCCTACTCGCCGCCCTCACGCCCTCGGATGTCGACCATCTCGGCTTGGTGCTGGATTATGCCGCAACGCTCGGAAAGGAAGAGGTCACCCTGCAAACCGAAATGCCGTCGGGGGACCTGTCCCTCGAGGCCACGGTCACCAAGCTTTCCCGCGGATGCTTCCGCTACGCCATGACGTTTTTACGCCGCAGCTTCCGCCATCTCTCCACCGCAACCGCCTGCCGCAACGGCAACACCTGGTCATTCCCAGAGAAAAGGAGCACGCCATGAGCATCGCCAAACAGATGATCACCAATCTCGCAGGGCCGGGCTTCGTCCCTCCGACGCTGGCCTCGCGCAAGCGCTATCCCTTCGTGTTCATCATCGACGTATCGGGTTCGACCGGTGACGAACCCGACCCCGACATCCACCACATCAACAAATCCATCAGCATCCTGCTCGACACGCTCAGGAACCCGACCCCCTCGAGCGACCTGCAGAAGCAGGTGGACAGCATCGATGTCTGCATCATCTGCTATTCCGCCACAGCCCGCGAACTTCTGCCGTGGTCGATCGCGAAAAACCTTCCCCCCGCCGTCCAGACCCTTACTCCGGAATCCTCCACCAGCACGGGCGCCGCCATCGAAATGGCCCTGCAGCAGATTGGAGACCGCCTGCGCTACTACAGGGATCCCGCCAACAACTTCGCGTCAGGCATGCCCCACATCATCCACCTCACCGATGGCGCCATGAACGACATGAAGCCCGGCGACGCGAAGTGGAACACCATCAAGCAGCGCCTCGACAACATCAACGGCGCCAACAATACCGAAAAGAAATCGGTCACCATGCTGCACTTCGTGTCGCCCAAGGGTTGTGACCGCGAGCGCATCGACATCAACGGCCGCATGATGACCGGTCAGCAACTGCTTGCAGAGCTTACGGGCAAGGACACCGTATTCGAGATGGGCCGCGAAATCGGCTCGTTCGAGACGTTGATCAAGCTCATTACCGTCGCCATCACCAGCATCACCAAGAACTACGGCGGCGTAGGAGCCGTCGATGCCATGAAATCCGCCATCGACAGCGCCGCCATCCAGCTGCGCACCAACAACGTCACCAACATCCTCTGATGCAACAAAACATTACGCTTCCCGTCCGCCATGATCTCGCGCCGCTTGCTCGCCTCGAGACCAACTGGGTACCGCCCTGGCTCATCGCCCGCGTCGCCCAGCATGGCCCGTGGCATTTCGAGAGCGGCGCGCCCATGGACGACAGCCACATCATCGGCGGCGCCTCCGGAGCCTTCTGGATGGCCGCCGCCGACGGTGTCGGTTCAAAGAAGAAAAGCCGCTTTGGCAGTGCTGCCGCCTGCCTCGCACTCGACACTTATCTCGGCGCCGCCCTGTCAAACGGCGCCGATCCCACCCGCATCCTCCTTATCGAAGCCTTCCATGCGGCACACGTTGCCATCCAGCAGCTTGCCGCAAAGGAGAAAGCACCCGCCGACGAATTCGCCACCACATTCGCCGCCGTCATCATCAAGGGCGATACCATCATCGGGGCAACGGTCGGTGACAGCGGTATCGCCGTGGGATCGGAGCACGAGGACGAGCATGGTCAAAAGGCCTTCCGGCTGGCCCCATTCTGTTCAGCGCCACAACCCAATGGGGCAACCTACAGCCTCACCGACCCCAACTGGTCCCAATACGTCGCCAGCACGCAATCACGCAGCCCCCACATCACCACGGTCATCGTCGCCACGGATGGCGCCAATAACTACTTCCTAAAACCCGCCGCTTCCGGAACGTCCTTCCACCCGGAGTGGGCGGAAACGCTGGAGGGACGATTGGAAGAGCTTGGCCCGCTCACATTCATCAACGCCTTCGCCCATTTCATCCAGCATCAAACCCCCGAGAACTACGATGACAGGACTCTTCTCGTCGCGTACCGGGCCCCAGAAAAACATGCACCACCCGCTCCGCAATCCCGGTGACTACACACAAAATACCTTCGTGCCAGCGCTTCAAGCGCTGCTCGCGAATCCGGCTGGCCTGTTGACCGTTCCAGTTTCCGACCTCACCTCTCTCGCCGACACCAAGCAGTTCGAACGGTTCATCAACGACCACGTCAACAAGGATGCCCCAAGCACGATTGCTTACGCCGCCGGCGCCATCCTCAACATCTTCACCCTGAACCCCGCCGCGCAGGCGGCACACACCGCAGATCATCTGAAGAAGTCGTATCAACACAACAGCAAGGTCAAAGAGCTCTACAAGATCGTCAACCGGTTCATCGTTGCGCGCCCGGTGCTGTCGCTCACCGACAAGGAAAAGGCCTTTCTGCGCACCAACGCCGCCTTCACCGCGCAGAACCTCATGACGCCCGACGATTGGGTTGAATTCTATGCGACGATGATATGGAACGAGGGAAATTGCAGCCTTGACCCGGAGCCGTCTGTGGCTGCGTTACCTGCCACGCATGGCGCGCATTCCGTCGTCCGCTCCTTTTTGGAGAAGTGGTTCGACAAGCACGAAGTGTTTATGGCATCCACTGCCGCCGCCATCTCACGGCGTGCGCAGAACCTGCCGCCCGCCGCAAAGCCCTTGCCGCAAGCCGTGATGCACCAGGCGCTCGATACCGGCGCCAAATGGATGGACCGGAACGACCTTCATAGCAGCCGCTACTATACCGATACCTTCAAGCCCGAAACTCTCGTCCTCGGATATGAAGCATCAACCGGCGCACCCGTTTGCTTCTCGGGGGCGGAAAGCCTCATCACCATTGGCGGGCCCGGCTCCGGGAAAAGCCAATGCCAAGTCATCCCCAATCTGCTTCGGTACCGGGGCAGCGCCATCGTCCTCGATGTAAAAGGAGAGCTGTGGGATGCGACCGCCGGATACCGCTCCAATCATTATGGGCCGGTCTACCGCTTTGCCCCCACCGATCCGAGCCGGTGCACGCATCGCTACAACCCCTTCGACTTCATCTCCAATGACCCTGCCCAGGCCGCCGACCAGGCCACCGTGCTGACCTATCAGGTTGTGGTCGACGACCCCAACCTCAAGGAACCCTACTGGGAGAACAGGGGCCGCGACCTGATGTGGGCCTTCGCCATGATGGTCGCCGTGAAGGCCTCACCCGAGAAGCGCACCATGAAGGGCTTGGCGGAGCTCATGAGCGTGCCCTTCAGCGACGACCCCGACAGCGACATCCAGCTCTTGCTGGATTCCATGACCAGAATGGCGAAAAGAACCGGCATCTTCGACCTTGAAGCCGCCGCCAACGCCATCCGCGCGGGCATCAAGGCGGGGGGAACGCGCCTGGAAGGTGTCCTCGACACCGGGCGCCGCTATCTCTCGGTGTTCACCCGATCGCCAACCATTGAAAAGACCATCGCCACTTCGGATTGGAGGCCGGAGCATTTTCGCAACAAGCCCGGCACCACGCTTTACATCTGCGTGCCGCCCGCGGAATTGAAGGCTTACGCCCCCATCATCCGCATCATGCTGATCCAGCACACGCGCATCCTGATGAAAAAGCAGATGCAGCAAGGGGAACTGCCCATCACCTTCTTCCTCGACGAGATGCCTCAATTGGGCAACTTCGAGAGCATCCTGGAACTGCAGGACGTGGGGCGTGGCTCCGGGCTACGCCTCTGGATGTTTGCTCAATACATCGCGCAGCTGGAAGCAGCGTTCGGAAACAAATACCAGGGTGTGGTCGATGCCTGCCGCTCCAGAAGCTTCCTGCAGCCCGACATGCAATTGGTCAAATTCATCCAGCCGGGCCTTGGTACGACCCGCAATCCCTTCACCGGGGAAACCAAGAAACTTGCAGAAGACCACGATCTCGTCGGAAGGCTCTACGACGACAAGGTCATTCTCACTACGCGTGGGGACCACCCGATGGCGTTGAACAAACGGTATGCGTGGCAGACCGATAGAGGAAAGATGGTTCCCCCGCCCGCCATTCGCAGAATACCCTAACCCTGGTCGCGATCACTGTCCTTCGCACGGGTGTATTCCCGCACGGCAACGGAAACGGCTGGCGAGGCGGCCACCGGTGCTTGCCTCCCGCGTTCCACAGGCTTGGACTTCTCGGCTGCTCTCGCCAGCCCCCGATCGGCGGCATAGGACCGCAATTGCTTCAATCCCGGATACTCACGCGAATGGGCCGGGGGAAGGGGAGCCACCGCCGTTTCCAGCAAAACACCCAATTCAAATTTCGCCTTGTCGCGTGGGTAGTCTTCCTCGGTACGCCCCCGCAAGCGTTCGTGCGCAAGCAGCACTCGGCCGACCGTCAAAGCATCAGAGACCATCTCGCCGCGGTCAGAAACGACCTCACGCAGCTTGTCGAGCGTCCACATCACGAACCCTTTTCAGTTCCCAGCGCGATGCCTTCGTAGAGCACATGCGCACCCACTTGCCTGCGAACGATGCCCGTCGCTTCCGCAACCTTGTCAAACTCGGCATGGAACACGGAGAAAGCGAGGGGAACCGCATTCCTGCCCTCGCACCAATTGCAGTAGGATTCCCAGATGGCGCTGCTGCCCGCGCCGCTATTCGGCTCGGGTGAAATCCGCTCCAGCGCAAACACCCCTACCTGCCAACCAAGGGTGTCCTTACTTTCCGTCATCCCCCGATCGTCCCCGCCCTTGGCCGGCTTCACCAGCAATTCCCGAAAGAACCTCACGGCAGACCTCAGTCCGAAACCCCATCCCTAGTTCAAAACTCTAGCAGCCGGGGTTTACTCCGTCACCTGTCTTTGCGTTCACGGACAGCCACGCCCGCCCGCTCGGCCTCAAAGTACACGTTGGTCAGGGCATCGCCACGTCCGCAGTTGATGAAATAAACTGGAACACCCCTGCGCGCGGTTTCAGATTGGGATTTCGCGACGGATGCTGGCGCAATAGACGTTGCGCATCGCGCATCCTCTCGATGGAGGCGGTTTACGGCCTTGATGATGCCAGCCCGATCCTTGATATCGGTCGTGCTGTCCCAGAAAAAGTGATCGTCCCCAAAGGTTCGGAATCCGTCCTCGCCAACAGCCTGCTCATCCAGCGCGCTGCGCTTCACCCAGCCGACATTCGCGCGCAACCACTCCGGTTCGGTGATTTGAACGCGCACCCATTCCCCGTCGCTGCACTGCTTCTGCACCATGGTTGAATTATCGACGAGCTGGTAGTGGACCTCACCGAGCGCCTTTGTGGCCTTCTCGTTGACGATCCGTTCGCCACCGGGCGATTGCAGAAGGTTGTGACCATCGGCCCCCAGCACGCCAACGACCGCGCCGTCAGCGGAAGCTCCGAATTCACAGGCGAAGCCCTTGGGTGCCGTGCCGATCGACGACACCAGGTAGAAGGTGCCCAACGCAATCACGCCGAAGACCAGCACATGCGACCAACCCATTGGACGTTGCGGTGATACTTGTTGCGGATTTTGTGCGGTGCCGCGCTTCCCAAACGTCGTCATGAGGGGTTTCTTCTATGAGGGTTTGTCTCTCTTCGCAGCGTGCTGCCCTTCCATGGAGAAACCCTTAACGTACACGTCATATTCAGCCCAAAACGTACCCTATTGGTCAGGCAAACGCCGCTGCAATAATTTGTGATATCCCACTAGATACGCCTAGCTACGCCATACCCAGACCGCTCAAAAATGCCGATTGTATAAGGGTTTTGCATTACCCATGGTCTGTCCACCGGCACACGTGCCGGATGTTTTGACATCAAAACGAGGACAGCCCGCATGGCAAAATCCTACGACCAGACCGATCGCGGCAACTTCCGCGCCTTTAAGAACAACTCCAAGGAAATCGGCGACGACCGGCCTCTCTTTCAGGGCAAGCTGACGTTGCCCAACTCCAAGGACGAGCGCAGCTTCGCGCTCTGGCCTTACGCAAGCGAGAAGGACGGTTCTTCCATCCTCTCGGGGCGCGCGGGGGCATCCGCCAACTCGCAGATCGCCGCCTACACCCAGCCCACCAAGGAGCAGGTGCAGAAGCTCGCCGTGGAGATCCCCTCCAAGACAGACGGCAAGCCGTTCAAGCTGGAGCCGGACTCCCTGATCCTCTTCACCAACAAGACCAAGGACGCCGATAACCAGGGACGACCCGACTTCTACGGCTTCTACAATCCCGGTGATGGCAAGCTGCAGCGCGTGGCAGCCTGGTCGCAGCTTGACCGCTACGGCAACCCCATGCTGACGGGGTCGCTGCAGACCTACGACCGCAACAAGGAGATGGACCAGGACAACGCCGGTCCACCGAACCAGCACCAGCAGGCGCGCGAACAGGAACTCGAGCACGCCCGCTAAGCCCCCACGTCGCTTCAGCCAGACGGGGGGCCGCGTCTTGCGGCTCCCCAATTTTTGGAGGCGCCATGAACATCCACATCGACATCAACGAAGCCTTCGCCGACCTGCATGAGCAGTTCCGGGAAGGGAAGCTTTCGCGCGAAGAGTACGACCTCAAGCTCAAGACGATCCTCACGGATGCCGGAAAGCTGCCCGCGTCCGCTCCCAAGGCCGACAGTGTCAAAACCGAAACCGAGCAATCCGGGTGCCTGTCCTATCACTGGAAACCCGGCGAGCAGCTGTCCATCAGCTTCCGCACTTCATGGGACGGGCAACACCGCATCAACAGCTTCCCGCGTCACGTGCGGCAAGCCGCGCGTGTGGAGCTGAACGACAAGATGACCGAGTTGGAGGCCACGAAGCTTCAGGTAGCCCGCACGTCCGGTGATGCCGTCTTTGAAGCGGTGATGGACGACCTGCTCTGCAGGCGCGCCGAAGACATGGTGCAACGGGAAGGCCCCGACACCCGCCGCGCGGTCAACCTCGATGAACGCTTCCGTCTCGCGGACAACCCCGACGTCATCCGCAATGAAGACGTCACGAGCCTCATCGGCGGGCCATTGCGCGCCGATGACGATATGGAACGGTGACCATGACGGGAAAAGACGTTCCGCGCGTGCGTTATTCGCAAAGGCCCGACGGTAGTTTCGACATCACCGTGACCAACGCCGATGCACCGCACCTGCGCATCGACAGCTACCCGCGTCGGATTCAGGAAGCCGCCCAAGGCAACTTCCATTGCACGCTCACGCTCGAGGAGCGGCGCAAGCTTCGCGCCGCCCAAGACATCGGGGAACCCGTCTACACCGCCGTGTGGGACGACCTCGTATCCGCCCGCGCCGAAGAAATGCTGCACGCCCCCGCCGTAACCCTGGAGAACGGACGCGATGCCCTCACAACACCTGTCCACCCTTCTTATCACTCACGAGAACGAGAGCTTTGATGAAGAGGATGCGCTGCATTTCACCTTGCGGCTGATCATGGACCTCCATGGGCCCGCAGCCGTCATCACCTACGCAAAGGAACATGGCCTCCGCTGCGACTATTGCCATTCATGCGGATGGGTGCCCCACCAATACGGAGAATGCCTTTTGTGCGAGCTGCCGCTCATCAACGATCTATGACCAGTCGCTATCACGTTTATCGCGGGAAGGGGGTTGATTAGACAAAGTCTGCAGGTCTGCCGCGTTGCGATCGGCGATCCTCTTCACCGCATAACTGACCAGACCCTTGAAGGTCGCGTCGCCAATGTGCGCCGCGGCCTTTTGCATGCCCTCCCACTCCTCGGCGTCCATCCCGTCCAGAAGTGCGTTGAGCTCGTTCACCGTAGCTTGCCTGTCGAAGCCGTCTTCCTCAGTCCACCCCTGAGCCCGCGCATAGAGGAGCGCCGCTTCTTCCGCCTTGCTGGTGGCGCCTCTGCGCTGAAGCGCTTTTGCTTCAAGCACAGCCTTGAACTCGCCCCGGCTCCACATGAGTAACTTCCCGATATTCATGTTTGGCGTGTGGGTTGGAAATGAAGAAACACTCAAACCAGCCCTAGGCTTCTTCTTCATCCTCTTCTTCGTCATCCAGCTTGGACATAACCCGCTCAATCATTGTCGCCAAATCGGCGCCGTCGCTGACCTCCTCCAGAACTTCGTCCATCTCTTCTTCGGAAAACCCTGCCTCCACAGCTTCCCTGTGACATTGGACGGCGAGATCCTCTGCGCGTTCGGCGCGTACGTTGGCAGGTGTGGAAACGACGTTGTCATCAATCCATTTTTCAAGAAACGCCAGTGCATCGTCGTTCATGGAAATCCTCTTCCGATAACAATGCTTCCCAAAGCCCGCTCGTTCATAGCCCGCACCATACGTTCCCCTCGTTCGGCCACTTCTGGATCAGACCTTCGCCCAACAGCACGGCCCCCGCATTGCGACCGTCCTTCAAAATCACATCAACAAGAGCGCGTTTAAATTTGTCGGTCTTCCCGTTTCCCTTGATCGTATAGCCATCCGCCATTAGCGCCATGAGTCGCGCGAGCGAGGCCCGCGCCTTGTCACGTTCCGCGTCGCACTGCGCTTTGTCGTTCATCTCCGGCGCGTCGTACGCCAGCATCCGCCACTTCGTGCCGTCCTGCCACCCCGTGTCGCCATCAACGAGGCACGTGCGGCGGATGAGCCCGCATTCGTCAATGCCGCCGCTTTGCGTCACGCCACCGGACAGATCCGCCGTGGCTACGTTGTCAGAACGCTGAAAGCCGAAATAGGTGACGGCAGCGAACAGGAGCAACGCGCCCCATGCCATGACACCGAGCGAAGGGCGAAAGCTCGCGAGTGTTGCCGCTCGTCCCTCTTGCTTCTTTTCCGCACGCCGTGCGTTCAGATCCACAAGGTTGTTATCGTCGCTCATAGAGATCCCTTACTAGCATGAGCGTTTCCACTCATTGCTTCTGTGCTTCGAACCACGCCCTTGCGCGCTCTTGAGACGTCGCAATCTCTTCCGGCGTCAGCGATTTCAGAACTTCATCCCGCTGCTGAATAAGCGCTTTGTCACTGTCGTCCGCGCTGACAGTAAGGTTGAGCCAAGTGTAGGCCGCAACCTTGTCACCCATCGCAAGGTGCAGCCTGCCGATTGCGGAACGCGACGCCGAATAGCCACCCTCGGCGGCCTTCAGATAATGCTCAATCGCTTGCTTGAAGTCCTGCGGTACGCCCTTGCCGCTTTCGTACATCTTGCCGAGCCGGTAGTGAGCCCAGTATTGCCCACGTGCAGCAGCGCTCTGATACCAATGGAACGCCTTCGCATAGTCCTGTGGAAGAGACCAACCAGGTTGATTCCCGCATCCGTCAATACGCGTTGCCAACCACCCCGCCCCATCGTCGCAATCTCGGAAGTAGATATCTCCGAGATTGGCCATGGCTTTCATCAGCATGTCTCCGAGTACCTTGCGCTCTTTCCCGTCTGCTTTCGGTTCCAGCTTCTCGGCCAATGTCACGTATTGGAGGTAGTACCGTGCCGACCTTGGATGATCGATCTCGATAACAGGCTTCGCATCCTCACCGATATCGTTGTGCTTCCTGCTCTGATAAAGCTCACCGAGAAGATAGAAAGCTGGCGGATAATCCTGGAAGGACGCCGCCTCAAGCCAATTCTTCGCTTTGACAAAATCCCTTTCCACACCACTGCCATCCGAATAGCGCATAATCCCGGTCTGATAATCGAGCCCTAGCTGCACTTGCGCATCCACGTTGCCTGATTCAGCACGCTTTATGAGGCGTTCCGTATCGCTCTCTGCGTTAGCCGCGCCGGCAAGTGCGAAGCACGAAACGAGTGCCAAAGTTAGTATCCTCATCGAAGCATCCTCCGAAGACAGCTACTCATGAGAACCAAGTGCCCAAATGCCTCGGGCATAGAGTTCCGACCGCCAACGCCTCCAACAGCACGCGCGTTCTCGCGTCCTCGACCACAAGGCACCGGTACGCGTAGCCTTCGCGAAGGCATGCCCCATCGCCACCGTGCACCGCACGCGTGTAAGAGGAATTCCCATTGAGGTGGTCCTGCAGTCGTCCGAGCAACCCATCCTTGCCACGGGGGGTGTTTCCGACGTGCTCCACGCCCCCATCTGCACCATAAACGGCGTACACGCCCCGATCCGTCGTACAGACCAGCCGTTCGCCCTTCTTCGGAAACTTCAGCAACGGCGCCGCCAACAGGTCTGCGAGGAGATGGCTGATGTGGTCGCGTTCAAGGGTCATCTTGCGCCCGCTTGCCGTTCCGGTTCAGCAGGAACACTAGTACAAGCCGGAAAACGGAAGACTAGCCACACGACGTTTTGCACAGCTCGCTCCCAGCCGCGCCGGATCACGTTGACAACCGTTTGGAACCAGCCAAGGCTGATGCCTTCCGCGGGGCATGGAGATCGATATGCCGTTTGTGACTGGCGATGTTATCCCGAGCGGCGATCCAGAATGGCCGTTCAAAGTCGTGTTCAAGCGCGGCGATGAGATCGTGTCCGAGTGGTATGTGGATACGCAGGAATCCGGAGAGGAACAGATCCTCACGGTTCTACAGCGCGCCGCCGAAGAGGATGACGACGAAGAGGAGGATGAAGACGAGGGGTGACCCTCCTGACTTCATCCTCATTTGCTATTCAGGCAAGCGGCCCGGAGATGCATTTACCGACAACACCGTCTCGCTCGCCGTATCGAAATCGCAGGTATAGATGTGGAATTGCCAGGCGCCGAAGCCGTTCTGGAACTTGATGCGGTCTCCGAGAAACGTCACCACGCCAGTATTCTTGTTCTTCCACCGGAACCGCGAGAACTTCGCCTCGAGCATCCCATCCGTCCATTCGTGCTGATACTGGGCGAGCCGCTCTACCATCGGGGCGCAGGTGAATGACGCCTTGATGAGATGCTTGTCGCCCAAGCACTGCAAATCCTTGCGGCAAGATTCATTCGCTATTGATGCAGCCGCAGCGGCGTTCCGTTCCTCCGCAGCCCTCTTTGCTGCGGCTTGCTGCTCTTCCCGCGCCCGTCGATCAGCTGCCTGCTGCTCCTCATGGGCCTTCCTGGTTGCTTCGGCGGCGTTGTGCGCCGCAAGCTCCTGTGGAGACGTCAATCCAAGCGCAAGCGCCCGCCGATAAGCCGGGCCGTCGGCGAAGCCCAGGGCGACGCCTTCCTTGTCGACTTCGGCGACCAATAGACAGCCCGCAATAAACAGCAGGAATGACAGAACGCTCGCAAAAAGCGGTGTGAAGGGTTGCACGAACCCGGATATCCGACGCCTCACCGGCGGGAGTAATGCCAAGCCTCCTATGAGGTACAGCACGCCGCCCGGATCGCCCAACCGCTGCGTCTGAAAGACGAGGCTCATGAGCAGCAAAAAACATCCAAACGCCCAGCCGATGGCGTTGCCAATGGTCCGCATATCCCCCCCCAATTGCCTTTAGAGCTGCGCCGGCGGCTTCACAGTATTGATCCGCTTCTTCTTCAGCGCGGTGCTTCGCGACGAAACCTCTGCATAGAGATCCTTCGCATAGAACGAAAGTCCGAACATGAAGGCCTTGCCCACCCCTTCGACAATGCAGCCTTCCCGTGCCTTGTAGGCGGTCACCGCCACATGTTTCGGAACGGCCGGTGCCCATGGCGCGGACGCCGTTTCAAACGTCTGAAATTCATCGTTCTTGAACAGAGAGGCATCAGGCATTCCAGAGCCCTGAAACCCCTCGGGCCATTCCCGACCAAGCTTTCGGTACAAAACCTTCTCACCTTCCTGTTCGTCGCCGGAACAATAAAGCAAGGTCACGCCCATCACCCGTTGGGGCTCCGCTTTTTCAATCGTGATGCTGTATTGGCGCCGATCCTTGCAGATGTATTCGATCTGCTCGACCGTCGAAGCTCTATCCAACAAATCGATCCCGAGATCCGCCTCCAGCGTCCACATGTTCGCCAGAGCCAGCGCCGACGTACCAGGATCAAACACGCGGTCCAGCTCGGTCTTATTAGAATGGTCGTCTCGCTCCAAGCGGCGGCACCCGTCATTGTGCAGCATGATGGCGCTGAAGGATGGAGCGCCGAGCTTTACGCCGCCGAGGTCCGAAGCAGAAGCCCCTGCGGAGACGGCAATAAGTAGAACGATCGAAACGATTGGTATGCGCATGGCCCACTCCGAGGTCCGCTCGAGATTCGTGCTTCGCAATTTAACGTCATTTCCGAATGGCCGATCACGGCCGGCAACCATCACCTTGTGTAAAACCAATCACAATCCTCAACTTGCTTCTTTGAGTGTGGGCGGCTCCCTCCCTGCGGTCGGGCCACGCCCTACCGCGCGCACGCGCGCGGCCGAGCCCGAAGGTGGTCTCGGCCCATTCGGGTGACGGTCGTTGCCGCAAGTGAAGTGATCAGCACTTCGTGCCCAAAAGCATAAAGCAAGAGGAGGGCCCCGGGAGGTGTCCGCACGGGCGAATAAGAGAAAGCCCGGCGGCGCATTCAACAAGGAGCCCCGACCATGACGGAACATCACGTCGTCTACTGCTCGGCCACGCGCAACATCATCGCCTACGTCCGCCAAGACGAAACCGATGCCGCAGCCATTGCCCGCCTCAAACCGGAATACGGAACGGCGCTTTCCGCCATGCCTGCCCGTGAGGCCCAAGACCTCTACGAAACTTCGTTCAAAACGCCCGTGCAGGAAATCACCTCCAAAGAGTTCGATTACGCGTTGAACGTCCTTCCACCCGTCGCCTGGACCCACGCCCGTGGCGCCGAAAGCTTCAAGATCTCGGAACGCGTCGCAGGCTGCGTCACCGCCATCTATGTTGAAATGGGGCGCCGCTACTTCCGCTTCCACGATGACATCCGCACACCGCATGACAGGTGCTGCGACCGTGTCGCCGCCTACATCGCCGCCCAACCCGATGCATCTGTTCCCGCTCCGGAGGTGAAGCCGTGACCGCTGCTCTTCATCTTCCCCGCCACCTCAACGGATCACCAGACCGGCGCTACGGCATCGCCCGCGAATACTGCGGTTACAGGAAACCGCAGTGGGTGGTGCGCTTCTACGGAGGATGGGTCGGTCGTGCACCCGTAAAGTCCGCCGCCCGCGTTCTCGCCCGTGCCCACCAGGCCGCCCGTTACTAAAATCTCGGCATCACGCCCCATCAGGGCTGACCATTCAAAAGGAATAAGCAAATGACCTCCAGCCTTTGCGACAAGGCCATCGAAATCCTGCAAGCAACCCGTGATGGTGAAGACCTCGATCCCAAGCACCTCAAGCTTGTTGAGCTCGCCGTCAATGGGATACTCAATGAAACCGGCCTGTATGTCTTTGAGGAATTGCTGCGGCAGGTGCGCGATGGATACGTCAAGCCATGGTTCCATGGCGTTCAGCACATCACCCGCAACCATGAGGGATATGTTTTCTGGAGGGGCGTTGCCATCGAACATTACAGCTCCGATTACGCCGCTTCAGATGAATCCGAAGCCCATGTGCGAGAATTGGCGCGGCGTTGCGTCCTTCTCGAAGGGAAGGGGATTACCCCCTCCACCAACACCGTCATCTGGAAGTGGCGTGATTTTTGAGCAGCTTTCTTGTGCCGCCGCATGCCATGCGAAATACTTTCCAAGCATGGCCATCCACCCAAACCTTCAAGTGCTGCTTCACCTCATAGACTGCCACCCGGGCTCCACGGTCGTTGAACTTACCGACCACATGAAGCCCTTCGCCCCCCTCCATGATCCCTACACACAGCAGGCCGTCCGCTATCGATTGCGGGAGTTGATGGATGCCGGCTTCATTCAGCTTGGCCACAGGGGCAAACCCCGCACCTACATCCGCACGCAAGCAAGCTACCGCGTGCTCCCGACCGGGTGGGTTCCCGACGAGGGCGCTTCCCGCCGTCGCAAACACCCAACATCCCTCAAGAGATAGAGCACGGCCCGGAAAGGGGTGCCGGATGGTCCTGCACAGAGGGTGAAGGGGTCCGGTTCAATCCTGATCCGGAGGCCTTTTCATGTCGCTCCTTCACGCGCCCACTACCGCATCTTCCACACACCCGCTCCCCGATGATTTGGAACGCACCGCGTGTTCAAAGTCCGCGTCGCTCCTTGAGGCAGGCGAACTTCTTCTCGCTTTCCTCTCACGCGGACAGGCGCCATCCGCGCACGACATCCGACATTGCATGGAGCAGGCCTTTGGCGCTTCGGATGCCACCGGTAAATGGATTTGGAAGGATTCCTATGAGGCTTTGGAAATTGCCCAACTGCTGTTCCTCCGCCGCTTCCTCCCCTCCATGCGCCGGTCCTCCCACAAGGCATCCGATCTTCTCGCCATGCTGCAGAAGCTTGGAGACCTCATCCCCACCCATACGCGCCGCAGCGAAGACAGCATCGGGCTGCAGCAGTTCTCAACACCGCTAGAGCTTGCCTTCCTCGTTGCGGAGGCGGCCGCCATCACAAACGACGATGTGGTGCTGGAACCCTCCGCCGGAACAGGGCAACTGGCCGTGTTCGCGGAAAGCATGGGCGCCGCGCTTCACCTCAACGAACTCTCCCCCACCCGCGCCGACATCCTCGTCTCGCTGTTCAAGACCATGGTCACGGGCTTCAACGCGGAACACATCCATGACCGCCTGGGCGATGCGGTTCAGCCCACCGTCGTCATCATGAACCCGCCCTTCTCTGTGTCGCCCAAGGTCAGCGGAACATTGCAGGGCATGGATTTCCGGCATCTGAAATCCGCTCTGCACCGCCTCGCCCCCGGTGGACGTCTGGTCGCCATCACCAGTGCTGGATTGTGGCCCCACAGTCCGCAATGGAAGGAAGCGTTCGACACGCTGCTTTCCATTGCAACGCTGCGCTACACCACCCTTGTCAGCGGGAAGCTGTTCCGGCGCCACGGAACCACCATCACCACTCGCCTCTCCGTGTTCGACAAGCTTCCGGCCGCCAACGCGGATTGCAAATGGACGGCGGAAGAAGCAACAGATCCTCACGCCGTCTTGCGCGACATAGTGCAATGGGTGCCGCCCCGCGCACCTTGCGCGAAGAGCATTATCTCGCCGGCCGTGCAACAGGCCGTCACTCGGCACGCCTCTAAGCCCGTACAAAAATCATACGGACAGGTTGCAGCACCCGTTCATGCCATCAACGGGGAAGAGCTCGACTACAGCATTATCGACACGCCTGCGTTGAGCGTCACGGAAGGTCTCTACCAGACCTACGCCCCCGAGCGCATCGTCATCGCCCATGCCCAACCGCACCCGACCGCGCTGGTGCAATCGGCCGCCATGGCGTCGGTGAAGCCACCGGCACCCGCCTATAAGCCGCATCTTCCTTCCGGCGTTGTGCGAGACGGATTATTGTCGGATGCACAGCTGGAATGCGCCGTCTACGCGGGCGAAGCCCATTCCCGCATGCTCTCCGGCCACTGGATCGTCGAAGATGCCCTTGACCGCGTATGCACCGCGGCTTCGGACGACCAGAACGCGGTGCAGTTCAGAAGGGGCTTCTTCATCGGTGACGGAACCGGTGTAGGGAAGGGGCGCGAGGTCTCCTCCATCATCCTCGACAACTGGATCAAGGGCCGGCGCAAGGCCGTATGGATTTCCAAATCCGACACGCTGATCGAGGATGCCCAGCGCGACTGGAGCGCGCTCAATCAGGAAAAGCTGCTCATCACTCCGCAATCCCGCTTCAAGCAAGGCAGCGCAATTCCGCTTTCGCACGGCATCCTCTTCACCACCTACGCCACGCTCCGGTCTTCGGAACGCGAAGGCAAGGCCTCACGTCTCAAGCAAATCACCGATTGGCTTGGTGATGATTTCGATGGCGTCATCGTCTTCGATGAGGCCCACGCCATGGGCAATGCCGCTACCAGCCGCAACGACCGGGGTACCAAGGCCGCTTCGCAACAAGGGGTTTGCGGACTGCGCCTGCAGCACGCGCTGCCCAATGCACGCGTGGTCTATGTCTCCGCCACCGGCGCCACCACCATCGAGAACCTCGCCTACGCCCAGCGCCTCGGCATCTGGGGCAACGACGACCTCCCGTTCCCGACCCGCGCGGATTTCGTTGCGGCGATGCAGCAGGGCGGTATCGCCTCGTCCGAGGTGCTGGCGCGCGATCTGAAGGCGCTTGGCTTGTATGTCGCCCGATCCCTCTCCTACGAGGGCGTTGAGGTCGACATCCTTGAGCACGCGCTCACGCCGGAGCAGATCGCCATCTACAATGCCTACGCGCGCGCCTACAAAATCATCCACGCCAGCTTGCAGGAAGCACTGAAAGCCTCCAACATCTCGGATGACAGTGGCAGCACCCTCAACAAGAACGCCAAGTCGGCGGCACTGTCCGCTTTCGAGTCCAACAAACAGCGGCTCTTCAATCACCTCATCACGGCGATGAAGGTGCCAACGCTGATCAAGGCGTTGCAGGACGATCTCGATTCAGGGCGCGCCGCCGTCATCCAGCTGGTCTCAACCTCCGAAGCATTGATGGAACGGCGCTTGGCGAGCCTCTCGCCTTCGGAAATGAACGCGCTCAACTTCGACATCACGCCCCGCGAATACGTGCTGGACTACTTGCAGCACAGCTTCCCGACACAGCTCTTTGAGACCTACAGCGATGACGAGGGCGAAATCCAATCTCGCCCCGTCTACTCGGCCGACGGTCATCCCGTGTTGTGCCGCTGGGCCGTCGAACAGCGGGACCAGATGCTGGAAGAGCTCCAGCTGCTGCCGCCTGTGCAGGCCGCGTTGGATCAGCTCATCCACCATTTCGGGACCGATCTTGTTGCGGAAGTGACTGGGCGATCGCGCCGCATCGTGAAGCGCAAGGAAGGAAGGGGAATCGAGCTTTGCGTGCAAAACCGGCCCGGAAGCGCCAACCTTTCTGAGACATCCTCGTTCATGGACGATGCGAAGCGCATCCTCATCTTCTCGGATGCCGGTGGCACAGGGCGCAGCTACCACGCCAATCTCAACTGCCTCAACCAGCGCAGGCGCGTGCATTATTTGCTGGAAGCCGGTTGGAAGGCCGACACCGCCATCCAGGGGCTGGGCCGTTCTCATCGCTCCAACCAGAAACAGCCCCCACTCTTCCGTCCCGTCGCCACCGACGTCCGCGGTGAGAAACGGTTCCTCTCCACCATCGCCCGCCGCCTGGATAGCCTCGGTGCCATCACGCGCGGGCAGCGCCAGACCGGCGGCCACGGCATGTTCCGTCCCTCCGACAATCTGGAATCCCATTACGCGCGGGAATCCTTGCGCACCTTCTATACGCACCTGCACAAGGGCTTAGTGACTTGCACCACGCTGCAGCAGTTCCAGGATTCGACCGGCCTCAAGTTGGTTGACCGTGATGGAACGCTGTTGGACGAGCTGCCGCCCATCTCACGATTCTTGAACCGCGTCCTGGCGCTCGAGATCGAAATGCAGAACGCCGTCTTCCTCTACTTCGAGCAGCTTCTGGAAACCCGCGTTGAACGCGCCAAGCTTGCCGGAACCTATGACGTGGGGCTTGAAAGCATCACGGCCGCGAGCCTTACGGTCAAATCCCGCCAACTCATCGCCACCAACGCGATGACAGGCGCCGAAACGCTGCTGCTGCACGTGCGCAAGAAGGAACGGACACAGCCTCTGACGCTGGAGCGTTTGCGCGAATACCTCCAATACCGGGACTCTGTTCGCCTCATGAACACCAAGTCCAACCGCGCCGCTCTGCAAATCCCGGCGTCTTCCCTCATGAACGAGGATGGATCCGTTGAAGATCGGGTGCGCCTGTTGCGCCCCATGGAATCATCGGCCGTTCCCCTATCCATGATGGCAGACACCCATTGGGAGCCTTGCGACCAGGAAACCTTCGAAAAGCTTTGGACCGAGGAACTGTGCGCGTTACCCGAGTTCACCGAAACAAGCTTCCACGTCATGACCGGGTTGCTTCTCCCCCACTGGAAGCGGCTCCCCCTCAACAACCCCCGCGTCTACCGCTTCACCACCGACGATGGGGAAGCCCACATCGGCCGCCTCATTCCCGTTGAAGTGCTGGGTGCCTTCACCAAGGACAAGCCCGACCTCTCGCCGGAAGAAGCTTGGGACCACGTGCTCAACAACGGCATCCTTCGCCTTCAGGATGGATTGCTCGTGAAGCGCGTCACCACCATGCACGCGCAGCGCATTGAGGTTCTGGGCTTTACGCCCGCGCACTACCTGCAGCTCAAGGCCATGGGCCTGTTCTCCGAAACCATCGCCTGGAAGTTGCGGCTGTTCATCCCGCTCTCGCACGATGGCCCACCCACCCTTGCCGCGTTGCTCAGGAAGCACCCCATCATCTCAACCGCGTTTTGAGGAGGCGTTCATGGACCTCAAAACCCTCTCGCGTCGGTTGGCGGACAACGCGGAAGCCGTTTGTGCCCATTACCTCTCCAACGGCAAACGGCATGGGCGATACTGGTTGGTGGGCGATGTCTTCAACACGCCTGGGCGCTCGCTCTATGTGCGCCTCTATTCCTCATCCACGGGAAAGCCACCCGGAAAATGGGCCGATGCGGCCAACCCGGATCATTACGGCGACCTGCTGGACCTCATCCGCTACAATCAGAACATCTCCTCCACTGCGGAACTGCGCCGCGAAGCCTTGCGCTTCCTGTCGCTTCCCTCAAAGCCCGCAGTAGCATCGCCAGCCCCACGCAACAGTCCGCTTGCCGCATCGCGCCTGTTCCATGCGTCGGTCCCCATCCTTGGGACACTTGGGGAGCGCTATCTCAGCAACCGAAACATCACCGCTTCATTGGACCTCAAGTGGCTGCGCTTTCATCCCGGCTGCTATTACAAGCCCAACCGCGATGCTACCCTTGAAACCCATCCCGCCATTATCGCCGCCATCACCGATCTTGCCGGCTCCATCACCGGCGCGCTCCGCATTTATCTCGACCCTTACGAGGCCACCAAAGCCAATTTGGAATTTCCCCGCCTTGCCATGGGCAATGTGCTTGGACACGGCATCCGGTTGGGCCAGGCGCATGATGTGATGGCCGCGGGGGAGGGGCTCGAGACCATGTTGGCGTTGCGATCACTGATGCCGTTGATGCCGGTGGTCACCGCCACATCAGCTTCACACCTCGGTGGACTGCTTTTGCCACCTACGCTCAAGCGTCTCTACATCGCCGTCGATAACGATCCCGCGGGATTGGTGGCGGCGGAACAGCTTGCATTCCGCCATATCGATGAAGCACTTGAAATCCGGTTGCTTATCTCGATGTTCGATGACTGGAACACCGATCTCATGAGGTTGGGGGCGGCTTTCACAATCAGGCAACTCCTGCCACAGCTCGCCCCGCAAGAACGTCTGCGCTTGCAAAGTTGGCAGCTTTAGCCGAATTTCCCCACGCTAAGTCACACGCGTATAGGTTTTACCGTCAAGGACCCGCTGCACCTGTTCAGTGTTCGACGCTCCAATCCGCAAGGCGATCGTTTCGACCGAGTGCGTTGCCGACAATTCGCGGATAGCAAGAACCTGCTCAACCGAAAGCCGCCCATCCCGACCACAGATCTGAGCAACAGCCCATGCGTTGTCCTTCCATTTCTCGGCAACCCACGGCGCAGGCAGACCTTTGCGAGGATGGGCGTGCAACCATTCGGTAACAAGGCGGTCCCGCTCATCCGGCGATGGTACGACACGATCAGGCAACATCCCGTGCTCACGCATGTACCGTAAGGCCGACTTCCCACCCGGTATCATATTAAGGCGCCGCTCATCATGCCAGTGGCCTTCAACCAAACGCTCCTCCGCCCCGTAGAGCGCTTCCAAATCATCCGTAATTCCCATCACCTTGTGATGGATGTAGCTGACCCGTCCAGCATCCAGCTCCTCGCGCAACCTCTTGTGAAACAGCAACGGGCTTCCTGATTCCATGGAACGACGATGCTCATTCCATCGCTGCTGCCAGCTCCGCGTCGTCACTCCGACATAAAAGTACCCGTCATCAGGGTAAGATCCGCCAGATCCAAAAATGTGCTGATAAAGGACATAGGCCCTCTTCGGCCATGTGCTCGGTGCAATGAGCAGCGATGCTGGTGCCGAAAAGACAAGCGCCGGCTTCCTGACACCTTCAACTCGCGGCGAACTATCGCCACGACGTGCGGCCGCCAACATCGCCTCATCCTCAACCAAGTCCAAGCTGATCGTGGGCGTGAATACAAGCTCACCGCCTTCAAGTGCCTGGCCTGACGCAAAGTCCGTCTTGTCATTCACCGTCCGGTGCCCAACCAACACCTTTTCCTGCGGCACAATGAAGACAGGCCGATCAGCCAACGCAATGAACCGCACAACGGGCAAAATTTGCCCAGGCTTCGCCCGAATAACTCCATGCGGTTTTGATGCGGAAGAAAGCCAATGCGTGCCGTAATCCGACCTGCACCATTGAGCCAGAAACAGCTCAACCTCACGTCTGCGCGCATGCATGCGTTTTGGCGCCAGATGCTCCCACCATTGCTTGTTGATCGAGACCATGCACCAACCTAGCGTACAACTTCTTCGTTCTCAAAGAACCTGAAACGAGATGCATGGTCAGTTATGCGGCACCCCATCAATACACCGGGAACACGATGGGGTTGGCGATCGGCCCGCGCATGTCCGTGTCGTTGCGGAACCTCACTTCAACACCACCACCCGCCTGGCCATTTTGCGGAATGCAAGCACCTATATCGATTTCAGTTCCCGAAATTGGCTGCAGCTCCCAGCGGTAGCAATGGGGCCCCAGCTTTGGGAGGGCGTACCGGCCGACCGCGCCGAACCCCGACGCCACAAACGGCGCTTCGCGGGCAGGGGCAGCATAGGTATCCGCAATTACCCGCTGGCTGCTTTGCAGCACCCTTTTGCTCACGGGCCACGCCTCAAACCGGTAGAACACATCGTCTGGCGCCGTAACCGTCCGATAGGGAAGATGCGAAATCGGAACACCGTAATCCTGCGTCCATGGGTTGTAGTTCGGCACGAGCCGCCGGATTTCGGTCAGCCCGTTGAGTTCGATCATCTGCCCAATAACCGGCAGTTCCCGCCACCACTGATAGAAGCCAAGATGCTCACGCGGCTCCGGGCTTTCGTCTGCACTGAAGAATGGATCCGTGACCTCAATCTCTGGCCACTGCCATTGCCGCTTGAACACGTCGTCAAGCTTTGCACCGCCGTCGCCATCGCCCTCATCTGACATGAAAACAATATCGCCCAGTATGTAGCCGACCAAAATGCGGTCACCGGCCACAACTTTCGCCACCTGAACACCCATGGCAAATTCAGGCGTTCCCAACGAGCGCCTGATGTAAGGCGCCTCCAACCTGAATACCCCCATTCGCATCCCCCCTTGCAAGCAACGAATCCCGCCCCATACTCTCCTCACAAGGAAAGTATCTAAGGATGACCACCAACGCACAAACCGCTACCACAAACCTCACAACTGCCACCAAACGAGCCACAGAACTTGATCGCCTCGCAACCGATACGAGGGCCTGCCTCCTCAAAGAAATAAACGGGGAACCTGGACAACATCACTCCCATGTCTACGAATACGTAGATCATCTTCGCGCCGAATGCCGCATTCACATCTCGCAAGCAAACTACGACGACCTTCCGTTCCATCTCCGGAAGGAAAAGGATCCGACCCGATACAGAGCAGAAGTGGTCAATGGCCCTATGATTTTGATACCTGGACAACGATAGAGCCCGACCGTCCGATAGGGCACTTACGCGCTAGCATTTGACATAATATACATAATGCGAAGCGCGGAAATCTGCCATTTCCGACCAGTCAAGAAATTATGCGAAGTACCTTACATGCTCGGCCGTGCGCAACAACTCGTAGCGCCACGCAAGCTGCGGGTTACCCCTCACGCCACGGGCCATCGCATCTCCGCCAACAAGCACGAACTTCGCACCGCTCGTATTGGAAAGGTATATCAGCTGCGCTTCCGCGACGCGCAGCGCCTTACCTTTAAGCCCGGCCCACAACGCATCGGCATCATTGACCACAACCACCTTCGTCTTCGCTGATCGCAGAGCCTCACGCGCCGGCCAATCAACCATCCTGCGCGCTTCCGAAAAGCCGACGGCATCTAGTATGGAATTCGCCAGCCGTGACGACTTGTGTTGAGCGTTCGCGCTGCAGACAATGACACCATCGCATTTGATGTCCTCTATTCTGATCGTGAACCCATCCTCAGTCACCACAGCGAAGTGCCCGCCATCGCCATCCCTCGGATGTTTATGGCATTGACGTATCACCGCCACCGTAACGGATTTCGTCACTCTTGCCGGTACTGCCGTCTCATCCATCAATAACCAAAATACGCCACCCCTCATCCGTCGCAACGGATTTGCCTACGCCTTAGCCAGCTTCACCCTGACCGAACCCCGTCAGGAACCCGAGCAAACGTGTCCATAGGCTTTCACAACGAAAGCCAAACGGACTGCCGTACAAATGGCCTTTGCTGGCCGATGGCCAAGACCCCGACGCCCTTGAGGCGCGCTTGGCATATCACCTGCACCGGCTGAACCTCACAGGTGAACCGTTGCGGGAAGCATTAAAGGGGAAAGCCTATCTGGCCACGGCCCTGTCGCAGGGACGCGCAACCATCAATCATGACTTCATCCTTGAACTCGCCGCTACCCTCAGCATCGCGGCCGATGAACTTAGCCGCGCGCCCACCGACGATGAAACCATGGAATGGGCCTTTTATCGAATCAGCGCCAACAACAGCAAGGCTGTGTGGTCTAAGGCAATTCAACTGGCTCAGAACAACAACCTATCCATAAGAGACCTCGCAACCCTTACCGGAATTGACCAGGCCCATGTCGTTCGAGCTGCCTCTGGCAAAAAAGCTCGTGTATTCACCCTCGATCACGCTCAGCGTCTCGCCGCCTCAATTCCAAGCGCTGATCCACACTCACTGCTTCCTGACGACAACGAACGCAGCTGATGCCCCAGATTTCCACGCCTGAACTTTGACGCAATGCCGTCAACATGGCCGCCGCAATCGGCGACGAAATAACAGCAACCGGTGCCCGTTCGCGCCGCACTTCACACCGCTAAGAACCCCACCCGCTGCGCCGGAACCCCACCGGCGCAAACGGGCAACCATGTCCTCTCTCATATCCGGGAAACGCGATGACGCCACAATTCAATCCAACCCGCATGAAACGTTTCTTCCGCGCCAATAAACGCGCGGAAACCCTGGAGGTAAATTATGTACCTGTTATAGCTACGCATTTTTATTATGCCCACAATACATCGCTGATAACCGCGCCCGGACTATGTCCTGCAAGCCCTCTCACAAGGAGGGCTTTTGCTTTTTCGGGTTCCGTTACCCAGCGGACTGCGTGAAGCCCCTTCCGCCGCCTTCCGGCACACCGCCGGAGGGAACGATCCCGCTTGCTCCGTTCAAAGTGCCCAGGCTCATGAAAATCGAAACCCTGATCACCCGCTTCAAAGGCCACTGCGTCTACTGCGGAAAGATGGTCGATCCCACCAAGCCCCAGCCGCATGCGGATGCCCCAAGCCGCGACCACTTCATCCCGATCTCGCGTGGGGGGTCACGCGGATCCAAGAACACGGTCCTCGCCTGCTACGCCTGCAACCAGGCGAAAGGCAACATGGACCCGCGCCTGATCCTGTTCACGTGGCTGTGGCTCAACCCGGCGAGCTTCCACGCGGCTGTGCAGAAGTTCGAGCCGGTCAACGGCATCAACTCCTCCATCCATTAGCCACTCTCAGCACACGGAACCGCGGGTATGTCGTCATTGCCAGGGGTTTTCAGGTCAAACCGGGGAAACCCGCTTGCTTCATCCGCAAGCGGTTCAAATGATGCCGGCAATCCATCCGGAATCAGCAACCCACCCATGTCGAAAAGCTTCAAGAAACCGGCAGAGGATAAGCCCGCCTATCCTCCCATGCCGCCCGTTGCGGTTCCAAAATCCCCCTTCCTTGCGCGGGTGTACGACCTCACCAGCCGCTGGGTGCAAGAGGAATGGATCGCCATCGACGCCATCAAGCGGGATACCTCCAGAAGCGGCAAGGCTTTGCAGTTGGCCATCGAGGAGACGCGCCTCACGCTCAACACGCTCTCCAAGCGCCTGGACAACATCAGCCAGGCCACGCTGCTGCGCGAGCTCAAAAAACTCAATGCGCCTCCCCCCGGTGAAATCATCCGCATCACGCGCCTGCACTTCGCGCGCCACCTCCTGATCCATACCCGTCTCCTGGTTCGCGACGTGGCATTGAGGGCCGGATACGACAACGAGCGCCACTTCTCCGAGCGGTTCATCCGCGAGTTCGGCTGTCGCCCTTCTGAATTCAGGAGGCAGCATGTGGAGCAGACGGCCATCAAAACGAAGCCCCCCCCGAAGCCAAAAACCTAACAGGGGGTATTTCGTCAACAACAGCGGATTCCACGCCACGCCGTTTACCGATCACTCCCTTTCATCCAGCGTACCCATTTTCAGACCAGGGGGATTTCATGAGCTCACCACGCACCATTACCGTGCAGTCACCGGAAGCGTTCCGGAAGACCATCACCGCCTATGCCGCACAAGGGTTCCAGACGCTGCGCGACGAAGGGAACCAGATCACCCTTTCCAAGCGCACCACCTTCAATTGGGTCCTCGCCATCATCTGCCTCTTCATCCCCGTCATCGGATGGGTTGCCCTCGTCTTCATGATCATGGCCGCCGGGCGCGGATCAGAGGTGGTTGAGATCGTTCTCGAAGCCAAACCCGCCTGACTTGGAGGGCCAATCCGATGAATATCCGCATTGCGGCAATATCCGCTTCATGTCTTGTCTTCGCCATCAACGCCTCGCCGGCGTTGGCGAAAAAATCGAACCTCACCCAACTCCACTACCAGTATTTCGCAGCCATCCATCAGGGAAACATCACAAAGGCCCGCGAACTGGCTTCGCTTGGGAACATCGATCCCGACAATGTCGGCGGCTCTCCCCTTGTCGCCAACCTCTTCAATAGCGGAGGCAAGCTACCTGCTTCCGTCGCCTATCTCAGCGATGAGGCATTTGACTACGTCTTCAAGGAACTCAAGCAACCCTTCAATGCAAAGATGGAGCCAGGCGGAGATCAAACCGTCTTCTCCGCCATGTGCCTGGCATTCTCCCGTTCCAACATGTTTCAGCCCGTCAATTTCGATGATGTCTACAGCACCATCAAGCGCATCAAATTCGCGTTCTCACAGGGTGCAGACCCTCATCCACTCAGCGGCATCCCCGACCATATGCGTAAGAACCAGCCCTTTCCGGCCTGTGTGCGTGAGTACCTACGATACCGGCATATCCCGCAAGTTGCGGGGGCCATCCTCTCCGTCCTCAATGACTATCTCGAAAAGGGGGTAGACCCCGATTACCAACAGCCCATCGCCCTTGCCGCCGAGAATCTGGATGCGGAGCTGTTCGGGTTGCTTGCCATCCACAAAGCCAACTTCGGCCGGGTCTTCCAAGTACGCGGGAACATCCCCCACGCCTGTAACAGGGGACGTGGATTGACTTCCATCACTTCAGAACTCCCCCAGCGCGATACACTTCTTGGATTGCTGCCCACGCCCAAAGACTCCGAAATGGGACCGGCACGCGACTTCCTCATCGCCTACATCGAAGCCGGTGGAAGCATCACAGAGAAGCAGAACAGGTTCGGCCTCAACGGTAATCGTTGCGAGCACACCACATCCACCTTGTTCGAGAAGGCAGTCTCCAATGGACAGGTCAACTACGCAAAGATGGTGCAGGAACTAGAAAAGCAGCGCGTCCTCCACAAAGCCCTTCCCTTCGCCGCCGCCAATCCACCGTCGCCACAAGCACCTTCTCCACCAGCACAACCGCTCTACGGCAGTCGCGTCACCACCGCCGAAATCAACGTGCGCGACCAGCCCGCCATCACGGGCAACCTCATGAGCACGCTCGGGCCCAACATCGCCTTCGACATTGAAGAAACCAGCCCCGACGGGGCGTGGAGCCGCATCAACGCCGAACCGATCGTACGGGGGTGGGCCAACAATGGTGTCATCCGCAAATCCAGCACGTCAAACATCGCGCAATAATTGGAGATGCTTATGCGTCACGTCCCACTTTTCATTGCCGCCCTGCTGCTGTCATCCACCGCGCAAGCGCAAAGCTACAGCTGCACCATCCTCCAGCACTGGAGGAATGCCGCCATGAATGGTCAATACGTCCCCGAAGACGCCGGGGTCAGCGACACCAACAATGTCATCACACTAAACTTACAGACCGGCTTCATCCAGTATGGAAATCTCAAACCTGAACAAGGGAAACCCGTCGTCAACACCGGCGGCAACACCGTTGGCTTGTTGGCTGGAAGCAACGTGGAACTCACCGTCTACACCATCTTCCCCAACATCACAGATCCTCGCGGTGCAGCGCTCGGAAGCATCATGCGGATCAACGACAACATGTACATGCCCAAGGGCACCATGATGTCGCGCCTGTCCTGCAAGCCCCTGTAAGGAAACACCTCCATGAAACTCTCGCCCGCACTCATCCTCGGCGTCGCCGTCGGGGTCGCCACCTTCACCTTCATCAAGCGGTCAAGCGGTCAAGCGGTCAAGCATGATGGGCATTGAATGCTTCCACACCACCAAGCAATTCCTACCCAATACCCCCTGTCTCAACCCGGTCATCTACTACGGCCTCCTCGGCGTTGCCGCCCTGCTGACAATCGTCGGAATCATCGGCATGGCGAAGGGCAATTCATGACCTTCCGGCCCCTCGCCTGCCCGGCATGCGGTGCATCCTGGGTGGGCAAGGAAATTCCACCCGAACTTCGCCACCACTACGGGGGATCAACGCACTTCCGGCGATCAATCGGCATCTACGACATCCATCTCGACATGCGCGTTGCGATTACCTGCCCAGACTGCAACGCGATGTTCGACCGTTGGACGGGAAATCGCATCCAATCCGTAACGTATTCCAAACGCATGAACTGATGACTTGGTGACAAGGCTTGAAAATCTGCCTATTCATCACTATACTGACAAATAGACAAGGAAAGCACTCACAATCGCTATCCCACTAACCTTTAATACCCCGGGCAAGATCGTATCCACCCTTGCCCATCAGGCGCGCAGCCTCCGTCTTGAGGCGAACTTCACCCAAAAGGGTTTGGCACGGCATGCCGGCGTTTCTTACGCCTCGTTGCGTACGTTTGAACGCAGCGGCCAAATTTCCCTCCTTTCGTTCGTGAAGATCGTCCAAACGCTTGGACGGGAAAAAGACCTCCTCGCCGTCCTCTCCACCCGCCCCCTACCTTACCAATCCATCGACGATGTGGTTCGGGTGGAAACCACGCCCGCACGCCAACGGGGGCGCCGGTCATGAGCAACATCACGCGCCTGGACGTCTTTCTGCGCTTTAAAGATGAAAGCATCCCCGTGGGTACCCTCGCCACGAACGGGAAAGCGATATTCTTCGAGTATCTCACAGCCTTCATCGAACGTCAGTTGCACCTCTCCCCGTTCATGCTGCCGCTTCGGGATGGCCTCCAACACACGAACGATGACCTCTTTCATTCGTTGCCCGGCGTCTTCAACGACAGTCTCCCAGACGGTTGGGGCCGTCTCCTGCTGCACCAATCGCTGAAGCAGCGCGGCATAGACCCCGCTTCGCTCGGTCCGCTTGATGAACTAGGCATGGTGGGAAGCACGGGGATGGGAGCCCTCACCTATCAACCGTCATTGAAAACGGAACAGCAACCGTCAGCCCTTGACCTCGATCGCTACGCGTCCGCAAGCCAAAATATCCTCAACGGGTCCACCGACCACATGCTGCAACAGCTGCGCGCCGCCGCGGGATCATCGGGAGGCGCCCGTCCAAAGGTATTGGTGTCCGTGAGCGCCGACAGAACGCATCTCACCACCGCGCCGCCCGCCGATGGCGAAGAAGAATGGCTCATCAAGTTTCCGGGATCGACTGACAGCGCCGACGCCGGCGCCATCGAATACGTCTACTTCCTGATGGCTCGGGAGGCAGGCATCACAATGAGTGATTGCCACCTGTTCCCGTCACACACCGGGCCCGGATATTTCGGAACGAAGCGCTTCGACCGCGTCGGGGGAAAGCGGTTGCATGCCCACTCCCTGTCCGGGCTCGTCCACGATGATTTCCGCCATCCCAGCTTCGATTATGAGAATGTGCTGGCCCTCACCCACAAACTCACCCTCAACCCCACCGACGTGAAAGCCATGTACCGGCTTGCCGTCTTCAACGTGCTTTCACACAACCGCGACGACCACAGTAAGAACTTCTCGTTCCTCATGGACGAAACCGGGCGATGGGCGGCGTCACCCGCCTACGACCTCACGTTCTCATCCGGGCCCAACGGCTTCCAAAGCATGTCGGTCATGAATGAGGCGCGTCATCCCGCACAGGAACATCTCATCGCCCTCGGCCGTTCCGTTGGATTCCCCCAATCCGAAATCGTAAATGTCATCGAGCAGGTGGCGGATGCCTTGTCGCTGTGGCCTCGCTTTGCGAAAGAGCATGGCGTCACCTCATCGTCCGCGAAACTCGTACAGAACATCATCTCGAAGGCTATTGCCCTCAACGCCTATTGACGACGCGCTTCACGGCCACTGCCATCAACCAGCGAGGCCATTCCCCTCTATGCGCGCGTTTGTTTGCGAGATCACTTTTAGAAGCGCTTCCACAAACGGAGCGCTGCCTATGTTTCCGGGTACAATCTCTTGTCCACTTGGAACCTGCCGCGCCTTGTTAATGAGCTCTGCCAACGCCGGCAGATCCTGCATCTCCAAGAGAACATCAGCTTCCGTCATCAGCTGGCTTACTTTCGACAGAGCGCCAAACGGGCCTACGGAAAACCGTTCCGAAGCTCTGTGCCCGCGTATTGAGGCCGCAAACCCCACCGCAACACCCAGCATCGTTCCCGCAAAGACGTTACTTCCACCGTCTTCCTTCGCACGAATCCACGCAGCCGACCCTTCTTCCAGCGCATCCGCCATCTTCTCGAGACCGTAGACAACGGTTGCATCATCCATCGGATGGACAAGCTCAACTCGTTCACGCCAAGCGGCGCGGTCAAGCACGTTCATGCGTTGCTCAATACGCGCCTGCTGCCGCTTCAATATTCTGAGGTGTTCGTCGTTTCGCAGGCCCTGCTGCTTGGCCAACACCATCATCAGCACCTGGTGCAACCCGTTCGACATGGTCACGTAGTGGTTCGGATTGGACCAGCTCATTCCGGTGGTCGCATATCGCTCCGGATTGTCCCGCAGCAGGGCAGCATCAGTGTCTTTCAATCCGCAAATCTTTCCTTATGCGGATAATTGTATACGCCATTTGTCAGCAATTCACAACAAACTGGATTACCCGGAAAGGGGAGAGGGCAGTTCCCCCGCGATGCGCGGCTCGGGAGCGTGCGCCTAAGCCGGGACGCCCACCCCGCAAGGGCTTTGCCCTCGCGCTCGCGCGCGCCCAAGTGGGTGCGGGGGCCCGGCGATACACGGCTTCCTTCCGGCGCACGAGCCGCGCATCGGGCGCGGCTTCGGAAGGAAAGAAGCCCCATGCGAAACAAAAAGCCGCTGGATGTCTACCAGCACGTCACCGACCACATCGTCGCCGCCATCGAAGCAAACCCCGGCGAATACCGCATGCCGTGGCAGCGTTCAGGGTTCGGGGCGACCCTCCCCCGCAACGCCCACACCAAGGCCCTGTACCAAGGATTGAACACGGTATGGCTGTGGTGTGCCGCCGAGCAAAAGCAGTACGAACACGCCATCTGGGCCTCGTTCAAGCAATGGCAGCAGATGGGGTGCCAGGTGCGCGCAGGAGAAAAGGGCACCGTCATCGTCTTCTACAAACAGTACGAGGTGGACCCCAACCCCGACCATGAATCGGACGACGGCAAGCGCATGGCGCTGAAGTATTCCCACGTCTTCAACGCCGCCCAGGTTGATGGGTACGAAGTACCATCGCTACCTCAGACGCCACCGCTTGAGCGGCATGAACTCATGCGGAAGCTCGTGGCCGTGTCAGGCGTCAAAGTTCTCACCGGCGGCGATAGTGCCTACTACCACATGGGCAAGGATCTCATCCAAATGCCCGACGATCGCTGCTTCCAACAGACCGAAGCGGCAGAACGCACATTCCACTACGAATCCACACTTGCCCACGAACTCATCCACGCAACCGGCCACAAATCCCGTCTTGCTCGCGACATGACCGGCCGGTTCGGTAGCGAAAGCTACTGCATGGAGGAGCTTTGCGCCGAGACCGGTGCCGCCTTCATCTGTGCCCATCTCGGCATCTCCGCGGAGCCGCGCACCGACCATGCGCAGTACCTTCATCACTGGTTGCGCGTGATGAAAGCGGACAAGAAGGCCATCTTCACGGCCGCCGCGAAAGCATCCGAGGCCACCCGCTACCTCCTCAGTTTCCTCGTTAAGGAGGTGGCCCATGCCGCGTAGCAGCCGCACCACCTACGAAACCCTCATCTGGCGGGGCGTCACCTGCCGCGTCACCACCACCCGAGACTGCCGCATTGAGGGCTGGACCGTCATCACGTTGCGCGCGCCCGAGGATGTTCCGTTTCCGTTGGGCGTGCGCGGATATTGCCACCACGGCCTTGAGCAGAAGGAGCTCGATACGCTTGGTGGTGCGGTCAGTTATTTCAAAGCATGGGCCGACCGGGAGGCCGACAGCGCTGCCTATGCCATTGCCATCGCCAAATGGAAGCAAGGCAACCTTTTCGGGTAGCCCCCCTGAAATCAGTGAACACCGCTCCACCATGTTGTTACCAAGGAAAGCAACATGGATGACCACTCGTTTTGCCGATTCACACGGACGTAGGTTGGCTTGCCCATTTAGCGATCAACCACGCGGTCGGAACGTCCCCACTTCGCCTCTTCCAAGGCCTTCACCGCCGCTTCGCATTCCGGGTCATCACGCGTGAGGATTTCGGCAAACACCGCTTCCCGTTCCGCTTCATCGCGTTCTTCTTGATCCCGCTGCCAGCGTTCATACTCTTCCAACGACCACGGCGGTTTCAGTGCGGTTTCGCAGTCCCTGTCGGGCTTTCCCATGCATCGTCTTTCTTCCGATACACGCTACCCCGAACCAACCCACTCCGTCTCCGCATAACCCGCACTGCGCAATGCGCCCTGTCGCGTGACGGCAACATGCGGTGTTGCACACCATAGTTTTGTCCAAACCTGTCGATAGGGTTTAGTCAGTCCCGATTAAAATGCATGAGATACCCATGAAACCCCGTAAGCCGCGTCCAGATACCCCCTTGAACGGCCTCCTGCTCGGTTGGACAGAAGACAAAGACAGCAACACCCTCACCCCCATCTGGGATACCGGGCACGAAGGCCACCTCCTCACCATGGCGCCCACAGGAGGCGGCAAGGGCGTTTCATGCGCCATCCCCGCCCTGTTGACATGGCGTGGCCCCGCCATCGTCGTTGACCCAAAGGGAGAGAACTACGCGGTCACCGCCGAGCGCAGACGACAGATGGGCCACCTCGTCCATCGCCTCGACCCCTTCTCTATCGCAGGAGACGATATTGGGGATTCACTCAACCCCATGGACCTTATCGACCCGCACTCGGATTGCTTTGAAGACAATGCCGCAGTCGTCGCGAAGCTTTGCATGCAGGAACACGCTTCCCATAACGATCCCTTCTGGGACGAACGCGCCACCGCCATGATCGTCGCCGTCATCTGTGAGCTCTTCCGAGCACTGAAGCGTCAGCCAACCCTTAAAGACGTGCAGGAAGCCATCAGGGGGGCCCCGATCGCGGATGAATTCAGCCAAGCCGTAATGCACGCCCACGGCATGATCCCTGAAAAGCCACGCGGTATTTCAATGAGGCACGTCATCACGTCTTCTGAGTTCTCATCCGACAAGACGCGCGCCAGCATCATGGCCACGGCCCAAGCCCACATGGGGTTCCTTCGCTCACCTTCCGTACATGCCTCGCTCACCAGCAGCACCATTCCCCTCGACGACATTACCGCCGGGGCCATGCAAACCATCTATCTCATCATTCCGCCAGACAAGCTCATCTCGCACGGGAAGCTGTTGCGGTTGTGGATCGGGGTCATGCTGGCCGCGATCGCCAGACGAAAGCGCGCCCCGCAACAACCAACCCTTTTCCTCATCGACGAGACCGCGCAGCTCGGGCACATGAGCGATCTGAAAGCAGCCATCACCCTCATGCGCTCCTATGGAATGCGCGTCTGGACGTTTTGGCAGGATCTCTCCCAACTCAAAGCCGTCTACCCGAGAGACTGGGAAACCATCATCAACAACAGTGCCGTCCAGCAATACTTTGGTGCGAAATCTCCACCCGCCCGGCAAGCCCTCAGCGAGTACCTCGGAAAGTTCTACCCAAGCGAGGGGTTGCCCGAAGAAAGCCTCCTCCTGCTCAACGGGGAACACATCAAAACGGCGAAGCGGTCCAACTATCTGGTCGATCCGGTCTTCAACGGACTTGCGGCACCGCATCCGTTCCACCGGCCGCAGGACGAACTGGTCTTCCAATAGAAAAAGGGCGGACCCTGCGGATCCGCCCTTTCCCTTGATTTGGCTGCTCTACTTCTTGATCAGCAGCGTCTCGATCTTGCTCCCGCGCTTCTTCAGGTATTCCCGCATCCAGGTCGGTTGCACGCCGCGGCCGGCCCAGGTCTCGCCGGTTTCAGGGTGCCGGTACTTAGGTTCGACCTTCATACCCTTCATCGCGCCCCTTCTGTTTGCTGACCTTGCGATAATGGTTTTCGCACCACCGCGCAGAGAGGCGATTTCCTTTTCCAGCGCGGTGATACGCTGTTCCTTGGAGAGATCATGCGTCTTCTTAAAATCATCCAGAACGGATTGCTGAACCTCGAACGGTTGCCCCGCGAACCAGTCCGCCACATCCCGCTTGTTGATCACCTTTGCCGCCTTCGCCATCTCACCAACTCCGATACGCATTCATGGCAGTGATAGAGCAGGTATCCCCTGAACTCCATACCGATTGATGCTTAACGGTTATTATGCGGCTACCTGTCCCAACATATCCTTCGTTGCACTTCCCTTCTGCACGATACGCATCCGTTCAGCGGGGTATGGCCTTGCAAGCGAAAGAGCCTCCTCTTCATTTCCGTGCAACCACACGTCGAAATCCTCATCGGTCGGTGGAGATGGATTTGGGCTGGCACGGCGTCAAGAGGAGGGGTCCTACGGGGTGGGCGCCGCTTTAAGTACCCACACCCAATGCCGCTTTTAGCCAACCCCCTCTTGCCAAGCCATTTTATTGGCCCACACTCACGATGTGTCCGAAGACCGTGGCCCTTTACGCTTCATCGCCGATCTGATCGAGCTTCCTTCCGCGCGCGACACCCTCGATGAAATTGCCCGCGAACTCTCGGACATCTCCCAGATGGCCGCCAAGGCCCAAGACCTGTTCCGTTCCGCTGACTTGAACCAGCCGGACGCGCACGGCATCTACAGCAAGCTCCTAGAGCGCGCAGGGTTCAAAGATTACGCGTTCGCCACCCTCAAATCCGTGCTTGCCCAACCCGATTTGCCGGCGTTGCTCCAAAGCGAAGCGCTGGCCCTAAAAGTACGGGTCGTTACTGTTGACGACGAGCTCAACAAAACCCTCATCCATTGCTACTTCCGGCTCAGCAAAGGCAGGTCCAAGGTCGTTCCAATCGACGAGCGCCCACGCACCACCCTCAAGCAACTCAGCGAATCCCTGCAGCAGGCAAGCCTCGACCTCTCCGCGCTTTTGCATGATGCCCTCGCCGTGGAAAAGCTTGATCCCCTCCCCATCACCCGCGCCGACATCGAGAAAGCCCGCGCGGAACTTCGGCACAACCGCGCGGAAACGGCCATAGCCGCGGTCACGCTTCCCGAAGATCCACCCAGCGATCCGGACGACAGCGTGAGCTACGTCGCCGCCAAAGCCGCGCTCTACACCATCGGAGACATCACCGACGCCCTGGAAACCATCTACCGCGAAATGGAGCGGCGGCTTCTCCAGGGTGCCCCCTTGCCTCCAGCTGTTCACTAGCCTCCGCCACCTCACTTTCGGCCAAAACCCGGAAGATACTCACCATACATAACACAATACCTTTTTTGTCCGTGTATTTTGGGGGTTACCGTATGATTACCCAAGAGCGCTTTCACAACCTCTTCCGAGCGCACAATGCCATCGCCAACGTCCTTTGCGGACGAACGGCAGATGGCGAGGAAACCATCAAACAAGCCGTCTCATTCACCTCTGATTTTGCCACGCGCCAAGCTGCAGCCCGTCAGCTGCGGCTTATCCTCTGCCATTGCTTCCGCGTACTAGACGCCGAAGACGTTACACCCCTTACCATCAAGCTCCTGTGGTATTGCACGCGAACCGGGCGGAGCACGCCCTCCTCAATAGATACCCTGCCCATCATCACCATCATCCGGGCCATCAAGCACGCGCCTCATTTGGTGCGCGGCCGGTCAAGCCTTGTGGGTATTCTGAAGCACTACAATCGCCAAATTGCCCAAGAGCGTGCCACGAAGCTGTCCTCCCTCCGCCACCAGGTGCCGATGCGCACCTTGCTTTGGACTGACGGGGTCTACACGTTTGAAGAGGCCAACGATCCCCGCCATCTCGTCTACGATTCACTCACGCTAGGGCATTGCGTTGGAACCCTGCACTTGAGGGCAGCCCTCGCGCACCAAAACATTACATCCAGCCATCCAGACGCCATCAACTACCTGCATTACTGGATCAAGATCAAAAACGGGCGCTCGCGCATCATCACGCTCATCGAACGGAATACACCACGCATAACCGTGGAGTTTGATGTATCCACCTGCACGATCCTCGCCGCTCAAGGCGCCATAACTCCGATGGGCGAACTCCTGCCAGTACCCGCCTCAGCCAAAATTCCGTTCTTTGAAGCTGTGAAGGTCTTGCCGGTAAGGAAGGGTGGGGGGCGGCTGTTGCGCAGTCTGATATTCGAACCGGATCCGCCGAAACTGCAGCTGCAGCGCATCACAAGGTTCACCCCTCTCTGAAACCTCCGCCTCTCTTAAGGCTGCGGCAGGTTCCTCTGCTGCAGCCACGCCCTCATCGCCTCGATCTCCCTGCGCTGCGCAGCAATGATCTCACGGGCCAGTTCGTGGTTCTCATGGTCCTTCCCGAACCTCAGCACGATTTCAGCCATGTCGATCGCCCCCTGATGGTGAGGGATTATCCCCAAAACAAAAGCCGTATCAGGATCTGGGTTCGCCACACCTTCGATCATCGGACCGTGCATCTTGTCCATCGCCACCGCAAAGGCTGACGCCGCCGAACCTTCCGAGCTCGATGCACCAGCCATTCCATGCGGATGATCCACGTTGGGTGTATGCGTCAAACGCTCACCCGCAACGGCCGCGACCGTTCCTTGTGGGCCATAGATCGCCATATGCAGCCCCCAATAACTCCCGGCGAACACCAGCAACCCGGCCGCAAGTCCGACCGGCACCCCCGCAAGGGATCGTTTCAGCTTGGGCGCCAGGTGCTCGTCACGCGAATGGTCAGCCGCAATGGCGACGATAACGGCCATGATCAGCGCATGGCCGATAAGGTCGATACGCCCGAAGGGATAGACCGCCGCATTGAAGATGATGAACAAGGCAACGGCCGACAGACGCCGTACCAGCGGCGTCCACAACAACCCGAACCCCATGGTGAACTCGGCAACGCCCGCCATCGGAATAAAGACGTCGCGCGGCATCCCGAATGTCAAAAAGGGCTTCTCTTCCACCAGCGGATAAAACCAGTCCGGATAGGCAAACTTCTCAAGGCTCGACCACATCAATGCGATGGCCACGCCCCAGCGCAGCATTTGGAAGCGATGCTTTCGCCAATCGGGATCGGACGAGGCATCCAGAACAAGATAGCCAGCGACACCGACACCCAGCGCCAGATAATCCAGCAGGTGGAACACGTCGTAGTCACGCAGGGCCAACAACCACAAACCGATAATCCCGGCCGCTGCCAGCGGTTGCGTCTTCCGGGAAAATACCAACCCCGCAATCAACAGCTGTGTCCACGAGACCCACTCCGCCGGCGTCTTCAGGTCAGGCGTCAGATACACACCGCCCACCGCGAAAATGGAAACAAAGAACGCGCCAATAACAACCCGCACGAAATCATCCAGCCGACGCGATAGTGGCTCGGTCAAGCGGTCCATGCCCGCCAGGATAACCTCTCCCAGTTTCGACACCTCAACTAAACGCGTCGCCACAAAGAACACCAACACCAGCGAGATGCCGGTCCAGAACCAGACATCGACAAGCGTGGTCGCGATCGCTTGCGGAGGTGCCCCAACAATATACGGTGCAAACCACTTCACGTGCGCAAGGGCAGTTCCCGGAAATAACAGCAGCGCACTCACAAGCGCCGCCACTCCCGCGAGACGAGCGCAATTCAACTTGTTCCAAGAGATACTCATGCCAAAGCCTAGGCGTTGCCACCGCTCACTGTAAACGCATACGGACAACTATAGTCCGACACCCGTGGCATTCCTGTTGACCCTACCCCCCCGAAAAACTGCGGAACGTCGTCGTGCCGCCGTCGAACATCAGCTTCACCGTGTCGGTCGGTCCCTTTCGGTTCTTCGCAACAATCAGTTCAGTGATCCCGCACACCGCTTCAAGTTGCTGCTGCGCTTCCGCAATGGATTTCCTATCCGCATCGCTTGCCGCATCCCCACTGGCTGCGCGCGACAAATAATAGTCCCCGCGGTAGAGCATGAGCACTACATCGGCATCCTGCTCGATGCTGCCGCTTTCGCGGAGGTCCGACAGCAAGGGGCGCTTGTTGTCCCGGGATTCCACACTTCTGGACAGCTGGCTTGCCGCAATCACCGGAATATCCAGTTCACGGGCAATGAGCTTGAGGCCGCGGCTGATCTGCGTGATTTCCTGGACGCGGTTGAAGTCGCCCTTGATGGGGGAATGCATCAACTGCAGGTAATCGACGATGATGAGGCCGATGTTGTGCTTCCGCTTCATCTCGCGGGCGCGCGAGCGTAGCGCGCTGATGGAAAGGCCAGGCGTATCGTCGATGATCAGCGGAAGCTTGTAGAGGTTCTCGGCCGCACCCACGATGCGCGTCATATCCGCATCGTTGATTTGACCATTCCCCAGTTTGGTGGCGCAGATGTTCACCGCATTGGCAACTAGCCGTTGGGTCAGTTGCGTCGCGCTCATCTCGAGGCTGAACACGCCAACGGGTGCGCTGTTGTCCTCGTCCTGCAGGAAACGCGTCGCGGCCGTTTGCGCGATGTTGAGCAGTAGGCTGGTCTTCCCCATGCTGGGACGCGCGCCAACCACGATGAAATCGCTGTTCTGGAACCCGCCCAGAAGCTGATCCAGGTCAACGAAGCCGCTGGCAATCCCGGTGATGCCCGTTCCGCCCCGCTTCGCCGCATCCGCCATGCGGATGACCTCGATGAGATTTTGGCGCATGTCACGGGCGGTGGATTTGCCGCCAAGCTCCGTCAGTCGGAACACTTCGCCGGCGACAGCTTCCAGCATCGCTTCCACATCTTCAGGTCGGGACGTTGCACGGACCTGCGTATGGACGCTTTCGGCAAGGCCCATCAGTTGCCGTTGCCGGAAACTCGTGATGATCACTTCCGCCAGTGATTTCGCATCGCCTGCCAGCGTTGCGTTCTCGAACATGCCGGAGAGATGCGGGAACAGCCCCTTGTCCGCATCGAACTGCGTTCCCTGCAGCCGTTGGCTGATGGTGATGGGGTTCGCCTCCCCACCACGCCCGTTGATGACCTCCTCGATCGCCTCGAACACTGCCGCGTGCAATGGCACGTAAAAGTGTTCGGCCTTCAGCGTTCCTTCGAGCTCGTCATAGAAACGGTTGTTGACCATGATGGCGCCGAGCAGCGCCATTTCCGCTTGGGAACTGTGTGGGACCTTCTCGACAGGTGCAAGCGGGGCATTGCTCCCCTTCCCCAACACGCGCAACGCTTCCCCAGCCATTTGCGCATCATGCGGGGAACATTCCCAGCCGGCCACCCTTCAGATTCGTACAACAATCATTCAGGAGGCCGCATCGCCAGAATACTGCGTGTTCGATGGGCAGCCAGCCCCTTGCCGAATCCCCACATGCCCTCTACCCACTGTTCCATGGCTTCCTCACGTCTCCCCGTCGCCGGATTTCCGCACCTCGCGCTCTCCGCGCAAGATGACGACTTCCGCCAAAAGACACTCACCCGTTTGCGGGCTGAAGGATTCAAGGTTGACCACGGATTGCTGGTTCCGCCAGAGGGTGCCACCAGTCCGGCCGTCATCATGGCCATCACGCACGCATTCCACGAGGCACAGCGCAAATAGCGCAACTCTCCCTTGGCAACACAGCAGCTTCAGAGATTGAGTCTCCACCGTGAAAAGACTAACGACGCTCTGCCTCGCCATCGGCATTTCTATCGTCCACCCGACTGTCGCAACATCCAACGAAAAGCCCGCCTTTCAACTGGCGCGCGAATTTGTGGGCCACTGCCTGCAGACACTTGCAGACCCCAAGCGGGTCGAGGCAGCCGCACGGGCCTTGAACTGGAAGACGCTAGACCGCGACATGGCAGCTGTAGCAGCCCCACGGGACAAGACCGTGCCTTGGCAAAGTTGGTTCGTGGACACCGCTCCCCAACCCTTCATGATCGCCATCTCAAAGGCAAAGTTTCGCGGTCAACCCATGGCGACCTGCACGGTGGGCAGCACCCAGGCTTCGGTCTCGGATTTTCTTGGAGAACTGACGAAGGTCATAAAGTTGGGACAACCACTGGCCGACTATACAGAGGTCGGGCAACGGTCACGTGTTTGGCAGATCGATCTCTATGGCAAACCAGCCATGGTTATTGTCAACGACGCAGAACAAATGGACGTGACAGGTTTTACAATTGCAGCCATGGTCACCCCATAATCCAATTGCAAACACGCTTCACCATCCGGCCTCATCAAGGGAAGCTACGCAAACCGATCCGGGTGGTCAGGAGCCCCGCTCCTCCTCCGTTTACTGTATTACATCAGCGCACATACTCTCGGGCGATATTCTGGCTCCGGCGCGCCGTCGTGATGCCTGCACAAACCCCTATCTACTTCCGATATGGCCCCAAGGTTCGATTCAGAAGATCCGTACAATATGTCAACCGATCAATTAAGCGAAGCTCACCGGCGTAAAGGCAAGCTACACCGTGACCAAGACCGTGCTGAAGATCGGGGATGGGAAGTAACGCTACCACCCATTCTGGGTAAGGCACCAATTGGATGCCAAGAAGTGGGTATGGAGAGCACCTACTCTTTTCTCACTTGACCTTCATGATGAAAACCACCGTCATGGCGGCCACCATAATGCGTGCGTTGCCCAAACCGTTGCTGCTGGCGTTGTAGGTCGCTTGGAATGCGCCAGTTTCATTGGACTGGCTACGGCCGTAGCCGATACCGTAGTACGTGCCGCTGCTTTGACCGAAGGAATAATCCGCGTTGTTTCCCGTGTAGTAGGTCGAGGTGTTGAAATCACCAGAGGTCGTTCCTCCACGCAGATAATGGCCCCGGCCACCACCCCAGAGCTGACTGTTGAGATCGGGTAGTGCTTGCCCATTAAGGGGAGATGACGCATCGCTGACCGTTTGCCCATTGCATTCCAACCATCCTACCGGAAGGGTGCCAGGAACCCCTGTCATGCTTTTGTGCCATGGAATGATAATCCCGATGGGCATGGTGAGCAGTTCACCATTGCTGTAAATGGCAGTGCCGCTGACGGAGCCAATGACCTCTATTTTCGTGCTGGGGTTGGTCGTTCCGATTCCCACGTTGCCCGCCGTGGTGATGCGCATTCTCTCGGTGGTGGGAGAGGTTGCGCCGGTACGGAAAACCATGCCGGTGCTGGCAGAGGTATCCATCGTTTGCGCTAAAACATCATGCGTCGCCGTCACCACGAAGATGGTGATCAACGCAAGAGAAAGGGCACGGGTGCGCATCATCATTTGATCTTGATTATGTAAACCATGGTCATCGCTGCCACCTGGAAGCGGTTAGTTTGAAGGTTATTGTCAGTAGCGTTGTACGTGAGTGTGCTTCCCGCTTCGCCGTCGACCACACGACCATAGTTGACTCCATAGTAGGTGTTTGTGGATGATCCAAAATTATACTTGCTGCCATTTCCGCTGAAATAGCTTGAATCATTGAAGACACCCGATGTTGTCCCACCGCGCAGATAGTACCCCCTGCCCCCGGCATAGACCTGATTGTTGAGATCGGGTACCGCTTGGCCGTTCATGGGAGATGCCACATCGCTGATGGTTTGCCCATTGCACTCCAACCATTCGGGGGGGAGGTTGGGCACGCCTGTCATGCTTTTGTGCCATGGCAGAATGATACCAACCGGGATGATATGCAGTGATCCGTAGGAATACACGGTTGTGGCGCTGAGTGTGCCGGCGACTTCAAGCGTTTTCCCCGGTGCACTGGTACCGATACCGATGTTGCCCGCTTGAGTAATGCGCACCTTCTCTGTTGTGGGTGAGGTTAGCCCTGTCCCAAGCCGCATACCCGAAGCGTGTATGCTTTGCAGAACACGGTTCTGTTGTGCCAAGCCCTGCCCAGTGAAAAGGGCCGCGAGGAGGAGTGTAAGGGCGAAGATACTACGCATGGTCATTTAATCTTGATGATGAAAACCACCGTCATCGCCGCCACCTGAGCGCGAGCGTTTGTGAGGTCGTCGTTGCTGCCACTGTAGGTCGCGGGGTTGCCGACTTCACTGTATTGGGCGATCCCATATCCAATCCCGTAATAGCCGGAGCTTCCATAGCTAAACTGGTACAAACCCCCGTTGCCAGTGAGCTTGGTGGACGCGTTGGTTCCACCCGAGGTGTTTCCGCCGCGAATGTAGCGCCCCCTGCCCCCCGCATAGACCTGGCTATTAAGATCAGGCACGGCTTGGCCGTTCATGGGTGATGCGGCATCGCTGATGGTTTGGCCGTTGCACTCAAGCCAGCCATCCGGCAACGGAGCCACTCCCGTCATGCTTTTGTGCCAGGGAATAACCACACCGATCGGGAAGCCCTTGAGAACGCCGCCACTGTAGACCTGGCTCGCGCTAATGGTGCCGTTGACATCCAGCTTGGTGCTGGGGGTAACAATACCTCCCATTCCCACATTGCCGTTTTGGGCGACGTTGACGCGCAGCGTCGTTGGAGAGGCAGCGCCCGTGGCAAGGCCAAGACCGCGAGCATCGGTACTTTCAACGGTTTGCGCTACGACGGAAGCTGCCAACAAGGCGAAGGTAAGCATGAAGGGTAGAAACCGTCGCAGCATTCTCGTTTCTCTCCCTAGTTCAATATTTCGCCACGACGCTCTTCTAAGAGCTTGAGGCGTCGTTCTAGTTTTTCGTTGGTGTCTTTCAGACCTCGCAAAGCCCGTTCAAGTTTGTCGTTGGTGCTTTTCAGCTCCTGCATACCCTTCACGAGGTACGGAATAATTTGGCTGTAATCCACCGAGAGTGTCCCAGAGACATTAGCAGAAACAGCGGCAGGGATGACCGATGACACCTCTTGCGCGATAAGACCCGCAGCATGTTTGCCATCCTTCTTCCAGTCGAACGTTACGGGATTGAGCTTTTCAATTGTCGCCAAGCCCGACCGAAGCTGCACGATGTTGTCTTTCAAAGTTCTGTCGGAGCTCTGGAAAAAGCTTGTGGCCTGCACCACGCCATTCACGTCTAAGGAATAGGATGGCGTAGACGTTCCAATCCCAAGCCGCTTGGTCGCGTTGTTCCAAAACAGGTTGGCAGTGTCGCCGCCAAACGAAGAACCGTTGGCATTGAACTGAATGGCCCCGGTGCTGCTGGCCACGTTGGCGTTTCCAGCGGTGGTATTGCTCGCCACCCAGCTTGCGCCATTGAACGCGAGCACCTGACCGGTCGAGGCACCTGCGATGCTTACATCCGTAAGGCTAGCCAATGTCGTGAGGATGGTTTGACCGGGAGCGCTCTGGAATCCGCTATACACACAGTACGTGACGGCAACGTTCTTGGGGCGGGTTTCATCAGCCGTGCGCGGCGCCCCATTTGTGCCGTCGGTGTTCGGGTCGCCAATACCCACCCCCTTCATGTTCGTGCCGACTGCATAGTTGCCGTTACCGGTTCCGTTACCGATCCAGGCCAGGTTGCTGCCTTCCAGAATGGCATGCCGGTGGCCTTGGAAAGCATCCGTCTGCGTGTTCCCCGCCGCCCGAACGGAATCGTTCGTGCCGGTTGGGTCAATCCCGCGCAAGAAGCGCCCACGGGCAGGGGTGTATTCTGTCCACCCGCTAGGGCAACTTGCCGTCGCAAACGCCGCGATGGTGCCTGTGGGCACACCGATTCCGATGTTGCCCCAGTTGGAGCCATCGCACACCTGCATAGTGCCGGACGTGTATCGCATCGCACCGGTGAACCCGCTGTTGCACGCCAACACGGTGCTCGGGCTGTTCAGTTGAATGTAGGTGGCCGAGACGTTGGTGCTGCTCACACGGCTCGCCGTGATCGTCGGAAGGTAGCTCACTCCACTGGAGAGATAACCCCAATCCGTTCCGCTGGTAGAGAGATTTATATACCCGCTGCTTGTGTTGACTGCTACCGCGTGGGTGCCGCTGGTGATGCGATCGCCCAGAGCACCGCTACCCGTCGTGGTATTGCTCGCCACCCAGCTTGCGCCATTGAACGCAAGCACCTGACCGGTCGAGGCACCTGCAATGCTCACGTCGGTAAGGCTTGCCAATGTCGTGAGGATGGTTTGACCAGGCGCGCTCTGGAACCCCGCGTAGACACAGAAAGTGACCGCGACGTTGGACGGACGGGTTTCGTTGGCGGTACGCGCGCCGGGCGAGTTGGCACTGTCGAAGCTCAAACCGCCCGCTGCGCTGCTCCCTGGGCTGGCGCCTGCCGAACCTTGTGCAGCTGTTGCGAATGCGCCGGAGAAAGTGCTACCCGCCGTGCGGTTGAAGCCCACCGAACCGGTAATCTGCTGCATGGCATCGGCCTGTTGGTTGCCAGCAGCCCGCGTGCCGGCAGGGTCAATGCCCGCGCCATTGTCGATACCGCGAAGGAAGCGGCCGCGCGAAGCCGTATATTCGCTCCATCCGCTGGGGCAACTGCTGGCGGCAAACGCCGCGATGGTGCCCGTGGGGACACCGATGCCAATGTTGCCCCAGTTGCTGCCATCGCAGACCTGCATGGTGCCGGAGGTATATCGCATCGCGCCAGTGAACCCACTGTTGCACGCCAACACGGTGCTGGGGCTGTTCAGTTGAATGTAAGTGGCCGAGATGTTCGTGCTGCTCACCCGGTTTGCGCTGATGGCCGGGAGAAAACTGGCGCCACTACCCAGGTAGCCCCAATCGGTTCCGTTGGTGGACAGGCTGATGTAGCTCGTCGCACTGTTCGCCACCATGGCCAGTGTGCCGCTGGTAATACTGTCGCCTTCGGCGGTCGAATTGGTATTTGCGTTGCCGATGAAGTTGAAGGCTTGGCCATCGATATAGAGTTGGGAAATGTTCTTGTTGCAGCCTCCAGAAGCATGTGGGGTAAAGTTGTTATTCGTTTTGTAAGAGCCGTCCGGGTTGAAAACGTTGTAGTAGCCCTCTCCGTTATAGTAGTAAAAGTCAGTCCCGCTGGGTGACCAGTTCAAATACATGATGGACCAGTCACCATTTGAACGACGGCACCGCAAAGCATCCGGCCATCCGCTTGACATCGTGGTCGTGCTCATCACGCTGGACTCAGAAATGTTCACCCACTTGGATGTGACTGCGTCGTAGCGGAGATAATCGCGACCTGCCACATTTGTGATTTGTGTATCGGTGAGTTCCGAAAGGCTGGTTGCCGCCGTACCGCTCACCAGGCTCTTCCATCCTGAAGCGCCCGCGCACACCTGAACCGTGTTGCTGGCGGTGCTGTAGCGCAGCGCCCCGGCAATCCCCGTCGAGCATGTCAAACTACTTGTTCCTGGTTGGATTGCGTCACTCGCAGAAATCGTCCCAACCACATCAAGCTTCGCTAGGGGAGTTGTCGTACTGATACCAATATTAGCGTTCATCAACGACAGCACGCCATTGCTTGGGAAGCCCAAATATCCGTTCGATATGTTGGAACGGTAGAGACCGTAGGTGTTGTTTCCAACAATGTACGATCCTGCGCCCGTCCCCGTCCCGAACATGCCATAGCTGGAGCTTCGAACAATACCGGTCACGTCCAGGGTGTAACTCGGATCTGCGTTTCCGAGCCCCATTCGGTTGTTCGTGGCATCCCAGAAGAATTGTCCGGTATCCGCTGCGAGATTGCTACCGTCGTTGAATTGGATGTCACCTGCCCCACCCGCCGGATTGGCGGTTCCACCGCCACCGCCGACACCAGACTGAGGACCCAATAGAGCACCTTCAAAGTGGGTGTTGACCGCGCCGCCGCCGATCGTCGTTCCCGCTGAATACGCCCACCCTTCCAGATAATCCGTGGTTCCATTCATCTCGATGATCGTCGTGGCATATGCGTAGCTGTTTGCCGCCCTATTCGTGATCGAGAACGAGTTTGTGGCGCCGTTCTTGTAAATTCCAGCCATGCAGTCGCCTCCACCGGAGCAGTGAACCGTCAAGTAGACGAGATATTTCCCAGGAACCGTCGGGGTGAAGCGGCTCGTCCCCGTATCAAAATTGTTGTTCGTATCGAAAACTTCAGAGCTCCACGTGAGCTTGGTCCACGTACTCGCGGTCACTGTCTGGTTGGTGCCGTTCTTGTTGACCTTGAAACTCACCACCTGAGTATCGCTTGGTCCAAGGCTCGTCCAAGCGGTGCTGTTGCAATATTCGAGCGTGCTGCTCGTCGTCGAGTAGCGAATAGAACCTGAAATCGCACTCGAGCACACAAGCTCGCTTGTTCCGACCTGAATGGCGTCGGAGGCCGAAATCGTGCCATTCACATCAAGCTTCGCAATCGGGTTCGTATTGCTGATCCCGAGCCTGCCCCCACTCAGGCGCATGCCCTCCGCGTTGATATTGAGGAAGCGGAGTGTGCCCGTACCGCCAGAACCGTAGGTACCCTGCAGGTAGCCGCCTGAAGCATCGGCCCCCATGATCACACGGTTGTTCGCAGCCGTTGCGTCAAAAGCCGTTATCCTGCCTCCAGAGCCCGCCGCCGTAGCGATCGATCCGCTGACTTCGAGTTTCGTGCCTGGGCTGGATGTGCCAATCCCCACGTTGCCGTTGGTGCCGACGTAAAGGCTTGGAGTCGTGGTCTGCGCGCTCGTGGAAACGATGAAGCTCCCGCTCACCTGTAACGTCGCGGTGGGGGTAACGCCGGGTGCTCCAATACCGACACCTGCCGGCGCCACCACCAATTGGATGTTGTCAGGACCACCACCACCGGCAAAGACACGCCATTGATCAAAGGGGTAGTAGTATTGAAGGTACGCCTCTCCGCCGCTGTTACCCCAGATTTCAAGTCCAGCCACAGCGGGGGTAGCAGCACCGTTGGTAAGACGCACATAGCTTGTGCTGCTGACCTCCAAGGCACGGCCGGGGGTAGCCGTACCGATACCCACGTTACCAGACCGCGCCACAATCATCTGCTGGACGTTGTTGGTCGTGAAGGTCAGGCTGCTGTCTTGCCATGCGATGGCGCTGGTGGTTCCGCTGATGATGCGGTCATCTTGCCCTCCACCACCAGCACCAAGGGTCGTCCATGCGCTGCTGTTGCAATATTGCAGGATACCTGACGTGTAGCGAATGGCACCGCGTGTGGTTGCTCCACAAACAACGCCGCTGTTGGAAACCTGCACTTCGCCAACCACACTCAGGCTGACAGCAGGAAGAAGTGCAGCGCCAATCCCCACGTTACCGGCAGCCGACAACACCATCCGTTGGGCGCCTGCGCTAAAGAAACGGAGGTTTCCGGCGGAACCGCCCCCCGCAACCAACGAGTTTCCAAGCGAACTATCAAAGCTAATCGCGCTAGTAAGGTCGCCGGCACGGGAAAGATAAAGCGAAGAAGTCGCATCATCGGTCGCAATGTGCAGATGGCCTTGCGGGTTCAAGGTTCTAATCCCCACGCGCCCGCTTGCGCTTACATAAAGGCTCGGAGAAATCCCGGTGTCGGTCGAGGAAACAATAAAGCTACCACTAACCTGCAAAGTGGCGGCAGGCGTCACAACCCCACCAATCCCAACCTGTTTACCGGAGGTCAGGACCATACCGACATTGCTGTCGTTGATGTTACCGGCAGCGGCAAAGCGCAGAGAGCCACTGCCGTTTTGGCCGATACCCGCATATTGCGGGCTGGCAGGATAGTTGTTGGCAAACCACAGCACGTTGACGCCGCCGCTCGCACTGTTGGTCATGTAGGTGTGAGTGCCACCAGCGGTTCCGGAAATATGCAGGGCTGCTGAAGCATTGGGGTTGGTGATGTTAATGCCCAAGCCCCCATTCTCGCCCACAATCATCCGCTGCGTGCCAGCAGTTGTAAACGTCAGGCTCCGGTCTTGGTGCGTAAGGATGCTGCTGGTGCCGGAAACGATGCGGTCTTCCAACCCGCCGCCCGCCGCACTCAAGCTGGTCCAGCTTGTCCCGTTGCAGAACTGGAGTATTCCACCGTTGTAGCGAATAGCGCCTGGAATACTCGCCGAGCACGTAAGGGTGCTACTTCCCACTTGAATGGCGTTGGTCGAGGAAATGGTGCCGGAAACATTCAACGACGCGCGCGGCGCGGTGATACCAATCCCCACTCTACCGTTCGGGAACACAACATTGTCAATTCCGGTATGGGAACCGCCAACGTCCCGAGCAACCTGCAACCAATTGACACCGCTGCTGTTGTCGTCCGTGCGCGTAAATCCATAGAAAGTACCGGCCGAAATCGAGAAGGCCCAATTCTTTTCATCTACGGCTTGATCGGTTTCCTGGAACTGCAAGCGCGGTGCATCTGAAGACAAGGTAAGAAGCTCGGGAGGGGTACTTGTACCGAATCCAACCTTGCCATCCAGCCCAACAAAGAGACTAGGCGTAGTCGTCTGCGCGCTGGTGGAGACTATGAAGCTGCCGCTCACTTGCAACGTTGCAGCGGGTGCAAGGTTTTGGATACCCACATTGCCCGTGGCCCGACGAACCGTAAGCGGTGTTGAGATATAAGCGCCGGCATCGTCGTAAGCATTGATGCCGAAGTTTGAGCCTGATTCCGATCCGCTTTCTGCGGACTGGTCAGCGAAGAGGGACCAACGCAGGCTTCCATTGGTGCGGTAGTGCAGCATCCCGAACGCTCCAGCGCGTCTGTCGATCGCGAGCACGGGAAGCGTGGCTGAAATGTTCAGTGTCGCACTGGGGGCATTCGTACCGATGCCCAAGCGATTGTTCGAACTATCCCAATAGAAGCCATCGGTGTCGTAGGTGAGACCCGAGGCGCCGTTCCAGAAGGCCACCGCCGTTGCACTGCCAGTACCGGCGAGCGTTCCCACACCCGCCGTGCCGGACACAAGGCTCTTCCATCCGAAGCCGGTGCAGACCTGCAAAGTGTCACTCGTCGTGTTGAAGCGGATCGAGCCGGAGATGCCGGTGGCGCACGCAAGAGTGCTCTGCCCCACTTGAATTGCATCGCTCGACGAAATCGTCCCGTTCACGTCAAGTTTTGCTATGGGGCTGGTATTGCTGATCCCCAAAGCCCCGGTCGCCAAATCGGCCGTCCAATAGTTGAAACGGACTGCGATCGCGTCGCTCAATGAACGCATGTAGACTTTGTTCAGGACGTTAACAGTTTGGAGAAGGCGTTGATCAGCGGCGTTTCCGCGCGTCCTCATAATAATGTCGGATTGGGTCGCCCCATCACCATCAACGACCAAACCCCAAGCGTTGTTCGGGCGCATGACGTGCAGCATCGTAGGAAAAGCACCGAGGCTAGGGCTTGATGTTCCAACACCCACCGCGCCATTGCTCGCCACAAACAAACTTGGTGAATTCGTCCCCTGGGAACTGGTGCTCACGACGAACGTCCCGCTCACCTGCAGCGCCGCATTTGGTGCCGCCGTGCCGATCCCCACATTGCCATCATCGGTGATGACCATGCGGTAGGTGTTGAGCGTGCTCCCTGCCTTGTTGCTTAACTGATAGAACGTGAGGGCATTCTGCAGAGAAGGGATGGAGGCATATGCGCCGTTGAGGTTCGAAAGCGCCCAACGGCTTGCGCCGTTCTCTGCAAAATGGAACGCTGCGTTGCTGGAACCCGTCGCAGCATGATCGAGCATCACGATCGGGAACGTATCACTCACGTGAATGGGCCAAGCAGGCGGCACAAGACCCGTGCCGATGCCTAGCTTCCCGCTAAAGTAACCATCCGTTCCGCTAATGGGTCCGGTTGTGCTGATACCGAGCGAGACCAGACCGCGCGTCGGGTCAAACCATCCCGTGTTATTTCCGCCCTGCGTAATGGAGATGTAGCGCGTGTCGGAAACCGCAATCATCTGCGTGAACGGGCCGGTACCGCTTACGATGCGGTCTCCGCTTGCATTGCTAATCCCTGTCAGCAGGGAACCGTCGCCGATGAACTTACTGGCTGAAAGGTTGCCTGTAACGCTGACGTGGCCCGCTGTTGAAACACTCGGGGCGTAGCTGGGGCATCCGATGTCAGAGACACGAAGTCCTTCGCCAACGCAAAGGCGGCCGGCGTTGTTGCCCATCGTGTCGGAGATAACGGCGATGTTGCCCCAATCTTGGGTGTTGCCCCACGCAGCGGCCAACGCCATGAGCGCAGTAAGTGCAGCACGCGCTATCGTTCGAGGCAAATCTGCGGGCTTCCATCAGAGTTGATGCGGAAAGAGCCCAATGCATCGTGGCCACATGCGGCAGCGATAGGTGTGATCTTCTCCTGAGCGCTTTGGTAGACCGACCAGCCCACATACCCGAACACACCCAAGCAAAGGGTGGTCAACATGATACGGCGAAAAGCGATGCTCACGACCCCACTTTGCCTGCTGTTTCAGTATACAGCAGCACGTGTGCTTGTTTTGTTATCAACTCCTGTTGCTTGCGCGCACGCGTGAACATCAGGAACTGAATGATACGCTATCTGCTCCTGCCACCCGGTGTCAGAAGCCCCATCCTCCGACGCGGATGCTCCTGCCATGCGTTCTGGTATCCCTCTTCCAGAACATCGTCGTAAATCTCATCCACGCCTTCCCGAGCATCCTCTTGCACATGATCGGCGTCCGCCACCACCCGCCGCAAATGATCCCTGTTGGGGAGCGACAGGGCATCCGGCTCCAAGGATTGAGGCGCAGGAAGCGCAAGAAGAGCCGTCGTCGATTCCTGCAGGCGCTTCGGTTCAACAACCGGAAGCAATCTTCCGGGAGTTGCCTCCTTCGCTACGGCATCTCTTTGGTCCAGTTGATGTTTGCCTGAAGATTCCCCCGAAAACACCGATTTGAGGAAGCGCACATAGAACGGGGGAACATCGGCGATCATGCCCAACGCTGACACAAGCCGCCATTTCGTGGAAGTACGCCTGCACACGTTGTATCCAATGTTGGCGCAGCACAGCAACCCAGCGCGCCTTCGCTTGATATCGCTGCTGCCAACGAACCGTCTTTCGCCGCAACCCGGTTCACGCGTGTCATTGCATCCCTCATTCGCCGCGATGCACATCGCTGAAGTGCCGTTCGCGTTGTCCATGCGCACCGTGCCAAGGGAGTAACCGTCGCAGCCCCGTACGATCGTCCCTTCATCCATGGTCAATGGGTAGTAAGAATAGCGATCGGAGTTCGTTTCATTGCAACCCGTTATCGCCAGACAGGACAGCACCAACAAAAAGGACACTCTCTTCATACCCTTTCATCGCGTATTCCTCTGGCATCTGAAAGTGGATTGCGTACAGCGTGGGCAACAATTGCACATCTCTGCGCATACCTTAGCCGGTGGTTTTTCAATCAAACGCAACGGGTATCGCATCTCACAGTTGCCGCGGTCCGCGCCCAAGGACAATCTTCCCCCCGTGGTCCCGGCATGTTGAAGAGACCCCCCTTCCAAAAGCATGGTGTGGCGCCACGTATCCCCCGCCCAACCCAACCCGGCTGCTTCCCCATCATCCTTCAGCAGCCGGGTTTCCTCCCTTGACCCGCCCCCCATGGAATGACGACGTTCGGTTGATGAGCACCTTCCGCTTCATCAAGCCGTCCGAACCGGTCCAACGCGTATTACCCCCTGTCGGTGATGCATACGTCCATGAAATCAAATGGGATGGGTTCCGCGTGCAGCTGCACAAGCGGGATCAGGACGTCTATATCTATTCCCGCAACGGGAAGTGGCTGCCCCGGTTCAAGCCCATGCTTGCGCCACTTTCGCTGCTGCCTGCTCTTATCGGCCATTATCGATGCGGAGCTGGTCGCGCTGAACGCCAAGGGGATACCCGATTTCCGCGCGCTCACAGGCGGTCAATTACATTCCCTCGTCTGCTTTTGCTTCGACATCATGGAGCTCAATGGCAAGGACTTACGTCCCTTGCCGCTTGTGAAGCGATGCCGCGCGCTGGAAAAGCTGCTGAGCAAAGCCGCCATACCCGAACTACAATTCTCCACGAGCCACGACGATCCGGACAAGCTTCTTGAGCGGCTGGACGCATTGGGGATGGAAGGGATCGTGTCGAAGCTAAAAACGCAGCCTTACCTTTCCGGAAAGAACCAAGCGTGGATCAAGGTCAAATGCCACGCCTGGCGCATTGCCAACAAGGAGCGGGGCACCCTGTTCGCCAAGCGATGATAATCAGCCTCAAATATTTGCACTCCACTTGGCCTGCATTCATCATCACTCTACCCTGATTGGGTGAGCAGCATCCCGGTCAACCACCGTGAACGCATCGCGTGTCACGTCAAGGAACTCAACCGCAGGCTCGGGTTCAGCTTCACGCCTTCAGACCTTGATCACCTGATTGCCCAAGCCCCGCTGCTTGGAGAAAGGGCAACCGAATCCGTCGTCACCAACGTCGCCGGCCTGATGAGGTTGCTGAAACTCTCCACTGGTAAACTCCAGCCGTTCCTCCTTACTGTTCCGACATTCATACGTCGCTCTCCCGCATCCGTCCAAACCCAGTTCACCGACAATGCCGCGCTGCTTGGAATGCCGTGGCGGTCGTACATCAAGAAGATTCTGAAAAACCCTCGCATCGCCAACGCGACACCTGATGGCGTTGAGCTCTTGATCGTAACTTTGGCCGGAGAACTACACATCGAACGCAAAGCCGCCATCGCGATGATCCGGCGCCACATCCTCTTGCTGGGAAGTAGTCCGGAAACGCTTGCGTTCAATATCCGTGAGGCCATTGCTCTGCTTCATTTGCAGATGCCCGTCTACGTCAAGATTGTTAAGCGGTCGCCGTCACTGATGGCGACGCCAGCCCCTACCCTTCTGGCAAAGGTCAGCGCGTTCGCGGAATTGTTTGAAACAAGCCCCTCAACGGCAATGACCGTCCTGCGCCGCGCGCCGCAGCTGCTCGCCATGTCTCCCGATACGATCAGGAGCAATATCCAGGCTTCATCAGCCGCATTGAGCATCCGAACCGACACATGGAAGAAAATGATCCTCAAAAAGCCGGGTCTGGCCGGCTACCGCGCCGACACCCTCTTCGCCACCGTCACCAAGATGTCCACCCTGCTCAAGATGCCCGCTTCCGATGTCATTGCCGTCGCTGCGCGTTACCCCGCCATTCTCCTTCTCTCCATAGCGGGAATAAGAACCAAACTCCCTCTGGTCCTCGACGTCTGCCACGCTTTGGGCTTTCACTATGCTGCGTCCGATGCGTTGCGCGAATGCCCACTTGCGTTCACCTATGCCCCCAATCGCCTGCAGGAGCGGTTGCTGTTGGCTAAATGCGGCCTGGGGCCCCGCAGCGTCATGAACTTGCTGTCGCTCGCCAATGTAGACGCCGCACCCCTATTGCGCAGGGTGCCCTCCATCAAATAGCGCCGCAGACCACTCTATCCACAACGCGACATGCGGTTTCTCATCTAACCCTGCCGGTCTTTCATCACGCCATTGAGCGCTTCCATCCCTTGCTTCATCGTTTCCCCCGTGACGCCGGTGCTGGCGATGTTGTCGATGGGGTATCCCTCCGCCACCGCGTATGTGTGCGGACCGGCGTCACTTCTCCTGTCTAGCTAAGCCCGGTCGCTCCTTCCCATCAATAGGAGCGACACAGAACCTATGGGCTTGGTATCGCACAGATTTCCATGTTCTCTCAGTGTGCATGAACGAGAACATGCACAATTTTGTTCGCTTCTGTTCTCACCTCTAGCCGCCTTTTCGCAGCTTCCGTGTGCACACTTTGTGCACGTCAGTCCTTACCCATATCGGCACCATGGCATCCTTCGATAAGCTACCCTCGGGCCGTTGGCGAGTGCAGGTCCGTCGCAAGGTCAACGCGCCTCGCGCTGCTTTCGGCTGAAGTCGGAGGCCGAAACCTGGGCTGTCGAGACCGAGGGCAAGATCAGCCGTGGCAAGAGCGTCGACGCCGTACTGGTCGACACCACGACGACATTCGCATTCATAATAGACTTGCATATCCAAGATCTCGCCCAAGTCGGTAAGACGCGGTCTCCACCAAGATTGAGCGCGTGCTGCTCGTTTAGAAGAGCTATTGCGTCGTACCCCGTCGCGTCAAAAAGCGGAACCTTCTGGTGGTTGCCAGATTTGCGGCGCGGATCCTTCCTGTTGCGCACCGTGGCGAGGCTCGTGGCACGATCGAAATCGGCCCAGAGCAGGGTGCAGATTTCTTCCTGACGCATCGCAGTTGCGATTGCGAATTTAACGATCCGTCCGAGGGGGATCGCCTGCCGCGGGTTGTCATCGTGGAGCGCAATGATGCGACCAGCTCGGCTTGTGTTGGCCGGCGGTCGCGCTCGTTGCCTTTGTCAACGAGGCTGAGCCTGCGGAGCGCGACCCGCGCCAAGTTCACTTGCTCGACCGGGACATCGATGCCGTGGACAGCAGCGGCGTGCACGAGGATCGTGCGGATGTAGCCGATGTCCATGCCGATCGTGGCGGCACCAGCGCCTTGTTTTGCGCGCGTCTTGGCGTAGGTGATGAGGCGCTCGCGCGTCAGGCCCGCGAGCTTTTCGCGTCCAAGATCTGTCTTGAGCTTTTCGAGGCTGAACGCTTTGGTGCGGAGAAGCGGCTTACGTCCTTCAGCGAACTCATCTGGATCGCAAATCTACGGTTTTTTGGGACCGTGGTTTTGAGCGGGGTCAATGAACGGCACGAGCGCTGCGCAGCGGTCGACACTCCGATCCAAGTTGCAAGCCGCAGAACACGGTGCAGATCGACAGGAGCGGAGGACACTTCGCGACCGTCCATTCCTTGCGAAGCCATTCCCTAAGCAAATGGCTTTGATAGCGAGGAAACTGTCAGCCGCCCGGGACGGCACCGGCGACGCCTCCGCACGTTGATCGTGCAGTCAGAACGCACCCATTGACACCAGTCTGCGCTCGACCGCGGCCCGCAGCGGCCCTCTGTGACGCCCCTCAACAACAACGCGCAAAGCTCCACATAATATGGGGCGAGAACTCCCCCCTACACTTTCCCGCATCCCGGATATTGAAGGAGGACAGCCATGACATCACGCAGAACCAAGCCTGCAGGCGGCCTCAGTGCCGCTCCTGCAAATGTTGGCAGCATTGCGCCAACTCTGCATTCGTGGATAGGAAAAGTGGCCACGATCCTCGTGCTCGCGATCGCTATCTTGACGGCGCAGACGCGCATCGCCCCCGCCGGCTCGGACGCCTGGACAACGATCATTCGAGAGGGTGCCGAGGAATACAAGGAAAGCTGCGCCGCCTGCCACGGAACCAACGCCCAAGGCCGCGGTGACCTGGGCCAAAAGCTGTTCAAGAAGCCCAACGACCTGACCGAGATCCCCAAGCGCAACAACGGCGCGTTTCCGTTCCGACGCGTCTTCGACATCATTGCCGGTGACCAGCCCGTCGACGGCCACGACACCATGCACATGCCGAAGTATGCCGAGCGTATGAAGGGCGAGGATTTCCAGCCCGGCTACAACCGCGCGCACCTGCGCATCCTGGAACTTGCACACTATCTCGAAAGCATCCAGGCGGCGCAGCAGACACCCCAGCGCTGAGACCCGCTCGGCGACAACAGCAGCGCTGTCCGCATTGCAAAATGGATTGTTCGATCGGCTTTGTACCGTCTCAACGGTACCGAGGTCGCCGGCGCGTGCTTTGCTCCACACTGCGGGCACATACCCCCATATTCTACTTTTCGTTGCGCTAGTCGCTACATGCAATCAATCGCAACTCTAGAAATGTAAACGCAATCAACCGCTTATGATTACCGCTTTTCGAATTGATTCCAATCAAACCTCAATATCAAAAACATCTTACCGATTAACTTCTCCTCAAACTGGTGTTTCTTATTGGGAGATATGCAATGCAAAACACACAGAGCAGTTTAAGTGCAGTCTGGAAAAATGGTGCGCTCCCCGAGCCATGGGCTCCCATCGCACATCAAGCTGAAGAACTTCAATCCGCCTTCGCAGACACGAGCAACGATTACCTCGATTTTCTGCAAAAGCGCAGCTCAGAAAACATCAAGCTCCTAAGGCGCTTGGTAACTTGCAAAACGCCGTGGGATGTCTTCAGCGCGTACCAAAGCTTCCTTTCTCAGGCGTCTCGAGACTATCAGGAGGAATACTCCGCGCTCGCAGAGAGCGGCAAAAAGGCTCTGGATAATGTGGTCAACGGACATGGCGCCACTCAGCACCTAGCCCAAGGGTAGCATGTTCAATCACATCCTTATCGCCACCGACGGTTCAGATCTCGAACAGGTTGCAGTTCAGACGGGTCTAGAACTGGCCAAAGCGCTAGGTGCAAAAGTCGGCCATGCCCCGAAGCTGGAGAGTTACATGACACTTCCCGCGTCAGTCGAAAACTCGCTTCAGAAAACGCAAGAGTGGCTCAGGGAACTGCGGGTCAATGCCGAACTCGAAGACAATGAAGAGGCGTTGAGCGTCCTACGAGTTGTCTTACATCGGTTGCGGGACCGGCTGCCACGTGAGGAAGCTGTCGACCTTGGCGCGCAGCTGCCGAACATCATCCAAGGATTCTACTACGAATCCTGGCAGCCTTCCCTCATGCCGCTTCGCACCCGTGCTAAGCGCCCCTTTCTGGAAAACGTGGCGACAGATCTTGACCCGCAGCGCAACGAACCCGACCGGCTCGTGCGAGATGTATTCAAACTGCTCGCATGCCATTGCGACCCCCGCGAAATAAGCCGTATCATTAACCAGCTTCCTGAAGACATCAGGTCGCTTTGGCCGGACCCCTCGCTCACGGTTCGCCACCGGCTCTCGACAGAGAATTATTCCTGACGCGGTGGCGCGAGATGGCAAAGAGCAACAAAGCGGATAGACGCCGCGAGGAATTTGTCAGGCTTCAGATCGAAGCTCGCGGCGTACGCAATCCGCTTGTGTTGACTTCCATGCGCAGGGTTCCCCGCGAGTTATTCGTGCCTGAGAACATACGGGAGAACGCCTACTCGGACAGTCCGCTGCCGATTGGCGTAGGCCAAACTATATCCCAACCCTACATCGTCGCTTTCATGGTGGAGGCCTTGGCGCTCCAAGGCGGAGAGCGTGTTCTCGAAATTGGAACCGGCTCTGGGTATGCAGCGGCTGTATTGGCTGAAATTGCAGGAGAGGTTTTCACGGTCGAAAGGATTGGCCAACTCGCAGAGCGCGCCGCAGTCAACCTTCAGGCGGCCGGTTATAACAACGTGCATGTCAGGCACGCAGATGGAACTCAAGGATGGGCCGACTACGCGCCCTTCGACGCTATCCTCGTCTCCGCCGGCGGCCCCGACATTCCAAAATCGCTTCTTCGCCAACTCAAGATCGGCGCGCGAATGGTCATTCCTGTGGGAAGCGATCCGCGCGCACAAGAGCTCATCTGCGTCACGCGGCTGGACGAAGATGAATTCGATCGTGAAGACATCGCTGATGTTCGCTTTGTCCCTCTCATTGGCAAGGAGGGATGGGAAAGCCCGGAAGGCGAGTGGGAGACAAAGTCTCCACGTGTGGTCCAGACGCGCCCTGCGGTAAGCGTTTCAACCACCGGCCTCATAGCCAAGTCGTCCGAGACATTTGTTTCGGTCGACGAAGCGGAACTCGATCCATTGCTGCGCCGCATCGGCGACGCTCGCGTGGTGCTCATAGGCGAATCCACGCACGGCACGTCCGAATTCTACCGCACACGAGCCAGGATCACAGAACGCTTGATTGCTGAAAAGGGCTTCAGCTTCGTTGCGATCGAGGCGGATTGGCCCGACGCCGCGCGCGTAGACAATTATGTCCGAGATCGTCACATCGCCAGAGCGCCGTGGACGGCATTCGCACGCTTTCCTACGTGGATGTGGCGCAATGAGGAGACGCGCCAATTCATTGAGTGGTTGAGAGGTTTTAATGCGGCCCGCGAACCTGAAAAGCGCGCAGCCTTTTATGGATTGGATCTCTACAGCCTCTACGGCTCCATCAAGTCGGTTACCCACTACCTCGAAAGCGTCGATCCAGAACTGGCAGCTGTCGCACGTCATCGCTATGGCTGCCTGAGCCCATGGGAGGCAGACCCAGCTGCATACGGACGCGCGGTCCTATCTGATGAATACCGCGCTTGCGAGGGCGACGTCGCCCGCATGCTGGTTGATATTTTGGAGAGGCAGCAAGCCTACACGCAACAAGATGGCGAACCGTTTTTCGACGCCGCGCAGAACGCCCGTCTTGTCGCGAATGCAGAGCGCTATTATCGCAAGATGTATTTTGGATCGCGCGCATCTTGGAACCTGCGCGACAGCCATATGTTCGAAACGCTCCAGCACATTCTCGAACACCAGGGGGAGACGTCAAAAGGCGTGATTTGGGCTCACAACTCCCATGTCGGAGACGCCTCTGCGACAGAGATGGCTTGGCGCGGCGAACACAACATCGGGCAACTTTGCCGTCAGCAGTTCGGCCGTCAATCATACCACATCGGATTTGGCACGAACGATGGAACGGTGGCCGCTGCCGCCGCTTGGGATTCGCCAATGCAGATTATGGCAGTACGGCCTGCGCATCCACAGAGCTACGAGCGGATGTTCCACCTCACCAATGCCTATGGATTCATTCTGCCGTTGCAGCAAAAGAAGCAGGAGAATGTCCGAGAGCGGCTTTCCAAGCCACGCCTCCAGCGAGCTATTGGCGTCGTGTACCGCCCCGAAAGCGAACTCGCGAGCCATTATTTCGAGGCAAACCTACCGCAACAGTTCGACGAGTATATTTGGATCGACCGGACAAGCGCCATCACTCCGTTCAAGACGGCCCAACTCGAAGGCGTTCCCGACACCTACCCCTTCGGCCTCTAGCGTCTCGCAGTTCAACAGTCTGGAACACCGCCCAGCTCAACGGATGCGCTCGGCAAGACCTTCCTCTTCGTCCAAGCGATCGATCTCCATACCCTTGAAATCCGCGCGCGAAACGACACCCCAGATCCGCCCATGTTCGACGACCGGGACATGGCGGAACCCGCCATCGCTCATGATGCGCAACGCATCGATCGCACGCTGGTCCGGATCGACCGTCAGAGGATTGGGCGTCATGGCTTTCGAAAGCGCGACCTTCGGACCTTCCCCTCCCGCGAGCACTCTAAGAGCGTCGCGGCCTGTGAAAATGCCGATCAAGTGCTGATGTTCGTCCACGACAAGCACCGATCCGGCATGGCGCTCGCGCATTGCCTTCGCCGCGTTGTGCACCGTTTCGTCGGCACGCATCACCAGCGGATCCTGATCTCTAATGATGTAACCAAGTCTGCGATTGAGCATCACTTCGGCCTCCTCTTCAGGTTTGCGTTCCACCGGCACAGCCCACGATTGCTTCGAGCGTCGCTTAGCGGACGATGAGAACGGGTATGGTGCTATGCGTCAGGACTTCGTTCGCCTGGCTGCCAAGCAACAGCCGCTTGAAACCGCGCCGGCCGTGCGAAGCCATCACGATCAAGTCACTGCCTGTCGCCTGCGCTGCAGCGAGAATACCTTGCGCCGGTAGCTGATCAGGCTCATGGAGCAAGGAGCATGTGACGCCGGCCTGCTTTGCAGCGGCTCCAACCGGCGAGAGTATCGCTTGCGCGCTTACCTGGGTCGCCCGGATGTAGTCTTCGACCGGGAATGACATCCCCGCTTCTGCCGGTGCAATCGAGACCCAGGAAGGCGTCACTGTCACGGCCGTTACTTCGGCACCGAGCGCCTTCGCAAGCCCGAGGCCTTTATCGACCGCAACTCGCGAGAGTTCCGATCCGTCTGTCGCAATCAGGATGTGCTTGAACATTGCTGTTTCCGGATACGCGGTTTCAATGTGGCAATGCTACAGACGCTCCCAGTTCCTCATTTGATCACAGTCAAAACACCACAAACATAAGGCAACGTGCAGTCGGCGCCACGTAACTTCTCTTAAGCTATTCTAATAGCATCATCTGATTGACCCGGCTGCACGTTTTCCCGGGTGCCGTTTTTGAACAAGGCCTGCTTCGTGAATTCCACGGAGGCTAGGTAAACAGCCAAAATGCCGACGAGCAGCAGGTAGAACAGGGGCGGCAGTTCCCTGAGCCCGAACAGTGCGCCAAACGGTGTCCAGGGCAGGACCATACCGGCCACGGCGGCTCCAATGGAGAGACCAGCAAGCAGTCCATGGGGCCGACTGTTCCATGGACGACGACGAGTTCGGATAACGAGAACCACGAGGGTCTGCGTTGCGAGCGACTCCACGAACCAGCCGGTTTGGAAAATTGCTTCGTTCGCATTGAAGAGGGTCAGAAGCGCCCAGAATACAAAGAAATCAAACAACGAACTGAGCGGCCCCAGCACCAACATGAAGCGCTTTATCAAACCCAGATCCCACCGCATCGGCCGCTTAACTGTCTCTGGATCGACGTTGTCGAACGGAACGCCGGCCTCGGACAGATCGTAGAGCAAATTGTTGAGCAGCACCTGCATGGGCAGCATCGGCAGGAAAGGCAGAAAGAGTGCGGCGCCTGCCATGGAAACCATGTTGCCCAAGTTGGAACTGGCACCCATCAGGATGTACTTCGTGACGTTTTCGACTGTGCGGCGACCCTCGTGAATACCGTCCAGGACGACGCCGAGACTTCTGTCCAGCAAGACCAAGTCTGCAGCCTCTTTCGCCACGTCCGCAGCCGTATCAACCGAAATGCCGACATCAGCGGCATTGAGCCCGGAGGCGTCGTTGATCCCGTCGCCAAGAAAACCTACGACGCGGCCGTCCTGCCTGAAGGCTCTGATGATCCTCGCCTTCTGTTGCGGCATAACCCTGCAGAATACCGTCGTAGCGGCAAGGCGCGCCCTAAGAGCCTCATCGCTCAAGGCATTGACTTGGACCCCCGTAAGCACCCCGGCAACCTCGATGCCCAGCTCACGGCAGAGATGCAGCGTGATCCGCTCATTATCGCCCGTCAGAATCTTTACCGCGACGCCTGCCCTCGCAAGATCGTTGATCGCCAGCCCCGCGTCCGCTTTTGGAGGGTCAACGAACGCAAGAAAACCAGCAAACGCAAGATTGTTTTCGTGCGCTCGGACATCCGTCTCTTTCTTGGAAAGCGGCCGTGTCGCGACCGCGAGCACTCGAAACCCTTCCTCACCCAGGCGGTTGAACTCCGCCATGAGGCGCTGCCTCGTATCGGGATCCAAATGGACGGGTGCCTCGTCGCCCCGAATGAGATCTGTCGACAGCGACAGAACATCTTCAGGAGCGCCCTTCACGATCAGCAACCTTTCGGCGCCGCGTTCAAGCAAAACGGATACACGCCGTCTCTCGAAGTCAAACGGGCACTCACCGATCTTCGTCCATGACGAGGTGTCAACGCTCTTGTGATTGACAATGGCCGCGTCGAGAGGGCTCGAAATGCCGCCAGAGAAGCTGCTGTTGAGATACGCAAGTTCGAATATCCGCGGATCGGGCTGTCCCGCCGCGTCGGCATACTGGGACAGCGCCACATCCGCCTTCGTCAAAGTCCCTGTTTTATCGGTGCAGAGAATATCCATGGCGCCAAGATCGTGGATCGAGGCGAGGCGTTTCACGATCACGCGGCGCTCTGCCAGACGGCGCGCACCCGTTGCCAGCGTAACAGTGAGCACCATCGGCAGCAGCTCAGGCGTGAGGCCGACTGCAAGTGCCAGCGCGAAAATGAGGGTCTCGAGCCACGGCCTGCCGGAAAACGCGTTTACAGCTAGAACGAAGAGCACGAGGAACATCGTCAGGCGCATCATGAGCAGCCCGAAGTCCTGGATGCCCCGTTCAAAGGCATCGATCGGCCGTCGTTCCGACAACGATCCCGCGACTGCGCCGAGCTCCGTCCTCAACCCGGTCTCGCAGACCAACGCGGTTGCGCTGCCACTGATAACAGATGTGCCCGCAAAGACTGCATTCAATGCGTCGACCGCGCTGCTGGAGTCCACGGCATCCCGCGCATGTTTCGCGACCGGAAAGGCCTCGCCTGTCAGCAGACTTTGATTGACGTAAAGATTTTCGACCTGGAGCAAACGACAGTCGGCGGGCACGATATCGCCCGGAGACAGCTGCACCACATCTCCAGGCACGAGGCTCTCAACAGGGACTTTGTGCGGCCTGCCATCTCTTATGACATTCGCCTTGAGCCCAACGCTGCGGCGCAATGCATCGACGGCGTGCAACGCGCGTCGGTGCTGAGCAACGTCAAGAACGACACTCAACGAGATGATTGCGACGATGGTGACGAAGCTCACCCGGTCGCCGGTCCAAGCTGACAGCGCACTTGCAAACAGCAGGATCACGATGAGCGGATTTGCAACCCGGTCGAACACAGCGCGCCATAACGGCTGCACGCGCTTTTCCAGCACATCGTTCGGGCCAACGTGCAGCAGCCTACGAGCGGCTTCCGCCTCACTGAGGCCCCATCGCCGGTGCGCCAGGCTGCTGTCGAACGCCTCTTGCCAAAAGCGATGTGACGCCGTTGCGCCCGGCCTGCTGCCAGAAGGTTCGGCGGATCGACGAGCGAGCCTAGCCCAATTCATCCCATTCACGCTTCAAACAGGCGATCAAGACTCGGCGACCCGCTGGGCGATCTCCGATATCGATGCGTGCGCAAGATCGAGGACCAGCTCGCGCTGAACATGGCTCCTGACGGCTTCAGATAGGTGCGAACGGAGGTCTCCCATCATCTGAGGGGGCGCAACGATCACCAACCGATCGTAGGACCGGTTGGCGAGTCTGGCGTCGAGAACATGCGCCAATTCTTTTGCGAACTGCAGCTTCTCCGAGCGGTGCGGATCGGACTTCGGCGCAATGGCATGACGGCCTGGACCAGTAGAGTCGAACGTACGCGGCAGGCTATCCCGAACTACGTCGCTCGACTTTGGAACCGAATGGTCGAAGTCGAGCCCCGCCACCACCGACAGTTTATTCTCGGCGCCAGTCTGCTCTAAGACCCGGGCACGCCCCGCATCAGCGACCAGAAACCACGTTTTTGTGTGTTTCATAGCGACCTCTCCTTCGAGGCTACAATTGAAACAAAATCGAATGGCCTTGCTTTGCGAGAAATCAAGCCAATGCAAAATTAGGGGATGGCGTTCCGCGACGTTCCGGACCTCAATCCGTCATTAGACGAAGCCGGAAGCCACTCATTCGCTCGCGAGATAGTTTTGTACGCTCGCAATTTCCTCTGATGTGAACTGGATTTGCGGCATCTCCCGATGCTTCGACCCCATCCCTTCGGCAAGCTCGAATTCAAGCTGGTCCGGCGGATAAAAGCGAAGGATGTCCCAAAGATTTGGCGCATTGCCGAGTGGGCTTTTCACTCCGGCGCTCACGGCGTGGCACCGGCCGCATCTCCCCTCGAGCAGCACCTTCCCGCTGTCCTCAGCGGACACTGCCGGGCTCGCGGCCCCGGCGATCAATACGGTCAACACCGCCAATAAATCGACGGAATTGCGCATCATGCCCTCCTTCGCCCTTCCCGATCGGCGTGACTGATCCAGATCAACCTCAGCCGGTTTCTGGTGTGATCTTCTCTCCGGCAATAAGCCGCGGCATCATACCGGAAAACCCACGTCCGTAAGCTTACAAAATGTTTTGCTGCGCCGCCCCGCGCGGCAGGTCTTAATAGCGTAACGAGATATTGATAGGGGTTTTGACTGCGGAGGGCTCAATGAAGCCGTACAGCGCCATTGCGTTTATCTTTACGTTTCCATTTGCCAATCCAAGTCTCGCTGCTTCCCCATCCACACCCAAGGCCGATCCCGAGATCGGTCGCGCATTGGCAGAGCGCGTGTGCGTCGCATGCCATGTGGTAAGCAAGCAACCGAGCTCCGTCGCTACTGACGTTCCGAGCTTCCCCGCCATTGCCAACAAACCTGGTCAGTCGATGGAAACCATCGCCGGACGCATTGTCATTCCGCACCCACCGATGATTGCCGTTCCCTTGACCCGCGCGGAAATCGCCGATCTAGCCGCCTACATCATGACCCTCAAGGAGACCGGCGGATCCGAGCCGTGAAGGGCCACCAGCAAAAACTCGAAAACCTGGAAATCCCCGCCGATTGCTCGCGTTCTCGAGTTGTCGCGCCCTTCACGAAAGTGCTTCGCTGAGAAGCAGACAGATGCTCGTGACGAGCCCCACGACCGGAACCCAATTCGGAGCGACGTAAGCATTCGCGGGAGCCGGAATGCCGCGCCGTTTGATTGCGATCAACGCGCTATTTACGAACACGAAAACGATGAGCGTGAGCCTCGAAGTCATCTCGGCAAGCCCCTCGATAGGAAACGCAAGGCCGAGAAGGACAACTGCGGAGATGACCAGACCGGTCGCGATCAACGGCGTGCGGGTGTATGGGCTGACATGGGCAATCTTTCTGGGCAAAAGCCCTCGGCTGGCGAGGCCGTAGATCACGCGCGAAGACATCACGATATAGATCACAACGCCATTCACGGTCGCGAGAATTGCGATTGCGCTGAAGGCGAAGGGGGCAGTCCCGGTCAACCGCTCGAACACGCGAGACAGCGGAGCGCCGTCCGTGCCAAGTTCGTCGTGAGGGATAACGTTGAGCGCCACCCAAACAACCAGCACATAAAGCAGAGTGGTGAGAACAAGCGTGATCAAGATCGCGCGCGGAATGGTCCAGCCAGGAGACTTCACTTCCTCCGCGATATTTGCGAGCCCCTCGAAGCCTGTGAAGGCAAAGAACGCGATCAGGGACGCACCCAAGACGCCGCTCCACGCATTGGCATTCGACAATCCCGGCCATGCTTCAGGAAGCCGGGATCCGAGATCGGGAACGGTGACGGCGGCGAGGACAATGATGATCAGGAGCCCACCGACCTCGATCAGCGTCATGACCCCAGCGAACGCCACGGACTCGACGATACCCCACGCCGCGATGGCTCCCATCGAAAGGATCACCAGCAGCACGATCAAATCGAAGGGCCAATCTAGGAACTCGCGGATATAGCCGGCACTCCCTCGCGCAATGGCGGCCGCCGAAATGATGCCGATTGCGGCAACCATCAATCCTACGACCAGCGCGAGCCGATCAGATTGGAAGCCCTCCTTGACGTACGCGGCCTCGCCCGCACTTGTTGGCAGGCGCGAGGCAAGCTCAGCGAACGTGGCGGCGGAGGGCGCCATGACCAGAGCGGCGATAATGAACGAGAGTGGAGCGTGAAATCCTGCGCGAGCGGCCGTAGCGCCTACAAGGACATAGATTCCCGCCCCGATCGTCACGCCAAGGCCATAGAGAACAGTAAGCGGAAGACCTAACGATCGTTTGAGAGAAACCGCTTCCCCGCCCACTGAGCCCATCTCACCGCCCCCGGTTTATGTACGAATTTCCAACACGCTTCGCACCTTTCACTGTCTATAACCTTCCGTCAACGATCGGAAAATGGCGCATATGACCGAGACGAGTTGGACAGAAATCGACCGGCTTTGGGAGAAGCTGGAGAAAGCGCTCCTGACCCCGATCCGGGCGTTTCGCCTGCGGTATCTCCCGCTTCTGATGGTCTACTTCGCCTATGGCGCGCTCGGCATCATCACCATCGCCGAGAGCTTCTGGATCAAGTCATCGCTGACGTTGACGCCGTCCGAACTCGCGGCCTTAAGTGTTTGGCTCACACTTCCCTGGACCATCAAGATGGTGTTCGGCGAGTTAGTCGATGCCGTTCCGATCTTCGGCTCGCAGCGTCAGTCCTATGTCGTGATCGGCGGCGTGCTCGTTGCCCTGGGACTTCTGACGCTCGCTGGAGCAGCCGGCGGCTGGTTCACCTTTGCGCCGCCCGACGACCTATATCGCATTGGGTCGTTTCTCAGCGTCGTTGGAGTTGTTCTCCAAGACGTCGCCGCCGATGCAATGAGCGCCGAAGTCGTCGATCGGGAGAACCCGGACGGCTCCCCGCGAGCCCCCAAAGATATCAATCGTGACCTCGCAATGGTCCAGGTCTTGGGCCGGCTCGCACTTTCGCTTGGCCTCGTCGTGGTGGCAGGTCTCGGCGGCTGGCTCGCAAGCGTGTTTTCCTACACCACCGTATTTCTCTGCGGCCTTGTCATTCCGGCTATCTCCGTATCGGGTGCTTTGTTGGTCCAGATCGACAGCAGCGAAACGCGCCCCGTGGACTGGCGCATCTTGGGCGGAGGATTGGCCTTTGGCGCCGGTGTCCTGGCGATGGCGATAGGCGGCGTTCCTTACAGCCAGGAAATCGTCTTTGTCGTCTCGATGGCGGTTGTCTCGGCTATGCTCTGGCGTGTCGTTGGCGACCTTGATCGACAGATCCAGAAAACAGTCTTCTATGCGGTCATCATCATCTTTGCATTTCGAGCCACACCTCTCGTTGGCCAGGGCTACACGTGGTTCACGATTGAAATCCTGGGCTTCGACGAAGCATTTCAGGGTACGTTGAACCAGATCGGCGCTTTGCTCGCGCTCATCGGTACGTGGCTTTTTTCCGATTCCATTACGGGGAGACCTATTCCCGTCGTCTTGTTCTGGTTGACCATCGTCGCAACCATTCTCTCGTTGCCGAGCCTTGCGCTGACGCTCGGCATCAGCGGATGGACAGAGGCAACGTTTGGCTTCGGTGCCCGAACGATCGCCATCATAGACACCGCCGCGTCATCGCCGTTCCTCCAGCTCAGCATGATCCCCCTCCTCACGCTCTGCGCTATCTATGCGCCGCAGAAGCGGCGAGCCACTTGGTTCGCGCTCATGGGATCGCTGATGAACCTCGCCCTTGTCGCCGCCGCCCTACAGACAAAGTATCTCAACCAAGTTTTCGTCATCGATCGCGGGGCTTATGAGAGCCTGCCGCTGCTTCTCGGGGCCGTGATGGCTATTGGTCTCGTTGTACCGCTTACTGCAATCCTTCTATTCGGGAAAAAGTTGGAGAGCGGGGAAAGCGCGAGACCGCATTCCGGCTGAAAGCCGCTAACAAACCGTCCGCTTGCATTCGGAACTGATCATGACCATCCGCAATCTCGAATACATGTTCTCGCCGGCCTCGATCGCGCTCATCGGCGCGAGCCCCAAGCCCGGCAGCGTCGGCCGCATCATCGCGTCCAACCTTCGGAGCGGAGGATTTTCGGGCGACGTCTGGCTGGTCAACCCGCGTCACGCCGCGATCGACGGCGTCGCTTGTTATCCGTCAGCGTCGAAGCTTCCTGGCGTACCGGACCTCGCAGTGATTGCCACCCCACCGGCAACGATCTCAGACATCATCTCCGAACTGGCATCGCTCGGCACCAAGGCCGTCGTTGTCATAACGGCAGGCGTTGACGATGCCCTCCGCAGCCGCATGCTCGAAGCCTCGCGCCAGGCCTGCCTGCGTATTCTCGGGCCCAACGGTGTCGGCATCATCCTGCCGCGCCTCGGCATAAACGCCAGCTTCGCTCAACGCATGCCGCCCAACGGCGATCTCGCCTTCCTGTCCCAGTCCGGCGCCCTGGTGACGGCCATCATCGATTGGGCGGAAGGTCGCGGCATCGGCTTCTCGAAAGTCGTCTCGATGGGCGAGATGGCCGACGTCGACTTCGGCGACGCGTTGGACTTTCTGGCCGGAGATCCCGACAGCAAAGCGATCCTGCTCTATGTCGAGCAGGTCACACATGCGGCCAAGTTCATGTCTGCCGCGCGGCGTGCGGCGCGCGCCAAACCTGTGATCGCGCTCAAATCCGGAAGGCACGCGGCTGGCGCCAAGGCCGCCCGCTCCCATACCGGCGCACTATCTGGCTCGGACGCCGTCTACGACGCCGCGTTTCGACGCGCGGGCCTCGTGCGCGTCAGCGACCTCGATGGTTTGTTCGAGGCGGCAGCCATGCTGTCCTTCGCTCCGAAGCTCGCGGGCGAACGCCTCATCATCCTCACCAACGGAGGCGGCGCCGGCGTACTTGCGGCAGACCGCCTCGCCGATTTTGACGGCAAGCTGGCCGACATCTCACAGGACACGCGTGACGCTCTCGATGCGGTATTGCCGAAGACGTGGTCAAAAGGAAATCCCATCGACATCATCGGCGATGCCGGCCCGGACCGCTACGCGGCGGCGATGGAAGCGGCCCTCGACGACAAAGCCTCCGACGCGATCCTCGTCATCAATTGCCCCACCGCGCTGGCGTCCAGCGAAACCGCTGCCGACGCAGTGCTCACGGCTGTCTCGAACAACCGGCAGGAGGAGCACTCCGGCAAGGTCGTCCTGACGAACTGGCTGGGCGATGGAGCAGCCGAAGAAGGCCGGCGGCGCTTCACGGCTGCACGCATCCCGACGTTTGAGACCCCCGCGTCTGCAATCGACGGCTTCATGCATCTGGTGCGCTACCGGCGCTCCCAGGACGAGCTGATGCAGACGCCACCCGCTACTCCGCTCGAACTGGTATTCGACCGCGACCGCGCGAAAGACGTGATCGCCAGAGCGCTCGCTCAAGGCCGGACGATGCTGACCGAACACGAGGCCAAAGCGGTGCTCGCCGCGTATGGGATTCCGGTCGCCGAAACCACGATCTGTCCCGACCCCGATGCCGTCGAGGCCACGGCGCGCAGTATTCTCACGCAACATCGCGCCTGCGTCGTCAAAATTCACTCCGGCGACATCTCGCACAAGTCGGATGTCGGCGGCGTGCGCCTTGGCATCACGAGTGCCAAGGAAGCGCGCGACGCCGCCTGCACCATGGCGGACACGATCGCCGCAAAACTGCCCCACGCACGCATCCAGGGATGGGCCGTCGAGCCAATGATCGAACGGCCTGATGCGCACGAACTGATCGTCGGCATGAGCGAGGACGCCACGTTCGGCCCGACGATGCTATTCGGGGCCGGCGGTACGGCCGTCGAGGTCATCAAGGATACGGTGCACGCCTTGCCGCCGCTGGATCTCAAGCTGGCACGCGACGCCATGCGCCATACCCGCATCAGCCGCCTGCTCGACGGCTACCGCAATCGCCCAAGGGCCGATCTCGATGCCATCGCAGGTGTGTTGGTGCGTGCAAGCGCGCTCGTTGCCAACCATCCCGAACTCCGCGAACTCGACATCAACCCGCTGTTGGCCGACGAGACCGGTTGTATCGCCGTGGATGCGCGGATGCGGGTCGAGGACGAGACGAAATCTCCGCGCCGGCCGATGGCGATCCGGCCCTATCCTTCAGCTTGGGAAAAAGACTTCGAGTTGCCCAATATTGGCCCCTTCCTCATTCGCCCTGTGCGTCCTGAAGACGAACGCCTCTACGAGCACTTCTTCGCAAATGTGAGCAGCGAGGACCTCACGATGCGGTTCTTCACATCGGCTCCAGAGCGCTCGCATCGCTTTCTGGCGCGGCTGACGCAAATCGATTACGCGCGCGAAATGGCGTTCGTCGCTCTCTCGAAGACCGGCGAACTTCTCGGCGTCGCGCGCCTTATTGCGGATCCAGACTACAGGCGCGCCGAATATGCCGTTCTCGTGCGCTCCGACCTTAAAGGCCGAGGGATCGGCTGGCAGATCATGCAGCACCTCATCGCCTATTCGCGTGCAGAACGCCTCGAGGAACTCTATGGCCAAGTCCTGACTGAGAATACGCCCATGATCGACATGTGCCGCGAGCTGGGATTCCGCGTCGAGGTGGATCCTGGGGACGTCACGCTCCTCAACGTGACCCTGCGGCTAACAGCCTAGCTCGCTGCGCTCATTGCGTGACGTGCTTTCAAGTCATGCACCCCATTCCGGTCAGAAGCTGATCGGCCTTTGCCTTTTGATCTGCATTTAGGGTTGCATAGAATTGCTCGAGCGCCGGCTTCATCTCGCGTAGAGCATTCAAACGGCTCTCCATCGCGGATATGCGGGCATTCAAGCGGTCGACGGGATTCCCGGTCTCCATCGCCTTCATCATGTCGACATGCATGCTTCGCATGCCGTCCAGGTTCTTGCGCAGCGCTGCGGCATAGGCTGTCCAAGCGTCCTTTTGCGCGTCGGTGATGCCGAGCTCGGCTACGAGAAAGGCAAGACGCCCTTCGATATGCATCGGGCCTGCGCCGCCCTGCTGCATCATGCCCATCATCGGGCAATCCCGGCCGCCCATCATGCCCGGCATCATCATATCACCGTGGCCGCCCATCATGCCGCCGCGCCCCATCATCATCCCGCCGGGGCCTTTCATGTCCATGCCGGGCTGCTGCGCCAGAGCAGGCGCCGCGGAAGCGATGAGAAGGATCGAAACGAGGAAAGAGGAAAAGCGCTGTCTCATGACGGACCTCCATAAATCGTTTCAGACTATCTCCGTGGAGCGGCGCGGTCGTTGATCATCGTCAATACGCTCAAAAACAGTAGGTCCACAATTGCGATCCCGGGCCAATCCTACAGGCTGCTGACTCCGGCTGTCAGGTCATTGTCATGCGTAGAGGCGAATAGTTCCCGCGCAACGCCAATTTCAAATGGCAAGCGCGTCGACCTGGAAAGCTGACCCGAGAAAGAGAAATGCCATGACCACCATGGACAATGTAAGAGCTGCCGGCCGCGAACCTCTGCCTGCAAATGTCAAGGTCTGGGATCCGTTCGTGAGGATCTTCCATTGGAGTCTCGTTACGCTCTTTGCGATCGCCTACCTGACCGGGGACGAAATTGAGCGGCTTCATATCTGGGCCGGCTATGCGATAGCGGCATTGCTCGCGATACGCATCGTCTGGGGGTTTATCGGATCGGAGAACGCCCGTTTCACGAGCTTCGTCAGAAGCCCTCGCGCGGTCCTGACCTTTCTCAAGCAGTCAACGCATCTCGAGGCGCCGCGCTACCTCGGCCACAATCCTGCGGGGGGCGCCATGGTGGTGGCCCTGCTTCTGATATTGTCAGCACTCTGCGGCACGGGCATTGTCATGACCACGGACGCCTACGCGACTTCCAAGGCATTGGAGGAGGTGCACGAGGCGCTCGCCAACATCATGCTGGTTCTGATCGCACTCCACGTTCTGGGGGTCATCGTAGCGAGTGTCGAGCATGGCGAGAACCTTGTGAAGTCAATGGTAACGGGTCGGAAGAGGCCACAGTGACGTTGGTCCTTCAGGCGGGGGCCAGGATGGGGGGAACAATGAGCAGACTTCGCTTGCATCGCGAAAATCATCTCGTCACCCGTATCGGATGGCTCCGGGCGGCCGTGCTCGGAGCTAACGACGGCATCGTCTCGACGGCGAGCCTCATTGTTGGCGTTGCCTCAGCGGCTGCCAAGTCGGGCGATATCTTGATTGCAGGCGTGGCGGGGCTGGTCGCTGGCGCCATGTCCATGGCCGCCGGTGAATATGTCTCCGTCAGTTCGCAATCCGATACGGAGCGTGCCGATCTCGCGCGCGAGCGCAAGGAACTCAGCGAAGATGGCGACTTCGAGCGCGAAGAGCTGGCTCAGATCTATGTTGCACGCGGCGTCGACCACGAGCTGGCGCTCAAAGTCGCCGATCAACTGATGGCGAAGGACGCTCTTGGTGCGCACGCCCGCGATGAGCTCGGAATATCCGAAATCACGACGGCCCGTCCGGTGCAGGCGGCCCTCACGTCCGCCGCAACGTTCTCAGTCGGCGCGGCATTGCCGCTGCTCATGGTGGTCATCTCGCCTGCCCACCTGCTTGTTCCGCTCGTGTCCGGCGCCTCCCTGGTGTTTTTAGGGCTTCTCGGCGCCATCGGGGCGAAGGCGGGCGGCGCTGACGTTTTGCGAGCGACCCTGCGGGTGACCTTCTGGGGTGCGCTCGCAATGGCGCTGACAGCGGGGATCGGCGCCCTGTTCGGAACCGTCGTCTAGAGCGTCCTTGCCCGACGGGTCGCATCCGTCCGACGCGACATGAGGGTAGCATGGCGAGATTGATATCGGATCGTATCATGCGCAGGGTGCTGAGCGGAGCCGCCCTCGGAGCGCTGATTTTCGGTACGTTTGCCTGGTTGGTCGGACGCGACTCCATAGCGAGCTGGATCTGGGCCGCAGGAACGATCCCGGTCGTGGTTGCCCTCGCCGTTTCCATTGTCCGCGACCTTCTGGCTGGCAGGCTCGGCGTCGACGCCGTCGCATTCGTTTCAATGACGGCAGCTCTTTTGCTCGGAGAAAATCTCGCAGGTGCCGTCGTTGCCGTGATGTACGCGGGCGGCAACCTGCTTGAGGATTTTGCCGTGGCTCGCGCAGAGCGGGACTTGCGACTCCTGGTGGATCGCGTCCCCCGGGTAGCGCACCGCAGCGATGGCACATCCGTCGCGGACATCCCACTCGAAGACGTTGCGGTTGGAGACGTGATCTTGGTGCGGGCTGGCGAGGTTATTCCGGTCGATGGCGCCATCGTCCAAGCCCAGGCCGTCCTGGACGAGTCGGCGCTGACCGGAGAGCCTATTCCCATAACGCGCACCAAGGGCGAGATTGCCCGCAGCGGCGCCCTCAATGCGGGCGATACCTTCGCCATGCGCGCCACCACCCGCGCGGGTGAAAGCACCTATGCCGGCATTGTTCGCCTGGTGACCGCTGCTCAGACGGCCAAGGCTCCGTTCATTCGTCTTGCCGACCGATACGCACTCCTGCTGCTGCCAGTCACACTTCTTCTGGCCGGGGCGGCGTGGATCTTCTCGGGGGACCCCATTCGCGGATTGGCCGTGTTGGTGGCCTCGACCCCCTGCCCTTTGATCCTTGCTGCGCCAGTGGCGTTCATTGCCGGCGTGTCTCGGGCCGCCCGCCTGGGCATTCTGATAAAAGGCGGTGGTCCGCTCGAAGCCCTCGCGCGAGCGCACACGGTTTTGTTGGACAAAACCGGGACATTGACGGTCGGCGGCGCCCGTCTCGTCGCGATCGAGACGGCCCCAGGCGAGAATGCCGAGAACGTCCTGAGGCTTGCGGCATCGCTTGAGCAGGCCTCGCATCACGTTGTAGCCGCTGCCGTTGTCGCGGCTGCTCGCTCCAGGGGACTTGCGCTCGAGCCGCCAGAACATGCTCGCGAATTCATGGGTTCGGGGCTCGAGGGCAGCGTTGGCGGCAAGCGGATCAAGGTGGGCTCCTACCAACTTGTCTGCGGCCCAGGTCATCCCCCCGCTTGGGCTACGCGCGCCCTGCGGCGCGCATCTTGGCGATCGGCGCTGAGTATCTTTGTCTCCATCGACGGGCGGCTGATCGGCGCGATTCTTCTCGCGGACGAATTGCGGCGCGAAACGCCGCGCGCCGTACAGACGCTTCGCAGCGCTGGCGTATCTCGAATTGTCATGGTTACTGGCGATCGGGCTGATGCGGCGGAGACCATAGGAGCGGCCCTTGATCTCGATGCCGTGCTTGCCGAGCGTGTCCCCTCCGACAAGGTCGAAGCCGTTGCTGTCGAGCAAAGGCTTCATCCCACCGTCATGGTGGGGGATGGCATCAACGACGCACCGGCTCTCGCCGCAGCCGACGTTGGCATCGCGATGGGTGCCGCTGGGGCCAGCGCCTCGTCCGAGGCCGCAGACGTGGTCATTCTCGTCGATCGGCTGGACCGCGTTACGGATGCGGTGGTCATCGCGCGCCGCACACGCTCAATAGCTCTTCAGAGCATCGCTGTCGGAATGGCCTTGTCAGGAGTGGCCATGATCGCCGCAGCCTTCGGTTGGCTAAAGCCTGTGGCCGGTGCGCTGACGCAGGAGGCTATCGACGTCGCCGTGATCCTCAACGCCCTTCGTGCCCTGGGCCCGCCCTGGAAAGTGAAACGCGCAGTCATAACGCCCGATGTCGCCCTCGCATTGCATCAAGAACATCAAGACCTCGGGCCTGCGCTCGATCGACTGCGTGAGATTGCCGATGCCTTGGACGACGCGACTTCGGAAAACGCCGTCGCGCTGATCGTGGAGGCGGATAGCATCGTCTCCCATGACATCGTGGCGCATGAACGACAAGACGAGAGCGGCGTCTATCCGCGTCTAGCTGAAGCACTTCAGGACAAGCACGGTCTAGCAGCAATGAGCCGCGCACACCGGGAAATACTCCACCTCAGCCGGCTTCTCGGTCGGATTGGGAAAGGTTTAAAGGCGGAGGAAACTGACCGGTATCTGATCCGAGATGCGCAGCGCGTCATCGAATCCATCGAGTCTCTCGTGCGCCTCCACAACGCGCAGGAGGAAGACATTTATGAGCAAGCGGCGACCGGGTGAGCCGTCAACAGCCCATCGCGCCTTTGCGGACGCCAGCAAAGCATTCAACAAACGTCCGGCCTACGATCAGCTCGGGCCAGCGCTACGGCATCCTCAGGAGCGGCTGCGTATCGCACGAGTGGGGGCCTAAGGCCGGCCGTCAACAGCGTGCGGCGCACGCCTCGGCGGACGCCGGCAAACCAGACTTGAGTCCCGGAGCGAGTGAGTTTGTGGACGAAGCCCTCGAGCCCCTTCGCAGCCGTGCTGTCCACCAGCGGCACATCGGCGAAATCGAGCACGAACACGCGGGGATGCTCGCCGATACGGTCGAGGACTGCACTTACCGTCGCACTCGCACCGAAGAAGAAGGCGCCGCTGATGCGGTAGACCATGACATCGCTCTCGAGCCGCTGCGGGTCGTAAGCGGTGCGCTCCGGGCCCGTCGTATCGGCTTGGTCTTCCGCGATAAGTTGGCCGCCGCCTTCGATCTCGACCGCCTCTGCCAACCGGTGCAGCACGAGGAATGCGCCGAGTGTAACACCGACGCCAATGGCGGTGGTGAGATCATCGAAAATGGTCAGCATAAAAGTCGCGAGCAAAACAGTGGCATCGCCCCACGAAGCGCGCATCAGGCGTACGAATTCTTCCTTCTCCGCCATGTTCCAGGCGACGACGGCAAGGACCGCTCCGAGAGCGGCAAGCGGGATGAAGCTCGCAAGCGGCGCCGCCACCAGCATGAACAGCAACACATAAACGGCATGCAGCATTCCCGACACAGGGCTGCGAGCCCCGGCCCGTACATTCGTCGCCGTGCGCGCGATCGTGCCAGTGACGCACATCCCGCCAAAACTGACGGCCGCCATATTGGCCACGCCTTGCGCCACGAGCTCGCAATTCGAGCGATGCTTCCGGCCCGTCATTCCATCAGCGACGACAGCGGAAAGCAGCGACTCGATCGCGCCGAGAAGCGCGATGGCGACGGCATCTGGAAACACCGCCCTGAGCTTCGCGATATCGAACGCCGGGAGCGACGGAATCGGCGGCGCATTCGGCACTCCTCCGAAGCGAGAGCCGATGGTGGCAACGTCGAGGCCGAACAACCACGTTAGGAAAGCTGTCGCCGTCACCGCGATCAGAAGGCCGGGCCACTTCGGCCGCACACGGCGCAGACCAATGATGATCGTGATCCCCAACACCGCAAGAAGCACCGCTTGTGGATTGACGGTATCGAGATTGGCCCCGATTGCAGCGAGCTTCGGCAACAGCGCTGCCGGCTCCTTAACCATATCGAGCCCCAGAAGCTCCTTCATCTGGCTCGCAAAGATGATGACGGCAATGCCAGCCGTAAAGCCGACGGTGACGGGAAACGGAATGTATTTGATATACGTGCCGAGGCGCATGAGGCCGATGCAGATCATCATCAACCCGGCCAGAAGGGTCGCCAGCACGAGGCCATCGTAGCCCTGCCTTTCTACGATGCTGGCGATGAGGACGATAAAGGCGCCGGCAGGTCCACCGATCTGAAACCGGCTGCCTCCGAGCGCGGAAACGAGGAAACCGCCCACAACGGCTGTGTAGAGGCCCTTGTCCGGTGACAGACCTGATCCGATGGCGATGGCCATCGACAACGGTAACGCGACGATGGCGACCGTGAGGCCGGCAATGGCATCAGCCCGAAAGTCGGCCCACCCGTAGCCTTCTCGCAAGAGGCTGACGAGCTTCGGTGTAAACAGCTCGATAAACGATGGACGTTTAGCCTGAGAGGCAGCCGAAGCCATCGTGTCCCCCTCCCTGAAATTGAATATCAACGGGATCGGAAGTTACTATCACGGCCGTCTTTTGATCCAGGTCAGGCCCGGCTCTCCATTGAAACATGTTGGCCAAACCCAACATGCCTACAAGCAGACGCGGGAACGGCGCAGACTTTGACTTGCATCAATGCGCACGATCGCGCCTCGTGGGGGGATTAGCAGAGGGAGGAAACCGCCACTATCGCTGAACGCGATCTCGAGGAGTACACGACATGAAAGTGAAAGACGCGATGCACAGAGGTGCCGAGTGGGTAGACTCGGCGACTCCGGTTTCAAAAGTAGCCAAGCTAATGCAGCAGCTCGACGTCGGAGCAATCCCCATCGGCGAAAATGATCGTCTTGTCGGTATGCTCACCGATCGTGACATAGCTTGCCGCGGCGTTGCCGGCTCCAAGGACTTTTCGACGCTCACAGCGCGCGATATTATGAGCGAAGGCATTGTGTACTGCAGCGAGGCGGAAGATCTCGCGGATGCCCTTCGGATCATGGAGCAGAAGAAGATCCGGCGCCTGCCAGTGCTCAACGAAAACAAGCGCATAGTCGGGATGCTGAGCCTCGGCGATGTCTCGCACGCCGCGTCGCGCGAGCTGGCCGGAGAGGTCATGGCAGCGGTCTCCGCCCATCACGTTTGAGCTTGTCCAGATGACCGGCTCCACTGCTTCAACCTGTGAACCACCAACCTGAGAGCAAGGAGACAAACCCATGACGACACGTCCATTGCTTCCCCGCCTCTGGCAAGAGGATGAGCATCCCCTCAAGGCGTTCAGGAAGGACATCGATGATCTCTTCCAAAGCTGGGCACCCGAGTTCAGACTTCCAGACCTGGCCCGGAGCCACACCGACTTCTGGCCGCGGGTCAATGTCAGCGAAACCGAGAATGAGCTGCAAGTCACCGCGGAGCTTCCCGGCGTTGACGAAAAGAATATCGATGTCACCGTCACCGGCGACGAATTGACGATCAAAGGCGAGAAGCGATCGGAGATCGACGAGAAGAAGGATGAAAAAGGCCGTTCATTCCGGCGCATGGAGCGTTCATACGGTTCTTTTGAGCGGACAATGGCCCTGCCTTTCGACGTCGACCCTGACAAAGTGCACGCGACGTTCCGGAATGGCGTGTTGACGCTTACTCTGCCGAAACCCGCCGACGCAAAGAAGAAGAGCAAAAAAATCGCGATCACGGGTGAGGCTTTGCCGGCTCAAGGCAAGAAGGCAGCCTGATCTCGAAAGACCGGATGCAAGGACCGGAGGGGCACATAACTCTCCGGCCCTTAGCGCAAAAAAAGGAGCGTCAGATGACAGTGCCCGCGACGATAGCCCATACAGTGCAGCAGGCGCAGGAGTGGCTGAAGGAACTGCGCGACAATGCCAATCTCGATGACGAGGCTGCCGCGCTGAGCACATTGCGCGCCGTCCTGCATCAGCTTCGCGACCGTCTGACGCCCGAAGAAGCAGTCGGTCTCGGGGCGCAGCTTCCGACGATCCTGCGCGGCATCTATTACGAAGGCTGGCGCCCGACGCGAACACCGGAGCGCATACGCTCCAAACAGAAGTTTCTCGATGCCGTGACGATGAAGCTGTTGCCACGCCCCATCGCCGCCGAGAGGGCAGTCATGGACGTGTTTTCCCTCGTCGCCCACCATTGCGATCCCGGCGAGATATCTCAGGTCATCGGCCAACTTCCGTCAGACATCAAGGAGTTATGGCCAGAAAGAGCCCGGACGTATCGTCAACGTATGAGTTCATGAACCAACTGATCCAGGTCGCGCGCGGCCACCCCACTCGCTGACGGAACCGCAGGGAAATTGGCGAGCGATGAGAGTGGCCACTTTCAACATCGACAGCCTGGATGTGCCGCCCAAGGCGACTGTCGCGCTTGAGGACCGTATTCCTTTGTTGAGGCCCCAGCTTGAGCGGCTCAAGGCCGATATTCTGTGCCTGCAGGAAATCAACGGGCAGCACCGCCCCGGCACCAGCCAACGTTCGCTGACCGCACTCGACAAACTGCTTGAAGGCACCCGCTATCAGTCCTTTGCCCGCGCGACAACGCTCGCGCCAGACGGAGCGGGCGTCGCCGACGTCCACAACCTAGTGATCCTGTCGCGATGGCCGATAACGAACTTTCACTCCGTGCGAAACACGCTGGTTGCGCCGCTAAGCTACCGCGCCATTACCGCCGTACCCGCGGAGAAGGAAGCAAGGCAATTTGCATTCGAACGACCAATTCTAATCGCCGAGATCGAGTTTGATGCGGGGCGAACGCTGACAGTCGTCAACGTGCATTTTCGTGCCCCACTCGCTTCGCCGATCGCCGGCCAGAAGGAGAGTGCTTTCGTATGGAAGTCCGTCGCCGGATGGGCCGAAGGCTATGCATTGGCGGCGTGGAAGCGCACGGCGCAGGCTTTGGAAGCCCGGCTCGCGGTCGACGACCTGATGGATGCCGATTGCGATCGCATCATCATCGTCGCAGGCGATTTCAACGCCGAGGATCATGAAACCCCGCTGAAGATCCTCGTCGGCGCAGAGGAGGATACGGGCAACGGGCTGCTCGCAGCACGTGCGCTCGTCATACTTGATCGATCGCTTCCTCTAGACCGCCGGTTCAGCGCGCTGCACCATGGGCGCCCGCAAATGCTCGACCATATTCTCGTCAATCGGCCAGCACTCGCGCGCTTCCAGGCCATCAACGTGCACAACGAAACACTAGGCGATGAGCTCGTTGGTTATGGAAAAACAAGGCACGAGGCCGGCTCGTTTCACGCGCCGCTCGTCGCCGAGTTTGATTTGCCATGATGCAGCAAGTCCCCTCCACCTCAGAGCTTGATCCGGGTCATTTCCTTAACTGCTCTTCGAGCCTAAAAGGTAGCAATCACGGTTTGGAGCCAATCTGATGCAGTCGCCCCGCACCGCAAAAGCGGCGTTGCCCCACAGAGTTGAGCCTAACGCGCCAGCACCAAAACCATCCCGCCCACCGGCGTTATCACCACAAGCGTGCAGTGGCGCGAATTCATGGCCCTTCGAGCGCGACTCCTATGCGTCGACAGCCCTTAGTGATGTCGTCGATCGATCGCTCCATGCCGCGGTCTCGCGGCTGACGGCCGGTCTCTCTCCCGCAGCGCTGACGGAAGCCTATCTCGATTGGATGATCCACCTGGCAAGCTCGCCCGGCAAGCAAACACAACTTGTCGAGAAGGCGGTCCGCAAGTCCATCCGTCTCGCACGTCACATGTCTCAGTGCATGCTCTCCGGTACCGACACCACCGCGCAGCCGTGCATTGAGCCACTTCCGATTGACCGCCGCTTCGCCAGTAAGGAATGGCAGCAGTGGCCGTACACATTCCTTTACCAGAGCTTTTTGTTGCATCAGCAGTGGTGGCACAACGCTACGACAGGCGTCCGCGGCGTCACCGCCCAGCATGAGCGCGTCGTCGAGTTCGCCTCGCGCCAGCTTCTTGACATGTTCTCGCCGGCCAACTTCATAGCCACCAACCCGCAAGTTCTGCGCAAGTCCGTAGAAGAAAGCGGCATGAACCTCCTCAGAGGCTGGCAGAACTTTGTCGAAGATTGGGAACGTGCAATCAGCGGCGCAAAGCCCGTTGGCACGGAGGAATTCACGGTCGGCGGCAACGTCGCAATCTCGCCCGGAAAGGTGATCTTCCGCAACCGGCTGATTGAGCTCATTCAGTACGCACCCACGACAGACAAAGTCCGGCCAGAGCCGATCCTCATCATCCCGGCCTGGATCATGAAATATTACATCCTCGATCTCTCGCCGCACAATTCACTCGTGCGCCACCTCACCAATCAGGGCTTCACGGTTTTCATGATCTCATGGAAAAACCCGGACCCCGACGATCGCGACCTCGGAATGCAGGACTACAACACCCTTGGCATCATGGCCGCGCTCGACGCCGTGAGCGCCGTCCTGCCGAAGTCGAAAATACATGCGGTCGGCTATTGCCTCGGAGGGACCCTGCTCGCGACCGCCGCCGCGGCCATGGCTCGCGACGGAGACGATCGCCTTCAATCGATGACTTTGCTTGCGGCTCAGACTGATTTCTCCGAAGCCGGCGAGCTGATGCTGTTCATCAACGAGAGCCAGCTGTCATTCCTTGAAGACACCATGTGGGAACAGGGCTTCCTCGACACGAAGCAGATGGCCGGTGCCTTCCAGCTTTTGCGCTCCAACGATCTCATTTGGTCAAGGATGATCCATGACTACCTCATGGGCGAGCGGGCGCCCATGAACGACCTCATGGCTTGGAACGCTGATGCGACGCGCATGCCGTACCGCATGCATTCCGAGTATCTGCGCCGCATGTTCCTCGACAATGAACTATCGGAGGGGCGCTATCGTGTCGGCGGAAAGCCGGTTGCTCTGACGGACATCCGCGTTCCCATTTTCGCGGTCGGCACCCAGCGCGACCACGTGGCGCCGTGGCGTTCGGTCTTCAAGATCCACCTCCTGACGGACAGCAACGTGACGTTCCTGCTCACCTCCGGCGGCCACAATGCCGGCATCGTTTCCGAGCCCGGCCACAACGGACGCACCTATCAGGTCCAGACCAAGTCGCATCTGGACCATTACACGGCCCCTGACACCTGGGCTGCCAGCACTCCGACGAAAAACGGCTCATGGTGGCCGGAGTGGACCACCTGGCTCCTCGAACGCTCGGGCGCACAGGTCGGCCCGCCTCAGATGGGCGCAGAGATGGCCGGGCTTTATCCCATGGGTGATGCACCCGGCACCTACGTGATGCAGGACTGAATGCAATGATCTCACGCCGGATGCTTTACGCCGCTGGTGGCTTCATTTTGGTATTACTTGGCGTCTGGTTGTGGACGTCGAGTGGCGCTGGCGATCCACCCCAGGGATTTGCAAAGACAAACGGACGTATCGAGGCGGAACGCATCGACATAGCGACGAAATTTGCGGGCCGGCTCGAGTCGGTGCTGGTCAAAGAGGGCGATGTCGTCGAATCCGGACAGGTGCTCGCAAAGCTCGACACCGCCGAGATCAACGCACAGCTCAAAGAGGCTGAAGCCGCCAAGCGGCAGGCCGAGCAGCAACTCGATCAATCCAACGCGCTCGTGGCCCAGCGCAACAGCGAGTTGACGCTTGCCGGACTACAGCTCGAGCGATCACTGGAACTCGTCGGCAAGGGTTTCACGCCTCAGGAGACGGTCGATCAGCGACAGTCCGCCAAGCGCACGGCGGAGGCCGCCATCAATGCCGCCAACGCCCAGGTCGCGGTCTCCAAGGCCGCCATCGAAGCGGCAGAGGCACGGATCCATCGCCTCAAGGTCGACATTGCAGACTACACGCTCAAAGCACCGAGAAGCGGTCGCATCGAATACCGGCTGGCGCTGCCGGGCGAGGTGCTAGCCGCAGGCGGTCGCGTGCTCACGCTCCTCGACCTCACCGACGTCTACATGACCGTGTTTCTCCCTACGAGCGAAGCCGGCCGGCTCAGGCTCGGCGACGAAGCCCGCATCATCTTCGATGCCGCTCCGCAATACGTCGTGCCGGCAAACGTCACGTTCGTCGCGTCGGAAGCGCAGTTCACGCCCAAATATGTCGAGACGAAAATTGAACGTGAGAAGCTCATGTTCCGCGTCAAGGTCGCGCTTCCGCCAGAGATTCTCAAAGCGCACGCCAACATCGTAAAGACCGGCGTTCCCGGCGTCGCCTACCTCAAGTTAAGTCAAGACGCGCAGTGGCCGACGCGCCTCGACGTGAAGCTCCCGCAATGAATGACGCTGTAGCCTCGCTCGTCTCGGTGACTCACCGTTACGGGGAGCGGATGGCGCTGCGGGATGTCACCGTCTATATCCCTTCCGGACGCACGACCGGTCTCGTCGGCCCGGATGGCGTAGGCAAATCCTCGCTGTTGGCACTCGTCGCGGGTGTTCGACGCATTCAGGACGGGACCGTCACGGCGCTCGACGGCGATATGCGCTCGGCCCGGCACCGGCGGTCTGCCTATCCCCGCATCGCCTACATGCCGCAAGGGCTCGGCAGAAACCTCTATCCCACACTGTCGGTCGCTGAGAACATCGACTTCTTCGGGCGTCTTTTCGGCCAAGGCGAGGCAGAACGCCGCCAGCGCATCGAAGAGCTCGCACGAAGCACCGGGCTCGAGCCCTTTCTCGACCGCCCAGCCGGCAAGCTTTCCGGCGGCATGAAGCAGAAGCTGTCGCTCTGCTGCGCTCTCGTGCACGATCCCGAGCTGCTCATTCTCGACGAGCCCACGACGGGTGTCGATCCATTGGCCAGGCGGCAGTTCTGGAAGCTGATCGGGCGCATACGAGAGCGCAATGCGGGAATGAGCGTCGTCACGGCCACGGCCTACATGGAAGAGGCGGCGGAATTCGATCACCTAATCGCCATGGACGCCGGCGCTATACTTGCTGAGGGTAGCAGCCCGGAAATACTCGCGCGTACCGGTTCGGCATCGCTGGAGGATGCGTTCGTCGCTCTCCTGCCTGATGCACGCCGGAACGACACCACGAAAATCATCGTGCCGCCGCGACAGGCGGGTGCGGCCGCTGCCGCGATCGAGGCGCAGAACCTCACCCTGAAATTCGGCGACTTCGTCGCCGTCGACGACGTCTCTCTGCGCATCGAACGCGGCGAAATCTTCGGCTTCCTCGGCTCCAACGGCTGCGGCAAGACCACGACGATGAAGATCCTGACCGGTCTCCTGCAAGCCACGTCAGGCACCGCTCGCCTTTTTGGCCAACCCGCGGACGCCGCCGACTTGGAGACCCGCAAGCGCGTTGGCTACATGTCGCAGTCGTTCTCGCTCTATGGCGAGCTCACCGTGCGTCAGAACCTCATCCTGCATGCGCGTCTATTTCATCTGAGGCCGAATGCCATCGAGCCGCGCGTGGCCGAAATCCTCAAACGCTATGACCTCGACGATGTCGCGGACGCTTTGCCGGATGCCCTCCCTCTCGGTGTGCGGCAGCGCCTGCAGCTGGCAACCGCCGTGTTGCATAAACCCGAAGTGCTGATCCTCGACGAGCCGACATCCGGCGTCGATCCGATCGCGCGCGACCGCTTCTGGGAGCAGCTCGTTCGCCTGTCCCGCGAAGAGAACGTGACGATTTTCCTTTCCACTCACTTCGTGAACGAGGCCGAGCGCTGCGACCGCGTCTCTCTGATGCATGCCGGACGCCTTCTCGCAATTGATACGCCGGCCGCAATCGCCAGCGCGCACCAGGGTTCGCTGGAGGAGGCCTTTATCGCGCTCATTGAGAAAGCACAGGCGGGCGACAGCGTGGTTTCGGACAGCACGGCCCAATCGCCGCCCGACGAAGTGCCGTCTCCAGACCCATCAATCCGGGCACCAAAAAGCCGTCTGCATGAGGTGGGTAAGCTCTGGGCATTCACACGTCGCGAAGCTCTCGAGCTGATCCGAGACCCTATCCGCATCGCCTTTGCCCTTGTCGGCCCGCTGATCCTGGCCGTTGCCATGGCCTACGGCATTTCCTTCGACATCGAAAACGTCGAGTATGCAGTGCTCGACGGCGATCAATCGCTCGAGAGCCGCACGCTTCTGCAAGCTTTCTCGGGGTCACGCTACTTCGAGGAGCAGCCTCCTCTGCAGAGCCAGGACGAGATAGAGAGCCGCCTCAAATCGGGAAAACTCCGCGTCGCCCTCATGATCCCCCCGAATTTCGGTCGCGATCTCTTGCGCGGGCGACAGCCGGAACTCGGCGTCGTTCTCGACGGAGCCAACACCTTTCGTGCCGAGACCACCCGCGGATATGTCCAAGGCGTGCTCTCAGCCTACGTTAGCGATCTCGCCCGGCGCGAGGGGCTTGATGTTGCCTCCCTCTCGCCGATGAGCATCGAGACCCGCTTTCGCTACAATCAGGCCTTCCTGAGCCTCAACGCCATTTCGCCCGGCGTGCTGATGCTGCTGCTGATCATGTTTTCGACCATGCTGACGGCTCTCGGCATCGTGCGCGAGAAGGAACTCGGATCGATCACCAATCTCTATGCGGCGCCGGTCTCCAAGTTCGCATTCCTGGTCGGAAAGCAGCTTCCGTATGTGGCCCTCGGTCTCTTCAGCTTCATATTGCTCGTATTGCTGATCACACTCGGCTTCGGCGTTCCGATCAGCGGCAGCTTTTTCGCCCTCGCCTTGGGCGCGCTCCTATATTGCCTCGCGGCCACGGCTCTCGGCCTCGTGGTTTCGAGCTTCGTGCGGTCCCAGATCGCGGCCATCTTCGGCTCCGCAATTCTGGTCATGATCCCGACCGTCAATTTCTCAGGGATGATGTATCCGGTTTCGACGCTCGAGGGTGGCGCACGCGTGATCGGACAGCTCTTCCCCGCGCTCTACTTCCAGCGCATCAGTTCGGGCGTCTTCAGCAAGGCGCAGGACATCGGGGCGCTCTACCCAAACCACCTCGCCCTTGCCGCCTTCTGCGTCCTATTCCTGGGCGCAGCGGCCCTGTTGCTCAAGCGCCAGGAGACGTGACATGCCGCGCGCGCTCGACAACATTTTCCGCCTCGGGATTAAGGAGCTGTATAGCCTCCGCAGCGACCCAGTGATGGTGTTTCTCATCCTCTACACCTTCACCATCGCCATCTACACCGTCGCTAACGGCGTCAAGACCGAGGTCCGCAACGCTTCGATTGGCGTCGTGGACGAGGATCAATCGAACCTGTCGCGCCAGTTCACGGCTGCGCTGCTCAAGCCCTACTTCAAGCCGCCGCAACCGCTGTCTCACGCCGAGATCGATGACGCGCTCGACAGCGGACGCCAGGCGTTCGTCGTCGACATCCCGCCCAAATTCGAGGCCGACATTCTGGCCGGCCGCACTCCCACCGTTCAGATCAGCGTTGACGCGACCGCCATGACGCTGGCCGGCAACGGCACCACGTACGTGCAAAGCATCCTCTCAGGCGAGGTGCTGTCGTTCCTCGAACGCGACAGCGACGCAACAAATCCCATCGCCGTGGTCGTGCGCTCACGCTTCAATCCGAACCTGGAATCGAGCTGGTTCACCGCCATCATGCAGATCATCAACAACGTCACCATGCTGTCGATGATCCTGGCTGGAGCGGCCGTTATCCGCGAGCGCGAGCACGGCACCATCGAGCACCTACTGGTAATGCCGGTGACGCCGAACCAGATCATGCTCGCCAAAGTGTGGGCGAACGGCATCGTCATCCTTGCAGCTGTCCTCGTTTCGCTCACCATCGTCGTCAAAATCTTCCTGGGCGTCGAGATCAACGGTTCCCTGGCGCTGTTCGCGCTCGGCACGGCAGCCTTTTTGTTTGCCATGACCAGTTTCGGCATCACGCTCGCCACCGTGGCGCGGTCGATGCCGCAGTTCGGACTGCTCGCGATCCCGTTTTTCGTTGTGATGAACATGCTCTCGGGCGGCGTGACGCCTCTCGAGGCAATGCCGGAGTGGCTGCGCGCGGTCATGCTGACGTCGCCCTCGACGCACTACACCACATTCGCGCAGGCTGTTCTTTTGCGCGGGGCGGGGCTCGATATCGTTTGGCCGCAGCTCCTAGCGATCGCGTCGATCGGCGCCGCCCTCTTCGGCTATGCACTGCTGCGCTTCCGCGCCTCCATGGCCGCCGCGCGCTAGTTTCGCTGCGTTTGTAACGCTTTCAGATCCAGCGCCACTCTGAATTGACCGCCAGCTCGACAGCCGCTTGTATGGATGAATAGGACCGGAGGTTGATAGGCCCGTTGAGATCATAGTCGTCAAGTTCACCTGGAGTCCGCAGTTAGAAAGGAGACCACCCAAACAATTTTGCGCCTTCACGAACGACACGTCGAAAATTGCATCCCTCGACAACAACCACGGAAATGCTATTCATTTCGCAGTTATTGCTTTTCTATTTGTGCATTTTATGTGCACGTAAATCGATATCTATTTGAGAAATAGAAACACTCGATAATTTCCATCAAAGGGGGCGGCCGGGTTATTCATGTCATCTCCGTTGGTGCACCCGACAATGAGAGGGAGAGCCGGGTGACGAAGGGCGAAGGCGGCCATGGGCAGGAAGAGAGGCTTCCCCCAACCGCCGGAACCCAACGGAGACTGTCACCATGTCAAACAGCAAACCACGCCGCGCAAAGGGCGCACACACACCCATTCCCGTAACCCGGGCGATGGACATTCCGTTCAACCAGTTGCGGTTGAGCGAAAAGAACGTCCGCACCATCTACGACAAGGAAACCATCAAGGAGCTCGCGGAAAGCATCGCCACTCACGGCCTCATCCAGTCGCTGGGGGTAAGGCTTAGCGTTTCAGGGGATGAAACCGCTACAGAACAGTATGAGGTGCATGCCGGTGGGCGCCGCTTCCGGGCCTTTGAACTTCTTCTGAAGCAAAAGCGCATCTCCGCCGACAAGCCCATTCCCTGTGTCATCAAGACGGACGGGATTGCGGAAGACGACAGCTATGTCGAGAACACCCAGCGCGAATCCATGCACCCCATCGACGAGTTCCGCGCCTTCAAGCGCATGATCGATGCGGGGAAATCCGAAACAGAAATCTCCACCACGCACCGGGTCAGCATCGCCTTCGTCCGTCAGCGCCTGCGCCTTGCCGTGGCGAGCCCGCTCCTCCTGCAGGCATACCGGGACGACGAGATCGACCTCGAGCAGCTGATGGCCTATTGCGTCATCGACGACCACGCCCGCCAGGAGTCCGTGTTCGAACGCCTGCAGGGCAACTGGAACAACGATGCGCAAGACATCCGCCGCGCCCTGACCGAAGACACCGTTCCCTCCACCGACAAGCGGGTCAAGTTCATCGGCCTTGATGTTTACGAGAAGGCCGGCGGGCATGTGGAGCGCGACCTGTTCAGCACCACCGATCAGGGCTACCTCAAGGATGTGGAACTGTTGAACACGTTGGTCAGCGACAAGCTTGCTTCCGTTGCCGAAGGCTACCGGGCGAAGGGCTGGAAATGGGTCGATGCCGCCGTTGCCATCCCCCATGACGCCAAATGGGGTCTTGAGCGCGTCATCGGCGAAGATGCTCCGCTTTCCGCCAAAGAGCAGAAGCGCCTCGACAAGCTGAACGCAGAAATCGAACAGCTTGACGCGTTGGATGAACTCACCGACGAGCAGGATGCACGCCGCGATGAACTTCAGGCTGAGGTATCCGCCATTGAAGAAAAACAGCCCGTGTTCGCTGAAGACGACATGGCGCGTGCCGGGGTGTTCCTCTCCATCAACCACATGGGTCATCTTGAAATCGATGCGGGTTTCATCAAGGACGACGGTGCCGCTGATGAAAGCGCCGATAACGCGGACGAAGAAACAGCCAATGGTCAGGCTGCTTCGCCCCATGCCGGTGACGACGATGAGAATGCTTCCCGACCGCTGTCGGCGGCGCTTATGGAAGACCTCACCGCGTTTCGAACCGTTGCGCTCCGCAATGCGATGGCGCAGGACTTCAGCATTGCGTTCACATCCGTCGTGCACGCCTACGCCATGTCGCACTTCTACACCTTCAGCCACGGTAAGACCTGCCTCCAGCTGAAGATGGACACCATGTTCCCGATGAAGGCACCCGGCCTCGCGGAATGGGGGCCGATGAAGGCGGTCAAGGATCGCGATGCCGCTTGGAGGAAAATGCTCCCCAAAAGCAGTGCCGACCTTTGGAGTGCGCTGCTTGCGATGGAGCACACCACGTTGCAGCAGCTCTTCGCCCACCTCGCCAGCCTGTCCGTGAACGCGACAATCTCCGCCCATCTGCGGAGTGCCGATTCCGTTGCGCACGCGCATGACCTGTTCCGCGCGCTCGACACCACCATGGTCAAGGAAGGGTGGAATACGACCGCCGAGAACTACCTATCCCGCGTCTCCAAGGACCGCATCCTTGAGGCCGTCACGGAAGCGACCGGCGCCGAAACGCGGGCCCTCATCGCCCACCTCAAAAAGGAAGCGATGGCCAAGGAAGCCGAGCGGTTGATTGACGGCAAGGGCTGGTTACCCGAACCGTTGCGGGTCGCAGCTCCTTCAAATGCCACGGATAACGAGGACGACCGCGAGGGCGCCGACGAATCCGAAGTGCTTCCGGCCTTCCTCACGCAGAACGCTGAAACTGCGTCAGCTTAGCAGACGACTACCGGGGGCCACTTCCGCAAGGGAGTGGCCCTTTATCTATTCATCGGCACGGGTCATCTCTGCCGGCTTTGCAAATTTATCTACCCTGAAGGGTACCAACCTTGTGCGGCATAAGACTAGCCCGGCTCCTGCGCTTTTACTTTGAGGGCCTTCCTCAGTCTCTCGCGGAACGCATCTTCTTCGTCGTCCGGAAGCACGGCATAGTAGCCCTTGCGGTCCAGTGACGTGTTGACATATCCATCGAGTCCGTAGGCAGCCTCGGACGCCAGAAACATCTGGAAGGCACCGGTTGCGTTCCCCTTGAGCGGGGGCATTCTGTTCTTCACGTAGTCCTCGGCGGCATCGTACATGGCCCCCGAGATCTCCGTCTTCCTCAACTCGTACTCTTTGCGGTAGCCCTCGGGGCGCTCCAGGATGGTCTTAATGATGGTCTCCTCGAGCTGCATCGCCTGCACCCTCTTCTTGATGGCCTGGGCGAAGACAGCCGTCTCGATGTCGTCCATCGTCTTCACGTGCCGAATGAAATCGCCCATCCCGTGGAACGCGTTTTCCAGCTCGGAAATCGAGACCTGCGCTTCATCGGTCGCCTTGATGGCACGCACCTTCGCCACCATGGCCTTCCTGCGGTTTTTCAGTTCGTCGCTCAGTGCTTCAACGATGCGGTCAAGGTAGACCTTGTCCTGATCCGATAGATAGGCCGCCTGCGGGGTCTCCATGACCTTGCTGAGCACCGCGTAGAGGTTGCGGTCATTGGCAGGGATAGCCAACACGCGGTCGAAGCGAGACGCGGACACCGGTCGGCCGTTCAAGACATTCTCCGCGTACACTTCGAAATCATTGAATGTGAGTTCAACGAACCGCACATAACTGCGCACGTAGCGCTCGACGGCGTCCACTTCACGTTCCCAGGGCCATGGTTTCTTGTACTGAGGGAAATCTCCATCGCACCCCGCCATCAACAACGCCAACACCCCAACCAGAGCCAGCACGCCAGCCTTCATCGTCACCCCCACGTCACAACTCTCACAACGTCAGCGATCCCATACCTAAAAAAGTCTTCTGTTTACAACCGCCCGTCAGACGATTTGTACCCGTTATTCTCTGCAATTGCTCGAACTCGGATAGCTCTGAGATTGGCCTTCACAGAGACCGATCACTAAAGTTTTCCGAGGCGCTCAGATCGGAGAGTCTTGGCCCCTCTATTCGCCTGCAAGGACTTGCATCGGTTTCTGGATGCTCATGCCAGGAACCGCGCACGGGCGTGGCGATGGTGGAGCACCGCTACGACGTCCGCTATCTCGGCAAAGCGATGCGGGGCCACTGCGCCGCTACCTCGCGCCGTACCATCGCTTGCAGGCATCCACACCATCCGTGTCCGCGCGGGTTTCCCGGAAAGGGAAGGATGGAGTGGAGGCAGGGTTTCCGTTGATTGCCGTTCGTAGTGACACCCCTGGCCTTTCTGAGAGGCGGAGCAGGCCAGAGGCGGGGCCGGGCGCAACGGCGGCGGCCGACTATTTTCCGCCGGGCCTACGGCCCTTTGCATCGCGAACCAAAATAGTCGCCGCCTGGCCGTCCTCCGCTTCGCTACGGCCGCGCCGGTGTTGGCGCGGTGCTGCCCGTCCGCGCCTCCGGCTTAGAGCCCGCCGGAAAGGCCGGTGAGGGTCACCGGTCTCCGAAACCAACAACGGAAATCAACCCATGTCCTACAATTCATCCTTCCGCCGTTCCGGCTATCCCTCGGTCACCGCCACGGCGCGGGTTGCGGATAACTTGGCGCTCTACGGGCACCGCCCCACAGCGGACGAGCCCGAATACCGCCCCATCCCGGAACCCGAGCAGCTAACGGGTGCGGTCGCCTCCCTCTTCAATTCGATCACCGGTCTCTTCGCGGACACCGCGCTCGAACCCGACATCGACGACATGCTGTGGTCGCTGGTGAACACCCTCCACCACAAAGTCGACCGCGTGCAGCGCATGCTGGACGACAACGAAGCGCAGCAGCGTTCTTCCATCGAGGAGCAGGATGGCTCCGAGGTGCGTTCCGTGGAGCTCGAACGCCTCACCGACAAGGGCCGCGCCCTCATGGACCGCCGCAATGCCTTCGAGCACATGCGCGATGCCGCCGCCGAATTGTACGAGAGCGAGACCGGCTCGGTCTGGCGTCCCCGTTCCGGGTCCATGGTCAACCGCAAAGCGCAAACCGCCGCCATGATCGACTCCCGCGATTACCTCAACGCCAAGCGCCACGCGGAGACCAATGTCCTCATCCCGGCCGGCACTAAGATCGCCATCACCGGCGGACTGCAGTTCCAGGATCACAAGGCCGTCTACGCCGCGCTTGATGCCGCGCTGGCTCGCCATCCGGATTTGGTGCTCCTGCATGGCGCCGCCAAGACCGGCGTCGATCACCTGGCCATCACCTGGGCCCGCAACAAGGGCGTGAAAGCGATCGGGTTCGAGCCGGAATGGAACAAGCATAACCGCGCCGCCCCGTTCAAGCGCAATGACCGCATGCTCGAGGCTACTCCCACCGAGGTCATCGTGTTCCCCGGAAACGGGATCACCGACAACCTCGCCGACAAGGCCAAGCAGCAGGGCATCCGCCTTGTTGACTGCCGCGCTTCGTCCAAGCCCGGACAATCGGGCCGCGAGGGATAGCGCTCCCATCCTCATCAGCCAACAGCCCCGGCCGTCGGCCGGGGCTTTTTTCCATGCAGCCGCAACGAGGCGGAGGACGGATTTTACAGAGCGGCCGGGAAGCGTCCGCAAGAGAAAGTCCGGCCAACCAACACAATGAAAGAATACCCATGCCACCAATCGTCACCGTCTGGGCCGTTGCCGTGAACACCCTCTGCGAGGGCTGGTCCATTGGAACCGTCACCGAGGATGAAACAGACCACGCGGACGTGTATCCCATCCGCACCGCGGCCGAACAGGAGCTTGCGGACCTTATCCGGGACCGCCTGACCCAGTTCATCGAAGATGCCGACAGCTACGGCGACATCGAAGCCGCCTTGGACTGCGGATACGAAGTCATCGAAGCCGCGATGCGCGACGACGGCACCGTTCTCATCGACGGCGAGGAAAAGGGCATGGCTCCTCCATCCATCCGCCTTGCCCTCACCAAACCTTCATCGCACTGAAAGGAGACACCCATGCTCAGATTCAAAAAAGAACAGCTGCTGAAGCTTGTCACCGCCATACCTACAGACAGTGAGCTCTTGCTGGTTCACGACCAGGGCGTTTACATCATGTGCATCCCAGCCCGTCGGCGCGCGCACCATCGTCTACGCCGAAGGATGTCATCCCGAAAAGGACGATGACTGGTGGGAAACCTCGCGCAACCTCGTGGGCGGCGACGACTTCGGGGAACCCATCGGCACCGCCGCTGACACCCTCCGCCTGCTCAATCACGCCAAAACAGGATTGACGGTGCAGGTCACCGAAAACAGCTTCATCACCGAACCATACTGAAGAAAGCACCGGCCATGCGCTACGACCACGCCTTCACGATCGCGTTCTCCATCACTTCCCATCACAAGGACGTCGACGACATCAAACCCCAGCAATTCCGGAACGCCATCCTCGCCCGCCTCGCCTCCCTGGTTGACGATGAGCTCCTAGAAGCCGTTGGATTTCCATTCGACACCTTTGTCATTGAAACGGCAGCCGCCCTCTCGAAGGCGTAGCGCTTCCTCCTCCGCATTTCATTGCAGGAAAGCAGGGCGCATCACGGTCAATAAAAGTGGCACTCCCGCAACACCACGGCACGGCGCGACGCAGCCTACGGAATAATGCTTTTACGGAGCATTCTATCCGCTATCCTTCCCAAAATCGGGTACCGCGCGGACAGAGGGGTTTTCGACACCCGCGAACATATTCAACAACACACCCATAAGCTGGAGACCGTCGCCTTGGTCAACCTCAGCCCTTATTACTCGCTACCTATACCTTTAATTCCCGAGCAGCCGAGACGCCATCGGCCTGTTGTCGTTCCCCACCAAGCACCCCCGCATTACGCCTGGTGCGTAGACTGAAGCGGTGTGGCGCCATCGAAACCGAACAAGCTGACAGTTAGAGATCCCGTCGTTGTCAAACGCCGTCCTTACCCGGAGGCCTGGTAAGCCTTCGCGTTCGCGACCACCGTTTGCGCAAATTGACGGGGGGCGGCGGGCGGGATTTGCTCCTAGGAAAGCGTGATCCTACCTGCCGCCCGCTTCACCAACACTGAATTGGGGAATGTCGTTCAATAACATCGCGGAGTGCGCAGTCAATCATGATGACGCCAATCCCCTCCACATTGACGAATGAACCGCAGCAATCCAATAACAACGCATCTCCGCGCGCTAGGGTGCAGTTCCCTTCTCACCTGATCACACTGCTGACATCAATGAATGTCACCGCCGCCCATCGTCTTTCCAAGCACCTCGAGCACCTGACGGTTCTCCTCTTCGGCGCGCCGCACCGCATACTTCAGCAGCCTTCCGCAAACTCTACGGTCAGATCTCTTAACCGGCGCCTCCCACATGGCCGGAGACATGCCATCTACAATCCCGTTCAAGATTGCTTCCGCTTCACGATCTCGCCCAGCGGCTTCAAGTCGCTTGAACGCCGTCAACGCACGCCCGAGCGATGTCCCTCGTCCAGAAGCATTGCATCTGTTCACTCATCCGCGCCCACGCATCCCTTCCGAAAGGGCGATGCCGCAGCACACAAACCGCGTTCCGCCCGTGATCCAAGAATAGGACCGGGAGTTCATAACCGTTCCCAAAGGTTCGGCGCGCACTCTTTAGGCTTACGCCCTGGACATAAGTATTGCCTCCCGGTCGAACCACAACCGACAGGCAACTTCCTTCCGGCCGGATCGACTCCGGCCACCTTTGGGAAGAGGCTTATGAAGCCCCCGCCGCGGGGAAGTATCCGCGACAGAAATACAATACCACTCCCGGTCTGCCTGTCTGGTTCGCTGATTACTGAATGTGCATCTCCCTTCCCTTGGCCACGGCACAGCGAGCCATTGCATTTTATGGCCAAACCGCGCGACGGACGCGCGACCTTCGCATTTTGGGAAAAGGGTTATGAAGCCCTGCCACTCGTAACGGCGGCAGGTGAACCCTATAGGCGAACCTTACAAGAATGAATCCCCCTTGCTTACGCAGTGTGCAACTCTAACAACAAAGCCCATGTCAGATCCCCTCGCCCGCCTCGACACGATCGACAAGAAGCGCGCCAAGCTCGCCACGTATGCCAACCGCATCAAGATGGCTCGCTTCTTCGCGCCGGAAACCGAACGCAAGCTCCAGAAGCGCATCGATACGCGGTTCCAAGACCTCACCCGCGAACGTCGGCAGCTGCTCGAGCTCATCAAGGCCGATCCCGTCCTACGAAAACGTCTGTTCGAAAAGGAAGAAGCCGCACTCAAGGCGTCGGGAACAACACCCCGTCGAGAAAAGGAGCAAGACAGGTAGCTGCTTCATTCGCCAGCAGTCGCATACATAGGTGCTTGGTATTTAAGCGCGCTGTATTGACCGTGTATCCATATAACCCGACCCTTCCTTCCGTCACTAACCACGACGAAAGGAAGAAACATGGACCAAACGACGATCAATCGCCCCACGGGCAACTTCAAAATGAACTTGAACTTCCGGCGCGCAAAGAATGCCAATGCGCCCGCCATCACCGGAAGCATCTCCACTCCCGAGCATCCGGACAAGATGTTCGACTTCTCCGCCTTTGCCCAACAAGAAACCGACAAGGACACCGGCGAAGTCAAAACCTACTTCATCGGACCGGTGAACAACGCGACCACGATGCGCGAGGCCCTTTCTCAGACCAAGGAGAACGGCACCCACTTCATCGCCATTCGCCCGAACCAGTTCAAAGTGTTCGCGACACTCGAAGACGGTTCCCCCAACCCCGCCTACGAAGCCCTCAGCGAGCAAGACAAGCAGAAGGAAGACGGAAAACCTTCCTGGTGGGGCAAGTGGACCCGTACCGCCGAACAGCCCGTGTTGGACTGTTCCGCCTGGGAACGCGAACCCAGCCGCTATGGCCCCTGGGCAAGTGGCAATACGCAGCACCACATGACCAAGGAACAGCTGCAGGGTGAAGAGCACACAGTAGACGCAGAACCCGAACGCACGAATCGCCGTAGCCGCTCCCGCGCCCAAGACGCGGACATGGCCCGATAGTCTGACCCAACAAAAAAGCCCCCATCTGGGGGCTTTTTGTTTCAGGGGCTAACGATTGACCACCGCGCAACCAACCCCACACCATAGGACGCTGATACCGCAACGAGCGCGTTCACAACCGACACCGCCATCGATCCCTTCACGACGGCAAGCCTGTCCACTTCCTTGGCCCGACCCCATACCGCCACGTACTTGGGCAGCGACGACATAAGCAACCCAGCCGTTCCCAAGCAAACCACCACGATGGGCGAAACGGCACCAAACCCGCACGCGGCGCAAATCACCAATAGCAAGAACTCAGCCGACAACATGTTCCTTCACCCCCCTAACGGTCGCGATCGCACCGTTCCGCCCCGAACACGCATTCCCTTTCCTTTTGAACCACCGCCCGAAACGCCTCCCCATAGGGGTAGCTTGCCCGTCCCTGCAGGTCCTGCCGTTCGAACTCCGCACCGGTCATCCGCTCGTTGACGTTCCCCAGCCTGTACAGGGTATCTCTCTTTTCCTCATAGAGATAAGGAACACCGCCCACCACGACCACTTCATAAAGCGACAGCGTCATCCCCTTGCGGCGAGCCTCTTCGAGGGTCACCTCCTCGCTCGCCAATGATTGCGAAGCAAAAAGCCCCTTCTCCGCTCCTTAAGTGAACAGCATGTTGTCCAGGAACAGCAGTTGGCGCTTTTCCATATTCCTCACCTGTCCCGCTCGATATCGGCATTTCTTTTCGGCACGGCCAGCTCCCTGTCCATGATCGCCTTGAACACATCGCCCCGTGGCACCGTCACCGCCCCACCCTCAATCAGCGCCGCATAATCGTTCACGCCGAGACGCGAAGCGGAGTTGCCCACGCGCATCAGCTCATCCCTCACCTCGTCATAGTAATAGGGAACCCCGCCCACCACGTATGCCCGCCAGAGCGCGGCATGCACATGTCCCTTCTTGACGGCATCCATGGTCACCACACGCGGTTCCAACCCTGATGACGACAGGAACACCTTTCTGGACGCATCGAATTGGTACCGCTGGTTGTTGAGATAGATGTCGCAATACGTGAGCGTATCCTTCATCCCCTGTCTCCGTCACGATTACGGCGCCTCTGCCAATAGGACGCCTCCTTCTCCATCACCTTCCTGAATTCCTCTCCACGCGGGATGGTCAACCGCTGGTCCCTTTCCGGCAAGAGGTCAAACTGGTCATAGGTCAGCACAAATGAGGGTTCCCCGACCCGGCGAAACTCCTTCAGGCGCTCATCGTCGTAGTAGGGATACCCCTTGATCACCACGATCCGGAGATTGGAGACGTGCTTGCCTATACGCGCCGCCTCCTCTGCGGTCATCACCTGCGCTTGCTTCTCCGGATCAACGAAAACGCCATCCTGCGCATCAGCCAGATAGAGATCGTTGTCGAGGTATGCGCGCGTGTAATTTTTAGGTTGCAGCATCAGACCCTCCATCACCTTACGCATACCCTCGCAACACCACCCCTCAAACAGTAATTTCCTGGCCACTCTTCGCTACGCCCAATCCCCCTTTACCCCTCCGCCAAACGCACCTGCCGGCAGTATTCCCGCTGCCCACGCGTTGTGATCTGCAATCCGGCTTCATCAGCGAGCGCAACAAACCGTTTCGCAAATTCAGCTTCTGCGTACGCAACCAAATGCGTCCGCAGGCACCAGCGGATGTAGTCCTCATGCAGCGTCTTCATCGACAGCATGCCTTCGCCGGGCCCGATGCGCGCCAACATATACGCGTCTACATGACCAAGCATTCTCTTGCTTCCAGGCTTCCCCTCCACTGCCGCAGCCTTCGCGCGCCAAGGAGTCGTCACCATGAACAACCCCACTCCAGACCCCACCTCAACGAAACACGCCAACAGGATGGAAAGCCCTAGCCCGATATGATCCTTCGTGACTGCTTCCGTCACCAGGTGAACCACTCCCGCGAGGGCGTCGACCTGCGCATCTGCAGTCGACGGCGCTTCCGCACCTTGTGCCGATGACTTTCCCATCACCGTGCGCAGTTCATTGTTCAGCCGTTCCACCTCCCGTGCGGCGGACAGTTCCACATTGAGCTTCGCCACCGTCTCACAGGCTGCGCGGGTGGATTTTCGGTCAACCGTGCAATCGCTCGACAACGCACCCACCGTTCTGCCGCCAGTCCAGGTGCGTTCCTTCAGTTTTGCCGCGATCGCATCTTCAACTTCGGTCGGGCTCCTTTGCGGCCCGTAAAATGTGAGGCTTTGCTCAAGCCGCTTCTTCTCCGCCCTGAGATCCCCGTAGCCATCAAGCGCGACCTGCGCCGATCCCGCCTTGTTCGCCCTGTGCTCGGCTGCAAACCCCAAGGCGGATACGAACGAGTAGACGGTGCAGATGCTGAACAGCATCACCGCCGAAATGGCGGCAAGCACGTCACCGTTCCTGAAACCCCACGACATCATGAACGGCGCGATGGCCTTCAGGCTGTCGCCGAACGCAGCGCCTGCCCCATAGAGTTTCCCGTCAAGTTCGGTGTCAGCACTGCGGAAGCCCATCCTGAAATTGAGCGCCACTGAAACCGCGATGAGACCCAGTGACACCAGGATGCCGAACACCACCACCACATCAACGAGAAGGTTCCGGGGATTTTCCCCGTTTTGCGCACGTCTCGATCGCGCTCCATGCTTCTTCGCCATGCTGCCGCTTGAGCTCCCTGATGCTGTCGGCCACCGCTTCCACGAGAACACGTTCGCAGAAACCGTTCTTGGCTTCCCCGGTCACAAGTTTGATGATCTGAAGATTGATGGACATGGCTTCCGGGATGCGCAGGTTCAGGCGCATCCGGTAGCCCTTGAAGTCTACGCGCCGGGTTGTCCTTACCCGATGCAGCGGTTGAAACCGCCTGCGCAATGCCTCCCGGCTATCCGCCATCCCTCACCTATTCATTGTGAAGGGCGGATTCTCCCACGCATCCTTGATACTTTAGAAGCTCAATTTCCTAGCTACTACATCCCCCCCCCTACCTACCCGTTACCCCTCCCGCCAACCGCTCCTACTGCTGTAGATGAACCACCGGAACCGGTCGCGTAGTCGGTCAACCCTTACTCACTTCTCTATCCACGATAGCTTCCCACATTCACGTCAGCGCGTGATCTCAAGCGCACCCCGGCCGTCGCGATTCTGTATTTCCTTATTTCTTCATTTGCGGATTTCCGCATTTGTTAATATCTGTATTTCCGGGTTTCTGTATATCCTTATTTCAGCATTTCCTTATTTGCTCATTTCCGTATCCACGCATTTCATTATTTGATGATTTCCGCATTTCTGTATTTACTGACTTGCCCTCTCACACCCCCCAGCGCAACCCGCTCCCCACCTCGCTTTCTTATTCTGTATTTCCGCATTTACATGTTTTCTCATTTCCGTATTTGTGCGTTTCCGCATTCCTACATTTCTGTGTTTCCTCATTTCCGTATTTGCGCGATTCTGTATTTCTGCATTTGGCTGCTCAGAAATATCACACACCCACCTGCGGATTGCCCATCAAAGAAGCTCCTCAACTAGACAAGTGGAGAAGTTCCCAACAGCATACAATCCATGAGCACGACATCACCCATCATCATCGCCTTCGCCTCTCCCAAAGGGGGCGTTGGCAAGTCCACCACTTGCCTCGGCATCGCCGGCGCCCTCTCTAAACAAGGAAAGCTTGTCCACGTCGTCGACTACGACCAGACCGAAACTCTTTGGAATTGGTATTCAACGACCGGCGCCAGGGACATCATCCCCAATCTCACCGTCGAGAAATCGCCACCGGAAAACCTCCGCCAATACATGCACAGGTTCCTGGAGCTCAAGCACGACTACGTGCTCATCGACCTACCCGGAACGCTCACCCCGGATATGTTGGCCCTTGGCGTTCTTGCGGACCTCACTATCACCCCGTCCAAACTGAACGTTCCGGACACCTTGCAGGCGAGCAAGCTCGCGGCAGACCTCTTGGACACCGCCAAACGCATCGGCAAGCCGCTCCAACACCGCGTCCTCATCAACGATGTTCCCACCATGCTTTCGAGGGCGCAGGCATTCACGCTGGAAGAAATCGACGGCAGCAACCTACCCCGCTTCAAAACCTTCATCTACACGCGCCCTGCCGCTTACACCGAGGCTTTCCTCAACGGGCGTCCGCCCCACTTCTCGGACACCTCACGCCCCGCCATCACCAAGGCCATCGAAGAGCTCGACGCCCTGGTCAGCGAAATCCAGTCCATAGTGGGTCAACGACAAGAAGAAAGGGCCGCGGCATGACCACCAAGCAATCACAGCAGTTCCGCAAACTGGAACTCACCAAGGCATTCGCCGTCGTGGATCAGATCGCCGCCGAAAAGGGCATCCCCTCGCTTACGTACCCGAGCCCACCCGCGACATCGGCGGATGTGGTTCCCATTCCCTCCGCGCCATCGACCCTCGCAGAAGCCGAAGCCGCAGAAAACGCCAAAACCACACCGGTGTCGCTGGCTAAGCCGCTCAAACCAGCCAAGCCGAAGAAACTCTCCATGGAAGATGAGGAGGGGGCTGCCGCAATGCAGCGCCTCACCATCGACCTACCCTCATACCTCTTCAAGGAAATCGCCCAGCGCGGGTTCGACCAGAACGCAAGTGCCAAGTACGTCATCCTTCAGGCCCTACAAAACGACCGCTTCACCATCAAACCGGAAGACATGAAGAAGGACGGCCGCCGCGCCAAGAAGGAGACACGCCATGCTGCGTGACCTCCGCGTCCACACACCGCAACCAATGAAGGCTAGCGATCGTGGCGTCCTTTAAATTGAACCTGAAAACCCAGGCAGAGTTCTCCGACCTCAGCCTCGAGGAGAAAAACCTCTATCTGCAGGAAGTCGCTGTCCGCATCTCACTTCTTGATGGGGAAGAAGATCCTCAGCCCTTGAGCAAGGAAGCCTTGATGCGCCTCCGCCGCTTCTATATGCGCCGCCGCGCCTCAGACCTCGCACTGGAATCCACGACCGACGTGCTGCTGCGCGACACGCTCCAACGCATGTCCGAAGCCGTCCACCTGGGAGAAGTGAAGCAACTCATCAAACATGAGGCCCCAAGCAAGAAGGAAACCATTGTCACCTTGCGGGAGCCGCCCCACGACGACAGCCAGCTTTCGTTCTTCTCGCCCCCTACCTATGACGCGCCGCTGAAAGACGACGTCAACCTGATGGACGTGGCACCGTTCTCACTATCGAAAAACAGCCGGGGCGGCGTCATCCGCTACGAATTGCCCGACGCCATCATCACCATTGAAGGCGGAGCGGAAACAGGTCTCGCCACCGCATTCGACTACGACATCTTCCTGCACATGGTGACAAGCCTCACAGGCACCATGAAAGAGTACCGCATCGCCGAGAAGAAGGGATTGCGTCCTTCCCTTCCTCCGCGCTGCTACCGACCTTCCATGGGCGAGATCCTCTCCTTCGCCAGACGCGGGCAGGGGGGCCGCCAGTATGAACGTATCGAAGGCGCTTTGGACCGGTTGCAGGCCACCCGCATCAAGATCACCAATCTGAATCACGCGGCCAAGCGCCGCGCTTCGGAATCGTTCCCACTCATCGGACGCTACAAGGTCATCTCACGCACCAAGGGCAACAAGATAGATATGGTCGAAATCGACATCCCAGATTGGGTGTATAAGGGCGTGGTCAACCCAACCGACAAACCCAGCGTGCTGACGTTGGACGCTGATTACTTTCTCATCGCCAAGCCCCTTGCGCGGTTCATCTACCGGCTTGCGCGCAAGTCCGCCGGCACCAGCGGCATGTCGGACTACGGCTTGGAGACCGTGCATCTTCGGTCAGGTTCCGCCCTCCCGTTCGCCAAGTTCAGGAAGGCGCTGCAAGAGATCGTGGAGGATTCCAAGATCTGCCCGCTGCCGGAGTTCAACCTCGAGATCCTGCCCGCCAAAGGGGGAGAAAAACTGCGCATGACCAAGCGCACCATGCAAATCACGGGAGGAGAGCAGCAAGCCGCCTGATGGACAAATTACCCGTGCATCACTTCCGTTCGTTTGGACAAAAATAGCGATGCGCCGTCGTGGACAAAATTCCCGTGCATCATTCCGTCCAAAAATATGATGACGGTTTAGTCACGCTATTTCAGTTACCTACATCACGCACAGTGCTCGTGGACAAATTTCCCGTGCATCATTCCGGCCCAAAATTGCGTGCATCACTTCTCGTGCAGGAGCCCCGTCAACGCATTGAAATCTTGCGCATCAGCGCATTGGACAAAAACGCCGTGCATCGTTCCCGCCATCTTGGACAAAAATGCTGCCCACCTAGGGCGCAACAAGGCAAGCCCTGTCAGAGGAGGGGCCTTGGACAAAAGCAGCGTGCATCATTCCGTCCGAATTTGCCGTGCATCACTCCGCCTGCTTGGACAAATCCCCCGTGCATCACTCCCGCTTCCCTGGACAAAATGCTGACCCCTTGATGCACAAAGAACCAACTCCCGTCAGGGAAGAGGGCTTGGACCAAAGCACCGTGCATCATTCCGCCCGCGTTGGACAAAAACTCCGTGCATCACGCCCTCTCAGCCGGACAAAAATCACGCCGCACGCTTTTGGCCGCAACCGTGCATCGCTCCCGTTCCGCCGTGCATCATTCCGTCCAAGCCGTGCATCATTCCGTCCAGACCGTGCATCGATCCGTCCAGGCCGTGCATCACTGCCGCAAAGCATAGGTAAGCTGCTGCGGCTGTTCGTGTTCCCGGACTTGAAACCTATTAAAACCTTTTCCTTATAACTATCAAAACCGCTTAAACCGCCTGCGGCGAGATTTATCTTCTTTGAAGGGAAGAGGGTCAGGCTCCGTCGTACACGTTTTCATAATGCTCCATGCGTGTGACCCCTGACGACATTTCCAAGCTCGCCCTCAAGCTTATTGAGACGTTCAGCTGGCGTGACCCGCGTCAACGGGGCTTTGAACGATACTGGCCGCTTGCAGGGCCTGTGGAGACGTTTTCGGAACATGCAGTGGGTACGCTCGAGCAGGAGGTCGCAAAAGCCCTCCACAACGCGTTGCAGGCGGCGCTCAGGAGCACCGCACCACACTCCTTCGCCATGGATGCGGAATATGTGGCGCAATTTGTTGGTGCCGAGCCCTCACCGCCACGCGCGTACAAGCCACGCCGGCGATACTCTCGCCGCCGCTAAAATTGCTGGATGTTCGGCTACAGGCCAAAACAGATCGCGCCGCTGTTCTTAGAATCACCCAAGAACGTGCTGCGGCCGCCTGAATGGGGAAGGGGACTTACTCGGAACCGGGACAACGATCGGCCGTGACCGGGACCGGGCGCATACGCGAGGCCGGTCCCTTGTTCACCGTCTGGGCCTTGGCGCCTCCGCTGTACCGTGCGCACAGCATGCACATGAGCATCGCCATTTCAGAACCGTCCGTGCATCGGCATCACGCAACAAATATCAAACTTCGTCTTTTCAATTCCGCACCTGTTGCAACCCTGCACGTCCCTTGGCAGACCTGAAATAATTTGTGATGCCCCCCACCATACCCTTAGCTACGCTTACCATCGCCTAGGTAAGGCGCTGATTTTCCAACACCTTGTCAGAGCTTCTTGTCACTGCTTTCTACACCGTATGCAGATCCATGAATCGCATCTCATTCCTCTTGAACGTCTTGAACGCAATCTTCTGATTGCCGCTGAATTGTTGGCACAAGACGCAGCTTTCCTGCCCATCTTCCTCCGGATCGAGGCTGCTGTTGAGCAAGCGCGGAAAGATGATCCTGTGGCGCGCGCCCGAGCCCTTCTGCAAAAGAAGCAGAAGGGGCCTTAAACGCGATTGCCTTCATAACGTTATGCGCCTCATTAAGGCCCGGACCAAATCCGTACTGATCACCTTTGGGCGAGTGCCCCATTAGCACGTCGGTCAGCTCCTCAGTGGTCTTGCATTCCCGCAACCTATCTTTGAATGCGTGACGGAGCGAATAAAACGACTGTCCTTCAAACGGCAGCAGCTTGTTCTCGCGCAGATACTTAGTGACTGTATTCGACAAGTTGGTTGGCTTGCCCCGATAGGTTGGGAATCCATTCGGGTAGCGCCGCATCACCTCTAATGCCATGCCAGCAAGTGGAATGGTCCTCGCCGAGTGCTTCGTCTTCAGCTTCCGTTTGTTGTCGCGAAGCACCACCCGCGGGATCTCTTGATCAAGGATGATGTCCTCTGGCTGCAGCCCAACAACCTCGGACGGCCGCATACCCGTTTCCGCCACAACGTAAAAGATCGCGCGCGCTTCCGGATTAAGTCCATCCATAACGCCATCCTTTAGGAGAACGTTCTGCACAAACTCGATAACGAACGGCGTGCGTTGCTTCTTCTCCCCGCCCTTGAGGCGCATACCCACGAACGGGTCCGTGACTTTTAGTTTTTCTTCCTCCACCACTGCGCGGAACATCGCTGCAACCGTGCCGATGTTCTTGTTAGCCGTGTTCACGTCCATCCGATCCTTAAGCACATCTCCCTTCAAGGCATCACGGTAGCCCCGCACATCATCAACCGTCAGCGCTTCAACGAGCTTGTCACCGCCGATAAGCTTCAAAAATCTCTCAAGCATCTGATCGCGCTGATTGCGCCATCGCCGCCATTGATCAGCCGACTTGCCCTTCAGAGCAACGGCTTGGACCTTTTCGTAATCGTCCACCAACTCCGACAATCGACATGAGCTGCGTGGTGACGGCACAAGACCAAACAGCGCCGATCCTGCGTTAGGTAGCTCCTTTGTACCGGCCAGAGATTCAAGAGCGCTCAGGCGCTTCGACAGTTCGTCGATCGGCGAGGAATTCAGCGCAGAAAGCTCGAGATAGGAGAATCCAAACCGCCCCGCCAATTCCACAGCGGCTACACCGCGCTTTATCAAATGCGGGTCGACGCCAGATGACAAGTCACGCCAATACCTGTGCAGCTCAACATCAAGTTTGACCACCGCATGCTTCGCAGCAACACCCCTCGGATCATCAGTAATCCTAATGCCGGTGCTGACCCTTACGATCCCCCTGCTATCAAGTTGGGAGAACGCAGTAGGCACCTTCCGAACCAGGTACCAGAAGCCGTATCGCTTGTGGGGAACAGGAGCTCTCGAACGTGAACTCATGGGCCGACCTCCATTGTGGACGGCAACCCATATTTCACATGGGAAGGTTGCCCTCCAGGTTGGATTACAAAGCCCCCTTTGCCCCTCTAAGCTCCGCTGAGGGTCGGGCTTTGTAATGCATTTTCAATGGATTAGGCTGTAGCGTTATGGCGGAGACGAGGGGATTCGAACCCCTGATACCCTTTAGGGGGTATAACGATTTAGCAAACCGCCGCCTTCAGCCTCTCGGCCACGTCTCCGGAACGCGCGAAGCACCTCGTATAGATGCGGGGTTGCCCGTTGGCAAGCGTACTACGCGCTGCCACGCGAATGCCGCATAGTCCCGCGATTTGTAAAAGTTACCTTCATTGGTTTGTGGCCAGCCTTATGCTATGGCTGTCTGAGCCGAAAAACTGCGAAAACAGGCGCTTTTGAGCGTCGGCAGTTCGGGGGGAGTTCGAGTATATGAGGGCACGAGGAAGCATCCTCGCAGGCATCTGCTTCGGGCTAGGTTTCACGCATGGAGCCGCCGCGCTCGAGTATTGCGTGACGTGCGAAGGCCCGCCCGCAATGTACCGCTGCATCGTCGCAGGCACGGAAGACGGCCCCGGCAAAGACCCCACGGTTTCCCTCTATTGCATTTCTCAAATGGCCAAGCAGGGCCGCCACGCGAGTTGTGCCGTCTCTAAGGGCGCACCCTTTCCCTGTCCCGGCCTGACAGCCATTATCGAAGCCAAGACGCATCCGGCGCTGGCCTCTCCGCCCGCCGATTCACCCCCGGTTGACGCCGCCGCCACGACCGAACCGGCACACGGCGCCGCCCCGCATCCCCAAGAAACAGCGAAACCTACAGCAGAGCAGCCCACCAAAGTCCCACGCACAATGGAGGAACTGGCAGGCCAGACCGTCAAGTCCTCGCAAGAGGGACTGCAGAAGGCTGGCGAGACGATCGGCGGAACGGCCAAGAAGGCTGGCGAGCAGATCGGACATGCTGGCAATGCGATCGGCAACGCGGCTTCCCAGACCTGGACTTGCATAACCTCCCTCTTCAGCTCTTGCAGTGGCAACGAAGCCGAAGCTGAACCGCCGCCTGGCGAGCCGCATCGGAACTGAGTCACCGCCGCCACGGCATGCAATTTATTGAATCTAATTTAACCGCGACAAGCTTCGTTTCATCCGAATCGCTTAACTTGCAGGGCGTGGGGGAAGATTTGCCTCGCCGGACGCCTGAGCATTGGCCGCTCGCGCGTTCGCATTTTGGGTGCATGCGTCAGAGCCTTGGGACCGGCGTCCTTGAGATCTCTGAGCCATTATGACCGATTGGCTGGTCGTCGAGCCCAGCGGAACGTGTGGCAGTCCCGGACGGAGCTGCCAGAGGGAACGTTCCCTGGGTGCGCAATGCACCGAAGAAGTCCGTCTAGGACCGCCGTGTCCGCTCCAACCCCGTCAACGCCGTCGTCGTCTCGCTCCGCCAACCCTGGCAGAGGGAGAGGTGTGTCGCGGCTGTCGTCGGCCCATTCGCTCGGAGCCTGGTCACGGCACCAACTCGAAGATGGAGTGCACTATGCTGAAGCACCTTCGTCATTGGTCCACCGACGCGTCCCGACCAAGGAGCGCCGCTCATTTCAATGAGCTTCGGCACGATATCGAATGGAAACTTGTACTCCTATGGCGACTTAAACCTCCGCATCCTCCAAGTAGAGCTTAACTGGGCCTCGCCGGCAGGGGGTGCGACCTGAAGCCGGCCACAAATTTCGAAGGCCGGTCCCGCAAGGGACCGGCCTTCCTGTTTTCGGATCCTTAGAAAGCGTCGGCGCGCGAACTACATCGGAAGACGTGCGATCTGGTTCCCGAAGTAGTTCTCGACCGCCGTGAGAATCGATTCAGAAACCTTGTCGCGCCACGTATCGGAGCGCAAAAGCTCGGCGTCTTCCTTGTTGGTCACGTAGGCAAGCTCGATGAGCACCGAGGGGAATTGCGCGGTCTTGAGAACGCGGAAGGCGGCCTGCTGATCCGGCTTGGCGCGGAGTTCCGTGCTCGCTCCCATGTACTCGATGACCGAACGAGTGAAGACGCTCGTCCGCTCCTGCGTGGCATCCACCTCACGCCCCGCAAGATCGGCAAGGATGCCCTTCACCGCAGAGAGATCGTCGTCGATGCTCGCCTTCTTCATCGTATCGACCTCGTCCTTGGTCAGGACGGCGCCCTTCACATCACCCTTGGCAGAGCGTTGCAGCGCATTGGCGACGGACTCGCGCAACGAATAGATGGTCGCGCCGCGAGCCTTCGAGTTGCCGCCCGCGTAATCGGCGTGAACGGCGATGAACAAGTTTGCTTTGTGCTGCTCGGCATAGTCGACGCGCTTGTCGAGCTCTACGAAAACATCCGTGTCACGCGTCATCAGCACTTTGTAGCGGCCGGTCTTCTCAAGTTTCTCTTTGAGCTTGAGACTGAACGCGAGCACGACATCCTTCTCGACCGTACCGTTCTTCATGGCGCCAGAGTCGTGGCCGCCGTGCCCCGGATCGATGACGATAATCGGCTTGAACGCTCGCGCAGCCGCTTCATCGGGGCGCAGCGCCCGCATCGGCAGCGGGGGCTGAACGTCGATGGCGCCGAGCGACGACAGAGATACTTTTTGGATCGGCTTCTTCTCGGCCTGCTTCGCAGAAGCGACCGGCACGATGTCCAGAGAGAGGCGATGCCCCTTCCCGTCTTCCGACGGTACGATCTCGGCACCTTCGACTACGACGGGACGAATGACCTCGATGACCACCCGAGACTTACCCGGGGCGGAGCGTCCGGAGTAAAACGATCGCACAAGGCCGACGGCGATGTTCTCTTCCGGCTGCGGGGGAAGCCGGAGCGCCGTCTCGGCAACGTCGACGATCACCCGATTGGGATTGGAGAGCGAGAAGACCTGGAATTCTACCTGCTTGGGAAGGCCGATCAGGAACCGCGTGCGCGTGATGTCACCGCCGAGCGTGGCTTCGGGGGTAGGGCCGACTGCGGGTTTGGCTTTCGCAGCTGCGCCAATCGAGCCGGTGACCTTCACCGGGCCCTTTGATTTTTCCGCCGACGGCGCAGGCGTCGCGTCTCCATCCGCCGCGGAGACCGCGAGCGGGAAAGAGAGCGCCAAGAGCGCGCAGCAGAGCTGCAGCGCAATGCGCCGCAAGTGTCCATTCGTCATCGTTGTGTGACCCCCGTCTACGCAACTCGGTCCATTGGCGGGACAGTCATTAAATAACCAGAGATGATGGCGTTTTGCAGGACGACATCGGGCAATGTTATGGAACGATAAAGGTTAACGAAGTCCTAATCGCCGACTCGAGATCGAACGACAAATAGGGAATAAAATAGAAAATTCAGATAGATAGAGATCTTACCTAATAACCGGCTTACGGTTACTTTTGTGTTGCCGATGCTGCGGCCCAGCGGGCCAAAGCCGCCCCATCACACTCGCGCGCGTCGACCCAGTGCTCCGTTCCGTCGGAAAAGGATTCCTTCTTCCAGAACGGTGCCCGAGACTTGAGGTAGTCCATGAGGAACTCGGCCGCCTCGAAGGCCGCCTGCCGGTGCGCAGACGCCGTCACGACCAACACAATCGGATCGCCGGGCCGCAGCTCGCCCACCCGATGAATGATGGTCGAGCCCTCGAGCTCGAACCTCTGCTGCGCCTCGTCCTCGATGCGTCCGAGCTCGGCTTCGGTCATGCCCGGATAGTGCTCGAGCGTCAGCGATTGGAGGACCTTGCCGTCCGCGACACCCCTGACGAAACCGGTGAAGGTGACGACACCCCCAACGTCGGAACGGCCACCCGTCAACGCCCGGACTTCTGCCGCCGCGTCGAATACCTCGCGCTGGACTCTGACAGCCATGCCTGCTCAGCCGCCCGTGACAGGGGGGAAGAAGGCCACTTCGCGCGCGCCCTTGATAGAATGGCCCGGCTTTACATGAACCTGATCGACCGCCGCCCGCACGACGTCAGCGCGCTGGAATGCCGCCCCGTACTCTGGTCCGCGAGCCTTGAGCCAAGCTACAAGCTCGCCCACGGTCGCGATCCCGGCAGGAATTTCCAGGCATTCCTCGGCCCGCCCGACCTTCTCGCGAACCCACGCGAAATAGCGCACGGTTAGGCGCTGTTCCACAGAAGCATCCTTCGCAGTTTCCAAAATCGTCCCGCTCGACACGGCTCTTATCCTTCTATGGCGTGGCGGATGCCAGCCTTGAGATAGTCATAGCCGGTCCAAAGCGTAAGGACTGCTGCGAGCCAAAGCAGCGCGATCCCGGCCGTCGTCGTGCCAGGGACGATACGGTCTCCGGCCGGACCCGCAAGAAGGAACGCCAGCGAGACCATTTGGGCCGCGGTCTTCCACTTGGCCAACGCCGTCACATGGACCTTGACGTTGAGCTCGGCCAGAAATTCGCGCAGCCCGGAAACCAGGATTTCGCGGCACAGGATGACGATGGCCGCGCACACGGACCAGCCGTCGATCGTCCGGTCATGCACCAGCATGATGAGCACCGCGCCGACAATGAGCTTGTCGGCAATGGGATCGAGCATCCGGCCCAGCGTGGACTGCTGCTCGAGGCGCCGGGCAAGGTAGCCATCGAGCCAGTCCGTGATGGCCGCTCCGACGAAGAGCCAGAACGCCGCCCAGCGCCCGGCTTCCCCCTCGATCAGCATCAGGCACGCCACCAGCGCGGGTACGGCGGCAATACGCGCGTACGTCAGCACATTCGGTAAGTTCGTCGCGTGGGGGCGGCTGGGAATAGGCGGATCCATCGGTCTAGCTAACACCATTGGCCCGCACGTCAGTCAATGGGGTAAGGCAAGCGGCACGACGGCAGTTGAGCAAATTGCAAGAACCTAATGCGCCAAAAGCACTATTAGACTTGTCCACAGGCAAGTATTGGGGCAATGGGAAGAAAAGAGCGCCCCGAGCGTTCTTGTAACGGATACGTCAAGCAGCCGACTTATGTATCGCGTCGTCGACTGCTGGTCGTCAGCGCCTCGAGTGTACCCGCGTATTTGGAATCAGGCGCCAATAGAGCGGAGCATGAGTGATGAACTCGTGCTCCGCTCAATTATTTTGAGAAATGCTGTCAGTTAAACCGCCGGCTTCGCGCCGCGTTTGGTCCGACCCGTCCCGGATACGATCTCTCGCGCCAGCACGAACGCATCCCGGAAGTCGAGGTCGAGGGGTTGCTTCGCCGAGAGCATCCGGCGGAAGAGCCCGGCCTGTGTCTTGTACTTCACGTCGCCGATAGCGAGCGCGCCAACGCCCAGCGTGCTGCATCCTGGGAGCGGCGCCCCATCCATAAAGAGATCCATCCCCTCGATGCCGTAGGGCTGGACCGCATTAACATCCGCGGCAACCATCAAGTTCGGCGCCTGGGCCAACTGCTTGCGCGAGATGATGTTCACGCCTGCGGGGCCGGCCGTGAAGATCACATCCGAAGTGCGCAGCAGCTTGCTCTTGAGCGCGTCCGTCTGACCGCCAACCGGTTCGAGCGAGACATTGAAATGATCTGCGGCGTACTCAGCCGAAGCCTGAAGCGGTTCCATCGCATCATGCGCGACGATCCGCACATGCGCGCCTTCATTGGCGGCTATCACGGCCGAAGAAAATCCAACAACGCCCATTGCGCCGAAAACCGACACACGAAGGCCTTTCAGGCTTCGCGAAAAGTTGCGATTGAGCGCGCGCTCGACGCAGGCCACCATCGCGGCCGCAGTCGTGAATGACCCGCCTGGATCGGCGAAAACGGAAACCTCGAACGGGGGCACCATGGCGCGGCGCGCGACATTCATCATGTCGAGCGCGAGCGTGATGTCCTTCCCGCCGATGAAAATCCCCGTCGAGGCCTTCGGCGGCCGCGAGAAGATGGCATCCTGCACCAGAGCAGCCACATCACCGGCCGCAACGTTGTCGTAAGGCAGCACGACCTTGTAACCGGAATCGACCGCCATATTACAGTCGAACGGGCTCATGAATTTCTGAGGCGAAAGCATATAGAGAATAGGAAGAGAACCCGCCGCCTTCTCTTTGCTCTTCGCCTTTGCCCGCGCCGGTGTTTTTGCTTTCTTTTTGGGAGGCGAAACTGAGGGCGACTTCGTTTCGGTCCGGCGCCGTGTTTTTTCCGATGATGGCGCACGCTCCAACTGGCCGACGCCCGAGGCCACATCCTCACTCAAACGCATGACAAATTTCCTTAAGACTTTGATTGGGCAGGCACGCACAGCAGCCAGCTAAACTCGCCTCCGGCAGTCGGCGCAGTCAATTCGTCGCACCAGCCGGCTCTGACTATGGCAGTCGATAGTTGAGAAAGAATTTGAAAATTAGCCGGGAAAAATTTCTTTCCAGCAATCAGCCTGCGGCAAATGTTCAACAAATATCAGAAAGAACCGCGAATTTGCTCGGGGCAACAGTTAAGCTCAGCACGCTGCTGTTTCAGACGCGCCGCTCGTGAAAGAAATCATAAATCTTTCGAGCCATTTCGGCCGAGATCCCTTCGACCGCGACCAGGTCCTCGACGCCGGCTCGAGACACCGCCTTCGCCGAACCGAAGTGCTTCAGCAACGCGCGCTTGCGCGTGGGCCCGATGCCGGGGATCTCGTCCAGCGGATTGACGCCAAGCGCCTTTGCACGCTTGGCCCGGTGCGTGCCGATGGCAAAGCGATGCGCCTCGTCCCGGAGCCGCTGCACAAAATAAAGCACCGGATCGCGTGGCTCGAGCATGAAAGGGGGCTGGCCGGGAATATGAAAATGCTCGCGCCCCGCGTCGCGATCCGGCCCCTTCGCAACACCGACGACCGGAATCTGTCCGAGCTCGAGTTTCGCCAAAACCTCGCGCGCAACCGAGAGCTGCCCCGCCCCGCCATCGACGAGAACCAGATCCGGCCGATCCGGCAACGCGTCCGACAGCGTGCCGTCATCACCCAAAGCTTCCGGCGCGCTGTCCCCCTCAAGCGGCGCAGCATCAGTCTCACTGACGTGCTCCCAGAGCGCATCCGCCGCTGTATCTGCGGGGGCCTCAGCCTCGTTCTCCGCAAGCCTCCGGAAGCGGCGTTCGAGCACTTCCCGCATCATCGCGTAGTCATCGCCTGGGGTGAGCCCCTCCGAGCGAATGTTGAACTTGCGGTAGGCGCTCTTCGCAAAACCTTCAGGCCCCGCGACGATCATCGCGCCGACGGCGTTCGTGCCCATGATGTGGCTGTTGTCGAACACATCCACGCGCCGCGGCGCACGCGGCAAACCGAACCGCTCGCCCAGCGCCGCTAGCAGAATCCGCTGCGAGGATGTCTCTGCGAGCTTGCGGCCAAGCGCTTCGCGCGCGTTGGTCAGCGCGTGTTCGACCAATCCAGACTTGATCCCGCGTTGCGGCACGCGGATCTCGACTTTCCGGTCTGCCTTGATGCAGAGCGCTTCCTCGAGCAGCGCGTGATTGGCGATGTCATACGAGAGCAGGATCAGACGCGGCACGGGCTTGTCGTCGTAGAACTGCGCAATGAAGCTATCGAGAACTTCCTCGACGGGCATCGCCCGATCGGCCTTTGGATAGTAGGCGCGGTTACCCCAGTTCTGTCCGACGCGGAAGAAGAACACCTGGATACAGGTCTGCCCGCCCTCCTGGAACGCCGCGAACACGTCCGCTTCTTCCACGCCCTCGGGATTGATCGCCTGCTCGGCCGTCACGTGGGCGAGCGCCCACAGGCGATTGCGCAACTTCGCCGCCCGCTCGAATTCGAGCTTCTCCGCTGCCTCTTCCATGAGCCGCTGGTACATTTCGCGCACCGACTGGCTCTCTCCCTTGAGAAACCGCAGCGCTTCCTCGACTAGCGCGCCGTAGTCTTCGAGACTGATTTCTCCGGTGCAAGGCGCCGAGCAGCGCTTGATTTGGTGCAGCAGGCAGGGGCGCGTACGGCTTTCGAACACGCTGTCCGAGCACGAGCGCAGCAGGAAGGCGCGCTCCAGCATGTTGATCGTGCGATTGACGGCGCCGGCCGACGCGAACGGTCCGAAATACTCGCCCTTGATGGTGCGCGCGCCGCGATGTTTCAGAATCTGCGGCGCCCCCTGGTCCCGCCGAATCAGAATGTAGGGAAACGACTTGTCGTCGCGCAGCGTGACGTTGAAGCGAGGCCGAAACCGCTTGATGAGGTTGGCTTCGAGCAGCAGAGCTTCCGCCTCGGTCCGCACCGTCACGAACTCCATCGACGCCGTCGACTGGATCATCCGCAACGTTCGGTTCGGCAGCCCTGCGAGGCGCGTGTAGTTCTGCACGCGCGCCTTGAGATTGCGGGCCTTGCCCACATAGATGACCTCGCCCCCGGTATCGAGCATGCGATACACGCCGGGGCCTGTGGAGAGCGTCTTGAGATAGGAGGCGATCACCTCTGGGCCGGTCGCAGGCGGACCGCCGGCGCGTTCACCGGCTTCAGCATGCCGGTCAGGCGCCGGAGCCTCGGCCTTGTCGTCAGTATTGGGCATGGCCGGAACATTGGCCGCGCGAACACCCCAGTCAAGCCCGGCCGGACGCCGGAACGATGGAATTCCTGCGGCGCATCGATCCAATTGGCCGCATCGCCACAAATCCGCCTAGGACTTTGCGGCCCTTGGCGCTGAGGAAACCTTCGCGAAATCCACGCTTCTCTTTGCCCGGCGCGTCCGGAGGAAAAGGCTATGCGAGCCCTGACAGCGTTTCTACTGGCGGCTGCCCTGGCAGTACTTCCCGCACTGGCCAAGGACAAGGCCAAGCGCGAGCCGCCGCCGATGGAGTTCAAGAAGCAAGAGCAGGTCCTCAAATGGATCAATGACTACCGCAAGGCACCTGAACCCGACCGTCTGCCGGAAGTCGTGCACGCCATGGGCGATCTCGGACTGTTCCGCGATCTTGAGAACGCCGGCGTCTACATCGGCTTTACGGCGGGTGTCCTCGGGGCCAACCCGGATCGCGCCGAGCGGCTCGTCGCGCGAATGTTCCCCATGCCGCCGGAAGATCAGGTCGTTCTCATTCGTGCAATCGCCTATTCGGGCTTAGACGACTGGAAAGGCCTGCTGCAGAAGTTCGTGGAGCGCATGCCTGCGCGCATGGTGCTGCTGCGCAAATATCTCTACGGCGACGGCAAGGCGCTGAAAGATCTCCCCATCACGGATGGTGGAGGCGGATACGTGCTCGATACCCTGTGGGGCTACTACTTCGCCACGGGAGATCGCGAACCCGCCCGCCGCATCGTCGGCGCGCTGGCCCTCTCCGAAGACAGAAACGACCTCGAGAAGCTGACCATCGGTTCGATGGCCAAGTGGACGCTCGCTACTAACGCCTCGCGCGAGAAGGAGCTGCTCGACATCCTGTCTGAGGAAATGAACACGCAGCCCGCCGAAGTGCGAAAGCCACTGCGCGAGGTGATCGAAGCCGCGGAAACGTTCGAGACCGGCAAGATCAAAAAGGACGCCCTCGCCGCTATCGACGAGCTGAAGACCAAGGGCTCCCTGAATTCCCGAAACTACAATTGGTGGGGACAGGTTGGACAGACGGCGCTGGCGCTCGGCTGCGTGGGCGCCGCGGCAGGCGGTGTTGTGGCAGCGGGAATCCCGTGCGTCGTCGGCGGCGCGCTCTCCTCCGCCGCGCTCAAGTACCTCGCACCAAATCAGTAGAGGCTACGGATCGGCCCGCTCACTCCGGCAAAGCGTGCGGGCCTTCGTCAAGGCCGCATCTCGCGTCGGGAAAGTTCCGAGCGCTTCGCCACCCGCCGGACGTGACGCGAGATAGCTCTTCGTCATATTATCTTCGAAGCCATCCAGAACCGAAAGCGCGACGTAATGCACGTCCGCGCCTTCCGCAGTCTTCACGAGCACCGTCGTATCGCCGCCGAATGTCGCCGTTTCAACTACGCACCGGCCCGGCTTGACGCCGAGACCCGATGGCGGATCGAACGCGGGCTTCTGCGGAGCTGGTGCGGCGGCAGGGACCGGTGTTCCGGCAGGAACCATCGCCACAGCATCAGGCTCTTGCGGCGCGACGGGCGGCCCAACAGCATTTGCCTCCGGCTCGGACCGGGCAATCGGCGGCACAGTCACGGATTGTGTTTTGACCGAACGGGTCTCAACAACGGCTAAGGGCGCAACAGCAGCGCCTCCATTCTCCGCAGACGTGGCGTTCTGAATCTGAGGCGCAGTATTGCTCGCCGGCACAATCGTCGCGTTGGCGAGACCGGCTGGCGGTGTGAACAGAGCAAAATGGGCTTCCGGCTCTTCCACCACTGGCCCGGCTGCGGCCTCCGTCGGTGTAACGACCGCCTGAGCCTTCGGCAGCGGTTCGGACTTCGGAGCAGCAGGCACAGCAATCGCACCTGCTTTCTTGTTGGTCACCGGAGCGGCAGCTACCGCCTTGGCGGTCTTCGCCCCTGTTCTTGAAGGAGCAGGTTGCTTATCGACCGCGCGCCCTGCATCAACGGGTGTTCCCCGCGGGCTGCGGGTCCAAACTGTGCGCACCGGCGAGTCCGCGTCGGCAACAACAGTTTCCTTCTCAGCCGCCGCGCGCGCGCTCCCGGTCTTGATGGGTGCGCGCTCCTGCTGCCACGGAAGAACTTCGGTCTCTTGCGGAGGCGCATTGCGTCCCTTGCAGTATTGCGAGCGATACTGCTCGGCCACCCATTCGATCGAGCCACCATACTTTGGATCAGCGGCCCAGCGCCGGGCAAGGTCGGAGAAGCGTACGGCCCGATTGAGCTCCCGCGATTTGGCGAGGATATGCTCTTGTTTGAGTTGCGTCCGCTGTGCGACCGGATTGGCGATTTGCTCTCCGGAATAGACGACGAGATGCTGGATCTGGCCCAGCACGCCCGTACTGACATCCGGGAAACGGTCGCCGGGCACGCCGCCACCGGTCGTCCCGATGCCCGCAAAGTTGTTCTGCTTCGGATCGACATCGCCCATGCGCCCGTTCGGCGCGCGGTAGGTCAGGAAGTTCGTCTCGATCGCCATCTGAAAGAAGGCATAGTCCCAGCGCACGCCCCACGCCTCGCCGTGCTGCTTGTAGAAGGTCGCGATGGTGCGGAAACGCGGATCGAGATTGCCGTTGCGCGTCTTGAGAAACGCCATAAGGCGGTCCGGCGTCACGCACGAGGGAACGGCGTTCTTCGGCGACAGACGGATCTCGGGAAGCGTCGGAGCAGCGAGCGCGGTTCCTTGCCCGAACGCAACCGCGACGCAAGCCGCCACAGCGGCGCGCCATGAACGGCTCGCAAAGGAAAGCCTGGAAAAGAATGCGATCATGGGCTGGTCCAATAGCTACGCGACGGGAAGCAGCGGACAAGTGTCCTGATCAGCCCTCGGGACAGAGTTCGAAGGCCTTCTCCAGGGCCTGCGATTGGCTCGAGAACTCACCAACCGACTGCCCGCCTTTCGCATAGGCATTGATGTACGCGTCAGCTTCGCGCTTCTCCGAGCCTTCGTTGACGTCGAGCACGGTGTAGTTGACGGTCTTGTCCTGCGACGCCTTGATGACGATCGCCTTGCTGCCGCCATAGCTTGCAGTCCAGACACGGCACTTGCCGGCCGGTGCAGCCTCCTTCTTCTCGACCTTCCCAGGCTTGCTGGCCTTCGTGCTCTCTCCAACAGCACCGCCGCCGGGCAACGCAGCCACTTCGATGGTCTTGTTAGCCGTCTTCGGGGAGCCGGCGTCCTTGTCCTTTTCAGGCGCGTGCGCTTCGACCGGAGCCTGATCGGCAGGCGCAGCATTGAGAACCTTTAGCGGCGGGCTCATCGATGCAGTCTGCGCCGGCACCTTGGCCTCGGCTGCGACCGCTGCAACGGCAGCGGCCCCCTTCGCGGGGAGCACGTCGTCCTTCGGTTCGGCACCAAGCGACGCACGCGTGGCGCCACCCTCTGCCTTGGCGGCTTCTACAGCACGACGCTGAGCCTCCTGGCCCGGCGTCTTGGATGCGACATCGGCCGACGCAGTTCTGACAGGCGTTCCACGGATTTCCGCGACGAGTTCGGGCTGCGGATCATCTTGTTTGCAGATGCCGTCGAAGAAGCGATCGGCAATAGCCTCGATGTCGACGGCATAGCGGCGGCTCGTCGGCGCCCATTGCTTGGCAAGCTGTGTGAACGTGATCGGGCCCGAAATTCCCTTCTGCCAGTTCGTGAGAACGCCCCACTCCTGGATATTGCGCGTCCGCTCCGCGACGGGGTTCTCGATCCGCTCGCCGGAATACATGACAAGATGCTCGAGGTGAGCCCGTGCGCCCGTCGAAATATCTGAGAAGCGTTCGCCGCGTGCCCCGCGCCCGGTGGCGCCGAGGCCCGCGAAATTGTTCTGGTCGGGCTTCACATCGCCGCCGTAGTTGAGATAGCCGGTCTCCAGCAGCATCTGGAAGAACGCGTAGTCCCAACGCACATTCAGCTCTTCGCCTTGGCGCATGTACGCGCTTGCGAGACCGTCGTATCGCGCATTGAGCTTCGGATTGCGCTCGCGGACGTAAGCCATCAACCGGCCGGGCGTCGCGCAGTCTACAACGTGGTTAGTCGCGCTGGTCTTGATCGGGGGCATGTCGGCCGCGGCGGCGGCGGGAAGCGCGAGAAGCGCGGCAACGAAAGCAACGCCCAAACGAGAAGACCTAGATCGGCAGGTCATGGGAACTCCCCAATTTTCTACGCGGCGCCGCACGCGCCCAACAATCCGAACCAACAGTTCGTAAACCCTTAAGCTTAAGAGGTGGTTTACGCGCGAATCGACGGACGACAGGTGAGCCCTACCCGTCGCCCAAGTTTGGGGCGCGAGTGGGGGCGGGAAAGGGAGGAATTGTGGCGCGGGCAGACGTAATCGCCGCGGAGACTAGGTCATGCCCTCAATTTCGGACCTGATCGTCACCTGCTGGAAGTGACGCCTCGCGCGACACGGTGAGCAAGGCCCATAAGCAGAAGTTGGCGCACTTCGCGAAGTGACCAATGTCGCGACGTTTCCTGAGAGGTAGGCACAAGTGAAACGAAAAGAAGCCTGCTTATCAACTCTGCCGCCTGGTTCATGATCGCGCCAAAGTCGGGCTGCCCTGCACGTCTTGAGGGCGCGCGCCCGCGCAGTGGAGGTAACTGGATTGCAAAAGCGTGACCATTGTCCGCAGCAATCGCGATGGTCATCGCCTGATTCTAAGCACAATGCGATGTTCAATGCCCTCTACAACTCAGAGGGATTCTCGAATGACATATCGATTTGCGCCGATAATTCTCGCTGCAATCATGGCGCATTTCTGGGCGTACCGCGTCGAGGCGGCGCCAATAAAGATTGCCGGTCATTCGATGAGCTGCGGCTCTACGCCTGTGATTTCGGATTCCAGCCTTCCGATGGAAGGAATGTTCGTTCCGGGTAGGGGAATATATCTCAATCAAAATCTTATGAAGCGCCAGCCGGAGGCGGTCCGCATGTTCGTGTTCAAGCACGAATGTGCGCACAAGACCGTTGGCGGAAATGAGCTCGCCGCAGACTGTGCAGCTGCCCAATCGGGCGCGCGGGACGGATGGCTGACGCAGGCAGGCCTAGATAGCGTATGTAAGTCATTAGCGGGCCAGCCTGCAGGCGGGCGCTATCCGTCCGGGGCTACGCGATGCGCCAACATCCGAAAGTGCTACGCCAATTCGTCCGAACGCGTTGTGCAACAGAACTCTGGCTCACAACAAGCGGCTGGCAGCGGCCGACTGCGACCCGCAAATTGAAAAAAGTGGCGGGCAAAATTTGTTTGTCCGCCACTTCGATTTAGATTTCAGCGGCGAAAGCCCCCTCTGAAGCCGACACCGCGCCAGCCCCATCCGGCGCCCCTCCATCCTAAGCCGGCTCCTCTCCATCCCCAGCCCCCGTCACGCCAACCCCAGCCTCGTCTCCAGCCAACACCTCGCCAACCCCACCCGGCGCCTCTCCATCCCCAGCCGCCGTCACGCCATCCATAGCCCGCGGCTACCGGGTAGGCTGCAGCGCCGCGCCACCCGTATCCATCGCCCCTGTAGCATGCCTCTGCTGATGCAGTGAGGGTGCCTGCGCCAAGGGCCAGCACCATCGCGCAAATCGCTAATCTCTTTTTCGATGCACTAGTGATAGCCATTGTCTTTCTCCTTTAGCTATCCGAGGGCAATTGCCGCTCGATGTGCAAATCGATGATCGCGATGCGCGGTTCCATTATTCTTTCACTTGGTACAAGTCACCCGCGCAGGAACGGTTTAGGGACCTGGGGAAACTGGCAGCCATGCGTGCGGACAGGCGGACCGAGCCGCGACGTTACCCGCGAGGCAGTCGCTTGCGCCGCCCAAGATGGCGCTCATCTGCTGACATGATTAGCTCGCCAACGTCCGCTGCGGATCAGGTTCGGCGAGTCTCACACTGACCGTAGTGCTTCCATTCTGTAACCAGCAACAGAAGTGAGCGTGGGTGCGGGTGCTGGCCGTGGCAGTCGAAGCGATTGTGTCCACGGCCTATTCTTCACCGAACGTCAGGTGCTGCCCGCCATCCAGCGCAATCATCTGTCCCGTCAGTGAGGGCGACGAGAGGATGAACCGAACGGCCGCCGCGATCTCCTCGGGCGTCGGGCCGCGCTTGAGCAGCGTTGACTGCGCCTCACGCGCGAAGTCCGCATCGGTCTGGTGCACACTCTTAAGGACCGGTCCGGGACCGATGGCGTTGACACGCACCCGCGGCGCCAGCGCCTGCGCCAACGTCCGCGTCGCGGTCCAGAGGCCTGCCTTCGAGATTGTATAGGAGAAGAAGTCGGGCGTGAGTTTCCACACCCGTTGGTCGATGATGTTGATGACGTTGCCCGCTGCACCTTCGGGCAAATTGAGGAACAGGGCCTTCGCAAGAAAGACCGGCACTTTGAGATTGACGTCGAGGTGCGTGTCCCAGGTCGCTGGCGTCGTGGTCGCGACCGTATCCACGAGGAATTCTGACGCATTGTTGATGAGGCACACGGGCGCCCCCAGCACATCGCAACAGCGGGGAATGAGACGCTCGGCGTCGGATTCGGAGGCGAGATCCGCCGCCACGGCCTCCCCTACTCCTCCCTGGCGCCGGATTTCATCGACGAGAGCCTGCGCTTCATCGGCAGACCGGCGGTAATGCACGCAGACCTGCCAGCCACCCTGCGCGAGGTCGAGAGCAATCGCCCGCCCGATGCGCCGGGCGCTGCCAGTGATGAGAACGGTGGGGGCGGCTCCGCCTGTGGGCGGCATGGATGTGATCCTGTTACTGCGACGGCTTCACCAACGCTCAAGGCTTTCCCGAATTACCGGAACTGAGAACCGGTTTCGACAAAAAGCATCGAGAACGCACACAGAGAACGGTGCCTGCATTTTGTACCGCACCTGCGAACGCTCAGCACCTAGGCATTAAGGTGCTGAATATCGAGCACAATCCGCCGACTGATGCCCTGTTCTCGGGCTAAAACTGAGCAAACGCCGGTCATTTGGCACTCCGAGTTGCCGCAACGCGACACGGTTTGAATGCAGACCCAACGCGCGCGCCTTAAGGCTTGTCCCTTCTCGGCATTTTTGACCTTTATGACCACCAGGTTGCACCAACCGCACGGCAAGTTCCTTCCAGACCTGATGCACTGCACACAGTGCCAAGGCCACACGGGAACGGGGGTGCCAGACGCACGATCAGACTTCGGTGTGAGCTTAAACTTGGGGGTTATAGGTACGATGTCGATGACAACTTCATTCACGAAATCGGTCGGAGCTGCGGGCATCGCACTTCTGGCTCTCGCTGCGCCGGCGCTCGCCAGCGACATGACACCGGCCCCGGAAGGCCGCGAGTTCAGCTGGTCGGTCAACGCCGCACTGACGAGCGACTACATCTTCCGCGGCGTCTCGCAGACGGACGAAGAAGCCGCCGTTCAGGCCGGCTTCGACGCCAGCTACGGCATCCTCTATGCCGGCATCTGGGCCTCGTCGGTCGACAAGGACTTCGTCGGCGGTTCGCCGACCGAAATCGACATCTACGCCGGCATCAAACCGACCTGGGGCCCCGCCACCTTCGACCTCGGCGTCCTCTATTACTACTACCCTGGCTCGACGCAGGCCGGACCGGGTAATCCGGATGTCGTCGAGCTCAAGGCTGGCGTCAGCGGTGAGATCCTCCCCAAGCTGAGCGCCGCTCAGACATTCTACTGGAGCCCGGAAGCCGCTTACGACGCTGGCGAATATTGGGTTTCTGAAACGACGCTGGCCTATGCGCTTCCGAAGGTCTTCGTCTTTGATCCGTCCCTCAGCGGCACCGTCGGCTTCGTCGACAACCTCGACTTCGATTCCGACTACACCTACTGGAACGCTGGCCTGACGCTGGCTTATGGCAAGTTCAGCTTCGACTTCCGCTACTGGGACACGGACTCGGACGGCGAGACTCTCTATGGCGATCTTGCAGATGAGCGGTTCGTTTTCACCGCCAAGGTCGTTCTTCCTTAGTCGGAGCGACACCCATCCAAGTTCAAAACGGGGCCCGCGCGGCCCCGTTTTTATGACTAGGCCGAGCGGGGGCGATCAGGCCCGGAAACATTGCAAACCGATTCGATCGTCCCACGGGATTCGGCAAGTTGAGACGACAACACAGGCCGAGCGAGTCGGATTTTGCTGCTTCGTCATGCTCATTCTCCACGCGCGGAGATCCGAACTCGCCCTAATTTACATCCGCCCACAGACCTATTGAGGCTGATTTTTTATGCAAAAGTTGGTCAGAGCCTGCCCAAAGTTGCTCGGATGAGACACCTCGGTAAAGAGTGTGGTCCGTTCTTCGTTAGAGCTTGTGCTTCAACACGTCTTTGGATCTTCTTTCATAAGACGCGCCGTTTTGCGGCACGCTGGTTGGGGGCTATGCCTTGTGTACGGGGGGCACCTTGAGCCGGTAGCGTGGGGCGCACGGACTTCATGGTGTGGGATCTTTGGGGGTTACAAGTCGATGACTACTTCATTCACCAAAACACTCGGAGCGGCGGGCATCGCGCTTTTCGCTCTCACGGGTGCCGCTCTCGCCGATGGCTACAGCGGCAGCTCGAAGGACGCAGCAGCTGCTGACGAAGGCCGCAAGTTCGGCTGGTCGATGACGCTTGGCGGAACTTCGGACTACATCTTCCGCGGTCTGTCTCTGAACGACGAGCGTCCCGCCGCACAGGGCTCGATCGACTTCACCTACGGCATCTTCTACGCAGGCGCCTGGGCCTCCAACGTCTCTGGCAACGCAAACCCGGTTGAGATCGACTGGTACGCCGGCATCAAGCCGGTTCTCGGTCCGGTTAGCTTCGACTTCGGTGTGCTGTATTACACCTATCCCGGCGGCAAAGACTTGGCCGGCTTCTCTGGTCGGCACGAACTCGACTATGTCGAGCTCAAGGCTGGCGCCAGCATAACGCCCGTCACCAACCTCGCGATCGGCGTCACCGGCTACTACTCGCCGGAGCAGCAGGGCTTCGGTGATACCTATGCCGTCGAAGGCACGGCCGGCTACACGCTGCCCGCAGTCGGCATCTTCACGCCGACCATCGGCGGCACCTTCGGTTGGCAGGGATCTGAAGAAGACAACGTCTTCGTTGTCGACGGAGACTCCTACACCTACTGGAACGTTGGCCTCGCGCTCGCAGTCGAGAAGTTCACCTTCGACTTCCGCTATTGGGACACGGACATCAGCAAGACCGATGCTTTCCCGGGCACCTACGGCCTCTCGGACGATCGCTTCGTCTTCTCGGCCAAGGTCACGCTGCCCTAGTCGAATCGACATCCTTTCAACGGAACGGGACCCAGTCGGGTCCCGTTTTCGTTTGCCGGTCTAATCCGATTGAGGATGAAAGGCATCCTACCGACAAACTCCTTCGACGGATCGGGGCTCACACGAGCCCCGATTTCGTTTTGCCGCGCCCAATCGATAGGCAGAGTTGCACACGGGACACTGACCCTTGGTGGACCGCACAGCGCCCCATGCTTTGATCTTGTTTCTGTTGGCCGTCTGAGCTTCCATGTCCCATGGAAGCGAGCGTGTGCCTTGTGTCGCGCAGAATGACGGGATTTTGGGGACCAGAAGCATGTTGCCGATCAAGACTGCGGCGCTGGCTGGCGTCGCATTATTCGTGTCCGCGGGCGCAGCGCTCGCCGATGGCTATGGCGGTAGCGCCAAGGATGCGCAGCCCGAGGAAGGCCGCAAGCTGGCTCTATCGATTACCGTTGGCGGAACCAGCGATTACATATTCCGCGGCGTAAGCCAGACCTTCGAGGATCCGGCCGCGCAGGGCTCGATCGATCTCACCTACGGCATCTTCTACGCGGGCGTCTGGTCTTCCAACGTCGACTTCAACGACGCTCCCAAGGCCAACGCCGAGGTAGACCTCTACGCCGGTATCAAGCCGGTCTGGGGGCCGGTCACGTTCGATCTCGGCGTGATCTATTACGCCTACCCAGGTGCTGACGACGGCGTCAATTTCTTCGGCAATCCTGGACAGGTCGATTACGTGGAGCTGAAGGCGGGCTACAGCATAGTTTCGCCGTGGATCAAGGGCCTGACCAGCGGCACAACGGTCTACTGGTCTCCGGACTACAGCCTCGAAACGGGCGACGTTTTCACCCTCGAAAGCGTGGCGTCCTACGCCCTGCCGCAAGTCGGCATCTTCTCGCCGTCGATCTCGGGTGCTTTCGGCACGGTCTACGGGGACAGAGACGAAGGCTTCAGCGTCGGCGGAACCTCCGACGACAAATACAGCTACTGGAACGTAGGGCTGGCTCTCGCCGTCGAGAAGTTCACGTTCGACTTCCGCTATTGGGATACGGATATTGACGTCGTGCCACCCGGCGGCACGGTTTGCGCCTCGCAGGGCCTCTGCGACGAGCGCTTCGTCTTCACCGCCAAGGTCACGCTGCCCTAGACTTTGCAGACCTTAAATAGGGGTCTTCTGGAAACCGGCGCTGTAAAAGCGCCGGTTTCCTTTTTGTATCAAGCGTCTTTCTGAGAACAGATCGTCACGCACTCTTCATCGTGCCGTCACTCACCAAAGCTAGTCTTCACGCCAAGTCACGTCTTGGACTGATCCTCTGACCCCATCACACCCGGGGAGCGAGCAGCCCGCGCTTCGGCAGCCCGCGGAGAGGAGCAGGAGGGGGACGCGCATCGCCCTCGTCAGCGCGTCCGTCTTTGCGACCGCCACGCTTGACCTGCGGGTCGCCCGAGGCGGAGTTAGAGGCCAGCCTCGCCCATCTCGCCGGCCCCCCCGCGGCCCGCGAGCAAGCAGGCTGGCCTCGTTTGCATTTGTGTGGCTCGACCTCGATTTTCCCCAACTCTTATGGCCCGGCGCTTGATCGCACACCGACACGCGCTTTAAGAGACAAGCAGGCGAAAAATTGAGCAGAAGCCCGTGATTCTGACGATTGCAATCATGGTCACTCTGACGATCGCGATAGCGGCGCAAGTGCTCGCTCCGCGCCTTGCCGATGGGCGCGTCCACTTCGAGCAGAACCCCGACCATCCTGTCGGCTTCGGTTACAAAATGGCCTGGCTCGCCGTGCGCAGCCGCGATACGCGCGCAGTGGTGGAGGAGCTTGGCCTGGTGGCCGCGGAGCCCTGCAATTGGAAATCCGGAGTCGGCACCGTCTATGACGAACACCTCGGCAACGATCATGTCTTCGTCTCGCCGCCGGTGAATGGGTGGACGTTCGTCGTCGGCCTCGCACTTCCCTATCCCATAGGGCGAACGTTCGCAGACAAGTCGGCGCCCCTCCTGGAACGGCTGGGCCGCCGCTTCGTCGAGGTGCAGTACTTCTTCGCCTACCCGCCGCTCGACGTATTCGCGTGGGCGCGACTACTTGAGGGCCGCGCGGTACGCGCATTCGCCATCACCGATTCCGGAGTCGTCTGGAACAAGGGGCGCACGACCAAGGAAGAGCGCGCACTCGGCCTCAAGCTGTTCGATTTCCGCGGCGTGCGGGGCCGCAGAGGGGACGCGGGCGGCGAAATTATTCTCTATCCCACAGAGGAGCATGTGCTCTCTCTCGCCGAAAAATGGAGCATCGATCCGACCGGCCTCGACGAGGTCGACGTCCCGACGCTGAATGTCGGATACATCGGGCTGGCTCCAGCCGATTGGCGCCCCGAGCGCCTGCGCAAGGCCGGGTAGTTTCCAATTGCGCTAGGCCGCCGACAGGCCGGCGATTTCGGCCATCTGGTGAGCAATCATCTGATCGAGAAAGCCTTCGAACGGCACAGTGAATGCCGTGAGCCCTTTCGGATCGTTGCTCCACTCTTGCAGCTTCTCGACAAAGTTCTCGGGCAGTTCCGCCGCAGCGTCGCAAAGAGAGACAACACTGGCCGCCAGCGCCGCATCCGTCATCGGGAGAAAGGGAATGGTCACCATCTCGATATGACCATCAGCGTGCCGCCGCGGCGCATGAATGACAGCGCTGCAGATGATGTTGCGATTTCCATTGAACGTCGCAATCGCACCGATCAGCAGCCTGGAGGACTCGAAACCTTGCGGCGCCCGATAACTCCAGCTCTGTCCGGCAGCAAAGTGCATATCCTTCGACTCCACAAAAACAAGATATCACTCAAGGCCTTGGCCAAGAAGCGCGCAGATAGCTTCCTTTCGGGGCATCTTTCGGGCAGTGGGCGCACCAGAGTTCATATCGACTGTTCGCCCAAACGCAGACCAGTTTGATCTCAAACGCACTTGGAGCGCTTGACGCATCGTCTACAAAAAGTTGCCAGCGTTCTCTTTGAGCGTCAGGGGGACGACGCCGCACCAACGTACTGAGCAGCAGAAGCATCCGCGCCGCCGGTCACCGGCAGGCGATCCTCCCGTCCTAGGGACACATCGGCCGGCAGCGCCACGTGATCGGCATCGCAGGGTCGCGCCGAAGTATGGCCGGTTTGACGATCGAGTGCCAGAAGCGTGCATGCTGGTGCCGATGCCTCCGCCACCTGAACCCACTGCGGCAGCACATCGACCTGCGACTTGCGATGAGCGGGCTCTGCCGCCCGCCGTTCGATTGCGGCAATCGGACCGCCCGCGAGTACGACTTCCGACACGAAGCCCCAGAACCCGACGAAGTGCCAGAACATCGCGCCGAGAATGAAGCCGATGACGCTCCAGCCAAGTCCGCCAACACCGTCGAGAACGCCCTTCACGCCTTCGTAGCGGCGAAACCCGCCGTCCCGAGGTTGGGACATCCCGGACTCGAACGCGCCCACAACCGCCACGTTTTCGGACGCGGCGATCCCATTATCGAATAGTGGTGTCAGACCGCGTCTGCTCGCAATTTCCCGCATGCCCTCAAGCCTGCAAAAGCGAATCCAAACGCAGCACGTGAGGACTTTGCGGTCCGCCCCTGCCGTCGACAAGTCGGAATGAGGCGATCGCAGGGCGCAGTGGCGCGATCCACAATCAAGCGTGATCAGAAAACCGCAGGCAGGGAGCTGACACCGCTCAATGCACGGGTAGCACCTGCATCACCGAGCTGCGGCAGAGCTGGCCCTGATCTTCGTTTACGCCGCACGAGCGGAGCTCTCCCGCTTTCGTGAAGCAAATACGAATTTCTTGAAGGCGACTGCCCGGCCCGCGGCAAGCAACGGCGACCATGTCCGGCTTCAGTTTCGGATTCGCTGCAACAAAGGCACGAACCACATCGCGAGGGTTGACCGATTGCGCATCGGACGGCCTCCGAAAGCGATCCGGAATTGTAACGCTGTCATAGAGTCGTCGCGCCGTCTCATAATAGGCCTCCGGCGAAAGACCGGAGCAGGTTCCATGCTTGCGGTACTCGTGAATGATCAGACCCTTGCTCGGCATGACATCGAGCATGTCGTCGATGACACGCTGCGGCACGTAGGGACGTGTTCGCGTCGGGCAATCCTCCGGATAGCCACGTTCATACTGGGGCCACAGGCCGTGCAGAATGAATCCGTATCTCCGCCCGTCCGGGCGCGCGCACTGCGTGTCGTCGTCCCGGCCCTCTGAACGCGCGCAGTGTGCGGGGCTCCACGAAAGAACCAGAGAATAGTAGTCGAAATCACCGGCCGTGTTCGCCTGTCGCGCACCGGGATTTGACGTCTGCGTCGAGGACTGCGGCGGAGCGGGCCCCTCTTCCTCGCGCTTCTCGAAATACGAGAACGCGACAAGCAGAGCGATGAGAAGCAAAAGCCCGGGGAGCGACAGTTGGTTTGGGCGCATCGGGTTACGCCGGCAGCCGAGAAAGTGCATCCAGGATTCTAACCCAGCTCCGGGCGCCCTTCTTGAAGCTCTTCAGGTTGTATTTCTCGTTCGGAGAATGGATACGATCGTCCTCGACACCGTAGCCGATTAAGAGACTATCCATCCCGAGTGCATCCTTGAACGAGGTGACGATCGGGATCGAGGCACCGCATCCCATCAACACGGCATCGGTGCCCCATTCTTCTCCCAGCGCCTTGGCCGCAGCCTGCATGGCAGGCGCTGACGTATCGAAGCCGATCGCTGCGCTTCCATGTCCGCCAATGAACTCGACCTCACAGTCTTCTGGCAGATTGTCGAGCACGAACTGCTTCACGACGTCCAGCACATGCTCGGGATCCTGTCCGGGAACGAGACGGCATGTAATCTTCACGGACGCACGCGACGGAATGACGGTCTTGGATCCCGCCCCCTGATAGCCGCCCGTGATGCCGTTGAACTCGAGCGTCGGCCGCGACCACAGCTGCTCGATCATCGATACGGACGATTCACCGGCCGGAACGGAGAGACCCACGGGTTGCAATAGCAGCTTGGCGTCGAGACCGAGCGACTTCCATTGCTTGAGCTGTGCTTTGCTCGGGGCTTTGACACCATCGTAGAAGCCCGGGATTTTTATACGGCCCTTGGCGTCATGCATCTTGCCGAGGATGCCGACCAGCGCCCGGATCGGGTTCATCGCCGGTCCGCCGTAAATGCCCGAGTGCAGATCTCGCGACGGTCCTTTGAGGATCACCTCGACGCCCGCAAGTCCGCGCAACAAGGTCGTGATTGCGGGCGTATCCTTGTCCCACTGGCCCGTGTCGCAGACGAGAACCATGTCTGCGGAAATTTCCTTCCCGCTCTTCTTCAGAAAGCCCGGAAGCGAGGGCGATCCGCACTCCTCCTCGCCCTCGATCATGACGGAGACCGCAAGCGGCAGCTCGCCCACAACTTCCTTCCAGGCTCGCGCGGCCTCGAAGAAGGTCATGAGTTGGCCCTTGTTGTCCTCGGCGCCGCGCGCAACGATAACCTTGCCGTTCGCTTTGTCGTTGACGATGCGCGGCTCGAACGGCGGTTTGGTCCAGAGGTCGAGCGGATCCGGCGGCTGGACGTCGTAATGTCCGTAGAACAGAACGTGGGGCGTCCCCTTCGCGACCTTACTGCGATCGTGCCCGACGACGATCGGATGCCCGGTCGTCTGCCGCACGGAGGCCGGGATACCGATCCCGGTCAGGGTGTCGGCACACCATTCGGCGGCTTGCCGGCACGCACCCTTGTAGGCGGGATCCGTCGAGATGCTCTCGATCCGAAGCAGCTCGAACAGCCGTTCGAGGCCCGCGTCGAAATTGCGATCCAGCCGGTCGAGAACCTTGGGCACGTAGTCCGTCATGGGAACCCTGTCTTAATCAAGAAGGCGAGGAGAATGCGCAATCGGTACTTGTGTCCTGGTTCCGCAGCTCGCAACGCGATTGCGCCTTGATAGGAGCGAACTAGGGAACCTTAAGGACACCAGAAACCATAAAATCTCTAGTGTGATTCAGACCGAGAAATTCGCTCAGACCTTAACCGCATGCAAAGGCGAATTTCTGGATCATCCTAGCAGTCCGCCAAAGGGAGTGTTGGCGCATCCGGGCGCCTATGCCACAGTCCCGCCTCCGGCATCAATCGGACACCCTACGGACGGTTATCGTTCTGAAAAGAGGCACACTTGGCACTGGCTCGGCCATCCCACCACGCGGCCCCCAAATGGGTTTACTATTTCGCTGCCGGCGACGCGGAAGGAAGCGCCGGCATGAAGAACCTGCTTGGCGGCAAGGGCGCAAACCTCGCCGAGATGGCGAGCCTCGGTCTTCCGGTCCCTCCCGGCTTTACCATCACCACCGAGGTGTGCAGCCTCTATTACAAAAATGGCGGCAAGCTGCCTGACGGGCTCATTCCCCAGGTCGAACGTGCCCTCGTCAAAGTTGGTGAGGAAACCGGCGCATCGTTCGGCAGCGAGGACAATCCTCTGCTCGTCGCGGTTCGCTCCGGCAGTCGCGCATCCATGCCCGGCATGATGGACACCATTCTGAACTTGGGTCTGAACGATCGCACTGTGCTCGGCCTCGCGCGAAACTCCAACGACGAGCGCTTCGCCTACGACAGCTACCGCCGCTTCATCCAGATGTACGGCGATGTCGTGCTCGGATTGGATCACTCCGTGTTCGAGGACATTCTCGACAACTTCAAAAACCTGAATGGGGTCTCCTTCGACACCGAGCTCGATGCCGACAACTGGCGGTCGATCATCGCCCTATACAAAGAGGCAATCCAGGACGCGCTCGGCAAACCGTTCCCGCAGGATACCGGCGAGCAGCTTTGGGGCGCCATTGGTGCTGTCTTCGGCTCCTGGCAGAATGCTCGTGCCGTCACCTACAGGCGCCTGCATGCCATTCCCGACGACTGGGGGACAGCGGTAAACGTGCAGGCCATGGTCTTCGGCAACATGGGCAACACGTCCGCGACGGGCGTCGCATTCACGCGCAACCCATCGACGGGCGCGAACGAGATCTACGGCGAGTATCTCGTCAACGCGCAAGGCGAGGACGTCGTCTCCGGCATACGCACACCGCAGGCCCTGACGGCGAGAGCACGCCGCGAGGCCGAAGATCCAAATCCGTCGCTCGAAGAGGAAATGCCGGGGAGCTTTCACGAGCTGAAGCTCATTTTCGCAGCCCTCGAGAACCGCTACCGCGACATGCAGGATATCGAATTCACCATCCAGAACGGCAAGGTCTGGATGCTGCAGACGAGATCCGGCAAACGCACCGCAGAAGCCGCTGTTAAAATTGCGGTCGATATGACCGAGGAAGGCATCATCACCCGTGATGATGCCGTGCTGCGCGTGGATCCGTCGGGATTCACGCAGCTCCTCCATCCTACCATCGATCCGGCCGGCCAGAAGGAGCTTCTGACGACCGGACTTCCCGCCTCTCCCGGCGCAGCAACCGGCGAAATCGTGTTCGACTCCGACACCGCCGAGCGCCTGAAGCAGCAGGGTCGCGAGGTCATTCTCGTCCGCACCGAAACGAGCCCGGAAGACATCCACGGCATGCACGCCTCCGCAGGAATCCTGACGGCGCGCGGCGGCATGACAAGCCATGCGGCTGTCGTGGCCCGCGGCATGGGTGTCCCGTGCGTTTCTGGCGCTGGCGCACTTCGCATCAACGAGAAGGCCGAAACGCTCAGCATCGGCCAAAAGCAACTCAAGGCCGGTGACGTCATCACCATCGACGGAGCGACCGGCCGCGTCTACGCGGGCGCAGTCCCCATGCGCCAGCCACAACTATCGGGCGATTTCGCACGCCTCATTGCTTGGGCCGACGACGCGCGCGGATTGACCGTTCGTGCCAACGCCGACACGCCGAAAGACGCTCGGCAGGCACGCTCATTCGGCGCCCAGGGCATTGGCCTCTGCCGCACCGAGCACATGTTCTTCGACGCGGATCGTATCCTCGCCATGCGCGAAATGATTTGCGCAACGACTGAGTCCGGCCGCCGGGCCGCGCTCGCAAAGATCCTTCCCTTCCAGCGTTCGGATTTCATCGAGCTGTTCGAGATCATGGAAGGGTTGCCGGTCACGATCCGCCTGCTCGACCCGCCGCTGCACGAGTTCTTGCCGCGCCACGAACGCGAGCTCGAAGGTGTAGCCGAGGCGTTGAAGCTGCCGATCGAAAAGCTCAAGTTGCGGATCGCCGAGCTGTCCGAGTTCAATCCGATGCTCGGGTTGCGCGGCTCACGGCTCGCTATCCGCTACCCGGAGATTCCGGAAATGCAGGCGCGCGCCATTTTCGAGGCCGCGATCGAAGCAGAAAAACGGCTCGGGCAGCCCGTGACACCGGAGATCATGATCCCGCTTGTCGCCTATCGACGCGAGTTCGACATCCTCGCCGCAATCATCCGCGCGACCGCTGAAAGCATCGAGAATGAAAAAGGCGCCAAGCTCTCGTATCAACTCGGCACTATGATCGAGTTGCCCCGCGCCTGCCTCAGAGCCGGCGAATTCGCGGAAGGAGACGATGGGGCCGAATTTTTCTCATTCGGCACCAACGACCTCACACAAACGATCTTGGGCTTAAGCCGCGACGATGCCGCGCCGATCCTTTCGGCCTACGCCTCGCAGGGCATCTTTGAAACGGATCCCTTTGTCTCGATCGATCAGGAGGGAGTTGGCGAACTGGTACGTACCGGTGTCACGCGCGGCCGCGCGGCAAGGCCGTTGCTAAAAGTCGGCATCTGCGGCGAGCACGGCGGCGATCCGGCGTCCATCGCCTTCTTTCAGGAAGCAGGCTTCGACTACGTCTCGTGCTCTCCATTCCGCGTGCCGGTCGCGCGCCTCGCCGCGGCACAGGCCGCGATCCGCGCTAGCCTCACGAAAAAATCTGAAGACACCAACTAGAGGCTGAGATCGCGCTGCTCGATGCGGTCGAGCTCGTCCAGGCTTGGACGCCGCGGGCGAGCACCTTGGCGCTTGGGCATGACAAGCAGCCACAGCACGAGCGGCGGCAGAATAAAGCACCACGCCATCCAGAAGGAGTAGTCGCGGTTCTTCCACCCGGCGATGAATCCAGCAAGCGCCGAGGCCAAAATCGCTGCCAAGCCCCAGATTACGATACCGGCCATCATTCGCCTTCACCCTCCCTGGACAGACGCTTGGAACAACAAATCGCGTCGCCGCGAAGCCCCCGACACATGAGGGCCAACTAAGGCGAAATCAAGTGTGCAACGCGCCCAGCACCCGGCAGCACACTAAAGAATAGCCATGCAGTTAACGGCCCGCGCTCATGCAATTTCGCGAGGCACGAAATCGAGCCCAAGATCAAGGATCGGGGCCGAATGTGTCAGTGCGCCGACGGAGATCAAATCGACGCCGGTTTCCGCAATTCCCCGCACGGTGTCGAGCGCGACACCTCCGGATGCCTCGGTAAGGGCGCGGCCATCCACCATTACGACGGCCTGGCGCAGGGTCGCCAAATCCATGTTGTCGAGCAGCACAGCGTCGACGGGATGCTTCATCGCTTCCGCCAGCTCGACGAGTGATCCGACTTCGACTTCGATTTTGACCATATGACCGGCGTACGCGCGCGCGGCGGCAATGGCGGCGTCCACGCCACCGGCGGCCACAATGTGGTTGTCCTTGATAAGGATTGCATCGTAGAGCCCCGAGCGGTGGTTCTGTCCGCCCCCGCAGCGAACGGCATACTTCTCGAAAGCGCGTAAGCCCGGCGTTGTCTTACGCGTGTCCGCGATGCGTACACCCGTGCCCGCGACCGCATCGACGAACCGGCGCGTCAACGTTGCGATGCCACTCATGTGACAGAGGAAGTTGAGCGCGACACGCTCAGCCGTAAGCAGCGCGCGCGCAGGGCCGGCGACGCGCGCCACCACAGTCCCAGCCTCGACGCGGTCGCCGTCGGCGACCAGGGCTTCGAAAACGGCGCCGGTCTCCAGAGCTGCAAAGGCCGCCTCCGCAACTGCGAGACCAGAGATCACACCGGCGCGGCGCGCGCCGAACGTTGCCGCTGCCATTACATCCGGCGGTACAGTGGCGTCCGTAGTGATGTCTCCGCGCGTGCCGAGATCCTCGGCCAAAGCCACCTCGACGGCGCGCGTAATGATGAGATTCGGCAGCGTGCCGTCGACTTGCACGCGCATCACAAGGGCAGCTCCTCAATCACACGCGGTGCCGACACGCGCGCCTTGGCGCGGTTGAGCGCGCGGATGGTGCTCAGGGTAACGGCGCTCCGATGCGCAAACTTGGGCGCCGGATCGGGATAATCGGCGCGGAAGTGCGCACCACGGCTTTCGGTTCGAAGGAGAGCAGATCCCGCAATGATCTCTGCAGCCAACGCCATGTTGGAGACCAACGCATCGTCGTGGGCCTCTTCTCCGATCTCGCGAAGCGTAACGAGCGCCTGCTGAAGGCCGGGGCCGTCTCTGACCACACCAACATGCTCGCTCATTGTCTGCCTCAAGAGAGCGACGAGGCGCGCGCGGCGTGGCTCGTCGAGAAGCCGCTCGGTCGCGACACGATAGGTCTTGGCAACCGGATGCACGTCTCCCAGCGAGACCAGCTTGCGAATGTCGTCCGCCGCACGTGCACCAAGCACCACGGCTTCCAGCAGCGAGTTGGAAGCGAGCCGGTTCGCGCCGTGAAGTCCGGTCGAAGCAACTTCACCGACGGCCCACAAGCCCTCGAGGGTTGTCCGGCCGGACAGATCCGTCGCAACGCCACCCATATGATAGTGGGCTGCCGGCGCAATCGGGATCGGCTGCGTGATCGGATCGATACCGGCCGCTAGGCAATGCCCGTAAACCGTCGGAAACTTCTCCGGAAACGCATTGCCAATGGCCGTGCGACAGTCGAGATAGGCGCCGCGTCCAGCGGCAAGCTCCGCGAACACGCCGCGTGCAACAATATCGCGCGGCGCAAGTTCGGCTTTGGGATCGAGCCCCGTCAGGAAGCGGAACCCATAGCCGTTGATCAACGTGGCGCCTTCGCCGCGCAAAGCCTCTGACGCCAGAGGGGCCGGATCGACATGAGCGTCGATCGCCGTCGGATGGAACTGCACGAATTCGGCGTCGGCAATCGTCGCACCCGCGCGCGCGGCAAAGGCAATGGCCTCGCCGCGCGCGTAGATGGGATTGGTAGTAACGGAATAAAGCGCGCTTGCCCCGCCCGTCGCAAGCACGACGGCGCTAGCTGGCAGGAAGTCAAATGCGCCTGTCCTCTTGGACTCCGTGCGCACGAGGCGAACGCCAGAGACCCTCGCTGCAGACCCCGATCCCGCATCCAGGATCAGGTCCATGGCTTCGTAGCCTTCAAGCAGACGAATTGACGGCGTGGCGCGCGCTGCAGCAATCAGCGCCTGCATGATTGCGGCCCCAGCGCGGTCGCCGGAGACCCTGACCACGCGCTTGCGCGAGTGAGCCGCTTCACGCGACAGAACGAAATGCCCTGCAAGATCGCGGTCGAATGGCACGCCGTAGCGCAGGAGATCCGCAATACGCGACGGTGCCTCGGCCGCTACGACCTCAGCCACATGCGCATCGACGATGCCGCCACCGGCCGCGATGGTGTCCGCTGCGTGCTGAGCGGGCGTATCGCCTTCGCCGACGGCTGCCGCGATGCCACCCTGCGCCCACACGCTCGAAGCCCCTTCCCCGAGAGGAGCTGCGGCAACGACCGTTACCGGCAGCGGCGCAAGCCGCAACGCCGTGAAGAGACCAGCCAGTCCGGCTCCCACAACAACGATGTCGCCCGGACCGAGCGCGCCGGACGGATCGGCAAAACCGCGGGGCGGCGAACCTGTCAGATCGAAATCCATGGGCAATAAAACCCTCGAAGTGCGCGTCTGTCCCGACGATGGAACGTGGCTACTCAAGGCAGTGCGGGCCAATGCTGGCCCGCACCAGTGACATCAGGCCGAAGCCTCGACCATACGCTCCACCGCGCGGCGCGCCTTCTCAGCGACAGTCGGATCGACCGTCACCTCGTAGCGATTGTAGAGCAAGGCCTCGTAAATGTTCTCGAGGCTGATGCGCTTCATGTGCGGGCAAAGGTTGCACGGACGCACGAATTCGACATCCGGCGCCTCGGCGGCCACATTCGAAGCCATGGAGCACTCGGTCACGAGCACGACCTTTGCAGGGCGCTTCGTCTTGACCCAGTCGATCATTGCCGCCGTCGAGCCGGTGAAGTCGGACGCGTTAATGACGTCCGGCGGACACTCCGGGTGCGCAATGATCTTGAGGCCTGGCTCGGCGGCCCGCATTGCGTTCATCTCCTCGCCGGTAAAGCGCTCGTGCACCTCGCAGTGGCCCTTCCAGGCGATGATCTCGACCTTGGTCTTGGTCTGCACGTACTTGGCAAGATACTCGTCGGGGATGAGCAGCACGCGCGGCACGCCGAGACTCTCGACGATCTTCACCGCATTCGAGGACGTGCAGGTGATGTCGCACTCGGCCTTTACCGCCGCGCTGGTGTTGACGTAGGTGACGATCGGCACGCCGGGATAGGCGGCACGCAGAGCGCGCACGTCTTCGGGCGTGATCGATGCCGCCAGCGAGCAACCCGCGAGCGGATCCGGAATGAGCACCGTCTTGTCGGGGCTCAACAGCTTCGACGTTTCGGCCATGAAGTGCACGCCGGCCTGCACGATGACGTCCGCATTCGTGCGCGCGGCCTCTTTTGCAAGCTGCAGGCTGTCGCCGCGGAAATCGCCCACACAGTGGAAGATCTCAGGCGTCATGTAGTTGTGCGCCAGGATGACGGCGTTGCGCTTGACCTTGAGCTCGTTGATCGCCTTCACGATAGGCGCGTAATGCACCCACTCCATGGGCGTGACGACGTGCTTCACGCGCTCGTAGAGCGGCTCGAGCTCCCGCTTGAGCGCAGGCGTAAAGGCAAACGGCGGGGCGACCGTCTCGTCTCCCCGCGCCCGCGGCACGCAAGCGTCCCCAGGACGGTCGAGAGTGAGATCAGAATGGGCGGAACCAAGCGCCATTTTCACCTCCAGCTATCATATACTCCAGTTGAGTATATGAGGGCCCTGAAAAATACCGGCCGCCTTAGGCCAGTCACTGCTACGCGCCCGGAACGTCAAAGTTCCCTGTTATGCTCTTCGCGAGCATAGAGCGTATGTAACAAATTTAATTGATGCGACGATGCATTTCTAGGCCGTTGGTGAAATTAATTGCACCGCCGCAAACACGACCTCTACCCACGCACCGCTTTGACGCGAACACCCGGGGCTGGACGCTCCAGCAGCACCTCCCGCCGGAACCGGAAAAGCTTGGCAGGCCGCCCGCCCGTCTGCGTTTTGACCTCGCCCGTCGTCTCAACAAGCCCGGCACTCTCGACCAGCCGCCGGAAATTCTGTTTGTGCAGATGCGGACCAAGGATCGCTTCCACTGTCTTCTGCAGTTCGAACAGCGTGAAATCGTCGGGCATCAGCTCGAAAATAACCGGACGATATTTGATCTTGGCGCGCACGCGTCCGATTGCTGTTGCCAGGATGCGGCGATGATCGAACCGCATGGGTGCACCCAGACGCGGAAACGGCGAACCCCACAACGCGGCCGCTTCGCGCCCATCGCGACGTGCCTCCTCGACAAGGCCAGCCTCGTAGAGCAGCTCGAACCGGTCGAGCACCTTTTCCTCGTCCCAGGCACCGCCCTCGAGGCCGAAGCAGATCCTGACGCGATCCTCGCGCTGAACAGGGCGAACGGGCGCGGGGCTTTGCGCCCAGCGCTTGAGGCGTGGCTCGATCTCGGCAGAAAGAATCTCGGGCTTGCCTTTGCGCCAATCTTCCCACGGGAAATACTGATACCAGCTGCGCCAGGATCCGTGCTGCAGATCACGCGCATGGCCCGCTTCGGTGAGCGCAAGATATCCGATCGACACGACATGCAGCGAAGGATCATCCGGCTCCGCGTGCCGACCGCGATCGCCGAAAGTGTAAAGCTGCTCGACGTAGCCGAGACCGAGCCCCGTCTGCTCCTCCACCCACGTGCGTAGGCCGCTTTCCAGCGTCTTGTGAGCGACAGGCGAGAAGGGACCGAACGGCAAGCCGTCGACACTGACTGGTTCCGCGTCGTTGCGGATAACCAGTACCACCGGCTCGTCGTCGATCACCGCAACGATCGCGGCGTTCAGCCCGATTTCCACGGCCGCCGCATCTGTGCGCGAAGCGGTGTGGTGAGCTGCATCTGCGCCGGGATCTCGATCGTGAGTCCGACGCTTGAAGTTTGCATCTGTGACCATGGCGCGTGCTCCTTATTGCCCGCTAACCGTTGATCGTGGCTATTTTCGGAACCGATGGAAGTGAACTTTTATTTGTGTCGGGCGGAATAAAATGGAAAGCCCAATCCGTACAATTTTATAAACCTCAACGCGCTCACGTGAGCGCAGAAAAACGTTCAAGAAACAGCCGCTGCGCTTCGGCAGCAGGCAGCGGCACGAGTGCGCTCAATCTACTTGTGAGAAATTCACCGATTTCATCTGGGTGACCAAAATAGAGGAGGCCCTCATCCAGGCTAAAGCCTGCGAGTCGCGTCGCTTCATAAAAGGCCGCAATCCGGTCCGCGCGCTTGATCTCGCTTGTGATCACATCGGGGAGCTGCGCCGGAATTTCAAAGCGCGTGTGGATCGCTTCGAGCAATTTCATCTCAAAAGATTTGTAGTCGAGCCCGATCGCCGTCTTGAACGGACTGATCAAGTCGCCGATTACATACTCCGCGGAATCGTGCAGCAACGCCGCGAGCCGCCACATGTCCGGCCAATCCGCATGGAGCGCACCGGCGATCTCCTCGACAAGCAGAACATGCTGAGCGACGGAGAAAGCGTGCGCTCCTTGCGTCTGCCCGTTCCACCGCGCAACGCGCGCGAGCCCATGCGCAATATCCTCGATCTCGATGTCCTCCGGAGAAGGATTGAGGAGATCGAGCCGCCGCCCCGACAACATACGCTGCCAAGCGCGCGGCGACGCATTTAGTGATGGATCCGAGCTTCGGTTCGTCATGACTCAGTCCGCTGGTGGCACAAAGGCGCGCTGCAACTCCGCGCAGGCCGCATGACGCGGACACTCCACCAAGTGATCGTTCACCATCCCCGTCGACTGCATGAAGGCATAGACCGTCGTCGGTCCGACGAAGCGGAACCCTTCTTTCTTCAGGGCCTTCGAAAGGCGCTTCGACACATCTGTCGAAGCCGGCACATCGCCGAACTTGGCAAACGTATTCGCTTGAGCCTTCCCGCCCGCCTGCTCCCAGAGGAACGACGCGAGAGACTGACGCTTCGTCAGAACAAGAAACGCCTTCGCATTGTCGATGGTGGACTCGATCTTGAGCCGGTTGCGGACGATGCCCTCATCCGCCATCAGGCGCGCAACATCCCGGCCCGTATAGCGCGCAATGCGCGCCGCGTCGAAATCGTGAAACGCGCGGCGAAAGGCATCTCGCTTACGAAGGATCGTGATCCACGACAATCCGGCCTGAAAACCCTCGAGAACGAGTTTTTCGAAGAGACGCCGGTCGTCGGCATGCGGCACGCCCCATTCTTCGTCGTGGTAGCGCGCATAGAGCGGATCATCGATCCCGGCCCACGGGCACCGTTCCAACTTCGGCGCGTCAGGCAATTTCATGTGGCGCCCCGATCTGGAAGGTCGCGAACGCGGGAACCTCCACGCGGAGCGGGAGTCCACCAACAGCGATGGGTGTGCCGGCGCGCTGCGCCTCCGCCACCCGGTCAAGCCTCAAGAGCGCCAGCCCTCGCCCGCCGGCGACGGAACCCAGTCGCCCGATCTCCACCTCCCCCACAAGGATAGGCTCATGCCCCACCGGCAAAGCCGCGTCCGCCACCACAGGCACAACACGCTTTCTCACCGTCGCACGATGCTGCATCCGGGACACCACTTCCTGCCCCACGAAACACCCCTTCGTGAACGAGACGCCGTGCAGTTGGTCGAGAAGCGCCTCATGAGGAAATGTGTCGCCGAACACGAAATCCTTGCCGCCCTCGGGCACGCCGAGAGCGATACGGCGCGTGTGATAGGCCTCTTCGGGCGCGACATCGCCGTTGGTCGCCACAGGCACATCGGACGCGAGCTTGGCGTCCGCCAGAATGCGCAGTCCCAGCGTAGAAAGGCGCGGATCAGGAAACTCGTAAGCCCCGGAGTTCCCTCCGCGAGAAGCAGCGTCCTCTCCCCACAGCGCACCGACGACAAAGGTGTCCGATACGTCACGGATCGCAACATCCGAACGCAGCTTGTACATGGAGAGCCGCTTTGCCAGCTCGCCCGCCTTGTCGCGCGCAACATCGAGAAGAAATCCGTCGTCCGTCTTCACGACTAGGAAGTCGAACAGGATCTTGCCCTGCGGCGAAAGCAGCGCGGCGTACATCGCGGGCTCGGTGTCGAGCGCCGCCATATCATTGGTAATCAGGCCGCCCAGCAGTTTGCCGGCATCGCCTCCGGTGACGGACACGACGCCGCGATCGGCGAGGACCGTCATTCCGGGGTTTGTCGCAGCAGTCATTCCCATAGCCTCTCGGATACGCGACGCTACGACATTCGGTTTATTGCCCGCGACGCCCGCCCGCGGCGCGCTTCTTGAGAAGCGCCGCATCCGCACTGTCGGAGCTGGCGGCCGCTGCCGGCCTCGCCTCGCTCTTGGGCTTGGTCGCTTTGGGCTCGGCGTTTGCTGAAACGGGCTTCATGCAAGCCCACTCCGCCACCGCATCGATATCGTAGAAGCGGGTGGATTCCATCAGCATGCGCGCTTCGGTCCAGATGTCGCCGTCGACCATCGGCATGAAGAGGTCGTGGACGTTGTCGACGCCGAGATAGCAGCGCACACCGGCTTCCCGCAGCTTGACGAACGGCGCAATAGAGTTGTGCAGCGGCGCCGTCATGGGCAACTGCTTCATGCTGAGCGCGGCCGATGGGCAGACGATGATGCCCATATCCGCTTCCTTGACCTTCTCGATGATCCGGTCCTGCTCGCGATCTTCTTTTGCCGAGAGCGAGATCGCGTGCACGCCAAAGACGCGGCCCTGCATGCCATGCTCGATGGTCTTCTCGGCGAGAAGCTCCGTCTCGTTCTCGAGCGGATTGTTCTCCTGGTCGATATGCACGTCCACCGGCTTGCCGAGCTTCTTGGCGAGCGACAGCACGACGTCGAGATGCTTCTCGGGCTTCGGCCGGTCACGCGACGGAAGGCCGCCGCAGTAGTCGGCGAGTTCGCAGGCTTCGGCGTACTGCTGGAACGTCGCCGGATCGAGCACGCCCTGCAGCGGCTGCACGCCCACCTCGAACAGAATGCGATCCTTGTAACGGTTCTTCACCTCGAGCGCGGCCTTGATTGGCAACAGGCCGACTGTGCTGTCGGCGTCCACCATTGTTCGGCAGTAGGTCGCGCCCTGCTGGATCATCATTTCGAGGCCGCGACTGATGCGCTCGACAAGGTCGTCGTGTGTGTAGTTTTCCTTGAGGTAGCGATAGAGTTCCCACTTCTTCTGCATGTCGACCTGGCTCAAGCGCAGGTTCTCGTGCGTGATGAGATAGGCCTTGTCGAAATGCGCGTGGTGGTTCGCAAGACCGCCGAGCCGCTCCGCCGCAGCGAGAAAACGCAAGCGCAGGTTCCAAGGCTCGCTGTCGTCTGCCAGACGGTAACGATAGGTGCCGCGCTCGGCGTCGATGATGATCTGCTCGAGCGTCGCGATGCCGACGTCGGCGTCAGTGATGAGAGGAATACCGTTCTCGATGGAGAGCTTGCGGATGAGCTTCGCATCCGAGCTTTCGTCGTAGTCCTCGTCTCCCGTCAGAACGTTGATGACGAGATCAAAACGGTTGGCCTTGAGGAAGGATAGAATATTGGGGGAGCGCCCGTCGGTGATCTTGTGGATCTCGGTGCTATTGATCCCGTGCTCCTTGAAGAACCGATAGGTGCCGGGGGTCGCGTAGAGTTCGACATCGAGAGTGAGAATGCGCCGGATCGCGGGAAGCATCCGCTTCTTGTCTTCAGGGCGTCCCGCGCTGATCAGAAGGCTTTTTCGGCGCTGCCGTCCGAGGAGCTTCAGGTTGAAGGCCAGAAGCTCGAGTGAGATTGCGTTGCTCATTGTCCTGACCTCGTTGTTTCCGATAAGCGCTCGCTGCGCGTCTTAACCTCGCGAGCATCCTCGCGAGGTGGTCAGAATCGCACTTTATTGCAGTTGGCGCCGCCGTACCACCGGATTGCGCAACCGTCCACGGGCGGCGGTCTCCAGATCGGCCGCCCGTCTATACGCGAGCGGACGCGGACGAGAAACACCCCCGGTGCGGCAGCAAACGTCGCACCAGAGGGCAATCGCGAGACCAATCCGCCGTCCGCGCCTTAGATGCCCTGACCTGCCGCCGGCTGGTCCGTTGCAGGCGCACTGCCGGCCGGAGGCTGTGGAGCAGCTTCAGGAGCTTGCGGCTGAGCCGGGGCCGGGGCCGGGGACTGCGCCGATCCGTCCGCTGAAGGAGCGTTGGCCGGCGGCGCGGTTGTAGACGGCTCAGTTGACTTCTTAACCTGCTGATACGTCGCTGGCGGCATGATGACACCGGACTTCGGCAAGCGCCTCATCACATAGACGAGGGTCGAGGCGTTCACGTGATCGGCAAGATGCACCACGTGATCGTTGTGCATGCGGAAGCAGCCCGACGACGATGCTGAGCCGATCGACTTCGAGTCATTCGTTCCGTGAATCCGATAGAGCGTATTCCCTAGGTAGATGGCCTTGGCGCCGAGCGGGTTCCTGAGGCCGCCAGTCATGCGCACGGGAAGCCCCGGCTTGCGCTGGCGCATCTCAGCCGGCGGGATCCAATCCGGCCAATCCTCGATCCGAGAAACGCGTTCGACGCCGGTCCAGGTGAACCCTTCCTTGCCGACGGCGATCGGATAGACGTACGCGCTGCTGCCCGACAGGGTGTAGTAGAGCTTGCGTCCGGCTGTATCGATGACGATCGAACCCGCCTGCATCCCGTTGGGGAATGACGTCGTCTGCGGGGTTCTCGGTGAAATCGACGGCCGACCTCCGCCCTGCGCCAGGTCAACCGACTTCGCGAGGGGTGCGGCACCCAGATAGGAGGGTGTGCTGTTCCGCTCAGGCGCCTCGCCCCAGTTTCCGAACTGACTAAGACCCTGCGCGCTCGCAGGAACCGCGATGGCAACCAAACCAGCACCCGCAACAAGTGCCAAAATACGGGAACTCAACATGATGACGACCTCTGAAACGCTCTCGGCCCGCCTCCGGCAAGCCGCCACACACATAGGCGCACTATAGCCAACGTTCCAGCCGTTCACAGGCATTGACCGGAATAGCTTGATAACAAAGCGTATAATGTCCTCTTGAACCTGTATCGCACAGCCGACGCTGCTGATGCCATTACGCACGAAAGCGCACCACCGCGCGGCTAGTTCCCACTGAATTCATTCCTCAATTTGCCTGGTCATACTTGCGGAACGTGTGCCAGGTCCCGTCGGCTCCGATCGCCAGCCGCCACGAAGTCCATTTCTTCGCATCCCGCATGGATTTCGCCGCTGCAACCGGCATGAGACGATAGAGATCGACCTCTTCCGCGGGCGTAAGACTATCCAGCGGGAGCTCGGCGACGTAGGGCCATACGTAGACCAACGTATTCTCGGGATCCTTGCCGATCGCCAGCCGCGCAGGAGGCAACGCCAGCAGATTGGCGATCACAGCCAGCACCTCGCGACCGCTTCCGTCGCTGGAATTCCGTCGCCAATGTGCAATTGGATCGTCGTTTGCCTCTTTGCCGAAATCGGGCTTGATCTCGTTCCACTCGATTGCGTCTTTGAGATCCGCAACATTGCCCGAATGCACGGCGGCAAGGATCTGCTCCCGCATGTCGATCACGCTCTGCGGCAGAGCACCATGAAAAGCACGCTCCTTCGGTACGGGACGGGACGGAGCAGATTGCGCTTTGTCCCCTTCGCCCGCGGCAAAACCGGGGGAAACGGCATGGACAAGGCAAAACGCGACGGTTACCAATAATCCCATGCCGCGCAGGACGACGGCATCACGCAGCCGAGGCCTTACGGCGAAGAGCTTCGTAACTGTTCTCGGTTTATGACGCATGGGGCTCCGTTTTTTTCCTTCCATCGACCTGCTGAGCTAGGTCCAACTCGAGGTGCAATGCCGGAAGTCGATCGAGCGCTGTCCCGGCGGTGGCGCGCATGCAGCTAGTCCCAAACCTTCTCATCATCCCCGTGGGAATTCTGATCGGCGTGCTTGTCTCGGCTCCCGTCGGGCCCGTCAACGTACTCTGCATACAGCGCGCAATCGAGCGCGGTTTCTGGGGAGGTCTCGCCGCCGGTATCGGCGCGATGTTGGGCGACGGATTGATTGCGTTGTTTGCGAGCCTCGGCGTCGGAGCAATCTCGGGCGCCATCGAGCACCACCGTCAAGGCATCCAGATCGTCGGCGGGCTAGCCTTGATCGTTTTTGGCCTGACGCTCTATCTCGCCCCGCCCCGCCTCACGAACGTCCAGCAGGAGCTTGAGGGCGTGACGTCGCTCCGTGATTTTGCGTGGGACATTCCGAAGACGTTCTTCCTCACCATCACCAATCCAGGCGCGGTGCTCGGTTTGTTCGCGATCTTTGGCGGTATCAGCACGTTCGTCGAGGTTCATAGCTACGTAGATGCGCTCACGATGGTCGCATCCATCATGGGCGGCAGTCTCATGTGGTGGCTTGGCCTGTCACATTTGATCGGTCGCCTACGCCACAAGTTCAGCCCAACCCACTTGGCTTACACGAACCGCATCTCGGGCGCGCTCCTCATCGGATTTGGAGCGCTGCTGATCGGCGAGATGGTGCTGAAGGCGTGGCACTGAAACGCGCCACGACCAAACACCCACACCGAACCCCGAGGTCGCCGCCCGACAGGTCGCCTACTGCACGTTGCGGTCGAGAGTGAACTCACCCATGTCGATACGCCGCTCGAGTCCGACGGCGAGCTTTTTCACGGCGTCTTCGCCGTAGAGCGACACGAGATCAGTCAGCGCGGTGAACAGGGCCGCATAGGCCATCTGCTCCGGCGCCACGCCACTTTCTGTCCCTTCGTCCCACGCTGCCAGAATCAGACTGAGCGCGCGAAAGCTGAGATCGTCGGACGAATTGAGATCAAAATGAGTGTCCATCACGGTCCTTCCCCCAGAAGCTTGCTTGGGAGCCTCAGCGAACCCCCTCGCTTCAGACTCCGCACCCTTTCGAGGGTACACCTAACACGTACCCCCCGCGCGACCAGATGCTGCGGCAATTCACAGTAAACTAGTCGCTACCCCAAAACGCTTACGGCGCCGTCTTCACGAGGCCGTCGGCGATTTGAATTCCTTCAGTCAAAAAGCGTTCAATTGATGACTGCGCCGTCGGGGTACAGGTGACGTAGGTGCGTCGATAGCTGCGGTAACCCTGATTGAAGCTGCGGGTCAGCCGCGCGCGCCGAATGGCCGTTCCACCTTCCGTATCAAGCAATTCCTTCATGCGATCGCGCCAAAGCTGGCCATCGTTGGCACTGCAGAGCTCACGCAGATAGTGAACCGCGCCCAGGATCTCCGCGAGACGCATCAATTTGTCGTCATAGGGTTTTGCGTCGCCGGCTGCCGCGTAGGCCGCGCCAGCCCCAGCACCGAACCAACGCATCTGACCAGACAACCCAGCGACAAACGCCAGGGCGCCAAGCGCCGCTAAGGCAGCAGAAAAACGTCGGCGGTGTTCTCCTGAGCGCAGGCGCAAAAGCACAGTCACGGGCATGCCTCTCTAAGACTCTGCAGGGTTTTACCACCGATTCTGACCGCCACATGGCGGAATATCGGGCAGAGGCATCCGCAGCCCCGTACGGCCCGATTTACCACGATCACTCCACCCCTCGCCGCCTGCGGCGTAAAAGGATATGGTTTCCAGCGCAGTGCAGGGGGACGGCTTCGCGGAGATTGGAACTCCGCAAAGTCGATTGCGTCGGGAGTTGAGTGGGATGGGTTACCGTGGCGACGATTTGGAGCTGAGGACGCCACAGGCCGCGGCGGGCGAGGTCAGCACCCCGCAGGCGCCGTATCCGTTCTCAGCACCCCCGCGGCCCCGGACGTCCCTCGGAGCGACGAACGGCGCACCGATTTGGGTCGACGAAACCGTCCTCGACATCTGCAATCATGCTTACGACATAGCATCGGCCCACCGCGCCATCGAGGTCCGCCTCGAGCATCTGATCTACGCATTGACGCGGACGGATGCGGCGGCAGAGGCCCTGGAAAGTCGTGGGACCCGTGTTGCCTCACTCCGTCGCGAAGCCGCAAGTGTGATCGCAACCGATATCCCGGCTGCACAGTCCAGCGGGAAGACCACGCCGAGGCGTGCGGAGGCCTTCGAGGAGCTTCTGCGGATCGCGGCATCGCACGCCTACCGGCGCCAAGCTCCCGTCGGTGTTGCCGACGTTGTCTATGCCCTATTCGACGGAGGCGCCGACTTCACGAGCGCCCTCCCCCTCCTGCCCTCGGTGTTCCGGCTTGCCCCGCTACCACCGGCCGCGATCCGGCCCGACGCGGAAGGTATCCGTGACCGCACACACGGCCCGGCGGTACCCCTGTCCGTGCTCGGCCTGACGATAGATCCGGCGAGCTTGTCCTCCGCACAAACAACCAATCAATACGCGCGCATCGACGCCATCGAGCAGGCAATACGCGCACTCACTACGGAACTTGCCAACGAACGGAAGATCTTTTCAGGAGTGCTGCAAGACCTGCAGCGTGAACTCATGGCACAGCGCGAAGACACCTCCCGCCTGAGCGGCATCACACAGGACAAGATGCAGGCGTTTCTGACGGCACGAATGCCCGGAAGCGACGATGGCAACGCGCTGCAGGAGCGCCTCGGCCTCCTTGAACGCGCCCTTCAAGCCGAAATCGCCGTAACGCGCTCGGCCGTGGAAGCGCTCGCAGACAAGCCCAACGTCGATCTCTCGCCCGTCCTACAGAAGATCGAAACGATCGAGACCTCGGCAGCGCAGGAGCGCGAACGCGTCAAAGCCGGAGAAGAAGCGTTCTCCGCCAAGATCCAAGCCCTTGCCGGAAGCCTTGATCGCCAACCGGCCGAAATCTCCGGACTGGTCTCGAACCCGCTCGTCGAACATCTCGACGCTCTTGCGCGAACGCGGGATGCTCAGCACGCCTCAGCGACAGACGGCATCGCAGAAACAAATCGCCGTCTCGCCCACCTTGAGGAGATCTTCGCGGCCCATGTCGCGCGTTCAGAGACCGCAGCCGAGGCCGCCGCGCAGGAACGCGCCACCCTTCGCGAGCTGCTCGAACGCCTCACTGAAACCATCGTCCAAGAATCCGATAGCGGCCGGGAGACGTTTGCGAGACTAACCGACAATCTCAGCCAGGACCTAAGCGACCTGCACGACGGTCTCTCTAAGGTCGACACCGGCCAGCTCTCACTGGCGTCGACTCTCAACACCCAAGGCCAGGAGGCCACGACCGCAGTGAGCAGCCTGCTCGCCCGCATTGAAAACCTGGAAAGCGCATCTGCCAAACCCGTCGAGATGCTGGCGGCGCTGTCCACCACGGTCGACAAGATGCACAAGGTGACGGTCGAGAAATACTACCGCCGCAACCGCTTCTGGTACTGGCTGTTCGGCACCGACGACTGGCTCGCCGCAAGCTGGCCGTCGCAATCCAAGCGCGTCGCCGAGGAATTGAAGTCGCTCAAGAGCTGAGCGCCGCACCGTTACGCCTGACCGCGTTTCACCTTCTGCACGGCCAGCTCCAGGGCTTCTAGAAAACGCGAGCGATCCTGCCGCGTGAACGACGCATTGAAGCCGCGGCTTTCTCCGGTCTCCCGCAAGTGCTGCGAAAGATCCCGCATGGCGAGCGCCATGCCGATGCTCGCGTCGGTAAACGGCTTGCCCATCGGGCCGATCGCCTGCGCACCGGCCTTGAGGCAACGGGAGGCGAGCGGAATATCCGCCGTTACCGCGATGTCGCCTTTCCCGATCCGTTCGGCGATCCAGTTGTCGGCTTCATCCGCACCGTCCTGCACGACGACGCGCCGTACGTTTGCTCCCTCAGGAAGCCGCATCCAGGAATTCGAAACGTAGTGGATCTCCCAGCCGTGCCGCTCGGCAACGCGCAGGGCTTCGTCCTTCACCGGACAGGCATCCGCATCGACATAGATCACGTTCACCACAATCGACCCCGCCCCACCTGCCTACAGCCTTACTGCCTACCGCCCGCGAATACGCTACACTTTCCCCATGAGCTGGCACAAAGACCGCGGCCCCGGCGAGCGCCGCGGCTATCATCATGGAAATTTGCGCGAGGCCCTGATCGAGGCCGCGCTGAACCTGATCCGCGAGAAGGGTCCGGCGGGCTTCACCTTTGCCGAGGCCGCGCGTGCCGCTGGCGTATCACCGGCCGCGCCGTACCGCCACTTCCGTGATCGCGACGCGCTCATCGCCGACGTTGCGAAACGCGGCTTCGAGGCCTTCACGCGGGCCCTCGCGGCGGCCTGGCAGGAGGGAAATCCGAACCCGCAGGAAGCGTTCAATCGCCTCGGTGCCGCCTACTTGGCGTTTGCCAGCACCGAACCGGCATACTTCTCCGCCATGTTCGAATCCGGCCTCTCGCTTTCGGACTACCCCGAAGTCCGCGTCGAAGGTGACCGCGCCTTCGCCGTGCTGCGCGATGCCTGCGAGGCGATTATTGCCACCTTGCCGAAAGAGCGCCGGCCTCCGCCGCTGATGATGGCGCTTCACATCTGGTCACTGTCGCACGGCATCGCGGCGCTCTTCGCACGCGGCGACAGCGCGCGCCGCCCGATCCCGATGCAGCCGGAAGAATTGCTCGAGGCCGCCGTCCTCATCTACCTCGACGGCCTCGGCGGACGGTAAAGTCGGCTACTTCTTCTCCGGCGCCACAACGCGGATCGAAAGTTCGCGCAGCTGCTTCGGCGAAACCTCGGACGGAGCGCCCATCAACAGATCGGCCGCCTGCTGGTTCATCGGGAACAGCGCCACGTCGCGCACCGTCTTCGTGCCGGTGAGCAGCATCACCATGCGCTCGATGCCGGCCGCCATGCCGCCGTGCGGGGGCGCACCGTACTGGAACGCCCGATAGAGACCGCCAAAACGCGCCTCGACCTCTGCGCGGCCGAGCCCGGTGATCTCGAACGCCTTCACCATCGTTTCGGGCATGTGGTTGCGCACCGAGCCCGACGCGATCTCGTAGCCGTTGCAAACGACGTCGTACTGGTTGGCCTTGAGCGCGAGCAGCGCATCGCGCCCCTCTTTCTCCGCAGCTTCCAGCGCCTCGCGACCGCCCTTCGGCATCGAGAACGGGTTGTGCGAGAAGTCGATCTTCTTCTCGTCCTCGTTCCACTCATAGAAGGGGAAGTCAACGATCCACGCGAACGCGAAGCGGCCTTCGTCGATCAGCTTCAGCTCGCGGCCGATCTCGTCGCGCGCAAGGCCCGCGAACTTATAGAACTTCGCCGGATCGCCTGCCGTGAAGAAGCAGGCATCGCCCGTCTTGAGTCCCATCTGCGCCTGGATGGCCCCCGCGCGCTCGGCGCCGATGTTCTTCGCGATCGGACCGGCGCCTGCCGCGCCTTCGTCCTCGCGCCAGAAGATATAGCCAAGGCCCGGCTGACCTTCCTTCTGCGCCCAGGCATTCATACGGTCGCAGAACGCGCGTGAGCCGCCGGCCGGCGCAGGGATCGCCCACACGCGAACCTTCGGGTCCTTCTCGATCATCCCGGCGAACACTTTGAAGCCCGATCCGCGGAAGTGCTCGGTCACATCCTGCATCTCGATCGGATTGCGCAGGTCCGGCTTGTCGGAACCGTACTTGGCGATCGCCGTGTCGTAGGGAATGCGTTGCCAGCCGCGGTCCACCCGCTTGCCGTCCGCGAATTCCTCGAACACGGACGTCATGATCGGTTCCATCGTGCGGAAGATGTCTTCCTGCTCGACGAAGCTCATCTCGAGATCGAGCTGATAGAACTCGCCCGGTAGACGGTCGGCACGCGGATCCTCGTCGCGGAAGCAGGGTGCGATCTGGAAGTAGCGGTCGAAGCCCGAGACCATCAACAGCTGCTTGTACTGCTGCGGCGCCTGGGGCAATGCGTAGAACTTGCCGGCATGAATGCGCGACGGCACCAGGAAGTCGCGCGCGCCTTCAGGCGACGATGCGGTGAGGATCGGCGTCGGAAACTCGTTGAAGCCCGCCTCATGCATCCGCCGGCGGATCGAGCTCGTGATCGCGAGCCGCTTCATGATGATGCCGTGCAGCGTTTCGCGGCGCAGATCCAGAAAGCGATAGGTGAGACGCAGGTCTTCCGGATAGTCCGGCTCGCCAAACACCGGAACAGGCAGCTCCTTGGCCTCCGACAGCACTTCGATCTCGGAGGCGTAAAGCTCGATCTCGCCCGTCGGCAGCTCGGCGTTCGTTGTACCCTCGGGGCGCTTGCGCACCTTGCCGTCGATGCGGATGACCCACTCCGAGCGCACCGTCTCCGCCGCCTTGAAGGCGGGGCTGTCGGGATCGGCGACGACCTGCGTCACCCCGTAATGGTCGCGCAGATCGATGAACAACACGCCGCCGTGGTCGCGCACGCGGTGAACCCAGCCCGAAAGGCGCGCTTGAGCGCCGATGTCCGTGGCGCGCAGCGCTCCGCAGGTATGCGAACGGTAGCGGTGCAGCGTGCCGCCCGCGCCCGTCGTGCCTTCACCAGTAGCCGCTGTTGTTTCCGCTGCCATTTGCCGACAAATCCGCCTGAAATTTCGTATTGAAGTTGGCGGAAAAGCGCATGATGCCCCCCCAAAGTCAAGGCTTTGGGGACGGGGCGCAGCTTACGGGCTGTGAACACAGAAAAAGAACAAAATCGAGCTTCCAGAGGCGTGGAAAGCCGTGATCCGCGCCCCGAATCGCCAAGCGTGCCAGGACCTCATCCGCGATAGGCATTCACCCGGGTCAACTGGTTGTCAGCACGAGGAACCAGACCGTGAGCGACCCGGCAAAGAGGCCGATGCTGAGCTTCAGTTTCCAGGAGACGTCGCGGAACTGACGCTCCAGTTGCCCGAGTTCCGTCAGCCGGCGGCCGACGGCTTCAAAGTTTTGAAACGCGTGATAATCGCCTTTTGAGTTTCCATCGATTGCGTCAAAACGGGATTTCAAATAATCAAATCGGCGAGAAACCTCATCGAGCTTCGCCCCGCGCGCTTTATGCTCTTTATCCATAAATTCAGAAAACCGATAATTTCGGGACGCGTCGTCTCGAAGCTCTGCAACGTCGCCTTTTAAGAGTTGCATCTCCCGGCCGAGAGATTTGACCTCCAGCGCCAGCTGATCGAGCTTGATGGCTGTCTCGGCAACAAACGCATCGCGCGCGATGAGCTGGACGGTTGGTCCCGGCTCCGATCTCTGGAGCGCCTTTCTGTCAAGTAGATAACGCTGAAGCACCGAAGTCCCGGCACCGACTGGCCTATGCCTGCCAAGCTCTTGCACGCCTCACTCCTACGCGTCTCAATGACGGCCGCAAAGCCAATGAGTACAACCGGCGGCTTCTCTTCCGCGCACAAACAACAGCGCCAATCACAAGCCGATTGGAGAGTTTTGCGGACCGACAGCAGGCGAATGAATAGCGGAATGGGCACCGAAAAGGGGCAGAATTCCGTAAGTTTCGCTTGGTTGCAGTCCGCGTTCGAGACCGAACCGCGCTGGTCCAGTTTTATACATCACCGGCGTTTTCTTGCCTAGATGCCACACTGCAGGAATTTAAGGTTTTTTGTGAAAATTAATCTGCTCGATTGGTGCACGCACAGCGGTGCGGCGGCGCTTCCTGTCGCGCTTGTTTCCTGGGCATCCGCGCGGACCGACGCGACAAGAAAATCTGCCAGGACCTCGAACGGAACTAGCGACAGCCGCCGATCTCGTGTCTATAAACGACGCGCAATGCGCGTTATCACCTCCACCTCCGCCCTCTCCGAAACCTGCTCCAGGCTCGCCGCCGCCGACTATGTCGCCGTCGACACCGAGTTCATGCGCGAGCAGACCTTCTGGCCGGACCTGTGCTTGATCCAGTTGGCGGGTCCCGGCGACGAGGTGATCGTCGACCCCCTGGCTCCCGGCATCGACCTGAAGCCGTTCTACGATCTCATGGCCGACAGCCGTGTGGTGAAGGTTTTCCACGCCGCACGCCAGGACATCGAGATCGTCTACTCCGAGGCAGCCCTTATCCCGACGCCGGTGTTCGACACCCAGATCGCCGCCATGGTGTGCGGGTTCGGAGAAAGCATCAGCTACGTTAATCTGGTCAAGAAGATCACCGGCCGCGACCTCGACAAGAGCTCCCGCTTTACGGATTGGAGCCGCCGTCCGCTGACGGACAAACAGCTCATCTACGCTCTTGGAGATGTCACGCATCTGCGCGACATCTATACGCACCTGAAGTCCGAACTCGAAACCACCGACCGGGCCTCTTGGCTCAATGAGGAGATGGCCGAGCTCACGGCCCCCGCAACTTACGAAAGCCATCCGGAAAACGCGTGGCAGCGCCTCAAGATGCGGGTGAAGAACCGCAAGGCGCTTGCCGTTCTGATCGAGCTGGCCGCTTGGCGCGAGCGCATGGCACAGACCCAGGATGTGCCGCGCGGCCGCATCCTGCGCGACGAGGCGCTCTACGACATCGCCAACCAGCAACCGACCACCGCGGAGAAGCTTTCCGAGCTTCGGACACTGAGCGACGGCTTCGCCCGCTCGCAACGCGCGAAGGAAATCGTCGACGCCGTCCAACGCGGCCTTGAGCGCGATCCGAAGACAGTGCCGCATCTACCGCACGGCCAGCCCATGTCCGCCGAGGCCACCGCGACCATGGAGCTTTTGAAAGTCCTGCTCAAGGCGTCGGCCGCACGTCACCGCGTTGCTCCCCGCCTCATTGCCGATTCCGACGATCTGGAGCGCATCGCAAGCGAAGCCGAGCCTGATGTTCCTGCCCTCAAGGGCTGGCGCCGCCAGCTGTTCGGCGAGGATGCCCTGAAGCTCAAGCGCGGCGAGCTGGCCTTGACCTTATCTAAGGGCGAAGTGCTGGCACTCGGCCTCCCTGGCCGCTGAGGAGCCAAAAGGGCACAGCCTATTTCCTGGGATCGTACCGGTGCTTCTGGCGCCACTCCGAAAGGAAGTAGGACAACCCTTCGTCGATCGCGTCAGGCAGAACGATCTTGATCGTCACCAGTTCGTCTCCCGTGGCCCCGGTCGTCGCATTCCGCACGCCCTTGCCCTTGAGTCGCAGGACCTGCCCGGAGCTGGTCCCCTTGGGGATGGTGAGCTGAACCCGGCCGCTCGCCGTCGGCACCTCGACCTTGCCCCCGAGCACCGCTTCGTCGATCGTGATCGGCAGATCGACCAGGATGTCGTCGCCCTCACGGCGAAAATCGCGATGGGGTCGAACCCGGATCTCGACGAGCGCATCGCCGGCCTCTCCACCGGCTGACCCTGCCTCGCCTCGTCCCCGCAGCCGAAGCACCTGTCCATCGGACACGCCTTCCGGCACATTGAGATCGAGAACGCCCGCATCCGGTAGGGTCACGCGTTTCTTGGCGCCTTGCACGGCCTCAAGAAAATCGACATCGAGCGTGTAACGCACATCACGGCCACGCGTTGAGAACCCGCTGCGCGCGCCGCCAGCTCTGCCCCCTCCTGAAAAGAGGTCGGAGAAAACGTCGCCGAAATCCTCGAAGATCGGTCCGCCCCGACCGCGCCCTGCCGCACCCGCGCCCTGCGATCGCCAGGCCGGGCGCCGCGGCTCGCCCGACGCATCGATTTCGCCGGCATCGAACTGTCGCCGCCTGTCCGTATCGCCCAGAATGTCATGCGCCGCGGTGACCTTCTTGAACCGCTCCTCGGCCGTTTTGGACGGGTTGACGTCCGGATGCAGCTCCTTGACGAGCTTGAGATAGGCTCGCCGGATCTGTTCGTCCGTCGCGCCGCGCGGTACGCCCAAGATTTCGTAAGGATCATCGGCCATGAAAAGAGTGCGTCCTAGAGCGTGAGTAAGAAGCCGGTACTGCCCCCCGGGCCACGAACGGCCCGCTGCGACGCCAAGCTCCACAGTGCTTGATAAGGGATGTCACAACAATGAGGCCAGATCAAAAATCGCGCTTGGGCTGCCGCCTCAATTTGCGACCCGAATTTCCGCTTCGCGCGCCAGCAGCTCGGCCAGCAAACCGAACCGGCGCCTGAGGCGTTCGCCGTCAAGCGCCGCATATGTCCTTGGGATCGTGAGGACGAGCTTCGGTCCTTCGTAGAAGAGCTTCGTCTCGTCGATCACGCCGGGCATGCCAATTGAGAGCATATGAGCCGCCCTCACGGCCGCGCCGATGATTCTCGCCCTCTTTTGCGCCCGCTTGCTGACAACGAGGCGCAGGCGTGCCGCAAGGTCGTCGCTCCTTTTGCCGTCATCCGTGCCTACATGGCGATAGTAGACGGCCAGCGCAAGGAAGATGCGGCCGGGGTGATCGATACCGGCGAACCCGGCGTGCGCGACCACATCCAAGCTTTGTTCGCCGCGATGATCCGGATGGGCGCGCCAGCCGATATCCGAAAGAAGACACGCCGCGTGGCGAAGACGGCGGTCGTCTTCCGTCTCCTTCGGACCGTCACCCTCGAAAAGCGTGTCGGTCCAGGTGCACAACTCGCGCGCGTGCTCTAGAGAACGCGACCGGAGACGCGCATAGTCCTCGCAATAGCAGAGCAGAGGATCTTTCGCCTGCTCGTGCGGTGTCATGAGGCTGAAAAGCAACCCCTCGCGAATGCCGAACACCGAAAACACCACTTCGGAGGGGGCGAGCGCTTCGAGCAGGCGCTCCAGAACGAGCGCGCCGTAGGGAACGACGTCGCGTCGCGCACGCGCCACGTCATCCATACCGGGCAGCGCTGACACCTTCTTCGTGCGCCGCACGAACTGACAGAACTCGATCGCCTCGCGCGTCGGGATTGCATAACCGTGCATGACCCGGAGCGGATAGTTGGTCTGCTCCATATGCAGCTTGGCAAGAGCGCGCCAAGTGCCACCGACTGCATAAAAAGGACGCCCCCGTCCATGTGTCAGCCATTTGACCTGAGCCAGCGCCTCGTCCACCAGCGGCAGCGCACGATCGATCTTGTTTCCCGTCTGATCGATGAGCCTCAGACCGCCGAGCGGCAACGTCACCGCATCGTTGAGACGGTCCTTGTAGATGTCGATGACCTCCAGGCTGCCGCCACCGAGGTCACCGGCAAGCCCATCTGCGGCGAGAAACCCCATCCGGATTCCATATGCGGCGAACTGCGCCTCCTTCTCGCCGGAGAGCACCTCGACACGAACGCCCGCAGCCTTCTCCGCCATCTGGATGAAGCTCTGCCCATCCTCGGCCTCGCGCACGGCCGCCGTTGCGAGCACGCGCAAATTCTTCACCTTGAGGATGCGTGCAATTGCATTGAACCGGCGCAACGCTTCGAGCGCGCGTTCAACGCTCTCGACTCCGAGCTTTCCCGTTGTCGCGATCGACTTTCCTAGACCGCAGAGAACCTTTTCGTTGAAGATCGGCAGTGCAGATCGGACGGCACCTTCGTAGACGACAAGGCGCACCGAGTTCGATCCAATGTCGATCACGCCGAGCGGTTCAAGCTCCGTTGCTTTTCCCCGTCCGCCGAACACTTGCACCAAGCTCACCGATTGCTCCGCGAACACTGCATTTGGAGGAAAGCCTTCTCCGCATCACTGCCATGCGACGGACGGGCGCCGGTGCCGCAGCGAATACCGGTATCAAGGAACGGCACTGATCCAGATTGTGGTGTTGGTGCGGAGTTCGGCAACACCCTAGAGCCCCTTGGTTATGATTATGTCTCAAAGCACAAGGTAGTCCGCGCTCGGGATCGCAAGAAAACCGAGATCCCGCCAGCTTGATAGGGTTTCACACGATCTCGTGTCTAGTCTTTTTGCAGGAAGTCGAACCGGGGTGGAAAATGCTCTTTGAGGGCTCGACCGCGGCCAGACAGCGACGGATTGGTCATGAAATATTTGTGGGCATTGAACGGCATCTCGCCGGGCCCAGGCTCGATGCGCGACGACGAGCCATCCGGTTTGATTTCCCAGCTCTGCTGGTTGTCCTTGAGGTTCGCCACCATGATCTGATCGAGGACCTGCTCGTGAACCGTCGCATTCTTGATCGGCACCATTGCCTCGACACGGCGGTCGAGATTCCGGGGCATCATGTCGGCCGAGCTGATGTAGACCGCGGCCTTTGGTGACGGCAGTCCCTCGCCCTCGCCGAAGCAGTAGATCCGCGCATGCTCGAGAAACCGCCCGATGATACTCTTGACGCGAATGTTCTCGGAGAAACCGGGAATGCCCGGTCTCAGGCAACACACACCGCGAACGACAAGATCAATTTCAACGCCCGCTTGGCTCGCCTCGTAGAGCGCGTCGATAATCTGACCATCGACGAGCGAGTTCATCTTCATCCAGATAGCGCCAGGCCTGCCCGCCTTCACATGCGCGATCTCCCGATCGATGTGATCGAGGATGCGCCGCCGGATACCGCGCGGGCTCGCCGCCATGGTCTCCAGCTCCGCCGGCTCGCCGTAACCGGTCACAAAATTCAGCACCCGAGTGACGTCGCGCGCGATGGTCGGATCCGTCGTGAACAGCGAGAGGTCCGTATAAATACGAGCCGTCTGAACGTGATAGTTGCCCGTGCCGATGTGGCAATAGGTGACGAGCTCCGAGTTCTCGCGACGTACGATCTGTCCGAGCTTCGCATGCGTCTTGAGTTCGATGAAACCGTACACGACATGCACGCCCGCGTTTTCGAGGTCGCGCGCCCATCGGATGTTTGCGGCCTCGTCGAAGCGAGCCTTGAGCTCCACGACGGCTGTAACGGATTTTCCGGCCTCGACCGCCTCTTTCAAGGCCTGCACGATCGGGCTATCGCGTGACGTGCGGTAGAGCGTCCACTTGATCGCCATGACGTTGGGATCGGCCACCGCTTGGCGGAGGAACTGCACCACCACATCGAAGCTCTCGTACGGGTGATGAACGACGATGTCTTTCTTGCTGATCGCCGCAAAGCAATCGCCGTTGAACTCGCGGATACGCTCCGGGAAGCGCGGATTGTAAACTTTGAAAATGAGGTCCGGCCGGTCTGCCACGATCAACTGAGACGTATCCGACAGGCCGAGCAAACCTTCTTTCAGGAACACCGACTCCTCGCCCACCTCGAGTTCGTCGATGACGAACTTCTTGAGGCGGTCGGGCATGCGCGCATCGAGCTCGAGCCGGATCACGTGTCCGCGACGGCGCCGCTTCAGAAGCGTTTCGAACGAGCGTACCAGGTCTTCGGCTTCTTCCTGTAGTTCCACGTCGCTGTCGCGCAGAACGCGGAACGCACCCTGGCTCTTGACATCGAAGCCGGGGAACAGCTCCGAGATGAACATGCCGATCAGCTCTTCGAGCTGAATAAAGCGGAGGTTCGTGGACTTCCCGGCATTTTCCGCACGCAGGCGAATGAAACGCTCAAGCTGGCTCGGAATGGGAATGAGCCCGCTCATCGCCTTTGCATCGCTCTTCCTCTGCATCCACACGACCATCGTCAATCCGAGGTTGGGGATGAACGGGAAGGGATGTGCAGGATCCACGGCAATCGGAGTGAGGATCGGAAACACGTGGCTCATGAACAGCCGCTCGAGCCACACGGTCTCGCTTGCCGTCAGCGCGCTTGGCTCGACGATCTCGACCCCGGCCGCGGCCATATCCTTCTTGATGTCGTTCCAGCAGGCCTGCTTATCGGCGACAAGCTTGGCCGCGAAGCGATTGACCTCTTGCAGCTGCTGCTTCGGCGTCAAACCATCCTGGGTGAGCGTCGTGACGCCCGCCGCGATCTGCCCATAAATACCGGCAGCGCGCACCATGTAGAATTCATCGAGGTTCGACGCGGAGATGGACAGAAACCTGAGCCGCTCCAGCACGGGATGCTGCTTGTTTTGCGCTTCCTCGAGTACGCGGCGGTTGAATTGCAGCCACGAAAGCTCGCGATTGTAAAACCGCGCCGGTCCCTCGGGCACTTCAAGTGCAGCAGCCTTCTCGCGTACGTCCACCTTGCTGAGCTTTCCCTTTGCCGAGGCCATGTCGTCGATTCCCTGCAATCATGCGAGCAAACCGTCCGCATGAGGCTGATCAACTGTAACGGTATGATGACAGTCTACACCGTGTCGTCCTCGCCCACATCAGGGCCATCATCGGACTGTGGCGCCACAGCGGCCAGCGCCGCGGCGGCCACGGCGCGCGTAACCTTACGTTGCATTGCGAGAGAAAGCCGGTCGCACGCGGCAACGACCTGCACGGCGACCTCCATCGACCGATCCATATGCAGCGCCAGATAGCTCACAACGTGCGGCTCGACGGCGAGTTGCAGATCGGAAAACAGCTTGACCAGTACCGAGCGCAAAAGACCATCGTCTGGCGGCTCGATCGCCACCGGAGCTGTGGCCCTGAGCCGCGATCTCAGATCGGGCAACGCAATCGATAGCTCTCCCGGCGCGACCCGAGAGGTCAGCAACAGCGATCCCGACTTCTCGCGCGCGAGGTTCATGAGGTGAAAGAGCACCTGCTCGTTTCCGATCCCCCGGTCCACATCTTCCACCACCAGCGCACGCCGCTGCTCGAACACCGGAACGGCCGTTTCGGCGAGGCTCTGGGCAGCAACGAGTGCGGCCTCCGAGCGCAAACGCCAAACGTTGGCGAGATGGCTCTTTCCCACACCCGCAGGGCCGACGACGAGCGCGGTCGGCCGCGGCCAATGCGGCCAGCTGTCGACAAGCTCGACTGCTGCCGCGTTGGAGCTGCTGACCAGGAAATCTTGGGCCCCCTGCGCTTGCCGGTGGGGGAGATCGAGGACGAGCTGCTCAGGTTGCGCATTCGCGCGTACGGTCATGAAGTGGTCTCGCGTGTAAGTGATGGCGCGGTCGTGGCGCCGAGAGTGCCCTGATAGACGGGGCTCTTCAAATATACATCGAGCGCAAAACGGATGAGTACTCCGAGTGCCGCAGCCAAGGGCACCGCCACGAGCGTTCCCACAAGGCCGAACAGATAGCTGAATACAAAAAGGGCGAAGATGAGCCAAACGGGATGCAGCCCGATTTTTGAACCGACAATGGTCGGGCTGAGAAACCCGGCGTCGAGCGCCTGCCCGCCAAGAAATACGCCGATTACCAGAAAGATCGGTAGCATCTCGGGCCAGAACTGCATGACGGCAACCGTCGTCGAAATCAGGAACCCGAGGGCCCAGCCAATGAACGGAATGAACGCGAGGAGGCCTGTGGCCAGCCCGATCAACAGACCGTAGTTCAAACCGACGGCTGAGAGTGCCACGGCGTAGAAGCAGCCGAGAATGAGGCAAACCGTGCCTTGCCCGCGCACAAAGGCAGCCACGGCATCGTTCATGTCTGACGCCAGCGTCCGTATCGACGACGCATGTCCGCGCGGCAACCAGCCGTCGACCTTCGCCAGCATGGGATGCCAATCGACGAGCAGGTAGAAGACGACAAGCGGCGTCACCAGCATCAGGGCAAAGAAATTCACGATCGCGAGGCTGCGGCTCCAGATCGATGTGGCAGCCCAGCCGGCCAGGCTCGCCCAGTTTTCGGCCAGTGCATCGGAGGCGCGCCCGATCTGACTGTCGAGACCGGCATACCCCGGCCCCAAACGCTCGCGCGCCCAGATATCGAGAATCTCGCGCAACCGCGTGAGCTCACTGGGGAGCGCCTCGGCGAGCGCTTGCGCCTGCGCCAGAATGATCGGCACGATCAGCACCAGCGCCGCGATAACGATCACCGCAAGTGTGACGACAATGAGCAGCGAAGCAATGATGCGGTTGAACCCCATGCCCACGAGCCGGTCGGCGAGCGGGCTGAGAAAGTAGGCGAGTGCAATACCGGCAACGAACGGGAGGAGAATGTCCTTAAGGATAGCGATTGTGAGGATCAGCAGACCGGCTGCGGTCACCCAGAACAGAACCTGCCGCTCCCCTCGCATATCTTCCCCCGTTTCCATTGAACGGGACTTTTACCTAGACATATGCCGAAGCCAAGCCCGCAGATACGCCCAGAGGGACGCGATCGTAAGCACCCCCGCAATCCACACCAGCGCGATGCGAAGCGTCTCGAGCCCCAGCCCGAAGCCGTCATCGGCAAGGACCGTCGCCGCGAGGATGATCTGCGCAACTGTGTTTGCTTTGCTGACGGCGAGCGGGCTGATCCGGACCGGATGATCGAGCAGCCACGACAGCATGACGCCGACGACGATAAGGATGTCACGCGATACAACGGCAATCACGAGCCAGGACGGCAGCGCCCCCCTAAAGCCGAGCGCAACAAATATTGAGACGATGAGCAGCTTATCGGCGAGCGGATCGAGATAGGCGCCGAGTTCGGTCGACAGGCCGAAGCGCTTCGCGATGAACCCGTCGACCGCATCGGAAATGCCGGCCAGGACAAAGGCAAAAAACGCGAGCTGGGTCTGTCCCGACACCAGAAGCCAGAACACCACCGGAACCAGGATCACGCGTCCCAGCGTGATCAGGTTCGGAATGTTCAAATGCGGGGGAACTGAAACGCGAAAGACCATTCGTTACGTCACTCGGTCATTCATCCGGCGGCAGAGTTGTGGCGCGATCATCGCACAGCAACCACATGTCGCGCATCCGATCTCAAGATCGAGACGCACAAACCACGCCAAAGCCCTTATTTTCAATGGAAATAATCAAGAGGTCCGATCTCGGTCAGTATCCGGAACGCAACGTCCACGCTCCGCCCCCGCCCGATAATGTCAATCCCTGCTTGGCAAGTACGGGGGCAAGCCCCGCTCCTCCGCCCGGATAGCGCACCGAAACGTCGGCCGTTCGCGCCGAAACTGCACCGATGCGAACGTCGTCGATGCCGGGCGTTTCCAGCAACTGCCTGCGCAAGTCGTTCCACTCCCCGAGGCTCGAGAACTCGACCGCCATGCGGATCTCGCCGCCGCCACCGAAGCTCCCACCCTGTCCACCGTCCTCGGATTTGGCAACCTTCCACCGTCCCTCGAGGACCCCTTGCGTAACGACCGCCGCCAACTCCATGGCATAGCCGACATCGCCATCCGGAACGCGATAGCTGCGCCGCCACGAGAGCAGCCCCGCCGCATCGATGCCGGCGAGCGTGATGCTGACTTGCCTGCTTCCGGAATCGACATCCGCAATCGCAAACAGCACGAAATCGGCCTTGTACTCGCCCGTCAGAACACTCTCGACTCTATCGTCGCCGTTGAGCATCGCCATGATCGTGTCTTGGTGAATGCTCGGCAACAGGGTCTCGATCCGAAGCGGCGTCAGCGTGTTGTCGAGGTCCAGCCCCTTCCACACCTGGTTCCAATTTCCGCTCGCTGCCCGGTAGCGCAAGGCACCCCCTTCGCCCGCTTCAGCGGTCACCGGGACGAGCACCATGCGCGGTGATTGCTCGTCCACAAACGGCACGCCTTCCCGTGTGAGAAGATCGCGCACGGCATCGGCCTGGAACGAGAAATCCAGGCTCGCGATGTAGCGCGTGCTCGAGTTGGACTCGGATCGGATCGCGACGCCATCGACAAAATTTGCCGCGCGGAGCGTCTTCAAGCGATCGATTCGGTTGTAGGCCGTCACCGGCACCAATCGCTTCAGCAGCGCGCCGAGCGCCGCCTGTTGGCCGTCCGCGTGTGCCTTTTCCTTGGCCGCCACGGCGTCCTTGGCCGTTGCATCGACTGGGTAATTGGCGACCGTATACACCTTGTTCGAAGACGCACCGGCGAAGGGCGCGCCGCCCGCGACAAAGGCGAGCAGCACGCCGAGGGTCAGCGGCGTAATCAAGCGTCGAGCTGTCAAATCATCCCTCCAGCGCCTTCCAATGGCCCGCGCATTCAGTCCCAGCCTTCGCCGATCGTTGGTCCGGAGCCGTTAAGCAGCCGGAATCGGCAAGTGCGACGGGATACCCTTGTCCGTTGCCGTTCCGCCTTCGAGCTGGTAGGAGGCCCCATCTCCCGTTCACATTCGGGCGAAAGTAGGATTAGAGCCTCTCGAACTCGAGGCAGCTCCGAGGAACCATGAGCCAACCAGCGGACGGTTCGCGAACCGATAGCATTACCTATCGCGACTCCGGAGTAGACATAGACGCAGGCAATGCGCTCGTCGAGGCGATCAAGGGTGTCGCGCGCTCAACGAAGCGCCCGGGCGCCGACGCCGATCTCGGCGGTTTTGGCGGCCTGTTCGATTTGAAGGGGGCCGGTTTCCGCGACCCCGTGCTCGTGGCCGCCAACGACGGCGTCGGAACCAAGCTTCGCATCGCGATCGATACCGGACGCCACAACACGATCGGCATCGACCTTGTCGCGATGTGCGTGAACGACCTTGTGGTGCAAGGCGCAGAGCCTTTGTTTTTCCTTGATTATTTTGCCGTTGGAAAGCTGGATGTCGCAACCGCGGCCGCGGTTGTATCTGGAATTGGCGAAGGCTGCCGACAGGCAGGATGCGCGTTGATTGGCGGCGAAACCGCAGAAATGCCGGGTCACTATCAAGGTGCAGACTATGACCTCGCAGGCTTTGCCGTCGGTGCCGTCGAGCGCGGCGAGATCCTGCCTCGCCCCGACATCGCCGTAGGCGACATCATCATCGGCCTTCCGTCCTCGGGCGTACATTCCAACGGCTATTCCCTCGTGCGCCGTCTCGCGGCGGAGGAAAAGCTCAGCTGGGATGCACCGGCTCCGTTTTCGGCTGACCAATCGCTCGCAGACGCGCTGCTCGTGCCAACCCGCATTTACGTAAAACCCATACTCGCTGCGCTGGAAGCAACGGGCGGGGCCATGGATGGTCCGATCAAGGCCCTGTCGCACATCACCGGCGGCGGCCTCTCCGAGAACCTGCCCCGTGTCCTGCCACCGACAGTATCAGCCACAATCGACCTTACGAATTGGCGCGCGCCGGCCGTCTTCGGCTGGCTGGCCAAAGCAGGACGCCTTTCCGACGCGGAAATGCTGCGCACCTTCAACTGCGGAATTGGCATGGTCGCAGTGGTAGCCAAGGATAGCGCTGACGGACTCGTGCGCCTCTTGCAGGAATGGGGCGAGGCACCCGTCACTATCGGCGAGGTCACCCCACCTGGTGGCGAGAAGAGCTCCGCCAAGGGCAAAGGTGAAGCCTGGGCCGTCGCCTACGAAGGCACGTTGAGGTTCGGATAGGGCCGATGACAGCCAAAAAGCGCGTTGCAGTGCTGGTTTCCGGCCGCGGCTCCAACATGCAGGCGCTGGTCGAGGCTGCACATGCGCCCGACTATCCCGCCGAGATCGCACTCGTGATCTCGAACCGCCCGGATGCTCCGGGACTCGCCTGGGCCAAGGCACAAGGCATCCTGACGCTCGCGCTCGATCACAAGCGATACGAAAGCCGGGAGCACTTCGAAGGCCAGCTCCAAAGCGTGTTGGATTTGTCCAAGATCGACCTTGTCGCGCTGGCCGGTTTCATGCGGCTGATGACGGCATCGTTCGTCGATCGCTGGCGCGACCGCATGATCAACATCCACCCGTCACTCCTGCCCGCATTCAAGGGGCTGCGGACCCATGAGCAGGCTCTCGAGGCCGGCGTGAAAATATCAGGTTGCACCGTCCACTTCGTGCGCCCTGAGATGGACGACGGCCCGATCATCGGCCAAGCCGCCGTGCCTGTTCTGGCAAGCGATACGCCCGAAACCCTCGCGGCCCGCGTCCTCGCCGCTGAGCACCGCCTTTATCCTCGCGCATTGGCCCTAGTTGCGCGCGATCAAGTCCAAGTCGACGGTTCTGTCGTACATATCCAAGATGCTGTTTACGCTCAATTTAACCAACAGCAGGTCCTGGGCTCGCCTTCACTCTGAACGGCGGATACTGAACAATCTAACCTCCTGATTGTTAGGACCTCGTGGCGCAGAGCGACGCTGCCGCATGGACACCTAGAAACGTGAGGAAATAAACTGAGTTATTCGAAGCGCACCAACAGTATCCCCAGGAACACCAAGTCCCTGGTGTTGGTGTGCTAGAGTAAGCAGCAAAGTTTGGGTCCACAGTCCTGCGAGAGCGTATCTTCAGGAAAATATTGGACTCTCGCGGCGAACGGAAAACAACACGGCCCCGTGGACGGGTTTCCCACACGCCACAGGCACCTTCGCCAAAACACGTATCGGATCACCGGGACCTGCAAGGCCCCACCGGATCGACCCGGAGACAACGACGCATGACCGCACAAAGCACTGAACCGCAACCTGGCTTGGGCCTCGGCGATGAGAGCAGCATCTGGTTCAACCTCTCGCCGTTGCTGAAGGACCCGGACAACCCGATGCGTCTGCTCATGCAGATGGCGGAGCGCTATGGTCCTGTCATCCCCGTCAACATGGCCAACCAGCGCGTCGTGCTCGTCACCGACCCCGAGTACTTCAAGCACGTGCTCGTGACCAAGGTCGACAACTACGTCAAATACTTCGACGGACTGAAGCCGATCTTCGGCAAGTCCATGATTACGCACGACGGAGCGCTCTGGCAGAAGATCCGGATGCCGCAGCAGCCCGCGTTCCATCCCGACGCCTTCGGCGACTACATCCCCTACTTCATCGAAGCCATCAAAACCAAGATGGCCAACTGGGGCGAACTCGCGAAGACAGGCGAGACCTTCGAGATGGTCGAGCAGACGTGGACGCTCGCCGCTGACATGATCTGCAAGGCGCTGTTCGACCGCGACATGCCTTTCAATCCGCACTTCGTCTTTAAGTGCGTGAAGACCTACACCGACGTGTCCAACCATAAGGACATCCGTCTAAAACGGCAGGCCGACGCATTATTCGAAGTCGGTGACGAAGACACTGCGAAAGCCGTCGAGACGTGGTGGAGCGTTCCGCCCGCCGTCTTCGCGGCCGATCCGCGCGAAGAGCGTGAGAAGACCTTGCTCAAGATGATCGAAGCGGCCGTCGCTGATCCGAGCATTCCGGAATTCGACCAGCAGCAGGCCATCGACGAGATCAAACAGTATCTGTGGGCCGGCACCGAGACCACGGCGCTCACGCTTGCGTGGTCGCTCTACCTCACGTCGAAGCACCCCGAGGCCGCCGAGCGCATCCGCCGCGAAGGCGAAGCTGTGTGCGGTGATCGCGAGCCCACAGCCGCAGACTACTCTGCACTTCAGTACACCCGCTCCGTCATTCAGGAGACCATGCGTCTCTACCCGCCGGTCTGGAGCCTGATCCGCGTTGCGACCGAACCCGACGTGATCGCCGGCAAGGAAATCAACCCGGGCGACCGCATCGTACTGTTCGGCTACGGCGCGCATCACAACCCGAAGTTCTGGAAAGATCCGGAGTCGTTTATCCCCGAGCGCTGGATGGACAAGAGCCAGAAGCAGGTGAAGTACAGCTACATCCCGTTCGGTGCGGGCAAGCGCTCGTGCATCGGCGGCGCCATGAGCCAGGTCGAAAACACGCTGGCGCTCTCGATTCTGCTGCGCCGCTTCCGCCCGGAATATGTCGGTCTCGAACCGCCGGGCATCAACGCGACCGTGACCCTCACGCCGCGCGGCGGACTTCTGTTCCGCGTCCGCGAGCTGAGCTGATCAAGACAAGATCCGAAAACAAAAACGGGCCCCGAAAGGGGCCCGTTTTCATTTGAACGCCGATCGGCAATTAGCCGACGATTTCCTTGGCCGTGAAGAACAGCTTGATCTCGCGCGAAGCCGACTTCGGGCTGTCCGAGCCATGCACCGAGTTCTCGCCTTTCGAGAGAGCGAACTTCTTGCGGATCGTGCCGCGCTTGGCCGCTTCCGGATCGGTCGCGCCCATGATCTCGCGGTACTTGGCGACGGCATCGTCGCCCTCGAGAACCTGAACCACGATCGGCTCGGACGTCATGAAGGAGACGAGTTCCTTGAAGAACGGACGCTCCTTGTGCTCGGCATAGAATTCCTGAGCCTGCGTCTTGGACAGTTTGATCCGCTTTTGGGCAACGATGCGCAGACCGGCCTTCTCGATCACGGCATTGATTTCACCCGTGAGATTGCGCTTGGTTGCGTCAGGCTTGAGAATTGAGAAAGTGCGCTCTGTGGCCATTATGGTCCCTTAAGTTCTCTGTAGCGTCCAAATCCTGCTGAAGTCTCGGCGGCTTATAAGGCCGGGATCAGGAGCCCAGAAGGCGGCGCCTTATCGCAGGCGGCGGCCCAAGCATGCAATCCGGCGTCAGTGCCCTGCAAAAGCCCGGATTCAATGCCTGATCACCCCACGGGGCGTGGATTGCACAGACTATCCCTTGTGTCCATGACGAACGTTTGAAAATGCGCCATGCGCAAGGGGCATCTTGTGGATTGCGAAGCGCAGCGGAAATACGCTGAGGCAAAGGGGGAAATCGCAGGGCAAAATGCACCAACGGCAAGCGGTTCAAACGGCGGCGAAGATTTGGACCGGCTTTCTCTCTTCATGGTATGAGCAGGCATGAACGCGACAGACACAGATATTCAGTGGTTCATCGCCCGGGACGGTAAGCAGCATGGTCCCGTGACCGATGTTGAACTCAAAAAGTTGGTCGAACTTACTCATCTAAAGCCTGCAGATCTCGTTTGGCGCCAGGGCTTCTCGGATTGGCGGTCGGCCGCGTCGGTCTTTCCGACTCTCGCAGAGCCCACGAAACCCGCCGCACCTGCGGCCCCAGTTGCTGCGCCCGTATCGGCACCGACACCGGCCCCGACAGCCGCAGCAGCCCCCGCACCAGCTTCGGGTCTAACACCGGGCATCGCCAAACCTGCCCCGATGTCTCACACCCCCATTTCTCACCCGATGGCTCCCGGGGCAGCAAAGCTCGCCGCCGGCACTTCGGCCGTAGGCAGCAATTCCCCCCACACACTGGGAGCGATCGGCGACACGCGACCGGAACAGGCGGGCACCCGGCCTCTGGGCAACGCCACCGTCCGAGCAGCAGATCCGTTCCCCGCGCCGGGTCCTGGTCCGCGCCCAAGCAACGCCGATCCCCGCAAGCCCGCCGAGTTTTCCGCTCCCCCCCGCGAAGAAGCCTCGCTCCGTTCAGGCGGGCGCAAGAAAGTTCTCGTCGCCCTCGGCCTTGTCGCCATGACGGGCTTCGGCGCGTGGCTCATGAGCCAGTACAAGGACGAGATCCTTGGCTACGTGCAGACCCAAGGCAGCGGTTCCAATGGGACGGCAACCGCCAACCTGATACCGCCGAGTGGAACGAACCAGCCGGCGGCCGCAGAGGCCGCACCCGTACCTGCCGCCGCACCGACGGCCGACGACATCGATCGCAAGCTTCAGAGCCGTACGATGTGGGTCTCGGTGAAGCAGGAGTTCCCTGATTGGTACCAGACCCGCATCGCGGAAGTTGCGCGCCTCTCCGCCGAGCACAAGGAGCCCGCGGCGATCTCGCACTATCTCATTAGCGAGTTCGTCTCGCTTCGGCGCGAAAACGCTCAGCATGCGCTGGCCGCGAGCACGCCGCGCCACAAAGAGCTGGCGGCGGCCTTCCTTGCCAACCTGAGCCAGCTTTCCAAGGAGAGCGGCGACGGCTGCTACGACTTCATATCCAAGGGCGAATCCAGCGCCGCCATTGTGTCGCGCATGGATGACCCCGCGAAGAGCGCTGAGATCGAAGCTCAGGTGGTCGCCATCGTCGCGGCGATTTCCGAGGGCCGCAAGCAACCGAGCCAGCACGCCCCTCCGGTGAAAACCGACTATGACGTGCTTGCGGGCGAATTGGGCCGCCTCGGCTGGACGCAAGCCGACATGCAGCTCTTCGCCAATCCCAAAGAGCTCGCGAAGGCCCCACGCGACCGTGTCTGCAATATGCTGAAGGACTGGTTCACGGCGCATCTCGCCATTCAGGATCCGAGCACGCAGGAGCGCCTGCTGTTCGAAACATTGAAGCCCGTTATTTCAGGATAGCTGCCTAGATGGGTGGAACCGATGGTCGAGCAGATCGTAAAGGTGCTCTTGACCAGTGTTCTCGTTGTCTCGGCCTCGGAAGTCGCGAAGCGGAGCGCGATTTTCGGCGCGCTGATCGCCTCCCTCCCCCTGACGTCCCTCCTGGCCATGGTCTGGCTCTATTTCGACACCCGTGACCCGGAAAAGGTTGCGGCGCTGGCGACAGGGATTTTCTGGCTCCTTCTCCCGTCGGTGACGTTTCTACTCGTTTTCCCCCTGCTGCTTCGCAAGGGCGTGTCCTTCGTACCGAGCCTGCTCATCGGTATCGGGCTAACAGCCGCCAGCTACTTGGCCATGATTGCACTGCTGAAGTGGTTCGGAGGTGGGGACGTCTAGCGGACGTGACAAGCGCGCCGCGAGCCGCTATCCGCTTCTCCCATCATGCTGCACATCAACGACCTGACCTACCGTATTGAAGGCAAGCCGATCATCGAGGATGCGACGGCCGCCATTCCCGAGGGCCATAAAGTCGGCCTCGTCGGCCGCAATGGCGCGGGCAAGTCCACCTTGTTGAAGCTCATTGCCGGCGATCTTCACGGAGACACCGGAACGATCACCATCCCTCGCGGGTCTCGCATCGGCCGCATTGCGCAGGAAGCGCCGGGCGGCGACGACAGCCTCATCGATTGGGTGCTCTCGACCGATGCGGAGCGCGCAAACCTTCTCGCGGAAGCCGAGACCGCCAGCGACCCGCACCGCATTGCCGAAATCCAGATCCGCTTGACCGATATCGACGCGCACGCGGCACCTGCCCGCGCGGCGAGCATCCTCGCTGGCCTGGGCTTTGATGACGACGCCCAGAAGCGCCCCTGCCGTGCTTTTTCCGGCGGCTGGCGCATGCGCGTGGCGCTGGCCTCGGTCCTGTTCCTGGAGCCGGATATCCTGCTGCTCGACGAGCCGACCAACTATCTCGATCTCGAAGGCACACTCTGGCTCGAGAGCTATCTCAAATCCTACCCCCACACCGTGCTGATCGTCAGCCACGACCGCGATCTCCTGAACCGCGCCGCGAGTGCAATCCTCCATCTCGACCGCGGGAAGCTGACGCTCTACTCCGGTGGCTATGATGACTTCGAGGAAACGCGCCGCGCCAAGCAGCGGCTCGAATTGAAACTCAAGAAGAAGCAGGATGACGAACGCCGTCGCATTCAAGCGTTCATTGACCGCTTCAAGGCCAAGGCGACAAAGGCGAAGCAGGCCCAAAGCCGCGTGAAATACCTCGCCAAGATGCAGCCGATTGCCGATCAGGTTGAGGATCGCGTAGCGCCGTTCGCGCTGCCGAGCCCGGAGAAGCCTCTCGCCAGCCCGCTCCTTCGCATCGAAAAGGCAACCGCAGGTTACGAGCCCGGAAAGCCGATCCTCTCCGGCCTGGACCTTCGCATCGATCAGGACGACCGCATCGCGCTGCTCGGCGCCAACGGCAACGGCAAATCGACATTCGCAAAGCTGGTCGCGGGAAAGCTCGCACCCCTATCGGGCGACGTGTTTGGCATGAGCCGCGTCTCTGTCGGATACTTTGCCCAGCATCAGCTCGACGAGCTGAACCCGATGGCGACGCCGTTCGACTATGTCGTGAAGCTGATGCCTGAAGCCACCGAAGCCCAGCGGCGCACGCGTCTCGGCACGTGGGGTTTCGGCGCCGACAAGGCCGACACGAAATGCGGGAACCTATCCGGTGGCGAGAAGGCGCGCCTATTGCTGGCGCTGACGGCATTTCATGCCCCGCATCTTCTCATTCTCGACGAGCCGACGAACCACCTCGACGTCGACAGCCGTGAAGCCCTCATCCATGCCATCGCCGAATTCGAAGGCGCAGTAATCCTGATCAGCCATGATCGCCATCTCGTGGAAGCGACCGCCGATCGTCTCTGGCTTGTCGCCGACGGCACCGTGCACACCTATGACGGCGACATGGACAGCTATCGCGCGGAGTTGCTGCAAACGCGTTCGCCGCGCGCCGCACGCCGCGCCGCATCGGACGCCGCCACCGACGCCCGCGCGAGCCGCGCGGACCAACGCAAGGCCGCCGCCAACCGGCGCGCCGAGCTCGCACCGTTGAAGAAGGCGATGCAGACGGCAGAAAAGGCCGTCGAGAAACTGACGGCGGAACTCGCGAAGCTCGATACGCAGCTCACATCGCCGGACCTCTACGCCGATGCGGCGAAAGCGAGCCGCGTTTCGCTTGAGCGCGGGCAAACGGCGAAACGCCTCGCCGAAGCGGAAGAGGCGTGGCTCATGGCGACGAGCGCTTATGAAGACGCCGAGCAGCAAGCGGCCACTGTCTAGGCACCGTCCGAACTCGGCGGAACCTCGTCCGCTTCCGCGCGTTACCTACACAAGGAGACGTCCGGCGCCCAACAGAGGCGTCGCGCGCACTCAGCGCCGTCTCCACCCCGCAATGGAAAGGAACGAACATGATCAAACGTGGATTGGTGCTCGTCTCTGCCCTCGCGTTTGGCGCATTCACCGCGCAGGCGGAAAGTACGATCTCGCCCGATGGCCTCAAGGCATCGACAAGTGCAGTGAGCATTGGATCAGTGACCGCGGACAAGAATGGCTACGTCGTCATTCACAGGACCGATGTCACGGGCACGCTGCCTGGTCAGGTCATCGGACATGCGCCAGTAAAGGCAGGTCAGAATGCTGAAGTGTCGGTCCCCCTCGACAAACCGGCCAAAGCGGGCACCAAACTCATTGTGATGCTCCACGAGGAGGGCAACAACGACACCACATTCGACACGGCCGACAAACCCGTGAAGGCGGCCGGCGGTGTCGTGCAGCAGATCGTGACCGTGGAGTAGTCCCGTACTCACTCAGTACGGATCGTCACGGATCATGAGCAGCCGGCGGTCTCCCTCAGGACCGCCGGTTTTTCATGCTGAAATTCATCTGTCCGATATACGACAGCAGAGATGACGAGTGCACCGTTGCATTCCGGCGCTCAGATCATCTCGCTCAGCAGCATGCGCGCCGTCATTTCCGGCTGCACAGCGTTTTCCGCCGGAGCCACGCGGCGCGTGACTCCCTGAGGCGCCCAGTAGATCACTGACACGACATCGCCTTCCACGCGGAAAATCGCGTCGTGGTGCTTGCCATCCTTGGCGATGCTGAATGTCGTGGGCGGGCGAGCGCTTCCCATGTTCATGTCCCGGTCTCCCGTTCCCTACGCTCGTAACGAACGGAATCTACCATGAATCGTGGGAGCCCTCTGTACGGGCCACTACCTATTTTCCAGCTTCGCCTGCGATCTTCGAAAAGTCCGCGACGGTCAAAGTTGCAGCGCGAATTTCAGAGAGTAGCTTGAGCCGGTTTTCGCGGAGTGCGGCGTCAGCAGCGTTCACTGTCACTTTGTCAAAAAACGCATCGACCGGTGCGCGCAGCTCCGCGAGCGCATTCATGGCGCCCTTGAAGTTCTCGACGTTGATGGCCGCCACGGTGTCCTGCTTCACACTCTCGATGGCTGCCGCAAGGGCGAGCTCTTCCTTCTCCGTGAGCAGCTTCAGATCATAGCTGCCGGCGTAACTCCGCTTGTCCTTCTTCTCCTCGATCGAGAGGATGTTCGATGCACGCTTCACGCCCGCGAGCAGGTTCGCGCCATCGTCGGTTTTGAGGAAGTCGGAGAGCGCCTCGACGCGCTTCACGATCAGCGCGAGATCATCCTGGCCGTCGAGCGAGAACACGGCATCGATCAGATCATGCCGCGCACCCTTGTCCTTGAGATAGACCTTCAGGCGATCGGCGAAGAATTCGATCAAGCTCCGGCGCGAACGCCATATGGCGCTCAGATAATCCTCGTCCGTCATCTTGGGATCGCGCGGCGGCTCCGCGATGCGACCCTGATTTTTATACTGCACTTCGGCCTTGCCGGTCGCTTCGTCGAGCCCCAAACGCAGATCGTTCTCGATGACGATACGGATCACGCCGAGCGCGGCGCGCCGCAGCTGATACGGATCGCCCGAACCCGTCGGCTTTTCATTGATCGCCCAGAAGCCAACGAGCGTGTCGAGCTTGTCGGCCAGCGCCACCGCGATGGCAACGGCGTCGCCCTCGTCCTCCTTGGGCACGGAATCCGTTGGCCCCTTGGGCTTGTAGTGCAGCTCGATAGCACGCGCGATCTCGGGTTTGGCGCCCGCGTGTTCCGCGTAGTAGCGGCCCATCAGGCCCTGCAGCTCCGGGAACTCACCAACCATGTCCGAGACGAGATCGGCCTTCGACAATTCGGCCGCACGGCGCGCATCCTGCGGATCGGCATCGACCGCACCGGCAATTTGAAACGCCAGTTCCTTGATACGCTCCACACGCTCCTTCTGCGTGCCAAGCTTCTCGTGGAACGTAATTTTCTCGAGCGCGATCGCCATCTCGTCGAGCGGCCGCTTGAGATCGTGCTCCCAGAAGAACTTGGCGTCCGACAACCGCGCGCGGATCACCTTCTCGTTCCCCGCAACGATCTGCGCACCCCCATCCGTGGCCGTGAGGTTCGAGACAAGAATGAACTTGTTGGCGAGCTTCTTCGTCTTTGGGTCACGAAGCGAAAAGCACTTTTGGTGGTTCTTCATGGACGTGGTCAGGCACTCAGGCGGCACGTCAAGGAAACTCTTATCGAACTCACCCATCATCACGATGGGCCATTCGGTGAGCCCTGCATTCTCCGCCAGCAGCGCTTCGTCGTCGATCAATTCGAGCTTCGCCTTGGCAGCCAGGGCCTCCGCCTGCTCATTGATCTCCTCGATGCGCTCGGCTGCGTTCAGCATCACGGCGTGCCCGGCGAGCTTGTCGGCATATTCCTCGAAGCTCGAGACCTCGAACAGGTCGTTGCCGTGGAAGCGATGGCCGCGCGTCGTGTTCGACGCCTTGAGCCCCGCGATCTCGAGCGGCACGACCTCACCATCGATCAGGCAAACGATCGACTTCAACGGACGGATCCACTGGAACGTGCCCGCCCCCCAGCGCATGGACTTCGGCCACGGAAATTTCGTAAGCACGCCCGCCACGACCTCAGCCGTGATGTCAGCCGCTGCGCGCCCCGACTTTTCGATGCGCGCGACGTAATAGTCGCCCTTTTTCTCGTCTTTGACGATCTCAGCCTGATCCAGCGAGGCGAGTCCCGCCGACTTCAGGAAGCCTTGCACGGCCTGCTCCGGCGCACCGACGCGCGGCCCCTTCTTCTCTTCCGACACGGCAGGTGACTGCGCCGGCACATCCTCGATCGCGAGCGCGAGCCGGCGAGGCGTCGCAAAGCTGTGGGCTTCCCCCACCGCGAGCCCCTGCGCGCGCAAGCCCTCCGTCACGAGACGCTTGAGATCCTCCGCAGCGCGCGCCTGCATGCGCGACGGGATTTCCTCAGAGAAGAGCTCGAGCAGAAGTTCGGCCATGGGCGCGTGCCTCGTGAAGCGTTGAGTTCGGCGGCCGGGCTTGAGGCCGCCGCGACACAGACATACGGGGGCGCACCCAGCGGGGCAACCTTGGACTTCGTCGCCCTGGAAAAACGCAAACCGGGGACATGCAGCGTGCATGTCCCCGGAGTTTTAACTCTGAAATATCCGTTCATTAAGGCGCGGGAGCACTTTCAGGAGCGGGGGCCGCCTCAGGTGCTGCTTCAGGCGCTGCCGGAGCTTCTGGAGCCGGGGCCGGAGCCGCCTCAGGGGCTGGTGCTGCTTCAGAAGCAGGAGCCGGCTCAGGCGTAGGCGCCGGAGCAGGTTCGGGCGCCGCAGCAGGAGCTGCAGTCGGCGTCGCCGCCGGCGGAGGCGTGCCCACATAGTCGATGGCTTTCTTGCCCACGTCGTCAACGGCGCCGGTCGTGGTCAGGTAGCCGAGCCCGACGATGAGCGCAGCGAAGAACATCCAGAACACCGGACGATAGCGGCCAAGCAGGATGCCGCCGATCAATAGCGCCGGAACGCCAATTACAAGTATGCCAATGACAGTCTCATTCACGAACGGCCTCCATCAGTCTCGAGCCAAGCTTTGCAGCAAGCCTTGGCAAGTTCACGGACGCGCAGGATATACCCCTGGCGTTCGGTCACGGATATTACTCCGCGTGCGTCGAGAAGATTGAAGACGTGTGAGGCTTTTATGCACTGGTCGTAAGCGGGCAACGCCATGAGGTGCTTTTCATCAGTTGCACCCCGTTCGAGCAGCGACTTGCATTCCTTTTCGGCGTCGCGGAAATGCTGCAGCAGCAAAGCGGTGTCGGCATGCTCGAAATTGAACCGCGAATACTCTTGCTCGGCCTGCAGAAAGACGTCGCCGTAGGTCAGCTTCCGGTCGTCCGTGCGACCGTTGAAGTTGAGATCGAACACGCGATCCACACCCTGGACGTACATGGCGAGGCGTTCGAGGCCGTACGTGATCTCCCCCGCAACCGGATTGCAGTCGAAGCCGCCCACCTGCTGGAAGTAGGTGAACTGCGTCACCTCCATGCCGTTGCACCATACTTCCCACCCGAGCCCCCAGGCACCAAGCGTCGGGCTCTCCCAGTCGTCCTCGACGAAGCGGATGTCGTTGACCTTCGTATCGATGCCGATGGCATCGAGGCTTTGGAGGTAGAGGTCGAGGATGTTCTCAGGTGAGGGCTTCATGAGCACCTGGAACTGATAGTAGTGCTGCAGACGGTTCGGGTTCTCGCCGTAGCGTCCGTCCTTCGGGCGGCGCGACGGCTGCACGTAGCAGGCGCTCCACGGCTTCGGGCCCAGCGCCCGCAATGTGGTCGCCGGATGGAACGTGCCCGCCCCCACCTCCATGTCATAGGGCTGCAGCACGACGCAGCCCTGTGCGCCCCAGAATTGCTGGAGCGTAAGGATCAGATCTTGAAAGCTTTCCTTGGGCCGAAGCGCCGGCATTGCGGGCAGGGCTTCAGCAGTTCGGAGGGAGTTTTTGGGCATGAGGCACGCCGGATTTGCTGCGAGGCGCGCACTATACCCATTCGCGCCCTCCTGTCACCCAGCCCGCTCCTATTTGGCCCGCGGCCGGTACGCCCCCGTCTGCGGGTCGAGTTCCAGCGCGCCGAGATCCTTCGGACCGCCTCGTGCCATGGCCTCGCGGCGCTTGGCCTCCGCCTCGCCGCGCTTGATCGCCTCCTGCGCGTCGGAAACAGCGCGCGAAACCCACTTCCAGCCGGCATAGAGCCCGGCCCCTGCGATCATCAGAGCAATGACTTGCGGCATGGCACGACCTTGAAAGGGTACGACGGCCCGAACACCCGAGCCTAAAGCCCGAAGCGCGACCAAAGGGCCCGGATCTCCACAGCCGACACCAGATCGTCAGCGAAAGCAAGCCCTTGTCCCTCGGACCCCAGTCCGCCGAACACTGACGGCAGCTTCCGGAAACGCCCGGCGAACCAGCCCCGTTCCATCGGCACCACACGCAGGCGCACGTTCTCGCCGTGCAGCTCCCGCATCTTCGTCCGAACGTCCGAGATGCCGTCGATCAAGCCGAGTTCGAGCGCTTCCATGGCCGACCAGAACGCCCCCGAAAACAGTTCGGAATCCGGTCCCTTTAACCGCCCGAGACGGCGATCCTTCACGACACCGATGAAGACGTCGTGCACGTTGCGCTGAATGGCCTTCAGCCGCTCGATCTCCTCGGGCTTCTCCGGTTGGAAGGGATCGAGCGCCCCCTTGTTGGTTCCGGCGGTATAAACGCGCCGTGTGATGCCAAGCTTTTCGATAGCCCGGTCGAGCCCGAAGCTCGCCGAAATGACGCCGATTGAGCCAACGATCGAGGACGCATCCGCGTAGATTTCATCGCCCGCGATGGCGAGGTAGTAGCCGCCCGACGCGGCCACATCCTCGCAGAAAACATAGATCTTCTTGCCCTTCTCGTCCGCGAGCTGGCGCATGCGGCGAAAGAGAAGACTCGATTGCACGGGACTTCCGCCCGGCGAGTTGATCACCACCGCAACCGACTGTGCCTTCGACATCGAGAAGGCCTTTTCGATCGGCCCGGCGAGCGACGCGATCGACAGCCCCGGCCGAAGTGGCGCAGCCATGCCTATGGCGCCTGAAAGCCTCAGAACTGGAACCACGGTACCGCGGTTGAACAATCCCATTCCGTCTCGTCCTTTCGCTCCTTCTGGTGACGGCCCAATCGCGTCAGGGCGTCACCGGATCCATATCCCTCTTCCCATAGGCCACGTCGAGCGCCTGACCAAGCCGAAGCACATTCTCCGCGCCGCGCGTAGGCCGCTCGTCCTCTTCATGCAGCACGAGACCCGCCTCAAGGCGGAACGGCGCCCGCGATCCCTTCCGTCCTCGGAGCAGAATGCGCCCGGCTGCTTCTCCTGCGTGCGAATGCAGGGGCAAGGCCGTAAGCCCTCCGAACCGTCCGTCCAGGCACCGTATCAACTCCGGCAACGCGTCCGTCTTATGGACGATCAGCATTTCCCCGCCCGGCCGAGCCATACGCGCCAGAAACCGGCACCAATCGTCTAGCCCTGCTTCGGGCATCGCGTGCGCCGCTGACTTCAGCGCGTGGCGAGCCGACGTGCCAGCCCCTTCCGCATGATATGGCGGATTGGCGATCACCTGATCGAAAGTCCCCTCCCCAAGGCCAAGGCCCGCAAGCTCGGCGTTCGAAACCCGGGAGAGGTCGGCCTCTACCGCCGAGACACGGTCGTTCAGGGCATTCCGGGCGATGTTGTCGCGGGCCAACGCCACCAGTTCCGGCTCCCGCTCGAGGAGCACGACGCGGGCACCGGAACAGCGCCATGCGACGCAAAGTCCCGCTGTCCCAACGCCTGCGCCCGCGTCGAGCACGCTGAAGGGCTGTCCATCCCGATCCGGAACGGCGGCCGCCAGCATCACCGCGTCGAGCCCGGCGCGATAGGCTTGGCGGGGCTGGAGAATATTGAGCCGCCCCCCCAGAAACGCGTCATCGGTCACGGACATAAACGGCCCTCGCTGCGTCTCATTTTTCGGTGCGTATCCGCCAAACACTGGCTATGGTGCCCAGGCCCGCGGCACGTCGAATTCCATTGGTTCGGCGTGGGATAATCGTGGGAGCTTACGCCGAAGACTGCAAGAAACGTACGCAACAAACTAAGGAGCCGCCGTGGGAGTAGTCGTCCCCCTCGACGAGGCGCGGGAGCCCTCGCAAAGCCTTGCGCCCCTCCTCGAGATCGTGAACGAGGATATGAATGCGATCAACCGGATCATCCTCGATAAGGCAGTCTCGCACGTCGATCTCATCCCGAAACTGACCCACCACCTCGTGAACTCGGGCGGCAAGCGCTTGCGTCCGATGCTAGCCATCGCCGCGTCGAAGCTGTGCAACTACAAAGGTGATGGGCATATCCGTACGGCCGCAGCTATCGAATTCATGCACACGGCCACGCTCCTGCACGACGACGTCGTGGACGAGAGCGACACGCGCCGTGGCCGTAAGACCGCTCGCCTCATCTGGGGCAATCAGGCAACCGTGCTCGTCGGCGACTTCCTGCTCGGTCAGGCCTTTCGCATGCTAGTCGACGTCGGCTCACTTCCCGTCCTGCGCATCCTGTCCAACGCGGCAGCGACCATCGCCGAAGGCGAAGTCATGCAGCTCGCGGCCGCCAAGAACACCGCCACCACCGAGGACGCCTACCTCGCCATCATCGACGCCAAGACTGCAGCGCTGTTTGCAGCCGCGGCCGAGGTCGGCGCCGCCATCGCCCAGCGCCCCGCCGACGAAACGGCCGCTTTGCGCTCCTACGGCCGCAATCTCGGCCTTGCCTTCCAGCTCGTCGACGACGCACTCGATTATTCCGGCGACAGCGCACGCTTGGGCAAATCGGTTGGCGACGACTTCCGCGAGGGCAAGATCACGCTCCCGGTCATCCTGTCCTTCCGTCGTGGAAACGACCGCGACCGTGAGTTCTGGAACCGCACCATCGTGCACGGCGAGATCGGCGACGGCGACCTCGATCACGCGATCGGCCTCATGACGAAGCACAAAACGACTGAGGCCACGCTCGACCGCGCCCGTTCCTACGGCAGCATCGCCCGCGATGCGCTGGCGATCTTCCCGGAGAGCCGCGAGCGCAGTGCCATGCAGGACGTCATCGACTTCTGCATCGCCCGCGCGCACTAGGGTCGTTCCGGTTTGAGTTGAATCGCGGACCGACCGCGGTTGTTGTTTTGTCGTGCTTCTTATCGGAAAACCGGTTCCCACTTTTCCGGAAGCGCTCTAAGCCGCGCAGCGAGCCGACCCGAGCGTTGCGGCCACCGCCCACCAGTTGGGACGGCGTGCCGCGATCTCGCGGACCGCCGCCTCTGCCGCACGTCGATCCTGAAAAATGCCGAAGCACGTCGGACCGCCTCCCGAGACGGCGGCGTACTCGACATTCGGCAAGGCGCGCAGCGCACCGAGCACAGCCCCGATGTCCGGAACCACCGTCTCGGCCGCCGTCGCGAGGTGATTGCCGCGGGCGCGCATGAAGTCGAGCAGCTCCAACCGGTTGGTCAACTTCGGCGCCGACGGCGCGACGTAATCCGCGCCGAGCGTTGCGGCTCCAAGCGCTCTGTAGACTTGCGCCGTCTTATCGTCTGGCACAGCCGCCAGAGGATTGACGAGGATCGCATCGAGCACCGGCAGTTCGGCTACCGGCTCCACATTATGCCCGGTACCGGTCATCCAAAGAGGGCGGCATTCCATGCACGCCGGCACATCTGCACCAAGCGAACGCGCAATCGACAGCCAATCGACGTCGGAAGATTGAGCACCAGGAATGCGCTGCGCGACCCGCAGCAATGCTGCGGCGTCCGCCGACCCGCCACCGATACCGGCCGCAACGGGAAGCGCCTTTTGGAGCTTCACACTACCCAGCGTAAGACCAGGCAGCTGCTCACCGACCAACATCACCGCGCGAGCGAGGATGTTAGTCCCGGTGAGCTTGTCCGCGAATGGTCCTGTAACTTCGATACCGGGCCCACCCGCCGGATCCAGGGACAACTCGTCCCCAGCGCTCGCGAAAGCGACCAGGCTTGCGACCTCATGCATCCCATCGGCACGGCTGCCGGGGACTTCCAAAGTAAGGTTGACCTTGGCCGGAGCAAACTCGCGGATCGCAGTCATCGGATCGCAGTCATCGCATGGAATCTGCGCCGACAAGCTCGAAGCCTCGCGCCTACTTCTCTTCGGACTCGCCGGTTTTCGCCGCCTGCTTACCCGTTCCGTGGACCGCCTGCGCGGGCAGATCCGCACCGGTGAGGCCCGTTTCGAGTTTCTTGCGGATCTTCACCTCGTCCTCGGGCTCCGGCTTGAGCGACAGCGCCTGATCCCACTGATAGCGCGCTTCCCGCTCGCGCCCGACACGCCACAGCGCATCTCCGAGGTGATCGTTGAGCACCGGATCGTCCGGCTTCAGCTCGACGGCGCGTTCGAGATACCGGACGGCATCGTTGAAGTTGCCTTGCATGTAGTGAGCCCAGCCGAGACTGTCGACGATGTAGCCATCGTCCGGCTTCAGCGCGACGGCCTTCTCGATATGCGCCATGCCCTCTTTGAGGTTCCGGCCTTGATCGATCCAGGAGTAGCCCAGATAGTTGAGGATCAGCGGTTGATCCGGGTAAAGCGAGAGCGCCTTCTGCAGGTCGACCTCGGCAGCGTCCCAGTTCTTCAAGCGCTCGTAGCTCGTGCCGCGCGCGTAATAGTAGACCCAATGACGGCGCTCGGGCTTGGAGATCAGAGCGAGCGCCTGATCGTAGTACGGAATAGCCTCGGCATAGAGCTTGCGCGCGCGCATGATGTTGCCGAGCGCATCCAGGATCTCAAGCTTGTCGGAAGTCGTGAGCGGCATTCGCCCGTCGCTCGCCGCATCCAGCGAAGCGCTGTCCAATTGTGCAGGGTTGCCGCCCACGATGGCACGGAACGTCGCCGGTCCAACGACGCCGTCGGCCTTGAGCTTGTTCTTGTTCTGGAACGCGATCACCGCACGGCGCGTGTCGTCACCGAAGCGCCCGTCCGCCTGATCAATGTCGTAGCCGAGGCCCTTCAAAGCCTCCTGCAGCTTCCGCACCGCATCGCCGCGCTTGCCTCTGCGAAGCACCTCGTCATCGTCGATCGACGTCGCCGTATCCACCGCTGCAGCTGGCGCAGCGTTGCTGTCGGACTGCGGTTTGGTCTCGTCCTCGAGAAGCTTGGCGAGCGTCGCCCGCGCCTCGTCGATTTTGTCGAGCGAATTGAGGTTGAAAGCCTTGCGGATCTCGACGGCGGTCGCAAGCGGGCTTGTCCCCCGAATGCGATCGTAGATGGTGATCGCATCAGAGAATTGTTTATTGCCTTCGTAGGCGCTCGCCAGCGCTGCGAGCGCAAATTGGTGCTCCGGCTCGATGAAGAGGGCCATTTGCAGATAGAGCACGCCGACCCCAGTCGCTCCTTCGCTGATCAAGGCTTCACCAAGGCCATAAAAGACCTCAGCCAAACCTTCCGAAGGCGTGGTCACGATCAAATTGACCGGCTTGCCGGACTGCACAGCGGCCTTGAGGCTGCGCAGAAGCGGATGGCCGTCACCCTGCGACTTCTCGATCTGCTCATCGATGATCGACAGCGCCCGCTTGCGATCGCCGTTGTGGGCCGCATGGCGGGAATAGGCGAGTGCGGTGCGCAGCGTCCGCGCGTCTTGAGCGTAGACCCGCTCGAACGCGGTTCGCGCATCGTTTCGCTTGCCCGCGATGTCAGAGATCAGCGCCTTGTGGTAGCGCAAAAAGAACTGCGCCCACTCGGCCTGCTTGGGCATTTCGAGCCGGGCAAATGCATCGGATGTATTGTTCTGGGCCAGTTCAACCCAGGCCGCAGCCATTGCACTCGTGAGCTCGCCGATGGGTCCGGCACCGGCCGACTTGAAATGAGATTCTGCCTGCTTCCAAGAGCCAGCCTTGAAATCGCGGAGCGCTAGCGCGAGCTGCGCCATCCGGTGCTGCTTCGAAACCCCGAGCAGATCTTCGGCAAGTTTGAACGCCCGCGACCACTCCCCGCGCATGGCCTCGATCTGGAACGCCTGCTCGAGCAGCAACTCGTTCTGCGGGTCGTGAATGAGTGCGTTTCGATAGAATTCGGACGCCTCCGCCGCATCGTTCTGCGCCTTGGCGACGCGGCCGGCGAGGTAGCTGCCGACCAGCGAGTGGGTACCGTCGAAGGGCTCGCTAGCCTCGATCGTCTCGCTCCGGGAAGTCGTCGGAGTGGCCAGTAGGCCAACCGCAAGCAAAGGAACGAGGACGGCCAACCGGCCACGGCGTGCACTCATTCTTGTGATCCTCTTGGGAAGCCCTGCACGAAGTCGCGTGAGAGTAGCAAACCTTTCGACCGGTTGGCGACCCCACTTAAACGGTCTTCCGAAGCAATTAACCGGAATCCGTCCGCAACTTTCCCTATTAGAGACTCACATCTCGGCGTAATTCGGCCCGCCGCCCCCTTCCGGACACACCCACGTAATATTTTCGCTCGGGTCTTTGATATCGCACGTTTTACAGTGAACGCAGTTCTGTGCGTTGATCTGGAAAATCGGCTGCCCCGCATCATTTTGCACAACCTCATAGACGCCAGCCGGGCAATAGCGCTGCGCGGGCTCGGCGTATTGAGGGAGATTGACGTCGATCGGCACCGACGGATCCGTGAGCACGAGATGGATCGGCTGATCCTCCTCGTGGTTGGTGGCCGAGAACGACACGTTGGTCAGCTTGTCGAAGGTCAACACGCCATCAGGCTTCGGATAGGCGATCGGCTTGGCGTTTCTGGCCTTCGTCAGTGTCGCAGAGTCGGGCTTGCCGTGCCGGAACGTGCCGAGCGGCGACCAGCCGAACAACAGCGTACGCAGCCACATATCGAGGCCGCCCAGACCGACGCCCAGAATTGTCCCGAACCGCGACCAGAGCGGCTTCACGTTCCGCACGCGCTTGAGATCGCGCGCGATCTCGCCCGTCCGCACGGCTTTTTCGTAGGCTGAGAGAACATCATGCGACCGCCCCGCGCCCAGCGCCGCCACCGCGGCGTCCGCCGCATCGATGCCGGATAGGATCGCGTTGTGGCTGCCCTTGATGCGTGGAACGTTCATGAATCCGGCCGCGCAACCGATTAGTACACCTCCCGGGAACGCGAGTGTCGGAATGGACTGCCAGCCGCCCTCAGTCAGGGCGCGCGCTCCATAAGCGATGCGCCGTCCGCCCTCGAACACGCTGCGGATGCGAGGGTGCGTCTTGAAGCGCTGGAACTCATCGTAGGGCGAGAGGTAGGGGTTCTCGTAGTTGAGGTGCAGCACGAAGCCCACAGCAACCAGGTTGTTGCCGTAGTGATAGAGGAACGAGCCGCCTCCGGTCTTGCCGTCGAGCGGCCACCCGAACGTATGCTGCACGAGCCCCGGCCGGTGCTTCTCGGGCGCGATCTCCCACAGCTCCTTGAGGCCGATGCCATACTTCTGGGGCTCGCTGTTGCGTGCGAGGTCGAACCGCTTGATGAGCGTTTTCGTCAGCGAGCCGCGCGCGCCTTCGGCAAACAGCGTGTACTTGCCGCGAAGCTCCATGCCGCGCGTATAGCTATCCTTGGGCTGACCGTCCCGGCCGACGCCCATGTCGCCGGTTGCAACGCCGACAACCGCGCCGTTCTCGTCATAGAGCACCTCGGCCGCGGCAAAGCCCGGATAGATCTCGACCCCGAGCTCGGCGGCCTGCTCACCAAGCCACCGCACGACGAGACCAAGGCTGCCGATGTAATTGCCGTGATTGTTCATCAGCGGCGGCATCAACATGTTCGGGAGGCGGATGTCACCGGCCGGTCCCAGCACCAGGAATTGGTCCTCGGTCACCTGCGTCGTGAGCGGAGCGCCGCGCTCCTTCCAATCCGGAATGAGCTTGTTGAGACCTTTGGGGTCGACAACGGCGCCCGACAGAATATGCGCGCCGACTTCGCTGCCCTTTTCGAGCACGACGACGGAAATGTCCTCACCCTTCTCGGCAGCCAGTTGCTTGATGCGGATCGCCGCCGCGAGACCCGCCGGCCCCGCCCCCACGATCACAACATCGAACTCCATGGCCTCCCGCTCGGGAAGGTCAGCTTCGCCCCGCGCCATTGTCTCTGGTCCCATCACCGCCATTTGTCATTTTCCGTTTGGTCCCAATTGAGGAAAGCGTCAAGCGTGTACACAGCCGCGGCATAGCGCCGGAGACGTGCATTTGGGTCGCGGGATGGGTAATGTGCCGCCCCATGCAATCCGAAACCGACATGCGCGCCCTGGCCGCCCTCCTCGATTGGTACCGGGAGATGGGCGTCGACACCGCCGTGGACGAAGCGCCCGTGGACTGGCTCGCGCGCGGCGAAGCAGTGCCGGGACGGGATTTCCGCTTGCCTGCCCGGGAAGGGGAGGCACCTCCCACGCGCGGCGCACCCGAATTCAAATCGGCTCCGCCGATACCAGGAGAGCGCGAGCCGCCTCGCCCCGCACCCCAGCGCACCGCCCCACAAAGGCCCGCACCCGCATTCGATCCGCGTCCGGGCTTCTCGCCGAAACCACCGGACGCCGCTGAGCTCGCGGCCCGCTCAGCCGCCAAGAGCGCTCCGAACCTGGAAGCCCTGGAAAGCGCCCTTCGCGGCTTCGATGGCTGCGGCCTCAAAGCCACCGCCAAGAACCTCTGCTTCTACCGCGGGGCCCCCAAGGCACGGCTGATGATCATCGGTGAGGCGCCAGGCAGCGAGGAGGATCGCGAGGGCCGCCCCTTCGTCGGGCGCGCAGGCCAGCTGCTCGACAAGATGCTGGCCGCAATCGCGCTCAAGGAGCCGGATGTCCATATCACCAACGTCGTCTATTGGCGCCCGCCCGGAAACCGCACACCGACGCCGCAGGAAACCCAGGTCTGCAAACCGTTTCTCGAACGCCAGATGGAACTGGTGGAACCGGATGTCGTGGTGCTGCTCGGCGGCGCGGCCGCAAAGCACGTGCTCGACGTCACGGACGGCATCATGCGCGTACGCGGCAAGTGGCGCGAAATCCAGATCGGAGGCCGCGCCGTTAAAGCCATGGCAACGCTGCACCCCGCCTATCTGCTTCGCACCCCGGCAGCGAAACGCCACGCCTGGCGCGATCTGCTCGCGGTCCAGTCCGCACTCGAAAACCGCTGAAAGCTTCGGACGCATTGATCCATGACCCGCCTCGACGACACGCGCCCCTTCATCCCGCTGCGCATCGCCATTCTCACGATGTCGGACACACGCACGGCTGCCGAGGACAAATCCGGCGATACGCTGGCGGAGCTTGCCACGACCTCTGGCCATTCCGTTGCCGCGCGCGCCTTGCTCAAGGATGACGCCCAGGCGATCCGGGCGAAGGTTGCGGGCTGGATTGCTGACCCAGCTGTCGACGTAGTCATCACGACCGGCGGCACCGGCTTCACCGGCCGCGACGTCACGCCCGAAGCCGTAAAGCCGCTCTTCGAAAAAGAAATCGAGGGCTTCTCGATCCTCTTCCACCATATCTCGTTTCAGTCGGTGGGCACGTCGACGATCCAGTCGCGCGCGTGCGGCGGCATCGCGCGCTGCACGTTGATCTTCTGCCTGCCGGGCTCCACAGGGGCCTGCAAGGATGCCTGGAACGGTATCCTCAAGTGGCAGCTCGACAACCGCCACCGCCCCTGCAATTTCGTCGAGATCATGCCCCGCTTCGAGGAGCACCGGGCGAAGTCCTGACGCGCAGGATTTTGCCCGGCATGAGCCTCACGCGGCTTCTTTCCCCCACACCGGGAATGGATCGTCCAACTCCAGCCAGGCTTTCGCATCGACGGGCCCCGATTGGGCCATCGGCAATAGACAGGCATCAAGCGCGGCGATGACCGCCGCCTTGTCCATCTCCCGCGTTCCGATGAAGACAAGCTCCTGCCGCCGATCACCCCACTGTTTGTGCCAGCCCTTGCGGATACGAATCTGGGTGGCTTCGTCGTCGGGCCACCTATTCTTCGGCACCGCCGCCCACCAGTAACCGGCAGCCTCGTGACGAACGAGTGGACCGGCCTGCGAGAGCTCCCCCACCCAGGCCGGGCGCGTGGCGAGCCAGAAGAAGCCCTTGGCCCGCACGACACCTAGCCAGGGCGTATTGAAAAACGCATGCAGCTTGGCAGGATCGAACGGCCGCCGCGCCCGGTAGACAAAACTCGAGATCCCGTACTCCTCCGTTTCTGGCTGGTGGTCGCGAAACCCGTTGAGTTCTCGGAACCAAGTCGGGTGCCGGTGCGCGGCTTCGAACGAGAAGAGCCCCGTGTCGAGGATGTCGCTGAGCGCGACTTTGCTGTGGCTGGTCTCGATGATCCGCGCATCCGCGTTGAGCGCGCGAATGATCGCGCGCGCGGCTTCGATCTCGGCAGGTTCCGCAACGTCGATCTTGTTCAGGATGATGACGTCCGCGAACTCGATCTGCTCGACCAGCAGCCCCACCAACGGACGGTCGTCTTCGTCCCCGGCAACCTCACCACGATCCGCGAGAAAGTCGCGGGAGGAATAGTCTTTGAGCAGGTTCGCGGCATCGACGACCGTAACCATCGTATCGAGACGCGAAACGTCGGAAAGGCTTGCGCCGGCTTCATCCCGGAACTCGAATGTCGCGGCTACCGGCAGCGGCTCCGCGATGCCGGTCGATTCGATCAGCAGATAGTCGAACCGGCCCTCGGCCGCGAGACGGCGCACCTCGGCCAAGAGATCCTCCCGCAGCGTGCAACAGATGCAGCCGTTGCTCATTTCGACGAGCGCTTCCTCTGTACGCGAGAGGTTGGCGCCGCCCCGGGCGACGAGCGCCGCGTCGATGTTCACTTCGCTCATATCGTTGACGATGACCGCGACCTTGCGCCCTTCGCGGTTGTTGAGGATGTGATTGAGGAGCGTCGTCTTCCCCGCGCCGAGGAACCCCGAGAGCACTGTGACCGGCAATCTCCGGTCCACACCTGCGCCGTCACCCAAATGGTTGATGATGCCCTGATCCAAATAAGCTGCTCCTCTCGCCGGAACTTCCATGTGACTCCAAGTTTCAACCGACCCCAAATCTGCGACGTGGCCCACGCGAAGGGGCCCGCCAACAGCGGCATCCGTTGCAGCCTTCTAATTTTCGGATATTATAACATCCGTCAAGATGTTTTGAACGGCGAGCCCGACGGGACACGCTGGCTTGCGATGAGCGAAAGGGGATAGGGCCAATAAAACTGCGAGGAGGAAAATCCCGCCACTTATGCGCCGCGACTAACCGCTCGCGGTGAAGATCTCACCCCGCAGGCGCAGACGACTTGTAGAAATTGGCGATCGTCCTCACCGGGACGCCGAGCAGATAGAGCCCAAGGCAGGCCTGGTTGCGCGCCATGCGTGAAACATAGCCGTCGCGACGATAGTGCTCGCCGCTCGTTACGGCGCGTGCGTTGAGCAGGGCGATACGCCTACGCCCTAGGCGGCGCACGAGATCGACGTCTTCCATCACCGGCATTGAGCCGAAACCACCAACCTCGTTGTAGAGAGCGCGCGAAATCAGAAGCCCCTGATCACCGTGCGGGAGCTTGAGCAGCCCTGTCCGCAGCGAAACAAGACGTTCCAGTGTGCGCGGCAGGACGCCTTCATCATCGAGCGTGAACTGGAAGCTCGCAGCCGACGGCCGCCGCCGCCCGCTTTCGACGCGTTCGATGTGCAGCCCCGCTTCCCGCTCCCAGCCCGCGTCGAGATAGATGTCGGCATTGAGAAACAGCAGCCAAGAGAACCTAGCGCGCTCGGCACCGGCCTTCAGCTGGGCACCACGCCCCATCGGCGCTTTGACGATGTCCGCCCCGGACCCGTCGGCGATTTCCAGTGTCCGGTCTGTCGAACCGCCGTCCGCGATAATGACCTCTCGCACCAGGCCTTCGACCGCCGCCGGCACGAGCGACGAGAGTGTCTGAGCCAAGTGGGCTTCGGCGTTGAGCGTAGGTATCACGACGGAAATCATGGCCCTGTCTTGCACCAACTCACGAAACCCAACAAGCCACACCCGCGCCACACAAGAACTAGAACGCACACAGATCACTCAAGACCTCCGAGATGAAATCTGTTCTTTATTTGTTCTCATTCTTGGTTTAGGTTCATGGGCCATGACCCATCCAGAGCGTCAAAGGCCAAACCCGCTTGTTCGTTCGGAAACCGCGCCGGAAAGCGCGGTCGATGAGACGCGGCGGCGTGGCCGCGGGGCGCGTTCCAACCATTCGGGCCGCTTCGAGAGCGAGCGGCGGCTGGGCTTCGACGACGGCTGGGAAAGCCTCGGAGAGCTGGATCCATTTCGCACCGAGGTTTACGAGGAGCCGGCGCGCTCTATCATCACCACCAACAAAAGTCCGGACATCTCCTTCGACCAGTCGATCAACCCCTATCGGGGGTGTGAGCACGGCTGCACGTACTGCTATGCCCGGCCGACCCATTGCTACCTCGGCCACTCGGCAGGTCTCGACTTTGAAACCAAGCTCTACGCCAAAACGAACGCGGCGGAGTTGCTTGAGAAGGAGTTGGCCAGCAAGGGCTACACGCTAAAGGTCATTGCGCTCGGCACGAACACCGATCCCTATCAGCCGATCGAGCGCGAGCGGCGCATTACACGGCAAATTCTCGAAGTCCTTGAGCGCGCAAACCATCCAGTTGGGATCGTCACCAAATCCGCTCTCGTGCTCCGCGACCTGGATATCCTTTCGCGCATGGCATCCCGAGGCCTCGCGAAGGTCGCACTCTCCGTGACGACACTCGACCGCCGCATTGCCCGCGCCATGGAACCGCGCGCGACCACGCCACCGAAACGGCTCGAAGCCATTCGCGGACTCGCCGAAGCAGGCGTGCCGGCCGCGGTCATGGTCGCGCCCATCGTCCCCGGCCTGACCGACAGCGAAATCGAAGGCATTCTTGAAGCGGCCCATGAGGCGGGTGCCACCGAAGCGGGCTATGTGCTCCTGCGACTACCGCTCGAAATCAAGGACATCTTCCGCGAGTGGCTGGCGAGCGAGTTTCCCGATCGCGCCGACCGCGTCATCAATCTTCTGCGCTCCATGCACGGCGGACAGGACTATGTCGCCGAGTTTGGACGCCGCCAAAAAGGCAACGGCCCCTATGCCGATCAGATCGCGCTTCGCTTCCGGCTGGCCTTGAAACGCCTTGGCCTAAACGAGCGCCGCCAACCGCTTCGCCTCGACCTCTTCTCGCGCCCGGTAGCCAAAGGCCAGCAGATGCCCTTGCTCTGACCGCTGACTGCGGGACCCTTTCTATCCACAGCCCGCTTTGACACAAGTCCTGCCACCCGTAACGCTAGCGCTATGCGGGTGGATGATTCTAGAATTGTGCCGACTTTCGAGCTTGAGGCTGCGGAGCTAATGCTTGCAGGCGGGCCCATCGCAGGTATCGACGAAGCTGGACGTGGCCCCTGGGCCGGACCGGTTGTCGCTGCCGCCGTCGTGCTCGATCCCAACCGCATCCCGCAGGGCATCGACGATTCAAAGGCGCTCGACGCCGAGGATCGGGAACGGTTGTTCGAGCGCATAAAGGTGACGGCGCTCGCAATCGGCGTCGGCATTGGCGAAGTCGACCGCATCGATCGCGACAATATTCTCGCCGCCACGATGTGGGCCATGGGCGAAGCGGTGAGCAAGCTCTCTTGCAAGCCCCGTCTCGCTATAGTCGACGGCAACCGCGCGCCCCGGCTCAAATGCGAGACACGCACCATCGTCAAAGGCGACGCCAAGTGCCTCTCGATTGCAGCCGCCTCCATCGTTGCCAAGGTCACACGCGACCGCCTGATGATCGAGCTCGCGCGCGGCTGTCCCGGCTACGGCTTCGAGCGCCACAAGGGATACGGCACGCCCGAGCATCGGGCGGCGCTCGCCCGCCTCGGTATCACGCCGCATCACCGCCGGTCGTTCAGGCCGGTGCAGCTCGCCCTAGGACTGGCCGAAGCGGAAGCGTCATAGTGCGCCACGCCATTCTGCGTCGCACACCGGCATTGCCACTGCACACCCACGGGTAGCGCGCGAGCACGCAAATGCTCAAAAAGTCAACACGGCGGCGCGTAACATACCTTGCGTTTTATCGCTCCGCCTGAGATCGTTCACCCAGACGAACATCTTTTCACCCTGAACCACGGGACAACAACCGAAGGATGCCGCATCACACGCCGCTCATCGCGACGATCGTTATTGGTTTGGCTCTAGCCTTTGTCTTTGGCGCGTTGGCCCACCGCCTGCGCATATCTCCCCTCGTCGGATATCTCGTCGCCGGCATCGCTATCGGCTCGCACACACCCGGCTACGTAGCAGACCAAAACCTCGCCAACGAGCTCGCCGAGATCGGCGTCATTCTGCTCATGTTCGGCGTCGGACTTCACTTCTCCATGAAGGAGCTGTGGGCCGTGCGGAACATCGCCGTGCCGGGCGCTGTCGTTCAGATTGCCGTCGCGACGCTTCTCGGTGCCGGCCTCGCACATGTATTGGGATGGTCGGCGGGCGCGGGACTTGTCTTCGGCCTCGCGCTGTCGTGCGCGAGCACCGTCGTGCTTCTACGCGCGCTCCAGGAACGCCGCCTCATAACAACAGAACGCGGTCAGATCGCCGTTGGCTGGCTCATCGTAGAGGATCTCGTGATGGTCCTCACGCTGGTTCTTTTACCGGCCATCGCACCTTTGCTTGGCGGCAGCAGCGGAGACGGCGAGGCGGCCGGAGCGTCATCCCTGAATGTCGGACAGCTCCTCGGCACCGTCGCCTTCACGATTAGCAAGGTGATCGCATTCGTTGCCATCATGATGCTGGTGGGACGTCGCGTCATTCCGTGGATTCTTCACTACACGGCCCATACCGGATCGCGAGAGCTGTTTCGCCTTGCCGTGCTGTCCATTGCACTCGGCGTCGCTTTCATCGCGGCCAAACTCTTCGGTGTCTCCTTCGCACTCGGTGCGTTCTTCGCCGGCCTGATCTTGAGCGAGTCGCAGTTGTCGCAGCAGGCCGCCAACGAAAGCTTGCCCCTGCGTGACGCGTTCGCGGTTCTGTTCTTCGTCTCCGTCGGGATGCTGTTCGATCCCCAAATTCTGGTCACCCAGCCGGCGGCCGTCGCCGCGACTTTGCTCATCATCACCATCGGTAAGTCTCTTGCGGCTTTCGCAATCGTGCGGGCCTTCGGCCATCCGCTCGGCACGGCCTTCACGATTTCGGCGAGCCTCGCTCAGATCGGCGAGTTCTCGTTCATCCTCGCCGCGCTTGGCATGAGCCTCGGACTTCTTCCCGCTCCCGGCCGCGATCTCATTCTCGCCGGCGCCTTGTTGTCCATCCTCGTCAATCCGCTGTTTTTCTACGGCCTGGATCACCTGAAACCATGGCTCGAGAAAAAAGATGCTCACCATGAGGGGAAAGCTGCTGAGCCAGAGGTGGAGGAAGCGGAGCCCATCCATGTCACGACACTGGAAGGGCACACGATCGTCGTCGGCATCGGGCGCGTCGGCAAGCGCATTATCGATGGCCTCGCGTCCGGATCCACGCCCCTCTATGTGATCGATGAGAGCGACGAGGAGATCAAACGCCTCCACGCGCGCGGCATCGAAGGTATCGCAGGAAGCGCGACGACACTGCTTCACGCCGCGAACCCTGCCAAAGCCGCTACGATGATTGTCGCCATTCCGAGCAACTTTGAAGCAGGTCAGGCGATCGAGCAAGGCAGAGCTGCCAACGCGGGGATGCCGATCATCGGACGCGCGCAAACCGAGGCCGAGGCCGACTATCTGCGCAGCTACGGTGCCACCGAGGTCGTCATCACGTCCGACACGCTCGCGGACGCGATCCTGGGGAGCTACCGCAAAGTGCGCGAAACCGGCTAGCGCAGCGGATCCCGAGTTTGTCAGGAGCCGGTCGATCGCGCGGCAGTCGCACGCTCAAAGTAGAGGTCGAACGCTTTTTCTCGACAGCTCGCGCGCCTAACCGTTTGATGCGGAATCCTTATCCGATCGCGTCGCAAATCAGCCGGCGCGATCACTCATGTTCGCCCTCCGTTCGCCGCAAACACGTGCGAGTCCATCAGAGGTCTCGCACTAAAAAATCCTTAAGCGCCCCTTCGCGAATTAACCGAATTTTAACCGCCCCATATTTAGATTCTATTAACCGTGGGACTGGTTTGTAATCGCGTTGGGTTCGTTTCATGGATCCCTGCCATCTGTGGTTCTTCTCAGTGAGTTGCGTCGAATGGGTATGCGTCGTGGTGCAAGTGCGGCTGCAGCAAATCGCAGCGGCATGGCCAGAGATCGGTCTCTGGCCCGAAATCGAATCCTGGTGGGAGACTGCCTCGACGAGCTTCGTCGAATACCGGATCGGAGCGTAGACCTCGTCTTCGCCGACCCCCCTTACAATCTTCAACTCTCGACCGAGCTTCTGCGTCCGAACAACACGCGCGTCGACGGCGTCGACGATGCGTGGGACAAGTTCGCATCGTTCGAAGAGTACGACCGCTTCACGCGCGCTTGGCTTGCGGAGTGCCATCGCATTCTGAAACCGGACGGCGCCATGTGGGTGATCGGCTCCTACCACAACGTCTTCCGTCTCGGCGCCGCGCTTCAGGATCTCGGCTACTGGATCCTGAACGACGTCGTATGGCGCAAGGTGAACCCGATGCCGAACTTCCGCGGCCGGCGCTTCACCAATGCACACGAGACACTGATCTGGGCCGCCCGCGATCAGAAGTCCCGCTACACGTTCAACTACGAAAGCCTCAAGGCGTCGAACGACGACCTGCAGATGCGCTCCGACTGGCTGTTCCCGATCTGCTCGGGCCCCGAGCGGCTCAAGGACGACGGCGGCCGCAAAGCCCATCCCACCCAGAAGCCCGAAGCGCTTCTCCATCGCGTCATTCTTGCGACGACCAACCCCGGCGACGTCGTGCTCGATCCCTTTTTCGGCACCGGCACCACGGGCGCCGTTGCCAAACGCCTCGGCCGCAACTGGGTCGGCGTCGAACGCGATCCGGATTACGCCAAGGCCGCCGAAGAACGCATCGCCAAGGTGAAACCACTGTCGGAATCGGTCCTCGAAACGCAGCCGTCGAAGCGTTCCGAGCCGCGCGTGCCATTCGGCACCATCATCGAGCTCGGCATTCTGCGTGCCGGCGCGAAACTCTACGACGAGCGTCGCACCGTGCGTGCCGAGGTGAAAGCCGACGGCACGCTCGCGGTCCCTGGCAGCCGCGGCTCGATCCATCGCCTCGGCGCCGTCGTGCAGGGCAAGACCGCGTGCAACGGCTGGACCTTCTGGCACTACGAGCAGGAAGGCGTCCTGCATCCGATCGACGCTTTGCGCGAGCGAGCGAAAACTGCGCTTGGACTCTCCGCCACGAAGGGCGAGATTCCGCAGGTCATCGCCGCCGAGTAGCGTCCAGCGCGGGATCCGGAGGTCGTTCGCCTGCGGTCGGGCCTGATGCTTTGGGTCCCGCGCTGTTAATCCGCCGCTGCCTCAGCAGCTGCTTTCCAGCTTGTGGAGCGCCGCAGTCTCGTTGCGGCCTTGCGTCTCGGTCACTTGATTGAGAGTAACGACGCCAACGGTGAGCCCCATCTTGGGTTCAGCCTGAAGGTAAGTCGTCGTTCCAGGTTTGAGATCAAGCTCCCACGTGTCGGTGCCTCCGCCAAAGTTGACGTTGAGCGCGAAGTTTCCAACAGAGACCCGATGCTTGCCCGGGGTAACCTCGCAAACGACGAAACCATTCGGGGTGCTGATGCCGACCTTCTTGTTGTCGACATTGTAGTCCGGCTGCACCGCAAACCCCATTGCGTTCGTCCGGTAGATGACGAGTCTCGCGGTTTGGGGATTGATGCTACCGGTAAGGAGCTCGCGACCTGTAGGACCGGAAGAGGCACAACCCGCAAGCGCCATCAGAGCGCAGAGCGGCGCATTCTTTATCTTCATCCCCAGCCCCCGAAGCCCATGTCGCGTAAACAGCGGGACTTCTAGCCGAGGGAATCATGCGATGCAAAGTATGCTGACGAACTTATGCAGCTCTTTCATCGCCGAGCGTTCGATCTTGTCCCCCGTAGAGGCCTTGGATCGCAATTGCCGCCAGCACATCCCTCGCCGCGATTGCCCCTTCGGCAATCGGCGGCTCTTTGACCCTCACTGCTCCTTGAGAGCGTGTGCGATGACCTTCGCCATGACGGACGGCAGCGCGGCGCTGCCGAGGTCGCGCCGCGCAACCCACCGGCACCGCTCGGGGCTCGACCAGAATGTCAGGCTCGCATTCACCGGCACGATGGCACGCAGCACCATCAGCTCCAGGCGGAAGTGCGTGAACGTGTGACTGACGACACCGGGCACCGGCCACCAGTCCGCCTTGACCGGCTGCGCCGTCAGCGCCTGATCGACCGGCAGCCAGTCATCGCCCCAGTCCGTTGACGGCACCTCCAGCATGCCGCCGAGCAAGCCCGCCTCGGGCCGCTTCCGCAGCAGCACCTGGCCATCCTCGCGAAGCGCGAGAAAAGCAATGCCATACCGCACCGGCCGGTCGGCTCTGACGAGTTTCACCGGAAGCTGCGTCTCGATGCCGAGCGCGTGCGCATGGCAATCCTGCTGCAACGGGCACATCAGACAGGACGGTTTCTTAGGCGAGCAGATCGTTGCGCCTAGATCCATCATTGCCTGCGCGAAATCGCCGGCCCGCCGCTGCGGCGTGAGACTGGCCGCAAGCCGTTTGATCTCGCGCTTTGCCGATGGCAGCGGCCCCTTGAAGGCGAACAGGCGCGAGACAACGCGCTCGATGTTGCCATCCACAGGCGTCGCGGGCTCGCCGAACGCGATCGCGGCAATCGCAGCCGCCGTATAGGGCCCGATGCCTGGCAGTTTCAGGAGAGCCGCTTCGCTGCGCGGGAACTGCCCGCCGTAGTCAGCGAGCACGGCCTGCGCACACTTGTGCAGATTGCGGGCACGCGAGTAGTACCCGAGCCCCGCCCACGCTGCGAGCACGTCGTCGAGATCGGCGGCAGCCAACTGGGCGACACTCGGCCAGCGTTCCAGAAACCGCTCGTAGTAGGGAATGACCGCCTTGACCGTCGTCTGCTGCAGCATGATCTCGCTGAGCCAGACGCGATAGGCGTCGATCCGGCGTCCGCGTTTCCCGCGCCAGGGAAGGTCGCGCCGCTCGCGATCGTACCAGTCGAGCAACGCCGCCACCGTGTCCGGCCCAGCCGGCCGGAGCGGCAGTTGCTTGCGCGCCACAGCTCTCACCCCGTTCCCCATCGGAACCCGTCTCCCTCTTCGAAGACGCTGCGAATCACACCCATGATGGTAGGGCTCTGCAACAGCCGTGCATACGATTGCGAGACAACTTGGCCGTAAAGCTCACAGAAAAACCGAGAAAATCGTCTCTCCCTCACCCGGCGCGACGGCACCTGCCGCTCGTCAGCAGTGAGCGGCGATTCGCGTCGCCGCCCACGGCCCGCTTTGTGTCGGTTAAAGCGGTGGGCAGCTTCGTGCCGACGCTGACCAAGAAGGCCTTCGAAAAATTCGGCTTCTCAACCGCCACGCTGATCACCGACTGGACTCGCATCGCGGGCGCGGAACTGGCGGCCTACACGATCCCCGACAAGCTCAAGTGGCCACGTGGAACTGAGGCTGCAAGCCTCGCGGACGACGAGGGCGAGCGCCGCGGCGCCACGCTGATCCTGCGCGTCGATCCGGCGCGCGCACTCGACGTCGAATACCGCGCGCGCCAGATTATCGACCGCATCAACGCCTACTTCGGCTACCGTGCCGTCGAGGTCCTCAAACTGGTGCAGGCCCCCGTCGAGAACCGATCATCTTCAGCCGCCCAAGCCGCGCCTTCGGTCGCGACGTCTCCGTCCGGCCCATCCGACGATCCGCTGCTCGCCGCCCTGGCACGCCTCGAAAAGGGCGTCATGCGGGACCTGGCCAAGCGCCGCGCTTAACCCTCTTCTCCTGATCGGATTGGACTTTTCCCCCGTCATTCAAATGGCGTTCAGCAGGGATTTGCCTTAATCGGATGCCGCGCCCATGTTATCAGCCAGACCCTGAAACGAAGGCGCCCGGGGATATGCCCTGTTGGAAGCGCACGACCATAGGAGTGAGACGATGAACGTTCTGAGCCGGCTCGATCGCCGCCAGGCCCTGCAGGCCGGAGCCGCTTTGGCCGGGCCGGCATTGGTGGGCTTTTCGCTTCCCGCATTCGCGCAGCGCGCGCAGGGACCGACCGAAGTTCCTGTCGATCAGCTCATGAAGACCGGTGACCTTCCGGATCTCGCGCAGGGTTCAGAAAACGCTAAGGTGACCATCGTCGAATACGCGTCCATGACCTGCGGCCACTGCATGCACTTCCACACGACGGTCTTCCCCGAGATCAAGAAGAAGTACATCGACACCGGCAAGGTCCGCTTTGTCTTTCGCGAGTTCCCGCTCGACGCGCGTGCCTTCGCGGCCTCCATGCTTGCGCGCTGCGCCGGCCCCGACAAGGCGATGCCTTTGATCAAGGTCCTCTTTGAAAAGCAGGAAGAATGGGCCTTCGTGAAGACCAACCCGACGCCGAAGCTCTTCGAGATCGCCAAGCAAGCTGGCTTCACGCAGGAAAGCTTCGACAAGTGCCTGACGGATCAGAAGCTGCTCGACCAGCTCACCGCCATCCACACCAAGGCCAACGAGACCTTCGGCGTGAATGCGACGCCGAGCTTCTTCATCAACGGCAAGCGCCTGCAGGCCGCGCCAACGATCGAGGAGTTCGAGAAGGTGCTCGAACCGCTGCTGGCTCAGGGCTGATCGGCGGCTGAGGGGCGAAGCCGCATTTCCGGAGGAGGGGACGAGATGGGTGAAGCCCGGAGCGTGACGGTGGCGCGAGCGTTCGCCGTCGCGGCCCTCGCGGGTCTTCTGCTCTCGGCCTGCTCCGGCAACGGACCCGGTTCGTCCGGACTATCCGCCGCCGGCACGCCCCCCTCCACCTCCACCGAGCAGGCGAACGCCGGGAGCGCCTTCCCCGATGGATCAGGCGCAAAATCCGAAGACACGCCATTCAGCCCCTTCGGCTCGATCCCGGATCCAAGCCAAGGCGGACGCCAAGTCCTTGAAAACCCGACCATCGCCGACGTCATGATGGCGGGCACGCTGCCGGAAATGGCGCTCGGCAAGGCGAACGCCCCGGTCACGATCGTTCAGTACGCCTCGCTCACCTGCCCGCATTGCCAGGCCTTTCACCGCGAGACGTTCCCGGAGTTCAAGCGCACCTACATCGACACCGGCAAGGTGCGCTACATTCTGCGCGAGTTTCCGATCGGCAAGCAGTCCGGCAACGCCACCGTTGCGTTGCGCTGTGCCCCACCCGATAAGTACTTCACGCTCTATGGAAAATTCATGGAGCAACAGTCCTCATGGGTCTCCCAGGAGGTCCGCCTGGAGCCCATCTTCGTCGTCGCGAAGCAGGTGGGGATGACGCAGGCCCAGTTCGATTCCTGCCTTAAGAATCAGGCCATGATCGACGGGTTGAAGTGGGTCAAGGACCGCGGCAGGACTCTCGGCATCATCGGAACGCCGAATTTCTTTGTCCAAGGCAAGCTCGTGAAGAAGACGCTCACCATGAGCGACATCCGCGAGATGGTCGAGCCGCTGCTCCGGGGCCCAAGTGCGGCAATGGCGGCCCAGTAGCCGTCCGCTGAATGTGGGACAGTGTGCTTCCGGGAAGGTGCAACTGCGGCTTTCCGATACGAGGCACCATCAGGCAAAGCGCGCGTAATGAAGATCAGCCGCCTCAGGCTTCTGGGTTTCAAGTCCTTCGTCGAGCCGACCGAACTCATCATCGAGGGCGGCCTCACCGGCGTCGTGGGGCCGAACGGTTGCGGCAAATCCAATCTCCTCGAAGCGCTCCGCTGGGTCATGGGCGAGACCTCGCACAAAAGCATGCGCGCCGCCGCCATGGACGACGTGATCTTCTCCGGCACCACGAGCCGTCCCGCGCGCAACGTCGCCGAGGTGACCCTGTTCCTCGACAATAGCGAGCGCCAAGCCCCGGCCGAGTTCAACGACAGCGACGTGATTGAAATCACGCGCCGCATCGAGCGCGATGCCGGCTCCGCGTATCGCATCAATGGCAGCGAATCCCGCGCCCGCGACGTGAAAATCCTGTTCGAGGATGCCGCAACCGGCGCCCGTTCGCCCGCGCTCGTCCGTCAGGGTCAGATCTCGGAAATCGTCAACGCCAAGCCCGAGCAGCGCCGCCGCGTGCTCGAAGACGCAGCGGGCATCGCCGGGTTGCACAGCCGCCGGCACGAAGCCGAGCTGCGCTTGAAAGGCGCCGAACAGAACCTCGCCCGCATGGCGGACATCATGGGCCAGCTCGGCTCGCAGATCGAAAGCCTGAAACGCCAAGCCCGCCAGGCCCGCCGCTACAAGGACCTTTCGGAAGAGATCCGCCGCGCCGAAGCCCTGCTTGCGCATCTCTCTTGGATCGACGCCCAGTCGCTCGTCGAAACGGAAGAGCGCAATTTCGCCGAGGGTCTGGCCATCCTCGGCCGCGTGACAGAGGACGAATCCAAAGCAATCCGCGAGGAAGCCGAACTCGCCGAGACCATTCAGCCGCTGCGCGGGAAAGAGGCCGAACGCGGTGCTGCACTGAGCCGTATTCGCATCGAGACCGAAGGCCTCGCCAAAGAGGCCGCACGCTGCAGCGAACGCCGCCAGGAACTCGCCAAACTGGCTGGCGAGTTGGACAAGGATCTCGCCCGGGAAGCCCATCAGATATCCGAGGCAAAGGAGATCCTCGCCGGCTTCGATGTCGAGACCAAAGCCCTCGAAGATGCCGAAGCCGAGGCAGAGGCTGCGGAAGATCACATTCACGCGGCGGAGGAAGAGGCCGCTGCCACGCTCGAGGCAGCAGAAAAGGAACTTGCCGTCGTCACCGAACGCGCCGCTGAAGCGCGCGCGCGCCGCAAGACGCTCGAAACCGCCGAGGCCGAGCGCCACGCCGCCATCGCGAAGATCGATGCCAAGCTCGCGCAGCTCGTCCGCGACACGGAATCCGCCGCAGCGGGGGCCCCGGATTCGCTCAAGCTCGCCTCCATCACCGAGCAGGGACAACGGCTCGCACGCGAGATCTCGGCCATCGAGGCCGCAACCCTCGAAGCCGAAGACAAACTCGGCGATATCGCCGAAACCGCCCGCGTGCGCAGCGAGGAAGCACAAGCCGCCCGCATGGCGCTCTCGAAGCTCGTCACCGAGCGCGAGACGCTGCACAAGTTGGTTATGCCGACGTACGAAGACGGAATGCCGCCCGTTGTCGAGCAGCTACGCGTTGCTCCCGGATACGAAGCGGCACTCGTCGCCGCGCTTGGCGATGACCTCGATGCGCCGGTTCACGAGGACGCAGCTGTCCGCTGGCGCATGATTGAGGTCAGCCCTGAGGATGAAACTCTTCCTGCCGATGCTGAGCCGTTGAGCCTCCATGTCGGTGCACCTCCGGAGTTGCTGCGCAGATTGCGCCAGATTGGCGTTGTCTCGCGCGAGTTGGGCGCGCGTTTACAGCCGCATCTGAAGCAGGGCCAGCGCCTCGTCAGCCGCGAAGGCGACCTCTGGCGGTGGGACGGCTTCATCGCCGTCGCTGGCGGCATGACGCCCGCGGCCCAGCGCCTCGCCGAGCGCAACCGCCTGGCCGATATGTTCGAGCGCGAGAAGATGGCCCGCACCGAGGTGCAGCGCTTGACCGCACGCGACCAGGAGGCCACCGCCGCGCACACCGCGGCAGCTGCCGAGGAGAAACGCCTCCGCGCACTCTGGCGCGACACGCAGGCCCAGCATGTTGCGACCCGCGACGCCCTCGCTGCCATCGAACGTCAGGCGCGCGAGACCGAAGCCAAGTTGGTCGCGATCGCTGAAGCCCGCACGCGCGCCGAGTCGGACCGCACCGAATCACAAGCCGCGCTCGACCACATCGAGGACGAGCTTGCCCGCCTCGACGCTGAGGACGATCCCGCCGCTCGTCTGCCCGAGGTGCAAAAGACCGCTCAGGATCGCCGCACGGCGCTGTCCGTGGCGCAAGCGCGCGTCGCGACGCATGCGCGCGAGCGCGAAACGAGAAAACGGCGCACCGAAACCATCACAGCTGAACGGACTCGCTGGACGACGCGCAGTCAGAGCGCCTCCGAGCACATCGCCGCTCTCGAAGAACGCTGTGCGAAAACGAAAAGCGACGTCGCGGCGCTCGAGGAGGTCATTCCAGCGCTAGAGGACCGCCGCCAGAGCTTGCTGGGCGCACTCTCCGACGCTGAACAGGCCCGCAACGCCGCGGCCGACGACCTGGCCCGCGCGGAAAATGCGCTTCGCGCCGCCGCTCAAGCCCTCCGCGACAGTCAAGCCGCCGTGTCGGCCGCGCGCGAATCCCGGGCCCGCGTCGAAACCCGGCTCGAGGGCGCCCGCACGCGTCGCCAGGAAGAGTCCCGCCGTATCCGCGAGGCCCTGAACGTCAACCCGGACGAATGCCTCTCCCTGGCCGGTCTGACGTCGTCCGACACCCTTCCCGGCCTCGCCGAAGCCGACCGCGCGTTGCAGCGCATGAAGACGGACCGTGAACGCCTCGGCGGCGTGAACCTGCAGGCGGACGACGAGCTCAATGCGCTCCTTGAGCAGATGAGCGGCATGGAGACCGAGCGTGACGACGTCGAGCAGGCCATCGCCAAGCTCCGCGGCGCCATCGGTCAGCTGAACCGGGAAGGCAAGAAGCGGCTCGACGAGGCGTTCGAGACCGTAAATGGGCACTTCCAGCGGCTGTTCACGACCCTGTTCGGCGGCGGAGAGGCCCGGCTGGAGCTGATCGAAGGCGAGGATCCGCTGGAAAGCGGCCTGGAAATCATTGCCAAGCCTCCAGGAAAGAAGCCGGCGACCCTCTCGCTCCTTTCGGGTGGCGAGCAGACCCTGACCGCGCTGTCCCTGATTTTCGCGGTCTTCCTGACCAATCCGTCACCGATCTGCGTCCTCGACGAGGTCGACGCGCCGCTCGATGACGCCAACGTCGACCGGTTCTGCACACTGATGGAAAAAATGGCCGAGGAAACCGCGACCCGCTTCCTGGTCATCACCCATCACCCGATGACCATGATGCGCATGAACCGCCTGTTCGGGGTCACGATGGCGGAAAAAGGCGTGTCCCAGCTCGTCTCGGTGGATCTTGAAACCGCCAAATCCTTCCGCGAAGCCGGCTGAGTTCGCGGCCTCCCGAAGTAGAAATATGAACGGATTTGGCTGCCCTGCCGCCCCTCACCCTGCGCGGTTTAGCCGTACCCCCTTTGAGCTTGCAAAAATGTGGCCTTTGCTTGACACCGCTAGGGCTCCAGTTATGGTGCGCGCCGTTGGTAATCCGGCCGTTTCAGCCCACAGTCTGGCACGGACAGGGGATGCTATGTCGACGTCGAGCGATAACGAAAAACCGGCTCGCGGCGAGATTTCCCCCGAAGATCGGGAGTCGCTGAAGAAGCGTGCTTCTGACCTGGGCGCACGACTTGATCGGGTCAAGGCTGAGGCGCGAGCCAAGCAAGGTCCGGAGCCCGACAACGGGGCGCGAGGTGCGGCCCTGGGACAGGCGATGAAAATCGCCATCGAGCTTGTCGTCGGCGTTGCTGTCGGCGGGCTCATCGGCAAGGTGCTGGACGGCCAGTTCGGTACGGCGCCTTTGTTTTTGATCGTGTTCTTGATGCTCGGTTTTGCTGCCGGTCTCTTGAACATTGTGCGTACCGCCCGGCGCCTGCAGGCCGAGGCTGACCCCCTTCAGCGCAACGCGAAGGCGGTTTCTGACGACGAAGAAGACGACGACCGGAAGTAGGGGACGGACATTGGCTGAAGCGGCAGAAGTGGCGGGTCACGCGGCGGAAAACCATGGGCCCATGGCGCAGTTCGAGATTAAGCGGCTCATTCCGCTCGAGCTGTTTGGCTACGACATCTCTTTCACGAACTCGTCGCTCTACATGGTTCTGGCGCTGGTTCTGATTTCCGGCTTCCTGATCTTCGCCATGAACGGCCGCTCGCTCGTACCTGGCCGCATCCAGTCGATCGCCGAAAGCCTCTACGAATTCGTCGCCGGTATCGTGCGCGAAAACCTCGGCCAGGAGGGAATGAGATACTTCCCCTGGGTTTTCACGATCTTCATTTTCATTCTGACGCTGAACATGTTCGGCATGATCCCGGGCACTTTCACCGTCACGAGCCACATCATCGTCACCTTCGCCCTCGCTGCCATGGTCTGGATCACGGTCACGTTGATCGGCTTTGCGCGTCACGGCGCCGGATATCTCAAGCTCTTTGTGCCGCACGGCGTACCCCTTTGGCTGATGCCGTTGATCGTCCCGATCGAGCTCGTTTCCTATCTCATTCGCCCGATTAGCCTCTCGGTACGTCTGTTCGCCAACATGATGGCCGGACACACGATGTTGAAGGTGTTCGCGGGCTTCGCGGTCAGCCTTCCCTTTGTCGCCAAGGCTTTCCCAATCCTGTTTATCGCCGCGTTTACGGGCCTCGAGTTCCTCATCTCTTTCCTGCAGGCCTTCATCTTCACCGTGCTGACCTGCATCTACCTCAACGACGCGGTCAACATGCACCACTAACAAGCGCTGGAGGCCGGACCTGACGCATGCGTCTGGACCGGAGCAGAGCGTGCTGTTCTCAGTTTCAACCACTCAAAACTCTAAATGGAGACGACCATGGATCCCCAGGCAGCAAAGTTCATCGGCGCCGGCCTCGCCTGCTTCGCCCTCATCGGCGCTGGCATCGGCATCGGCAACATCTTCGGCAACTACCTGTCGGGCGCGCTCCGCAATCCGTCGGCTGCTCCGGGCCAGTTCACGAACCTGCTGATCGGCTTCGCTCTCGCTGAAGCAACCGGCCTCTTCGGCCTCCTGATCGCTCTGATCATCCTCTTCGGTTGATCAATGTCACTGGCGGCAGGCCAAGGACGCAGTACGATGCTGCGATCCATGGCCCGCTGCCTGCTCCTTATTGGAGATTATCATGCTTGCAGCGATGACCGCGCTCGTTGTGGCTGCTGTCGAAGTTGGAACCGACATCGCTGAGGCTCTCGACGAGCCCAAGGCGGGTGGCCTCCCGCAGCTTCATCAGCCCGACTTCGCACCGCAGCTTTTCTGGCTCGCGCTAACGTTTGCTCTTCTTTACTGGATCATGGCGAAGGTCGCGCTTCCGCGCATCGGCGAAGTGATCGAGGAACGCAAGGACCGCATCCAGCGCGATCTGGCGGCGGCTGAGCGTCTGAAGGGCGAAACCGACAAGGCGCTCCAGGGCTACGAAAAGGCTCTCGCCGATGCCCGTGGCAGCGCTTCGGCCATCGCGCGTCAGACCCGTGACTCTCTGAGTGCCGAGGTCGAGAAGGAACGCAAATCGGTCGAGGATCAGCTCGCGAAGAAGCTTGCTGACGCCGAAACCAGCATTGGCGCGACTAAGGACAAGGCTCTCGCAAGCGTCAAAGACATCGCCGGCGACACCGTCGTTTCGATCGTCGGAGCCCTGTCGAATGTCAATGTATCCAAAGACGAAGTAGACCGCGCCCTAGCCGCCAGCGCGGACAAGTGAGGCTCTCATGCTGAACCCAGCGAATCCCGAATTCTGGGTCCTGATCTCGTTCCTGCTGTTGATGGCTGTGTTCATCTGGAAGGGTGTACCCGGCCTGATCGGCAAAGTACTCGACCAGCGGGCAGCCGCAATCCGTACCGAGCTCGATGAGGCCCGCCGCCTGCGCGAGGAGGCTCAGCAGCTGCTGGCCGACTATCAGCGCAAGGCACGCGAAGCAGAAGACGAGGCCAAGTCGATCATCGACGCCGCCAAGCGGGAAGCCGAGGCTTTGGCCTCTGAAACTCGCAAGTCTCTGGCCGAGCAGGTCGAGCGCCGCACCAAGTCCGCGGAGGAGAAGATTGCCCGTGCCGAGGCGCAGGCAGTGAGCGACGTTCGCGCTGCCGCTGTCGATCTAGCGGTGAAGGCATCCGAAGCGATCTTGAAGGCAAAGATCGCGGGTGAAGCCGCCGTCTCGCTCGCCGACAACGCCATCCGCGATCTCAAGAGCAAGCTGAACTAAGCTTCTCGACAAGAACAATGCGAAAGCCGGGCCTCATCGCCCGGCTTTTTTTGTTTCGAACGCATCAGCCGCCGACGGCGATCAGTCCCGCAAAGCACGTGAGCACAGCGGCCGACACACGAGGAACGATACGCGGTGCCGACATCGACACCATCCGGCCGACGAGCGTTCCAAAAACGATCCAAGCGGACGCCACCACAACGACCATGCCCAGAAATGCGGCGACATAGGCTGCCGCATTGGGCTGCGAAAGTGGAATGACTCCGAATGCAAACACGATGGCCTTGGGGTTGAGCAGCGTCGTTATAAACACGCGATTTAAGCCGACGGGCCGGGCACACCCCATCGGTTCGTCTTGCCGCAACCACAGCTCGCGAGCTGCAACGAGCAGATAGGCGCCAACGAGAAGGCGCAACGCCGTTTTGATCTCTGGATATGCGCCGAGCAATGGTCCAAGCACTGCGTGGAGGCCGGCGATCGCTAGCGCGTACCCTGCGAGCTCCGCGCCAATAAGCACCAATGATCGACGCACACCGACGAGGGCGCCGGATGAGGCCAGCAAAGTGTTGGTCGGGCCAGGCGTGCCCAATATGGCGAGAACTGCGAGGGTGAACGGCAGAGGGTCTTGCATCGGTCTACGATCGCGGACCGCTGGTGACTGCACATTGATCTAGATCAGGCGCGTTCGCGATCGCTAGATCGCCCATGCGAGCCGATCAGCCCGATCCAATTCGTTGCCTTTGAAGATCGCGATAATCAGCCCGCGTTCGGGGTGTTGCGGTCGAAGCCCACATAGACCTCGAACTCGCCGGGCCGCGCACCTTCCGGCACGTTGAACGTGACAGTCCGCACAGCTGAGAAATAGCCGATCGGATTTTCGACCGCGACCGTCGCATCAACCCGAAGCTTGTCCGTCGTGATCCGCTCGCGCTTGGCATCCGTCACGAAGACGTTGATCGGCAAGGTGATCGGACCCGACTGACCGCGCGGTCCAAGCAGGATACGTCCCGAGAAGCCATACTTCACGGTCACCTGCGTGCCGTTCATCGAGCATTCGCGAGCCGTCTTGGTAATCTCGCCGCGATGCATGATGGCAAGGCCGTCGCCAACCCGGCCAGGCTCGTAAATTGTGAGATAGCTGTCGCGTGGCCACGTGACGAAGCGCGGGCAACCCGGCTGTGAGTCGCCGCCCGCAAATTGGGGAGCACCATCGCCGCCCGCCTTGGCTGCGGCGATCAGATCCTGCTCACTGACGCCCGTGGGCTCGGCACTGGCCGAGCCGCCGCCCAGGATACTCGTCCCAAGTCCTGACGTGACGGAAGACATGCCGCATCCGCCGAGCGAAACGGCTGCGGCGAGCGCAGCTGCGACTCCAATGGCCCCCGAGAGCTGCCTCATGACGGATTGCGCCATTCCGCTCCGATCCGCATAATCCCCGAACCCTGTTCGATCGTCGCGCGGGTGCCCCCACCCTGTCGCGCCGCTATTCTTCCAGGACCACCGACTCAAGCTCTATCATCCTTGTCTCGAACCACATAGTGGCCGCTCTGCCTTGACCCACACCATCCGAGGACACGCTCAAATGCCCCCTTCCAGCGCCGGACACCGACCGGCCTTGAACGTCCTCTTGGCGGCCCCGCGCGGCTTCTGCGCCGGCGTGGATCGCGCAATCCAGATCGTCGAGCTTGCCTTGGCCAAATTTGGCGCCCCTGTCTATGTGCGCCACGAGATTGTCCATAACCGATACGTGGTCGAGTCCTTGAAGGCCAAAGGTGCCGTTTTTGTGGAAGAACTCAACGAGATCCCGGAGACGGATCAGCCTGTGATCTTTTCAGCACACGGCGTGCCGAAGTCCGTTCCCTTGGCCGCGAAATCTCGAAATCTTTTCGCGATCGACGCCACCTGCCCTCTCGTTTTCAAAGTCCACATGGAAGCGAGCCGCCACCACGCCGAAGGCCGGAAGATCGTATTGATCGGCCACGCCGGCCATCCCGAGGTCGAGGGAACCACCGGGCAGCTCCCGCCCGGCTCGGTAACCCTAATTCAGACCGCCGCCGAGGCTGAATCTTTCGAAGCCGAAGATCCTGGCCGCCTCGCCTACGTCACGCAGACAACACTGTCCGTCGACGATACCGCCGAGATTGTCGCCATACTCAAGCGGCGCTTCCCGGCCATCGTCGGTCCGCACAAAGAGGACATCTGCTACGCCACGACCAACCGGCAGGCCGCAGTCAAAGCGATTGCCGGCAAGGTTGGCCTGACCATCGTCGTCGGGGCTCCGAACTCGTCCAATTCGTTGCGTCTCGTCGAAGTGGCCGAACGCGCGGGCTGTCCGAAAGCCATTCTTATCCAGCGCGCGGCTGACATCCCATGGGATCTCTTCGACGGCATCGAGGCGGTAGGCGTCACGGCCGGCGCATCAGCCCCGGAAACGCTGGTTGACGAAGTGCTCCAGGCGCTCCGCGAGCGTTTCGAAATTTCCGTCGATCAGGTAACGACTGCCAACGAACGCATTGCCTTCAACGTCCCTCGCGAGTTGCGTGAGCCCGCCGCCTGATCGGCCCCATCGTTCCAGACCCGAAAAGAAAACCCAATGGCCGTTTATACGGAAGTGACGGACGACGAGCTTTCGCGCCTCATCGCAGACTACGGTCTCGGCGAGTTGCTCTCCTACAAGGGCATCGCCGAGGGCGTCGAGAACACGAACTACATGGTCCACACCAGTGAGGGCACCTTCATCCTCACGCTTTACGAACGTCGCGTCGACACACGGGACCTTCCGTTCTTTTTAGGGCTGCTTGAGCACCTCAATCAGCGCGGCATCCGGTGCCCCCTTCCGGTCCACAACAAGCAAGGTCAGGTGCTGAGCGAAATCTCAGATCGCACGGCTGCGGTTGTCACCTTCCTGGAAGGTGTCTGGCCGCGACGCCCGCGAGCGGTTCACTGTACAGCCGTTGGCCAGGCCCTCGCCGGTCTTCATCTCGCGGGCAAGGACTTCGCGATGAAGAGAACGAACGCCCTCAGTCTCGAAGGCTGGCATGACCTGTACGACCGCATCGCCGCACGCGCCGACGAGATCGCCCGCGGCCTCGGCGATCTGATCGCCTACGAGCTGGCCTATCTTGACCGCGCATGGCCCAGGGATCTCCCGTCGGGTGTCATCCACGCGGATTTGTTTCCGGACAACGTGTTCTTCATCGGCGAGAACCTCTCGGGCCTCATCGACTTCTATTTCGCCTGCAATGACTCCTGGGCCTACGACTTGTCCATCTGTCTCAATGCGTGGTGCTTCGAGCCCGATTTTTCGTTCAACGCCACGAAGAGCCGCGCCTTGCTGGCGGCCTATCAGGCGGTCCGGCCTCTCACGGCCGCCGAACGCCTGGCTTTCCCGGTGCTCGCCCGCGGAGCCGCCCTGCGCTTTCTGCTGACTCGCGCCCACGATTGGCTGCACACCGACCGCAACGCGCTCGTGAAACCGCATGACCCGAACGCCTACGTCCGCCGGCTTCGCTTCCATCAGGAGGTGAAGTCGCCGAGCGAGTACGGACTGGAGGCCGCGTCATGAGCGACAAGAAGTCGATCGAGATCTATACGGACGGCGCCTGCTCCGGGAATCCGGGGCCGGGAGGCTGGGGCGCTATTTTGATCTGGGGCGATCACCGCAAGGAGATCAAAGGCGGCGAGGCCCAGACGACCAACAACCGCATGGAGCTGATGGCCGCCATTTCAGCGCTGGAGGCGTTGAAGGTAGGGGTCGAAGCCGACCTCTATACGGACAGCTCCTATGTCCGGAATGGCATCTCGAGCTGGATTCACGGCTGGAAGAAAAACGGCTGGCGGACGGCCGACAAGAAGCCCGTAAAGAATGTCGAGCTGTGGCAGCGCCTTGAGAAGGCCCTGGGCCAGCATCGCGTCACGTGGCACTGGGTGAAGGGCCATGCCGGTCACCCGGAGAACGAGCGCGCCGACGAATTGGCCCGTGAAGGCATGGCCGAGTTCAAGGCCACGCGCTAATCCCACAGCCACTGAAACACAAAGGCCGCCAACCGGGAGCCGGTTGGCGGCCTTTTGTCCGATGCTTAGGCCAAGTAGCCTTAGCCCATGCGGAACACGGCTCCAGCGACCGAACGGGCGCGCGTGCGGACTGCGCCGCCGTCGTTGCCGGAGCGAACGAGCCACTGGCCGTTCGAAGCGCGGCCGACGATCTCGCCGACGTGATGGCGCCAGACGACCACTGCGCCGACCTGCGGACCGCTCGGGCTGCCCCACTTGCTCCAGTTCCAGGCGAGGTTCAGGTGAGCGCCGCCGCCGCGTTGTGTGCGCATCCACCAGCCGCACCAGGCGCGGGGACGCGGACCAGCGCCGTGGCTGCCGCTCGAGGAATAGGACGCCTCCGCGGTGTGGCGGCGCGCAGCGTAGCGCACGTGCTGACCACGGTTGCGCGACGCGGTGCGCTGCCTCTTGGCGGAACGCGGCGCTGCGCGCTCGCCCCGCTCGGCAACGGAGGAAGAAGAATGCTGAACGAAAGGATTCCAGCTGTCGTGGGCGTGCTCGCGAGACGGACGCGCATCGGCAGACGTCGCGCCGGCGAACACCAAAAGAGTCGCCGCCACGGCGAATACGTTCTTTCTCATCTCTTAGGTCCCCTACATATGCTTACTGAAAGCTTACTGAACACAGCGCCAGTCGCATGAGCAAAGGGCAGAAACAAGGAAACGGAACGCAAGCGCGGCAATATGTCCACGTCGCCGCAACCAAGTCTGGATGCAGCGCAACCAAGTATTTTCGAAGTATTTGTGAGCGAGTTTTACTTAGAAAGACGCAAGAACCTTCTCCGCCGTAGCGTTAACATGCTCAGGAGGACTGTTTTCGATCGCGAGATATTTTACCACCCCGTCCTCGACAATCATTGCGTATCGCTGGGAGCGTGTGCCGAGCCCGAACGGTGTAAGATCAACGTTGAGACCCAACGCTTTCGCGAAATCGGCGTTCCCATCGGCGAGCATGGTGATGCCATCGGCGCCGCGCGCCTTGGACCAGGCGTTGAGAACGAACACGTCATTGACCGCCGTACACGCGATCGTGGACACGCCCTTTGCCTTGAGTGCGTCGAGAGCGCCGATGAAACCTGGAAGGTGCTGCTCGCTGCAGGTCGGCGTGAAGGCACCCGGCACGGCAAAGAGCACGACCGTCTTTCCGTCGAACAGCTCGCGCGTCGATACGGGCTTCGGGCCCCCCTCCCCCATCACCGCGAACTTGGCATCCGGCAGCTTGTCGCCAACTTTGATGGTCATCGGTTCTCTCCTGCATGTGAATTCGGGATAGGATTTGCCGTCGGCAGCATGGGCGCTGCGGCCCGGCCCTACTGGGCGGGAAAAGTCGCGAACGAAGATCCGGTTTCACCAACCAGCGTAACGGTGATCGGCTTGCCCTTGAGCGCTTCAAGATCGACGTCGGGACCCAGCGCAGCCTCGAACGTTACCTGTCCGCCCTTCGGATCGCCCACCTTCTCAGGAAGCGGGAGAAAAAGGCCGTCTGGCGCTTCGAGGAAGGCATCAGCGCCCTCGGCTCCTTGAGGAAAACGGGCTTCGACCGTTATTTTGGGGACGGCCCCCGTCAATTCCGATTGAGCGCGCAGCAGCACTGGATCACCGGGCTTGAGCTGATCTTGGGCGCGCGGAACGCTGGCGAGCGCTTCGAGCGCTTCCTGAGAAGCCGCTTCGGCCGGCTTTGCCGGTATGTCGAGGGCGAGTTCGAGTTCGACCGGAATACAGATGTCTTTGCAGATGCCGTAGTGGAGCTCGGCAACGAGGGAGATCGGTTTCTCTGCGCTCTCGGGAGTGAGAACGACGGGAAGCACAAGCCCGCCGTCATAGCCGATCGTATTGCCCGACTTGTCTGTGAAACGCTGCGGAGCCGGATACCTGACGTCCGCCGACGCAAGATTCGAAGATTTCGACCAATCGAACGAAGGCGGCAACCCTCCGGCATCTCCCGGAGTGCGCCAATAGGTTTTCCAGCCCGGCTGCAGTTCGATTTCAACGAATGCGAAACGCGTCGCACCCTGCTCGGCACCCGTTTGCCCCGAAACAAGCCGCGCTTGCGTCTTATGGCCCTGAACCCACAGAGAGCTGGCTGCAAAGGCGTGCGGCGCTACGCTTGAAGCCGCCACAACAAGAGCAAATATAGATCTGAGGCTGCGACAAATGACAGGTGACAGCGGAACCTTCATGAGGGATTGGCCTTTTCTGGCACTGTAACGTGCACACATAACTAGCACATCGGCTGGGATTATCCGGAAAGCGGTGCGGATGCAGGCCTTTCTAGATACCCGAGAAAACGCGGCTTCACAGATAACCGCCGCGAGGGCTACTCTCTCTTGATCATGACACCACAATCGAAACGAAAACGACGTACCGATACCTTTCTCAAGGGGCAGCTTCTTGTGGCCATGCCGCTCATGACGGATCGGAGGTTCGCGCGGTCTGTCATCTATATGTGTGCCCACTCCGATGACGGCGCAATGGGCCTGATTATCAATCACCGCGCCGATCACATCAGCTTCCCGGATCTGCTCGAACGGCTCGGCATTGTTCCGCAGGGCGCTGAAGACGGCATTTCGAACGACATCCTCGAACGGCATGTCCACGTCGGCGGTCCGGTTGAGACCGGTCGAGGTTTCGTTCTGCATTCGTCGGACTACCACTCGACGGAGTCGACTCTGCCGATCGACCGCGACGTCAGCCTCACTGCATCGATCGATATCTTGAAGGCCATTGCTGCCGGCGAAGGACCAGTTCATGCGATCCTGGCTCTCGGCTATGCAGGCTGGTCCGCCGGCCAACTCGAAAGCGAGATCCAAGCCAACGGCTGGCTCCATTGCCCACCCGATCTCAACTTGCTTTTCGACACCGACGTCGAAGACAAATACGCGCGCGCACTCGCCAAGATCGGCGTCGACCCGTCGCATCTCGTGAGCGATGCCGGGCACGCCTGAGCACTGCTCCTGCGCAGCATACGTCTCAAGCTAACTCAGTTGGTTTTTCGGGAAACGCCCGCGAGGCGCGCGAGGCTCTCCGCTATCGCGGGCGGAAGGTTGGAGAAATCTGGCTCCGGACGCGCAGGTCCTGCACGCGAGGGAACGGGTGTGACCGAAGCCGGCCGAACAGGTGCGGCGGGCCGCGGTGAAGCAGGCGCGGAAGAGACAGCCTGTGCCGGAGGCGTGCTCAAAGGCGGCGGGAACGGCACCGGTCCATTGGCGGCGGGTCCCAACGCAGGCGGCGGCGCAGGCTGAACCAGGATGGGTTTTGCCGGAACGTCGGGCAATTGCGGTGGCATCGGCGGAACGGGCGCCGGCAACGCAGCAGCGATCGGGAGCGGTGGAGGCGCACCATTTGAAAGCGGCGGCGGTGGCGGTGCCGGACCGCGCAACGGCAGGTCTTGGGGGCCGGTTGGAGCAGGCCCCTTGAGCCCAGGTGGTGCCGCTTGAGGCGGCCGTGAGGGCGCGGGTCCAATTGGCCGCGCCGCACCGGGCGAACCAGCGACATCAGGAAGAACATCGGCAAGGCGTGTATGCAGCGGGGCCTGTGCCGCGATCGGCAGAGGGGGCGCGACGCCAACGGGCGGCGGTGGTCCTTTGGACGGACTCATCGGGGGCGGCAGACCCGAAGATTGTGCAGCGAGTGGTGGCACGACGGGCTCCGGCGGAACTCCGTTGTTTACAGTCGGCCGTGCACGACCACGACGCTGCGGCGAAGCCGATCCAGCCTCCGCATGGGTCGGGCTCGGATGCGACGAGCCATTCACGTGCACTGCGCCGCCGCTTCCATTGACAACCGCAGTCGGCGCAGCTTCGCCAGCCTGTGCAGGCACTGCACCGTCCCCCTTGTGAGCGGCAGCTTGCTTGGCAGCCTTCTTCTTGTTCTTCGGACGGAACACGCCAACCGGCTTGTGCTTGTTCTCGGATGCACGAACTGTCGCGAGCATCTGCAGGACATCGCCGTCCGCGATCGCATCACCGCAGTACTGCCCAAGCGCGTACTCGGCGCCGATCGAGCGTAGGAAACTGACCTCGTTTGCCGCGTCGACGCCTTTCGCCAGGACTTTCTTTCCGAGCTCGTGGGCAAGCGCCACCATCGAGCGGAGGAGAACGCTGTCGTTGCCCCCCTTCACGGCGCCGGCCTGCATGATCGCTTGATCGATCTTCACGGTGTCGAAGGGCAATCGTTCGAGATAGGACAGCGACGAGTAGCCCGTGCCAAACTCATCAAGAACGATTTCGGCGCCCGCCCCTCGCAACCATCCGAGCAACTCCGTGGCTTGCTCGGGATTTTCCAAAACGACCTGTTCTGTCACCTCGATGCGCAGCGAGCCACGCGCCACAACGGTGCGTCCAAGGATGTGCCGCACTTCCTGAATGACGTCCTGCCTGAACAAATGCCGGCACGAGATATTGACGCTGGCAAACAACGGCGTGTCGGAACGCGGAAACTCCTTCTGCCAAGTCAGAACATCGCGCGCGGCCCTTTGCAGAAGATAGGTGCCAAGCTTCGCAAGCAGGTCCGTGTCATCGGAGAACGGCGCGAAGGCCGCAGGATCGATGGGACCGAGCTTTGGATGATCCCAGCGCGCAACGGCCTCGAAACCGGCCAGTTCCTCTGTCGGCAAATAGATGACGGGATAGTAGGCAACCTTGAGCTGGTTCTTTTCCATCGCCCGCCGCAGGTCCGCCTCAAGCGCGTTGCGATCCTCTTGGTCGCCTCGCATCTCGGGCGCAAAGACCTCGATACGATCCGCTCCGGCGCGCTTGGCTCGGAACATGGCAATCTCGGCCTTCTTCAGAAGATCCGCGTGGCTGGTCTCGGCGCCATCGTAAACGGCGATGCCGATCGAGCCCGTAAGAACGATTTCCTGTCCAGCGATCTTGATGGGCGAGCGCAGCGACCGGCGGATCCGCTCAGCGTGTTGCGCGAGTTCGGCCACGGGCTGGTCCGCAAGCAACATGAGAGCGAAGCGGTCGCCACCGATGCGCCCGAGCGTATCATTGGGACCGAGGTGGCGCTGCAGACGGCGAGCAATGGTGAGCAGGAGGCTGTCGCCGAGCACCAATCCCAACGACGAATTGAGGTTGGTGAACTTGTCGATGTCGATGATGAGCACCGTCGGACGAATCTGCGGTTCCGACTTGGCGCGCCCCATCGCGACCTCGAGCCGGTCGAGCAGAAGCTCGCGGTTTGGCAAGCCGGTCAGACCGTCGTGAACGGCGTCGTGCAGAAGGCGTTCCTGCGCGCGCTTGGTGTCGGTCACATCGCGCAGCAGACCCACGCACTTAAAGGAGCGCGGATCGCTGCCAGGTACGCCCGCCGCTTCAAGCTCGAACCAGCGGTAGTTGTTGTCGGCCTGCCGCAGGCGGAAATCGCAGCAGATCTTTCCGTCGCGGCGCTCTTGAACCGTAAACAGCGCCAGCCGGAAGCGCTCGCGATCCGAAGGATGCAGATGGCGCATGAACTCATCGGTACGCGTGGAAAGATCGCCCGGAGAGAGCCCGAGCAACGTCTCGACGGCCGTGCTGACCTTCACCTCGTCGCGCCGTGCGTTCCACTCCCACACGGCGGCGCCCGAAGCATCGACCGCAATCGAGCGCGCCTGCAGCTCCGAGGGAGCCGCGCCATAGTGCGGCTCGACCGACCGGAACGCGTACTGCGTCACCGTAAAACCAATCGATAGCAGGATCAGAACCAACCCCGAGACCAAGCCGAAGACGACAACGTCGCCGGACAGCTTGCCCGTGAGAGCGACACCCGCGCCGAAGATCCAGACCAGGAACAGGATCCACGTCGGAATAAGCGACAAGGCGCGATCCTGACCGCGGAGCGCGAGGAATAGGATGAGACCGGTTCCGGTTAGACCAATGAAGACGAAGGACAGTCGGGCAAAGGTCGCGGCCAGCCGCGGATCGATGATCGCGACCGCAATAAGCGAGAACTGCGCGAGCAGCCACACCGTGATCAGCATCCGGATCAGGCCGTGCCACAACGCGAGCCGGAGAAAGACATGAAGGAATACGACGAGACTTGCGGCTAGAGCTGCCTCGGCCGCGGCGCGATAGACCGCGTTCGCCTCAGGCTTCAACTGAAACAGCTTGTGGAAGAAGCCGAAGTCCACACACAGATAGGCGAGCGCACACCACGCGACGAGCGCAGAGGCCGGAAACACGAGCTTATGGTTGGCGGCGAAGATCGCGGTCAGGAAGATGGCCATCAGGCCCGTCAGACCGAGCAAGACGCCGTTGAACAGCTGCCGATCCGAGATCTTGATTTCGTAGTCGAGCGGCTTCCAGAGATGGAGACGCGTGAAGCGCTCGGACGAGAGCTCGGCCACATAGGTGATGGTCTGCCCAGGCTCGAGCGTAATGCGGAAGAGATCTGCGCGATCGCTTTTGATGCGCTCGGGCACGAAGCCGATAGAAGGCGTCACGGCCTCGATACGCCGCGCATCGAGATCCGGCCACACGACACCGGAACCGATCACGCTGTAGCGCTCAGCCGAAAGCCAGCGCTCAACGGGTTTGTCTGTCGGATTCGTGAGGGCGAAGACGATCCAGTTGGGGTTGGTACCCGGCGTCGTCGCGGCAACGGACATGCGGCTCGCGAGACCATCGGCACCCGCAGCCGTCTCGACCTGCAGGCTGTCGCCGCGAGCTTCGTAAAGATCGCCGAGCGTCGTGATCTCGACGCGTCCCTGATCGGAGCCGATCTCGATCGCCTTGAGCGCGAGGGCATGATCCGGACGCGCGACCAGCACCAAGAGGAGCACGAGCAGGAATGCGCTGAGCTGCTGCACAACACTTGCCGCTATCCGCCCGCGCGCTGTCCGCCCCCACGCCACACTCACGGCCCGCTCCCCCGGATCATCCAATCCTCGGCAAGCATCGCGAACAGGAGATGGTCCTGCCACGAGCCGTTGATCTTGAGATAGCGCCGCGCCAAACCTTCCTCGCTGAAGCCGGCGCGCCTCAATACGCTGACAGACCGGGTGTTGGAGGGTTGCGCGGCTGCTTCGATGCGGTGCAAGCGCAAAGGCTCGAAGGCGTGCGGAAGCACGGCGCGAACGGCCGCCGTCATGTGCCCGCTGCCGACGAACGGTGTGCCGAGCCAGTAGCCGAGCATGGCCGACTGGGTGACGCCGCGCCGCACGTTTGACAGGGTCAATCCGCCCATCAGGCGGTCCGTTTCGGGCTCGAAGATCAGGAAGGCATAGCCGAGGTCGTCGCGCGCCTCGCGTTGGTAGTGTTTGACGCGACGCCGGTACGCACTTTTGGTGAGGTCATCGCGCGGCCACGCCGGCTCCCAGGGCACCAGATGCGCGCGACTCATGGCGCGGAGTTCGGCCCAGGGCCCATAGTCGCTCATCTGAGGCGGACGCAGCCAGACGCCGCGGCCTTGAACCACCGCCCACTCCGACGAGTTTCCGGCCCTCAGGAACGCCATCAGGCTGTCTGTGCCTCCGAGCTGACCGAACCGCGGCCCATGCGTTGCGCGGCCTGCACCGCGAGCCGCTCCGAAACCTTGCCCGCTCCAACAACGGCGACAGAAGGTCGGCGCGCGAGAAGACGCTGCGCGAAAAGACCGACATCTTCGATGCTCACGGCGTCGACGTTACGGATGAGCTCGTCGCTTCCGATTATACGTCCGTGAATCAACATCTGTCGCGCCATCTGCTCGGCACGAGCCGAAGACGACTCGAGACTCATTAGCAGCCCGGCCTTGAGCTGGGCTTTCGCACGATGCAGCTCCGCCGCCGACGCGCCGTTGCGCGCCACGTCCTCCAGTTCGGCGCCCGTCACGTCGATAAGGCTGGCCATAAGCTCCGTTCCTGTCGCCGCGTGCACCGCGAGAAGGCCAGTGTCCCCGAGGCCCCATGCGGATGAGTAGATCGAATAGCAAAGCCCCCTTTTCTCCCGGGCCTCTTGGAAGAGGCGGGACGACATCCCGCCACCGAAGAGTCCCGAGAAAACCTGGGCCGTAAAATATTCCGGGTCGTGATAGGAAGGTCCCTCGAATGCGAGCACGAGATGGCTCTGCTCGAAACGCTTGTGATGCCAACGGGTACCGCCCTGGTAGTCAGCCCGCTCCTGTTTCTTGATTCCATCCGAAGTGAGCCCTCCGAATAGGGCTTCAGCGTGGCGGACCAGGGGATCGTGGTGAATAGCCCCAGCTGCTGCCAACACCATGTCCTGCGGACGATAAGTGGACCTGAGGAACACGGAAAGATCAGCCGACGAGAAGCGCCGAACGTTGGCCGCGGGTCCCAGGATTGCCCGCCCGACGGCCTGGCCAGGATATGCGGCCTCGTTGATCATCTCGAAAGCGATATCGTCCGGCATATCCTGCGTCGCGGCAATTTCCTGCAGGATGACCTCGCGCTCGCGCTCCAGCTCATCCTGAGAAAACCTCGAATTGAGCAGAATGTCGGCCAGCAGCTCGAGCGCGACGCCTTCGTCGCCTTTCAGAACTCGCGCGAAATAGGCGGTCGTCTCGAGCCCCGTCGCCGCGTTCAATTCCCCGCCAACGGCCTCAATTTCCTCGGCGATCGCCTGCGCCGTTCGCGAGGCCGTGCCCTTGAAGGACATATGCTCGAGAAAATGCGAGATGCCATTCTCCTCGAGCGCCTCGTGACGAGAGCCGACCCCGACCCAGATGCCGAGCGAGGTCGTCTCGAGATGGGGCATCGTGTGGGTGACCACGGTGAGACCATTCGCGAGCCGCGAGATCTCTTCCGTCATAGCGCACCCGCGGAGGCTGAGCGCACCGTGCCCTCGACGAAGGCCTTGACCGCCCCGAGATCGTTTTCGAGCACAGGGAAGCGTTCCGGATCCGTGAGCAACGTTGCGAGCCGCGGCGGCAGCCCAGGCCGTTCGCCCGTGATGCGCTCCATCGCATCCGGAAACTTCGCCGGATGGGCCGTCGAAAGCACGATACCCGGCACCTGCGGCGGCACGTCCGACCGTTCGAGTGCGACCAGCCCACAGGCTGTGTGCGGATCCATCAGATAGCTGCTACCGGCCTTTGTCCGCCGGATCGCATCGGCGACGTCGGTCTCGTTGGCGGCAAACGCTTTGAACTCGTTCGAGAAGGCCTGAGCCGTGGGTCCGAGTTCGAAGCGCCGGCCCTGCGCAAGTGTGCCCATGATGCCCCGAATGAAACCGGCATCGCGGCCCGACGCTTCGAATAGGTAGCGCTCGAAGTTGGACGAGATCTGAATGTCCATCGAGGGCGACGAGGTCTCGACGACCTCGCGCATCTCGTAGAAGCCCGTAGCGTGTGCGCGCGGCAGAATGTCGTTGGCATTCGACGCAATGACGAGGCGTTCGATCGGAAGGCCCATGCGCTTCGCGACCCACCCGGCGAGAATATCGCCGAAATTGCCCGTCGGAACGGCAAAGCTCATCGGCCGGTGCGGGCTGCCGAGAGCTGCGGCCGCGACGAAGTAGTAGGTCACCTGCGCAACAATGCGCGCCCAGTTGATCGAGTTTACACCCGAAAGGCTCATGCGATCGCGGAACGCATGATCGTTGAACATCGCTTTCACGAGCGCCTGGCAATCGTCGAACGTGCCTTTGATCGCTACCGCGTGAACGTTGGCTTCGGTCGGCGTCGTCATCATGCGCCGCTGCACATCCGAGACACGACCGTCCGGGAACAGGATGACGACATCGACGCGCTTAGACGATCGGAAGGCCTCGATGGCCGCCCCGCCTGTATCACCCGACGTCGCGCCGACGATCGTCGCGCGCTGAGCGCGTCGGGCAAGCGCATGGTCCATGAGGCGCGCAAGAAGCTGCATCGCAACGTCTTTGAACGCCAGTGTCGGCCCATGGAAGAGCTCCAGCACCCACCTGTTGCGATCGATCTGCACGAGCGGGGTCACCGCGAGATGATCGAACCGGCCATAAGCCTCCCGTGCCATGGCAAGCAACGTGGCCTTGTCGATGGAGCCTCCGACGAACGGGGCCATCACTTCGACGGCCACCTCGGCAAACGGCTTGCCGGCGAACGAGGAAATCGTGTCCGAAGACAACGTCGGCCAGACCTGCGGCACGTAGAGCCCGCCGTCACGTGCGAGACCCTGCAGCAAAACATCCTCAAACGAGAGAGAGGCAGCTTCGCCCCGGGTCGAGATATAGGTCACGAGCCTGATGTCCTGGGTTGTAGCGCCGCCGTCATTTGGTACTGGCGTGTGGCGGCCGGCAATTCATAACTGACACGGTATCTATGGCTGTAATGGCACCCTTGCAGGGGATCAAGCAAAGGACGCGATTAACGGGGCGCGCGCAGCCGCGTCCATGCGAAGGCCGCAAACACGGCCACAAGCGTCACCGCCAGCCCGAACCAAGTCAGTGCGTATTCGAGATGACGGTTCGGAATGTCGAGACGCGTGACACCCCCCTTGGGCCACGCGCCCGGATTGGCCGGCGCAGCCGCCGCATCGATGAAAAGGGGTAGAACGCGGGCCCGATCCTGCTCGGAACCTAGCGAAGCCGTCATGCCCGTAAGATCCCGCCAGTACCACATATTACGGGTCTGATCCGGATCGGGCTCGAACCACCCCCTCACGCCCGGCTTGCGGAGGAGACCCCGCACCGTCACCTGGCCCTCGATCTGTCCGGCGGAGCGGCTGGAGGAGCTCTTCAGTGCATCGGGCACGAAGCCGCGATTGACGAAGACGATGTTACCGCCCTCCGTCTCGAACGGCGTATAGACGTGCCAGCCGAAATCGCCGCCGTCTGTCGCAAAGAGGTGGCGCTCGTCCTGATGCCGAAAATGACCGGTGACGGAAACCGGCCAATACTCCTTGCCACTGAGCGACTTCCAGGCACCGGCAGGATGCTCGAGCGGCGCAGGCTCTTTTCCAACGCCCTCCGAGATCGACGCGATCAAAGCTTCCTTCCAGGCCAGACGTTCGACCTGCCAGATCCCGAGCCCGATCAGGAGGGGAAGCGCCAACACCGTCATCAGGGTTGCCGGGATGAGGCTGCGGAGACGCGTCTTCACGTCGTCAGGTTGGGGCGTTGCCATGTCAGTCCTTCGCCAGCCGGCCCTCTTCCGCCTTGTGGTGCCATTGCAGCGCTGTCAGCATCGCCTTCAGAAAGCGCAGAAGGACGAAGGCCAAGAGTGGCGTAAGCAGACCCCACAACACCACGTGAACCCAGACCGCCGGCTCATACCGGAATTCCACGAACAGCGCCAAGCCGAGCACCACGAAACCCAGGATCAGGATCGCGAACACCGCAGGCCCGTCACCGGTATCGATGAACTTGTAGTCGAGGCCACAACCGGTGCAGCCAGAGCGAAGCAGAAGACCGTTGCGGAATAGCGGACCGTGACCGCAGCGCGGGCAGCGGGCGAGCAGTCCCGCAACAAGTGGAGAAACCGATCTTCCCCCATCCCTATGCGCACTCTCGCCGGTCATGGCCTCGCCCTCGTTACCTATCCAATGAGCAAGGGGCCGGGCTGATAAGTCCCGACCCCCCGCTTGTTTCAAGACTGCTTCGGTCTTGTTAGTGCGCGGCACCTGCGTTGGCGCCAGCACCCCACACGTAGATGGCAGCGAACAGGAAGAGCCAGACCACGTCGACGAAGTGCCAATACCAGGCAGCAGCCTCGAAGCCGAAATGCTGCTGCGGCGTGAAGGCGCCACGGATTGCACGGATCAAGCACACCAGCAGGAAGATGGTGCCGATGATGACGTGTGCGCCGTGGAAACCGGTCGCCATGAAGAAGGCCGAGCCATAAGCATGACCGCCGAAAGTGAAGGCAGCATGCATGTACTCGTAGGCCTGGAAGCCCGAGAAGATCAGGCCGAGCAAGACCGTAAGCAGCAGGCCGAGAACGAGGCCGCGGCGATCGTTCTTGAGCAGCGCGTGGTGCGCCCAGGTAACCGTCACGCCCGAGGTCAAAAGGATCAGCGTATTGACGAGCGGAATGCCCCACGGATCGAACGTGCCCTTGAAGTAGCCGTTGACCGGAGCACCCGTCGCCGGGATGACGGCCTCGGTGGATTCGACCGGAACCGGCGGCCACTGCCCACCGAACAGCTCATTCCGCTGCACCATGCCGACAGCTTCTTTCATGTTGTCGATCGTGTGCACGTCGGCCGGGAAGAAGGCGAAGTCGAAGTAGGCCCAGAACCAGGCCACGAAGAACATCACCTCCGAGGCGATGAACAGGAGCACGCCGTAGCGAAGATGAAGCTGAACGACCGGCGTATGATCGCCTCGGTTGGCTTCGATGATGACGTCGCGCCACCAGAGCGCTGCAACGGTCGCGAGAGCAGCAAAGCCAGCCGCGAAAAGCCACGGACCGTGCATGCCGAACAGGCCTGCCGCGCCTTCGCCGAGCGAGCGCATCCAGACGATGGCGCCGACGGCGGTGACGAAAGCCGAAAGCGAAGCCGCAAGCGGCCATGGGCTCGGATCGAGCAGGTGATAGTCGTGTTGCTTGCCGTGCGCTTGGGCCATATTCGGTCTCCGTAGTCCCCGTTCGCTTGTTCCCCCGGCCGCACCACGAACCGGAACCAATGGTCCAATCCGTGTCTCGGCCCGTCGTTTAACCCGGATGCTCGAAAGCTCCGGGGTCTCGCAGTCCCAGGCACCGCTTGGATCGGACCCTGGGTCTTGAACTCGACTTCCGCGGTACGCCGGATTACGGCGCCCCAAAAAACATCAACCTCCCTGCCTTACGTCCTTCGGCTTGAGCTCGGCTTTCGCGCCAGCCGTCTGATAGAACGTATAGGAGAGCGTGATTTCCTTGATCGCCGACGCATCCCGATCCTCGAGCATCGACGGATCGACGAAGAACGAGAGCGGCATCTCAACGCTTTCGCCTGGAGCGAGCGTCTGCTCGGTAAAGCAGAAACATTCAATCTTGCCGAAGTAGGCGCCAGCCGCATCGGGAGAAACGTTGTAGCTCGCGGTGCCCTTGATCGTTTCGCCCGACGTATTGTGCGCCTTGTAGAATGCGAGCGCGTTCTCGCCGATCTTGACCTCGATAGTCCGCTGAGCGGGCTGAAACTCCCAGGGCATGCCCGGCGCCACATTGGCATCGAAACGAATTGTAATCGTCCGGTTGAGCGCAGCATCCGGAGCCTTCTCGGCACGCATCGGCGTGCCGCCATACCCCGTCACCTGGCAGAAGATCCGGTACAGCGGAACGGCCGCCCACGTCAGGGCACCCATGGCGAGGAGTGCGGCAAGGCAATACAGAACGACACCGCGGTTCGTCCCGCGGCGAACCGGGTCCGGCTTCGGCTGTCCGGCCGGTGCGTTTCCGTCGTTTTGCTTGCCTGTCGTCACATCAACTCCAACCGATAGCCGGCCTAGTTAGCGTGGTTGCCCATACGAACGATCGTTGCCGCGTAAAACAGCAGCACAAGGAACCCGAGCCCGAGTGCGATAGCGAGCGAACGCAGCCGCTGACGCTTCACGCGTTTCTGTTCCTCATCCAATTCGTTCGTCACCATGACCTCACGTGCTTCGCTGTATCCCACGCCACGCACCCTAGAGCAGCCTGAGTGCGAGGTGCTCGCCGAGGATCACGGCGAACAGCAGGAACAGATAGAAGATCGAAAACCCGAAGAGCTGCTTCGCCGCGTGATCGCCTTCACGGCCTTCCCGGACACGCCAAACCTTAACTGCAAGGTAGAGGAAAATGGCACCGAGCACGACCGACGTGATCGCGTACAGGATGCCACCGAGCCCGATGAAGTAAGGCACCACGGCAAGCGGCGTGAGCAACAGCGAATAGAGCAGGATCTGCCGACGGGTCTCGTCGGGACCCGCCACAACCGGCAGCATCGGCACACCGACGCGCTCGTAGTCGCGGCAACGATAGAGCGCCAGCGCCCAGAAGTGCGGCGGCGTCCACATGAAGATAATGAGGAACAGAACGACGCTTTCGACGGTGACTGTCCCAGTGACCGCCGCCCAGCCGATCATCGGAGGAAAAGAGCCGGCCGCGCCGCCGATGACGATGTTCTGCGGCGTCCGGCGCTTGAGCCACATCGTGTAGAAAAAGACGTAATAGGCGATCGTGAGCGCCAACAGCCCACCGGCGACCCAATTGACGAGCACACCGAGCGTCAGAACCGACATGACCGACAGCACAGAGCCGAAGGCCAGGGCTTCATCGGGTGTCACGCGTCCGCGCGGAATGGGGCGCGCAGCCGTTCGCGCCATGCGCGCATCGATGTCGGCGTCGTACCACATGTTGAGCGCGCCGGACGCACCTGCGCCGACGGCAATGCAGAGAACGGCAATGATGGCGAGAACAGGGTGCAGCTCGCCCGGAGCAGCAAATAGGCCCGCAAGCGAAGTAAACACCACGAGCGACATGACGCGCGGCTTCATCAGTTCGATGAAGTCGCCGACCGAAGGCTCCGAACTCGTAGCCGAGCGGTGAAGTGCGCTGTCCGCTGTTAGTCCTGCCATTGTCTCCAAGCCTCCCGCCGCGAGTTAGCCCCGCTGGTAATGCACGCAATTCTTCGTTGCGGTCTCGACGTGGCGGTGGGCGGTTTCTCCGCCCACCGGAACGATAGTCTGACTGGAACGAAGAGCGGAGCTTCCGTCTCCGCTTCTTCGTCCTTGGTCTCGCTTAGTGGTGCGAGCTGCTCGAGATGCGCGGCAGGGTCTCGAACGAGTGGTAAGCCGGCGGCGACGTCAGGGTCCACTCGAGCGTCGTTGCACCCGGACCCCACGGATTGTTGCCAGCCGGAACCTTGCGTGCGAGCGCCACAAAGATGCCGATGAAGAACGTCAGCGTGCCAACAGCCGTGATGTACGAGCCGATCGACGACACATGGTTCCAGAACGCATAGGCATCCGGATAGTCAACGTAGCGGCGCGGCATGCCGGCGAGGCCGAGGAAATGCTGCGGGAAGAACAGCACGTTCGCACCGATGAAGGTGATCCAGAAGTGCAGCTTGCCCCAGAACTCCGAGTACATGTAGCCGGTCATCTTCGGGAACCAGTAGTAGTATCCGGCGAAGATTGAGAACACGGCGCCGAGCGACAGCACGTAGTGGAAGTGCGCAACGACGTAGTAGGTGTCGTGCAGCGCACGGTCGACGCCGGCGTTGGCCAACATGACGCCAGTGACACCACCAATTGTGAACAGGACGATGAAGCCGAGCGCCCAGATCATGGGCACGCGGAACTGCAACGACCCGCCCCACATCGTGGCGATCCACGAGAAGATCTTAACACCTGTCGGAACAGCGATGACCATCGTTGCGAACACGAAGTAGGCCTGCGTATTCACGCTGATACCGGCGGCGTACATGTGGTGCGCCCACACGATGAAGCCGACGAGACCGATCGCAACCATGGCATAGGCCATGCCGAGGTAGCCGAAAATGGGCTTCCGCGAGAACGTAGAGATGATGTGGCTGACGATGCCGAAGCCCGGCAAAATCATGATGTAGACTTCCGGATGCCCGAAGAACCAGAAGAGATGCTGGTACAGGATCGGGTCGCCGCCGCCTGCCGGCGAGAAGAACGTCGTACCGAAGTTGCGGTCCGTGAGCAGCATCGTGATCGCGCCGGCGAGCACCGGAAGCGACAACAGAAGCAGGAACGCCGTAATCAGTACTGCCCAGGCAAAGAGCGGCATCTTATGCAGCGTCATGCCCGGAGCGCGCATGTTGAAGATGGTGGTGATGAAGTTGATGGCGCCGAGGATCGACGAAGCGCCCGCGATGTGCAGCGCGAGGATCGCGAAGTCTACGGCCGGCCCGGGATGGCCGGAGGTCGACAGCGGTGCATAGATCGTCCAGCCGGCACCGACGCCGTGCATGCCAGACGGTCCCTCGACGAACATCGAGATGAGCAGCAGCGTGAGCGCGACCGGCAGCAGCCAGAACGAAATATTGTTCATGCGCGGGAACGCCATGTCGGGCGCACCGATCATCAACGGGACGAACCAGTTGCCGAAACCGCCCATCGTCGCGGGCATGACCATGAAGAACACCATGATGAGACCATGGCCGGTCACGAACACGTTGAACATGTGCGGGTTAGAGAAGAACTGCATCCCCGGCTCGGCGAGCTCAAGACGCATCGCGACGGACAAGCCGCCACCGATGATGCCCGAGATCATCGCGAAGATCAGGTACATCGTTCCGATGTCTTTGTGGTTCGTCGAGAAGAGCCAACGACGCCAGCCCGTTGGGGCGTGGTCGTGATCGTCGTGGCCGGCGTGTGCGGTGGTGCTACCCATTGTATGTGACCCTTGTTGACCTGGGTGTTTCCATTCCTGAGCTCAGGCGAGGCAGCCGCCGCGGAGGCAGCTGCCTTCTCGCGCCCTAGCGTGCTTGAGCCGAGCTGGCGTCGGCAGTCGTCTTAACGCCGGCCTGCTCGAGTGCCACCTTGTCGAGGATCTCGCGCGCCTTCTTCTTGTCCTTCGCCTGCATAGCGGCGGCCCACTCGTTGAACACACCCTCGTTCACGACGCGCACGGCGATCGGCATGAAGGCATGGTTGAGACCGCAGAGCTCCGAGCACTGGCCGTAGAACATGCCTTCCTTCTCGGACTGGAACCACGTCGAGGTCAGGCGGCCCGGCACGGCGTCGATCTTGGAGCCGAAGGACTGCACCGTCCAGTTATGGATCACGTCGTTGCTCGTTACGAGCACGTGCACGACCTTATTCACCGGCACCACAATCTCGTTGTCCACCGAGAGAAGACGCGGCGAAGGAATGCCCTTCTGATTGCGCTCCGCGACCTCTTCGTCGGTCAGCATGTTCGACGTGATGGTGAAGTTGCCGTAGTCCGGATACTCATGCTCCCAGAACCAAGCATTGCCGATGGCTTTGATCGTGAGATCGGGCTTCGGATAAGTGTACTGGTTCATCAAGAGCTTGAACGAAGGGATCGCAATAACCACCAGGATCAGGATGGGGATTACCGTCCAGGCCACTTCGAGCAGCGTGTGATGCGTAGTCGTGCTGGGGGTGGGATTGCTCTTCTCACGGAAGCGGAACATCACGTAACCGAGCAGAATGATAACGAAGATCGTGATCGCAACGATGACGGTGTTCGTGAGATCGTAGAAAGCGTGCAGTTCATGAGCGATCGGCGTGGCCGCCTGCTGCAACCCCATCTGCTTGGGGAGCGGCTGGCCAAGGCCGTTCTGGGCCAAAGCCGACGCCGGCGCCAAGAGCAGGGCCACAAGCCCGGCCAGTGCCGCCTGAGGGCCACATTTTAGAATCCATTTCAGCATTAAATCCGCTCCCCGGTTCCGTGTCCCGGCAACTGTGCCGGGAATCTCCCTGATGTCGGTCGTTTCGATCTTGCCGATCGCTTGCCCGGCGGCACTCGCCAAGCCGGCGGGACCACTCGACAACCCCGTCTCGCGGCATCCCGTCGACAAGAATGCACGCGGGTTCGGCAGCGTCCCCCCAAACCGACACACAGCACAATCGTCAAACTCGGCTCAAGTCAAGTTTTGTGCGTCATAACTACGCGTTGATGTGCACTCCTTAGGGTATCGCCGTATTGCAACGCAACATCGCACCCGTCTGGAGACTTCACGTCGAGAGGTAGTCTTTGCGGTGAAGAAGCGTGCGCTGCAAGCCCGTCGAGTCCCACTTTGGCCTTTTTCCTCGCCGAGACGAACGGACTGCGCTAGTGCCAACGAGCGCCGAATGCAGGGACCCTTCGGCGCAAGCATCCGAACCCATCAAGGAACGACCAACGTCCATGGCAACTCCCGTCGGCCGGCTGACAAGCATCCTGTCGAGAGCACGGAGGGGCATGCTGTGCCTCTTGTGCACTGCGTTAGGCATTGGCTTAACGGGACTGGAGAACACGGGATTGAATCCCATCGGACGCGCACTTGCAGGCGCAGCCGATGGAGCCGGAGAATCAAAGCAGGCCCCCCTGCCGCCCCAGCTCGCAGGTGGCACAGTCAAAGGGCAGTACGGAGATTGGCAGTACGTCTGCAAGCCGCCGCCGGCCGGTGCCAAGAATGAAATTTGCGCACTCGTCCAAAGCGTGACCGCCGAAGACCGTAAGAACGTCGGTCTCACGATCTATTTCCAAAAGTTCTCGAACGGCACGAAAGTGCTTCGCGTCTTTGCGCCTGTTGGAGTGCTTCTGCCGCCGGGGATCGGCCTCAAGGTGGACGGCGTCGACATTGGACACGCGCCGTTCCTGCGCTGCCATACCTTCGCGTGCTACGCGCAGGTGACCGTAGAGGACAAGCTGATCGAGCAGCTCAAAACCGGCAAGACCGCAATCTTCATCATCTTCCAGAGCGAGGAAGCGGGCATCGGAATCCCGATCTCGCTCGCGGGCTTTAGCGATGGGCTGACGGCCCTCAACTAAAGCCGCTTAAAGCCGCGGCTCCGCAACCCGTCACACCATGCGGCGGGTTGACCGATCGCCATCGCGATCTATCAGGCTACGCGGCGCTGCTGCTTGCCCGCGGTATCTTGCCGAGGCGAAACAGCGTTGCTCTCTTTGGAGCCGGTGCCGTTGAAATTGATGTAATCGCGCTCGAACTTGCCAGCTTCGGAGAGCGAAAACGGCAGCGCCTGTCCGCAAGCCTCACCGATTTTCACCGCGCACGTCCGGTATTGTTCGGCCGCCGTCCGCCAGAACGCCAACTGCTCGTTGAGAAGGTCCTGAGGTGAGCGGCACTGCGCGAGGCGTGTCGGCACTTGCATGTAAGCCTGCGTGCGCCGGTTCATCAGACCGAGCACCTCGACCTGACAGCGCGCCGCAGCCTTCAGCGGCGCAGTAGCTTGAGAAACCGCAATTTGCGGATCAAAGCCGAATGAACCTGCACCATTCAGCGGCAGTTTCATCTGGCCCAAATTCTCAAGAGCTGAAAAGTAATTTTGAAAGAGTGCGCCGAACGGACCAAAAGCGTTCGGATCCATGCCCGCTTGAGTACCCATCGCTTAACTCCCTACATGGGGATCCGGACTGCGTGGCCCGGATCCTAGTGATCGCAGCCTAAAACACGGTGCGTTGCGATTGCAAATGATCAGGATCAAACAGATAAAAAGAAGTCCATAACGAAATGTTGATAAGATATGCACCGTTTATTTTATAGGCGTGCGTGTGCAAACCCCCTCCGGATTTTTTGCTTTTGAACGCTGCGGATGCGCCGTCATGAGAAAGTGACATAGGCCCGCTAGAGGAGTTCTAAATCTGAACTCTCCGGAACCCATTCCATGTCGCATTCGCCGCTGCCGCCTTCTGTCGCGTTCGAAGAAGCTGAGAACAAAGGCTCCAACCCGAGCATAACGCCGACGATTGGCGACATCATTGCGACCCGCTTGTCGCGCAGAGATCTCGTCAAAGGATTTGCCGCTGTCACCGTCGCGGCCGAAATCGTGTGGCCCGACGCGCTCGCCGCCGCTCCGAGTTCCGAACCGGCGACACCGGGTACGTCCTTCAATTTCACCGAGCTTGCGGTTCAGCCCGCGTCCGAGACGCACCACGTCGCCGAAGGATACGATGCCGACATCCTGATCCGCTGGGGCGATGCCGTCCTCGCGGATGCGCCGCCGTTTGCGCCCGGCAAGCCGGACGCTGCCGCGCAAATGAAGCAGTTCGGCTACAACAACGATTTCATCGGATACATCCCGCTGGAGGGCCGGTCGGACCACGGCCTCCTCGTCGTCAATCACGAGTACACCAACGGCGAACTGATGCTGCCCGGCCTCGCGCCGCGGAGCGACAAGGACAACACGTTCGCCGGCATCACGCGCGAGATCGTCGATGCGGAGATGATGGCCCACGGCGGCTCGGTCATCGAGATCAAGCGGGAGAACGGCAAATGGTCCGCCGTTCCCAACTCGAAGTTCGCGCGCCGCATCACGGCCGACACCGAAATCAGGATCTCCGGCCCTGCAGCCGGTCACGTGCGCATGAAGACGTCGGCTGATCCCACGGGAACGCGCGTCCGCGGCATGATCAACAACTGCGCTGGCGGCATCACGCCGTGGGGCACCTGGCTCACCTGCGAGGAGAACTTCAACGGCTACTTCTGGAGCAAGAGCGCGGTCGAACCGATCACCGACGAGGCCCGCGCGCTCCGTCGTTACGGCGCTCCGGCCGAGTGGTACGCATGGGGCCGCTTCCACGATCGCTTCGACGTCCTGAAAGAGCCGAACGAACCGAACCGGTTCGGCTGGGTCGTGGAAATCGATCCTATGGACCCCACGTCGACGCCGAAGAAGCGCACAGCGCTCGGCCGCTTCAAGCATGAAGGCGCAGGCAACATCATAAACAGCGACGGCCGCTTCGTTGTCTACCAGGGTGACGACGAGCGCTTCGACTACGTCTACCGCTTCGTGACCGACGGAAAGGTCGACCAAGAGAACCGCGCCGCCAATAAAGATCTTCTCGACACCGGCCTTCTGTCGGTCGCCCGCTTCCACGCCGACGGCACGGGTGAATGGCTGCCCCTCGTGCACGGACAGCCCAACAAGGACGGCCAAGTTTGGCTGAGCGAAGCGAACGGCTTCAAGGATCAGGGTGACGTGCTGATCCGCGCCCGCCTCGCCGCGGACATCCTCGGCGCCACACGCATGGACCGCCCGGAAGATACGGACGTCAATCCGAAGACCGGAAAAGTCTACGTCATGCTAACCAACAACGCGAAGCGCAAGGCGGCGGAGACGGACGCCGCCAATCCCCGCGCTGAAAATCTCTTCGGCCACATCATTGAGATCACGCCTGCGGACGGCGATCACACGGCGCCAACCTTTACCTGGGAAATCCTCATCAAATGTGGATCGCCCGCCGTTGCAGAAGTCGGCGCCGCGTTCAATCCCGCCACCTCTGAAAACGGCTGGTTCGGCATGCCGGACAATTGCACCGTGGATGCGGATGGCCGCCTCTGGGTCGCGACCGACGGAAACTCCCCGAAGAAGACCGGACGCGCCGACGGAATATGGGCCGTCGAAACGGAAGGTCCTGGGCGCGGCACGGCGCGCTGCTTCTTTCAGGTGCCGATCGGAGCCGAGATGTGCGGCCCGTGCTTCACGCCGGACCTCGAAACGTTTTTCGTCGCCGTCCAGCACCCCGGCGAAACCGAGGACGATGGCGCCCTCTCGACGTTCGAAACGCCAAACACGCGGTGGCCGGATTTCAAGGACGGCATGCCGCCACGCCCGTCTGTCGTCGCCATTACGCGCAAGGGCGGCGGAAAAATCGCAAGCTGATCGCAAATACCGGCCGCGGCACCCAGCCCCGGCCGGTTCGACTCGGAGGGCTACGTAGCAAACTTCGCCTTTAGGAACCCGAGCACGAGCGCGGTCAGCGCTCCGCTGACGCCGCCGGTCGCGAAACCTGTGACGATCGCGTTGATGTCGAGTCCGGATGCAGCAGCAGCGCCGCCCAGTCCAAGCAACGGACCGAGCAACTGGCCGCCGATGCCACCGCCCAATGCGCCGGCAATCGTATTACCCAGTGTTCCGAGAGCGTCGTTTTTGGTGGCTGCAGCAGCGGCGTTTCCGCCGATTGCCCCACTCGCAGCTTGAATAAGCAAAGACGTGAGGTCCATGGGAGTCTCCCCAAAATATAGATTTGAGATGAAATCGCCCCAAATCATTTGAGCATTGTCAGCCTTCCCCAAGTTCTGACCCAGCGCAAGTTGAGACTTCAGTAAACGGACATCTATAACGAATATCTATAGTTGGACACGTGGAGGAGCCCGTTCTGTCCTCCCGCTGCCCTGCAGCAAATTGAGCCTTGCGGTCCCATCCCTCCGCGGTGCAAACATCGTGCGGAGGATCTTCGTTCGGGCACGCGGCCACTCAGGCGCGCACTCGAGAAGAAAAATCGTTTTACTACAGATGCTTAAATGTCATCCGAGCCGGCCGGCCCAGCGAGTGATAGAAACGCGCTCAGGCCCGGTTTGAGCCGGAATGAGGAGAGACCCTCGATGAACGTGCACGTCGTCCCGATGGCCACGCCCGCCCTGGACCAGGTCCGTCATAACTGGACCCGGGCCGAAGCGCAGGCCATCTACGACCTTCCCTTCAACGATCTCCTCTTCCGCGCGGCAACGGTCCAGCGCACGCATTTCGACCCCAACAGGGTCCAGCTTGCGCGTCTGCTCTCGATCAAAACTGGCGGCTGCGCCGAGGATTGCGGCTACTGCAGCCAGTCCGCCCATCACGCCTCGGGCCTCAAGGCCTCGAAGCTGATGGAAGTGCAGCGCGTGATTGACGAAGCCAAGAAGGCCAAGGCGCAAGGCGCGACCCGCTACTGCATGGGCGCGGCTTGGCGCTCCCCGAAGAGCCGCGACATGGACTCAGTCGTCGCCATGGTCGAGGGCGTCAAAGCACTCGGCATGGAAACGTGCATGACGCTCGGCATGCTCTCCGATACCGACGTGGCCCAGCTCAAGGACGCCGGCCTCGACTACTACAATCACAACATCGATACTTCCGAGCGCTACTACTCCGAGATCATCAAGACGCGGACCTTCGCGGATCGCCTCGATACGCTGTCGCGCGTCCGCGAAGCAGGCATCAAGGTCTGCTCGGGTGGCATCGTCGGTCTCGGCGAGACGGACGAGGACCGTATCGACATGCTGGTCACGCTTGCCAACCTCGATGAGCATCCGGAAAGCGTGCCGATCAACATGCTGATCCCCATTCCGGGCACACCGCTTGAGAACCGCAAGAAGGTCGATCCCATCGCGTTCGTTCGCGTTATCGCGCTCGCACGCATCATGATGCCAACCTCGTTCGTGCGCCTGTCCGCCGGCCGCACCGAGATGAGCGAAGAAATGCAGGCGATGTGCTTCTTCGCCGGCGCCAACTCGATCTTCTGTGGCGATACGCTACTGACTGCCGACAACCCCGGCGAAGACAAGGATCAGGCGCTGTTCCGGAAGCTCGGCATCGAGCCAATGGCTCTCGAAAACGATCCGGATGTCGAAGCCAGCGCAGAGAACGCCACGGAGCACGCCGGCTGCGGCTGCACCGGACACACATCATGTCAGACAGCCACGAGCGCGCGCTAAAGGCGCTGGAGCGTCGCGGACGCCTGCGCGAGCTCAGCGCCCGCCAAGGCATCGACTTCTCGTCCAATGACTATTTGGGGCTCGCCAACTCGCGCGAGCTTTCAGAAGCCGTGGCGATGGCCCTCGATCGCGGCGTTGCCATCGGGGCGGGCGGCTCGCGCCTGCTCAGGGGCAACGATCCCGAGCACGAGGCACTCGAATCTGAAGCCCAAGCCTTCTTCGGCGCAGAGAGCTGCCTCTACTTCGGCGGCGGCTTTGTCGCCAACTACGCTCTGTTTTCGACGCTCCCGGCGCGCGGCGACCTTGTCGTCCATGATGCCTTGATCCACGCCAGCGTCATCGACGGCATGCGTGCCGGAAAGGCGACGATCGCGTCCGCCATCCACAACGACGCGCAGAGCTTCGACGACGCGATCACGCACTGGCGAGCCGAAGGTGGCACAGGTCGCCCTTGGATCGCGGTCGAAAGCCTATACTCGATGGACGGCGACCAGGTACCACTCGCGGACCTCATTGCCGTCGCACGGCGTCATGACGGCTACCTCGTCGTCGATGAGGCACACGCCACTGGCGTTCTCGGCCCTGACGGACGCGGGCTCGCTCACGCCCTCGAAGGCGCGCCCGACGTCATCTCCCTCCACACCTGTGGCAAAGCCCTGGGCGCGAGCGGCGCGATGCTTCTCACATCACGCACCCTGCGCGACTATCTCGTCAATCGCGCGCGTCCTTTCATTTACGCCACCGCGCCGTCGCCGCTGATGGCCGCAGCGGTCCGCGCCGCCCTCGGCATCATGCGCGACGCCCCGTCACGCCGCGAGCGCCTTGCGAGCCTCGTCGCGTTCGCCGGCCGCGAGCTCGAGCGCCGCTGCGGGATCACCCCCTCGGGTTCTCACATTCAGCCCGTGATTCTCGGCGCCGATGACCGCGCTGTTTCCGTCGCAAAGGCCTTGGTGGCCGAGGGCTTCGACGTGCGCGCCGTACGGCCACCAACTGTACCCGAGGGCACCGCCCGACTGCGCGTCTCGCTGACCCTCAACGCTGGCGAGGAAGCGACGTCGCGTATGCTCGACGCGCTGGCCGCCATCCTTGCGCGAGCCACAGCATGACCCAAGGCGTGATTGTCACCGGAACCGACACCGACGTCGGCAAAACCGTGTTCGCGGCCGCGCTAGCTGCAGCCCTCGGCGCGACCTACTGGAAGCCCATCCAATGCGGCCTTGAAGGCGGTGGCGACACCACGCGCGTGAGCGCGCTGTCGGGCCTGCCACCAGACCGCATTCACTCTGAAGTCTACCGGCTCGCGATGGCAGCCTCACCGCATCGCGCGGCCGAGGCCGAAGGCCTTGAGATCAGCCTCGCCAAGCTCAAGCTGCCTGAGGTTGCCGGCCCCCTCGTCGTGGAAGGCGCCGGCGGTCTTATGGTGCCGATCAACCGTCAGAGCCTGATGATCGATCTGTTCGCATCCTGGCGTTTGCCGGTCATCCTCGTTGCTCGCACGGCGCTCGGCACCATCAACCACAGCCTGCTTTCGATTGAAGCCCTCAACGGCCGCAATATTCCGATCCTCGGTATTGCTTTTGTCGGCGATGAGAATCTCGACACGGAGCGTACCATCGTCGAGATGGGGAACGTGCGACGGCTCGGCCGCCTGCCGCACCTCTCTCCGCTGACGCGTGACAGCCTGCGGGCCGCGTTTCAGGCTCAGTTCCGCCCGGAGGAATTGAGCTGATGGCACGCAATACGGTTTGGCACCCCTTTACACAGCACGCGCTGGAGCCTCCGCCCGTCAAAATTGCGCGTGGCAAAGGGGCCTGGCTCGAAACCCAGGACAATAGGCGCATCTTCGACGGCATTTCGTCCTGGTGGGTCATTACCCACGGCCATCGCCATCCCGCGATAACGGCGGCCGTCCATGACCAGATCGACAAGCTCGATCAGGTGATCTTCGCGGGCTGCACACACGAGCCGGCCGAAACCCTCGCCGAGAAGCTGATCGATGTCGCTCCTCGCGGCCTCGCCCACGTCTTCTATTCGGACAGCGGTTCGACCGCGGTCGAGGTCGCGCTCAAAATGGCGCTCGGCTATTGGCGCAACATCGGGCAGGCAAAGACGCGCATTGCGGCTCTCGAGCACGGTTACCATGGCGACACCATCGGAACGATGTCGGCGGGCGCGCGCGGCGTATTCAACGCCGCTTACGAACCATTGCTCTTCGATGTCATCCACATCCCGTTCCCGCACCCTGGCCGCGAGCAGGAGACGCTGGACGCACTTGACGCCGCAGGACGGGACGGTTCGCTCGCGGCCTTCATCACCGAGCCACTGATCCTCGGCGCGGGCGGCATGCTGATCTATAGCGCCGACGTACTGGCTGAAATGAAGCGCGTCTGCGAGCGCCACAACGCGCTCTTTATTGCCGACGAAGTCATGACGGGCTGGGGCCGTACGGGAACCCTCTTCGCGTGCACGCAGGCCGGAATCTCGCCGGACATTCTCTGCGTGGCCAAAGGACTGACAGGCGGATCGTTGCCACTTGCCGCGACGTTAGCCACCCCACGCATCTTCGACGCCCACTATTCGCAGGACCGTTCCCGCACCTTCTTCCACTCGTCGAGCTTTACGGCAAATCCCGTATGCTGCGCGGCGGCGCTCGCCAATCTCGCGACTTGGCAAACCGAACCCGTCCCCGAACGCGTTGCCAAGCTCGCAAAGATCCAGGACGAGCATCTCGCGAGCTTTGCCGCCGATCCCCATTTCGAGAACCCGCGCCGCATCGGCACCATCACGGCCCTCGACCTCAAGGTTTCGGATGGCGGCTATCTGGCGTCCGCAAATATCGCGTTGCGGACGCATTTTCTGAGCCACGGGATTCTGCTTCGGCCGCTCGGAAACACGATCTACGTCATGCCCCCGTACTGTTCGACCGCAGCCGATCTCGCCCTCGTCTACGACGCCATTCGCTCGGCGCCCGCGGCGATCAAGGCTTCCGTCTGAGAACGTAGGCAACCTCCTCGAGGGCGGTGACACCGCGCACTTTGAGGTTCTGGCTCTGCTCAAGCCCATCCCGGCTCTCCAAGAGGCCAATCGAATGCGTGGCCGCGAAGATCGACGCGACCTGGGCCAACGGAGTGGAGAACGGAGGTCCTGGGATCTGCCCCTCCGGATAGGTGAGACTGGTCAGAAGAATGGGTGCCGACGCGGGAAGAAGCTCGGCAAGTTTCTGCGCGTATCGGCCCTGAAGACCCGCAGGCAGAGCAACCAGAGCAGCCCGATCGTAGGCCCCTGCAGCGTCGCGCGTCGCCTCCGCAGGAAGCTTGAAGAAATCGCCGCACCAGATCGTGAACGGCCCGGACGAGCGCACGATGAAGTCGCCAACCTTGCGGGTATCGGCTTCCATGCCCTGCTCGCGGAAAAAATCATCCACGGCCAAGGGCGACAACTCCACCCCGACCACGCGATGCCCTGCTGCCGCGAGCCACACCATATCGCGGCTCTTGCCGCACAAAGGCACGAACACAGTCGTCCCGATTGCAAGGTCGAGCTTAGGCCAATGGCGCGTTAGGAAATCGTGTACTTCGTCGCGATGGAAGCCGGTTTCACCCTTCTCCCAGCGCTGGATCCAGAAATCCGCTGTTGACGGCATCTCAGCTCCGGTAGTCGGCGTTGATCGACACGTAGTCGTGCGTGAGATCGCAGGTCCACACGTGAGACGAGGCTTTGCCAACCCCGACGTCGATGCGAATGACGATCTCGCGGTTCTTCATATAGGAAGCGGCGGTGGCTTCGTCATACTCATGAGCCCGCTCACCGTCGCGCGCGACGCAATGCTCGCCGAACCAGATCGAAAGCCGATCGCGATCTGCCGCTTCTCCTGATTTGCCGACCGCCATGACGACACGGCCCCAATTCGGATCTTCGCCAGCGATGGCAGTTTTGAGGATCGGCGAGTTCGCGCAGGAGAGCGCGATACGGCGCGCAGCGGCCTCGCTTTCCGCGCCTTCCACGATGAAGGTCACGAACTTGGAAAGGCCTTCACCATCCTTCGCGACCTGAATCGCCAGATCCTTCATCAGGTCGTGCAACGCTTCCGAGAAGGCCTTGAGTTTCTTCGAACCAGCCTTCGTGATGGGCGGCTGGCCGCGCGCACTTGCATCGCCCGTCGCAAACAGGAGGCACGTGTCGCTCGTCGACGTATCGCCGTCGACGGTCATGGCATTGAAGGTCGTCTCGACATGCTCCGACAGCAGGTCCTGCAGCGGCTTCGGCGCGATGTGGGCGTCCGTGAATATGAAGCACAGCATCGTCGCCATGTCGGGCGCGATCATCCCGGCGCCTTTGCAGAAGCCATTGATCGTGACCTCCACGTCACCGATCAGCGCCTTCCGGGTCGCAACTTTGGGATACGTATCGGTGGTCATGATGGCGCGTGCCGCCGCCTCGAAGGAATCCGGCTCGGCATCCGCTACGAGTCCTTCGATCAGATGCGCGAACTTGCTTGCCTCCAAAGGCTCGCCAATGACGCCTGTCGAAGCCACGAACACCTCGTGGCGCTCCGCATTCGCTGCCTTCGCCCCAACCTCGACCGTGATGTCGACCGCCTCCCGGCCCTTCTTGCCCGTGAACGCGTTGGCGTTACCGGAATTCACGATCAGGAGCCGGGCCGCCCCCTTCTTCAAATGCTTGCGGCAGGCAAGGACCGGCGCCGAGGCGGTTTTGGACTGTGTGAACACGCCCGCCACACTCGTCCCCTCGTCCAGCACGGCAACCATCAAATCTGTGCGGCCCTTGTACCGGATACCGGCTTCAGCTGTCGCAAAGCGCACGCCAGCAATCGGCTCGAGGTGAGCCAACGTTTCGGGTGCGAATGGTGAGCGGGACGTGATCTTGCCCATGGCAAAGCTCCGAGGAGACGAATTCAGGCGGCAGTCTTGTCGGTGTTGTACTTGCGCTGGCCAGAGCCGCGATCAACTCCCGGTCGATTTGGAGAGGACGTTGAGGACGAAAACCCCGGCAACGATGAGCCCCATCCCCGCAATTGCGGGAAGATCAAGTTTCTGACCGTAAACAAGCCAGCCAGCCATTGAAATGAGAACGATGCCAACGCCCGACCAGATCGCGTAGGCGACACCCATCGGAATGCTCCGCAACGCCAGCGACAAGAAATAAAACGCCGTACCGTAGCCAACGATCACGATGATGGACGGCACGACATTTTTGAACCCATCGGAAGCTTTAAGCGCCGAGGTCGCGGCGACCTCAGCCAGGATGGCAATGATCAAGGCGAGTTGGCTGGACATAGTGGCTCCCGAAATAAAGCCCTCTCTCGCGGGGCTTACCAGCCCGCGAGCAAACATACCAGTCGTCGCGAGTGCGCATTCATCCGGCCGCTGATCACACAACCGCCCGAGTCCCTTTGAAAAAGAGATCGGGCCGCCAGATTGGGCGGCCCGAATAACATCGGACAAGATTTTCGTCCGAACGCCTACTTTTGCTCTTTCTGGATGGCGTCCAGCGCTTCTTTCTTTTTGATCTGCTCGTCCATCTGCTGCTCGAACACCTTCTTCTTGGCAGCGGCCGCAGCGGCCTCCTGCTCGACTTGCAGCTTCATCTCGTTGTCGACGTATTCGATCTGCGCCTTGCTGCGCAGGTCCGTTGCCACCTGCTGCCCGTTCTGCTGGACCATGCTGTTGACGATCTGGCCCTTCACTTCCTCGAACGTCGGAAGCGGTTTCACGCGGCGGTCCTCGACCTTGATGACGTGCCAGCCGAACTTGCTCTTCACCGGCTTGGAAACCTCGCCCTTCTTCAGCGCGAACGCGGCATCTTCGAACTCTTTCACCATCATCCCTTTGCTGAAATAGCCGAGCTTACCGCCGTCAGCTTTGGAACCCGGATCGGTAGAATACTCCGCCGCGAGCTTGGCGAAATCGTCACCCTTGTTGACCTTCTCCAAGACTTCCTTGGCCTTTTCCTCGCTTTCGACCAGGATGTGGCGCGCTTCGACCTCGTCCTCCGGCGGGATCATCTTGACCTTGTCGTCATAGATGCCCTTCACCAGCGCATCGCTGACCTTGCCCTTGACCTCCTTCTCATAGAAGGCATCGCGCTTGGCGCGCGTCGTCCAATAGGCAAGCCGGGCGTCATAGTCTGCCCCGCTCGCGAGGCCTGCCTTGTCGGCGGCTTCCGCGAACAGCTTCATCTCAAGCACGAATTCGAGCAGCAGACGGCGCCGGTTCGCGGCAGGCATATGCGCCACTTCCGGCCCCACCTCGGCTTCAGCCAGCGCGAGATCCGATTCCCGGATCTCTTTCCCGTTCAGTTTCGCAATCACGGCATCGTCGGCCCGAGCTTCCATCGCTCCAAGGAGGGGAAGCCCCGAAAGCACAAGCGCAGAACCGGTGAGGGCGAGCGCAGAAAGACGGACAATGCGGAACGGTTTCACTTTAGTCAGGCTCCTGGGGATTTGCCGCCTCCAGAGCGCATAGGGGCGCGGTCTGAGGCAGGGGGAAGTAATGGAAGTGTAATGTTCGCGTAAGGTCACAAAATTCGGGGCATCCATAGACCAGCGCCGGTCCGCCTGCCAAGTTAACAATTGCAGAGTTTTGCCCGGATTTTTCCCAGATGCTGGAATAGGGAACGATCAAGAACGTCCGCTAGAGAATACCCGGCCACGCGTTGACAATTCCGGGCGTCAATCCTTATGTCTGCCCCCGTATGGCTGATCTGCCGGACTGGCGCTTCTCCGCGGTTCTCCAGTTCATGGTGTTTGACCGTCGGATACGACCGGACGAGTGCGAACGCGCGCGACACATGCGCGTCGATTTCGCAACAAGTCCATGATATTGAGGAATTATCTTAATGCTCTCCATCGGCTCCATCGGCTCTTTCGCCTCGAAGATTTTTGGCTCATCGAACGAGCGGAGGGTGAAGAGCTACCGCTCGCGCGTCGAAGCAATCAATGCGCTCGAACCCGAGCTGGCTAAGCTGACGGATGCCGAGCTTCGAGCCCGGACGGAAGAATTCCGCGAGCAATATCGGAACGGCACGTCCCTCAATGACCTGCTTATTCCGGCTTTTGCCACGGTGCGCGAGGCCGCCAAACGGACGCTCGGACAGCGCCATTTCGATGTTCAGCTCATCGGCGGCATGGTGCTCCACGAGGGCAATATCGCCGAAATGAAGACGGGCGAAGGCAAGACGCTCGTCGCAACGCTCGCCGTCTATCTGAACGCCATTGCAGGCGAAGGCGTCCACGTCGTCACCGTGAACGACTACCTCGCCAAGCGCGACGCCGAGTGGATGGGACAGGTCTACCGCTTCCTCGGCCTCACCGTCGACACCATCGTCCATGGCCTCGACGACGAGCAGCGTAAGAGCGCCTACGGCGCCGACGTGACCTACGCCACCAACAACGAACTCGGCTTCGACTACCTTCGCGACAACATGAAGTTGCGCAAGGACGACATGGTCCAGCGCGGCCATGCCTTCGCCATCGTCGACGAGGTGGACAGCATCCTCATCGACGAAGCGCGTACCCCGCTCATCATTTCGGGACCGCTCGAGGACCGCGCCGACCTCTATGTCGCCGTCGACGGGCTCGTGAAAGGGCTCGTGGCAGAGCACGACCACATCGAGACGGAGCTGGCAAAATCCGTTTCGAAGGATGCCCTCAAAGAAGAGCTCAAGATCCAAGGCTTGATTGAACTCGACGAGAAGCAGCGCCAGGTTGCGCTCAACGAGGTCGGCAACGAGCGTATGGAGCAGTTGCTCGCAGAAGCAAAGCTGCTCACGGGCTCCCTTTATGACATCGAGAACGTCTCGCTGGTCCACCACGTCAACCAGGCGCTCAAGGCCCACAAGCTCTTTCAGCGCGACAAGGATTACATCGTCAAAGCCGGCGAAGTGATCATCATTGACGAGTTCACGGGCCGCATGATGCCCGGCCGCCGTTACTCCGAAGGCCTCCATCAAGCCCTCGAAGCCAAGGAGCACGTCGAGATCCAGCCCGAGAACCAGACGCTGGCTTCGATCACCTTCCAGAACTACTTCCGCCTCTACAAGAAGCTTGCCGGCATGACCGGCACGGCCCTGACCGAAGCATCCGAGTTCATGGACATCTACGGGCTCGACGTCATCGAGGTCCCGACCAACCTCAAGATCTCGCGCGCCGACGAAGACGACGAAATCTATCGCACCCAGAAAGAAAAGCTGGCCGCCATCGTCACGACCATCGCGGACTGCGCACGCCGCGGCCAACCTATCCTGGTGGGTACGACGTCCATCGAGAAGTCCGAGCAGCTTTCGGAGTCTCTCAAGGATAAGAAGTACATCGAAACGCTTGGCAAGAACCTGCTGTCTCTCGCGGAGAAGTTCAAGGAGGCCAAGGAAGGCAAGACTAGCGCCGAATCCGAGCTCAAAGCCTATTTCAATGACATCGGCGCATACCTGATCCAGATCGGCACCGCGAAGAGCAAAGACGACCCGATCCCGCATCAAGTCCTGAACGCCCGCTACCACGAGCAGGAAGCCGGCATCATCGCCCAGGCCGGCAAGCCGGGCGCCGTCACCATCGCCACCAACATGGCCGGCCGCGGCACCGACATTCAGCTCGGCGGCAACGTCGAGTATCAGCTGCGCGACTGGGTTGCGGAGGAAACGACAGCAGGCCGTCCGCCCTCCGAAGACGCCATCGCCAAGAAGCGCGCCGAGATCCAGACGGTCGTCAATGAGAAGAAGGCCACCGCGCTTGAAGCGGGCGGTCTCTATGTGATCGGCACCGAGCGCCACGAGAGCCGGCGCATCGACAACCAGCTGCGCGGCCGCTCCGGCCGCCAGGGCGACCCCGGCCGCTCCAAGTTCTACCTCGCGCTCGACGATGACCTCATGCGCATCTTCGGGTCAGACCGCATGGACAGCGTGCTGAAGACGCTCGGCCTGCAGGAAGGCGAGGCGATCACGCATCCGTGGATGAACAAGAGCCTTGAGATGGCTCAGAAGAAGGTCGAGGCCCGCAACTTCGACATTCGCAAGCACATCCTGAAGTACGACGACGTGATGAACGACCAGCGCAAGGTCATTTTCGACCAGCGCAAGGACATCATGGCCGAGGACGATGTCTCCGAGACAGTGAAAGAGCTGCGCCACCAGGTGGTGAACGATCTCGTCTCCCGCTTCATCCCTGAACGCGCCTACGCCGAGCAGTGGAACATGGCAGGCCTCAAGGAGGCTATTCAGGCCATCTTCGACCTCGACCTCCCCCTCGAAGCCTGGGGCGCCGAAGAGGGCATCGCCGACGAGGAAATCCTTGAGCGTCTGCTGGCGGCCGTCGACGAAAGGGCCGCTGCGAAAGCCGCTGACATCGGCATCGGCACCTATCGTCAGATCGAGAAGATGGTGCTCCTCCAGACCCTCGACCATCTCTGGCGCGAGCATCTCGTCACGCTCGAGCACTTGCGCCAGGTCATCGGCTTCCGCGCCTATGGCCAGCGCGACCCGCTGAACGAATATAAGAGCGAGGCTTTCGTCCTTTTCGAGAGCCTGCTGGCGCGGCTGCGCGAAGCGACTACTGGCCAACTCATGCATGTCGAGCTCGCGCCTCCCGGCGAGCAGCCGCCAGAGCTTGAGGAGCCCGAGCTTCCCGAGATGCAGGCGCACCACATCGACCCGAGGACAGGCTTCGACGAGCTCAACGACGAACTTGCGATGGCCGACGCGGCGATTGCCGCCCGTGGGCGCGGCACCCGGCCCGCTGAGAAGCGCGCCCCGCTACAGACCCGCAAGGCAGCCGACGCCGTCAATCCGAACGAGCCCGCCACTTGGGGCAAGGTCTCGCGCAATGCCCCCTGCCCGTGCGGATCGGGCAAGAAGTACAAGCACTGCCACGGCAAGTACGAATAGCTGCCCCCTAACGGGCACTGATCAGACCAACGAACGCGCCAGGCTATTGCCCGGCGCGTTTGTTTTTGCGCGCGAACCTCCTTCCGGAGCCCGGCACGCCACAGCGCTCCGAAACATCAAACAGCGACCGCCGTAGGATCGGGGCAGCATTCCGGTTCCAAGCCCATCGGGGTGGAATGTCTTACATACGCTTCGACTGAAGCGCCGCGTCAGGAATTCAAGTAAAAAAACAAAATAATAGAATATTAATCACGTCGCAGGATGCAATTACGCAGATTTACATAGAATAACAATTTGGAAACCAGACGAAATTCCGAAAAATACTTGGATTATTTCAGGTTTTTCAAAATTTATGTTCAATTTTAACTTGCAAGTAAGGTCTGTTTATGCAGTTCACCATCGCTTTTACAGGCCGTTAACAGATGGGGCGTAGAGTGTCCTTCAGTTCAGACGCGACGGCGTGTCCGCGCAGCGAACTAAAAAGAATTCTGAAGTCGACCATGGGAGTTATCGAGTCATGACCAACATCTTCTCGCGTTTCCTGAAGGACGAGTCGGGCGCTACGGCGATCGAGTACGGCCTCATCGCTGCAATCGTCGGCGTCGGCATCATCGCCGGCCTTGGCACTCTGCAGGAAGCTCTCGACGGCATCTTCACGCGCGTCGGCGGCGAACTCGACAGCTACGGCACCCAGTAATACGGAAATAGCTGCTCACAGACTTTCTATTTTGGGCCATCCGACCACTCGGGTGGCCCATTTCATTCGCCCGTATCTCGCAGGGGCTGCACTGCAAGCGGAATCAACAAGACTGCGCCAAAGCTGGAGGCAGCGATATTTTCACGTCCAACGGGAGAAAGCTCTGCATGGTGCGCCTCGCAAAACATTTTTGGAACGACGAGAGCGGAGCTTCCGCGATCGAATATGGTCTCCTCGCAGCATTTCTCGGTATGGGTCTGGTTTTCAGTCTGACCAGTTTGCAAGGGTCGCTCACCGGACTGTTTAGCGAAATCGAAGGGCAGATCCCCGATTGATCGCTGTTACCAATACAGCTGCTGCGCTAATCCGCCATTTACTGGAATAGGCGATCCTAGATCCTAAGAGTCGGCGAAAGTCGCCAAGTACACCGTCGGTACAGAGGTGCGTCCCGTGATCGCGTCCGCTATTCTTATGACATTTGCCGCCATCATGGCGTTCGGCGCCGCGATGGACTTGCTGACGATGACCATACCCAATCGGGTTTCCGTTGCGCTCGTCGCCTTGTTTCCCATTGCAGCGATCATTCTCGGCTTGCCGGCCGAAGCACTGCTGATGCATCTCTGTGCCGGATTGTTGGTCCTCGCGGCCGGCATTTTCCTTTTCGCGGTCGGCGGCTTCGGCGGAGGCGATGCGAAGCTGCTCGCGGCCGCCGCGCTCTGGATCGGCTTCGATCAACTCCTGCCATTTCTGGCTCTCGTCACAGTCTTCGGTGGCGTGCTGTCCATTGCCATCCTCTACTACCGTCGGCTCCCGATTCTTGGCGTGCACGCACCCGACTGGGCCATGAAGCTACATAAGCAGGGCACTGGCATACCTTACGGGATCGCGATCACGTGCTCGGCCTTGATGGTCCTCCCGATGACACCTTGGGCCGTCGTCGCAGCCCTTGGCTGAACCCTCCAAAACGATACAGGAATTAACGACCCGTTGACGTTTGTCCTTCAGACTTTGCTTAGGGAAGCAAAGCTTCGGCCATAAACGGCCGTATGGGACAACGCGCGCTATGAAACGGCCCCAGCTCATTGGACTTGCCATCGCGGCGACGGCTGGCGTTTTGGCCTTCGTCATGGTGCGCGGCATGGTCAATAAGCCGGCCGTTCAGAAGACCGTCGAAGTCCAGGTCAAATCCGGCGACGTTCTGGTTGCGCGCACCGACATCGGCCTCGGCCAGATCACGAACGACAGCCTCTTCCGCTGGCAATCCTGGCCGGTCGAAACGATCACCCCCGGCTACATCACACGCACCGATCGGCCTGACGCCACGACGCAGCTGTCCGGTTCCATCGCACGCGCGCCGATCATGGCAGGCGAACCGATCACGGAGCAGAAACTGGTCAAGGCCGGGCAAGGCGGTGTTCTTGCCGCAATCCTGCCCGCCGGCATGCGCGCCATCTCGACCCGCATCAAGGAAGAGACAGCCGTCGGCAATCTCATTCTTCCCAACGACCGCGTCGACGTCATCCTCATCCGCCGCATGCGCACCCGCAACGGACAGGAGGACTATGTGAGCGATCTCTTGTTCGGCAACGTCCGCGTCCTCGCGATCGGCCAGCAGATCGAGAACAAGGAGGGAAAGAAGACCGCGGACGGCGCTGCCAGCACGGCCACGCTGGAGCTCACGGCGCGTCAGGCCGAGCTGCTCGCTCTCGCAAATTCCATGGGCGACATCAGCCTCTCGCTGCGGTCGATTGCGGATCTCGATGTGAGTCAGGGTCCAACAGCTGGCGTCGATCCCAAAGCCAACAGGGACAGCACGGCGGTTCACGTGTTGCGTTACGGCGCGGCGTCACGCGCATACGGCGTAAACTGAGTAATTCTCGAGTTTTAGTCCGTCAAAAGGCGAAAGAATGTTGATCAACGTGGAACGGTCGGCCCGTAACGTCCTCCTATGGGTTGCCGCACTCGTCTTAGTGGCCGCTGTTGCGCTGCACGCTGACCGCGCGCGCGCGGGCGGCGATTTCGTGCCGGTCGAGGGAAGTGCACACAGCTCAGTCCTTCGTATCAGCGCCGGAGAGCAGTTTCCGCAGACGCGTGCCGTCCGCATTGGCAGAAACAAATCGCTTCTCGTCGAACTTGGTCTCGATCTTCGCGACGTGATGGTCTCCGCGCCCGAGATCGTCGATGCGGTCGTCCAGTCGTCAAACCGGGTCCATCTGATCGCCAAGAAAATCGGCCAATCTAACGCGTTTTTCTTCGACGCCAACGGCGACCAGATCCTGACGCTCGAGATCAGCGTCGAGCAGGATACGGCCGTTCTGGACATGCTTCTTGCCCGTTTGATCCCGGGTTCAAACATCAAGTCGGAGATCCTGAACGACACCATCATCCTGACCGGATCCGTCCGCACGCCAATCGATTCTAACCGCGCAAGCGACGTTGCCTCTCGCTTCATAGTCGCCGCCGCGGAATCGGATGAGCGTGCCAAGAACAAGGTGGTCAACCTGCTCGGCGTCGAAGGCGAAGAGCAAGTCATGCTGAAGGTGGTCGTCGCTGAAGTGCAGCGCGAGCTACTGAAGCAGTTCGGCATCAACTTGGCGGCCGACATTAACGCCGGAAACTTCACCTGGAGCCTTCTCACCGCGAACGCGCTGCCGTTGACCGCGGCAGCAGGCCTCGGATCCCTGCCGGTGCCTGGAATCAGCACGACACTAGACGAAAAGAACACGTGCGCAGGCACCACGTGCTTCTATAACAACGGACCAAACAATACCTTCGGCAACTCCGGCACCGTAACGAGCTGGGGCAACGGAGACTATCGCATCGGTAAGGCAATGCGCGCGCTCGAGCGCGACGGCCTCATCCGCACGCTCGCAGAACCGAACCTGACCGCAATCTCAGGTGAACCGGCGAAATTCCTGGCCGGCGGCGAGTTTCCGATCCCAGTCGTAGATTCGAACGGTCAGACCTCCGTCACCTTTAAAGAGTTCGGCGTCGGCGTCGCGTTCACGCCGACGGTGCTCTCGGAAGGCCGGATCAGCCTGAAGATCGAGAGCGAGGTGAGTGAGCTGACGAACGTCGGCGCCGTCGTGATCGACAGGATGCAGATCCCGGCGTTGAAGAAGCGCCAGGCCAACTCCACAGTCGAGCTTCCGTCCGGCGGCTCCATCGCGCTCGCCGGCCTCATCTCGGACGACGTGCGCCAGAATATCGACGGCTTCCCCGGCCTCAAGGACATCGCGATCCTCGGCACGCTGTTCCGCAGCCGCGACTTCATCAAGCGTGAAACCGAGCTCGTGGTGATCGTCACGCCTTACCTCGTGAAACCGGTTTCGCAGAAGGATCTGGCAAAGCCTCTCGACGGCCTCGCCGAAGCAACCGACCGCAGAGCGAACTTCATGGGGCATCTCAACCGGATCTACGGCGTCGAAAGCGCCGCGCCGGTGGGAGACCTCAAGGGCGACTACGGATTCATCGTGGAATAGTGGCAGGGCTGGAAACGCAATCATGACGCACGGACTTGCCTCACTGTTCGGAAGACAAACGGCACGCATCGCCCCGCTGTCCTGGATGGCTCTCGCCGTTATGGGATTAAGCCTCACGGGATGCCGCGCCATCGACGAAGCCGGCGCTCCTCAGGTCGCAGGCTGGGCCATGGTCGACAACTCCCAGCGCCACCCGATTATCGTCTCTCAGCAACCCCAGACGATGGAGATCCGGGTCGCTGCAGCGTCGCGCGGACTCTCGCCGCGGCAGCGCGCAGAGGTCATGGAATTCGCGGATCGCTCGCGTGCCAGCGACGCCGGCAACAGCCGCATCGTGATCCAGGCCCCCGGAGGTAGCGCCAACGAAACGGCCTCGATGCACGCTGTTGGCGAAGTTCGCCAGATCCTGAGCGACATTGGCTTCGCCGCATCATCGATCGCCGTGGAAGCCTACCATGCCCCGGACGGTCGCAGCGCGCCGGTCCGCATCTCGTATCTGCGCTACGTCGCCGAAGCGCCCGTCTGTGGCTACTGGCCGACGAACCTCGCCGAGCAGCGTGACAACGCCAACTATCCGAACTTCGGATGCGCCAACCAGCACAACCTCGCCGTCATGGTTGCAAACCCCGGCGACCTGCTGGGCCCGCGCACCGAAAGCGACCGTGCTGGCGAGCGTCGCGATGTGACATGGAACAAGTACGTCAAGGGTGAATCGACCGCATCGCAGAAGTCGGAAGACGAGCGTGTGAAGATAGCGAAGTGACAGTAGGCGCAGCGATGTCCAACACATTCAAGGGTTCCGGGTCCGAAGCGTTCAACACGCTGCCGCCCTCCTACGATCAGGACGCGGAAGCGTCCCCGAGCGATCGCGCACGCCCTCTGCCCCGAATTTCGATTCAGGCCTTCTGCGAAACACCGGACCTCGCAGACGTGATTCAGGCCGCATCCGAAGACAGACGCCTCGGCAAAACGCACGTCACCATTCAAATGGGCGGCGCCGAGGCGGCTGTGGCTCACTATCAGGAAAGCCCGACACCCAACCTCATCATTCTGGAATCCCACGCTTCGCATAGCCAGCTCATCACCGAGCTTGAGGAGCTGGCGCAAAGCTGCGATCCCGGCACGAAGGTCGTCATTGTCGGCCAAGCGAACGATGTCGTGCTTTATCGCGATCTCATGAAGCGCGGCATCTCGGAGTACCTCGTCGCTCCGATTTCGGCGTTCGACCTGATGGAATGTCTGTCGGGACTCTATAACAATCCGCAATCCGATCCTGTCGGACAGGTCCTCGCGTTCATTGGCGCCAAGGGCGGCGTCGGCTCGTCGACGATCTGCCACAACGTGGCCTGGAGCCTATCGGAGGCGCTCTCCACCAATATCGTCATTGCCGACATGGACCTTGCATTCGGCACCACCGGCCTGGATTTCAACCAGGATCCCGTGCAAGGCATCGCGGACGCGCTTCAAAATCCCGATCGCCTCGATGAAGTCCTGCTGGATCGGTTGCTCACGAGCTGCTCGAAGCACCTTTCGATCTTCGCCGCGCCGGTTGTTCTGGATCGCGACTACGACATGTCACCGGAAGGGTGCGAAACGGTGATCGACGTCGTGCGCCAGAACGTACCGTTCGTCGCGGTCGATCTTCCGCATACCTGGGCGCCTTGGACCAAGCGCCTCCTGCTCCAAGCCGACGAAATCGTCATCACGGCGATGCCGGATCTCGCCAATCTGCGCAACGCAAAGAACATCGTCGAGTTGATTAAAACCGCACGCAAAAACGACGCAGCACCGCATCTCGTCCTCAACATGGCGAACATGCAAAAGCGTCCCGAGATCACTCAGAAAGAGTTCGAAAACGCCCTCGACCTGAAAGCGCTCGCCGTCATCGATTTCGATTGCGAAAACTTCGGACAAGCCGCGAACAACGGGCAGATGGTCGAGGAATACAATTCCAAAGCCAAGGCGACACAGGCCTTCCGCGACATCGCCCTGGCTCTGGCACACCGCAAGGAAATCAAAGTCGAGAAGAAATCGCCACTCGCGCCCTTGCTCGAAAAACTCAAACTCATGCGTTGAGGCAAGTGATGTTTGGTCGGCGTACAAACGATCCCGGAGTTCAACAACGGCGGCTGCCCGCGCAGCCCGCCGCGCCGGCACCTGCATCACCCCAGCCCGCCTCGGTCGCACATCCTCAGGCTGCAGCGCCGGTGCGCGTCGAGCCCGTTGAGCAACAGCGCCACCACTCCGAAGAATATTACGACGTCAAGACAACGGTCTTTAATGCGCTGATCGACACCATCGACTTGACGCAGCTCGCCAAGCTCGACTCCGCGGCTGCGCGTGAGGAGATCCGCGACATCGTCAGCGAGATCATCCAGGTCAAGAACGTCGTCATGTCGATCGCCGAGCAGGAAGAGCTGCTCGAAGACATCTGCAACGACGTCCTTGGATACGGACCGCTGGAGCCGTTGCTCGCGCGCGACGACATCGCCGACATCATGGTCAACGGCGCCGGAACGACGTTCATCGAAGTCAACGGCAAGACGCAGAAGACTGGTGTCCGCTTTGCCGACAACCAGCAGCTGATGAGCATCTGTCAGCGCATCGTGAGTCAGGTCGGACGTCGTGTCGACGAGAGCAGCCCGATCTGCGACGCCCGCTTGCCGGACGGATCACGCGTTAACGTCATCGCCCCGCCGCTTGCCATAGACGGACCGGCGCTTACCATCCGCAAGTTCAAAAAGGACCGGCTCACACTCGAGCAGCTCGCCAAATTCGGCGCGATCACGCCTCAAGCAAAGACCATTCTCGAAGTCATTGGCCGCGTGCGCTGCAATGTCCTGATCTCCGGCGGCACCGGCTCGGGCAAGACCACGCTTCTCAACTGCATGACGGGCTGTATCGATCAGGATGAGCGCATCATCACCTGCGAAGACTCGGCCGAACTTCAGCTTCAGCAGCCTCACGTCGTCCGCCTCGAAACGCGCCCCCCAAATCTTGAGGGCGAAGGCGAGATCACCATGCGCGATCTCGTCAAGAACTGCCTGCGTATGCGCCCCGAGCGGATCATCGTCGGCGAGGTTCGCGGACCCGAAGCGTTCGACCTCCTGCAGGCGATGAACACCGGCCACGACGGCTCGATGGGCACGCTCCACTCGAACAGCCCGCGCGAGGCCTTAAGCCGCCTCGAGAGCATGATCATGATGGGCGGGTTCACGCTTCCGATCAAAACCATTCGCGAAATGATCGTCGGCTCGATCGACATCATCATTCAAGCCGCGCGCCTGCGCGACGGATCCCGCAAGGTGACCCACATCACCGAGGTGACCGGCATGGAAGATGAGACGATCACCCTCCAGAACCTGATCGTCTACGAGATCACGGGCGAGGACGCGAACGGCAAGCTGATCGGACGTCACCGCGGCACCGGAATCGCACGCCCTGCCTTCTGGGACCGAGCACAGTACTACAAGGAAGAAACGCGCCTTGCGTCCGCGCTGGCCGCAGCCGAAGTCCTCGATTCTAACGGAAACCCGATCGGAGAGCTCAATGGGTGACGTCGGCATGATGCCGCTGTTGACGGCACTTGTCGCAGCCGTCGCCATTGCAGCGACGGTCTACGCATTCATGTATCCGTACATTTCCGCCGACCGGCTCAAAGATAAGCGAGTCGCCAACGTTTCAGAATCGCGAGCAAAAACGCTCTCGGTGCGATCAGCCGCAGAATTGGCGGCCAACCGCAAGAAACAGGTCGCGGAAAGCCTGAAGGATATCGAAAGCCGCCAGAAAGCCAAAGAGAAGCTGACGCTCAGCATTCGCCTCGAGCGCGCGGGCCTGGACATCCAGCCGAGAACTTACTGGATCGCAAGTGCGGTTTCGGCAGTGCTCTGCGCAGTTCTCGCGAAGAGCATGTTGCCCTCGTCTGCATCCTCACTTGCCCCAATGTTGATGATTGCGGCCCTGCTAGTCGGTGGCTTCGGGTTGCCGCGCTTTGTTCTCGCCAAGATCACCGCCCGCCGTCAGAACAAGTTTCTCGTCGAGCTCGCAAACTCGATCGACGTGATCGTTCGCGGCATCAAATCGGGCCTGCCCCTCAACGAATGCTTGGCCGTCATTGCCAAGGAAAGCCCGGAGCCCGTTGCCGGAGAGTTTCGCGAAGTCATCGAACAGCAGCGCGTTGGCGTTTCGCTGCCGGAAGCTCTGCACCGCCTCACGCAACGTATGCCCCTTGCCGAGGTGAAGTTCCTCGCCATCGTTGTCGCGATCCAGCAACAATCGGGCGGCAACCTCGCTGAGGCTCTCTCCAATCTGTCGAGTGTCCTGCGCGACCGTTTCAAGATGGCGATGAAGGTGAAGGCGCTTTCGGCAGAAGCCAAGGCCTCTGCGATGATCCTGGGCTGCCTGCCGCCTGGCGTGATGCTGATGGTGCACACGTCGTCGCCCGAGTACATCGCCCCCTTGTTCGAGACCAGAACCGGCAATCTCTTCATCCTTGCGGGGCTGTTCTGGATGAGCATGGGGATACTGGTCATGCGCAAGATGATCAATTTCAAGTTCTAGGTCTCGGAAGATCACGTCATGCAAGACCTCGTCGATACGCTAATCTCACCGCAATTTCTGGCGACGATACTGGCCGCCGTTGCGGTGTTCGCGACCATTCTAAGCGTTGTCATGCCCATTCTGGCGCGCGATCAGATGAACCAGCGCATGCGCGTCATGGCGCTTGAACGTGACAAGCTGCGCTCGCAGCGCCTCGCAGATCTGACAAAGGAACGCGGTCCGACCAAACTGCGCAGGACCCCCAAGGGCTTCATGCAGCAGATCGTCGATCGGTTCGATCTGAGATCGCAGTTCGACAACGAAGAGCTGCGCAACAAGCTCAAGATGGCCGGCCTTCGGGGCGAAGCGCCCCTCGTTGCGTTCATGTTCTTCCGAGCCGCAGCACCGCCCCTCGCATTTATCGTTGCACTGATCTATCTCTTCTTCATCGCCAAGATCGAAGCCTCGACGAACATGAAGCTCCTGTATGCGGTGCTCGCAGCAGCAGCTGGCTACTACCTACCGAATATCTTCATCGAAAATCTTGCGCAAAAGCGTCAGCAGGCCATCAAGATCACTTTCCCCGAGGCGCTGGATATGCTGCTCATTTGCGTCCAGTCCGGCATGTCCGTCGAATCCTCGTTCGGCAAGGTGGCGAAGGAAATCGCCAACCAAAGTGTCGAGCTCGCTGAGGAACTGTCGCTGACGACCGCCGAACTGTCCTATCTGCCGGACAGGCGGGTTGCGTTCGAAAACCTCGCCAAGCGAACCGCCCTCCCAAGCGTCAAGGCCGTTACGACCGCGCTGATCCAGGCCGAACGCTATGGCACGCCCGTTGGCCAGGCATTGCGCGTCATGGCCAAAGAAAATCGGGACATTCGCATGGCCGAAGCCGAGAAGAAGGCGGCAGCCCTTCCTCCCAAGCTCACCGTGCCGATGATTCTGTTCTTCCTTCCGGTGCTCTTCGTGGTGATCCTCGGCCCCGCCGCGATCACATTCTGGAAGATGCAGTAGGCGCAGCAGCCCGCCTTGCAGACCCGTCGATTGACGCAGCGACCTCATGCGCGGAAAGCCCGCGCGTTCGCGGAGCCCTAGTCAGCACGACACTCCGCAGTCGACGATCGCACTCGTCGTGCGTTGAGAAACGACGCACGAATCCGGAAAGCGAAAAGCCCGTTTGCCTATTCGGCGGTAAACAATCCGGCAGAACGCGCGTCAGGCGGCGTGTCGCCGAACCCCGTCTCCATTGTGCTGGAGCGCAGTGAAGGCGCAGAAGCGGCACGGGCTACCGTGCGCACGGTCGGCGCCGGTCCGGGAGAAGCCTTCACTGTTGCAACCGCTGGCGCCGCGAGCTCTTGCGGCGCCTCCATGGGACCCGACGCCGGCGGAGAGGCCTTGGCGTCGAGCTTCACCATTTTCTTGAGCAGCGCGGTGTTGGCCTGGGCATCAGCCGGCGGCAAGTCGACGGAAGCCAGCTTCGTCGCTTCTTCGTATTTGCCCTGGAGACCCAGCACGAGGGCGAGGTTCTGACGAACCTTCATGTTGTCGCCGCCCGATGTGGACGCCTGGCGCAAGAGTTGCTCACCCCGATCGGCTTCGCCGCTCATCGTATAGGCGAGAGCAAGATTGTTCAGAACCGAGGGGTGACCCGGATTAAGTGCCTGCGCCCGCTCGAAGAAGCCAATCGCCTCCCGATAGCTGCCTTCCTTGGCCAGCGCGGTGCCACGCGCCATCACCACCCGCCAATTCGGATTGGTCGGATCGTCGGCGATCTCAAGCAATTTCTTGGCAACGCTGATCTGATCGAGATCCAGGGCAAGGCGGCCGTATTCTGCGGCAAGCTCCTTGTTCGTTCCATGAATCAGCGATGCCTGCTGCAGAACCGCGAGCGCCTCGCGCTTCTGGCCAAGCACCTTCAGATTCTGCGCATAAGAAAGCGCCGCTTCGAGATCGCGCGGATTCTTCGAATACTGTTTGCCCCAGTACTCCGCTGCCTCGCGCGGGTCGGACGGCTTGACAGGCTGCTGCTGGGAATCGCTCGTCTCCGGCGTCAGAGCCGCGAACAGACCGCCGCTCTCCTCACCGCTCATCTGAGCACAGGCTCCGAGCAAGAGGCTTGAAGCGATTGCGGCGAGCACGCCCACGCAGCGAACCGGCTTCGGCATCGCAAGCTGCGCGTCGACGTCGGCCATGAAGTTCTCCACTGATCGTCGGACGGAGGACGCCGAGTGGCATCCAGGGGTTTCCGTCACTTTCCGATACAGCGGTCAATAAAGCCTTAACCCGAGAATAAGTGGACGTTAACCTGAGGCAGTCTCTTGCCGGGCCCCGTCCGCCCACTCCTTCATGGCCGGCAACGCAAAGAGCGTCTCGATATAGGCCGCACACGTACCATCGTCGCCAAATGCGCCCAGGTTCTCGATATAGGTCCTGAAGCGCGACGCGACCGGCGCATACATGGCATCGGCGATGCTGAAGCCGGAGAAGAGAAACGGCCCGTCTGCGCCGAACCGCTGACGGCAATCCTTCCACAACTCGACGATGCGGCGAATGTTGACCTGCACCGGGTCGATATGGTCGGCCTTCGGATCGCGCGCGAGGAAGTTCATGGGGCAATGCTCGCGCAAGGCTTGAAATCCCGAATGCATCTCTGCGGCAGCGGACCGCGCAATAGCGCGCGCCCGGACATCCGACGGCCACAGTGCCTTGTCAGGATGTCGGTCGGCGAGATACTCGAGAATGGCGAGGCTATCCCAGACCATCAGGTCGTCCGCCCAGAGTACCGGCACCCTGCCGGCAGGCGAATGAGCCCTGATCTGCTCCTTTTTGTCAGGCGCGCGCAGATTGATCCGGATTTCCGTGAAATCGATGCCGGCCTGCTTCAGGGCAAGCCACGGCCTCAGGCTCCAGCTCGATGTGTTCTTGTTGCCGATGACAAGTCTATAGCCCTCCGTCGCCATCCTGAGCTGTCCTCTTGAGATTGTGTTTCCCTACCGACTTAGGATAATGCCCGATCATCGGAGGCCCGTCCAAGCGGCCATTCTTCGCGAGACCCAAAGAATCCACGCATGACAGAAAAAAACACTGCGGCGAGCACGATCTCCCCGTCCGATGTCCTGGCTCCTCACGATACGGCAGGCCCGAGCACCCCGATCTGGCTGGTGTCAGATACGGAACCGGTGTCGCGTATAGGCGCCCTCGACGAGACCGCCAAGCGTTGGCTGGAAGGCGCCCGCTTTACGAGCGCCCCGAAAAAGCAGGCAATTTTCCCTGGACCTCAGGGAGCACTGGCCGGCGTCGCACTCGGTCAAGGGAACGGTCGCGCGGGCGATCCTTCGGGCCCATCCGAGTTGCTGGTCGGACAACTCGCCGCGAGCTTACCGGCGGGCCTCTACCACCTTGCGCAGGAGACGGGACACGCGACCCTCTCTGCCGTGGCCTGGGGCCTCGGCGCCTACCGTTTTCGCCGCTACAAAAGCAATGCTGGCGAAACACCACCGCGTCTCAAGATTCCTGCCGGTCTCGACTACGAGTCCATCTGCAATCAGGTCGCTGCCGTCTGGAGCGGCCGCGACTTGATCAACATGCCGGCCTCTGACCTCGGCCCCGAGGAGCTCGAAGCCACGGCCACGGATCTCGCCAATCGCTTCGGCGCAACGATCGAAACGACCGTCGGCGAAAACCTGCTCACAAAAGGCTTCCGCATGATCCACGCCGTGGGCCGCGCCAGCCCGCGCGCTCCCCGCTTGATCGATGTGAAATGGCAGAAGAGCGGCGGCCGCAGCGACGCTCCGAGGGTCACACTCGTCGGCAAGGGCATTACGTTCGACACCGGCGGCCTCGATATCAAGCCCGCTTCCGCCATGCTCCTTATGAAGAAGGACATGGGCGGCGCGGCAGCCGCGTTGACGCTCGCCGAAATGATCATGGCGAGCGGTCTCGACGTGCGCCTCAGGCTCCTGATCGCAGCGGCCGAAAACAGCATCTCGGGCGACGCGTTCCGCCCCGGTGACATCCTCCTGAGCCGCGCCGGAAAGACCGTTGAGATCGGCAACACGGATGCCGAAGGCCGTCTCGTGCTCGCCGACGCATTGTCTCTCGCTGACGAAGAGGCGCCCGACACCATGCTGGTGTTCGCGACGCTGACCGGCGCAGCTCGCGTGGCGCTAGGACCGGACCTTCCGGCGTTCTTCTGTGACGACAACGCGTTCGCAGCCGCCCTGTCCGCAGAAGCGGAAGCGGTTGGCGATCCAGTCTGGCGCCTGCCCTTCTGGCCCGGCTACGACCGTCACCTTGACAGCGATGTCGCCGACATGAACAACGTCTATGATGCGCCGTTCGCAGGCGCTATCACGGCCGCGCTGTTCCTGAAGCGGTTTGTTCGCAATGCGCGCCGCTTCGCCCATTTCGATCTCTACGGCTGGCGCCCGGCCGCCCGCCCACTGGGACCGAAGGGAGGCGAACCGCAAACCGCGCGCGCGCTGTTCTCGCTTCTGACCAAAGAGCTTTCGGCATGACCGAAGTGAAGCAGCCCGCCGCGGGCAACGCGGTCTCTCCTGCCGAGCCCGCACCGCAGCTCGACCCCCGCCGCCATGCCTTTCGTCCGGACCTGGCGGCGCTCTCATTGCGCGGTCAGATCACTTCGCCGCGTTACGCAGCCGGAACGGTACGCCAGGTGGTGAGGCCGGCTGTGCCTCTCCGCCGCGAGCCGTCACCGAATATGGGTCTCGAAACTGAAGCGCTCTATGGCGAACTCCTGAAGGTCTATGACGAGGCCGAAGGCTGGGCCTGGGTGCAGCTTCAGAAGGATCGCTACGTCGGATATCTCCCTGCCGCTGCCCTGAGCGGCGACGTGATGCCTCCGACCCACCGCGTGAAGGCTCTCGGCACGTTTATCTATCCCGCCGCCGATATCAAATCGCCTCCCGTCATGCATTTGCCCCTCAATTCCACGGTGCGCGTCACCGAATGGGGCGAGCGGTTCTGCCGCCTCGAAACCAATGGTTTCGTCATCACACGCCACCTCGCCGAGCGGGACCGCTTCGAGCGCGACTTCGTCGACGTCGCCGAGCGTCTGATTGGATCGCCCTATCTGTGGGGCGGCCGCACCCGCATTGGCATCGACTGCTCCGGCCTCGTTCAGATGGCGCTCGAGGCAGCCGGCATCTCGGCGCCGCGCGATACCGATATGCAGATGGCCGAGCTGGGCGAATCCATCGCTGTTCCGGACGACCTGGAAGGCCTGCAGCGTGGAGATCTGATCTTCTGGAAGGGCCACGTCGGCATCATGTCCGACGGCGTGATGCTCGTTCACGCGAACGCCCATCACATGGCCGTCGCCGTCGAAACCCTGCCCGAAGCCGTGGAACGCATTTTAAAGCAGGGAACGCCTATCGCGGCCATCCGGCGCTTGGGCAAGCTTTCGGCAACGGCGTGAAACAGCGATCTACAGCTTGCGCCGGTACGGTAGGAAATGGCGGTCGCGATGTTCGGCGCCGCCATCCGGCTCCAACCCATCACGCCAAATCATTCCAGGACCGAGCGTTACAATCGTTTCCATGCCGCGATACGCTCCCGTCGCGGTGCTGACCCATCGGCGTTGGATCACCTTGCCGTCCGTGATCCGCTCCAACAGCAATACGATCCGATCGAGGTCCTCGAGGATGCGATCATCGTAGTGCTCGCCGGCAATCGAGATGTCGAACCGGCCGCCGTCTTTGAGCGAAATCGCAACGGGACACGCGGCGTCGATATGCGGCTCGATCGACAACAGCCAGCCTTCGTCGTCTTTCCCTTCGTAGACGCGCGCAACATCCGTAATCGTCGGCACCCAATACCGGATTTGCTCGATCGTAGCCTCGACCGAAGGCGGCCGATAGCCATCTGGCGTCATGGTCATGCGCGGATCCGGATATCGACGGAGATGAATGCAGGATGTCCCAAAAGCAGGCACCTCTCAAGTGTGGCACAACGAACCGTACCCGGAGGAGTGGAGCGAAACCGTGACGGCGCCGGTTTTATCCGGCGATTTCAGCCCGGTGCGCCACCTTGATATCGAAAGCCGCCGCCAGCAAGGCTTTCGTGTAGTCAGCTTTAGGCGTCGCGAAAATCTCATCCGCCGGCCCTTCCTCGACGGCCTTTCCGTTCCGCATGACGATCACGTAGTTGCAGAGCGCGCGCACGACCTTGAGGTCATGGCTGATGAAAACATAGGCAAGGTCGCGCTTGGCCTGAAGCTCCCTCAGGAGATCCACGATCTGCGCCTGCACGCTCATATCGAGCGCACTGGTCGGCTCATCCAGCACGATGAACTTGGGCTCCAGCGCCATGGCCCGCGCGATCGCGATGCGCTGGCGCTGCCCGCCGGAGAACTCGTGCGGATAGCGGTCGAGCGCCGTCGCGTCGAGGCCCACTTCCTTGAGCGCGCGCGTTGCTTGCTCGCGCCGCTGCGCGGACGTCCACTCCGGCTTCTGGATCAACAGACCTTCCTCGATGATCTCGAAGATCGAAAGCCGCGGCGAAAGCGATCCGTAGGGATCCTGGAACACCACCTGCATTTCGCGCCGCAGCGGCCGCATGTCCTTCGACGACAGCCCGTCAATCCGCTTGCCCATGTAGACAATGGGCCCCTGCGATGAGATGAGCCGCAGGAGCGCGAGACCCAGCGTGGTCTTCCCCGACCCGGACTCGCCGACAACGCCGACTGTCTGCCCGGCCCGGATTTTGACCGATAGTCCATCGACCGCCTTCACGTGATCAACGGTTCGCTGCAGGAAGCCTCGCTTGATCGGGAACCACACCTTGAGATCGTCCGTTTCGGCGACCACTGGCGCTGAGGCGTTGAAGCGCGGCGGCTGGCCCTTGGGCTCCGCAGCGAGCAGATGCCGCGTGTAGGGGTGCTGTGGAGAGGCGAACAGGGCTTCCGTCGGCTGCTCTTCGACGATCAGGCCGTTCTGCATCACGTACACACGCTCGGCCATACGGCGCACGATGCCGAGATCGTGCGTGATCAGCAGCATGGCCATCCCCATCTCTCGCTGCAGATTGCGCAACAGCTCGAGGATCTGCGCCTGAATTGTGACGTCGAGCGCCGTTGTCGGCTCGTCGGCGATCAAGAGATCCGGTTCGTTGGCAAGCGCCATCGCGATCATGACGCGCTGTCGCTGCCCGCCCGAAAGCTGATGAGGAAAAGCGCCGAGCCGCTTCTCAGGCTCCGGAATACCGACCTTGGTCAAAAGCTCGAGTACGCGCGCCCGCGCAGCCGCTCCGCTGAGCCCCCGATGCAGCGCGAGAATCTCGCCGACTTGCTTCTCGATGGTATGCAGGGGATTAAGCGAGGTCATCGGCTCTTGGAAGATGATCGAGATCTTGTCGCCGCGAATGCGCTTCATCTCCTCGGGGAAAGCCTTCAGCAGGTCTTTCCCTTCAAAAAAGATCTCACCCGAAGGGTGGGAAGCAGCGGGATAGGGGAGCAAGCGCAGGATAGAGAGCGCCGACACGGACTTGCCGCTACCGGACTCGCCCACCAGCGCAACCGTCTCGCCCTTGTTGATCTTGAACGATACGCCTTTGACGGCCGTGGTCGTCACCCCGCCCGAGCGGAAGGCCACCGACAGGTTCTTGACGTTGATCAGCACTTCCTTGGACATGCCCGCACTCCTCACGCAAAGGTTTTGCGGGGATCAAGCGCGTCGCGCACCCCTTCGAAGACGAAGATCAGAAGCGACAGCATGATCGCGATCGAGAAAAACGCGCTCATGCCGAGCCAAGGCGCTCCAAGATCGCCCTTGCCCTGCAACAGCAGCTCGCCGAGCGATGGCGAGCCGGGCGGTAAGCCGAGACCGAGGAAGTCGAGCGACGTCAGCGTTGTGATCGACCCGGAAAGCGTGAACGGCATGAACGTCAACGTGGCAACCGTCGCGTTCGGCAGCAGATGCTTCCGCATGATGGTGGCATCGGACAGCCCGAGCGCCCTGGCGGCACGCACGTATTCGAAATTGCGCGCCCTTAGGAATTCCGCACGCACGACGCCGACGAGTGATGTCCATTGGAAGGCGAGCAGGACGAATAGAAGCGTCCAGAACCCCGGCACCAGGACCGCTGCAATGATGATCAGCACGTAGAGCGTGGGGATGTTGCCCCAGATCTCGAGGAACCGCTGCATGAAGAGATCAATCCAGCCGCCGTAGTAACCTTGCACGGCCCCCGCGGCGATTCCGATCGCGCTCGAGAGAATGGTAAGGATCAGGCCGAACATGACCGAGATCCGGAACCCATAGATCACGCGTGCCAGCACGTCGCGACCTTGGTTGTCGAGCCCGAGCCAGTTCCAATTGCCGATAGCCGTGTAGCGTTTCATCTGATCCGGCGGCGCGTCGCAGAGCTTGGCACGCGCGGCCCATTGCGGCGGCGCCGGATAGCCGAGCCCCCCCTGCTGCTTGACGCCGTCGCGTTCGATGTAGCATCGCCCATCCGCATCGACGCGGTTGGGGTAGTCCTTGTTGATGGTGTCGTATGAGTAGCGGATCGGCGGCCAGATCATCCAGCCGTTGGCCTCGATCTCATCGATGATCACCGGGTCGCGATAGTCGGTGACGGCCAGGAAGCCCCCGAATTTCGACTCCGGGTAATCGACCAGAACCGGAAACAGCGTCTCACCCTTGTAACGCACCATCAGCGGACGATCGTTGGCAATCACCTCTGCGAACAGCGTTACGATGAAAAGCGCGAGAAAGATAACGAGGCTCCAATAGCCGCGCCGGTTCGCCTTGAAGTTCGCCCAACGCCGCTGGTTGATCGGCGACAGCTGTAAACTCGGCAGCATGCGCGTGTAGAGCGGCGGCCGCACGAGATCCGGCGACACCTTCTGCTCGACGTCCTCTTCGCGTCGCGCGTCCACGGCTCAAACCTCCCGGCTTTCGAAGTCGATGCGCGGATCGACCAGCGTATAGATAAAATCGGTGACGACGTTCACAACGAGCCCCATCAACGCGAAGATGTAGAGCGTGGCGAACACGACGGCATAATCGCGCTTGATCGCGGACTCGAAGCCGAGCAGACCCAGCCCATCCAGCGAGAACACGGTCTCGATCAGGAGCGCGCCTGAGAAGAACGCACCGATGAACGCTCCGGGAAACCCGGCGATGATCAGCAGCATCGCGTTACGGAAGATGTGCCCGTAGAGCACCTCTCGCTCACCCAGCCCTTTGGATCGGGCCGTGATGACGTACTGCTTGCGGATCTCGTCCAGGAAGCTGTTCTTGGTCAGGAACGCCATGGTCGTGAACGCGCCCAACGACATGGCGATAATCGGCAGCGTCAGATGCCAGAAGTAGTCGACGATCTTGCCGAACGTGGAGAGCTGATCCCAGTTGTCCGACGTCAAACCGCGCGACGGGAACCACTGGAAGAACGAAGAGCCTGCGAACACGATCAGGAGCAGAACCGCGATCAGAAAGCCCGGCACCGCATAGCCGATGACAAGCACAGTGCTCGTCCAGGTATCGAACTTCTCGCCGTCGTGTACTGCCTTGCGTATCCCGAGCGGGATCGAGATGAAGTACGTGATCAGCGTCATCCAGAGCCCGAGCGAAATCGAGACGGGCATCTTTTCCTTGATGAGCTCAATTACCGAGACATCGCGGAAGTAGCTCTTCCCGAAATCGAACATCAGGTAGCTCTTCATCATGAGTAGAAAGCGCTCGTGCGCAGGTTTGTCGAAGCCGAACTGCTTTTCGAGGCTCTTGATGAATTCTGGATCGAGCCCCTGCGCGCCGCGATATTTCGACGTCACGCTGTCTCCGGCGCCTTGCCCGATCTGCGATTGGTTTCCGCCGCCCATCGTGTCGCGCCCGCCGCCGCCGAGGCGATCGGAGATCGAGGTATCGCTGCCTGTCAGCTTCGCGATCATCTGCTCGACGGGCCCGCCCGGCGCGAACTGCACGATGACGAAGCTAATCAGCATGATGCCGATCATCGTCGGAATGATGAGGAGCGTTCGCTTAAGGAGATAGGCGCCCATCGTCGGTCATGTCCTCATGCGCGCGTCGCGCTTTGCGTCGATCCTTTGCCGTGCGCTGTCGAAACGCTACCGTCCCAGCGCTTTGGCCTTCTCGCTGTCCACCCACCAGGTTTCCAACGCCCCGCGTTCATACTTGGGTTTCACTTGCGGCCACGCGAACTTGTCCCAGAAGGCCAGATTGTGCGCCCCTTTGTACCACTGGGGCACCCAATAGTAGCCTGCCCGAAGGACGCGGTCGGCGGCGCGCGTCGCCGTCACCAGCTCGGCGCGCGATTTTGCCTTCACGATCTTGTCGATAAGCTCATCGAGAACCGGATCGGCGATGCCAGCGAGATTGAAGCTGCCGACTGTCGCAGCCGCCTTTGAGCCCCAGAAATTCGTCAACTCCACACCCGGCGTGAGCCGCAGCGCATAGCGCTGCGTCGTAAGGTCGAAGTCGAAATCCTTGAGCCGTCGCTGGTACTGCGCGTCATCGACCATGCGCATCGACGCGTCGATACCGATCGATTTGAGAATCTTGATGTACGGAGCAACGATGCGCTCGAAGCTCGGGGAATCGATCAGGATTTCGATCGAGAGCGGCTGGCCCGCAGCATTGCGAACGCCCTGCGGCGTCTGGGCCCAACCTGCCTCCGCGAGAAGTTTTGCCGCTTCGCGCAGCTGAAGGCGATTGTTGCCGCTGCCATCCGTGACGGGCGGTGAGACCGCTTCGCCGAACACCGCCGCCGGCAGCTTATCGCGGTACGGCTCAAGCAGCGCCAGCTCTTCGGGCGACGGCTTGCCGACCGCCTTGAGATCCGAATTCTCGAAGTAGCTCGCGGTACGCGTGTAGAGCCCGAAGAACAGATTCTTGTTGCTCCACTCGAAATCGAACGCGAGCCCCAGCGCCTGGCGTACCCGGATGTCCTTGAACTTGTCCCGGCGCATGTTGATGAAGAAACCCTGCGCGCCCGACGGACGCTCATCGGGGATCGTCAGCAACTTGATCCGGCCGTCCTTTACCGGCTGCCGGTCGTAGCCTGTCGCCCAGTCCTTGGAGGTGAACTCCTCGCGAAAATCGAAGTTGCCCGCGAGCAGCCCTTCAAGCTCGAGCGACCGGTCGCGATAGTACTCGTAGCGAACCTCGTCGAAGTTGTTGATTCCGCGATTGACCGGCAGATCCTTGCCCCAGTAGTCGTCGCGGCGCAGATAGGTCACGAAAGTCCCAGCCTTGAACGGACCGACCTTGTACGGCCCCGAGCCGAGCGGCGGTTCGAGCGTGGTCTTATCGAATTCACGCGCTGTGTAGTAAGCCTTCGACAGGACAGGCAGCGTGGCGACCGTCAGCGGCAGATCGCGGATCAGCGTGCCTTCGAACGCGTAGCGCACGGTATGCGGATCGAGCGCCTCAGCCGACTTCACGTCGCGGATCGGGATCGACAGCGCCGGGTGACCCTTCGCCTTGATCGTCTCAAACGAGAAGACGACATCTTCGGCCGTAACGGGCGAGCCATCGGCGAACTTCGCTTCCGGCCTCAGCTTGAAGGTGACGGACATCCCGTCCGGTGCGACATCGGCGGTTTCCGCCACAAGCCCGTACACGGCATCCGGCTCATCGAGTGCACGAGCCATCAACGTGTCGAACACGAGCTCCATGCCCTGCGCTGCATCACCCTTCAGAATGAAGGAGTTGAAGCTGTCGAATGTCGTGACACCCGCGCTGCCGATCTGCGAAGCTTTGCCGCCCTTGGGCGCATCGGGGTTCACGTAATCGAAGTGCTTGAAGTCAGCCGGGTACTTGAGATCGCCGAAAATCGACAGTCCGTGCCGAGGCTCGGCGGTGAGAGGCGACGCGAAACCAGCCGCGAGCGTCAGGGCGGTCAGGATGCCGGCACCGAAACTCGCGCGACCGAAACGTCCCATCCGTCCTCCGAAAAACTGGCTTGCCACTATCCCCTCACTTCCTATTCGCCGCGAGCGCCTGCTGCTTGGCTGGATCAACCCACCAGATCTGGGTGAACGCACTCGTCAGGGACGGAAGTTTTTCCGGTCGGCCGAACATATCCCACGTCGCGAGCCACTCGTAGGGGTTGTACCACTGCGGCACCACGTAATGGCCCCACTGAAGTACGCGATCGAGTGCGCGGGTCGTAGCAACGACCTCCGCGCGATCCTTCGCCACCACGAGCTTCTCGATGATCGCATCGATCACCGGGCTCTTGATGCCGATCGTGTTGCGGCTACCAGGCTGATCGGCTGCGGCCGAGCCCCAGAAGTCGCGCTGCTCATTGCCGGGCGACATCGACTGCGGGAAGCTGTCGACGACGATGTCGAAGTCGAAGTTCGTCTCGCGCTGCTCGTACTGCGCCGGATCGACGACGCGGATCGACGCCTGCACGCCTATCTTCTGCAGGTCCGAGATGTAGTGCGCGACATGGCGCGTAAAGGATTCCGAGCCGAGCAGGAACTCCACCGTGAAGGGCTCACCTTTTGCATTGCGCATCACAGTCTGCGTCTTCGCTGAGCCAAGACCGACGGCACGTCCCATCTTGCAAAACACACCGCAATCCGGGTCTTCGACTACTTCCTGGCGTACTTCCCAGCCGGCTTCCTTGAAGAGCCGCATAGCTTCGGCGAGATTCTTGCGCGCATCCTCGCGCGACGCGTAAACCGGGTTCTTCCATTCCTTGGTGAACACCTCCGGCGGAAGATCCTTTTCGAACTCCTTCAGGATCTCGAGCTCGCGCCCTTCCGGCAATCCCTTCGCGGCAAGCTCCGAGTTGTCGAAATAACTGCCGACGCGCGTATACTGGCCGAATAGAACGCTCTTATTGAGATCCTCGAAATCGAATGCGTAGTTGAAAGCTTCCCGTACGCGAGGATCCTTCAATTTCTCGCGGCGCGTATTGAAGGCGAAGCCCTGCATCCGCGCCACGCCCTTGGTCGGGATCGCTTCCTTCTTCACCCAACCCTTTTGGACGCCCGGAAATGCGAATTGCGTCGCCCACGCGCTCGCCGTGCTCTCGCGCCACATGTCGGCACGGCCGGCCTTGAAGTCCTCGAAGGCCGCGGTCCGGTCGCGGAAATACTGGAAGCGCAACTCGTCGAAGTTCCACTGGCCTTTGACCACCGGTAGATCCTTCGCCCAGTAGTCCTTCACCCGCTCGAGCACGATGCGATTGCCGGTGTCGAACTCCTTGATCTTATACGATCCAGAACCGAGCGGGACTTCCAGCGTGCTCTTGGTGATATCGCGCGGCTCACCGTTCTTGCCCTTGGCATCCCAGAAATGCTTCGGAAGGATCGTGAGCTGACCGAGGATCTGCGGCAGCTCGCGGTTGCCGGTGATGTCGAACGTGAACGTCACCTCGTGATCGCCGGTCTTCTCCGCCTTGACGACGTTCTTGTAGTAGCGGGCATACATCGGATGCGCTTTTTTCAGCGCTTCGAGGCTGAAGATCACGTCCTCGGGCTTGATGGGTTCTCCGTCGTGGAAACGCGCCTCAGGTCGCAATCCGAACTTCGCCCACGCGAAGTCCGGCGGGAACGACACCCATTCGGCGACGAGCCCGTATTCGGTAGACTCCTCGTCCGGACTTCCGGCCATCAGCGAGTCATAGATCATGCCGATGCCGCTGGCCGACACGCCCTTGATCGAAAACGGATTGAGCGAGTCGAACGTCCCTTCGGTCGCAAAGCGCACCACGCCGCCTTTGGGCGCATCGGGATTGACCCAGTCGAAATGCTTGAAGTCGGGTCCGTACTTGGGCTCGCCGATCAATGAGAGCGCGTGGTGACGTACGGGCTCGCCGGCATCGGGTGCAGCGGCAGCAGCCGGAGCAACGGAGGTCGCATTTTCGGCGGGCGCCGGAGCAGCGGCGTCTTGGGCAAATGCAGCGGGAGAAAATAGGGCGGCTAAAGCCAGAACGCTCAACACGGAGAGAAGGGAAGTTGCGCGTCGTTGAACCATGAATTCCGCTGCCATCGTCACCATCGTCCCGTGCAGTTTTTGTGGCCCGCCCAATACAGCTCGAAGACACTGGGAGCTGAGCAGAAGGTCTCGCCGCAGGAAAATGGACGAAACCCACGAAAGCCCAGTTCCTAGCACGCCTTCGGACGAATTCGGATTAAAGATCGGCAACACAGACGCAGAAAGAGGTCGAGCAAAAATTCGACGAAGCGTCCGAAATACCTACAGAAAAGATGAGGCCATTGAGTCCCGCAAACCGAGCGCTCGCCGTCAAAGCACAACGCCCCCCGGAGGGGATCCGGAGGGCGTTGTTGTAAAAGTGGGTCGCGCGGTTGCCTGCTACTGGGGCAGCGGCTGTGGGCTATCGGAAAGGGTCCGCAGGTAGGCGAGCAAATCCGCGAGCTCCTGGGGATCGGAAACGCCGTTGAAGATCATCTTCGTACCCGGAAGGAACTGCTTCGGCTTGTGCAGGAATGCGGCAAGGTCGCTGTAGGTCCAGTCTCCGCCCTTGGCCTTCATGGCTTCCGAGTAGCCGAAACCGGGGAAAGAGCCGTGCGGACGCCCGAGAACACCCCACAGGTTCGGTCCGGCCTTGCTGGCCGCGCCCTTTTCAGCCGAATGGCAGCCAAGGCACTTCTTGAAAGTTCCGGAAGCGTTCTCAGGCTTTGCGGTCGCGATAGCCGCAACCACCTTCGCAGGATCAAAAGCTGCGGCCTGAGCAGACCCACCCTCGGCAGGAGCCGCGGCTTCCGTCGGTGCCGGCAGCGTGAAGCCGCCTTCGATGTGGTGAGAGCCGTGCCGGGCGAGATCGATGAAAGTCTTAGGCACGAAAATGAGAAGCAGCGCCGTCAGGACACCACCGGCGATCTTGGTCAGTTCAAAGGAATCCATCATCTCATTACCCTGCAGCCCACGGTCATCTGCCGATTTGAGGCCTGGCCGTGATAGTTAACGACAAATCATGAACTTAACGTTTCGAGTTGAGAGCAGACCTGCATCCAGCCCAATCACAGGGGAAAAAGGTCTCAAATTCACTCTGCACGCATCTACAAGACGCTTGCCATCCCTTGCAACCCCGCGCCACGCCAGTCTACAGCTCATGCAGTCGCACGAGGCCGACGCGCCCAATGGCCAAACCGCGCCACCCCGATGCCGCCGGTCGGAATCGTACCCACCATACGTCATCGAGATCCGCCTTCCATGGGGCCAAATGTCTGAGGGCCAGCAATACGCGGGCGATGCGTGGCGGCGCCAGGTAGGCGACCGTCAGAATACAACCAACGACGAATTGAGACCCAGAATGACGCGAGCCCTCATCATCATTCCCGCCCGCATGGCGTCCACCAGGTTGCCGGACAAGCCATTGGCGGACATCGAAGGCGAGCCGATGATCGTGCGCGTGTGGCGTCAGGCCCATGCCGCCGAGATGGGCCGGGTGGTGGTGGCCGCCGATGCCGACGAAATCTGCAGCGCCGTCCGTGCCGCCGGTGGTGAGGCCCTGATGACCCGCTCCGATCATGCCTCGGGCTCAGACCGAATTTTCGAAGCGCTCAATCGTATCGATCCCGATGCCGAGGTGGACATCGTCATCAACGTGCAGGGGGATCTCCCGACCATCGACCCGGCCCTGATCCGCGAATGCGCCTCTGTGCTCGCAATCAAAGGACCGGACATCGCCACGCTCGCCGCAGAGATCACCGAGCCGCATGAACGGACCAACCCGAACGTCGTGAAAGTGATCGGCACGCCGCTACAGCAAAGGAACCGGCTTCGCGCGCTCTATTTCACCCGCGCCACGGCTCCGCATGGCGACGGCCCCCTTTACCATCACATCGGGCTATACGCGTATCGGCGGACGGCTCTCGAACGCTTCGTGTCGCTCGATCCGTCTTACCTCGAAACCCGTGAGCGCCTGGAGCAGCTCCGGGCGCTCGAGGACGGGATGCGGATAGACGTTGCCGTCGTTGACACTGTTCCTCTCGGTGTCGATACTCCGGCCGATCTCGAGCGAGCGCGGCAGCTCGTCAGACAGGCGCGCCGGACATGATGTTGTAACCCGTCGATACCCAGCCCGGATGTCTTCCAACCCGGCCGCGCAAGACTTTCGACCCTTCCCACCCACTCAGTGAGCCCTTCATCGCAATGTCCACACCATCGCCTGTCGCGCGGATCGCCTATCAAGGAGAGCCCGGCGCGAACTCCCACCTGGCCTGCACGGAGGCCTATCCGGATTTCGAGGCGCTGGCGTACCCGACCTTCGAAGACGCCCTTGCGGCAGTGAAATCGGGCGAGGTGCTCTACGCGATGATCCCGATCGAGAACTCGGTCGCCGGTCGCGTCGCCGACATCCATCACCTGCTGCCGGATGCGAACCTGTACATCATCGGTGAGCACTTCCTCCGCGTCCGCCATCAGCTCATGTCGGTGAAAGGCGCGACGCTCGAAACCGTAAAGAAGGTGATGAGCCATACGCAGGCGCTCGGCCAGTGCCGCAAAACGCTTCGCTCGCTGGGTCTCACGCCCGTGCCGGAAGCCGACACGGCCGGTTCGGCCCGCCTCGTCGCAGAGCAGGGTGATCCCGCGTTCGCTGCCATCGCCTCACGACTTGCCGCCGACATCTACGGATTGGAAATCCTGCGCTCGGACGTCGAGGACGAAAACCACAACACGACGCGCTTCATCGTGCTCGCGAAGGATCCCGACGACGCAGAGCCGGAAGATGGGCCCGTCATCACCACGTTCCTCTTCCGTGTCCGCAACGTGCCGGCCGCACTCTACAAGGCACTCGGCGGCTTCGCGACCAACGGCGTGAACATGACGAAGCTCGAGAGCTATCAGCTCGAGGGCACGTTCAATGCCACCATGTTCCACGCCGACATCGAGGGCCATCCGGCCCAGCGCCCGGTGCAGTTGGCTCTGGAAGAGTTGTCCTTCTTCTCGAGCGAAGTCCGGCTGCTGGGCACATACCTGGCCAGTCCGTATCGCATCGAAGCCGCACGCGCAGCCGCGCCTCCCATCGATGGCGTGTAAAAGGTGAGCCCACGATGAGACTCGCAGCGAAGGTCGCCATCGTGACAGGGGCCGGCTCCGGCTTTGGCCGCGGGATCGCCGAAGCCTTCGCCGAGGAAGGCGCGAAGCTCATCGTCGCGGACATCGACGAGAAGCGCGCCGCAGCCGTCGCATCCGCGATCGGCTCGGGCGCCATTCCGATCGCCGCCGACGTATCCCGCAAAGCGGATGTTGACGCCATGATCCGCGCGGCTGTGAACGCGCACGGCGGCCTCGACATCATCGTCAACAACGCCGGCACCACGCACAAGAACCAGTCCCTCATGACGGTCTCGGAGGACGAGTTTGACCGCATCTACGCCGTCAACGTAAAGTCGATCTACCTGACAACGCTCGCGGCCGTTCCGGAGCTGGAAAAGCGTGGCGGCGGCTCGATCATCAACACGGCCTCGACGGCGGGCGTGCGGCCTCGCCCCGGCCTCACTTGGTACAACGGCTCCAAAGGTGCAGTGATCACGTTGACCAAATCCATGGCCGCCGAGCTCGCGCCGCGCAACATCCGGGTCAACGCCATCAACCCGGTCATTGGCGAGACGGCGCTCCTGGAAGAGTTCATGGGCGTACCGGACACCGCCGAAAACCGCGCAAAATTCATAGCCGGCATTCCGCTGGGCCGCATGTCCAAGCCGACGGACATCGCAAACGCGGCGGTCTTCCTCGCCGATCCGGCGTCGAGCTTCATCACCGGCGTCGCCATCGAGGTCGACGGCGGCCGTTGCATCTAGCGCTAGATTTTCAGGGCTCCGCCGCGGATCTGGTAAAGGGTGAGCGCCGTCGCGACGGCAAGGTTCAAGCTGTCGAGTTTGCCAGCCATCGGGATCTTGACGAGCCGCGAACAGGCCCGGGTCAGGCTATCGGACAAACCAGGCCCTTCGCTTCCCATCACGAGCAGCGCCGGCCCCTTATAGGCCGCGCGTCTGAAATCCTCTTGAGCGTCGAGGTGAGTGCCCACGACGTCTCCGCGCCATTTCGAGCGCCACTGAAGAAACGCTTCGCGCGACGCCCGCACCATCGGCACGGCGAAAACCGAACCCATCGTCGCCCGCACGGCTTCGCGCGAATAGGGATCGCACGAATTGCCGACCAGGATGATGCCCTTGGCGCCGACGGCATCGACCGTGCGGATAATCGTTCCGAGATTGCCCGGATCGCGCACCTCCTCGAGTGCGAGCCAGCAATCGTCATTCCCCACGTGCTCCGGCAAGTCGATCCAACGCTGCCGGAACACCCCGAGCATCGCCTGCGGATTGTCCTTGGAGGAAAGCTTAGAAAGCACGACCTCGGACACCTCGAGCACATCCGCTCCGGCGTTGAGCGCCCACCCAACCAGCGAACGCGACAGCGGGCTTCCGGCAGCGCCGGCCTGATAGACAAGGCTCGTCGGCTCGAACCCGGCATCCCGCGCCGTGACGAGGATCGACGTCCCCTCCGCGACGAACAACCCGGTTTCCTTACGTTCCTTGCGCATGTCGAGCGCACGGATCGCTTTGATCCGGTCATTGGTAAGGCTTGTGATGACGCGCGGCCCCGCAGTGGTCATGACGTCCACCGAACGAAGAGCGATGTGGGAACGGCCGCCCCGCCACCTTCTGCTGACAGCGCAAGCTCGCCGGCCGAGAGCTGTCCGCCGCGCTCGGCGAGAACGTCGGCGGCAAGCTGCTCGAACGCAAGCGCGGAAGCGCGAATGGCGTACACGGTGAGGATCATGGCCGCCCGATCCGGCGCCAGAAGCTGAGCCGCGTTTTTCAGAAGAGGCGGCAGCCCCTGAAAGAGATCCCACACCTCGCCTTCGGGACCGCGTCCGAACTTCGGCGGATCGATTAGGATCACATGGTATGTCTTGCCCCGCCGCACCTCGCGCGCGACGAATTTGGCCGCGTCATCGAGAATCCAGCGGATCGGCGCATCCGCGAGCCCTGACTCGCCTTGATTGTCCTTTGCCCACTGGATGGCCTTCTTGGACGCATCCACGTGCGTGACCTCGGCCCCCGCCCGCGCCGCGAGTAGGGAGGCCGCCCCGGTGTAGGCAAAGAGATTGAGAACCCGCGGACGCTCACCGCTGACCTTGCCGATCTCGCCCAGCATCCAGTCCCAGTGCGGCGTCTGCTCGGGAAACAGACCCAGATGCCAAAGCCCCTGCAGACGGCACGTCAGCACGACCTCTCCGACTTTGACGGGCCAGCTTTCCGGCACCTTCTTGTCGAGTCGCCACTTTCCTTTCTCCTCGTCGTCGCCCGACGCGGAAAAGACGGCATGCGCGCGACGCCAGAACTCGTCGCCACGCTGGCGGCTCCACAGCGCTTGCGGTTCCGGCCGGTCGACAATCACCGCGCCGAACCGTTCGAGCTTACGCCCGCCCCCGCTGTCGAGAAGCGCATAGTCCGACGGACCGTCGGTCCGAATGAGATCCAGACGTCCAGCCCGTTCGAGGGGATGGCGCTTTGTCCCGGCCGCTTCGCCAGGGGCTTTACTGATTTTCGTGGTCATTCCGCGTTTCCGGGCGGATCTCGATGAGACGCGCTCATCGAGCCCCACCTCGCGCTTTTTCTATGATGTCGAGAATATCGGACCCGGTCGCGTCGAACGGCAGCCGCATGAAGTCGGCCGTCTGCTTCAGCGCCCCGTCGAGATAGCGATGGAAATCATCACGATCGATTTCGATGGTCCCGAACTGCCGCAAGTGATCGGTGACGAACTGGGTATCGAGCAGCGTGAAACCCCCGGCGATAAGACGCCCGATCAAGTGCACGAGCGCCACCTTCGAGGCATCGCGCTCATAGGAGAACATGCTCTCTCCGAAGAAAACGCCACCAAGAGCCACGCCGTAGAGTCCCCCGACAAGCCGGTCCTCATTCCAGACCTCGACCGTATGGCAGTGCCCGAGACGGAAAAGATCGAGATAGAGGCTGCGGATGCGCGTATTGATCCAGGTGGAGCGTCGGCCCGCACGCTCCGCCGCGCAGCCCTCGATAACCCCCTCGTAGTCCGTATCGATCGCGACGCGAAAATGAGCGCTGCGCACCGTGCGCGCAAGACGCTTCGGAACATGCGCCGCTTCCAGCGGGAGAATGCCGCGATGCTGCGGCTCGATCCAATAGAGCGCCGGATCGTCCGCGCTTTCCGCCATAGGAAAGATGCCGCAACTGTAGGCCTTGAGAAGGACCTGCGGCGTAATCTCAATCATGATGTCGTCGCGCGACGCCATCACACACGTGCTCCCGTCAGCTTTCCTCGTGGCCCACACCCGCATATCCAGCGGCATGCCCACTGACTCGAACTGAGCCGATTTGACGAAGAAATTGCGACAAACACAAGAGCATCACGCGGAAACGCTTACCGGCGCCCGGCGATCTTGCAACCAAGGGGCAGACGGCCGCCCGGGAGCTCTAGGTCTTGCCGAGATACTTTTCGAGCCAATGAATATCGTAGTCACCGTTTGCGATGTCCGGCTGCCGGATGAGTTCGTTAAACAGTGGAATCGTCGTCTCGATACCGTCGATGACGAACTCGGAAAGAGCACGCCGGAGACGCATCAAGCACTCGTTGCGGTTCTTCCCGTGCACGATCAGCTTGCCTATCAAACTGTCGTAAAACGGCGGGATGCGGTAGCCCTGGTAGACGCCGCTGTCCACGCGCACACCAAGTCCGCCCGGGGGATGCCAATACGTGATCTGGCCCGGTGAGGGACGGAAAGTGCGGGGGTTCTCCGCGTTGATGCGGCACTCGATAGCGTGCCCGGAGAACGTAATGTCTTCCTGCTTGAACGGAAGATTTCCGCCGGAGGCAACGCGGATCTGCTCCAGCACGAGGTCGATACCCGTGACGGCCTCGGTCACCGGATGCTCGACCTGGAGGCGCGTGTTCATCTCGATGAAGTAGAACTCGCCGTCCTCGTAAAGGAACTCGACCGTACCGGCGCCGCGGTACTTGATCTTCTTCATCGCGGTGGCGACGACCTCGCCAATCTTCTGGCGGGACGCAGCGTTGAGCGCCGGCGACGGGCTCTCTTCCAGGATCTTCTGGTGGCGGCGCTGAAGCGAGCAGTCGCGCTCGCCGAGGTGAACGGCGTTGCCTTTGCCGTCGCCGAACACCTGGATTTCGATGTGGCGCGGCTTGGTCAGGTACTTCTCGATGTAGACTGAGTCATTGCCAAACGCGGCTTTGGCCTCAGACTTGGCCGTCGCCAGCGCAACACCGAGGTCCGCCGCGCTGTGGGCGACCTTCATACCGCGCCCACCGCCGCCGGCTGTAGCCTTGATCAGCACCGGGAAGCCCATGTCCTTGGCGATCTTCAGCGCCTGCGCTTCGCTGGTCACTTCGCCGTCGGAGCCAGGCACAACGGGTATGCCGAGCTTCTTCGCCGTGTCCTTGGCGGTGATCTTGTCACCCATGATCCGAATGTGCTCGGACGTGGGGCCGATGAACGTGATCGAATGCTCTTCCAGGATTTCGGCAAACCGGGCGTTCTCGGAAAGGAAGCCGTAGCCGGGATGCACCGCATCCGCGCCGGTGATCTCGCAAGCAGCAAGCAATCGCGGAATGTTGAGATAGCTGTCGCTGGCCGGCGGCGAGCCGATGCAGACGCTTTCGTCCGCGAGCCTGACGTGCATGGCGTCGGCGTCGGCGGTCGAGTGAACGGCTACGGTGGCGATGCCGAGCTCTTTGCAGGCGCGCTGGATACGCAGCGCGATCTCGCCTCGGTTTGCAATCAGAACCTTGTCGAACATTCGTTTGTTGAGGCGGTAGGCTGCAAGGCAGTGAGGCAGTGGGGAATTGGACACCACGACTGCCGACTGCCTTACCGCCTACGACCCATCTCCCTTATTCAATGATCACAAGCGGTTCGCCAAATTCCACGGGCTGACCGTTCTCGACCATGACGGCCGTGACAGTGCCCGCCCGCGGCGCGGGGATCTGGTTCATGGTCTTCATGGCTTCGATGATCAGCAGCGTATCGCCCTGCTGCACACGAGAGCCGACCTCGACGAACGGAGGCGCCTTTGGATCCGGCGACCGATACGCCGTGCCCACCATCGGCGACTTGACGGCGCCCGGATGCTTCGCAGGGTCTGCTCCGGCCGCTATTGGAGCAGGAGCGGCGCCCGGCCCGGCAGGCGCGACTGCGCCGGCCTGCGGCGGCGGCGCGTAATGTGCCGGAACCGAAGCGGCAACCGTCACCGAACGAGCCACACGGATCTTAAGCCCGCTTTTCTCGATCTCGATCTCGGAAAGTCCTGTGTCATTGAGGAGCTGCGCGAGCTCCCGGATCAGTTGTTGCTCGCCACTCGGCTTCTCGGCTTCATCTTTCGCCGTCATACGCGCTAGCCCTTTCCCTGTCGGCTTCTTGTCGCTGTCTTTGTTTTTATTTTTGACCATCGTTACGCCACCAGCTTCGCCATCGCGTCGAGTGCAAACTCGTAGCCCTGCACGCCGAGGCCGCAGATTACGCCCTTGGCAGCCAGAGACACGTACGAATGATGGCGGAAACTCTCGCGGCGGAAAATATTCGAGAGATGCACCTCGATCACAGGCAATTGCGATGCCTGAAGCGCATCGAGGATGCCGACCGAGGTATGAGTGAACGCGCCCGCATTGAGGATGATCCCCGAAGCCTCGCTGCGCGCTTCCTGGATCCAATCGATCAGTTCGCCTTCGTGGTTACTCTGGCGGAACGAAATGGCGAGTCCCAGTTGCGCCGCGCGCGCCTCGGCGCGCTTGCGCACGTCATCCAGCGTATCCCGGCCATAGATCTCGGGCTCGCGCGTGCCGAGCAGATTGAGGTTCGGGCCGTTGAGGACGAAGACCTGTTTGGGCATATCACGGACTGGATGAGGATTTCAGGAGCTGGACCGCCGTCTCGCCGGCGCTCCCTGCCCGCGAAAGCAGGCCCTCCCGGGGAGCCGGGAAGGCCTTGAAAGGTCCGTAGCAGCTTTACCGCACCCGCGAAAGGACGCCAAGCCAAAGCTTACTGGAGCGCTCACGAAAATCGATCCGATCCCGTCACCTTCCAGGCGGCGAGAAAAGGCTTGTATAATCAGATACTTACAGAGACCCGCGGAGGGGCAGGGCCGAGAGCCCTGCCCCTCTCGCTCAGCAATAGGCGCATCCAGACTTTCTCAGTTCCGTGACATGGCCTTCGAGCACGTCATAAAGGTTTTCGGGAGCGCCGCCGATCGCCCTGTCGCCGACGAGGAAGTGAGGCGTACCATTGATCTGCAGCTTGCTAGCCAGCTGCTTCACCCGGTCCAACTCGCCCTTGACCTCAGGGGAGGCCATGTCGGCCTTGAGCTTCGCCATGTCGAGCCCGTGAGCCTCCGCCACCTTCAGCGCCACGGCCTCGTTGACGAGACCCTTGCTCTGAATCAGATCGCGGTGGACTTCCCAGTACTTGCCCTGCATGCGGGCGGCGAGCGCCACCTTGGCGGCCTGCTCGGACTCGTCACGCAGAATCGGGAATTCTTTGAATACGACGCGCACGTTCTTGTCCTGCTCGACGAGCTTCGCCACCTCGCTGAAGCCACGCTTGCAGTAGCCGCAGTTGTAGTCGAAGAACTCGACGACGGTGATGTCGCCATCGGGATTGCCAGCAACTGGCGCATTGGGCGCGCGGTAGATCTCTTTGGCATGCTCGGCCACGAGCGCCTTGGTGCGCTCGACTTCATCCTTCGCCATCTTGATTTCGAGCGCGCTCTGCACCTCGAGGAAGATCTCCGGATTCTGAACCAGATAGTCCTTGATGATGCCTTCGATCGCCTGCCGCTGATCCGGTGTGAAATGCGTGGCGTTGGCTCCGATCAAGGCCATGGGACCTGCGGAGCGATTGCTATCCTGTGCGTTGCTCCCGAGCACGAACCACAACCCTGCGAGAAGAAGCAGCGGGGCGGCAACAAGCGCTGCAATACTGAGCGCGGAAGGCCGGCTCGTCTTGGTGCGATCGGATTCGGTCATATGAACTCCATAGAGAAGATCCGGGACCGGCAGGGATGCATGCCCGGCGAGATTGAAGATAATTGTGAGCCGTCAGGTCTGCGGCTTGAAGTTGATAATGTCGTCGGCCTTCACCCAGTCGGGCGAACCGGCCTTCAGGCCATTTTGGGCGCGCTTGGCAAACTCCTGGGCCTGCTTCACGGCGCCAAAATAGAAAAGTCCCTGCGCCCGCGCCAGCTCCGCTTGCGCCATGAGACCTTTGTCGTAGTAGGCCTGACCAAGTGTGTTGTAGGCGCTCGCATTGTCCGGTTCGCGCTGAACGGCCTTCCTCAAGAGATCAACCGCTTCGTTTGTGTACTGAGCCTGCTTGGTTTGCAGAAGCGCCTGGGCGAGCTGTACGCTGACAAGAGGCGCATCTCCCTTATGCAGCTGCAGCGCCTTGCGCAACGGTCCAATAGCCTCCTGCGCGCGTCCCGCCTTCTGCAGGAAGTCGCCCTTGATCTCCCAGAAATAGGGATTGTTCGGCTGATCGCGAATAAGCGCGTCCGCTCCGGAAATGGCCTGCTCAAGACCGCCACCGCCCTGCCGGAACGACGCGATCGCCCGCGCATACCGCGCAGGGAAGCTCGTATTGGACACCGGGTAGCGATTGAACACGGTTGCCGGCGGCTCCATGTAGCCAGATAGCTTGGCACGCATCATATCGTGCCGCGCCTGGAGGTCTGGTGGGTCCGTATTGTTGAAGTAGGGGCTCGTCTCGACCAACTGCCTCAACCGGGCCAGACGATCGGTGGCGACAGGGTGCGTTCTTGCGAAAGCATCACGGTGCGCGTCCGAGAACAGCTCCTGTCCCGCAAACCGCTCGAACGTCGCCAGCATGCCGCGTCCCGACTGCTGGGTGGCATTGAGATAGGAAAGCCCCGCCTGATCCGCCGCGGATTCCTGCGAGCGCCGTTCCGCCGTGAGACCGCGCATAATGAGCTCGTTGCCGCCCATCATCACGCCCTGGCCAGCGCTGCCGATCTCGCGGCCGGAATCTCCGCCTGACACCGCGCCGCCGATCATGGCGCCGATACCCAAAAGCTGAATGAGAAGCGCGCGGGTCTGATCCTTGGCAATGCGCGAGCGCAGGGCCGCCATGTGACCGCCTGCGATATGGCCCGCCTCATGAGCCAGAACCCCGATCACCTCGTTAGGCGTATTGGCCATCATCAGCGTGCCGGTGTTCATGAACACGTTGCGACCATCGACGACGAAGGCGTTGAACGCTTCGTTGTTTACGATGCGAACCGTCACGCGGCCGGTGCCGAGCCCGGCGGCACGGAAGATCTTTTGCGAATAATCGTTGAGGAGAAGCTCGATCTCGGTATCGCGAATGAGCGGCAAACCCTGGGCGCGAGCCGGCTGAGCGGGCAACAGGCCCACCGTCACGGTCACCACGAAGCAGGACAGGACGAACGAGCGAAAACCGGATATGCGAGTTGAAATGCTCATGCTCTTCGTGTCGTTCAAAGGATCGCTGGATCGGACGCAGGCACCGGGCGGATGCGGCCTAGATGGGCATAGAGATGGGGGCAAAGCAAGACCGGCAAAGCACGCCGGTCAGACGTTCGCCTGGCCCCTATAAGCCGACTTTCGACGCACAAATATCCGCGATAGAGGCTGATTTTAATGCGGCCAAACAAAGGCCGCGCGGCACGCTTCACCTTAAGGAAGGTTCATGAAGGACGACGAAAACGCCGGCTCGAATGGCATGCCGCGCCGCGCACGTGCACCAGCGCGCAGAAGCGACATCGCAAGCTTCATCGTCATGGACGTCATGCGGGCCGCCGCCGCGCTCGAAGCCCAGGGGCGTTCAATCATCCATATGGAGGTCGGCCAGCCGGGCACGTCCGCTCCGGACACCGCGCTATCCGCCGTAAGGTCGGCTCTCGATGCTCATACGCTCGGCTACACCGCAGCACTCGGTATGGACGACCTGCGGGGCCGCATCGCGCAAAGCTACCGGGACAACCATGGCATCGACGTGGATGCCAGCCGTGTCATTGTTTGTACGGGATCGTCGGCCGCATTCCTTCTTGCTTTTCTCGCGGTGTTCGACACCGGAGCCAAAGTGGCCCTGCCATCGCCTGGCTACCCGTGCTACCGGCACATCCTGTCCGCGTTGGGCTGCGTTTCACCGCTGATCGAAACGGGTCCCGCGACCCGTTGGATGCCAACCTTGGACGCTCTCTCCGCCTTGGACAGGGACCAGGGGCTCGACGGGCTGCTCATTGCGAGCCCCGCGAATCCGACCGGAACAGTGATTGAACCAGTCCGGCTGGCAGAGCTGGTCCGCTATTGCAACGACAACGGACTCTGGTTCATCTCCGACGAGATCTACCACGGCCTTACATACGGCGTGCCCGCGACCACGGCCCTTGCCTTTTCCGATGATGCCATCATCGTCAACAGCTTCTCGAAATACCATTCGATGACCGGCTGGCGCATCGGCTGGCTGGTCGTCCCGCCATCACTGGTTCGCGTCGTCGAACGCCTGCAACAGAACCTATTCATTTCTGCTCCAGCCGTGTCCCAAATCGCCGCCATAGGCGCGTACGAGGGTATCGGCGAGCTCGAACGCAACCGGGAGACGTACGCGAAAAACCGCGAATTGCTGCTGAAGGCACTTCCCGAAGCAGGCATCACGGCCTTCGCACCACCCGACGGCGCCTTCTATCTCTACGCTGATGTCTCCGCGTTCACCGACGATTCCCTGAGCTTCGCATCGGCGATGCTCAACGAAATCGGCGTGGCCATCACTCCCGGATTGGATTTTGACGAAGCACGCGGCCACCGGTTTGTCCGGTTTTCGTATGCAGGAACAGAAGCCGACATGATCGAGGGTGTCAGACGAATAGCGAACTGGCCCCGTCTCCAACCCCAACGATAAAAAAAGGGGCGCTCATCGCGCCCCTTCCATTCCAGCTCCTGTTCCGGGACTAATCCTAGCCGCGACGGCGCCCACCACCCGCTCCGAGCGACACGAAACGCGGTCCAATGTCGACGTGGATGTGGCTCATACGGGCGTAGGTCATGGTGCCGCCGGAGTGATGGTTGGCGCGCAGCCAGTTGACGATCGCCGCCTTCCGGCCGCCCGCGTCGAAATCGACGGCAAGGCCGAAGCCGTGCTTCGAAGGCTTGCCGCTGCCGGCGATGCGAGCACCCGGACGGCAGGTCGAGATGACCTTGACCGCGCCGAACTGTGCCTCAATCCGATCGAGCAGCGCGCGAGCCGAAGCCTGCAAGCAGCCGCGCGAAGCGCTGGCGCCACCGCCCGAATGGCTCGCGGTCACAGCGCGCCCCTGAAGACGGGCAGCACGACCGGCAGCCGGTTTGCGGCGAACTTGGCCGCTGTATTTTGCGCTCTTCGTCGAGCGACGAGCCGAAACCTGCTTCTTCGCGCGCTGCGCCTTGGCAACCGCAGCCCGGCTGTCAGCCTCATAGAGCGAACTGACAGGGCCGCTATCGACCCGCGCTTCGGCAGGGGCAACGAAGCACCCGACCAAACCCGCACCAAGAACAGCAGCAAAAATCCCCTTGCTCATAATGAGCTCCTCTCATGCTTTACTTAAATTCCGGAGCTTTCCCAAGTAGAGCAGAGCCAATGCGGCTCAAAATCCGGAATTTCCCAAGTCATGCCCCTGGCGATTGAATGAAACTGCAAAGATCATCCAACCTCGCCACGCGAAGATCGTCGCGACATTCAGTTTGTCAGTCTGAACCCTTGCGTCGCAGCTCCCCAACTACTCGACATGACGGGCGGCACTGACACGCCGGGGATGGTCAAAATGTGTCGGTGATCCGCGTACCGACCGGGCCTGGCCGCGCCATTTGTCCGCAAAAGCCAGCAATCTCAAGCAATGCAGGGGACTGACGGGAAAAATTGTCGCGCCGCCAATCGGTTGGACGCGAAAGCGAAAACGGGCCGGGCGAATGCGCCCGACCCGTTTGATTTCAGACCTCAAGCCTGAATTTCAGAAGCCCTTGCAGTCAACCGCCGAGACGGCGCTGCCACCAGCCCCCGCGTTTCGGCGCATCTTCGGCCGGCTCTTGGCTGCTTGCCTGATCCGGAGCAACGACAACGCGCTCTAATTTGGGTTCGGCGGCGGCCGCCTGACGAGCCCGAACACGCGCAAGAACCGCGTTGTCTTCAGCAGCCGGAGGAGCAGCCGGGGCCGCATCTTCACGCTCTGCCGTACGAGCCGGAGCTTGGCGTTCCGTCGAAGCGGTCCGCGCAGGTTCCGAAGCTTCCGGCTGCTCGCCGGTCTCGGCCCCTTGCGACCGCGATGGCTGCCGGTCGTTCTGCCGCTCTGGCTTCCGGCGGGGTTCGCGCGGCTGGGACTGAGCGGGAGGACCCGCCGCCTCGGCCGAGTTGCCTTCCAGTTCGCCATTGAGGAGCTCCGGCGCGCCCTCGCCGATGTCCGAAGCGTGTTGAGCGGCATCCTCGTGCTCGGCGCCCTCGTGCTGGCGCGCACGGTCCCGGCCACGGCGTCCACCGCGACGGCCGCGGCGCCTGCGGCGACCACCGTTCCCTTCTTCGGAGCGCTCGCGATCCCCAGAGCCCTGCTCTCGAGCTTCACGCGGACCAGTGTCCTCATCGCCGCCGTCGACATCAGTGATGTGATCGCCTGCACCGGCTTCGATTGGCTCGTCCAAGTCGATGTCTGCGTCGTTGCCGCTGTCATCGAAAGTCTGGCCGTCTTCGTCAACGCGACGGCCACTGTCCGTCCGAGCCTCGCCGCGGCCTTCACCACCCCGACGCCCGCGACGGCGCCGCCGACGGCGGCTCCCGCCTTCGCGGCCACTCTCTTCACGCCCACGGCCATCGCCGCGAGCCTCGCCACGCTGATGGTCGCCGCCGGTCTCTACCGTTTCGGCGTCGGCGTCCGCCTCGTCCGCATCGGCTTCGGCATTTTCATCTGCGAAGCCCCAATCCATGTTGACCGCGGCGCGATCCGGGCGGCGTGCGGCCACAGGTGCCGCATGTCCCTTTTCGATCAAGAAGTTCGCACCCTGCAGCTTGTCACTCGCCTGAACGGTGATGAACACGCCTTCGCGGGCTTCGATCTCGTTGATGAAGTGGCGCTTGTTGTTGAGGATGTAGAGCGCGACGCTCGACGTCGTCGTTGCGACGAGTGAAGTCCGTGCTCCGGCCATGAGCGCATCTTCCAGCGCCCGCAGCACTGCGAGCGCGACGCTTTCCGTAGAGCGGATGATGCCGGTGCCCTGGCAATGCGGGCACTGCGACGTCGACCCCTCGAGCACGCCCGAACGCAGACGCTGACGGCTCATCTCCATGAGGCCGAAGTGGCTGATCCGCCCGAGTTGAATGCGCGCGCGATCGAAGCGAAGCGCGTCCTTCAACCGGCGCTCGACGGCGCGGTTGTTGCGCTTCTCCTCCATATCGATGAAGTCGATGACGATGAGGCCCGCGAGGTCGCGCAGCTTGAGCTGGCGCGCGATCTCGTCGGCAGCCTCGAGATTGGTGTTGAGCGCTGTCTCTTCGATCGAAAACTCGCGCGTGGACTTGCCGGAGTTCACGTCGATCGCGACCAGAGCCTCGGTCTGGTTGATGACCAGATAGCCGCCGGACTTCAAGGTTACGTACGGATTGAACATCGCATTGAGCTGCCGCTCGATGCCGTACTTGGTGAACAGCGGCTCCGGATCCTGATGCATGAGAACGTTCTTCGCATGGCTCGGCATGAGCATGCGCATGAAGTCCTTGGCATCCTTGTGTGCATGTTCGCCCGCGACGACGATCTCTTCCACGTCCTTGTTGTAAAGGTCGCGGATGGAGCGCTTGATGAGGTTGCCTTCCTCGTAGACGAGGCTCGGTGCCGTGGACTCGAGCGTGAGATCGCGCACACTCTCCCACAGGCGAAGTAGGTATTCGAAGTCGCGCTTGATCTCCTGCTTGGTGCGCGCGGCGCCGGCCGTGCGGATGATCAGCCCCATGCCCTCCGGAACCTCGAGTTCCTGAGCGATGGCCTTGAGGCGTTTGCGGTCCTGCGGATTGGTGATCTTGCGCGAGATGCCGCCGCCCCGCGCCGTGTTTGGCATCAGGACCGTATAGCGGCCTGCAAGCGAGAGGTAAGTCGTGAGAGCCGCGCCCTTGTTGCCGCGCTCTTCCTTGACGACCTGCACCAGAATGACCTGGCGCCGCTTGATGACTTCCTGGATCTTGTAGCTGCGCGGACGGCGGCGCGGACGCGAGGGCAATTCCTCAAGCGCATCTTCCGATCCGACGTTTTCGACGGAGTCCGATTCGGACGTCGCACTGGCAACAACTTGAACTCCCCCACCCTCACCGTTGTCGGCGCCTGAAGCGCCCTCCGGTGCAGCCTCGGCAGCCGCTTCGGGCGCAGGAGCGTCGGCAGCAGTGTCTTCGGACGCCTCGCCTTCGTCGGAGGCGGGTTCACCTCCTTCGAAGCCGCCGGCACTTTCCGGCTCGGCGATGTCTTCGACCAGCACGTCATCGCGCGTGCTGGCTTCCGCGATCACATACGACGTGTTGTCGTTGTCATCGTCGGCGTGGTCGTCGCTGGCCCCGTCGTCTGCACCATCATCGGCGGGATGGTCCTCGTGATGATCATCGTCAGCCGGCGAATTCTCTTCGCCCGCAGCTTCAGGCGCAGAGCTCGAAGCATGCGGCTGACGCCGGCGCGCAAGCCGCTCGGCCCGCGCGTCTGCTGCAGCCTCTTCCTCGGCCTCGGCAAGTGCCTCTTCTTCGATGAGCGCCTGCCGGTCCGCCATCGGGATCTGATAGTAATCAGGGTGGATTTCGTTGAAGGCGAGAAAGCCGTGGCGGTTTCCGCCGTAGTCGACGAAAGCCGCCTGAAGCGACGGTTCGACCCGGGTGACCTTGGCCAGATAGATGTTCCCGCGAAGCAGTTTGCGGGCAGCGCTCTCGTAGTCGAATTCCTCTACACGTCCGTTGCGAAGTACCACCACCCGAGTCTCCTCTGGGTGGGTGGCATCGATAAGCATCTTGTTAGGTGCCATGTTTTTTTATCCTTTGCGCGCCGGCGGGCTGAACCACCGGAACCGGCTTGGAGGCCGGAGGCGTCATGCTGCCGTGTCGTGGCGCGCGCCATTGTTGTGTTTTGATTGAAGGAAGTTGGGGTGAAAGTACGGGTGCACATCCCGAGCGCGGCCGGACGAACCGGAAACGCTCCGCCAGAAGCCGCTGCGGGCCCCGAGGCTGTTGAATGGAATGCGCGGTCGATTTGCATGCGTCCTTAGGCGACAGAGCCTGAGCGTGTCCGGATTTGGGACCTGCATCAGGAAAGGGATGGGCGGCTGACAGTCTTTGACGCGCTTGCGGCAAAATTGCTGCATCAACGCCCAAGACAGGCCGAGTTTTCACTGGAGGACAGCGCCGACCGTCGTCGGGCAAGGCCCGCGCGTTCGGAAAAAGCACCTGTCCCGCCCGTTCGTGGCACCCCTTTCGTTGGCACCTGACAAACGAGCTGCATCGTAGCCGAGACCGCTCTCGGATCGAGGCGTCGGAGCCGACGCGCTTCGGCGCATCATTCGTCTAGGAAACCGCCACTGGGGCGATCCAAGCGCAAACGCTGCCGATCACGAAGCACGCGCCGAACTGCCATCGGGCCGTGCGCATCGTCCGCTTCCGGGACTTGCGATCGCGGGTTGGTGGCAAAACGGATCCTATACCGGACCGAGCATCCAACAGCCGACTGAACTCTCGCGTGAAGTGGACGTACTCAACACGATGCAGGTTAATTTTGTACGGGTTCGCGGAGGGTGTGGCAAGTCCGTTTCAGGGGAAAGAAGGACGCAAGCCCCATTATCCGCCCCGCTCTTGCGAAAATCCTCCGAATATGACCTAACTTGTAGCGCCTACGTGATAATTTGCTCGCAAACGCGATAGGGAACGCGCCTGCAGCCGGAGATGAGAACCAGGACCGGATCTATCGGCCTGCGGACGATTTCGGCCGCATTCGCGATGCTATTGCAGGCCTGGATTTGTGCTCCGGCCCTGGCCGAACCCCTTGCCTCCGCCACCGCGGCTACCCTTGCTGGCGACCAGTACCGGACCTCCTTCCAACTGGAGCTATCTGCTGGCGTCACGGCCGAAATCTACACCCTCGCCAATCCCTACCGGGTCATAGTCGACCTGCCGGACGTGCAGTTCCGACTGCCGGATGGTACAGGGCAGGACGGGCGCGGCCTTGTGCGTACTTTCCGCTATGGTCTCTTTGCCGAGGGCAAGGGACGCGTCGTCCTCGACACAACCGGCCCTGTGAGAATTGAGCGAGCCGCCATGACGGCCGCTCCCCAGGGCGAGAGCATCGTCTTCTCGTTCGATATCGTGACGACCGACCCGGCAAGTTTCGGGTTAGGCACCGGAAGTGGTAAGGCGGCCGCAGAGAACGCACCGAAAGCGCCGCCGCCCGTGGAGCCGCCAACGAACGCCCCGAAGCAATCGGGCAAGCCCGTGATCATGATTGATCCCGGCCATGGCGGCATCGACGCCGGCGCAATCAGCACATCGAACCTGTTTGAGAAGGACGTGGTGCTAGCTGTTGCCAAGGAGCTCGGCCGCCAACTCGCGGCGGCCGGGCGATACGATGTTCGCATGACGCGGGCCTCAGACGTATTTATATCTCTTGATCAAAGACTTAATTTGTCCATGACGCACGGAGTCGACCTTTTCATTTCGCTCCACGCAGACTCGCTCGCCGAGCAGAACGTCGCCCAAACGATCCGCGGCGCAACCATTTATACCCTCTCGGAACGCGCCTCCGACGAGCAGGCACGGCGCATGGCCGAGAAAGAGAACGCCTCCGACCTCCTGGCTGGCCTCAATGCCGCCGACGGACAAGGGGACGATGAGGTAAAAAGCATTCTGTTCGACCTCATGAAGCGAGAAACCGCCAACTTCTCCTCCGACTTCTCGAACGTCCTGGTCCGCAAGCTCAAGAGCGCCACCACCCTTTCGCGCGCACCCCAACGCGCGGCGGCCTTCAAGGTCCTGAAGCAGACGCACGCGCCATCGGTGCTGATTGAGTTGGGCTACTTGAGTAATCCCGAGGACGAAAAGCTTTTGAATTCACCCGCGTGGCACAAGCAGATTGCCGCGTCGATTACAGCAGCGATAGATACCTACTTCGCCAAACGGCGGACCGCTGGCTCGCCACGACCGTAGTGTCCGTTACGCACCGGGTCATATTGCGCCGTGGCACGGCGTCTCGGAGACGCCTGCGCTAAGAACAGTTTAGGAAAGCAGGGCGTTAAGGACGACGTGATGCCACAATCCGTGGTATTGTTTGGCCTTGATCCATGGGTTGCTGCAGTGCAATAGCAGGGCGCCCGGTATCTTTTGGTAACCCGAAATTTTGAGCCGTCGATCGGACCAAGGCGGAATGCGGACCCCTACCCTGCCACCACCCCAGCGCGAGCCGCGGAGAAAGTCCCGTCGGCGCAAAAGCTTCCTCCTGAGTTTTCTGGGATGGAGCTTCGGTGCGTTCGTCGTTCTCTTCCTGGTCGGTTCGGCGGGGGCCGGCTACGTGCTGTGGCAGGCCTCGCAGGATCTCCCCGACTACGAAAGCCTCGCTCGCTACGAGCCGCCCGTCATGACGCGTATCCACGCGCACGACGGCTCACTGATTGCGGAGTACGCGCGCGAGCGGCGCATCTTCGTGCCGATCAACACCATTCCGAAGCGTGTCGTTGCGGCATTCCTCTCGGCCGAGGACCGGCGCTTTTACGAGCATGGCGGCCTCGACCTCCAGGGCATCGCCCGCGCCGTCTTCAAGATGATCGAAACTAAGATCCAGGGTGGCGACCGGCGCACCGAAGGTGCTTCGACCATCACTCAGCAGGTCGCGAAGAACTTCCTGCTGACGAGTGACCGCACGATGGACCGCAAGATCAAGGAAGCGATCCTCGCCATCCGCATTGAGCGGGCCTATTCGAAGGATAAGATCCTCGAGCTCTACCTGAACGAGATCTATCTCGGCATCGGCGCCTATGGCGTCGCCGCAGCTGGCCTTGCCTACTTCAACAAAGAGCTCAAAGACCTGACGGTCGAAGAGGTGGCCTATCTCGCCGCCCTACCGAAGGCACCCAACAACTATCACCCCTTCCGCCAAAAGCAGCGCGCGACGGAACGCCGGAACTGGATCATCGGCCAGATGGCCGAGAACGGCTACATCACGGAAGAGGAAGAGACCGAGGCAAAGGCCAAGCCGCTCGCGGTCAACATTCGCCCGGGCGGCGCGCACATCTTCGCTGCGGAATACTTCGCCGAGGAAGTCCGTCGCTCACTGATGTCAGCTTACGGCGAGGCGAAGCTGTATGCCGGCGGCCTGTCCGTCCGCACTACGCTCGACCCGCGCCTCCAGCAGATTGGACGCAAGGCGCTGATCGATGGCCTCATCGGTTATGACCGCAAGCAGGGCTGGCGCGGTCCGGTGGCGAAGATCGATATTTCCGGAGACTGGGGCGTGCCTCTGGGCGCGATCGACAGCCCGTCTGACATCGCACCTTGGCGCCTCGGCGTCGTCCTCTCGATGGAGAAGACAAAAGCCGTCGTCGGCCTGAAACCCTCGCGCAAACAGGATGGCTCGCTGACCGACGAACGTCTCGCGGTCGAACTTACGCTTGACGAAGTGAAGTGGGCCAAGGTGCCGGGCAAGCGCACGACGCCAACGGCCATCGCCGACATTCTAGCGGCAGGTAACGTGATCTACGTCGCGCCGAAGGATGACAAGAATTTGGCTGGCGCTTGGTCGCTGATGCAGATCCCGGAGGTCAGCGGCGGGTTGATCGCAATGGACCCTCATACCGGCCGCGTCCTGGCGGTCGTCGGGGGCTTCTCCTTCGCGATGAGCCAGTTCGACCGCGCGCTGCAGGCAAAGCGGCAGCCCGGCTCCTCGTTCAAGCCGTTCGTTTACGCCGCCGCCCTGGATAACGGCTACAAGCCGACCTCGATCGTACTCGACGCACCGATTGAGATCGAACAGGGCCCTGGCCAGGACATCTGGAAGCCGAACAACTACGAAAAGGATCAGTCCCACGGTCCGACGACGCTGCGCGTGGGCGTCGAGAAGTCACGAAATCAGATGACGGTCCGCCTCGCCCAGGACATGGGCATGCCGATCATCACAGAATACGCCAAGCGCTTCGGCATCTACGATGACCTCCTTCCGGTGCTGTCGATGTCGCTGGGCGCCGGTGAAACGACGCTTCTCAGAATTGCGACCGCGTATTGCATGATCGCCAACGGCGGCATGACGGTTCGCCCGACACTGATCGATCGTATCCAGGATCGCTGGGGCAAATCGGTCTGGCGCCACGATGCACGCCAATGTGTGGATTGTACTGCCGAGCAGTGGGCCAACCAGCCCGAGCCCGACGTGCCGGACGATCGCCGGCAGATCATCGATTCTCATACCGCCTACCAGATGACGTCCATTATGGAGGGTGTCATCCAGCGCGGCACGGCAACGTCTCTCAAGGCGCTGAACCGCCCGCTCGCCGGCAAGACGGGTACGACGAACGAAGAAAAGGACGCTTGGTTCGTCGGCTACACGCCGGACCTCGTCGTCGGCGTGTTCGTCGGCTATGACTCGCCGCGTCCGATGGGTAAAGGCAATACGGGTGGCCAGGTTGCCGCCCCCATCTTCGGCAACTTCATCAAATCCGCGCTCGCCGATCAGCCCGCCATCCCGTTCCGCATTCCGCCCGGCATCAAGCTCGTGCGCGTGAGCCTGAAGACGGGCCTTCGCGCATCGCCTGACGATCCGAACGCAATCGTCGAAGCATTCAAGCCCAACGAGGAACCGGATGATGCCTACTCCGTCATCGGCTTCTCGGATCCCTATGCCCAAAGCGCAGCGGACAGTTCATCGGGCGGCGGATGGCAGCCCGGCCCGTCTGCGTCGCCTGGCAATGGTGGGGCACGTCCCGGTGGAATGTGGTGAGAATTTTTCCCGTACAACTAAGTAATTAGCAAACACCGGCTGTCGCGCTGCATCCTGTCGTCGCGTTTACAGACACAGCAGCGGTCTCTATATGTCAGCCGCAACATTCCCGACTATCACCGTCCCTGGGAGGCAGCTATGCGCGCTGAAGCGCAAAAGGTCGTGACTTCGATTGAAGAGGCATTGGTCCTCTTGAGGAGGTCTCTTTGACCCGGAACAAGCTGAGGCTCGCCTAGCCGACCTCAACCGGCGCGCGGAAGATCCCGCGCTCTGGAACGACCCCGCACAGGCGCAGAAAGTCATGCGCCAGCGCCAGCAGCTCGAACACTCCCTGACCGACTTCCGTCGTATCGAGCGCGAGTTCGAAGACAACCTGACTTTGATCGAACTCGGCGAAGCCGAGGACGACGAGGCGACTGTCAGCGAGGGTGAAGGAGCGCTTCGGCGCCTCGACGAAGAAGTCCAGCGCAAGAGCATTGAAGCGATGCTGTCGGGTGAAGCCGACGGCATGGACACGTATATCGAAATTCATGCTGGCGCCGGAGGCACGGAAAGCCAGGACTGGGCCTCAATGCTCACCCGCATGTACATGCGGTGGGCCGAGCGCCGCGGCTTCAAGGTGAAGCTGATTGATGAGAGCCCAGGCGAAGAAGCCGGCCTCAAATCCGCGACGCTCGAGATCGAGGGCGAGAACGCCTACGGCTGGTTGAAAACGGAAGCCGGCGTGCACCGCCTCGTGCGCATCTCGCCGTTCGACTCCAACGCACGCCGCCACACGAGTTTCGCATCCGTCACCGTCTATCCGGTGATCGACGACTCCATCGAGATCGACATCAATCCGGCCGATGTCGACGTGAGCTTCGCGCGATCGAGCGGCGCCGGTGGCCAGCACGTGAACCGCACCGAATCTGCTGTGCGCCTCGTGCATAAGCCCACGGGTATCGTGATCTTCGCCCAGGAGCAGCGCTCCCAGCACCAGAACAAGGACATCGCCTTCAAACGCCTGAAGGCGCGCCTCTACGAGCTGGAGTTAAAACGACGCGAGCAGAAAGCGACCGCCGAGCAGGCCGCAAAGACTGACATTGGCTGGGGACACCAGATCCGCTCCTATGTCCTTCAGCCCTATCAGCTCGTCAAAGATCTGCGCACTGGAACCCAGAGTTCGAGTCCGGACACGGTACTCGATGGCGATCTCGATCCCTTCATCGAGGCAACTCTGGCCCAGCGCATGCGCGGCGGTTCTGCCGCCGAGATCGCCGATCTCGACTAAAACAGGCTGCGGGGAACGGGCAGAAGGCAGCAGCGGTATCTCTCATCCGCTGCCCAGCTGTCAGCTGCCCGCCTTCCCTGTTCCCTACGGGACAGCGCGCCTTTTCCAAAAGTTTCATGGTCTGCCTACGGGAACAAAAGCGCCCTCCCCGCTGTTGGTTCCCAGATCCACCGGAGTTGCTACCCCCGCTCTCCGGTGTGACCGAGCACCGCTGCGGGTTCCCCCCACCCACGCTCAGCGGTGCTCCCCGCACGGTCGGCCCCCCAGTCCCCCCGCTGGGGGGCCTCCATTTTTTAAGGCTGGCTTAAGAAAGGGCTCCCACACCGGCAGCTATCGGCGTCCAGCGCCCAAATCTAAGTTGAGCCGACTAAGGAGAGCCGCCCATGCAGTCGCGCCGCAGCTTCCTGAGTTCAACCTCCGCCGCCGCAGCCATGCTCACCTTGGCGCCATTCGACAGAGGTCGCGCTGAAGCCACGTCCCCTGGCACAAGGGCGCTTGCGACCCGGGCCATTCCGTCCACAGGCGAGAAGCTCCCCGTGATCGGCATGGGAACGTCGGGAAGCTTCGAGGTTGGCGAGAACACCCCGGAGTATGAAGCCCTGCAGGAGGTCGTGAAGGTATTTTTCGCAGGCGGCGGTACGGTCATCGACACGGCACCGACGTACAGAAACGCCGAGGACGTGCTCGGCATCCTGCTGGCCGAACAAAACCTCCGCCCCGAGGCATGGATTGCAACAAAGCTATCAGGCATTCGAGGTCGCGAAGCTGGTCTCGCTCAATTCAAATCCACGCTTGCCCGATTGAAAACCGACAAAGTCGAGCTGCTCCAGGTCCACAATCTCGGAGACCTGAAGACCCAGCTCGCGGTCGCGCGCGAGCTGAAGGCGGAAGGCAAGACGCGCTACGTGGGTGTGACGCATTATCTCGAACACGCGCAGGACGAGCTGGCTGACGTCGTACAAGCGGAGAAGCCGGACTTCCTTCAAATCAACTATTCGGTCGTCACGCGCGGAGCCGAAAAACGCGTTTTCCCGTTAGCCAAAGATCTCGGCGTCGCCGTGATGATCAATCGCGCCTTTGAGGATGGAAAGCTGTTCGCACAGGTGAAGGAAAAGGCGCTGCCGCCCTGGGCGGCCGAGGCGGGCATCACCTCATGGGCGCAAGCGTTTCTGAAATTCGCCTTGAGCGATCCAGCGGTGACCGTCGTCATCCCCGCCACCGGAAAACCGCATCGCCAGGCCGACAACTTGAAAGCCGGCCTTGGTCCTAACCTGACAGATGAGCAGCGCGCGTCACTCATTTCGCTTTTGGCGTGACCGCATGATTGAACCCGCCACGCGCCCTGCGCGCGAAAAGCTCGATCGCCTCATCAATATCGAGCGAAAAGATGCGCCGGTCATCTTCGCCGGTGCAGCCATGTTTTTCCTGCTGTTCACAGGCTACTTCATGCTGCGGCCGGTACGGGAGACCATGGGCATCGCAGGAGGCGTCGAAAACCTGCAGTGGCTCTTTACGGCAACCTTCATCGCAACGCTCATCGCATTGCCGATCTTCGGATGGATAGCAACCAAAGCCCAGCGCCGCCGTATTCTACCGTGGACCTACGCCTTCTTCGCGCTGAACCTCGTGGCGTTTGCGCTCGGATTCGTGCGCAATCCCGACGACGTCTGGACCGCACGAACCTTTTACGTCTGGCTGTCTGTGTTCAATTTGCTCGCCATCTCGCTCGCCTGGAGCGTATTGGCCGACGTGCTCTCCACGTCGGAAGCAAAGCGGCTCTTCGCTATCATCGCGGGCGGAGCAAGCTTGGGCGGCCTGACGGGTCCTATCCTCGGCACAATTCTGGTCGGCCCCATGGGCCACGCGGGACTGCTGTTGCTGTCGGCGGTCCTTCTGGTTTTGAGCGCGTTCGCCGCCGTCTGGCTTCATCGCTGGCGCGACCGCAACCCCGCCACCGACGAAAGGATCGATGTCCGGGAGAAGCCGCTTGGCGGCAATATATTCGCCGGCGCCACGGCAGTAGTTTCGTCGGGTTATCTCGCCGTCATTGCCCTATTTGTTGTTTTGCTCGCGGTCGTCAGCACATTTCTCTACTTTGAGCAGGCGAGACTCGTCGCGGAAACCTTCCCGGACAAGACACGCCAAACCCAAGTGTTCGGGATCATCGACACCGTGGTCCAGTCGCTCACCATCCTCATCCAGATTTTTCTAACCGGCCGCATTGCCGACCGCTTCGGCATCGGCGTTCTGCTCGTGACAGTACCACTCATCATGGCCGTCGGCTTTCTCTGGCTCGCCTTTGCGCCGGTCTTCGCCGTCCTGGCCGTGATCATGGTGGCGCGCCGCGTCGGCGAATACGCCCTCGTCCGGCCGGGCCGCGAGATGCTCTACACGGTCCTCGATCCCGAAGAAAAATACAAAGCCAAGAACTTCATCGATACGGTCGTCTACCGAGGGGGCGATGCAGTCGGCGGTTGGGTAAAGCGAGCGCTCGACGTCCTCGCCGAGCACCCCGCTGTCGCCATGCTCATTGGTACGGGGATCGCGGTCCTCTGGGCAGTGACCGGGGCCTGGCTGGGACGGCAGGAACTCGACAAAGACAAAGCTCAACCCATTCTAGAAAAAGGGATTATTTAAGCAGGACGACATTTCTTGGAATTCTTGTTGCTCGGGCCGGAATAAGTCTCCGGAATTTCCGTTTTCCCGTAAGTGCGGACCGAATGCTTATGTCCCCGCGTTGGCAATCGAGCCGCACATCACGAACTCATCAAGAGATCACGTCTGGAGATGAGCCGTCAATGGACGGGACAGGCCCCGCACACCTGTCCCGTCTTTTGCGTTTGGGGCTAGAGCGGTACTCTCCGCTCAAACACGCATCAAAAAAATTCGTCGAGAAACCGATAGAAAGCGAGCCGCTCGGGATCGTGGTCGCCTCCGTAGCGCTTCAAGAACGGCGCGACCCATTGTTCACCCAGGTTGTACTGCACGCTCCAGCTGGCCAGTGCCAGGTCCTGATGCCGATCGGCGACGCCAAGACGGCCGCAATCAATAAAGCCAGTGAAGCTGCCATTTTCGGCAAGCAGGTTTGGAAGGCAGGCATCACCATGAGCGACCACAAGGTCCTCGTCTTTGGGACGCCGTGCGAATAGCTCCTCGACCAACTCGGACACCGGACGACCCAGACGTTCCTCGTCGAAGTCATCGGTATCTACGAGCCCAGCTTCAGCGCGTTGACGCGCGCAAGCGATCTTCACATCGAGCCGCTGGTCGAAGGGGCAGGTCTCGATATCGCGCCCATGGAGCACGCGTAGCGCGTCGGCCGCGATCTCGATGGTCCGTCGCGCATCGAGGTGGAGAGGGGACGCGAGATCATGACCAGGGACCGCGCTCATCAGCAGCCAATCATGCTCGCCGTGTCGCGTTTCGGCTAGAATGCTCGGGCAAGCCATCTTTTGATCTGCGAGCCAGCGCAACCGCGCCACCTCCCCCGGCAGTTCAGAAAAAAATGATACGCGTTCCGTCTTGACGAAAAACGTCGGCTGCCCTGCAGCCTCGAGCCGGAACACGGAAGCGTCTGAGCGCCCGATGGTCTGCAAGGTCCAGGAATAGCCGGAGACACGCTCATCAAGAGTGTCCGGAACGCCTGAAGGTTTCCCGTGCTGCATGCTGCCCCTGTTTCTCTAAACGGCCAATCAGACTTTCAGTGCTGCCGCGTAGAGGTCAGGCTTGAAGCCGACCAGGGGCTTTTTTGCTCCGAATTCAAGCACTGGCCGCTTGATGAGCGAAGGCTGCTCCAACATCAAAGCCACCGCCTTCTTCTCATCCAGGCCCTGCTTGTCTTTGTCCGAGAGCTTGCGAAACGTGGTCCCCGCGCGATTGAGCAGCGTTTCCCACCCAACGTCGCGGCACCAGCCTTCGAGACGTGTCTTGTCGATTCCAGCCGCCTTGTAGTCATGAAAGCTATAGTCGACGCTATGGTCAGCGAGCCAGGCGCGCGCCTTCTTCATCGTATCGCAATTCGGAATGCCGTAGATCGTCACGCGCTTTGCCTTGGCCATGTCTCGTCCGTCTTCATCTCGTGATGAAACCGCAATAGCGCACCGACCTCAGCAGCGCCAGCCAAGATCGCGCGCCAAGGCTTCGGCCAAATGGGCGACGGTCGGATCGGCGAGCACCGTGTAGTGATCCCCTGGCAGATCCTCGATCTCTAGGCCGCCCCGAGCGAGCGCTTCCCATCCGCGCGAGCGGTCCGGATGACCGTAAGCCGCAATGTAGAGGCGCGCGGTCGCTTGGCAGGCTTCGGGACGATAGGCGTGGGCCATGAGCATGTTGGCGCGGAAGGTGGCAAAGCGGCTACGAAGCACAGCCTCGTCGACACCGTGCAGATTGGCCGAGAGTTCTGGAACACGATAGAGATCAGCCACAGCGCGCAGGTCCCCGCCGTCGCGGCAACAAAGGCTTTGCGCACCTGTGTCCCCGATCAGATCGCGGGCAAAGGCCCCGAGAACGTCTGCCCCGTCTCCACCCGTCTCCTCGATATCCGCGAGCAGATGCGGCGCGTAACAATCGATGAGCGCCAAGTGCGAGACCTGCTCTCCCGCTGCAAGGAGCTGGCGCGCCAGCTCATAGGCAAGGAGACCGCCAAAAGACCAGCCGCCAAGCCGGTAGGGCCCCATCGGCTGCACGGCTCGAACCGCCTTGAGAGCCGCCGCAGCCCGCTCCGGCAAGTCGGAAGCGCCGATCAAAGCGTCTGAAAGAGTCCCCTCTGCAGCCTGAATTGCATAGATCGGGCCGTTCGCCTCAAATCTCCGCACCAACGGGAGATAGCACGACACGTCCCCTCCCACCGGATGCATCAGGAACAGCGGCGTGCCTTCTCCCTCACGCAGCAAGATCAACGCGGGCTCGCCGAATGCGGGCCCATTCGATGTTTGGTCAACGAGCAGCCGCGCCTGAGCTGCAAGGGTCGGCGCGCCAATTAAGGCGCCCATAGTCAGCTTGAGACCGAAATTCCGGTCGAAAGCGGACAGAAGACGCACCGCCAGTAGCGAATGTCCGCCACATGCAAAGAAGTCGCTGTCACGCGACAGAACAAGATAGTCTGCCTCCGCACCGAACACGTCGCGCCATAGATCTGCGACCCACTCTTCCGTCTCGCTCAAGGGAAGGATGTCCGCGTTGCCCCCTTCCGGCCGAGCCGCCATCGCCAGAGCCAGCAACGCCGCGCGATCCACTTTCCCCGCAGCCGTCACGGGCAACGCATCCAGACGCATGTAGGACGCAGGACACATGTAGCTCGGCAATCGCTGAGCAAGTTCACCTACTACGCGCTCCGCGTCGAAGCTGTTGTCGTCAGCAACAACGAACGCAGCAAGACGGCCGGCAGCCGGAACAACCACGGCCGTCCGCGCACCAATCGCCTCAAGCGCCACCTCAACCTCGCCGAGCTCGACCCGAAATCCTCGGATTTTCACCTGCTGATCAACACGTCCCAGAAATGCCAGCTGCCCGTCCGTCCCGGAAATAAACGCCGCGCGGTCACCCGTGCGATAGAGCCGGCCTGTCCCGAACGGATTGGAAATAAACCGTTCCCCCGTTAGGTCCTCCCTGCCGTGGTAACCCAACGCGAGTCGCGGCCCGCCAATGTAGAGTTCCCCGGCAACGCCCTCCGGCACCGGCTGGCCTCCGGCATCCAGAACATAGATCTCCGTACCGGGCAGCGGCCGTCCGATCGGCACCAAGCCGTCATAGTCGCGCTCGACTTCGTGCGTCGTCGCCGTAATGGTCGCTTCTGTGGGCCCGTATGCGTTGATCAGTCGCGAGTGCGAAAGCGGACCCGAACGCCAGAGGCGAACGACGTCCGGCTTCAGCGCTTCGCCACCGCAGATCAGCAAGCGCGGCACATTTTTGGGCGCCTGCCCGGACATGCTCCATGACGTCAGCACCTCTCCGAGATAGGCGGGAGGCAGATCCGCGACAGTAACGCCGTCGCATTCGAATACGCTGAGAAGCTGCTCAGGGGTCCAGATTTCGCGCCCTCGCATCACGATTGCAGCACCGCAAACCAGCGCGGAAAGACTCTGCTCCAGAGAGGGATCAACGCTGTGCGCGGAGAACTGCAGAATGCGGTCTTCGCTGGTCAACCCGTAACGCTCGATCACCACACGGCAGTGGTGCGCAAGCGCTCCGTGCGAAACGACGACACCCTTGGGTACGCCTGTGGAACCCGACGTGTATATCACGTAAGCGGGGCTCAACGGATCGGCGGTCCGCACCACCCGTGCTTTGCGCTTTCGTATCGCCTCGCACTCCCGATCGATATGGATCGTCAACGGCACGACGATGCCCGTTCTGCCGAAACGAGTCCCGTTCACCTCATCGACGATGATCGCGCGAACGCCTGCATCTTTCAGAACAGCAGCCAAGCGCCCGTCGGGCTGATCGGAATCGATCGGCACATAGACGGCTCCTACGCTGAGAATGGACAGCAACGCGACGATGCTCGATGCATCGCGCTCCAAAAGAACAGCCACCCGATCTCCCGGCATGACGCCGCAAGCCGAGAGATGAGCCGCAAGGCGGTTTGTCTGCACATGCAGTTCGCCGTAGGTCAACGTGTGCGTGCCCGTGACAAGAGCAACGGCATCGGGTTGCCGGGTTGCCGTCGCGGCGATCCAATCGGGGACCGTACCCACCACATCGGGGCAGGGATCAGGCTTTGCAAACCGTTCGAGAATGAATGCGCGCTCTTCGGCCGATAGCATCTCCAAAGCAGCCACGGGCGTCTCAGACGCAGCCGAAATTGCCGACACCAATGCAACGAGATGATCGAGCATACGTTCGATGCGATTTGCCTCGAACTGCGCGCAATCGTAGTTCGCAACGATACGCAGCCCCTCCCCCTCCTCGAACATCTCGAAGCCGAGCAAATCGCCGCCTTGTTGCCGGACGGAAGCAACATGCTCCACGCCGGCCGGGAGCGGCCTGTCATCGTAGTAGTTCTGATAGGCGTAGCTGACGTGAAAGAGCGGCCCGTCCTGCGGCGTCCGCCCCAGCATCCGCGCCAGCGCCGCGAACGGAACGCCGGCATGATCCAGCGCTTCCGTCATACGCTCCTGAACTCCGGATATCAGAGACGCCGCGGGTTCTGAGCCTGATACGGCAGATCGCATGAGCACCACGTTCGCGAAGCAGCCGACACTGTCCTCGAACCGCCGCGACATACGACCCATAACCGGCATTCCAACCAAAATGTCGTTGGAACTTGTGTAGCGGTAGAGCAGCGCGTTCAAAGCTCCGAGATAGAATGCGGCTGTGCTCGCCCCTAAGGCACTCGCTGTCACACGCACGCGCCGAACCAACTCGGGGTCCACCACCCGCTCCACACTTGCCGCCTCGAAGGTCTGCCCGAGGGCCGTCGAGCCAAACCGTGGGAAATCGAGCGTCGGCAAATCACCCGAAAGGCGCTCCTTCCAGTAGGCGACCTGCGCTCTCCCCTTTTCGGACGCGAGATGCGCACGCTCGACCGCAACGAACTCCTGGAAGTCGGCGGGCGGCAGGAGTTCGAGACTGCCACCGCTCGCCACAATACGAGCGTAAGCTTCCCAAAGTGTCCGCGCCACGATCGTAGCCGACAAGCCGTCGATGGCGATATGATGCACGACGATGAGCACAAGCATCCGGTCATCGGCTCCGGACGCTCGGATCAGCTCGACACGGATCGGCGGCCCAGCCGAAAGATCGAAAGGTTTCGCGACACGCTTGCGCAGGAACGTTGTCTCCTCCGCGCCAGCCGGCATCACCACGTCGACGACCGGGACTGGGTCCAACTCGTCGCTGACACGCGGCCCGCTATCCTCTTCGACGAACCTGCGCGCAAGAATCGGATAACGCTTCAAAATGACCCCGAGCGCGCGCTCAAACGCACGCACATCGATGCACGCGACACGGAACGCCAGCGGCACATTGTAGGTGCTAATGTTTGGATTGAGCTGCTGCTCCACCCAGAGCCCAAGCTGCGCTTCCGAGAGGTCTCCACGCCCAGACTCAGAAGCGGCCTCTGGAACACCGGACGTCAAACCGCTTCTCCGGCGCGTCTCGATCAAAGTGGCGAGCGCGTTCACACTGTCGTGCACGGCAAGATCGCGATGCGACACCTCTACGCCCAGCTCATCCCCGAAAAGGCGGATCAGGCGCATCGCGAAGATGGACGCCGCACCGAGATCACGGAACGGCGCGCCAGCCGGGATCGCATCACGTGCCAACCCGGTCTCGTCGGCAAGCGCATCCACGATCATCTCGCGGACAGAGCGCGCCTGATGCATCTCGCACACAACTTCGTAGCCACGCGACGAACGGGACGATGCCGGGCTCGAAATCCAGTGCCGCGTGCGCGCAAATGGGTAGACCGGGAGGACCAAGGGCGGGCCGCCGGCATCGTCCGTACCGTCGTCCAATTCCGTCGAAGCGTCGCCGTCGGAGGCCCCTCCGCACCAAGCCGAGAGCTTCCTAAGTAGCTCGTTACGATCAGACGCAACAAACTCGACCGAGTGGTCGAACCGTTCGCGGCCGAGCCGCAACGTCGCGCTGAGCCGCGCCAAAGGCATTTCGCGATCGGCGGCCACATAATCGCGGATCTGGCGAACAACGGCGGCAAGCCCCTCGTTAGAGTGGGCAGAGAACGGAAAACGCCAAGGTCCATCCGCTTTCTGCGCGGCCGTCCGAGATAGCTCGGGCGCTTCTTCCAGAATGAGATGCACATTGGTGCCCCCCGCACCGAACGAGCTAATAGCCGCGCGCAACGGCAAATTCGGCTCGATCCGCCTCCAGGGTGCAAGTTCCTTGTGGAGCGTGAACGGCGAGCCATCGAACTCCAATTCGGGATCAACAGAGCCCACCGACGCCATGGGCGCGAGCATGCGATGCTCAAGCTGGAACAGGCATTTCGTGAGCTGGGCTAGACCCGAAGCCGCTTCCGCGTGCCCCATGTTCGACTTCACCGAGCCTATTGCGCAGAAACTCGTTTCGGATGTGAAGGCACGAAAAGCACGTGTCAGAGCCCGAAGCTCGATCGCATCGCCGAGAGCCGAGCCTGTCGCCGCGGCTTCAACATATCCGACGGTGCGCGGATCGATGCCGGCGTCCCTGAAGTTGCCCTCGATGAGTTCGCGTTGCGCTTCAGCGCTCGGAACGCCATAACCCGCCGAGCGACCCGAGTGGTTGACGGCAGTACCCTTGATGACGCCGAGAACGAGGTCGCCCGCTGCCAGCGCGTCGGAAAGCGGCTTGAGCAGAACCGCACCGACGCCTTCCGCAGGAAGGTAGCCGTCGCCTCCCATGAAGGCACGGCTGCCCGGATGACTGCCGACAAGCCCGGCCTCGCTAAGGGCAACGTATTTGTCCGGATGGATGGATAGGTTGACGGCACCGGCGATAGCGAGCTTGCACTCACCACGCCGCAAAGCCTGGCAAGCCAGATGTATCGCCTCGAGACCGGAAGAGCACATCGAGTCGACAGCGACGCTCGGTCCCTTGAAATCGAAGAAGTATGAAACGCGATTGGCGAGCGAAGCTTGCGAAGCCAGCATCAGAATTGCACGGTCGCGCGCCTCCGCGTCGAAGGCGCGATACTGCTGGGACATTGTCCCAACGAAGACACCGACTTTCGCGCCGTACTCGTCTTGAATACGCCGCCGCGTATGGCCACCGCGCTCAAGCAAATGCCAAGCCGCTTCGAGAAAGAGGCGCTCCTGGGGATCCATCCGCTCTGCTTCGCGCGGCGAGATACCGAAGAAGGCGGCATCGAAAAGATCGACCCCGGAAAGAAATCCGCCCCAACGGCAATAGCTCTTACCCGGCACGCCCTTGCCCTGCGCATAGGTTTCTTCGGCGTCCCAGCGACTGGCCGGAATTTCTGTGACGAGATCGCGGCCATCCCGAATAGCCTCCCACAGCTCCTCGGGAGTATCCGCACCGGGATAGCGGCCGGTAACCGCAACGACAGCAATGTCCGTTTCTACGGGCGCCGGCTGCGGCGAGGATGGATCCAGCCTGACCTCGCTGACAGGCTGATCTTCTGCAAACGTGCGCGCACTTGAAAACGCCGAACCATGCGTCTCCAGAAACACCGCCGCCAGTTTTGAGACGGTGGGATACTCGAACAACAACGTTTTGGGGAGCGGACCGAGCTTCGCCTCGAAGGCATCGACGATGTGCAACGCCGAGACGGAATCGAGACCGTAACGATCGAACGTCTCGTTGGGATCGATTCGCTCGACGGGCACTTTGAGAACGCCCGAGATTTCAGCGGCGACGAATCCGGTGACCGACTTTTGGATCTCGAGCGGTGGAACAGCCGCCGTAACCACGCGCGCGGACTTCTCAACTGTCGCGCCTTCTCTGGTGAGCGTCTCCCGCAACCGGGAATGATCGCCTTCGAGGATCAGAACCTGCGAAAGGCCATCGGCTCGCGCCGCCGCGACCGCCGCATCGAGGGCAGCCAAGCCCATGTCCGTTTCGAGCGGAACAGCGCCGGCGACACGCGCCATCGCATCGATCGCCGTCTGCGGCATGACCATGCCGCCGTCGCGCCAATAGGGCCAATCGATCGAAAGCGTGAGCCCGCGCCGCTGCCCCTTTGCGACGAGCGTATTCCGTCGCTCTGCAAACGCATCCATGAACGCGTTCGCGGCGGCGTAGGCCCCTTGTCCGGCATTGCCGAGAGCGCCCGCGGCGGACGCGAACAAAAGCATGAAATCGAGATCACAGCCGGCGCTGGCCGCATCGAGCACCGCCAACCCCGTCACCTTGGGAGCCAGGACGTCATTGAGATCGCGCGGGCTCTTGCGAACCAGCAGCATGTCGCGCGTGAGGCCCGCAGCATGCACGATCCCATCCAGCCTTCCCGATCGCGCCTTGATTTCGGCAATCAGCGTTGCGACCGCGGAAGCGTTCGTCACATCGGTACGGCAGTGAACGACCGTTGCATCGAGTTTCGCCAGATGCACACGGACAGCGTCTGATAGCACCGAGCGGCTCGTCAACCACACCGTAGGCCGCTTCACTGCCGTAGCAATGTGTTCAGCAACGTGAAGACCGAGGCCTCCCGCGCCACCGGTCAAGAGATAGACGCCACCATCTTTCCAAGGCCCCGGAGATTTTGTCGCTCGACACTCTCTCCAATGGCGCACGGTCCGCTGTCCGCGTTCGTAGCGGATGTCCGTATCCGCACTCGCGGCGTCTGCCTCAAGCAGGCTCGCCAGATCACTCGGCTCGTCGACCGCGATGAACTGGTACCGCAATCCCCGCTGTTCCTGCATCGCAGTGCGCAGGAGACCGCTCAGTCCTTCCAACAACGCGCCGTCGCCATTGCGTGGCGCTACCACCTGCACCAGCGTCGAGAACAGCCGTTGCTTGAACAGATCCTGCAGCTTGATGAGGAGCTCTTCCGCAAAGCCAGCGTACCTCTTTTCCACTGATGCGCCGTCCGAACGCAGCTCGTGACACTCCACCCGCCCTATGCGATCGCCGAGACCCATACCGCACGAGAGAATGATGCGCCGCGCTTCCAGATCATGGCGAAGCGTGGCCCGTTCAGGGCGCCACTCCGGCGTAAAGAGAAGCGGCAGCTTTGGATGCGAAAGTGACGTGTGTTTGGCCGACGGCTCAGAAATCGCCATTTGGGCCATATCCACACCCGGCACCCAGTAGGTCTCGCGGGCGAACGGATAGGTCGGAAGACTGATCTTCCTTGGTGGGCTACGCCACATCCGCACCCAATCGACACAAGCACCCGACACCCAGCCCCGCGCAATCGCATCAAGATCGCGCCCTTCTATGGAAGCCGTAGAAACATCAGCCATCCCCGCCTTCCGGGCACCGCGGTAGACGCCGGACGCATCGCCATTGAGCGCGGCTTGCAGCTTGCCGCGCAATTCAGCCCGCGACGCCGCGACGACGGCAAGCCGCACCTCGAAAGCTTCGCGACCGTTCTGAAGCACGTGCGCCGCGGACGGAAGCGCATCCTCGTCCATGTCGACAAGCGCGGCCACGAATAGGTCGACGACCCGCCGGAGGGCTGCCTCATCACGCGCCGAAAACGGAAAGACAAACGGCCCCGGGTGTACGGCGGTGCCGCGCGGCGCGTCGTACTCCTCGATGACCACATGCGCGTTCGAGCCGCCTGCCCCAAAAGACGACAGCCCGGCGATACGAGATCCTTCCTCGCCATCAGCCAAACGAGGCCGCCGCCACGCTTCCTGTTGCTGCTGGACGTCGAACGGCGAAGATTTGAAATCGATGCCGGGATTGAGAACATCCGAATGCAATGACGGCACCAGCGTCCGGTGCTTCATCTGCAGAAGCACTTTCGTCAGTCCCGCGATACCTGCCGCGCTCTCGGCGTGCCCGATGTTCGACTTCACCGACCCTATACGACAAAAACCCGCCTCCGGCGTGTCACTCCGATAGGCGCTCGACAGCGCGGCAATCTCGATCGGATCGCCGAGCTTGGTACCCGTGCCATGCGCTTCCACATAGCTGACCTGTCGCGGTTCGACGCCGGCCTTGCCGAGCGCGCGGCGGACAACAGCCGACTGCGCTTGCGGATTCGGCACCGTATAGCCGTTGGTTTTGCCGCCGTGATTGAGAGCCGAACCGCGGATCACACCGTAGATCTGATCTCCGTCGGCCACAGCCCGATCCAGCCGCTTCAGAACAACCGCACCCACGCCTTCGCTAGGTACGTAGCCATCACCGCCCGCACCGAAACTCTCGCAGCGGCCGGTGCTGGACATGAACCGCCCCTGCGCCAGCGCCAGATATTTGTTCGGATGCAGCGACAGATTAACGCCGCCCACAATCGCTGCCGAACAAGATCCGAGGGCGATGCTCTCGCACGCGAGATGAAGTGCGGAGAGTGACGACGAGCACATGCTATCAACGGCCAGGCTCGGGCCGTTGAAATCGCAGAAGAAGGAAACGCGGTTGGCAATCGAGGCGGGACTCCCGCCGAGCGCCATGGCGTCACCCGCGGCCGTTCGCTCGGCGCCGTAGAGCTGATAGTCCTCCCACATGACGCCGACGAACACACCGACGTCTCCACCACCACCGAGAAACGCCCGCGTATATCCGGCATCCTCGATGGCTTCAAAGGCACACTGCAGGAACAAGCGTTCCTGCGGATCCATGAATGGCGCTTCTCGCGGAGAGATGTTGAAGAAGAGCGGATCGAACTCGGCGACGCCGTCGACGAAACCACCCCACTTTCCGCCCTCGCTGTTCTGGAACGCAGTCGACCGGCTGGCGCCCCACCGATGCGCCGGAACCTCCGTCACGCAGTCCCTGCCCGACGCCAGATTGTCCCAAAACCCTTTGAGATCGCGGGCACCCGGATAGCGCCCGGCAAGACCGACGATAGCAATCGGCGTATCGAGTTCGGCCTTCTGCGCCGGACCCGGCACAACGGCGGACGCCGTGACAGGCGGTGAAGCCGCGCCAAAGACCGTCCTCAGTTTCTCGCCGTGGTGCTCGACAAAATAGCCGAGTACAGCCCCAAGCGTCCTGTGCTCGAAGAACAACGTTTTCGGAAGCGGACCGAACGTCTTTTCGAGCTCGTCCGTCAGCCGGACGATCAGCATCGAGTCGATGCCATAGGCATCGAGAGACGCATCGAGTTCGATCTGACTTCGCGAAATTCCGGTTTCTGCAGCGACGATCCCCGTCAGGAAACGGGCGCCGGCATCCCGAAGGGTGTCTTCGGATTCGCGCGGCACAGTCTTGCCCGGAAGAACACGCGCCGTGAACCCGATGAAACGAACGGCAACCTGCCCATGCTTGTCCGAAAGATCGATATCGATCTTGCGGAGTGTGCCCGCCCCCGGTCGCACGCGAGCATGCGCCCACATCTCGCCAGCGGTCGGCCCGAACACCTCGAGGCGATCCAAAGCAAACGGAACGGCCGTGCTCCCGTCATTGGTCTCCGCATAGAGTGCCATGCAGCTCTGCAGCGCGCCGTCCAGAATGCTTGGATGCAAAAGGAAATCGCGGCTCTCTTGATCGGCAGCAGACGGCAACGCCAACCGCGCTAGGATCTCGCCGGACCCGCAATCGATCTGCACGACGGAGCGGAACAAAGGCCCATACGCCATCCCGATCGCGGCGTAACGCCCGTAGAGCCACGAGGGCGAGCGGGCTTCAGCGCATCTCTTGCGGATCGCACCAAGGTCCAGCGGAGCAACCGGTTCAGGCACGTCGCCAAATCGGCCCTGCGCCGAGACAACCGAATTTCCTTCCTTTCCAGCGAACAGTCGGAAACTCTTCTCGTCGGCTTCAATACGCGCAACAGCGTCCTTCGCAGCGTTGACCGGCTTCAACCAGACAATCTGCGCGAGCGACAAAGGTCCGAACCGGCCGGACGCCCCCCGCGCCAGCTCAAGCGTCATCACGCCCGGCAACACCGGGACGCCAGCAATCTGATGATCGCGAAGGTAAAAGCGCTCAGGATCGAGACTAAGCCCACCGGACGGGGCGTTGTTAGAAGCGACCGGCTCGGCACTTCTCGGAACGTGTCCACTCCGGAAAATCTCGCGAGCAAAGGGATAGGTCGGCAGGTGCAGACGGCGCCGCCGCGACGGATCGAACCGCACCCAATCGACCTCACCGCCTCGAACCCAATGTGCCGCGATCGCGTCCGCCGAGACATCCCCTGCGACGCCCGTCGAAAGCCCGCTACCCGCCGCCCCTTGCACCTCATGTTGAGGGGCACCCGCAACAAACCGCTCCAGGGCCGACTTGAGATCATCGAATGAGTTCACAACGAACGCAGCGCGCTGCTTGAAGTGTGTTCGCCCCGTTTGAAGCGTGAACGCAAGATCGTCGAGGCCTACAGAACTTTCCTTGCTGAGATAGCCCAGAAGCCGCCGCGCCTGATCGGCCAGACGTACGCCGTCGCGAGCTGACAGCGGCACCACGACCTTTCCTTTTGAAGGGGGCGATGACGCGCTGCGTTCCACATACTCTTCGAGTACAACGTGTGCGTTCACACCGCCAAACCCGAAGCTGCTGATACCGGCGCGCAGCGGGAGATCTCGTCCCTCAGCATCGCGAACGGCTCGCCAAGGCTGCGCCTCGCGCACGACAAAGAATGGACTGCCCGAGAGATCGATGTACGGATTTTGCGGTTCGCTGTGGAGGCTCGGCGCCAACGTGCGGTGACGAAGCTGCAGCAAAACCTTGATCAGACCCGCAATACCCGCTGCCAGTTCAAGATGCCCGATATTGGTCTTTACCGATCCGATGCCGCATCCCGGCGTACCGTAGCCGACCGGCCCGCCGTCCTTCGCCAGCCTGGCGAAGGCGGACTTGAGCGCATTGATTTCCACCGGATCGCCAAGCGCCGTCCCCGTGCCATGGGCTTCGATGTAGCCAACGGTCTGAGGATCGATTCCAGCACCGCCATAGGCCCTTACGATAACATCCGCCTGCGCCGTGGTGTTGGGTGCCGTGAGTGAGTTGGCGCGCCCGCCGTGATTGACCGCGCTACTCCGCACCACGGCATAGATGGAATCGCCGTCGCGCTCCGCTTCCGATAGGCGCTTCAGCACCACCACGCCGACGCCTTCGCCGCGAACATAACCGTTGGCATCACGCGAAAACGTTTTGCACGCGCCATCCGGCGATAGCATACCTGCCTTGGAGAAACTGATATGTCCGGCAGGCACGACGAGCGTATTGACGCCGCCCACCACTGCGAAATCGCAATCCCCGGCTCTCATGGCCTGGATGGCGCGGTGTAGCGCAACGAGAGAACTCGAGCATGCGGTCTCCACCGGCTCGCTTGGCCCGTGCCAGTCGAGAATGTAGCTCACGCGGTTTGGACCGACCGAAGGCACCGATCCCGTGGCGACATAGCTCTCCGCACCCGCGTCCTCGGACGGTGCTTCCAACCCGCTCGACATCGTACCGACGAACAAGCCGACCGCTTTCCCAGCGAAACTCCGAGGTGCATATCCTGCATCCTCGAGGGCCTTCCACACATGCATCAGCATGAGCGTCTGCTGAGGGTCCATCAGCTTCGCCTCGCGGGGCGAGATGCCAAAAAACAACGGATCGAATTCGAACACCCCGTCAATGAAGCCGCCGAACTTGATGTCGGTCCTGTTGCTCTCCGTCTTGGGATCGCCGTAATACGCGCGCCAATCCCAACGATCCGCAGGAATCTCCTGGATCGATGCGCGGCCCTGCGAGAGATTCTCCCAATAGGCATCGGCATCCGCGGCACCGGGGAAGCGGCAGCTCAGTCCGACGATTGCAATCGGGTCGTCCGCAGGATCGGACCGGTGCGAACCGACGGGCGCCGCTGGAACTGGCGAAGCCTGCGGCACTTCTACCGGTTCTGAAACGTGCCGAAGAACGGCACTCTGAGCGACGTGACGCGCGAGGCGATCGAGCGTCGAAAACTCGAAAAAGTCCGCCGGCGTCAGAGACAGCCCGAGTTCCTCGTTCACCTTCATGGCGAAGCCGGTCATGGTGATGGAGTCGAATCCGAACTCGCCAAGTTCCGTGTCGGAATCAAGAACCGAAGTCTCGGTTTCCAGAAGCCGGGCCGCGATGAGAGTCAGGCGGTCCAGCATCGCCCGCGCCGCGTCGTGTCCCAGGTCCTTCGCCGCGTCCGAACGAACAGGTGCCACCGCCTCGGCATATCCGGAGCGATCAGGTTGGACCGTCCCGGCCGTCTGCTGCCCTGGCAGGCTCGCAATATGCCGCGCCAGACGATCCAGTGTCGCAAACTCGAAGAAATCTGCGGGCGTCAGCGAAAGGCCCAGCTCTTCGTTCACCTTCGTTGCAAAGGTCGTCATCGAGATGGAATCGAAACCGAATTCTCCAAGCTCGGTGTCGGACTCCAGCGCAGACACATCGGTTTCAAGCAGCTTCGCGGCAATGGCGGCAAGACGATCCCGTATCGCCAGAGTTGGGTCGCGCGAGACACTTGGCGAAGCGCTCGGCCGCGTCGAGGCCTCCAGGGCCTCCAAAGGCGCAACTGACGAAACAACACGCGGCTGCAGCGCATCGGCCTGAGCCGCTTCTAAGACGCGCGGCCAGTAGGACGTGCGCGCGAATGGATATCCCGGCAACTTCACGTGACGTGGAGGATGCGTGCCGTAAAGCGTGCGCCAGTCGAACGGAAGACCGCGCACCCAAAGCTCGAGGAGAACGTCAAGACGCCCGCGCTTCGGCAAGCTCGACAACGCAAGACGCACATCGGCATCACTGTCGAGCGCGGACAGGACGTCGCGATTGGACTTCGTGCGGCCCGTCAACACCCCGCCATCGGCCTGTCCGGCGATGAAGCGCGAAAGCTGCGGGCGCACCTCGTCAATGCTGGAGACCACGAACGCGAGACGGTGCTCCATCGCATCGCGGCACGTCTGAAGCGTGAACGCGAGGCCGGGCAGCTCTGCATCCGACCAATCGCGGATCGCTTCTTGGAGACGGCGCGCGCTTTCCACGAGCGCGTCTGCCGTCCGCGCCGAGAGGACAATCGCGTAAGGACCCGGCTCAGCGCGGGACTCAATGTCGGCGCGACTCGAAGAAACGTATTCCTCGACGACCACATGCGCGTTGCTTCCCCCGAATCCGAACGAGCTGACACCCGCGCGTCGCGGCAATTCGCCGCCTTCGGCATCCAGCGGCCGCGCCCACGGAGCGTTCTCGCGAATGACGCGGAAAGGACCGCCTTCAAGCTTGAGATACGGATTGAGCGTCTGACAGTGGAGCGTACGCGCAAGCGTACCGTGCTTCATCTGGAGCAGGACTTTGATGAGACCGGCCGCCCCCGCGCCCACCTCTAGATGACCGATATTGGACTTCACAGAGCCGATGCCGCACGACATCGGCGGCATCGGACCAAAACGCGCCTCCGCTTCGCTCGAAAGCGCAGAGAATGCCGTGCGCAGTGCCTCAATCTCGATCGGGTCACCAAGCGGCGTACCCGTGCCGTGAGCCTCGATGTAGCTCACCGTTCTTGGGTCGAACCCAGCGCGGCGATAAGCCTGCATGAGCAGCGCCGCCTGGGCCTTCGGATTTGGTGCCGTAAGCGAGCTCGCGCGACCGCCATGATTTTCGGCGCTGCCCCTGACAACGGCGAGAATGTGATCACCGTCTCGCTCTGCATCTTCGAGGCGCTTGAGGAAGACGAGGCCGATACCCTCGGCGCGCCCATACCCATCCGCATGAGCCGAGAACGGCTTCGAGCGCCCATCCTTGCCGAGCATCCCTGCTTTGGCAAAGCTCTCAAACAGGTTCAGCGAAAGAAGCGCATTCATGCCCCCGGCGATTGCCGCTTCGCAATCCCCCGCCTGGATCGCGGCCACGGCGCGGTGAATAGCCACCAGCGCACTTGAACAGGCTGTCTCGATTGCCAGACTGGGCCCCGAGAAGTTGAAGTAAAAGCTCGCGCGGTTGGGCGCCACGGACGGAGCCAACCCTGCTCCGGAATAGCCTTCCGTTTTTTGGCCCGCCTCGTCGAGCAACTGGGCATATCCGCTGGTGCTGACGCCCATGAATATGCCGATGTTCGCCCCTGACAGACTGCGGGGCGCATATCCGGCGTCTTCCAAAAGCCGCCAGGTTTGCTGAAGCATCAGCCGCTGCTGCGGGTCCATTGCCCGCGCTTCCGGAGCCGAGATCCCGAAGAAGGCCGCGTCAAACTCGTCAAGGCCGCGAATGAAGCCCCCGCGCGGCACCTCGCCACCGAACGGGGACTTGATCCAGCGGTTAACCGGAGCCTCTCCGATGGCATCGTGTCCTTTGAGCACATTCTGCCAAAGCGCCTCGGGATCGTCCGCACCAGGGAACGTGCCGCTCATGCCGACGATGGCGATCGCCCCCGCTCTGAGCGAAACCGGCGCCATACTCGGAGCAGCAGGATTTGACCCAGACGCCGAAACACGAACGGAAGGCTGTGGCACCTCTTGCGCCGGAACCTGCTCCGCCCGCGCGGTGACACCGAGGGCCGAAGAGACTACGCGTGCGTGCTCCCGTGCAAAATGCGATGCCAACTCGCCGAGCGTCGGATGCTCGAAGAACAGCGTGGGAACAATCGAAAGCCCGAAGCGTTCGCTCAGCGCGTTGGCGAACTGTGTGAAAGAAATGGAATCGAAGCCGTATTCCGTGAGCTCGATCTCCGGCGCGAGATCGGAGACCGCCACTTTGAGCTGCGCGGATACGCGTTGCTTCAGCTCCGATAGGATCCGGCGTTCAAGCTCCGCCGCATCGATTTCGTCACCTTGCCTCGGCGTGATCACCGCTGGCTCCACTTCACGACTGGCTTCGTCGAGCAACAGGCTATCGATCCTGGCGGGATCGCCCGAGATCACCATGACCTGGGGTTCGCCACTCGCCAACGCGTCGTAAAGCGCGGCGAACCCTGCTTCGCGCTCAAGCGCGGTAAAGCCCGTCGCCCGCGTCATCTGGCGTTCGACCGAGGGCGGCACGCGCATTCCGCCGTCTCGCCATAGCGGCCAATCGATTGTCAATGTGCGCCCATGGCAATCGCCCCGCGTGCGACGGGCTTCACGCTCCTTTGCGAAGACGTCGAGAAACGCATTGGCCGCGCCGTAGTCTATCTGCCCCGGGTTTCCCAGCGCACCGGAGATCGAACCGAACAGAAGGAAAAGATCGAGCTCCTCCTCGCCGATCGCACGATCCAGATGTGCCGTACCCGCCACCTTCGGACCGAGCACCCGGGCGAAACTGTCCGGCGTTTTTCTTGCGACAGCGCCGTCATCGATGACACCCGCCGCGTGAAGAACACCGTTGAGGCGGCCAAAGCGAGCGCGAATGTCCGCAACGACGCGCGTCACCGCATCGGCATCCGTCACGTCGAAGGCAACGCGCTCGATGTGCGCGCCACTTTCCGCCAACTTTGAAAACGCGTCGTCCGACGACGGCCCGCCGGCGCTTCGACCTGCCAGAACAAGTGTCACGCCGGACGCCCACGAGGCGATCTCGTTTGCGAACATTCGGCCGAGCGCGCCACCACCTCCGGTAATCAGATAGACACCGCCGTCGCGCCACGGATGCGACGCGCCAAGGGACGGACGAGGCAATTTTCGCCATCCGGCTGTCAGCGGACCAGACCCTCCCGCGCGGATATGATGGAACCCTGGACGAAACGTGTGCTCTTCAAGATGCCAAGCCAGCACAACCGGAGACGCGTCTTTATCTGCGACGATCAGCTGGCAGGTCAGCCCCGATATCTCATGCTGCGCGCTCTTCAGAAGGCCCGATAGCGCTGCGAGCATTTCATCGTCAGAGGGAACGACAACTTGCAGCAGCGATCCCCCCACGCGATTTGCAATCGTCCGAACGTGCGAAAAGACGTCTTGCGCGAAGCTTGCAAATCGGTGCGCGGGATCGGCAGCAGCGGTTTCGAGGCCGTGACAGGTCCAGTGGGGCAACGCCTGCGCAACGGCGTTGGCATCTGCAGAGAAACGCCCGCACAACAATGCTATGCGCTGCGCAGAACCGAGAGCCTGCGTCCGCTCGGCGGCAGCGAGGGGACGCCAATCAGGAACGAAAAGCATAGTATTCTCGTCCCCAAATGTAGGGGCTGAGGCATGTGCGGACGGGCTGGCGCCCCGTGGCACGAATCCGGTCATGCGCACGCAAACTGCGCCGTCGCCATCCAGCAGATCCAGATCAAACGCGTTTCCACTTTTTCTGGACTGTCCCTTGCCGGAAACGCGCGCGACGACGGTCATCGCTGACACACACGGCCCGAAGATCTCGACGCGGTCGAGCATGAAAGGAAGAGCCGCGCCTTGTGTATGAGCGCCTTCTTCATCGAAGGCCCACCCGGCGACACACTGGAACGCTCCATCCATGAGGCTCGGATGGAGAATGGTGTCCGCGTCATAGGCCGCGCCCGCAAAACGCAAACGCCCGAAGATTTGCCGTTGTCCCTCAGTGCTGCGGCCCCGTGCGAGGGACACGACGGGCCGATGTGACGGCCCCATTGCCATGCCCATCGTCTGCAGCCTGGCATAGAAGCGAGCGCCATCGATGGCATCCGGGTGCTCAGCTTCAAGTCGCGCGAGGTGGTAAGCGCCAGCCGCCTCGCTAACCTTTGGCACCGCGCGTGCCTGCGCGTGCACGTCGCGCCGTCCGTCGGCGTCAATGCGGATCACTTCGATGCGGGGGTACGGAACCGCCCCCCGTGTCACTTCGACCTCGATGTCAGTCGGTACCGTGACAACGAGCGGCCGCAGCCAGACGACCTGCCCCAAGTCAGCGTCGAGCCCCTCCGCCGCCATGGCCCGGCGCATGATCTCGAGATAAACGACTCCTGGCAGCGTCGGCGAGCCGTTCACGCGGTGATCGCACAAGAACGAAATGTCTGGCGTGAGGCGCAAGCCGTAGCGCCCAGGCCCCTTCTTTTGCAGTGTGAAGACACCACCCACCATCTCAGGTGCATCGAGCCCGGTGGTAACGGGCAACGCAGCAGCTTCCGGCAACCAGAAGCGCTTCCGCTGAAACGCATAGGTCGGAAGAGATACGCGCCGTAGGGTCTGCCCGCGATTGAGGTCCTCCCAATCGACAGCGCCACCCTCGACCCAATGGGCGGCAAGTGCGCAAAGATCACTGCTCTGGTCCGTCAAACGCTGTCCGGCTCGTCTGGCCCTGCGCTCGACTGTTCCGGCAAACACACCGGCGTTGCTGCCCTCTGCGAATGCGCAAAGGCGATGGCCCAACTCATCCTTGCTGCCAACGACACAGGCGAAGCGCACGCGCATCGCGTCTCGTCCGCGCTGAAGCGTGTGCGCGATGTCAGCCAACAACTGCGCGCTGCCGGCCGCGCTGTCGAGGTGAGCAGCAAGCCGCCGCGCTGCTTCGCGCAAGGCGGCCTCGTTGCGGGCCGACAGCGGAACGATCCACGGTCCCCCAACATCCCGCGCGATCGGCCGATCGAAAGATTGGTACTCTTCGATCACCACGTGAGCGTTCGCTCCTCCAGCACCGAACGAGCTGACGCCTGCCCGGCGCGGAACATCAAATCCTTCGACGACTGGACGCACCCAATCGCGCGGCGCGTCGAGCAAATAGAACGGCGAGCCGCGCAGATCGATCAGCGGGTTGGGTTCGTCGCAGTGCAATGATTTCCAGAGCTTACCGGCCCGCAGCCCGAGCAGCACCTTGATGACGCCAGCGATGCCCGCAGTCGTCTCGGTGTGCCCGATGTTCGACTTCACGGACCCAAGCCCGCAATAGGGAATATCCGGCTCGGGAAGCCTTTGCTCAGTTGCCAGATCTGCGAACGCCGCCTTCAGGCCTTCGATCTCGACGGGGTCACCAAGCGCCGTACCAGTGCCGTGACATTCGATGTAGGAGATCGTGCGCGGATCGAACCCGGCTTGCCGGTGTGCTTCCGCGATGAGCCGCGCCTGCGCGCGCGGGTTTGGCGCCGTGAGCGAGGACGCTGCGCCGCCATGATTTTCGGACGATCCGCGAACGACTCCAAGAATAATGTCGCCATCGCGCTCCGCGAGATCCAACCGCTTGAGCAGAAGTGCCCCCACGCCTTCCGCGCGCGCATATCCATTGGCAGCCCGTGAAAACGTCTTGCAGCGTCCATCCCGAGCAAGCATGCCGACGCGCGAAAACAGGATATGCTGCGTCGGCGTCAGGATGAGGTTGGAGCCGCCCGCGATCGCCATCTCGCAGCCTTCGTGGCGAATGCTCTGAACCGCACGATGCAGCGCGACGAGCGAGCTTGAGCACGCCGTATCGATCACCTGGCTGGGACCGTTGATGTCGAGCAGGAACGAAAGGCGGTTCGCGCAGAAGACGTGGCCAAGCCCGGTGAGTTGACCTGGATCGAGCACGTTGGTGCGATTGGCGAGATCGGCGTAATCCTGAAGGTTGATGCCGAGGAACAGGCCGACCCGTTTTCCCGAAAGCGAGCTTGGCGCATGGCCCGCGCCTTCGACCAACTTCCACACGCATTCCAAGAACAGCCGGTGCTGAGGGTCCATCAGCTCGGCTTCTTTTGGAGAGATGTTGAAGAACGCCGCATCGAAGAGATCGTGCCCTGGCACGAAGCCACCATGCTTCACGTCGGAGAACGGCCCGCGCCTCGGGTCACCATCGACCGCCCGCCAATCCCATCGCTCCGGAGGAATCTCCTCAATGCAGTCGGCACTCGCCGCGAGATGCGCCTCGAAAGTCGCGAGGTCCGGGCTGCGAGGAAACAGGCCCTCCATCCCGATGATCGCGATGGGTTCCGCAGGGCTCTTTAAAACTGCGGGGGAAGGCGCGGAGGTGAGTGAAGCGCTTGACGTCTCTACGGCGGCGGAAGGATCGGTCCCCCTAGCCGGTCTGACCGCACGATGCCTTGCGAGCCAGCCCTCCACATCCTTTGCGCGATCGCGTTTGCGGGCGCTCGAAGACGGACTCTCCAGCTTGGCATAGTGCGCCTCCACGGCAGCGCCATAACGCGACTGCAGAAGTTGCGCGAGATCCTTGAGATGGCGCGCCTCGAAGAAGGTCGTCGGCGCAATCGAGACACCAAAGAAACGCGAGATACTTGCCATGATCTCGGTTATGGCGATGGAATCGACGCCGTAGTTAGCCAGGTTCTCAGTTGGATCGATCTTGTCTTCGGCCATCCGCAGCGCCTGCGCAGCCAGGCGTAACACGTCCCGTTCGAGGCCATTGTCCGCAGCGTCAGCGTGTATCGCATCGCGCGTGGCCACAGCGTCGCCCGTCTCAGCAGCAAGTTTGGCGCGAGCGCGCTCGGCCAACTCCGTCTCCAGACGTTCCCGCATTTTTGTCCGCAGCATGTCGGTCATTGTGCGGCCACCCTCTGCCCCCGGGAGCCTTCATTGAGGAGATCCCGATATTTCCGCATCTGAGCCAGGAGCTTCCACAGATCTGCCTCCCACAGATGCCGGTAGGAGCGCACGAACTGATCCTGGCCGAGGTCCGGACTGTCGACCTGCTTGGCGCGCAGAAACGCCTTGAGACCCGGCGTGCGGCCGAAATAAGCATGTGCGTAATCGCGCACGAACAGCCCCTGTGTCTTGAGGCCGTCGCCGAGGCCTCCCGCCGCATTGATGAATCCCATGAACAGAAGGTTGTCGTGATTGCGCGGTACCGAATGCAGGAAGAGATCCGGAATACCCGACTTCCACTGCAGAAGTGCCCGATCGAGAAACCGGAAATCGCGTCGATACCCTGTCGCGTAAATGACGATATCGACCTCCTCGGACGACCCATCGCGAAAATGAACCGTCCGGTCAGAGAAGCGTTCGACATCTCCCTTTGGCACGATGTCTCCATGCCCGATGTGATAAAGCACCTGCGAATTCATCACGGGATGCGCGCCATCGAGCGGGTGGTCCGGCTTCGGCAAGCCGTACGAGGTGCCATCGTATCCAGCCAAACGAAACACTTCCTCGATGTAGGCGAGCGTTTCAGCTTTGGAGGAAAACTTGCCGCCAAGCTCCATCATCCATTGCGGCGTCGGCTTCCCGTCGATGAACTTTGGCTGATAATGATACCCGCGGCGCGTACTGTGAACGACCTTCGCGGCATGATGGACAGCTTCCGCCGCCACATCGCACCCAGAGTTCCCGCCACCGATTACCAGTACCCTGCGCCCCCGGATTTGATCCGGAGCCTTGTAGAAACGCATATGCAGGCTCTCTCCCGAGAAAGTCCCGGGGTAGGCTGGCTCGGGATAAAGCGGCACGCGCTGCAAACCGTTCGCGATCACCACGAGATCGTACACACCGCTGAACCCGTCTCCGGCAGCGAGGCGCCACTTCTCTCCTTCCCGCGAGAGGCGACTAACAGGCGCATTGAAGCGCGCCCCATCGTAGAGCCCAAAGGCGCGCGCATAGGATCGGATGTAGCGCAGCATTTGCGCGTGATTGGGATAGGCCGGATAGTCCTCCGGCATCGGGAAGTCCTGCACCTGCGTGTTGAACTTGGGCGAGATGAGATGCAGAGACTGGTAGGCGCGCCCGCAATCGCCCTCGCTATTCCAGACACCGCCAAAATCCGACTCCGCTTCAAAGAGATCGAACGCAATCCCGGCGTCCTTGAGCTCACGCCCCACACCGATTCCGGTCGGCCCGCCACCGATGATTGCGATCCTGGCTCGCTCCGTCACTGCAGGATCTCCCCTTGCACGTCGATTTCCATCATGTCTTTGGCTTCGCGCGAAATGAGCCCGTCGATCAGCAGGACTGGCGCACCTGATACGCCGTGCCCTGCCACCGTGACCGCACCATCCTCATGAGTGATCCGCACCCACAGTTCGGAGGGCATCGGTGTGCGCACGATCAGTCGTTCCGCCGCAAACGGCACCGTCGGCGCCGGCGCGTGCCCGTTCATTTCCGAGAAGGCGATGAGCCGCCAGATCAGATGAAGCACGGCCGTTTCGGTCAGAGGTGAATCCGCCTTGAGGTGAGCAACCAGGTCCTCTCCAAGGCGGCCAACCGAGACAACGGCCGAAACCGCAAGACCGCCGTTGCCGGCTCCCGCGAAGCGCGCCCAACGCGCCGTAACATCGCGCCCGTCCTCCCGGAACCGCCGTTCGTCGACCGGTGCGGGCCACGCGGCTGCACACGCGTCGACATCGTCCAGCATGAACGCCCCGAGGTGGCACGGCTGATCGACGCGACGCCCGTCGGTCACATCGAAGATGAAGCCGTCCTCGTCCGATCCGATCGCAACAGCCAGGCTCGAAAGTCGCCCACCATCGGCAAGCGGCGCCCACACGAGATGCTTTAGCCCCAGAACCGCCCGACCCATCCCACGCTGGCCCGCTTCCCGCACGATCTCCGGCAACAACAATCCGCCGAGGCCGTCATTGAGCAGCGTCGACACATGAGCATCATCCGTCTCTATGCGAACAAGAAAGCGCCCTGGCCTTGTGTCCTCCAACGTGAAGGATGGAGCTATCGCGGGTTCCTGCTCGTCACGCTCGGGGGTAACCCAGCAGCGCTCCTCGGCAAACGGATAGCCCGGAGCCTGGATCCGCCGTGCCGTGGTCTCCGGCCAGGAAACCGTATCCCCGGCCAGCCAGCGCCGCGTGAGAACATCAAGCGGGCCACCGCTCGTGGCAACCGCAGCGTTCGGGTCAGACGCAAGCGCTTCGAGAGCCCGCAGCAAGCCCGCGCGATCACGGAATACCATCGCGCGCCGCACCGCGAAAGCCGTGCGTCCTCGCTGGAACGTCGCCGCGAGCGATGCAAGATCGAGCCCGGGATGGGTTTCCACAAACCGCCGGATCTCGGCAGCATAGGCGCTGATCCCGTCCACCGAGCGCGCCGATACGGGTAACATCCAAGGGCCGCCGGCAACCGTCGTCACCTCAACGACAGGCGCGGATTCCAGCACCAGATGCGCATTCGTGCCGCTGAACCCGAACGCACTAACACCCGCACGGCGCAGCCCGTTCGCAGGAGTGTCCCATGGACGTGCAGCGGTGTTGATGAAGAATGGCGTGCCCGCAATTGCGAGGTGCGGGTTCTGCTGCACGACATGAAGCGTCGGCGGCAATATAGCCTTCTCCAGCGCGAACACCGCTTTCATCGCCCCTGCCACGCCCGCCGACGCAAGCAGATGCCCGACATTGCTCTTCACCGAGCCAATCGCACACGACGCGTTTGGAAGGCCACGCCCCGCGAACGCACCTGCAAGCCCTTCGATCTCGATCGGATCGCCGAGCGTAGTGCCCGTGCCATGACACTCGATCAAGCCGATACTGTCGGGCGCGATCCCGAACCGGTCATGAATGCCACGAATGAGCCGCGCCTGCGCCTGCGGATTTGGCGCAGCAATCCCGTTGGTTTTTCCGTCCTGATTGACACCCCAGCCCCGGATCACGGCACGGATCGGATCGCCGTCTCGAACGGCATCGTCGAGGCGCTTGAGCAGCATAACACCGACACCCTCGCCCGGCACAAACCCGTTGGCGCGCTCATCGAAGGTAAAGCAACGCCCATCCTTCGAAAGCATGTTGACCTTGGACGTATCGACGAACATCGAAGGACCGATCAGCACACATGCGCCGCCTGCCAGGGCCAGATCGCTGTTTCCAAGCACGAGACTGTTGCAAGCCTCGGCAAGGGCGACGAGCGAGCTCGAGCACGCCGTGTCGAGCGAGACCGCTGATCCCGTCAAATCGAGCAGATAAGCGATGCGCGCGGCCAAAATCGAACCCGCAGCACCCAGGAGACTGTAAGCGTTGCGCTCTTCAATGAGATCCGCATATCCGCTTGGACCGCCGCCCACGAACACACCGCAAGCCGTGCCTGCGAGCGAGGTCGGATCAATGCCCGCATCCTCGATGGCGTGCCAGGCATGTTGCAGGAACAGCCGCTGCTGCGGATCCATCAGCTCCGCTTCCCGCGGCGTGATGTTGAAGAAGTCGGAATCGAAGCGATCCACGCCGTCGATAGCGCCCATCCACTTGCAATAGGACTTACCCGGCGCTTGCGGATCGGGATCGTAATGAGTCTCGAGATCCCATCGTTCCGGCGGAACCTCCGTGATGCAATCGCGCCCGGCCTCGATGTTGTCCCAGAACGCTTCGAGATTTTCGGCCTGCGGATAGCGGCCCGACATACCGATCACAGCAATGGCGGCTGTCTGCGTCACCGGCGGTCGCTGCACGGCGTCAATGGCGGGAGAAGGAGCCGGCTCCACTGTTGGTGCGGCCACGGACTCCGGCACCGCGGTTGTTGGCGGGGCGGGCGGCTCACCAGATGAATTCGCCTCTTTGGCCAAACGATCGACCAAGGCGCCGACGGTCGGATTTGCGTACACTGCCGTCGCCGGCAGCTCGGTACCGAACGCCGCATTGAGACGCCGAATCCACGTCACCGCTAGAATTGAATCGAGACCGAGATCCAGAAACCCGGAACCATCCCGGATCTCTGCCGCATCGATCATCAGCTCTTCGGCGAGGCTTCGCACGACCCTGTCCCGGACCTGCGCGCGGGTTCCCTCGTCCGCAACGGCCATCGATGACGGGGCGACCTCAGGCGAGGACACGACGGCAACAGGTTCACGAGGCTGAATGTCCGCCTCGCGGGGCATGAGGTCCGCAATACGCGCAGCCAATGCGCCAACTGTTGGCTGGGCATACACGGCTGTTGCAGGCAGCTCGATCCCAAAGCGCGCGTTCAACCGCCTGATCCAGGTGACCGCCAGAATGGAGTCGAGGCCCAAATCGAGGAAGCCGGACCCGTCGCGAATGTCAGCGGCATTGATCATTAGCTCTTCTGCAAGGCTCTCCACAACGGCCGCCCGCACCAGTGCTAGGCGATCGCTTTGCGGAGAACTTTGCGCAGTCTGCGGACGCACGTCAGATGCGGACGGGAAAGCGGCACGAATTCGCGTCAAAACCTCGTCATTGCCGATGAATGTCCGGCGATGCATGTCGAGCTCGCGCTGGAGCACGCCCGGCAACGCTTCAAGGAGTTCGTGTACGCTGTCCGACTTGGCGGCTATCAGCTCGTCACGCGTACGCCGCGCCAAGGTGTGCGCGAGCCGCAGGGCCTCCGGCAGGACCCGCGCGCCAGGCAAGACGTGGAGTCCAGGCGCGCGCGCCTTGAGATCGCGTCCCTTGAACGGCATAGCCGAGAAGAGAACCTCGCGCCCGAGATCATCGCCAAGCCGCCGCGGGAAGATTAGCGTCGCACCTGCCCCCGGCGTGAAGCCGAGTTCGAGATAGTTGCTGTGGTAGACGCTCTCAGCTCCAAACAACGCAAGATCGCAGAACATGCCGAGCGCCCAGCCCGCGCCGATCGCATGCCCTTGCATGGCAGCGATCACGGGGAGCGGACATTCAAGTGGCAGGCTGTAGATACGCCGATCGGTAAAATGCGTGTCTCCGCGCTGCAGACTCTCAAGGCCGTCCGCCGTGCCTCCGCATGCGAAGTATCCTTCGAACCCCGTCAGCACGACCGCCTTGATATCGGAAGAGCGGGCGACAACCTCGAACGCCTCGCTGAGCCCGTCCATGAGATCCGCCGTGAAGGTGTTCCGGCCACTTCTTTCCTCCATCCTGAGAACGGCAACGCCGTCGTCGAAGACGTCCAGCGCAACGGCAGCCGCAGCGAGTTCGATGCGCCGCGAGCCGCCCTCGAACGCCTCCCCTCCGCCGGTTGCGAGAACGCGAAGCGGCTCACGCGCGGGCGCAGCCGCGCCCGGGCAAAGCGGCGCACCGCGCATGTGCCGCTTGAGCTCCACGAGCGCATGCCTCGGGGCACGCGCAATCGTGTTGGCCAACGCTAGCGCGTCCTCGATCACATGGTCATGAGGGACAACGCGTAGCACGAGCCCGGCCTGCCGCAGATCCTTTCCGCTTTGCTCCTGACCGAGCCGGAGGAGGCTCTTCGCCAGATCAGCATTGATCCTGCGGCGAACGATCTCGCTGATATCGGCGCCTCGCGCAGTCACGCGTGCCGCGTCCGAGAGAACGACGAAATCGCAGCTCAGGGCCGCAACGAACCCAGCGCCGGCGCACGACTGCGCGATGGCCGCGACGACCGGAACAGAGCAGTCTAGCGCCGCACGCGTGAAGGCCGCCACATCTTGGGCCGCAGGGTCTCCTCCCCAGGCGGCGGAAACACTCAGCACGATCGCGCGCACAGCCTCGTTCTGCGATAGATCTCGAAACTCGCGAACCAGCGCGGCCTCGAGCGCCGAGGACCAGGGTTCTTCCGGCATGAGCTTGCAAACGCCGGCACCATCCACTTCTCGCCCGATACGGATCATCCTCTCCGGGACGGGTTGCGCGGGCTGCAGCGGGGCGAGCCTGATCTTGCCTGGAGCCGACGGAATGGATTCGACGGACGCAGCCGCCACCGTATCCAGCACCCTACGCACCGATGCGGCCGCAACACCTAGTTTCGCAGGAGAACTCGGCGCTGAGGCAACCACCAATTCAGGTAAACGACTTTCGTCAACCCAATAGCGCCCTGCCGCAAACGGATACGTTGGGAGCGGCACACGCCGCCGCCCGGTTCCTGCGAACAAGCGCTCTGCATCCGGTATGGCGCCCTTGAGGAACGCGTCTGCCAATTTGACCGGATCGTCGGAAACGGCGTCCCAAGCGGCAGTTCGCGCGCCCGCGTCCACAACGGATATCTCGACACCGCTATCGGAAGACGACGCGAGCCATTTCGAAAGCCGAGACGCGAGATCCTCAACGCTCTGCGCAACGACGGCCAAGCGATGCGCAAGATGTCGACGGCCCGCAAGGAGCGTAAAGGCGACATCCCGCAGGGTTGGCCGATCACTGGACGTCAATGCGCGGACGAGCCGTTCGGCTTGCAAGCGCAGTTGATCTGCCGTGCGGGCTGACAGCACGATAAGATGTTGAGCAGCACGATCGCTGGTGACGTTCTGCACCTGCGGCTCTTCCACGACTACGTGGGCGTTGGTGCCGCTGAAGCCGAATGAGCTGATGACTGCACGGCACGGGCGATCTCTGCTCGGCCAGGGTTCAGAAGTTGCGTTGACTCGGAAGGGTCCCTCCGTAAACTGGATCGCAGGATTACCGCTTCCCACATGAAGCGTGGGCGGCACGAGCCCCGTCTTGAGCGCACCTAGCACCTTGATGAGGCTGGTGATACCTGCGGCCGTCGTGGCATGTCCCAAATTTGACTTCACCGAGCCAAGCAGGCACGCGCCGTGCCCAACGCCAGCGGACGAGAAGACATCGGCCAACGCATCGTACTCGATAGGATCGCCGAGCCGCGTTCCCGTCCCATGCGCTTCGACGAACCCAATACTCCGCGGATCGATGCCGAAGGTGTCGTACACCTCTCGCATGAGACGTTGCTGCGACACGCCGCTTGGAGCAGTAATGCCGTTGGTTGCGCCATCCTGGTTGGTGCCAGATGCGGCAATCAATCCATGAATGGAATCGCCATCCGCCAAGGCAGCGGAAAGGGGACGCAGCACGACGGCCGCAACGGCTTCGCCCGGCACAATTCCATCCGCATCCGCGCCGAAGGCCGCGCAGCGCCCGGAAGGCGAGAGCATGCCCGCCGCATCGGCATAGCGGAAAAAGCGGTCGGTGCATTGCACGAAAACGCCGCCAGCAATCGCGAGCTCACTCTCGCCGCTCCACAAGCTGCGGCACGCCAGATCGAGAGCCACCAGAGAACTCGAGCACGCGGTATCGACAGCAATCGCGGGGCCCTTGAGATCCAGACAATAGGCGATGCGAGCCGGGATCAGAGACGAGGTATTGCCCCAAAACGCCTGACCGGGCGGCTGACTGCGGAACAGCTCCTGGTAATCGCCCGCACTGCAGCCGACGAACACACCACAGCGCCGTCCCTCTATTGCAGAACCGGCGTGGCCCGCATGCTCGAGCGCCTTCCAGGCCTCCTCAAGGAACAGCCGCTGCTGCGGATCCATGTACGTCGCCTCGACGCCGGAGATGCCGAAGAAGACGGGATCGAACCGATCGATGCCCTCGATGAAGCTGCCGAAGTGTGGACGGGCGGTAGAAAAACGCGTGACGGGCTCGACCAAATTTCTCCCAGCCTGGAGATGTTCCCACAAAGCTTCGACATCTGGTGACTGCGCAAAGCGGCCGCTCATGCCCACAATCGCAATTGGCTCGCGGCCGGGAACCTCTGATGTTGCGGCCTTCGCAACGACAACCGCCGGCGCAGAGACCGACTGCGCAGCCTCTACAGCGCTATTCGCCTCGCGCACGGACACATCCTGAAACGTTTGCGCGATATAGCCTTCGAGGCGCGCAACGCTGCCGAAATCGTAGAGACGCGTTTGCTCGATGCGAACTCCGAGCGCGCCCTTGATCCGTTCCACCAATTCGGCGCCCAGAATGGAATCGAGCCCATAGTCGGCAAACGGCCTTTCCGGCGCCACCGACGCCACGGACATGTTCAGCGTCTCAGCCACCGCGCGCCGCAAAATTTCACGCAGCGTCGAGGAAGCTGCTCCAGCGTTAAGCGACGCCTCTTGCTCTGGAGCCCTGGCGACGATGATTTGCTGTCCCAGCGCTCGCTCTTCGTCCGGCGAGCACGTCTCCCACGTAAAGCCAGCCGCCTCAAGCTCAGCTCGCCACCTTGCTGCGCTCAGCGACGGCGTTCCTGGGATACGCAGATTCCCATCGATGAAACGCCACCACCCCTCGAGCAGACCGAACGTGACATGCGTGAACAATGTCGCGCGGCTCGTCTCGTTCAGAAGGAGGACACCGCCAGGTGCCAGCGTCTCGCGCACATGCCTTAATGTGCGCCGGATATCGGCCGTGGCGTGCAAGACATTCGCGGCGACCACGAGATCGTAGCGCCCTGTCGCAATACCTTGCTCAGCTGGCGGTTTCTCCACGTCGAACAGCGACGTCGCGAGCGCAGGCACCTGGGCGGAGAAGCGCTGCTCCGCCTTGATGAGAAACGCGCGAGAGACATCGGTAAAGCGATACTCGGCAATTGCTCCGCCGAACGCACCCAGCACGTCGAACAGAGGCTCACTCGTGCCGCCCGTACCCGCGCCGATTTCCAAAATGCGCAACGTTTGTTCAGGCTGGGCGGCCAATTTCGCACGCACGGCATCGGCGGCATGGCGAGCCAACTCGGCACTGAAACGCCTAGCGACGGGGTTGTCCTTGTAGACGGCCTCGACAAGATCGAGACGACCGGCGGGGAACAGAACCGACGCTGCGGTTCGCCTGCCCGCAAGAATGTCCGGCAACGCCCGCAGCGCGGTCTCGGCAAGCGTAATTTGTGCCGACAGTGTCGGCGAAGCCTTGGCTTTGAACGTATCCCAAGCCGCCCACGCTTCCGCCTGGGTCACCGAAGCGCCATTCGGCAACAACGTTCCGAGCGCACCCCGCCAGCGATCGAACGGCTGCGAAAGCGCACCATCGGGCAAGTCTCGAACGATCGAACGCACGAGCGGTGCGATGGCAGTCTCTAACGTTTCCGCATCGGCCAGCAAGCGGGCTGTATCGCTGCGCGGTTCCACACGCTCCCGAGCTTCAGGGACGAATCTCGTCGGCGCCTTCACGTCCGGCAGCCAATAGCGATCGCGAGCGAACGGATACGACGGCAGCGAAACGATTTGAGCCGGGCCGGACCGGGGCAGATCCTCCCAGTCAACCGGCAGCCCCTGAACCCAAAGCGCCAGCAATCTCCCGACACTGCCCCGGATCACCCAATTTCGAGCGAGCGCGCGCACATCCTCATCGTCCGCGGCGAGGGCAGACATGACGGCGCGATGATCGCGGGCGTTGCCCACGTACAGGCCGGGATAATCCGCCTGTTCCGCAACAAAAGCGCGGAGAGTTGCAGCAGCGGATTCAAACGTAACCGCCTCGAAGGCCAGACGCTCGTCCATGGCTTCGCGTCCGACCTGCAGCGTGAAGGCGATGTCGCGCAGCGCAACGCGCCCGTCAACGTCCGCCGCAAGGGACTTCTCGATCACCGCAAGCAACCGCTGCGCAGCGACGCACAGGCGCTCAGGATCGCGCGCAGAAAGAACGATCGCGTGGGGCCGATCTCTATCCCGCGACGCATCGTCATCGGTCGACGATGGCCGCCACTCCTCGACGATCACATGGGCATTCGCCCCACCCGCACCGAACGACGAAATGCCCGCGATACGTGTCTCCGCCTCCCACGGCGCGAGTTCGCTCGCCAGCTTGAATGGCGTGGCGCCGAAATCGATCTTGGGATTTGGCACATCCGCATGACACGTCGGCGCAATGAATCCGTGTTTCATCTGAAGGATGACTTTGGTCAACCCTGCGATACCCGCCGCTGCCTCCAGGTGGCCAATGTTCGATTTCACCGAGCCCAGCGCGCAGAACGTGCGATCGGGAGTATCTACCTCGAACGCCTGCGTCAGCGCCGCCACCTCGATCGGATCGCCGAGATCGGTGCCGGTCCCATGCGCCTCGATGCACGTGACAGCGCGCGCCTCGAGTGCGGCGGCGTGGAGAGCCGCGCGGATCACGTCCCGCTGCGCCAAAGGATTTGGCACGGTGTAGCCGTTGGTTCGTCCCCCGTGGTTGACTGCGGTGCCGCGGATCACGGCGTGGATGCGATCTCCATCCGCTACAGCACGCGACAAAGGCTTCAACAGCACACAGCCCACGCCCTCGCCGGGCACGAATCCATCGGCACCCTCGCCAAAACTCTTACATCGCCCCTCGGGGCTCAGCATCCGCGCCGCAGACAGCTCCACGAAATTCGAGGGATGCAGGTAAAGGTTCACCCCGCCCGCAAGCGCCATCGCGCAGGTGCCCGCGTACAACGCCTCGCATGCTTCGTGAAGGGCGGTCAGAGATGACGAGCACATCGTGTCGATGGGCAGGCTAGGACCGTTGAGGTCCATCACATGCGAAACCCGGTTGGCAATGCTCGCGAACGACGTTGTCGGGCGCACGAGCGCGCCGCTGTCGCTGACGAAGGCGCCGTGCAAAGCGAACCCGGTCTTCGTCACACCGGCGAACACGCCGACGCGTGCGCCACACCGGGCCGCAAGGCGCGACCGGCTGTAGCCCGCGTCTTCGCAAGCCGCCCACGCGACCATCAGGAACAGCCGCTCCTGCGGGTCCATGGCTGCCGCATCACGGGGCGAGATCTTGAAGAAGAGCGGATCGAAGCCTGCAAAGTCGTCGAGGAATCCACCCCACTTGGCATAGCTCTTCCCGCCCGCCACAGCCGCTTCGATATCAGGCTCAAAAAATCCATCCATCGGCCAGCGTTCTGACGGAATCTCGGTGATGAGATCGCGCCCAGCGGCCAGATTTTCCCAGAACGTGTCGAGATCCTCGGCGCCGGGAAAGCGCCCGCTGATGCCGATGATCGCAATGGGCTCACGTCCGCCGGGTACAGGCCCTCTGTCTTGCACAGACACGTCGTACGACGCTTGTCCCCTTTGCGTTGATTGCGCGAGCGGTCTCGCATCCTCACCCACGAGCTTGCGGCTACCGTCCGGATGCTGGATCGCGAGGTGTCGCGCGAGCGAACCCAGCGTCCGATGTTCGAACAGCAGCGTTCCCGAAAGCGGTCCGAACACGTCGCCCAGCTCCCGGTTCAGCCGCGTGATCATCAAGGAGTCGATGCCATACTCATCGAGCGGCGTCCCCGCCTCGATACGTCCTGCAGCCACACCGCTGACGCGCGCGAGCAAATGGCGCAGCGCATCGGATACGCGCTCCACGAGACCCTGCGAGACGAGCACACGCGTCTGTGGCAATGGCGCCGCGATGGCGCGGTTCGTTCCCGCTTTTTCGAAGAACGAGCGGATACGGCTCCCCTCACCTGCAACCACCGCGATTTGCCGGACACCGGACGACTGCGCCGCGCCAAGCGCAGACAGACCCGCCTCCGTCGCCAATGGTCTCTGGGCCATAGTTTCGAACAGACGGGCGCGGCCAGCCTCGCTGATCTGCATCCCGCCGTCGCGCCACAGAGGCCAGTTCACCGAAATCACAGGCAGGTCGCCGTACCGCGCAGACGCGATTGCATCGAGAAAACCATTCGCGGCGGCGTAGTCTGCTTGACCGGCGTTGCCGACAGCACCGGCCAGCGACGAGAAAAGCACGAAGCTATCCAGCCCACGGCCCCTGCAAGCCTCCGCGAGCGCAAGAGTTCCCAGAACCTTCGGGGCCAACACGGCCGCCAGATCATCGCGCGTCTTATTCAACAGCGTGCGATCGCGCAACGTGCCCGCACAATGAAGCACGCTGTTCAATCTGCCGTGACGAGCAATGATCCCGTCGATCAACGACGCTATAGCCGCACGATCCGCAATATCGACGGCGTGATAGCACACGTCAGCTCCCGCCGCACGCAACGCATCAAGAACCCTCGCATGCTCAGAATCGAATGGCGACCGCCCGACGAGAATGAGCACCGGCGCCTTCGCGCGCGCTGCGATATCCCTTGCCAGCAGGCGGCCGATCCCACCCATCCCGCCAGCTATGAGATAGACGCCACCATCGCACCAAACCGGTGCTTCGAGCCGCGGCCGAGAAAGCGGTACCCAGGTACGAACACGACGGCTTCCCGCATCGCGGCGAACGCGGCGATGATGAGGGTGACGCGCTTCCTCATCGAGGAGATCCGCCACCAATTCCGGAGCAAGCGACGCCGATACGCCGATGACTTGCACAGACAGGGACGGATACTCCGCGGATGCGGTGTCAAGCAGGGCACCGAGCCCAGAGAAAAGGGCATCGCCGCCAGAAATGGAATGAACAAGCTGAACCAGAACGGGAGACACGTCGGCACGGCGCATCTCCTCCTGAAGCGCGTCCAACGCGGCACCGGCAGCAGCCGCATAGCGCACGCCAATGTGTCCCGCGCCTAGATCGCAATCGATCACACGTGCACTCGGGCGGTTCGCAACGGCAACACCGCAGCTCAGAATGATACGACGGTGAGACGCCGAAGCGAGGGATCGGGACAACGGCGCTTCCGTCCACTGCGGAGCAAGCAGAACCGTCTCGTCGGCGGGCGGCGCAACAGTTTCGACACCCGGAATCCAGAAGCGCGTATCGGCAAACGCGCGCGGCGACAGCGGGGTGCGCCGCTGCGCTCCACCCGGATAGGCCTCAAGCACCACATGGGCATTCACGCCGCCAAAGCCGAAGCTGCTGACGCCGGCCCGGCGCGGAAACTCTCGACCCGCTGAGTCCAGGCGCCTCGGCCAAGGCGCACGGTCGCGTCCGATGAAGAATGGGCTGCCGGAGAGTTCGATATGCGGATTGATGTCCGCGCAATGGAGAGTCGGCGGAATCTCGCCCCTCTGCATGGCGCCAAGAACCTTCACAACCCCCGCCAACCCGGCCGCGGCCTCAAGATGTCCGATGTTGGACTTCACCGCACCCAGCGCAATTGTCGGAAGCGGCTTCTGCCCGCCCATCCTGCTGTACGCAAGAGTCAGGGCCGCGATCTCGACCGGGTCACCCAGTGCAGTGCCCGTACCGTGCGTTTCGATGTAACCAATGCTAGCTGGATCGATCTCCGCCATCGCGCGCGCGACGAGGTCGGCTTGCGCCTTTGCGTTGGGTGCCGTTAATGCACCAGCACGACCACCGTGATTGACGGCAGACCCGATCAACACACCGAAGATGTTGTCGCCATCGGCCTCCGCTTGAGCCAGGGGCTTGAGCAGCAAAGCGACAACGCCCTCTCCGCGCGCATAACCATCGGCATTCGCCGAGAACGTCTTGCAGCGTCCTTCGGGGCTCAGCATTCCGGCAAGGTGCGGGCCTTCGAATCCTTCGACCGAGAGGGCAAGGTTGACACCACCCACGAGTGCCGTCGTGCAACGGCCCAACGCCACAGCCTCGGCGCCCCGTACGAGTGCCACGAGAGAACTGGAACAGGCTGTGTCGATCGCCTCGCTGGGTCCATTCAGATTGAGCTGGTAAGAGATCCGATTGGCGACCATAGCCAGCGAATTGCCGGTCGCCGCGAAACCGTCATGCGGAACGCCATGGGCTTCGAGCAGGCTCGCATAGTCGCGGCCGGAAACGCCGACGAACACGCCAGTATCGCGCGGCAAATCTTCGGGACGATAGCCCCCGCTCTCCAACGCCCGCCACGTCGTCTCGAGCAACAGACGTTGCTGCGGATCCATACGCTCCGCTTCCACAGGCGAGATACGGAAGAACGCCGCATCGAACCGGTCCACATCCGCAAGGAAGCCACCGCGCTTTGCGAATGAAGCGCACTCGATCCGTTTGGCGTAGTCGGCACCATAGCGATGAAGCGGAAACTCGGTCGTCAAATCCGCGCCCGCCAGCAGACGATCGACAAAGATGTCCGGGCTATCGGCACCCGGAAGCCGGCAAGCAATGCCGACAATGGCAACTTTCGTGCACGCTTCGTCTCTGTCGGCGCCGAAACTCATGCTGGCGCGTGGCGCCAGCGCGTGGCGTTTCTCATGAGTTCGTGCAGCCCCCGCGCCACGACCGGCCAAATGACGACTGAGCGCGTCTACATGCCCACAGTCAAAGAAGATCGCCGGCGAAACCGTAACACCGAAACGCTCGCCGATGAGCGCTGCGAAACGCGTGAGCGAGATGGAGTCGAAACCGAGATCGTAGAACGAGGCGCGCGGGTCGATCTGCGCCGCGTCGAATTTCAAAAGCTCACCGGCAAGAGACGTCAGCTCATCACGCAAAGCCGCGTCAACGTCGGCGTCCGAAGCGCTTGCGGGTAAGGGGCTGATCGCAGGCACCGCTGCGAATGAGCCTTGGCTGGGTCGCGCTCCGCCACGCGCGCCCAGCGGCTGTATGACGGAGGGTGCGTCGTCGAATTCGGGATACCAGCAGCGCACCCGTTCAAACGGGTACGTCGGCAACGAGACGCGGTTCGGCCTTCGCCCTGAATGAAGTACGTCCCAGTCGATTGCGACGCCATCCGCCCAATACGACGCGATGCGATCGAGCGCCGGACCGATGGTATCCGCTTTCACACGCGCGGCATCGGCTCGTTGCTCGCGATCGAGCGTGCTCGGCGTATACCAGACGTCCGCCGTAGCACTGGGCTCCGCCACGAACGCATCGAGCTTCCGCACGAGATCTTCAGGAGACCGGGCCACGACCGCGAGACGGCACGGCAACGCTGTTCGTCCAACTTGAAGCGTATAGGCAATATCGCCGAGTGCCAGATCGGGGTGCGCAACGACATGATCGCGCATCCGCTTCACCACCCGCGCGAGCGCTGCGGGGTTCATTGCCGAAAATACCGCAACCTCTAGGCTACCGGAGTGGAGTGCGCGAGGAACGCCGATGTACTCTTCGACAATGAGGTGCGAGTTCATGCCCCCCGCACCGATAGACGTGACGCCCGCCCGGCGCGGCAACTCTCGCCCTTGCAAGTCACGCATCCGCGTCCACGGCGCAAGGTCTCGCTGCACGCGGAACGGCGTTGTTGCGAAAGGAATGTCGGGATTGAGCGTCTCGGCGTGCAGAGACGGCGCCAACTGTCCGTGCTTGAGTTGCATCAAAACCTTCGCGACGCCGGCCGTACCTGCTGCGGCCAACAGATGCGCGACGTTCGATTTCACGGTGCCGAGAGCGCAGAACTGCGTGTCATGCGTATGCGCCCGATAGGCTTGTGTCAGCGCCCGGATCTCGATGGGATCGCCGAGCGCCGTGCCGGAGCCGTGTCCCTCCACATAGCCGATCGTCCGCGGGTCGATCCCCGCATCTTCGAGCGCCTTCGTGACGGCTGCGGCCTGCTGCGCCGGACTCGGAACCGTAAACCCGTTGCGCACTCCCGCATTGGTAACGGCCGTGCCCTTGATGACACCATAGATGTGATCGCCATCGCGTTCCGCGTCGGCCGTGCGCTTCAGCACCAGCGCGCCCACGCCTTCGCCAAGGATCGTGCCGTCCGCGCCAACTCCGTACCCGCGCACGACTTCGGCCGTCTTGCTGGTGAAATGCTCCTGGGAAACGGCGATGAGTTTCTGCGGATGAAGCAGCAGGCTCACTCCGCCCGCCAGCGCCATTTGGCAGCGACCCGAGCGAAGCATGTGGACAGCTTCGTGGATGCACGTCGAAGACGCCGAGCACATCGTATCGAGGAAATAGGACGGCCCCGTAAGCCCGTAGAAGTAGGACACCATATTGGGAACGGTGCCCGTGTAGCTGCCGCTCGCCCGCGTGCCACGCACGAGCATATTCTGGAAGCCGTAGTAGTCGTACTCGTTGGTCATGGAGCCGACGAGTACCGCAACGTCACCGCCGAACTTTTGCTGCAGTGTTTCACGCGAATAGCCAGCGTCTTCGAAGGCTTCCACGCTCGCTTCGAGAAAGAGCCGTACCTCAGGCGACATCAGCTCGGCTTCAGCCTGGGAAATCCGGAAGTAGCGCGGATCAAACTTGTCGATATCGTCGAGAAAGGCACCGGATTTGACGACGGTCTTGCCCAAGACATCGCGCTCGGAATGATAGATCGCGCTGTGATCCCAGCGCTCCTGCGGAACCGGCCCGACACTGTGCTCGCCGTTGGCAAGCATCTTCCAGAATGCGTCCTGGTTCGCGGCTTTCGCAACACGCAGGGAAAGCCCGATGATCGCCACGTCGTGCGTATCGTTAGGCGTTTCCGATGAAGACACGACGTTCCGCACGTGTTGCCGTACCCCGGCGTCTCCTGCTGGCTCCGACGCCGGCATCGCTGCCGAAGGTAAAGGTAAAGCGCGCGTAAGCGCGGCACCATGCTCTTCCACGAGGTGTGCCGCTAGGCTAGCCAACGTCACATGCTCAAAGAAAAGGGTCTTGGACAGCGGTCCAACGATCCGTTCCAGCCGCGCCGTGACATCGACGATGATGATGGAGTCGAGTCCGTACTCGATCAACGGCGCATCGTCGCGAATGCGCGCCGGCTCGATTTGGGTCGCTTCCGACAGCAACTCCTTCAGATGGGCAACGGTTCGTTCCAGAAGCCCGGTATCGATGTCCTTCGCATCTGGCGCGCTTTCGGCAGGCGTAGCGGCTTGCACTACGGCAGTCTCAGCGAGAAGCGTTTCAATACGCGTGCGATCGCCGTAGAGCACGACAGCACGCGGAGCGTCTCCACACGACAAAGCCTGCCAAAGCGCATCAATACCCACTGCTGTCGGCAAGGGCTCCGTGCCAAACCGGCGGCGCAATCCTTCAAGGAAGGGACCATCGACCGTCATGCCCCCTTCAGCCCAAAGCGGCCAGGCAATCGCCCGCGTTGCCCCGCGCCGTTCGCCACGCGCGACGCGCGCGTCACGATGCTCCGCGAAAGCATCGAGGAACGCATTCGCCCCTGCATAGGACGCCTGTCCCGCATTGCCGAATGCCGACGCGACCGAGGAGCACAACACAAGGAACGATAGGCCGAGATCGGCGGTGGCGGCATCGATATTGAGCGTGCCGGCAACCTTAGGCGCGAGCACCGGATCGATGCGCGCCGCATCCGTCCCAAAGATGTAAGCATCGTTCAACAGGCCCGCGGCGTGGATAACGCCCTCTAGAGCCCCAATCTCGCGTCCAATCGAGGCAACCAGCCGGTCGACGGCCGTGCGATCAGACACATCGCAAGGCATATAGCGAACATCGACGCCCCTCGTGCGTAGTGCCGCCAGCCGAGCAAGACCTTTTGCGTCCGGCGCATCTCTACGTCCACTCAGCACGATGTGGCGCGCGCCCCGCGCAACCAAGGCGTCAGCGAAAATTAATCCGAGCCCGCCGAGACCACCGGTGATCCAGTAGACGCCATCCGAATCGAGCTGAGGTGGCAGGGTGGCCGGGACGGGTCCCGAGACCTTCACCGGCCGCCAAACAAACCGGCGTCCATCGCCGTCATGGCGGATCTCGGCAGGAGATCCCGCGGCCGTCGCCTCGAGTTCCGCGATCTGCCTCAAACGCTCGGCATCGCACGCCCCTAGCACCTGAATCACAGCACCGGAGATTCTAGGATGCTCCAGAGAAGCGGTCTTGAGCAGCCCGACAAGAGGCGCGGCCACGAAGGCGGGAACGGCGTCCGGAACGATCACCAGGATGCGTTGGTGACCCTTGGGGCTCAGCCCCACAAGATTGGCCACATGCGCATGGATCGTATGGAACCAGTTCCCAGCCATGCGGGCGGAATCGCGCGCGTCAGAGTCGGACAATGTGCGCACATCGAAAGCCGATTGCGCCGCGAGTGCATCCTTCAATCCGCCTAATGCACCCGTGAGAAAGACGGTCGTTGCGCGCTCGGACGTCGTGAACAACGCAGCCGTCTGCGCCCATTCGCCTTTCGCCAGCACGAGATCGCGATCCGTCCGCGCGATGCCAGGCTGCGCTTCGGCAGCGATTTGCGCGCCTTCCGAGACGAGCCGCAACGCCAGCTCCTTGAAGGCGACGCACACGCGCCCGCTTTTGTCACAGAGATCGATATCGAGATACCGGAGTCCATGCGCGACTCGGCCGCTCGGCCGCACATAGGCCGTCATCGCCGCCTCGCAACGGCCATGCACCTGGACTTCGCGGCAAGCGAACGGCACACCCGCGCCGGATGGCGCTTCGTCGTCCAGCGCCACCCAGGCTTGAATGGCAGCATCCAACAGAACGGGATGCAACGGCATGTCCGAAAGCGAGGCGGCGAGCCGGCGCGGCAAACGCAGCTCCGCGAGCACATACCCATCTCCCCGCCGCACAGCGCTCAACGCCTGAAAGGCCGGACCATGCACGACCCCACTGCTGCGCAAACGCTCGTAGCAAACCTGGACGTCCGTTGCGCGCGCAGCCCCCGCCCGCAACTGCGCGAGATCATGGACGGCAACGCCGGCATCCCCCTCCGCGACTCGCCCTTGAACACAGATCGGACCGGGAGCTCCGCGATCCAACGCCGATACCGTGAATTCGGCCCCGCCCTCTTCGGACCGCGCGAGCCGCAATTCAACCTCGACAGGCGTGTCACCGGCAGCAATCGCGCGAGACCACACCAGATCGCACAAACGCAACGGCCCTTCAGAACGCGCACCGAGCACATAGGCCGCCCGCGCCATCTCCAGCGCCACAACGCCGGGAAGGATCTGCGCACCTTGCACCTGATGATCAGCAAAGTAGAACTCGGAACCCGTCCAGCGCGTACGGTAGGCCACACCCTCGAACGATGAGCAGTTTCGATGCAGCAACGGATGCGGCACTGCGCGAGCATCCTTGATGCCGGTGGCTGTGTCGATCCAGTGGCGCTCGCGCTCAAAGGGATAAAGCGGCGCATGGATTCGTTGCGCTCCAGAAGGCGCGGTGAAAACGACATCGCCACCGCCAGCCCACACATCCGCACTACGCCAGGGCTCCGCTTCGGCAGCGCCCGCTCCCTGCAAGCGCACGCGCGTATCAGGCTCGCCCGCAACGTAGGCTATGGAGGCATCGCGAAGATCGGCAACGCTCTCGACGACAAAAGCCACCCGGCGATCCATCTCCTCACGCCCCGCCTGGAACGTGAGCGCGAGATCCACCAAATTCAGGCCCGGCTGCCGATCCAGGAAGTCGATCAGAACCTCTGCAGAGCGCCGAAGCGCAGTGTCGCTCTTGGCAGATATCGGCACCACCAGCGGACCGTGCGAGGAACGTTCGGCCTCTGGCACAAGCGGCGCGTCCTCAATGACAGCATGAGCATTGGTTCCTCCGAAACCGAAGGAGCTAATCCCAGCGCGTCTCGGCTTCCCGTCGCGCCGCGGCCATGGCGTCAACCGGCTTTGGATACGGAACGGCGTCCCGGAAAGATCGATCAAGGGATTGAGCGTCTCAAACCCAACGTTGGGCGGAAGCGCGTCGTATCGCAACGCCGCCAGCACTTTGGCGATACCCGCCACTCCGGCCGCTCCTTCGAGGTGACCGATGTTTGTTTTCACCGAACCAATGCCGCAGCTGCCCTCTTGGAGCACAACGCCGGTATCGCTTGCGCGCTTGCGAAAGGCCGCTTTGAGACCGGAGATCTCGATGGGATCTCCAAGCGGCGTCCCCGGGCCGTGCGCCTCAACGTAGCTGATCTCGTCCGGAGCAACACCGGCCCTGCCATGCACCTCCGCAATGAGATCCGCCTGAGCCGTGGGATTTGTCACCGTGAGGGAGCTGGTGTGCCCGCCGTGGTTGGTGCCAATGCCGGATATGACGGCATGGATCGGATCGCCATCCTCCTGAGCGCGCGCAAGCGGCTTGAGCAGCAGCATGGCGCCGCCCTCGCCACGCACATAGCCATCGGCACGCGCGTCGAAAGCTTTCGCCTTGCCGTCCTTGGACAGCATCCCGCTCTTGGCAAACGCAATGAAGTGATTGGGTGACCAGGCGAGATTGACTCCACCCGCGAGCGCCAGATCGCATTCCCCATTCTGAAGCGCACGCACTGCCTCGTAGATGGACACGAGCGACGCCGCACAGGCCGTATCATTCGTTACGCTTGGCCCACGCAGGTCGAAGAAGTGCGACACGCGGTTCGCGATGACGGAGAAAGCAATGCCCGTCGGCGTATAAGCATCGAGCCGCTCGAGATGCTTTTCGATCAGCTCGGCATAGTCCCAATGGCAGACGCCCATGTAGACGCCGGTTCTGCTGCCGGCCAGAGAGTGCGCGCGCAAGCCCGCATCCTCAATCGCGTGCCACGCCATTTCGAGCGCAAACCGCTGCTGCGGATCCATCCAAGAGGCTTCGCGCGGCGACACGTTGAAGAAAGCAGCATCGAACGCGTCGGCATCTTCGAGGAAGCCACCCCAGACGCTGTTCGTCTTATTCTCCTTCGCCGGATTCCCACGTAACTCGTCCGCGTTCCAACGGCGCGCTGGCACTTCATTGATGAGCGAGCGTCCAGAAGAAAGATGCCCCCAAAATGCGTCGAGGCTGTCCGCGCCGGGCAGTCTCAGACCGACGCCGATGATGGCAACGGGCATATCCCGCGACGGCCCGTCCCCCGCGCGGATCGGCTGCTTGATCTCTTTCTTCGCACGCGTCATGAGAAATCCGCTCCGGCCTGCATCGCCGCAAAGCGCCGGTTGAGCAACGATGCGGTCTCATCCATCAGGCGCTCGGCGATCCCATCCACATGCCGGTCCCGCCACGACGCGAGCCCGTTGCCGCCCACCCACTGATTGAAGGCGCCCTGCGCCGGTCCGCACTGCACCTGGAAATCCACCTTATGCGCGAGGTCTCCGGCCAACGCCCACCGGGTCGAGTCTCGGAAATACCGTCTAAATACGAGCGCCATGCGGTGCTTGGGCGAACGCCGCGCCCTTTCGACGTCCGGGCCCGGATACGCAGCAGCGGTTTCGTCGAACACCTGCGCAAACGTACGCTTCAGATAGCGTTCTTCGATCAGCGCCCGCGTCTTGTCATCGATGTCGTCGAGCGACTCATGCTGTCGATAGAGCGCGACGAGCTTGTTGGCGCGTGCCGGGAAGAAGATACCCTTCTTCAGAACCTGCACCTTCGAGCCCATCTCGAACAGGTCTCCGGAAGGTGCGTAGTCTGTATCGTGCACATTCATGCTCTGGAGCAGATCCTTGACCACATCGCTCGTGCCAGCTTCCACGGTGCACTGGTTGATCGATCCCGTCAGAATGAAGTCGGCGCCCATGACGAACATCGCCGCCGCGGCTTCAGGCGTGCCGATACCCCCCGCAGCCCCGACGTGAACGCGCCCAAAGCGCGGCGTGATCTCGGCGCACCTGTCGCGCACGGCAAGAATTGCGGGCAGCAGGGTCAACGGCATGCGCTGATCGGTATGTCCGCCGCTATCCGCTTCGACGCAGATCGCGTCGGCAACCGGCGCTGCGCGGGCCAGATCCGCTTCCTCCGGTGTGAGAGCCCCGCTCTCAATGAGCTTGGCGAGGATCGGCTCCGGGGCAGGAGACAGGAATTGTTTGGCAACATCCGGCCGCGAGATCTTGGCAATGATCCGATGACGCGAGCGAATGCAGTTTCCGTCCCGTTCGAGCCCCTTCGCGCGATAACGCACGAGCGCGGGCGTCACCTGCATGAACGCGGAAGCCTCGATTGTCGTGACGCCATGTTTCATAAGGAGATCGGCAAGATCGTCCTCGACCTGCGGCGCATTCGCGTGCGCGATGAAATTGATGCCATAGGGAGCGCCGTTCGGAATCTGACTTTGGATCGCAAGGATTGCCGTCTCGATAGCAGCCGGACGCAAGCCGCCGGCGCCGAAAAAGCCCATCAGCCCCGCTTTCGCCATCCTGACGACGACATCGACGGACGAAACACCCTGATACATGCCACCCGAAAGGTAGGCCGTCCGCACACCGAACTCGCGACAGAACGTGCGCGAACCAAGCCGTTCCAAAGTGAAGCCCGGCGTGTGGCGGCACGCACTCCGGTGGTCGACCTGCGTCGCGGCGGGTTCCGCTACAGTCTCGGACTGCAAATCGTGCGAAAACTCGGAGGCATCGAGTGGACCGCACTCAATCTGCGTCCGCATGAGCATGGGCTTGACCACGCTCACACCCTTGGGCGCAATCTCCTCCACGTCCGGGGTTGCAATGCCCTTAGCCAGCAAGTAGCGGAGACTGTCCGACCAGCGCACAGGTGCGGTGATCTGCTCGATCATGCGCTCGCGCAGGCGATCCGGCTGATGCGGCCTTGCAGTCACATTCGAAATGACAGGAATGCGTGGCGGAGCGAACGTCACGGCGTCCGCGAGGCTTCGAAACGCATCGCGCGCCGGCGCCATGAACGGCGTGTGGAAAGCCCCGCTCACGTCGAGCACCTTGAAGTAAGTGGCCCCGGCTTCGCGAAAGGCGGGTTCCAGACGCGCGACGACATCGCGCTTGCCGGAAATCACGATCTGGCGCGGCGTGTTGTAGTTGGCAGCATAAACCTGGCCCGCCGCATGATTGAGGAGCACGCTCTCCACCTGAGCGGCGTCGAGACCGAGCACCGCCGCCATCCCGCCGCCCACGGCCGCTCCCATCAGTTCTCCGCGCGCTTGCACGAGCCGAAGTCCGGTGCCGAAATCAAAAACGTCGGCGGCGAACAAGGCGACGTATTCGGCGACGGAATGCCCAAGCAGATAATCCGGCGTCGCGAGCTGATCGCGTCGAGCGAGATAGCCGAGCGCCCCTGCCACATAGAGCGCCGGCTGCGTGTAACGCGTCTGCGTGAGTTTCTCGGCCGCGCCCTTGAGACACAAATCCGAGATCGAATAGCCGAGAATGTCGTCGGCCTGCCGCGTCAAGTCCGGAAAGGCATCGAAGAGGCCTGCCCCCATTCCGACGCGCTGCGCGCCCTGACCTGGAAAAAGGATCGCTTTCATGCGCCGCTCCATGCTGCGCCGGGGCGGTCCCACAGCACCGATCCGAGATCCAGCCGAACCACGCGGTCCGCCACGCTCCAATAGCGTTCGTCATGCGTCACTGCGATGATGGTCTTGCCGCGTGCTTTCAGGTCCGCGAGGATCTTTGTGTAGAAGTGCCGCCGGAAATGAACGTCCTGCTCAGCCGACCACTCGTCGAAGACATAGATCGGCCGGTCTTCGAGAAGCGCTGAGATAAGTGCGAGGCGCTTGCGCTGTCCCGTCGACAGGTTGGTCTGGCTGAATCGTCCGTTCTCGAATTTGACCTTGTGTGCAAGCCCCATCTCTCCGATCAGCCGTTGCACTTCGGCTGGATCGGCATGCTCGGCCCCATAGAGACGATCGAACAGGTGGAAGTCGGCAAAGACCGCCGAGAACAGCTCGCGCAACCCGGCAGCACCGCGTTCGCGCAATGGAACCCCGTTGATTTCAACCACACCCTCTTCCGCGGGATAGAGCCCGGTGAGGAGGCGAAGAGTCGTGGACTTGCCGCTGCCGTTGCCGCCAACAAGGAAAAGCGTCTCGCCGGACCGGACGGTTAGATTAAGTGGTCCCACATGAAACCGCGAGCTATCGCCCGGACGGCCATAGCTGAACGTCAGCCCGCGATACGTAATCTCTCGAAACCCGGCGTAGGCGCCCGAAGCGGATCGGGCTTCGGATGTTGAAACGGAATCGCCAGAGTCGAGCTGCTGCTCAATTTCAGCAATGGCTTTGAGCCCGACTTCTGCCTGCAGGAACATAGGCGACTGGGCAACGATCTTTGCCAGCGGTCCCATGCAGAACAGCAGCGTGGGAATAAGCTGAAACACCACCGCCCCGTGCGCTGTCATATATTGTGGGAGCACGAAACCCACGACGCCGAGCATGAGGTACGTCACAAAGCTGCTGAGCAGGATCAGCGAAGCCCAGTGTTCACCACTGCGAACGGCAGCCTCCTCCGCCGAGGCGGATGCCGTACGGTATGCAGTCATCGCCGCATCGCTCCGGCGTGTATTGAGCCTCAGTTCCTTGAAGCCGTCGATGATGTCGCTTGTCGCGTCTAGCATCCGCGCCTGGTGGCCGAACCCAGCACGCAACGTCTCACGAAAATCTTCGTTGATCCGCCGGTAGCCGAGAATGCCGATCCCTACAGCGCCGATAAAAACGAACAGGGCCAGCGGCGACAAATAGGCGAGGTAAACCAACGAGACGAGCAGCAGAACGCTCTGCTGGAAGCTGTCCACAAGCAGCGGAAACGTCACCGACAGGTGGTTCGTCTCACGCGAGATCAACCCATAGAGGTGACTGCGTCCCATGCGATCGACGACTGGCAGCTCGGACGCGCGGAGCTTTTCGGTTATCCGTACGCGCAGATCTTTCAGAAGCTTCTCAATGACGCGATTGGCGCGCAACAGCGCAAGCTTGTTGCATTGGTAGTAGACCAGAAATGCGCACGCGAAGATCACCCATTCCATTGCGGACGGCCGCTCTGCGTTCGCAACCAGTCCGGCAACATCGTTGACGATGACAACCAGCAGCGCGTTGGCAAAACCCGCCGCCAGCGTCAGCAGAGCCATGCTTCGGAGATCGCGGGCGCTTGCGCGCTTGATGAAGTCGAGAATGACCACGGTCAGCCACTCTCCGCTGCTGCGAGACCACCTCCGCTGGGGACCATTGCGCCGACATCGAGCGCAATGCACCGGTCGGCACAGGTCCAGTAGCGGTCGTCATGAGTGACCGCGATTACCGTCTTGCCGGTCCGCTTCATTGCGGGAAGCAGGACTTTATAAAAGACATCGCGGAACCACACGTCCTGGTCCGCTGCCCATTCGTCGAAGAGATAGACCTCCCGCTGCTCCAGCAACGCCACCACCATGGCGAGACGCTTGCGTTGGCCGGTGGAGAGCTCCTGTGTCGAGAACTGTCCGTTCTCGAACGTCACCTTGTCTTCGAGGCCCATGTAGCGAAGCAGCATGGCGACCTGCTCCGGATCCACGTTCTCCAGACCGTAAAGGCGTTCGAACAGGTGAAAATCGGTGAAGATGCAGGTGAACATCTCGCGATAGGCCTGCAAGGTTGCGTTCGTCACCTCCACGCCATCAACGCGAATGCTACCGCCGTCGGGCTGATAAAGGCCGCAGATCAGCTTCAAGGCGGTCGATTTTCCGCTGCCGTTTCCTCCGATCAGGAAGACGACCTCGCCGCGTGAGATTGTCAGATCCCACGGACCCGCCTTGAACAAACTCGCACCCGTGTCGGTTCGATAATTGAAAGTGAGATGATTGAGGGCAATTTCACGGAACGCTCGAAAGTCCGGCGCGTCGGCATTAGCAGCACCCGGTTGCGAAGCCGTGCTGGCGTCGAGACGTTTCTCGAGCGTGTAGACATGGGCAAGACCGACATTCGCCTTGTCGAACAACGGAGCAGCAGACGTCACCGCTGTGACCGGTCCGACACAAAAAATGGCAACCGCGACGATCTTGTAGATCACATCCGTGTAGCCGCTGAAGAACACCGGCAACACGAATACTACGACACCGACCAGAACATAGAGAAACGCGTTGCTGAACAGGAGAAGCCCCACCCACGTGCGCCCGATACCGACCAACTTGGCTTCGAGGTCCTCGACGATACCGACGAATGTGCGCTGAAGCGCATCGTTCTTGTCGGCGTTGAGACGGATCTCCTGAAAGCCCTCGGTGAAATGCGAGAGCGAATCCAGCATCGCAGCCTCTTGCGCGTGCACGCTCGCCATGGCCCGCGAAAGCTGGCGCCGCCGGATCCAGAACATCAGGAGGCCAACGCTCGTCACGCCTGAAATGATCAGGAATGAAATGCCGGACAGGTAGGCGATGTAGCCGAGGCAGAACGCCAGAAGGCAGAGGCTCTGAGCCGCACTGACAAGAAGCGGGAAGCTCTGCGAGAGATGGTTGGTTTCCTGAACGACCGTCGTATAGATCTCGCCGCGGCTGAATTGCTCCAGCGAGCGCAACTCCGCATTACGGATTTTCTCCAGGAGCCTCGACCTCAAATCAGCCAGCCGGCGCTGCAAGAGGCGATTGGCTTCCCGAAGCGATATGCGGTCAGCCACGTAGAAGATCGCAAAGGCGAGGAGATACATGATCACCAGTCGCAGCTCGACCGGCTCTCCGAGCACGGCCATCTCCGCAGCGGCATTGATCAGACCGATCAGCACCACGTTTCCGAGCCCGGCAAGACAGGTGATCAGGAACCCGCTGCGGAACGTCTCGAGCGATCCCGTGGAGAGCAAGCGCAGCACATGCATATCTTACGCTCCACGCCCCCCCGACGATGGCTCGCGCCACTTCCGTGTCCGCAATCACTCCCGACAAAGTGCGGTTGCAACTTGCACCTAACTAAAACGGAGCCGGAACCTCAAGGCGCTGCTCTCGTGCAACAAGGCTTATCCCCATGAGATCTCAAGGCCCTAATCGAGGGACATTTCCGTTGCCACCCGCTGCAACGGTCAACTAAATTCAGACCAGAGATTCGCGTGTCTCGTCCCGCGTAAAAAATCGTTCCCTTCCAGAAGGTTGCGGCAGCCATGAACGCAAACGAGAAGATACGTGCCTTCATCGAGGAACAATTCCTCGTCGAGTTCGATGAGACGTTTACGGAAGATGCGGATCTTTTCCGCGAAGGCGTGATGGACTCGTTTGGCTACGTCCAGCTCCACCGCTTCATCGAGCGCGAATTCGGCATCAAGTTCACAGAAACGCAGTTGACGGAAAATCTGCTTGTAAGCTGCACCCAGATTTGTGTGTACGTCCTCCGCGCCATCGCTCAGCGAGGCGCCACACTAGACGCCGTTCAGAACCAAGCTCTTCGCGCCTAAAGTCCCGACAAATCGACGAACCAAACCCTTCGTGCCGCGCGCACGCAGCCAGAAGCAACTGCTCCGGACCAATAATCCGTACACGCTTTCGCCGGACCCGATCACGAGGCTCATCCCTTCATGTGCGGCATTGTCGGCTTCTTGGCTCCCGATCGGGACAGCCGCACGTTCGATAGCATCCTCGCTGGAATGCTCTCAGCAATCTCCCACCGCGGGCCGGACGCTGCGGGCGGCTTTGTCGATGACACCTGTGCCATGGGCACGGCACGATTGAGCGTCATCGATCCGGCCCACGGCGCGCAACCCATGAGCGACGAAAGCGGCCGCTACTGGTTGTGCTACAACGGCGAAATCTACAACTACCGCGAGTTGCGCACGGAGCTTGAAGCGAGAGGGCGCGTGTTCCGCACCCAGTCCGATACGGAAGTACTCCTTCAAGCCTGGATCGCGTGGGGCAAGCACTGCCTCCCGCGTCTCAACGGTGGCTTCGCGTTCGCAATCTACGACCGCGAAACCGGCAGTCTTGTGCTAGCCCGCGATCACTTTGGCAAACGCCCGCTTTTTTATGCCGAGCATGACGGCGGCCTGCTCTTCGCCTCTGAGATGAAGGCATTCCTCGCCTATCCCGGTTTCACGTTCGAGCAGGACGCCACAGAGATCGCGTCGATCCTCGCCCAGTGGACTCCCCTTCCCCATCAAACGGGTTTTCGGGGGATCTCAAGCCTCGGTCTTGCCGAATGGCTGGAGATCTCGGGCGTCGCCATCACGCGGCGTAGCTATGACACAATTTCCTTCGATCGCAGCCCTGAGATCCGCACGAAAGCGGAAGCCCTCGATCGCATTCGACACACACTTGCTGAAAGCGTGCGCCTCCGGCTGCGCAGCGACGTCGAGGTCGGCGTCTATCTCAGTGGCGGCCTCGACTCGTCCATCATCGCCCTGCTCACGAAACACCAATCCGAGCGCGCACTCAGAACCTTCTCGATCGCCTTTGAGGATGCGGCATTCGACGAGTCTGAGGCCCAAGCCGAGCTCTCGGACTTCCTTCACACGGACCACACATCTCTCACGATCGGCCACGCGGACATCGTCGCCAATTTCGAGGCTGCGCTCTATCATGCCGAGGTGCCTGCATTCCGCAGCGCCTTCGTCCCAATGTACCTGTTGTCGAAACGCACGCGCGACGCAGGCATCAAAGTCGTACTCAGCGGCGAAGGTGCCGATGAATGCTTCCTCGGCTACGACCTGTTCAAGGAAACGCAACTGCGCGCCGCCTGGAACAGCCTCGACGAGGCCACACGGGCGAGCCGCATCGCTGCTCTCTATCCGCATCTCGACCACTACGGGCCGCAGGATCTGGCGGCCGTAACCGGCCTCTACCAGCAGTTCGCGAGCGAGCGCTTGCCCGGCATGTTCTCGCACGAGTTACGGTTCCAGAACGGCCGCTTCGCGACGCGCTTGATGCGGAACGCGGGCGATCCCTTTACGGCGATCACCGGATGGGCCGCTGGAGACCCTGGTTTCGCGACGATGAGCGCCGTGGAAAAAGCGCAGTGGCTGGAATTCCAGACGCTCTTGCCCGGCTACTTGCTCTCCACACAAGGCGATCGCATGGCGCTCGCCCATGGCGTCGAGAACCGCTGCCCATTCCTCGACAAAGCGGTGTTCGATCTCGCTTCGTCGATCAATCTCCGCTTCGACGATGGGTACGAGGAAAAAAAGCTGTTGCGCGAAGCGTTTCAGGACAGCTTGCCGCCCTCTATCCTGCGCAAACGCAAGTTCCCCTACCGCGCGCCCGACAGCGCCGCATTCGCCAGCATCAAGCCGGACTGCCTCGACATCATCAGCTCGGATGCAGAGCTGGCCAAACTGCCGTATCTCGATGCACGCTTCGCGCGTGCGCTGGTGAAGAAGGTCACAACTCAGCCGGCTTCCGCGATCAGCACCAAAGAGAACCAGACTTTCATCTCCCTGCTCTCTCTGGCGTTTCTTCACCGCATGTTCGTCTCGCGCGAAGCCATGCGGACCCGCGCAGAGGTCCAGGTGACACTGGCTGATATGCGCCGCGTAGCCCTGCCCTGCCGTCACGGTTCCCAAGGAAACTTCATCTCCGTCACGTAGCGGCTGATGTTCCGCCGTACGGTCGGATCATCGAACATCGCCCGGTTTTCGGAAATGGCCATCGGCCGCGCGCGCGCAACGATATCCGACAATTCCGCCATGTAGCGCTTGTAGCGCCCCACTGCAGTCCCACTCAGTTTGCTCAAGCGCGGAAGGTACGCGCGCAAGAGCGCCTCGATGTCCTCGCCGACGGCATCGGCTATTCCGCACGCCAAGGCGTCTTCGGCCGTGATCGGCCGTGTCATGAGCGCCAGGCGATGGGCCTTCTGCACGCCCGTGCGCCGGATCAGAAACGGCAGCACGCACGCCGGAAAGAGACCGAACAGAAGCTCGGACAGAGAAAACGCCGCCGTGGGATCGCATAGGACGAAATCGCAGGCGCACGCCAAACCAACGCCTCCAGCGTTTACGCGGCCGCGCACGAGCGCAATGGTCACGAACGGCCCTGCTGCAAGGCGTGTCCAGAGGTTATAGAGAGCCTCGGGGTCGAGCGTCGCCCCGGTTGCAGCGGCTTCGAAGTCGCCACCGGCGCAAAACACCTCCGCCGCGCCCTCGAGAACCACAACGGTAACGGGCTTGTCCTGCCCCGACGGTTCGCACTGGGACACCGCATGGGCCAGCTCTTCGAGCATGCGCGCGTTGATGGCGTTGCCCTGCTCCGGACGATTGAGACGAATCCGGCAGAGACCATCCAAGAAGCGGACATCGAGCGTTTCGTAGCGCATACCTATCCTTCGCGCTCGACGGCCGAGAGAGCAAGAGCCGTATTGATGCCGCCGAAGCCGAACGAGAGGCTAAGCGCATGACGGACATGGCACCCAAGCGGTTCGTCTCTCACCCAGCGCAGATCCAGATCGATTGGATCGTTGAGATGGCGTGTGGGATGCAGTCTGCCCAATCTCATCTGAAGCAACGTCACCGCCGCCTCCACTGCACCTGCAGACGCGATGCCGTGACCGAGTATGGATTTGGTCGCATTGATGGCAGCGGCTGTCAGCCCTGCCTCGCGATAGGCCGCCACTTCCGTATCGTCCCCGAGTGGGGTGCCGGTCCCATGGGCGTTGATGTAGTCGATGGCGCCGGGCGTCAAATCTGCATCGGCAAGCGCCGCCCGGATAGCCCGCACTTCGCCTTCGAGTGACGGATCGGGTCCACGATGGCCATCTGCGATGTGCGCATATCCCGCGATGCGCCCATAACACTCCTGCCCGGTTGAGGCCTCATCGCGCTGAATCACGAGAGCCGCTGCGCTCTCACCGAAGAGAAACCCGTCGTGCATCCGGTCGAACGGACGGCAAGAGTGCATCGCCGGATCGCGTGGCCCTAGCGCGCCCATCACCTGTAACGCATGCAGCTCAAAGTACGACAGATCCTGCAAGGCCCCCACGGCGATGCAAGCATCAACTTCTCCGGATGACACCAGCGACGCTGCGTGCATCACCGCAATGGCGCCGCTCGCGGACGCCCCGCCAACGGTATAGGTAACACCCCGAATTCCAAATGTTTCAGCGACAAGCCCGCAAACGTCAGTATCGAAGAAGGAATATCCCAGATGGGGCGAGACGACGCCCTGCCGCCCGCGAGCGTCTTCCTGTGCGAGCAGAAGCTCTCGACTTTGGAGATTGGAACCGCCGACGACGAGCCCGATCCGCTTCCCATCAAGCTCACCAAGACGCGCCTCCGTCCACGCCTCCTGCACGACAGCCACGGTCACGCGGCCCGCGAGCCCCGCCGTGCGCGCGACCCGTTTGCTGAGAACGTCCGGCGGCTCCGGCACCTCGGCGCCGATGAACGCTGCATGCGGATAGGGAGGCTGGCGTCCCGGCCGCTTCAACGGTCCGAATAAGTTACGGCCGCCGAACAATCCTTCAATGAGACTGTCCTTGCCGTAGCCGAACCCAGTCGCGACACCGAGCCCTGTGACGACGGGCGCGGTTCGCTTAGCCAGCAAGCTTGGCATGGAGAAGATCGGAGAGTTCGCCGATATTGCGGGCGCCATGGAACTCGCGGGGCGGAGCCTTGAGCCCGAGAGTATCGAGCGTCAACAGAAGCACTTCGCTGCGCTCGATGGAATTCACGCCGAGATCAGCCATGGAGTCCGCACGCGTAAAAGCGTGTCCCCCGAGCTCCGGAACCACGTCGCGGATCTGGGCTAGCAACGCAGCAAAAACAGCATCCGGCCCCATACTTCGTCCCCCAAAGACCTACACCCAACGGTACTTGCGATGATAACCGGAGATGGCGTCTAGCACCAACCGCGGCGCTCCCGCGCCGGTCGCAATACCCGGCAGACTTTCCGGCTTGAGCTCCGTGTCCCGCGTCCCGAACCGGACAGCATCCGTTCCACGCAATATGTTCTCGTACTCGGAAATGGACAACCGGTGCCGCCGGTCGAGCGCCTTCGCGATGCCCATCTTTGTAAGATGCTGCGGCGCCTCTCCGGGCACGACACCGCTGAAGAACTCCGAGCAGCACCCGGAGCCATATGAGAAGAGCCCCACACGCTGTGGCTCGCCAATGTCGCCAGTATCGATCGTTCCGGCCAATGCAAGGAATACAGAGGCGCCCGCGGTATTTCCGACGCGCTGGCCGTACGCCAGGCTCGGCACCATGCGCCGCTTGAAATCCGCCTCGATCTCGGCAACCGGCACCTTGCAGAGCTTCCGCATCAGATGGCGGTGAGCGCCCTTCACCATGCCGCCGAACGGCGTGTGAAAGCATAAACGATGGAACGTCTCGCGAAAGTCGGCGCCGTCCACGCGCCTCGCATAGTCGAGATAGGCATTCTCGCAGCACTCGAGGTAAGCCATCAACGAGAGATCTGCGTCCCCCGCTTCCGTATCGGGACCGGGCCGGCACGTATCCATCACCTCGAAGGCGTGATTGCCGTATGCACCGACATCGATCCGGAACAGATGCGGTGTGTCGCTGATCAGCATCGCCACCGCCCCTGCACCCGAGCTGGGCTCGGAGTAGGCCCATTCCTGGATCGCGTTAGCATCCGCGAGCGCAAAGCGCGAGATATCTGTCGCGATCACCAGCGCCTTGGCGCCGCGAGACGTCCCGGACAGAACGAAATTGACTGCGGTTTGCAACCCCGCGGTCCCGGAATAGCAGGCCTGCTTGACCTCAAACAGGCGGCAGTTCTTCTGCAAGCCGAGATGCGCGTGCACATATGTGCTGAGCGATTTGCCGAAATCGATCCCAGATTCCGTGCACGTGATGATCATCTCGATGCGCGCCCGTTCCTCCTCTGGCAAGGCATCGACGAGAGGTCGAGCGGCGTTGACCGCAAAGCTGACCGGATCTTCGCACGGAAGCGCGACCGTCTTTTCGCGCATCATCAGATTTTCGAAGCGCTGAATGTCGAGACCACGATAGGTGCAGAGTTCTTCGACGTCGACGTACGCCGCGCCGCCGTACACATTGAGCGCCTCGATGCCAACCGCCGTCATTGCGCCCCCCCCACCCGCACCGGGAGGCATTTCAACCCGCGCGCATTGATCCGATCAAGCCGCCATTCGGCTGGACCCGCAAGCGCGAGATCGGCAAACCGATCAAGCAGCGCGCCGAACGCAATCTGCGCTTCGAGACGCGCCAATGACGCACCGACACAGAAATGAATGCCACCACCGAACGTAGCGTGTGCGTTTCCGGCCCGGCCGATATCGAGCACATCAGGACGTTCGAATCGACGCGGGTCGCGATTGACTGCGCCGATCAATCCCAGGATCGGCGCCCCCGCCGGAATCCGGCACCCTCCAACCTCGATGTCGTCCAGCGCAATACGCAGGATCATGTTTCCGCCGGGCTCGACGCGCAGGAACTCCTCGACCGCCGTTCGCATCAACCCGCGATCGGCACGCAGCCGCGCCAGCTCGCGCGGGTTTTGCAGAAGCAGGAGCAGGCCATTCCCGATCAACGTCACGGTTGTTTCGTGGCCGGCAACAAGCATGGACACGAGGTTGACGAGTGTCTCCTCCTCATCCAGCACACCGTTCTCTTCCGCCGCAAGCACACGTCCCATAAGACCCGAATGCGGACAGCGGCGGAGGTCAGCGAGGTGCCCCCGAAGAAATTCGTTAAAGGCTTCCAAAGCGTCCAGCGCTTCGCGCTTTTGATCAGGCGTCATCATGATGTCGCCGATCTTGATGAGCGCCGCGCTCCAGCGCGCGATGTCAGCATCCATGCGCGCGGGCATGTCGAACAGATTGCAGAGAACCCGAAGCGGAAGGGGGCCGGCGAAAGCCCCGATCATCTCGACCAAACCCTTTTCGGGCATCGCGTCGAGTAGTCGATCCGCCTCCGCTCGGATCATGGGCTCAAGCGCAGCAACGGCCTGCGGATGGAAGGCCGGCTCGTAAACCCCGCGCATGCGCCCGTGATCCGGCGGATCACTGTTGATCATCTGGGGCTGAAAGGCCGTAAACAGCCTATGGCCAATAGGATCTTGCACGGAATACTCGGGGGCCGACCACCCGCCAGCCCACCGGCGCGTATCCCGGCCAGCACGGCTCGATTTCGCGACCTGCGCGAATTCCTTGTGCCCCAAGACGAAGTAAACGCCGGACGCGGCGTCATGCTGGACGGCGCCCCGCGCACGCAGCTCGGCCAGTCGCGCATATGGGTCTTTGAGAAACTCAGACGCCGTCAGCAAGGACCACCAGTCGAAAGCCCTTTGGTCCCCAATCGTCGGATCGGCGCAGGACAGATCCATTACCGGAGCATTCCCGTACACGGGCGGACAGAAAGGATCACCCACATGGTGCAAATACTGCGGCCTTCCGCCGAAGTAGCAGTGCACAGAAACATGGCATAGTCCCCCTTGTCGGCGGCGAACGGCACTCGCTTGACCTTTTCGCCGCATTTTGGGTACGCCGATTCCGGTCCGAGCGGAAAGCGCAAGGCCCACCGGCTCGCACCTGCATACGTTTCTTCATTATGAGGACATTCGCGCGTGAAGCTGCTGGCGATCAGCGATCTGCATCTCAACAGTACCGCAAACATGCAGGCCCTTACGGAATTACCTGCATTTCCAGACGACTGGCTGGTCGTTGCCGGAGACATTGCCGAAAGCCCGGACCGGTTCCGCGAAGGGCTCGAGCTGCTGCGCGACCGATTCGCGAAAGTAATATGGGCGCCCGGCAACCACGATCTGTGGACTGTCCCTGGTCCCCTCGGCAGAGGCCAGCAGAAGTACGAGGCGTTTGTCGAGCTCGCCCGTGCGGTCGGCGTTATTACGCCAGAGGATCCCTACGCCGTGTGGACCGGCAGCGGCGAACCGTCCGTCGTCGTCCCGACGTTTCTCCTCTACGACTACAGTTTCCGGCCGGATGACGTACCCCTTGGAAAAGTGATCGAGTGGGCCCGCGCGGAAAGAGCCGTTTGCGGGGACGAGTTGTTGCTCGATCCCGCACCGTTCGCATCACGATCAGAGTGGTGTCACCACCGCTGCTGCGCAACGGAGCTGCGCCTCGAAGAGCTCGGCATCGAAGTGCCGAAGATCATCGTCAATCACTATCCCCTTCGCCGCGACCTCGTGCACCTCCCGCGTATCCCGCGCTTTTCTCCATGGTGCGGAACCGTGCTCACCGAAAACTGGCATACCCGTTTCAATGTGCGTGTTGCCGTGAGCGGCCACCTCCATGTGCGCCGAACCGACTGGCGCGATGGAACGCGGTTCGAAGAGGTCTCGCTCGGCTATCCCTGGCAGTGGGATGAGCGGCGCGGGATCGCCGCCTATCTGCGCGACATCTCGCCTTGAGCGTCACGCGAGCTGGTCGGCGAGCGCCAACAGGTCGGGAACCGTGACGCGCGCCATCTCCACGAACACCCTTGCTGGATCGGAGTGCCGGAGAGCGAGCGCAAGAAGATGCGACGACGTCGGCTTGTAGGAGCGCAAAAGCCAGCGGGACGGATCCTCGACAATCGGATCTGAAAAGTGAATGGCGAGAGGATCCAGGGTCAGCGCAAACGCCTGCAACGGAACCGACAGCCCTTGGCCCACGGCCTTGATGAAGGCTTCCTTGAGCGTCCAAAATCCGAACAAGGCTTCTGGAAGATCCGCTGGTGGCGTTTTACGCAAAATGGCGACCTCAGCCGGCGCGAACGTGCGCGCAGCGAGATCGAAGCTGAGCCGTTTGGGATCGACAGCCTCGACATCGATCCCGACCTCGTTCTCCAGCGTCAACGCGACAGCCACCAGCCCACGTGTGTGAGACAGATTGAATCTCAGCTGAGGCAGCCCGGCTTCCGGAACCACCACCGGCTTGCCGTGGGGATTTGTAGCAAAGCGCCAGCTATTCGGCGGGCGCGACACCTGCCCCGAAAGCAGGACACGCGCCAGGGCGTGAGCCGCGATATACGCTTGCTTGTCGCGCTCGAAATGGAAGCGTCCGGCCCGCGCGCACTCGGCATCATCCAGAAGCTGAGATAGCTGGTCCCACAAAGGCTCCGCAACGTCGTCGATCGCCAGCCAGCGAACATGGACGACAGCTGTGGACACACGGGCGCGAAGGTCGGGAAGTTTTTGTCTGGTCACGACACCGTTCTACTATGGCGCGCTCCGGCAGAAAATCCCGGACAGGCTCAAATTCTCTGTACCCCGGGAAATCCGATGTCCTCTTGGTTCCTTTGCCACACCCGCCCGGCCGCGCGCCTCAAACTGTTTTGCGTGCCGCACGCCGGACGCGGTGCGTCACTGTACATGCCCTGGCGAACTCTGCTCCCGGACTGGATTGAACTGAGCGCCGTACAGCTTCCAGGACGCGAAGGCCGGCTCAAGGAAGCCCCCCTCAAGAGCATTTCAGCAATGGCAGATGCCATGGCACGAGAGATGGAGCATCGCCTCGATCGGCCCTATGTCATGTTTGGACACAGCATGGGCGCGCTCGTTTGCTTCGAAATCACGCGTTCGATGCGGCAGCGAGGCCTGCCGCTCCCCAAGGCACTCGTGCTATCAGGCCGGCGCGCGCCTACCATTCCCGAAGAGGCCCCGCCGATCCACAACCTACCCGATGCCGACTTTGTCGCCGCCATGTCTGCGCGCTACAACGGCATTCCGCAGATCATTCTCGATCAACCCGACATGATGCGGATGCTGTTGCCGATCATGCGCAGCGACATCGAAGCTATCGAGACCTATCGGTATAGGTCAGAGGAACCGCTCGCTGTCCCGTTCTTCGTGTACGGCGGCCACGAAGATCCGCAGCTTGCGCCATCCAACGTGACCGGTTGGGCTTTGCTCACGAGCGGACGTTTCGAACAACGTCTGTTCCCCGGCGGTCATTTCTATTTGCAAGATGAGCGCGACACGCTTGTCGAAGCTCTGGTCAAGGACGTGGCGTCTCTTTCCTTGGCCTGCGAGGGAAATGTTAGCGCGGGCGTTCGTTAGGCCCAACCACGTCGGCCGACGCGGACGCTCCGGGCGAAGCGGGCTGCAGGCGATAACCGAACGCATTGGCGAACGAGCGAAGAATATAGGGCGGCGTGTCGCTTCCCGCAGGTTCGTTCAATCGCGCCGAGGCCCGCGGCTTCGCGGCAGGCTTTGCGTCATCTTCATCCCCCTCGTCCACACCTGCAGGGTTGATGAGCCTCTCCAAGGACGTATTCGTAGCCGGTGGACTCATATCGACCGAGCCGGCAATCTTTCCACCCTGCTCGGCATCTGCCTTTTGCGCCTTGGCCGGCTGGGCTGGTTCCGCGGCAACCGATGGCGCGCGACGCGATGAGGAATCGTCCGTGTTGAGGATGAGCGGAAGCCCCTGCGAGCCACCGCCGACGATCACGACTTTCGAGTTCGGGGACGTCGCAAGCTGCAGCGTCGCTTCGATGCCGCGCCACTTCAGGTAGGCATCGGAAATGCCGGCCTGCACGGTCTGCTGGAACGCTTGAATGCCCTGCGCCTCGATCTGCTTGCGTTCACTCTCGAGCCGCTCGCGCTGGATACGGAAATTGTACTCTTGAGAAATCTGCGCCTGCTCCAACTTGCGCTCGATCGCCGACCGGAGCCGGAAAGGCAGCGTGATGTCTTTGAGCAGGATATCCGTCAGCGTGACATAGTCGTCGGTGGCCATGTCGCCACTCTTGTTGCCAATCCTATTAACGGATTCACCAGGCGCCTCCGCGGCCACAGCCTGCAGTATTTCCCGCTGGATCTGCGTCCTGCGCGACGAGAACAGCTCTTCGATATTGTATTGCGAAATGCGCTCGCGCAAGACGGAGCCGACTTCCGGCACCATCAAGACATTGAGATAGTTCGGCCCGATTTCCTTGTGCAGACGAGCCAGAGTTGCACGATTGAGCTGCCAGCGGAATGAACTCCGCACGGTCACCTGCAGCCCCTCGCGCGCGATGACCTCGTAAGCCTGATCGTGCTCCTGCACGCGCATGTCGTAGATAAAGATATGGTCCCACGGGAAGACGATGTGCAGCCCTTCGCCCAGCGCCCCGAGCTGGGTCTGCGTTCCACCGAAGAAACGCAGCCAAAGAATGCCGCCATGGCCGGAGGGGATGGTGATGAAAATACGCGGCGCAAGAGCGGCAATAACGAACATCAAAACCAGCAGCACGAGCATCACGCCACGGCGCTGACGCTCGAGCCAGCCTCTGGTCTTGGACCAGGCATCCGGAACTGCCCTTAAAGCGATATCAGCCATGAGAGAACCGGCGCTTCATCGCCATGTCAACTCCACCACGGCTTCTTGACGACCATGCCTCTCGTGTCCACGACCACCGGGCTTGCCATGATCAGAATGATCAACGCCACGATAGGCGTGAGGATCATGGACAGCAGAAAATAGAGAAAGAAGCCACCGTTGCGGCCAATCGCCAGCACGCCGACGATTATCGAGAACAGGATGTATAGTCCGATGACCATAGCGACCTCGCGCGCTGCAGATGGTGCAGCATCGAAGCGAACCGTCTCCGATTCGCACAAACGGCGCTAGAGCCGCGCCGCTTCGCGAAAAGCCTAACTATCGTTTATTCAAAGGAAAACGAGACGAGCAACCGCCGGCCTCCACGCCCGACCGGACGGAGAGGTCAGCCGAGTTCCGATCCTTAGGCCGAAGCCGCAACCGGCTCCTTGTTTTCCGAAGTCGCCGCCGCAGCGGCCATCTCGGCATCCGAGCCGGCCTTGACCTTGTTGAACTCGGCCTCGAAGTAGGCCCGCATCTTCTGCGGATCGAAATCCAGAAGCGTCCCGCCAGCCTCAAAGTGCTGCACGAACACCCGGCCAACGGCGACAGTGGACGCCAGCGCCAGCGCGGGTAGTACGATCGTTCCAGCAATCTGCCCGAGAACAGGCACCGTCTTCAGCGCGGAAACGGTTCCAGCACCAACCGCGACCGGCAACGCGGCGCCAACGAGCGCACCGACAGAAGCACGGACCAGATCCTCAGAGAACTCCCGCCCATAAAGCGTGGACAGAGCCCGCACCATCTTGATCTGCGTGCCTGTGATCGCCGCCATATCAACGATGGGTAGCGGAATGAGGCCGAACCCGGCCGACCAATAGGAATAGCGGCGAACGATCCCATTCGCCTTCTCGATGCGCTCCGACATGTGGACCTCCTGGCGTTTCGCGTGATGCACGAGGAAACGCCCACCTGCGGACGACCACCGTCGAGAGCCCCGCTCTCTCGAATCACCCGAAAAGATCCCACACGAACAACAACCTGTCCACAGGTCGCAGGGTTCTTGCTACCGTATGCGGAAGTTTAGATCGGGCGTCGTAGCTTCGAAGCCTATCCTATTCCCACTCGATCGTGCCGGGAGGCTTCGAGGTCACGTCGTAGACGACGCGATTGATACCGCGCACCTCGTTGATGATTCGCGTGGCCGCGCGGCCGAGGAACCCCATGTCGAAGGGATAGAAATCGGCCGTCATGCCGTCGACCGATGTGACCGCCCGCAGCGCCAGGACGTGGTCGTAAGTCCGCCCGTCGCCCATCACGCCCACCGTGCGCACGGGCAGCAGCACCGCGAACGCCTGCCAGATCGCGTCGTAGAGTCCAGCTTTGCGAATTTCGTCGAGATAGATCGCGTCCGCCTTGCGCAGGATGTCGAGCTTCTCCTCCGTAATCTCGCCCGGGACGCGGATCGCCAGCCCCGGACCGGGGAATGGATGCCGCCCCACGAACGCATCCGGCAAGCCAAGCTCGCGCCCCAGAGCACGCACCTCGTCCTTGAACAGCTCACGCAACGGTTCGACGAGCTTCATGTTCATGCGCTCGGGCAGGCCGCCGACGTTGTGATGCGACTTGATCGTGACCGAAGGTCCGCCGCTGAACGACACGCTTTCGATGACGTCCGGATAGAGCGTGCCCTGTGCGAGAAAGTCTGCGCCGCCGATCTTCGCCGCCTCGGCCTCGAACACGTCGATGAAGTGCTTGCCGATGATCTTGCGTTTCGTCTCAGGATCGGAAACGCCCGCGAGCGCGCCGAGGAACAGCTTCGAGGCATCCACGTGCACGAGCGGAATGTTGTAGTGATCGCGGAAGAGCCCCACGACCTGCTCCGCTTCCCCGAGCCGCATCAGCCCGTGATCCACGAACACGCAGGTGAGCTGATCCCCGATGGCTTCGTGGATGAGCACGGCGGCCACGGTACTGTCGACACCGCCCGAAAGCCCACAAATGACGCGCCCCTTGCCGACCTGCGCGCGGATCTTAGCGATCATCTCACGGCGGTAGGCTGCCATCGTCCAATCGGCCTGCAGCCCGGCGATACGGTGCACGAAGTTCGAAAGCAGCTTTGCGCCGTCCGGCGTATGCACCACCTCGGGGTGGAACTGAACGGCATAGAAGCGGCGCGTCTCGTCCGCGACAATCGCGAACGGCGCATTTTCACTCGTTGCCAGCACCGAGAACCCGGCCGGCAACTTCGTGACGCGATCGCCATGGCTCATCCAGACCTGATGGCGCTCGCCGGTCTGCCAGACACCCTCGAACAGCGGGCTCGGCTTTTCGACCGTGAGAACGGCGCGGCCGAACTCGCGATGATGGCCGCTCTCGACTTTCCCGCCAAGTTGCTCGGCCATCGTTTGCTGTCCGTAGCAGATGCCCAGGATCGGGACGCCGGCCTTGAATACGGCTTCCGGTGCGCGCGGACTTCCCGCCTCCGGCACGGATGAAGGACCACCGGAAAGAATGACGGCCTTCGGTGCAAGTTTTTCGAAAGCAGCCGCTGCGTTCTGGAAGGGATGGATCTCGCAGTAGACGCCCGCTTCGCGCACACGCCGCGCGATCAGCTGTGTGACCTGGCTACCGAAATCGATGATCAGGACGGTCGGGGGCAGGCTGGAGGTCATGTGGGTCGGTCACTCCTGGGCAGCCGGGCGCACGCACCGCCCGGTCGGCAAAGAGCGGGTAGACCACTCCGCCGCAAACGCGTCAAGAAGGCGCCGGATCGCATGAGCCTGGATCGTCATGCACACAACACGACGCACAGAACATTGAAAATAATAAGCATTTTTCAAATTACACCGAAGCGGCGGTGCGATCGTCCGCCTCCGATCCATTTTGAAGGGACGCGCCCACCTCCGCACATCTCCAACTGATCAAATGAGTCTTAACCATGACCCGGAATTTGAGCCCCGTTCCGTAGCACCCGGCCACGCGCTCGCGACGCTTTCCTAATACCTAGGGGATAACGCTCGTCCAAGACCGCAGCTCCGGCAATACCGAGAGACCATGCCCGCAGAGACCAATCCCTACCACGAAGCATTCGGACCCAAGTTCCGCCGATGGATATTGGGAACGGCGTACGCTTTGAGGCCTGAGCACGCCCTGGAAGCGCCCGCGCTGCTCTGGAACTGCGCCTGCGACCTCGCGCGAGGCGGCACGGTGCTGCCCGACGCATCGAGAACGTGGTCCACACCCGACACCTTCGCCGGCGTCTGCCGGGACATCACCGCCGAAAGAATGGTCGAGGCCGCTCGCAAAGGCTTCTTCGCCTGGGCGCATTGCGGCCCCCTCAAATGGTGGACGCGCGAAAAGCGCATGGTGCTGTTCTTCAACGAGCACAAGCTCGAGAAGCGTTGCCTGCGCGAAATGAAGAAGAATTCCTACCGGGTCACCTTCGATACAGCGTTCGAAACCGTCGTGCGCGAGTGCGCCGCCCCGCGCAGCTACAATTGGCATTCGTTGACGTGGATCACGCCGAAGATGCAGAAGCTCTACGCGGATCTGCACCGCCTCGGCCACGCGCACTCGTTCGAGATCTGGAACGCAGATGGCGCGCTCGTCGGCGGCGGCTTCGGCATTGCCATCGGACGCGTCTTCCTTTCGGACTCGCTCTTCAGCCGCGAACGCGACGTCTCCAAGATGGTAAGCTCCGCGCTCTACTACCATCTCGCCCAATGGGGCTACGTGCTCTGCGATGGCCGCGATTATACGGCCATGCAGGACGCTATGGGCTATCGTGAGATCCCCCGCGCCGAATATGAAGCGATCCTGGCAGAGCAGGCGCGTGCTGACTTCGATCGCAAGACGTGGACCGCCGAGGCCGACCTCGCCGCAGTTGCACAGTGGGTCTCCGGCAACAAGCCATCTGCTCCAAAGGCGCAGCCATCCTCCAAAACGAAGCTTTCCGACGCGCCGCAAAAGGCAGCGTGACCTCGCGCTTTCCCAACGAATTTACGCGCCGTTAAGCGTGTTTCCACGCACCTGCTCAACTGCACGCTGCTTTAACGGCTCTCCCGATAGCGTTGGAGCGAAACCAACGGGAGAACCGCGAGACATGGATAAGTCGATGGCCGTATCAGTTGTGCGAGCCCTCGCGGTCTCAGCCGGTGCAATGCGATTCATGGGTCCCGCGACGCACGAAAACCTGACAGGCGAGGCTGCACGCCGCGCCGACTTGTTCAGGGAAGGCTGGAACGGATGGGCGCAACGGTGGGTGCTCGGTACCGCCTACGCGCTGAAGCCTCAGTACATCAAATCAGTCGCGCACCTGATCTTGCATTCCACCCTTGACCTGATGCGCGGCGGAACGGTCGTGCCGAACCGCAACCGAACCTTTGCGACACCGGACACCTTCGGCGGCATCTGCCGCGACATGTCAGCTGACACCGTGCTCGAAGCGGCCAAGCAAGGCTTCTTTCCGTGGTGCCATTGCGGTCCGCTGAAGTGGTGGACGCGCGAAAAGCGCATGGTCCTCTTCTTCAAGGACTATCACATCGCTAAGCGCCTCGCGCGCGACATGCGAAAGGCGCCCTACCGCGTTACGTTCGACCAGGCGTTCCCAGAAGTGATTTCCGCGTGCGCGGGACGGCGCAGCTATAACCGCCATTCGCTGACGTGGATCACACCCAAGATCATGCGTCTCTATACAGACCTGTTCGACCAGGGCCACGCGCACTCGTTCGAAGTCTGGGACGCGGACGGCAACCTCGTCGGCGGTGGCTATGGCGTTTCCGTTGGCCGCATCTTCATCACGGAATCCCAGTTCAGCCTCGCCTCGAACACATCGAAGATGGGCTTTGCTGTGCTCAACTATCACCTGGCCAAGTGGGGTTACATCCTCAATGACGGCAAGGACTTCACCCCGACAATCGACTCCATGGGCTTCCGCCATATCCCGCGTGCGGAATACGAAGCCATTCTCGACACTGACGGCGTAATCGGCGAAATGGGTGGCAAGGTTGGCCGCTGGTCGGTCGAGGCCGATCTGGCAACCGTTGCGGACTGGAAGCCGAGCGAAGGCGCGCCCGCGGCCGCCGCCGCTTAAGCGGCCCCGTTCAGCGTCAGGATCGCGAGATTGAGCGCCGTCGCGTAGCCCACCCACACGAGGTAGGGCACGAACAGTAGGCTCGCGATCCGGTTGGACTGCCACGTCAGTCCTATGAAAGCCGCGATCGAAACCAGAAGGGCGACAATATCCACCGCCGCGAGCCCGATCTGATGGTCGCGGAACATGATCACCGACCAAGCGGCGTTGAGCTGCAGTGAGATGGCCCAGACGATCAGCGCGCGGCCGATGCCCTGTTTCTCATAAACCCGCCAGCCAGCGACAGCGATCATGACATAGAGCACCGCCCAGACCGGTGGAAACAATGAGTTCGGCGGCGTCCACGCCGGCTTCACGAGACCCTCGTACCAGGGCCCGGGAAGGTAGGTCATGCCGGTGAGGGCGGCCGCGGCGACGAGAGCGAGAAAGACGGCGAGCGAGAGAATGGACTTCATCGGCTATTGAGCGGCCTCTGTTTGCACCTGCGGCTTGGCGACGATGTTCAGGCGATCGACGGCCGCCTGAAGGATCTGCCCCAGTAGCTCCGAATAGCGCAAACCTTGCCATCCCGCCATGATGTTGAGCTTGCCGTCCCAGCACCAGCCCGGATTGGGGTTGACCTCAAGAAGCTTGATTTCGCCCTTCGCATCGGCCCGGAAGTCGAAGCGGGCGTAATCGCGGCAGCCCAGCCGCTCGAACAGACGCGTCGAATGCTCGACCAGCTGCTGCTGGGCAATCTCGGACAGCGACGCTTCCTGATAGCGGATCTGCGTCCAGTAGGGGCTGTCCGGCTCCCACTTGCTCTCGTACCCAAGGATCTTCGGCAGCTTCGGATCGAGATTGGTGAAATCGACCTCGAGAATTGGCAGCGCGCGAAGCCCATGATCCGGATTGCCGACCAGGGCTACGGAATATTCCGGACCCGTCAGGAACTCCTGCACAAGCACCGAGCGCTTCGGAAACTCGGCGCGCAGCCGCTCGAGATAATCGAGCAGCGCCTTTTCGTTGCGCACCACCGCATCCATGGTGATGCCCTGCGAGCTGTCACCCGTGTTCGGCTTGAGGATCGCCGGGAACACCGACGGCAGCGTCGCGCCCTGATCGCCCGGTCGCACATACGTTTCGAGCGGCACCGGCACGTCGAGCGTCATAGCGACCGCGCGCACGAGCCCTTTGTCGTAGCAGGCGGCAAGAGCCGCCGGCGCGCCGCCCGTGTACGGCAGCCCCAGAGCGTCGAGCATCGCCGGTACGTGCAGCTCTTTGAAGGGGTCGTTGTTGAACCCTTCGTCGCAGAGATTGAAGACGAGCTCCGTGCGCAGATCCGCCAAGTCGCGATCGAGCGTCGCGTGATTGTCGAGGTAGCGGAACTTGTACGGCTTGAGTTCCGCCAGCGCGTCCTTGAGGCGGCGCACCGTGTCGAAGTCTTCATCCTGGAAAGCGCCACCCCGCTTCACCTGATCCGGCAGTCGCGGATCACCGAGCAGCACGGTGACATCGAGAAGCTGCAGCTTGCCGCGCGGCTTGCGCGCCGGAAGCTGGGGCGCATCCGCCGAAAGCAGAAGCCGCCGCGCCATCATTCCGAGATCCTGGTCGCGATCCGAAACGGATTCCGCGTTGCCGTGATGGCGAATGTTGCGGAAGCCGCACCGCTCCAGAAGCTTCGAAATGCTTTCGCGCGTATAGAGCCGCTCGGCATAGAACTGATCAGCGATCACGCCCGTCTCGTCGTGCACAATGACTTCGCGCGAGATGAGCCGCTCGCGATCCGCCGACAACGAGCGCTCCCGGCAAACGAAATGATGCTCGTCAATCCACTCCCACGAGCGGCGCTCGAAGTGGTCCGCCATGTAGGCGCCATCCGTGATGTCGAGCACAAGCTGGCCCGACGGCCGCAACAGCTTGCCGACCGTGGTCAACACCTTCTCGTCGTCCGTCTTATTGGAGAAGTAGCCGAACGAATTGCCCATGATGGCAACACAATCGAAGCTGCTTTCCTGAAGACGCGGGTTGCGTGCGTCGCCTTCCTTGAACACGACCGAGAGCCCTTCGGTCTGTGCACGCTTCTTCGCAAGGCGGATGAGATAACGCGAGCGATCAACGCCGGAGACGTTCTTGAAGCCGCGCCGGGCAAGCTCGATGCAATGCCGTCCCTGCCCGCAGCAGAGATCGAGAATGGCGCTGTGCGGCTGGATGGCCGCCGCCGCAATGATGAAATCCACCTCGCGGCGCGTGTTCTCGTTGTTCTCGACGACATCGCCGTCGGTCTTCACGTAAAGCGCATTGAAAAGTTTCCGCCACCATTCGGCGGGCAAGTGCTGTTCGAGATCCGCAACGGGACCGAGACAGGAGCGCGGCGAGGGACGCTTGGGCTTCTTCGCCTTCGGCACGGTGGCCATGATGGACGACTGTCCTTACGAGCGGTTTGGGCCTGTGTCCGGCAACGCGTGACGCGAGTTATCGTTCAGGCAATATCTGAACTCTCATCGCCACGCCGTTCGGCAGGCGCGCGAAGACGGCTCGTCGCCTTCGCAGCGCGCGCAACTTAGTCAAGGATTGTGACAAAGCAAGCGAGATGTAAGCCGCGTCCACGTCCGCCTTTCGGCCTAGGAAACGCGCTTGAAGGTGGCCACAAAGAACCCGTCCGTCCCGTGCGAAGCGGGCGTGAGGAGGAGGGCTTGATCTGACCCGTCAGCCGACCGAGGCGGCTCTCCCCCCAGGGTCTCGCGCCAGACCTCGCCGAAGGGAACCAGCGAAAAATTGCCGAAGGCGTTGAGAAACCAAGCCACTTGATCGACGTTCTCGTCGGGCAGGATCGAGCAGGTCGCATAGGTCAGCCGCCCGCCGGGCTTGACCAGCCCCGCCGCAGTCGCAAGAACCTCGCGCTGCTCCCCCTGCCGGGTCGCCAGGGCTTCGGGCTTGAGGCGCCATTTGGCATCGGGCTTCCGGCGCCACGTCCCCGACCCGGAACAGGGCGCGTCCACGAACACGATATCGAAGCGGGGCCCCAGCGCCGAAAGCGCGGCGGTATCGCCGCCGTTCAGCACCTGCGCATTGCGCACCCCTGCCCTCTGCAGGCGCTCGAAGATCGGCCGAAGCTGGCTCTTGTCCCGGTCGTACGCATAGATCTGTCCGCTGTTCTGCATGGCGGCCGCCAGCGCCAGTGTCTTGCCCCCGGCGCCGGCACAAAGATCGAGCACCTGTTTCCTCGGACCGGCCCCGGATAGCGCCGCCGCAATCTGGCTGCCCTCGTCCTGAACCTCGAACCAGCCCTTGCCGTGTGAAGCCTCGGCTTCCACGTGTGGGCTCTTCGCCGGACCTCGCGGCGCAGGAACCCGGACACCCAACGGCGCCAACGCAGTGGAAACAGCGCCAAGCGGTGCCAGCGCAGAGAGGACCTTATCCCGCGTTGCCTTGAGCGTGTTGGCGCGCAAATCGATCGGCGCGCGCTCGGCCATCGCCTGCCCTTCCGCAAGCGCACGGTCGCCGAAGGCGCGTGCGAAGGACGGCATCGCCCATTCGGGAATGTCCGCGGCCACATGGGGCGCCACATCCGAGGGCAATCCCTCGACAAGCCGCCGCCGTTCGTCGTCACTCAAAGGCGCAGGCGCATGTTGGCTACCGTCGCAAAGATTAGCGATGTCCTCAGGCGAGAACCCCAGCGCTTTGGGCGCCGCCGCAATAGCCAAAGCGCGCGGCTCCGAGCTGCCCATTTGCGCACCGAGTGACAAGCGCCGCCGCAGCACGTCGTAGACGAGCGTACCGATCGCCGCGCGATCGCCGGAACCAGCGAACCGATGGCGCTTACCCCAGTCCTGAAGGGCTGTGGCAGCCGGTTGGTGGCGCGAGACGATGTCTTCCAGCACCTCGGCCGCGGCTTGGATGCGGGCACCCGGTTTCACTTTGCGAATTCCAATTTAGAGAAGGACGCGTCAGGCGCCCGTCGTGGTGAAGAACAGGATGCGGATCGCAAACAAGACCCACATCACGAACAGGATCAAGGAACCGGCCGCGTACGCATAGAAGCGATAAGGCTGCTGGTTAATTGTCGTGTGGATGTAGGCATGAACGACGCGCACGGCCACGAAAAGCCAAGCCAGGACGAGAAAGATGATGTTCACCTGGCTGGTGATCATCAGGAACGCCACCAGCGCGTAGAACAGGATCGGCACTTCGAGCTGGTGGTGAAAGGCGTTCGAAATCTGCGTCGCACGCGACGGCCAAGCCTGCTGGCGCAGACTGATGTCTTTGAACTGCACCTCGCCACGCTTGATGGCGCCGACGCGTTCCTTGCGCATCCAGCCCTGCAGGAAGAACGTCAGGAGCACCAGAACGAACACAGGGTAGAGAATGGCCGTCTGGGTCATGAACGTTCCTCCCGTCGCTTCCTTTCTAACTACGCAACCCCGGGATAGTTCGGGCTCTCACGCGTAATCAGCACGCCGTGCGGATGGCTCTCACGCATGCTCGCGGGCGAGATGCGCACGAACTTCGCCGTGTTGCGGAGATCCTCGAGCGTCTTGGCACCCGTGTACCCCATACCGGCCCGAAGGCCGCCGACGAGCTGGTTCAGAACCGCATCGACCGGCCCCTTGTACGGCACCTGTCCCTCGATGCCCTCGGGCACGAGCTTCAACTGGTCCTTCACTTCCTGCTGGAAGTAGCGGTCCGCCGAGCCACGAGCCATAGCACCGAGCGAGCCCATGCCGCGGTAAGCCTTGTAGGTGCGTCCCTGGTAGAGATACGTCTCGCCAGGTGCCTCATCGGTACCGGCAAGAAGCGAACCGACCATGACGCAGTCCGCGCCGGCCGCCAGCGCCTTCACGATGTCACCCGAGTAGCGAATGCCGCCGTCGGCAATCACCGGGATGTCGTGCTTGTGCGCTTCGGCGGCGCAATCCATGACCGCCGTGAGCTGGGGCACACCGACACCGGCCACGATACGAGTCGTGCAGATCGACCCTGGACCGATGCCGACCTTGATCGAGTCCGCGCCCGCTTCAATTAGCGCACGCGTGGCATCAGCCGTGGCGACGTTGCCGGCGACGACCTGAACCGAGTTGGACAGCTTCTTGATGCGCGTCACGGCATCGAGAACGCTCCTGGAATGGCCATGCGCCGTATCGACGACGATGAGATCGCAGCCCGCTTCCAGCAGCCGCTCGGTCCGCTCCCATCCGTCGTTGCCGACGGTGGTCGCTGCCGCGACGCGAAGGCGGCCTTCCGGATCCTTGCACGCGTTCGGGTGCTTCTGGGCCTTCTCGATGTCCTTCACCGTGATGAGGCCGATGCAGTGGTAGTCGCCGTCGACGACCAGCAGCTTCTCGATACGGTTCTGATGCAGAAGACGCTTGGCGTCGTCCTGGCTCACGTCGCGCGTGACCGTGATCAGGCGATCCTTGGTCATCAGCTCGGCGACGGGCTGACTGAGGTTAGTCGCGAAACGGACGTCGCGGTTGGTGAGAATACCGACCAACCGGCCCTTGCTCTGGCCCGCCTTGGGAGCCTCCACCACCGGGATGCCCGAGATGGAGTGATGGGCCATCAGCTTCAGCGCCTCGTCGAGCGTTGCGGTGGGCTGGATGGTAACCGGGTTGAGGACGATGCCGGATTCGTACTTCTTGACCGAGGCAGCATGCCGGGCCTGCTCCTCAGGCACGAGATTGCGATGCAACACGCCGACGCCGCCTTCCTGCGCCATGGCGATCGCGAGGCGGCTCTCCGTGACCGTATCCATGGCTGAGGACAGGATCGGAATATTGAGCGAGATGGTCCGAGTGACCCGGCTCGCTACGTTGACTTGGCTGGGCAAAACCTCGGAAGCGGCCGGCACCAGGAGAACATCGTCAAATGTCAGTGCCAGACCCAAATCGCTATCGATTGGGCGTATAGCCATGGCTCTCTCCTTGGGCGGGGTTGACAGACGCGGTCCGCAAAAACGAGGCGAACGGCTCGAATGTCGGATGCCCTATAGCACCGGCCGTTTGTAAGGGGAAGGGACCCCGCCTGCGGCCGAGCAACCCTCCTCCCTCGCCCTAGGGAAACGAACGCGAGTTATTCAGTCATCAGATCCTCTCGCACCTGCACATTAGTTCGCCTAATGGTGAGTATCGAAAAATCAATTAGACCTCGGGCGCTTATCGCGTTAGGAAGACCCGTTCAAAGTGCTCTTGGGCATTTTTAGGAGGAAACGAAAATGAAGATTTGGTCCAAGCCCGCCGTGCGCGAGCAGGAAGTCGGCCTCGAGGTCACCAGCTACCTCCCGGCAGAGATCGACATCATCTAATCGATGATGAAGATTGGCTCGCGCACTGGCGAGCCGTAAGGCACGGCGGTCGAGCAAGCGGCCGCCGTTGCTATTTTGGGGAAGCCCAATCGCCCTGCAACCGCGACGCTACGCGTCGCCCTTGAAGCCGGTCGCCAGCACATAGAGTTCCGCGCTGTCGGAGCGGCTCGCCGGCGGCTTCACATGACGCACTGTTGAAAAGCGCCTCTTTAAGAGATCGAGTAGATCGCGCTCAGTGCCACCCTGGAAAACCTTACAGACAAACGCGCCGCCTGGTGCGAGCACGTCGCAGGCAAAATGCGCGGCGGCTTCCGCCAGCATCATGATTCTCAAATGATCCGTCTTGGCGTGCCCCACCGTGGGCGCCGCCATGTCCGACAGCACGACATCCGCCGCGCCGTCCTTGAGTTTGTCCTTGAGCCAGCCTTCGGCGCTCTCATCCATGAAATCGAGCGTGGCCGATTCGACACCCGCCAACGGCTCCATGTCCAGGATGTCGATCGCGATCACCTGGCCGCTCCCGTTGATCGACTGCACGCGATCGGCCGCGATCTGGCTCCAGCCGCCAGGCGCGGCGCCGAGGTCGATGACGCGGCCGCCCGGCTTGAGGAAGCGATATTTATCGTCGATCTCGATGATCTTATACGCGGCGCGGGACCGGAATCCCGCGCGCTTCGAAGCCGTCACGTATGGGTCGTTGAGCTGACGCTCCAACCACCGCTGTGACGAGGCCGTACGCTTGCGCGCGGTCTTCAGGCGCACGTTGAGGTCACGCTGCCCACCGGCCGTTCCAATCGCACTGCCCGTGCCCTTGCCTCCAGAGCCCCGGCCAGATTTGCCTTTCATCCGCATGCGCTAACCATTTGACCTTTGCCGCCGCCGGCGGCGTCCTGCGCGGTAGACACCATCCTCGCTCATCAGCGTCGCGAGAATACCTTCGCGCAATCCACGATCCGCAACCCGCAACCGATCTGCAGGCCACGTCCGCAAAATGGCTTCAAGGATCGCGCAGCCTGCGAGGACAAGATCCGCTCTCTCATGGCCGATGCACGGCTCCGCGACCCGCTCCTCATAGGAGCGCTCAAGAAGCGCGTACGTGACCGACTGGATCTCGTTCATTGCGAGCCAGCAGCCGTCAACGCGCGCCCTGTCGTACCGCTTGAGCCCAAGGTGAATGCCCGCGACTGTCGTGACTGTTCCGGACGTCCCAAGGAGATGAACATTGCCGCCGTCGGTGAGCGCCCGAAACCCATGCAGGGATTCCCACGGTCTCACCAACGAACCGACGTGCGCCACCATCTCCTCGAAACTCTCAGGCGTGACGTGATGGCCGCCGAAGCGTTCTGCAAGCGTGACCACCCCGACGGGAAGAGATGTCCACGCGCGGATCTGCGGCTTCGTACCCGGACCTTTCCCGTGCCCGGAGCTCGCGCCGTTCTTCTTGGTCAGGTCGAGCCAAATGAGCTCCGACGAGCCGCCCCCGATATCGAATACCAGCACGTAGTCAGCACGGTAGTCGATGAGCGACGCGCACCCAGAGACGGCAAGTCCCGCCTCAGTTTCCCGGTCCAGAACCTCGATCTTGAGCCCAACTTCGCTTTCGACACGCCGAAGGAAATCGCGCCCATTGCTCGCGATGCGGCACGCCTCGGTCGCGACGCAGCGCGCGCGGTCCACTTCGTTGCGAGCCAGTTTCGTGGCGCATACTCGAAGCGCATCGATCGTCCGGCGCATGGCGGCATCGGAAAGCCGACCAGTCTGCGAGACACCTTCGCCGAGGCGAATGATACGCGAAAATGCATCTACCACCCGGAATCCGCGCCGCGAGGGGCGGGCAAGCAACAATCGGCAGTTGTTGGTTCCGAGATCGAGCGCACCGTAAACTTGGCCGCGATCAAAGTTGGTTAGCGATTGCTGAAAAGGAGGATTCGACTCCGCTTGCCCAGTTTGGGCGCGCCTCTGATCGGGCGCGGGAGCGCCGACGCGCTCATCATCCGTCATTTCTGACACGTTTCATCCCCAGCGCCTGGTTCCGGGAACCGGAATGAGCCGGGTCTCCCTCTCGTCAGGCCAATATCTGGCTGCATCTGGAGCGAAGTGTAGCAGCTGAGCGCCAGGGGTAAAGCAAAAGCGCGCGTAAGGTGTACGGCGCGAACAAATACCGAGCGTGACACGAGATTGGGGATCGTGTCTGATCGTCGGACACTGGCCAAGCTCCGATCCATACGCATGACCCGCAAATTTCCAAACCGTTTGCTACGCGCGCTCGTGACGGTGCTTTCCTTATTTGCCTTTACATTGAGCACGCACGCGGCCGAGCCAAACCACCTGACCGCAGCCTATCCGGAATCGTTGGAGCGCATCGACGGCAACTGGCTCGTTTGGCGTGACGGGACACGCATGGTGCTCGATGATGGCAAAGGCCCGAAGTCGTTCACCGCCTGGCTCGACGACCCGGACATCAAGGACATGCTGCTCCTGCCCTATCCGGCTGGTATCGGGCCTGCTGAGCCTCCGCCTGAAAGCGATCCGGGCCGCGCTCGGAATAAGGACTTTTTCGACAAGATGTACGGCGACTGTCGCAAAGGCGAGGTGAAGCCGAAGCTGGTGGCAATTCGTTGGCTCCCCAAGAAAGCCAATCAGCAACTCCTCGTCACCGCCGTGAACGGCGTGGCGAAACGCCTCGAAGCTATCTCGGACGAACTCGATCGATTACCGCGAGAATTCGATAAGTATCTTGCGCCGGCCGGCGGTACGTACAATTGCCGTCTCATCGCCGGTACCGACCGGGTTTCCGCGCACGGCTACGGCATCGCCATCGACATCGCCGTAAGCCCCAGCGACTACTGGCGGTGGGGCGGCGGCGCATCGGGCCGCAAGTCACACCCGATTGCCTACCGCAACCGGATCCCTCTTGAGATCGTCCACATCTTCGAGCGCCACGGCTTCATCTGGGGCGGACGCTGGTATCACTACGACACGATGCACTTCGAATACCGTCCCGAGTTGCTGCCGCCCATGGTGCCCCACGAAGCCCAGGCGCCTGGCCCGGAAAAATAGTGCAGCGGGATCGAGCGATCGCCGTCTTGCACACCCGTAGGCGAGCTGTTATACGGCCCCTTCTCGGTGCGCCCGATCCGTGCCGCGTCAGGTCCTATCCCACTGACGCACAAAGCAACGGACGATCCAAAGGCCCGCCGCGATCCCGGCTTTGGGGGATCGTCTAATGGTAGGACTGCAGACTCTGACTCTGCCTGTCTAGGTTCGAATCCTAGTCCCCCAGCCAACAACCCTATTGAAATTGCACCGTTCCCGAGACTTTGGCTCGCGCCCAAATAACCCTGTCATTTCCGCAGCTTATCTGACCTCACATCGCATCAGCCGCTACCAGAGACCCAGAACGCGGCCCTTCGGTACAAGATCTCGCACCGTGTCTCAGGAGGCCACTTTCGAGACGGCGGAATATGGATTTTTAGTCAGGGCTCAGCACTGCGTCAGGCGACAAACCCCAGGTACATCCGCTGCTCGGCCCAATCGACCGGCGGCCCATGCGACAAAACTTGCTCCAGCACACAAACTCCGTGGACAACTAGTTCGCCGCCTGAACTCGGTGACCGTGCGTTCGAACACACCGTGGCCAAGGCCAAGGTTGTCGGTCTGGTTGAGACGCCGAGAAAGGACTAGACCTGCCCCTCGGCGTCCGTGGCCGCAGCACCTCGCGCAGCGCGCAGCAATTGCACTCAGCCGCCGTTGGGGCGCAGGAGCTCTAAGCTTTTGAACGCGGCTGGTGGCGTTTCAATTTTGCAGGAGCGGTCATCGGCAGGATCGGTGCACGTCACGATGATGCCATGCGGATATGAGGCGACGTCCCGGCATTCGACCCTGAAGCGACGCCAAACTTTCCGGCCCGCGTCGATCCGCTCGAGCTTCTGCGTGCCACAAGATGTTCCGAGATAAATCAGCCGCAGGACCATGTAGTCATGGATCTCGGCGGCAGCAGATTGCAGGGGCAGAAGAGAGAAGACGCAGCTGACATGTGCAAGCCCGCTCATCCGGCGATGGCGGCTTGCGAAGGCTCGAGACAGAGCGCCCCGCCTCATTGGCTCTGTGCCCGGAACTTTCGACTTTTGGTGTCTCGCGCAACAAGCGTCAGCGCGGGCGGATCCTGCTTCGCGAAGGCAAGTCGGAAATTTGGATCCTCGGAGATCGCAATCCCGCTCTCGATGGTGACAAGATGCTCTGTCCCGACCGCAACCTCAATCCTGTCGACGAACTCGGCTGGCGTATAGGTATTGGTCTTCGTGTCGATCTGCATGCCGGAAAAATTGGGATGGCGGATCTGCACCTGAGCTTCGTGCCACAAGTTTCCTCGGGTCGGATCCGCCTCCACCATGAGGCGGATTTTACCTAGGCCTCGCATTGCCTCGTCCATGTCCTTGAGCGAACTCGAAGTGCAGCCTCCAGCGCCGGCAACGAATTGGCTCGCCTCGTAGAGTGCCCCGTCCGCGGTCTCAAGAACTGCGCGGACGCGGCTCATGTTTTCCAGGCGGACTCTCGCTTCCAGTGAACGATCCCCAACGTCTCCGCCTGTCCGGTAAAGGTCGCCGAAATGAAAGACGGCCGCCACTGGCGCCGGATTCTGGTCGACGACAAGAAACAGTCGGCGCGCATTGAGAACACGCTCAGCACCGATGAAGACGCGCACCGGAACCAGGGCAGCGTCCTCGGCGCGCTTGGGAGCGAAAATTTTGACCGAGCTGTCCTCCACGATCTTACGCGACGCGAACAGGCTTTGCCGGATCTCGCTCCACGGATCCTCCTCCGCCCGGGCGTCGGCCGGGACAAATCCGATCACGGCGCAGAATGCGAAAGATGCGGCGACAATTCGGAGAAGCTTGGCCAGCACAGCTGCACACTCTGCTATTCGGGCTGTGCGTCGATGTAGGTGCGGATCGCCCAGATCGCTTCCTGGTTGAGAAGCCCTTCGAACGGCGGCATCTTCTGACGCCCGCCGACGGTTGCGCCCTGCAGCACGCGCGAGATAAACCACGCGTCCTCGGTCTCACCTTCGCCAAGCTCGCGAAGGTCCGGAGCCATTCCGCCGGATTTCGCCTCAAGACCATGGCAGCGTGCACAGTTCGAGTTATATCCGCGCGAGCCGATCTCAATGGCAATGTCCCGCTTCTTGGAATCGTTGCGGTATGGGTTGGTCGCGAGCCATTCCTCTCCGAGAGCTTCGAGCCCCGTGGTATCGACGGGCTGAGGCGCGCCATCCCCGTGACTCAACGCGCCGCTGATCGGAAGCAGAGGAATGAGAAGGAGAGCGAGGAAAGCCTTACGGTAGAGCATTGCGGGAGGGCCTTGTCTAATTTGTGGATTGGGTTGCGTCGGGCTCCAGCCAGATACGCCAGGACTCGCTGCCGTTGACGTCGAGAAAGTAGGTGCCGGGCTGTTCGATGCGGTAGGTCGCTTCTCCGCCACCACCGAGATGCAGGTTCTGGATCACGGATCCGTCGGCGGACTTGAGATAGAGGACGAAGATCGCACCGTCGCTCTGGTAGCGAAGACGGATGGGGCGATCGACATGGAAGCTATCGGTCGTCTTGCTGAGACGGCCGGAGAAATTTGGCGGAACGAGCTTGCGGACCTCGCGGTCGTAGCAGGCAAGGCGCGCGTCGTTCTCCACGATCGAAAGACAGGATTGTGCCCCGGCCTGCTGCGCTGCTGCGCCAACGGAAATGCCCGCCCCGGCAAAAGCGACGACGAATACGCTTCCAATCGAAGTGCGCTCAATCAGAACGCTCATTGCGCCGACGACTCCGTCGAAGTCCCATATTCATCCCACACCTTCTCGCTCGTCTGCCAGTTGACGGGGCATCCCTTGCATCCGTCCATGAAGGCATCCTGGAAGATGGCAAAGCGGATCTTCACGCCCTCGAAGAGCGCGTTGGACAGATTCGCTTCGTAGAACTTTGTTTCCTGGGCATCGGTGTTGACGAACTTGGCGCCAACGAAGGTCGTGCCCTTCGCCATCGCTTTCTCGAGAGTTGCGGCGGAGAGATCCGCGTTCGAGAGATCGGCCTTGCTCATCCGAACGAACGAGAGGTCGGCTCCCTTTAGGGATGCGCCTGGCATCTTCGCGGCCTGCATGAAGGCAATCGTGAGCCTTGCTCCATCGAGATTCGCGCCGGTCAGGTCCGCGCCTTGCAGGTTGGCGTGGCGCAAGTCAGCGCGTGCGAGCAAGGCGCCTTTGAGGCTCGCGCCCTGGAGGTTCGCGTCCTTCAAGTCGGCGTGACGCAGGTCCGCTCCATCGCAGACGGTTTTGGGAGCAATCGTGCAGCCGTTTACGATCCAAGGATCCGGCCGCTCCTCTTCGTTCACGATGACTGGGTAGTCCTGCGCATCAACCGCTAGCGGAAATGCATGAAGCGTTGCGACGAGCACGAGCGCGGTGAAACCGCATTTTACAGCAGTGGTCATGGGGCAGGCCTCTAGAGACGCATGGGCAGCCGGCTTCGCGTGGCCGAGGCCGGCTGCCCGGAGGTCAAGCGGAAGGAAAGGAGGACCACCCGCTCGAGGTTCGACTAGTCGTTCTGCGCCGTTGTACGCGGCACCTCGAACACCCAGAACGAGCCGCCCTGGCTCACCTGCTTGGTCTGGTCGGCCATGTCGCCGCCCCACAGAGGCACCGCTCCGCCGTAGCCGGATGCCAGGCCGATGTACTGCTTGCCATCCATTTCCCAGGTCACAGGTTGCGAGACGACGCCGGAGCCGGTCTGGAACTTCCACAGTTCCTTGCCGTCCTTTGCATCGAACGCTTTCACGTAGCCATCGCTGGTGCCGGTGAGGACAAAGCCGCCCTTAGTAGCCAGCACACCCGACCACAATGGCATCGCTTCCTTGTGTTCCCAGACGACCTTGCCATTGGTCGGATCCATCGCTCGCAGCACGCCCACATGGGTGTCGAACTGGCGCTTGATGCGGAAGCCCTGACCCAGATACGCTGCGCCCTTCTTGTAGCTGACGTTCTCGGTCCAGTAGTCCTCCTTCCAGTCGTTGGTCGGGATGTAGAACAGCTTGGTGTCCTGGCTGTAGGCCATCGGCATCCAGTTCGTGCCGCCAAGGAAGTTCGGCGTCACCTGAATGACCTTACCCTTGGTCTCGCCCGCGGCCGGAGCCGGCGGACGTTGGCCCTCGACCTCGTTCGGACGACCGGAAGCCAGATCCCAGCCCTTCGCCCAAGAGATGTCAGGCACCATGGGATAGATGCCGAGAGCGCTGCCGGCCTGCTTCGAGATCTTGCCGTCGCGCGCGGTCAGCTTGTCGAGATCGGTGATGAAGAGGAAGCCGTTGCGGTCGGCGTGAGCGCCGGCGCGGATTGTCTTGCCGTCCTTCTCCATCTCGAACAGCGTGATCGGGTTGTTGCCCGAATAGTCCCACGCATCGTTCGGTGTGTGCTGGAAGAAGCCGACCGGCTCACCTGTCGACGGCTCGATGTAGACCTGACCCGACGTGTAGAGGCTGTCGTAGGGCTTCCAGTCACCGTTCGGACCAGAGCGATAGTGATAGTTCCACGGTGCGGGGTTGCCCGTACCGATGACGATGGTGTTGGTCTTCTCGTCGTAGGTCGCGGACTGCCAGGGCGCACCGCCGCCTTGGTTCCATGCCTCGACCTTCTTGCCGTCCTTGCCGTTCGGCCACGACGGGGCCTTGGCATCACCCGTCGTCGTAGACTCCTTGCCGTTCAAACGGCCCATGTGCCCCTCGACGAGCGGGCGCATCCAGATCTCTTCGCCCGTATCGGGGTCGCGGGCATAGAGGCGGCCGACGACGCCGAACTCGTCACCCGACGACCCGTGGATCAACAGAACCTTGCCGGTCTTCTGGTCCTTGATGATGTTCGGTGCGCCGGTCATCGTGTAGCCGGCAGTGTGGTCTTCGAACTTCTTGCTCCACACCACCTTGCCGGTCTTGCGGTCGAGCGCGACGATGCCCGCATCGAGCGTGCCCATGTAAAACTTGTCGCCGTAGAGAGCGCCGCCGCGGTTCACGACGTCGCAGCACGGACGGATATCGTCCGGAAGACGATGCGCATAGGACCAGAGCTTTTTGCCGGTCTTGGCATCGAGCGCAAAGGCACGCGAGTAGGATGCCGTGACGTAGATCACGCCGTCATGGACGAGCGCCTGCGTCTCCTGCCCGCGCTGCTTCTCGTCGCCGAACGAGAACGACCAAGCGGGCTTCATCTGGCCAATGTTGTTGGCGTTGATCTGCTCGAGTTCGCTGTAGCGATGGTTGCGAACACCCATGCCCCAGTTCACAACGTCGCCCGTGGTCTTCTCATCGTTGAGGATGTCTTCCCAAGTGACTGCCTTTGCACCCGCAGTCTCGGCATGAGACGCACAGGTAGTTCCGAAAGCAGCAATCGCGATAGTCGAAGCGGCCGCAAAAAGGCGCGCGTTGACGCCCCGAAGGGGGTGTCTACGTTGCATGGCGTTTCTCCCAAATCGATTTAACGAGGCGATACTTTTTGCCGCCCCTGCGCGAGGAATTCAGTTTTTTAATTTGAGCGTCCATTCGCCTTTTGGCCAACGTCGTCCATTTTTCGCTGGCACTTAGACCATTGTATAGTATGGACTTTCCGTAAACTCCCTTGTTGCCCTCGAATAGTTCCCGAGGCGCTACGAGCAATACATGCAATCGGAGGTTATTTTTTTCCGCTCGCGGGAAAACGCGCGTGTCCGGCTCTCTGCTGAGGACGCGAACCTATCCAGCAACGCCGCGCGAGGCGACGCACGCTCCGACGGTGGCAACGACCAAAGAAAAGATTCGCGAACGAGCGATCTTACTAGCCGCAAGTCTTGAAGCGGCGAGGTGCCCCGCGCTTGTCGCGGCTACCGAAGGGCTAGAACTCGTTGATCGGCACCTTGAGATGCCGCTTGCCCTGCTCGTCCGGCTCCGGGAGATTGCCGCCCCGCATGTTCACTTGAATAGACGGAATGATGAGTTTCGGCAGATCGAGTGTTGCGTCGCGCGCGGTTCGCATCTTGACGAACTCCTCCTCGCTCACCCCATCGCGAACGTGGATGTTGTGCGCCCGCTCCTCGGCAACTGTCGTCTCCCATTTGATGTCGCGGCCGCCAGGGCCGTAGTCATGACACATGAAGAGGCGGGTTTCGGGAGGCAGCGCGAGCACGCGCTTGATCGAGCGGAAGAGCGCATGCGCATCACCGCCGGGGAAATCCGCACGTGCCGTACCGCCGTCTGGCATGAAAAGCGTGTCGCCGACGAACGCAGCATCGCCGATGACGTGCGTCATGCACGCCGGAGTGTGTCCCGGTGTCAGCATCACGAACGCCGTCAGGCCGCCAATCTGATAGGTGTCGCCATCCTTGAACAGGCGGTCGAACTGGCTTCCGTCGCGCTGAAATTCAGTCCCTTCATTGAAGACCTTGCCGAATACGTCTTGCACGATCTTGATGTTCTCGCCGATGCCGAGCTTTCCACCGACCTTGCCTTGGATGTAAGGCGCCGCTGACAGGTGGTCGGCATGGGCATGCGTCTCGATCAACCACACGACTCTGAGCCCACGCGCTTCGACAAAGGCGATGAGCTTGTCAGCGGACTCGTAGCTGATGCGGCCGCCCGCGTAGTCGAGATCCATCACGCTGTCGATGATGGCGCAGGCATTCGAATTCGGATCCTTGACGATGTAGCTCACCGTATTGGTGGATGGATCGAAGAAGGCCGTTACCTCGGGCTTGACCGAGAGATCAACAGGATGGGGAATGACACCCATAGGCTGCTCCTGCTTTTTATGAATTGGCGGAAACCGCTGGTTTTTGTGCCGCAACCGCGCTCTGAGACACGAGCCAGCGTCCAGCGGCCATTCCAGCGAGCATGGCCAGCACGAACCAAAAGGCAGGCTCGGCACTGACCGACAGCGCGGCCACCGCCGGTCCTGGACAGAAGCCCACCAAACCCCAACCAATGCCGAAGATCGCTGCGCCCGCCACCAAACGGCGATCGATCTTGCCCACCGGAGGGATTTGAAAAGTCCCGGCGAAAAGCGGTTTCCCACGAGCGAACGCCATGCGGTATCCAACTCCCGTGACGATGACCGCAGACGCCATCGTGATGGCAAGGCTCGGATCCCAATCCCCCGCAACGTCGAGGAAGCTCTGAACCTTGGCGGGATCAATGAGACCCGATACGCACAAGCCGAGACCAAACAATAGTCCGGAAACGAATGTGGCGATCACCTGCATCATTGCCCTCCAAGCACATGGCGGACGACGAACACTGTAATCATGCCCGCGCCCACGAACACGGGAGTCGCAATCAGTGAGCGCGACGATAGGCGCGCGGTGCCGCACACGCCATGCCCACTGGTACAGCCGCCGCCGAGAACGGCACCCAGGCCAACCAGAAAGCCCGCAACCAAAAGCACCGAAAGACTGGACGAGACAGCGATGTTGACGGAATGACCGATCCCAACGCTGTAAAGAACAGGTGCCAAAATGAGGCCGGTCACGAACGCGAGCCGGACGACGGTCTGCCGATCCTCATAGGGAGGCAGCAGACGTGAGACGAACCCACTGACGCCGGCGATACGACCTGTTGCGACCATGAGGAGCACGGCGGCTAGGCCGATCAATGCACCACCGACAGCGGCGGAATAAGGGGTGAAGGTGCTCATTCAATCTCCTCGGTTCAGAAAGACATCCAAAACTCTTGGGCCCATCATTAGGGGTGCAACCGGCAGCAGTCTGTGACCTAGTCACAGACAAAACCCCAAGATATTGGCGCAGCGGTGCGTCCGGAGAAAGCCCTTACGCACGAGATCCAGACAGCCGCTGAAAGGCCTTTCAGGGGGCGGAAGCGAGCTTCCTGAGACCATCGGCATTCAGAACGTCGATCGCTCCGCGCGAAGTGGCGATCCAGCCGCGCCGCTGGAACTCGTTGAGCTGGCGGCTGATCACCTCGCGGGCCGTACCGAGCTCCGCGGCCAACGCCTGATGCGTCAGCTCGATATGCCGAGCGTCACCTCCGAGTTGGAGCAACCGCTGTGCGAGACGCACGTCGACGCGTGCGAACGCGACATCCTCAATGACGCGTAAGAGGTTTGTGATTCGCACGCTGAATGCCGTGAAAACGAAGCGCCGGAACGTGGCCGATGTTGCAATCAGCTCATCGAAGGTCGCGCGTGGGATGGCGACCGCGTCCACATCCGTCTCCGCTATGCCTTCCGCTTGGTATTCTTCGTAGCCCATGAGGCAAGCCGTCGTGAGCGCGCAGCTCTCGCCAGCCGACACACGGTAGAGCACGATTTCGCGGCCGGTTTCCGAGACCTGCTGCACGCGAACCGTGCCTTGCAGCAGGAGAAGATACGCTTCCGGTGCATGCCCAGGACCGAAGATCCGCGTGCCTGCGCTCAGATGAACGACGTTGCTCGTCTCAATCAACGGCTTTGCAACGTCCGGCTCGAGCTTCCGAAGCCCAGGAAATGAAGAAATCCAATCTGCGCTGGCCATTGACCTCAACTCTCTCCACGCATCAGAACAACATAACATTTGCACCTATTCGCATAGGCGTCTCCGATCCGTCTCGAAGAACACGAGGCACTTGATGCATATCAAATGCCTCCCGGCCGAAGACCGCTATCCAATCTGGGATGGCACCGCCTCCCATTTCCCCGGTGCCGTTGAAACTTGGAACTTCCGAGCTCCTTTTGGCAGTCCCGACGCCTCCAGTTGGGACTGCTTTTTTTTGCGATGCACAGAAGCAGTCGCACCGATCCCTAAGATGGATCGAACACTAGGCCGCGCGCGCATCTTTCAGACGCCGAGCAATTTCGGCAACTGGAGCAGATGCCAGATCGAGTACGAATTCGTGCTCGACCCGACACTTCACATCGTCAGCAAGCGCCCGACGAAGATCACCCATCATTTGAGCGGGTACGATCAGGATCAGCTTGTCAAAAGCCCCCTTCTCGCAAGCTGCATGGAGCTTGGCAGCAAGGTCTTTGGCGAATTCTTTCTTTTCCAGCCGGCGCGGGTCAGACCTGGGCTCGATAGCGTGGCGGCCCTGCCCCACAGAATCAAACGTGCGCGGAAGCCCACCCCGCACAATTTCACTCGTCTTCGCAATCGGATGACTCAAATCGAATCCCTCGACGAGCGAAAGGTCCGTGTGACGGCCCAACTGCTCGAGAACTCGCGCGCGTCCAGCATCGGCGACGAGAATCCATGTCCGCTTAAGGGTCATCGCTACCTCCGTGCAAACTGCCTTCCACAAGTTCGGTCAACCTTCGTCGGAGCCCTATCAGCGCCGAAGCTCGCCACGCCCGATCGCAAGGCGCTGAACCTCGCGTGTCCGACACGCTTTGAAGAGACATATGGGTTGGATAAGCATCACTTGGCAGACAGGGCTTGGTTACGGATTTGCCGACACGCCCTGCTACTCGCCTGATAGATACGCTGCGATGGCAGAGATCTCTTCGGAAGTGAATTGGATCTGAGGCATGCCACGATGTTTAGAGCCTATGCCCTCAGCCAGCTCAAACTCAAGCCGATCAGTCGGGTAGGAGCGCAAGACGACCCAAAGATTGGGCGCCGTCTTGAGAGAGCTGGGTGCATCGGCCACAATGGCGTGGCATCGAGCGCAGTTCTTTTCGAGCAAAGCTCTACCGGCCTGGCCGGTTGCACCGCCGGCCGCCGGCCACAACAAAAAAAGCGTCAGGAAGACAAGCCGAGCGCTCGACATCATGCCTCCAAAAACAACGCCTTACCGCATATTGAATAGCATACCACGATGAGGAACAAGGGTCCCTGATCCAAATCAAGGCAGCCTGCCACCTAGCCCTGCTTGATGGAAAACTGAGGCTGGCATCGCCGGGGTCACATCCGAAAGACGCCGCCGATTGGATCCAAGGGATCAGACGCTACAAACAAGGAGCGCGAACATGATCAATCGCAGGCTCAGCTACATCATAAAAGACCAGAACCCCGTCCTCCTGCCGGCAACAGAAATCGTCCAGAACGCCTGCAAGGTCATGCAGGAACGGCATGTCGGTTCGGTCCTTGTCGTTGATGAGCACCAGAAGCTGGTCGGCATTTTCACGGGACGGGACGCCATAAGGCTTTTGGCTAAAAACGCCAACGCCGGTCAAATCGCCCTGGAAAAGGCGATGACGCGCGAGCCTGTTACGATCTCATCCGAGCACAAAGCCATCGACGCTCTCCGGGCAATGAGCGATGGCGGCTTTCGGCATGTCCCCATCGTTGACCGCGGCCGGATTTGGGGAGTCGTTTCCCGTGCCGACTTCAAGGGCATCGAGATCGACCGCCTTGACGAAGAGGAAGCCTTGGCGGAGCGCATCCGCTGAATTCGGCGAACGATCAAGCGATCGCTGCGATCCCAGGACAGCACGGACGGCAAGCCACAACAAGTCGACGGATGCTGCTCCAGCTCGCCTCGGCGCGCCGATCTAATGCGGCCGAGAATCCCGTGCCGCCCTCCACTCCGAGAGCTGGATAATCTGCGCGCTGTGATCTTTGGGAAGCGAGAGCGTCAGCAGCCGACGCGCCATTCGGTATCGATAGCATTCCACCAGAAAGCTGACCGGCGCACCATACACGTAGAAGCTGTCCTTGTTCGACATAGGCAGGCTCCGTGAGTTTGCGCCTCCATGTCAAATCTGTTCGCGGCCAAGCGCTAGTGCATACCGATCACTATTCGAACAGCAACCTGAATGAGGCCGCACATTCCTGAGTCCGCCCGTGTTGGTGATACCGCCGAACCCTCAAGCAGGCCCAAACGTCCTAACGTCGAACAGAGCCTCTCATCGCTGGAAAACATAAGTGCCGGGCGCATCATCCAAAGGCACATATCCGCGGGCCGGAGCACCCATCGAGGGTGCCGGAACACGCTGAGTTGCGGAATGCTCGGTTAGCCATCCCGCCCAATCGACCCACCAAGACCCTTCTTTGGAAGGCGCTTCGACGGCCCACTCGTCCGGGCTGAGACAGGGATCCTGGCTGCGCTTGAGCGCAATGCGAAATCGCCGCCGCGGATGACCGGGCTCACTGACAATGCCCGCGTTATGCCCGCCGCTCGTCAGCACGAACGTAACGTCGGTATCGCTGATATAGTGGATTTTATAGACCGATCTCCACGGCGCCACGTGATCACGCTCCGTGCCAACGACAAACATTGGAACACGAATATTCTGTATGGCTGCGGACCGCCCGTCCACCATGAACCGGCCGGCTGCGAGCTCGTTATCGAGATAGAGCCGTTGAAGATACTCCGCATGCATCCGGTACGGCATGCGCGTTGAATCTGCGTTCCACGCCATGAGGTCGATCATCGGCGTACGTTCGCCCATCAGGTAGTCGTAGACGAGCCTCGACCAAACAAGGTCGTTCGTCCGCAAGAGCTGAAAGGCCCCCGCCATCTGATCGGCAGAAAGATAACCTTTGTTCCACATCATACTTTCGAGGAAGTGCATCTGGCTGTGGTCGATGAACAAAGCCAGCTCACCAGGCTCGCTGAAATCCGTCTGCGCCGCGAGCAGCGTGACGGATGCCAGACGTTCCTCGTCCTGACGCGCCATTGCGGCCGCGGCGATTGAGAGAAGCGTCCCACCAAGACAGTATCCAGTCGCATGGATTTTCTGACCGGGCACGATGGCATTGATTGCTTCGAGCGAAGCCATCACGCCCATCCGCAGATAGTCGTCCATCGTGAGGTCGCGATCCCCTGCACCAGGGTTACGCCAGGAGATACAGAACACCGTGCGGCCCTGAGAGACGAGGTAGCGGACGAGCGAATTGTGCGGCGAAAGATCGAGAATATAGTACTTCATGATCCAAGCCGGGACGATGAAGACTGGCTCCGCGTAGACGGTCTCCGTGGTGGGCGAATACTGTATGAGCTCGATCAGATGGTTCCGATAAACGACTTTTCCGGGTGTGACGGCCACTTCGCGTCCCACCTCGAAAGTCTCGGTTCCGACAGGAGGTTGCCCCTGAGCGACCCTGCTCACGTCCTCCAACCAATTCTGAAAGCCCTGAACGAAATTTGCGCCACCCGTCTCGAGTGCCCGGCCGATCACTTCCGGGTTCGTGAAGGGGTTGTTCGATGGCGAGAACACATCGAGGATCTGGCGTGCGGTGAACGACACGACGTCCTCGTGGTGAGGCACGACACCCGGAACTTCATGCGTAACGTTGTGCCACCACTGCTGCTGCAGAAGAAAGGCTTGTGCCCAATAGCAATAGGGCGGCTTCTTCCAGGCCTCCGCGGAGAACCGGTTATCACCCGGCAAGGATTCGATGCACGAGCAGGTCTCTTGGCTGACACTCGATGCAAGAAGATATGCGGCAAACTTGTTCGCCTTGCGCCCTGCTTTCCACGCAAGCTCCATGCGTTTGCCCGGGGACGACGCGAGATGGATCGACCAATCGAAATAGGCCAATGCGAGAGCTGCAGGAGAAAGACCACCCGTCCACTGCGCAGTGAGGGCTTCGCGCATACGATCGATTGCCCGAAAGCCTTCGTAGCCGACGCTATCTTCCGGCCGCACATCCGTGCGGTCCTGTAACGAAGGTTTCACCTCCGTAGTCTTCTCCGTCATGGGAATAATGAGCGGCGCCGACCGCAATTGCGGGCGGGTACTGTATTTGCGCTTGGCTGTGCCCATTTGAGTAGACTCCTCGACCGAAGAGTTTGTTCCGGACCATAGTAATAGACTTAAAACTCTTGACGCAGGCGTACGGCAATCCAACGTTGACGGACAAGCTGACCGAAAGTAAGCGCACTTTTGTTTACCAACGCGCACCCCGATACCAGCGCGGGCCTGCACTCATTGTTCATTCACTCACGCGATCGGCAAACTCTACCAATAGGCTAGGTGCATTCGACCGCTCAGACGTTGACCTCACTCAATGTGAGACGCGCTTCGTCCCAGCAATGTATGGTCTGCTCACATCCTTGTCTCGACGGGCTTTGTCATGGCGAATTCAATATCTAGCACAGCTCAGAGTCTGAAATCGCGGGCACTGGGGAAAGACCGTTGGTTTATGGCAGCCGTTCTCGCCCTCTTGGCGGTGGGCGGCTATTTCGCCTGGAACTGGCTTGGAAGCAGTTCACTCCCGGCAGGGATTGCGAAAGGAAACGGGCGTATCGAAGCGGTTGAAATCGATGTCGCGACCAAAATCCCAGGACGAATAAAGGAAATACTGGTCGACGAAGGCGATTTCGTCGAGGCGGGCCAGGTGCTCGCCAGAATGGACACGGAGCAGTTGGAAGCTCAGCGCCGGCAGGGCGAAGCACAGCTACAGCGCGCGACAATCAGCGTGGATACGGCCAAGAGCCTCGTCAAACAGCGGCAAGCTGAGCGAACCGCTGCTGTCGCAGTCGTGGCACAGCGCGAAGCCGAGCTGGATGCCGCTCAGAGAAAGCTCGTGCGCTCGGAAGAGCTGATAAAAACCAACGCTACGTCGCAACAGATTCTTGACGACAATCGCGCAGCGACCGAAGGCGCAAAGGCTGCAGTTGGCGCAGCCCAGGCCCAACTCGCAGCAGCAGAGGCGTCGATAAGTGCAGCGGAAGCGCAGGTCGTCGACTCCCGTGCAGCAGTTGACGCAGCCCGCGCCGCCATCGACAGCATCACCGCCGATATCAACGATGGTGAGCTGAAATCGCCTCGCGACGGGCGCGTGCAGTATCGCGTCGCCCAACCTGGCGAAGTGCTCTCAGCCGGTGGACGCGTTCTCAACCTCGTCGATCTCGGCGACGTCTACATGACGTTCTTCCTTCCAACCGCTCAAGCGGGACAGGTCGCACTCGGCGCGGATGTCAGGTTGGTTCTCGATGCGGCCCCTCAGTACATCATCCCGGCTAAGGCGACTTTCGTCTCTGACGTCGCTCAATTCACGCCGAAAACGGTGGAGACCGAGGAGGAGCGTCAGAAACTGATGTTCCGGATCAAGGCGAGAATCCCGCCTGAGTTGCTCCGCAAGTACATTCGCCACGTCAAAACCGGTCTGCCCGGCATGGCCTACATACGGCTCGACCCGGCGGCCGAATGGCCGAAGAACCTCAAGGGAACTCTCGTGCAATGAGCGGCCAGCCGACCGGAAACGGAACTTCGGCATCTGCGGCTGTTGCTCGCCTCGTCTCCGTTGGGTTGTCCTACGCGAGCACGCGCGCTCTGGGCGAGATCACGTTGGATCTACCCTCGGGGTGCATGGTCGGGCTCATCGGTCCAGACGGCGTCGGAAAATCGAGCCTGCTCTCGCTCATAGCCGGTGCTCGCGCCGTCCAAGAAGGTAAGGTTGAGGTTCTCGGCGGCGACATTTCGGATCCGCGCCATAGGGAGGCCACCTGCCCACGGATCGCCTATATGCCGCAAGGGCTCGGCAAGAACCTCTATCCGACGCTTTCGGTGTTTGAGAATGTCGACTTCTTCGGGCGTCTCTTCGGACATAGCAAGCGCGAACGCGAACGCCGCATTCACGATCTGCTACGGAGCACCGGACTGTCCGCATTCGCGGATCGCCCGGCTGCAAAACTCTCAGGCGGCATGAAGCAGAAGCTCGGCCTATGCTGCGCGTTGATCCACGACCCGGATCTGTTGATTCTCGATGAGCCGACCACGGGCGTCGATCCCCTCTCACGCCGGCAATTTTGGGAATTGATCGACACCATACGGCACAGCCGGACCGGCATGAGCGTCCTCGTCGCCACCGCCTACATGGAAGAAGCCGCACGCTTCGATTGGCTCGTTGCGATGGATGCCGGCAAGGTGCTTGCGACGGGAACGCCCAGCGATCTCCTTGAGAAGACCGGAGCGCCCAACCTCGATGCCGCTTTCATTGCCCTCCTTCCCGAGGCTCTGCGCAAAGAGCATCGACAAGTGGTCATTCCACCCCGGCCTGCTGACAACGACAACGTCATCGCCATAGAGGCCGAGCATCTCACGATGAGGTTCGGTGACTTTACCGCGGTCGACAACGTGAGTTTCCGCATCCCCCGCGGCGAGATCTTCGGATTCCTCGGCTCCAATGGATGCGGCAAGACCACCACAATGAAAATGCTGACAGGTCTCCTTCCGGCGACCGAAGGCATTGCGCGCCTGTTCGGACGCGAGGTCGATCCGAAAGACATCGAGGTCCGCCGCAGGGTGGGATACATGTCGCAAGCGTTCTCGCTCTATACCGAGCTGACTGTGCGGCAGAACCTTGATCTCCATGCCCGCCTGTTCGCGATGCCGGCCGAAAAGATCCCCACGCGGATCCGAGAGATGGCGCAGCGATTTGCCCTTTCGGATATAATGGACGCCTTACCCGATGCTCTTCCGCTCGGCATACGTCAGCGTTTGTCGCTCGCCGTCGCGATGATTCACGCGCCGGACATCCTAATCCTCGACGAGCCGACGTCCGGCGTGGACCCCGTCGCGCGCGATGCCTTCTGGCAGATCCTTTCGGACCTGTCGCGCAAGGACAACGTGACGATCTTCGTCTCGACCCACTTCATGAACGAGGCGGAACTCTGCGACCGCATTTCGCTGATGCACGCCGGCAAGGTTCTTATCAGCGATACGCCTGCTGCAATCGTTAAGTCACGTTCAGCAGCGACGCTCGAAGAAGCCTTTGTCGCTTATCTAGAAGACGCGATTCGCGCGGGCCAAGACACGAGCGTTTCGACCGCACCGGAACCGGTGGTCGAAGCCGAACCTGATGCCCAGCCTCAGCCCCATGCTCCCCCAAAGTCCCGCTTCTTCGATTTTCGGCGCATGTTCGCCTACACCCAGCGCGAAGCTCTCGAGTTGCAGCGCGACCCCATCCGCGGGACACTTGCCACGCTCGGCAGTCTCATCCTGATGTTCGTGATCGGTTACGGCATCAACATGGACGTCGAGAATCTCACATTTGCCGTTCTCGACCGCGACGACACGACCATCAGCCGTGACTACACGCTGCAGATCGCCGGCTCGCGCTACTTCACTGAAAAGGCGCCAATCACAGACTACGCCGATATGGATCGGCGCATGAGAAACGGCGAGATCAGTCTAGCGATCGAGATACCGCCTGGATTTGGTCGCGACGTCTCGCGCGGACGACCGGTCAGCATCGGAGCTTGGATCGACGGCGCGATGCCCGCGCGGGCGGAAACGATACGCGGCTACGTTCAAGGCATGCATGCGAACTGGCTGACGCAGAAGTCTCGCCAAGCCTACGGCGATGCCGCCACCGTCGGCGATTTCCAATTGGAAATCCGCTACCGCTACAATCCCGATCTCCAAAGCCTGGTCGCGATGGTTCCGGCAGTCATCCCGCTCCTGCTGATGATGATCCCGGCAATGCTGGCGGTCCTCAGCGTCGTGCGAGAGAAGGAGCTCGGCTCAATCATAAATTTCTACGTGACGCCGGTAACACGGCTTGAATTCCTGATTGGCAAACAGATCCCTTACGTCGCGCTCGGGATGCTCAACTTCTTCTTGTTGACCGGTTTCGCGATATTTGTGTTCGGCGTACCATTCACCGGGAGTTTTCTGACTTATACGAGTGCGGCGCTGATCTATGTAATGGCAGCCACGGGGATGGGCCTCTTCATCTCGAGTTTCATGACGAGCCAGATTGCCGCGATCTTCGGAACGGCACTCATCACGCTCATTCCTGCGGTCCAGTACTCGGGCATCATAGATCCCGTTTCGTCTCTGCAGGGCGCAGGCGCCTTCTTCGGAAAGATCTACCCCACGACCTACTTCGTGACGATTTCGCGCGGCACCTTCTCGAAGGCGCTCGATTTCCACGACCTTGCGGGATCGTTCGTTCCCCTCCTGATCGCCGTTCCCGTCTTACTCGGCCTCGGTGCCATTCTTCTCAAGAAGCAGGCGACCTGACGATGCGTGGAGCCAACATATATCAACTTGGCATCAAGGAGATGCGAGGGCTTCTTCGCGACCCGATGCTCCTCATCCTGATCGTCTATTCGTTCACGATCTCCATCTACACGGCATCCAAAGCCATGCCGGAGACGCTCAACAACGCCGCAATAGCAATTGTCGACGAGGATCGTTCGCCGGTCGCTACGCGCATCATTTCGGCCTTCTACCCACCCTACTTCCTGAGACCGGAGCTCATCACGCAATCGCAGATGGATGCGCGGATGGATGCCGGTCACGACACATTCGCGCTCGACATACCGCCCAACTTCCAACGCGATCTCTTGGCCGGCCGAGCCCCGACCATCCAGCTCAATGTTGACGCCACACGCATGTCGCAAGCCTTCACAGGCGGCGGTTACGTCCAATCGATCGTATCGGGTGAGGTAACCGATTTCCTGAATCGCTATCGCAGTTCCGGCGTGCTGCCCATCGACCTAGTGCTACGGGCACGATTCAATCAAGAGCTGAACAAAGGATGGTTCGGCGCCATCACCAACATCATTACATCCATCACGATGCTCTCGATCATTCTGACCGGCGCCGCGCTGATCCGTGAGCGCGAGCACGGTACAATTGAGCATCTGCTCGTGATGCCGATCACACCGACCGAGATCATGCTCAGCAAGATCTGGTCGATGGGCCTGGTGGTGCTGGTTGCGTCCGCGTTCTCTCTCGTCTTTATCGTTCAAGGCCTCCTGGCGGTCCCGATCGAAGGATCGATATCGCTGTTCCTGCTTGGTGCAGCCTTGCAGCTCTTTGCAACGACTTGCATGGGCATTTTCTTGGCTACTGTCGCCGGAACGATGCCCCAATTCGGATTGCTACTCATGCTCGTTCTGCTGCCGCTGCAGGTGCTCTCCGGCGCAACCACCCCGCGTGAGAGCATGCCGGAAGTCATTCAGAACATCATGTTGGCCGCACCCAACACCCACTTTGTCATCCTGGCACAAGCCGTGCTCTTCCGTGGCGCAGGACTGAGCGTAGTCTGGCCGCAACTGGCCGCCCTGCTCGCCATCGGAGGGGTGCTGTTCTACTTCTCGCTTCAGCGCTTCCGGTCGTTCTTGAGATAACGACGGCAAGCCCCATCAAAGCTCACCTGTCAGAAACTGCGCGCGCCCATTGCCGAACGACCAGTCTTCGTCCGTGCACGTAACGAGATTGATCATGACGTCGGAGGGGGCAATTCCGCAGCTTTTCTCCAGCTCCTCCACGGTCAGCCGGTAGAATTGTTCCTTCATCTCACGCGATCGCGGCCGCGTCGTAACCTGGATGAACACGAAGTTCTTCGTGCGCGGAATATCAAGGCCGGTATCCTCCATGATCATGCGCGGAGCCTTGTGCTCGTTGACGATCTGATACCGGTCGCGCTCCGGAACCTTGAAGGCGGCGAGCATCGCACGATGAACCGCATCCAGCAGTGCCTTCAGCTCGGCATCCGTACGGCCTTCGTAGAGATCGAATCTGAGCAGGGGCATGCGCGCGTCCTCGTTCAAGTGTGGTTGGTTTCCGCCCAATGCAAACCTTGCCGGAATTCCCATGGCCGCAGCCGCTAGGCCAGCGGCCACAAGCGCATCGCGGCGAGACGGATTTCCAAATTTCGGCATCGTATTCTTCTGCAATAACAGCGGCACCAGGAGGCGCAATTCATACTGGGCCCTGCACCCGGAGGCCATTGGTCCTTAGTTGGCACAACCGTGTCCACACCGCCACATCCGGAACGCCGGACGGCGGGATTGTCGAAGCTCGCACGCTCCGCTATCGATAGCGGCTCCTTGCAGCGCTCCTAGGCGCCTGCCCAAATGGATTCCCCATGCGCCGCCGCTTTCTCATCGTTCACAATGCCTACGCCGGCACGCGCAGCCGCTCGCTTTTGCGCGACGTCTGCAGCACCCTCGAAAACGCTGGTGCCGAAGTGCACACCGAGCACGTCGCCGATATCGAGCAGGACAGGCTGGTGGCGGAGCAGGCTGCGAAGGCCGGAAGCTACGATGCTGTGGTCGCTGCGGGTGGAGACAGCACCATCCGGGGTGTCGCATCCGGCTTGATCGGCACTGCAATGCCGCTCGGCATCATTCCTGTAGGAACCGGAAACGTTCTGGCGCACGAGCTTGGCCTGCGGCGCGATCCGGCGGCCCTCGCACAGGTTCTCCTGCACGGGCCGACCCACAGCATCCCGTGCGGCCTCGCCGATCAGACGCCATTCCTTCTCATGGCCGGCGTAGGCTTCGACGCGCATGTCGTCGAAAAACTGAGCACGCCCTGGAAGCGAAGCATCGGCAAGCTCGCCTATGCCTGGCCCATACTTCGAGAACTTCTCCGCAAGCCTCAAACGTTCGATGTGCACGTCGATGGCCGCCTTTTTCCAGTGACCTGGCTCGTCGCGACACGCGCCGCCCACTATGGCGGCTCATTCGTGATCGCCAAGGATCAAACGCTCAGCGGGAACGGCTTCCATGCTGTGCTTGTGAATACCGACAGCCGCACCGCACTCGTCCGCGTCCTCATTGCCATTGCGCTTGGACGTCACCAGACGTTGCAAGAAGTCACCATCCTGCCTTGCACGCATCTCCGCATCGAACCCGGCGTAATCGCCGCGGCCCAAATCGACGGAGAGCGTATCGAAAACCTGCCGCGTGAGATTCTACTCAGCGACAAGAAGCTGAACCTGATCGTGCCGTCCTAACCCAGACGAACCGCCGAGAATTTCGGTCATCGCGCAAGCATCAAGCCCGAATCGATGAGCCGACGGTGAAACGAGAGAATTTCATCGCGCTTAAGACACGTGAAGTAGCGGCCCTTGCAGACGCTCAGCAATCGCAGCCGCTCATGCTGGGCATCGGAAATCGGGATCTTCGCGGCATTTAGCAGCAAAGCGCCGAGATAGGGCACGTCCAGCACATCGACGTCGGGCAGTGGTCCCGGGTCGTAGTTCACGCCCTCCACGGTGTAGTAGGTGAGATAGCCCGGCGAATCCGGCCCCATCGTCATGTCTTCCGTGGCAGTTGCTTGATCGAAGCCGAGGTAAGGCCGCGTGACGACCGGCTGATGGTCGCCATACTGCACGATCAGAAAGCGCTCATTGGGAAAACGCCGCGCAAGCTGCACGCGGAAATAGTCATAGTCCCGCTTCGCTAGTCCGACGCGCCGCAAGTATTCGTGCATCTCAGGCGTCGGTCCGCCACCCGGCACATCGATCTCCGGCATGAAGGTCGGCTCGTAGGGCAAATGCGTTGCCGCGGTAATAATGAAGTTGAAGATCGGCGCCTGAGACCCCTTGAAATGCCGCTCCATGTTGGCGAGTGCGTTGTCGTAGTAGAAGCGATCGCGCTCATTGTATCGGGTCGCGCCTTGCGCCTTGCGATCCAGGATCTCGCCGAAGCCTATGGCTTGGTAGAACTTCGCGCTCGAGACGAAATCCTTGTTCATGGGATAGTAAAGTGTGTTGCGATATCCGCAGCGCGCCAACGTCTCCGGCACGGTGTCGTGCACCTTGCCCTGCATGAGCGATTGAACGAACGGCCGCATGCCGCCGAATGACAAGGTCGACACGCCCGCCAGAACCGAGAACTCCGTCAACCAGGAAGCTCCGCCGTACGTCTCGACGCGCAGCTTGTGCAGCTGACCATCGGATGAACGGAAGAACGGGTCGAGCCGGGCGTCATAGCGTATCCCGGCAAAATAGCTTGGCGGAAACACGCTCTCCTGGTGAATAAGAATGATGTTCGGCGGCCGCTCCGACGGCCGGCAGGTGGTGGGAGCCGCCAGGACGGGGCCACCGTTGGAATGCGGAGCCGCTTCAATCAACTGGCCGCGCAGGAGCGTCTCGACCGTTTCAGCCCACGACAAGTAAAACGACGAAACGTAGTGATGCCCCCAATAATAGAGCGTGTGATGGCGGCCACCCCTGTAAGCTGCTGCCCAGGCCGCCGTCGCGATGGACAGCATGCATAGAGCACAAGCCAGCCGAAAGGGCACTCGGGTCGGATCAAACCGATAGAGAACCCACCCCAGCATCAGAACGGCAACGACACTCCCCACTAGGGCGCAGAGCTCGAGCCTGAAGTCCGTCCATAGGAACGACAGGGTATCCGGCGAGAGAATATAGAAGACGATGTCATAGGCATGCAGCGACATCCCCAGGTAATGCCGCTTGACCTCCGACGCCGCGATGACGAGCGCGACCCCCCCCGCAACCAAAGCGGTCGAGAAGAGAATGCGCCGAGACGCGAGAAGAACCCCCGAGATGAGCGTTACCGTCACGCCGAGCGTAAATGCGATGTTGATCCACGGCCATTCGTGACGAACGAAATAGACCCACAGCACCGCCATAACGGCGCCAGAGGCAAACCAAACCAACAAAGATCGGCCGGCCATTCGGTCGCGAACAAGCGTCAACGCTTGCTCGACGGCATCCGGCCTCTTGGGATCGAGCAACCCGGTCGTCATATTTGTTCGAGGTGCGCCTATCTAAGGGAGTGCACGGGGAACGAAGTATGACGATTTGATATCAAATTGAAAGGCCGACAATGTGCCCTTCGGCGGGCTTTACTATGTCGGCGCGCGATGGGCCGTTGATCGGCCCTCGGTTATCCCGTGCCTCGTGGCCGGCGCACCGCACTGCAGCAAGCGACGGCACAGCCCACGTGGATCAGCTCGGTGTCGGAAAAATGCTCGGCCCGTGCGGCGCGGTCAAACGACATGCACCCACCCTGCGTTGCATCAGCGACTACATATGCGAAGAAGTCCGAAGCACGGTCCGCCTTTCGCAAATCGCCGAGCGGCTCCGACTCCGTCTTCAGATGACAGCACGACCTCGATCCAGTCGCATGATCGCAGTGATGAGCCTCGCGATAGCCCTGTAGCGGAGCCGTCGAAACGATCTCCGAAAATCCATGACAATCGACGCCACCGCAGTTGGCAAGGTGCATTGAGCACTCGCTGCCGATGTGCATCAGAAAACGCGAGGTCGATTCAAAACGAATGATTCCTTTACTAAATGAAGCCTTTGGTCATCAAATTTACATTTCCACCCGAGGAAGCGCGGCCTATAGTCATTTCAGGGGGGACCACTTGGTGCAAAACAACGTCACTAAGGAGTCCAGGCAATGAGAATTTCAATCACGTCAATTTTCGCCGTTGCAGCGATCGGAACATTTTCCACCCTGGCGATCGCGGAAGACAGGCCCACAACCAAAGGGCCGCCCCAAACAATGGGAGATGAAGGCAAGCTCCCGGCCAGCGAGACAATGCGGAACGCCGTGCCCGATATGACTGGGCCCAACTCAGGCTCCACGGGCGCGAGTTCAGGCAGCACGGGTTCGGGCGCCACTGGCCTCAGAATGGGCGATGAACCAGGCAAACTTCCGGCAACAGGCACGGTCAGCGGCAAGGTTCCGGAAATGAGAGGGCCTGCTCCAGGCGCAGCGCCGGAAAAATAGGAACGTCCTCATTCGTTGCTGAGCGGTAGCTCGGTTCGCGCAAAGAATAAAACAAGAAACTTCCCCGGTGATCTTGGTCCCCGGGGAAGAGAGGCTGTGTTCCAAGACCGAATTTTTATCGGGATTGGGCAGAGACTTTGAGAGGTTCCTCCATGACCGACAAATCCATGTCAGCCACAAACCCCAATCAAACCGGCACCAGCCGTTGGGGAGCTCTCCTGCTCGGAGCCATCTTCATCCTCGCGGGCCTCTTCCTGCTCGGAAACTCCGTGTTCGCAACAGTCATCAGCGCGATCGTGATCGGCGTCCTCCTGCTCATAGCCGGCGCGTCGGAGATCTTTCAGGCATTCTCGGCCCCCAAGTGGAGTGGTTTCTTTCTGAGATTGCTGATCGGAGCCCTCTATGGTGTCAGCGGTGTCGCCCTTATTGCTGATCCGTTGGCCGCATCCGTTTTTCTGACTTTTGTCTTTGGCGTCGCACTCATTGCCTCTGGTCTCGTGCGCATGGTGCAGGCTTTTCAATATTGGAAATGGGCCGGTTGGCTGCTCCTCTTCTCCGGCATTGTCGGAATTCTCGCCGGTCTCATTATCCTTGCGAAGTGGCCCATCAGCGGTCTTTGGGTGCTCGGCTTCGTAGTCGGGATCGATTTGATTTTGCACGGAGCGTGGTGGCTAGGGCTTGGCCTGCAACTTTCCCGGGAGCCGCATGCGGCAGAACCTTAGGTTTGCAGCGATAGCAGCCCAAAGCGGCGAGCGGTCCGGAGTCGTCCATGTCAAATTCGCGTCGTGAAGACCGCAGGAGTGATCGCGAGCCGCTCCTCATCGATCTTGCATTGCAGGGAGGAGGGGCGCACGGCGCATTCACCTGGGGCGTGCTGGACCGGCTCCTTGAGGAGCCAAACCTTCAAATCGACGGCATCTCAGGCACGTCCGCCGGCGCGATGAATGCGGCCGTTCTTGTCGACGGCTACGCGGAAGGCGGACCGGACGGCGCCCGGGCCGCCCTGGCGGCATTCTGGAAAAAGATATCGGACGCAGCGCGCTTCAGCCCTTTTCAACGCGGACCGATAGACATTGCGCTCGGACGTTGGACGCTCGACCATTCGCCCGCCTTCCTCACCATGGACCTCTTGGCACGGCTGGTGTCGCCCTACGACTTGAACCCCGGCGGCTTCAATCCCCTTCGGGACATCCTGGCGGAATGTATCCACTTCGAGCGCTTGAACAGCGCTTCGATCAAAATCTTCGTCAACGCGACAAACGTTCGGACCGGGCGCGGCCACATCTTTCGCAACGCCGAAATCACGCCGGATGTATTGCTCGCGTCCGCTTGCCTCCCGCAGCTCTTCCAGGCCATCGAAATTGACGGCGAAGCCTATTGGGACGGCGGCTACTCGGGAAATCCCAGCATCACGCCATTGGTCCTCGAATGCAGATCGCGCGATACGATCTTGGTTCCGATCAATCCGATCGAACGCCCCGGAACACCGCGCAGCGCCCGCGAGATCCTGGATCGCATGAACGAAGTGGCCTTCAATGCCGTCACCCTCAAGGAGCTGAAGATGGTGGCACTGCTGCGCCAGGTCGCCGATCCCGGAAAATGCGAAGGTGCTCTCTGGGCAGAGATGCGCATACATTCCGTCCGCAATCCAACCATGACGGAACTCGGCTACTCTTCGAAATTGAACGCGGAATGGAGCTTCCTCGAAATGCTCCGTGACGAGGGTCGGCGCAGCGCCGACGAATTCTTCAAGACCCATGGACGGGACCTGGGACGCAAGTCGTCGATCAACCTCGAAGCCCTATTGGAGCACACGTGATGGGGCTCCTGGGGATCCTGGTTGCACTCGGCTTCCTCATCTGGCTTGCCTATCGCGGGTGGAGCATTCTTCTGCTTGCTCCCGCTGCTGCACTCTTGGCCGCCGCGTTCGCGCGTGAGCCGCTCCTTGCGCATTGGACCCAAACATTCATGGGAAATGCCGCGCAATTTCTTGCGCAATTCTTTCCCTTGTTCTTGCTTGGGGCGCTTTTCGGCAAGCTCATGGACGACAGCGGCTCGGTGAGCGCCATAGCTCACTACATGACGGAGAAACTCGGCCCGAGCCGCGCCATTCTGGCCGTCATCCTGGCCGGTGCGGCAGTCACCTATGGCGGCGTAAGCCTGTTTGTCGCCTTTTTCGTGTTGGCGCCAATGGCCATCGAATTGTTTCGAGCAGCCGGAATTCCGCGGCGCCTCATTCCAGCAGCCATCGCGCTCGGCACGTCGACATTCACAATGTCCGCCCTGCCGGGAACTCCCGCGATCCAGAACGCGATCCCGATGCCCTTCTTCGGCACGACGCCGTTTGCGGCGCCCGGCCTCGGCTTCATCGCATCCGCTATCATGCTCGCCTTCGGATTGTGGTGGCTTCAGCGCGAAGAGACCAAGGCGAAACAAGCCGGAGAGGGATTTGGCGGAGGGGCGGACAACCAAACCGCCGCACTTGCCGAAGACCAGTTCATTCGGGAACGCGCGACGGCTGCACGCGAGTTCGACCCCGCCGAGCTTCCGCACGGACACAAGACCGACAGCCTCCCTCCCATTTGGATTGCTGCACTTCCGCTCGTGGTCGTCGTAGCTGTCAACCTCCTGATGGCCCTGATCGTACTTCCCCGTCTCGACTTTTCATTTCTCGCCGAGGAGCGTTGGGGCTCAACGTCGATCACGGCGGTGGGCGGGGTCTGGTCGGTGGCCATCGCCCTTGCCACAGCCACACTCGTGTTGGTCCTCATCAATCGCCAGCGGCTCCCCGCCTTGCGCGAAAGCATGGATGCTGGAGCCAACGCTTCGGTTCTCCCAGCCCTCAGCGTCGCGAGCCTTGTCGGTTTCGGAGCAGTCGTCGCCATGCTGCCAGCCTTCGAGGCGGTGCGAGACTGGGTACTTTCCATCGGCGGCGGCGTCCTCGTGTCATTGACCGTCGCCACCAATGTCCTAGCCGCCCTTACCGGCTCGGCATCCGGCGGCCTGACGATTGCGCTCGATGCGCTCGGGGAAACCTACATGCGTCTCGCTTCGGAGCAGGGCATTGATCCCGCCTTACTGCATCGCGTTGCCGTCATTGGTGCGGGAACGCTCGACAGCCTGCCCCACAACGGCGCTGTCGTTTCTCTGCTTGCAGTTTGCGGCTCGACACACCGCGAGAGCTACAAGGACATCGTGGTGGTGTGCATCTTCGGTGCGATGATTGCCCTCGTTGCCGTCATCGTATTGGGTTCTCTCTTCGGATCATTTTGACGGCGCACGAGGCGGACACGAACGACGCATTTTGAGGGGATGTTGGGTGATGATGACCTGGAATTCATCCGAGGGTACGCGCAAGTGCGATCATGTTCGCATCATTTGTCTCGCTCTTGTCATGACGTCCGCCGGAGCGGGCCTTTCGGCATGCTCGCGGGAGACCGAGAGCGCCGCGCCCGCGCCACGGCCTGTGCGCACGGCCACTGTTGAAAAGCGCGAAGCCGGACAACCGCTGAAGCTCGCCGGACGCATCGAACCTACCGATGAAGCGGCTCTTGGCTTTCGCATCGCAGGCCGGATGAAGGAACGAAGCGTCAGCGTAGGAGACCGGGTCGAAGCGGGACAAGTCGTAGCCCGTCTCGAGCCGCAGAACGAAATGAACGCCCTCCGTGCCGCTCAGGCGAATCTCGCCGCCGCCGAAGCGGCACTGACCGAAGCACGCAACCGCTTCGAACGGCAAAAAACGCTCCTCGCACAGGGCTGGACGACGCGCACTCAATACGATCAGGCGGAAAAGGCCCGCGCGACGGCCGAAGCCATGACGCAATCCGCGGAGGCGCAGCTGAAAGCTGCGCACGACCTCGTGAGTTTCACGGAACTGGAAGCGGACGCGCCAGGAATCGTCACGGCGATTGGAGCCGAGCCGCACGAAGTGGTCCAGGCCGGTCAGATGATCGTGCGTTTGGCGCGGCAGGATGGGCGTGATGCCGTCTTTGACGTCTCCGCGCAAATCTTGAGAGCCATTCCCGCCGAGCCCATCATCGAGGTTCGGCTTGTCGATTATCCGTCGATCAAAGCAGAGGGACGGATTCGCCAGGTGTCTCCACAAGCGGATCCGGTAACGAGAACCTTCGAGGTGAAAGTCGGCCTGACCGATCCGCCGGAAGCAATGCGCATGGGCGTTACCGTCAGCGGTTACGTGGAGCTGGAAGCCCAGGCCATGATCGAAATTCCGGCCAGCGCCCTCACGAAGATCAACCAGGAACCGGCCGTCTGGATCGTGGACCCGACCAGCCAGATCGTCTCGTTGCGAAATGTCGAAGTGGGACGCTTCGATCCGGCCACCGTCGCGATCTCTCGCGGTCTCTATGTGGGAGACATCATCGTCACCGCAGGCGTGCAGGCCCTCCACCCAGGACAGAAAGTCCGGATTTTGGGATCGGAGCAAAGATGACCTTCAACCTTTCGGAATGGGCGCTCCGCAATCGCTCTCTGGTCGCCTACTTCATGATCGTCGCGGTGGCCGCCGGTGTCCTCGCGTACAATCGTCTAGGCCGCGCCGAGGACCCCACCTTCATCATCAAAACGATGGTTGTGCAGGCCGCTTGGCCCGGCGCAACCATCGAAGACACGCTCAACCAGGTAACCGAAAGACTCGAACGCACACTGCAGGAGACACCAAAACTCGATTTCCTCCGCAGCTACACCATCGCCGGACGCACAACCATCTTCGTAAATCTCCAGGGCGACACTACCGCCCGCGAAGTGCACGACATCTGGTACGACGTCCGGAAAAGCGTCTCCGACATGCGCGGCACGCTACCGGCCGGGATTGTTGGCCCGGGCTTCAACGACAGTTTCGGCGATACCTTCGGAATCATCTACGGCTTCACCGCAGACGGATTCAGCCATCGCGAGCTTCGCGACCATGTCGAAGACGTGCGCTCGAAGCTGCTCCAGATCCCCGATGTCTCCAAGATCGAGATCCTCGGCGCCCAAGACGAGAAGATCTTCGTCGAGTTCTCTGTCAAAGAACTGGCCACGCTGGGCATAGACCGGTCAGCCCTTATCCGGGCCCTCCAATCTCAGAACGTCGTGCGCCCGGGCGGAACGATCCAAACCGGCGACGAGACGCTCTCTCTACGTGTTTCGGGTGCATTCCGGTCCGAGCAGGACATCCTCAATGTCAATTTTGCGGTCGGCGACCGCATGCTCAGGCTGAGCGACATCGCCCGTGTCACCAGGGGATTTTCGGATCCGCCGCAACCCATGTTCCGCGTCAATGGCAAATCTGCGATCGGACTGGCGATCGCAATGCGCGACGGTGGCGACATTCTCGCTCTCGGCAAGAACATTCAACGCACCATGGACGAAATAAAAGCAGAGCTTCCCTTGGGCATTGAACCATTGTTGGTTGCCGATCAGGCGGTCACGGTCGAAGTGGCCATCTCGGAGTTCATGACATCGCTCTGGCAGGCGATCGCGATCATTCTCGTCGTGAGCTTCATAAGTCTCGGCGTGCGCGCCGGACTGATCATAGCACTCTCCATCCCGCTGACGCTTTCCATCGTCTTCGCTGTCATGGACCTCAGCGACATCGACATGCAGCGAATATCGCTTGGCGCGCTCATCATCGCGCTCGCACTCCTTGTCGATGATGCCATGACAATAACGGACGCAACACTCACCCGTTTGGCAATGGGAGAGGATAAGGCGCAAGCAGCGTCGTTTGCATTCCGCACCTACGCCTTTCCGATGCTCGCTGGAACGCTGGTCACCATCGGCGGGTTCGTGCCTGTCGGATTTGCCGCAAGCTCGGCAGGCGAATACACGTTCTCGCTCTTCGCGGTCGTCAGCATCGCACTGATCGTGTCCTGGATTGTTGCGGTGATTTTCGCGCCGCTGTTGTGCGCCCTGATCCTCAAGCCTCCCGCAACAAAGGACGGAGGCGGACCGAGCAAAATCCTGGAGACCTACCGCAGCTTCCTCACCCGGGCGGTAGAAGCAAAGGGGCTAACCCTCGCCGCAACGCTGGCGCTCTTCGTTGCATCGATCTTGGCACTACCGCTCATTCCAAACCAGTTCTTCCCATCCTCGGATCGGCCTGAGTTGCTCGTCGATCTGAGGTTGCCGCAAAACGCTTCAATCTTTGCAACGGAAGACACCGCGAGCCGATTGGATGCTGCCCTGAAAAACGATGACGATGTCGCGCGCTGGAGCACCTACGTCGGCCGTGGCGCGATACGCTTCTATCTCCCCCTCGATGTCCAGCTCCCCAACAACTTCTTCGCCCAGGCCGTGATCGTGGCCAAGGACGTCCCCGCGCGTGAACGACTGCAAAAGAAGCTGAACGACCTCCTCACTAAAGAATTTCCCAGCGTGGTGGGACGCATCTCTCCACTCGAGCTTGGCCCTCCGGTCGGCTGGCCCATTCAATATCGGGTCAGCGGGCCTGACATTGCGCAGGTGCGGGAGATTGCGCTGAAGCTTGCCAACATCGTCTCCGCAAATCCGAAAACGGCGAACGTCAACTTCGACTGGGTCGAACCAGCACGCGAAATCAGGATTGTCATCAATCAGGATGAAGCGCGACTTCTCGGACTGAGTTCGGAAACCCTCGCATCCGTCCTCAATACGGTGATCTCCGGAAACACGGTCACGCAAGTTCGAGACGACATCTATCTCATCGATGTCATAACCCGGGCGACAGACGAACAACGCGTCTCCCTTACGACCCTCCGCAACATCCAGGTCCCGCTTCCCAACGGCCAGACCGCACCACTCAGTCAGTTCGCAACGTTTGAGTATGCGCAAGATCAGCCCGTTGTCTGGCGCCGAAATAGGGTGCCAACTCTCACTGTCCAAGCCAACACAGCCGGCGGCGCCTTGCCGGAGACGGTGGTCCGCGCGCTGGCGTCAGATATCGACAAGTTGCGTCAGGAGCTTCCAAGACCGTACAAAATCGTCGACGGCGGAACGGTCGAGGAAAGCCAGAAGTCACAGGCATCCGTCATCGCTGTGGTTCCCTTGATGCTGCTGATCATGCTGACGGTACTCATGATCGAACTCCGGAGCTTCCAGAGGCTAGGCCTCGTGCTTAGCGTAGGCCCACTGGGCTTGATCGGCGTTGTCGCCGCACTTCTCGTGTCCGGACGTCCGCTCGGTTTCGTCGCCATCCTTGGAATCCTCGCTTTGCTCGGAATGATCACCAAGAATGCCGTCATTCTGATTGGTCAGATCGAATCCGAACGCGCCAAAGGAAAGACTGTGACGCAGGCCGCCATCGATGCGAGCAGCACCAGGTTCCGGCCCATCATGTTGACAGCCGTCTCGACCGTCCTCGGCATGATTCCCATTGCGCCGACTGTATTCTGGGGTCCAATGGCGTTCGCCATCATGGGCGGTCTCCTCGTCGCAACCATCCTGACCCTCGTCTTCTTGCCCACCGCCTATGTGGCCTGGTTCTCGTTCCGGGAGGAGGCGCACTCAAGATCGCCGTCGAGCATAGAAACATGACCGGACAACCGCGGGGAACAGCCGGCATATGATCGTTGATCCACGACAGGGAGACATCGAGGACGATGCCTCCAGCACCAAAAGCCACTCGCTCCTCTCGCTCGCAGGAAGCCTGCTCGTCGAGGTCAGCCTTCCGAAGCTGATCGTGGCGTGGCTTCTTCTGGTGATCTTGCCTGCGGTTATCGTCGGCCTCTCGCCCCTGATTGTGACGGCCTGGATCGCGAAGGTCGGCGGCAAGATTTCGACGTCCCTGTTCGGAATCGTGCCGCTCGCAATCTTCATTGCACTCCTGACGATCGGCTGGATGTTCGGGCGCAAGCTCTTCCACCTAGCGGAAGCAAGCTTCTGGTCCCTCAACGCGCTCGCCATCGAGCCGGCCTACACCATGTGCCGGGAGATCCTGCGTCACCTGGCAGAGTGGATGCTTCCAGAAAGCGCAGAGATCAAGTACCGCGAACATATGCGCGCATGGGCGGCGCCTCTCGCAGGTGTCTTGATCACGGCCTTCGCCGTCGCAATTTTCCTGCTTGCGTGGCCGCATTCGCGCTGGATCGGCGAGAGCGCCGATCTGCTGGCACCGCGCACACTTGCCTGGATCACACTTGCAAACACGCTCGTGTTGGCGAGTGCGTATCTCGCGGTGGCCGCTCTCTTCTGGGCGTTCGCGGACATGACGATGCCGCCGCCCCGCGACCTGATCGTCGATACCAAGCCGTCGCCCTCACCCACCGAGCGGACGTGGCGTGTCGCTCATTTGTCGGATTTGCACATCGTGGGGGAGCGTTATGGCTTCCGTATCGAAAGCGGCCGGACTGGACCGCAGGGAAACGCCAGGGTTCGCCGCGTCTTTGATATTCTGGAAGGGATCGACGCCGCAGCCCCCCTCGATCTCATTTTGATTTCGGGAGACGCAACCGACGCCGGGCGCGCTTCGGAATGGGCCGAGTTCCTCGACATCGTGGCGGACTTTCCGACACTCCGAGATCGCGTCTTCATTCTGCCAGGCAATCACGACCTCAACATTGTCGATCGTGCCAACCCAGCGCGGCTGGACTTGAGCATCGGCCCCAACAGTCGGCTACGCAAAATCCGCACACTGTCCGCGATCAATGCCATTCAAGGCACACGCGTTCACGTCGTAGACCACACAACGCAACGCTTAGGCCAGACGCTCTCGACCAAATTGAAAGATCCAGCGGATCAGATCGCCAAATTCGCCGATACGGGTCGTCCGGCCTTTTCGACAGCAGTATCGACCCTGTGGAATGACGTTTTCCCGATGGCCGTTCCCCCGCGCGCCGACGACGGGCTTGGTCTTATTCTTCTGAACTCGAACTCCGACTCTCACTTCTCCTTTACGAACGCGCTCGGCATGATTCCGGAAGAGCAGATGCGCGGCATCGAGATCCTGGCGCGCCAATATCCTCGCGCGCACTGGCTGATCGGTCTCCATCATCATGTGATTGAGTATCCGCGTGCGGCGAAGGTGCTTTCGGAACGCATCGGCACGGCATTGGTCAACGGAAACTGGTTCCTACGCAGGTTGCGGCCTCTGGCCAGCCGAGCGGTTCTGATGCACGGCCACCGGCATATCGACTGGATAGGAGAGTGCGGTGGAATGATCATCGTATCGGCCCCCTCTCCGGTCATGGAAGCCACCAACGATCTCGAGACCTACTTCTATATCCATACCCTCGAAGCCACGGAGAAGCAGGCTATGCGCCTCTTGCAACCGCAGCGCGTCTGCGTCCCCGGCGAACGGACGAAGCCAGAAGAAAAGTCAAAAATCGACAAGGCGGGAAAGGGCTCTAAGTCGTGATTGGTCTGGAAAGCCGTCGTATCGCGCCGATCGTATGCGCCTCCATCCTGACCGTTGCGGGCCTTTATCTTGCGCGCTCGGTACTCGCCCCCTTCGCTGTGGCCATGTTTGCGATTGCTGTTGTCTGGCCGGTCCAGAAGCGCCTCGAGACAACGCTTCCCCAGCTTGCCGCGCTCGCCATCACGTTGCTCGCGACCACGGCGGCCCTTGGGTGGCTGCTAGCGCTGACGGTTTGGGCCATCGGACAAGTCGGGCGCTGGCTGGCGCTCAACGCGGCACACATGCACGACTTGTACGTCAACGTCACCCAATGGCTCGAAACCCATGGCATCTACGTCGTCGGCCTCTTTGTCGACCGCTTCGACGTACTCTGGCTCGCGCGCCCATTCCAAGAGATCGCATCGACAGCCTACGGTTTGGTCGGATTTACGATCCTTGTCTTGATCTTCATGATGCTCGGCCTCCTCGAAGTCGGCGTATTCAAGAAGAAGCTCGAAACCCTACAGCGTGGCGACCTCGGTCGAAGGATCCTGGCAGCGGGCGCCGTCATCGCCACCAAATTCCGGAGATACGCCGTCATCCGTGCAGTTGCGAGCGCTTTGACGGGCTTGATGGTCGGAACGCTCTGCTGGTTGCTCGGCGTTGACTTGGCAATGGCCTGGGGTGTGCTCGCTTTCGTCCTGAACTTCATTCCCTTTATCGGCCCGTTCTTCGCAACCATCCTGCCGGCGCTGTTTGCCGTCGCACAATTCCAGTCATGGGAAGCTGCGGCAGCGATCCTCGCCGGAGCGAGCGTCATCCAATTCCTCATTGGCAGCTATCTCGAGCCAAGGCTCTCGGGCACGGCCCTCTCGATTTCGCCGCTGCTCGTCGTGTTCTCAGTCTTCTTCGTCGCCCTTCTCTGGGGCATCCCCGGCGCGTTCATGGGCGTGCCGCTCACAATCGCGCTCCTCACCGTCTTCGAGCAGAGCCCTGAGACGTCCTGGATCTCGGAGCTGTTGTCCGGCGCCGGCAAAGCGCCGGAGCAGCAGCCCTGAAGCCGCAAAACCCGCCACGCTCAAAGCGTCCATCGAACATCGGCTGAATAATAAGCAGTTTCTCCCTGCGCGCCCACCGCTTGAGCAGCGGCAAGCAGAGAGATGGCGACTCGAACGCACCAGCAGGCATCCGAGCAATACGCAGGAGCCTTGGTAGACGGTGAAAAACCTAGGTTTCACCGTCCCTTGCCGATCCTTGGCCCACGCGCGTCCGCCTTTCTTTCATGGCTGGCACAAACGTTGCCTATGGAGAAAAGGCTGGGCGCTTGAGCACACGCATTCTTTTGCGATGGGCTTGCAGGGCTGGGGCTGCGCACTGCGAGTAGGCAGGGGAGACTTACATGACTGACCAATCGACAGCGATGCTGACGCTGTTCACGGAGTTCTACTTCTTTCTGACAATCGTCCTGATGTTCTTCATTCACATCGGCTTCTGTATGTACGAAGTCGGCGTGGCGCGAACGAAGAACGTTCAGCACACCCTTCTCAAGAACGCGATGGCGATCCCGGTGGTCGGCCTCGCGTTCTTCTTATTTGGCATGTGGATCTACATCGGTCTCCAGGGATGGCCCGTAGCTTCCACGTCCGTGAGCTTCGCGACCGGCTTCGAGCCTTGGTCTGAGAAGCTCGCACCGAACCTCTCCGATCGCATCTCGGGCGTGTTCTGGGGCGCATTTGCACTCTTCGGCATGACCGCCGCATCGATCGTCTCGGGCTCGATCATCGAACGCGCGAAGACCGTCGGCTTTCTCATCATCGCTGTCTACGTCGGCGCCATCGCCTGGGTGTTTCCGGCTGCCTGGGGCTGGGCCGGAAACGGCTGGATGACGCAGTATCTCGGCTTCCACGACCAGTACTGCTCTGCGGTTCTGCACAGCGTTGCGGGCTTCGCGACACTGGGCATCCTGATGAATCTCGGACCGCGTATCGGCAAGTTCTCGTCCGATGGCGAGCCGCGTGAAATCCCGGCGCACAATCCTTGGATGGTCACCATCGGTCTCTTCATGATCTATGTCGGCTTCTTCGGCTTCTACGCCGCATGCCACATCCCGATGGCGAACATCGCGGCCGAAGGCCAGCCGGCCTATTGGACCGCGACCAACATCTACGGCTTCCCGATCACGCTGTCGGGCGTCACGATGAACTTCCTGCTGGCCCTCTTCGCCGGCATGATGACGGCCTACATGGTCTCGGGTGGCAACGCCTTCTGGACCTTCTCGGGCGGCCTCACCGGCCTAATCAGCGCCAGCGCAGGCAACGATCTTTACCACCCGGTCCTTGCCTTCGTGATCGCTGTCGTCGGCACGGCAATGGCCTACTACCTCCACAACTGGGTCGAGAAGAAGTTCAAGCTCGATGACGCGGTCGGCGCAGTCGCCGTTCACGGCTACTGCGGTCTCTTCGGTGGCATCGTCGCGGGCTTCGCGCTGTGGGGGTATCCGGCCATCTACCCGAGCGCCGGAACCCTTGTCGCTCTCTCCGAGGGCGCAGGTTGGTTCGGCACCAATGCTGAAGGCCTTCCGATCGTGACCCCGATGGGCAACGCGATTTGCTCGCTCATCTTCGCCATCGGCTTCGGCTTCATCCCAGGCTACGTCCTGAGCTACCTGCTCAAGGTCTTCGGCCTCCTTCGCGTCGATCCGAAAGTCGAGCTTACCGGCCTCGACGGCGAAGCATCCTCCACGACCTACCCGAACCTCTCCGGTGCTGAAGCAGCCTTTGAAAAGCTTCAGCTCAAGGAAGGCCGGGCGAAGATCTAGTCACACGTGCAAAACATAAGGAGTTCACACATGAACACCGGTATCACGTCGCTTGCGAAGCTTCCTGAAGTGACCGCGGTTTATCCGTTTCACGGGATGGAATTTGCCTTCGCGGGCACAATCCTCGGCTTCTTCGTCCTGTTCATCGGCTGGCAGCTGGTGATGGAGTCGAAGCACCACAAGGCGATCATCGGCAACTTCACGGCAAGCCCCGCGGAGTAAGTGCCGGATAAGAGTGCGTCCGGAAAAGTGGCAACACGTTTCCGACTAGGAGCACTCCAGACAGAGTTCCGCCGGCTGGCTGAGCACCCCGGCCGGCGGAAGCGTCGCTCGAGGCCACAGGACGACCTCGGCCTGAGGCCTCGAGATCCGACGGAAGTAGGGAGTTGTCACGAGGAGCGTCTTCGGCCAACATCTCGGACATGGGGATGCAACAGAGAGTCGCGACGCGAAGTGCCCAATCTCGACCTCGTCGTAAATGAAATCGCCGACGAGATGCGACAGCGGCCGGATCGAGGCGAAGTCGCAACTTACATTCCCGAACTGGCTCGGGTTGACGCGAATGCATTCGGCATTGCCGTCATCGACGCAGACGGTAACGTCGCGGCGGCCGGCGACAGTGACACTTCGTTTTCGATTCAGAGCATCTCAAAGGTCTTCACGCTGACGCTCGCACTTGGCAAGGTCGGCGACCGGCTCTGGTCGCGTGTCGGCCGCGAGCCTTCGGGTAGCCCGTTCAACTCTATTGTGCAGCTTGAGCGAGAGCAGGGCATTCCGCGCAATCCCTTCATAAATGCAGGCGCAATCGCCGTGACGGATGTGATCCTGTCCGGCCATCAGCCCCGGGAGGCACTGGGCGAAATCCTGCGCTTCATGCGATTCCTGGCCGATGATCCGGCGATCACGATCGACAAGGCGGTCGCCGCTTCGGAACAGCGCACCGGCTTCCGCAATATCGCGCTCGCCAATTATATGAAGTCTTTCGGCGTGATCGAGAACCCGGTGGACTTCACGCTCGGCGTCTACTTCCACCACTGCGCCATCGCGATGTCATGTAAACAACTTGCGATGGCCGGACGCTTCCTGGCGCACGAAGGCCGCAACCCATCGACCGGCCTTTCCGTCGTTCACCGCGAGCGTGCACGGCGCATCAATGCGATCATGTTGACGTGCGGTCACTATGACGGCTCGGGCGAATTCGCCTATCGCGTCGGATTGCCAGGCAAGAGTGGCGTCGGCGGTGGCATTCTCGCTATTGCACCCGGAAAGGCCTCCATCGCCGTCTGGGCACCCGGCCTCGACAATGCGGGCAATTCACACCTGGGCCGGATTGCCCTCGAAACGCTCGCCAAGCGTATGGGCTGGTCGATCTTCGGCTAGCGATCAGCAACAGGATACGCGCCCGCGCTCCGTTCGAGAGGTGCAACGTTGGTCGTTACCGCTCTCGCGCCTGCTCGGCTTCCTGCCGGATGGCTTCGTCATGATACCAGCTACCGCATGCCACTGCCGCCGCAACCGGCGCGGGTTTGAACGTCGAAACAGACGCTGCGGTTTCGCGTTGGATGGCGAAACCCGCCCGCCCCCCGATGGGGAATTGATAGATCTTCGCGGATTCGTGAGGTGCCTTCTCAAGCATGACTTCAGTCTCTCGGTTATTGCTGCTGCGCTACAGGCTCAACGCATAACGTCGACATAAGGTCATTGTTGCACACAGAGTAGACAGTTTGCTCGTTAAATATCAGCATTTGCCTAAACTATGTGCATGAAACTTCATGCTTATTTGGCTAGCATTTTGCGGAAGCGAACGAGCGTCGCTTCTACGCGTAGACCCTCAATGGAAACACGCGTTGCCGACTGAATGCTTACGTTTCGTACACGGGGTGAAATTGGATGCAGCGCGGCAGATCAATTCTTGAGCTGTCCGCACGTATCGCCCACCGCTTCATCAGCAAGACGCCCTGGCGACACGAGGATGGCCCCGCGTGACGGGTCCTGCCACCTCGCGCCGGGACCGCGCTCAGGGCGCGCCAGCGATTTGCGTTTAAACCGAGGAGACGACTCTCGATGACGAAGTACAAGCTCGAGTACATCTGGCTTGACGGTTATACGCCGGTACCGAACCTGCGCGGCAAGACGCAGATCAAGGAATTCAGTTCCTTCCCGGATCTCGCCGATCTCCCGCTGTGGGGCTTCGACGGCAGCTCCACGATGCAGGCCGAGGGTCGCAGCTCCGATTGCGTGCTGAAGCCCGTCGCGCACTTCCCCGACCCGGCCCGCACCAACGGCGTGCTCGTTATGTGCGAAGTCATGATGCCGGACGGCGTCACCCCGCACGCGTCGAACAATCGCGCAACCGTTCTTGACGACCCGGGCGCCTGGTTCGGATTCGAGCAGGAATATTTCTTCTACAAGAACGGGCGTCCGCTCGGGTTCCCCGAGAGCGGCTATCCCGCTCCGCAGGGTCCGTACTACACGGGCGTCGGCTATAAGAACGTCGGCGACATTGCGCGCAAGATCGTCGAGGAGCACCTCGACCTCTGCCTCGCGGCCGGCATCAACCACGAAGGTATCAACGCCGAGGTGGCCAAGGGGCAGTGGGAGTTCCAGATCTTTGGCAAGGGTTCCAAGAAGGCCGCCGACGAGATGTGGATCGCGCGCTACCTGCTGCTCCGCCTCACGGAGAAGTATGGCATCGACATCGAGTTCCACTGCAAGCCGCTCGGCGACACCGACTGGAACGGCTCGGGCATGCACTGCAACTTCTCGACCGAGTACATGCGCACCATTGGCGGCAAGGACTACTTCGAGGCGCTGATGAAGGCCTTCGATAAGAACCTGATGGATCACATCAACGTCTACGGCCCGGACAACCATATGCGTCTGACCGGCAAGCACGAGACGGCACCGTGGAACAAGTTCAGCTACGGCGTGGCCGACCGCGGCGCTTCGATCCGTGTTCCTCACTCCTTCGTCAGGAACGGCTACAAGGGCTACCTTGAGGATCGCCGTCCAAACTCTCAGGGCGATCCCTACCAGATTGCTTCGCAGGTCCTGAAGACGATCTCAGAAGTGCCGACCGGCGCGGCCGCAAAGGCCGCCTAAATCCTCCCGGGGGGGAGTCTGAAATCGCGGCGCTGGCTCCTGGTCAGCGCCGCGATTTTTATTTGGAAGCGGATAAAAAGTTAGGCCGGGCTCGGAGAAACGAGCGGCGTGCCGAGCATCTTCCCCAGCGCGTCGAACGCGCCATCGAGATCCGCGAGCGTGAGCAGGATAGCCCGTGCCGTCTGGTACTCGGCTTTCACCGTCGGATCCATGAAGATCGAATTGCCTGACAGCATCCTGAGCAAACCCGTCAGATCCGACACCAGCGTCCGTACGAGGCGCGTCGCTGGCAGGCTCTGATTGGGCCATTGCATGGGTACCGTCAGGGCCTGCGAACGAAGCACCGGTACGCTGTCGCCGGTGACGACGCCCGGCCTTAGCTTTTCCGCATAGTCCGCATAAGCGACGAGCAGAGCCTCGATGGTCTGGGGGGCCGTTTTCTTCCCTTCCGAAAGCTGATCGACCAGCGCCAATGCATGAGCCTCCCAGCTTCGTAACAATTCGACCGTTTCGAGCCGAACCTCGTCCAGTGCGAATTGATGGAATGCCAGGCGAGCCAAGCGCCGAACGATTTTCTCGGCCTTCTGCGTCCGCCGGTCGACGATGTCGCTGGCGACACGATCGATGGCACTGCGCAAAGCCTCGGCTCCGCTGTCCTGTTCGAACTCCACGGATTGGTCGTCGATGCTTTCGGCGGAAACGAGTACGGCCTCGCGAAAAAGACCGCCCGTGAGACCGCGCAATCTGTTCAGCACGCGTTCAACGTCATCGTCCGTCTGAAGCCCGTCCTTATGCGTCGCGACGAGCAGCGAGTTTCGGCCGAAACGCTTGGGCAAACCCAGCCAGGTGGCTCGCTCGCTCTCTGTCCATGCACGTGTTGAAACCGTGCACCAAAGCACGATGTCGGCATCCCCCACAAAGGCGGCTGGGTTACCTGCGGATGGCGTATCGAGAATTTGAAAACGCCGCAACCGTTCCAGCGGCAACGAGATCTGAAGCGCCTGAAACGTCCGATCGGTCAGCGGATCATCACTGTTCCCATCGACTCTGATGCGGTTTCCCTTTGCGTCGATCCCGAAGATGGCGGCCGCTGGAGCATGAGTAACGAGAACCGGAATATGCGTGTTGGCCACCACACTCGTCGGAAGCAACCCGTTCCCGATGAGAAGATCCGTGACTGATGTTTTGCCCGAGTTGCACTCACCGAGAACGACCACCCGAAGCGGACGACGTAGGGACTCCTCCACGCGGGAAATACCGGCAACGCAGTAGGCCAATGCGGGATCGCTGATGCGCGTCGCAAGCAACCGTTCCCGCGCTGCAGCCATTCGCTTCAGAAACAGCTCGGATGCTCTACTCATACTCTAGGCGCCTCCGCCTTCAGAATCGTGTCGATGTACTGAGCGAGGTGATCGAGATGACGCGTCAGAGCTTCCGTGTCTTTGAGGCGTTGCGCCTGGGTGTGGACGGCGTCCCCTGGTTTCGGCCCCTGCGCCGGCGCAGTCCCCATTTCCGCAAGCAAGTACTCGAGCCGCCGTTTTAGAGCGTGCTGTATGTTGCGGCACGCTCCGAATGACCACTTGATCGTCATGCTGCTGAAGTCACGGAAAGCGTATCCCGCAAGTTGCGCCAGCTCGTCGGCAATGGGTGAGAACTCCTCTCTGATCAGCGCTTCGATTTTTGCACCCGATGTTTCAGAAGACGGCTGCCGGCTCCAGAAGGCGCTCCACCTCTTGTTTTCAAGATCGAGAACCAACAACCTGCTGAGCGGCGCGATGGTCGGCGCTGGAATCGCGATTCCTTCGCCAAGCGGATCGGCGAGATCTGGTTCCGGGACCAGAGTACGCATCAGCCTATGCAGCTCTGGAATGACCCGCGCATGAAACGACCTGAGGCGGAAAGCTGCATTCTCGAATTCTCGCCGGAACTCGCTCGCGAGCGCGCGCCTGAGCTCGACACCCTCGTGCGTCCAGACTTTCGGCGGGCGCCCTCGCGAAAGCGTATCGATAAGGACGTCGCGCTCGCGCGCTGCGTGAAAGTCGATCGTGACTTGCAACGTGGCGCGCAACTTGTCCCGTTCCTCTTGAATGATCCGGTTGAGCTGGGCCTCGATTCCAGATGCCGACGCCTCGATGTTTGTTGCAACTTCTGCCAGTAGGTCCCGCTCGCGTTCGTAGATCGAACGCTTTTCCGTAGATCCCGCCGCATCGCGTGCATCGCCTTGCACAGCAAGCAGGAGCTGAAGCTCACTGCGCGCCGCGCTCTCGCACGCCCGCGCCATCTCGGCGAAGGACTTTGCGCTCTGCCGCAGGACATAGGCCGGACGGGCCGTCCCCATGAGGCCATCGATCACTTGATTAACCGCGGGTAAACCCGACATCGCGTACAGCGATTGCCTCAGCCGCTCGCAGAAGTCAGGCGATGAGAAATTTGCTGGCGTCAACTCGTCCGGACGCAGAAGCCCGGCTCGCAAAAGCGAGCTGGCCGAGCGGCGCTGGAGAATTCGCGTAGCCGCCTGCGGGTCGAATGCCATCGCCTGGCTCGCCCACCATGCGCTGCCAGAGACGACAGGGATCGCGGATCCGGGAAACTCGACGGCCAGCCGTTGACGAACGTAGGACAAGACTCTCGGCAACTCACTATCCACATCGGATAGATCGTCGATGCGGTTGATCAATACGACGATGCGATCCTTGTTGAGCCCGCGCATCATGCGAAGCAGCGCGACGTCGTTCTCAGACAGGGGTTGACGCGCCGTCAGCACGACGATGTACATGTCGGCCGATCCGAGGCATCGGCGCGTGATCTCATCGCGAATGAGAGACGGATCGTTGGTTCCAGGCGTATCGATGATCGTACACGGAAACGCGAACGGACCTTGCTGGCAGTAGATGTCAGCGCTTTTCGTAATGTCCGAGTACCTGCCGATCTGACCGGGCCCTGCGAAATCTCCGGAACAGACATAGCGCTCGAGCATGCCGGGAGGCAGGGCCTCGAAAAGATGCGCCTGCCCAAGCAACAGTTCGAATTCGGGTCCCAACTTTTCCTGGGCCCGAGTTCGCAACATCTCGGCATGTTGCTGGAGGAGCTCAGGCTCGAAACCGGGAACCAGCCGTTCTGTTAGCTCTCGAATCTTTCCACCGCCCGCCGCAAGGTCCGCCCACTCCTCCTTCTGTAGGAAGGAGAAGATCGCGGAAAACCGGCTGGAGGGCGTCTGGCCGAAATGCAGGTTGGTGACGGCGGTCGTCCAAGGAGTGACACTGGTCGGAAGGAAGCTTGGGTTCCGGATGAAGGCGTTGATAAACGAGCTCTTGCCGGATTTGATCTGACCAACAACGGCAATACGGCACGCAAGCTCGCGCAACTGATACAGGGCGTCGGCAATCAGCGGTCGAGCAGCGGGCTCCACGAGCCCGGCGAGCACGTCGCCGCAGCTGAGCAACTGCTTTCTGAGGTCCTCCAGCCTGCCTCCGATGCGGCCCGGGGACGGATTCTCCGCCGACCTAGTTGCCTGCAAGTGCCTTGATCCTCCCCCTAGTTTGCAACGCCCAGCCGAATGCTGAGACCTAAAACATGAACAATTGAAGTCGTGGCCGAAACACGTCCGGACGAACGAGGCTGGGTGCGGTTATCTGACGCCTGGCTCGGAGATATAGGCGGCCGCTTCCTGGTTGCCGAGAGCAAGGGCCCTCTCATACCAAGCTTGGGCCAGCGCTGCATTGGTTTGGCTGTCGGCGTAGTTGACCGCCCCCGAGCGCGCCGGGTCGTAGCTGCGGGCCAGCTTCAGGGCTGCCGGACCTGATCCCTGTTCCGCCGCCTGCTGAAGAAGTTCGCGCGCGGCGTCAATTTTCCCGCTCTCGAGCAGCGCCTCCGCCCTGCGCACAAGGCCGTTTACTGCGTCCTGGTTCTGCCCAGAAGAGCCCGATGGCATCTCGATCTTGCTCGGCATGCCCCGTTCGGACGGCAGGGCTGGCCTCGCCCCGCGCACACCCGGCTCTTCGGGTTGCGACATGAGAAGATACACCGTGACCGTCGATATGGCCGCCGCCGCAGCAGCGGCCAAGTATATGGCAGAATTTCCTGATTTTTTCGCGTCGGATACCGAGAGGTGCGAAGTAGGATCATCACCTTGAATCGCGGGCATTCCGCGCAACGCGCCGACATAGCCACGTTGGTCATCGTCGCCCGCTCCGGCGGTCGCTTGTCCTACGCCCTTGCCGGTATCGAGTCCGTCGAGACGGCGAAGAAGCCGCTTGAGTTCATCCAGCTTGGGTTCATCGCCGTGTCCCATGCGAGCCAATCCCACCCAATGTGCCAAACGCACGCGCACCCATAGTCCGCACAGCAGATCAGACGTCCCTATGGAGGCCGAATAAAGCCATCATAAGATCAAGCCACTATAATGGGTTGGAGTTCGGCGCCAAGCGGCCCAAGCTGACAGACATTTGGGCAATGAGCACAAGCATGTGGCAGGAAACAGTGGGTTCCTTACCCATTTTCCAAAGTCATGCGAGAGCAAATAGTAGTATTCCTACAGACTCCGATGGCCAGAACCCAAACAGGCACATTGCTTGCTCCGAGCGACATGACCAGGAAACAACATCAGCGCGGATGACCAACCGATTGCACGCGAAATAGGAACGACCGCCATGACCAGGATGCGCGCTCTCCTCGTGATCTCGTCACTTGCGATCGTTAGCGGAAGCAGCCCTGCGGCTGCCGCTCCGGACAAAGGCGACACCGCGTTCCTGATGGTCTCGACCGCGCTTGTGTTGCTCATGACGGTTCCCGGTCTGGCGCTCTTCTACGGTGGCCTCGTCCGCACCAAGAACGCGCTCGCGATGCTGATGCAGGTTTACGCGACCGTCTGCCTCGTCTGTCTGATCTGGATGATCTACGGCTACAGCCTCGCCTTCAGCACGGATCCGCGTTTTGCTCCGTTCGTCGGCGGACCTTCCAAGGCGTTCCTATCCGGCATCACACCGGACTCCACCGCTCCCACATTCTCCAACGGTGTCTATGTACCCGAATATGCTTATGTCTGGTTTCAGATGACTTTCGCGGCGATCACGCCCGCGCTCATCGTAGGCGCATTCGCCGAACGAATGCGATTTTCTGCAATACTCCTCTTCATGGCGCTCTGGGTGACGATCGTCTATTGCCCGATCGCCCACATGGTCTGGTACTGGCCCGGCCCCGATGCGTTGAGCGACGCGGCACGCGCGGCAGCGTCGGCAACCGGTGATGCCAAGGCGGCGGCGGACGCAAAATTGCAGAGCCTGATGGCAAGTTCGGGCCTCGCGTTCCAATGGGGCGCCATCGACTTCGCCGGAGGCACGGTCGTGCACATCAATGCAGGCATCGCCGGATTGGTTGGCGCCCTCATACTTGGCCCCCGATCGGGCTATGGACGCGAGCCGATGCCGCCCCACTCGCTCACGCTCAGCATGGTCGGCGCAGCGCTGCTGTGGGTCGGCTGGTTCGGCTTCAACTGCGGATCGAACCTGGAGGCCAACGGAACAGCGGCCCTCGCCATGGGCAACACCTTTGGCGCCACGGCCGCAGCGGCTCTCACGTGGGCCTTCACGGAATGGATCGTCAAAGGAAAGCCAACCACCCTCGGCCTCATTACAGGTATGGTGATCGGACTCGTCGCAGTCACTCCGGCGTCCGGCTTCGCGGGCCCGATGGGCAGTATCGTGCTCGGCGTCGTAAGCGCCATTGTCGGGTACGTGGCGTGCACCTGGTTGAAGAGCGAGCTGGGCTACGATGACAGCCTCGACGTGTTCGGCGTGCACTGCATCGGCGGCATTGTCGGTGCGCTGGCCACAGGCATCCTCGTCGCCCCGCAGTTCGGCGGCACGGGCGTCGCCGACTACATCACCCAACCCGGCCAAATAACCGTCACATACGACATGGGCGCTCAGATGCAGGCCCAGCTCAAGGCCGTGGCGCTCACGCTTATCTGGTCAGGTCTGATTTCCGCCGTGCTCTATAAATTTGTCGATCTTGTCGTTGGCCTGCGCCCGGCGAAGGACCGCGAGCGCACAGGCCTGGATCTCACCGAGCACGGCGAGCGCGCGTATCACTTCTAACACAGTCCGAACACCGCATAGAGCGAGGCGGCCTAGAACCTTAGCTTGTCAGATCGGGTCTGCGGCCATAGAACCTTTGGCGAGGGCTTGAACACAAGACGAAGGTGCTCGGATGACCATCGGCTTACGCGCGGGGCTGCTTGCGCCTCTCGCAGTGACCGCATGCCTCGTTTCCCAACATGCCGAAGCGGCGCGCCTTTGCGCGCTGCGCGATGGACCGAGCGGGCCGTGCACCTGCAAAGTCGAAGGTGGCGGGCCGGGCGAATTCACCACCGTCAACAAGAGCGTCTGCACGAAAGCAGCCCGCGCCAAGGACGCAAACGCTGCTCCAGCGGCGGCAGCCGCAGGCCAAACACAGCCGGCCGCAGACGCTCCTGCCACAATGGATGCCGCACCGGCTCCTCCGGTCGTACGAACGATCACGACAGGCGCGACGTCACCCCCCACCCAAGCCAGTCCCGCGCCTACCGCATTGCCCGCGCCAAGCGAAGGGCGGCTGCAGGTCGTGCGGGAGCGCGGCAAGATCCTCTGCGGCGTCAACACCGGTCTCCTTGGATTTTCGGCGCTAGCCCAAACGGGTGAATGGCTCGGTCTCGACGCGGATTTCTGCCGGGCCGTCGCAGCGGCTGTCTTCGAGGACGCGAAGAAGGTCGAGTTCGTACCCGTCGAAACAAATGAGCGTTTCGAAGCCCTCCAGTCCGGCAAGATCGATCTCCTGGCGCGCAACACCACCTGGACCATGGCGCGCGACGTCGACATGGGTCTCGAGTTCGCGGGCGTTCTCTACTTCGACGGCCAGGGCTTCATGACGAGCGACGACCGCGGCCTCGTCTCCGCCCAACAGCTCGCCGGCCTCAAGATCTGCGTAGAAGCAGGCACGACCACCGAACAGAACATGGCCTACTACTTCAAAGCCCACGGCCTCGAGGTTGAAACGCAAACCTATCCCGATCGCAAGGAAATGCTCGACGCCTATGCGTCCGGCAAGTGCGATGCCTATTCCGGCGACCGTTCGGCGCTGTTCTCGGATCGTGCAAGCTTCGCGGAACCTGCGAAACACGCGGTATTGCCCGAAGTGATTTCCAAGGAACCGCTCGGACCCGTCGTCGCCGGAGGCGACCGCACGTGGTCCGAGATCGTGCGCTGGACCTTGGCGGGCTTGATCAACGCCGAGGAAGTTGGGCTCGATCGCGAGACTGCGGCTGGTTCAGGCGAGATGCAAGGCGATGCACGCCGCCTTGTCGACGGAGCTGCCGCCAGCGCTGAAAAGCTCGGACTACCCAAGCCGTGGCTCCGCAATGTGATTGCAGCGACCGGCAACTACAGCGAGATCTTCGACGCCAACCTCGGCAAGCAAAGCCCCCTCGGCATGGATCGCGGCATCAACGCCTTATGGAAACGGGGCGGTATTCAGTTCGCGCCGCCCATGTGGTGAGAGAAGGCCACGGTTCGCATGAGTTCAGCACCTCGCCGTCAGTCTCTCCGCATATCCGCACGCGCCGTGCAGATGCTGGCGTGCGTTATTGTGCTCATGCTCCATGCGACAGCTGCGAGCGCACGTGAACGTGTTCCGCCGCCCGAGCCGAGCTTCGAGCCCTGGGTGAGCCCGCAAGCCGAGCAGCAGATGCTGCAAGCGATCGATTACTATCAGCGCATCGTCTCCGCCGGAGGCTGGCCGCGTATCCCTGACCGCATCACCTTGCGCCCCGGCGACAGCGGCGCCGAAGTTGCTATCGTAAAACGGCGGCTCGAAATATCAGGAGAGCTGCGGCCAAACGGATCAGACCGCTACCTCTTCGATCGGGCGCTCGAGGACGCCGTCAAGCGGTATCAGCTCCGCAATGGCGTCGAACCGACCGGCATCGTCTACGGCATCACGCAGCGCTTGATGAACGTACCGGCTGAGACACGTCTCAAACAGCTCCAGTTGAATCTCGCACGCATGCGTGAGCTGCTGCCGAAAACAGCCGCGCCGAAATACATTGTCATGAACGCGGCAAGCTTCGAGTTGCAGGGCATCCGCGGCGGCCGTGTCGAGATCACGAGCCGGACGATCGCAGGAAAACGTGCAACGCCGACTCCGGTCGTCAGCGCGCAGATCCAGGCCATCAACCTCCTGCCCTACTGGCACGTGCCCGGCACCATCGCCAAGGCTGCTCTGGTGCCCATGATCCGCAAAGACCCCGCCTACCTCTACAAGGAGCGCATCCGTGTGTTCTCCTCGTTCGGCGGCGAAGAGATCGATCCCGCGACCGTAAACTGGTGGGGACCGGAAGCGGAACGCTACGTCTTCCGCCAGGACCCCGGCCCGCAGAACGCGCTCGGCGTGCTGCGCTTCGACATGCCGAACAAGCACATCGTCTATATGCACGACACGCCGATGAAGAACCTCTTCGGCTATTTCGAGCGCGCCATCAGCGCCGGATGCGTCCGGATTCAGAACTACTTGGATCTCGCGGCTTGGGTAATCGACGGATACGGCGGCTGGACGCGCGAGAAGATCGAGCAGTCGATTGCTTCCGGCGCGCGCCCAACCATCAAGCTGCCAGCCGCGGTGCCCGTCCATTTCATCTATCTCACGGCGTGGATCGACGGCGGCGCGGTCCAGTTCCGAAACGATCTCTACAATCGCGACGACAAGGCCTTCGACACTGGAGAAGCCGTCGCGGCAAGCAGCATCCCGACAACAATCGCCCCGTGAAGGGCAATTACACCGCGCGGAAACGGCGCACAGCCGACCAGCCGAGAAGCAGGAACGCGATCAAGACGACGCCCTGCGTCGCCGTGAACGGGAGCTCGGACTGCGTCGGCGCGAGCGCACTCAAGGCTGGATTCTTCAGGAACGTCTGCACGACCAGAACGAAGACGTTGAGGTAGAGCGCAAGCGTCGCGCTCAGCACGTAGACCGGCCGCCAGATGCCATGCAGCGACGTGAAGTAGCGCGCATAGATCGCCACCGCGAGCACCACGAGCGAAATGATCGCAACGATGTGCGACGGCAGAAGCTGAACGAATGGAAACCCGAACCCGGTGACGTTGGTTGCCACCGTGGCCGCCAGAAAGACGAGCGTCGCGCCATCAAGCTGCGCGTTCGATAAAAAGCCGCCGACCACGACGAAGCCCGCCGCGATACCGAGGAGGCTGAGCGCAACGTGAAAGAGCGTGAACCCGTCCAAACCGAACAGCATGTGGTCTCTCCCTTCGAAATGCGATGCGCACGCAGACGCACAAAACTCCGTAACAAGACAAACGCACGACGCGTCAATCTTCAAGAAGAACCTTGCGGGCTGCCGCCAGGAATTCTTCGGAGACCGGGTGCCCCTCAGTCGCGCGCGAGAGAACCAGCGCCCCCACGAGTAGACTCGCGGTCGTCAGCACCTCCTCGCGCGAGGCCTTCTTCTTGCCGCGCGAGAGCAAAGACGACATGCGCTCCAGAAGTGAATTCACGCCCGCGGCGAACGCGGCCCGAATGGGTCCCTTGCGGCCCTCCCGTCCGACGTCGCCGCACAGCGCCGCCATTGGACATCCCTCTGCTCGCTCATCACGGTGGCTCGTGCGCGTATAGCGCTTGATGAAAACCTGGCGTGCGGCATCCCCGTCACCCCGATGACGAGAGAGGATATCGTCATAGAACTTCCTCTTCTCCTCGAAGGCCGCGTCACACGCTGCGACGACGAGCGCATCCTTCGAGGGGAAATGGCCATAGAAAGCGCCGTGCGTCAGGCCCGCTTGCGCCATCAGCGCTGGCACGCTTACGCCGTCGATGCCGCGCTCCGGAATGAGCCGCGACGCGGCCTCGATGACCTCGATCCGATGTTGATCAGCCTGTTTGCGCGAAACGCGAGGCATAGTCTCGTCCTCCTATTCCTGAGACACATCATGCCGCGAGCGGCGCCAAGCGCTTCGGACCTTCCAGGATGCGAAGTCCCGCAAACGCAAGCGCAGCAACGATGCACAGCGCACCGGCGACGAAAAACGCCGGAAGATAGGTTTCATACACGGTGCGGGTCAGTCCCGCGCCGTAGGCGGCAGACGCCGCTCCGAGCTGGTGTCCGGCGAAGATCCAACCGAACACGATGTTGGCCTTGCCGTCCCCGAATCGCTCGGCCGTGAGCTTGACGGTCGGAGGTACCGTTGCGATCCAATCGAGGCCGTAGAACATCGCAAAGACGGTAAGCCCGACGATAGTGAAGTCGCTGAATGGCAAATACATCAGCGAAAGGCCGCGAAGGCCGTAGTACCAGAAGAGCAGCAAGCGATTGTCGAAACGATCCGACAGCCATCCGGACCCAAGTGTCCCGAAGAAATCGAAAATGCCCATCATCGCCAGGATGCCCGCCGCACTCACGGCCGCGAGACCGTAGTCCCCGCACAAGGGGATGAAGTGCGTCTGGATGAGACCGTTTGTGCTCGTGCCGCAAATGAAAAAGGTTCCGAACAAAATCCAGAACACGCCCGAGCCGGCGGCTTCGCGAAGAACACGCAACGGAACGAGCAGTGAAGCGACAAACCCGCCCGGGCTCTCGACGTGAGGTTTGACCTCGGTCTCTCCATACACGGGCAAACCGACGTCACCTGGACGCTCTCGCATCAGCGCGGCGACAGCGAACGCACAGATGACAAGCGCACCGCACACGAGCCCCAGCGCCAGCCGCCATCCCAAGACCTCTGTGACCTTCGCGAGAGCCGGAAGGAAAATGAGCTGCCCCGAAGCCGTACTGGCGGCAAGCAGCCCCATGACAAGACCGCGGCGCTCGGAGAACCAGCGCATGGCGACTGTCGCACCGAGAACCATAGCCATCAGGCCCGTGCCGAGGCCGACGGCAACACCCCAGAGCAGAATGAGTTGCCAGACCTCATTCATGAAGAGGGATGCGGCGAGCCCCGCCAGAATGATCGCAAGGGCCGCCAGAACGACATGACGAACACCGAACCTGTTCATGAACGCAGCCGCGAACGGGCCCATCAAGCCGAACAGCACGAACCGGATCGCCAGCGCCGACGAGATCTCGTCACGCCGCCATCCGAATTCCTTCTCGAGCGGCTCGATGAAAACACCCGGCGCGCCGACGGCACCTGCTGTCACCAGCATGGTGAGAAACGTGACGCCGACCACCACCCAGCCATAGTGAACGTCGCGTGCGCGAAGCGCCGATGCCACCGTACGCGCAATCATGCCTTCACCTCCAAACCGTCCGTCATGGATCTAAGACTGCGCGACACAGCATCACAAGCGCGTGGGAGATATTGTATTATGATCATCATATATTATTTTCGCCGGCATGACCAGCCGGTTCGCGGCGGTCTTGGAGGAATTGACTATGACCCCGTCGGATCCCGTCGTCATCACGTCAGCAGTCAGAACACCACTCGGCCGTTTCATGGGAGAGCTCGCACCGCTGAGCGCGTCCGCGCTCGGCGCGCACGCAATCCGCGTCGCGGTGGAGCGCGCAAACTTGGCTCCTGAAAAGGTTGACGAAGTACTCTTCGGCAACGTTCTGCAGGCTGGCCAGGGTCAAGCCCCGGCACGCCAGGCCTCCCGCGCGGCTGGACTTCCAGACGCCGTGCCAGCCTCGACGATCAACAAGGTGTGCGGCTCCGGCATGAAGGCAACCATGCTGGCTCACGATCTTCTACGCGCGGGGTCGGCGGACATCGTCATCGCAGGCGGCATGGAGTCGATGTCGAACGCTCCCTACTTGTTGCCAAAGGCCCGCAGCGGCTATCGCGCAGGTCACGACCGCATTCTTGATCACATGCTGCTCGACGGCCTTGAGGACGCGTATGAAAAGGGCCGCAGCATGGGAGACTTCGGCGAGGCAACCGCCGAGCGGTACCAATTCACGCGCGCCGATCAGGATGCGTTCGCCATCGAGACGCTGAAGCGCGCGCAGGCTGCCATCAAATCCGGCGCTTTCGCGGATGAAGTCGCGCCGATCGCGGTTTCAACCAAAGAAGGTGACAGGATCGTCTCGTCCGACGAGAACCCGTTCAAGGTCTCGCCGGAGAAAGTCGTCAAGCTGAAGCCGGCCTTCCGCGCAAATGGCACGATCACCGCCGCCAGTTCCTCGGCCAACGCCGACGGCGCCGCCGCTCTCGTGCTGACACGCCGCTCCATTGCCGACCGCGAGGGACTGCCGGTGCTCGCCACCATCCGCGCTCATGCCACGCACAGTCAGGAGCCCGCGTGGTTCACAACGGCACCGATCCCGGCCATGCAAAAGGTTCTTGCCAAGGCCGGTTGGAACGCAGGCGACGTCGACCTTTATGAGGTGAACGAAGCCTTCGCCGTGGTCGCCATGGCCGCCCAGAAGGAGCTGGGTATCGACCGGGACCGTCTCAACGTGAACGGGGGCGCCTGCGCCATAGGCCACCCGATCGGCGCCACCGGGGCGCGTTTGATCGTCACGCTTTTGCACGCCCTGCGCCGGGCTGGAGCTGCAAAAGGCGTCGCCTCGGCCTGTATTGGCGGCGGCGAAGCCACAGCCATCGCCCTGGAGATCCCCCGGCATTAACGCCTTGTGGCTAGCTTTTTGGCGGGCACGCCCTATGTTGGGGACATCCTGACATAGGGCGATTGCCGTGACGCACCGGCTCCGTGGCCGGCTTGGAAGCCGGAAATCCTGGTCTACACTGCTGGCCGTGCTTCTGAGCACGCTCGCCGGCGCGTTTGCGTTTGGACCCAACAGCACCCTTGCGGGCGGTCTGTCCGCGTCCGAGCACAACACAGACGCGCGCACGACGGGCAAGCCGGCGTCCCTGCGCCTCGACGTGGTCGATCCGTCGCTCAGTCTCGGCGGAGCGGCAGACCCAGGCACGGACGTCGACACCCAAGGCCGCGAGTTCGGACCTTGGAGCGGTAGCGCGAATTCGGCCTACCCCGACAGCGCGACCTTACACATTGGCGCCGATCGCATCCGCGACGGACGCACGCGCGCGCCACCGCGCGCCTAGTCCCTAGCGCTAAGGCGCCTATTCGCCACCACAAGATATTTCACACCGATCCACCCAAAGCGGCGCTTTGGGTGGCCTTCGGCCATAAACCGCATCCGTATTCGGGACATGCCCGAAGCGGCGGTCGTACATGGGATTTCGGCCATGCTGCACTTCTCGCGCTTCAAAACCACGCTCATCCTGGGGCTCTGCCTTTTTGGGGTATTGCTCAGCATCCCTAACCTCCTTCCGCACGGCTCCTTGCCGGCCTGGGTTCCTCAACCCCGCGTCAATCTCGGTCTCGATTTACAGGGAGGCTCCTACCTCCTGCTCGAAGTCGATATGAACTCCGTTATCAAGGAGCGCATCGCCAGCACGCGCTCCACGGTCGCCGAGACATTACGGAAGGCCAAGGTACCCTTCACGTCCATCGTGGCGGGCAAGGACAGCGTCAGCGTGACGTTCGCCGACGAAACGCAACTGGGCGTTGGCCGTCAGGCTCTGAATGATATTCTGAGAGAACGGGTCGACGGTCCGGCACATGCTCTTGTCTTCTCGCCGAAAACCGACGGCAACACGCTGAACCTGACGCTCAATCCTGAAGCGGTGACCGACCTCTCGTCCAAGGCCGTTCAGCAGTCGATTTCCATCGTTCGCCGCCGTATCGACGAAACCGGCGTCAATGAGCCCGTGGTGGCCCGTCAAGGTCAGAACCGGGTGCTCGTCGAGCTGCCGGGCGTGTCCGATCCCGACCGCATCAAACGCCTCCTGGGCTCGACCGCAAAAATGACATTCCGTCTCGTTGCGCCGGAAGGCACGCCGGCCGGCCCCGACGTCGAACTTCTGCCGATGGCGAACAAGGCTGAAGGAACACCCAAGCTTGCCGTTCGCCGCCACGTCGAGGTCGACGGCATGAACCTCACGCGCGCGACCGCTGCGCTCGACCAGCGCGCCGGCGGTTGGGTTGTCGATTTCGGTCTCGACTCGATCGGCACACGCCGCTTCGCTGACGTGAGCACCAAACACGTTGGTCAGCCGTTCGCGATTGTGCTCGACAACAAGGTGATCAGCGCCCCCGTAATCCGCGAGCCCATCATCGGCGGTCAGGGCCAGATCAGCGGTAACTTCACCGTCGAGGAGGCCAACGATCTCGCCGTGCTGCTGCGGGCCGGCGCGTTGCCTGCGCCACTCACCATTGTCGAAGAACGGTCCATCGGACCGAGCCTCGGTGCAGACGCCATCCGAGCGGGCCTCTACTCCATCATCGCAGGCTTCATATTCGTCGTCGGCTTCATGCTCACGACGTATGGCCGCTTCGGCCTGTTCGCGGCCGTGGCTCTTGTGGTCAATCTGGCGCTCACCATCGCCGGCCTGTCCATGATGGGCGCGACCCTCACCCTGCCCGGCATGGCCGGCATCCTGCTCGCGCTCGGTATGGCGGTTGACGCCAATATTCTGATCAACGAGCGCACACGCGAGGAGCTCGGCAAACGGAACGGCGTCATCGCGTCGATAGAAACCGGATTCCGCCGTGCCTACACGACAATCATGGACGCCAACCTCACGACCCTCATCAAAATGCTGATCCTGTTCGTCGTCGGTGTCGGCGCCATCCGCGGCTTCGCTGTCACGATCAGCCTTGGCATCATTGTGTCGATCTTCACGGCCATCGTATTGGTTCGTCTGCTCACGGCTTGGTGGCTGCAGCGGACGCGCCCGAAAACGCTGACCATCGGCACGCGCTTCCGCTTCTTCCCGGATCACACGGCAATCGCGTTCATGCGGGCCCGCTACTCGGGACTGATCGTCTCGGCGCTCATCAGCTTGGCGTCAATCGGCCTGGCGTTCCACCCCGGCCTCAAGATGGGCATCGACTTTGCGGGTGGCGTCGTCATCGAAGCCAAGACACCCGCCCCCGCCGATGCTCCAGCCCTGCAAAGCGCGCTCATGGATGCGGGCCTCGGCCCCGTTCAGGTCCAACGCTTTGGCGCACCGGATGACGTGCTTCTCCGCTTCGAGCATCCCGAGGGGACGACGGAGCAGCAACAGGCAGCTCTGCAGCACGCCAAGGAAGCCGTCGAGAAAGCGGCACCCGGAGCGGAGATCCGCCGCGTTGAGGTCGTCGGCCCGTCCATCGGTGCGGAGCTGCTGAACGACGGCATATGGGCACTCGGCCTCGCGGCCATCGCCATGTTCGCCTACATCACGTTCCGCTTCGAATGGCCCTTCGCCGTCGGCGCGATCGTGACGATGTTCCTGGACCTCACCAAGACAGTGGGCTTCCTGGCGCTGACGGGCTTCGAGTTCAACATGACCTCGATTGCCGCGATCCTCACCATCATGGGCTTCTCGATCAACGACAAGGTCGTCGTCTACGATCGCGTCCGCGAAAACCTCGTGCGATCGAAGCGCGTCCCGCTGCGCGAGGTCATCGACCGCAGCATCAACGAAACTTTGTCGAGAACGATCGGCACCTCAATCGCGTTGTTCTTGGCGATCGCGCCGCTGGCTCTCTTCGGTGGACCGGCATTGCGCGAATTCGCGCTGACGCTGCTGTTCGGCCTCGTCCTCGCGACGAGTTCGTCGATCTTTATCGCCGCACCGATCTTGCTCAACATCGGTGAACACTACCTGCGCCGCGGCGGTCCCGTCGCCGAAGCCACGCCAGAACCCGCGCGCGGAAAACTCAAAGGCGCGTAACACCCCCCCAGCGCGCGCGGAACCCACATTTTCCGCGCGCGTTGGTTTGTCGGGCCTATTTGGCACGTCAAACCGGGAGTGCGTCATGATCAACACCACGAACAAGACCAGAAAACCGGCATCTCTTGAAAAGACGCCGGAGAGTGCGTCCGACAAAGAAGTCACCGAACGTGCCGATGAGGCCGTGCGTGACGCAGTGACCGTCAAACACGGTGCCGTTGATACCGGTATGCGATCTGTGCTTCCCGGCCCTCCGATCCCTCCCAGCGTTCAGGCTGAGATCAGCGAAGAGCAGGAGCCGCGCAAGGCGGCGAAGACCAACGACCGCCGCGGACCCCCAAGTAACAAGAAACAAGGAGTAAAAGAGATGATCGATTCATCGCAGATCAAGGAGCACATGGAAGTCGTAGGCTCGGACGGTGAGCACGTTGGCACAGTCGACCACTGCGAAGGCGCCGATGTGATCAAGCTTACCAAAAATGATCCCGCCGCAGACGGCAAGCACCACTACATTCCGTTGGGTTGGGTGAAGAACGTGGATCGGCACGTTCACCTCGCCCACCCTGCTGCGGAAGTCATGCGCAACTGGGGTTAAAAAACCGATGGATGAAAGCACAGGCCGCAGCTTCTCAAACTGCGGCCTTTTTCGTTGAACGCACTCACTTCGGGTGAACGTCCTGGTTGCCGCCGGGCTCACCAGGAGGCGGAATGACTGGCATCGTTCCTTTGAAGTCTTCGGGCACACCCTTTTCGATGCCGGGATCAACGCCCTTCGGCGGCTCCAGCACGCCCTCGCCTTCACGCAGTTCTTTCGAAAGCGGCTCTTTTGGCTTGGAACCGTCGTTTGGGTCCACGGGCGGCGTTTGGTTTTCACTCGGCGGTTCCATGACCTCCGGGGGCGTAGCTGGCTTGCCCGCAGGCGGAGTTTGCGCTTCCAGCGGCGAGACTGAAATACAAAGCGCCACGCTTCCAAGAACGAGAAGCGAAGCGCGTTCTCTATGGCGCTTGTTGCCCATCACAATTCGAAGCTCCTTTGTCGCATGGCTGTGGAACGCCCACGGAGAGCCTCTGTTCCCGCATGCAAAATTGCGTTCGCAGCCTCAGGAATGCCGGGTCGCGCTGCCTGAGAAAGATGGAGAAGCGGTTCACGCCGGGGAACCATCGTCAGCGGCCAGAATTGACCCGAGAGGAAAAAGCAACAAATACTCGGAGGCCGCTGTGTACGAACTCGTTTTCACAGTTTGCTCTGTTGTGGCCGGCGCGGCCTGCCGAGAAGCCAATCCCATTCCGCTCGAGGAGCATGTCGGGCTGATGGGATGCCTCATCGCTTCACAAATTGAAGGCGCGAAGTGGACCGAGGCACATCCCAATTTCTATGTGTCCAAGTATACGTGCCAGCCTGCGAAGATGTTCGCCCATACCTGATACAGTGACTCGCCGTCGATTTTTGCGAGGGAGCGTACGTTGGCGGAGTGAGGCATACGCCAGCGAATGCTTTGGCGTTCCGACCTAGAGCCGTACTGGCACCTCCCTCCGTACTTTCGAATAGGAACTCTACCTTCGGACCGGGCGTTTTTCCCATTATCGGAGCAACAACGATAATCGGAGGCAGGAGCATGCCGAAAATCCGACGCGCCATTTTTATCGCCGCCGCTTTCGCCACATTGCCCGTCGCGGCAATCGCCGGTGAAGGCGCAGCCCCGCAACCAGGCCAGGGAGAAAACGCTGGCCAAGTTGCGTTCAACACGCACTGCCGCAACTGTCACTCAACGAAGCCCGACGACAACCGGCTTGGTCCCACCTTGCACGGGATCGTCGGGGCAAAAGCCGGACAAGTGAAGGGCTTCAAGGGGTACTCCGGCGGCCTCACCGCGGACATGACGTGGGACGAAGCCACATTGGACAAGTTCATCGCCAACCCGACAGCCCTGGTTTCGAGCACGACGATGAAGCCGTTCGGGGGCGTAGCCGACCCCGAACAACGGAAGCTCATCATCGAATTCCTGAAGACCAAGTCTGATTCCTAGGCTACGAAGCGGCACAAAGCACCGGATGCCCGGAGGAACACTTTGCGCCTCCGGGCGTTTTCATGTGTGATGCGCTGTCGGGGCGCGGGGTCGGCTGAACTTTCACCAAACCTGCAGGACGTGAGGCTTCCATGGCGAAATGGGCTGCAGCGCTGAGGGGCGTGCTGCCCAGCTTTTCGGGCGGCGGTGGCTCGTCCAATACTGGGGCGAAAGCAGGCCAATCCGCGCGCAGCGAGGGCAGGCCTCCTGAATTCTCGGAAGAAGACATTCCGCGCACCTATGCACCGGTCGTCTGGCTGCTAGGGAAGGTGCAAAGCGGCAAAACATCCGTCATTCGAGCAATCACGGAAACCAGTGACGCCGCGATTGGAGACGGCTTTCGCCCCTGCACGCGAACCTCGCGCCTCTACGAATTCCCAGCCGAGGCCCCAGTCATTCGTTTTCTCGACACGCGCGGACTGGGCGAGACGAACTACAATCCGGCGGATGACCTGACGTTCGCCGAGGGCTCGGCTCATCTCATTCTCGCGACCATGCGGGCCATGGATGTGGACCAGGCAGCGGTGTTCGAAGCCTTGCGGCAGGTGCGCGGCCGGCATCCGGATTGGCCGATTGTGATCGCTCAAACGAGCCTGCATGACGCCTACCGGCCGGGAGAAGGCCACATTCTTCCCTATCCGTTCGAACCGCACACTGCCGCCGACGTAGTCGCCCGCATACCGATCGATCTCATGCGCAGCCTCGCCTATCAACGCGCGCTCTTCGACAAACTCCCCGGACGCGGCCCGCTCCTGTTCGTCCCCATTGATCTGACGAAACCCGAAGACGGCCTTGCCCCTCACGACTACGGCCTCGATGCCTTGACGGAAGCCCTGGCCATCGTCGCACCGGCTGGAATGTTGGCCGCGCTGTCCGCGATGCCGGGGTTCAAGGCAGATCCCCGCGCGCGATCCGCCGATCCGATCGTAATGGGACATGCGATGGCAGCGGGCGGCAGCGATCTCGTACCCATCCCGGTCGCCGGAACAGTCGCGGCGACGACGATACAGGCGCGAATGCTGGCTCAGCTCGGCCGCCTTTACGGCGTCGAATGGGATCGACGCGCATACGCTGAACTCACAGCAGCCATAGGGGCCGGAACCCTCGCACGCGTTGCAGCCGGAGTTGGAATTCGTCAGCTCGCAAAAATGCTGCCGGTCTACGGACAGACCGCCGGCGCGGCCGCGTCTGCCGCCGCCAGTTTCGCGGTGACGTACGCTCTGGGCAAGGCCGCCGTCTTCTATCTCCATGGGCGCCGCATCGGCACGATGGACCGCGGCGGCATCGCGCAGGCCTACCAGAGCGCTCTTCGCGATGCATTTCGCATGGCCAAAGAGCGAAAGGGTGCAGATCAAGATCGGGAGCAGCACCCATGACGGCAAAGCCTCCACGCGCGCGCCGAACGGCCTCGTTCATCCTGATTGCGATCGGGTTGCTCATACCCGCCCTTTCACTGATTCCGCTGGGCAGCATCTGGCTCTGGCAGCACGGCTATCTGCTGTACTGGACCGCATTCGCTTTTTTGGCTGTGATGGCCGTCTATCTCACACAGCGCCGCTTGCTCCCAGATGCCCCGACACACCCGGAGAGAGAGACGGACATCCCCGCTGAGGATGATGATACAGCGCGCGCTCTTGGCTGGTCCCCCGCGGAGGAGCTCGCTTGGAACGACGTGCAAGCGCTCTCGAGAACGGCGGACCCCGACAGCATTTCGAGCCCCGACGGCCTCTTGAAGCTTGGGCAGGACACGATCGGCGTGGTGGCAAAGCGCCTTCATCCGGGGCGGCAAGACCCGCTCTGGCAATTTACGACACCGGAAGCCTTGGCCATCATCGAACGTGTCAGCCGGCGGCTTCGCATGTTCGTCCTCGACAGCGTCCCCTTCGGCGATCGTCTCACGATTGCGCAAGCGCTCGCGCTCTATCGCTGGCGCGGCGCAGTGGGAATGGCGGAACGCGCCTATGACGTCTGGCGCATCATTCGCATGGCCAACCCCGTGACGGCAGCCGCTCAGGAAGCGCGCGAGCAGCTCTCAAAAGCTATGATGCAGTGGGGTCAAGCCGCGATCTCACAACGGCTGACCGAAGTCTACGTCCAGGAGATTGGCCGCGCCGCGATCGATCTCTACGGTGGCCGGTTGCGCGTTTCGTCGCGTGCCTTGGCGGGTCATGTTTCCGGCGAGAGCGCAGCCGACCAAGCCGCACTGAGCCAAGCACGGGCCGAACCGCTTCGCATCCTCGTTGCTGGGCAAGCCGGCGTTGGAAAATCGAGTCTCGTCAACGCACTCGCTAAGGAAGCGCGCGCCGCGACCGACGCCCTTCCGGCAACGTCCAACTTCACGCCCTACGTGCTCGAACGGGAAGGCTTCCCGGCCGCGCTGATCATCGATAGCCCCGGCATTGGTCACGATCCGAAAATGCTCGGCGAGCTCATTGACAGAGCCGCCGATTGCGATCTCATGTTGTGGGTCGTCGCAGCACACCGCGCAGATCGAAATACCGACAAAGCGGCGCTCGATGCGCTGCGTGCCCATTTCGCTTCGCGCCTCAATCGTCGTCGACCCCCGCTCATACTCGTCGCGACGCACATCGATCGCTTGCGCCCCTTCGGTGAATGGGCTCCTCCCTATGATCTCGCGACCGACACGCGCGAAAAATCCCGTAACATTCGCGCAGCCCTCGACGCTGCTTCGAGCGATCTCGGTTTCACAGCCGACGAGGCCGTCCCTGTCAGCCTCGGCGAAAGCACGCAGCCCTACAACGTAGAGCTCCTTTGGCAGCGTATTGCCGAAGCTCTCCCCGAAGCTACGCGCGCACAGCTTCTGCGGTGCCTCCACGAGCTGAAAGACACCTGGACCTGGAAAGGCGTGTGGTCGCAAGCCAACAGCGCGGGTCGTGTCATCGCGGGCTCTCTCAGGAACCAGGCTGGGCGTAGAAGCAAAGAGGGGACGACGCTCGATCAGAAAGAATGCACTGCGGATGCGGAGCGAAACAAATGGCCATAACCGCCGACATCAAATCCGAGAGCAGGAAACGATTGGCCGACGACGAGGCGCCGGTCGAAAGAACCCCCGCCGAAACCTGGCAGTTGATTGCGAATGTCTCGACCACAGGGCTCTTCGCGCTCGCAATCCTCGCTGCGCTCTACCTTATGAGGGACGTTGCCGTCCCTGTAATTCTGGCTTGGGTCGTTGCCAACATTCTCCTCCCGGTTATCAAACGCTTGGAGAAGAATGGCATCCCGCGCATACCGGCCGTTGCAATCGTTACGCTTGCCATGATGGCGGTGCTCCTCACCGTTGTCGCCCTCCTTTCCCTTCCGCTCACCTACTGGCTGGGCCGAGCAACAGAGCTAGGCGCCTTGATAAAGGGAAAGCTGCAATCGATAACCGAGCCTCTCGACTTCCTAAAACAGATCACGAGTGCGATCGGACAGGCCACGGGTGAACCCGGAGGTAGCGGCCTACACGTCGAGGAAAGCACAAACATCGTCGGCGGAATCATATCCCTGCTGACGCCTGCGGTAACGCAAGGCATTCTCTTTCTTGGGGCGCTCATCTTCTACATGATCTACCAGGCGAAGATCAAAGAACGCTCCGTGCTCATTCTTCCGAACCGGGACGCCCGTCTGACCGCACTGAAAATTTTCTCGGATATCGAGCGCAACACCACCGTCTATTTCGGTACTTTTACCGTGGTCAACATTTGCCTCGGGCTGGTTACGACGCTGCTTGCCTATGCCGCGGGACTTCCCAACCCGATGCTGTGGGGCGTCCTGGCGGCGGTGCTCAACTACATTCCCTATATCGGCGTGGTCATCATGGTGGCCGTGCTCTTCCTGATCGGCCTTTTCTCATTCCCCACAACCGGCGAAGCCTTGATCGCACCGCTTGTCTACATCGGACTGACGACGGTCGAGGGCCACTTCATCACCCCCGCACTGATGGGGCGGAGAATGACCCTCAACCCCTTCGCCGTCTTCCTGGCCATCGGTTTCTGGACCTGGATGTGGGGCCCCATTGGCGCCTTCGTCGCCGTCCCGATCCTCATGTCGACCATCGTAACGTTCCGGCACCTTTTCCCGCGCGACGACCCCGAGCTCCCCGGATGAAACATTTGGAATGAAACTAACGGGACGTGAGCGGCGTTTAGCGCTCGGGCCAGTTCGGCCGTCCCACGTCCAAAAAGGAGCTCATTCAATGGCACAGTCGACATCGAGCAGCACGACGCGCTCGTCCGGTGATTTCGCACGCAACGCCGCCGACGACCTGACGGAACGGGCCGCAAATCTGGCTGAAAAGACCGGCGAGCAGATCGAGCGTATTGCCGAGCAGAGCCGTCAAGCGACGGAGCAGGTCCAGGTCGTGGCCGAGAACTTCAAAACCGCCGTGGACAAATCCATAAAGGATCAGCCCCTCACCACGCTGGCGATCGCTGCCGGTGTCGGTTTCGTGATCGGCGCTCTCTGGAAGTCCTGACAGGGGCTGACCTCACGAGCTCCAATGAGGGGAGAACCGCCACATGTTTCAAGGTCTCTTCAAGCGTGCCGAGAGCACGATCGACTCGGTCGTTTCGAAGTTCGTGATGCGAGCATTGGTGGCCATTCCACTGATCGTGGCAGCCGGTTTCGCCACGGCCGCCCTCACGATCAAGCTGGTCGAGCAGTATGGTGCGGTCACGGGGCATGCCCTGATGGCCGCGCTATTCGCCATGATCGGCTTGGTCACGTTGGCGGTCGTCGGATTTGAATCAGCACCCGCAGCTGAGCAGCCAAACGCGCACGCAGCAGATACTGCAACCACCCAGAACGTCGGCTCAGAAGATCCAGCAAGCTTGCTGACACCCGAGATCAGGGCCTTCCTCTCCTCGGCCGCTCCGATGGCACTGCCCGGCATCGCCCGCGGTGTTGGACGCAACCTGCCATTGATCCTGATGCTCGCCCTCGTCGCGTTTGTAGTCTCTCGCTTCGTAGATACGGCAGGTGAAGAAACCGCCGAGGCCACCCCGGAGCAGAACGCAGCCTCTCCGCCGGCGGAGGCGGCCTAGCAACCGACTGAAACGAAAAAGGCGCCCGAAGTGTGGACCACGGGCGCCTCTTAAGTGGGTTTCTGTGGCTTACTTACCTTTGCAGGGCGTACCGACACTCACGCACTGATACTTGGCGCCCAGCTTGCGGCAATCGTGATCCGTACCTGTCGCGCTGTCCCATTTGGCCCACGTGGCATCGTACGTCTTCCGCACGTCGATGCGCCAAGCCCACTTGGCCTGCTCGATGGCCTTCGCTTCGGTCGCCTCGCGGCGCCCGTACGACGACACGGGATCGTTCTTACACGTGTACTTTGCAAGCTTATCGCCGGAGAGCACGGTCGAGAGCGTGTCTTTGCAAGGGATCGCCGTGCGCTTGCACACCCAGCGCTCACCCTTCGGCGTGCTCACCTGCTTGCAGTCCACCGCACGGGCATCCGCGTAGCGCCACGAATTGAATTCAGAGCCGGCTTTGTCCGCCACAGCTCGCCGCCATGCGAAAAGCGAGTTCTGATAAGCGCCCAGATCCCTCGAAAGCGCCGGCTCGCCTTCTGCAACGATGGGATCGCTCTTGCATTCCCTTGCCATGCTGACGCCCGCGAAAGTCAGGCTCGTCAGAAATGCGAGGCCGACCGCGCAGAGCATCCGCGTCACCCGTTGAGAGTTCATACCTTGTCCCCGTTCAATGATGTTGATGAGATTTGAAAAAAATACGTGAGATCAAGCTCTGACGGCCGGTGCGTGATTGAGGGTAGATGGGCCATCCGTCCGAACAAAACCGGAGGCAATCTATCGATGGATGTGGAGAATTCACCGCCGAAGCGAGAGCTTACGGAATTTGTAAGGTGAGGGACATGAGGGGGTAACCTTGCCTCCTTATGCTGATTTTTGGGCAGTCTCTGAGTGTGGGCTTCCTCCCGAAGTCCACAACCAGCTCCTGAACAAAGTGGTCCCCCTCGAGCCCTGCCCCTGATCGGAACTCCACCCTTGCGGAGTTCCCGGAGCCCGGATGCCCCAAGCGTCCGGGCTCTTTTTTGGAGAGCGGCCGGACGCCGCCTCGTGGTCACCGCAGGATTGGTGCTATAGACCCCGAAAAGCCGGCCGAATACCAGTGAAGGAGTGCTCGATGCGGCTGCTTCTCGTCGAGGATGACAAAGAGACCGCGCGCTACGTCTCCAAGGGTCTGCTCCAAGCGGGCCATACGATCGACGTGGTCTCGGATGGCAAGGATGGCTTGTCCCTCGCGATCCGTGAGAACTACGACATCGTAATCGTCGACCGGATGCTGCCCGGCCTCGATGGATTGTCGCTCGCCCGCACGCTCCGCTCGGCCGGTAGTCGCGTTTCGATCCTGTTCCTGACCTCTCTCGGCGGCGTCAACGACCGTGTCCAGGGCCTTGATGTCGGCGGCGACGATTACCTCGTAAAGCCATTTGCATTTGCCGAGCTGCTAGCCCGCGTCAATGCCTTGGGACGGCGCGCGCCGATGCGATCCGAGGGCGACGTCTTGCGAGCAGGCGACCTCGAACTCGATGTCGGAAGCCGCAAGGTTCGTCGCGGACAGGAGCGCATCGAGCTCCAGCCAAAGGAATTCATTCTTCTTGAAACACTGATGCGCAACAAAGGGCGTGTCGTGACACGCACCATGCTGCTCGAACGCGTTTGGGGCTTTCACTTCGACCCCCGCACCAGCGTCGTGGAGACACACATCTCGCGCCTCCGCGCGAAGATCGACCGGCCATTCTCAAAACCGCTGATCCAAACCATCCGCGGCAGCGGCTACTGCATCAATGACAATCCGTGACCTGTTCCGGCGCACGCAGGTCCGATCCGCGTTCGCCTTCACCCTCATCATAACAATGAGCGTCACGGCGTTGTTCGCGGTGCTCATCGTGCGGCTTGCCGACGGGCTCGAAGAAGGCGTGCGCGCTCGCGTCATCAACACCCGCGACGCGCTTCTTGCCATAGACCGCCGCTACGGGTTCGACGAATTGGTCAGCGTCGTAACCGACGAAGCGGAATCGATCCGCGACGAGGACAGCATTTTCGCGGTCGTTGATGCGAATGGAGCAACAGTAGCCGGCAACATCCGCACCGAGCGCCCCTTCGAAGGCTGGCGCGTGCTCGAGAGGTCCCAGCTCCCAGACATCGCCAGCGACGGCACCGGGCGCGAACGCTATTTCGCCACCTGGACCCCAGTATCCAAGGGCATGCTCCTGACCGGTCGATCCGACCGTGAGGTGCAGCAAGCCCGGGCCATTCTCATGAGCAGCCTCGGCTGGGGCATTCTCGCGACGGCAATTCTTGGCGTGGGCTCCGGAATTTACCTCGCGCGCGGAGCGCAGAAGAGGATCGACGACATTGCCAAGACTCTCTCCGCCGTGTCGTCCGGCCAGCTCGACCGCCGTGTCCCCGTCGATGCACGCCAACACGATCTTGACGAAGTCGGGCAACGCATCAATGCGATGCTAACCCAGCTTGAACGCCTCATCCAAAGCGCCAACCAATCGTCGACCGACATCGCGCACGATCTGAAGCGCCCGATGACGCGTCTACGACAGCAGCTCGAAAGCGCAACGGAAACCGAGAGCGTCACGCCTGCCATCCAGACTGTTCTGGAAGACGCGATATCGGAAGTCGACAGCATCGTCGCCACGTTCGAGGCGCTTCTCAATATTGGCCAGCTTGAAGCCGGAGATCGCCGCGCGCGTTTCGTCGACATCGATCTGAAGAAAGTGCTCGACGATGCGGTCGAAGCCTATGCCCCTGTTATTGAAGACTGCGGCTTCAAGCTTGTTTGGGTATCGGCGCAAGCCCCTTCACCGATCGTTCGAGGCGACCACGAGCTCCTTCTTCAGCTTGTGGCCAATCTCATCGAGAACGTTCTCCAGCATTGCCCGGCTGGAACAACCATCGAGCTCACGCTTGCCAATACGGGACGCGGCGCTGTCGCCACGGTGGCCGACAACGGTCCCGGCATCCCAGCGTCCGAGCACGAGAACGTCTTCCGCAGATTCTACCGGCTCGAACTGGAACGTTCGAGTGCCGGCCACGGGCTGGGCCTGAGCCTTGTGAGCGCCATCGCTGACCTTCATGGCGCAGCGATAAAACTGCTGGACAACAATCCGGGACTGAAGGTCTCGGTCGCATTCCCGCACAAGTCCTGATCCCGCGTGCGGAGTATTACGGGATTTGTAATGGCTCTGCGAAGCGGCGGTAATGCAGCGCGTTCATAGTTTGACGATGCGTTTGTCTAGCGAGCTCACCCCAAAAAACAATCCAACCGCCGTCTGCTCACCTCGGGCGAGTGCACTTCGAGGGCATGGGCTGGCTAGGTACACGCAATGAACGCCAGACAGCACAAACAGGAGACGCATATGAAAAAACGGACAGCCCTCTCGGTTGCGATGGCCGCGCTACTTGCCCTGACCCTTGGAAACACGCCGTCGATCGCCAACGATGACCCGCCTGCTGACCAAGGCGCGACGGCGACAGACGCATCGGCCCCCTCGGGCGAGGCAATCCCAGCGGAGCCGGCAGCGTCTGGCGAAGAAAAGCCGGCCGAGTAATATGGCGGGCGAGGGCAGAACTGATTCTGCCCTCGTCACCCAGAGGCAAAGGGCCGATCTGCTTGCACACGACAGACAACGATGCGGCCCTGTTGTTCACGCTTCTCGGCAATGCGCGCCTGGAAGAAGCTCAGGCCTTGGCCGAGAAATGTCTCTCGGAGAACCGCAATCTGGATACGGCGCACTTCGCGCTCGGCATCATTCGATATCAGCGCCAGGACTATGACGCGGCCGTTGCAGCCTTGCGGGACTCCATCGCCATCAAGCCTTCGGCCGCAGCTTGGAACAATCTGGGCGCCGCCTATCGTGCGACAGGCAAGTTGCTGGAAGCCTCCACATCCTACAAATGCGCCCTGGCAATCAATCCTGCCTTTGCCGATGCGGCTGCCAACTACGCCAACGTGCTGATGGATCTCGGTAACTACGCTTCTGCCGAGACCATGTCGCGTCGGGCGATTTCCGTCGGCGCCCATTCACACCAGGTCTATGTGACGCTCGGCAATGCCCAGTTCCGCCAAGGCGACCTGTTGGAAGCCGCCCTCTCGTATAAGAAAGCACTCGAGTTCGGATTCAACATCAGCGCAGCCCGCAATCTGGCGAGCACACTCGCAAACCTCGGCCGCTTGCGCGAGGCCAAGCAGGTCTACAATGCCGCGCTTTCGGCGAATCCGGATCCCGAGCTTCATTCAAGCTCTCTGATTTGCCTGAACTACGATCCCGATACGTCTGCCGAGGAATTGCGCGCCGCCTACGCCCGATACGAAACGGCCTATTGCAGGCCGCTCGAAGGCCTCCGCAAGCCCCACACCAACACGCCGACCCCGGATCGGCGGTTGCGAATTGGCTATGTCTCACCCGATCTGTGCAACCACGTGGTTGCCGTTTTCATGCTCCCTGTCATCGCGCGACACGACCGCAGCGCCTTCGACATCTACTGTTACGCTGACGTGCGCCACGCCGACGAGACGAGCCGAAAATTTCAGGGAATCGCGCACTGGCTGCAAACAACCGGCATGTCGGACGATCAGCTTGCGCGCCGCATCGCCGAAGACGAAATCGACATTCTGATCGATCTCGCCGGACATTCCCCGGAAAATCGGCAGCTGCTGTTTGCACGCAAACCGGCTCCGGTTCAGCTCTCTTACGTGATTGGAACCGGCAACACGACAGGACAGACGGCGATTGATGGCCTGATCGTCGATGCAGAGCTTCTTCCTGTCGGTGCTGAATCGCACATCAGTGAAGGTCCGATGCGGCTTGACCGCCCCTTCATCGCCTACGCTCCACCTCCGACAATGCCCGAAGTCGGCCCGCAGCCGGCACTCAGAAACGGATACATTACCTTCGGCTACTTTGGTCGGCCGATCCGGTTGAACGACCGCGTCGTGAAAGTCTGGTCGGAAATTCTCCTTGCTTGCCCCGGCAGCCGTCTACGGCTCGACAACAAGCCCTTCGGGGTTCCGAAGACGCAAGACGAGGTCCGGCGGCGCTTTCAAGCTCATGGAATATCGCCGGACAGGCTCGACCTCCGCGATACGCCCGCGCACGCGTCCGTACTCGCCGCCTACAATGAGATCGACATCGCGCTCGATCCGTTTCCTCACAACGCGGGAACGACAACGCTGGAAGCGCTCTGGATGGGCGTTCCGGTGTTGACCCTTGCGGACCGTCCTCCGGTCGGGCGCATCGGAGCAAGCCTCCTGGGCGCTTTGAATCTTCGCGGCTGGATTGCCGAAGACGAACAAAGCTACATCGCGAAAGCAGAAAGCGCCGCAAACGATCTGGAAGGATTGAGCGCGCTGCGCGCGGGCCTGCGCATACGATGCGAGACTTCTGCCCTCGGTGATATGGAAGATCTCACGCGCTCTTTGGAACAACTGTACCGGCGGTCATGGCAGACGTGGTGCGCACGGCAGTTTGCCCTCACCACAGCTTAGACTCTAACGCCGGCAGTTCCGTCCGTGCGAGAGTACGGCCATGAAGGACATCGACGAGGTTCTGGCGCACCTTTCGAAATCCGCATTCCGGCAACGATTTGCGCTGCAAAAGCGTGAGCGCGACTATCTCGAGTCAAAAGGGCTCCCTGCTGTGCTGGAGCACGGGCAGAGCTTCATTGCCAAGCGCCTCGCAATCAGGCCTTCAAATGACGGAAAACAGACGCCTTTCCGGGGGCATCCCGTTTTCGTCGCCCAACACGCTACGGCCACGTGCTGTCGAGGATGCCTCGCCAAATGGCATGACATTCCGGGCGAACGCGCGCTCGACGATACTGAGCAAAGATATGTACTCGCCGTTATCGAGCGATGGCTGACGCGCCAGGCCGATGGCTCGGCGCCGCGCGAACCGCGTCTTCTGTGAAAGCACTACGAGTGCAGCACGCTGCCTCCATTTCGCCCAATTTGGTGCAAAAATACAACAAACACGGGCCTATTGGCGCCGACTGCGGACTTTCACCAGCTTGAAAGTGAACTTGGTCAAGGGCACGCTAAAGCTCATTGCGTCGAGGGAAAAATCTTGTGGCGCGGTCTTATCTCGACGGGCGCCGATATGCACAACGGAGGAACTCTCGCATGACGACCGAGTGCTCGAGAGGGTGCAAGAACGCCGCTCGCATTCATGGCCTGATGCTGTTTGCGGCTGCCCTGTTGCTTCTTCTGATCCCGTCCCGCGCTTCGGCCCAGGATTTCTTTTCCTTCCTCTGGGATGGCGGATCGCGCTCGGTTGTGGGTTTCGGCTCGAAATACGAGCCGCGTCAGATCATCGTCTCCTTCGGCGACCGCAGACTCTACTGGATCCACAAACGCGGCGAAGCCATCAGCTATCCGATCGCCGTTCCGCGTGAGCAGAGCCGCTGGTCTGGCGTCACGAGCGTGTCCGATAAGCGAGTAAATCCCGCTTGGACGCCCACGCCCACCATGTTGCGCGAAAATCCGCGCCTTCCGAGCTGGGTCCCCGGCGGGCACCCCATGAACCCTCTCGGAGTCCGCGCGCTCTACCTGGGCTCGTCCGCCTACCGCATCCATGGAACCGACGCACCCTGGACCATCGGCACCGCTGCCTCCAAAGGCTGCATTCGCATGTACAACGAGGACGTCTTGGACCTCTATCCGCGCGTGCCCCTCGGTACCAAGGTGACCGTCACTTGGCAGCGCTTCGGCTGAGGGAGCCAAGAGGCGCGAGCGGGCCACAGAGGCCCAAAGATCGCGCGTATTGAGTTGTAGGACACCCCCTTCCACAAGCTTCGCTCAAGGCAAATCGGGGAAGCCTAAACCTTGGATTTCCAGCGCGCGCGGAGGCCTTCCTTCCGTCTCTTGCCGGCTCGAAACTACGGCCCTGCGGTCATGATGCCGATGGGGTCGTACGGCGTCTCCAACGGTGGCCCTTGAACGAGCGATGACACAGGCCGAGAGACGATCGAAAGGTGATGAAGCTGCTCCTGAGCAGATGGAGCTGACCGGCCCTAAGAAGGTGGCCGCGCTGCTGCTGGCCATGGACAAGAAGGTGGCCTCGCGCCTCCTGAAGCATTTCGATGAAGACGACATCAAACTGATCGCACAGACAGCAACGGACCTTGGTGCTGTCTCAAAGTCGACGCTCGACGCCCTGATCGAGGAATTCGCGCAGCATCTCCGCACGGGCGGCGATCTCGTGGCGACCGCCATGGAGGTCGAGGCCCTTCTCTCGGGCGTCGTCCCGCCCGAGCAGATCGCCGAGATCATGTCTCAGGTCCGCTCAAAGTCGCTGCAATCCATTTGGATCAAGCTCGGTGAAGTACCCGAGCTGAGCACGGCTCAGTACCTCTCGAAAGAACACCCGCAAGTTTCCGCGCTCGTCCTGTCACGCACCCCGCCGGCCTATGCGGCCTCCGCGCTCAAGATGATGCCGACGCCGCTTCGCAACGAGATCATGCGCCGCATGCTCGCGCTAAAGATCGTGCTCGAACGTCCGATTCAGCTGCTTGAAGGCGCTGTCAAAGAAGAGCTTCTCTACAAGAGCGCCAAGAACACCGGCCCCACCATCCACGCTCGCCTTGCCGACATCATCAACAAGATGGATCGCAAGCAGATGGACGAGATCCTGAATGATCTCGAAGAACACAGACCCAAGGAAGCCGAGGTCGTGCGCGGCCTCCTGTTCACCTTCGACGACCTTCTGCGCCTCTCGCAACCGGCCCTCGTCACACTGTTCGACGGCGTACCCGCCGACCGTACCATCACAGCGCTATTTGGTGCTGAGCCCAGGATGATCGAACTGATCCTTGAAGCGACGCCCGCCCGCGCACGTCGCATGATCGAACAAGAACTCACGACCGGTAAGAAGGCGAGCGCAAAGGAAGTTCAGAAGGCACGGCGCGCCATTGCCGACGCCGCAATGGAAATGATCGAGAAGGGCATCATTGAAATCGGCGGCGCTGAGGAGGAGGAGTGATGCGGGAAGAGTACGCCGAGATCCGCGAAGGCGGTCAACCGGGAACCGACAAACTGCTCGAGCCGCCGAAGCTGGAAGTCGAGCGTCTGCATGTTTTGAAAGGCGTGCTCGAGCGCCTGGTGACGACGCTGTCGGAACGGTTCCGCGACTATTGCAACGTGCCGTCGTCGTTCTTCGTCAATCAGATGGAAAGCGGCAACTCCTGGGACGTGCTCGAGTCCTACGAGGACAGTATCGCCGGCATCTACTATTGCCGCCAGTGGGACAGCAAAATTGTCATCGGCCTCGACCGCCGCTTCATCTTCTCGTTGATTGATGCGGCGTTCGGCGGCGACGGCAGCATGCCACCTTTTGAATCCGATCGCCCGTTCACCTCTCTAGAAGCACGCTTGGCGCGCAGCGTTTTCAGCATTGTCGTTCCGGAGCTCGAGGATCTCCTCAACCCCCTTACGCCCGTAAACCTCGACCTCGAAAAGCTCGAGACCAAGCTGGACTTCCAGATCCTCGGGCAGACGGAAATTCCCGTCATCGCCGTTCAGATCCTCTTCCAGATCCTGGACAATGGCGGTCGCATGTTCATGATCATCCCGCAGTCCGCGTTGTATCCGATACGAAAACAGCTCGAACGCCAACGCGCCCTCGACGGAACCAGTGTCGATCCAGAATGGCAGAAGAAGATGCAGGACGGCTTGGCTTCGTCCAGCATGCTGCTGAAAGGTGTTTTGGAAGGGCCGGAGTTGACTCTCGATCAGATTACGGCCCTGGAGCCGGGTCAGATCCTGCGCCTGAATGCCGACACGAAGAGCCTGATCGCCCTCGAATGCCAGGACGAGCGCATCTTCTGGTGCCGCCTTGCCCAGTCGAAAAGCCAATTTGCACTGGTTGTCGAACAGCCCATCGACAAGCAGAAAGAACTGGTCGCCGATCTGATCTCCGGCTCGCAGACGCGCTGACGTTAAGCGGCATTTAGGCAGCGTCCGACAGTCGGGCGGATGCAGCCGCGCACTCCGAAAATCACGCCTACCTTGTGCTCCGCTACGGAAATGTCCGTCAGCGGGCACTCTTTGTACGCAAGTCGTAACTGAATTTTAGGTAACGGTGTGGAGTATCGTCGGAGAATTGAGCGGAAACTTCAACGCGGGCGGCAAAAGATGGCAATCGCTGAAACTGAGACCGGATCAACCGGAACTGTCGACTCCCTGGAAGAGCGGGCGGCATGCCTGGTCAATCCCGCATCGGGAATTGCCAACGACTATCTCAATCATTTCAACGAAGTGCTCCTTCTGATCGAGAACCTGCCGACCCTGCTTCCGGAAATGCTCGACGAACTGCTCGAATGGCAGCCCGTCACCTACCGCGAATACTTCGCCAAGTCGCTTCTTCCCGGCAGTGCACGCGCGCTTGAGATTTACGAGGGTCTCGACGAAGGATTCCGCCGCGAGTTTGAAGGCATCATCGATGGCATCAACGCAATGGCTATGGCCAGCATCGATGTCATTCGCGCACACCGCAATCCCGAGGGCGAACTCGATCCGTCGCGCGTGTCCGATTTCTGCGAAAATGCTTCGTGCGCAATCCGCAGCGCTTTGAACCGCGCATCTGACCTCGTCAACAACGGTCGGGAACAAGGAGCCGAGACGCCCCAGGGAATGGCGGACCGGCTGATTCCGTGCGTCGCGTAAGAAGAACAGGCGCGTCGAACGCCGAGGGGGATTTTCAATGGACGAGCTACTGCGCGACTTTCTGACGGAGACGACGGAACATATCGAGGGAGCGGAAACACAGCTCGTGCATTTCGAGCGCAATCCCTCCGACATGTCCCTCATCACCAGCATCTTCCGGCTCGTCCATACCATCAAAGGAACATCGAGCTTCCTTGGCCTTGAGCGCCTCGAGCGGGTGGGCCACGCCGCCGAATCCGTGATGGGCATGCTCCGCGACGGCGTTGCGCCGACGCAGCATTCCGTTACGATCATTCTCGCCGCTATCGACCGCATCAAGACCATCATCGAGGAAATCGGACGCAACGGCGGCGAGCCGCCCGGTGACGACAGCGAGATCATCAACGCGCTCGAAGCCTACTATGCTCAGGGCTCCGACACCGCGGCAGCAGAGACCAGCGCCAAAGCAGCGGAACCCGCCGTGAGCGAGCAGGCTCCAATCGCCGAGGTTTCCCAACCCATCGTAGAGGTCCCGAGCGTTTCTGCCGAACCCGTCGCCGCAGCTGCAGCAGCTCCCTCACAGCCAAAGGCCGAGCCTGCTCCGAAGGAAGGCAAATCGGACGCTCAGCCAAAACAGGGTGGTTCCACCGCGAACCAGGAATCCATTCGCGTGTCGGTCGAGACCATCGAGCGCATGATGCAGCTCGTCTCCGAGCTTGTGCTGAGCCGCAACCAGCTCCTTGAGCTGGCGCGTCATCGCGAAGACGACGCCATCAAGACACCCCTTCAGCACCTTTCGACGCTGACCAGCGATCTGCAGGACGCCGTCATGCGCGCCCGCATGCAGCCGGTCGGTCGTCTTTATGCCAACCTGCCTCGCCTGGTGCGCGAGCTGTCGACGAGCCTTGGCAAGAACATCGACCTCATCACCGAAGGCGCTGATACCGAGCTCGATCGCCAGCTGATCGAAGTCATCCGCGATCCTCTGACCCATCTCATTCGCAACTGCGCCGACCACGGCATCGAACGGCCCGAGGAGCGTCTTGCGAAAGGCAAACCCGAGCGTGGCGAAATTCGTGTCTCCGCGGCGCATGAAGCCGGTCAGATCACGATCGACATTGCCGACGATGGGAAGGGCCTCGACACCGAGCGCATCAAGGCAAAGATCACCTCGCAGGGCCTCGCGACGGAGCAAGATCTCCGCTCGATGAGCAATGAAGAGATCTATCGCTACATCTTCGAGCCTGGCTTCTCGACGGCTCAGGTCGTATCCAACGTCTCCGGCCGCGGCGTCGGCATGGACGTCGTCCGCTCGAACATCGAAGCAATCGGCGGCTCCGTTTCGCTCTCGTCCGTCGAGGGCAAAGGCAGCCGCTTCTCGCTCCGCATCCCTCTGACGCTTGCCATCGCGCCGGCGCTCATCATCGAGGTTGCTGGCCAGCGTTTCGCACTTCCCCAGACCTCAGTTGTCGAGGCGGTCAGCCTCGGCCGAAACTACAAAGACCTGATCCAGAACGTCCAGAACGCACTTGTTCTCAAGCTGCGCGAGGAAGTCATTCCCGCCGTCGAACTGCGAGAGGTCGTTGGGCTGTCCGCCACGTCCGAAAGCGACGAAAGCGAAAAGCTCGCTGTCGTTATGCGCGTCGGCACCGACTCCTTCTGCATCATCGTCGACAGCGTCGCGGATATTCAGGAAATCGTCGTCAAGCCGCTCAGCGCGTCGTTGGCACACCTCAAGGTCTTCAGCGGCCACACCATCCTTGGCGATGGCTCCGTCGTTCTCATCCTCGATCCGGCCGGCATCGCTGCCAACCTCGGCATCGAGAAATCCAGCGACAAGAAGCGCGAGCAGCTTCGCGACCAGAACGCGCTCGAACGCCGTCGTCTCGTCATGTTCCGCGCTGGCTCGGGGGCGCCGAAGGTTCTGCCGCTCTCGCTCGTCTCGCGCATCGAGATGGTCGAGACGTCCCGGATCGAAAGCTCGGACGGTCGCCTCATGGTTCTCCTCCAGGGCCGCCTGATGCCGATCGTCCCGATCTCCCCCGAGATCGACATGTCGCGTCCGTCATATCCGGTTCTCGTAGTGGCGACCGAAAAGCGCTCCATCGGTCTCATGACCGACGAAATCGTCGACATTCTCGAGGAGAAGCTCGAGATCCAGCTCGCCAGCGCCAACTCCGAGCTTGTCGGCTCGGCGGAAATCCGCGGCGAGGCCGTCGAACTCATCGATGTGGCGCATTTCATCCGCATGGCCGATCCGCCAAGCAAGAGCGGAACCGCGCCCCAGCGCGTACTTTTCGCAGCTGACGACCAACTCGTTCGCGACATGCTCTGCCCGGCTCTCTCAGCCGCTGGATACAACCTCGTTGCGACAACGATCCCCTCGGATATCAGCGAGTTGTTCAACCAGTTTACTTCGTTCGATGCCATCATTCTGGACGCGGACGCTCCGGCGCTCCAAGTGCCCAAGTTCCTTCAGGCGTTGCGCGATCGAAAGGATGCAGCTCGCATCCCGGCGATCGGCATCAGCACGACTCCGAACGGCAGAACGTCCCGCATCGCCACAGAGAACGGCATGACTGCTCTGCTGAGCAAGCACGATCGTCACACCCTTCTCGAGACCCTGGCTTACGCCCTTGACGCCGCGGCCGACGCCAAGGCCACGAGCATGGAGATTGCAGCATGAGCGCCGCCGTCGCCGTCCACACGACTTCGGATGTTCCGACCGCCGGTGAAGAAAGCTACTTCACGGTTTTCGCGGGCGGAGAAGCCTTCGGACTTTCCGTCCTGCATACGCAGACCATTTTCCGCATCACCAGCGTGACGCCCATTCCGCTTGGCCCGATCGATATCGTCGGTCTGGTCAACCTGCGCGGCAAGATCGTCACCGCCGTCAGCCTGCGCCGTCGTCTCGGAATTCCGGTCGACGAAGTGCACAACTCGCTGGCTATCGGTATCGAGCACAAGGGCGAGAACTTCGCACTCATCGTCGATGAAGTCGGAGACGTTCTGACGCTCGACGCCTCGATGAAGGTGCAAATTCCCGCCCACTTCGACCCCGCAAGATCTCGCTTTATGGCCGGGCTCTACAAGGTCGGAAATCTCCTCGTTCCCGCTCTCAACATCGAAGCTCTCTTCGATTTTGCGAACTAAGAAATCCCTTCGGGCTCACCGGTCCGAAGGGTCGAATTTGCGTACCCAGTAAGTTTTTTCTTGTAGCGTAAAAGGGTGAGTAACATGAAGAAAGCGCTCGTCGTGGATGACTCCTCGTTCATCCGCAAGATCGCCAGGCAGATTCTCGACAACATGGGTTTCGAGGTGTCGGAGGCCAAGGACGGCGCCCACGCACTCGAGCAATGCGAGATCGCACTTCCCGACCTCATCCTGCTTGACTGGAACATGCCCGTCATGAGCGGTCTCGAGTTCCTGACCAAGCTGCGCAAGATGCCGCGTGGTGACGAACCTCAGGTCGTCTTCTGCACCACCGAGAACACGCGCGACAAGATCCTGACGGCACTCGAGGCAGGCGCCACCGAGTACATCATGAAGCCGTTCGATCAGGAAATCATTCGCACCAAGCTCGAACAGATCGGCATGGTCTGACACTCGCCCCGCACACATGAGGCCCGACGGGCCTCCGCCGACTTCGGCTCAACCTTTCAGTAGTGATGCGTAATATGTCCCAAGCATTCGACGCTCTTTGCGAATACTTGCGCCGCTCCTCCGGACTCGTGATGGAGCAAAGCAAGAAATACCTCGTTGAAAGTCGCGTCATGCCGATCGTCCGGCGCGAAAAGCTATCCGGTCTCGAAGAGCTGGTTCTCCTGCTCCAGAAAGGTCAGTCGCCGAAGCTCGCCAAGGACGTCATCGAAGCGATGACGATCAATGAGACGTACTTCTTCCGGGATAAATCGCCGTTCGACCAGTTCCGTTCGGTGATGCTCCCGGCGCTCCTCACCGCGCGCCAGAACGAAAAACGCCTCCGCATTTGGTCCGCCGCTGCATCCACGGGGCAGGAAGCCTATTCTCTGGCCATGATCCTCGACGAACATGCAGCCCGCATGCCGGGCTGGAAGGTCGAGATCATCGGCACCGATCTTTCCGAGCAGGTCCTCGATAAGGCACGCAAGGGAATATATTCGCAGTTTGAGGTCCAGCGCGGATTGCCCGCGCCCATGCTGCTGCGCCACTTCAATCAGATCGGCGACAGCTGGCAGATCTCCGACAACATGCGTTCGAAGGTCACCTTCCGGCAGCTCAACCTGCTGTCGGATTTCACGTCGCTCGGCCGCTTCGACATTATCCTCTGCCGCAACGTTCTGATCTACTTCGACGCCAGCCGAAAGACCGACATCCTCGCGCGCATGACACGCATCTTGGCTCCCGATGGCTTCCTCACGCTTGGCGCATCCGAGAGCCTGATTGGCCTCAAGACCGATCTCGTAGGCCACCCTGAACAACGTGGGATTTTCATGCGCGCCGGCTCACCCGCTGCCGCGACATCTGACAACACCACATCCCGCTTCGCAGTGCGCCCCGATCCGGCACCAAGCGCCCTTCCGGCAGGATTCGGTGCAACGGCCCTCTCAGCCGCACGCTTCCGCAGCGCAGGCTGATCACCGCATCACAATTGAATTGAGAACGCGCGGCGGACTAAATCCGCCGCGTTTCTTTTTCCCGGTCCACCCGGCCACCATCGGCTTTGGCAAGGGTGCTGCCGCGATCGAGCTGCGCCATCCGCGCGATGTCGCCGACCCCGCCTGGCCCGACGAGATCCGAATTCGCAAGAGCAGCCAGCGCATCACTCGCAACGCTATCGAGCAGCCCCTTTAGAGCTGCCGAACGCTCGGCTCGCGGCCCTCGTTCGATCACAACACTTTCGGATGGGCTGGCCGTTCGCGTCTCCGCTGGCGCCGGCGTCCGCAACATCTCAGCCACCTGAGCCGCGCTCTGGTTCTGGTCCATTACGACCGGCGGCAATGTGTTGGGGCTAACCGATGCAGACGAACCCGTTCCCGACAGGGCGTCAGGATTACCGATCCAAAGAGCCTCCTGCGACCGGCGGCTTACCAGCCCGGGGAGGACTTCCCCACCAGCCTTGTTGTATTTCTGGAAGATCTCGCGCACGGACTCGAGGTCGCCGCTGCGCGCGGCGTCACCAAGACCACTTTTGACCCACGCTGATCCCGCGTTGTAGGTCAACGACGTGAGCGCGGCTTTGGTGCCATCGTCCAGCTCAGGCGCGGCCTTCTCAACGATAGAGCGCGCCGCAGAAATCTCACTTTGAAAACGGCGCTCCGCTTCCACACGGTCGACGACCTCACCGGCGAACCGAGCTTTGGTCCCATATCCATTCGTATGCTGCGCGTAATCCCACTGAGCCTTCGGAGTGAAGCCCTCAAAGTTGCGGATCGCATCGAGATAAAAGCTGTGCATGGCAGGGATCTGGAGCCTCCGGCCAGACTTGTTAACCCGACGCCCTTGCGTAAAGCTGACGCCGTCATCCCGCCGCCCCTAGGCTGCGCGGACGCGTGAACTAGAGCCCAGTCCTGGCACGGCAGTTGCGTAGAACGGACATGTCTTCGTTTTGGTGCAACATGCAGCTTTCCGCAAACCTTCGCGCAAGAATCTCGGCACTCGGCGAACTCTCCCGCCCCTTGGGTGAGACGCGCGCCACGACTCTAGCCCGCGCATTGGCCAATGCCGTCGCCAGCGACGTCGCCCAGGGACGCAATCCAGACGCCACCATCGACACGTGGATTCGCCGGATCGCCACTGAGATCGTCGAAAAAGCACCCGCTGAAAACCAAGCTCCCCGCAGCAAACCGGCGGCTAAGACGCGCCGAATTGGCGATGTGCTACCGGAGATCCACTAAGGCTGCGCCGAATCGCCTTTTGGTCACAAGCGGTCGTTACGGTTGCCTTCCCACCTGTCTCGAAATGGCACAAGCAAACCCGTAAAATTTGAGCCAACTTTTCCTGCCCCGCCTAAGGCGCCTGCAAGAGGCCCTGAGGTACAAAGTATGAGGCTGCCGGATCAATCACGGCACGCCAAAAAACTTGGGTCAGGGTCGTTCAAACATGTTCCAAAAATCCAGCGTGTCCATGCTCCGCCAGCGTCGCGACAACATTCGCGAGTGGCTCGAGGAGGAAGCACCTTATACGGACGTCGATCAACGGCACCTCGACGCCCACACGCCGGAGCGCGCGTACTGGCATCACGGCTATCAAGCCGCGCTGAGCGACATCATGGCTATGCTCGCCCTTGAAGGCGAAAAAACCGGCACCTCGGACATTCCCAATTAGTGCCAGCCGGCCGATCGGGGTGCATACGGTTCCCCGGCGGCTGGAAATCATGGAACAGCTCGCATTCGGCGTGGAAGGCCAACTCGCTCGTCGTCGAGCACCTGTACTTGAACAGGTTCCCCGAGCCGATGAGCTGAAGGAGCTTGTCGCGAATGTCGGTGTCCGCCCGTCCCACGTAGTGGACGTAGAACTTGCCATCCGGGCCTTTGTGACCGAGCACGAAGGCCCCCGGCGCCACCCGCGGAATGGTGTTGGTGATATCGTCGTAGGCGAGCCTGTACGGCCCAAGAAGTCCTGTTGTCATCGCTCTCGTCGCTCTTCGACCAGACGGGAATGGAACAACGCTCATACTGAACTCTAACGCAAATCGATCCGGTTACATTTCGTTAAACATAGAGCCCTTCGCCACCGCTGCGAATACCTCTCGCACTGTCATCCTTACTGTCAGATGGGGGACGGTAGGCGTCGTTTCCAGGCTGGGACTGGCCAAAACGCCCTTCACCGCCAGACGAGTTGCCGAGCCCCTGGCCCTGGTTGCCCTGGCCCTGCATTCCACCTTGAGCACCGGACGAGCCGTTGTCACCGAAGCCCATCGAGGTGCTCAGCCGCGAGCCGTCGCCCTGCGAAGCAGTTGTAATGCCATCGACCGAGTAGCCTTGCGAGGATAGCGCACTCACGAGGGCATCGCGTTCGCGCTCGATGACGGCGAGCGTGTCACGACGCTGCGTCTCGAGATGCACGGAAATGGCATTGTCCTTGAGCGCGAGGCGTACGGTTACACTGCCGAGATTGGCCGGCTTAAGCTCGATCTGCAGAACCTTCACCACACCATCCGACGAGCTGTCGCCAATGCCGTCCGCACGCAGTTCCGCTCTTACCTCGCGTGCAATCTGATCGCTCAGCGGCTCGAAGGACTCGGACGATTCCGGTGCTTCGGCAGCAGCGCGAGCATTTTCGATGCCACTGACCAAGGACGCAAACACGCTGCTGTTCTGTTGCTGCGAGTTCGAACCCGAAGAACCGCGGCCATCCTGCTGACCGCTATCCTGACCGGCAATACCCGGTCCAGCAAACGCAGCGCCACGGCTACCCTCGGTCGTCACAGGCGTAGCCCGACGAGCACCTGCAGCGTCCGCATCTGCTTTCACATCGCCGGATTGAGTATCGACGCGGCTACGGGCAGACGCTGTCTCGCTTGAGCCGGTAGCCTTCGACATGGCCGCATTGAGCGACGCGTCCCCCTCGCCTTCAGGAACGACGGTCGCGTCAGCTTCCGGCTGAGGTGCCGGAAGAGCCGCAAGAGCTTCTGGTGGCGGCCCCTCAACCGCGAGATGTGTTTCCTGCGCGACCACCGTTGCCTTGATATCGACGCGTGTGACGTCATTCGGCTGCTCGGAACCGGATGTCGCGGACGATTTCAAGAGCGCAAGCAACTGGCTGACATCGAGATCTTGTTCACCTTCATCAACCTGACCTGGCATCCACGGGCCCGCGTCAGACGCATCGGGCATGTCGATTGCGGCAGCCGCTGCGCTCGCTTGCGCATCGTCCGAGGCGGCGAAATTGTTCGTGTCGTCGGAGACCTGAGCCGACCCGCCGAGTGCTGCGATCATAAGCGACAACTCAGTTGCGCTCATCTGATCCGTGCGTTGCGCGACATCGCTTTCGCGATCCCCTTTCGCTTCCCTATCGCCGTCATCGCGAGAACCGCTATCGCTCTTACCACCTTTTCCCGTCGTGGAAAGGCGCGAGGAGCGCTCACTCGGAGCATGATCCGACGAGCGCGAGGCCGAGTCGAGCGTATCGCGGAACGACGAGTCACCCGCGTCCGAGCGGCGGCTGTCCGTCGAACGTGAACTCGGCGACGAAGACGTCAATGCGGATGTCAATGCTTGTGCTGCAGTCACTGCGGCACCCCCTCTAGAAGAGAATCGACTTTTGTAAGCAAGGATTCGGCCCGCCCGACAGATTCCGGCGGCTTTTCATTTGTCGGAGCTTCCGCAACTTCCGGCCACTTCCCGACCGACGTGGCGACCCTGAGCGCGGCATCCCGAAGATCACGATCCGACGTTCCAAGTTTCGAGACATCCAAGGCGTTGAGCGCTTGCACGCCTTTCTCGAAATCTTCTGTGACAACGAGCGCTGCAGCTTCAAACAGCATTGCACGCTCGAGCGACCGGCTTCCGGGTTGCGCCAAATCGCGCGCTTTGCCGGCCGCGAATTGCGCTATGCCGACGTTGCCTCCCTTGATTGCCTCTTCGGCAATCGCAAGATAGAGGCCGACCCGCTCGGCCGGTGGCGCTTTCATGAGCTCGGTTTCTGTCCGAGAAATCCACTCTGAGGCGCGCTTGAAGTTCTGCCGCGCCACACCGGCGAAGAACTGGCGCCGGAAACTTTTGGCAAAGAGAGAGCGCGGAAAGCGGCGCGAATACTGCGACGCGAGCAGATCGAAACGCTCCAGCTCTCCCTCGCGTGCCACGAGAAGAATTTGCTGTCTCAACGCCGATTCCTCGATCAGCGTCCCAGGCGACAGCAGACGCGCTTCGTCAAAGAACGCAACAGCCTTGAGCGGTTCCTTTTTCAGGATCAACGTCCCTTGGATGAGGGCGACCATCCCCGCAAGGAGGGGATCGAGCTTGCGCGCCTCCATCTTGTGCATAACGCCGAGCGCATCGACGAAACGGCCCTCACCATAGGCAAGCGCGCCCTTGAGCAGCCGCCGCTCGAGGTAAGGCGTCTTTTCGCGGCCAAGCACGAGTTTCAGAACCGCCGGATCGCCACCACTGAGAACAAAATAAGTGGCGGCGCGTGCGTTACGCACGTCGTCCCACACGCCAACGGGAAGATCGCGCATCTCTCTGCTCAAGTCGCGCATCAGGTCGCGTTGGCGCGCATGAGCCTCAGTGCTTCCGGAAGCAACTTCGTCCTGCACCGCCCGTAAGCTGCGGATCAGAACATAAGGTTGTTTCGCAGTTTCGACAGCGGGAACCTCCGGCCAAAGCGACGGCGGAGGTGGGGCCGCCGCTTCGCCCTCCGGCGCAGCCGCATGCTCACCCTCTCCTGCACTTTTTCCGTGCGCATCCGTCTCATCAGCCTTTTTTTCAGCCGAGGCAGCCTCTCCGGCCTCACCTGGCGTTGCAGACTCCGCCTGCTCAGCCGGCGCGGGTACAGCAACGTCTTCATGACCGGAGGCCGCCATGGCAACCGGGGAAAAGGCTGCGACTGCGGCCACTATCGCGACCAGGCGTAAGGCGAATGAAGCGCTCACGTCTTGGATAACCTCAGGAGTATCTCGATGCGGCGGTTCTCGGCCGCATTGGGATCTGATGGAATCTTGAGATTGCGGTCGGCATGTCCTTCAATCGCATCGAACCGGCTTTCCTTCACGCCGCCGCGCGCAAGCATGTAATAGGCGATCTGCGCGCGCTCCATTGAGAGGCGCCAGTTGTTGTTCCTTTCGGATTTGAACGGCCGCGCGTCGGTGTGACCGCGTACAACGATTTCACCCTCACGCTCGGCCAGTACTTTCGCAACTTTTTCCATCACGACCACCGTTTCGGGCCGCGGTTCGGCCGAAGCGCTGGCAAACATTCCGAAACGGAAATCGTCCGTAAGGCTGATAAGAACACCCTCGCTGACAAGACGCACATCGATCGATGGCTTCTTGTCCGGTGCGAGATCCTTGAGCGCCTTCATGATCTCCGCATTAAGCGCTTGCTCCGCTTCCTTGTCTCTTGCCGACTGTTCCGGCGCTGACGCATCGGGCGCCCCAGCGAACGTCGTTGTCTTGGCAGACGTCGCATCCGCCGGCGCGTCTTCCGCAAGATCCGGCTTGACCTCGAGCGGCTTCTCGAGCCCTGGCGGAAGCGGATGCTCACCCGGTTCCTCCAGCGTCATCTGTTCATGCTCGCTTTGGGCCGCGCTCTTGTTGGTGACGCTCTGTTCGGGAAACGGTTCGAAGGGATTGGTGTTGCTGTTGCCGCCCGGCAGCGTGTTGTCGCTCTTGGCCGCGCTGCTCTCCTTCTCGGATTCAGATTCGGATTCCGCTTTCAATGCGAGACGAGAAAGAACGCCGTAGGGATCGTTGAACAGATCCTCCTCGGCTTTTTGCGCAACGCCGTCTTCCAGCTCTCCGTCTCCACCCGGCTTGTGGAGCGCCTGACGCTTGTTCTTTTCATCGACCGTACTGACGTCGGCGCCTCTGTCGGAGGGACCAACCGTGACAGGCGCGGCCTTTTCGGTGTCTCGTTCCTCCTCGACGCCCTTGATCGTCGGACGCTTGGAGTTGAGCTTCAGAGGATTGAAGTAAGTTGCAATCTGTTGGATCTTTTCCTTGTCCGAGACATTGAGGAGCCACATGACGAGGAAGAAAGCCATCATGGCCGTCATGAGATCGGCAAATGCAATTTTCCACGCTCCGCCGTGATGGCCATCGTCTCCGTCGCCGCCCCTGCGGCGAACAATTACGACCTCGTGCGGAACTGGCGCGTCCCCATCGGCGCTCATGGGCTGCCTCTCTGAATGGCTTCCGTCCAGGCGCCGATCTGGGTCTCGATGATGGTTCCGTCGGCATAAACGACAACATCTGCACCGTCACTTTCGACGAACGTCACGCCTGCATGACGTTGGCTGAGGCGTGCCTCAATCTCGGACAGAAGATCCTTCGGCCCAGAAATTGCAATCTTGGCGTATTCGCCCTTGGCCAGCATGAGGTTGAGAGAAGCCGACAACTCCTCCAAAGCCTTTGCGCGAATGCTATCGCTGAGAAACGGTTTGAGAATACTACCGACGCGTTCGGCGACACGCTGTTCGAGATCTTCGAAGGCTGTCGCGATCAGCGCGCTGAGGTGCGCGCCCTGCTCGGCCGCCCATCTCTGCCGCTCGGTCGCAAGTTTCTGGTCGAAGGAAGCTTGTAGCTGCCCAAGCACCGCGTCTTGCTCGACCTGTGCGGCTGCTCGGCCCTCCAAAACACCGCGCACATGCGCGTCGGAAATCAATGCCTCCGACTCCGACACGCCGCCTTGCGCGAGAGCACGTCCGCCACGCCGCTCTGCGTCGCCGCTTAGATCTCTCAAATAGTACGCGACGGGAAGCGCAGTCGTCATGCAGCCCGCTCCCGCATCCATTGCTTGAGGATATTGGCGGCCTGCTCTTCATCGAGAGCGACCATCTGCTCCAGGCGCTTTTGCGACAGCCGCGTCACGTCGCTCGTGATGTCTTCGATCAAATTGGGTTCGGACTTGATACCAAGCAGCTCGGCTGCAGCGGCAGAATCGATCTGCAGCGCCGTATCGCTATCCTCGCTCGCCAGCAGAGAGCCATCGTCGGCTGCAGCAGCCCCCGACGCGAGCGCACCACCTGCCACTTGCGCTTCCTTCTCATCCAGCAGAAGGCGCGTCACCGGCCTCAATCCGAATGTCACGACGATGAACACCAAGCCGAGAACGGTAATGGCTTTGATGAGGCCGGTTGCCAGCCCGATCAGCGGGCCCATCAGGCTTGCGGTCTCATAGCCTTCAGCCATGCCCTGACCTTGAACGAACTCGACAGCCTCGACGCTGATCTGATCTCCGCGCTTCGAGTCGAATCCCGACGCGGTGCTGACCAGCCGCTCGACTTCCTTCACCTTGGCCTGAATTGCCTCGGGAGTGGCCGACTCCCCGAGCGTGTCGAGCAAACGTTTACGATTGAGAACAACCGCAATTGTCAGCGTTTCGATGCGATAGCCATCGCTCGTCGTCTGAACGGTCTTTGAGTTGAGTTCGTAGTTCGTTAGATCCTCGCGCCGCTCATTGGAGCGCTTAGATTGATCGCCGCCTGAGCCGTTGGCGCCCTGGTTCGGAACGTTCTGTTCCACCCCAACAGGAGTCTTGCTGGATGCTTCCTGCTGGCTGCCGCTCTCTTTCACGACGCGCAATGAACGCTCGACCTTGGAATCCGGATCGAATGCCGTCTCGTTCGTCAGACGCTTGTCCGTGTTGAGACGCGCCGCGACGCTAACCTCGAAATTGTCGATTCCGAGATAGGGCGCCAATGTCTTCCGGACGTTGTCACCGAGGTCCTTGCTGACAGACTTCTCAAGCTCGATCTTTCGGCTGGACGCCGTCGAGCTAGCATCGCCAGCCGATGCCAGAACTGTGCCGTCTGCGTTGAGGACGCTGATTTCATCGATCGTCAGCCCCGGAACAGCCGAGGCCACAAGATGGCGGATCGCTTGCGCCGTGCTCGCATCGGCGGCCATCTCGGTCCGAATGAAGACCGAAGCGGACGCCGGTTGCCGCCCCCGGCGGAACGAGCCAGTCTCCGGCAAAACGATGTGCACACGGGCGGCCTTGATGCCCTTCATGGCTTGAATGGTTCGCGCAAGCTCGCCTTCGATCGCACGTACGCGCGTGACCTCTTGCATGAACGAGGTCAAGCCAATGGGACCGAGTTTGTCGAAGAGCTCGTACCCCGCATTGGCACTGGACGGCAGGCCCTTCTCGGCGAGAAGCATTCTTGCCTGTGCCGTTTCCTCGCGCCGCACCATCACTTTGGTGCCGTCCGAGCTGACGTCGAAGCCAATGCCGGCTTCTTTGAGCACGGCGCCAATTCGGCTGACATCTTGAGCATTGAGACCGGTGTAAAGCGTGTCGTAGTCGGACCGGCTGAGATAGAAGCTGCCAAACGCCACCGAAGCGAACACAGCTACGCCCACAAGGCCCAGCGCGATCAGGCGCTTGGTGCCTAAGGCGAGCAAATTGCTCCAAAGTCTTTCGAGCTGTTCGAGTCCGAGCATTGCCGGCCCAACCCTTTGTGCGGCTTGTGGGAATGACGCCGAACGGATTCTGGGCATCTAAGCTTGCGTGGGAATTGCGATGGGATTTTTGGTCTGTCGCAGGCGGAAAAAAGAAAGGCCACGCCGGGGGCGGGCTGGCGTGGCCTTCAGGGGCGCGGGTGTGATGGGGATCCGGCCCAATGTGCGGGATCGCTTAGGCCGATCCCGCTTTAACTCGTATGAACGGCTGGGTGTGCGCCCGCCGGTCGACTTAGTTCTGGAACAGCGCGAGAATCTGCTGCGCTGACTGGTTGGCGATGCCCAAGGCTTGCACGCCAAGCTGCTGGCGCACCTGCAGCGCCTGAAGGCGGGTTGATTCCTCGTTCATCTCAGCGTCAACGAGCTGACCGATACCGGTATCGATCGACTGCATGAGCTTGCTGACGAAATCCTTCTGCAAACTGATTCGCGACTTTGCGGCACCGAGCACGGTGGCCGCGTCGGTCATCAGCTTCAGGGCCGCGTCAACACCGTCGATCATGTCCTCGAGGTCTTGAAGGTCCGTCGGACTGTCGGTGAGGCTACCGATATCGAGCGTCGAAACCGAATAGTTGCCGGTGCTGATGCTGCGTTCGAAGTCTAGAATTCCCTGATTGCTGCCCGACGTGTCGAACAGCATGGTTCCCGTAGGGCCGACGTCGACGGCAATGGTGCCGATCGAGATGGCCCCCGTGCTGTCGCGCGAGAAGGCCGACACGATCGACTTTTGGGTCGTTCCCGTCGAATCGCCAACAAGCCAGTTCTCACCGGAAAAGACTGCAGATTCAGCCTTGCTGCGCAGTTCGGTCTGAAGCACGTCGATTTCGCTCTGGATCTTCGACCGGTCGAGGCCCGGCGCACGGGCGGCAACAAGCTTCGCCAGGATCTTCTGCACGGTTTCGATCGCGCTGTTCATGGCGGTAACTGTAACCTCGGCGGTCGCGGCGCCGAGGCCCAGGGCGTCTTGAACCGTCGAGATCGCCATATTGTCGGACCGCATCGTGGTTGCGATCGACCAGTAGGCTGCGTTGTCCGAGGCGTCGCCGACCCGGAGGCCCGTGGAGATTCGGCGCTGCGTCCCCAACAGCTCTTTGTTGGTTTGGTTCAGGGTCTGCAGCGCGGTCATCGCCGCGATATTTGTGTTCAAGCTGCTCATGCCAGCGCCCCTTTACCGATTCGTGACTCATTGTTTCTTTCGAACCTTGTGCGGGGGTTGCGGGTGATACGGAATGAACACCGGGCCGAACCGGTGGCCGGTCAACGCGAAAGCGCAAAAAAGCGAAAACCGCGCCCCTCTCGGGACGCGGCTTCGCTTTGGAGCGGAAGAAGTTGTAGCGGCTTACTGGAAGAGCCGGAGGATCATCTGAGCAGACTGGTTGGCCATGCCGAGCGCCTGGACGCCAAGCTGCTGACGAACCTGCAGCGCCTGCAAGCGCGTCGATTCTTCGTTCATGTCTGCGTCGACAAGCTGGCCTACGCCCGTATCGATGGCATCCATCAGGCTCTTCGCGAAGTCCTTCTGGAGACTGATGCGCGACTTCACGGCGCCGAGGCCGGTCGCGGAGTCGGTCATCGAGGTGATCGCTGCGTCAACGCCCGAAACAAAGCTCTCGAGGTCCTGCAGGTCCGCGGCACTGTCCGTGAGGGTGCTGATATCGAGCGTCAGCACTGTGTAGTCGCCGATACCTGGTGCCGTACGTACCGAGTCGAGGATACCAGCGCCGCCGCCCGACGTGTCGACCAGCATCGAGCCAGTCGAGCTGAGATCCACCTCGATCGTTCCAATCGAGATCGCGCCCGTGCTATCGCGCGAGAACGACGAAACAAGTGTACGGGTCGTGGTGCCGGTGCTGTCGACCGCAAGCCAATTCTGGCCCGAGAAGGTCGCCGTATCGACCACGCTCTTCAGAGAGCTCTGGAGCTGTTCGATTTCCGACTGAATCTTCGCGCGGTCAACGCCCGGCTGGCGAGCAGCAACAAGCTTCGTCTTGATGTCGCTTGCGATCTTGATAGCGCCTTCCATGCCCTGGACAGCGACGTCGACCGTCGCGGCACCGAGGCCGAGTGCGTCAGCCACCGTCGAAAGGGCCTGACGGTCCGAACGCATCGTCGTTGCGATCGACCAGTAAGCGGCGTTGTCCGATGCGTCCTTGACCCGGAGGCCCGTCGCGATACGGTTCTGAGTGACCAACGTCTCCTTGTTGGTCTGGTTCAACGCTTGCAACGCGGTCATCGCCGCGATGTTGGTATTAATGCTGCTCATCTTATATCCCTCTTCCGACTCGTCTGGTCCCGCTCCCCAAGTCGGGCTTTCCCGAAAGAAAATAGTTGGAGCTGCTTACTGAACCGTTAAACGCTGACCCAAATCCGTCGAAACGCTCCAAAGTGGCACACGGAGCCGCGTCTACCAGTTCACAGGGCTTCATCAATTCGCGACCCAAAAGACTGATAGCTATAAGATTTTATAAAGCGTCGTCGGCAGAGCACTCCGACAGCGGTAGGTCAAAAAGAAAAGGGCCGCATCCCGGAGGGATGTGGCCCTTAACTGTCTATTTACTATTGGACGGAGCGTCGGCGGGTGAGCGCCGGCAGAACCTATCGGAAGAGCGACAAGATCGACTGGCTCGACTGGTTCGCAAGGCTCAGAGCCTGGATGCCGAGCTGCTGGCGAACCTGGAGTGCCTGGAGACGCGTCGATTCCTCGTTCATATCGGCGTCAACCAGCTGACCAACACCTGTATCGATGGCGTCCATCAACGTGTCGGCGAAGTCCTTCTGCAAGTTTATTCGCGTCTTGACGGCACCCATGGCGGTCGCAGCGTTCGTCATAGACGAAATCGCGTCGTCCACGCCCGCGACGTAGTCCTCGAGATCCTTGAGATCAGTCGCAGAGTCCGTGAGGGTGCTGATATCGAGCGTCAGAACGGTATAGTCACCGCTCGTCGTCGCGGTGCGCGTCTTGTCGAGAATGCCAGCGCCGCCGTTCGAAGTGTCGATCAGCATCGAGCCCGTGGCACCAATATCGACAGTGATCGTGCCGATGGAAACATCACCGCTGCTGTCGCGCGAGAAAGACGAGACGAGCGTGCGTTCCGTGGAGGCGGAAGCGTCGACGGCGAGCCAGTTCTGGCCCGAGAAGCTTGCGCCGTTCGCGGTGTCCTTCAGCGAGGACTGGAGCTGTTCGATCTCGGCCTGGATCTTTGCGCGATCGACGCCCGGAGAACGGGCTGCAACGAGTTTGGCCTTGATGTCGCTGGCGACCTTGATCGAGGTATCGAGGGCTTTCGAAGCGATATCGACAGTCGCACTGCCGAGACCGAGTGCGTCAGAAACAGTAGAGAGAGCTTGGCGGTCCGAACGCATCGTGGTCGCAATCGACCAGTAAGCGGCGTTGTCAGAGGCATTGGCGACGCGAAGACCGGTGGAAATGCGATTCTGCGTCGAGAGCAGGTCGCTGTTCGTGGTCCGAAGCGCCTGCAACGCGGTCATGGCCGCGATGTTCGTGTTGATGCTACTCATTATACTACTCTACCTTTTACGCTACGCTACAGAGGCCGGAGACAACGGCCTTTCGCGGCATCGTGCTTAGGGTAGTCGACCCCCCGAACCCAACCTGCCACTAACCAAGGTATACCGATGATATATTGAGCCCCAGTTAATGGGGGCTTTAGCCCATAGGTAAAATACGTCCGTTCCGTCAGGGAAACGATCGGACGAGGCCGCCAATCAGCAGATTCCAGCCGTCGATCAGAACGAAAAACAGCACCTTGAACGGCAAACTCATGACTGTTGGCGGAAGCATCATCATGCCCATCGACATGGTGAGCGTCGCGACGATGAGATCGATAACGAGAAACGGCAGCACGACGAGGAATCCCATCTCGAAGCCACGCCTCAGCTCCGAAATCATGAAGGCTGGGATCAGAACGCGAAGCTCGACCTCTGAATCATCGGGGTTGGCCCCAAACCGCTCCTGAGCGAGATCCTGAAAGAGTTCCAGGTCCTTCGCCCTGACGTTCGCGCGCATGAACTCGCGCAGGGGCTGAGTGATCTGCACATAGGCTTCCTGTTCGGTGATCTTGTTCTCGACGAACGGCTTGAGCCCGTTCTGCCAGGCCCGGTCGAAGGTCGGAGCCATGACGTAGAACGTCATGAACAGCGCCAGACTGACCAAAATCATGTTGGCGGGCGTCGTTTGCAGGCCAAGCCCGGCACGCAACAGCGACAGGACGATTACGAACCGGGTGAAGCAGGTCACCATCATCAGCAGACCGGGGGCAACGGACAGCATGGTGATGAGCACCACCAGCTGCACCATACGTCCGGTAACGGTCTGCTCGCCGGACGGAAGGAGCCCTTCGAAATTGAGCCCCTGTGCCTGTGCCAGTGCTGCTCCAGGAACGATGAGCAGCATTAGCAACGTCAGCACGGCAAGCCGCTTCATTCGATAATGACCCCGTGAATGACCACGTCCTTGATGTGCTCGCGATCGCGGATCGTCGCCCGGTCCTTGAAATCTTCGCGCAAATTCTGGAACCCGCTAGGGCCCTGGAACTGCACGAGGGTCGCGGTCCGTAGGTAGGCGACGAAGTCCTCCGCAAGCTGCGCGGCCAAGACGTCCCCACCCCCATCGAGCCCTTCGATCACGACCGAAGCCTCAATCCGGATCCACGCATCCTTGGGTTCTGCCAGATTCGCAACGATAGGGGCCATCGTCACAAGCTTGGCCCCAGGACCTAAGGTTGCTTTTGCACCTATTTTTTCAGGAAGTTCCTCAACTTTTGCCGGAGCCTTATCTTCGGCGGTCCCCTTCATTTGCCCGTCGAGGAAAAAGCCGAAGCCGGCGCCGAAGCCGAGCGCAAGCAAAGTCACAAGGATAAGCCCGACCAGCCCACCTTTGCCCTTCTTGCCCGCGCTCGCGTCTTTTTTTGCCAAACCCAGCTCCCCTAGAAGGGCGTCAGGAGATCGAACAACTGCTGGCCAACGGCAGGTTGTTGCACTTCCGTGATCCTGCCGCGGCCGCCGTACGAGATGCGAGCCTCAGCGACCTTGTCATAGGAGATCTCGTTCTCTGTCGAGATATCGCGCGGCCTGACGATGCCCGCGACGCTGAGCTCGCGAACCTCGAAGTTCACGCGCACTTCCTGGCTACCGCTGATGATGAGGTTGCCGTTAGGCAGCACGCCCGTCACAACAGCCGCAATCAGGAGCTCGATTTTCTCCGAACGCGTGATGCCACCCTTGCTGTCGGTCGAGGTCTCGGCATCCGCCTCCACGTCGACCGAAAGGTCGCCACTGTGAGCGAGTCCGCCCGTCGTAGTGAAGTCATACCCAAGCTTGGGCTTGAGCTTTGTCGTCGCGTCGCGCGAGCGCTTCGAGTTGTTGTCGAGCGTCGCCTTATCCTTGATTGAGATCTTGACGGTGACGACGTCGCCGATTTTCCGCGCTCGAGGATCTTTGAAGAGATCCGCGCTCGCATCCTGCCAGATTGAATTACCCGGCCGATAAGTGGGCTGTGGCGACGGCTCCGCTGGCAACGGCACGCGATCGGCAAGCAATCCTGAACCGACAGCGCTGAGGGCTGGCGCACGGCCGATATCGGCAGGGTTCGTCGCGCATCCACCTGCGGCAGCCGCGACCGCAAACACGATGAGGGCCGGCACCCTGAGGAGCACCGGCTTGAGCCACGGACCGTATGTCGTCATGGTCCACCTCGTCATGATCGCGGAGCCCCGGCAGGAACCCCTGCGCCGGACAAATCCGGCGGCTTGTTTTCAGGCGGCGCGGCAGCGGGCGGCTTTCGCGACGGCGGAATCTTTGCGGCACCCGAGATGATGGTGGCGATCTTGGCCGCCCGCTCGGGTTCCATTTCGCCCATGATCTGGCTTGCCACTTTCGTCTCGAGCTTGGTCACGACAGCTGCCGCCATTTCTTCGTCGACAGTTGCCAATTGCGCCGCCGCCGCATCAGGCCGCATGCGCGAATAGAACCCCACGAGCTTTTCGTGAGCCTTACGTGCAAACTCGTCGCGGCGCGCGAGCCACGACTTGTATTCTTCCGTCTTCGCCTCGAGTTGCCGTGCCCTCTTGTCGAGCTCAGCCTCCATGTCGCGGATTTTCTTTGCCTGCCAGGCGAAACGGGCATCTGCCGCGGTGTCGACGGTGTTGAAGCAATACTGCTGCGCACCGTTCGCGTTGGGCGGCGGCGCATCGAGCGGCCCCGGCTTCTTGAAGATGGTTTCGGTCGCCGGCGTCGCAGCGCCCTCAGCCCCTGCGCTTGTCGGAGCAGTCGGCGCAACCTTGGCGGCAGGCGCCGCAGGAGCGGCCGCCTGATCGCCGGCTGCCAGAACCTTGAGAGGAGTTTGCCGCACTTCGCCCGCACCTGCTGGCTGGCCCGGGATCGTGCGAGGCCGCGTCGCGCCGGTCACAGGCGCTCGATCCCGATCGCGCGGATCCGGGATCGCCCCCGTCACGATGGGCGACCATACCTTCTGCGGCTGCGGCTGCGGCCGCATTTGGGGCGCGTTTCGCGGTGCAGGGAACATGTTCGGATCGATGGCCGGGGGCACCTGAACCGCACCGGTTTGGAACGGATCAGGCGTATCGAATGTCCGCCCTGGCGAGGTCGCGACGGTTGGCGCCCAACCCTGTTGGGCAGCGGCCGGAGATGGGAAATTGGAGGCAAGCGCTCCAACAAAAAGAAGCGCGAGCGTGAACGTCAGAGCGCAACGAGCGTTCTCCCCTTTGGCCGACCGGAATGGCTGCGCGCTCTCGATCTTCATTGCACCACCAGTTCCGCCTGAAGGGCGCCGGACGTCTTGATGGCCTGAAGAATTGCGATGATTCCCGTGGGTTTGAGCCCCATCATGTTGAGACCGCGCACCAGCGTCTCGAGATTGGTGCCGCCCATGATGGCAAGGTTTGCACCTTCCTCATTGACGGAGACGAAGCTCTCCGGAACGACGACCGTCTCGCCATCCGAAAACGGCTCAGGCTGAGAAACCTTTGCACTTTCGGTAATGCGGACCGTCAGATTGCCGTGCGAGACTGCAACTGTGTTGATTTGGACATCGCGTCCAATGACAACGGTGCCGGTGCGCTCATCAATGACAACTTTGGCCGGGCCATCGGCTTCCGTGACGAGTTCGCCGAGCTCTGCGAGGAAACGCGCCGCACCCATATTGGGCGGACGATCCAGAAGTACGGTGCGCAAATCCTGCTCCCGAGCCACGCGACGGCCGAAACGCTGCTGCGAATAGGAGTTGATCGTGTCGGCGATGCGCACTGCGGTCGAAAAGTCGGGATTGCGCAACTCGAGAACGAGAGCTCCTTCATCATCGAGCGCGCCCGCGACCTGACGCTCGACAAGAGCACCGTTTGGAATCCGGCCGGTCGTCGGAACGTTCTGAGTGACCGACTCTGCCTGTCCTTGCGCGGAATAACCGCTGACGGCAATCGGACCTTGCGCCACCGCATAGATGGCGCCGTCAGCGCCCGAGAGCGGCGTCATGACCAGAGAGCCGCCCGCAAGAGAGGAAGCGTCACCGAGCGACGACACCGTCACATCGACGCGCGAACCTGCCCCCGCGAACGGCGGCAAATCGGCCGTGACCACCACGGCCGCGATGTTCTTCGTGCGCGAATTTGCATTGCGGATGTTCACGCCCATCGTATCGAGCATTGACTGCAGCGATTGGGCCGTAAACGGCGAGTTTCTAAGACTGTCGCCTGTTCCGTTGAGACCGACGACGAGACCGTACCCGATCAACTGGTTGGCGCGCACGCCCTGCACGGCCGTTATGTCCTTGATCCGGACACCCGCGCTTCCGCCCGCCAGCGCCGGCAAGGTCGAGAGAACGAAGACGAGGGCAAGCGCCAGGGCCCGGCTCATGGCGTCCCCACCCGAACCGTACCATTGGACTGCACGACGCCGCGGATTGTCATTCCGCTATCGACGTTACGCAAACTGATCACCTGCCCGGCAGATCCCGACTGCAACGACGTAGCGGTTCCGGAAATAATGAGCCCGCCGGACTGGAAAATGACGACGGTCGGCTGACCCTGCTGCACGGTGAACGGATCGCGAATGCCACCCAGCGCGATCGGCGTGTTCGGCAGCAGCGTTTGACGCGCCACTTTGCCGACAACAGACTCGCGCGTCGCCACGTAACCCGCACCTGTATTGTCCGAATCGCGGAAAGCGCGGTCGACGAGCATATCTTCGGTGATGACATTGCCCGGATACACGGTTGCGCGCGGAACGGGCAACACCAGATCGAGCGCCAGCGCCGGACGCAATGGGAGAGAAAAGACAACCGCGCAGACACAGAGCAGCCCACGCGCCCACGAAGCGAGAATGCCAGGAGTTCCGGACGTGACGAGCTTCAATCGCTGCACCATCTGCATCACCACTCGCTGGCCTTACCGCATGTTGTTCGCGACCGTGCCGTACATCGCATCGACGGTCTGAATGACTTTCGAGTTCATCTCGTATGCGCGCTGAGCGGCGATCAGCTGCGTGATTTCCTTCACCGCATCCACGTTCGAGTTCTCGAGATAGCCTTGGTGGATTTTCCCGAAACCGACATCGCCCGGAACACCGGTCACGGGATCACCGGACGATTCCGTCTGCCGGAAAAGATTTCCACCCATCGGCTCGAGGCCGGCGTCGTTGACGAAATTCGCAAGCGTCAGCTGGCCGAGAAGCTGCGGCTGAGCCTGCCCCGGTATTGTGACGTAAACCTCGCCGGTCTCGTTGATCGTGATGTCCGTCGCATCGATCGGAACCGTCATCGCGGGCTGCACCTCGAGACCGTCGAGTGTCACGATCTGGCCCTGGTCATTCTTGTTCAAGGCGCCGTCGCGCGTATAGAACGTCTCGCCGTCTGCACCCGTGATCTGGAACCAGCCGCGCCCGTTGATTGCGACGTCCAGCTTGTTGTTGGTCTGCGCGAGCGAGCCCTGCTGATGGAGGTCGCGAATTGCGGCAGTCCGCACGCCGAGACCGACATAAGCGCCTTCCGGCACGTTGGCGCCACCGCCTCGCGCCGGTGCACCGAGTGCACGCTCGGCCTGATACAGCAGGTCGGTGAACTCTGCGCGCTGCCGCTTGTACCCGGTTGTGTTGATGTTCGCGATGTTGTTCGCGATCACTTCCAGGTTTGTTTGCTGCGCGTTCATACCCGTCGCAGCGATAGAAAGCGCTCTCATGGACCTGCCCTGACTGGTGCCGTTAGATGGTCATTCGGCTAATTTCGAGATAAGCGGAAACGACCTTGTCGCGGATGGCGATGCCGGTCTGCAGTGTCTGCTCGGAAGCCATTACGGCCTCCACCACTTGTTGAGTCGTCGCCTGACCGCGCACACCCGCAATCGCGGTTTGCTCGCCCGTCTTGAGGGTGCTGATCGCTTCCAACGTCATTTGACCAAGCACCGCACCGAAGTCCGTCGGCAACGGCTCCGTCTTGACCGGATTGGGAATGCTCGTGACAGGGGTCGGCTGTGTAAGGCCGGCCGCGCCGGTCGTACCGCCGAGACCGTACGAACCGCCGAGGGTCGATGGAGAAAGCTTGCCGACGCCGTCCAGCATCATGAGCTCCTGAGAAGATCAATGGTCATCGAGATCATCGAACGGGCCTGCTTCACGACTTGCAGGTTCGCTTCGTAGGAGCGGTTCGATTCCCGCATGTCCGCCAGCTCGACGAGCATGTCGACATTGGGCATTTTCACGTTGCCGTTCTCGTCGGCCGCCGGATGGCCGGGATTGTGTTCGACGCGAAACGGGCGCTTGTCCGTATCGACGCGGTCGACCTGAACGAGCCTCGCGCCGGACGCGTCGTCCAGCGCCGATTCGAAGCTGACGGTCTTGCGCGCATAGGGCGAGGCCCCCGGCGTGTTGCCGGTCGACGAGGCGTTGGCCAGGTTTTCAGAGGTAATGAGCATGCGGCGCGACTGCGCCTCGAGCCCCGAGGCCGCCACCTTGATCGCAACCTGCATCGGATCAGCCATGCGCTACCCCCGTGCGGATGCTAAAAGCATGCGATGGAAAGTCTTCATGACGCCGGTGTTACGGGCATAGGCACCCGCAACCTCACCCGCCTTGAGCATCTGCTCTTCAAGGCTGACGCTGTTTTCCGAATGCACAATCTGCCACTTGGCCTGTTCTTCGGTATCCGTGTCACCACGAACACCACCCGACGGATCCATATGGTTCGTTTGCGTCTTGCGCATTTCGATACCGGCCGAATCGAGCACGGCCTCGAACGGCTTTACGTCGAGTGCCTTGTATCCGGGTGTATTCGCGTTCGCGACGTTCTGGGCGACCACCGACTGGCGAACCGAAAGCCAACGGTTCTGCTGAGAGGCGATCGTAAAGAAATTGATGGGATCCATTGGAAGCGCACGCCTCGCCTGAGCCTCCAACGGTTGTAGGTCTTTAATCTTGTCCGAAGCTTGTGATTGGCCCGTCAGGCACCGCGGAGCGGAGCAGAAAACGTTCGTTCGATGAAAGTGTTAACGCGTGCGCTCTAGGCGCATTCACGCGTGCGGTAACATCAGTCCACTCGCCCCGATGCCGTCGAACAACGCCTGCACGGCGATGGCGGCCAATAGGATGCCGAAGACACGCATCAGCACGCGTTGTGCCGTCACCCCGATAAACCCAGCCAGGCGATGCGCGAGCAGCAGCAAGACGAGCGTAAGCACCATGACGGCAGTGAGAGCCGCAACCGTGATCGCCAGCTCAGTCGCGTTGCCATGCGCATTGGCGGCCAGCAGAATGCCCGCACTCATCGCGCCCGGACCGGCCAGCAAGGGAGTGGCCAGAGGAAACACGGCGAGATCGTCTTTGCGTTGCGCCTCTGCCCCCTCGGACGGCGTGAGCTTGAACGCGCTCGAGGGCCTGGCGAACACCATGTCGAGTGCAATGACGAGCAAGATGACGCCACCCGCGGTCTGCAGTGCGGGAATGGAGACACCGAGTTGCTTCAGCAAAGGACCGCCGGCAAGCGTCGACGCGCCGAGAATCGCGCTCGCAATTGCTGTCGCTCGCACAGCGATTCGCCGCCGCTCAGCCTGAGAGGTTGCGGGAGTGAGCGTCGCGAACAGCACCGCGGCTTCAAGCGGTCCGATCGTCGCGAAGAACGTCGTGAAACTGGTCAGCGCTGCGGCGAGCATGAAGCGTGTCCGATTGCCTTTCGAGCAGTTTTGCAGAGCCGCTGCCAAACCTCCAGGCAGACTGTTAGCAGCTCGTCGCAATTGCTGCTAATAGTCTGTTATAAATAGAAAATATTGAAGATTTCGCGGTTTTTGCTACACTAGAGTCGTGAACCTGGCAACCCCGGGAGCCGACCTTGAGCACCGCCGACAATGACTTTGTCCGCATGCTTGCGGGCTACAGTTTGACGACCGCAGAGATCATCTACCGCCTACCCGACCATCCGTCGCTGATGCAGAGCTACATCTGGCAGGACTACGATCTCCACCCACGCTTTCCGAAACTGAAAAGCTTCCTGGATTTCTGGTCGCGCAATCTTGAAGGCAGGCTGCATCAAGTGCTCGTCGCACATGCGGGGCTGATCAAACCGCGCGAATTGAAGCTGATCGGCGCGGAGTTCAAGCTCCAGTAGGGAAGGTAGGCGCGCTTAGCTGCGCGCCTCGATACCTTCCTGCGTCGGCCGCCGCCGCTTGGAAACCGGCGCGATCCGAGCATCTTCGATGGCTTCGATGAGGCGCATCGTGTTGCGGTCCGGATCGTTCGAGCCACCCTCGAACGACACATAGCTGATCTCAATCCCGGCTTGTAACGATTGAAGCACGAGCCGGAAGTACGCCGATACGTTGAGATGATGAAACTCCATGTCGAGCGAAATGCAGGGCGCACAGCCCCACGGCAGCTCGACCTCGCCGGAAAGACCGAACGTGACCGTTCCCGGCTTGAAGAACATTTCGGTCGACGAATTGACGAGATTGCGGATGTTTCCGAATTGCTCCGTTCGGATGAAAGCGATGAAATCTGCTGGATCGATCAACCTCAATTCCGAGGCGACATCCCTCATGCCTTCTGCCAGCGCCTTCTCGCGTTCACGCGAATAGTCGTTGCCCTGCTTCAGCATATTTCGATCCTCACACGGCCGGGCGTGCCTGCTGTCCTCGCTGAGCGAGGAACAGGATGACGCCGGCGACGGCCTTGTAGAACTCCGGCGGAATCATCTTATCCACCTCGACGCTTGCGTAGAGCGAGCGTGCAAGAGCGCGATCTTCGTAAATCGGAATCCCGTTCTGCTCGCCGATAAACCGGATCTTCAGTGCGATAAGATCCTTACCTTTAGCAACAACGATTGGCGCGCCACCTTCTTCCCGCACATAACGCAATGCGACGGAATAGTGCGTGGGATTCGCGACGATGAGAGTCGCTTTGGGCACCGAAGCGATCATACGGCGGCGCGAGCGGTCTCTCTGCAAGGACCTGAGCCGCATCTTGATCAGCGGATCGCCTTCGACCTGCTTATGCTCATCCTTGACCTCCTGCTTGGTCATGCGCAGTTCCTTGCGCCAGGAGAAACGTGACCACGCGAGGTCGGCGCCGACGAGAACGGCAGTCGCAACAACAATAGCCGACAGGAACTGAATGCTGAGGTCCTGCATCAGCCCCGGAAGCGCCGCGGGCTCCATGAAGAGGGCGTTGAAGAACTCGCGATAAGACTTTCCAAGCGCGATATAGCCAGCGATGGTCACGATCGAGAGCTTGAACAAACTCTTCAGAAATTCGACCTGGCCCTGCACACCGAAAATTCGGCTCCATCCTCGCGCGATCGAAATGCGTTCGAGCTTCGGCTCGATGCGGTCGACGACAAATTGCGGTTGATTCTGCAGGAATGAGGCCGCGACGCCGGCAATAGCAAGAACAAGCAGCACAGGTCCAACGACCTTGGCCATCTCGATTGCGACAACAAAGAGGATCGCGGACGCGTCAGCGCCAGTGCCGATGTTGAAGCTTCCGGGATGGTCGATGAAGCTCTCGAGCGAGAACCGGAGCTTCACGACGTTGTCCGTGAGGAGGAAAACCACCGCAATCAGAATGGCGAGCATCGACGCCAGAGTCGTCGCTTCGCGCGAGTGAGGGACCTGGCCCTTGTCGAGCGAGTCGCGAATCTTTTTCTCTGTTGCTTCTTCTGTTTTACTCTCTTGGTCGGGCTTCTCTGACATCAGTTAGAAACCTGCTCGAAAGGATAGAGAGAAGCAGCAGCTTTCGGAAAATTCTGGTTCGCGCTAGGCGACGCGATTGGGCGCCGAGCTGCCGATCACTTCCGTGAGCGACACGCCAAAGCGAGAGCTGTCCTCGTCGAGAACGACCACTTCGCCGCGTGCGATGACACGGCCGTTGACGACCACGTCCACCGGCTCGCCGACTTTGCGATCGAGTGGCACGACCGCGCCGCGCCCCAGCTTCAGAACGCTTGCGACCGGCATGGTTGCAGAGCCCAGCACGATCTTCACCGAAACCGGAATCTGCAGAACAGTTTCGAGATGACGCGGCTTCTGCCCGCCCGCGACGACGGGATCACCCTGTGGCATATCGCCGATGGACTGCAGCTCTGCTGCGGCGGGGCGGAAATCTTCTTGGCTCATTGCGGTCTACCTGAATCCGTTCTTGCTGTTCGCGCCTCAACCGTTTCGCGGTTATGCGGCCTGCTTCGCGTCTCCACCACCGCCACCGACCGTCTCGGCCTCGACCTCGTCGATGGTCGGACGCTCGTAAGCGGAGATGGTTTTGCGGCCATACTCGACGGCGACCTGCGGCATGGCACCGTTCATGAACGCGAGCAGCGTCTGCTTGGCCACGATATAGAGGCGCATCTGCTTCTCACGGCCGGACTTCACCTTCGTCGCAATCGGACCGAACACGCCGTACGAGAAGAAGATGCCGGCAAAGGTGCCGACGAGAGCTGCACCGATGAGGTGGCCGAGAACTTCAGGCGGCTCGGAGATCGCACCCATGGCTTTGACGACACCGAGAACCGCAGCGATGATACCGATGGCCGGAAGGCCGTCTGCTACGTTCGAAAGCGCCTGATAAGCCTTGAGCTTGTCGGCACGCAGCGTCTGAATTTCCTCGTCCATCAGCGCCTCGACCTCATGCGTCCGCGCGTTGCCTATGATGATGAGGCGGCAGTAGTCGCAGATGAAAACAGTGAGATCCTTGTTCTTCATCACCGAAGAGAATTTCTGGAAGATCGGCGATTCTTGCGGCGCGTCGATGTGCTTCTCCACCTCGTTGCGCGGCTTGCTGCGCAGCTCACGCATGAGGGAATAGAGAAGCCCCATCACATCGAGGTACTGCCGGCCCGACGGTGCCGCGTTGCCGAAAGCCTCGCCGAGGCCTTTGCCGGCGTCCTTGATCACCTTCATCGGGTTGGCAACGATGAACGTGCCGAGCGACGTGCCGAGAATGATGACGAATTCCCAGGGCTGCCACAGAACCTCAACATGCCCGCCCATGGCCATGAAGCCACCGAGCATGCAGCCAAGCATGACGACAAGGCCAAGGATAATCGTCACGAGCCACCCTCGCTTTTAGTGTTGTTCTCAAAACCCTAATGGCGAGGTCCTTGTGCGAGCCTGATCTCGGCCTCTAGCGGCGGACATGAGCGCAAACCGTGGTATTCTCGCACGCCCCCATCCACCAAGCGCGAACATCTAGTTGCAGCACGAAGTGACGTCAGCTTGAGACAAGGCGCTTTACCCACACTATGGCCCGAGACACGCGCGAGGCCCGAAATATCGTGCTCACGACACCAATACCTCCTGCACACGAGCAGCTTTACTGCCGTCCCCCCGGCGCAGCCACCTCGATGATCGCCCTCGGGGCTCAGTTTTCCGGAGTCCGCTGATGCAGCCCAGCTTGTACGTCTCACTCTCCGGACAGATGGCGCTGATGCGCCGCATGGAAACTCTCGCCCACAACGTGGCCAACGTGAACACGGCCGGCTTTCGGGCTGAGGAAATCAAGTTCGAGGAGCTCATCTCCCAGAAGACTGACGCGCCGACAGCTTTCGTATCGGGTGGCAGCACATTCATTTCGCGTCAGGCCGGCGACCTCATTCGCACTGAAAATCCACTCGACGTCGCAGTGACAGGCGACGCCTGGCTTTCCATCCAGGGTCCAAACGGGCGCGCTTACACACGCGACGGCCGCATGACGATGACACCCGAAGGCGAGCTCCGCACGCTCACCGGATATCAGATCCTCGATGTCGGTGGCGCACCCATCCAGCTCGACCCGACCGGCGGCACGCCTGGAATTGCCCGAGACGGAACCCTGACACAGGGGGGTGTGCAGCGTGGTGCCTTGGGCCTTTTCACGATCCCGGAGCAGGCAAACCTGACCCGGTTCGAGAACTCGGGCGTCATTCCCGATATGGCCGCTGAGCCCGCTCTGGATTTCAATAGAGTGGGCATTATGCAGGGCTTCATGGAGCAGGCAAACGTCAATCCTGTGTCCGAGATCTCTCGCCTGATCCAGATCCAGCGGTCGTTCGACTCGGTCAGCAACTCTATCACCCAGGCCGAGCAGACGCTGGGCAATGCCATCAAGACACTCGGCGAAACGAGCTGACGCCGAGCCGGCCTGTCAATCTTTCTGAGAAGTGCCCATGCCGGAAATCGCCCTGGACAATACCTCTGAGTCTCCCCCCCAAGCCCGGCAACCGACTGCTCTCGATATCTTGGAACAGCGCATTGCTGCGGCTTCTGCCGCCCGTCCAATTATTCGCATTGGCGGAACCGTCACCAACGTGACTCCAGCGTACGTGCAGGTGTCAGGCCTTTCCCGTCATTTGAAGCTCGGGGACTGCATCAGCTTCGCGTCGGGCACCGCGGCGCAGTTTGGCGAAGTCGTTCGCATTGACGAGAACGAAGCCACCGTCAAACCCTTTGACGCCAACCTCAAGATTGGGCCTGGGGAGATCGCCTGGCAGCACGGCAACCTGAGCCTGCGTCCCCACACGTCTTGGAAGGGGCGCGTGCTGAACGCGCTTGGCGCACCGATCGATGGAGAAGGGCCACTCCGCGAAGGCGATCATTCCTATCCGTTTGACGCAGAGCCACCCTCTGCCATGAACCGCCAACGCGTACGCGCACCGCTGAAATCCGGCGTGCGTGTCATGGATCTGTTCACACCTCTCTGCGCAGGACAGCGCATCGGCATTTTTGCCGGATCCGGCGTCGGCAAATCCACGTTGCTCTCGATGCTGGCGCGATCGCGTGGATTCGATACCGTCGTTCTGGCTCTTGTCGGCGAACGCGGCCGAGAAGTCCGCGAGTTCCTCGAAGACGCCCTAGCGCAAAACCGCAGCCGTGCAGTGACCGTGGTCTCGACCGGCGATGAAAGCCCGATGATGCGCCGCTTGGCGCCCAAAACTGCGCTCGCCATCGCCGAATCGTTCCGTGACGCCGGCGACAGCGTCCTTCTTATCGTCGATTCCGTCACGCGCTTCGCGCACGCGACCCGAGAAGTCGCACTCGCGGCCGGCGAAGCCCCCGTCGCCCGTGGATACACACCGTCCGTCTTCAGCGAGCTGCCAAAGCTCCTGGAGCGTGCGGGTCCCGGCGCCGAAGGCACAGGATCGATCACCGGCGTTTTCTCCGTTCTCGTCGATGGCGACGATCACAACGATCCGATCGCCGATAGCATCCGAGGCACACTCGACGGACATATCGTCCTGGATCGCAAAATCGCGGATCAGGGCCGGTATCCAGCCGTGAATGTGCTCACATCCGTCTCGCGTCTTGCGAACACGGTCTGGTCGGCGGACCAAAGGAAGCTTGTGATGATGCTGCGTGCGATGATCGCGCACTTCGAGGATACGCGCGACCTGCGCCTGATGGGCGGATACCAGAAGGGCGCCGACGCCGAGCTCGACAAGGCGATCAATGTGGTCCCGAAACTCTACGAAGTCATGAAGCAATCGCTGAGCGATCCGCCGAGCGCCGATCCGTTCCAGGACGTTGCGCGTGCGCTCTCCGACAACAAGGAGGACGGCCAGAAGGGGCAGCCGCCGGCCCCTCTCAGAGGCTGATCGGATGAAGTCCGCCGCTGCTAATACTTTGGCGGCCCGCGGACGTCCTTCTTGGGAATATAGGAAAGCTGTTCGATCAGCACATCCTGGACCATGTCCACGCCAAGCCGCTTATTGACGTTCTCGCCAAGCTTCTTGGCAAGTTCGGGCAGGTCCTGCTTCTTCATGTTCTGAAAATTGACCTGCTCCCCGGCGTAGATGGTCTTGAACGCCTCATCGAGGACGTAGACCTCCGGACTGATGGGAAGCTCCTTGAGAACATTCGAATCAACAGAAAATACGAACTGCGCCACCATATAGCCCTGTATGGTGCCCTCGCCGATAATGGGCACGTTGATGGCCTTGGTGCGCAGCTCTTCGAGTTTCTTGCTTCCCTCTACAGCCTGGCCAGGCGTCTGGCTCTTCTGCCACTGGAGCACGCCGAAGGTCGCTCCGAGCGTCATGATCGACGCCCAAATGCCTGTGGCGAGAAGCTTCATCATGGACGTTTCGCAACTGCAGAGATGGCTTGCGTGTATGTCCCGTCTGAATCCGAATGCCGGATCGCATCCGAAAGCGACGTAGCAATTTCCCGCACCGCCTCAAGATGAATCTTCAGCATGGCCTGATTGATCGCCAGCCTTGTCTTGAGCGCGGCGACGCGTTCGGCAAGTGCGGGATTGGGTCCGGTGCCCTGCAAAGAACGCAACGAACGCGTGAGTTCGAGCAGGGCTTGGCTCTTGCGGTCGTTGAATTCTTTGAGATTGATGGCCTTGTGTTCCCTAAGCGCGGATGTTTCGATCTCGATGAGTTCCTCGAGACGTTGGATCGAAACGTCGAGCATAGGCACGTTCGCCGCCACACGGGCGGCCGCCGGGGACTGAGCGTTGAGAGCTGCAGGACTTGCGCCCACGGGCGGCATCGGTTGGGGCTGATTGTAGCGCTGCAACATGACTTACTCTCCGGAATTTGGCTCGATGCCGGTTTGCGCCCCGATAGCTCCGTTCAAGCCAGAGAGGTGCTGCATGACGTCGACCGAGGTGAACCCGCCCGGACGCACGGGCGGGATATGCCCCTCACGCACGTAGTCGGCGATACCCAAGCTACCGCGCTCCGCGACCTGCTCGGCGATCTTCTCCGACATCATCGATTTCCAAAAGTCGCCCGAAATGCCGGATCCGAAGACCCCCTCAGCAGACTTGGGCATCATGTCCTGAATGAAGGATTGCAAGACAAACGCCTCGAATTTCTGGGCTGCGTCGGGTGTTTTTTTGACCGTGCCAGCGCGCGAGGCGAGCGCGCTCTCAACGGCGGCTTGCGTCTCCGAAATCGGACGGATTGTGAGATCTGCGGCCAAATCTAGGCCTCCCGCAGGGACATCCCTTGCGGCCACCATGACTCATCGGTCTTGCTTGGAGCTTGCGCCTTTCTGAGCGAAGCCAGCTTCAAGAAGGCGCTCCAATTCCTCGCGCTCCTCGACGCGCCGAAGCTCCGCGTCGAGCTCCTCGGTCAGTCTCTCCGAATTGCGCAGGCGCCCGCCGTGTTCGAGAAGAACGCGAGCCTGCGCTTCGGCGGCGGGCTTGAGCCTCGCTTCCTCCTGCTGGAGCGATTTGAGTCGCCGGACGGTCATGTCCGTGAATAGTCCGTGCAGCGCGCCCTCCCCCGAGAGGGCATCCGTCAGCGACGACTGCTCGCTCTGACACCGGGTCAACTCCTGCTGCAGCCGCGCGTACTTGATCTCCTCCATGCTGTGGAGGTGACGTTGTACATCAACGATACGCTTGAGGCTTTTGACGCGATCTCGCATGTGACCTCACCCGTTCGCAAGAAAGGTCTGGAAGCCCGTGATGAAGAGTGTCAACGCCTCGCTGAACGTGAAATAGAGCAACAGCAGACCGCCCGCGAGAACAAACGGCGCCGAGATAAAATAAACCGGAATGAGCGGCGTCATCTTATTCATGATGCCGAACAGAAAGTTGATGATCAGCGAGAACGCAAGAAACGGCCCGGTAAGCTGCGCGATCAGGATAAAGCTATCCGACGCCGAATCCGTAACCTTCGCCAGTGCGAAACGCGGATCGAAGAGATCCGTCACCGAGATCACGGAATAGGATGCCACGAGAGCGCGCATCACCTCGACGTGCAGGCCCGTCGTGAACAGGAGCACCGTCGCCGTCAAAGTGAGAATGTTAGCAATGGCGGGCGCAGGCTCCCCTTCTTCGATCGGCGCGTCCGCCATACCGCTGAAGCCGATCAGCATCGCGACAGCCGTCCCCATGAACTGCAGAGCCAGAAAGAAGATTCGCGCCATGATCCCGATCGAGGCGCCAACCAGCGTCTCCGACAGGATGAGCTGTCCAATGTTGATGGGCGTGGCCTTGCCGAGATCACCCTGAACCTGGGGGACAAGGAGAGGAGCGAGCGCGAGCGTAACCGAAACGGCCAAATACACGCGGACTTGCGTCGGAATGCGCGGGCTTCCGAAGCCCGGCATAATCATCAGGCAGCCCCCGATCCGACAGAACACCAGGAAGGTTAGCAACACCGTTCCTGCCGTGATCGTCGTCACGAGATCGTACCCAGTGCCTTGACTTGCACGCCGCGCGCGATTTCGAGATGCGAAAGCACCGGAAGTGTCGGGAAGAGGCGCTCTGTGACCATGCGGACATAGGGGCGCGCGTCGGGGGCCGAGACAAGCACAAACTGATGGCCCTGATCCAGATGCCCACGAATAATTTTCGAGGCTTCTGCGCCGAATTGTTCGATGAGTCGCGGATCGATATCGAACTCTACCACCTCGCCTTTCGCATCGCGCTTAAGGCTCTGATGGAAGGCAAGATCCCAGCGGTTCCCGAGCCGCAGAACCTTGAGCACACCTGCGTCGGACAGGTCGCCGCAGATTTGCTGCGCCATCCGCATGCGCACGTGCTCCGCGAGTTGCTCCGCCCTGCGCACGTGAGGCGCGATCTCCGCAATGCTCTCCAGAATGAGATGGAGATTGCGTATCGAGATTCGCTCGGCGAGCAGGAGCTTGAGAACGGCCTGCAGCCCAGAGTACGAAAGCTGAGATGGAATTATCTCGTCGACGAGCCGGCGATACTCAGGCTCCAGTCGATCGATGAGCGAGCGCATATCCTTGTACGACAGGAGCTGCGACAGGTTTCCGCGGATGACCTCGCGCAGATGCGTGAGCATCACGGACATCGGGTCCACCGGATTGAAGCCTTCGCGCTTCACCGTATTGGCAAACATCTCCGAGACCCAGAACGCCTTCATGCCAAAGGCCGGCTCGCGCGCCTCGTCACCTGGAACGTCCGGCACCGGCCCGTCGCCGGTAATGACGAGCACGTCGCCGATCCTCAGCTCCTCGGACGCAACTACGGTTCCGTGGATCTTGATCTGATACGTCTTGCTCGGGATCGTTAGGTCGTCGGTGATACGGATTTCCGGCACGACGAACCCGTATTGCTTCGCGAATGCACGACGCATACGTCCCACGCGATGCGCCAGCTCGCCTTGCGACGCGAGAAGCGAGGTCGAGAGCTGCTTGCCAAGCGCAATTTCGATCTCGGCCGTCTTGAGCTGCTCCTTGACGGACTGACGCGCCTCTTCCTTGGAAAGCCGCTCCGCTTCCTTTTTGACGGCTTCTTCTGCCGCCTTGGCCTGAGCGAGCTTCTTCGGGATCGACACGGCGACGAAAATCATTCCGCCTGCAAGCAGAGCGAAAGGCAGGAACGGCAAGCCCGGTGCAACAGCAAGCGCGAGCAAAACGGTGCCGGCGACCGCGAGCGCGCGCGGATAGTTGCCGAGCTGCGAGAACACGGCCATTTCGGCCGATCCGCGCGTGCCGCCCTTGGAAACAAGGAGACCGGCAGCAAGCGAGATGATGAGCGCAGGGATCTGCGTCACGAGGCCGTCACCGACCGAGAGGCGCACGAACACATCCGCCGCATGCGCGAGATCCATCTCGTGACGCGTCACGCCGATGATGATGCCGCCGAAGACGTTGACCGCCGTAATGATAAGGCCGGCGATTGCGTCGCCGCGCACGAATTTCGAAGCACCGTCCATCGAGCCGAAGAAGGCGCTTTCCTCTTCGAGCTCGCGACGCCTCCGCATCGCTTCCTTTTCGTCGATGTTGCCCGCCGAAAGATCGGCGTCGATGGCCATCTGCTTGCCGGGGATCGCGTCTAGAGTGAACCGTGCACCGACTTCCGCGATACGCGTTGCACCTTTGGTGATGACGAGGAAGTTGACCGTGATCAGGATGACGAAGACGACCACGCCGATGACGAAGTCGCCGCCCATGACGAAATTGGCGAAGCCTGCAATCACATGCCCCGCAGCCGCGTGTCCCTCGGCACCGTTCGAGAGAATGAGGCGCGTCGTCGCTACGTTGAGCGACAGGCGCAACATGGTCGCGATCAGGAGGACAGTCGGAAAGGCCGAAAATTCGAGCGGGCGATGGATCCACAGGGAAACCATCAGAATCAGAACGGCGAAGGCGATCGAAAATGCCAAGCCGACGTCGATCATGATGGCCGGCAATGGCAGGAAGAGCACCGTCAGAATAACGACGATGCCAACCGCGAAGCCGATGTCGCGCGTGCCGCTGGTCCGGTCCGTCCCGCCAATGGCGGTGGTCGTGGCCATGCTTCCCCCAAAGCCTAGACCACGATCGCTTCGGACCCTAGTCGCTCCGATCGTCGCGCCGCCTATCAGGGGCGGCGTAGATCAGCAGCGCAGGGAAAGTCCGAACCTTGAACCGTCGGTCTCACCAAAATGACCAGATCTGAAGCCGGACCCTGGTGGTCCGGGCACACATCATCGGTCATGCAAATTGACTGAGCCCGATTTTGGGTCATCAAGCTTGCGCGAGGGTCTCCGCCACGGGGGGCAGCTCAGAAAAAGGTGTGGTGTCGCGGCCCCTTAGATACGGACCGAAGCGTCAAAACCCGTTCGGGATGCGGGCGTACGTTTGCTCCGCAAACGAGAAGATCACGGCCCCCACGAACGGCGCCGTGAACGAAGTCACGACAAGAATCGCGATGATCTTGGGAACGAAGGTCAGCGTCATTTCCTGCACCTGCGTAAGGGCCTGCAGGAGCGCGATCAGAATGCCGACAACCATGGCGGCGACGACGCCAGGAGACGCCGCGATGATGACCGTCCAAATTGCCGCTTGTCCAATATCGAGGGCGTCGGCTGGATTCATGTTGTCCCCGCAGGAGCAGGGTTCGTGATTTTGACACCGGCGGTCATGAAGACCTTCTTATCGTTCTCGAGCACCGCCACGGCGCCGTTTGAATAGATTTCGACGCCTTTCACCTTGCCTGTTACCGAGCCATCCGCCGACGTAACCGTCTTGCCGATGAGACCATCGACCTGATTGAGAGCCTGTTGGACAAGCAATGAGTCGAGCTTGTTGTTGGTTTTGATCGACTGCTCAACGTTCGAGAACGAAGCCAGCTGCGCGACGAACTGTGTCGAGTCCATCGGCTTGGTGGGATCCTGAAACTTCATCTGCGCTGTCAGGAGCTTCAGGAACGCATCGTAGTTGAGCGACGCCGCACCGTTCGACGGAGACTGCGTCGTGCCAGTGTCAGGCGTCTTCGGAGTATTTGTGGATGAACCTACACCATCTACGGCCATCAGCCTGCTCCTACCACTCTGAGTTCCGAACTCCGGTTCGCACCGAGAATTGCATCTTCGATCGGGATCAACGCCCGCAGCGTCTTGAGCGCGTTGAACGGTGATCCCGCTGCGACCTGCTGACTGATCGTCTCGAGCCCTGCGAGCACGAGCGGATTGGCAAAAGCCTGCGGCAACCAGCGCATTGTATCGTCGTAAACGCCGCGCGCAATTTCCATTCCGGTCGGCTCGATGATCATGGTCTGCAGAATGTAGTAGAGCTGCCGCAGCGGCGTGACCGTCTGCTGCGCGTGCATGATCTCGCTCTCGGTCAGATACGGCACGTCGTTGAGTATTTCGAACGTTGCGCGGCCGTCTGATTTCAGCACAGCGCCGTTTATGAAGATGCGTTCGCCAGGGCGAAGCGTGACGCGCGTCGGGGTGGTCATTTCAATCCCTCTGAAATTGTTCTCGACACATCGATCAACGCGTTGAAATTCGAGGATCTGCCCTGCCGGATCTCTTCCGTCTCACGCATCACCCACAATCCGACCGACACGAGATCCGCACGAAGTTGCGGCGGTAGACCATTCTCGGGCTTGGCGAGGTCTTCGATGAAGATGCCCCAGAGCTTCCGGACAAAGTAAATTGCCTCCACGGCCTCGCGAGACTGCGGTCCCGTCTTTTCGGCGTCCTGCAACAAAGCAATCGACCGCTCGAGCGCCGTACGCTCTTGCTCTCGCGCCTCCTTGGGCGACTCGTCGAGGACTTCGTTGTAGTAGAACTTGTACATTCAGGTTCCCAGATTTCCGGCGCTTTCTCGCATTCTAAATGTACTTGAGCAGACTTAGATTGGTCATTCGCGCTGTAAGCGCGTAGGCGGTTTCTACCTGCTTCAAAAGCTCGTTGACCCTTACCTGCGCCTCATAGGGATCGACGCCTTCCAAGGTCCCGATGTGTTCTGTTATGAGCGTCATCTGAATATCGATACGGCTGTCCGCATCCTTGATGCGCTCTTGCGACGTGCCGAGAGCCGCGCGCAGCGCGGTCAAGTCGGAAATGGACTGGCCGACGACGTCGATGGCTTTGTTGATCACCGATTGATACGCATCCGGACTGAGATTCTGGATCCCAAGATCGGCAATCATCGTGTAGGCCTGAGCCAAACCGCGGAATGCCTTGTCGTTGGCGTTCGCTGAAGTCTCGATGCGCTCGTTGGTCGTAATGCGGCTGGTGATGTTCTGATCCGAAGCCGATGACCAGGTCGTCGTCCAATCAGCGGTGCCGAACAAATTGGCAAACGCGCCATCCAGGAACGCATCCATCTGTGCGCCAGTGATATTCTCGACACCGGCGGTTGACTGCGGCATTCCGAACTCGGTGGTAAAGGCATCTTCTACGGCCTGGCGGCCCGCGGACGTTGGCGTTCCGAAGTAATCTGTGATGGGCTTGACGTCCGTATTCACGCCCGCAAAGAGGTGCGCACCGTTGACGGTGGTGTTGAGTGCCGCTGTGAACGAGGTGAGCTTGGCTTTCGCATCCGTAACGGCTGTGCCGGCACTCGAGCTTGCCGAACGAGCCGCCATAAGGGTCGTCAAAAAGCCTTGCGCTGCGTCGGCAAGCCCATCGAGCTGGGCCTGCGACATAGACAAACGAGAGGCCGCGACGGTGTTGGTATCCTTGAAGGTATCGAGGCGTTCGAGATCCTGCCGAAGCGAAACCGTCCGCTGCGTGAGATAGCCAAGCGTGACGCCCACATCTGCATGCCGCCCCGTCGTAGATTCCTTCTGCGTTGCCGCAAGCTTCACTTGCAGATTGACGCGCGTCTCCCGAGTGGCATTGATAAGCGAGAATGTTGAAATCGACGTTGTTTTCATGGCGTCTTACCTGATGGCCCCGATAAGCGCGCTGTACATGCTGTCGACGACAGAAATCAGCTTGGACGATGTCTGGAACGAACGCTCCAGCTCAAGCATGAGCGAAAGCTCTTCGTCTAGATTGACCCCCGTGATGCGCGTGAAGGAATCGAACGAACGCTGATAGAGCGTACTCTGGTATTGGAGCCCGTCGTCGGCAACCTTGCGCTGCTCTTCCAGCCAGCCGACGGAAGTCGCCGAATAGTCGGTCAGCGATGCATCGCTCGTGAGCTTGGCTGCGGGATCGAACGTATAATTTGCCCCCATCTTGTTGATGAGTTCGTCGATGCGGTTCGTATAGCTCGCCGAGCCATCGGTATTGTAAACGTACTGGGGCGACAAGGGATCGGAGATGCCGCCATCCCGGAGCCGCGTCGCGACTCCGCCTTTGTCCGGGTCCACGTTGGGATTGACGCGAAGGGCCGAAGCGAGTCCGCTGATGAGCACGCCGTCCGGAGGAATTCCGGATGCGCCGGTATAGGTGAACAAGCCAGGCACGTCGGGACCGCCGCCGCCCGTCTGATCGCTTTCGGCGAATGCTGTGACCAGCACACGCGCCATCTCGTCGATCTGCGCTTCATACGACAGCGAAATGTCGTCGCGCGCCTGCACCAGCCCGACAATACGTCCGGACTGCAGCGGCATGGTCGCGTTCGCACCCGTCACCGGCACACCGTCGATATAGACAGCGTTACCGGGCAGGCCTGGCGTCATGTTGCCCGAGCCAACGAACTCGAGCTTGCGTGGCACGCGATCGAATAGCGTCACACCGCTGTCCGTGTAGACCGCCATATCGTTGTTGCCGCGCGATACGGTACGGATGCCAACTTCGTTCGATAGGTTAGCGAGAATCTCATCCCGCTGATCCATGTAGTCGGTCACATCGCTGCCGGAGAGCGTACCCTTGACGATGTAGTCGTTGACCGTCTGGAACTGATCGAGCAGCGAGTTGACGCGATCGACGGAAGCCTGAACACCGGAATCCGCTTCGGTACGAGCCTTGCGGACCGTCGAGGCTGCAGAGTTCAACCCGTTCGCAAGGTCGGCTGCGGAGCGCACGGCCGCCTTCGACGCAAGCTCGCTTTGCGGTTGCGCCGAATAGTTCTGAAGCGCGCTGAGGAATTTATTGATTAGCGCCGCCGGCGAGGCGTCCAGCTCGACATCGTTGATCGTCGAATCGAGAAAATCCAGCGTTTCGACTTGAGCTTGATAGGTCGCGGTTGACGAGCTCGACGACAGGACCTGACGGAACAGGACCGGACTTTCCGCGCGCACGACGCCGGAGGTCCGAACGCCGGAACCCGGAATCGTGACGACCTCGACCGATTTGCGAGAGTAGTAGGCCTTCTCGGCGTTCGCGATGTTGCGCGAGACGACAGAAGTCCGTTCGCCGGCCACATAGAGGGACGAGCTCGCGTTCGAAAGCGTTGCCGAAAGGCTCATCGCGCGTGCACCCCCCTACCTCATCTCAAGCGCTACCGCTTGAGATTGACGAGGACCTCCATGAGCTCGCCGCCCGTCTGGAAGACTTTGGAATTGGCCGTGAACGCAAACTGCGACTCGATCATCGTCGTCAATTCAGACGCCGTATCCACGGTCGACTTTTCGAGCTGGCTCGCCTTGATATCCCCGAACCCTCCGGTACCGGGAAAACCAAGCTGGAGATTGCCGGAATTCGCGCTAACCGAGTAGACGTTGCCAGGACCGGGCGTCAGATTGTCGGGCGCCGGGACAGTTGCCAGCGGAACCCGGAACACACCAACGCGCGCGCCATTGCCATAAACGGCGTAGACGGTACCGTCGCCGTTGATCTCGACATTCTCGACAGAACTCGGCTTGTTGCCGTTGATCGTCGTATCCGAAGGCAGGAAGTCATCGTTGAGCTCGCTCGTCTTCGAAACGTCGAGAACGAGATTCTGTCCGTTCGGAACCGGGATCGTGATCGACGTCGGACTCGGCAGTGCCAAGTCGAGCTTGCCGGTAGCCGGATCAAACGACAGCGTCTCAAGGGCCAGCGGCGGATCGCCTGCCGTGCCGTACGGAAACGACTTAGTCGTGGGATCGCGCTGCGATTGATCGAAAATCGCGACTTCCCACGTGTTGGCGCCCGTCTTGGTATAATAGACGTCGAACGTCACTTCGCGACCGACGTTGTCGACTGCAGTAAGTGACGTCTTGGCGGAGTAAACCGCAGTTGTATCATTGACCGTACCCGGCGTCGAAGCTTCGACTTCAGCATCGACCGGCACGTTGACGTTGAACGTACCCTGCGTGGATGGCGTGGCCTGGAGCGCGAGAGCGCTGATGTTGACAGGCACAAGACCCGTCGTTCCGTTCGCGGAAACCGCTGCCGTGCCGCCGTTCATGGGATAGCCGAGCAGCTTGTACCCAGCCGCGTTCACAAGGTCGCCATTCTCGACCTTCACGAAGGAGCCCGCGCGCGTCAGAAAGGCCGCGCCGGAGTTATCGGAGACGAGAATGAAGCCGTTGCCATCGATCGCGATGTCGGTCGGCGACGTCGTGTAGTCGAAACCGCCCTGCTGGGAGATGCCGTAGCGAACGGTTGTGTCGACACTGCCCGGCACGTACGCACCCTTGCCGGACTCGAGAACGACCGTCGAGAACTCCGTAAAAGCGCGTTTGTAGCCGTGGGTGCTCGCATTGGCGATGTTGTCGGACACTGTGCCCAGGCGGCTCGATTGCGCTGCCATACCGGACGCACTCGTCCGCATCATGCCGGAAATGCTCATCCCACAGGGTCCTTTGCGAATAGCTCTGAGCTATCGAGTAGACCACGTACATCTTGCGTGAAGCTGGACGCCGCCTCAGTTTCGCCCCGTTTTTCAGCCGCTGCGTCGACGACGAGCCGGTACCCGAGGTACCGTTTCGAGTCGATCGGATCGTAGCCGAGCCGATGACGAAGGCGTTTCCTGAGCTTGCTGATGTGGCTTTCAACCACGTTCTCGTCGATGTCCTCACTGAAGAGGCCATACACCGAGTTGAAGATCTGCGTTTTGTTGATCCGGCAACCGCGGTTGCTGACGAGATACTCGAGAATGCGGCGCTCGCGCCGCGGCAGTTGCAGAACCTCGCCTTTGACCTCGGGGTCGCGGCCATCGAAGAAGACGCGCATCTCGCCGACGTCGGAGTAGTCCGGAGCTCCACTTGCACGGCGGCGGATCGCCTTCACGCGCGCAATGATCTCACGGACATGAATGGGCTTACGGACAACATCGTCCACGCCGGCAGCGAAGAGATCGAGCGTTTCTTCGAGAGACCGGTTCTCGTTCATGGCGATAACGGCAGCCACGGCCGAACGGCGCCGAATAACCTTCGCGAGCGCGCAGCGATTCCCGCAATCACCCAAGAGGAAAGCCTCGACGGACCGCATATCCGTTTCCGAGACCGCGCTCACCCAGCTTTCGAACTCTCCCGGCGCCAACCCGCACGCCGAAATTCCCTCTCTACCGAACCAGGACGCATACCCTTCCGTTACGGTTGCCCGCTCGTCCACGACGACGATCATGTGATGTTCCCCCGGCCATCGGCACCCCCCGAATCACGCACGCAACCCCACCCAACCCGGATGCAGTGCGTCGCGACTTCGATCAACGATTTGTTGAGGATTTCGCTTCTGCCGGAACGATTCGGCATTGTGGTGTTGCAAAAAGCGATCACCAACCGAGTCCTAAACACTTGAATTGAATCGTCCACTGACGGGTTCGGACGCGCATCAGCCTGGCATAAGCGCATCTCGCTCTAATGCAGCAGCAGTGGTTCGATCCGGCGCAAGCTCATTGCGTTCGGACGCACGCACATGGCGGAGATGAGTTGCGCGTGTATCGGCTTGAAACCGATCACCGCGCAGACGCGGGAGTGGCAATGCGCAAGAATGTCCGCAGACGAGCGTGGTCCCATTGCTGCGGCGCTGCGCTGGCTCTGTTTGCAGCAGCGTACGCGCCGCGCGATGCGCTGAGCCAAGAAATCTTCGCAATCGACCTCGTAACGCCCGGCATGAATCAGACCGAGCTCACCTCTGTCATGGGGCCGCCAACCTACATCCAGGTCAAAAACCTGCGTCAGGCCTGGCAGTACTGTCCACCACGCTCTTTCAGACGCTTTGTCGGAGACTTGTTGCGCTTTGAAACCGAACCACCGCTGTTCGTAACGGTGTGGTTCAACGAAGGCCGCGTCGAACACATGCGTGCCTATCCGAGCCGCGTGATGGGGCGATGCGAGGATTTCCTCGCCGCTTTCCGCTGGGAAGACGTGATCGAAGGCGGCGATGCCTTCGCGGGCGGCTATGCATTAAAATGAACTGTTGAATTGAGCGCGTCCGCAAGCCTCACGCAAGCTTCGTCGCGGCCGGCCTCGATCTACTTCGTTGCACCGCGCTTCAACGCCCGATCAATGGCCGCGTTGACCTCGGCCATCGCCGTCACCGCCTCCTCGCGCAAGTCTTGCGGCACCCGGTCCGGATGATTGCCCGCTGCGAAGCGCCGTCGCATCCGCGCGAGCTCCCGCGCCGTGTGCTCTCGCGCTGCCAAAGCGGCCTTGAGTTTCGCGGCGGCTTCTTGAGGGCGCTCCACACGACGCGTGTCAGCCAACCCCTCTTCGTCTTCATAAGCGCGCGCTAGTGAAGCGGAGCCCACGTAACCGGACGCAACCGAAATATCGCCGAGACTGGCGACACCCGGTTGGGCCATGGGATTTGACATGGCGGCATCGACGAACCCCTCCAGCCCGTCGTCCGGCGTAAGGCGCGCCTCCTCAAGGGCTTCCTCGAAGGCATGCTTCTGTTCACGATGCCGGACGCGCGTTGGCCAGACCACGGTCGAAGTCTCCGAAGGCAGATTCGTCTGCCAGGAGAACCACTCTGTTGCTGATACCTTGTTCGGACCTTATGCGAGAGGAGGATCCGAACCTCACCCGCCCATGGCCTCGCTGAAGCGTGCGGATTGTGGAACAAGACGCACGGCGATCACCGTGGCGTTGTCCTGGTGCGGATCCTTAATCGCCTCCACAGCGCGGATCAGGGCATTCGCAACCGCGACAGCACCGTCTTCCGCATACGCAGCCACGATGCGCTCGATCTCCGCCGCTTCCAGCGTCTGCAAGCCGTCGCTCGCCAGAATGATATAGTCGCCGGGCTCGACCTTGAGCGGGCGGTTCGAAAGATCGATGAGATCGATCTCGTCTCCGGTCACCGCAGATCGCAGCATATGCCTCCGCGGATCCCGCCGCGCCTCCTCCTCGGAGATCGCCCCGGCCGCAGCCAGCCTGTCGAGCTCGGGTGCCAACGAGTGATCCTCGTTGAGGAGAGCAATTTCGCCGCGCCGGTAAAGCATGAGCGGACTGTCACCGACACTAACCCACTCGATACCGTCCGCTCCAAACGTCACGCCGACGAGCGTCGATCCCATGCCGGCAAGCATGGGATTGGCGTCGACGGTTTCTGCTATGGCCTGATTGGCCGCGTCCAGCGCCTCAATGAGACGCGCGCGGTTTGGGCCTTCCTCGCTCGCGTACTTCTTGATGAAGCTCTCGCAAGCCATTCGGCTCGCGAGCGCGCCGCCCGCGTGTCCGCCCATACCATCTGCCAGCACAGCAACGATTCCATTCTCGTTGCTTGCCGCGGCTTCGGGAATAGGCGCCTGCGACCCGCTCCAGAAAAGAGCGGTATCTTCCTGGTAGTTGCGGGCACCCTTGGTGGCGCGGCTGGCGTGCTCGAAAGATTGCATACGTTCTATTAGTTCTGTTCCTGCAACGCCGCCCAGTCGAAATCGGGACCGCAAAACGGCACGAATACAAGTTGCGTTCGACCCATGGTGATCACGTCCATCTGGGTCAGCTCGACGGCACCCGTCGGTCGCTTCTCATTTAAGGAGACGACGTTGGTCTTAGCAAGGTTTGGTACGAAAAGAAACGAACGCTCTGCCGAGTCGTAGCGGATATAGGCCTGCTCTTCCGCGGAGATGGCATCGTCGCCGAAGTCGATCGGTATGCGGTTGCTTGCCGCCCGTCCCATCGGGTTGTTTCCCTCGAAGATGGGCCGGAACTGACCGATCCCTGGCCCGCCGACGACCACCAGCCAACCCACGACCGGATCTTGATCGAAAGTGCCCCGCGTCACTTGCATCTTACCGCGCACAAGAGTCGTGCGTGACCCGGACTCCGTCGGCTTCGCCGCAGCGCGGACGACACGCGTCGTTGGAGGAGCATCAGTCTCGACATGCCGGTTCTCGGTCACGCGCGGCGCGCGAGCTTCACGCGCCGCTTCCGCAGCACTCGGCGAAACCACCTCGGCGCGTGGCGCGGGCAGCTGAACGGCCGAGGCCTCCGGCGCAGGCACCGCAACGACACCCTCGCTCGGCGAAGCCGCCCGCTGCTGTGCGTCTTGGCGCCCTGTATCCTCGCGGCTCGCCGCAACGAGCGCATCCTTCAGCGACCCGAGAAACCCTGACCGTTGCCCCTGTCCACTCGCGCTCCCTGACATGCTTCGTCCTCCTTTGTGATTGTCCGGAGTTCCTCCGGTTGAAGCTTGCCGCTTCAAGACCTCTACCCGCTCAGCCACGCGACGCCGTTGTGAATTTGATTTGCGCATTCCCAAGCTCGATCACGTCACCGCTCGACAACCGGGCCTCCGCGACTGCCCGCCCGTTCACCACAACGCCGTTTCCGCCAGAGCTGGAAAGGTCCGTCACCACGAATTCGGCATCCTCCGTTCGATGAATGGCCGCGTGATAACGGTGCACGGTCATGTCCTCGAGGCACACGTCGTTGTCCGTCTCTCGACCGATTCTCAGTAACGTTCGCCCAAGGCTGTAGCGCCGGTCCTGCGACGAGGGAGGCCCGTCGCCCAAGCTCACGACCTCGATCCAGGCGTCCTGCGGACGCAAAGGAATGTGCCCCGTCTTGACGCCATCGCGCGGTTCTACAGCGGGTTGGCGCACCACGCGCCTGAGCTGCGTCTGCGCTTCCGACACGGCTATGGTCTTTGCCTCGCGCCGCCGCGCCAAAACACCCAGAAACGCCAAAGGCGGCACGGCCAGAAGAACGACCAGGCCAAGCACGAGAGCAGGTGCACGCGCGTAGCTCGCAGCGATCCAATCCGTGAAGCCTGTCCACCAGAATTGTCCCTGGGGCACGCCGACGACAACGCCGTCACCGACCGGTACGGCAGCAACCGATGCCGTCGTAACGGTAGCAAACACAGCAAAGACAAATCCGGCAGCGAAGGGCGGGATCATCGGCTCTCGGACCGATGGCTGCCGGGGCGGATTCTGTGTGGAAAGTTGCATGAGATATGCTCAGGCTCGAATCTGCCGTAGTGTTCGTTGCGTTCTGCGGCAGCAACATGGCCGCACGGCGACACCATGGCGTTTTGCAGCAACTTTGACCACGAAGCGCACGCCTCCGCCACATTCCTGCTTCACAAGAGGCAGTGGAGGTGATTTGCACCCGAAGAGTGCATCCGGAGCACCGCACGACAAAGCCACGCCGTCCGAGCGAGCCCAGAGCCCGAGAGTCGATGACGAACTTGATTGCGCTAAAGAATGGCACAGAGCTCGTCGGTGACTACCGAATTGAGCGCGTGCTCGGCGCGGGCGGTTTCGGGATCACCTATCTCGCCGAGGAAGTCGCGCTCGACCGCAACGTCACGATAAAGGAATATTTCCCCTCAGATTTCGCGGCCCGCACTTCTACGTCGGACGCCGCACCCCGGTCTCAGGATTGCGCCAGCGACTACCGCTGGGGTCTGGATCGCTTTATCGAGGAAGCGCAGACCCTTGCGAAGTTCTCGCACCCCAATATCGTCCGCGTCTACCGCTACTTCAAAGCCAATAATACCGCCTACATGGTCCTCCATTTCGAGGAGGGGCAGAGCCTGAAATCATGGCTCAAGGGGCTTGGCCGCGCGCCGCGTCAGAAGGAACTCGACGCCATCGTGACGCCCCTGCTCGATGCGCTCGATCTGATCCACAAGCAGGACTTTCTCCACCGCGACATCGCACCGGACAACATCATCATCCGCAAGGATGGCACGCCCGTTCTGATCGACTTCGGCTCGGCGCGCGGAGAAATCCTGGCTCATTCCAAGACCGTGTCAGCCCTCGTCAAACCCGGCTACTCGCCCTACGAGCAGTATGCGGAGACCAGCCGTCAGCAGGGGCCGTGGACCGACATCTATGCGCTTGCCGCCACGCTGTATCATGCCGTCACAGGTAAGCGCCCCGCCGACAGCCCGTCGCGAATGGTCAAGGACGAATTGATTCCTGCCCGCGACGCAGCCCTCTCGGCCTATCGCTCAGGCTTCCTTGCCGCCATCGACCATGCGTTGACGCTACAGACCGATGCGCGACCCCAATCCATCGCCGCTTGGCGCGGCGCTCTGCTGGCTCCCGATCCTGCAAAACCCGGATGGTTCGCGAAGACACCGCGCAAGCCGGTTGCCGAGACCACACCTGAAGCTGCCGAGGTTCCTCCTGTTGCGAAGAAGCAGGAGCCCGCATCTTCAGTGCCGCCGCCACCCGACGCTCCGGGCCCGAAAGGCGGCATGCTCGATTTCCTGGACGGCCTCAAGAAGAAGCCTGAGCCCGCCAAGCCCAAAGCAGAGGCCAAAAAAGCCGAGCCCGCAGCCGCTGCACCTCCGGCAGCCGCAAAGCCTCTTCCCGGCACCCAAAAGCTGAGCACTCCGCCCGAGCCGATCAAGCTTCCGCGCGTCCTCCGCAAGAAGGAGCCGGGCAAAGAGTTGGTCGTCAAAGAGCCCAAGAAGGCAGAAGCGAAAGAGAAGAAAAAGTCTGCCGCACGCCCGCGCCCGATCCGTTCGCGGCACGGCATCGGCTGGCGCCCCATACTGTTCAAGCTCCTAGTTGGCGTCGGAGTCGCCAGCGGTGCCGTCGCCATGCAGGAACGCTTCCCGCAATTCGAAAGTCGCGGCAGCGGCGAAACTTCGGCGAGCACGTCGTCGAACATCCGCACGGCATCGCTGCAGGAGGTCCCGGTTATCCGGCCGATTGCCGAGCTGTCTGGCCATGTCGGCTCGGTCACCGCCGTCGCCTTCTCGAATGACGGCACGTCCATCGCCACGGTTGGCGCCGATGCGCGCCTGAAAATCTGGAACACCGGATCCAACACGCTTGCCCGCACCATCGAGCTGGACAACGGGCCCGCGACCGCGCTTGCGCTGTTTGGGACGAACGCGCTGACCGGCCACGCGACAGGCGATATTGTCCTCTGGGACTGGCAGCGAGCCGAGAAGATTGCCGCCTTCAAACGCAATGATGCGGAGGTCGGGTCGCTGGTGTTCGCTGGCCGCGCCGATCGCTTCGCCGCTTCGAGCCAGGATTGGAAGGTCGCCCTCTGGGACACGGGGACACCGTCCGGTCCCATTCAGGTGATCGACGCCCATGACGACGCGGCTCAGGCGGTCGCGTATGTGACGACCGACAAAGGCCCCCGGCTTGCATCCGGCGGTGCGGACAAGACCGTGAAGCTCTGGAACCTCGACACCCTCGATCGCATCCGCATCTATCGGGGCCACAAGGACTTTATCTCGGCACTCTCCTTTTCACCCGATGGCAAGCTGCTCGCGTCGGCCAGCCTCGACGGCAATATCCGGGTCTGGTCCACCGGATCCGGCAGGCTGCTGCGACGCCTTTACGGCCATCGCGGCCGCGTCGGCAGCTTGTCATTCTCACCCGACAGCAAGACGTTGGCCTCGAGCGGCACCGACGGCCAGCTTCGAATTTGGGACGTCCAGCGCGGCCGCACGCTGCGCACGATCACGGGCCATACCGGCGCAGTGAACGCCGCGAGCTACTCGCCGGACGGCGAGCGCCTTGCCTCGGCCGGCGCAGACGGCGTCGTCCGCCTCTGGACCAACCCGGTCCCGCGCACACCCGCAACCAACTAGTCCGAAGCACAAAAAAATTGGCCGGGACAAAGCCCGGCCAACGAATCTTGCGCGCAACGACGTAACGCGCCTCAGCCCTTGGCGGCGTCGTAGTCCTGGATGTGGCCCTTGAGATCCACATACGACGGACAGGTCGCACCGCAGCGCCGCTCGATCTCAGCCAGCTCCCCGCGAGCCTTCTCGAGCTCGCCTTTGCTCAAGAAGGCTTCACCGAGATACGCGCGCGCCACGACGTAATTCGGATTCACGTCGAGCGCCTGGCGATAGTAAGGAAGCGCCTCTTCGACATGTCCGAGCTTGCGGGTGGCATAGCCGATATAGGTGAGAACCCGCTCGTCCTTCTTTTCGGCGAGCGTCAGATACCCCAGCGCCTGCTGATACTGACCGCTCTTGGCCAGCCAATACCCCGCATAGAAAAGCTGCTCATCCGCCATCGCATGACTGGCTTGTCCGACGCACGCCGTCCAAGCCGCGCTGCCCTTGGACTGGGCATCACAGGCCGCGCTCGCCGGTCCCGTATCCTTCGAGATGCGTCCGTCCGCATGGAGCGGTGCGCCTGCGAGCATAGCCGCAAGACCCGATGCAAGAACCAATCCCGCGGATCTGGACAAGAAATTCGTCATCAGTGCTCCCCTTTGACCATGACCGCCGAAACGCAAATCACGGTCCTCTTCAAAAATGAGGAGCGGCGCGTGCGCCGCCCCAGCGTCAACTCTTCGATGCGGATGTCCCGCTCAACCTGGAACCGCGCCCTTCGCCTCGAACGCTTCGATCTCCCGTTCGAGGTTCGCGAACGATACACAGCTCTTTCCGCACCGCTGCTCGATCTCGCCGAGCTGCTCACGGGCGCGAACGAGGTCACCCTTGGCCAGGAAGGCCTCGCCCATGTACTCGCGGGCCTGAACATAGTCGGGTTTGAGCGCCAGTGCACGCGCGTAGTAGGGGAGTGCCCCCTCCACATTGCCGAGCTTCCGCGTTGCAAACCCCCTCGCATTGAGCGCGCGCGGATTGTCCTTGTCCTTTACGGTGGCGAGTAACGTCAGGGCATCGGAAAACTTGCCGGCATGCGCGAGCCAGTAAGCGCCATTGATGATTGCGTCGTCGGAAACGTGGCCAGGCCTGCATGCGGGCTTGTTCTTGTTTTTGGGCTTTGAGCAATCGATGCGCGGTCTCGCGGGACCATCGTCATCAGCTACGGCATGAACGGGAATCACGGCTGCGAACAGGGCCGCAGCCCCAAGAACCGAGACGAGTTGTTTCACAAGAGTCATTCGAACCAGTGGCATGAAACCCTCCTTAAGGTGGCCCGGCAGCTCCCATCGGCCAAATCTAGTCCCGGCCTCCGGGGAAGTCCATCGGGCCAAAGCTGAGGATTTCATACATTTTGTCTCGCCCGGCCAAAGCGATGCCATCATTCGGCGACAAAGGGACGGACGGGCGCTGGAGCCATAAGTGCTGAAGTAGGCCGCCCCCTCAAAACAGAACGGACGGCGCGACACGAGGAATGAACTTGTTCTGGTGGCGAAAACGCAATGAAGGCTTCGAATGGCGCGACTACGTCCGCACCACTATCCTCGTGCGCCGTGAACAGCGGCGGCAGAAGCTCAAGGATGTCCAGGCCGCGGCTTCGGCACACGTCAAAGATGCCGGAAAGCGCAGCTTTGACGCCAGCGTCGCCGGCGTTCGCGTAGCAGGCTCGGGGGCATCGAGTTCCGCAAAAGTAGCCTGGGATTTCTCGAAGACTGCCGCGCGCGCCCTGGCCGCTTGGATAGTCAAAGCGGCTCACGGCGCCGGAACGGCCCTCGCGTGGTCCGCAAATGCGCTATGGACCGGTGCAAATGCCTTGATAGGCCGCATTAGTGCGCCCCTCGCTCCCAGACTAGCGCCGGTTTTGGAATTTGCCCGCCAGCCAAGAATTGGCTTGGCGCTGAAAATCGTTGCCGGCACTGCGGCTCTCGGAGCGGCATACCGGGCTTGGGGTTTTGGTTTCGACGCGGATGCCGCCGTTGCGACAATCCTTGCAGCCGGCGCGGCAACGCTCGTCGGCCTCGCCTATCTGACCGACCCGGATCGCCGGCGTCGGCCCGACACCCGGGACGGCTTGCTTGCCCGCCTGAGAGAAACGGATTTTGAGCTTCCGGGAACTGGGCGAATTTCCGCGACGACCGCAAGCCTCGGCGCCTTTGGCCTGGTCGCAATCATCGCGGTCGTCTCTACTGTGGCTTACCTTGGACTGCCGAGTTGGAGTTCAGCTCCGTCCCACATCACGTCCGCTCCCCGCACCGCTGACACGGGTGAAACTGAAGCAGACCTCGAGGGCCGCGCGACAGCCGTATCGGGCGACATGCTGCGAATTGCTGGCACACTCGTCACGCTCGATAGCATTGAGGCGCCAGAGGCCGGGCAATCGTGCAAACGCCAGGAGCGCAAATGGCCGTGCGGCGCCGCGGCCAAGGACGCCCTCGCAAAGCTCGTACGGGGGCGGCGAATATCCTGCGATCTCGTTCATGAGAGCGACACCGAGAAGCGAGCCCGCTGCTATGCCCTTGGAAAAGATATTGCCGAGCAATTGGTGAGAGGCGGGCACGTATTCGCGAAAGGTGGCTTCCTGAGCACGTACGCCGGTGTTGAAACCGACGCGCAAGCGGAGAAAGTCGGACTTTGGGTCGGCGACATCGAACGTCCGCAGGATTATCGCGACAAAAGATGGGAAGAAGCAAAAAGGAGCGCGCCCGAGGGATGCCCGATCAAAGGCCGCATTCAGTCAGGTGCACGCACTTACATTCTCCCCTGGTCGCCGACGTACGACAGCGTACGCCTCCGCACATCCCGAGGAGAACGCTGGTTCTGCAGCGAAAGCGAAGCGCAGGCCGCTGGATGGAGCCGTGCCTCTTCGTCCTGACGATGATTGATCCTGAAAATGAGAAGCCCGCGACCGGGGGGGAGGGGTCGCGGGCTGAAGAACTATGACGCCCCTAGGGGGGATAGGTGGGACGGCGCCACGTTCGCAGTTTCTATTTCAACCGAATTTAAAACGCAAAGCAAGTCGCTTGCGAAATTTAGAGAATGACGTACTTAATTTTTTCTTCTAAGGCCTGGATATAACTCTAAGAATGAACTTAAAGATGCGCATAATGAATGTTATCATTTATCAATTATAGGATTTTCACATTTTTGTAAGTTTATTTTTCCTGGATTGAGCAATCCAAATGGATCCAGGGCTGTTTTTATCGCCCGCATGACATTCACGGCCGATTCCCCAAGCTCTTGGCTCAAAAAGTGAATTTTCCCCTGACCCACCCCATGTTCGCCGCTGCACGTCCCCCTCAGTTTGAGGGCCCGCTCAACTATACGATCCTGTAAGCTTCGCACGCTTTCCACTTCATGCGGGTCATTCGGGTCGAAAACCGGGATGACGTGAAAATTGCCATCCCCCACGTGTCCCAAGATGGGAGCCGGGATCCCGGCTTCCTCGATATCAGCGAGTGTCGCCAGCACACACGTGGCCAGTTGAGAAACCGGCACGCAGACGTCCGTGACCACGACGGACTTCCCCGGCCACATCGTCCGCACGGCCCAGAACGCATCGTGCCGCGCCTTCCAAAGCTGGCGGCGCGCGTGCTCGTCCTCGGCCCAATCGAAAGCCAGCGCCCCGTTTCGCAACGCGATCTCTCGAAAGGCTTCGAGCTGCTCCTGGGTTGCTGCCTCGCCACCGGCGATCTCCACGAACAGGTGAGGCGTTTCGGCAAGTGCGAGTTTCGAATGGAAATTCACAGCCCGGATTTGAAGCGCATCCAGAAGCTCGACCCGCTCCAGAACGAGCCCCGATGCGTGCGCTTCGATCGTCGCGTTGCAGGCATCCTCGATCGAACCGAACGGACAGGCCGCAGCGAGGACGCGCGCCGGGATCGGGTGAAGCTTCAGCGTGAGTTCGGTGATGATCCCGAGCGTACCCTCCGAACCCACCAGCAGCCGCGTCAGATCGAGGCCTGCTGCGGATTTTCGGGCGCGGCCTCCGGTCGTCACGACCTCGCCATTGGCCATCACCGCCTTCAGCGACAGCACGTTTTCACGCATCGTCCCGTAGCGCCGCGCGTTGGTACCGGACGCGCGCGTCGCAGCCATCCCGCCGAGAGTTGCATCTCCTGCGCCGGGATCGACCGAAAAGAAAAGCCCCACATCCCGCAAATGCGCGTTGAGCATTGGCCGCGTTACGCCGGGTTCCACGGTGCAATCGAGATCCTCAGTCCCAACCCGCAGGATTTGCGTCATGCGGCTGAGATCGACCGAGAGGCCTCCGAATGGAGCATTCACATGGCCTTCGAGCGAGGTTCCGGCCCCAAAGGGGATCAACGGAACCCGGTAGCGCTGCGCAGTCCTCACCACCTGAACGACATCGTCGGTCGTGACCGGCCACACGACGGCATCCGGCAGTTCCGTCGCAAGCCAGGTGAGCGTATTGGCGTGGGCTTGGCGCACCGCCTCTCCGGTTTCCACGCGCGCACCGAACAAGTCTCTGAGCTCATCTATAGCGGCCGCAACGGCTTTGTCGTTGCGCATGACAGCCTCTCCTTCCAAAGCGCCTCGTTCCGTTCACGGCTAAAGTTCGCCGTCTTCTTTTCCCATATCATCTGCAGTAAGACATGGCGCCCGCCGGGCGCTTCGCACATCCGCATAGGGGAGTAAATCATGTTTGGCAGGCTGGGAGTGGCAGGCATCGCCTTGATGGCGGCCAGCGCACTGTCGTACGCCAACGCCGAGGACAAGTTCGTCGTCATCGGAACGCAAACCATCGATCGCAGCGGTAGCGGGGTTTCCATCGACGTGAGCGACGCCGAAGGCGCGTTCAGCGGAATCCGCATCCGCGCGAAAAATGGCCCCGTCGATATCGATCGCGTCCAGATCGTCTACAGCGACGGCAGCGTCCACAATGAACGGCGCGCAATTTCCTTGTCCAAGGGCGAACGCACGCGCCCCATTCCGGAAGCCGCAGCCGGCCGCTACATCGACACCGTCAACGTTGTGAACAAGCCAGGGACCGGCAAGGTCGTCGTCGACGTACTCGGCATCAAGGCGAAAGAACAGCCGCCTGAAGCCCATCCGGACCCTGCGCCATCCAATCCGTTCCCCGCCGGATCCGCAGAAGCAGACAAGGACGTTATGTTCGGCCACCAAAGCGTCGGCTTTGGCATCGACCGCGACGTGATAAAGGTCGGCGGCGATCTCGGAAAATTCAAGCGCATCCGCCTGCGCGTGCTCGGCAACGATGTGCACGTCAACGTCCTGCGCATCGTTTTCATCGACGGCACCGAGCAGAATCTTGAGGTCGACGCCGACATCAAGGCCAACGCCTACTCGAACTGGTTCGACATCAAGGGGGATCGCTTCATCCGCGAGATCCAGATGACCTATCGGGCGCATCCCGGCATTCAGGGACAAGCGCGTGTCGAGGTCACCGGCGAGTACGCCACTGGCTGGCTCGGCGCGTCGGGTGAAGGCCGCAACTATCATCAGGGCTGGGTACTGCTCGGCGCGCAGACGGCGGGATTCACCGGTTTCGATCGCGACATGATCCGGGTCGGCGAGAACGAAGGCGGTTTCGCGCGCCTTCGCATCGAGGCGATCGATCGCGCCATCACCTTGAAGGAGATCCGCGTCAAATACGTGAGCGGTCCCGACGAGGTGTTCACGATGCATGAACGCGTTGATCCAGGCCGCCCCTACGGCCCCTTGGAGTTCAAGGGCGGCACGGCACCGATCAAAGCCATCGAAGCGCGCTACCGCTCACGCTTCGACCTCTCCAAAGGACTGACGTCCGCGCTTGATGGCCACCCCGCCGTCGTGCAGATCTGGGGCCAGCACTAAGGTGAAAGCGACAGCAGCATGCGCTTTTGCGGCTGTCTCGGCGATCGGCGTTGCGCTCGCTCAAGCGGGTGTCGCACCCGCCGTGCTGGCGCAGGCGTACCGGCCCGCGCCCTCCGACTCCGTTGCACGCCCCCCAGACCTCATCGGAATGGCCCGCGCCAATCACCGGACCACGCACGTGACCCTGCAAATCCCAGCCCGCCAGAGCCACGTCACGGAAATCGCCGTCCGCTCCGGCAGCCTGTCGATGACGTTGCAAAGCATCGAAATCACATTCGCGGACGGCAGCCAGCGGCGAATCGCCATCGACGACACCCTCCGGCCCGGTCACGCCAGCCGCGCGATTCCGGTCGATTCCCAGCGCACCGTGAGAACCGTTTCTATCGTAAAACGGCCCGGTTTGATGCCCGGAGAGACCGTCATCCAGCTTCTCGGACGCGTTGTTCCAGCCCCGGAAACCCGCCCCTCTTTGCGGTGACGTGCGGGACCGGATACCCTCCCGCCGAGTCGCCTCAGGCGGCGCCCCGTCCACATCCAGGTTCACGCGAAGAATGGCCATTCGCCAGCTCAGCCCCGAGACCGTCAACCGGATCGCCGCCGGCGAGGTCGTCGAGCGTCCGGCCAGCGTCGTCAAGGAGTTGGTCGAGAACGCGCTCGACGCGGGCGCCACCGAGATCGAAGTCGTGACGGCGGCGGGCGGCCTATCGCTCATCCGCGTGACAGACGACGGCTGCGGCATGGACGGGCAAGATCTGTCGCTCTGCGTCGAGCGTCATGCCACCTCGAAGCTCGAGGGCGATGACCTCCTCGCCATTCACACCCTCGGCTTTCGTGGCGAAGCGCTGCCGTCCATCGGAGCCATTGCCCACCTCACGATTGCCTCTCGTCCACGTGGCTCACGCGACGCACTCGAAATCGCGGTCGATCGCGGCGCGAAGCAACCGCTCAAGCCCGCCGCCCTCAATCCCGGCACGCGCATCGAGGTGCGCGATCTCTTCTCGGCAACACCTGCGCGCCTCAAGTTCCTGAAATCCGAACGCGCTGAAAATCTCGCCGTCTCGGAAGCGGTAAAGCGCCTCGCCATGGCGCATCCGCACGTGGGATTTTCCTTGACCATGGGCGAGCGCACCGGCCTGCGCCTGCCCCGATGCGAGCCGACTGCAGACGGCATGTTGCAGCGACTGGGCCGCATCATGGGCCGCGAGTTCATGGAGGACGCCGTAGCGGTCGGTGGCGAGCGCGACGGCACTACTGTGCGCGGCTTCGCGGGCCTGCCGACCCTGCACCGGCCCGACGCCGCCTTGCAGTTTCTCTTCGTCAACGGGCGCCCTGTTCGCGACAAGCTCGTCATCGGTGCCGTACGGGCTGCCTACGGCGACCTCGTACCCAAGGGCCGTCATCCGCTCCTCGCCCTCTTTGTCGAGCTTCCGTCCGCTGAAGTCGACGTCAATGTCCATCCGGCGAAAGTGGAGGTCCGTTTCCGCGACGGCGGCACCGTGCGGAGCTTGCTGATCGGCGCTCTACGCCACGCGCTCGAAAACGCCGGCTTCCGTGCCAGCGCCCAAGGCGGCGCGCGCACGCTCGAAACGTTGGCGCGCATGCCCATTTCTTCTTTCGAACGAGAGCGCTCCGCTTTCGACCGCCCGATCCCGCGCGACCTGTCCGGCTTCGCAGAGCGACAGCAAACGCCGTTCGCGGATTTGGACATCCCGACCGCAGATGCGGCAGCACACGACGAACCGTCTGTGCCGATCAACGAACAGCGGCCACTAGGCGCCGCCCGTGCGCAGCTCCACGAAACCTACATCGTCGCGCAGACAGAAACCTCGGTCATCATCGTCGACCAGCACGCCGCTCACGAACGCCTCGTCTATGAGCGCATGAAGAAGGCTCTCGCCAATGGCGGCATCGCGCGTCAGGCTCTTCTGATACCCGTCGTCGTCGAAGTCAGCGACGACGAAGCCCTCGCCCTCGACGAGAAGTCAGGAGAGTTGGCCGAGCTTGGCCTCGTGCTGGAGCGATTCGGACCCGCAGCCGTCGCCGTGCGCGAGGTGCCGGCTCTTCTCGGCACAACCTCCGTCGACAGCCTCGTCAGAGACCTCGCGGCCGATCTTTTGGCCGAGGGCACCGGCGCGCCGCTGCGCGAGCGGCTCGAAGCCATCGCCTCGCGCATGGCCTGCCACGGCAGCGTCCGCGCGGGCCGTCGCCTTACGCCTGCGGAAATGAACGCACTCCTCCGCGAAATGGAAGCGACACCGTTTTCCGGCCAGTGCAACCACGGCCGCCCGACCTACGTTGAGCTGAAGTTATCAGACATCGAGCGCCTCTTTGGTCGCTCCTGAGGCGCCTATGCCACCACATCGAGCATCAGCGCATCCGTGTGCGTCGCGCCACCTCCGAGCGTAGCGCGCACAACGATGCGGTAACTGCCGGTAGCCAAGGCGCGATCGAGCGGCGACGCCCAGATGTGCGATGAGACGGCGGGCTTCACCCAGGATTTGAGAAGCTGGTGATCACGCTGGAAGCTCTCGACAATAAACGGATCCGCGGTTCGGGCCCGCACCATCTCGACCGGCGCTAGCCCGCTGCCTTCGATCTCGTAGAAGACGCGCGTCGTCGGCCCGCCATCGAACACATCGACAACCAGCGCCAGCGAAGACAGATGTGCGGCGCCAACAGGCGACGATACGACCTTGTCCAGGATCTTAGGTGTCCCATCGTCCTGTCTCGTCAGGTGAGACGCCTCACTCACCATCACGCGCATCTGCGGCGAAGCAAGTGGATCGAACGGCACGAAGCGGGTCGTGTACTCGGCGCCATTGACCGACAGGACATGATACCCTTTCGGGCTTCCGTCCCGGCTGTCCGAAACAGGAATACCGTTCTGGTCCTCGGCGCCGCTCCACCAGCTTCCGCAGGCCGCTGTCAAAACGTGATGATGATGCGGCCGCTCGCCGCCAAACCCATGTTCCGCACCGAGGAAGTGATGCTCGGTCGTATGCGAATGTCCCGCGAAACTCACCGTGTGCGGCCGCCCAGCCAGGAGGCGCATCAACGCGTCTCGATCGGCCGTGGTGTCTGAGATGCTGTCCGGCGCCTCGAAACTCACCAGCGGAATGTGCATCGAAAGGACGATGAGATCATCCGCCGGAACATGCCTCAGCACGTTCTCGACAAACGCAAGCTGACGCTCACCGATCAGCCCGCGATAGCCGCGCCCGCCTTGGAACGAGCGTCCGTGCCCCGCGTACTCCACGTTGTTGAGCAGGATGAACGTCGCGCCCGCATAACGGAACGCGGAGTGCGTCGGCCCGATTTCGCGCTTCCACGTTTCGAAGGCGTGATGCGGCCCGAGGCTGTCCAGGTTCATGTCATGGTTGCCGGGACAATGATGCCAGGGAATGCTGGTTTCCCCGATCACGCGGCGATAGGCGGGAAAGAGCGAGAGATCGTCGCCCATCACATCGCCGTGGTTGATGGCGAAGGCGGCAGCCGTCCCATGCACACCGCGCCGCAACAGATCGGCGAAGTAACCCAACTCCGCCGCGTTTGAGGGTTGCACATCGGCAAACAGCAGAGCCTCGAAAGCCGCCGGCTCCGGTGTCCGCCGCAGAGGAAAATCGATCGACGGAGAAAGTATCACGTCAGATCGGTGCAAATAGGAACTTGGCGAGCAATTATCAGCCTGCGGAGACACGCTCCAATGCGGAGGCTTGATCACGAACACGCTCTCGCCGGGCTCGACGGCAAGAGCGAAGCCTCCTTCGCTGTCGGTCAGAACCACGTCGCGGCCGTTGGACACCATCACCCCGGCGACGCCTCGATCGCCCAGTTGCCGTACGCCCGTGCCCGAACGGTCCTCGAACACCGTGCCGCTGGCGACAGATGAAGCGGTGTTGATTGCTCCGTGGAGGCGCTGCGAAAACAGGCCCGCTGCCGCGATGGCGCTGGCTCCGGCCAACGCTTCGCGCCTGGATACACCGGAGCGGCTGTTCCCTGTCCCCCGCATCGGCCTTCCGCAAATGGTGGGGCCCGCAAAAGGCCCCAGATTTGCGACAAGCTGCTACGCGTGATTCACGACAGGCTCTCGAAGGTTCGTTGACGGCTTGATGACGGCGCGAGCTCTACGCAATCGCCGCACGCGCGAAAATTGCCTGCGTATCGCCCCAGCTCCGCCGGTCGAATTCGGTAAAACCTTCCGGCAGGGTGACGTCTGCACCCTCCCGCTCTTCCAGCACGACGACGGCGCCCGGCACCAGCCACTTCCCATCGCGCAACGCGATCAACCCCTTCTCCCCGAGGCCCTGTCCGTAAGGCGGGTCAAGGAAGGCCAGCGCATAGGGCTCCATGTTTCCGGCCGGACCCAAGTCCGTCGCGTCGCGCCGGAAGATGCGGGTTGTACCGGTCAGATGCAAAGCCTCGATATTGGTGCGGATCAGCGCCCGCGCCTCAGGCGCCTCCTCGACGAACAGGCAGTAACCGGCGCCGCGCGACAGCGCCTCAATTCCGAGCGCCCCCGTTCCGGCGAAGAGATCGATAACGCGTGCGCCTTCGAGGGAGAAATCCGGGACCCCGTGCAGCAGAATATTGAAGACGGACTCGCGCACCCGATCCGAAGTCGGCCGCAAGCCATCGTGTTGCGGGGTCGCCAGAGCGCGCCCGCGATGCGTACCGCCGACCACGCGCATCACGCGTCCCCGCGTGTCTTGGGCTTCGAAGGCTTGAACCCTTTCCTGCCCTTGGGAGCAGGTTTGGCCTCCACTTCGACAAGTCCGAATTCAGCAGCGAGTTGCGGCCCGAGCTGATCTGCAAGAACGCGCCGCTTCACCACCTCCGCTTCACCCGGCTTGAGTTCGAGAAGCTGGAACGGACCGAATGACACGCGGATAAGGCGGTTCACCTCCAGCGACAAACTTGACAGAACCTTGCGTACCTCGCGGTTCTTGCCCTCGCGGATACCCACCGTCAGCCACATGTTGGCGCCTTGCACGCTATCGAGCGTCGCTTCGACCGCCCCGTAGCGCACACCTTCGATTTCGACGCCATCTTTGAGCTTGTCGAGATCCGCCTGCGTGACACGCCCCTTCGCGCGCACACGGTAACGCCTGAGCCACCCGGTCGCCGGAAGCTCGAGATGGCGCGCGAGTTCGCCGTCATTCGTGAGCAGGATGAGTCCTTCCGTGTTGAAGTCGAGACGGCCCACCGAGATCACGCGCGGCAGTTCCGGCGGCAGATTGTCGAACACTGTCGGCCGGCCCTGCGGATCGTTGTGCGTCGTGACCAATCCCCGCGGTTTGTTGAAGCGCCAGAGCTGAGAGGGCTCTGCGATCGGCAACGGCTGCCCGTCGACCAGCACTCGATCCTTCGGCTTCACCTCGACAGCGGGCGTTTTGAGAACCTGTCCGTTGATGCTGACGCGGCCATCTGCGATCCAGCGTTCCGCTTCACGTCGCGAGCAGAGACCGGCGCGCGCCATCGCTTTTGCAATGCGCATCGGCTCGTCGACCGCCGGCTGCTGCTTCTGCTCGACGCGCTTTGCGCCCCCTCCTCGGGGGCGGACCCGTTCGTGTGCTTTGAATCGGCGCGGCTCGCGATCCGGCCCCTTACGAGCCGGCTTTTCACCGCGCTGTGGCTTCTCAGCCCGCACGAACCTCGCCTCGCTACCGCCGGTCCCTTTGCGAAAACGGCTCGAAAACGATCCGCGCTCACCGTCTCGGCCGCGATCCTCAGCCTCCGCGACCGGCTGGCTCTGAGCCTTGCGCACCAAATAGCGCTGGCGCGAGGGCGATTGATGCTCCGGGCGCTCGCCTCGAGCATCTTTGCCCGCGCCATGCGGTCTCCCGAAGCCAGGTCGCCTCGGCTTTCCCCCTTGAGACTTGCCGCGCGGCGGGCGATGTCCGAATGATGATTTGCGCATCGTGATTGAGGCCCTGCAGCGAAATGGAAGACGACCTTATGGCACCGCCTGCCCGCCTCGGCCACATGGAACTCGCGCTCTCCGAAGCGCGATCCGCAGCGGCGCGCGGCGAAGTCCCGGTCGGCGCCGTTCTGGTTAACCCGGCGGGTGAGGTCGTCGCTGTAGCCGGGAACCGCACGCGTGAGCTATCGGACCCCTCAGCCCATGCGGAGATGCTCGTCATTCGTGAAGCCGCTGGGAAGCTCGGCAGCGAGCGATTGATTGGCCACGACCTCTACGTCACGCTCGAACCCTGCCCCATGTGCGCGGCGGTCATTTCATTCACCCGCATCCGCCGCCTCTACTATGGCGCACCCGATCCCAAAAGTGGTGGCGTCGAGCACGGCGCCCGTGTGTACAGCCATCCGACCTGCCATCATCGCCCAGACCTTTACCCCGGGCTCGGCGAACGCGAAGCGAGCGACATACTGAAATCGTTCTTCGCTGACCGCCGCCAGGATTGACGAACAGGCTCTTTCAGTTGGGCTTCAGCCGGGACAGCAACCGCCGTACACGCCGGGGCTTGACCTCGATGGCGGGCGCTGCAGGCGGCCTGGATACTTCCGCCAGCACCGGCGTCTCGAGAACACGCTTCAGCTTGACCCGTAGTTGGTCCTGCGCAGGCTTTGCCGCCGCAAGGATATCGCGCACCTTGAGAAAATCGAGCGCCTGATAGCGGCCCGTACCCGCATCGATGTAGATGTCCGGTTGATGCGACTTGAGCTTTTCGCGCACGATCGAACGCTCGAACAGAAACGACGATGCGAACAGTGCCTCGATCGCCGTCGGTCTCGAACGCGAGGGCGACGGAACTGTCGTTCCGGAAACGTCGATCGCAACGATCACATCGGCTTGTCCGGCGAGAAGATCGAACGGCAACGGGTTCGTGAGACCGCCGTCAATGAGACTTCGCCCTCCGATCAGCACCGGCTCGAAGATCACCGGCAGCGCCATGCTCGCAGCGATTGCGGGCCGCAGCGGCCCCGATGAAAACACCGCCGCCTCGATCGCATAGAAATCGCTGGCGACGATGCGCAGCGGAATTTCGAGGTCCTCGAATGACTGCGGAACCCGCGCGGGCAGCACGAGATCAAGCAAGGCCCCCGGCGTAAGAAAGGCCGAGCGCGCCGAGAACAAATCCCAAAAGCTGCCGGATCGCTGCACGCGAGACGCGAAGACGTCGCGCACGAGCCCGAACTTCTTCGTCAGCGCGTCTTCGGTATGTGCGCGAATGTCGCGGGCGCATAGTCCCGACGCATAGGCCGCTCCGAAGATTGCGCCGATCGAGGTGCCCGCGATAATTTTCGGTTTGATTCCAAGCTCATCGAACACTTCGAGCATGAGAATGTGAGCCAGTCCTCGGGCCCCACCACCGCCGAGAACCAGCCCAATTGACGGCGCTTTTTCGACTGTCTTCACCCGTTGCAGGTCGCGTTTTGCCGCAATGCGTCGGGCCTCCCCGTCTGCCATGATCAAGCCTCAGAGATAGTCTCTCTACGCATCATAGGCAGGTCCGGCCTCCGGACAACAGAGGGGAAACGCACCTGCCTCGAGTTCTATGACCGAACGATGAGCCGGCCAATGATCCCCAGCCCTCAACTTGGGATCCCACGGCCGAAAGATGGGAACGAGCTCACCGGTCATTCAACGACGGAGACGAACATGACGACCAAATGGGCGGCACGCGCCGCGACATTGACGCTCGGCCTGACGCTTACCACGGCATTTGGAATGCCGGCCCACGCCGAACGCTGGCCAGGAACGACCGCATCCATCGGGGGAGCAATCGCAGCGCGTATCATCGCCGTGAAGTGCAGCGGCCCGCTGACGCCCGCCGAGATCTCAGAGCTCGATACCTACATCGATGAGCGCCAAACCGCATTCATGACTGGCAGCAAGGCCAACCAGCGCTACGGCGAACGCGTGTTCCCGTTGCTCGCGCGCGACTACGACAAGAACTACAGCTCACCGGAGGCGTGCGACTCTGCCGCGCGCGATATGGCGAAGGACATGCTCGATCGCGTCCGCCAAGCTCAAGCCGTGTTCAAGAAGCAAGCTGAGCTTCAGCAGCAATAAGCCACTCAGAACGTCTGAAAAAACAAATGGGGCAGGCCGCGAACAGCGGCCTGCCCCAGGTCTTTTGAAACCTGCGAACGCGCTTAGGCCAGCTTGAACGGCATGTCTTTGCCTGCGAAGAACGCGTCGACGTTGTCGAGGGCCTCGAAGCCCATCTGGTTGCGCGCTTCCACGGCGGCCGAACCGAGGTGCGGGAACAGGAAGGTGTTCGGCAGGTCGTAGTAGCCCTCATTGATCTTGGGCTCACCAGCGAACACGTCGAGGCCGGCATAGGCGAGACGGCCCGACTTCAGTGCCGCGATCGTGTCCTCGTCGTTGACGAGGTCGCCACGTGCCGTGTTCACGACGATAGCGCCCTGCGGAAGCTTCTCGATGGTGGCCTTGTTGAAGAAGCCGCGCGTCTCCGGCGTCGAAGGTGCGTTGATCGAGAAGAACTGCGAGACCTTGAGCAGGCTGTCGAGGCTGTCGTGGTAGGTCGCGTTGTACTTCGCCTCGACCTCGGGCTTTGCACGGTAGATGTCGTAGTAGTGAACTTCCATGTCGAAGCCGCGGGCGCGCTGCGCCAACGCCTGGCCGATCTTGCCGAAGCCGTAGATGCCGAGCTTCTTGTTGTCGAGACGCTGGCCGACGAGCTGCAGCGGCTGCCAGCCCGGCCAGGAGCGCGTGCGGATCATGTTTTCGCCCTCGCCGGCGCGACGTGCCGCACCGAGCAGAAGCAGCATCGCGATCTCGGCCGTGGCCACGGTCACACCGTGCGGTGCGTTGCCGACCTTGATGCCGCGCGCCTTGCAGGCCTCGAGATCGATATGGTCGAAACCGATCGAGAACGTCGAGATGCACTTGATGTTCTCGGGAACGCGGTCAATGACCGCTTTCGGGCACTTCTCGTTGAGCGTGAGCAGGATCGCGTCGACCGACTTTGCGGTCTCCAGCATCTCGTCGACCGTGATCTTCGGATTGTCGCCGTGCGCGATGACGTCATAGGTCTCGCGGGCCCGCGCCATGACGGCCTCCGGCAGAGGCCAGGTGATCAGGATTTTCTTTTTTGCCATTGGTCGCGTGTCCTCTCCGGAATTCGACTTTGGTTGGTATGAGACTGGCCGCGATCCATGCCGCATGGAACGGGCTCTGACAAGCCTTTCCGGGGCGAATTTCGGCCTTTCGGCGGTCTGCCGCGGTGCGAAATACAATGTGGTCGGACATTCGCGCCGACCATCCCACGCCGGCGGCCGCTAACCCTTTGTTCACCATGCTGGAGGCACTGTAGGCGCATCTGAGATCAATGGCCGCAGCGGGGATTTTCGACCGTTGCGGCCGCACGTTCATTGACGGCCGCGCGCCGAGATTGCGATGCCATCATGAGGGCCCTTGTCCTCGCCCTGGCGCTGCTTGCCGCCCTGAAGATCTGGACTCAGGACACCTTCTACCGGTCCGCGACCGAAGAAGCGCTGATCAATGCCTATCGCGCCCGCGCCGCCAGCACCTGTGCCGGCCTTGCGTCCGGCCCCGGCCCAACGCCGGACTGGACCACCGGGCCGCGCTTCGTCGTCGGCAACCCCGCCCTCAAGGTTCATATCTGGCAGGTCGACCATGAGCAGTGGAATGCGCGGTTCCGTCAGCCGTTTCTGATTTTCTCGGGCGGAAGCGGGCTCTCGTGCACGTACGACATCCTAGCCGGCACCGCTGAGATCGTCCGCTCCTAGGGCAACAAAATGAAGAACGCGGCACACCTCTCGGTGCGCCGCGCCCAACCGTTTCGCGAGATCGGGAGAAGCGATCGCGAAATCAGAACTTGACCTCGAAGCCAGCCCAAAGAGTACGCCCAACACCCGGCTTCACACCGTCCGAGCGATCCGTGATGTAGAGTTCGTCGGTGAGGTTCTGACCGGACGCCCACAGAGTGAGATTTTCGGTGAGCTTGTAGTTCGTGCGCGCCGAGAGTAGCCACACGTCAGGTACAAGCCCCTCGTCCGCGTAGGACGAGTTATCGACATCCGTGTGGTAGTCACCGCGATAGTTCCAGGTGACGCTGGCATCCCAAAGCTGCTTGTAGGCGACACCGAGCGTCAGATTCGCGAAGTGCCTCATGGACTCGGGAACGCGATTTCCGGCTACGCTGTCCTCGTCCTCGTTGACGCCCTTGTTGATCTCCGAGTCGACATAGGTGTAGACGGCCTCGCCGAAGAAGTTCCACGGACCACCGGTGAAGGGCTGGCTGTCGAGACGGCCATAGATCTCGAAGCCCTGCAGTGTCACCTCGTCGAGTGCCGAGAACACGCGATCGCCGCCGGCGCTCTGGAACGACTCACCGAATTGATAGTTGTCGATCCGGCTGTGGAAGTAGGCAAGGTCCAAGGTCACGCCACGAACGGCCGTCGAGCGAACTCCAATCTCGAAGTTGTCTCCGATCTCTTCAGGCGGAGGAACGAATGCGCCAACATCCTCGGCCGCTTCCTGCACATCGCGGATGATGTGAGGGGTGATGCCGCGATGGTATCCGCCGTAGACGGTCGAGCGCGGCAGGGCCTTCCAGGCAAAACCGATGCCCGGCAGCACGTGATCATAGTCGGCGCCACCGTTGAACTCCGGCTCGTCGAGATCGCGAAACTCGATCTCGTAGCTCTCGAAGCGCAATCCCGGCGTTACAGTGAGGCTCGGCGTCACGCTGACCGCAGTCTGAACAAAGGCAGCAAAGGCGTCCGCCTCGAGCTTTTGCGGTAGGCCGTCCTTCGGACCCCTGTTGCCGAAGGTCAGGATCTGGCCGGGGTCACCCTCACGGTTCTGGTTCGTGAAGAAGTGCTCCTCATAGCGAATGCCAGCCTGCAATGTGTGTGTCATCCCGCCGAAAAGCGGCAGATTGGCGAACTCGACACGCGAGTCCGCGCCGTAATTGCGGTACCGGCGGTCGCGGCCTTCCATAACAACGTCGGCGAGGCTGTCACCATCCGCAGCGTAGAACCTGGCACGCTCGTGGTCGTTTCCGTAGAGGCGCGTCGTCAGCGTTGTGTTGTCGTCGATGTAAAGGTTATGCGCGAGTTGCAGGCGATAGTAGTCAGCGTTGTAGCTCGCTCTGTCACGGCAGCATGTAGCATCCTCGTCCAAGGCACCAGCCGCGGCTGCGGCTGTCTTGTTGTGCCCAAAACGGAAGAGATCATCTTGATCCTCGATATTGTCCTCGTCGTAGACGTCGCGCTGGCGGAAGAACCCACCCGAGATGGTTAGATCCTGCTTGCTGCCACGAAGACCGATGGCACCGTAGAAGTCGTTGTAACCGAGTTCCTCGACATCCCACGCGCCGCCCGCATCCGCACCTGAGTACGACACGACGACGCCGGCGTTGCCGAAGTTCTGGCGCGTGTGCACATGGCGGAAGTTGTTGACGTCCAAGTTCGACCCTTCGGTGTGTCCGATGCCGGCCTTGATCAGGGTCTCGTTCTCGCCGAACGGCGACAGGTTGCGGAAGTTGACGACGCCGTGATTGTTGAGCGGGCCGTAGTTTACAACCGGCCCACGGAAGACCTCGATGCTCTCCACGCGCTCGATCGGCGGCGTGTAATGGGTCGATGAGTCGAGATAGGTCGAGAAATTGATCGGAACGCCGTCCTCCATGACGAGGACCTTGCGCGAGCGCCGATGCGCCGAGCCGCGAACGCTGATGCCGCCATGGCGGGCGAAACCGTCGTCATTGACCGTCACGACGCCGGGAACACGGGCCAGCGCCTCGTTGCCAGTCTGCGGCCGAAACTCTTCGATGTCTGCGGTCGTCACCCGGCTGCCGGAGCCCGCAAGGTCCTGCAGGTCCTCGGGCAGCATCTGTCGCGCGTTGATGGGCGAAAGCGAACCGCTCGCCGCCCGCGAGACAGCGCCTCCGCTTGCGGTGGCCCCATAGGGTGCGTTCTCGAGCTCCTCGGCCACCGCGGCCGGCTCGGACTGAACCGGAGGAGGTTGCGGCGCAGGCGAGGAGACCGTTGCCGCAGGCGTCTTCTTGGCAACGGGCGACTTCTTTTGGATGACCTGCACTTCGGGCAGCCCTTGCTGCGCCGGCGCCGCGGCCTGCTGGGCGAAGGCCGGCGTCGAGGCGAAGCACGCAACGCTCGCCATCCAGAAAGCCCGACCCGCTCTGCGTTTTTGAATCTGCATTCCCATCCCACTCCCTGAAACAACCCCCGACCATCCAGACGCCTCCCAGCGCCGGTGGCCTCTTTTTGGTCAAATTCAGGAATGTCGAAGCGGAGAGGCGGGAACAACGGGCAATCTTTCCCGATTTTTACCGGGATCGAAGTATTAAACAGGTACTGTTGCGTATTCGCACCGAAAATCCACATTTTACGCTGTAATTTCAGCAGTTTACGGGGGTCATTCACGTCAGTATATTTACGGAAATACTAGGCAATGCATCTGATGTAATCGTACTTACGTAAGTAGATTAGCTCGCCACACGCGCAGCAGCGGCAGCCATCGCAAGACGAAAAGGCGCTGGCGAACGACGACGATTCCCGCCCCTTGAAGCACAAAAAGCGGCCGGCTGTTTCCAGCCGACCGCTTCAAGAGTGGGAGAGAATAACAGTCTAGAATTTGTACTTCACGCCGCCGTAAGCCGCGAAAGGCATCGAAGGCGACATGGTGCGGGCATCCGAGAATTCAGCGGTGCCGAGTTCCTGGTTGACCTCGTTGACGTCATCCAGCTCGAAGTATGTGCCGTAGAGGCCGTACTTCTGATTGAACAGGTTCTTCACGAGACCATAGATCTGAATGTTCTCGGTGATGTCGTAAGACGTGTGCAGATCGACGCGCGTGTAGCCCGGAAGGAACGCATTGAGCCCTTCTTCGTCCGACACCTCGTTCGGGAAGTACGGAGAGTTGCTGGCCGCTACCAGATCGGCACCGACTTTCCACTTGGACGTCACCCAGTATTCGGCACCCGCCTTGAAGCGGTGACGCGGGATGCCCGGCAAGCGGTCGCCTGCGGTGAGGAAGGCGCACTCGCCGCTAGGATCATCGCACGTGTCGAGCGTGGCATCGACGAAGGCATAGTTCGCGTAGAAGTTCCACTTGCTCGTCTCGTACGTCGCGGACAACTCGACGCCCTGGCGGAGCGTGTCACCGGCATTCACGAAATAGATGCGGCCGGTATCGTTCGTGACGGGCAGGATGTCGTCCTGAGCAAGCGTCCGGTACAGGCCTGCTCCCCACGTGTAGCGGCCGCCGTAGTAGATGCCCTGGCCACGCAGACCGACTTCAGCCGTGCGTCCGATCACCTGGTCCAGTGGCGGATCGTCCGTGAGGAAGCTTTCGATGAGGCAGGGGTTCTCGGGCTCGGCGCAGCCAAGCTCGGCCGGGGTGGGCGCACGGTTCGATTCCGAGTAACCACCGTAGACCGACAACCCAGGCAACAGCTTGTAGTTGGCGCCTGCCATGGGATTGAAGCGTTCGTACTTGTTGGTGGTGTTGAGCTCTTCGAAATCACCCGTGTTGTCATGCAGCTTGATGGTGGCGTGATTGTATCGGCCGCCGACGGTCACCGTCAGGCGATCCGTAACATCCAGCGCGTTGGAGAAGTAAAGACCCCAGTAGGTGTTTTCGGAGTCGAGATCACGAGGCGCGAGATCCTCCGGACCGCCAATGATGACGCCCGAGCCATCGACAACGTACTTGGGCCCAATGGTGCCAAGCTCGCTCGATGTGCTGTAGTTGGACTTGCCATGGTCATAGGACACACCGGCGATCAAGAGATTCGGACGCCCGAACAGCGGAGTCTTTTCCTGACCTTCGATGACGCCGCCCCAGCTGTTGCTGTTGGTGTTCAGGCGCTCGATTGAGCCCAGCGGATCGTCGACGGCTCCTGCGGAAATGAAATTGCCGTTGGCATCGGTGACCCGCTCTTCGCCGCCGTCTTCTTCAAGACAGAGAAAACCGAGATTGCCCGCGTCCTCGCATTCCCCAACCTCCGTGATGTTTCCGTCCACCACACGGTTCTTGTAGTGGCGGTAGTAGCCAACGCCGGAGAGGGTCAGAGTATTGGTCGCCTTCACTGTACCGGAGATCGTCGGCATGAAGACTTCGTAATTGGTGGTCTGAGGCGAGGTAAAGGTGTTGCTCCAGTCCTGCTCCAGCAGCTGAATGGGAGCAGCCGCCGTGGCACCGAATTCGTTCTTGGCAGCCGTTAGGCTGACATGGAACTCAGCCATGCTACCTCTGAGGCCCAAGTCGCCATAGAAGCGCTTGACTTCGCTCTCGGAGAAGTCGCGGAAGCCACCGTCAGCAATGCCCTCGCCTGCAACGTAGATGCTAGCGTTGCCGCTCGATGCGCCGGCCTGGGCGCCAATGTAACCACGTCCGAACGAGCCGCCCATGATGTCGATTTCACCACCCTGATAGGTGAAACCATCTTTCATCTGGATGCTGATCGCGCCGCCAAGCGCGTTCAGACCGAACGACGGGTTGTTGCTGACGACCGACATGGAGGAAACAGCGATGCTTGGGATCACGTCCCACTGCACGGTGTCGCCGAAGGCCTCGTTGATGCGCACGCCGTTCTGATAGACGGCGACGCCCTGTGAGCGCCCGCTGACCGGTGACGCGTCGAAGCCGCGGAAGGAGACCTCGGAACGCATCGGATTGCCGGCTGCATCGGAGAGAATGATGCCCGGCACCTGCTGTTGAAGGGCCTGCTGGACTTGCGCAGTGCCTTCGCGGTCGATGTCGGCATCTGTGACGTTGGTCACGGCGTTCGGAACTGTGATGGGCGCTGCAAGAACCGGCGCACCCCCGCCAGTACCGGCTTGGCCACCGCCACCGGCGCCTTCAGTCGCGACCGTCGTCGGCGCGGTGCTGAGGGGCGAGACGGCTGGTGCCTTTTTCTTGGCGCGAGCGGCCTTTTGGACCGGCGTCTCCTGGACGACGTCAACCGCGGGAAGCTCGGCAGCAGGTTGGTTCGCCTCCTGTGCGCCCGCCATGTGCGATCCAAGCGCAAGAGTTCCGACGACCAGCGCTGTTTTTCTAAGTCTCATTCCCCCAAAGCTCCCTACGTAGAATTTCCCCACTCGAGCGCGCCCATCCCAATTGTTCGAACCCGGATTATTGGCAAGCGCCCGACCCCGTTAGGAGGACTATGGGCCACCGGAGGGAAGGGTCAACATTGTAACAGCACAATTGCCAGAGTTACGGACGGTTTTTCTCGTCATGTGGCACCCCCGCATCGGGAATATTTCCCGATTTCTTCGGGATATTTTCCCACATACAGAATTCTACCTGTATTCGGGAAAATATCCCGATAAATCAAGGAAATCACACGCCCCGTGTTTCTAACTAGGGAGGCACCGGCGAAACCGGAGGATGACACGAGGGTACGCGGACAATCCCGACCTATTGGGATGAGATTCTCTCAGATTCACAAGGCAATTGGCGCAACCCTGCCCATGAAAAAGGCGCTCGGGGCGTCCAGGCCCCGATTGATTCCCGTCACGATTTCGCGATAGTGGCTCCGAACTTTCCTGCCAAACCCATATAAGTCTGGCCACCGGAACATCGCTTCAGGACGACGACCAGCTACAGCGGAGTAGGCAACACAGAGAGCTGGAATTGTCTTGGCCGCATGAGCAGTTCCACGTTCTCCTGCCGCTCTTAGGAACTCTTGCGGACGGACGCATCTTGTCAGGTTATAGTGAAGCCAAAAGAGCCAGCGGAAGCCCTTATACCGCCGCAAGTGCGGTAAAGCTTCCAGCCGGCCAGTAATGCGAAGTCTAGGAGGACTACTTGAAACGTTTTGTCTGTGCCAACGGCAAGGCCCTTGGCTTCGTTGCACTCGCGTGCTTACCGTTTGCCGCCACACCGGCAGTAGCAGGTCCTGCCGTTTCTCTCGAGCTGAACAAGCTTGAAACCCAAGGCAACGGCTGCCGGGCCTACCTCGTCGTCCAGAACGACGAAGCCACCGCATACAAGACTTTCAAGCTCGATCTCGTGCTGTTCCAGCAGGACGGCATCATTGGCCGCCGCTTCGCGATGGATCTCGCGCCGCTGAAGCCGCAAAAGCGCACCGTCAAGCTCTTCGATCTCGACAACACGCCGTGTGACAAGATCGGAAGCTTTCTGATCAACGACGTCGTGGAATGCACGGCAGACGCAGGGCCGGTCGAGAATTGCCTCGCAGGCGTGACGGTCAAATCGCTCACCAACGTGCAGCTGACGAAGTAAGTAGAGGGTATCCGTCGTGGAGCAGATCACCGTCGCCGCCGGTCACGATTTTTCCATCTACGGCATGGTCATGCAGGCCGACCCGATCGTGAAAACGGTCATGGCGCTGCTCGTGCTGGCCTCCGTCGCGTGCTGGGCAATCAGCATCGAAAAGGCAATCCGCCTTGCAAGGCTTGGCCGCGACCTGAAGCGCCTCGAGCGCACGGTCAGCGATGAGGCCACCGCGGAGGCCCCGCGCGGCCTCGTGCGCACACTGCTCACCGCCGCCCACCACGAAGCCGACGACGGCGGCCGCAGCGAGCCGCGCGGCGAGTTACGCGCCCGCTTGGAGCGCGCCATGCGCCTATCCCTCAAGTCGGAGCTGCAGCGCCTCGAAGTCGGTTTGCCGTTCCTGGCAACGGTCGGCTCGGCGGCACCCTTCATCGGCCTCTTCGGCACGGTGTGGGGCATCATGAACAGCTTCACGTCGATCGCGCAGCAGAAGGACACCTCGCTGGCGGTCGTAGCGCCGGGTATCGCAGAAGCGCTCTTCGCCACCGCTCTCGGCCTGGCTGCGGCTATCCCCGCCGTCATGGCCTACAACATGATCTCGGTTTCGCTCGGACGCGGCGCCAGCCGCGGCAACACCACGATCACCGAGTTGGCGAAGCGTCTGTCGCGCCCACAAGCTGAAACGTTTGCCCGTACCGGCACCGAGCCCCTGCGGGCAGGAAAGTCCCACTGATGGGTATGGCAGTCGGAAATGGGTCGTCCGCGGGCGACGAAGATGATGGCGGCTATCGTCCGATGGCCGAGATCAACATCACGCCCATGGTGGATGTGATGCTGGTGCTTCTCATCATCTTCATGGTCGCGGCACCGCTGATGGTCGCTGGTGTCCCGCTCGAACTTCCGAATACATCGGCCGCCCGGGTCAGCCAGTCCAAGAAGGCGATGGTCGTTTCGCTCGATGGCACCGGCGCGCTCTTCATCCGGGAAGAGCCGGTGTCGCAAGGAAATCTCGTGCCGCGCCTGCGCGAGCTGCGCTCGGCCGAAGGCGACACCGTCGTCTATGTCCGCGCCGACAAGAAGAGCAACTACGGCGACGTCATGGATGTCCTGGGTCTCGTCGGAGAAAGCGGTTACGGACGCGTGTCGCTGCTCTCTCAACCGAAGCCCAAGGGCGCCCAGTAAAGGAACGCGGAGCGCTTCGCGCGATGATGAGCCTACGTGCCGTCACATGGCTGGTCTCCTTCGCTCTCCACGGCGCCGTGGCAGGGTTCTTCCTCATCACGCCCGGCGGCGCCTCGCTTGAAGAGGGAATTGGCGACGACACCTTCGTTATCGAGCAAGGGGTCGAAAGTCAGTATGTGGAGGCCGTCGAAGCGCCGCCTCCCGTCCCCCTGGCCGCCAAGCCCATCGAGGAAATAAAGCCGATAGAAGAGGACGTTCAGCACGTCGTCGGCTCGGAGCTCGGCCCCGAGCAAGAGAAAGTTACGCGCGAAGAGAAGCCGGAGAAGGTCGAAGAAATCAAACCGGAGCAGTTCGCCGCCGTCCAGCCCACTGAACTCGCCGTGGACGAGCAGAAGGAGACCGGCGAAAAGAAGACCGGTGGCGACATCACCGCGATGTCGGCCTATCGGGGCAAACTGTTCGCCCACATTTCGAAGAAGAAGGTCAATCCGCGATCGAAGATCGCCGGAACCGTCGTCGTGCGCTTCACCGTCGGCCGGCAGGGTGAGCTGATCTCCAGCGAGGTTGCAACAAGCTCGGGTTCGAAGATACTGGACGACGCTGCCGTCGCTTCTATCGAACGCGCCGCACCCTTTCCGGCCATGCCGAACGAATCCGCCGACGGCACCATGGTCGTCTCGGTGCCGTTCAAGTTCTCGGTTCGCTGAGGAATTCGGACCGCAATACGTCCACGCCGGGACGAATAGGCCAAGCACAAGTTATCCACAGCATCCATCCAATAAGACGCATTCTGTTAATTCGATCACGTTGTTCGTAGTCGCGCGTCTCGGTGCGGGTTAGCAATGCCAGCATCGTATTTTCAGCGGGGGCGCGTACTGTGCAGCATAAACTCTGGATTTCGGCATTGGCCGCGATGGCAACGATCGCGAGCACTTCGGCGAGCGCTCAGACCGCGAGCCGGTTTGACGGCTTCTACGTCGGCGCACATGCGGGATACGGCAAGATCGAAGACACCGACGACATCGATTTCGACGGCGGGCTCGTGGGTCTTCACGCCGGCTATAACTACGTGCATGGCTCCCTACTCCTAGGCGCCGAAGCCGACATCGACTGGTCGGGCATCGAATTCTCTGCCCGGAATTCGGGAGGCAGCTGGACCAAGGGCCAGATGAATTATTATGCGAGCGTGCGCGGCCGTATCGGCTGGACGAACGGCAATACGCTGATTTACGCCACCGCCGGCTACAGCTGGAACGAATACGAAGCCAAGTTTGAGATACCAGGCCTCATGTACGGCAAGATATCCGCCTCGATCGACGGCCCCGTTGTCGGCGGCGGCGTCGAGTACATGCTTTCACAGCAACTGAGCGCTCGCGTCGAGGGCCTGCACTACTGGCAAGAGCAGGGCATCGCAGACGATGACTCGATAGAAGCGGACACCAACGTCATCCGCGCCGGCCTCTCCTACCACCTTCGCTAGATGAACTACGGGACGCTCGACCGAATAGGGAGCGTTCCGAACCGCATCAGCAAGCACATCGAGAGGGTGGAGACGCCCGAGGGCCGTCTCCGTCCCCTTCAAGATCGCAGGGCGCTCGGCTTCACGAGAATACCTAGATATCGACGGCAATCAGCCAGCCGCAAGTTATCCCCGACAAACATCCTATAAGACGCATTCTGTTAATTCGATCACGTTGCAGGTGGTCGGACATCTCAGTGCGGGTTAGCTGTCACGGCATTGCATTCAAAGCGGGGGGAACCGTGCAGAACAGACTTTTGATGTCGGCCATGGCCACGATCGCAATCATCGCCTCTGCTTCGGCGGCGAGCGCGCAAGCCGCACGCGGATTTGATGGCTTTTACGTCGGCGCGCACGGCAGCTACGGCAAGGTCGACAACACCGGAAGCGCCGACGTTGAAGGCGCCCTCGGCGGTATTCACGCGGGCTACAACTACGTGAACGGTTCGCTGCTCGTCGGCGGAGAAGCCGACTACGACTGGTCCGATGTTTCGTATTCCCTCAACGACCCGCTCGGCGGCCTCGGCGGCAAACTGAGCATCGACCTAAACTACGTTGCGACTGTTCGCGGACGCCTCGGTTGGGTGTATCAGTCAGCCCTCTTTTACGCGACCGCCGGGTACGCTTGGAGCGAGGTCGAAGTGGCGCTCAGCATCCCAGGGCTCGGCCGTGACAGCGCGTCTGTCGATCTTGAGGGCCCCGTCGCAGGCGGCGGCGTCGAGTATAAATTTTCGAACGCCATCAGCGGCCGCCTCGAGGGCTTGCACTACTGGGGCGGAAACGACGACATCGGCGAGGGCGAAGACCTGGAGACCAATGTCATTCGCGCCGGTCTCACCTATCACCTTCCCTGACAGGCTAGGCTGCTGGGCTGCGTCGCTTAGAACGGCACCGCAGCCTTGGCGCCGAAGGAGAGCATGCTGGAGTTCTCCGAATAGCGGCCGTCGTAGGTGAGCTTGAGGTCGACGCCGTCGGCGGTGAGGATGTCGACGCCAGCCGAGATGTCGACATACTTGTCGTCGAATTCGGACGTGGAGGTCAGGAACTCGCCGGGCACCGCGACGAAACTTGCCGTCACGTCGAACTGGGCATTGTCGAGGAACGTGCCGCCCGCGCGCACGTAGGGGCGATAGGTGATGCCCTTCGCGGTGATTTCAGTGACGGGCCGCTCGACGACAGCAGTGCGACTGCGGAGGCAGCGACGAGCCCCGCGTGCACCATGAAAGTGTTGCGGCGATTGCCGGAAGCCGGCATGCGATTAGGCGCACGTGTTGGCTCGCCCCGAACGGGGCGCTGCAGCAGCGACGAAATCATGATGTGTGAGGTTTCTCAGGTTGAGCTACGCGACTGCGGCGGGAGACGCGTACGAATCAACATGTGCTCGCGAACGTAACAAACCTTACAAATACCTTTAAGCGCATCCTCTATCCGCAATCATCTAGAGAACCGTCTAGTCACAAAAATACATCGGCGCCGCTGCAGGAGCAGCAGGCGCCGACTAAAAAACGCCGTCAACGGACGGCATCTGATTGCTGCGCCGCCGGTTACCCGGCGAACGGCACCACAGTCTGACGTTGGGTGCCGAGCCCTTCGATCGTGAGCTCCATCACGTCGCCCCCCTTGAGATACTGCGGCGGCTTCATCACCGAGCCGACGCCCGGCGGCGTGCCCGTCGTCACCACGTCGCCCGGCTCCAGCACACAGAACTGCGTGATGTAGGCCACGAGGTACGGGATCGAGAAAATCATCGTCGCCGTTGAGCCCTGCTGCTTCACCTCGCCGTTGACCTTGAGCGACATGGCAAGGTTGGAGGGATCCGGAACTTCATCCGTCGTGACGAGCCATGGGCCGAGCGGGCCGAACGTCTCCGCCGCCTTGCCCTTGAACCACTGACCGTTGCGCTTCATCTGGAAGCGCCGCTCCGACACGTCGTTGCAGATCGCATAGCCCGCCACGTAGTCCATGGCGTCCTTCTCCTCGACATAGCGCGCGCGCTTGCCGATGACGAAGGCGAGCTCCAGCTCCCAGTCCATGCGGTCCGAGTTCTTGGGATAGATCACATCGTCGAACGGACCCGAGACCGTGTTGCCGAGCTTGTTGAAGATGATCGGCTCGGACGGGATCTCGAGGCCAGCTTCCTTCGCGTGGTCCGCGTAGTTGAGACCGATGGCGATGAAGCTCCACGGCCGCGCAACCGGCTGGCCGATGCGCACGCCCTCGGGCGCGAGCGGCAGCGATGCCGGATCGAGCGCCTTGAGCCGCGCCAGGCTCTCGGGGGCAAGCGTCTCGCCCGTGATATCCGGAATGTGTTGCGAGAGATCGCGGATCTTCCCGTCCTTGTCCACGAGACCGGGCTTCTCAGCACCCTTGGATCCGAACCGTACGAGCTTCATGAAACTTCCCCGAATTCACACATGTGGCCAAGACCGTGATCGCTTCGGATCCGACCAATCCGAAGCGTGAATCATCGGTCGAACAAAAACTTAGAGCGCGATTCCAATACCCGGAGAGGCAATCGCGCTCTAAAGTCGGCGGCCGGAGGCGCCGATGCTCGCAGGCTTTACATCACACACCATCCCGGTCGGCAACGGCATTGACATCGCAGCCTGGACCGCCGGCTCCGGCCCGCCTCTGCTGCTGCTCCACGGCTTCCCGCAAACCAGCGCTTGCTGGCGGAACGTGGCCCCCGCACTCGCGGAACGGTTTACCGTGGTGGCCGCCGACCTGCGCGGCTACGGACGGTCGAGCAAGCCCAAGGGCGGCGGCGATCATGCCGCCTATTCCAAGCGTGCTATGGCCGCTGACCAAGTGGCCGTGATGCGCGCCCTCGGCCACGAACGCTTCCGCCTCGTCGGACACGACAGGGGCGGGCGCGTCGCCCACCGACTTGCACTCGATCATCCGGCGGCCGTGGAACGCCTGGCCGTGCTCGACATCTGCCCGACCGCCGCAATGTATGCCGCAACGAACCAAGCCTTCGCGACGGCCTACTATCACTGGTTCTTCCTGATCCAGCCCGCCGACTTTCCCGAGCGCATGATCGCCAACGACACCCACCACTACGTGCGCACGACACTTGCCTCCTGGTGCAAAACGGAGGGCACCTTCGACGAGCCGATCTTGCGCCACTACGTGGAAGCCTTGTTCGACCCCATGGCCATTCATGGCGCCTGCGAAGACTACCGCGCCGCCGCGACCATCGACCTCTTGCACGACGCGGAAAGCGACGCCGCAGGCATGAAGCTCACTATGCCGATGCTCGTCCTTTGGGGCAGCCTTGGCACGGTCGGAAAAATGTTCGACGTGCTCGCCACGTGGCGCGAGAAATCGAACGCGCCCGTCAACGGCCACGCCATCGACTGCGGCCACTTCCTGCCCGAGGAAGCTCCCGGCGCCACGCTCAAGGGACTGCTCGATTTTCTCTGATCATACACAGAGTTCGACCTCACCCGCCTTCTCGCCCGGCCCGACTCGGCCCAAGTTGCAGCGACGCATGAAATCTGGGTGGGGACCCCCATGTCGCTGCTGTTCCGCATCGTCTATGCGGCCCATGCCAAGGGCACGCATCACAAGCTCGCGCTCGACGCGCTGAACCATCTCGCCGATCCCAAGGCGGAGACCTGGCAGCGGCTGTTCCTAAAGCACGCCGACAGCTATATGCGCGCCTCGAAAGCGCCCGACGACCAGTTCAAGGATTTCAAGAACCACGTCCTCCACGTGCGCGACGGCTACTGGGGCGGCGCGCTGGACAAGTCCGTCGAATGGTATGACGCGCTCTGTACAGCGTTGCGCAACGAGGAGTGGGAGAAAGTCGTCTGGAATGCCGGCGTGCTCTCTCACTACGTCACCGATCCGATCCAGCCGTTCCACACCGCGCAATCGGAAGCCGAAAACAGCATCCATCGTGCCGCCGAATGGTCGATCTCGAGGTCCTACGACGATCTGAAACGTCTGGGCCTCGAACGTCACGGCGATATGGAGGTGACGGCGGGTAACAGCGAGCACTGGCTGCGCGAGCTCGTCTGCGACGGCGCCGAGAAAGCCAACGCGCACTACGAAGCACTGATTGCGCACTACAATCTGCGTGCAGGCGTCAGCGATCCGCCGTCGGGCCTCGACGACTTCAGCCGCAAAATTCTGGCCGAGTTGCTGATCTACGCCACGAACACCTTCGCAGCCGTGCTTGACCGGGCCTTCCAAGAGACGGCCGCAATGCCCCCCACGGTCGATCTCGCGCTGGACACCATCCTTGCGGCCGTCAAAATCCCCGCCAAGATGCTGGCGAAGCGGCTCGCCGACGCCGAAGATCGCCGCATCGTCCAAGCGATGTTCGACGAGTTGACGCAAACGGGGCGCGTCGACGCCACGCTACCAGAAGACGACCGCATCGTTCGCGATCTCTACGCCAAGGAAATCGAAGTGCCGAGACTGGCACAGCGCGCCGAGCAGAGAGCAGCGGTCATTGCGCCCCATGCAGTCCGAGCGGCAGCGCCTACTCCGACAGCTCCGGTCAAAATGCTGCGTGATACCGCGCCTGCTCCGTCGAGCGCCAAACCGTTGAAGCATTATCTCGCGCTGACGGACGACATCGAGCGAGCACCAACGATTGGTCCCCGGTCCGCCAAGCGCCTCGAGCCTCTCGGCATTAAGACCGTCGCCGACTTCCTGTCGGCATCGCGATATCTGACGGCCGGAGCCTTCAATTCCAAGAATGTGACGGCCGACACCATCACGCTTTGGCAGGATCAGTGCAGGCTCATGCTGGAGATCCCTGGCTTGCGTGGCACGCACGCCGAACTCCTGGCCCAATCGGGTTTCCGCACCGCGCAGGCGATTGCGAGCGCCGACGAAACAAAACTCTGTGCCGATGTTCTGGCGTTCGCCGCAACGCCGCCGGGCCAGCGCATCCTGCGCGAAGGCGCACCGCCCGACATCGAGAAGATCAAGGGCTGGCTCGCAGCGGCGGTCACCGCACGCGCGGCCTGACATGCGGCGCTATCCGGCGGAACGCATCGTGTGTCTCACCGAAGAGACGGTGGAGACCCTATATCTCCTGAACGAACAGCACCGCATCGTCGGTGTTTCGGGCTACGCTGTGCGCCCGCCGCAAGTGCGGAAGGAAAAACCCCGCATTTCGTCGTTCACATCGGCCAACATTGACCGCATCGCCGCCTTGAAGCCGGATCTCGTTCTGGCCTTTTCCGACATTCAGGGGCCCATCGTTCCGGACCTCGCGCGCGCCGGATTGCCCGTTTATCTTTTCAATCAGCGCGATCTCGCCGGCATCTTCGTCATGATCCGTACACTCGGCGCACTCATCGGCTGTCCGGAAAAAGCGGATGACCTCGCGCGAACCTTGCAAGACCGTCTCGACACCGTGGCGAAGGAAAGCAGACAGCGCCCCATGCGCCCTCGCGTTTATTTCGAAGAATGGGACGACTCAATGATCTCCGGCATCGGCTGGGTCTCCGAACTGATCGAGATCGCAGGCGGGAACGACATATTTGCCGACAAGCGCCATTGCGCCCAAGCCAAGGATCGCATCGTCACGTCTGAAGACGTCATCGCACGGTCGCCGGACATCATCCTCGCATCCTGGTGCGGAAAGAAGGTGCGGATCGACGGCTTCAAGGAGCGAGAAGGTTGGGCTGCCATTCCGGCCGTTTCGACCGGCAGGATTTTCGAGATCAAGTCTGCGCTCATTCTTCAACCGGGACCTGCCGCATTGACAGACGGCCTCGACGCCATTTCTGCGGCACTCAATCGCCCGGAGAAATGAGAGTCTCTGCAACGATGAATCCGCGTTAACAAAAAAGATCCGTATTTGTACCTAAGACCCCATACAATTGAACACAATTAATTTACTCCGGCAGCGCAATTTCGATGAATGAAAATTGCGTTGAAAGACCGACGGTTGCGGAGGCCTGCTAACGCGATTTATGCGCGAATTTTTTGGGCGGGTGGGGCCTCCGGACATGAATATCCTTTCGAACTTCAAAGTGCTTACGAAAATACTGGCGGTAATCGGGGTCATGGCGCTCGTCGCGATAACCATCACCTTTTTCGGAACCAGGTCACTAAGCAACCTCAATGACGCGACAAACATAATGGAGACGAAAGCTGGCGGTGCTCTTTTAGCCGCACGGATATCGCGTGTTGTCGTCTCCTTGAATCGCGCAGAATACGTCCTGGCATCGAATCCGACACCCGAGACCCGCGCCAAAATCCGCAGCGAGGTCGACGAGGAGCTCAAAGCGTTCGCCGAACGCCTGACGTCCCTGAAAAAGTCCGTCAGCCAGGAAGACGAAAAGCACGTTGTCGAAATCGAAACTGCTTTCGCCTCCTACAGCAAGGAACTCGAAGATACCTTTCGGGTGGCAGATCAGATCCGCGATTTCACCGCCACGGAAGACATGAAGAAACTACAGGACTCCGTCGCGTCGAGTAGCGTCGCCACCAACAACCTGCGAACCGCTGTTCACGCGTTGCAAACCGCCCTGGACAAAGAGGTTAGCGTCGTTTCGGCTGCCGCAACCGAAGAATATGAACACGCATCGCGGCTGATGTTCATCGTCGCAACTGTCGGCATCCTATTCGGTCTCGCCATGGGATTCATCATCAGCCAGTTCGGCATCGTGAAGCCTCTGCGCGCGATGGTCGACGTCCTACAAAAACTCGCTGGCGGCGACTATCACGTCGAGATCGTCGGCCAGGATCGTAAGGATGAAGTCGGCGACGTTGCGAAGACCGCCGTCGTCTTCAAGGACAACGCGCTCGAGAAGATCCGCCTAGAGGAAGAGCAGAAACTCGCCGAAAAGCGCGCCTCCGATCAGCGCAAGACCGACATGCATCGTCTCGCGGACGACTTCCAGCGCGCCGTTGGCGGCATCGTGGAAATGGTGTCGAACGCCTCGAGCCAGCTCGAAGGCGCAGCGACCTCCCTCACGCAGACGGCCGAGCTGACGCAAGAGCGTTCAGGCGTCGTCGCCGCGGCTTCCGAGGAGACGTCCGCCAATGTCCAGGGCGTCGCAGCCGCTTCTGAGCAGCTCGCTTCTACCGTCACCGAGATCGGGCGTCAGGTCCAGGAGAGCAGCAACATCGCCACCCAGGCCGTGCACCAAGCGGCCAAGACAAACGATCAGGTCAACCAGCTGTCCGAGACCGCCAACCGCATCGGCGATGTCGTCGGCCTGATCACCACGATCGCCGCGCAGACAAACCTGCTGGCGCTCAACGCGACGATCGAGGCAGCCCGCGCTGGCGACGCCGGTAAGGGCTTCGCAGTCGTCGCCCAAGAGGTCAAGGCGCTCGCAGCCCAGACAGCAAAGGCCACGAACGAGATCGCGGCTCAGATCTCGGGCATGCAGACGGCGACGCAAGAAGCCGTTGGCGCAATCCACGACATCACGACAACGATCAACAAGATGTCGGAGATCTCGGGCGCCATCGCCGCGGCCGTCGAAGAGCAGGCCGCTACGACGCAAGAGATTAGCCGCAACGTGACGGAAGCCGCGAAGGGCACGAGCGAAGTCGCGATGTCCATCACCGACGTCAGCAAGGGCGCGAGCGACACTGGCACGGCTTCCTCGCAGGTCCTCTCGTCAGCCAAACAGCTGTCCTCGGAGAGCCGCTCGCTGCGCGATCAGGTCGATACCTTCCTGCGGACCGTCCGCGCCGCATAGACCATCAATTCTCAAGATGCGGGAGTGCTTGCCGGCGCTCCCGCATTTCCTATTTTTTAGCGATCGTTGCGTGGGCCTTCAGCATGGGATCATTCGCAGGGATAGATACCCGCAACGATATCCCGCATGGCGTCGTCGACGTTCCGGCCCGCACTCCCGAACCGCGCCGCCGACACGGCCAGCCGAACATGCTCGAGCACCGAAACGGGATAGCCCGCGCTCAGAATGAGAGGGCCGCCCCAAAAATTCGGCATACAGAAACTCCGTCCCTGCTCCGCGGCCTTAAGCCGGTCGAGATGGCTTTCAACACGGGCGAAGCAGGTGGCCAGCTTCTCCTGCTGACAGCTGAGCGCGAACTCGTAGACCGTTTCCGCCGAAGAGGCCCGGCCCCCTAAAAGGACGATCATCGCCACAAATGCCCAGCGCATGGTGAAACCCTGCCACGGTCACGTGGGGCCTCTCTGCAGGCGCCAGTCACCCACATGCGCAAATTCATCGTCACGTACTCAGGTTCCACCGCGCGAGCCGCGCGCGGCCACCATGGTTGGCCAGAAGACGCCGGACGGCGGACGTCCAGCTCTGCACGCAAACCCGCGCGTCGGCCGGGCGCCAGCAACCATCAAGTCATTGATAAAGAATGGCGGAGAGGGAGGGATTCGAACCCCCGGTACGGTTGCCCGTACTCCGCATTTCGAGTGCGGCGCGATCGACCACTCTGCCACCTCTCCGGCCGTTCGGATCCGCACCTCGAAGACCGTGGTCAAATCATCGGGATTTAGCGAACCGAGCGCAGCTGAATACCCGGTGATGGCCCCGGGCGCAAGAGCGCATGAGCAGTTCGGTGCCACAGCAAACCGACGCATCGTGACGCCCTTTGGTGGGGGCTCGGACGATCTTACGGCTACTGCTGCGCTGCCGACCGGCCCCCCCCCTGGACCGCGCCAACAATTCCTGCCCTCTCAAGGCCGGAGGTGAGAGGGGCGTACGATGCGGGTCTTGATGTCAGCCTCATCGAACAAAGGCACCGGCGCGGGGGAGGCTGAGATGGCGCCGGGAATGGGTGTCTCTGTCCCGAGCCAAGCGTTCAGGAACGCCAGAATACCTTTGAACAAAGCGACCTTCTTGGCAATCGCCGCGAAAGCGGCACCTCGATCGATCTCGTCCCAATCCACATGAAGCTGCACGACCGTCTCATAGAGCTCCTTGAACTTCGTGCCACGACCCTTTGCTTCCATGCCTTCGGCCAGCACAAGAAATTGCCCCAGCTCCATGACAAGCGCCTCCGAGGGGCGCTCTCCGTCGGGATCCGAAAAATGCGCTTCAAGGTAAGCCAGCGTTCGCGCGATCACGCGAGCGCGCGAAGCCATGGTTTTCTCGTCGGAGTCGCGATCGAAACCGAGTAGCGACGCCCACTCCTTCGGCGATCCGATCATCAGTAGTGCCCTCTGTTCATGCCCGGCAGTTCCACGCAGGCGAATCTAGTGATCGCAAATCAATACAGATCGAAATCAAGGCGCTGCGGCGGCAAATGGATGCGCCTCCAACATCCGCGAACCAAAACGGCCGTCGTCGCGTTTGGGAATGGCTCACACTTAAGGGAGGCTCATGTGCCGATGCGCGCGCCAAAGAAACACCTGTTCGCAGGAGCACTCTTGCTCGGCGCGCTAGGGACCATCCACCCTGTGGCTGCGCAATCCGGTGCGGGTCAGGCTTGCGGCGGCGCGTCTGGGCCTTCGTGTTCCATCGGCTTCTTCTGTGAGGCGCAGCCGAGCAAATGCCAGGACGACAATCCCGAGGGCATCTGCATCGTTCGCACCGAAGCCTGCACGAAGATTTACAAACCGGTGTGCGGCTGTGACGGAAAGACTTACGCAAACGATTGCGAGCGCATCTCAGCAGCAGCCCGCAAGGATCATGATGGCGCATGCGAAAGCTGACGGCCTCAAGGCTTCAGATTTTCCTAGCCGCCGACATTCCAAACTTCAGAACCACCGTGTTGCTGATCCAACGACATGTGGAGAATGTAAACAATCTGCCTTGTCGCGAACACGAGGCAGCGGCTTAGTTTCTCGGCTGATCAGTCTCAATGGAGCCGAGCATGCTTGGTGTTCTCGATGTTGACGCTGTGCGCAATGCAGAACTGCACAACGATCCCTACACATTCTTTTTGGGATCGAACTTCTTGAAGAAGTCGCTAGTCGATCCGCTACGAAACAGTTTTCCCTCCATCACAAAGCCCGGCTTCCTGACCGTCGACGAAGTCGAACTCAGGGGTCCATTCAAGGCGCTTATCGACGAGCTCGAAGGGCCCGAGCTCACTGCGGAACTCTCGAAGAAATTCGGGATCGACTTGAGCCCTTACCCGCGCCTCACAACCATCCGCAAGGTATCTCAGTTGAAGGATGGCGGGATTCACACGGATGGTAAGAGCAAGGTGATGACACTCTTGCTTTACATGAACGATGACTGGGACCCAGAGGGCAAAGGCCGCCTTCGCGTGCTCTACAATGGCTCCAGCTTCGAACCATTCGCCGTCGAAGTCCCGCCGACCATGGGGACTGTCTTTGCGTTTCTGAGAGCCGATCACTCGTGGCACGGCCACTTGCCGTTTGCCGGCGAGCGGCGCGTCGTGCAGGTGGCTTGGGTCAGAGATGCGCAAGAACTCGAGCGCAAGAAGAAGCGCAATCGCACGGCCCAGTTCTTCAAATCGATCTTCGGCCGATAGCGGCAGTCAGACGTCGCGAAATCGCGCAGTCTGCTGCACGAGCACGCCAAACACCCGGTGGCGCAGTTCGAGCGAAAAGACGAATGCGCCATCGCCTTCATCGCGGTGGACGACCGTCATGGTGCCTGGCTCTAGGATGCGCGGGAGACAAAGCCGCATGCTTCCCAATGAAAAAAAGTAGCGCACCGAGCTGAATACGAGCGCCCCGGCCTCTTCACGAACACGAAGCGACATCCCGAAACCGCGTCCCACATGCTCCTCGAGACCGGTAGGCCCTGCGAAGCATTTCGCAGAATGAACAACCTGAGGGAAGCGTCCCGATCGGGCGTATGTCCGCGTCCAGCTCTGCCCACCGAGCCCGCCATTTTCCATCACGGCGACAGTCGCGCCACCAGTCATGCCATCTTCAAGTGGCAAGGGCGCGCCGATGGCCCGCGCGAGGAAGGCGAGCAGCCAGCCGATCCGCGAAAGGCGCGTTTCCAGAACTTCTCCCGGATAAACAAGGACGGTACGAGGACCGAGCCGCTTGGAGAAGCGCCGCTGCACGGCCGGGGGGAGTCGAGACCATCCTTCCTCACCGACCAATGCACGGAAACGGAGATCCACCACGGGGCCGTCAACGTGACGGAGCGGCGTCTGCTCGCGGGATGACACTGAAATTGGCGTGTCGGCTGGCGATGCAGTCATCGAAATCCCTCGCGTACGAAGCGCTCCCTAGTCGTCTGCATCGGAGCGTTTGGCGCGCCGCCCTGCGCTGAATCCAGCGAGACGCGCAACCGCTCCACCCATCTTGATAAGCTTCGACAGCACCGGCGTCGGCAAATGCAAAACTTCGTCGAAGCTACGCGCGACCCCTTCCGTAAAATCGAGCATCGTCTTGAAGCGCTGTCGGACCTGGTTCGAGACCTGAGCGTCGCCCTCCGCCGCAGCGAGGCACTGGCGCAGCGCTGCGATGGCCGGATCGATCTCACGGGCCTTTCGATTGGCCGCGATGCGCCGGACCATCTCGAACACGTCCGCTTCGGCCTCGTAGAAATCGCGGCGATCGCCCAGCGCTGACACCCGCCGGATCAGCGACCAGCTCATAAGTTCCCGCAACGAAGTCGACACGTTCGAGCGCGCCAGCTTCAGCCGCTCCGCGATCTCCTCGGCCGACAGAGCGCGATCCGAGATGTAGAGCAGGGCATGAATCTGGGAGACGGAGCGATTGACACCCCACACGGCTCCCATTTCTCCCCAGGCGACGACGAACCGCTCGACGGCAGGAGGCAAGGTATCCGTTTTTACTGTTATTTCTGTCATGACAGAAATAACAGTACGAAATGTAGGCGATGTCAAGGCGACGCCAAGCGCGAGATCGTCCGTGCGGCGGTTTTTTGCGACAATGGGCGCACTGCCCAGTTCTTGATCGGGGTGCTCGCGCCACTGCACGGGCTTCAGGCATCTGACCGTCGAACAAGCATCCGCTTGCAAAAGATATATTGGAAGGACTGAGCTTTTCGCGTGCGATAAAATTGGCCCGGCTCTTGCCATGAGCTAGTCATGGAGCAGATCAAGGTCTCTGACTTGAAGCCAGCCTTTGACGAAATGAATGGCTTCGGACAAGGCGTCCGCGAGCCGTACGGCGCTATCGCCGCGTGGCTCGACTCCGTGCGTGTCGAGGAACTCCGCAAGAAGAGCGCCGAAGCCGAGCTTCTTTTTCGGCGTACCGGCATCACCTTCGCCGTCTACGGCGACGCGGAGGCGGCCGAGCGGCTGATCCCCTTCGACATGATCCCGCGCATCATCTCCGCCGCCGAGTGGCGGCGCCTCTCGGCGGGCATCGAGCAGCGCGTCAAGGCGTTGAACGCCTTCATGTACGACATCTATCACCGGCAGGAGATCATCAAGGCCGGGCGGATACCTGCAGAGCTCGTCATCCAGAACAGCGCCTTTGTGCCGGAGATGATCGGCGTCAACCCTGAGCTTGGCATTTATTCGCACATCATCGGCATCGACCTCGTGCGCACCGCCGAGAACGAGTTCTATGTGCTTGAGGACAACACGCGCACACCATCGGGTGTCTCCTACATGCTGGAGAACCGCGAGACGATGATGCACATGTTCCCGCATCTCTTCGCGGAGAACCGTGTTGCCCCGGTCGAGACCTATCCCGACAATCTGAGAAAGACGCTCGAGAGCGTAGCCCCTCAGAACCTCGATACCGATCCCGTCATCGCGGTGCTGACGCCCGGGCTCTATAACAGCGCCTACTTCGAGCACGCCTTCCTGGCCGACCAGATGGGCGTCGAGCTGGTCGAGGGAGCAGACCTCGTCGTGATGGACGGCTACCTCAACATGAAAACGACGCAGGGGCTTTGCCGCGTCGACGTTCTCTACAGGCGCATCGACGACGCGTTCCTCGATCCTCTTACATTCGATCCGAGCTCCGTCCTTGGGGTGCCAGGTCTGTTCGATGTCTACCGCGCCGGCAACGTGACGATCGTCAACGCACCGGGCACCGGCATCGCCGACGACAAGGCGATCTACAGCTACATCCCCGAGATCATCGAATTCTACATGGGGCGGCCACCCATCCTGAAGAACGTGCCGACCTACAATTGCCGCAAGTCAGACGCGCTCAAATATGTTCTCGAGAACATGGCGGAGCTCGTCGTCAAAGAGGTACACGGCTCGGGCGGCTACGGCATGCTGGTCGGCCCCACGGCCACCAAGGACGAGGTCGAAAACTTCCGCGCGCGCGTCAAAGCGCGGCCGGACAATTACATTGCCCAACCCACGCTTGCGCTTTCGACATGCCCTACGCTCGTCGATGAAGGCATCGCGCCGCGCCACCTCGATCTCAGGCCGTTTGTTCTCGTCGGAGACGAGGTGCGCCTCGTGCCGGGCGGCCTAACACGCGTTGCCCTTCGCAAGGGTTCGCTGGTCGTCAACTCCAGCCAGGGCGGTGGAACCAAGGACACCTGGGTGTTGCAGGACTGAGTGAGACACGACGAACGAAGCACAGCACCGAACAAGCGGGTCACACGAAAAACATGCTAGGGCGCACGGCAAACGATCTCTACTGGCTTTCCCGCTACGTCGAGCGCGCTGAAAACATGGCGCGTCTGATCGAGGCAGGCTATCGCATTGCCCTTCTGCCGCGTGTCGGCGACGACGGCAATCAAGAGTGGGCCTCGACCCTGGAAAGTGCCGGGTGTGCCCAGCAGTACTACGCCAAACACGGCGCGCTCAATACGCGCAACGTCGTCGATTTTCTTCTCTTCGACGCGTCGAACCCCTCGAGCATCCACGCGTGCCTGGCAACGGCGCGCCGCAACGCGCGCGCGCAGCGTACCGCCCTCACGCGTGAGATGTGGGAATCCCTCAACGGGTCATGGCTCGAATTTCAAGCCATCCGGCCCGACATCCTACGGTCCGATGCACTTCCACGCATCCTCGACTGGATCAAGGAGCGCTCGGCCGGTTACCGCGGCGCGATGCTGAACACGATCCTCCGCAACGACACCTACTTCTTCAGCCAGCTCGGGACCTTTGTCGAGCGGGCCGACAATACGGCACGCATTCTCGACGTAAAATACTACGTGCTGCTGCCATCGACGAACATGATCGGCAGCGGCGTCGACAACGCCCAATGGGAAGGCATCCTGAGATCGGTCTCGGCCCACCGGAGCTATCGCTGGGTCTACAAGGACAGCTACCGATCCTGGCGCATCGCAGACTATCTGATCCTGAACCGCGCCATGCCGCGTTCACTCCGCGCCTGCTACAGCCAGATCGACTCGAACCTCGCTTCTCTGGCAACGCTCTACGGGGAAGCAAAGCCCTGCCTCGAGACCGCCAAATCGACGCTGGCGCAGCTTGAGACGGGCAACATCGACACCATCTTCCAATCCGGTCTGCACGAGTTCCTGCTGGAGTTCATTGCGCGAAACAACCGGGTCGCACACGAGATTTCCGAGGCGTACCACTTCAACGCCTGAGGCGCGGATGCTGATTGAGATTCGCCATATCACGACCTACCGCTACGAAACGCCCGCGCGTTATTCGATCCAAAGCTTGCGCCTCACCCCTCCGTCGTTCGAGGGCCAGGAGGTCCTGTCTTGGACGATCTCCGCACCCGGGTTCGAAAAGCACATCTCCTATCGCGATGGCCTCGGGAACCTGGTTCACCTTTCGGCGATCAACACCCCGCACGATGGAATGGTCATCGAAGCCTCCGGCGTCGTCGAAATCGAGGACCGGTTCGGGATCGTCCGTGGCCTCGATGAGGTCGCACCACGCCGGGTCTTCCTCCGCGAAACTCCCAAGACGGCCCCCGACAAGGCCATTCGCGATCTGGCGCGCAGCGTGAGCAATGGCAAGATCCCGGCCGACACCCTCGATTGCATGCACGCGTTGATGCGAGCGGTGCGCGACGCCGTCGACTATGAGATCGGCGCCACCCATGAACACACGAGCGCCGCCGAGGCGTTGGCTGAAGGCAAAGGCGTCTGCCAGGACCATGCCCACATCTTCATTTCGGCGGCACGGATCATCGGCATTCCAGCCCGCTACGTTAATGGTTATTTTCTTTCAGGGACGCTGGCGCCTTCAGAAGCTCATCACGCCTGGGCGGAGGCCTGGGTAGACGGCCTCGGATGGGTCGGCTTCGATCCCGCCAACGGGACGTGCCCGACCGAGCGCTACGTGCGCCTTGCATGTGGATTTGACGCCGGATCAGCCTCGCCCATTAGGGGAACCCAGAGAGGCGGCGAGAATGAAGCCCTTGACGTCAAGGTCGAAGTTGAGCAGCAAGGCGGTCAGCAGCAATAGTGCGTCCGTACGATTGGGAACGCTACGGCTGACATAGAACCAAAAGGATGCTCGCGATGACCTACTGCGTCGCGCTGAGACTGGATCGCGGTCTCGTCTTCGCAGCCGATACGCGTACCAACGCCGGCGTCGACAACATAGCTCAGTATCGGAAGCTCCATTTCTGGCGCCAACCCGGCGATCGCGTCGTCGTGCTCCTCTCGGCCGGCAATCTCGCGATCACGCAATCCGTCGTCAGCTATCTCAACGAGCAGCTCGCGACACCCGACGCTTCGACCCCCACCCTCTTTACCGTGCCGTCCATGTACCGCGCGGCGCGGCTGGTTGGAGAAACCGTGCGCGAAGTCCGCCGCCAAGACGGCGCCGCACTCGAAATGACCAAGGCCGGGTTCTCGGCCTCCTTCATTCTGGGCGGCCAGATCGGAACCGAGCGTCCGCGGCTGTTTCAGATCTATTCCGAAGGCAACTTCATCGAAGCGACCGACGACACGCCTTTTCTCCAGATCGGAGAACACAAGTACGGCAAGCCCATCCTCGACCGCGTTGCACGCCCGGAGATGCGGCTTGGCGAAGCGGCGAAATTGATTCTGCTGTCGTTCGATTCAACGCTGCGCTCCAATCTCTCCGTCGGCATGCCGCTCGATATCCTGATCTACGAGCGCGATACCCTCGACGTGCGCCGCGAGAAGCGCATCGAACAGGACGATGAATATTTCAGAAAGCTGTCGATGGCGTGGTCAGATGCGCTGCGCACGGCCTTCGCGAGCATTGACGAGTTCAAGATCTAGCTCCCCCCACGGGGCACAGAGCGGTCGCAGGCGCAAATAGCTTTTGCGTGCGGCAACGAAGCTGCGCCGATGGACCAGTGCCGCATCGAGTGACGCGAACATGCGGCCGACAATCAGCGACGCCGCAAAGACCCCGCCGGCGCTGAGACACCCGTCGATCGCCAGCAAAGTGGCGAGCCCCATCCCGGCCGTTTGCAGCATCAGCCGTGCGCCCCGCGTCACGGACCGGCAAGCGTGTGCGCGCTCGGCAGCGTGCAGGATCAGCCGATAGTGAAACTGAGAGAGCCTGAACCAACCGCGGCACGGATCATTGCAGGCTTCAAAGCTACGGAGCGGACCAGCGGCAAGCGCGAGGCGCTTGCGCTGCGTTCGCGCAATTCCTCGCGAGGCCCGCGGCGTCCACGCCTCCCCACCGACTGTCAACGAAAGCAGAAGAAGAGCCCCCACCATCGCGAAACAGCCGAGCGCCGGGTGGACCAGAGCAGCCGCCAAAAACCAAAACGGCAGCCAGAGGACGTCGAAGAGCGCCGACGGACCGGCATGGGCCAGAAAACGCGTGATGCATTCCAAGTCGGCGAGCCGCTCGAGGGACTCGCGCCCACTTGAACACGGCCTTGCCAACACCCGGCGCTCGAGCTCGCGAACAAATTCGAGTCCCGTTCGGGAAAGAACGCGAGCTCGCCCATAATCCAGGAGCGCTATGAGGAGGTAGAGCGCACCGGTCAGAGCGAAGACGGCACCGAACACCGCCAGCCCCTGAGACCGGATCGAAACGTCATTGATGAGCAGCAACGTGAAAGAGGCGAGAAGCTGCAGCCCCGCAATTGTGCCTGACACCGCAACAACACCGGCAAGAAACAGCCAACTGCGATGCGATGTCGCCGTCTTGTATGAGCTATTGCCGCCGAACGCTCCGCAGTCCACCACGCGAGCGAATTGTTGCCCCCACCCCTTCATCGGGTTCACACCAATAAATTGCATACTTCATTTTACACACGTCAAAGGATATACGGGTTATTTGCTAAGAAATGTTCATCAGAATGGATGAACTGGCGGTCCGTAAAGAAACGGCCTTGCACGAACAACAGGCACGCCCTCGAATACGCGGAGGCCTGTGCGGGCAAAAAGAAACAGAAACCGGGCTTGGGAGGAAAACTAAGGAATGGCAGACCCAATGGATCTCGGGTCTTTTCTGGATCAGTGGGCTCAGGGCAATCCCGGCCGCGCTGACATCGCCGTAGCGGTCATTCGCCTCTCCGAAGCCTGCTGCCGGATCGGCAGTCTCGTAAGCCTGGGTCCCTTGGCGGGCGGACTAGGGTCGGAGACCGGCCAGCAAAGCGGAGCCGATCCTCAAAAGGAGGTCGACGTCCGCGCCAACGATCTCATTGTGGCCGCCCTCAAGGACGCCCCGGTCGCAACGCTCGGGTCGGAAGAGCTCGAGTGGGCGCTGCCCATCAACCCAGGCGCGCCTCTTGCTGTCGCGGTGGACCCAATCGACGGTTCATCCAACATCGACGCCAATGTTTCGATCGGGACGATCTTCACCGTGCTTCCGGCTCGCGCCAACGGCGTCGACACGTCGAGCTTTCTGCAATCGGGAGACATGCAGCTCGCGGCCGGCTTTGCCGTGTATGGACCATTTACATCACTCGTTCTGACAGTCGGCAACGGCACGCACATTTTCACGCTTCAGCGCTCGACGGGCCAATTCGTTCTGACCACGCCGAATGTCGAGATTCCTGCCTCCACGCGCGAGTACGCCATAAACGGTTCGAACTACCGCCACTGGGATGAAACGATCCGGACGTATGTCGATGACTGCCTGCGCGGCCAGGACGGCCCGCGAGGCAAGAATTTCAATATGCGTTGGACCGCTTCGCCGGTGTCAGACATCTACCGAATTCTGACCCGCGGCGGCATCTTCCTGTATCCGGGAGATCTGCGCGAAAATTACAATCTCGGCCGCCTTCGGCTCGTCTATGAGGCCAACCCCCTGGCCTGGATCATCGAACAGGCGGGAGGCGCGGCTTCGACAGGCTTCGACCGCATCCTCGATATCAAGCCAAACACTCTTCACCAACGCACGCCTATCATCTGCGGTTCGAAGACCGAAGTAGAGTATCTTGTGCGCCTTCACCACGACCCGCACGGCCTCGGAGAGCGTTCGCCGCTGTTCGGCCGGCGGGGCCTATTCCGAATTTAACGCCTCAAACCTCGCCAAATCTGACCCGGTCCCTCCCCCCCCGCAGCACCACGAAGAATAGATGTCCGCCAAGCACCCCATCATTTCCGTAACGGGATCTTCCGGCGCCGGCACCACGAGTGTCCGGCGCACCTTCGAGCAGATCTTCCGGCGCGAAAAAATCTCGGCCGTGTTCATCGAGGGAGATGCGTTTCATCGCTACGATCGCGAGGAGATGAAAGCCGCGTCGGAAGCCGCCGCCGCCAAAGGTGACTTCACGCTGAGCCATTTCGGCGAGGAAGCAAACCTCCTTCCCGAACTCGAACTGCTCTTCAAAACCTACGGCGAGATCGGCACCGGCCGTGCGCGCCACTACGTACACGAGCAAGCCGAATCCGAAATCTACGGCTCACCGCCAGGCACCTTCACGCCATGGGAGGAAATCCCCTACGGCACCGACCTCATGATCTATGAAGGCCTGCACGGAGCAGCCATCACTGGCAAGGTCAACATCGCGCGTTATGCGGACCTGCGTATCGGCGTCGTGCCCGTGATCAATCTCGAATGGATACAGAAAATCCATCGCGACAAGGAGGAACGTGGCTATTCGCCCGAGGCGATTACTGACGTCATTCTCCACCGCATGCCGGACTATGTGAAATACATCTGCCCGCAGTTCACCGAGACGGATATTAACTTTCAACGCATCCCAACCGTCGACACGTCGAACCCGTTCATCGCGCGCTGGATCCCGACCCCCGACGAATCCATGGTGGTTATCCGCTTCAAGAACCCGCGCGGCATCGACTTCTCGTATCTACTGTCCATGATCAAGAACAGCTTCATGTCGCGGGCAAATTCGATCGTTATTCCCGGCGGCAGCCTTGATCTCGCCATGCAGCTCATCCTCACGCCGATGATCCTGCAGCTTATTGAGCGCAAGCGGCGGACATTCTTCTAAAACAGCTCGTTTGGCGGGGCCGGGAACGCCCGCCCTGCCGGGTCCCGATGGCGCCCTTGGGCGTGGCGCCTTTTTAACCCGGTCCAAAATGTCCCCTGGCCGTGGGATCGAAAACCGGCTACTGAGCCTTAAATCCGTTAGATCTTCGGCGATTTGCGACCGAGCCTCCGCTGTTGGAGCCCGTCGCGCCGTCCCATGCAAACAACCTCCGTTGGGTCATGACCTTTCCCTCGTCCCATCCCGCGCTCGCGCGGACCCTTGCCGCGCGCGGCTACGAAAATCCGACCCCTGTGCAGCTCGCCGTGCTGCAAGCGGACGCCGTCGGCCGCGACCTTCTCGTCTCCGCTCAGACCGGATCGGGCAAGACCGTCGCATTCGGTCTTGCCATGGCTTCCACACTCCTGGGCGCGGAAGAGCGTCTGCCGAACGCCGCCCAGCCGTTGGCCCTGATCATTGCGCCGACACGCGAGTTGGCGCTGCAGGTCCAGCGCGAGCTGATCTGGCTCTATTCCGAGACTGGGGCCCGGCTCGTCACCTGCGTTGGCGGCATGGATCCGCGCGCCGAAGCCAGACAACTCGGATACGGCGCTCACATCATCGTCGGAACGCCGGGACGCCTGCGCGATCACCTCGAACGGGGCAGACTCGATTTTTCGAATTTGAAGGCCGTCGTACTCGACGAAGCAGACGAAATGCTCGATCTCGGCTTCCGTGAAGACCTGGAATTCATCCTCGACGCCACACCCGAGAGCCGACAGACGCTGCTCTTCTCGGCGACGATGCCGCGCGAGATCGAGGCACTCGCCCGCCGCTACCAGCGCGACGCGGTCCGCGTCGAGACGCTTCGTCGAAACGAACAACATGCGGATATCGAATACCGCGCCATGCGGGTGGCTCCGAGCGACATCGAGCACGCCGTAGTCAACATCCTGCGCTTCGAGGAAGCGCGCGCCGCGATCGTGTTCTGCTCAACGCGCGAAGCGGTCAAACGCCTGCATGCGCGCCTCGCCGAACGCGGCTTCTCAGCCGTCTCGCTATCCGGCGAGCTCACGCAGAATGAACGATCCCATGCGCTCCAGGCACTTCGCGACGGACGCGCCCGTGTCCTCGTCGCGACCGACGTCGCCGCTCGAGGGCTCGACCTGCCCGACCTTGCGCTCGTCATCCACGCCGACCTGCCCCACGACGCCGAGACGCTTCTGCATCGCTCTGGACGTACGGGCCGCGCAGGTAAGAAAGGGCTCTGCGCGATCATCGTGCCGTTCAACCGGCGCCGCAAAGCCGAAAGCCTTCTGACCGGAGCCAAGCTCAAAGTCACGTGGGGCACCGCGCCCGCCGCTGAACAGATTCGCGCCCGCGACCAGGAGCGGTTCCTGGCAGACGCCATGTTCACCGACGCCGCAAGCGATGAAGACCTTGCACTCGCGCAGACACTCCAAGGCGCGAAAACGGCCGATGAAATCGCGCTCGCCCTCGTGCGCATCCATCGCGCGAGTTTGCCCGCTCCGGAGGATCTTGCAGAAGACAAAGGCCCACCGCCACGCCGCGACGACCGGCCCTCCCGCCACAGCGGGGACCGCTTTGAGCGCCGCTCCGAACGCCCGCGCTTCGAACGAAATGGTTCGAATGATGCCGACGTTGCGGCACCGCGCGAACGCCGCGAACGCCCGCTACGCGATCACGGGCGCGAGATGGTGTGGTTCCGCGTCAACATCGGCCGCGAACGCAACGCCGATCCCCGTTGGCTGCTGCCGCTGCTCTGCAAAGCAGGCAATGTCACCAAGTCAGAGATCGGCGCCATAAAGATCTTTGACCGTGACACGCGCTTTCAGATCGCCGCCGAGGTCGCCGACAAGTTTGCGGATCATGCACGCAGCATGAAGCCGAACGAAGGGCGCATTTCACGCGTGCGCGACCATGCCCCCGAAGACTTCTCGGTTGTGTCAAAGTCGATCGATACCTTAGCCCCTTCGCGCGAAGAACGCGCACCAAACGACCGGCCGGCGCATCGCGCTCCAAAGGCTGACGCACCGAGACATGACCGGTCGCGGCATGATGGCCCGAGGCACGAGCGGCCGAAAAAAACCTGGCGCGATCAGTCCGATTCAGGCGCCGGAAATCGCCCACATCGCAAAAGCGAGGGCAAAGACAGCACCGGCGGTCATTTTTCGCACAAGCGCGAAGGAAGCCGCACTCACGGTGCCGGCGGGAAACCACACAAGGCTGGACACGGCGCTCCAGGTGCATCGCGGCCGACGTCGAAATATGCCCACAAGAAGAAGCACCGCGGCAACCAGCCGGAAAAGACCTGAGCGGCACACCTATTTTCCGCCGAAAAGCCGCATGAATGTCTCGACCATCGCACGGTCGTGATACTCTTCGCAGCGCGTGATTTTGCCGTGGCTCACTTGCATAACGAGGCGGAAGTTGCCCGTTAGCATCGCGCCACTCGCACGATGCCGATACATATGCTCGACGCTCAGGCGGACGGCATTGCCATCGCTCGAAATGTTGTGTGGCCTGAAGACGAGATAGTCGAATTGATCCCGCATTTGCCGGAAAGCGGTCTCGATATTGGCCCGGCCCACAGTCTCACCCCCAAAGGGCAATAGGTCTTCCGAGATGTGCAACGCATAGACCGCATCTTCGGCCAGATATCGAACGGTCCGATCAACGTCGCCAGCAGCCCACGCCTTCAGCGCTTGCCTCACTGTATCTTCCGAACTCGGAAAAGCCACAGCGCCCCCGTGCACACCTCGTCTGCCTCCGCATACAGTTTCAGACGACGCGCGCCGGAACAATGCGGATTTTCGAATAAAGCGACCATCCCACCAACAAATACGCTCCTCGGCGGCGATCTCCGCACGAGGAGCGCAAACGTAAATCCAACGGCCAAGGCGACTGAACATGAACCAACTCAGTAGCCACGGCAGTTTTCAGTATTAGCTGGTGCCTTCAGCGATCCCCTAGTGATGATGTGCCGACAGACTCTTGACGCACTCCGCGAGCTGATCGCGCTGTGCTGAACGGCCGAGATCTCCGAGACTGAGGATCCCGACCATGCGCTTGCTCTTGTTGATTACGGGCAGTCTGCGAATTTTGAGCTTCTCCATATGCTGAATGGCCTTGTCCAGATCATCGTCTTCCCGGCAGCAATGGATACCGGGTGTCATCACGTCACGCGCCGTAGCGCGCCGTGCATCCAGGGCCTCGTTGGCGAGGCCGCTGCAAACGATGTCGCGATCAGTCACCATTCCGATCAACTTGTCGTTTTCGCCGATCGGAATGGAACCGATATCGTTTTTTCGCATGAGTTTCGCGAGTTCGGAAAGTGGCGTGTCCGGACCAACCCAGTCGACGCCTTTGTGCATCGCATCTTTGACTTTCATGGCCGACCTCCAGTGGCGGAGTTGTGTGCAGCCCATGAAACCGCCGCGGCCGATTTCAGCGGCTGCAATTCTTAATATATGACGGGCGCGGTCATTTTCTAACCATGTACCGGCTAGGGGTTCACATTCCGCCGCCCGCCGACCCCATCTCTTTGGGATCTCGCCCCCTTGAGACTTGTCGAGCGGCGAGGCGGCGTGTAGGGCAGGAGGCTCAAAACCTCGAACGGGAGGCGGACACCCCATGGCCCGGCCGCTCACTATCGCGCCCTCGATCCTGTCGGCGGACTTTTCCAAGCTCGGCGCAGAGGTTGCGGCTGTTGACGCCGCTGGCGCCGACTGGATCCACCTCGACGTGATGGATGGCCATTTCGTCCCCAACATCACGTTCGGTCCGCCTGTGATCAGCGCCATACGCGGCAGCTCGAAGAAGACCTTCGACTGCCACCTCATGATCGCGCCCGCCGATCCCTACCTCGAAGCCTTCGCAAAGGCCGGCGCCGAGATCATCACCGTGCACGCCGAAGCCGGACCACATCTTGACCGCTCGCTGCAGGCGATCCGCGCACTTGGCTGCCGCGCCGGCGTCTCGCTCAACCCTGGCACGCACGAGAGCACCATCGAATACGTTCTCGACCGCCTCGATCTCATTCTGCTCATGACCGTAAACCCGGGCTTCGGCGGCCAAGCCTTCATTCCGGCGCAGCTCGACAAGATCCGCCGCGTGCGTGAGATGATCGGCGACCGCCCGATCGATCTCGAGGTGGACGGCGGCGTGACGCCCGAAACCGCAGGCCAAGTGGTGGCGGCTGGCGCCAACGTGCTCGTCGCCGGATCTGCCGTCTTCAAGGGCGGAACGAAGGAAAGCTACGCGTCGAACATCGCTGCCATTCGCGCCGCCGCCGAAAGGGTGCGCGGAACGAAATCGGCCGCCTGATTGCATTCCAACATCTTGCGTTTTGAGCGAGGTCACATGTTTCCGCTGTCGCACATGCTGAAGTCGTTTGTCCGCGTCGGCACGCTGAAAGTCGTCGACGCCGAAGGTAAGACGCATGTCTTTGGTGGCCGCGCGGCCGGCCCGGATGTCACCATGCGCCTCACCGATCCCACGCTCTACCGCTCGCTATTCTTCAATCCCGAGCTGGCCGCGGGCGAGGCCTACATGGACGGCCGCATGAGCTTCGAGAACTCGACGCTCCGCGACTTCCTCACGCTCTTTTCAATGAACCGGCTTTCGCTCGGATCCTACCCCCTGCAAAAGGTGCTGCGCAGCGCCTCACGCGGCCTGAAGCGCTTCCAGCAGGCTAACCCCATCGGCAAAGCCCAGCGCAACGTCGCCCACCACTACGACATCGGCAACGATTTCTACCGCCTCTTCCTCGACCGAGGGATGCAGTACTCTTGCGCCTACTTCACGAGCGACGACAACACGCTCGAAGAAGCGCAGCAGAACAAGCTGCGCCTCATCGCATCGAAGCTCGACCTCAAGCCCGGCCAGAAGGTGCTCGACATCGGCTGCGGCTGGGGCGACATGCTCCTCTATCTGGCACGCCTGGCCGATATTCAGGCCGTCGGCGTTACACTGTCGAAAGAGCAGTGCAAACTCGCCAACGAGAAGGCCAAGCAGCTCGGCGTCGCCGACCGCGTGCGTTTTGAGCTGCGCGACTACCGTGACCTCACCGAGCGCTTCGACCGCATCGTCTCCGTCGGCATGTTCGAGCACGTCGGCGTGCACCATTATGGCGAATTCTTCGCCAAGGTGAACGAGCTGATGACCGAGACCGGTGTCATGCTGTTGCACTCCATCGGCCACATGAGCCCACCCGGCACCGCGAGCCCGTGGCTCCGCAAGTACATCTTCCCCGGTGCCTACTCGCCTGCGCTCTCGGAGGTTTTCACCGCGGTCGAGCAGAACAGCCTGTGGGTCACAGACTGTGAGTTCCTACGTCTCCACTATGCAAAGACGCTCGCACATTGGGAGCAGCGCTTCCAAGCTAGCCGCGCCAAGGTCGCGGAAATGTACGACGAGCGCTTCTGCCGGATGTGGGAATTCTATCTCATCAGCGCGGAGATGATGTTCCGCACGGGCAGCCAGCTCGTCTTCCACATGCAGCTGGCCAAGAAGCGCGACGCGGTGCCGATCGTCCGCGACTACATCACCGACACCCAGCGCGCCTACATCGCGCTGGAGCGCGAGCGAGGCATCCTGCCTCCGTGAGAGCCTAAGGGAACTATTCGGTCTTGGGACGCGGCGGCGCCGGCGGCACGCCGTCTTTCTCGCAGTGGTAGGCCGGCTTCGCAACCTTGCTCCAAACTTCGCTCGATCCGAACAGGGGCATGAACACGTAGCCGCGCACCTCGATCTGCGTCGGGCTTAAAATGGTGGCGTAGCCTTTGAAGCCCATGCCGAGATCGGGCACATAAACGTCGCCGCCGCCCCAGGTGCCGTCTTCCTGCTTCGTGAAGCCGGTGATGACACGCAATCCGCACACCTGGCGGTTCTGAAGCGCTGTATCGGGATTTCTGTAGTCCTTGAGGGGCAACCGGTCCGGGCCGTACGGCAGCCGCAGCCACACCACCTTTGCGCACATTTCCTTGCCGCAGGGCTCCACCTGAAGCACCACTTCGCCGTGTGAGTCCATCCAGAAGCCGTCGAGCTCTGTCGCGCTCGCGAGCGTCACCGACGACGCAACTGCTAAGCCTAGCAACAGAAACTGCGCCAACACCCCCAAGGAGCGATGCACCAAAGCCGATGCGATGTGCGTCATAAAATCGTGTCCCCGCGCCGCTAACGGGACGCTCGCCCCCGAGCACCCGTCTGACCCGTATCGGCCACCAAGGTGGTGTTGTAAAGGCCGCGCATCGAGAGCTCTTCGTCATGGCTGGGGAAGCGTGCTAAGCCCGCCACGATGACGGACTCCCCCTCCCGCTCCTTACGGCAATTTTCTCCTGCTCTGCCAATCGACGACGCGCTCGAGCCCTTGCGCGCGGCATTGGCGGACAAGCCGTCGGCTGTGCTGATTGCTCCGCCTGGCGCCGGCAAGACCACACGGGTCCCCTTGGCGATTCTCGACGAGAATTGGCTTGAAGGCCGGAAGATCCTGCTCCTGGAGCCACGTCGCCTCGCAGCCCGCGGCGCCGCCCGGCGCATGGCGCAAACGCTAGGCGAAGAGGTCGGCGAAACAGTGGGCCTCCGCGCGCGCCTGGAAACCCGCGTTTCCCGCAAGACGCGCATCGAGGTCCTGACGGAAGGCGTTTTCACGCGCATGATCCTCGACGACCCGACGCTGGAAGGGATCGGCGCTGTTTTGTTCGACGAGTATCACGAGCGCTCACTCGACGCCGATCTCGGCCTTGCCCTTGCCCTCGACACCCAGCGCAGTCTTCGCAGCGATCTCCGCATCCTTGTGATGTCCGCAACACTCGCCGGAGACAAAGTCGCCGAGCTTCTCGACGGCGCGCCTGTCGTCACGAGCGAAGGCCGGAGCTTCCCGGTCGAGACCCGTTACCTCGGGAAAAATCCGACGGCGCGTCTCGAAGACCGCATGGCAGACGCGATCGATCGCGCGCTGCGAGCCGAGACCGGCTCCATCCTTGCGTTTCTTCCCGGCCAGGGCGAGATCCGGCGCACGGAAGAGCGCCTGCGCGAACGCCTGGATCCCAAGGCCGCCATCATCGCGCCGCTCTACGGCGCGCTCGACCGACGCGAGCAGGACCAGGCCATCGAACCCGCCCCCCCGGGGCAACGGAAGGTGGTTCTCGCCACATCGATCGCCGAAACTTCGCTCACCATCGAAGGGGTCCGCGTCGTTGTCGACTGCGGAATTTCGCGTGTCCCACGCTTCGATCCCGACGTCGGGGTGACGCGCTTGGCCACCGTCCGCGTTTCACGCGCTTCGGCGGATCAGCGCCGGGGTCGTGCCGGACGCGTCGAGCCCGGCGTCTGCTACCGTTTGTGGGACGAAGCCGAAACGGCAAGTTTGCCCGCGTTTGGTGAGCCCGAAATCCGCTCGGCCGATCTCGCCCCCCTGCTGCTCGACTGCGCGGAGTGGGGCGTCACCGACCCGCGCACGCTTCTGTGGCTTGATTCGCCGACACCCGCCGCGCTCGACGCAGCACGCGAGGAATTGCAGGCGCTCGGCGCGCTCGATGATGCAGGCCGCTTGACGGACGTCGGCCGCCGCCTGCGCGCACTTCCCCTGCCGCCGCGTCTGGCCGCCATGCTGCTCGAAGCCGCCAAGCGCGGCGCGGAAGCGGATGCTGCCGATATTGCGGCCGTTCTCGTCGAACGCGGCCTCGGCGGCAACGACGCTTCGCTCGACCACCGCCTCGAAGCCTTCCGCCGCGACCGCTCCCGGCGCGCCACTGAGATGCGCCGGCTGGCCGAAGGTTGGGCGAAAACAGCAGCGTCCGCCGTCAAATCCGAGCGGAAGGCGCACTCCGGTCAAGCAGGGCCCTCGACGGCCGAGCTGCTGGCCCTCGCCTATCCCGAACGCATCGCCAAGGCCCGGGGGTCGCGCGGCCAGTACTTGCTGGCGAACGGACGCGGCGCGAGCCTGGATGCCACCGACAGCCTAGCGCGCGCGCCGTTCCTGGTTGTGGCCGAGATGCAAGGCACGGCCGCCGCCACGCGCATCGTTCTCGCGGCGGCAACCAGCGAAGCCGACATCCTGGCGTTCGCGGGGCATCGCATCGCCACACGGGACGAGATGACGTTCGACCGGGAGGCCACGGCGGTCCGCGCACGCCGCGTCCGCCGCCTCGACGCCATCGAACTTGCGAGCGAACCCAGAGCCGCAGAGGCCGGCCCCCAAGTCGAGATCGCCTTGGCCGCAGGCCTTGCAAACCTGGGCGTGGCGCGCTTGCCATGGACAAAAGCGCAGCTTCAGCTTCGCGACCGCGTCGCCTTCCTGAGGGCCGCCGGTGAGAGCGAATGGCCAGATCTCTCGGACGGCGCGCTCACGGCAGCTTTGTCAGAATGGCTAGGCCCTTTCCTCGCCGGCAAAACGAGACTCCAGGACATAGCGGCGGATGATCTCGGCCAAGCCCTCGACACCCTGATCCCGTGGTCGCTCAAGCGCCGCCTTGAGGAGGAAGCCCCAACCCATTTCGAGGCCCCCACAGGCAATCGCCATGCCATCGACTATGAAGGCGCGGGCGCACCCGCACTTCACATCCGGGTCCAGGAACTGTTTGGACTGACGGCGCACCCGGCAATTGCCGGCGGTAAACTGCCGCTCACCCTCCACCTGCTTTCACCGGCCCATCGTCCGATTCAGATCACGCGTGATCTGCCGGGCTTCTGGACAGGGTCGTGGGCGGCGGTCAAAGCGGACATGAAAGGACGTTATCCGCGCCATCCCTGGCCAGACGACCCCGCGAGCGCCGCACCGACCGCGCGCGCGAAACCCCGTGGAACCTGACGCATCAATTGCTGTTCGTCGATTTCGCGTTCTGCTGAGAGGCCGCGGCCTTCTTGAGCTTCGCACCCTGTGTCGATTTCGGGCTAGACGTGAGTTGGGCATTTTGCTTTGAGCCCGACGCTGGAGACTTTCCCGACTGCTTTGCAGTCGTGCTCTGCTTCGACGAACCCGTCTTTTTGGAACCTGCCCCCGATGACTGGGCCGTCTTCTTCGCGGTCCCACCTTGGCCTTGCTTCGACAGCGCAGTCTGCGTCGTGCCGTTGTTCTGCTTGGATTGAGCAGACGTCTTCGAACCCGCAGCCGACTTGGACTGCGCCGTTTGCTTCGAACCGCTATTCTTCTTCGCCTGGAGTGTCTGCTTCGAACCTGAACCCTGTTTCGAAGCTGCCTTTTTCGAACCAGCTGCCAGCTTGGCCTGGGTCATCTGCTTCGATCCAACGCCCTGCTGAGATGAGGACGCCTGTTTCACGCCCCCGCCCTGCTTGGTCAGGACTGCTTTGTTCTGCCCCGCAATCGGCTTCGACTGCACCGAGCCTTTCGAGCTCACGAGCTGTTTGGATTGCCCTCCCTTCGCGCCAAGGCTCGGCTTGGACTGAGCGGTCGGCTTCGAGCCCGCGCTCTTCTTCGATTGAGAAACCTTCTGAGATCCCGCGACCTGCTTGGCCTGCGCCGCCGGCTTCGAAGCCGCAGTCGCCTGGGTCTTGGCACCTTGCTTGGACGTGGATTTCGATGCCTGTATTGTCTGCGCGGACGTCACGCTTTTCTTTGACGGCTCTGCCGACGCGGCGGCGGCGGCGGTAGCGCTGGCCTTCACCGGTTGGGGGCCGGCCGCCTTCGGGCTTGCCACTTCGCCGGACTTGATCAGCGCCGAGATGCAGCCAGGCTGTAAACGAACCCCGACGTTCCGCATGCACGTCCGAAGGCCTTCGCTTCCGATAGTGTGTTGGCTGCAATGCGCAAGGTAGTCCGCCTTGCAATTCTGTTTAACCAGCGGATCGTAAGCGAGCGCATGTCCGGGCGCCCACAACAACACAGCGCCAAAGAACGCAACAAGACCAGAGCGCAACATTTTCGTCTCCCTTATGCAGCCGGTGCGACCACCGATGCCGCCACCCTAAGGAGCGTCACAACCAACGCCTCGGAAGAAAGTGCGTTCCTCTTCCTGTAAAGACAGAGATCAAACTACAGGAAAATCAACGAGATGGCCACGAGAATTAAGGAGCGGCATTCCGCTCGCAGCAGCGTTCTCGGTGGGGAGGTGTTGCTGTGATGCGCGTGTCAGAGGGGGTGACCCCTGCTATAAGCCGAACATAACGAGTCGGTTCGATTCTGTGTGCTGCGGCGCACATCAGCGTAAACGAAATATCGCAGTCGCGAGGGAGCGCACGACATTATGGCACTCAAAGCACCTGGCATCCTGACTTACATGCTCTCGGTCATCCTGACGGTGCTCGCGCTGGTGACATATTTCTTCAGCGCATCAATTCCTTACATCACAGGTCAAGAATTCTGGGTGCTCGTGGTTGCCCAGCTGGTTCTGATATTCGGATGCATTATGCGCGGCCTCTGAGTGGCGATTACTCTGATGTTGCGGTGCACTTTCGCCATTGCCGGATTCAAGAATTCGGCCTGATTGATCTTGCGCAACATCGCTGTGCTTATCTGTCGCGCGGCGTTCAGCACTCTGGCTTACAAGAGTGTCCTTGCGCAAATTGCGGTTCATGATGATACGCAAACTCCAGTCTGGCCCCTTTGCCGAACGCGCGCGCCGATCAGCACGTGAAATCGCGCTGGCCGTCGTTCTGACGCTTGCAGCCATCGTGTTCTTGGTGGCGGCTATTCATGGCCACGCCCCCGAGACGGCGTCGATCTCGCCGCCTCAGTCCGGCGTCGAGAACAGCTCCAATTAACGGATGCCTCGGCAACCGCGTGCGACCGAGCACCGCCGAGAGATTTGTAATTTTTCTAATTCGATGAATCCGTAGCCGTACGTAGCCGGATTCACCTACGGACCTCCCGATTGGCAGGTCAGCGCGACGGCCGCAAAGGCTCAGCTTTCACAAGCCCCCTCACAGAATTCCCGACAAAGACAGCCTCGGCTCGGTTCAAGTCGTCGAGCGTCAACACACCCTCCTGGGCCTTTCCGCTCGCAATGAGTTCGTTGCGGAGCACACCCGGCAAGAGGCCCGTGGCCAGCGGCGGGGTAAGAAGCTTTCCATTCTTTTCGATGAATATGTTCGTGCGGCTTCCTTCCGCCAGCTCTCCGCGCTCGTTGAGATAGAGAACCTCGTCAGAGCCGAGCGTCTCGGAATAGTGCTGCCACTCGCGATCATAGAGTTCGCGCCGTGTCGTCTTGTGAAAGAGAAACGCGTTCGTACTGTCGAGCCGCGTATCTGAGATCACATACTTCATCACAGCGCCCGGAATCTGCGCGGGCTGTTCGGCAACGCTGACAGTGGTGCTCCCGTCCTCGGCCAGCAGCAGGCGTACACGCAAGCGTTCATTGCCGCGCCCCGCGATCGCGCGATCCAGCGCGTCCTGAACCTTCACCTCATCGTACGCATAGCCGAAATAGGCCGCGGACGCGCGCAAGCGCTTCAGGTGGCCATCCAGCATCCAATAGCCCATCCCCGCTTCATGAAGCAGCGTCTCGATCAGCTCGAAGCTCTTCGGCGGATCGGTGAGGAACTTCATCTTGAGCAGGCACTCGGCGTATTCCTTCGCACCCACGGAGTCATAGACGACGCCGGATCCGATCCCCATCTCGCCGCGTCCATCGCGGAAAATCACCGGCGTTCGGATCGCGACATTGAAGAGCGCTCCGCCAGAGGGCGAGATGTGTCCGATAGCACCGCAATAGACGCCGCGCGGCACGGTCTCGTAGTCCCGGATCAGTTCCATGGCGCGGATCTTGGGAGCGCCGATCACCGACCCCGGTGGGAAGATGGCACGGACGAGATCGGCGATGCCGACGCCCTCCGTGAGAGTCGCGCGCACACCCGAGGTCATCTGATGCAGTGTCCGGAACGTCTCGACCGTAAAGAGATCGGTGACGCTGACACTGCCGACCTCAGCGATACGCCCGAGGTCATTTCGCATCAGATCGACGATCATCAAATTCTCGGCACGCTGCTTCACGTCGCTGGAGAGCACACGGCGCGCTTCCGCATCCGCTTCGGGCGTTCCGGCCCGAGGCGACGTTCCCTTCATCGGCCGCGTCGAAACTACGCGCCCCTGCTTCTCGATGAAGAGCTCTGGGCTGGCGGACAGCACCGTCACATCGCCCGTATCGACGATACCTGCGTAGGCGACGCGCTGCCGCTGGCGCATGTCGCGATAGAATGTCAGCGGCGAGCCCTCGAGGCGGAATCGAGCCTTGAAGGTGAGATTGAGCTGGTAGATGTCGCCGGCGCGGATCTTGTCCTGCACCGCGGAGAAACGGGCTTCGTACTCCGCCTGGTCCCACGCCGTGTTGACCGCCGTGAACTGGTAGGAGCCGCTGCGCGTGTGGGTCGAAAGCCAGCGATCGACTTCGGTCTCCGACATTTGCTTCGCGGTCTTGTAGAGGCCGAACCAAAGCAGCGGCACATTGCGCCCTTCCGGCAGCAGGTCGCGGAGCTTGGGCTCGAGGACGTAGCCAAGTTCGTACGCAAAGAACCCAGCCGCGTGCAAACCCGCCTTCGTGCCCGCCTCCAATCGCGCCATGGCCTCCGGAACCTCCTCCGGCGTCGAGGCGGAGATGATCTCGGTCGGTTCGGAGAAGAGGAGAGAGGGAGCCCGTCCGGTGCTGTTGTCGAGAAGGACGAAGGTTTCCTCGAGCCCCGCGCCGGATTGTTGGTCCCCGGGTCGGGCGGCTCGTTTAGGGTCGGCTGTGGTCATGCCTGCGGGATCTCGCCTCAGATTTCTGGCCGCTCAAACGGAGTCGAGCATATACGAAAGTTCCTGGCCGTGGCCCTGGACGCGCTTGAGAAAATCGGTCGCGGGCACCGAATGTTGGTGAGTAATCCACGTCCGCGGCAAGGCCAAGTCCGAGTGGGGTTCACAAAGCCAAAAATCATGCTATAGACCCTCCCGAGCCGCCCCGCTGGCGGCTCGTTCGAACGGGCCGGCCCGGCCATAGGGCCGCGCGGCCCAGATCAGCCAAGCTGGCCGGATCGTTCGAGACGATGTGACAGGAACCCGGATACCGGGCGCCATGTCAGGTCGGTGATGTCGGTATCGCGGGGTGGAGCAGCCCGGTAGCTCGTCAGGCTCATAACCTGAAGGTCATAGGTTCAAATCCTATCCCCGCAACCAACATTCTATTTTAAAATCAAAGAGATAGTCTGGATTTGGCCTTCGTTGATCTGCTGGCGTAAGAACGCCATTCGACGGCGCCGCAGCGGCACTTCACATCCACGAAGAGACGACATCGGCCCTTCAATCACTCGACCTTCAGACCGAGCTCAATTGCCGCGGCTGTAATATTGGCTGATGCCGCCGAGTCGTCCTTGAAGACCTCAAGCGCCTTGCGGAACGCCGTTTCCGCAATCTCTCTTTCCCCCAACACAACACGCGAGCGCATGAGGCGGGTCCAGCCCTCGACGTCTCGCGGAGAACTCTCAAGGCGATTTGCCAAGCCATCGACCATCGATCGGATCGAAACGTCACTCTCATGCGGGGGAGACGCTTCCGCCTTGGCCGCACTCTTGACGGTTTGTCCTACGTCACCGACCTCGCCGACGGCTTCCGGTTGTATGGGCGAGCCAATTGCTGGGTCACTGCCTTCGGAGGCCTTTGCTTTTGCTTCCTCATAGGAAGCCTTGATCTCGGCGGAGTTCGGATCGAGCTCCACCGCCCTCGCATAGGCGCTCGCTGCTTCGCCGTAGAGCCCGGTGTTGAAGTAAGACCAGCCAAGCGTCCGCCAGCCTTGGACGTCGTCCGGCGCGCTCCGAAGCCGGGCCGCCAGCCGTTCGATCATCGTGTTCACATCAGGCAGCAGATCGCCGGCTGTCGCTTTGCGTGCGGGTTTTTCCGCCTCGATCGAACGCGTGTAGTCCTCGAGCCGCGCAAGCATCCCCTCATCCGTGTCCTCTGAACCGGTCTCCTCGCGACGATGATCTCCCAGATGAGATGTGGCGGCGCCAATGATTGGAACGAGGAGAAGGACCGCTGCCACCATGATGAGCGGGCCAGCAGTCCCAACGTTGGCTTTGCCGAACTTGAACCGGGATCCGATATCTTCGGGGGGCGAACCAAGTTCGAGGGAAAAGTGCTCCCATCGCCAGTCCGCCGATCGAAGCTGAAAAATGCACAGCGCCGATAGCGCGATTGAAGAGACAATGAGAAGCCAGCCCAGGACAGTTAAAGACATCTGCAAGCCCTCCTCTGACGGCGTGACACGTGACCTCGGCTCGAGCCCGCTTGGACGACGCATCTCTGGCTGGAGCATCGGCTGCCGTATCTCGGAGAACGGGCGCGTCTGAAAGAGGGATAGTAGACATAGCCCCCTATGTGCGTCGGGTAGTACCCGCGGCTGTAGTAGTAGGGATAATCGTAGTAGGTATAGCTTGGGCCTATCGGGAGGGGGATGCGAAGCCGCCGGACACGGCGTTCGCTCTCAAGCACATAATTCCTGCCGCTTTCGCGAGATTTCTGAACGGACGCCCCAGCCCATGCTGAATTGCCCAAGGGGGTGGTGGTCAGGAAGCCAACCGCCAGAAATCCAGTCACCAGAATGGCAGCGAACAAACTCCGACGACTCATGAGCCACCTCGCATAGCGATCAGAATTTCCGACGGACTTCCGCGCGGATGCCGAAATTGTCTTCATCTCCGCCATCGAGGATCTGATACGTCGCATCGGCGCGGAACAGCCAAGCCTTGTCGATCGGGATCTGATAGCGAACACCGAAGCCGTACTGCGGGTCCTTGGTGCCGATGCCGTCATCCTCGAAGGGCTGCACCATGGCCACTTCGAACACCAGCTGCTGATCGAGATTGAAGAGATACTGTAGGCCAACCGCACCGCCCAAGGCGTTGGAGCCGGTATCATCGAGCTTCGGATAACCGGTCAGCGCGTCGGTCTCGAAGTTGATGCCGACATTTTTCAGGATGCCGGCGCCGTTGCCGTCGACCAGAGGCTGAGGGTTGCCGAAGCCAACGAAGAAGTTGGCGTAGGGAAGCAGTGTGCTCGGCAAGCCCGAGATCAGGCTATTCTCTGAAATGATGGCCAGACCGTCGCTGTTTCCGTCAGGGTCCTCGCCGAAATTCGCGAAAACACGGGTCGAATTCGACAGAGTGTTATAGTAGCGGCGGCTGTAGGCGGCGGTCAGGAAGTGCGTCAGCAGGCCGTCTCGATCGTCGCGGCCCTGGATCAGACCGTAACCCGCTTCGATGTAGCCATCGAAGGCGTCGATGAAGGCGGTCGCACCAAAAAGATTGGCGTTGTGGTTGTCGCCTTTGTCCGCTCCGATGATGCCCGCGTTGTCAACGTTGTCGAAGGCGGCGAAGAAAGTGACGTCGAAGTTGGCCAGACCGAGTGCCGCGGAGTTCTTTGCCGGCAGACTTACTGCGCCGCCGAGGATTGCGTCGTTCGCCCAGATGCCATTCTGCAGGAAGAGTGGATAGAGACCGACGGTGAACGGCAAGTCGAAGCTGGCTTCCTGCCCCGAGAACCCCGAATAGAGCGAACCGAAGTCTCCCTCGAAAAATAGCGTCTGCGGATTGAGGTCGAACTCGTCGTTGAACCTCCCATTGCCGTCAGCGCCGCCAAACTCGAAGCGGGTGAATTCTTTGTTGGCCTTCTGAAGCGGCGCGAAGAACGCGTGAATGCGTTCCGTACCGGTGATCTTGAGATCAACGTCGAGGTTCAACCGCGTCGCGACCTGAGCGATGTCCTTGCCGTTGTTGTTGTTGTAGGCAACCGCGGTCCGCCAATCGCCGTAGACGGCGAGGCCGGGAAGGAGCGGATTTTTTTCGCCGAGAAAAGTGCTGCTCTCATCGTAGGCCCCGGAGGTGTATTGCTGACGGCCAATCTCGATCGGCGGACGCGGTGGCTCGACCGCTCTCTTTCCGCCATAGATATCGACCTGCCCTTCGGCATTGTAGTTCGCGTTGTATTTTGGATCTGGCAGGAACGCGCCGTGGCCCGCTTTGGCCTCCTTGTTTTTCTTGGCGCTGCTGGCCTTCTTGCGCGCCGTACCGTCCTTGCCCGTCTTTGCGTCTGCGTCGCGTGTCGCAGACTCCCCTTCGGCGCTGACCGTCTTTTCGGCTGAAGCGTCTGCGTTTTTAGCGTCAGCTTGATCGTCAGCGGCGCCGAGCCTGGCCGCCCCAGTCCACACTTGCGTCAACCAGCCCCCCTCGCCGCTTCCTTCGGCTGCAGCGGGCACGGCGCTCGTACCGGACACGAGGAGACCGCTTGCGATCAGCGCAACGGCGGAGGTCGCTGTCCTGGCACAATACGCATTACAAATCATGGAAACTCCACGTCGTGGCTCTGAACTGTGGGGAAGAGTGATCCGCGCCTTCAGCCCCCTTCGAGGCTCGAAACCGCGCTAACCCTTCACTTCGAGCTCCACCGCGAAAGCGTGGAAATTCATGATCCGCTCGTTCATGCTCTGCTCCATTTCCTTGGTGGAACCGACGAAGCGCATGAAGTAGATCGGCTCGGCACGGCTCCGCATGCGGAACGCGAGGCGGTATTTGCCCGGCTTCGTGATCAAGTCACCCGGCACTTGATACGTGGCCTGCTTCTCACCCAGTGGTGTGAGCGAGTGGTTCTCCATGCGCACCAGCGGCGGGTGATTGAGAACGGTGGTCGGGATCTGCGGCGGACGTAGATGCGGCAGCGGATCGATGTCAAAGTTCACCGGCAGGTACATTTCGCGGTCCGTGCCCTTCACGTTGGTCGTCAGGAACTTGGTCTGGAAATGAACCAGTTGCTGGTCCGTCTTGATGCGCCCGGCCGCGACCTCAAGGCTGTGCAGATCGGCCATGTTGCCGTCAGCGTCGACGTAGCCGGTCTCCCAGATGTTCTTGCCCTCGGGATCGAGGAGAGCAACGTTCACCCAAAGCTGAGGCTGAGCCCCCAGTGAGCCGGACGGAAGGTTGTGACCTGTATTGGTGTTCTTGATCTTGTAGGAGAACGCCAGGTCCTTGCCGACCGTCGGTGTGCCTTCGATGAAGGGCCCGTCGACGTGGCTGCTGTTCTCCATAACCTGCCGCCTGAGCTCATCCCGCTCGTCGAGCTTCTTGAGGTTCTCGTCGATGATCTCACGCGCATCTTCGCGGTCGAGCGCATCGGCCCAGCGCTTGGGAAAGGCGGCCTTGACCTTGCCGTCCGCGACCTTGTCTTCGAACGCGGTCGTGCCCCAGCCGGCGCGCCAGTCGAACTGCAGCCAGTCCTTCATGCTGATCGCCTGGGCCTTCGTGTTGTGAGGAAAGATACCTGGGTGGGCGATCGAATAACCCGGGCCGATGAAGCGGTGATTGGCATGCCTGCGTCCCGGGTTGACCTCCTTGCCGCCGACGATGGCGGAAGGAGCGGTCGCGTAGCCTGAGGGCTTTCCAGGGACCTTGCCCATGTGGCAGTCCTGGCAGGAGACGCCGGCTTTGCGTGCCGGACTGTCGCGATACTGATCCCAGACAATCTCCAGCTTGATGCCCAGGTTGACGGCGACCTGGTGGCAACTGACGCAGAACTCCGATTTGGTGATCTGATCGTTCGTGATCATGCCCTTGTGGATGTCGTTTCCGCGCCCGTCTTTGCTGGTTTTGACCGAGTAGGTTTCCTTGTTAGCGAGCACGTCGTTGATCACGCTCTTTTCGCCGCTGCCGTAGACGGGCTCGTAGATCTTGCCCGGCTCGACACGGCGCTCACCGTTGACCTTGCCGTATTGCTCCTTGACCCGATGGCAGGTGATGCATGTCACGCCTTCGCGTGAGATCTGACTGCGCTCCCAAAGCGGCGTTTCTCGCGCTTCGCCGAGCTGAGTGCCGACTTGCTGGTGGCAGCGCACGCAGAAGGTGCCGACCGTACCTTGAGTCAGGTCTTGGAACTTCTGCTCGAACTTATGAAACATCGGCGAGATCGACGCATAAGCATGCTGCGACGATGACCATTCCTCATAGATCTGCTTGTGGCACTCACCACATTGCGCAGCGGTGGGATAAAGGGAGAGGGTCTTCTCGTCGACCGCGGGGATAGGAGCTTCTTTGCCCTTCGACGCTTTTGCTGCCGCGGAGAGCACGGACATCTCTCCATGACCTTCCGCCTCTGCATCCGGAGATAGCTTTGGCTCGCCGCCTTTGGCATCAGGTTTCGCGTCGATGATCGCACGTCTTCCATCGACATCTTTTTCCCCGCCCCCACTTTTTTTGTCATCTTTTATGGGCGCTTCCGGCGCAGCCTTCGCGCCGGACGGTGGGACCGTTTCATTATTCTCTGCAAGCTGAAAGACAGCCCGATTTTGAATGACTTGGCTCCGCCCTGACCCGCTCGATCCGTCTGCAACAGCCCGATCGGGCCACGTCGCATTTATCAGCGCGGCGCACGTCAAAACGCAGGTAAGAACCGAAATGTCGGATATCCGCTTCATCGCCTTACGCTCTTACTAGATTTACAGGCGGGATCCCGATCTGCACCAACGCGCGACGTTCGCACTCGGCCATTCGGGTTTTCTGAACAGCAGAATGATGCCGGAAGCGGGCCGACATAAGGCACGTAAAATCAAAGACTAAAAATGCAAACCTTGAGACAAATAATTACTCAGCTTACAGCCGCACCACAGCCAATCAGATGAAAAAACGAGAGAAATGGAAATTGCGAATTCGAGCAGATGCCACTCCCGGCAGTGCGGTAAATGGCAGGTAACAGCCAAAACTGTGGAATTTTGGGGTCACGGGAATAAATGATTTTCTCTGAACCGCCCACCTTGTGATCAGAGGGATTTTCCGCAGATCACTCTCTCGCCTGCTTGTCTCTCTCTTTTCGCCAGATTGTCTTTGTAAGAGCGCGTTAGGATCGATCCGCGCAAAAGCCTTCCGGGAAGTTGAAATGCCAAGCCGCCACCAAATTACAATCAATGGCAAAAGCTTTCCCGCGCGCCGCGGCGAGCTGCTGCTGGACGCTGCTCTGAGCAACGGCATCAGCCTGCCCTATGATTGCCGCGCCGGCCACTGCGGCACCTGCTGCGTTCGGCTGGTGTCCGGCGAAGTGCAAGGCGGCGAAGGCTCGGAGCCGGGCCTCGTTCATGCTTGTCAGTGCCGGGTGATTGGCGATGCGGTGATAGAGAAGCGTCAGACGCCGAGTGTTCGCACGGTGGACGGCGTACTGAGTTCATTGCGCACCTTGTCACCCGAAGTGATGGAAGTCGGCATCAGAACGGACCGCGCACTGCCCTATCATGCGGGACAATATGTACAGGTGCGCTTCAAAGGATATCCAAGCCGTCCCTTCAGCATCACCCTTCCCCTGGGTGGAAATCCGAGCAGCAGTTCGGTCTGGCTCCATGTCCGGCTCATGAAGCAAGGACGTGTTACCTCATCGTTCGGCAAACGCATCATGCCCGGCCATCGGGTAAAGCTCTCCGGACCCTATGGTTCGGCACACTTCAGGCCCAATATCGACGGCCGGCTTGTTCTTGTCGCCACCAACACCGGTTTTGCGCCGATCTGGTCGATCGCCGTCGCGGCGCTGCGCGAGAACCCAAAACGTAAGATGATGATCATCGCGGGCGGTCGCGCCATCGAGTCACTTTACATGGGCCCAGCTCTCGTGCAGCTCGCAAGTTTCCCCAACGTCGTCGTCGTACCTGTCTGCAGCACACCGCAGACTCAATTCGCGGCAGTGAAACCCGGCCGGCCAACCGACTATCTTCCAGACCTGCTGCCGACCGATGTGCTCTACGCCTGCGGCGCGCCGGGGATGGTCGACGCGATCAAATCGATCGCGGCACGCAACGGCGTGATCTGCCATGCGGATCCGTTCCTGCCGGCTGGCGACGACAGGATTGAAGGAAGCATTCTCTTGCGCGCGAAGGAATGGTTCACGGTGCCCACCAACCGGAAGTTGGGCCACCTCACTCCCGACCGCGTCGACGATCGGCGGGAACCACCGATGCTGCGGTACGGGATGGCAGAAGCACGGGGTGAGTAGTCATTATCGTTTCGAGCGCGCATAGCCTTCGGTCGATCCGCTTGGGGCCCACGGCCCCGCTCCGGTCGTCCGTGCTCTATCTCGGTTGTTTGCTGATCATCGTGGGTTTTGCTGCGTACGGCGCTGTCGCCTCCGATGCAGCCAAAACGGTCGGTCCGAATGCTTGTGCTGAATGCCACAAGCAGGAGGCCGAGGCCTGGAAGGGCACGCATCATTTCAAAACCTACCGGGAGATGCCGCGCAACTCAAAGGCCAACGAGATCGCTGACAAAATGGGCGTGCGGCGCATTCGGCAAGAAAGCTTGTGCCTGAATTGCCATTTCACCGTGCAGCAGAAGAACAACAGGGAGGAGCCGGTCGCGGGCATCTCCTGTGAATCTTGTCACGGTGCCGGACAGGACTGGATCAAGGTCCACAGCGGGTTCAGCGGCAAGACAACGCTATTCGAGAGCAAGGTTGAGGAGAAGGAGCGTTGGAAGCTTGCCGATTCCAAAGGGATGATAAGGCCGCGATCGTTCTACCTGCTGGCCAAGAACTGCTACGCCTGTCACGTCGTGCCGCAGGAAGACCTCGTAAACAAAGGGGGGCACAAGGCCGGCAGCGCCTTCGAACTGATGTCCTGGTCCCAGGGAGAGGTGCTGCACAACACTTGGTATTCAAAGGGTCGAGAGAACGTACCGGCCAACGCCGCGCGCAAGCGGATGCTTTATCTCATCGGCCTTGGCGTCGAGCTCGAGACAGCGTTGCGCGCCATTGGAAAGGCGACCGTGCGGAAGGCCTATGCGTTCGAGATGGCCAAGCGTGCCGACGGCGCGCGCAAACAACTCGCCGCTGCCGCGAAAGCGGCGCCGAACGTTCCGGAAATCGCCAGGATAGTCGAGCTGAGCCATACAGCCGGACTAAAGCTGAACAATGAACGCTCTCTGACAGCTGCCGCAGACAGCATCTCGAACCAGATCACGATCATGACCGAGAAGTACGACGGCAGCACCATGTCCGGCCTCGACAGCCTGATTCCAGGACCAGAGAAATTCAAGGGCACGGCGAGGAAGCCCGACAATTGAACCTAGCAAGCAGCGAGATCCGACGGCTTGAGAAAGCCACTGAGTAAATTTGGGGGGCTGCTGTGAGATCCGACACCTCGATCGACGCAGGCTCAACGAGATATCTCACCAGCTTGATAGCCCAGGGCCTCTTAATCGCGGCCGTCTCTTGGGGCCTATTCTGGCTCGTCTGGATCTACGGCAACGGGCTGCGCGACCCGCGCTACCTCGACGGCTGGGTGCTGGCCGGCGGCATGAGCGTGCAGCTCTATTTCCACATCGCCATCAAGCGGGCCACGCTGTCGCCGAAATCCGCCATACGCTGGCGGAAGATTCATATTTTTCTCGGCTATCTGCTAATCGCCGCCTTCCTCTCGCATTCCGATTTCTCACTGCCGGACACCGGCTTCGAATGGGCGCTCTGGGCAGGCTTCGTGCTTGTGACGCTGAGCGGAATTTTCGGCGCCTATCTCGCCTGGTCGCTGACGAGCAAAGGCCGGATCGACAGCGGCATCACCTATGATCGCATCCCAGGCCTGCGCGCCGAGCTGGCGCGAAATCTCCACACCGCCGTCTCCGAATCCGATCCGGCCGCCGCTCAGCTTCCCCTACCGGGACTCCCCCATAACGCCTGGATCATCGATCTTTACACCGCCCACCTGCGGGACTTTTTCAACGGACCGCGCAATCTCACCGCCCATCTCATCGGCTCCCAGCGCCCGCTCAAGCGGCTGACCGACGAGATCGACATCCTGTCACGCTATGTCGACCAACCAAGCCAGGAGAAGCTGGCTGCCATCAAGAGCCTCGTCGTCGAGAAGGACAGGCTCGATTTCGCGCGTGTTCATCTCGGGCTCAGCAAGGCCTGGCTCTTCGTGCATGTGCCCGTCACCTACGCGCTGATCGTGCTGACCGTGTTGCACGTCATCGTCGCCTACGCCTTTTCAGCGGGGGCCTGGTGATGTGGCGACGGATCAGATCGGCTCTGTCGCCAAAGGCCGAAAGCCCAGCACCCATCAATGCCCTACGCGACCGTCTCGCCATACTGCTCGCGCTCGTGACCCTCGTCGGCCTGGGCGCGGCCTTCATTCTTTCCAAGGGCACCCAGGTCCTGATGCCGGGGCCCCTCGCGAGCGCCCACGGCGGGATCGAAACGTGCAGCGCCTGCCATACCAAGAGCGGCACCGGAAAATTGAGCTGGGTTCACGGCCTCGTCGCGGGCGATCCGGCGGCCGACAGCAAGGCCTGCCTCACCTGCCACAAAATGCCGGACACGGCTTTCAACGCGCACGGCGCTTCGGCCGACGTGCTAACGCAGAGCACCAAGCGGCTGGCAAAAATCGCGGCCGAGACGCCGCAGCCGCAATCGGCCCGCGCGCAGAACATCGCCTTCCCGACAGATGAGGTGGTCTCGCGAGACCTCTACTGCGCGACCTGTCATCAGGAGCATCAGGGGATCAATTTCAATCTGAGCAAGATCTCCAACGAGCAGTGCCAATCCTGCCACGTGGTGAAGTTCGACAGCTTCGACGGCCATCACCCGAAATTCGAGACCTATCCGTTCAAGCGGCGAACTCGGATCATCTACGACCATGCCGGCCATTTCGGCAAACACTACCCGGACGTGGCGAAGAAGGATCCGGCGCGGCGCATTCCCGATACCTGCTCGACCTGCCACGATAGTCGCGACGACAAACGGGTCATGTCTGTAGCGCCGTTCGAGAAAACCTGCACCGGCTGCCACCTTGACCAGATCGTTGGCAAGGAGCGAGTGAGCGGCCCGAAGGGAGTTGCGTTCTTGAGCCTTCCTGGCCTCGACGTCGCAACGCTCAAAAAGAAGAATGCTTCAATCGGCGACTGGCCGGATGCGTCCGACGCAGCGCTCACACCATTCATGAAGCTGATGATCAGCCGGGATGAGCGGGGCCGTACTCTGATAAAGACCGTGGACAGCCTGAACCTGCAGGATCTGACCAAAGCTAGCGACGATCAAATCAAAGCGGTGACAACCCTGGCCTGGGAGATCAAGAGGCTCTTCTATGCGCTGATCAAAGGAAAAGCGTCGGACGTGCTGGGAGACTTCAATGTCGGCGGCGGAGCGAAGCTAAGCACTGCTCTCGTTGCAGATCTGACCGCGAGCCTTCCGCGTGATGTGATCGTCGGCGCACAACAGCAATGGCTACCCAATCTCGCCACGGAAATGGTCAGTCGATCGAATACGCGCGATCAGAGTCAAAGCGGCTGGAGCGCGGTGACGACGGAGCCGAACTCGAAAGCATCATCCTCTCAAGAGAAACAGCTGAGTTCGGATGCACCCCCGACAACCGCGAAGCGCAACGCAGACGCTGCGGAAAGAGAAACGCCTCCGTCTGAGAGTGGCAGCACAAGAGCCGAGCCCACGAACTCAAGCTCGAACGAAACGGAAGCGTCCGAAAAGAAGTCTGCCTCGGACACGGAAGCCGCTGGGCGCGAAGAGCCCGCCAAAGCCAAGCTAGATCCACCGGTTTGCACCGTGCGCCTCTTTGGTCAGTGTCTCGTATCCAACGAGCCAGCGGACAAGGGTGACGAGCCCGAGGCAGCGGAGAAGGCCAAGCTTGGCGCCGGCCAGGAAACGCACTCCGCCAGAAAACTATCTCCGCCGATGAGAGCCGGGATCAAGTTTGCTGAGAACACGGCACAGTCCGAAGGAGCGGCAGGCGAAGTCGAGGGCGGCCCGATCATACGGCGCTGGTCGCTGCCGGGTGGGACGTCTCGCACGCTCGAAGGTCGCGACAAGGAAAGCGAATCCAAGAGACCGGCCAACACGAAGGCCGACGACAAGAAATCGCCCTCAGCCGACAAACAGCCGCGCGCGATAAAAACTGAGACCAAGGACACCGAAAAACCGGCTCAGACTGAAGGACCGGCCGCACCAGCCGAGACGTCGAAAGCGGACGCCAGCGGCGCAAATGAAACGCCCTCCGTCAACAAACAACCTCAGGGCAAGGGAGCGGACCAAACAGACGATCTCCTCTTTCCAACAGAGGAAGAGCTTCGCGCAATGAAGGCCGGCAACCCGGACGGCGGAAAAGCAGCCGAGCCTCAAGGAGCGGCCGGAAAAGCCGATGCCGCAAGCGCGGCGCCCCATGGCGAAGCTGAAGGTGCTGCTGCCTCCAAGACGGGAGCAGAGGCCAGGGCAGCTGCGCCCGTGATCAGCATCGAAAGCGACATTGATCCGGAGAGCTGGGCCGAATACGGCGGCTGGTACCGGCAGGACTATACGATTTTCTATCGCCCCACCGGCCACAAGGACAAGTTCATCTACTCTTGGCTCTTCCTAACCGGTCCCCAATCGCCGAAAGGCGCTACGAGCCCGGCGGCGTCTGTCTTCGATCTGCTGACGAGCAAAGACGCTCAGGGCTCATGCACGAAATGCCACAGCGTCGACGACATCCAGGGCAAAGGACGGATCGTCAACTTCTCCCCGCCCAAGGTCGATAGCAAACAGGGGCGCTTCACGACTTTCATCCATGAGCCGCATTTCGGCATCCTGGAGAGTCGCGCCGGCTCGGCGGAAAAGAATCGCGGCTGTCTGAGCTGCCATGAGCTTGAAAAAGACCGCCCGTATTTGAAGAGCTACGAGCAGGGCAATCCACAAAGCTTCGTGTCCAACTTCGGCGATGTGAAAAGGGATCTCTGCCAGACCTGCCACACGAGCACTATGGCCCGGCAGGATTGTCTCTTGTGCCACACGTATCATGTGAATGGCGTAGTCACGCCGATCATGAGCACAAAGCTTCCGACGCAGTAGCGTTTCCATCGAACAGATTAGACGAGGGGTGGGCGGATAACGAAGCAGCGCCCTTCTCGTCTATGGAGCGGCCAAAGGAGCTGCTGTGTCGTGGATTGAGCCAAGAGTGAACCGAACAACATAGTGCTCGTGCCGCATGAAGCAGTGCGCGATGCGCCATTCGAGAACCTCGTCCCGATCCGAGAAGATGACACGGTCCAACCGGAGAACGGGCGTCCCTTCCGCAATGCCGAGATCACGAGCGCTCCGCTCGTTTGCCAGTACGATTTCGACCCTTTCGTCTGCACGCCCCACCAGGATCGCGTTGAGCTGCGCAAGTGCGGACAAGCGGTACGCGCCGAACTCATCGGGAAAACGTGTGTAAAGTTTCGCAGGGAGCAAGCACACCTCCGACATGAAAACTTGCTCTTGGTGCTCGCGAACCCGCTCGACGCGAATGATCTCGTCGCCGATGTTCAAACGGAGACGCCCCGCCTCCTCCGCAGACGCTCTGACGCGCACAATCGAGCGGGCAATCTTTCGACCCGATATCCTCTGTCCTTCAACATTATGAAACATGGAGAAGGGGAACGCAGTCTCGACGGCCGCATAGTCATTGACGAACGTCCCGCGCCCTTGCCGACGCGTCACGATGCGATCAGCCTCCATAAGATCCAAGGCCTTGCGCACGGTCCCGATGCTGATGCCGTGCTGTTGCGCGAGCTGAATCTCGTTGGGCAGGCTCGACCCAGGCTTCCAATGGCCGTTGACGATCTTTTTCACGAGGAGATCGCGGACCTGCAGATAGAGCGGGCGGGCCTCAAGGCGTGTTTCCAGGTCCGGCATGCCATTCCCCCGGTACATGAAAAACGGAGTCGCCGGCCAATCAGCCGGAAGCCGACGGAGCGCCGAGCGCTCTGCGCATTGTCATAGGCGGGCTAAAAGAAGCTTGCAATCTTAAATTGTATAACTGACAACGACACACTTTTTCCGATATCGTTTAGAGAATATCGGCCGCCGCGGCTCTGAAAAGCGCCTAACTATCTGGAAAGCAGGCCTTAGACCCTGATCTTCAGGGACTGAATGCTGGTGAGCAAGCTCTCGCCAATGATACTTCCGCCGGATTGCTGTCCGAAGAGCTGGGACGTCAGCGACGTCGCCGTATCCGATTGCTGGTTGTTCATGTCATAGAGCGCCGTAAAGCGCGCCAGGAACGTCTCGAGCTTCTTCGGATCCTTGAAGTCGTCGAAGTTGATCCGCTTTTCGATCATCTTCGCCTGCGTATCCACGTCCGCCTGGGCCACGGAATCCGGCAGATTGAGCGAAGTCAACACGACTTCGAGCAGAGCTTTGTCGGCCAGAATAGAGTAGGCGCTGGTGATGCTGGAAGCCTTGCGTGAGAAGTAGAGCGCGAGGCGCACGCCCTGGTTCTGATCGCCGGCCTTCTGTTCCATCGTCTGACGAACGTAGAGGTCCTGCGTCTTGAGCAGATCATCCTGATCCTGCACGGCGTTGAGTTCCGTACGCTGTGCCTTCCCGTCAGTGCCGAAATTGAAAGCGGCCGCGAGATCTTTGAAGCGCGTATTGGGAGGCGTATTCACGAAACTCGATGGATTGAAAAGATCGCTCGTAAAGATCTGCTTCAGGGTCGCATCCGAGATCGTCTCGTTCTCGAAACCGAACGCGGTCTTGATGTAGGTTACGAGGCGTTTGTCAGCGATGAGCTGATCCACCGTCTCGATGGTATCGATCGCGATACTGTAATACTCACTCTCCGCCTTCCCGCGCGCCTGCAGAAGCTCATGATCGCCTTGTTTCGCGGAATAGGCCGAGATCGTCTCCGATTTCGCCGACGCAAGCTGAGCCGCCAGCACACCCTTCGCCGCGCCATTCGAGCCGAAGTTAAAGGCCGCGGCTAGCGCCGTGTACCTGCTATCACGCGTTCGGCTGGCGAAGCTCAACGGATCGGTAGGATTGCTCTGCAGCACCGACTTGATCGTCGAGCGCGACACTTCGTTCGGATCGATGCCGAAGGCCTTAAGAACGTAGTTGTAGAGATTCTGGTTGCCCATCAAGTCGTCGACGGATTTAACGTCTACGATGTTGGACTGGTAGTAGGTCGTTGCCGCTTGTTCGGCGGTCAACGCTTTGTTGGCGTAGTTATCAAGATAAAGGTTTGTCAGGTTCTCCTGCTGCGCCGCGGATTGCGCGGACACGCCCGCGTCGAGCGAGCCATCGGTATTGAAGTTGAAGGCAGCGGCAAGCGTTCTGAAGCTCGGCGACTCGAGCTGGTTGGCCAAGCTGTTGGGATCCGATAGATCGCTCGTCAATACCGCCTTCACCGTGGCATCCGACGTATAGATCGGGTCGAGCCCGACGGCGACCAACGCGTAGTCGCGCAGCATCTTGTTGTTGATCAGGTCGTCGACCGACGTGATGCTAGAAAGCCCGTTTCGGAACAGATCCGTCTTGAAAGCCGCTGCTGCCGGCGACGAACCGTTCCCGGTCACCTCATAGTTGTTGTAGATCGTGGCGTTGAGCTGCGCTTCGGTCTGCGCTTTCGTGCCCGCAGGTACGCTTCCATCCGCGGCAAACGAGAATGCTGCGGCGAGTTTCTGATAACGCGAGCCATACGTGTTGGCGACGCTGTTGGGATCGGAAAGATCGCTCAGCAACACATTCTTGATCGCCTGCTCGGATGCGATACTGGAGTCGATCCCATAGGCATCGAGGGCAAACTTGAACAGCTTTGGATCCGAAACGAACTGATCGACCGACGTGATCGTGTTCATGCGGGCTTTGTAGTAGTCCACCTCCGCAGCCGCGGTCGCGCCCTGCCGCACACGCTGCTCGGAGTAAAGCCCGATCGTCTCAACTTCGTCTGCCGCGTCCTGCGCCACAGCCGTGCCGGTCGCTACGTCGCCGCTTGTCGTGAAATTGAAGGCCCGGGCGAAAGTGATGTAGCGCTGATCGACCATCTTTCGCACGAAGCTGTTCTGATCGGTGATATCGCTTTCAAGCACTTTGCGCATGAACGCTTTGGCGTAGGTCATGTCCTCGAGGCCGTACGCCTTCATTGCGTATTGATAGAGCCTCTGGTCCTTGAGGAAGTCATCGACCGACTTAACCTTGCCGATGTTCTCCTTGTAGTAGGCGTGCTCGCGAGCAACCGTCGCATCCGAAAGCGTCCGCTTGACGCTTTTGGACATGTCCGCCGTGTACATCTTGTAGGAGAGGTAGGTTGATACCATCGTCGGCTTTCCGCTCGCGACCAGTCCAGAACCAAGCCGGCAACCGGCGCGGCGTCGCGCCGCGAATCAGACCGGCAACTAGCCGGATTGTGCGAGCATGGCCTTATGCGGGCCTGCCGCTTTGGTCCGGTTAGCTATTGGCTTCGAACGGACAATCGCTTCGAACAGGATGCACCACGCAAACAAGACGTGGACCGTGAGAGACACGGAGGGTTGTACGCACCCTAAGCGACAATTGGTAACTCGAAGATTAACAAAAAAGCCGGAGGTTCCCTCCGGCTTTTTCGATCTTAGGCGTCGGCCTCGGCCAAGTGACCGTTTGAGGCGACCATTCCGGGAACCTGAATGTTCCCGACGATCAAGCTGAGGTTGGTTAGGAACTCGTCAACGCGCCGTCCCTTGAGCGCCGACAAAAGTTTCTCCTCGATACGATGCACGATTGGAGTGACGGACTTGAACAGGCTTACGCCTTCCTCCGTGATCCGCACTTCGTATGCGCGCGCATCGTCCTTGTCGCGCTTGCGCTGAATGATGCCCTTCTTGAGCATCCGGCGAACGATGTCCGCCATTGTGGAGCGGTCGATGCCGGTAGCATCGACGAGTTTGCTCTGGCTCATGCCGTCGGAATGAGCCAGTGCGAACAGAACGGCATACTGTCTCGCCGTGAGGTCGTAGCTCGCCATTTCGGCCTGATAGATTTCCGTCACCACTTGAACAGCGCGATGAAACAGATGCAAAGGCGACTGTCCGAGGTCCGGTTCAGTAGTTTTTCGCGTCATGGCTGCTCTGATCGTCCTTTTACTCGCGGGGGTAGTCTCTTGAAGACGAGGCAGATCCAACGGAAGCGGCCGGCTAGAAGCCAAAACCGTCAGTCGACTCGTCAGTGGAGAAATTGTATTGAAATGCAAAGGGGGGCGCGGCGCTTGCACCACCCGGCCCTATTTGTCGACTGACAGGGCATTCAGCGAGGGACGGCTGTCGAAATGATCTACTCGACCCACGACGTTCATCCGCGGGAACGGTTGAGCTATTGGCGTGAGGTCGCCACCCGCGGCTACGTTGAACACGACTTCACCCCCGACAACACGGGCGCCTTCAGCGGCAGCGTTGGTATTACAACGCTGCCGGGCCTGGGGTTGGCGTCCTTCGAGGTCGATGCAGCCCGCGTGAACCGGTCGGAGCGCTACGCGGCCCGGGCCGACTGTGGTGACGTGCTTCTATGCATGCAGCGCATGGGCGAAACAGCAATCTTCCAGGACGGACGCGAAACGGTGCTGGATGGGCGAGGGCTCTTCCTTATCGATCCCATTCGTCCGTTCGAAATCGACCTTAGAACCCGATCGGCAAGCGTCGTGGTCAAAGTTCCCCGCGTCATGCTGGAAGCCCGCCTAGGCAATTTGGCCGGCCTCACGGCGCGCCCGGTCACGTCATCGAGCGCGATCGGGACCGTGACGATGGGATTTTTGGAACTCCTGCCAGAACAGGCCGAAGCATTGGACGACGTCGCCGGACTGAAAGTTGCTGAGCAATTGCTCGACCTCGCAGCGCTCACATTCACGACAGGATATCCACGAGGCGCGACATTGTCGTCACCGAAGGCAGTCGCCCTTCTTCGCCTCAAGGCCACCGTTGAGCGCCTCTTGATAGAACCTGGCCTCAAGCCCGAGCGCATTGCGGCTGAGACGGGCATCTCGGTACGTTACGCCAATACCCTGCTCGCCGAAGAGAACTGGTCGATCGAGCGCTACATGACCGAGCGCCGATTGGAACGCTGCCGGCACGCGCTGGAAGACGCCGCGCAATCTCACCGCAGCGTTGGAGAAATTGCCTTCAATTGGGGCTTTTCGGATCTGTCTCACTTCGGGCGCCGCTTCAAAGCGCGGTATGGTCTGACCCCCACGGACTACCGGCGCCAATCGGAAAAAATACTGGCAGAACGGCGCACCTCTCGGGAGCTGCCACCCTTGACGGACCGGCCCCGCGAGGTCATGTCCGTCGGCGAAATCGCCTGAAAGGCGAATTGGCTGCCTAATCGAAGCGCGCGGTGTGACAACGCACATTCGACGTGATTAAGTCCGCGCGGCTTCCAAGACGATGACCAAGAAGACGAGATGTCCAAGAAAATTGCCGGCCCCGAGATCGAGCGCGTCGTCCAGCTTTTGTCGCGCCTTCCTGGCTTGGGGCCCAGATCCGCACGCAAGGCCGCCCTCGCACTTCTGAAGAGGCGCGAGGATCTTCTCGTGCCGTTGGCGGATGCGCTCGGCGTCGCGGTCAAAACCATCGTCGAATGTCCGACCTGCGGCAGCCTCGACACCGTTGCGCCCTGCACCGTGTGCCGCGACGAACGCCGCGACCGCTCGATGATCGTGGTGGTCGAGGAGATGGGTGATTTGTGGGCACTCGAACGCGCAGCCGTCATCAATGCGCCTTACCATGTGCTGGGCGGGCACCTGTCGCCCCTCGACGGCATTGGGCCCGAACGCCTGAACATCGCCAAGCTGATCGACCGTGCCGCCTCCGGCGAGGTGAAGGAGGTTATCCTCGCGCTAAATGCGACGGTTGAAGGCCAGTCGACGGCACACTACTTGACCGAGCAACTGGCGCCCACGGGAGTCGTCGTGTCGCGCTTGGCACAGGGCGTTCCCATCGGGGGCGAGCTCGACTATCTCGATGAAGGCACGCTCGCGGCGGCCATCAAATCCCGCAAAAGAATTTAGAGATCGCCCTGGCACTCGGCCAAGGATCATCCAAGAGGACGACCGCCATGCCTGACGCGGAAGCGCTCTCTCCCGCGCCGGCAAAATTCGTGGTCGGCTCGCTCTTGCGGCACATTCTCGTCATGAGTGGAGCCGGCGGCGTCGGCCTCGGTGCCATTTTCCTGTCTGACCTCGCCAACATCGTGTTCCTATCCTGGCTCAAGGACCAGGCCGTGCTTGCCGCCGTGGGTTACGCAAGTTCGATCCTCTTCTTCACGATCTCGATTGGTATCGGCCTCGGTATTGCGGCCACGTCCCTTGTTTCCCGATCTCTGGGGCAAGGCCGCAGACTACGAGCCTGCCGTTTGTCGATGAACGCGCATCTGGCCAGTTTCGTCGTCGGCGCCGTTTCGGCCGCCATCGTCTACGTCAGCATTCCCTATCTCCTGGCCGCACTTGGAGCCACGGGTCGCACTCACGAGCTTGCAGCGGGATACCTGCGCATCCTCACCCTTGGCATGATCCCGCTCTCGATTGCCATGACATCGGCCTCCGTCCTCAGATCGGTGGGTGACGCGCGACGCGCCATGAACGTCACGCTCTATGGCGCGGTGGTCAACACGATCTTGGACCCCATTTTCATTTTCGCACTGGGCATGGGGATCGACGGCGCGGCCTGGGCCACGGTAGGCGCACGGATCGCATTTATGGCCGTTGGCCTCGACGGTGTGATCCGCGTGCATCGCCTCATTGCGCGGCCACGCCTTCCGGCGTTCCTTGCCGACGTCCCCGCCCTCACGGGAATCGCGGTTCCGGCCATCCTGACGAACGTCGCCACGCCCTTTGCAAACGCCTACGTCACAGGCGCCATTGCCGCCTACGGCGATGCTGCTGTGGCGGGCTGGGCGATCATCGGACGCATCATGCCCGTCGCATTTGGCGCCATATATGCCCTCTCCTCGTCGATTGGCCCGATCGTCGGTCAAAACTACGGTGCCGGCAAAGGCGATCGGATGCGTGAGGCGTTCCGTCTGGCACTCGTGGTGAATGTCGCCCTCACGGTGGCAGCTTGGATCGCGCTGGCGCTGCTCTCATCGCCACTCATCCGCCTGTTCGGCGCCACCGGCGAGGCAGCCTCTCTGATCTCGCTTTTCAATATCTGGCTGGCACCCCTGTTCGCCTTCATGGGTGCGCTCTTCGTCGTCAACGCAGTCTTCAACACGCTCGGTTTCCCCCACTACGCCACGGTTTTGAACTGGGCGCGCGCAAGCATCGGCACCATTCCATTCGTCTATTACGGGGGGAAGCTGGCGGGCGCCGACGGGGTTCTTGCCGGCCATATGGCCGGCGGCATCTTCTTCGGATGCATTGGCGTTTGGTTTTGCCTGAGGCTGTTCGACAGGCTCCTCGCAGGCGAAACACCACCTCTTTGAAGCTGTGCATGCCGATGCACGGCTGACCCGCATAACCTTGTTGACGCTCCGGCCCCTGCGCTAGGGTCCAGACGATACGAATCGGCATGATCGGCCTCACCTGTGACCCAACAAGTCTCCGAACGGATCGCCCTGGTCGCTCCATCGGCCGAGGCCGCTGCCATCCTGCGGCGAGACCTGATCGCGTGGCTGGCGGACCGCGGCCATCGCGTGCTCTGCATCACGCCACCCGGAGCCGGACGCTACATGCGCATCCTGCGCGACACCGGCGCGCAACACCGTACAATCGAAATCCCCCCGCAGCCGCTCCGCGCTCTCAACGATTGGCAGACGATTACAAGCCTCGTCACCCAGTTCCGTGACTGGCAACCAAATATCTCCCTCGCGTTCGGCTTGCGCACGCTGGCTCTTGCCGCCGTTGCCGCCCGGCGCGCGGGCGTAAAGCGCGTTGTGAGCCTCGTGAACGGACTGCCGAGCGACGGCGTCGAAAGTGTCGGCCGCCGGCGTTTCTCTCACGCAGTCCGCTCGAGCGACGCCATCGTCTTTCACAACCACGACAATGCGCGTGTGCTCGCCCAGCAGAAATTATTGCCACCCAATCTACCGACGCTCGTTGTGCCGGGAAGCGGCATCGACCTCCGCACCTTCAAAGCCGCGCCACTTCCCTCGCGCGACCAGGGCCTCGTCTTCCTCATGCTGGGCCGCCTCGAGCGCCGGCGCGGTGTCATGGAATACAAGGTCGCCGCCCAGCAGCTCAAAGCGCGCTGGCCCAACGCACAGTTTCGCTTTGCCGGTCCCACGAGCGGCGAAGCCGACGCCATTTCACCAGATGCGCTCACGGAAGGCGGCGCCATCGAGTACCTGGGACACCTGGAGGACGTTCGCCCCGCGCTCGCGGCGTGTCACGTCTTCGTCTATCCCTCCTACTGGGAGGGCATGCCGCGCGCAGTTCTCGAAGCGCTTGCCACCGGGCGTCCGGTCATTACGACGACGGCTCCCGGATGCGTCGAAACGGTGGACGAGAAAGTGAGCGGGTGCCTGATCCCACCCGCAGACACCAGCGCACTAGTGACCGCCATGGACAGCTATCTGGCAAACCCCGATCAGGTGGCAGCGGGATCGCGCGCCGCACGCCTCAAGGCCGAACGGCGTTTCGATGCCAAACACGTCAACGCGTCGATGATGCGGATCCTCGGTCTCGGCTGAAGGATCGCGCCTCAGGCGTGTGCGCGATAGAGCCGCGAGCTGAGCTTCGGCAGCAGGAACGATTGAGCGGGGTCAACGAGCATCCCGGGTTGGAGGGCTTGCCGCCCGAGCAGCATCCGATGCGCAAGGCCGCCCCGGTTTGTCAGACCGAGCTCGATCGGCCACTCGCGGTCCCCGACGCTGAGCCGTGTCGAGATGATGTAGCGGTTTTCGCGTTCGCCAATTGAAGACGTCACCTCTCGCACCCCAAGCAACTCCGCCTCGCACCAGACGGCAACGTCAGGCTTTTCGAGCAGCGGGTGAATGAGAAAACGCACACGGGGTGCGGAAGCCGGACCAAAAACCTCGATGGCTTCTGCATGCAGCGCAGAGGTCCGCGCACCGGTGTCGACCTTGGCTTTGATGGCGAAAAGCCCAAGGTCCGGCAGCGCCACCCATTCGCGGCGACCGAGGATCAGCGGTTTGGGTTCTCGCGTCATCCAATCCAACCAAAACGGTTTTCTTTCCAATTCTAGCGTAAAATCGAAGTGTGCAGCAGGGTGAATATGAAAACCTGGTAACACTACGTAACGTTAACGCTCTCAAGCAGGCGGTCGTTCAGGTCAGGTTTCAGGCCAGATTGACCGGCGACGTGGAGTTCCCTATTTCAGTGCCATGTCCATCATGCCGATCATCACGCTTCCCGACCCCCAGCTTCGCAAGGTTTCCGACCCCGTCGAACGGGTCGACGCCGAGCTTCTGAAGCTTGCCGACGATATGCTCGAGACGATGTACGACGCACCCGGCATCGGGCTGGCCGCCGTGCAGGTTGGCATACTGAAACGCCTTATCGTTCTCGACGTCTCCGACGACGAGGACAAGCCTCAGCCGATGACGCTGATCAACCCCGAGATCCTGAAGCTCGGCGATGCGACGCGCGTTCATGAGGAAGGTTGCCTTTCGATCCCCGACTTCCGCCTGGACATCGAGCGCCCGGCGACCGTCGTCGTCGGCTACCTCGACCGCGAGGGAAAGCCTCAAGAGCTTCAGGCAAATGGATTGCTGGCTACGGCACTGCAGCATGAGATCGATCATCTGAATGGCAAGCTGATCATCGATTTTCTGTCGCGCCTGAAGCGCGATATCGTCGTCCGCAAGTTCAAGAAGATCGCGCGCGAAGCCTCGGCCTAGCACCGCCGGAAAGCCTCCATGCCGCTCAAGATCGTATTCATGGGAACGCCGGACTTCTCCGTTCCGGCGCTGGAAGCGATTGTCGCCGCCGGCCATCAAGTGCCAGCGGTCTATTCCCAGCCGCCGCGTCCCGCCGGGCGCGGAATGGAAGAACGCCCCTCACCCGTGCACGCCAAAGCGACCGCGCTCGGCATTCCAGTCCGCACACCAAAATCCCTGAAGAGCCTAGAAGAACAGGCCGCTTTCGCGGACCTCGGCGCCGATGCGGCCGTCGTGATTGCATACGGTCTGATCCTCCCTCGCTCGGTCCTCGAAGCGCCTCGTCTTGGCTGCTTCAACGTACATGCGTCCGAGTTACCCCGGTGGAGAGGCGCGGCCCCGATCCAGCGCGCCATCATGGCGGGCGACGCGCAAACGGCCGTTATGGTCATGCGCATGGCGGAAGGCCTCGACACCGGCCCGGTAGCGCTAACTGACATTGTCCCGATTGGCTCCAGCATTACAGCCGGCGAGTTGCATGACACCCTTTCCGAGCGCGGTGCACGTCTGATCGTCGAAGCCCTCGCCAAGCTGGAGGCAGGCACTCTGACGACGACGCCTCAGCCAGCCGAAGGCGTCACCTACGCGGCCAAGATCGACAAGAAGGAAGCCAAGATCGATTTCGCGAAGCCTGCGATCGAGGTTCACAACCACATCCGCGGCCTCTCGCCATTCCCCGGTGCTTGGTTCGAGGCCACACCTTCTGGGGGACCGCCCGAACGTATCAAGGTCTTGCGGACGGCCGTCGTAGAAGACCGCGGTAGCCCCGGCGAGGTGCTCGACGACAAGCTCGCCATCGCGTGCGGCCAAGGTGCCATTCGCCTCATCGAGATCCAGCGCGCGGGCAAGCGCGCCATGTCGACCGACGAGTTTTTACGCGGCTTTACCATTGCCCGGGGAGCGCGCGTCGGATGAAGCCCCTGCCCCATTAAGCATGCGGTACGAACGTCTCCGCATGCCGCGTCATTGTCTCCTAAGTTGCACAGAACGTTCAGGAGATGACGATGTCCCGCAGTCTTGCCACGCTTGGCCTCGCAGCCGCTGGCCTTCTCTTCACCGCAGCTTCCGCACAGGCCGCCGAAGACAACGCCAGCACCACACGTATCGAGACGTCGAAAGTCTACGGTGCGACGGTCACAATGGAGGAAGGCGTGCGCGTCTTCCGCCCGCTCCCATCGCAGCAGCACGTGATCGTCAATCCCGGCGGCCGTACGCCCCTGGGTCTCAACTACTACTACGACCCCATCACCGGCGTGCCCCTGTGGGGCGCAGACGTCGATGCGCGCCGGGACGGCCCCCGCTAGGCTTATCGTCCCATATCCCTTGAGGCATTGCAGCGGGCGCGGTAGGCAGGGGCCTTCCAAACAACAGCACCCAGCCCGATGCCCCGCTACCGCCTTCTGATCGAATACGACGGCACGCCCTTTGTCGGCTGGCAGATCCAGCCGACGGGTGTGTCTGTGCAGGGCGCGCTCGAAGAGGCGATCCTTAAGCTCACAGGCGAGCGTGTGAGCGTGCGCGGCGCCGGACGCACGGACTCAGGCGTCCACGCGCGCGGCCAGGTTGCTCACTTCGATCTCGAAAGAGCTTGGACGCCGTCGAAACTGCGGGATGGCACCAATTTCTATCTAAAGCCGAACCCCGCCGCCGTTCTCGGCTGCAGCGAGGTTTCGCCCGACTTTGATGCCCGTTTCAGTGCCACCGCACGGCACTATCTCTATCGCATCCTCGCGCGCCGAGCCCCACCCGTTCTCGAGCGAAACCACGTGTGGTGGATTCCACGCGCTCTCGACGCAAAGGCGATGCATGAGGCGGCCGCCGGCCTCGTCGGGCGCCACGACTTCACAACCTTTCGCGCCACGCAATGCCAGGCCAAATCCCCCGTCCGGACACTGGATCGTCTCGAAGTCACGCGAGCGGGCGATGAAATCCATGTCCGGGCATCTGCGCGCTCATTCCTGCATAACCAGGTGCGCTCGATGGTCGGGAGCCTGAAGCTCGTCGGAGATAAAAAGTGGACGGCCAGCGATGTCCGCGCCGCGCTCGACGCGAAAGACCGCACGGCGTGCGGCCCAGTCGCGCCGGCATCGGGCCTCTATCTCATGGCCGTCGACTATGACGTTGAGGCTCGCTAACGCGCGACCGTCACGGGGCAGTGCGCGCGTTGAACAACGTCGCCTGACACCGATCCAAGCATCATGCGCGACATGGCGCCTTTGCCACCGGTTCCGACGACAATCTGATCGTAGTGGTTATCCTCGGCGTAGGTCGTGATTGCCCGTGCCACGTCCCGGCTCTCCGCATTCACCACCTTGAGCTTCGAAGCGCCGCCTTTCTTCGCCTCAGCAGCCGCGCCGGAAAGCGCTTTTTCCACCTCAGCCGAGGTCCATACCAGCGTAGACCCGCCAGCGCGGCCATATCCGCCGATCAGCTGGTTAACCACAAGGATCGTCAATTCCGCGTCGAGAGCCTGAGCCAGCTTGGCTGCCAGATCGATAGCAGGCTTGCTGTGCTCAGTGTCGTCGATGGCGCAAAGGATTTTGGTCATGGGAGCTCCGTCCATGTTGATCAAGTCAAACATGCTGCCGTCCCATTCACGAGTGTGCATTGAGCGGAATCAAAAAACAAGTACGCTTACGTCCTATCAGGAAGAGACGAGAGCGTTGAGCGATCTCGCCCGCACCTCACCACGCATTGAAGAGGCGCCGCACAACACGGACGTACAATTGGCTCGGGACCCATCCGCGCGCCCAGACCGCAAGCGTTGCGTTCGGCTGATAGCGCAGGCGAGGCCAGATGCTGGTCGAGGCACGCCAGATGCTGTGCGCGACAACATCAGACTCCGCGCCTGCCTCCTCCCACGCCTTGAGGTTCGGAGACACGCGCTCCACGAAGTCGTCATAGGCGGTCAGGCCGGGCTTCGTTGCAATCTCGCGCGAACGCTCGAAGAAGTCGGTCTTGATCATGCCTGGCTCGATGATCTTGACCTTGATGTTGTGCTGCCGGAGTTCCAGCCAGAGAGCCTCAGAAAAGCCGTCAAGGGCCCACTTCGTTGCGCTGTACATGGAGTAGAGCGGCAAGGTCATTCGGCCTGCGGCCGACCCCACGTTGATGATCCGCCCCTCTTGCCGGTCGCGCATGTGAGGAAGCACGGACCTGATCACGTTCATCACGCCGAACACGTTGCACTCGAACTGGCGGCGGATCTGTACGTCCGTCTGCGCCTCGAATGGCCCCATCAGTCCGTAGCCGGCGTTGTTGACCACCACATCGATCTTCCCGCACGCGCCGATCACGTCCTGAACCGCGCGATCGACGGAGTTCGGACAGGTCACGTCGAGCTTGAAAAGTTTGATGCGATCGGAAACGCCGCCCAGATTGCTCTTCTCCGGCGTACGCATCGTTGCGGCGACGTTCCAGCCGCGGGAGGCAAACAGCTCGGCGGTCGCACGGCCGATTCCGCTCGAAGCACCAGTAATGAGGACGGTCTTGGCAACAGCAGCAGTCACACGCACACTCCGAAAAAAGTCAGCCCGCCGAGAAAGAGCCCGGCGGGCTGCAACCCGAGGATTGGTTGGGACTAGTCTTCGACCATCGACAGGAATTCCTGCCGCGTGATCGCGTTGTCACGGAAAATTCCGAGCATCCGGCTCGTCACCAGATCGGTGCCGGGCTTGTGAACGCCGCGCGTCGTCATGCAGTGGTGCTCGGCCTTGATGATCACCGCGACGCCCTGCGGCTTCAGCACATCGTTGATGATGTTCGCGATCTGCGACGTCATCTTCTCCTGGATCTGAAGCCGCTTTGCATAGGCTTCCACGACCCGGGCGAGCTTCGAGATCCCGACCACGCGACCGTTCGGGATGTAGCCCACCCACGCACGGCCGACGATCGGTGCCAGATGATGCTCGCAATGGCTCTCGAAACGGATGCCGCGCAGCACGATCATCTCGTCGTAGCCCTCGGTCTCCTCGAACGTCTTCTGAAGGATGGCCTCGGGATCATCCTGATACCCGCGGAAGTATTCCTCGAACGCCCGAACCACACGCGACGGCGTCTCGTGCAGCCCATCGCGGTCCGGATTGTCTCCAGCCCAGCGCAGAAGCGTGCGAACGGCGGCTTCGGCCTCGGCCCGCGTCGGAGCGGGCGTTATGGGTTCAGCCGCCTTGAGTTCGAACTTCAAGCCTTTTGGAGTTTGTGTCATCGGCTAGACCTTCGGGGAGTTGCGCATGGGATGCGGGCTCGATACGGGCCCGGTACCGCCCCGGATCAATAAAAACAGCTGCGGGAACCCGGGAGTCGGGCCGAAAAATGGACGGGCCTGTCCTTGAAGCCTTCCCCATAACATAGTGTCGGGGGGAGGGAAGAAAAGAAGTTCGAGGCGGGCCCGGCGCCGCAGGCCATGCTTAACGAAAAAATCGCGGCAAGTCGCCGCAACCTTGCGCACGAGAGGATCAACGCCATATCCCGCCCGAGCAGCCTGGGAGGGAGCCGCATGAGAGGATGGTTACGTCCCGACGCTTGGTCACGCGCCACAGATCGAAGAGCTGGGTGCATTCCATGCAGCCGCTCGAAGCGCTGGCGCACATTGCACGTCGAACCAAGAGAGACACATGTCGGATCGCATCTCCCCGCCCGAGGCCCTGATTTACGCCATGGTCACTGTCTCCGCAGCAGACCGCACCATCACAACCGAAGAGCTGGCGCGGATCGGCTCGATCGTCCAAGAGCTGCCGCCATTCCACAACTTCACGGACAACTGGCTCGCCGACACGGCGCAACGGTGCGGCATGCTCCTGAGAAAGCCGCAAGGCGTCGATCAGGTGCTCGCCCTGATCAAACGAAGCCTTCCCCCACGCTTTTACGAGACGGCCTACGTCCTCTGCGCCGAAGTGGCAGCGTCCGACCTTTCCGTGCAGGCCGACGAGACGCATTTCCTGTCTCTTCTGGCCACGACATTGGAGCTGGACCGGGAAACGTGCGCCGCGCTTGAACGCGGTGCACGTGCCCGCCATCAGCGCGCCTGAGCGAGCCTTTTCGCGAAGCCGGCAATTTCGTTTGCGGCAGCGGTCAAGTTGCTGTCGAGCGTCGCACCTGAGGCGCGCCGCGGCGCGAGATCGTGATCGCCGTCAGTTGCCCAATAAACGGAGATCGCGGAAGGCAAACCAAAGCCGGGCACCTCGTCGCGGCCACTGAAAGGATCGCGCGTTCCCTGCACAATGAGAGTCGGACACGAGAGCGCCAGCAAATGTTGGGTTCGCAGCTGATCGGGTTTGTCCGGAGGATGGAACGGATACCCGAGGCAAACGAGCCCCGCGATATGCCCCGCATCGTACAACCCCTGAGCGGCAAGACTCGCGACGCGCCCGCCAAGCGATTTCCCGCCGATCAAAAGCTGACCGCCTTTGCGTTTGGCGGTAATGTCCGCAACTGCGGCCTCATACTCGCTGATGAGCCTTTCCGCCTTCGGCGGCGGACGCCGTGAACCGGAAGTCTGACGTGCTGTCATGTAGGCAAAGTCGAAACGGACGACATGAAGTCCCGCCTCCGCCAGCAGCTCGGACATGCGCCCCATCCATCCGCTCGTCATCGGGGCGCCAGCGCCGGGCGCGAGCAGAAGCCACGTGGTGGCATCTTCGGGACCATTTGTAAGAAAGGCTGTCATCTCATGGCCTTGGCGTCCGAATGAAGATTACCGCATTTGTAAGCACCAAATCGGCGCATGTATGCAAACTGTGTCGCAATTTGGCCGTTAGCTCGACTAGGATGAACGTGAACTGATTTGCTGCGGGGGTTCATGGCAGTCGCCCGACGCGTCGTGACTTGGCTGATCTTGCCGATGGCAATCCTATCCGGATATGCCGCGGCACAGGATGCCGCGACGCCTGAAGCTGCGTGGCAGGGCCCCGCCGCCGCGGCTGCGGAAGCTGCCGCCGCAAAGGCGAAGGACGCAATCGTTCCCCCCACTCCGAAAGCCGCCGAGCGGCCTCAGGCAAAGAGCGGCGGCAATCCACCGGAGGAGAAGGCGGCGCCTGTAAAAGCTGTTGCGCCAGTCCCGGCTGCAAAGGCACCGGAACCCGCCGTCACCGCAGCTCCGAAGCCGGACGTCAAAGCGAAACCTGACGCCAAGGAGGCGGAAAAGCCAAAGAAGCCTGTCCTCGCCGCCAAGCAACTCTTCGGCACGGTGAAGACGCCGGCGCCGATGGCCGCCCGTGCAGTCGGCTGGTACGCGAAGGGCTGCCTTGCGGGTGGCAAACCGCTAACGGTCGACGGCCCGGGTTGGCAAGTCATGCGTCTCTCGCGCAATCGCAATTGGGGACACCCCGATCTGGTTGCCCTGCTCGAACGCTTGGCGCGCGAAACGACCCAGCACAAAGAGTGGCCGGGGCTGCTTGTCGGCGACATGTCCCAACCGCGCGGCGGCCCCATGACATCCGGCCATGCCAGCCACCAGGTCGGCCTCGATGCCGACATCTGGCTGACGCCGATGCCCGACCGTAAGCTCACGAAACGAGAGCGTGAAGATATGTCGGCCGTCTCCATGCTGGCCAACGCGGGCTCGGTCGACCCCAAGGTCTGGGGCGACGGTCAGGTGAAGCTGATCAAACGCGCTGCATCCTATTCGTCGGTCGAACGCATTTTGGTGCACCCGGCCATCAAGAAGGCGCTCTGCGAATCTGCCGGGACGGACCGCACGTGGCTGAGCAAGGTGCGGCCCTACTTCGGGCACTACTACCACTTCCACATTCGCATCGGCTGTCCGAAGGGATCCAACAACTGCCAGCATCAGCCCCCTGTGCCGACTGGCGATGGATGCGATGCCGAGCTCAAGGACTGGCTGAAGAAAGTCGCGCCCAAGCCGAAGCCGCCCGTTACGGCTCAGCCTCCGGAGAAGCCCGCCAAGCCCGCGCCACCCAAGCCGCAGCTCACGCTCGCCGATCTCCCGCAGGATTGCCGCGCGGTGCTGACCGCCGGCGGAAACGCGCCGCCGACCGTACCGGCCGACGTGGTGGACAGCAGCAAGGACGCCGGTCCTGAGAAGGATGTGACCCTGAGCACGGCCGCCCCCGAGCCGCCACCTGAGAAGAAGAAGGCCGCCCCGGCCAAAAAATCCACGCAATGAGAGCTGGTGTGATGATCGAGAAATTCGCTCGGCGCCTCACAGCGAACTCCGGCGAACTTCGGAATCGGGACCTTACTAGGCGATCTCTGCACCGGGTCTGAGCGGAGGATGCCCGAAGGGCCGCACGGGCACCGTGTAGACGGCCGCGGCCGGCACTGAAACGATCTCGCGCTCCGGCCAGCGCAACGCGGTCAACTTGCCGCCGAAGCAACAGCCCGTATCGATGCAAATCGTCGAATTGACCCAGTCCGCATCCGGCACCGGCGTGTGTCCATACACGATGGACGTCCGGCCGCGGTATTCCGCCGCCCAGTGGTAGCGGATCGGCAATCCGAATTTGTCCGTCTCACCCGATGTTTCACCGTAGAGGCAGAAGCGGCGCACCTCGCCCGAATAACGGCCAAGCATGTCTTCCTTGATGCCCGCGTGTGCGACAGCGAGCCGTCCGCCATCGAGCCAAAGGTAGATCGGCAATCCCCGGATGAAGCCCGAAACCTGCAATCGGAACGCTTTCGACTCCGGCTCGAACTGAGCAATGGTCCGGTCGAGCCCATGCGTCGGCTTGATATCCTTTCCGGCGAGCCAGCGCAGAAACTTCACGTCGTGGTTTCCGGGCACCGCCAATGCGGCACCCGTTTCGACCATGCTCATGACGATCCGCAGCGCGTCGGGCGCACGCGGGCCGCGATCAACCAAATCTCCGACAAAAATGGCGCGACGGCCCAGCGGCGGTGTGACTTTCACGCTGTACGAACCGGGATGGCCGCTCCACGTCAGCTGGTAGCCGAGACGCACCAGCAGCGCCTCCAGCTCGCCCGCGCATCCGTGCACGTCTCCGATGATGTCGAACGGGCCGCTGTCGCTCCGCAGGTCGCAGCGCTCGGGCACGGCGCCCTGAAGCTCAATATCGGTCATTTCGCGGGTCTTTACGTGTGCACGGTGTCGAGCGCGTGGCAAACTAGGTTTCTATGAAGTCTTCGACATGACGTCTGGGTTTCGGCACGTCCGTAACGAACTGGGCGAGATGCTCGAGCCCCGGCGGCACTGGCCCTCCATAGGCCCAATCGAGCAGCTCGACGGTGTGAACAATCGGGGTATCGAGACCGGTATTGAGCTGCGTGATACAGCCGATATTTCCGGCAGCAACAACATCAACACGCGTCGAGCGAATATTGTCCTGCTTACGCTTCTTGAGCTGGCTCGCAATCTCCGGCTGCAAGATGTTGTACGTGCCGGCCGATCCGCAGCAAATGTGGCCTTCCGGCACATCCATCACGGCAAAACCCGCCTGTTGGAGCAACGCGCGTGGCTCGTCGTGAATGCGCTGCCCGTGCTGCAGCGAGCAGGCCGAATGGTATGCGACCCGAAGCGACGACCAGCGCTCGGGCGCGCCAAGCTGATACTCGTAGAGAAACTCTGAAACGTCCTTGGCAAGGCTGGAGACACGCTCTGCCCGGTCGGCGTAGGCCGGATCGCCCCGCAGCATATGCCCGTAGTCCTTCACCGTCGTCCCGCACCCCGACGCGTTGACGATGATTGCGTCAATCTCCCCGCGACCGATCTCTTTCCACCACGCGTCGATATTGCGCTTGGCGAGATACTGCGCGTCCTTCTCCTGTCCCATGTGCTGGACAATGCCGCCACAACAGCCCGTGCCGTGCGCAACGACGACGTCGACACCGCGTCGCGCGAGCAGCCGGATCGTCGCATCGTTGATGTCGGGACGCAGGACGGGTTGCACGCAGCCAGTCAGCAATAGAACGCGCGCACGCCGCTCGCTGTGCGTGACAGCGGTTCCGGCGCCGCCGAACCGCGCTTCACGCTTGTTTGCCCCCGTTGGCGCAAGCGCAAGCATGGCGGCAACCTCTTCGAGACCGAAACGTTGCAGAAGCGGAATGAATGGCCGCGCCAGTGGCACGGCTTTGAGCGCGAGGCGAAAGCGCCGCGGATAGGGAATGGTCCAGGCGAGCACCCGGCGCAACATCCGGTCTTTGAAGCTACGAGGGCACCGTTCCTCGATTTCGGCGCGTGCCGCGTCCACCAGATGCAGATAGTCAACGCCGCTCGGACAAGTCGTCATGCATGAAAGGCACGTCAGACAGCGATCGACGTGATGGCGAACCTGCTCAGAGGGTGCATGCTCGTCTCGCCGCTCGAGCATGTCCTTGATGAGATAGATGCGCCCGCGCGGCGAATCCCGTTCATCGCCCAACACGACGTAGGTCGAGCAAACAGCCGTACAAAGCCCGCAATGCACGCACCGCTTCAGGATCCGGTCGGCTTCCGCCACACGCGGATCTCGGAGCTGTTCGGGTGCAAAATTGGTCTGCATCTTGGTCGGTCGCTCCGGAGGCTTCGTTGCCCCTGACAGGTTCTACAGCGTCGCGTACATACGCCCGGGATTGAGGAGACGCAGGGGATCAAAGGCGTGCTTGATCCCGCGCGTGATCCGGTCGACGGCCGCCCCGAGCGGCTGGAAGACTTCAACCACGGCCCGCACCGCCTCATCAGCCCGGATTAGCGTGGCATGGCCGCCGTGCGTTGCAACCGCCCTGCGAATGTCGGCGCTGCCTGCGTCGGCCGAAGCGGGCGTCTCCAGCCAGATCAGGCCGCCCGACCAGTCGTAGAAAGCCTCGACCCGCATATGCCGGCGGACCGACTGCACGAGCGAAGCCGCCATGCTCGGCGTCGTTGAAATGCGCCACAGGTGCGTCCCATTCGATGGGAAGAAGGACAAACGGCGCATCTCGCTCCAGAATTCGAGCGAGCTTTCCAATTCGAGCTCCAATGGAGCGCCATAGGCAGAGAGCACGTCCCGTAGCTTCTGCTTTCGGTAGGTAATGGAGCGCGTGAAGTTTTCGATCCGGATCGCGGTGAGAGGGCGGCTCTCTTTGGCGAGCCCCTTGTGCTTCAACCGAGACGCAAGTGTAGGCGAGAGGTGCACCGTCCCCGACACTTCGAAGGGCTGCGTGAGCGCTAGGCTCATGAGCTCCACGGCAAGATCGTCGGTCAGATCCGGATAGACGAGGGTCAGCACGTCGTCCGGCAGCGGAAGCACCTTGAAGGTCACCTCGGAAAAGACCGCCAGCGTTCCCCAGCTCCCGGCCAGGGAACGCGCCACATCGTAGCCGGTCACGTTCTTCATGACGCGCCCACCGGATTTGAAGATCTCCGCGCGCCCGTTGACGCCCCGCACCCCGAGAATGTAGTCCCGCGCGGCACCGGCGGAAATGCGCCGCGACCCCGAAATGTTACCCGCAAAGATGGCGCCGATCGTCTGCAATCCAGCATCCGTTCCAAGGGCCGGGCCGAGATCGATGGGCTCGAACGGCAGCATCTGTCCGCGCGACGCAAGCTCGACTTCAATCTGCGACAAAGGCGTGCCGGCACGTGCGCCCATGACGAGCTCCGACGGCTCATAGAGCGAGATGCCACGCATGGCGCCCGTCGTGAGCGCAACAGGCGCAACGACCGGACGGCCGACCCCGCGCTTCGATCCGGCGCCGAGAATCTCCACCGGAATGCCGCGCTCCGAGAGCGCCGTCATCATACTTTTGAGTTCCCACTCGGTCGCGGGCCGCATGATGTCATTCATGCTGTGCTCCTTACGCCGCTTCCGCGGGATTCTTGTCAGCGGAAAGCTGGGCCTCTTCGGCGGCCATGGCCTTCGCCGCTTCGATGGTGTCGAGAGGAAAAACCTTGCCACAGTTCAGCAGCCAGTCCGGATCGAACACGGACTTGATGCGCAATTGAACAGCAAGATCTTCTGCGGTGAACTGCGCGCGCATAAGATCGCGCTTCTCGATCCCGACCCCGTGCTCTCCCGTGAGGCATCCACCGACGGAGACGCAGAGCTTGAGGATCTCGGCGCCAGCCCTCTCAGCCTTCTCTGTCTCACCGGGGGTGTTGGCGTCGTACATCACCAGCGGATGCAGATTGCCGTCACCGGCGTGGAAAATATTGGCTACCCGAAGCCCATAACGGCCGCAGATCTCGGTGATCTGCTCCAGAACGTGCGGCAAGTGTCCGAGAGGAATCGTCCCGTCCATGCAGTAATAGTCGGAAATGCGCCCGATGGCGCCGAAAGCCGACTTGCGGCCCTTCCAGATCCTGGCGCTTTGCTCCGCCGAACCGCTGACGACAAGCGCGATTGGGTTGAGCTCGTGGGCAATGCTGGCGATATACGCAAGACGATCTGCGATTTCCTGCTCCGATCCTTCGACCTCGATGATGAGCAGAGCCTCGACATTCGTCGGATAGCCAGCCTTCGCAAAGGCCTCGCAGACCTCGATGGCCGGCTTGTCCATGAACTCGATCGCAACGGGAATGATGCCGGACGCGATGATGCGCGCGACACAGATGCCGGCCTTCGCACTGGAATCGAACCCGATCATCATCGGGCGGGCGCCCTCCGCAGCGCGCAGGATCCGCACCGTTGCTTCCGTGATGACCCCGAACTGTCCCTCCGAGCCGACCACCAGTGCCAGAAGATCGTAGCCTTCGGCATCAAGATGTCCGCCACCGATCTCGACGATCTCCCCGTCCATGGTAACGAGTGTCACACCGAGCACGTTGTTGGTCGTGACGCCGTACTTCAGGCAATGCGCCCCGCCGGAGTTCATCGCCAAGTTCCCGGCCAGCGTGCAGGCGATCTGACTGGAGGGGTCCGGCGCGTAGAAAAATTCCTCAGCCGAAACGGCCGCCGAGATCGCAAGGTTGGTGATACCGGCTTCCACCCGCGCAAAGCGGTTGTGGTAGTCGATCTCGAGGACGCGATTCATTTTGGAGACGCCAAGCACGATAGCGTCTTCGAGCGGAAGCGCGCCGCCACAAAGGGATGTCCCTGCGCCCCGCGGCACCACCTTGATTCCCTGTGCCTTGGCGTACTTGAGTACGGCCGAAACGGTTTGGGTCGAGGTCGGCAGCACCACCGCCAAAGGCATGCGCCGATAGGCCGTCAGCGCGTCCGTTTCGAAGGCGCGTCGTCCGTCCTCGTCGGAAATCACGATATCCGCCCCGGCGATGGCAATGAGATCGCGCACGATCGCATCCCGGCGTCCGACGATAGCCGGATCAGGAAGCGGCAGCTCGATCAACGACATCTCTCATTCCTCTCGCATCGGATCTAAAGTCCAAGATCCGCGGGCACATATCGCAGCCGGAAAACCCAACCGGTGCAGGCGAACGTACATAGACGAACAACGTACCGGACGCGACGGGGATGACCGGAAAAATGCCGCCTGGGGGCACCGTTCGTTCCGTCTCCACGCCTGCCCTGAGTCTCGCATGGGCGGGGGAAAGCAGCAACATTGGCCCTAGGGAGAAATGTGGTCGATCCCAAGGCGCTCTTCTAGCCCTCATCCGATTGTTTCGCGACGCACACGGCCGAACGACGTCCCTGGCGAAGCGGATGGCAGCGCGATAGAGTTTGCGCCCCAACGCTTCGAAGCGCGCCCTGAAGCGCTCGAAGAACCCGAGTGAGCGAACTTTGAAACCACGCGTCGGGCTTTTCGTGACCTGCCTTGTCGATCTCATGCGGCCATCCGTCGGCTTCGCGGCGGCCCGCTTGATTGAGCGATCGGGATGCAGCGTCATCGTCCCGGCAGGCCAGACCTGCTGCGGCCAGCCCGCCTACAATTCCGGAGATCCGGATTCTGCGCGCGACCTTGCTTTGCAGACTGTCCGCGCCTTCGAGACCTGCGAGTTCGTCGTTGCACCCTCAGGCTCCTGCGCCTCGATGCTGCGCCTTCACTACCCAGCCCTCTTTAAGGGCCGCGGCGAAGTCGAGCAGGACGTGAAGGCTTTCGCTGCGCGCGTCCACGAGTTGACCTCCTTCCTCGTCAACGTGCGGGGCATGACTGCAACGGGTGCCCAATTCGAAGGCCGGGTGGTGCACCATGACGCCTGCTCCGGCCTGCGCGAGCTTGGCATCCGCGCTGAGCCAAGGCAGCTCCTGGCCTCTGTCGCGGGCTTGGAGTTGCTCGACGCACCTGAAACGACGGCCTGCTGTGGGTTCGGCGGCTTGTTCTCGGTCAAGTATCCCGAGATTTCTTCGGCCGTCGCTGATCGCAAGATCGAAGATCTCAAGACTCCGGCTCCCGATCTCGTAACCGGCGGTGATCTCGGCTGCCTCATGAATCTGGCGGGCCGCCTCAATCGCTCCGGCCAGCCGCTGCCATGCCGTCACGTCGCGGAAATACTAGCGGGCGAAACGCGCGAGCCGCCGATCGCCTGGAGCGAAAAAGGGACGCCGCCGTGACACCCCACACACGAGCGTTCAAAAGCAACGCCCGCACCGCCCTCGCCGACCCTCAGCTTGCCAAAGCGCTCGCCGGATTGCCGGGCGGTCTGGTCGCCCAGCGCGCGGCCGCGAAGGCCAGGGTGCCGGAATTCGAACAGCTCCGCGATGCGGCCCGCGAAATCCGCGATCACACCCTGGCGCACCTCGATCTTTATCTCGAAGGGTTCGTCGCCAAGGCCGAGACCGCCGGCAGCCGCGTCCACTGGGCGGCAGATGCCGCCGAAGCACGCGCGATTATTGCGCGCCTTGCGCAGGAGCGCGGCGCCCGTCTCATCGCCAAAGGCAAATCGATGGTCTCCGAGGAGATCGCGCTCAACCAGCACCTCGAAAGTCTTGGCATCGGCGTCTTCGAGAGCGACCTCGGCGAATACTTGCTGCAACTCCGCGGAGAGACCCCGAGTCACATCATCGCGCCAGCCATCCACCTGAGCCAGGATCAGGTGGAAGCGGATTTCCGGCACCACCACGCCCATCTCGATCCGAAGCGGAATCTCGAAACTCCCGAAGCGCTCGTCGCCGAAGCGCGCGCCGTTCTGCGCGAGCGCTTCCTCGCCGCCGACATCGGCATCACGGGTGCCAACTTCCTCGTTGCAGAAACCGGTTCGGCCGTCATCGTCACCAACGAAGGCAACGGCGATCTCTCAGCGCAACTTCCGAAAACGCACATCGTACTTGCTGCGATCGACAAGGTTGTCCCGACACTTTCCGACCTTGCGACACTGCTTCGGGTGCTCGCGCGTTCGGCGACCGGACAGGACATGACGGCATACACGAGCTTGCTCACGGGCCCAAAAGCGCCGGGCGATCGAGACGGCCCCGAGGAGTGCCACATCGTCATCGTCGACAATGGGCGCACCGAGATGCTCAAGAGCGGCCTCCGCGAGGCCCTGAGATGCATCCGCTGCGGGGCCTGCCTCAACCACTGCCCCATCTACAATGCCATCGGCGGCCATGCTTACGGCTGGGTGTATTCGGGTCCGATCGGAGCGGTATTGACGCCCGCATTTCTTGGCACCGAAGAAGCGCACGACCTGCCCAGCGCATCGACCTTCTGCGGCAAGTGCGAAGAAGTCTGCCCCGTAAAGATACCCCTCACACGTCTGATGCGAGGCTGGCGCGAGAAATGGCTCGCCTCACCGGCCGCTCGCCGCGAGCGAAGCCTCGTCGCCATATGGGCCTTCTTCGCCAAGCGCCCCCGCCTCTATCATATCGCGGCGCGCCTTGGCGTTGCCGCGCTCGGCGCGCTCGGCCGGACACGTGGGGCATTCCACTGGCTGCCATTCGCAGGCGGCTGGACGTCACGTCGCGATTTTCCGGCTCCTCAGGGACGCACCTTCCAGCAACTCTGGACTGAACATCAGCGGGGCGTACCGGATGAGCACTGAAAGGATCATCGAACGCGTGCGCGCCGCGCTTGGCGTCTCGAACAGGACGGACAACGTCCGCCAGCGCGCCGTCGCGGAGAGGTTCTCTCACCCACCGAGCTACCCGCGACCCGCGTTCGCGCGTCTGGACGGTAACGCGCGCAATACTCGGATGATCAGTTGCCTGGAAGCGCACGGAACACAGGTCATCGACATCGACAATGTCGGTGCAGTGCCTCAGAGCGTCGAGGCGTGCCTGCGCCAATACACTCCCCGGCCTCACCTGACGATGGCCGACGACCCGCAGCTCTCATCGCTTGCTTGGCCCGTGTCCCTGAAGCCCGAGCTTTGGCACGGCGAGCCCTTGGGCGACGGTCATGCGGCGCTCACGCATGCTTACGCCGGCGTCGCGGAAACCGGCACGCTCGTTCTATCGTCGGGGCCAGAAAGCCCCCCACTGCTGGCCTTCTTGCCAGAACTCCATATCGTCGCGCTTTCGCGCGACACGATCGTCTCATCATTCGAGGACGCATTCACGCTGCTGTCGGCCCACACCGCACCGGGTCGCTTCCCGCGCGCGATCAATCTCGTCTCGGGAGCGTCTCGAACGGGTGATATTGGAGGGAGGATCGTCAAGGGCGCCCACGGCCCCCGCCGTCTCGCCGTGATTATCTATGGGCCCCCGACCTAGAGGGCTCCCAGAGACGTGGAACGGGCTTTCCCAAACGACCCTAGTGAACGTCGAGGCGGTCGCTTTCGCGGCGGCGGACCATTCGCGCGACCCCACCCCACGCCTGAGACCGGCTTGCATCGCCGAGTTGCCGATGAAGCAGGGCAAAAAAGTCCGCCACCTCCGCGGCGAACGCGCCATGACGACCTTCCAGAACCACGGCCATCAACTCAGCATCATGCAACTGAGGTGGCGTTTCCTTTTTTTGGGGCAACGAACTGCGCATCGTATCCTCTGACGTCAGAATTCGACGGAGGAGGAGCAAGATCGAAGCCAAGATGGAAACTCGCAAAATACGGCCGAAACAGACCATTTTTGCCGTTCGACATTCGGTTGGCGTCCCATTCTAGGTAGCGGATGTGCGCCTACGGCTCTGGGCTGTCCCAGGCTGAGATAGGGAAACCTTAACGGAGCAAGGCCCTCAGGGCCGCGGCCTTAGGGAATGGTCGCTGCTTGGGCCGGCTTGGGCGGCCGCTTCTTGGGCGCTTCCGAAGGGTCCGCAGCGATTTTGGTTACTCCCGGCGCCGGAGCCTTTACGGGCTCCTCCTGCGCCGCGCCGTCAGCCGATTGCGCCGGCTTCTTCACCCGCTTCTTGGCGGTTGGCGATTTGCGGCGTCCCGTACCGCATTCGAACGACCTCACATCCTTGCGCACGCTCATCACGTCTTTTGCGTCGGTCGCGATCGGCATCGTGTCGAGGCTTTGACTGTGATTGAACAGGGCCTTCCAGCCGTAGCTCTGGAAGCCGTGCTCGAGGAGGCTGGCCGCGCGGATGGTACGTTGCCCGCCGGTCGCTTCGCCAAGCACGACGGCCATGATCTGCCGGCCGTCACGCGTCGCACTCGCAACCACGTTGAAGCCGGAGTCGCAAATGAAGCCGGTCTTCATGCCATCCGCGCCTTCAAAAGTGCGCAGGAGGCCATTGTGCGTGCCGATGTGGATCTTGCCGATCCGCGCATCGAACATCGACCAGTACGAAATGTATTCGGGATAATCCCGCACGACCGCTCGAGCGAGCTTGGCCAGATCGCGCGCCGTGGTCACCTGCTCCGGAGCCGGTAACCCGTTTGGATTGACGAACTGCGTCCGCGACATGCCAAGCACGCGCGCCGTCTGGTTCATGTGCGCGACAAACTCAGCCGGAGACCCGCTGATCGCCTCGGCGAGGACAATCGCGACGTCGTTTGCCGACTTGATAATGAGGGCCTTCAGCGATTGGTCGATGGTGAGTGTCGCGCCGACATGCAGCCCAAGCTTGCTCGGCGGCTCGCCCTGAGCGCGCTCGCTATAAGGGATCCGTTGATCGAGCTTGAGCTTGCCGGTCTTGAGGGCCTCGAACGTCAGATAGGCCGTCATGATTTTGGTGAGCGAAGCAGGATGCCAGTGGTCGTCCGCATCCTCGGCGTACAGCACCTTGCCGTCGGAAGGATCGAACACCAGCGCCGGCCCACCGGCAATGGCATGCTCGCCGGCGAGAAGCGTCAGCGCAGACAAGGCGACGGAGAACCAACGTGCTCGCATGGCCTTCCTTGACGATACCAAAACCACCCTGGCACGTATCATATTCGCTCGGATGGCCGCAATCCGCTGAGGACAATTCCCCAGCGTTGTGATCCCGCCAACTCAGCAATCCCGGCTTTGCGTTAGGCCCAGGGCCGCGCCGCGCCATCGCGAGCCTCGAAGTCTCGGATCGCCTTCTCTTTTTCCAGCGTGAGACCGATGTTGTCCAATCCATTGATCAGGCAGTGCTTACGGAACGGATCGATGTCGAACTTGATCACGCCCCCATCGGGACCCCGGATTTCCTGGGCTTCGAGATCGATGGAGAGCGTGGCATTCGCGCCGCGGCTCGCATCATCGATCAGCTTGTCGACCTGATCCTGCGGAAGCTTGATGGCCAAGATGCCGTTCTGGAAGCAGTTGTTATAGAAGATGTCCGCGAAATCCGGAGCGATCACGCAGCGGAAGCCATAGTCGAGCAGCGCCCACGGGGCGTGCTCGCGCGAAGACCCGCACCCGAAATTGTCCCCCGTCACCAGGATCTCTGCCTTCCGGTAAGCCGGCTTGTTCAGCACGAAATCCGGATTTTCCTTGCCGGACTGGTCGTAGCGCAGCTCGTAGAACAGCGCCTTACCGAGCCCGGTGCGCTTGATCGTCTTCAGGAACTGCTTCGGGATAATCATATCCGTATCCACATTCCGGAGCGGAAAGGGAGCCGCGACGCCCGTAAGCTTGGTGAACTTCTGCATGTTCGTTTGTTCCTGAAACCTAAGAGTGAAGCACCACGAGGACCTAAGCGCGCAGGCTATCGGCCAGCGCTCGAAAATACCCCTCGGCAGCAAGCAACCTGTCCGTACGGATGCTGGGGGCCGCTCCGGCGGCCAGACCGTCAGTCCCTGCAGGACAAAGCTGCCGAAGCCGCCTTTTAACGCCAGCTAGCTTTCGTCCGTCAAGATGGTGTTGGAGCACGCCGACCAGCGTCTCAAGATACCCGGTGATCCGGCCGAATTCTCGAGCCACCCCACGCGCGGCGGCCTTGTCAGTAGGATCCGCCATTAATCTTCCCGAAAAGCGGGCGGCACGGCCGAGCGTCTCGGCGATCGCATCGGCATATTTCGCGACTTTGGCCCGCCGCGAACGGTCCAAGGCTGCGATAGCTCCAGCCCACCGGCTGAGTGTTTCCGCAATCGAAAGAAGCCGCTTTGAATAGTCCAAAATGCTCATGAGGGGCGATCTTAGGCCCCAGCATCGGCACGAGGATAAGCCACCCCGGCTCAGCGAATAGAAGGATCGGCGAAGCACTGGCGCATATACGCACAGCGGTGCGAGCCCGCGAAGTGCATGCTGTCGCCCTTGGCCGGCGAAATGAATGTGCAGACCTCCTCGAGGCCGGCCTCGTCGAGCCAGCCTTGGCGGCGTCCCCGCTGGACAGCAAAGCAGTCAGCAGTCTCCTCATCGGGCCCGCGGAACTGGTGGCCGCATTCGTGCGCGAAGATCCACAGTTTCACCGGCGTCGAAACCTTGGAAAGCAATCGCGGATTGAGGATCAGGAAACCCGGATAAGCCGCGCCGTAGTCATCCAGCTGACTGTCGATGACCGTCGGACGCTGCCCGCAAACTTGCTGGCGCCCGTCGAGCTTGAGTTCGCCGGGTGACAAAACGTGTGCATCCCCGCCCACGTGCTCGGCATATTCTTCCGGCGTGGGGACATCGTCGGCTGCAGCCGGGCGAGGCGCTATTGCGAGCGCCACGAGACAAACGCCCAAAGCAAACCAGCGAAATACAGGGAAAGCTTGACGGTGAACCGTCGTCAAATGAACACCTCTACGCGACACCCGCACGCGCCCCGAAGAAAACCTAGCAGGTCCAACTTCGCCTGCAAAAGTTAACATTCACTCAGGCTCTGGCCGAGCCTCTACCTGCTAAAAATCTGTGGCTGATATGCCGCGCCCCGTTTTTTTGCTCGACGGGAGGACTGCACGGCTAATCGGCTGCCTGCTCTTCGATTTCCTCCATGTCGTCGTCAGAGAAGCCAAAATGATGGCCAATCTCGTGAACGAGAACATGTGTGATGATTTCCCCGAGGCTTTCGTCGCCGGTCTCCATCCAATAATCAAGGATAGCGCGGCGATAGAGAAAAACCATATCCGGTTCGCGCGGCGCGTCGAGCACGCTCTTCTTGTCGAGGCTCAAGCCCTGATAAAGCCCCATAAGATCGAAGGGGCTTTCAATGTCCAGCTCATCGAGGACTTCTTCGAGGGCAAAGTCTTCGACCCGGACGACAACATCCCCACAAACCTCGCGGAATTCCGGGGCAATTCGCTCCCACGCGGCAGCGGCCATGACTTCGAAATCCGCGAGCGACGGCGCCGTCGCCGATTTCCAGTCTATCCCATGCGACATGCCTTGTTCTCCCGCCGTGTCAAACCGCGAACGGGAGAGATAGGCGCTTCGGCCCCACGACCGCAAGGGCGGCGCGCGGCCGAAGCGAGAGACTTAGTTCTGCCAGCTGCGAATGTCGACAAAGTGGCCGGAGAGCGCAGCAACCGCAGCCATGGACGGCGAAACAAGATGCGTACGGCCTTTGTAGCCCTGGCGACCCTCGAAATTGCGATTCGAAGTCGAAGCGCAGCGCTGGCCCGGCTTCAACTGATCCGGATTCATACCGAGGCACATCGAGCAACCCGGCTCGCGCCACTCGAAGCCGGCCGCCTTGAAGATCTGGTCGAGACCTTCGGCCTCGGCCTGCTCCTTTACGAGACCGGAGCCCGGAACGATCATGGCGTAGGCGAGACGATCCGAGATCTTCTTGCCTTCGACGATCTTGGCGACCTCACGCAGATCTTCCATACGTCCGTTGGTGCAAGAGCCGATCCAGATCACGTCGAGCGGGATGTCCGTCATCTTCGTGCCGGGCGTCAGCCCCATGTAGTCGAGCGCACGCACCATCGAGGCACGCTTGTTCTCATCCGCAACATCGGCCGGATTGGGGACGACACCCGCAATCGAAACGACGTCCTCGGGGCTTGTACCCCACGAGACGATCGGCGGCAGCTTGGCGGCGTCGAGCCTGACCTCGCGGTCGAAGTGCGCGCCTTCGTCCGTGGCCAACCTCTCCCAGTACTTCATCGCCGCGTCCCACGCCGCGCCCTTCGGCGCCTTGGGACGGCCCTTGATGAAGGCATAGGTCTTCTCGTCCGGGGCAATCATGCCGGCGCGGGCGCCGCCCTCGATCGACATATTGCAGACCGTCATACGGCCTTCCATCGAAAGACCGCGGATCGCTTCACCCGCATACTCGATGACCGAGCCCGTACCGCCGGCCGTTCCGATCTCGCCGATGATCGCCAGGATGATGTCTTTCGCGGTCACATGCGCGGGTAACTTCCCGTCGACCGTGACACGCATATTCTTGGCTTTCTTCTGAACAAGCGTCTGCGTGGCGAGAACGTGCTCAACCTCGCTGGTGCCGATCCCGTGGGCCAAAGCGCCGAACGCACCGTGGGTCGACGTGTGGCTATCGCCGCACACGATTGTCGTTCCGGGCAGAGTAAAGCCCTGCTCAGGACCGACGACGTGAACGATGCCCTGCCGCTTGTCGAGTTCGTTGTAATATTCAACGCCGAAATCACGAGCATTGTCGGCCAGCGTCTGAACCTGAATGCGGCTGTCCTCGTCAGCGATGCCCTTGGTGCGATCGGTCGTCGGTACGTTGTGATCGACGACCGCCAGCGTCTTTTCAGGAGCGCGCACCTTCCGCCCGCTCATCCGAAGCCCTTCGAAGGCCTGCGGGCTCGTCACCTCATGCACGAGATGGCGATCGATGTAGAGCAGGCAGGTGCCATCGGGTTGCCGGTCGACAACGTGGTCGTCGAAGATCTTGTCGTAAAGCGTCTTGGCCATGATGGGGCTCGAGGGTTCGGGACAAAAAAGCTGCCGGAAAAACGGATTTCCGCATTCCGAGGGAAGGCGCTGCATTCAAAGAGAAGCATCAGATAGCGTCTCGCGCGGCCGGTTGCAAATCAGCCGCCCTTGGGAGACCGATAAGTCGGGATCCGACGGGTCCTAGAGGCTATTTTTGCGACGATTTGCCCTGGATGATCAGGCGAGCCACCAAAGAGGCCGGGCCCCGGGATGCCTCCGGAAAGGGAGAACCATTTCCGCAGCGAAGCATCCCGAGAAACAAGCCCGGCCCAAGGGAACCCCCGATGCGAAAGCCTGCAGGTGGTGGCAGTTAAACCCGCAGGCGGGCATTCGCACCGGATGAACGATATTACGTTCAAACCTGGGTCTAGATTTGAAATGACGAAAAAATAATGTGTCCGGACTAATCACGCCAATGGCGAGCTTTGGCGACCAGAAAGTCCCGCAAGACCTGAACCTTCTTCGAGCCCTTGAGTTCTTCGGGATAGACGAACAGTACCGGCAGGTGCGGTTGTTCCGGCTCTGATTTCGTCAGCACGGGGACGAGATCGCTGTCCTGCTCCGTCATGTAGTCGGGGATCATCCCGATCCCGATGCCAGCCAGGACCGCCTGCTTGATGGCAACGACACTGTTCGTCCGAAGCACGGGCTCGCGTGGCTCTTGCCCCTCGCGCCCTGCCGTCTCCAGCCAGCTGATCGCGGGAAGCAACTGGGCCGTCTGACCGCTGTACGACAGAATGCGGTGACTTCCGTTGTCGAGGTCCGCAAATGTCTCGGGAACCCCGAAACGGCGCGTATATTTTGCAGACGCCATCGGACGTACGCTGGCCGTAAACAGCGGGCGACGGATCAGGTCCGCTTGCTCCGGTTCACGCGTCCAGATGGCGACGTCAGCGGCGCGCATGGCGATGTCGATCTGATCATCGTCAAGCAGCAGCTCAATGCGGATCTCGGGATAGAGATCCATGAACTCCCGAAGCCGCTGCGAGACCCAGACGGTTCCGAGGCCGACAGGCGCCGCGACACTCAACACGCCCGAAGGTTTGGTTGTCGTATCGGCGAGCAGAGTTTCCGCCGTCTGAAGTTTGGTCATCACCTCGGCGACGGTCGCGTAGAGCAGCTCTCCCTGTTCAGTCAGAACGAGGCCGCGCGCGTGCCGGTGAAACAACGAAACCTTGAGATCGCGCTCAAGCGCAGACACCTGCCGGCTGACGGCCGACTGGCTCATATGCAGCGCGTCGCCAGCATGCGTGAAGCTGCCTGCAGCAGCAGCCGCATGAAAGATCCTGAGCTTGTCCCAATCCATAAAAACATCCTCGGACGTACAATCGGCTGACGCAATCGAGCCCAATGAGCCGTGCGGACAGAGCGCCCGCTTGGGCGCTGACATATGACTGACCTTAGCATTGCGATTATTTGATATCGAAAGGAGCTAGGCCATCGAAAAATGCATAACAGCGCCTTTCCACCACAGGGACCGCATTGGCTGGCAAAGCAAAGAACCGATGCCTATAACTCAGGCAGTCCTGCGAATTTCAGGTATCCATACACGCACAGCTCCCGTCCTCCCGGCAGGCCGGCCCAGATAAGGTTACCTTCCCAATGCGGTTGACCCACGTTGTAGCTCTCACCCTGGCCCTCTCACTTGCGGGCTGCGGCGGTTCCGATCAACCGTCCAAGCTGTGGGAAGCCTCCGGCTTCCAGACCCCGGAGTCGGCACTTCCAGATACCGACGCGGCCGTGATCTACGTCAGCAACATGGCCGGAAAGCCGAACGAGAAGGATGGCAACGGTTACATCTCGAAGCTCTCGCTCGACGGCAAGGTCATCACCGACAAATGGGTGACGGGCCTCGACGCGCCTAAGGGCATGGCCCTGGTCGACGGGAAGCTGTTCGTCGCCGACATCGACAAGCTCGTCGAGATCGATGTCGCGACCAGCGCCATCACCACCAAACACGAAGCGGCCGGCGCCAAGATCCTGAACGACGTTGCAGCCGGTATCGATGGCGATATCTACGTGTCCGATTGGTCCGGAAATGCCATTTGGCGGCTCGCTGACGGCAAGTTCGAGAAGTGGCTCGAGAGCGATCAGCTCAAGAACCCGAACGGCCTCCTCGTCGAAAGCGACAAGCTGGTCGTGGCCGCATGGGGCGCAATGGAACCGGACTTTTCCACCAAGACCCCCGGCAACCTGTTGAGCGTGAATCTCGAAGACAAGACCATCTCGAACCTCGGCGACGGCAAGCCCGTCGGCAACCTGGACGGTCTGGAGCCGCTCGAAGCCGACACCTACATCGTCACCGATTGGGTCGCTGGCAAAGTCTTTGAGATCGCGAAGTCAGGCAAGGCGAAAGAACTGCTCTCGTTGAGCCAAGGCTCAGCCGACCTCGGATATATCCCGGCGAGCCGCACCGCCATCATCCCCTTGATGGTCGACGGCAAGGTCGTCGCCTACAAATTCTAGGCATCATTCCTCTCCCCGTTGTGAAACAACGGGGAGAGGAATTGCGTTTTACTCCGCAGCGGCGGCGGCCGTCTCTTCCGCGTGAGCGAGAAACCGCTCCGCTTCGAGGGCTGCCATGCAGCCCATGCCAGCCGCCGTCACAGCTTGCCGATAAACGTCGTCCTTGACGTCGCCCGCCGCGAACACACCCGGGATGGAGGTCGCGGTCGAATCCGGTGCCGTAATCAAATAGCCCGACGGCTTCATCTCGAGCTGCCCTTTGAACAGCTCCGTCGCGGGCGCATGACCGATGGCGACGAACACGCCGTCCACCTTGCGCGTCGTGACCTTACCCGTCTTGACGTTCTTGATCTTGACGGCCTCGACGGCGCGCGGCTCACCGACGCCCACGATCTCGTCGATCGCGCTGTCCCAGATCACTTCGATCTTCTCGTTCTTGGCGAGTCGCTCTTGAAGGATCTTCTCCGCGCGGAAGTGATCCCGCCGATGCACGACGATCACCTTCTTCGCAAAGTTGGTGAGGAAGATCGCCTCTTCGACAGCCGTGTTGCCACCGCCGACGACCACCACTTCCTTGCCCTTGTAGAAGAAGCCGTCGCACGTCGCGCACGCCGAGACACCGTAGCCCTTGAAGTGCTCCTCGCTCGGAATGCCGAGCCAACGCGCCTGCGCACCCGTCGCGATGATCAGCGCGTCACACGTGTAGTGATCGCCGGAATCACCTTCGAGGCGGATCGGACGCGATTTGAGATCCACCTTGACGATGTAGTCCATGATGATCTCGGTGCCGACGTGCTCGGCCTGAGCCTTCATCTGCTCCATGAGCCAAGGCCCTTGGATCACGTCCGCGAAACCGGGATAGTTCTCGACATCGGTCGTAATCGTAAGCTGTCCGCCGGGCTGGTTGCCCTGGATCATCACCGGCTTCAGCATGGCGCGGGCCGCGTAGATCGCAGCGGTATATCCCGCAGGCCCGGACCCGAGAATGATGACGCGTGAATGCTTGGCTGTGCTCATGATCGACCCTTCTGCCTCCGGATCGTTCCGGAAACGGCTGCCCTCATATAGTCAAGGATTGGGGTCAGCGCGAGCCCCGGTGCCCGCAAGTCCATGCCTATCAACTGCTTGTTAGGTAGGAAATGGCCCCTCGGATCACCGGGGGTGCGAACAAAATATTCCGATGCCCTAAACCATCGACCGCCATCAGCTGCGCTTTGGGGCACTGCGCCGCAATTTCCTCGGCACTCTCGAAACCGACCTCGGTATCGTCGCGCGAGTGGATGACGAGCGCCGGACAACCGATGGTTTCCAATAGATTTCCCGCCGTGAAGTCCGCCACCGGACGATGGGCAATACGCTCGAGATGCCGCTCGTAGGCGCGCTGCGCGGCCTCGCCGAGCGCGAGCTCATCAGCGAATTCTTGGGTAATGGCTGCAAAGCGGTTGGGCGACGAGACGAGCACGTAGCGCTCGAACGGCACGGACGGCCCCAATGGCCTCCGTCCCTCGCCCGCCAGCAGTGCTGCCAAGCCACCCATCGAATGCGTGACGGCGAAGCGTACAGGGCCAATCGCATCGACCACCTGCTGCAGCGCATGCGCACAGTCGATCAGGCTCGCGCGTTCCTGCTCGCTCTTGCCATGACCTGGCTGATCGAACATCACCACACGAAATCCCGCGCGCCGCAGCTGTTCGGCAAAGACCGCCATGAACGATGCTTCGGAGGTCCAACCGTGCGCAATGAGCACACTGCCTCGCGTGTCACCTCCATCGGGTTCAAAGACGTAGCACTGCACGTCTCCCCGGGTCGTCGGCACCCGTACCCAGTCCGCATTCCGCAGATGGAACCGCGCCCGCTCAGCCAGTATCGTGTGGTCAGCGCTGCGCCGCGACGAAAGCTTGGGACGCAGAAACTGCCTGTAGGCAACATCACCCGCCAGCGCGGGCGGCAGGCTACCGACATTGAGCGTCCGGAATTTCGCCCTGCGATCGAGGAACGCGGTCATGCGACGGCCGTCCTCCTGGAATGAGCCTTCAGATCAAGCGGAGAGCGCGGAAGCTCGCGCATCCGTTGCGGCCCACGATGACATGATCGTGGACCCGCACACCGAGCGGTCGCCCCGCTTCGACAATGAGCCGCGTCATATCGATGTCCGCGCGCGATGGCGTCGGATCGCCTGAGGGATGATTGTGGACCAGAATGATGGCAGTTGAGGAAAGCTCCAGAGCCCGCTTCACGACCTCGCGCACATAGACCGGCGTGTGGTCGACAGTTCCCTGACCCTGCACCTCGTCGGCGATGAGATGGTTTTTCTTGTCCAGGAACAGGATACGAAACTGCTCGCGATGTTCGAATCCCTGAACGGCGCGCAGGTAGTCCAGAACCTGGTTCCAGGACGAAAGCAGCGGGCTCGATGCAATCTCACCTTTCATCAATCGCAGGGCCGCGGCCCGGATCAGCCGGATCTCGGTAACGACGGAATCTCCCACACCGCTGATCTCCTTGAGACGTGCGTCGGGCGCATTGAGCACCTGGGCAAACGACCCGAAGCGGGCCAGAAGGCGCTTGGCGAGATCCTTGGTGTCACGGCGGGGAATGGCGCGAAACAGCACAAGCTCGAGGAGCTCATAGTCCGGGAGAGCCTCGGCGCCAGCCTGTCGAAATCGGTCGCGGAGCCGCTGCCGGTGCCCGGAGTAGAGCGGTTGAGGTGCCTCGAGGAAGGAATGCTGAGCACCGGCATCGTCCGGCGACGCGACCGGACCACTGTCATTTGGGTCTCGCGCGCCAGGGTCCTGCATTCAGCCCATCCAATCAGCTTTTGCGGGACGGCCACTCGAGGCCAGCAGGCGAGTGCGTGAACACCTCGACGCCCGTCTCTGTCACGCCGACGGTGTGCTCGAACTGCGCCGAAAGCTCGCGATCGCGCGTGACGGCGGTCCATCCATCCGACAGCACTTTCACATGGGGCTTGCCGAGGTTGATCATCGGCTCGATCGTGAACAGCATTCCGGGCTGCATGACCGCACCTTCGCCGGCCTCGCCGTAGTGAAGAATGTTTGGGCGGTCATGAAACAGCTGCCCGAGGCCGTGGCCGCAGAAATCCTTGACGACACTGCAGCGCTCATTCTCGGCATAGGTCTGGATCGCAGCGCCGATGTGTCCGATCGTATTGCCGGGTTTGACCTGCGCGATGCCGCGGTGGAGGGCTTCGTACGTCACTTCGATGAGACGCTCGGCCCGGCGGCTGATGGCGCCAACAGCGAACATCCGGCTCGTGTCGCCGTGCCACCCGTCGACGATCAGCGTCACGTCGATGTTGACGATGTCGCCCTCGCGCAGTGGCTTGGGACCTGGAATGCCGTGGCACACGACGTGGTTCACGGACGTGCAGATGGATTTTGTAAAGCCGCGATAGTTGAGCGGCGCCGGGATCGCCCCATGGTCGAGCGCAAACTCGAGCACGCGATCATCCAGCTCTTCCGTCGTAACACCCGGCTCGACGAACGGCGAAATCATGTCGAGCGCAGCAGCCGCGAGCTGTCCCGCCTTGCGCATCGACGCAAAAGCTTCGGGACCGTGGAGCTTGATGGCACTCGTTTCGCGCACGGAGGCCCGGCTGACTTCGACGTTGGACATAGTTGCAGTCACCTTGCAGTGTCGAGCCCGCCAAAGTCGGCGTGCGGACCATCGGAATGTAGTGCAATTCGTCCGTTGTGCAACGCGCCCGCCACTGGGATGCGTCACTCCTGGCATAAAAACGGCGGCAGCCAACAAAGGCATGCCGCCGTTCATGTTGCATCAGGTTCGGGCGAGCCCGAACCGAAAATTACTTCGCCTCTTCGGCGGGAACCTCGGCAGCTGCTGCCTCGGCCACGAGCTTCTGGGCCTCACCGACCCAGTTGTCGCGCTCGATCTGGCCGTTGAGCTTGAGCGCCTCGTCGACGTTCGCGATGTCCTCGTCCGAGAAGTTCGCGATCTGCTCGAACCGGTAGCAGTTGAGCGTCTTCAGGCGGGCGCCAAGATCCGCCGTGATGCCCTTGATCTGCGTCAGATCCTCGGCCTCACCCTTCGGCTTCTTGAAGCCCTTCCAGGCGGCGTTCAGGCGGCGCGCACGTGCGTCCGTGCGCTCGAAGATGCGGGCGGCGCGGCCACGGCGGCCACGGAGATAGTAAAGCTTGGCGCGGCGGACCTTGCCGCGGCGTAGAACCTCGATCTCGGCGATGTACGGCGAGTAGACCGGGAACACGCGTTCCACGCCCTCGCCGTAGGAAATCTTGCGAACCGTGAAGCTCTCGTTGATGCCGCCACCGGAGCGGGCAATCACGACACCTTCATAAGCCTGCAGGCGGACCGACTGGCCCTTGCCTTCGCCTTCGATGACCTTAACCATCACTTTGACGGTGTCACCGGGAGAGAATTCCGGCATCGAACGGGTGCGGAGCACGGCATCCATCTGCTCGCGCTCGATCTCTTGAATGATGTTCATTTTCATTCCTTTTTGCTTATACATCAACGGCAGAGGAGCTGCGCCGCGGGTCTTGCCCGGCGAGCACGGCTCGTGCGACTCCTTGTGGAGCAACCCTCGATGGGGGAATTGTTGCGGCGGGCTATAGCCGAAATAGAGCCACCTGTCGAGGGGTTAGGGTTGCCACTGCGCCCGCGCCTCGTTGTCGTATACCTGCCACGGGCCCACTGCGAAAGTTACCACGTCTCCGCGTCGTCCCCGCCTCCGCCCGCGCCCTCGGATAAGCTGCATACGGATTCGCCGGGAGACGGGGCCTTCCCATGTTGTCCGACGCCATCGGCCTGCCGCAGCTGGCCGCGTTACTCGTGCTGCTGCAAAGAGGCGCCGAGGAGCTTTACTCGGCCCGGAATACGCGTGCGCTGCTCGCTGAGGGAGCGACAGAGGCCGGCGCCAGCTTCTATCCCGTCGTTGCCACGACCCACCTGGCCTGGATCGCGAGCCTGTTCTTCCTCATACCGGCCACCGCCACCATTTCGGTCACTCTGGCAGTGCTCTACCTCGCGCTTCAGGGCGTGCGTTATTGGGTGATCGGAACGCTTGGGCGCTACTGGACTCACCGCATCATCACGCTGCCTGGTGCGCCGATCGTCCGGCAGGGGCCCTACAAATTTATCCACCACCCGAACTACGCGGTGACCATCGCCGAGACGCTTCTACTTCCTGCCGTGTTCGGAGCCTGGGCACTCGGCCTTATCATGACCGCCGTCTGGTCGGCCGTCCTCGCCTACAAGATCCGGCTCGAAGACGAAGCGCTCGCCGCACGGCGGCTCGCCGCGCCGCCGGAGGCCTGAGGCATGGACGCCATCGCCGCCGGGGGAGGGCTGGCAGGCACGGCGTTCGCCATCGAGCTCGCCCGCGCGGGCGCCAAGATCACGCTCATCGAACGCACGGCCGGACCTCATCACAAAGTCTGTGGTGACTTCCTGAGCGGAGAAGCGCGGACCCTCCTCCGCCATCTCGGCATTGATCCGCTGGCACTCGGCGGCAACGTCATCAAAACCCTGAGCCTTGCCGACCGCGCCTCCGAAGCTCGCGCGCCCCTTCCCTTTGACGCCATCGGCCTGTCGCGCTTCCGCCTCGATGAGATGCTGCTCGCGGCTGCAACAAGCGCGGGCGTGACAGTACTGCGCGGAACGACCGTCGAAGGGATTGACGAGAGCGGTGGCAACGTCCTCGTTCGGACACCACACGGAACCTACGGTGCGCGGGTCGCGGCCCTCGCCAGCGGCAAGCACAACATCCGCGGTATCTCGCGCGCACCCGGTTCGATGGTCGGCCTAAAAATGCATCTTGAACCGACCCGAACCACGAAAGATGCACTCGAAGCGCTTGTGCGCTTGATGGCATTCCCAGGCGGATACGTCGGAGCCTGTCTCGTCGAGAACGACACCCTTTCGATCGCCTGGAACATCGAAAATGCCAGCCTCACCGCCATAGGACGGACTTGGAACCATCAGCGCGATTACATCGCGCGCGCATCGCCTCCGTTCGCATCCATCGTCCACGAGGCAAAGCCGCTCTGGGAAAAGCCTGTCGCGGTCTCGGGACTTCCTTACGGCTTTCTGCGAACCGAGCCGATTTCAGCCAGGATTTATCCCATCGGCGACCAGTTGGCTGTAATTCCTTCATTCGCAGGCGACGGCACGTCACTCGCCCTGGCCTCCGGCATCGCGGCCGCACGAGCTGTCCTGTCGGGCGAAAACGCAGACACGTTTCAACGACGGCTCATTGCCGGATATCGCGGACAGTTCCGCATCGTCGGCACACTCGACCGCGTGATCGCGAATCCGATCATGCGCCGCGCCGCAATCGCACTCGCGGGCTTTGCTCCTCAGCTCGTGACCAGGATCGCGGGTGCGACACGCATGAGCGGCTACTGCGATCTCGCCGAGCGCGCACACACGCTAGAGATCGAGCGCAGCAAAGTAGGCTGAGAACCCCGGTCCGAAAGCGGCCAGCAGATGCCGCCCCTTCACACCAGACTGGATCGCCCGCTCGAGCACGAACAGCGCCGTCGCTGACGACATATTGCCGAAGTCGCGCAACACGTCCCAGGAATGAATGATCTGCGCGCGCCCAATACCGAGCACCTCCTCGGCAGTCTCCAGCACTTTGCGCCCGCCCGGATGGATCAAGAACCCCTTGAAGTCCTCCAGCATCATGCCGTTGCGATCGAGAAACGCCCGCAGCGCCGGCCCGAGGTTGTCGCGCATGAGTGCCGGAAGCTCGGGACTGAGCACGACGCCAAACCCGTCGCCCTTGATATCCCACCCCATGATATGCCGCGTCTTCGGCCACAAATGCTCGCCGAAGGTCAGAATACGCGCCTTCGCATTGGCTTCATCGCCGGCGGCTGCGCCGGGTTCCGCCGTTCTAAGCACGACACCCGCCGCTCCATCACCAAACAGGGCCGCCGACACGAACATCGCCATGCTGGGATCATTCGGACGCGCGCAAAGACTGCAAAGATCGACCGTCATGAACAGCACATTCGCGCCGGGCCGCCCCTGTGCCATGCGCGCCGCCCGTGCGAGCCCCGCTACTCCACCGCCGCAGCCGAGCCCGAAGATCGGCATCCGCTCCGCGTGACTTGCGAAGTCGAGCCGGTTCATAAGCAGTGCATCGAGACTGGGGATGGCAAGACCGGTGATCGTATTGGTCACGATCGCATCGATATCGCTGAGCTTGAGATCTGCGCCTTCGGTTGCGTTTACCGCGATCCGTTCCAGAAGATCGAGGGCGTGCTTTTGGAAAACCTCCGTCCGCTCCTCCCAGGTGTGCGGGGTCTGATACCAATCGACCGGCATGCAGTTGTACCGATAGTCGATACCGGTGTTCGCAAACAAAGCTTCCAACCGCGCGAACTGCGGAAACACCGAACGAGCGCCCTGAAGGGCATCTTCCTGGCGAAGTTTGATCGGTGGGTTGGCTGTGGCGATCGAAAGGATCTCGACAGCGCGCCCTGGATCGTGCGCGGAGCTCTTGAGCCCAAGGCTGTCGCGGACGCGTGGCGCATCCTGCGTAGCGAGCGTCTGCATGAATAGATCTCCAGTACCAGAGATAATCGCAGCCGTCGTCATCTCGCTGTTCCCTGGGGAACAGCGCCTTCTCCGCGCGAGAGGCAGCACCCCACGACCCCGCCGTGCGTTGCATCCCTCAACAGATCAGGAAGACATGGTGGAGCTTGGGCAGGCAGCCGTCAAATGGCAGATGAGGCGGGTGATTAATGACCCGCTGCGGGCACGCCGTCCGTAGGCTTTTTCATGAACATCGCCAGAAGGGCCATACCGGCAAACAGGGCGGTCAAGACGATGAACACATCCGCAAACGAAAGCACGGCCGCCTGACGCCGGACCAGAAGGGCAAGCTGTTTCATCGCAGCGAGGTCGCCGTCGGGAATTTGAGCGGAAAGCTGCTGCGAGAGACCCAACAGCGTATCCTCGGCCACATCCCGTCCCCACCGTACGCTTTCATGCAGGCGTTGGAGATGCAGATCGAGACGGTTGTTCAGCACCGTATTGATGACGGCGAGGCCGACTGCACCGCCAAGATTACGCATCAGATTGTAGAGTCCGGACGCATTCTTGAGCTGTTCCGGCGGAAGCGTACCCAGCGACAAATTGTTGATCGGCACCATGCACAGCATGAGGGACACGCCGCGCAAGATCTGCGGCAAGAGGAGCTCGTTGAAATCCCAATCGACCGTAATGCCGGACGCGATGTAGGTGCCGAGCGCAAACCCGAGAAATCCGATCATCATCATAACGCGCGGATCGAGCATCTGCGAGAGCCGGCCTGCGAGCGGCGCGGCAAGGAACATCGCCACGCCGGTCACGAACATCGTCTCGCCGATCATCAGCGCGTCGTAGCCGCGCACCTGTGAGAGATACACGGGATAGAGATAGGTCAGGCCGTAGAGGCCGATACCCATGATGAAGCTGAAGGTCGAACCGAAAGCGAAGTTGCGATCTCTGAAGGCGCGCAGCTCCACGATCGGCTGCACAGCGGTGAAGGCGCGCCAGAAGAAGATGAGCCCGCCGAGGACGCAAAGAATTGCGAACGTGAAAATGGTTGAATCGTCGAACCAGTCGTAGCGCGGGCCTTCTTCCAGCACATACTCCATCGATCCGAGGAAGAGCGCCATCGCGCCGAAGCCGATGAAATCGAAGCGGCGGAAGAGGCTGTGGTCCGGCTCGTCGAAATCGACGAGCAGGAACACCGCGATCGCAACAATGATACCCGGCCCAACGTTCACCAGGAACAGCCAGTGCCACGAGAACGTGTTGCTGAGATAGCCGCCAACCGTCGGCCCAATCGTGGGCGCCAGTGTGGCCACAAGGCCGATCATCGGCGAGACGATGTTGCGCTTGGATGCCGGAAAGAGCGAGAACGCGACAGCGAACACGCTCGGGATCATACCGCCGCCGATAAAACCCTGTATCGCGCGATAGAGGATCATTTGGTCGATGGTCGTCGCAGTCGCGCAAAGCGCACTGGCAGCCGTGAAGCCAATCGCGGCCGATGTGAAAAGAACACGCGTAGACAGCGCGCGCGCAAGCAGACCCGAGAGTGGGATCATCACCACTTCGGCGATCAGGTAGGACGTCTGAACCCAGGGAATTTCATCGGCGCTGGCCGAGAGACCGGCCTGGATTTCAGACAGAGACGCCGAGACGATCTGGATATCCAGGATCGCCATGAACATGCCGAACACCATGGCCAGGAAGCCCGCGAGCTGACGCGGGGTGACGCCAATCCACTCGAGCTTCCTGGCCTCCTGCGGTGACGGCTGAACGCCGTCGAATGTGATGTCCTGGGCCATGTTGGCGGCTCCGGCGCGCTGTTACTGAGCACGCTCCGCGGTTTGCTGTGCGCGATCCTTTGGCGCCGTGCGCGTGTCGATATCGACGACGACGGACAAACCCGGACGCAACCGGCCGTGCGCTTCAGAAGTCGGCACGGCGATCCGCACTGGAACGCGTTGGACGATCTTCGTGAAGTTACCGGTGGCGTTTTCCGGCGGCAGCAACGAGAATCGCGAACCCGAAGCCGGTGCGATGCTTTCGACGACACCCTTGAGCGGCGGGCCGTCCAACGCGTCGACGCTGAGCTCCGCTGTATCACCGGCTTTGATGCCGGGAAGCTGCGTCTCCTTCACGTTCGCATCGACGTAGACCTTGTCGAGGGGAACGATCGCGAGGAGGCGCTTGCCGGGCGTGACGTAGTCGCCCACCTGGACGCCGCGGTTACCCACCACACCATCGAACGGCGCGCGGATCACCGTGAACGAGAGATCGCGCTCAGCCTTGGCAACGCTGACTTCCAGCTCCTTGGCCACCTGCTCGGCCTGTTCGCGCTGCGACTTGAGAAGCGCAATGTTGGCACCCGCCGTCTGAATTGCGGCCTCGCCGGCCTTGGCCTGCGCGCGAGCGGTGTCACGCGCGGCGATGGCGGCATCGAGCGTCGCCTTCGACGTGAAATCCCGATCGGCAAGCGGCTTCGTGCGTTCGTAGTCGGCTTCGGTCTTGGCGACGTTGGCCTTTGTTGCCTCGAGCTGCGCGCGCATCTGCGTTTCCGTCGCTTCCGCCGCGCGGATCTGCGCACCGAAGGTCCGGATGGCCGCGCGCTGCGTCGCGAGCTTTGAATTGGCTTGGTCGAGAGCGAGTTGATAGTCGCCGCTGTCGAGCCTGACGAGAACGTCGCCTTCCTTGACCGCCTGGTTCTCGACGATCGGCACTTCGGCGACGTTCGCGGCCACCTTAGGCGACATGATCGCCATGTCGGCGCCGACGTACGCGTCGTCGGTCGAAACGATGAAGCGGCCAACGGTGATGTAATGGTACCCGTACCAAAGTCCCGCGGAGAGCAGGACGGCACCCAGCGCGCCGAGCAGAAGCTTCTTCCTCGACTTGGGTGCAGGAGGAGCGCCCTGGGCCGCAGACTTCACGTTCGGCGCCTCGGCGGAACGTCCCTCTGGCCCAGCCGGCTGCGGAACTCGGCCTTCCGGGCTCTCCGCAGGTCCGTGCGCAACCAGTGTCGCGACCGAGGACGGCACCTCGGCATCGCGCAAGCGATGCAGCTTGGGATAGTCTTTGCGGATGGCGTCGGGACCAGACATGGCGATCGTCCTGAGAAACAACCAAACAAAACCGTACGGTTTAGTTCGCCTTGACATAGACCCTGGATATGCCAATATCAAGTGCAAACTGAACCGTTCGGTTCGATCCAGGCGAAATGTAATGAAGATGAACACGCTCGCAAAAGGGGATGTGTCCGTAGCCCAGCCGGAAACGCGTCGCGGCGGCCGTCCGCCAGCCGGGACCGACCCTCAGAAGCGCCAGCAGATCTTGGAGGGGGGCGGGCGGGTCTTCTCGACCCTCGGGTTCGACGCCGCGAGCATGAGCGACGTGGCACGAGAGGCCCGGGTCTCGAAGGCCACCCTCTACGTCTACTTCCAGGACAAAGAGCACCTCTTCGCCGCCATCTGCGCCGAGCGGCGCGACCGCAACATCGCCGAGCTGATTGCAGTCCTGGATACCTCGGCACCTTTGGAACAATCGCTCTTCGCGTTCGGCTCGCAAATGCTGAGCCGGGTCTCGCAGCCCTACGTCGTCGCCGCCAGCCGCATTGTCATCGGCGTGGCTGAACGCATGCCCGAAGTCGGCAGCGAGTTCTTTGAGGCAGGGGCCATCCGGCTGGCCAACGCGCTCGCCGGATTCCTCGAGCACCACGCAGCAAGAGGGGAGCTGAGCCTCGACGACAGCTTCCTGGCCGCCGCGCAATTTCTCGAGCTTGCGCAAGCGACCGTGTTCCGTCCGCGCCTCTACGGCGTAACCAAGGAACCGGCCACCGAAGAAGAAATCAGAAAGGTCGTTGGGTCCGCAGTGCGCGTATTCCTTGCGGGATACAGGCGAACCTAGTTAGCGCGTCTCTTCTTTGCGCTTGGTTTGTTCATCCATCACTTCAGCGGTCGAAGGGCTAAGCGGCTTAGCTTTGGTTCTGGGCGGCGTGAACGGCGTCGGCTCGGGCGTCGTCATGTTGCCGCGCAGGAGCTGACGCCCTGCCGTGAACCCGCCAACGAGCTGCAGAGCCAAGCGCTCCTCGTCGCGCTTGCGCACATCGCGTGCCGTATCGTCTGCTTCCGCTGGAGAAAAGCCGAGCCCCACCAGCACCGCCCTGCCGAACGCCAGCGCGGATTCGAACGTTTCGCGGATCTGGTAGTCGACGCGCGCCTCGATGAGCCTCAGCGTGTGGCCGCGATCGAACGAGCGAACATAGAGCTTCGCCACCGGAAACTCTGACTTCACGAGCTGCACGATCTTGTCGGCCGCTTCCGGATTGTTGACGCAGACGAGGATCGCCTCGGCGGTTTCGGCTCCGGACGCGCGCAGCACGTCCAGCCGCGTGCCGTCGCCATAGTAGACCTTGAACCCGAAATTGCCGGCGGCGCGGATCATGTCGACATCGATCTCGATCAACGACACATCGACGTCGCGCGCCAGCAGCGGCTGACTGACAAGCTGCCCAAACCGGCCGAACCCGATGATGAGCACGCGGTTCTTCAGACCATCCGGCACATCGACGCCATCCAGGGAGACTTTTTCCGAGGGGAGATAGCGATCGAACAGCAGCACGACGAGCGGCGTCAGCGCCATCGACAAGATCACGATGGCGCTCATGACAGCCGCCGAACGGGCATCAAACACGCCGGCACTGAGGGCAGCCGCATAGAGGACGAAGGCGAATTCGCCGCCCTGCGCAAACAGCGCCGCACGCAAGAGCGCCTCGCGCCGGCTCGCCCCGAACAAGAGCGCAATGACGAAGATGCCGGCCGCCTTGGTCGCCATGAAAGCGAGCACACCAACAACGATAACTACCCATTCGCGGGCCACCAGCGCCAGATCGAGCGACATGCCGACGCTGAGGAAGAAAAGGCCGAGCAGCAGACCCTTGAACGGATCGATGTCCGCTTCGAGCTGGTTGCGGAATGTCGACTCCGAGAGCAGCACGCCGGCCAGGAAAGCGCCCATCGCCATGGAGAGACCACCCCACTGCATGAAGAGCGCCGCGCCGAGCACGACCATCAGCGAAGCCGCCAGCATGATCTCGCGCCCGCCTAGCGTGGCGACCAACCCAAACAGCGGATTGAGCAGCCACCGGCCAGCGGCAACGACGGCCGCAATTGCCGCGAGTGCAATTCCGACATTGACCCAAATCGCCTGGCCCGACGCTTCGACGTGCCCACCGCCGAAGGCCGCAAGCAAAGCAACGAGCGCCAGCAACGGCACGATGAACAAATCCTCGAGCAGCAGGATCGAGACTGCGCGCTGCCCAGCGGGAGTAGCCGTCTCACCGCGCTCATCGAGCATCTTCATGATGACAGCCGTCGAGGAGAGAACGAAGCCCATCGCCCCAACCACCGCCACCGGAACCGAGAGCCCGCCGAGGTAGACGCCGACTGCTGAGAGCAGCGCACCGCAAGTCAGAACCTGCACGAGGCCCAGCCCGAAGATGTCGCGCCGCAACGCCCACAACTTCGCGGGCCGCATCTCGAGCCCGATGATGAACAGGAACATCACGACCCCGAGCTCCGCCACATGCAGGATTGCTACGGGGTCAGTTACGAGACCGAAGCCGAACGGGCCGACGATCAGACCGACCGTGAGGTACCCCAGCACCGAGCCCAGCCCGAGCTTGCGGAAAAGCGGCACGGCGACGACGCTGGCAGTGAGAAGAGCTACTGTTTGGCTCAGGTCGACGGATTCGGCAGCCATGGTCGCGTTCATCTCCTGGAGAACCTCGGAGCAACGCGAAAGCTATACGCGATCTAGTTGCATCTCCTCGTTAAATCGATTGGATGCAATTGCGCAAGCGCAGAACGGTCGACGCCAAGTCGCGGGGGCCTACGAGGCGCGTCGGACTTAGGCCGCGTTGGCCTTGTTCGCAAAACCGGCCGCCACCTCACGAAGACGCTCCGCCTTGCCAGCAATGTCCTTGGCCGACACCGCCACCTGACTGGCGGCAGATTTCGTCGAAGCCGCAGCGTCCGTCAAACCGGTCGTGTTGGACGCAACCTCCACGGTCCCCTGCGCGGCTTCCTGCACGTTGCGAGCGATGCCAGCCGTCGCCGTACCCTGCTCCTCGACGGCCGAAGCGATCGTGGTGGTGACGGTGCTCATCTCCGAAATCACCTCGGAAATGGCATTGATCGACAGGACCGCCTCCGAGGTTGCCGACTGAATGGCACCGATCTGCGCGCCGATTTCAGCCGTGGCCTTTCCGGTCTGCGAAGCCAGCGACTTCACTTCTTGCGCCACCACGGCAAAACCCTTGCCGGCCTCCCCGGCCCGCGCAGCCTCTATGGTCGCATTGAGCGCAAGCAGGTTTGTCTGGCGCGCGATGCTGCTGATGAGTTCGACGATCGTGCCGATCTGCTTTGCAGCTTCCGACAGATGCCGAACCTTGGTCGACGTTTCAGCGACGGTCCGAACGGCCTTGCCGGCCATATCGGTGGAGGTTGAAACCTGCCGGCCGATCTCTTGCACGGACGCAGAAAGCTGATCTGCCGCAGCCGCAACCGCCCGCACATTGACCGACGCCTGCTCCGCCGCGGCGGCAACCATCGTTGTCCGATCGGTTGAAGCCGTCGCTGTCGTCGTGAGCTGATCCGCGGCACCTTCGAGCAGGTGCGTCGTGTCGACGACCGTTCCCGCCATGTCCATGACCGATGACGCCAGCGTGGTGAGGTCACGCTGTCCAGCATCGATATAGACGCTGATGGCGTAGTCCATGTCGAGGAGAGCAACCCGGCCGATTGCAATCTGCAGCTCAGTCCGCATGTCGTCGCTACTCGCCGGGCCACGCCCAAATCGACCTTTGGCCGGCGATGCGAATTTCTCGGCAATAACCGTATGAAGTCCCGAAATCAGAGCGTTGTAGCCACCGATGTACCAGGACGGGTCGAGACCAATACGATAATGCGTTTCACCAATCCTGCGGATGGACGTCTCATAGGTCTCGTCGAAACGGCCATCCATGATCGTCGACCAGTGCCGCAGCTGCGCAGCCTTTGCCGCATTCATGTGGTCACGCGACCCAAAGAAGGCGCGGGTCTCAGCGAAGCGTTCGAGATGATCGTAAAAGGCGTCGAGAACAGCAGGCAACTCGCCGACAATGAAGTCCTTGTGCTGACGGAGAAGCTCGGAGGTTCTTTCGGATATTTGATTGTATGCCAAACGCGCCTTAAGCGTGCCTTGCCCCGCCATTGCCTGCCCCGAAATGAAGATTCATTGGGGTGAACTTAGGGGCCTAACCGTTAATCAGAGATTTAGGATCGACCAATTTTCGATCATTCGGCAAAGGCCGCAAACAGATCATTGCTCGAGGCTAAACGGGAGGCCGAGACCGAAGACAGCGATCAACCGTCCGACTTTGATCTCAGCAGGTCCGGTCGCCGTTCCCGTGTGATGCGCTCCGATTGCCCACGCCGCCACTCGGCGATTTTCTTGTGATCACCCGACATCAGCACATCCGGCGTGGATCGCCCCTCCCACTCCCGCGGCTTTGTGTACTGCGGATACTCGAGCAGCCCGCCCTCGAAGCTTTCGTGAGCGAGACTCTCTTCCGCACCGAGCACGCCGGGGATCAGACGAACACAAGCGTCGAGCAGAGTCATGGCCGCGAGCTCGCCGCCGGAGAGAACATAGTCCCCGATCGAGACCTCGGTGATACCGCGCGCTTCGATCACCCGCTCGTCGATCCCCTCGAAGCGTCCGGCGAGCAGCATGACACCTGGTCCTTGGGACAAAGCGCGCGCCTTGTCCTGCGTGAAAGGCGCTCCGCGCGGTGACATGTAGAGAAGAGGCAAATCCGGGTTTTGAGACCGCGCTTCATCGATCGCAGCAGCCAGCACATCCGCTCGCATCACCATGCCGGCACCTCCACCAGCAGGCGTATCGTCCACCGCCCGATGGCGTCCGATCCCGAAGTCGCGGATCTGATGCAGGGCCAGCGACCACAGCTCCGCCTGGAGCGCCTGCCCGACGAGGGAAAAACCAAGCGGCCCTGGAAACATTTCGGGAAAGAGCGTGAGAACCGATGCGCGCCATGATGGGCGGCCGGCCGCGTTTGGAATGTGAGCCATGAGAAGACGATCTTTGGAAATTGGTCAGGCGTGAATGTAGCGGGCCGTCCTGACCCGGCGTACTCCAATCGCACGGAGTAATGAACAATAAATGCGAAAGCGCCGCCCCGGAATGCCCGAGCGGCGATGGCGCGTCAGAATGGGGGGAAAGTGGGGGGCACAGTGCCGAACACGCTAGAGTCGGCGAGACGCGCCAACACGAAAAATATCGCCCGCGAGCGCGCAGACGGAGCCGAGACAACGGCTGACTGCCCCTACGAACGAGCCCTGCCGCTCGTCGGCCACGGCAGCAAAATGATCTTCGAGGGCATACGCCAGATTGTGCATTACAAACTCAGTCCGTCACATTATTCATGACTAATAGAGTAAAGAATTAGTGGCGTCAAGTGATTTGGGTAGAGGGCCGAACGGCGAAAGGCCGCGAGACGCGGCCAAGTCTTAAAAGCGGCGGGAAGCGCCCACATGGAGAATATCGCCCGCGACCGCGAACAGCGCTCCAAGTCCCCGGCTCAGAGAGCCGGAGATCGAGCCCTGCCGCTCTTCGGCTACGGCTGCGAAATGGTCCTCGATCATGTAGAGCAGGTTGGACATGGCTGACCTCACCTCTTCACCTGATTCCGTGTGGTGAAAGAAAGTGTAGGGGCTAAATCCGGCTCTCACGAGGCGGGACTATGGAAGAAATCAGACGCCTTCGACGACCGTAATGTCGATGGTTCCTGCCCCAGCGCGCAGCGCCTTCGCCTCGGCGTACTCCGGGCTCGTTGCATATCCCAGCGCGTGCTCGTAGCTCGGAAATTCGAGCACGACGTTGCGCTGCGTTCCGTTGCCTTCCATGATCTGGCATTTTCCGCCGCGCACGATCGGCCGTCCTTCGAACTTGTCGAGCGCGATCTTCGACTTCGCGACGTACTGCGCCCACTTCTCGGGATCCGTCACTGTGGCGTGCGCGATGACATAACCCTTGGCCATTTGGTGTTCCCTTCCCGGCTGTCTGCTTGTTTCGATCAATGCTTGCCCGAGGGGGTGCCAGAGATCGTGTCGTGAATGTGCGCGATGAACTTCTCTGCGGCCGCCTTCGGATCATCGGCTTGCGTAATGGGACGTCCGACCACGATGTGGTTCGCACCCGCCGCAATCGCGTGATCCGGCGTCATGACGCGCTCCTGGTCGTCGGTCGTGCTTCCGGGCAATCGAATGCCGGGTGTGACGATCAGAAAGCCGGGTCCTGTCGCTGCACGAATGCGCTGCGCCTCCTGGCCGGATGCAATCACGCCGTCGAAACCTGCGGCGTAGGCCAGCTCTGCGCGTCTCAGAACCAAGTCCGCAGGTGAAAATGTTGAGCCCTGCTCGCGAAGATCGTCGGCGGAAAGATTGGTCAAGACGGTCACCGCAAGCAGCTTGACCTTGCCGTCACCTCGGCCGGATACGGCAGCCTTGAGTGTTTTGGTGTCGTGGCCATGGACCGTCAGAAACGTCACGTCGAGTTCGGTGGCGTTGGCAACCGCACGTTCGACCGTGTTCCCGATGTCGAGAAGCTTCATGTCGAGGAAGACGCGCTTTCCCTGGCGCCTCAAATCGCGGGCGAGATCGAGGCCGCCCGCGAACAGAAGTTCGAGACCGACTTTGTAGAACGAGACCGTGTCGCCGAGCTTGGCAACGAGACGGCGAGCTTCCTCGACCGTCGGCATATCGAGGGCGACAATCAGATGATCTTGAGCAGAGGCGCGGGTCATGGGTCAGCCGTGTAGGACGTGAGCGGCGCGAGCCAGCTTCTGAATAAGCTTCTTGAAATTCTCTTGGCTGTCTTTGTTCTTGAGGTGGCCATTGTCCTCAAACGCCTCAGCGGCCTTCGGAACCGCGAACTGATCCGGCAGAACGAGAGCGCCCAGGCCCAGCTCGAGAACGGTGCGGACCGTATTGACGCCACGCAAGCCGCCCATGCCACCCGGCGACGCCGATCCTAGCGCAAACACACGCGTTTTGTAGACGGCAAGCGGCTCCTCGCCTTCCGTCCGCACCCGGCTCACCCAGTCGAGCGTGTTCTTAAGAAGCGGCGTGATCGAAGCATTGTATTCGGGGCAGGCGATAAAGATGCCGGTATGGACCTTCATCAGCGCTTCGAACTTCTTCGCATTTTCCGGAATGCCCTCAAGCGCCTGCAGGTCGGCGTCGTAGAGCGGCATGGGATAGTCGCCGAGATCGGCAAACGTCGCCGCCAGCCCGTTGGCCGACGCGATCTCCGCGCCGAGCTCCGCGAGGCGTTTGTTGTGCGAGGCGGCGCGCGCACTGCCGGAAAAGAAAAGAAGTTTGGTCGACGACAGGCTCATGGGCCCTCCGCAGGCATGAATTGAAGGGCGCAGTTCAGCTCAGCCACCCTTGCCTTCGAAAAAGTCCTTCACCCGCGCAAAAAATCCCGCGCTTTCCGGGCTGGTGCCTTTGTGGCTTTCGCGCTCGAACTCCTCGAGTAGCTCACGCTGGCGCCGGGTCAAATTCTTGGGCGTCTCGACATCCACCTGAATGTACATGTCGCCGACCACCTTGGACCGCAGCACGGGCATACCCTTGCCTTTGAGACGGAACTGCTTTCCGCTCTCGGTCCCCTCCGGAATCTTGACCCGCGTCGCCGTGCCCTCGAGCGTCGGAACTTCGATCTGTCCGCCGAGCGTGGCCGAGGTCATGGCGATCGGCACTTTGCAGAAGAGATCCGCGCCGTCGCGCTGGAAGAACGAATGCGGCTTGATCGAAAGGAAAATGTAGAGATCGCCCGGCGGCCCACCCCGCAGACCGGCTTCTCCGTCGCCCACGAGCCGCACCTTCGTGCCGTCCTCGACACCGGCCGGGATATTGACCTGAAGCGTCCGCTCCTTGGTGACGCGACCGGCACCGGAGCAGCTCGCACAAGGATCTTCGATCACCTCGCCGCGGCCCGAACACGTCGGACATGTCCGCTCGATCGTGAAAAAGCCCTGGCTGGCTCGGACCTTGCCCATACCGGCGCACGTCGGACACGGCGTCGGCTTGGTGCCGGCTTTGGCACCTGTGCCCGAGCAAGTGTCACACGCGACGCTGGTCGGAACACGGACTTCCGCCGCCTTCCCGAGATACGCCTCTTCGAGCGTAATCTCCATGTTGTAGCGGAGATCTGCGCCGCGCTCGCGAGAGCTGCGGCCACGCTGTGCACCCCGGCGACCGCCCATGAACTCGCCGAACAGATCATCGAAGATGTCTGACATCGACGACGCAAAGTCGGGCCCAAATCCGCCGCCCGGATGCCCGCGCCCCATACCGTGATCGAACGCGGCATGACCGAATCTGTCGTAAGCCGCACGCTTTTGCGGATCTTTCAGCGCCTCATAGGCCTCGTTGAGATCCTTGAAACGCTGCTCGGCACCCTTGTCGCCAGGGTTGCTGTCAGGGTGACATTCTTTGGCGAGTTTGCGGAATGCCGACTTGAGTTCCTGCTCACTCGCCGTGCGCGAAACCCCTAGGATGTCGTAATAGTCGCGTTTGGCCATGGGGAGGCATTCTATCCGGCGGGCCGAGACGGGAAGCAAGCACTATCGGGGAAACTCCGCCAGCGGAGCGCTCAAAAGACAGTCCCCCGATGTAGCCCGCTTCCGATCCCACCAAAAAGCTCTCCCCGAGCCAGCGCAGTTTCGCGCCCGACACGGGGAGAGGGGTACGGAACGGCAGGAACTAGCCCGCCTTCTTCTTGTCGTCCTTGACCTCTTCGAAGTCGGCATCGACGACGTTGTCGTCCGAGCCGGACTTCTCCGAAGAAGCCTCGCTTGCGCTGCCGGCGTCACCGCCCTTGGCGGCATAGACCGCTTCGCCGATCTTCATCGCGGTCTGAGCGAGGGCCGTCGTCGCGGACTTGATTCGCTCGACGTCCTCGGAAGCGATTGCCTCCTTGGCAGCCTCGACCGCCTTCTCGACGTCGGCCTTGATGGCGGCCACCGCCGGGTTGGAGCCGTTTTCGCTGAGCTCCTTCTCCGTCGAATGGATCAGAGCTTCAGCCTGGTTTTTGGTCTCGACAAGCTCGCGCTTCTTCTTGTCCTCGGCGGCGTGAGCCTCCGCGTCCTTGACCATGCGCTCGATCTCGTTGTCGGAGAGACCACCCGAGGCCTGGATGCGGATCGACTGCTCCTTGGTCGTCGCCTTATCCTTGGCCGACACGTGCACGATGCCGTTGGCGTCGATGTCGAACGTGACCTCGATCTGCGGCACGCCACGCGGAGCCGGCGGAATGCCGACGAGATCAAACTGACCGAGCAGCTTGTTGTCGGCCGCCATCTCGCGCTCGCCTTGGCTGACGCGAATCGTGACCGCGTTCTGACCGTCCTCGGCCGTCGAGAACACCTGGCTCTTCTTGGTCGGGATGGTCGTGTTGCGATCGATGAGACGCGTGAACACGCCGCCCAGCGTCTCGATGCCGAGCGAAAGCGGCGTCACGTCGAGCAGCAGCACGTCCTTGACTTCGCCCTTGAGGACGCCGCCCTGGATCGCCGCACCGACAGCCACGACCTCATCCGGGTTGACGCCCTTGTGGGGCTCTTTCCCGAACAGTTCTTTGACGACCTGCTGAACCTTCGGCATGCGCGTCATACCGCCGACGAGAACGACCTCGTCGACTTCAGCCGCCTTGAGACCGGCATCCTTGAGCGCCTGCTCGCACGGACCGCGCGTCCTCATGATGAGATCGTCCACGAGGCTCTCGAGCTTGGCGCGCGTGAGCTTCATCGTGAGATGCTTCGGACCCGACTGGTCAGCCGTGATGAACGGCAGATTGATCTCCGTCTGCGTTGCCGACGAAAGCTCGATCTTGGCCTTTTCGGCAGCTTCCTTGAGACGCTGAAGGGCGAGCTTGTCGTTCCTGAGATCGATGCCCTGCTCCTTCTTGAATTCGTCGGCCAGATAGCCGACGAGCTTCATGTCGAAGTCCTCGCCGCCGAGGAACGTGTCGCCGTTCGTGCTCTTCACCTCGAACACGCCGTCGCCGATCTCGAGGATCGAAATATCGAAGGTGCCGCCGCCGAGGTCGTAGACGGCGATCGTCTTGGCTTCCTTCTTCTTGTCGAGACCGTAAGCGAGCGCAGCCGCCGTCGGCTCGTTGATGATGCGAAGCACCTCGAGCCCTGCGATCTTGCCGGCATCCTTGGTCGCCTGACGCTGAGCGTCGTTGAAGTAAGCCGGAACCGTGATCACGGCCTGCGTGACGGGCTCACCGAGCTTGGCCTCAGCGGTCTCCTTCATCTTCTGCAGAATGAAGGCCGAGATCTGCTGCGGCGAATATTCCTTGCCGTTGGCCTCAACCCACGCATCACCCGTCGGGCCCTTCACGATATTATAGGGGACGAGCTTCTTATCCTTCTCGACCATCGGATCGTCATAGCGCCGTCCGATGAGGCGCTTGATGGCGAAAAGCGTATTGGTGGGATTGGTGACGGCCTGGCGTTTTGCGGGAAGGCCGATGAGGCGCTCGCCATCGTCCGTGAACGCAACGATGGACGGCGTGGTGTTCAGACCCTCGGCATTCTCAAGCACCCGGGGCTTGCCCCCCTCCATCACTGCGACGCACGAGTTGGTTGTGCCGAGGTCGATACCGATAACTTTTGCCATTCTCCGAAATTCCTCTTTCTTTGCGGCAGACCGCCCGGACCCAAATAAGGCCGGCGCCCGAATTTTTCCTGAAGCCCCCGGAAGGAGGCGTGGAGTACGGTCCCCAAGGAGAACAATTGATGATGCGCGGTTATATAGTGTGAGGTTTTCGGCGCGCAACGGGCGCCGTTCACAGCCGCGGGATCAATTTGGGGGACTTCTGCTTAACGCTCCTCTCGACCTTCTTCCAAGACGTTGCCCAGCCAATTCCCTTAATATGAGCTTAAAAGCTGGACCTTTACTGGACTCATCTTCGCCTGCCCGGCCGCCGCTACCAAGCGCCGCAATCCGGCCAGCCCCAACGGAGCACCGGTCACCCATCGAATTGCCACCGGGCGTCTTGCTCCGACAACTGAGCCGGCCGAGCTCAGACAGAGTTGTCGTTGCCAGGCGGCGGCGTGGTGTCCTGACCGCCATCGGTCGCATCGGAAGGTGCTGCCTTTGGCGCCTTGGGCCCGCCCTTGGCCACGATCACCATGGCCGGCCGCAGCACGCGATCCTCGATCACGTAACCAGGCTGGAACACTTCCAGAATGGTGCCCGGGGCCACCTCAGAGTTCTGCATCTCCATCATGGCCTGATGAAGATGGGGGTTGAAGGCTTCCCCCTTGGGATTGACGCGACGAACGCCATTCCGTTCGAGCACATTGAGGAACTCGCGTTCCGTCATGCTCACGCCATCAACCAGACTCTTGAGGGCATTGTCCGCTTCAGCGGCTCCCGCCGGCACGGCCTGGATGGCGCGCTCGAAATTGTCGGCAACCGTCACGACATCGCGCGCAAACTTGCTGATCGCATACTTCGCCGTTTCCTCTCGCTCGCGCTCGGCGCGCTTGCGAATATTGTCCATTTCGGCGTGGGCCCGGAGCAGGCGGTCCGTGAGGTCGGCAATCTGTCCCTGCAGCGTATCGACCTCCGCGGCGAGACGAGCTGCGTCCTGTGACGATTCGGGTCCCCCAGCTTCGGGCTTGGGCTCGGCGCCGGGTGCGTTGGATTTCGTCTCGTCAGACATTGGATCTCCGCATCGAGTGTGAAATAGGCGCGTTTCGCTTGCGACGGCTTAAGGGCGCAAGCAAACGGCGGATGTGGGCCCGATATCAGCCCCAAAAGCAAAAAAATCAAGTCAGGACACGACTAACGAGACGGGCCGTGTAGTCAACCATCGGAATGATGCGTGCGTAGTTGAGACGCGTCGGCCCGATCACGCCGAGCACGCCCACCACCTTCCGGTCCGTATCATGAAACGGCGCAACGATCAGGGAAGACCCCGATAGCGAGAACAACTTGTTCTCGGAGCCGATGAAAATGCGCACGCCGTCGGCATGATCGGCAAGGCCGAGAATCTGCGAAAAGTCCCGCTTCGTCTCGAGATCGTCGAAGAGCTGGCGAATACGTTCCAGGTCCTCGATCGCCGTCAGATCCTTGAGCAGGTTCGCCTGCCCCCGCACGATGAGGCTCTTGCGATCGTCGACCGTGCCCGACCATTCCGCAAGCCCGGCCTTGATCACCTTCTGAGTGAGCTTATCGAGCTCCGCACGCGCCCGCCCGAGATCGGCCTCCATGGAAGCCCGCACCTCGGCGAGGGTCAGCCCTCGAATGTGCGCGTTGAGATAGTTGGCCGCTTCGACGAGCGTCGACGGCGGCAAGCCCGCCGGAATGTCTATCAGACGGTTTTCGACGTTCTGATCCTCGTCAACCAGGACGACGAGCGCCTTGGTCGGCTCGATCGGCACGAAATCGATATGCTTGAGCCGCGCGACCTGCTTCTCCGCGACCACGACGCCGGCGCAGTGAGACAGTCCGGAGATCATTTCTCCGGCTTCGGTCAGAACTTGGTCGAGAGACTTCGTGCGTTTGACCGCGATCTGAGCCTCGATCTTGCGCCGCTCCTCTTCGCTCAGATCTCCGACTTCGAGGAGACCATCGACGAACATCCTGAGCCCAGACTGCGTAGGCAGCCGGCCCGCCGAGGTGTGCGGCGCGTAAATGAGACCCGCGTGTTCGAGATCGCTCATGACGTTCCGGATCGAAGCGGGGGACAGGGCCATCGGCAGGACGCGGGAGAGATTGCGAGAGCCGACAGGCTCACCCGTCGCAAGATAGCTGTCGACGATCTGCCGCAGGATCGCGCGCGACCGTTCGCTGAGCTTTTTGATTTCGGATTGCGGTTCGGACATGGGGTGCTCAGGCCTTGGGCATCGGCGCCGGAAAGAGCCTAAAAATGGCGGACTTATTCGTCAATGCAAGACCTTGCTCCAACCAAGGGGAATTCGGGGTCCAGCCCAGGCATGCGCGGCGCCTTGACCTAGCCCGGCTAGTTGGCCCCGGATTGGAATTGTGGTTGATCCGGAATGCCCCCTCCCTTACGGTCGCGCCAACCAGAGAAAAAGGGGGATGACGGTACTTTTCGTTCCGGGTCCCTTTTTTAGTTTCCGCAACAATCTACAGAGCCGACATGCGCCCGTCCAAACGCCAGTCAGGCGAGCTTCGCCGCGTTTCACTTGAACGCGCGGTTTCGATGCACGCCGAAGGATCCTGCTTTATCAAATTCGGCAACACACACGTGCTGTGCACGGCAAGCCTGGAAGAACGGATTCCTCCGTGGCTCAAGGGGCAAGGTCGTGGTTGGGTCACCGCCGAGTACGGAATGCTGCCGCGTGCCACCAGCGAGCGCACCCGCCGCGAGGCGAGCGTGGGCAACCAGTCGGGACGCACCCAGGAAATTCAACGCCTGATCGGGCGTGCGCTTCGTGCGGTCGTGGATCTGCCAAAGCTCGGTGAGCGCCAGATCTCCATCGACTGCGACGTCATCCAGGCCGACGGCGGAACGCGGACAGCCGCAATCACCGGAGCCTGGGTCGCACTTCACGACTGCATCCAATGGATGAAATTGCGCGACATGGTGAAGGATGGCGTCTTGCGCGACCACGTCGCCGCCGTGTCGTGCGGTCTCTATAAGGGAACCCCGGTCCTCGATCTCGACTATGCCGAGGATTCGGCCGCCGACGCGGATTCAAATTTCGTGATGACGGGTGCCGGCGGCATTGTCGAGGTCCAAGGCACCGCCGAGACGGTTGCCTTCAGCCAGGAGAGCTTCGATCAGCTCATGGTGCTTGCACGCAAGGGCATCGCCGAGCTGGTCGAGCTGCAGAAGCTGACGGTGGCCTGAGGAAGGCAGAAGGCAACGGGCCCGAGTGTTCCAGTTCCGAAGTTCGCGGCCAGACACCGGAACGAACTTCGGAACCATAAGGGACACTCGAATCATAGACTTGGTAGTGTGATGATCGAGAAATTCGCTCAGAACATTGCTGCCGGTTGCTCCGTCGCCTGCTGCCCACTTTGTCGAAGGAGCACGCCATGCTGCTCGGGCACCTCGCGTTGACGACCGCCGCGCTCTTCACCGGCGCAGCGTTCTACCTGAATTTCGCCGAGCAACATGCCCGCCTGGAGTTGGATGACCGAGCCCTGCTGGCGGAATGGCAGCCGAGCTATGATCGTGGCCTTGCCATGCAAGCTCCCCTCGCAATTCTGGGGTTCCTGTTGGGCACGGCTGCCTGGTGGACGTACGGCGACTGGCGCTGGCTGGCCGGCGGGCTCGTACTCTTCGCCAATTGGCCCTACACACTGATCGGCATCATGCCGACCAACAACAAGCTCAAGACCACGCCGCTGGACTCCGCCGGCCCAGGATCGCGAGCCCTGATCGAGAGCTGGGGCTGGCTGCACGCCGGCAGAACGGTCCTCGGGGCACTAGCCACGCTAATCTTCCTATGGGCCCTGAATTGAACGCACCTTCTGTTCTGGAAACCGTGATCTACCTGCAGGACTTGGCGGCCGCCGAAGACTTTTACGGCCGCCTCCTTGGTCTCACGCCTTACGCCAGAGCCGAGGGACGACACATCTTCTTCAAGCTCGAAAATCAAATGCTGCTCATCTTCAATCCCGATGCCACACGGAAACCCGCTGGTGGCTCTCTGCCCGTTCCAACCCACGGCGCAAGCGGCGAAGGCCATGTCTGCTTCTCCGCAAATCCATTGGGTATCGACACCTGGCGCCGCCGCCTCGTCGACGACATGGGGCTCGCAATCGAAGCGGACTTCGAGTGGCCGAACGGCGGCCGCTCGATCTACGTACGCGATCCCGCCGGTAACTCCGTGGAGTTCGCCGAACCGCGCATCTGGGGGTTTGAGGCATGAAACAACTCGATCCGGGCAGCCGCCTCGTCGTCGCCAGCCACAACCCTGGCAAGGTCTGGGAGATCAAGGAGCTGATCGCGCCTTACGGCTTCGATGCCATCTCGGCTGGAGATTTGAAACTCGCCGAGCCAGAGGAAACGGAGCCGACATTCGAAGGCAATGCGCGCCTAAAGGCCCTCGCCGCCGCAACGGGTTCAGGCCTTCCCGCGCTCGCCGACGACTCCGGCCTTGAAGTCGAAGCACTTGGCGGCGATCCCGGCATCTATTCGGCACGCTGGGCCGGGCCGGGCAAGGACTTCGCGCTCGCCATGCAGCGCGTTCATGACGCGCTGGCCGAAAAGGACGCGTGGAAGGGTCCGCCACCCCGCGCGAATTTTATCTCCGTCATCTGCCTCGCTTGGCCCACCGGCGAGTCCCGCTTGTTCGAAGGCCGAGTCTTTGGCACGCTGGTCTGGCCCGCGCGCGGCGGCAATGGCTTCGGCTACGATCCGATGTTCGTGCCCGACGGCGACACGCGCACCTTCGGCGAGATGGAGCCGGCAGCGAAATACGCGATTTCCCATCGCACGCGCGCTTTCGAGGCGTTCAAGCGCGACTGCCTCGAGCATGTGCCGACCAACGCATCGACACAAATGTCCGGCCGCAACATCGAAGCCCTCGACGCCGCCGCCCGCAATCTGTCGACACAGGCCGAGCTGGTGCGCTTCATCACCAGCCTGCGCGAAGACCACGCCCGCCACGGCACCGTATGGAAGCCCCAGAATCTCGCCACCTTCCTCGCCGCCCTTGAAACGGCAATGGCTTCGGCCAACGTTCCAGACGCGGAGCCGCGCTGGCGCACCATCGCGCGTGCCCTCCTTGCGGCAAGCAAGTGAATACAAAACGTAACGAGTTGAGCGCGTGAACAAGGACGAGCCAGCCTTCGGCGTCTACATCCACTGGCCCTTCTGCGCGCAGAAATGTCCGTACTGCGACTTCAACAGCCATGTGCGCTTCGGCGGCTGGGACGAGCCGCGGTATCTCGCGGCCTACAAACGCGAGCTGGACCATGTCGCGGCGCTCATCGCCGATGCGCCACGCGAAGCTCGCCCAAGGACCGTAAGCTCGATCTTCTTCGGCGGCGGTACGCCGTCGCTGATGAAACCCGAGACGGTCGGCGCAATCCTCGACCACATCGCGCACCTCTGGCCAGTCGATCCAAACGCCGAGATCACACTTGAAGCCAATCCAGGCAGCGTCGAAGCGGCCCGCTTCGCGGGATACCGCACGGCAGGCGTAGACCGCGTCTCGATCGGCGTACAGTCCCTGCGCGACGCGGATCTGAAGCGCCTCGGCCGCATCCACTCCGTCGATGAAGCGAAAGCTGCGATCGAGATCGCGCGGCGAACCTTCGATCGGTTTTCCTTCGATCTCATCTACGCCCGCCCCGAGCAAACTCTGTCCGGCTGGCGTACGGAGCTATCCGAAGCCCTCGAAATCGCGGGCCACCATCTCTCGCTCTATCAGCTCACCATCGAGCCCGAGACGCGCTTCGCGGATCTTTACGCAAAGGGTCGTCTCGTCATCCCGCCAGCCGAAGCCGCACACGATCTCTACGAGGCCACGCAGGAGCTGACAGCGAAGGCGGGCCTGCGCCAGTACGAGATCTCGAACCACGCCTGTCCCGGCGAGGAAAGCCGCCACAACCTGCTCTATTGGCGCTATGGCGAATACGCCGGCATTGGCCCCGGCGCCCATGGCCGCATCGAAACGGCAACGGGCCACCTCGCGACCTCGACCGAACGCAGTCCCGAGCGCTGGCTGGCGCGCGTGGAAAAGGCCGGACACGGTATCACGGAAACGGAAGAACTGTCGCCCGAAGCCCGCGCCGACGAAATGCTGCTGATGGGACTGCGCCTCGAAGAGGGCATCGACCTGGACCGGCTCGCACGCATCGGCGGTCTGGTGCCCCGAGCATTCGTCGTGTCCAAGCTGATCGAGCAGGGCTTGATCGAGCGCCTGCCGGCGCCCGACATCACGCCTGAAGGTCTCGACGAGATCCGCGCCTGCCTCGGGCCTGGTCTCCTACCCAGCCTCGTGCCGGCCGCTGCATACGGCGCGCGACTTGGCCGCATCCGGGCCTCCGGAAGCGGCCGCTTCATTCTGAACAGTCTCGTGCTCGAGCTTTCCGCGAGCTTCGAGCCCGCCACACATCCGGCGTCGCCACGATAGACAACCGGCCCCGCTGCCACTAAGCACGCCGGTGGCGTTTCCGGGGAGCACCGACATCATGCGGCGGTTGTACGATTGGGTGATGGCAAAGGCCAGCGACGAGCGCGCGCCTCACGCCCTGTTCTGGGTGTCCTTCATCGAAAGCTCGTTCTTCCCCATCCCGCCGGACGTCATGCTGGTGCCGATGGTGCTGGCCAACCGCCTCAAGGCTTGGTGGTACGCAACCGTCGCCACCATCGGGTCCGTCATCGGCGGCGTCGCGGGTTACGCGATCGGCTACTTCTTCTTCGAGCAGATCGGCCGCCCCATTCTGGAATTCTATGGCAAGTCCGAGGGCTTCGCCGATTTCCAGCACTGGTTCAACGAGTGGGGCGTTTGGATTCTCATCATCAAAGGCATGACGCCCTTCCCCTACAAGGTGCTGACCATCACCGCGGGCGTGACCCACATGCCGCTGCTTGAGTTCATGTTGGCGAGCGTCATCGCGCGGGCCATGCGGTTCTACCTGGTTGCCGGCCTCCTCTATTTCTTTGGCGAACCCATCCGCGACTTCATTGAAAAGCGCCTGAGCCTGCTGACCACGATTTTCGTGGTTCTGCTTGTACTTGGCTTCGTCTCCATCAAGTATGTGTTCTAGTTGACCGGCCAAACGCCGCTGCGGAGCGTAAATATGATGCTGTCGTCCGACTCCCCCGAGAAGAGCGCGGCCTATCGCTACGGCGGACTGACCCTGTTCTTCGCAACCGGCATCATTCTGGGGGCGCTCGCATTCGAGTATCTGGGCGGCTTGGCGCCTTGTCCGCTGTGTCTGATGCAGCGCTACGCGTATTACGCTGCGATCCCCGCGCTCTTCATCGGCATGGCGCTCGTTTCGGAAATGCCGCGCCTTGCGGCGCTGATCTTCTTCGCCGTCGCCCTTGCCTTCCTCGCCAATGCCGGCCTCGGCGTCTATCACGCGGGCGTGGAATGGAAATTCTGGCCTGGACCCGACACGTGCGCGACGGCTCAGACCCTCCCGACGTCGGCGTCCGATCTCCTGAATGGGCTCTCCGAAACCCACGTCGTCCGATGCGACCAAGCCGCCTGGACATTCATGGGGTTATCGCTCGCAGGCTGGAACGTGATCGCGTCGCTGCTCGCGTTCACCGGCGCGCTGAAAGCCGCCTCGCTCGCGGCATTCGCCCGAACCTGAAACCAGAGTCATTTCAAGCACTCAGGTTATCAACAAGCGATAGTGCTCGAACAATTATCGAGCCGCCGTAAGCTCTTGCGCACGTCGCATGTGGCAGTGTCGCATCAAGTCAAGATCATATCTCCGGCCAGCCAACTTTGCGCCCTCGCGTGGCCACAGTGTCACGGTTAAGTGTTCTCATTCGCGGAACACAAAAGGAACTTATGGTGTGAGCGTACCGCGTAGGGAGGAAATGGCGAACGAGGGTGTGTCCAATCGGAGTGATCAGCGCGAGCGCCTTGTGATCGGCGCAGCCTGGACTGTCTCTCCCGGTACTGCCCCATTCAAAGTTTTCGAAGACAGGAAAGAGCATCAACACTCCTTCCAAAGGTTATCAACAAGAGTCCGTTCCGCTAGCCGGAACCCTTCGAGTAGGCGTTGCGTCAATTGCGTACCGAGTGCCGTTGCGTTGCGTAAGCGTACCCCAGAGTTGCGTACCGAAGTGCTGCGTACCCCAGTCTTGCGTTCCCTAGTCCTGCGTACCGAAAAGTTGCGTACCCAGTTGCGTCCATGCGTACCGCGTAGTGTTGCGTCAGCGTATCCCCCAGCATCATCCCCCAAGAGCACGCTCGCCGGCGTGTTCGAAAGAATGAAGCGAGCCGCCCGGGCCCAAAAGGTCTCGCGTATCTCGGAGCGGCTCGCGCCCCAGTTCAAATCCTCGGCGCCTCCAGCGGAGGCTGCTCGTTGGCTCGCGGCAAAGCGTGTGCGTGAAAGCGAGAGAACGATCGAGGGCAGTGAGAGTGAGTAAAGTCTATGCCCTGCGAAGACAATGTATGGCGTTCGTTGCATGACGTGATCGGTGCCGTGCTCGAGAGTGCGCGAGACGGCAACTACGACCCGGCAACGGACGGCAGCGCTGAATAACACGGGAACAGGCCGAACCCGAAGTTTTGCGTATTTCGGCCGTGAGATTGGGAAGCCAGACGATCGGCTTCCAACGAGTAGGCAAGCATACCGGACACCTGACATCAGTCCCAGTTGGTGCCGCATGTACCGGTCGCGCGTAGCGGCACTGAAGAGCGCTGGTGTGCTTGCCGAAACTCTCTTGCGTAACAGTTGAATATCAGGAGCGATCGATGATCCCCGAGCACATCAATCCCATGCAATGGCATCAGGCTGTCGGCGTTGCGCGCCAGTCCTGCGCTCGCTTTTTCCGCGACGGCGGAACGGCAACGGACGCCATCCGCGCCTTCGGCGCCGAAACGGCAACCGCCGATGCAGCCGATTGGAGCAAGGCCGTCGAAGCCATCGCCCGTGTTCTCTGCGCAAAGCCCGAGAAGCGCGCCGCCTAAGCCGCGCTCCAGGCACGATGTTCGTTAGACCTTCCAATCTTGGCCCCTCGCAAGAGGGGCCTTTTTTCTTCGCGCAGCATCGAAAGGACGCGCAGTCTGACCGGGCGATCTTCGAAAAACTTGCGGAACAGGATTGGAACGCTGCCTACGGCTCGAGCTCGGTATCCCAATAGAGATAATCGAGCCAGCTATCGTGCAGATAGTTGGGCGGGAACAGTCGGCCGTTCCGGTGCAGCTCGAACACCGTGGGCCGGTACGGCATCTGGTAAGGGCGCATGCCGGCATCCCACGGCATCGCGCCGCCCTTCTTGAGATTGCAGGGGGCGCACGCTGTCACGACATTGTCCCACCGCGTCTGACCGCCACGCGAGCGTGGGATCAGATGGTCGAACGTCAGATCTTCGCGGCAGCTGCAGTACTGGCACGAGAAGCGATCGCGCAGGAACACGTTGAACCGCGTGAAGGCCGGATAAAGCGCTGGCTTGACGTAGGTTTTGAGCGAAACGACGCTCGGTAGCCGCATCTCGAAACTCGTGCTCCGGACCGTGCGGTCGTATTCGGAGACGATGTTGACGCGATCCAAAAATACGGCCTTCACCGACTCCTGCCAGCTCCAGAGCGACAACGGGTAGTAGCTCAGGGGCCGGAAGTCGGCGTTGAGAACCAGTGCCGGGAACGAGTCCGGCGTGGCAGCATGAGCATTCACAAGCTTGCTTCCAGTCGGTTCGACGAATCGGGGCGTCACCCCCGCTTTCGGGTGCGGATACTAGCGACGCATGTCAGCTCTGTGAAGCTCCAGGATTCTACGGGAACTTTTTGTCGGTCATCGCTGCGATACTCCTCAAAATACGGGCGAAATCGCCAATCGGATGACAATCCCGCTTCAGGCCCGGTGGACGTAGAACGCCCAAAGGAGCCGGGCGGCCACGCCACGCCACGGTCTCCAGCGCTCGGCGATCTCGACGAGGTCCTGCGCGGATGGGCGGCAATCGAGGTCCAATGCACGCTGCGCCGCGATTTGAAGCGCGAGATCACCGGGTGCAAACCCGTCCGCGTGTCCGAGGCAGAACATCGTGTAGATGTCCGCCGTCCAGGGACCGATGCCAGTAATGCCGAGCAACGCCTCCCGTAAGGTTTCGTCCGACTGTCGTTCGTCGAGCCGAAGCGCACCGGACCGGACGGCTTCGGCCGCAGCCCGCAACGTCCGGACCTTTCCTTGCGAGAGCCCAGCGCCCCTGAGCGTTGCATCGCTCTGCGCTAGGAGCGTCGGCGCATCGAACGGGTCGACGGCAACGACCACACGCTTCCAGATGGCAGCCGCACTCGCAATCGAGAGCTGCTGACCGACGACGACTTGCGCAAGCCCGACAAAACCCGACGCGTTACGGCGCAACGGCGGATCGCCGACGAGGTCGTGAATGCGCCGCATCGACGGGCAAACCTTCCTCAACGCAATCGCGCCGGCACGAATGTCGGCGATCGTTTCTATCGTCCGCGGCTTGATGGGCTTTGCTTTGTGTGGACGAGTTGCCTTCTGCACGATGCTCGCACGCTCCACGCTTTTCGACACGCACCGCTCAAAGTAGGGTGAAGTGCTTCAGAAGGAAACGTCTTGTGTGCATGGAGGGGCGTATGAGGCAGATCAGGAAAGGTCGCAGCACATCGTTGTTGTTGATGTTCGTTGCTGCGTGGATCGCCGGCACTGCCGCATCCGCCGCTCATGCCGGGGCGAAACTCAAGCAATGGCAAACAATCTCGAACGAGCGGTACGGATTTGAGATCGCTTACCCGGGATCGGTCTTTACCGAGCGCCAAGGAACGCCATCCCTGGATGGCCAGGTTCTTATCTCCCACGATGGAGGCGCGCGCCTCCTCGTTGGCGCGTTTCCGAATGACTCGGACGCCACGTTGGCCGAGTATCGCGCGCAAATCCTATCCGAAAGCTACCAGGGCGCAGAAATCGACTATGCCCCCATGAAAAAGCGTTTTTTCGTGCTGTCCGGCACACGTGGCGACACGCACTTCTATGAGCGCGTGAGCTTCACCTGCGATGGGAGGCTGATCAACAGTTGGGCCTTGCTCTATCCGGTTTCCGAACGGCATATCTACGACCCGATCGTGGAAGCAATAGCGCCCACCTATTCGCCGGGCGCAGGGCGCACGGGCCAATGCGATTGATGGGTTGCGAGAGAAAGCCCTCTCTATGAGTGCGAGACCTGTGCTGCGTTTTGCGCCGAGCCCCAACGGCGAGCTTCACCTCGGCCATGCGTTCTCGGCGATGGTCGGCTTCGATATGGCTCAGCACCTCGGCGGCCGCTTCCTCGTCCGCATTGAGGACATCGATACCACCCGCTGCCGCGAAGAGTACGTGACCCAGATCTTTGAAGATCTCCGATGGCTCGGCATCGAATGGGAAGAGCCCGTGCGGCGGCAGAGCGAGCACTTCACCACCTACAGCGCGGCCTCAGACTGGTTGCTAAAGCTGGGACTTCTCTATCCCTGCTTTGCGACGCGCTCCGAAATCAGCGAAGCCACCGAGCTCAATCCGCATCTCACAGATCCCGACGGCACACCGCTCTATCCCGGTCTGCACAAGAACCTTCCGAAAGAGGAAGTGGCCGTGCGCCTCACACGCAACGAGCCGTTCGCGCTACGCATCCACATGGACCGCGCGCTCGACGCGCTGGAAAGAATTACCGGCGCACGCACCGTCACTTTCACCGAGCTGGATGGTGCGGGCCACCCCCAGCATATCGAGATGAACCCCGCCGACTGGGGCGATGCGGTCATTGTGCGTAAGGATGTTCCGGCAAGCTACCACCTCGCAGTCACAGTCGATGATGCACGCCAGCGCGTAACTCACGTCACCCGGGGCCGCGATCTCTACGCTGCCACCAGCCTGCACCGCCTGCTGCAAGCGATCCTTGGCCTCCCCGAGCCCATCTATCATCACCACCGGCTCTTGACGGACGGGCAGGGCAACAAGCTCTCCAAGAGCGCCAGGGATACATCCCTGCGCTCGCTGCGGGAGGCCGGAGTGGATGCGTTGCAGATCCGACAACGCGTGGGACTTGCCAGCAACGAAACCGCCGCAAATGGTACGTAAACTAATTTTTCCGATGGTGAGACATTGGGTTATCGCGTAAAGTTCACGTATTGATTTCCCGTACTTTTATCGGGCTCTCGAGGTGAAGAAGCCACGCCAGCCAAAGCCGAAGGCAAGGGCCCGCCCGAGCAGCGTGGCGGCGATGCCGGTGCGCGTCCACCAGCTCTCCCATGAGCCCGTCCCGTTGGACGGCGTCCTAGATAACGCTCAGAAGAAACTGGCGGGCCTCGCACGCGCAAGCTCGGCCCTGGTCCAGCGCACCCGCGCCGGCGTGACAAGCTTCGCTCATCGCCTCGCAGACTATGACGTCAGGCCGACATTGCGCCGCCTGAGAGCAGACATCCGCTCGCTCGCTCTGCCCTACTCGCATGACGAACGTGAAGCGCTGGCCCTGCTTTTCCTGCCCTTCCTCCTGGTGGCGTCCGCGATGGTTGTCCACCAGTCGGTACGCACCTTGCAGTCCCTTCTCGTTGCCGTTTCAGCCCCCGAGACGGAGCTTTCGCCGGTACGCCCTGGCTCAGTGAGCGCCCCACTGGTGCTCGGACCAGCCCCAATCGTGCGCGAGACAACGCCTGATTTGGCCACCTTGGCAGCGGTCAGCGGCATTCCACCCGAACAGCAGGTTGCGAGGTCAGCCGGTGTGCCGCTCGTTCCAGTCCGGCTGGGTCAGCCGATAAAAGCTCCGGCCACTTCTGATCTGCAACAGCGGCCCGTGCGAATGACTGAGCTGGCACCAGCACAATCGCAATTGACCCTTTCGCGCGCAGCCAGGACGGACCTCGTTATGCTGGCCCCGTCTCCGGTACCCCCCGGCAGCATCCGGCCGGCCGGCCCAGACCTCATCGACGCCTACGAAGCGGATGACGAGGGCAACCTAATACTCCCCGGCATTTGCTCGATCGAGAATGGCACGCAGTCCGTTGCGAAAACCCCGATCCCCATTGACCCTTCATCGAGCGCCGAGGAATTCGGTCTTCGCCTCGCCGCCGCAGCGGAAACTCAGGTCGCAAATTTCGTAATCTACAACGATGCCTACCGCACTATTCCCTTTCCCATGGGAGACGTGAACCCGCTGTTCGGCGTCTGCACCGACGTTGTCATTCGCGCCTACCGTGCCTTGGGCATCGATCTTCAACCCCTTGTCCATGAGGCACGTACGGGCTCCGGGGATACCAGCATCGACCACCGGCGCACGGAAGTTCTGCGCCGCTTTTTCGCAAAGGAAGGCGAAAGCCTGCCCGTCACCTCGTTCCCGGAAGACTATCGTCCTGGCGACATCGTCACCTACCATCGTCCGCAGAACCGGCGCAGCCAGGCGCACATCGCCATGGTGTCCTCGGTGATCGCACCATCTGGACGCCCGATGATCGTGCACAACCGCGCTTGGGGACCGCAGTTGGAGGACGCCCTGTTCGTCAACGAGATCACGGGGCACTACCGCTATCGCGGCCCCACTTCGACCCGCAACGCCCGCCAAGACGGCGCCCCCGTCACGACGCGACCGGGCCGTCGACCTGCCGGCGCATCGTCGACGGTCGTCCCGACCTCATGGGGACGCGAACCGAACGGAGCCTCGGGCGTTTCAGGCAAGTGAACGGCGGTGGGCACCGTTCGTGTCCACATCGCCGGTCATCCGAATTTTCGCATTAACGAATAATTAGCTCTCCATTTTCAGTATCAATTTCCAGAAGTTGTATGTTGCGAAAAACCATACGGCACGAAACAGACTTGCATAACGCAGCGAATAAGCTCAGCTTTCCAGCGCCCACCGAAACGCTGCGAAAGCCATCTGCGCCGCAAAGCGCGGTCGCGACTTTTGCGTTGACTCTACAGCACACGGAAACTTTGAATGCTGGGATTCCGCATAAACCCGCCAGGTCCCTTCTGGCTCGAAGATTTCATCTTCTTCGTCGTTGACGAAACGCGCCGGCTGCCCGAGCGGGTTTCGAAAGCGGCTGGCGAGATCCGCAAACGCGCCGCCCGGGCAACCGAGTCCGCACGCGCGGCTATCGGTCCCGCAATTTCTTCACGTCGAGAGGTTGTAGCCGCTCAGGCACGGCAGAGTTCCCCGATCCTCGCACGAGAGGAAGACCGCCTTGAAGAGATCGAGGCCTGGAGTCTCGCCACGGAGCCTTTGACGGCCGTCGGCACCGGCGCAACTGCCGCCGTCGCGCTGCACGAGACCGCCGGCGAACAGCTGGATGCCCTATCGTATGTGCTGGACCGCATTCGCGACGATGTGCGCCCGCTGATGACCTATGCCGCCCTCCAGGGCGAAGGCGTGCACCAGCTCAACACCCAGGCCGCGCTCGACACCTCCATCGAAGCCCTGCTCGCCCTGTCACGCACCAACGCCGCCACCCGGCCCAAAAACCGGGTCCTTACGGCCGCCTGATCTTCGTTCGACGCTATTGGGCGCCCGCCGCTGACACCCGCCCATCCGGAGGCTGAACAGCCTGCGGTGGATCGAGCACATTGCCCCCGAACGTCTGAAGCTCGAGCACGGCAAGCCCACGCTCGGACAGCCCATCGGCGCGGAATCTCAAGCTGCCATCGACGCCGGTGAACCCGGCGGGCCGCGTCAACGCCTCGACCGTAAACCGCTGTCCCGGCTCCGCCGAGGACAACGTGATGGCGACGCTGACGGCGTCGTAGGCCAGACTCGCCAGCCGCGGCGGCGCTTGCCCGAACGATCGCGTGAAGCGCTGAGAGAAATCCGCCCAGCCATGCGGATCGGGGCCAGGATACCAGCCGCGAACAAACGCCGGACTACGGCCGGCATTGGGCGTATCCCAACCGCCCGTTCCGAGAAGCTGAAGCCGGTCGCTGCTGATACCCGCATAGGTCAGGATCGGATCGATCTGCGGCAGCATCTCGGCTCCTGCCGCCACGAGCAAAGCATCGATCGGCACGGCCGAATCCGCACTTTGCTTCACCTCGTCGGCAAGCGCACGGACCGGCGCCAGCATGGCGTTGGGTTCGAGAGGGTAGCGGCTGACGCCGGCCACCGTACCGCCGCTGCGCTCGACCGCGCGTCGGAAAGCAGGTTCGACCACTTGGCCGTAGGCGTCATCCGGCACCAACGCCGCGAAACGTTTCTTGCCACGGACAGCGGCGTAAGCGACGACCCGCTCGATCTCCTGCTCGGGCAGCACGCTCATGAGATAGACGCCATTGCCCGCAACGCGCCGATCGTTGGAAAAGGTGAGCACGGGAACATTGGACTTGCGCGCAACCGGCGCAACAGCGGATGCAGCGGCTCCAGTCAGCGGTCCAACAATGATTTCCGCGCCCTCGGAGATAGCCTCTTGCGCCGCCTGAGCCGCACCCTGAGGCGACCCCTTGTCATCCTTGACGATGAGCTGGACGAGCGGATTGTCGAGCTCGAAGAGAGCGAGTTCACCCGCCTGCTTCATCCCCTTCGCCGTGATCGCATTCGGCCCGTAACCCGAGACGGGAAGCAGCATGCCGATGCGAACTGGTTTTTTCGGTTTGCCATCCTCAACCGGTGGCTTCTGCTCGCTCAGCGCCGAAGTCGGATTGGCCCCGCCAAGATTCGTGGCGCAGGCGGCAACCAAAGAACCGGCGATGGCAACGGCGGCAAGAGAGCAGACACAACGGACACGAGCGCGAAGTGCGGACACCCAGCCCCGCCCGCGCACCGCGGGTCCGGCATCGGTCCTGTTTGCGATCCTCTGCGGGCGGCGAAACAGCGTCGTCACGCGGGAAGCACCATGACCATGTCGGCAGCGATCTCTCTCAACGTTCGCGGCCATGGGCGGCCTCGCGCAGTTTTGAGCGCCCTGGTTACAGGGCGCGACCGGCAGGGTGAAGTGAATTGTGTCACGGCGTTAGCAATATGTCCTGGATTTTCCACCACGAAAGGCGCGAAGAAAGGGGCCGCGACTTGGTGCTGGGGGACCGTAGTGTCCCGATTCCGAAGTTCGCCTCAGTTCGTTCCTAGGGACCGAGCGAACTTCGGAATCAAAGGGACACTACCAAGTCTATGATTGGCTAGTGTGATTCAGACCGAGAAATTCGCTTGGCACCTTGCCGCCAATGATGGCGAATTTCTCGATCATCACACTAGTCCCCGTTACAGGCGGAATGATGAACGACGAGACTTCTGAAATTGCGATGGTAAATGCGGCTGCGATCGCAGGGCGTGCATCGTTCGAGCTCGAACGCCAGCTTGCGCTGCCGCACCCTCCGGGTCTTTACCTCGTCGCTACACCGATCGGACATCTCGCCGACATGACCCTTCGCGCCATCGCAACGCTGGCCCGCGCCGACGTGGTTTATTGCGAGGACACGCGCCACAGCCGCACCCTCCTTGCGCACTATGCGATCCGCGCGCCGCTTCGCCCCTATCATGAGCATAACGCCGAGGAGCAGCGGCCTCGGATCCTGAATGAGCTCGCCGACGGGAAGGTCGTGGCGCTTATCAGCGACGCGGGAACACCCCTGGTGTCCGATCCCGGCTTCAAGCTCGTCCGCGAGGCTGCGGCGCATGGCCATGCGGTCGTCTCCGTGCCCGGACCATCTGCCTCGCTCACCGCTTTAACCGTGTCCGGATTGCCGACGGACGCCTTTTTTTTCGCGGGATTTCTTCCCGCCAAGGAAGGCGCGCGCAGAACACGTCTGGCGGAGCTGGCGGCAGTTCCCGGAACGCTCGTTTTCTTCGAGGCCCCCACACGCACCGCCGCGACACTGGCCGACCTCGCACACGTGCTTGGCGACCGCGAAGCAGCCGTCGCGCGCGAGTTGACCAAGCTGCACGAAGAGGTCCGCCGGGGTTCGCTCTCGACGCTCGCCCGTGACACGGCAGAAGAGGCATTGAAAGGCGAAGTCGTGATCGTGGTGGGACCACCCGCTGCCGGCGATGTGGACGACGCGGCCATTGAAGCGAGCCTTGCGCGGGCTCTCGAGACGTTGAGCATCCGCGATGCCTCCCGCATGGTGTCCGAAACGCTGAAGGTACCCAAGGCGCGGGTGTACGATCTCGCGCTTGAATTGAAACGTCGCGACCCCAGGTGAAAACGGTGCCGTCGCGTCTCAAACCGATGGACGGAGACAGACGGCGGGAGGAGCGCCAAGCCCGGGATCGCCGTGGCAGACAGGCCGAATGGTTGGCTGCTCTCGCTTTGCGGTTGCGTGGCTATCGCATCCTTGCGCGAAGAGAAAGGACACCGCTTGGCGAGATCGACCTCATTGCCGTTCGCGGTCAGCGCCTCGCATTCGTAGAGGTCAAGCGGCGTGCGACGCTCGAAGCCGCGGAAGCCTCTATCAGCGCCGCCCAGCGCACACGCATCCGGCGCGCGGCGAGCCTTTGGCTCGCTCAGAACCCCCGCTACCAGGCCCACGCGCAGGGTTACGACCTTATCTTCCTGATAGGCCGCCGCTGGCCACGCCATCTCGAAAACGCGCTCTGACAGCAGACTTGGTTCGACGACGGACTACACTAAAACACGAACATGTGTGATTGCCAGGTCTTCCCGTCCGTACCCGTGATGTCTTATACGCTACACTGTAACAAACGCATGCCGAACGAGGCCCTTGGAGGAGACACGATGAGAACTTCGATTGCCGCGCTGATGCTGGCCGCTGGGGCCGTGGCCGTAGGAGCCGGAACCGCTTCCGCCGCAAGCCTCGTTTCGGCGAAGAAGCTCGAGATCAATGTCGACGAGACGAAGACCGAAGCCGAGCGCAAGGCGCTCTGGGAAAAGATCGGCGGCTGGTGCGCGATCAAGGACTGGCACCCTGCCGTTGCCGCTTGCGATGAGAGCAAGGAAGGCGACGCCACGTTCCGCACGCTGACACTCAAGGACGGCGGGAAGATCAAGGAGAAGCTCGTCGATACGGGCACGACGAGCTACCGCTACGAAATCATCGAAAGCCCGCTTCCGGTGAAGAACTATGAAGCGCAGTTCTCGGTGACGCCCGACGACGACGACCTCGACGAGATCAACGTGAGCTGGAGCGCCACCTACGACCCGGCCGACGGCAAGGAAGACAAAGAGGCCCGCAAGGTCATCGATGGCATCTTCAAGGACGGCATCGAGAGCATTAAGGCCAAGTTCGTCGCCAAGAAATAGTCCGATCCTCGCGGACAACACCGGACAAACCCAAGGATGCGATCCCGCGATCGCATCCTTTTTTGTATGCGGTACCCGCGGAGGCCGGTGCCGAGTGAGCGGATGATGGTGCGGCGAGCGCACGCTGCGATTGACTTCGAGCGCAAAACCTCTTCATCCGCCGTCTGCGGACGGGGCCACTGCCCGCGGGTGACACGATAGGCAATCAGTTTTTTTCGGCTAGTATGATCCCCGAACAAAACCGACAAAAAATCCAAAACAGACAACGGAGGAAGCCTCCCATGAGCCGCCTTTATGGGCCCCAGCATCGCGAGTTTCAGGACGCGTTCGAGAGCCGTGCGATGGCCGACCGCGTAGAAGCCATCGCGGCTAAGACCGAGATCGACGACATGGCACGCGCCTTCATCGAAAGCCGCGACATGTTCTTTCTCTCAACGGTCGACCACCAGGGACGGCCGACGGTCTCCTACAAGGGCGGCGACCCCGGCTTTGTCCGCGTGCTCGATGCGACGACAATTGCTTTCCCGAGCTACGACGGCAACGGCATGTATTTCTCGATGGGCAACATCAACGCCCATCCGCAGATCGGTTGCCTCTTCATCGCTTTCGATCGCCCGTTCCGCTTGCGGCTTCAGGGCCGCGCGGAGGTGCTGAGGGAGGGCCCGTTGCTGGGTCTCTTCAAGGAAGCGGAATTGGTCGTGAAGGTCGCCGTGGAAGACGTCTGGATGAATTGCCCGCGCTACGTCCATCGCTACGAGAAAGTCGCCGCGTCTCGCTACGTGCCACGCGCCCAAGCAGAAACGCCGCTCTGCGAGTGGAAGCGCATCGACGGGCTGCAGGACATCCTTCGTCCGCACGAGCTGTCTGCTGTCGAAAACGCCGGACACATCTCCCTCGATGAGTGGATGGGTCACGTCCTGGCGGGCGACGAAAAGGCCTGAGATCGACGCTCAGCATCCTTTTGCTCTGCATGAGACTCGCGGCGTGGTGGTCATGAGCCGTCAAGATTAACGGCACGAGACCACCACGCGGATTGCAATGGCAAGGACACCCACGATTGATCCGGCTATGATGCTCTGTGCCGGGATCATGGAGTGTACCATGCGTATGACCTGGGGCTTACCGTTGTGCGGCCTCTTGACCGCAGTCGGCCTTTCAACGAATTCGGGAATGGCCCTGGCCCTTCCTGCCACCGCCGGTGCGGCTTCGAAACATGAGACGGCGACCGTCGAAGTCGGAGACCGCTGGTATCGCGATTACGAAGACGACGACTATTACTATCCGCCGGAATACTACCTACCTCCGCCGCCACCGCCGCCCCCAGTCGCACGCGTCGTACCACCGCCGGCTGCCGTCTATGAACCGCCGGTCTATGGTTGGATCTCGCCGCCGAGGCCGTCAAATTGCGGCAAGTATCGCTATTGGAACGGAGAACGCTGCGCCGATGCGCGGTTCGATCCGCCTTACGTGGGGCCGCGCTGGTAGGGCGCGCTGTTTCCGTCGTTAGTGTCGGGCCGGAAAGATGCCAATGCTGGTCTTCTGCACTGTCCTTGCGTGCACATTCGGTGCGACGCTCATTGCTGCCTACATCGCACCCACACTTCCAAAGGAGAACTTGACCGGTCCCTCGAAGGAGGTCGTGCACGCCTTCATGGCCGTCGTCGCCCTGCTGGCGGCCGTGATCCTTGGCCTGCTGATGTATGCGGCCAAGACATCCTTCGACAACAAAGATGCTGAGTTCCGGCACGCCACGGCAAAACTTGTCCTTCTTGATCGCGTTCTTGCGCACTATGGCCCTGAGGTGTCCAACGCGCGAAAGCAGTTGCGCGCAACCGTCGAACGGAAGCTTGCAGAGTCTGAACCCGGCCCGAAAGTAAGCAAGCAGGGCGGCTTCGCCGTCATCGAGCTGGTCCAAGACGAGCTTCGCGGCCTGACGCCGTCCAATGAAGGTCAGCGCTGGATTCAGAAACGGGCTCTCGACTTGAGCAGCGAGATTGCAGAAACTCGCTGGTTCCTGGTCGACGATCTCGACAGCAGCATGCCAACACCATTCCTCGTAATTTTGGTGTTCTGGCTTGCCCTCATCTTCTTCTGCTACGGGCTGTTCGCACCGCGAAACGCCACGGTATTAACGATAGCCTTCCTGTGCGCGGTCTCTCTGGCCGCATCCGTGTACCTCGTGCTTGAGATGGACAATTCTCTTGAAGGTCCGATCTCCATCTCGCTCGAACCCCTGCGCAAGGCCCTGGACCACATGGGCAAGTGACGAAGCCGCACCGCAGGTCCGGTGATCCGGCCGTTCTTGCGCACCCGTAGCCAACTCGTGCTAATCCTTCGCCCCGAGTCCAGCCAATCCCGAGAGACCTCCATGCAGCTTCGCATTGCCTGCCAGATGGATCCCATCGAGCGCATCGACATCCGCGGCGACAGCACCTTTGCTATTCTGCTCGAAGCCCAGCGGCGCGGGCATGAGATCTTCTACTATACGCCCCCCAATCTTGCACTCGAAGGCGACAAGCTACTCGCGCGCGGCCACGATCTGAGCGTGGTCGACAAGGAAGGCGCGCACTTTCAGCTCGGCAGTGCGCGCCGCGAAAACCTTGCGGACTGGGATGTCGTCCTGCTGCGCCAGGACCCGCCGTTCGACATGGCGTACATCACGACGACGCACCTTTTGGAGCGTATTCACCCGAAGACGCTTGTCGTCAACGATCCGGCGCATGTGCGCAACGCACCTGAGAAGATTTTCGTCCTCGACTTCCTGGACCTGATGCCCGCAACGCTGGTCACACGCTCCCTTGACGACGTGCTGGCGTTCAGGCGTGCCCACAAAGACATCATCCTGAAGCCTCTCTACGGCAACGGCGGCGCAAGCGTGTTCCGCATTCGCCCAGAGGACACCAACCTCGCCTCTCTCATCGAGTTGTTCCAGACGGTGTTCCGCGAACCTTTCATGGTGCAGGAGTATCGACCAGAAGTCCGCGCCGGAGACAAACGCATCATCCTGGTGGACGGAGCGTATGCCGGCGCCGTCAACCGCGTACCGGCGGACGGCGAAACGCGCTCGAACCTGCACGTCGGCGGCACGGCCGCCAAAACCGAGCTTACCGAACGCGAGCGCGAGATTTGCGCGCGTCTCGGACCAGAACTCAAACGCCGCGGCTTGATCTTCACTGGCATCGACGTGATCGGCGGCTATCTCACCGAGATCAACGTCACTTCGCCAACCGGCATCCGCCAAGTGAAGGCCTTCGGCGGCGCCGATATCGCCGCTCTTATCTGGGATGCCATCGAGAGCAAAGTGGCATCGAAAGCACGCTGACACTCACCGCACACCGCCGTTGCGACTGCTTTGGTTCGGCGGAGCCAAAGAAGAGAGCCGCCCGCTTTCGCGGGCGGCTCGGGCAAGGAAAGAACGGTGGTGTAGACCCAGTAGAACGACGGGGGCATCCTACCAGTTGGGTCTAAGCCCGCCCCGTTCCTTGCCAGCGCTTTCTTCTCTACGCCTTCAGCTTGCTGCTCAGTAGCGAACCGTCAGCTGCGCCGAGCCGATATGCGCGACGAAATCTTCGCGAACGTTGGCATCGTAGTTGAGCTGGAAGGTGGACTCGGCACCGATCGTGGCCAGCAGGCCGACGCCGAGTGCAGCTGAGTCACGCCCGACCCCGGGGCCAGCGGCCGTAAAAGTGCCGCCGCCCGCCGCGAAGCTCGCGGTCACGACCTGGGCCGTGTCCGAGAACTCGTGCAACCACACGGCCCGCGCTTCGAGCACCGTATCGTGAGCGATCGGCATCAACGCCTTCACACCCAGGCCGGACACGAGCGAGTCGTTGCTCTGACTGTCGATGGCGAGCGCCATCCCAGAACCACTGGCCTCGGTATAACCGTCCTGATCGAGATATGAGTAGGTCAACGATGCGACCGGCGTCAGCACGGAGCCTCCACCGGCGCGCATGGGCGCACCGAGTTCGACTGCCGCGTTGTACTGGTTTCACCGAAAGCACGGCCCCACAGTGCACTTCCTCCCGACGGCACACCCTCATCGATCGTCGAGGTGGCTGATGTCAACGGACGGAAGCGATCCGGATCTCAATGATCTGGCGGTCGCCGTGCAGAACCTCACCGAGGAGGACGAGGTGCGCCAGGCGGGCGAACAGCTGAAGCCGGAAACCAACTTCGCAACGCAGCAGGCGGCCATTACGCTGAACCAGGCGGTCGGACAGCATATCGATACGCGTCTCGCTTCGGTCGGCGCGACGGGCTCCAACGGCAGCTTCGCTCAGCCGTCGGGTCTTGGCATGAAGCAGAAGGATCCCAATCGCTCGAACCTGGGCGGTGCCGGGGGCTCAACCAAGACGACGGTGACGCCGGTCATCGACCACGTTGTTCACAGCGGCGAGTGGTTCCTTGTCGCCAAGGAGCTTTACGGCGGCCAGCTTCCTGGCGTCGAGGGCAATACCGTTCTCGTTTCGTGGGAGATCGACAAGAACGCCAGCAACGCGCTTGTCGTGGGCTCGACCGTCGCCGACGCCTCGATCATCGATGGGTTATCGAAACCGGGTGTCGCGACTCTCAACGCACTGATTTCCTCCTCGTTATTGTAGATGCCCGCGGCGATGCCGAGCGTGCCGGTGGTACCGAATCCGTCCTTTGCCGTGATGGCACCAGCCGTCGTGACAGCGATGTTCGTCAGAGGGCCGCGCTGGACCGAGATCGTTCCGGTGTTTTCGATCGTCCATGCCTCCGCATCGTTCTGCAGAAACACACCCGCGACCTCGCCAAGACCCTTGTGAGATGCGGAAATCGATCCGGAGTTCTCAAGAAGCCACTCTTCGATCCCGTAGGCGTCCGAACCCTTCATGCCGTACACGCGAAACTGCGTGTTCCCCGCGCTCAGCGTATCCAGGCTCGCGGCGATGTTATTGGAGTTCTCGACGACGGCCTCGCCGTCGTTCCCCGGCGTTGCCATTACCTTGACGGTGTAATTTCCATCGGTGGACGAGGCGCCCGTTGTCGAGAAATCGACGGAGTTATTGAACGGGATCTCGGAATCGTCCGTGCAGACGATGGTGCCCCCAACGGCACCCGAGCAAGCCGCGATCGCCTGATGCGAAACGGTCGTGCTGAGCAGGAACGCGAGCGAAGCCGATACCGAAACGGCAAAGATGCGTCGCGTCGTGGTGTACGCAAAACGAGTCATATCCTCCCCCATCAAAGGATGTTGGTACTGCTAGTTCGGATTTTTGATTTTTGTGAACGTTTTCAGCGCCTTGGAACGCTAAAGCGGCCCAGCTTTAGGGCCAGGGTCTCCGGAAGCGCCTATTGGAAGATTTTTGCGCGAAAGCGCGATCGGGCGTGTCACAGAGTACGCAATACATATCCCCTCCCGCCGAAGTCCCTCAGGAAGACTTCCGAGTGGCGCCGTGAGCTAATGAACCTTAGCCACGAGAACACCATAACGTTACACGCTCGAAAAGTGGCGGGATACCTTGGGTTTGGGAATAGGAGGAGTTCCCTACTTACGTAATAGTCCGGAGATGAGCATTAACCGTTGCAAAAGTATGACAAGGCCCCCGGCAACCCTAGGGTGCACGAACTAGGGAGAACAATTTTTCGCATCGCCGCAGAAACGCAAAAACACGTCTACGCGGCGTCTTTTATGGGCACACCACTCTCCGCCTGAACGCTCAGCGGATCGAAACTCGTCACCGTCTGCGCAGCGATGACAGCCTCCGCATACTCCACGCGATCAGCTGCAGCGACGGGATGCCGCCGCGTCATGCGCCAGATCACATACCCGATCAAAAGAAGATGGGCGCCCGCGGTGAACACGTAGAGCGAGGGCGACTGCATGTAATGACGCGCCAGCGAGGCCATCAACGGACCGATGGCGGCGCCGATCCCGTAAGTAAGAAGCAGTCCGCTCGACATCTCCACGTAGTCGGACGGCTCAGCGAAATCGTTGGCGTGCGCGACGGCCAGCGGATAGAGCGGAAAGGCGCCTGCGCCGAACAATGCGCCCGTGGCAATCATGAGACCCCGATCTCCCGCCGGCACGAACAGGACTGCAACAGCAGCAACCACGGCGATTGTCGCAGCAACGACCATGACGATGCGCCGATCCGTGCGATCTGACAGCAGGCCGAGCGGCCACTGCGCCAGTGCACCGCCCAGCACAACGGCGCTCATGTAAAGTCCCACGTCAGCGGCCTGCAAACCCTGGTTCTGCGCGAACACCGGACCGAGGGACCAGAATGCACCGTTTGCAAGACCGACCGCGAAGCAGCCTGCGACGCCGACCGGCGAAATTGCGTAGAGCCTCTTGAGACGCGGCCGTACGAACTCCGCTGGAGGTGGAGTGGTGGAAATCGTGAATGCAACCGGCAGCGCTGCGAGCGAGACCAGAATGGAGGCGACGCCGAACAAGACGAACGATTGCGGATCACCGAGGCCAATCATCATCTGGCCAGCAGTGATCACCGTGAGATTCACGATGGTGTAAACCGAAAACACCATGCCGCGGGTTGTGTTGTCGGACTTCGCGTTGAGCCAGCTCTCGATCACGATGTAGAGCACGGCGAAGCAGAACCCCGTAAAAGCGCGCAGCACCCACCACATCACCGGATTGATCTCCATCGCGTGCAACAGCGGCACGATGGACGCAAGCGACGTCATGGCGAGGAAGGCACGGATATGTCCCGCGCGCCGCACGACCGACGCCCCCTGGATGCAGCCCAAGGTGAAGCCGACGAAATAGGCGCTGCCGAGCAGACCGAGCTCGAGCGGAATGAAATGTTCGATATTCGCGCGAATGGGCAGCAGCGTTCCTTGCAAGCCGTTGCCCGCGAGCAGAAACGCGACGCTGATCAGAAGCGCTGAAACCGGTGAAATGGCCGCGGCCACAGAGGTGCGCGAAGTGGAAGCGTCAAGTGATGCAACGCATGAGCGATTCAACGGAAATGTCCCCGCAACATCGTAGATCGAGCCGATAACCCCTCGTGCCCGCTGGGTTTCTATCGGTCGACGTGTTGCAGATCGACGTTGTCGAGAATGAGGAAACTGTGAGGTGAATTGGAGAAGCCGGGTGCGATGTTGTCGCAAGGCGATCGGCGCACCACCCGCCTGGCATCCGGCTCGCCCGAAGCGCTCGATGCTGCGGCATTCCATACACTGGAAACGCCAAGCCGAAATGCAAATCTGAATTGCTTGGTAGGGGCTGCGCGGACCTTCGCATAGGCTCTTCCGTTCGGATGGATCGCCGTACGTGACGAACGATGCGATCCCAACAACAAGAAACAAACGACTAGGGACCCCGGAACGCCTGGCTTGAGGAGCGCTCAACGCCAAGAAAAAAGGGTCCAACGATGATCGAGCTTGCCTTAGTCGCCTGCCTCACCGCCGAACCAACCAAGTGCAAGGATGTCGGCCTCGTCTACGACACCGAGAGCCTGACGCCGATGCAGTGCATGATGCGCGCGCAGCCGGAGATCGCGAAGTGGGTCGACGAGCATCCGCAATGGACGGTCAAGCGCTGGTCCTGCGGACCCGCAGGCAAGTTCGCCAAGATATGATCCCGCCGCCAACAAAAGACGCGCCGCCGTTCGCAGCGGCGACGCGTTTCTCCGTCACGGACCTTCAGTTCGCAAATGCTATCCGCTCAGCACGGTGGTAACCTTTCCGCAGGGCATAGATCCGGATCAAATGAAATCAACGCATTTTGCCTCATGATTTGAGGCGAAACGTTCGTTGCTATTGGCATCGCGTTCAAGACTGACCCAGAGGGCGGGACGCTATCAGACCATGATCGCTGCGGACGGCAATCCCGCTGCTCCTTGTTGGAGGGGGGTGGAGTGATAGAGGCGCCGACACCTATTCGACCACTCCGGCACACATCTCCGACCTTTGCAGAGCTTTTCACACCGAAGCTCGTCACGCTCCTACGCGAAGGATACGGCCGCAAGGATCTCGCAGCCGACGCGATAGCGGGCCTCACGGTTGCCATCGTCGCGCTGCCCCTCTCCATGGCCATTGCCATCGGCTCGGGGCTGTCGCCGGAAAAAGGCCTTTTCACTGCGATTGTCGGCGGCTTCATGATCTCCGCTCTCGGCGGCAGCCGCTTTCAGATCGGCGGACCGGCCGGCGCGTTCATCGTCCTGATCGCCAGCATCGTCGAGCGTCAAGGCTATGACGGCTTGGTGTTGGCAACCATCATGGCCGGGCTCATGATGATCATCGCCGGCTTCCTACGGCTCGGATCCTACGTCAAATACATCCCTCTGCCGGTCACGGTCGGCTTCACGGCCGGCATCGCCGTCATCATCTTCGCCAGCCAAGCGAAGGAGCTCCTGGGGCTGGACATCGCCCATGAACCTGCTGCCCTGGCGCCGAAGCTCGCTGCCATCTGGCGGGCGCTCGGCACCCTCAATCCGGCAGCAACCATTCTTTCCCTGATCGCCATCGCGCTTATCGTCGTGGTACGCCGGGTGCGTCCCAAATGGCCGGGCATGCTGATCGCCGTCGCCGTGACGGCAGGTATCGCCGCCGTTCTCGGGCTCGATGTCGCGACCATCGGCAGCCGCTTCGGCGGCGTTCCGCATATGCTTCCCGCGCCATCGCTCCCGGGCTTCGATCTCGCAAAACTCTCCGCGGTATTTCCCGACGCGGTCGCCATCGCCCTGCTCGGAGCCATCGAAAGCCTGCTCTCGGCCGTGGTGGCCGATGGCATGAGCGGCCGCAAGCACCGGTCTAATTGCGAGCTGGTCGCGCAAGGCGCAGCCAACATCGCCGCCGTCACATTCAGCGGTATGTGTGTGACCGGCACCATCGCTCGCACCGCCACCAACGTGCGCGCCGGAGCCGTAAGCCCGGTCTCTGGAATGCTGCACGCGGTCTACCTTCTCCTGTTCATGCTCGTCGCGGCACCTCTCGCCTCTTATATTCCTCTAGCAAGTCTCGGCGGCGTTCTCGCCGTAGTTGCCTGGAACATGGCCGAGAAGGAGGAGTTTGCGGGCCTGCTTCGTAGCTCAAGGGGCGACGCAACCGTCCTCATGGCCACGTTCCTGCTGACCATCTTCGTCGATCTGAGCATTGCCATCGCTGTCGGCGTGACGCTTGGCGCATTTTTGGTGCTGCACCGACTGGCCGAGGACGTGGCAATTGCCACCGGCAGCCCGCTCGTGGCGGAGGATCAGGCCGACGAAACCGGAGCATCTCGCACAGAGTACGACCCGTCTCAATACGGACGCGAGATCGTCGTCTATCGCATCTCTGGAGCGTTCTTCTTCGCAGCCACGGCCAGCGTGCGCGGCGTGCTCGACCGCATCGGCGAGCATCCCAAAGCGTTCATTCTCGATTTTGCTGACGTGCCGCTGGTGGATAGCACCGCCGCCAAAGCCCTGGAAGGCTTCGTGCACAAACTCGACCGTTCCGGAACGCGCGTCTACTTCACCTCCGCGCGCCCGGGCGTGCGGCGCACGCTTCTACAAGCGGGGCTTCGCACACCCCTCGTCACGTACGCAGCGAGTATTCCGGACGCCGTCAACGCCGCGCGCAACGCTACAGGATCTTGAACGGTTCTCACACCGTCGCGACGGATTTCAGGCGCGCAATCGTTTTCCTACGGATCAGATCCGGGGGCGTTCGATGTATGGAACCATCTCCACACTCGCGTTTGTCGGCGTGGAAGCGCGCGCTGTCGAGGTCCAAGTGCGCGTGACGCCAGGCGCACAGGCGTTCGCAATCGTCGGCCTGCCGGACAAAGCCGTCGCCGAAAGCCGCGAACGTGTGCGCAACGCTCTGCATGCGGTGGGTCTGGGCCTTCCCTATAAACACATCACCGTGAACTTGGCTCCGGCCGACCTCCCTAAGGAAGGCAGCCACTTCGATCTCCCGATCGTGCTCGCTCTCATGGTTGCAATGGAGGCCGTTGCGCCCGATGCGATAGAGCGTTACGCCGCCATTGGAGAACTGGCTCTCGACGGATCCATCCGCGCGGTGCCTGGCGGCCTTCCCGCCGCCATTGGGGCCAACGCCTTGGACAAGGGCCTCATCTGCCCTGCCGAATGCGGGCCCGAAGCAGCATGGGCAGGCGAGAACGTCAACATTCTCGCAGCGCCGCACCTGCTCTCCCTCGTCAACCACTTCAAAGGCCTGCAGACCCTTTCGCGTCCCCGGCCGGCACTTGACCGCGACCGCACGGCTTTGCCGGACCTGCGCGACGTTCGCGGCCAGGAAAGCGCCAAGCGCACGCTCGAGGTGGCGGCCGCCGGCGGACACAATCTCCTGATGATCGGTCCCCCAGGCTCGGGCAAATCGATGCTCGCGGCGCGCCTAGCTTCGATCCTGCCGCCGCTCTCACCCGAGGAGATGCTGGATGTCTCGATGGTCCATAGTCTCGCGGGCGAGCTGATGGGCGGCAAGCTCTGCACCGACCGGCCGTTCCGGTCTCCGCATCATTCTGCCAGCATGGCCGCGCTCGTCGGCGGCGGCACGCGTCCGCGCCCGGTGAGGCAAGCCTCGCGCACCTGGGCGTCCTGTTCCTCGACGAGCTGCCGGAGTTCCAGCCCGCCGTGCTGGATGCCTTGCGCCAGCCGCTCGAAACCGGCGAGCTCATCATCGCGCGCGCCAACCATCGTATTGCTTACCCCGCGCGGCTTCAGCTCGTTGCCGCCATGAACCCCTGCCGATGCGGCGGCGGTCCCGGGCAATCCTGCAAACGTGGTCCGCGTTGCGCGGCCGACTATCAGGCGCGCATTTCGGGGCCGTTGCTCGACCGCATCGACTTGCAAATTGAAGTACCAGCCATCTCCGCCGCCGACCTCACCTTGCCGCCGCCGAACGAAGGCAGCGCCGAAGTGCGGGCACGCGTGACAACTGCGCGCGAACTGCAGCGCCAGCGTTTCAAGGCCCACGGCACGGACAAGCTCCGCACCAATGCCGAATGTGTCGGACATCTATTGGAGAAGATTGCCCAGCCCGATGACGCCGGCCTCGCCCTCATCCGCCAAGCTGCGGACACCCTAAAGCTCTCCGCCCGCGGCTTTCACCGCACCCTGCGCGTCGCCCGCACCCTCGCCGACCTGGACGGCTCCGAAACCGTCGGACGCATTCACGTGGCCGAAGCCCTCTCCTATCGCGGTGAGACGCTGCGATCACAGACAGCCGCATGAACTGGCACAAAAAAGGCAGCAGGGAGAACCCCGCTGCCCAAACAAGCTGCCCCTCGGCCGCAGACTAATCCTTGATATTGTACTGGATTTTCGCGGCCGTGATCGTGTTCTGCAGCAGGCATGCAATGGTCATGGGGCCGACGCCGCCCGGAACCGGCGTGATGGCACCCGCCACCTCGGCGCACTCAGCATAAGCCACGTCACCAACGAGCTTGTTCTTGCCCTCGGGCGTCGTGATGCGGTTGATACCGACGTCGATGACGACCGCGCCCGGCTTGATCCAGTCGCGCTTCACCATCTCCGGAATACCGACAGCTGCCACCAGAAGATCGGCCCCGCGGCAGACGGCCGGCAGATCCTTGGTCTTGGAATGCGCCACCGTCACCGTGCAGCTTTCGCGCAGCAGCAGGGCCGCCATCGGCTTGCCGACGATGTTCGAGCGGCCGATGACGACCGCGTTTACGCCCCTGAGATCGGGGATGACCTTTTTCGCCAAAATGGCGGAACCCGTCGGCGTGCACGGCACGAGCGCGCGCTCGCCGATCCAGAGGCGGCCAACGTTCGTCGGATGGAAGCCATCGACGTCCTTATCGGGGTCGATCGAGTTCAAGACTTTCTCGGCGTTGACATGCTTCGGCAGCGGAAGCTGCACGAGGATGCCGTTGACGTTCTTGTTGGCGTTGAGGCGCTGGACAAGCGCGAGGATGTCGTACTCCGACGTATCGGCGGGCAGCTTGTACTCGAACGACTGCATCCCGGTTTCGACCGTCTGCGCAGCCTTGTTGCGAACGTAGACTTGGCTGGCCGGATCTTCGCCAACGAGAACGACCGCGAGGCCCGGCGTCAGATCGTGGCTCTTCTGGAGCGCCTTCACATCCCTGGCAACCTCAGCCCGCACCTCTGCGGCAATGGCCTTTCCGTCGATAACTTGGGCTGCCATAGGCGTCTCCCCTTCCTCTTTTTGCGTTACGCGCGTTGCAATGCCTCACGAGAGGCTCGCCAGCCGCGTGGCCAGCCGAACCTCAAGTTCCTCTGTATTGCCGGTGATCTCGACCGATTTCACGCGCGATTTACCCCCTTGGGCTAGCCGCACGCTGCTCTTCGACACCCCTAGCCATTGGGCCAAAAGCGTCAAAAGCGCCGCATTCGCTTCCCCGTCGGAGGGCACTGCGCGCACCCGAGCCTTGAGGGCTGGCCCCTCAGCCGTCGTCTCGATGCCGTCAATTGTATCTTTGAACGATTTTGGCGTAATCCGCACGCGCACGATGACGCACCCGGCGCCGGACCGCCAGGGCCGGTCGGCAGCGTTCAGCAGCCCAGCCGTCACAGGAAGAGCTTGGCGATATTCGGAAGAACCACGCTCTGCACGAAGAAACAGCCAAGCAAGAGGATCAGCGGCGAGAAATCGATGCCGCCAAAATCCGGAAGAGAGTTGCGGATCGGTCGCAGCAGCGGCTCGGTCACGGCGGCCAAGCCCTGGGCGAGAGCGCTCACGAAACGGTTGTAGGGGTTCACCACCCCAAAGGCCATCAGCCAGCTCAGGATCACCGAGGCGAGGATGATGTAGACGTAGAGGTCGATGAGATAACTGATGAAGCCGAGCAGCTCGATCATTGTGCGCCGTATCCTGCGTCGCGGAAGGTCTGACGACGTGTACCCGCTAGGCGGCGAGGCGGCAAGGCGCTGCGGATACGCACGCACACCCTGGAACACCGGAAGCACGCCGAACTTGGGGGTGGTTTCCTTGACAACGTAAACAGCCGGACCGTAAATGCCCAAACCTTAGGCCGTGCTCCGCTGAAGGTTCATTAGCGCTCGCACGGCCTGATCCCATGGGTTCGGGGCCGTAGCTCAGATGGGAGAGCGCCGCAATCGCACTGCACCGGACTCCCCAAAGCGACTAAGCTCCAATCGAAGATGCACAGGTTGCGCTGAACCTGAGCGCAGAAAACCTCCGTGCTGACATCCGAAGTTCAGCACAGCAACTCATTTCGGACTACGGCCACTTTAGCGAACCACGAAAGGCGTGCCGCGCATCCACACACGCTTACACTCGCTCGCGTCGCGATCTGAGTTCGGTCGCCTCACCTCGGCAATGCCCCCGCGACCAACGCTAGAGTGAATAGCGCCAGTGCGCTGAGCCCCAGGAACATCGCGACCACCCCCGCGCGAACCAAAATTTCGAAGAACACCACTGTCGGATCATGCGACGGAAACGGTCCAAAGACCTCCCTGAGGAATTCCCAAAATACTTCATAACATCTCCCCTCCTCGACAGGTGTATCGAAGACTTATATCCAGATCCAATGTATACGTCGCAATAACAACAGCATAAAAATCAAGAACAAAAGTAAACATCACGATGACGAAACAAGAACTACGCTTTCATCGCAAGCTATACAGAGGGCTATTTTCTGTGTATTGACTTTCCCGTTTTGTTCTGCTATGCAGCGGTCAAAGGTTTTGCGCGACCGGTGGCTCGCCACACATAGTTCCGACGGCGTTTCAACCGCCTAAGCTAATCACCTAATTTCCCTTACAGGTTCAGCGCGACCGGTGAAACCGCACACAACGGATAACAACCGCATAAAAGCATTGACATATAGGTTGAAGGTGCAATACATAACCTTTTGATATTGCATATTAAAGGGGCCGTAGCTCAGATGGGAGAGCGCCGCAATCGCACTGCGGAGGTCAGGGGTTCGATTCCCCTCGGCTCCACCAATTAAATCAGCAAGTTATTTCAATTCCTGAAAATCGCCTTCGACTTTGTCGCATACAGACGCAGGTTCAGGCATGTATGTGCATGTCGTCGAAAGCTCGCGTAGCCGCGGCTCCGGCTGTCTCGCGACATATCTCAACGGTGGCATTTTCACTCGGCTAGGCTGTGGGCGCGCGCGACAAGTGCGCCATGATCAAGGCGCATCGCACGCCGATTTTCATTGGCACGAAGTATCGAGCAGCATCGCGTTCGTAAAGACCTACCCAGGCAATTCGTCGGCTCTTGCCAGCCAGTAGCTCGCGCTTCTGCCGCCGCCTTCGTTCATACCCTGAGCGGGACGATGCAGCCTGCCGCTCTGCTATCAGCGTGTCCTTGGCGAGATTGAAAATGACCAGAATCAGGCGATTGCTGAGCTGCGATATTTCATGGTAAGGCGCAGCCGCCCTCCGATCGAGCGAGCGCATGTCCGAACCAGAAGCCACACTCTCCATTCTCATTCTCGATGAGAACCGGCTCAGGGCTGCCGTCATTGAGGACGGGCTGCGTGACGCGGGCTACATCAAGCTGACCGTCATCCACGATATCGCGGGTATCGCACGGCGCATTGCCGATATCTCGCCCGATGTCATCGTCATCGACCTCGAAAACCCCAACCGAGACGTACTGGAAAGCATGTTCCAGCTCTCACGGGCGGTGAAGCGCCCGATCGCCATGTTCGTCGACCGTTCCGACCAGGCGGCCATCGAGGCCGCGGTCGAGGCCGGCGTTTCGGCCTACGTGGTCGACGGCTTAAAGCGCGAGCGCGTTAAGCCAATCCTGGACATGGCCATCAGCCGATTCAATGCCTTCGCGCGCATGTCACGCGAACTCGAGGAAGCGCGTTCACAGCTCGAAAGCCGAAAGCTCGTCGATCGCGCCAAAGGCATTCTAATGAAAACGCGCGGCATGTCCGAAGAAGACGCCTATGGGCTCCTCCGCAAGACGGCCATGAACCAGAACCGCAAGATTTCCGAGATTGCTGAGAGCTTGATTACGGCCGCTGGCCTGCTGGCTCCGCCGGAGGAGAAATGAGCGAGGGTCGTTCACACGAGATCGTCGCGGGCTTCATGCCCCTGCTCGACAGCGCCATTCTTGTCGCCGCCAAAGAGAAGGGGTTTGCGGCTACGGAAGGCATCGATCTCACTCTCGTGCGCGAAACGTCATGGGCCAACATTCGCGACCGCATGGCCGTCGGGCACTTCCAGGCGGCGCACATGCTGGCGCCTATGCCGATTGCGGCCAACCTCGGCCTCACGCCGCTTGCCGCCAAGACCATCGCCCCCCTCGCACTCGGCCTCGGCGGCAATGCGATCACTGTATCGAACGCGCTGTGGGCGCGCTTGGTGGAGCATGGCGCCAAAGCGGATCTCGACCCGGCTGCCGCCGGACGTGCCTTGCGGGGAGTCATCACAGCACGCGACGACGCGCGGGACGCAACTCTGCGTTTCGCCGTCGTGCATCCGTTCTCCGGGCACAACTACGAGCTCCGCTACTGGCTTGCCGCCTGCGGCATCGACCCGGAGCGCGATGTCGAGATCGTGTTCGTTCCGCCGCCTCTCATGGCTGACGCACTCGCGAGCGGGACGATCGACGGCTATTGCGTCGGCGAGCCGTGGAGCACGGCGGCCCCGAAAGCCGGCCTCGGCCGTATCGTCACCGTCAAGGCTGCGCTCTGGCGCTCGAGCCCGGAGAAGGTTTTGGGGGTCGCGGCCAACTGGGCCGAACGCGAGCCGGAGGCTCTCGCCGCCTTGCTGCGCGCCATGTGCCGCTCGGCGCAGTGGTGCGCTTCGCCTCAGAACCATCGCGAGCTTGCGGAGATCCTAGCCGGGCGCGCCTTCATCGACCGTCCCGCGGAGTGGATGCTGCACGGCCTTTCCGGTGCGCTCGACATCGGCGGAGGCGAGATCATGCGCGCCGAGGATTTCTTCGTGCCGTTCGCGAAAGCGGCGACGTTTCCCTGGAAGAGCCACGCGCTCTGGTTCTACTCGCAGATGGTACGGTGGGGACAGGTGGCGCATACTTTGGGAAACGCAGCGATCGCGCGCGAGACCTACCGGCCGGACATTTATCGCAGCGCTCTCAAACCGCTTGGCGTCGCGCTTCCCGCTGCGAATGCGAAGGTCGAAGGGGCCCTGGTCGCGCCCACGCCCGTCGGCTCGGCAGGCGCGAGCCTCACGCTCGGCCCTGACGGCTTCTTCGACGGCGCGTTATTCGATCCTGACAAGCTCGGCGCCTACATTGAAGCCCAGCGGCGGTAAACCCACCGCGCGTGCACTGCACAAAATTTGTGCCGCTGGTGCGCAAATTGTCTATTCTTTGGCCTTGCTGATGGCCCTACGACGGGCGTATCCGTTCTCATAACAGGTTGATCCTGAGCGAATTGCTGCAGCGCCAAAGCTGGCGCGGCTCCCTGCTCCGGTCAGCTTCGGCGCCCAACGACGGGCGCTCCTCAGGCAAAGCCGCCGCTCAAGCCATTGCGCATCTGCGCAGGGGTTTGACCGGCGGCTTTTTGTTTTTCAAGCCCCGCAGGGCGGAAGGCGGATCGATGCAGGAAAACCATCACGCAGGTTTTGGGTTAGCACACGCTGAAGGCCGCGCGCTTTGGATATCGACGTTCGCGTTCACAGTGTGCTTCGCCGTGTGGACGATCTTCTCCATCATCGGCGTGCGCATCAAACAGGAGCTTGGACTCACGGAAACCGAGTTCGGGCTTCTCATCGGCACGCCGATCCTGACCGGCTCACTCTCGCGCATCTTCCTCGGCATCTGGACAGATCGTTTCGGCGGCCGCCTCGTATTCACGCTGACCATGCTTGCCACGAGCGTAGCAACCGTGCTGCTCGCCTTCGCCCACACATATCCGCAGATGATTGCCGCGGCGCTTGGTGTCGGCCTCGCGGGCGGGTCGTTCGCGGTGGGCGTCGCCTATGTCTCACGCTTCTTCCCGCAAAAACAACAGGGCGCCGCGCTCGGCATCTTCGGTGTCGGCAACGTCGGCGCAGCGGTGACCAAGTTCGCCGCTCCGTTTGTGCTTCTCGCCTGGGGCTGGCAGGCGGTGGCGCTGGTGTGGGCTGCCGCGCTCGTCGTCATGGCCGGTGTGTTCTACGTCACGACCACCGACGATCCGGTAACCATCGAACGCCGCAAGACGGGTGCTGCGGCCAAGCCCTTCCTGCTCGAGCTTTCGGCGCTGCGCGATATCCGGGTCTGGCGCTTTGCGTTCTACTACTTCTTCGTGTTCGGCGCGTTTGTCGCGCTCGCGCTTTGGCTGCCGCGCTATCTGATCGGCGTCTACGGCTTCGACATCGCAACCGCCGGCATGATAGGCGCCCTCTATTCAATCCCCGCCAGCATATTCCGGGCGTACGGCGGCATGCTTTCGGACCGCATCGGCGCCCGTTCGGTGATGTACTGGAGCTTCGCCGTCTCGGCGGTCGCTACGCTCATCTTGTCGCTTCCGCCGACCAGCTACGTCATGCGCGGCATCAACGGCGAGATCTCCTCCCACTTCGAGATCGGCGTCGGAGCCTTCATCGTCGCGGCCTTCGTGCTCGGCTTCTTCATGAGCCTCGGCAAAGCGGCTGTCTTCAAGCACATCGCCTCCTACTACCCGAACAGCGTCGGCGCCGTCGGTGGCCTCGTGGGCATGATCGGCGGTCTCGGCGGCTTCGTGCTGCCCATCGCCTTCGGCGCGCTCAATGACCTCACTGGCCTCTGGTCCAGCTGCTTCATGCTGCTGTTCGTGATCTCGGCCGGCCTCTTGGTGTGGATGGATGTCGTTGTCCGGCACGTGAACCGCAGCGACTCTCCCGCCGCGAAGAGTTTGCCTCATCAATCTTTCGTCGCTGCCGAATAGTCGACAGAGGGATACGCACAATGACCGAGAAGCTCGTCATCATCGGCAACGGCATGGCGCCGGGACGCATGCTCGAGCATCTGCTCGAGAAGGCTCCGGGACGCTACGACGTCACGATCTTCAACGCCGAGCCGCGCGTGAACTATGATCGCATCATGCTTTCGCCGGTGCTGTCCGGCGAGAAGGACTATGAGCAGATCATCATCCACGGCGACGGCTGGTATATCAAGAACGGCATCACGCTCTACAAGGGCCATAAGGTCGTCAGCATCGACAGAGCGGCGAAGTCCGTCGCTTCCGACAAGGGCGTGACGGCGCGCTACGACAAGCTCGTGATTGCCACAGGATCGGTACCGTTCATCCTGCCTGTGCCCGGCAACAACCTCGCCGGCGTGCTCAGCTATCGCGACCTCGACGATGTGCAGGCCATGCTTCTTGCTGCGCAGTCGCGTACGAAGGCGGTCGTCATCGGCGGCGGTCTGCTCGGGCTGGAAGCGGCGGCCGGGCTCAACGAGCGCGGCATGGACGTCACCGTGTTGCATCTCATGCCGACCCTTATGGAGCGCCAACTCGATGCGGCCGCCGGCTACATGCTGCAGCGTGAGCTCGAAAATCGCGGGATCGCCGTGAAGTGCAAGGCTAATACCAAGCGCATCCTCGGCGAGACCAAGGTGGAAGGCATCGAGCTTTCCGACGGAACCGTCATCCCATGTACCCTCGTCGTCATGGCGGCGGGTATCCGGCCCAGCGCATGGCTGGGCAAGAGCGCCGGACTCGAGGTCAACCGCGGACTCGTCGTCGACGACCACATGCAGACATCAGATCCCGACGTCCTCGCCCTTGGTGAATGCGCGGAGGTCGGCGGCCACGTCTACGGACTCGTCGCACCCCTCTACGAGATGGCCCGCGTCACGGCGGCAAAGCTCGCCGGCGAGGACGTGCAAGGTTTCGTTCACAGCGATACGCCAACCAAGCTCAAGGTCACCGGCATCGACGTGTTCTCGCTCGGCGACTTCGCCGACAGCGCGGATCGCCAGGAAATCGTGCTCCGTGACGCGGCGGCCGGTGTCTACAAGCGCCTCGTGCTCAAGGAGAACCGCATCGTCGGCACCGTGCTCTATGGCGAGACGGCGGACGGCGCCTGGTTCAACGACCTCAAGAAGAAGGCCGTCGACATCTCGGAGATGCGCGACACGCTCATCTTCGGGCAGGCCTACCAGGGCGGTGCGCCGCTGGACCCTACGGCGGCCGTTGCAGCATTGCCCGATGACGCAGAGATCTGCGGCTGCAACGGCGTGTGCAAGGGCAAGATCGTCGGCACCATCAAGGACAAGAGGCTGACTTCCCTCGAAGAGGTACGGGCGCATACGAAGGCCTCAGCCTCATGCGGTTCCTGCACGGGCCTTGTCGAACAGGTGATGAAGGTCACGCTTGGAGACGCTTTCAATCCCGTCGCAGTGCAACCGATGTGCTCCTGCACCTCTCTCGGCCACGACGACGTGCGCCGCCTGATCAAGGCAAAAGGCCTGAAGTCCATCCCTGCCGTCATGCAAGAGCTCGAGTGGAAGACCTCATGCGGCTGCGCCAAGTGCCGGCCGGCGCTCAACTACTATCTCGTCTGCGATTGGCCGGGTGAGTACGCCGATGACTACCAATCCCGCTTCATCAACGAGCGTGTGCACGCCAACATCCAGAAGGATGGCACCTACTCGGTGGTGCCACGCATGTGGGGTGGCGTGACGAACGCAAAGGAACTGCGCGCCATCGCCGATGTCGTCGACAAGTTCCAGATCCCGACGGTGAAGGTGACCGGCGGCCAGCGCATCGACATGCTGGGCGTGAGAAAAGAGGACCTTCCTGCCGTCTGGGCTGACCTCGGCAAAGCCGGATTCGTCTCGGGGCATGCCTACGCCAAAGGACTGCGCACGGTGAAGACGTGCGTCGGCAGCGATTGGTGCCGCTTCGGCACGCAGGATTCGACCGGCCTCGGCATCAGGCTGGAGAAATTCATGTGGGGCTCATGGACGCCGGCCAAAGTCAAGCTGGCGGTGTCGGGCTGTCCGCGCAACTGCGCCGAGGCGACATGCAAGGATATCGGCGTCATCTGCGTCGACAGCGGATTCGAGATCCACTTCGCGGGGGCTGCGGGCCTCGACATCAAAGGCACGGAGGTGCTCGGCCTCGTTAAGACCCAGGACGAAGCCCTCGAAGTCATCGTCGCGCTCACGCAGATGTACCGCGAGCAGGCGCGGTATCTGGAACGCATCTACAAATGGGCGAAGCGCGTCGGCGTGGATGAAATCCGCCGGCAGGTGCTCGACGATGTGGAGCGTCGGCGCGGCTTTTTCCACCGCTTCGTCCACTCGCAGAAGTTCGCACAGGTCGACCCGTGGTCCGAGCGCGTCTCTGGCTTGCACAGGCATGAGTTTCGCCCGCTCGCTGCGGTCGGCGTCCCACAGGCAGCGGAGTAAGGCCCATGCAATGGATCGCCATAGGCAATGTTTCTGACATTCCGCAGCGCGGCGCGCGCTGCATCGAGACACCGCGAGGAAAGGTTGCCGTCTTCCGCACGGGCGACGACCGCATCTTCGCCATCGATGACCGTTGCCCGCACAAGGGCGGCCCATTGAGCCAGGGCATCGTGCACGGCGCGTCGGTGACATGCCCGCTGCACAACTGGGTCATCTCACTCGAGACCGGCAAGGCTCAGGGCGCCGACGAAGGCTGCGTGCGCACCGTACCAATCAAGGTGGAGGGCGGCACGGTCTATATCGCGAGCAACGTCGCGGCAGAGGCAGCCTAACGCATGGATATGCGCGCCCCGCGTTCGGTCCAGACGACGTGCCCGTATTGCGGCGTCGGCTGCGGTGTGATCGCCGAGGTCGGCACCAGTGGCGATGTCAACGTCCGCGGCGATCCGGATCATCCCGCAAACTTCGGCCGGCTCTGTTCGAAGGGGTCTGCGCTCGCAGAAACGATCGGGCTCGAGGACCGGCTGCTATATCCAGAGATCTTCGGAGCCCGGTCGGACTGGAATACGGCGCTGGATCTCGTGGCTGCGAAGTTCAACGATGCAATCCGCGAGCACGGCCCGGACTCCGTCGCCTTCTACGTTTCCGGGCAGCTCCTCACCGAGGACTACTACGTCGTCAACAAACTCATGAAAGGCTTCATCGGCTCGGCCAACATCGACACGAACTCGCGCCTCTGCATGGCGTCATCCGTTGCAGGCCATCGCCGCGCGTTCGGCTCCGATACGGTGCCCGGCTGCTACGAGGACCTGGAACTCGCCGACCTCATAGTTCTCGCGGGATCGAACCTCGCCTGGTGCCACCCGGTGCTCTACCAGCGCATTGCCGCTGCGAAGGAGAAGCGGCCGGAGATGAAGGTCGTGCTCATCGACCCCCGTCGCACCGCCACGGCCGATATAGCGGATGTGCATCTTCCGATCCGGCCCGACGGCGATGTTCCGCTGTTTCTGGGGCTGCTGCGCCACCTTTCACTCAACCGCGCTATCGATGCGCACTACATCGCGCAGCATACGACAGGCTTTGATGTCGCCCTCAGTGCGACAGGTGCGCTCGACATCTACACGCTCGTCAGCCGGACGGGCATTCCGCTCCCGACGCTCGAAGAATTCTATCGCCTGTTTGCCGCAACCGAGCGCACGGTCACGATCTACAGCCAGGGCGTCAATCAATCCTCCTCGGGCACCGACAAGGTCAACGCCATCATCAATTGCCATCTGGCGACGGGGCGCATCGGCAGACCCGGCATGGGGCCGTTCTCGGTCACCGGCCAGCCGAACGCCATGGGCGGGCGCGAGGTCGGCGGCCTTGCCAATATGCTCGCTGCCCACATGGCGATCGAGAACGCGGAGGACCGCGATCGCGTGCAGCGTTTCTGGAACGCGCCGACCATTGCCACAAAACCCGGTCTTAAAGCCGTCGATATGTTCCGCGCGGTCGCAGACGGACGCATTAAGGCGCTGTGGATCATGGCGACCAACCCGGTCGTGTCGATGCCCGAGGCCGGCGCCGTCAAGGACGCGATCTCTGCTTGCCCGTTCGTCGTCGCGTCGGACGTGACTGCGGAAACCGACACGGCTCGGCTGGCGCATGTGCTGCTGCCTGCTCTCGCCTGGGGCGAAAAGAGCGGCACTGTAACCAACTCGGAGCGACGCATCTCGCGCCAGCGCAGCTTCCTGCGCGCTCCCGGTGGCGCACGACCCGACTGGTGGATCGTGTCTGAGATCGCTAAGCGCATGGGCCACGGCGAAGCTTTCGCCTATATTGATCCGAGCGAGATCTTCGCCGAGCACGCGGCGCTTTCGGCCTTCGAAAACGAGGGCACGCGCGATTTCGACATCGGCGGATGCGCGACACTCGACCCAGCCGCCTACGACGACCTCGCGCCGTTCCAATGGCCGCGCCGCGCCGGTTTCAAAGGTGCCGAACGCCTGTTCTCCGACGGCCGGTATTTCACACCAGACCGCAAAGCCCGCATCGTACCCGTCGCTCTCGGGGCTGCAGAAACGGCGACGCCCGGCTTCCCGCTCACGCTCAACACCGGCCGCGTGCGCGACCACTGGCACACGATGACTCGCACGGGCAAAAGCCAGCGGCTTTCTCAACACTATGCCGAGCCGTTCGTGGAGATCCATCCCGACGATGCAGAGCGTTTCCGCATCGGAGACGCGGATCTCGTGCGCGTCTCCACAGGACTCGGCGCGATGTTGGCGCGCGCGCTCGTCACGCCGCGGCAGCAGCCCTGCTCGATCTTCGTTCCCATGCACTGGAACGACCAGTTCGCTTCGGGTGCGCGCGTCGATTGCCTGGTCCCCGGTGTCACCGATGCGATCTCCGGACAGCCGGCCTCCAAGAATAGTCCGGCGCGCATCGAGCGGTTCGTTGCCGCGACGTATGGCTTTGCCGTCCTTCGGCACAAGCCCGAGCGGATTCCCGGGGAATACTGGGCGATCGCGAAATGCAACGGCGGCTGGCGCGTCGAGATGGCCTTGGCAGACGATCCTGCTGATTGGTCTTCCTTCGCGCGCAAGTTTCTCGGCAGGTCGAGCGAACCCATCGTCTATCGCGATGTACAGACTAGGCGCATGCGGTTTGCCGCCTATGACAACGGGCACCTTACGGGAATGCTGTTCCTTGCACCCGAGCCGGTGGCCGTCTCGCGCGAATGGGCGATCTCGCAGCTCGCCGTGGAGGCTCCCATCGGGCGACGCAACGCCGTTCTTGCCGGAGGCCCCGGCGCGGGCGTCGTCGATCGCGGCGCGACGGTGTGCGCCTGCTTCGGCATCGGCGCCATCGAGATTGCCTCCGTCGTCAAGAAAGGCTGCCGCACCGTTACGGCCGTGGGCGAGGCCACGCAGGCGGGAACCAACTGCGGATCGTGCCGGCCCGAGATCAAGAGAATCATACATGAGAACGCGCTCGCGAAAGTCGGCTGAGGAAGCCTCTCGGCAATCACACCAAACGGACCGCAGGAATGAGACGACGTTCAGCTTCGCCAATTTTTCAGTTTGCAATTGCGTCGGCGGTTTGCATTTGCGCCGGATACGCAGAGGCAGCGGATCTCAGTGGGGATTGCTGCGCTGATCTCGATGAACGGATCGCGGAGCTTGAGGCGACTGCAGCGCGTAAAGGCACTCGCAAAGTGAAGCTCACGATGTCGGGCTACGTTGCGCAGGAGATCACTGGGTGGGACGACGGCGGCAAAAGCAACGTCTACCTCCACGGGCTCGGCCCCACGCAGGCGACGCATATCAAATTCAACGGCGAGGCCACGATCTCCCCCGGCTGGACGGCCGGCTACATGATGCGCATCCAGAATCTGGATGACAATCCATTCGGCCGCAGCGGCACAGCAGCCATAACACAGGACAGGAGCGCCTTCAGCCAGGGTCTAAATGTGCAGATGTCCTACTGGTATCTGCAGAGCAAAGCTCTCGGCACGGTGAGCGTCGGCAGGCAGGCGCCGGCGGCCAAGAGTGCGGCCATGTTCACCGACCAGTCGGGCACGCAAATCATCGACAACTACACGTTCCTCGACGGCTTCCCGCAGTTCATCATCCGCAGCGGCGGCGATCTCTCGCCGGCGGCACTCACGTGGGGACAGCTCGCCTTTTGCTATTCGCAATCCGTGCCGCTCGGCGGCGACTGCGACGGCCTCGTCATGAATGCGGTGCGCTACGATACGCCCGTGATCGCAGGCTTCAGCGCCTCCGCGAGTTGGGGCGAGGATGACGACTGGCAGGTCGCCGCGCGCTATGCCGGCGAGTTCTCCGGCTTCAAGGTTTTGCTTGGCATCGGCTACTCCGGAAGCACCGATGAGCGTTTGGCTGTGGCGCTCCCAAACTTGATCGCGAAGGATTCGAGCTACTTCCAGGCTGGCGGCTATGCCGAGCACCTCGCGACCGGGTTGTTCCTCCACGGCGCCTACGGGTACGAGGACAACAGCGGGACGCTTCTGGCAGGTGACGCCACGCCTCCCGACGGCGAGCATTGGTACGTCAAGGTCGGCATCCGGAGAAAATGGACGCCGCTCGGCGCGACTGTCGTTTACGGCGACTATGGCCAATACATTGACCAGATCGGACCTAGTGCCCTCGCACTCGGTGTGAGGTCGAGCGAGATCGATTTGTTCGGCGGCGGTGTGGTGCAGGAGTTGGACAGCGCGTCGATGTCTCTCTGGCTCAAGTATCGCAACCAGAGCGCCAACATCTCAGGCGCCAGCGGTGTGGGCCCGCTCGACGATTTTCGTGCCCTATCAACGGGCGCTCTCATCAGATTCTAGGAAGCTTGGTCCAGTCCGCTTCGCGTGAGCAGCATTGAGATTTGACTATCGGCCAAGGATATCCGCCGAACAAATCGCTAGCTGTCGTCCGTTCTGTATCCATAAGCGGACGTTTCGAGAACGGGCCTCGCTGGGTACGACCAGCAGCTCAAATGTCCATAATTGGGATCTTTCAGCCGAAGTCGCAGCGTCAGCGAAGGGCCATTTGCGTAAGGTTTGGGCGGGGAAGCATGCATAACGCGCGCAATGGACATCGAGTAGAGCTGTGCCAATTGGCAAGACCTGCAGCGCCTCTTCAAAGGTCGCTCTCTTCGGTGGTCAGCAGCGTCTACCAGTGTAGAATAGCGTAGCAATGCATATGGGCAGGACGTCATTGATGTCGGATTGGTTGCTCAATCTCCCTGTGTCAGGCATGGCCTCGATTGTCTTCCTGGCGACTTATCTCATCGCAGGGGGAGTGTATCTAGTTGTGACCAAGCTCGCAGTGACCGAGTGGGCACGGGCTTTTAAGGCTGTGTCGCCCGGCATATTGTCCCCACTGGGCATTCTTTTCGCGCTGTTGGTTGGCTTCATTGCGGTCGAGGTCTGGAATAATTTCGACAAGGCAAAGACCGCCGTTGCCGCTGAGGCGAGCGCGCTTCGTGCCGTCGTTTTACTCGCCGGAACTTTCCCTCAAGAACAGAAGGCCCATCTAAGTGGTTTGATCAACCGCCACATAGAGGTAGCGGTGAATGAAGAATGGCCAGAAATGGCGCAACAGCGAGCGACACTCTCGGCATTTCCCACGGCCTTGATGGGCGCACTGGATTACGCCCTCGCTATAAAGCCCGCCGATGATAGCGAACGAACCGCACAGCCGGAAATGGTCAGAGCGCTCAATACAGCGCTTGAGGCGAGACGCCAACGCATTGTTATCAGCGAGTCTACTGTTGGGGCAGTCAAATGGATAGGAATCCTACTTCAGGGGCTCTGCACGTTGGTCGCCATTGCCATGGTTCACAGCGATAATCGGCGTGCCTGCGCTATGACATTGGCGCTCTTTGCGACAGGCATTGCACTGTCTGTGCTGCTCATCGCCGCTTATAGTCGCCCGTTTACGGGCGGAAACTCCGTGGGACCGCAACTCCTCCAGCAAGTCATCGCAAGTGAACGCGGCCCTACCGGTGGCATTGCCCCGATCCCTTTTGAGGTCCGTTAAGGGTCATCTGCAGTCGCTTGAGGTGACAGATCGACATCTGCTCTTCGGCGGAGGTAGATGCCCCACGCACAGCGCGGCGATCGTCCAGTGGACCAATGTCCGCGAATGGGACCGAGCGGTCTAGAGCGGACTAGAAATGACCGGTAAAGGCAAGCCGCTATTGACCCGAAGCCGACATGCATAAACCTAGGCACATGGTAGGGGCTATGATGTCAGTCGTCATTCGAGCGGCGCGTGGCGAGGACAAGCATAACCTAGGAACCCTTAAGCTGAGATCTTCGCTAGCTTGGGGAGATCATATCGAAGAGCTGCAAGCGCTTCCGGAAGCGAGGGAGGTTCCGGCCGTGCACTTGCCACATGTCATCGTCGCGGAGTTCGTCGGCGAGATTGTGGGTTTCGCCACTGTCCTCCCTGGCAGGGATGCTATTCAGGCCGAGTTGGAGGATCTGTTCGTCGCGCCCGAGGTATGGCGAAGGGGGATAGGTGGATCGCTGCTCGCCGAAGCTGAGCGCCGCGCCGCAGCACTCGGCGCACGATCGCTACATGTCGTAGCTGGCGAGCGGGCCCGTCCATTCTACGAGGCTGCCGGATATCTGTTTGCTGGAACGATCAGGACAGATCTTGCGCCCGCGGTCGAACTGCAAAAGGATCTTCCGACAGCTCGAGTCACATAGATTGCGCCGCGCGCACAGACACTGGGATCGATTTGTAGGAGGGAGTTCCGCTCCGGGGGTCGTACTGGTCGATAGCAACAAGATTGTTCGCTTCGGGATAATATGTTGCGACTGAGCCGATCGCGATATCGAACGAAACGGCTGTCAGGCCCGCAAGCGTTCGGGGTACCTCATCTTCGTTGCAAAGGGTCTCAACATCAACAATGTCGCCATGTTGAAGCCCGCGTGCTGCGAGGTCCGCCGCGTTCATAAATAGGATGTCACGCCGCCCCGTTATTCCACGATAGCGATCGTTGAGACTGTAGATGGTGGTGTTGTATTGATCGTGGCTGCGCACAGTTGCCAGTACGAGCGCGCCAGGTTCATAGCATCGCCGATCCTCTTCAAGTCCTGAGACAATCAGGAATTCCGCTTTCCCGGATTTCGTCTTCCACACCCGTCGTGATGCTGGAACGGTCAGCCGGAACCCTCCGGGGCTCGCGATCCGCTCATTGAAGTTTGAGAAATCGGGAAACACGGATTCGATCTTGTCACGGATAAGACGATAGTCGCCAATCAAAGTAAGCCACGGCACCTTGCTGTCCGGCAGCGTTGCTATGGCCAACTCACCGATGATGGCCGGCTCCGACTTGAGATGCTCAGACGCAGGCTTGAGACCACCTGACGAGGCATGGACCATCGACATCGAATCTTCCACGGTGACGGCCTGCCTGCCAGTGTCTTGCATGTCCAGCTCTGTGCGGCCAAGGCAAGGCAGGATGAAGCTCTCCCGCGCGATGAGCAGATGTGACCGATTTAGTTTCGTCGCGATATGCACCGCCAGATCGAGCTTGCGCATGGCCGGGAAGACGACGTCCGGATCGGACATCGCGACTGCCAGATTGCCGCCCAACGCTACCAGTGCTTTTGACCGACCATTGACAATCGCTTCAATGGCTTCGACCGCGTTATGACCCTTCTGGCGGGGTGCCTTTATGGAAAAGGTCCGCTCAAGATTGTCGAGAAGTTCCCTGGAGGGGACCTCCGTGATGCCAACGGTGCGGTCGCCCTGCACATTGGAGTGGCCCCTGAGAGGGCAAATGCCAGCGCCTTCCTTGCCGATGTTGCCGCGCATGAGCAACAGATTGGCGATTTGATTGACGTTCGAAGTCCCATGCCGGTGTTGCGTGATGCCCATGCCGTAGCAGATGATGACACGCTCAGCTTCCGCGTAGACCTTGGCAGCGGCTTTGATATCGGTACGAGAAAGCGCCGAGAAGCGCTCTATCTCCGTCCAGTCGGTGCCATCAATATTAGTGACAAGTGCATCAAACCCGTTGGTATGCTCGGCGATGAACTGCCTATCGATGAGGCCCCTTTGACCAGCCGCAATCGCGGCGCGGTCTGCATCAATCAACGCTTTCATCATGCCTTTGAGCACGGCGACGTCGCCGCCAATTCCTACCTGATAGTATGAGGAGGCGATCGGCGTGGAGCCGAGCGTTACCATTTCGAAGGCATTTTGCGGGTTCTGAAATCGCTCGAGCCCCCGTTCGCGCAGCGGATTGAACACGACGATCTTGCATCCGCGCTTTGAGGCTTCGCGGAGCGTAGCAAGCATGCGCGGATGGTTGGTGCCGGGGTTATGGCCGATGCAGAAAATCGCGTCGGCGTGATCGAAATCCTCAAGCGTGACCGTTCCTTTACCGACACCGATCGAATCCGGAAGTCCGACGCTGGTCGCCTCGTGGCACATATTGGAGCAGTCGGGAAAATTATTTGTGCCGTACTCGCGCGCGAAAAGCTGGTAGAGGAATGCCGCCTCGTTGGAGGCTCGGCCTGACGTATAAAACTCCGCCATGTTGGGGTCGGGCAGCGCCCGGAGTGCGGTTCCGATGCGTTGAAGCGCATCAGCCCAAGCCACCGGTCTAAATGTATCTGTGGCATGATCGTAGGCCATCGGGTGCGTTAGGCGGCCTTCACCTTCGAGTGCGTAGTCGGACCATTCCCACAGTTCTGTCGCCGTATGTGCGGCGAAGAACTCAGGTGTTGTTCGCTTGCTCGTGGCCTCCCAAGCCACGGCCTTGGCGCCATTCTCGCAGAACTCGAATGACGAGGTGTGCCTCGGATCGGGCCACGCGCAGCCCGGACAGTCGAAACCGGTCGGTTGGTTCATCTGAAAGAGCCCGCGAACCTCGCGCGAAACCGCCATCTCGTTGTTGAGTGCTTTCGCCACGGCCTTGAGGGCCCCCCAGCCACCGGCGGGACCAGTGTAGCGCTCTATGCCGTCAGCCTGCCTTCTGACCGACGGCCTGCTTGTGCCCTTGAAAGGTGCGTCGGCCATCCTGGGCTTCTGATCAAATGTCTCTGCGGGTGATGGCCTATTATCAATACGCAGAGGCTGTTGCTGCTCGCTTTCAACGCCGGTTATCCGATGTGGGCTCTTGGACATGGTCGGCTCCCGAGACCTTTCTGCGGCACTTGGCTTGGACGTTCCTTGTGAATGTGGATGCGCCTACGGACGAAACAAGCCTCACGCTAAGCACTCATTTGCAGTTGAGGTCTGCTGGTGGGGCGGTGACTCGACCGCAATCCGGAAGACGTGGGGCCGCACCACCGCATCCACTTGCGTCCTAGAAATTTAGAAGCCCCAGGCTGTGGCGGACAGCTGGGTGCGAGTGCTTTAAAGAAGGGGACCTTGCCATGAAACTCAGGACCACTCCCTAATACGTCCGACCGGCCTACAGTACCCCGCCTGGTCCTCGCGTGGGACTCTCTAGGGGGAGGCGCCCCCATGTTTCCAGCAAGATCAGATTTCGATGATGGTGAGTTCACACCCCAAAGCGTGCCTTTGGGGCCGCATGCGCTGCACCCAAAGGCACCCCCAAGACAAGGGGGAAGCGCCAGCGATTACCTCAATTGAATTGCGAAACTGCGCGATGGCCGAAGAGAATAACTGACCTTTGACAACTCAACTCCTGCCGAGACGGACCTCGGGTCAGGACAATCCTTCACCCATAGATTGTCTGATGGTTAGGCGAAGCGCTTTGCGCCCGCCACGCAGACGACGACGACCGCGGTTGAGGCGATCATGGTCCAGGCGATTGGTTCGTGCAGGAGTAGGGCCGCCAGCATAAGTCCGAAGAAGGGCTGCAAGAGCTGCAACTGACCGACCCCGGCGATCCCCCCGAGGGCAAGGCCGCGATACCAGAAGATAAACCCGACCAGCATGCTGAAGATCGAGACATATGCGAGGCTAAGCCATGCCGGCGCACCGATATCGATCCAGCTAACCGGCATCGAGAACAGCGCCATCATCGCCATCATCGGCAATGACAGCAACAAGGCCCAGGAGATGACTTGCCAGCCACCGAGCCGGCGCGAGAGCGTCGCGCCTTCGGCGTAGCCGAGCCCGCAGAGCAGAATACCGGCGACCATCAGGAGGTCGCCCACAACCGATCCACTGTCGCTTCCAGAAAGAGCGAATCCAGCGACGGTCGCAGCCCCGAGAGTTGAGAACAGCCAGAATTCCAGTCTCGGCCGTTCGCCGCCCCGAAAGACGCCGAAGATGGCTGTCGCGAGTGGCAGTAGGCCTATGAAGACGATCGAGTGAGCGGCAGAAATATGCTGAAGCGCAAGCGCCGTCAGTAGCGGAAAGCCGATGACCACGCCGAGCGCCACAACGGCGAGCGGGACCATATCGCTGCGTGCTGGCCTTGCCTGACGGAGCGCGAACAGGAAGGTCGCGCCGAGCAAGGCTGCGATCACAGCGCGCGCAGACGTGAGAAACAGCGGCGAGAGGTCGGCGACCGCGACGCGCGTCGCCGGTAGTGATCCGCTGAAGATGATGACGCCCAAGAGGCCATTGCCCCAGCCCGCGGTGGTTCGTTCCATGCGTCCTCGCTCTCCAGGCCACGGAGTTAGCGCTTAGGAGCTGACTCGGACACGAACGATACGATACGGTTTTGCCAAACTGTATGGGTAACACAACCAATACAGTTAAGGACCAAAAGAGCTCAGGAGGCGCGAATGACTGCCGGAGAGGGGACGCGAACAGAAGCGCTCATGAACGCGATCCGGACCAAAATTGCCAGTCGAGCACTTTTGCCTGGGGATCGCGTGCCCTCGGTGCGCCGTTTCGCCAAAACCATGAATGTTTCGTCATCGACTGTGGTGGAAGCCTATGATCGCCTCGCCGCCGAAGGTCTCATTTGCGCGCGGCGGGGCTCTGGCTTTTATGTGACGAGCATGAACCTGCCGCCAATGGCGCTAGCCCAGATGGGGACGCCGCGTGATCGCGCCGTCGATCCTTTGTGGGTGTCCAGGCAGTCCCTGGACGCCGACCCCTCAGTTCTAAAACCAGGTTGCGGGTGGTTGCCGGCCGATTGGATGCCGAACGCCGCGCTTCGGCGCGCCATCCGCTCACTTGCTCGAACGGATGACGCGGTCCTATCCGAATACGGAAGCACGCGTGGATCGGTAAACTTGCGGCGTCTTTTGTTGGGACGCTTCGCCGAAGAAGGCATCAACGCAATACCGGACCAAGTCATGCTCACGGGTTCTGGGACGCAGGCGATCGACCTGATTTGCCGCTTCCTGTTGCGGTCCGGCGATACGGTTCTGGTGGACGATCCCTGCTACTTCAACTTTCAGGCGCTTCTTCGCGCCCACCAGGTCAAGATCGTCGGCGTTCCCTATACGCCCACCGGACCGGACTTGGCGGCATTCGAGGCCGCAGTGGAGGCGGAACGGCCGCGCCTCTACATCACGAATTCGGCCCTGCATAATCCCACCGGCGCGAGCCTGTCGCCTCAGACCGCGTACCGGTTGCTCAGCGCTGCATCCGCTCGCGACGTGACGATCGTCGAAGATGACATTTTCGCCGACTTCGAGCCTGATCTCTCCCCACGTCTCGCCGTGCTCGACGGCCTGAACCGCGTCATCCGCATCGGCAGCTTCTCGAAGACGCTCTCGGCGTCGGTGCGCTGCGGGTACATTGCAGCGCGGGCGGACTGGATCGAAGGTCTAGTGGACCTCCAAGTGGCCACGAGCTTTGGCGGCGCGAGTCCAATCGCGACCCAACTAATCGCGAACGTTCTGGCGGGGGGCAGCTACCGCAAGCATATGGACGAGGTACGTCAGCGTTTGACGCGGGCGCGAAAGGTGGCGGCAGCTCGGCTGGCGCCGCTGGGGATCGTGCCCTGGATCACGCCGCGCGGCGGATTCTATCTCTGGTGCCGCCTACCGGATGGTCACGATTCTACCGTGATCGCCCGCCGGGCCGTAGCGCACAATGTCGTTCTCGCACCAGGAAATGTGTTCAGTGTTTCGCAGTCCGCCGCCAACTTCCTGCGGTTCAATGTCACCCAATTTGGGGGTGAGAGGGTATTGTCGGTCTTGCAGAGTGCTATGGAAAAATACAGCGCCGAATAAAGCGACAGGAAACTTGCAGAGGCTTTGATCTAAAGGCGGGCCCGAAGTCCGCTCCGCCCGGCGCGGGCGTGAGTCCGGCGTTGATGGCACTGGAATGTCGACACTGCCTTAGAGAGCGGAAATGATCGAGCTGATGCGTGGGAGCCCGGGCGCATCGCTGTATCCGTTTGCAATCACGTGGGGTAAGTGATGTCGCGGCGTAGGTTTGCCGCTGCAGCGATGGCTGCTTGCGTTTTTCCATACAGCTCAGAGCTTGTCGCACCCCAGTGCTGGTTTCCTTCTCGGCGCCCCTGAATCGGATCAAAAGCCGTCCGCCCTGTGTGTCGGGTGGTAGCGCCTGAACGCTTCCGACGGCAGCTCCCCGAACATCACCTTGTAGTCACGTGCAAACCGCCCGAAATGCCAAAAGCCCCAAAGCGTAGCGGCCTCCGCAACGGAGCAGGCGTGCTTTATGGCGCGGCGCGCGCCGTTCATCCGAACAGCGCGCAGATAGGTCGAGGGCTTGAGCCCAAGTGTTTCCTGGAACGACTGCTGCAGTGCACGGCGGCTGATGCCAAGTGTCCAACAAAGCTCTTCCACGCTCGCGTAGCGATCCGGGGATTCGACCACCAGTTCCCGAACATCCCGCACGACGCGCGCACGCTTCGCCAGCGAAATCTCTGACTGTTCGCTCTCAGCGCCGGAGAGCGCCGTCGCCACGACATCGGTCACATCCCGCGCCATCGCTGCCAAACGGAGGGGATTGTCGGCATACTCCGGGCTCTCTGCGATGATCTCGCAAATGTCCGCAAAGATGCGACGCATATGGCCGGCTGCGCTCGGCTCGACCGGACGCAGGTGGGGATTTAGAAGCGTCGGCAACACCGTTTCCAGTTGGTCCGACGGCAATGCGCCGTGCAGGTCACGCTCGGTCAGCACGAAGCCTGCGATGTCCAATCCGCTGGGAGAGAAAAACTCGAACGAGTCATTTCCGGAGAAGACGTGCAGTTGCGTGCCGTCGCAATGTTGTCCGCAGAACGTTGCATTGCCACATAGCGCAATCGGCACCCCGACTGCGATTGATCCTGGCGGCAGATACCCTCTCTGATGCAGGGCATTGCTGGTTACTTCCCGGAACAGCAGCACCCCACCGAGCTCAGCTTCCAGAAACGATCCTTTGAAGGATCCCGCAGAAATCTGATCGTAGGTCTGGTTCCAGCCGCGGAGCAGAGCCGCTTGTTCGTCGATATCGTGCGTGCTGGCCGCGTGAACCGTTGCCGCCTTGCCGCCAGGCGAGGTCATTGGAGTGTGGCGATCAGACAAGGCCACCATGCGCGCCGTCCGCTCGAGCTAACCAAAACTTGTCTCGCGCACCACCACATCCGACTTAAGTCGAGGACGGGCACGACGTGCCGAAATTGGATAGACGACATAATAGCGCATGACTAGCGTCCTCCAATACCAAGAGTGAAATTGCAGTCGTCCTTTTGGGGGCCGATGCGCTTGCTGGCATATGCCGTGTTTCTTGCTTCAGCGTCGGCCCCGCTGGAGCCCGATGGCCGATGCTGCACTGCAAAACGAAAACAAAACAAACATTAGTTCAAGGGGATCGCCATGGAGCCAACGGGACACTCAGGTGTCGAGTACGACAAGGTCGGGCAAGACTACTTCGAAAAGAGACAACTTAAGCGCGGCGCAGCCGGATGGCTGCTGCTCGTAGGTCTTGGCGTTGCCTACGTCATCTCCGGTGACTACGCGGGCTGGAACTTCGGCCTTGAGCAGGGCGGATGGGGCGGCCTGATGATCGCCTCGATCCTTATGGCGATCATGTACACCTGCATGTGCTTCGCACTTGCGGAACTGGCGACGATCGCGCCCACCGCAGGCGGCGGCTACGGTTTCGCCCGACGCGCGTTCGGCCCCTGGGGCGGCTTTCTCACCGGCACGGCCATTCTCATCGAATATGCGATCGCGCCGGCGGCCATTGCCGTGTTTATCGGCGGCTATATGAAATCGCTGTTCGAGATCGACATTCCGCAATGGGTGATCTCGGCCAGCTTCTTTGGCATATTTCTGGGCATCCATATCTATGGCGCGGGTGAAGCATTGCGCTTAATCTTCGCCATTACGGCACTCGCCGTCATCGCGCTAGTCGTCTGGATTTTCGCCATGGCTCCGTTCTTCGACAGCAACAAGCTGTTCGACATAGCGGTCAATCCGGAGGCGGTCGGCTCGTCGCCGTTCCTGCCGTTCGGATATTTCGGCATCTGGGCGTCACTTCCATTCGCCATGTGGTTCTTCCTGGCCATCGAGGGCGTTCCGCTCGCGGCCGAAGAGACCAGCGATCCGAAGCGCGATCTACCGCGCGGCCTCATCGGCGGCATGTTCGTGCTGCTCGCCTTCTGCGCGCTGATCATGGTGTTCGGTCCGGGCGGCGTCGGCTCGGAAGCGCTCAAAACCAACACGAACCCGCTGGTGGCGGCGCTCGAGCATCCGTCCACCTACGGCGGCCCGACCTGGATCTCCAAGTTCGTGAACTTCGTCGGCCTGGCCGGCCTGATCGCGAGCTTCTTCTCAATCATCTACGCCTATTCGCGGCTGGTCTTTGCCATGTCGCGTGCAGGCTACCTACCGCGCGGCCTGTCACTGACCAATGCGCGCAAGTCGCCGTGGGTCGCGCTGATCGTGCCGGGCTTCGTCGGGTTCCTGCTCTCGCTCACGGAGCAGGGTGACCAGCTCATTTTGATGGCCGTGTTCGGTGCAACCATCTCCTACATTCTGATGATGGCCTCGCACATCAAGCTCAGAATGTCGGAACCGGATCTGCCGCGGGCGTACACGACCCCGGGCGGAGCGCTGACGTCGGGTATTTCGCTCGTGCTGGCGTGCATCGCGCTAGTAGCCGTATTCCTCACGGACAAGAAGATGGCCCTCCTCGGGATGAATGTCAGCGTCGCCGCGCTGTCGGCCATCGCCTACGCACTCCTGGTCGCCTACTTCGCCCTCTATAGCCGTCATCATTTGGTGGCAGCCGCACCGGGCGAGGAAGATGTATTCTGAAACTTGAGAAACAGCATTCGGCGGGCCCCATCATGAGCTACTCCTATACTATCGCCGGTCACCGGTTCACTTTCGAGAACCTGCGGGTTCTCATGGCGAAAGCCACACCAGCGCGGTCGGGTGACTATCTCGCGGGTGTGGCGGCAGGTGACGACGAGGAAAGGGTGGCTGCACAGATGGCGCTCGCCGATGTGCCGCTCAAGGTGTTTCTCGTCGAGCATCTCGTTCCCTACGAGACCGACGAGGTTACGCGTCTCATTATCGACGATCACGATGCGAGGGCGTTCGCGCCCGTCTCTCACCTGACCGTCGGCGCATTCCGGGATTGGCTACTCTCGGACGAGGCAAACGAGCGCTCCCTCGCGGCGCTCGCACCTGGCCTCACGCCAGAGATGGTGGCAGCTGTCTCCAAGATCTGCCGCGTGCAGGACATGGTGCTGATCGCGCAGAAATGCCGGGTCGTCACCAAGTTCCGCAACACCATCGGGCTCAAGGGACGGCTATCGACCCGCCTCCAACCCAATCATCCGACCGACGACCCGACGGGGATCGCAGCCAGCATCGTGGACGGTTTGATGTACGGCAACGGCGATGCGGTGATCGGGATCAATCCGGCCACCGACAGCATCGCAGCCGTCACAACGCTGATCGAGATGCTGCACGAGGTCATCCAGCGCTACAACATCCCAACGCAGTCGTGCGTGCTGACGCACGTTACGACCAGCATCGAAGCCATCAACCGGCGCGCTCCGGTCGATCTCGTCTTCCAGTCCATTGCTGGAACGGAAGCCGCAAACAGCAGCTTCGGCATCAATCTATCCGTTCTGAAGGAAGGCTACGACGCCGCGCAAAGCCTCCAGCGCGGCACCGTCGGCAACAACGCCATGTATTTCGAGACGGGCCAGGGCAGCGCCCTGTCGGCCAACGCCCATCACGGCGTCGACCAGCAGACGCTGGAAGCACGGGCCTATGCGGTCGCACGGAAATACAAGCCGCTCCTCGTCAACACCGTCGTGGGCTTCATCGGTCCCGAGTATCTTTACGACGGGCGGCAAATCATCCGGGCCGGACTCGAGGATCATTTCTGCGGAAAGCTGCTCGGCGTCCCGATGGGCTGCGATATCTGCTACACGAACCACGCCGAAGCCGATCAAAATGACATGGATACCCTGCTGACGCTTCTCGCCGTCGCAGGGATCACATTCATCATGGGCATCCCCGGATCCGACGACATCATGCTCAACTACCAGACGACGTCGTTCCATGATGCGCTGTACGCTCGGAAGGCTCTCGGGCTCAAGCCATCGCCGGAGTTCGAGGAGTGGCTCCTGAATGTCGGCATCTTCGAAAAGAGCGAAGCATTGAAACTGGCCGACACATTACCGACGCCGTTTCAACGCGCACTGACGCATCTTCACTAAAGCGGGAGGGGGTCACATGTCAGAGGACAACAAGCCTATTGTCGTTCCCAACCCGTGGGACAAGCTCCGGCGATATACGCCCGCGCGTATCGCCCTGGGCCGCGCCGGCACCAGCCTGCCGACCAAGCCGCATCTCGAATTCCAGCTTGCACATGCGCGGGCGCGCAACGCCGTACATCACGAGCTGGATGTTGCAACCCTCGAAGCGGCGCTCAAGGCGCGGGGACACGAACCCTGCGTCCTGCACAGCGCAGCCGACAACCGTCCCATGTATCTTCAGAGACCCGACAAAGGCCGGCGTCTCGATGAGCCCTCTCAGCAGGAGCTCGCGAAAATGGCGCGCCCCCCGGAGGGATACGACGTCGTATTCGTCATCGGGGATGGCCTGTCCTCGTTTGCCATCGAAGAGAATGCCGCACCGTTTCTCGACGTGATTCTGCCTCCGCTTGCCGATCAGAAATGGCGCGTCGCGCCTCTCGTCGTCGTGCGCGAAGCGCGCGTCGCAGTGGGCGACGAAGTCGGCGAGCTCTTGGGCGCGAGCATGGTTGTGGTCCTGATCGGCGAACGGCCGGGCCTCAGCTCTCCCGACAGCATGGGCATCTACATGACGCTCAAGCCACGCGTGGGACTGACAGATGAAGCCCGCAACTGCATCTCGAACGTGCGCCGCGAGGGGCTGAGCTATGACCTGGCAGCCCACAAGCTGCTCTACCTCATGACCGAAGCGCGCAAACGTGGCCATTCCGGTGTCCAGCTCAAGGATGAGGCGGAAACGCTGTCGAGCGCCCTGCCGACAGGTCAGAAGAGCTTTTTGATCGAGTCGAACTGAGGCACCAAACGCCGTCGCGAAACGATCGCGACGGCAGAACAGGACTCGCGTCAATCCGGCTTCTGAGAGCGCTGCAAGCGAGCCGTGTCGCGGCTTGCTGCTTTCTGGATCTCTTCCATTTCCCTTCGAACGAGATCGAGATCGGCGTCGCGCACGGCCGCATCTAACTGTTCACGAAACGACCCGACCTGCCGCTTGGCCCAACCCGCATAGCGGCCGATGGTGCGCATGAGGACAGGAAGATCCTTGGGACCGAGAACGATCAAGGCCGCAACGCCGACGATCATCATCTCGCTCCAGCTGATCTCGAACATGCGGATCTCCTCCCGGGAGCGAACTTCAACGGGCCTTTGAGCGTTCGCGAAGCGTCGCGTCAGTCTCTACGACGAGCGGAAGCATGGCCTGCTCTGCCTCGTCACTCTCCGCCATCCCCTTCTTGAAGCTCTTGATGCCCTTGGCAACGTCGCCCATGAGCTCGGAGATCTTGCCCCGGCCGAAAAGCAGGAATGCGACTGCCAAAACCAGAAGGATGTGAATTGCGCTCAAGCCCATTTTTCTCTCCAACCCGAAAACGCTACGTTCAGTGCTTTGAGGGTTCCGTTGGCAAAATCTCGAACTGCGCATTGATGATCGGATGGATCCAGCACTTGATGGTTGCCGGTCCGGCCTGCCGGAGCGTCAGAGATTTTTGCGTGCCCGGGATTTGCGTGTCGAGATTGTCGACTGTCCCGTCTGGATACGTAATGTAGAGATTGTGGGCCATGTCCGACTGATTGTCGAATGTGACGACGTCGCCTACGCGCATCGTTCCACCGACCGACTGGATCTCCATGTGATGGATGACGATCGTGTGCTCCTCGGCATGGGCTGCACAAACCGCGAGCACCGAAAGCAAAGCCACGCCGAGACTTCGGAAGATTGCCATTTGATCGTTACCTCGTTGGCCTAGGGTAGCCTGGGAACCGGCGTTTCCAGCGGCGCGCCTTGCACCGTATGTAGGAAAGCCATCAGGTCTTCGCGCTCTTGCTCAGTCAATTTGATTGACTTCATGTCCGGCGAGAGGCTGGGCCGCGCCTTTCCGCCTTTTTCGTAGTGCGCGATCACTTTGTCGAGTGAGGGCAGCGATCCATTGTGCATGTACGGACCTGACGTCCGCAAGTCGCGCAGCGACGGCGTCTTGAACGCATGCTGCATGATCAGAACGCTCGGCGGTGCAAACTGCCCGCGGCCGATGTCGTCGGTCTCAAGACCGATGTCATGGAAACTATCATCGGTGAAACGCCAACTCGCGTGGCACTTGCTGCAGCGCGCGGCGCCGTTGAAAACAGCAAAGCCACGTTTCGCCGAGTCCGAGATGGCTTCTTCGTCACCGTCGATCCAACGGTCGAACGGCGCCTTTTGCGAAACGAGCGTGCGCTCGAATGTGGCGATTGCACCGAGCATGGTCTCGACGCGGATCTCCCCGCCCGGATACGCCGTCGCGAAGAGAGCCTTGTAGCCCTCGATTTCACGCAACCGTTCGGCAGCCCTATCCAACGGCATGCCCATTTCGTGCTCCGCCGTCAGCGGCAGTGTCGCCTGCTGCTCGAGAGTGGCCGCCCGGCCATCCCACATCAAAGCCGTCAGCCACGCCGCGTTGAGCACGCTGGGCGAACGGCGCGGAAGCGGCACGCCCGTCACTCCGATGCCGCGTGCAAGACCGTCAGACCAATCGAACGCAGGATTGTGACAGGTCGCGCAGGACACGGTTCGCGTACTTGAGAGGCGGGGATCGAAAAAGAGGCGCTTTCCGAGCTCGGCTTTCGCCGGATGGTATGGATTGGACTTCGGATAGGGGATCGCGTCAGGCCGACGGTACTTGTCTTTGATCTCTTGCGAAACGTGGGCAAGCCCCAACGGATCGGCCGTCGCAATGGGTCCGACAAGACCCGCGAGCGCCATGTAGAGCGCAGCGAGACCAATCGAATAAGCTGTGAGAGCGCGCAGTGTCATCACGCGTCCACAGTCACAGGTTCGTTGGCATCGGGAGCAACCAGAAAACCGTCGGCCCGCAGCGCGGACAGAAGAAGATCGCGGGCGACGAGATCCACCAGGTTGGCCAACGCGGCAAGTGCGCCCTCGGCGTGATAGTCCCCACCGTCCAAATCTGCGGTCTCGCCGCTCGGCGCGAGCATCGCCAGCAGCATTCGCCGCGCCGGCTCTGCGATATCACGCAGATCCCGAGCCGTAGCGCCTTTCAAGCTCGAATAGGAAATCAAAGTACCGCTTCTAACGAGCATATCCATCGTAATGACGTGCTCGCCGAAACGGCTATCCGATGCAAAGGGGGCGATCCCATCCACAGCGGCGTTGAGAATGGCCCCCGCGCTCAGCAGTCGCCACATGGCGCTCGGCGCAGACCGAGCTTCCCGATAGAGGCGAAGCATCTTCCTATAGGCCTGCGGGACGTCCTCCGAAGCTGGCTCCGCAATGAGGGCGCTCGGCCTGAACGGGATACAGCGCCAGCGTGCACCATGCGCAATGTCCGCGACACGCCATCCACAAATCTCGAAACCACGACCGTATTGTAACGCTTTGCGGTCGAGATCGCCCGTCACATCTCGGAAGGAAGACGCCAACGCCGCCGTCGCGCTCGTCGAGCTGAAGGTGTAGATGATCTCTTCGAGCTTGCCCGCCAAATTCGCGCATTCGTCCACCGCGCAAGGTTTCCCGTCGAGTCTGACCTCACGGCTCGCAGTCACCTGCGAGACCAGGACATCAGTCTCCCAAGCCCGGGTCACGGGATTGCGCAGAAAGAAACCCACGACGAAGGTGCGTTCCTCAGTCGCTGCTTCCGATGCCAGGATCGTCGGCTTCGGCGTCTCTGCCTTCAAAGGTGCGAGCAGATTGTGCGGAATCCACATGGGGAAGCCTTTCGAGCTCTCGACGGCGCGTGCGATTACGATTTCGGCTTGACCGTAATCTTGCCCTTCATGAACGGGTGCGGCGTGCAGATGTAGCTGTACTCGCCGGGTGTCGTGAACTTGAGCGCCACAGATTGGCCTGCGCGCAGCATGTCGCCCACGACCTCGAATGGTTCTTGGACGAATACATTGTGAGGAACGGCGTCGCGGTTGGTCCATTTGATGACCGCGCCCTGCTCGATTTCGAGATTGCCAGGCGCGAATTTCATCTTCGCGATGTCGACGCTGATCGCATCAGCAGGAACTCCGTCCGGCTTGACGATTTCGATCGCGTCAGCGGCGAGTGCGGCATTGGCAGTCGCCGCCAGAAAAACAGATAAGGAGAGGATAGTCCTGAGCTTCATGTTCGTTTCCGCGTTTGTGATATGAAAAAAGGGGCGGCAATGACTTCCGTCATTGCGCCCCAGTCTGGACTGCGAAACCTACCCAGCTTTGCCCACGATCGGAGAAATCGTGCAGTGATAGGTCATCGCTTCGTCATCGGCGCCGAAGCACCAGATGATGTCGTTGCCGAACTCCGGACGATAGACCGGCAATTCGCCTTCCGTGTTGAGGCACGGGCAGGTCAGCGCCACGTTCTTGCCGCAGCAGTCGCGATAGGCGATGAGGTAGCTCTGCTTGTCGCCAGGATTGTAGCAGCTGGCGACCCAAGAGCTCGGCGAGAGCTTGGTGCCCGGAGGGCAGTCGGTGAGCGTGCCGCCCGAGCATCCGCAGACATAACCGTCGAGCGAGCAGTGGCGCCAGTAGTCGCACTGCGTGATATCGTTGTCCTGCGGCTGCCAACCTTCACGCGATCCTGCCCCAGCGTGCGCACGGCTCACACGGCCACTGCGATCGACGGGAAGAAGGGGCACGAGGGCTGCACCGGCGACGACGGTACCCACGCGGCTGATGAAGCTGCGCCGGCTGGTCCGCTCGGCGATGTGGCGGGAGAACTTCTCGACGATTTCATCGAACTTGCTTCTGTTCGTCATTTTCATTGTTCCGTTATTTGAATGATGGTCCCTAGACGTTGCGAGTTTCTATGCCTTCACATCGTGAGCGGCGGAGGCGAGTGCTCGGCACCGTTCTTCTTCGCCATGTAGTCCTGCAATGACGCGTGACCGGTCCGGCTGGCTTCAAGCAAGCTCTCGACATGCTCGCGCGTGTTGCAGAGACCCTTGGCTTTGATGATGCCCTTCTCGTCGATCAGGACGCCGTAAGGCACCTTCCCGACCTGGAAGCGCATGCCGATCTCGGCCGAGATGACGTACGGCAGGCCATCGAGCTTGTTCTTGGCCAGGAACGCCTTGTGCTCCTCCTCCGCGCCATCGCTGATCAGCATCACGTTGATGCCTTCAGCGCGGGAAACGGACTTCACGATCGGCAACAACTTTTCGCAGACAGGGCACGTGGGAGAGGTGAAGAGGAGCATGGTCTCGTGACCCGCCGGATCATCTCCGCCGATCTGCCGCTTTTGGCCCTTGACGTCGATGATGCTGAAGGACGGAGCCTTGTCTCCGATTCCAGGACCGTGGTCGGTGATCATCGCGCCCAACGGAGCCGAACGTTCATGGAGGAGGCCGACCTGCCGGGCGATGCCAAGAAGGACGATGCCCCCGGCGCAAAGGGCGGCCCATTGAAGGACGCTCGATGCAATCAACAGTTCATTTGTCATGTGACAGTCCCTTCCTTGGCAATCTTACGCTCGCTCAACGGAAGCTGACGGAGACCGGTTAGCTCGTTGGCGCACAAGTAGATGAGGATCACAGCTGCAGCGGCGAGCGCTGCAATGATGAAGTCGTAGGCGCTGGCAGGTCGCGACCAGGCCGGTTGCGCGGCGAGCCAAAAAGCACCCGCACTGAGGACGACGTTCCGCGTGACAAGCGCCCAACTCAGGCGCTGACGCATTCCTTGACGGAAACACCCGCAATCGATCTCCGTGCGCCCGCGAGCGATATTGATCGCGATTGCAACGGCGAAGATCACCAGGAGGGTTCCGGCTGCAGCCCCGCCCACATGAAGGGCGAAGCCGGTCAGCAAGGACGCAGCGACGACAAGCTCGACCCAAGGCAGGGCGATGGCGAACGCGCCATCGACCCGCTCGGGAAGCAGACGAAAGTTCCGGACGACACCATGGAACTCGTCTGCATTCCGAAGCTTGGAGATCGCCGCGCCGCCAAATACGACCGCCAGCAGAAACTGCAGGAACAGGTCGATGATCGGGACGGACGAAACCATCATGACATCCTCACTCAATCAATCGCGGTGAGGATCAGAGGAACGCGACCGATGCCTTCCACCTTGGACGTCTCTTTGCCGGTCGCCGCATCGAAGATGTAGAGCGTGCGATCGTGCGCAGAGAGAGCGTACAGCTGCGGTTCCTTGTCAGCGCTAACGGCAATCGAGTTGATCTCGTGCTTGAGCTCGATCTTGGAGAGGCGCTTGCCCGTGGCCGCGTCATAAACGAACACGAAACGGCTCGGATACTTGTGCGTCCACTGCGCGCGCTGGTCTGCGAGCAGGAAGATGCGGTTGCTCTCACGATGATAGGAAACGAGGTTCCAGCCACCCGGCGCCCACTTTTCGGCCTTCTCCTGATCAGTGAAGGCTTCGAACGTGTTGAGGAACTTGGCTTCGCCCGACGAGAAATCGACCTGGTAGATCGTGCCGTCATAGCTCGGCCACACGAGGCGCTTGGCCTTGGTCGAGTAGGCCGGCGTGTTGACGAGATGCTTGTCCTCCGGATGAAGGATCTTCGTCTTCTCGTGCTTGATGTTACCTTCCTTATCGAAGGTGGCCTTCAGAAGATGCCCTTCGCGACAGTGCATGTAGAAGGTGTCGTTGGCGGTCGGGAAGACGTGATAGCAATCCGGAACGTCCATCAACTTCACGAACTTCTTGCCCTCGAGATCGACCAGACCGACGCCGGGGCTCGGCGAGAACTGATAGATCAACATGCTCTTGTCGTCGGGCGTAAGAGCCGTCATCCACGGATAGGTGTTCACGAGGAGGCGGATCTCGGGGATGTCGATATCGGCAATGGGTTCGTGCGTCTGCGCATCGAGCACTTCGACATAGTCGTCACGCTTGCCCTTGGAGACACGCGAATAGACGGTGCTCGCGTGCGCGAAGAACTTGCCGTCGGAGGAAACGACGGGGTTCGGCACCAAGCCGGTGTCCGAATTCGCCAGCAGCTTGGCGTTGTTTCCGTCAATCGTGACGATACGGGTGGCCACGTTGAAGTCATCGGGATCGGTGACATAGACGCGGCGCGCATCGGACGGCGGAGCCGAGAGAATTTTCGGATTGTCTTCGAGTGTCGCCGTTCCCTCCTTCCCGAGTTGCTTGGGAATCGCGCCGCCGGAGATGGCATACGAGCTGAAAACCGCAAGCGCCAAAGCCGAACAAGCGGCTGTAAGCGTGAGCGAAGAGACCTTCATTTCATTCCTCCTTTTTGGATTTATGATGTGTCGTTGAGGTTCGAAATCGACGAGCGGGGCCATCGGGCGTTGCGCGACCGCAGCCCAGCTCATGAGTGAAGAAGACGTGAGGTCAGGACGCGCCTGGTCAGGCGAGCAGCATGGCTCCGAGTGCAAACCCCGATCCGACGAGAAGAATGGCGTCGGTTAGCGCAGCATTTTCCTGATGACGCGCAAGCCATCCAGTAATGGACGCATCCGTCAAAGGCAGAGCGTTAAGAACCAGAGGCAGAAAACGTCCCAGGTTGAAGACCAGGAAGATGCCAACCGCGAATGCAAGCGAGCCGGAGAAGAGAGCCGCGCCCGTCACAGCATAGAGAAGCGGGGTCTGGACATAGGTGAGATAGTTCAAGCCGAGCGAAAAGCCGTAAAGGAGGCCGATCATCCACTTGGGGAAACGCTGCCGCGCATCATGGGGAACTTGGCAACGCCGCTGCGGATAGGGCACCTTGATGAAACCGAACTGGTGCGCGCCGTAGACGACCAGAAGAACTGCGAAAATCGGAAGCGTATAGGGAAGATAGGCTTGCACGCCGAGCGCAGAGCCAACAAGGCCCAACGTACCGCCGATAACAAGCGCTCCGAATGCGTAGCCGACGGCATGAGCGACGAGCGTGGGAGACCAGGCAAGAACATTGCGAAGTGAGAACGTCCCGTTGGGGCGCAACAGACAGACACTCGAGTATCCGCAGGGCGACCAAGTAGACAGCAGACCGCCCGCGAATGCGATCCCGATCAGCAGCCACATGGTTGACGTTTCGAGCGCAACGCCTGCTGCAAAGTAATGGGCAGCAACGACGCCTGCACCGGCACTGAACGCCATCAGGGCGAATCGAGTGAGTTTGGAGCGTGGCTCCGCAAAAACTATCGCGTCAGCGACGCGCTCAACGCTGTCCGCCCCACCGGCAACCGCGCCGGTGTGGTCTTGCCAAGTTTCGGCCATTCTACAGCCTCCAAAAATGTAAGTGCGCTTCCAGGTTATTGTTATTGTCCGGCACGGAGCCACGTTGGGCAGCCGGATTAGTCGGATCGTCGGCGACTGCGCGCCGCAGCGACCACGAATGGCCTCCTTCAAAACCGACTTGCTGCAGGGGAACGCAACAGGCCGACATCTCACCCTCGCCGTCCACACGAGATCCGGACGACGTCACGTCAGCACTGCGTTGCACGATCGCGTGGAAACGAACGGAACTATTTCAATGCGACATTGAGTGCAGAATGACGGGGCATCTTTTCATCCGCCTCGAACCACCCTTACAATTTTGACAGGAAGCAAAGTTTGCGCGCTCAGAGCCTCGAGAGCCCCTTAACCACATAGCCGGACCGCAACCGCAATCCCAGTTGCGGCCGCCTCGTATCGGGAACGTTCGGGAAGTGGATGAAGACGTTGAGGCCGGGCTTGTTGTCCGACAACTCGATGCGCGCGCCGTGCAGCTCTGCGATTGCGACCGCAAATGGGATCCCGAGCCCATGGCCGGGCTTGTCCCCCGAGACGTCAATTCGATAGAACCGCTCAAATAGATTTTCGATTTCCGCAGCGGGAACGCCGGGGCCGTTATCGCTGACTGTAACGTTGAGACCGTCGACACCCTGCTGCATGTTGATGCGCAATGTTGTGCCGCTAGGGCAATACTGGATTGCGTTTTCCAGGAAGTTCACGATCATTTCCATCAGAAGCTCGCGATCGCCACTCACCGGGCGCACACGGCTTGTCGTAATGGACGATTCCAACTTCAGCCCATGGTCGGAAATGATGGGCTCATAGATGTCGATGATGTGAGCCAGCAGCGCGGGCATATCGACATCGACGAAGCGTGAACGCCAATCCCCAGACTGCAACTGACCGAAGTTGAGCAGCGCTTCGAACATGGCCACCAGGGAATCGATCTCCTGGATGCATTCATCGATTTTTCGCAGGAATTCAGGATTGCCGGCCTCGCACTTGCTTGCCAGCTCCAGCCGCTGCCGAAGGCGGGTCAGTGGCTTCTTTAGATTGTGAGCAATATCCGAGGACGTGTTGTTTAGATTCTGGATCAGCGTCCGGGAGTACGCGAGTGACCCATTTATCGCTTCAGCGAGATCGCCAAGGGGCGTGTCGACGCTCGGGATCATCACGCGGCGTTCCACATCGCCGGCCGCAAACGCAAACAGCGCTGCCTTCATTTCTTTGACAGAGTCTCGCGACTGTCTCGACAACAGCGCCGCAACGAGCCAAGCCACGCTGAGAGCAGCCGCGAGCAGGAGCGCAAAAGCTCCAAGCAGCATGTCGCGCGTTTGCGCCACACCCACTTCGCTCTGTCCGACGAGCAGATTTCCAGATGTCAACGGCGCCGTTGCAACGTGCACGCGGCGCGTAAAGAGACCTCTGCCGACGATGAAAGAGTGGATGGATTGCGACGCCGCACGCCAGGCATCCTGAGGAGAAACGAGTTCCGAAGTATGTAGGATCGTAACGCCCGCTTCGTGCTTGATTGATAGGAACGGATCTTCCTGCTCGCCCCAGAGCTTCCTATCTTGAGCCAGCTCGATCAGTTTCTCCAGCCCGTGCTGGCGTTCGTACGCGACCAGCGTCTCAAGGACGCCCGCGACCCTCGTCTCGGTTCGATCAACGAGCGTCCGGTTAGACCCCAGAAAGACATTCGAGAAAATAAGGCTAAAGCAAACGGTGATAAGAACACCAGTGCCCGCAAAAATCTGAAGCTGGCGCCGCGTAAACTGAAAGTCAGCCTTCATATATGGAATAACCGCAACCGCGAACCGTGTGGATCAACTGTGTTCTAAAGGGCTTATCGACCTTTGTTCTCAGTCGCGAAATATAAGTCTCCACGACGCTCGTTTTGGGTTCGAAACGAAATCCCCACACACGCTCCAGGAGCATCGTCCTCAGAACCACGCGCCCTTTGTTGCGCAGGAGAATTTCCAGTAGCAAACACTCTCGCGGCAGCAAGTTGAGCTGCTGACCACCGCGCGTAACGATGCGATGAGCAACATCCATCTCTAGATCGCCCACGGTCAGCTTCTCGTGCTCACCCCGCAGCGGAGAGCGTCGGCCCAGCGCATTCACACGCGCGAGAAGTTCCGAAAAAGCGAACGGTTTCACGACATAGTCGTCGCCGCCGACGTCAAGTCCTTGCACCCGATCGTTAATCCCGCCGAGTGCAGTGAGAAAGAGAATCGCAACCTTTCGCCCACTGCTCCGCAACGTGCGCGCGACGGACAACCCGTCCAGCCCCGGAACCATACGGTCCAAGATCACGAGATCGAAGTCCTCCTGAATGCCCAGGAGAACGCCGTCCTTTCCGTCAGTCACGACATCGACGGTGTGGCCGGCCTGGCGCAGGCCGTTACTCACGAACGCCGCGGTTTCGACGTCGTCTTCGATCATCAATATTCGCATAACCGATGCCTCAATGCGTCAGTCCGCGCGATCAACTTTCTTGCCTCATACTCAAAATTTGACAGTGGTGCAACAAACCACCGCAGGTCGAATTCAAACGTCGAATTTATGTTCGACATCTCGCCTTGGGGTTGCGAATTTTCGCCGAACCCCTTCTGAATCCATTCCTTCCATTACATTCCATGTAAGATTTTTGTTTTGATTGCCGAGCCCAATGCGCACGACCAATGTGAGTGAAAGTCACGTGAACGGATAGGCGCTGTGCGTCGCATCCAACAACGCGGCTCTCTTGGCTGGCTCATCGCGCGCGGGGGCTCTATGGAAGACGAACTCTCTTCACGAAGCGGGAAACACGAAAGCGAGGCTTCTCTTCCCTCCGCTCCTCGACGCAAACCTCCGTCGCAATCACCACAGGTCAGCCGCCGCGATTTCCTCGGCAACGTCGCGAAATCCGCAGGCGTCGTGTGTCTCGCAGCCGTCGCGCTCGATCAATATGTTCGAACAGCTCGCGCGACCCAGGCCAAAGCGCTGAGGCCGCCAGGAGCAATCAAAGAGGAGGACTTTCTCGCAGCATGCGTGCGCTGCGGTCTCTGCGTGCGCGCTTGCCCCTACGACACCTTGCGCTTGGCGACCATGGGAGACGAGGCAGCACTCGGAACGCCCTATTTCATTGCTCGCGATGTACCATGCTTTATGTGCGAGGACGTCCCCTGCGCCAAGGCGTGCCCGACCGGTGCCCTTAACAGCGAGATCCCGAACATTCGCGCGGCCGACATGGGCCTTGCGGTCCTCGTCGATCATGAGACATGCCTGAACTACAAGGGCATGCACTGCAGCATCTGTTATCGCGTTTGTCCCATTCGCGACGAAGCGATCACGCTCGAGAAGCAAGTGATCAACGGCCGCCAGATGGTCATACCCACCGTTCATTCATCGAAATGCACGGGCTGCGGCACATGCGAAAAGCAGTGCGTTCTTGAGGAAGCCGCGATCCGCGTTCTGCCGCGACCGCTCGGACAAGGCAAAGCCGGCCGGAACCACGCTGGACGCCCCATAACGGGTCACGGAACCCTGAAGAGGGATCTGTGAGATGAATCCCAAGGCGATCGTCGCGAAGTTGACGTCGGAGTCCCGGTCCTATGCAGCGACGCGTCGCGGCTGGCTGTTCGCACATCGATTTTGGTTGCTGCGCCGCACCTCACAAATTCTGGTCCTAGCCATCTTTCTGACGGGACCATGGTTCGCAGTCTGGATCGCGCGGGGTAATTTTGCATCCAGTGAGATCCTCGGAATACTGCCCCTTAGCGACCCCTTCATCTTCCTGCAGTCGATAGCAGCGCGGCACAAGCCGATCGCCCTCTCGGTCATCGGCGCGCTTACGATCACCGCATTTTACTTTCTCGTCGGTGGACGCGCGTACTGCAGCTGGGTGTGTCCCGTCAATGTCGTCACCGACACTGCCCATTGGCTGCGCGACAAGCTCGGTCTTACGCGTGATCGGAAGCTCGACAGGCGAACCCGGCTCTGGATCTTGGTGGCCGCCTTCGTCGCTTCGTTTGCTACCGGCACCATCGCGTGGGAATTCCTGAATCCCGTCAGCATCCTTCAGCGCGGTATCATATTCGGCATTGGCGCTGGCTGGGGCATCATCGCTGCCGTCTTCATGCTCGATCTCTTCGTGACGCGACGCGGCTGGTGCAGCCACTTGTGCCCTGTCGGGGCTTTCTACGGACTGATTGGTTCGCAGAGCGTCATTCGCGTAACCGCGGCAAACCGCACGGACTGCACAGACTGCGGTGCCTGTTTCAAGGCGTGCCCGGAACCGCACGTCATTACACCCGCGCTAAAAGGGACGGGAACGCATCTCATACTGTCGGGAGACTGCACGAACTGCGCAGCGTGCATCGATTCCTGCTACATCGACGTCTTCCAATTTGCCAATCGATTGAGCAGCGAAGTTGGATCAGAGAACCCACAAACGGCGAAGCCTGCGTAGGCGAGCCAGTTTGGTCGAACCTAGCGAAAGCTCAGCTCGCGATTGGCCGCAGGCTGAGGGCGTTCCTGATCTCATCGAGGATGGCTGGATCGTCGATGGTCGCGGGAGTCTTGAAATCGGCTCCATCCGCGATCTTCTTGATGGTGCCGCGGAGGATCTTGCCTGATCGCGTTTTGGGCAGGCGTCCGACAATGCGCACCGTCTTGAACGCCGCGACCGGGCCGATCCGCTCGCGCACGAGCGCGACGATCTCTCCCTCGATATCCTTTGCATCCCGCTCAACGCCGGCCTTGAGCACGATGAACCCGACCGGCAACTCGCCCTTCAGCGCATCGGCAGCGCCAATGACTGCACACTCGGCCACATCCTTGTGAGACGAGAGGACCTCCTCCATCGCTCCCGTCGAAAGCCTGTGTCCGGCGACGTTGATGATGTCGTCGGTCCGCCCCATGATGAAGAGGTAGCCGTCTTTGTCCCGGAAACCCGCATCGGCGGTTTTGTAATAGCCCGGAAAATGATCGGTGTAGCTCCGGCCGAAACGCTCCTCAGCGTTCCAAAGCGTCGGAAAACAGCCCGGAGGCAGCGGAAGCTTGACGACGATGTTTCCAAGCTCCCCCGTCGCGACCTCGTGGCTATCCTCGTCAAGAACGCGAATATCGTAGCCCGGCATTGGGACCGTCGGTGAGCCCGGCTTCACCAATAGCGCGCCGAGCCCTACCGGATTGGCGGCAATGGCCCAGCCGGTTTCCGTTTGCCACCAATGATCGATGACCGGAATGCCGAGAGCCCACTCGGCCCAGCGCACCGTGTCCGGATCGGCCCGCTCACCCGCCAGGAACAGCGTTCGAAGGCTCGACAGATCGTAGTGCGCCACCAGGCCCGCGTTGGGATCCTCTTTCTTGATCGCGCGAAGGGCGGTGGGAGCGGTAAAGAACGCCGCCACCTTGTGCTCTGAAATCACGCGCCAGAACGCGCCTGCATCAGGCGTGCCCACCGGCTTGCCCTCATAGATGATAGTGGTGTTGCCGTTGAGAAGCGGGCCGTAGATGATGTACGAGTGGCCGACCACCCAGCCCACATCCGAAGCCGACCAGAACACCTCCCCCGGCGCAACCCCGTAAACGTTCTTCATCGTCCACATGAGGGCAACCATGTGCCCACCGGTGTCGCGCACGACGCCTTTGGGCTGCCCGGTGCTCCCCGATGTGTAGAGAATGTAGAGTGGATCGGTTGCCTTTACAGGAACACACGCAGCCTTCTGCCCGGCAGCGCGCGTCTGCGCGACGAGCTCGCTCCAATCGAGATCGCGGCCTGCTTGCAGAGAGGCCGTTTCCATCGGACGCTGTAGGATGACGCAATGCTCTGGCTTGTGCGTGGCCGCTTCGATGGCCGCATCGAGCAGAGGCTTATATTTGACGACGTGCTTCGGCTCGATCCCGCAGGAGGCCGAAACGACGACCTTAGGCTTAGCATCATTGAGACGCACCGCAAGCTCGTTGGCGGCGAACCCGCCGAACACCACAGAATGGATCGCGCCGAGTCGCGCTGTGGCCAGCATGGCGATGGCGACTTCCGGCACCATCGGCATATAGATCAGCACGCGATCGCCTTTCGAGACGCCGAGCCCCGCAAGCGCCGCAGCGAAAACCTCGACCTCGTCGAGCAGCTGCGCGTAGGTCAGCGTACGCTTCGTGCCGGTGAGCGGGCTATCGTAGATGATGGCAGCCTGTTCACCGCGGCCTGCCGCCACGTGCCGGTCGAGACAATTGTGAGCCGTGTTGCACTCGGCCCCCACAAACCAGCGACCATAGGGACCGTTGCTCGCATCGAATATCCGGTCGGCCGGCTTGAACCAGTCGACGGCCTTCGCCGCCTCCGCCCAAAAGGCCTCCGGATTGGCAAGCCATCCGTTATAGATGTCCCAGTATTTGCTCATTCGCTTGCTTTGCGTTCAAAAAGGTCCCGGACCGCGATGCGATCCGGGACCCGGGATGTTGCCGCCCGCTTTAGATGCTGTCGATTGCTTCTGCAGACTCAGGCAGGATCTGCCCCCCGTCGACGACAATCGTCTGTCCGGTGATGTAGGACGCCTCCTGCGAGGCCAGGAACAAAGCTGCGTAACCGATGTCCTCCACCTTGCCGAGACGCTTGAGCGGAATGGCCTTCGCCATGCCGTCCAGATAGCTCTGGCCGAGGTCCTGCAGACCTTCAGTGATGATATTGCCGGGCATCACCGCATTGATCGTCGTGTTGTAGCGCGCAAGCTCCATGGCCGCCGTCCGGAGAAAACCGAGCTGGCCCGCCTTCGAGGCGCCGTAGTGAGACCAGCCGGGATAGCCCGTGATCGGTCCGGTAATCGACGACGTGACGACCACACGTCCCTTACCCGCCATCTGGAAGGCCGGAATGCAGGCCTTTACGCAGAGGAATGTGCTCTTGAGGTTGGTATCCATTACCTGATCCCAGTCATCCGGCGAGAGATCGACGATCTTCTTCTGCGGGAAGACGCCGGCATTGGCACAAAGAACATCAACCTTGCCGAACGTTTCGAGCGTCTTGGTCACGAGACCCTGCACGCTTCCCCAATCGGAAACATCCGAGGCGTGCGCGACAGCCGTTCCGCCCGCAGCGCGGATCTCGTTGACGGTCGCCTCGGCGTCGCTGAGACCGCGCGCCGTCACCATCACCTTTGCGCCCTTCGCAGCGAAAACCTTCGCAATTCCCTTTCCGATCCCTTTGGAGCCACCCGTCACGATGACGCTCTGGCCGGCGATTGAGGTCAGCATTCTCTAAGTCTCCCGTATCAGTCCGAGGATTTGCGCGTGAAGCGGTTGATGAGCAGCGGCACAGTAAGGGCGATCGCGACGAGCACGATGGAGGCCGCGACCGAAAGCACACCCACTGTAGGCACGAGCGGAGAGTAGCCAGACACCATCTTGGCGTAGAGCCACTCGGGTAGAGTGAGGTCTGCTCCCGTCGTGAAAAGCGACAAGGGAAAATTGCCCCAGCTCAGGAGGAACGAGAACAGGCCCGCCGCCACCACACCCGGCATAAGCAGCGGAATGGTGACCTCGCGCAGGATCTGCCACGTAGAGCAGCCCATATCGCGGGCCGCCTCCTCCAGAGCCGGATCAAAGCTGTAGGCGCGAATGGCGATGATCAACGTGGCGATCGGCGCAATCCACACCAGATGGGCGATAATGGCCGTGTGCCACGTCGGCGTCACGCCGATGGCGTTGAACCACATCAAAAGTGCAAGCCCCAGAACCGACTGCGGGAAGAAGATCGGCAGCAGAATAAGCTTCTGATAGAGCCGCCGGTAACGCCACTGGTAGCGCGCGAAAGCAAGGGCTCCGAAAAAACCGAGCACCATCGAAACGAGCGTCACAATCACCGCGACCTGGAGCGAGATCCAGAGAAGATCTGAGACCGTCCCACTTTCCAGCGCCTGAGAGTACCACTGTGTCGTGTATTGGCGGATGGGAAACGAGAGATAGCGCGACGTGGAGACTGACGCGAACCCGATGGCCACCAGCGGCAAATAAAGGAATGCTAGGATCAGGACCCCATAAGCGTAGAGACCTGCCCGGCCGGCCTTGGAAGGATGCATCAGCGCTTCCTCCCCATGATGGCGTCGAGATCGATGCGCGTAACGCCGAAGATCGCAAGGCTGCCGACGACAGCGATCAGCGTCATCGCCAGCGCCGACCCGAGCGGCCAATTCTGGCCATAGGTGAAGGAGCGTTCGATCTCGTCGGAAATGACGATGACGGCCCGCCCTCCGAGCAGCTTCGACTCGGCGATCGCACCCGCTGTCAGAACGAAAGTGATGAGGCAGCCCACGGCAATGCCGGGTGCAGAAAGCGGCAGCTCGACCTCGCGGAAGATCTGCCATCTGGTCGCGCCGAGATCGAACGCAGCCTGTCGCGCATCATCGGGCACCATGGCGATGCCCTGCGCCAGCGGAAACAGCATGAACGGCAGATAGACATACACGAGCCCGAAGATGATGACGGGAACGTTGTAAAGCAGGCTGTCGAAAGATTGCCCCGTCCAGCTCCGCCAATAGCCTTCGATCAGCCCGCCCTTCATCAGCGTCAGCACCCAGCCGAACAGACGAATGTTTTCAGAGACGAACAGCGTCATCACCACGCCAATCGTCAGCACGAGCGTGAATCGTCCGAAGACCTTCGCCATCGCGAACGCTAGCGGCCAACAGATGATGAAAAGGATCAGTGTTGCCGCGAAGGCCATCGCGAGAGACACGAGCAGCGACTCCCAATACCCCTCCTGCACCATGATCGCGTAAGAGGAAAAGTCCGGAAAGTTACCGAGCGAGAACACCTTCTGCGGCATCACCGAGAATGCAGCGACCACGCCCAAGGGGGCCAGGAAGCCGGCCGCGAGAAAGAGGCTGACCGGAAGGGCGCTCAGGAGGCCGAGGCGTTGGTTGAGCCGCTCCACGCTACTCCTCCTGAATGAGATGCGCGCGATCGAGATCGAAGCCGATTTTCGTGCTTTGACCCGGCTCCCACGAGACACGGTTTTCCCGCGACAGCTCTACCGTCGCCTTGTACCCCGTATCGAGCTGGACCAGGTATTGCACGCGCGAGCCGAGTAGATACTCGGACTCGACAATTCCCTTGGCTGTCACGTCGGCAGTCTCTGCAAGGCCGAGCAGGCGCACGCTTTCCGGCCGCGCCATGAGATAGCCCCGAAATCCAGGACGCAATCCGCCTTTCGCTGCACACGCAGGATCGATCGAAAGATGCTCGAAGGAGACGCTATTTGCGGTGCCGTTTGAGCGGAACAGGTTCACCTCGCCCATGAACTCCGAAACAAAGCGGCTCTTTGGCTTGGCATAGATCTCTTCAGCGGGGCCGAGCTGCTCGAACCGCCCCGACCGCATGATCGCGATACGATCCGACATCACCATCGCCTCTTCGAGGCTGTGTGTGATGTAGATGAACGTCTTTCCCGTTCTCTGGTGAAGGTCCTTGAGCTCCTTCTCCAGCATCTTGCGAAGCCTGAAGTCGAGAGCCGACAGCGGTTCGTCGAAGAAGAGAATTTCGGGATCGAACGCGAGCGCGCGAGCAAGCGCCACGCGCTGGCGCTCGCCGCCCGAGCACTGTTGAATGCGCTTGTCGTAGTAGTGCTGAGGCAGCCGCACTAGATCGAGAAGCTCCAGCGCGCGAGCCCGGCGCTCGGCCGGATCGACACCGCGGATCTTCAGCGGGAACTCGATATTCTGTCCGACGGAGCGATGTGGAAACAGCGCGAGCGACTGGAACACCATGCACGTCGGACGCTTGTTCGCGGGAACGTTGTCGATCCGCCGGTCGCGCAGCCAGATCTCGCCGCTCGTCTGCTCCTCCATGCCGACGAGGAGGCGAATGAGCGTCGTCTTTCCGCTGCCAGACGGCCCGACGATTGCGAGAAACTCGCCGTCGTCGACGGTCAGATTGACGGAATCGAGCGCCGTGAACTCGTCGAAAGTCTTCTTGAGGTCGACAACGCGGAGGATCGGCGAATTCATCTGTGTGTGTCTGGAGGTATCGGCTTCACGGGAAAAGTCCGCCTTCCCCTGGGGAAGGCGGACCGGTGTTGCGATGTTCATCGACGCTTCGCTGCCGTATAGATCTTCAACAGCCCGTCATAGTCGGGAACGATCGAGAAGTCGGCCGAGCGCGAAAGCTCTTCCGACAGGCTGTCCCACTGGATCGCATCCAGCTCGGTGTTGTTCCACAGCTTGAAGATCTCCGGATTGCCCATCTGGCTCACCGGATTGTACGTGCCCTCCGCGAAGCTGACGGCCTTCGCGATTTCGGCCCTCTGCACGAACTCGAGGAAATCTTCCGCAAGCGGGCTGACATCGGGATTGTTCACCACCGAGGTCAGCTCGACCCACACCACGCCGCCCTTTCCGTTCACAGGGCCGCTGTTGGGCGTAATCGCGCGAATGTTGGTGGCGCCATCGAAGCGAGCCGGGCTCGCCGTATAGGTGCCGCCCGTGAAATACGCGTCGATCTCCCCGTTGATCAACGCCGTGTTCATCGCCACGAGATCGTCGCTCAGCATCTTGGCGCCGCCGAACACCGTCTTCGTAACCTCGGTGAACTTGGTGATGCCGTCCTCGCCCACCGGCTTGAACGGATCGATCCCGGCCGTAAGGCACAGATGGATGACGTTCCAATTGTCGTAGGTGAGAACACCGAAACGGCCTTTCATGGCCGGATCGAGAAAGATGGACCAGCCCTGATCCTCGGCGGCCTTGCGGCTGATCTTGTCCGTATTGACGACGAAGCTGAACGGCCCGTAGCGCTGAGGCATGCCAATCAGCTCGCCACCTTCGGCGAAGGCGAGTGGATAGGGAGCCGAAAACTCCGGAGACATCTTCGCGAAATAAGGAAGAAAGCGATCCTTGTTGAGCGGCTTGATGAGCTTTTCAGGAAAGAGTTGCTGGCGCGCCCATGGCTGATTGACGTTGATCAAATCCCAGACTTTCAGCTCGCCTGCGCGGAGCTTGTTGATCATGTCGGGATCGGAGGTGCCGCTTTCCGCGCGCGCCGTTACGCCCGGAAAAGCCTTGCGGAACGGGCCCAGCACGTTGTCCGTGTTGTAGCCTTCCCAGCACAGGATGTTCATTTCTTTGTCGCGCGCGGCGAACGCCTGACGCACGGATCCGAACGCGGCAAGTCCCGCGGCGGCTCCCACGCATTTCGTAAAATGACGACGAGTGAGCTCCATCAAACCTCTCCCTGGGATGGCTCGGTGTTTCCCCTAGATTTTTTGGACCTGATTTTTTTTGCGGTCCTAATCTTGGCCCGGCGCGCACGTGTTCGCATCACGCCGAATGAGCGTAGGATCATCGGTAATTGTTGTGAAACGCAAGCGGAATGTTGCAGAACGAAGAGTTTTTCTTTATCTCCATTGGAAGCGAGCAAGCAGGACGCAACCGATGGCTGGACTTTACGAAGACGGATTCGTTGAACAATTGCGCCAGGGCTTGTGTGGCCTGACGCGGGATTGGGGGCTTGCGTCAGACTGCAACGTAACCACTTTGAATATATCGGAAAATGCCACTTTCAAGGCCGTCGATCGGAGCACGGGAAAGCCGATAATTCTCCGCGTCCACCGTCCCGGCTACCACGCGCGTGACGAGATCGAATCCGAGCTTGAGTGGATTCACGACCTGCGCCGGGAAGACATTGTTGCAACTCCCAAACCTTTGCCCCGGAAGGATGGCAGCTACATCGGCAGCATGTTCGCAGCGGGCGACGATCGCCACGTCGTCGCTTTCGAATTCATGAGTGGATCTGAGCCGGCCCAGGGCGACGGCATCGTCGCCGGTTTCCGCGAGCTCGGCGCAATCAGCGCGCGGCTCCACCGCCATGCACGCGCCTGGCGGCGCCCCTCCGCGTTCCGCCGCAAGACGTGGAATTACGAGACGATGCTCGGCGCGACGCCGCTGTGGGGCGACTGGCGCGATGCGCTCGGCCTCGACGCATCTGGCAAAGCCGTCCTTGAGCGCACAAGCCGCGAACTGCAGACGTTCCTCGCCGAATTCGGAGAAGGACCGGAGCGTTTCGGTCTCATCCACGCAGACTTGCGGTTAGCCAATCTCCTCGTCGACGGAAATCGCCTGGGCGTCATTGACTTCGACGACTGCGGCTTCAGCTGGTTCGTCTACGACTTTGCCTCCGCCGTGAGCTTTTTCGAGCACGAACCAATCGTCGCCGAACTGCAGGACTCATGGGTCGACGGCTATCGCTCGGTCGCCCCGCTCTCGGACGCGGATGTCGCCGCCATTCCGACCTTCGTCATGCTTCGGCGCTTTCTCCTCACCGCCTGGGTGGCAAGTCACGCCGAAACCCCGACAGCGCAGTCGCTGGGAGCGCCTTTCACCCGCGGCACCGTAGAGCTTGCGGAAGCGTTCCTTTCAAAAACAGAGCAATAGGTGCGCGCTGACTATGGCCAAGAAGAATACCAAGACGCAGCCTGCAGCCCGTCAGATTCTGGACATGAACGCGTTCGACGCGGAGACGAGCGCGAGCACGTCGAGTCCTCTCCTGCAACGGCGCATTGCCAACGTGGGCGCTTCGGCGGTCCTGTTCTATCGCGAGCCGCTGGAAATGGTGTCCGCCAGCGGATCGTGGATGACGGCCGCGGATGGAAAACGCTATCTCGATTTCTATAACAACGTCCCTTCGGTCGGTCACACCCATCCGCGCGTCGTGGCGGCGGTGACGGACCAGATCTCGAAACTCAACATCAACTCCCGCTATCTCAGCAGCGTCGTGGATCTCTATCTCGACGCCTTGAAAGCGACGTTCCCCGCTTCTCTCAGCAACGTCGTGTTGTCGTGCAGCGGCAGCGAAGCGAACGACCTCGCCCTTCGCATCGCGGCAGCGACATCGAGAGGAACAGGGATCATCGTTTCCGAGAACGCCTATCACGGCAACACGTCGATCATTTCGGACATTTCGCCCTCCGCATTGAAACGGCGCAAGCTGCCCGATCATGTCGTAACGGTCCCAGCGCCGTCGCACGCGGGCCAGAGCGGCTCGATTGAGAACGCGTTTGCGGCCGACATGACGCGGGCCATCGCGGAGCTCGAAAGGCGGGGCCACAAGTTTTCGGCATTCATTTGCGACTCGATCTTCTCGAGCGATGGCGTCTACGCCGATCCTCCGGGCTTCCTGCGCAAGGCGGTCGAGATCGTGCACAAGGCGGGCGGCCTCTACATCGCCGATGAAGTGCAGCCGGGCTTCGCCCGAACAGGGGAAGCGTTCTGGGGATTTGCACGCCACGGCGTGGTGCCCGATGTCGTAACCATGGGAAAACCCATGGGCAATGGCTTCCCGATGGCGGGCCTCACCACCCGTCCGGACCTGCTCGCGCGCTTCTGCGAGGATACAGGCTACTTCAGCACGTTCGGAGCAAACCCTGTTGCGGCGGCGGCCGGAATGGCCGTGCTGAACGTCATCCACGACGAGCAACTTCAGGACAATGCGCTGCGCCAGGGGAAACATATCACGGCGCGGCTGCTGGATCTCGCTGCAAAAGACGACCGCATCGCGGAGATACGTGGTGCCGGCCTCTTCCTTGGGATCGAGCTCTGCCGTCCCGGGCAGAAAGAGCAGCCCGACGCTGAACTGGCGTCGAGCGTCATCAATGGTCTCAAGGATCGCGGCGTGTTGATCGGTGCGGCGGGACGGTTTGGCAATACGCTCAAGGTTCGCCCGCCGCTCTCGCTCACCGAGCAAGAAGCCGACATCTTTGTCGACCGCCTGGAAGAAGCGCTGTCCGCTATCGCGGCAACCTGAACAAAGCCGAGCAAGCGGCCTATTCGGTTTCAGCGATTTTCAGCTCGACATCAGCCGTCTGCATGGCTTTGAGAAGCGCGTTTTGAGGCACCTCGTTAGTCACCAGAAGATCGACTTGGCTCCAGCTCGCGTAGCGGGCCGTGTACATCTGATCAAACTTGGAGTCGTCGGCCACGATCATGCGGCGGTTGGCCCGCTGGATCATCGCGGAATATACATCCGCCATCTCGATGAGAGCGTCACTCGCCCCGTCCGGCGCGAGACCGCTGGCACCGAGAATGACCCACTGCGCGTTGTATTGCTCGAGAAACCGCAGCGTCTGGGCACCGTACATCGCGCCCTCGCCCGCGTGATAGAAGCCCGGCGTCATCAAGACCGTAATTGTCGGATTGGTCGCCAGCGCCGTGGCAATCGCGAACGAATGCGTGATGACGGTGACGTTCTGCATGCCTGACGCCATGCGCCTGGCGACGTGCAGCGTCGTGGCCCCCGAGCCCATCATAAAGACACGTGCGCCGTCGAACATTTGACACGCCGCCTTTGCGATCCGTGTCCGTTCGTCAATCAAAAGCGTATGCCTCTGCGCAACGGAGGGTTCTGCGGCCTTCCGCAGAATAGCACCCCCATAGGTGCGGCTGATCAACCCCTTGGTCGTCAGCTCATCGAGGTCGCGGCGGATGGTCTCGGTTGTAACCCGAAGCGCCTCCGCCAATTCGCTGACGCGCAGCGTCGGCCGATCCGAGAGCAAGGAAACGATTTCCCGCTGGCGAACGTTCTTTTTGCTCATGTCTTGGGTCAGAGGGAACTGAATGGTCTCGCTCCACAGGTCGCGTGACGAAGGAAAGGAGTCTGCAGGCAGGCGACGAGAAAACCCTATCTTACGCACCAGGAACGCGCCGTCTAGAAGGCGACCTTGATTTGGGTTGCACCGCCGATGTACGCAAAAGCTAATGCGCTTCAGGAGCAGCTCGGCGCGCTCGTGAGCGAATGTTCGTCAACGTCGGTGGAGCACAGTGATGGCGCATCCCGTAGTGGCCGTTGTGGGATTGGGGGCCTATGGGGCAGCGACCGCCTATCAGCTCGCAAGGCGCGGCGCGACCGTGCTCGGCTTCGACCAGTTCGCGCCACCCCATGCGTTCGGTTCGAGCACGGGCGAAACACGCATCACGCGCTTCGCTGTGCTCGAAGGCGAGGAGTACGTCCAAGCCGCCATCCGGAGCGTCGAGATCCTGTCCGAGTTGCAGGAACGTCGCGAGGAACACCTGTTCTTGCGCAACGGGTTCACGCTCATCGCCAATGACGCGGCGGACAACGCCATCGTCCACGGTGAGCGAGGAGCCCTCAGGCGAACCATCGCGCTTGCGCAGAAATTCGAGATCCCACATCAGATCTTTGAGCGCGGAGCACTAGCGAAGATCTTTCCGGGCTTCGCCGTGCGCGGTGACGAAACAGCCTACTACGAGCCGGGATCCGGCACGCTGTTCCCTGAAGCCTGCATCGCGGCACAACTCGACGAGGCCCGATCTCTCGGGGCCACGCTTCGAACGAACGAGCGCGTGCTCGCCATCGAGCCCTCCGGCCAGGGCGTGGAAATTCGGACCGGCGAGGGCAGCTATCGCGCCGATCACATTGTCGTCGCAGCCGGCGCATGGGTTCGCCAGTTCATACCCGAGCCTATGCGCGCGAAGTTCCGCATCACGCGGCAGGTGTTGTATTGGTTTGCGCACGAAAACCCGACCGCGTTTTCTTCGTCCAATCACCCGAATTTCATCTGGCCCCATCTGGATCAGAACGGGGCGGGCACCTTTTTCTATGGCTTCCCGTGTCAGGCGAATGGCGACGCCGTGAAAATCGCCACGCAATCGGATGATGACATTGTCACCGACCCCGACCGCCCATCGCCGCCTGCTAGCGAAGCCGAGGCGCAACAGATGTTCGCGGTTCACGCACTCGGACGCTTTACCGACATCACGCCGCGGCTGAGGAAATCGGCGACCTGCCGCTACACGAACACACCGAAGGCGAAAGCGCTGATCGCGCAACACCCCGACACGCCGCAGGTGACGATCGTCTCGTCCTGCTCGGGCCACGGATTCAAGCTGTCAGCGGCCATGGGCGAAGCGCTCGCCGAACGCGCCTTGGGTCAACGTCCGAGCCGCGTCGATCTCGATCACTTCGGCTGGGACGCGCTTTGAGCGGAGCTCAATTCTTGCTGTGAGCGGATCTCAGTCCCTATTCTTGAGCATGAAGGCGACACGCGTGAAGTTGACCATCAGATCCTCCTTCACCGACGGAGGCAGACCGACACGATCGATGGCAATCGACATGCATTGCAGCCACTGGTCCCGCGCCGCCGCGCCGATCTCAACGTGCTCGTGCATTTCGCGCACGTTGGAATGCCCGTACTTTTCGATATAGAGGCGCGGCCCCCCGAGAAAACCGGACAGAAAGTTGAATTGCTCGATGCGCGAATGCGCAACGCCATGGCCGCGGAGGTGGAGCAAGTGCAGCTCGCGTCCCTCAGGCTCAAACTCGATAATGTCGTAAAATGTCTCGATCAGAGATCGAAGCCCCTCTTCGCCGCCCACGCGGTCGTAGAGAAGCCGCTCGTCCCGTTTCGCGCCGACACCATACCTGCCGAGCTCAACATCGGGGCCAGATGCGTCAGTGGGCACTGCTGTCCTCCCGCCATAAGATGCATTATGGATGCATGTTTATCAGGACAGGGGCCTCAGGTCCAGAAATTGCGTTCACAGGGCTGATTTGAATCAGATTGCCTTGTCTTCGCGGAAACGCCCGAAGGATTTCATCACGCCGTCGCCAAACATCGTGACCTCATAGGTCTCAGGCTCGCCGCCTTCCATGCCTGGAGATCCAATCGGCATGCCGGGCACCGCCAGCCCGCGCGCGGAGGGCCTTTCGGCGAGCAGGCGCTTGATCGCGACGGCCGGGACGTGCCCCTCGATGGCATAACCGCCGATTTCTCCGGTATGGCAGGAGGCCAGCTCAGGCGGAACGCCAAGCCGCGCCTTGATCGCCTTCATGAGCGGCGCATCGTTGACTGTCACGCTGAAGCCATTGGCGACAAGATGATCGACCCATTTGTGACAGCAGCCGCATGTCGGATTGCGAAACACGACCATGGGAGGCAAAGGCTCGGCGCGCACCCCGCTGGCAAGCACCAATGGCCCCATGGAGAGCCAACCCAACACGAGACGGCGATCGAGCAACGTCGGCTTGGCCACGATCCACTCCTTCGACGATCATCGCGCACTGCGCGCAATGACTTCCATCAGCTCTTCGATCTTCTGTTTCTGATCGGCCGAGTTGCCGCTCGCCATGGCGTGCGCAACGCAATGTCCGATGTGATCCCGCAACACATCCTGCTCGACACGGCTCAGCGCGGCGCGAACCGCCGCGATCTGCGTGACGATATCGATGCAGTAGCGATCCTCCTCAACCATGCGGCTGAGGCCGCGCACCTGCCCCTCGATGCGAGAGAGACGTTTCAGGCGGGAAGCTTTATTGGCGTTCGACATACTTGACGGATACCGTATGGGGGTATATCTGTCAATGCATACCCCCAGGGGGTATAAGAGGCGACGGAGGATGTTTTGTCATGGCCCAGCACGAGACCCATAAGCACGGCTCCTGTTGCCAGCACGGAAGTCAGGGACACGCAGCAGGACACGGCCAATCGGGCGTGAAAGACCCCGTTTGCGGCATGACCGTAGATCCGGCAACCGCCAAGCATCGGCACACCCACAACGGCGAGACCTATTACTTCTGCGCCGCGCGCTGTCGCGAAAAGTTCATCGCCAATCCGGCGCAATATCTTGATCCCGCGCAAACCAACGCCAAGGAGGAAGCCCCTCCCGGCACGATCTACACCTGCCCTATGCATCCCGAGATCCGCCAGGTCGGACCGGGATCGTGCCCCATCTGCGGCATGGCGCTCGAACCCGAAGTCGCGACCGCCGACGCCGGACCGAACCCGGAGCTGGTCGATTTCAAGCGCCGCCTCTGGATCGGTCTCGGACTGACGCTGCCCGTATTCGCGCTCGAGATGGGCAGCCACGTCCTGGGACTTCATATGCTCCCCGGCCAGACCTCCAATTGGATTCAGCTTCTCCTCGCAACGCCCGTCGTCCTATGGGCCGGCTGGCCGTTCTTCGAGCGCGGCTGGGCGTCGATCAAGACGCGCAACCTCAACATGTTCACGCTCATCGCAATGGGAACAGGCGTGGCGTGGGTCTACAGCATCGTCGCCACCCTTTGGCCTGGGCTTTTTCCAGCCTCCATGCGCGGTCATGACGGCTCGGTCCCGGTCTATTTCGAAGCCGCCGCCGTCATAACCGTACTCGTGCTCGTTGGTCAGGTGCTGGAGCTCAACGCTCGTGAGCGCACCAGCGGCGCCATTCGCGCGCTTCTCAACCTCTCGCCAAAGATGGCGCGTCGCATCCGTAAAGACGGCACGGACGAGGACGTGAGCCTCGATCAGGTCGTCACCGGTGATCGCTTGCGCGTACGCCCTGGCGAACACATTCCTGTCGACGGCGCAATTCTGGAAGGTCGCAGCACCATCGACGAGTCGATGGTGACCGGCGAGCCCATGCCTGTGACAAAAGCAGTCGGCGACGATGTCATCGGCGGCACCACGAACCAGTCTGGCGCCTTCGTCATGCGCGCCGACAAGGTCGGACGTGACACGATGCTGGCCCGTATCGTGCAGATGGTGGCTGACGCCCAGCGCAGCCGCGCGCCGATCCAGCGCCTGGTCGATCAGGTCGCGGCCTGGTTCGTTCCCGCAGTCATTCTCGTTGCGCTGCTCGCCTTCGCCGCCTGGTCGATCTGGGGGCCGGAGCCGCGCTTCACGTATGGATTGGTCGCTGCCGTCTCCGTCCTTATCATCGCCTGCCCTTGCGCGCTCGGCCTCGCCACGCCGATGTCAGTCATGGTCGGCGTCGGCCGTGGCGCCAAATCCGGCGTCCTGGTCAAGAATGCCGAAGCACTCGAACGCATGGAAAAGGTCGACACGCTCCTCGTCGACAAGACCGGAACGCTGACCGAGGGCAAACCGCGCGTCGTCGCCGTGCGAGCAGAAAACGGACTCGATCGAAACGAGCTGTTGCGTCTCGCAGCCAGCCTTGAGCGCGGAAGCGAGCACCCGCTCGCGTCAGCCATCGTGCAGGCTGCACAGGAGCGTGGGCTGACATTGACGGAACCCAAGGGGTTCGACTCGCCGGTCGGAAAAGGCGTCCTCGGATCGGTGGACGGCAAGTCGATCGTCATCGGCAACCGCCGCATCATGGCCGATGCCGGCATCGCAACCGACAACCTCGACGAGGCGGCCGACGACATGCGCCGCGACGGCGCCACAGCTATCTACGTCGCCGTCGATGGCAAAGCCGCCGGCCTCATCGCGATCGCCGACCCGATCAAAGCCACGACGGCAGCCGCAATCGCCGCTTTGACGAAGGATGGCATTCACGTCGTGATGCTGACGGGAGACCAGCGCACCACGGCGCTCGCCGTCGCGAGGCAACTGGGCATCGACGACGTCGAGGCTGAAGTCTTGCCGGAGGACAAAAGCAAAGTCGTTGCGCGCTTCAAAAAGGAAGGCCGCGTCGTCGCCATGGCGGGCGACGGCATCAACGATGCACCGGCACTCGCCGCAGCCGACGTCGGCATCGCCATGGGCACCGGAACCGACGTGGCGATGGAAAGCGCAGGCATCACGCTCATGAAAGGTGATCTTACAGGCATCGTGCGCGCCCGCGCTCTATCCGAGGCGGCCATGGCGAACATCCGCCAGAACCTCTTCTTCGCCTTTGTCTACAACGCAGCCGGCGTGCCGATCGCGGCGGGTGTGCTGTATCCGGTCTTCGGACTCCTGCTCTCGCCCATGATCGCCGCAGCCGCAATGTCGCTCTCATCCGTCAGCGTCGTCGCCAACGCGCTGCGCCTGAACCGAGTCAAGATCTAGCCCTCTGGAACCGGAACTTTCTCGACATGCAAATCACGGAGACCGCATGAAACGTTCGCTCGCGCTCGCGCTTCCCATGGCCGCCATCCTGGCCGCATCTGCCTTGGCGCAGGACCCGCACACAGGGCATGATCGCGGAAGCCACGATCCTTTAGCAGCAAGCACGGCAGCGAAGAGCGAAGCGACGAAGGCCTTCGAAGACGCCAACAAGAAGATGCACGACCAGATGAATGCCGCACTGACTGGCGACCCTGACGTCGACTTCATGCGAGGCATGATCCCCCATCACCAAGGCGCAATCGAAATGGCCGAGATCGTGCTCAAGTACGGCAAGGATCCCGAAACGCGCAAACTGGCCGACGAAATCGTCAAGGCCCAGACCGCCGAGATCGCCTTCATGAAGGACTGGCTGGCGAAACGCCGCAAATAGCACGCAAGGAAGGGCGCCCTGACCGGCCCCGCTGACAGACGGAAACAGGGCGCCCATCTCGTGCGCGCAGAATACGGAAAATTGAACTTTAGCGGCGTTTCGAAACCCGGAAGTCACCTGCCGGGTTTCGAACGAGGTCATAGTGTCCGATAATTAGTAGCCCTTCGGACACCAGGATTCCTTGGACGACTTGCAGGACACGGGGAACGCGTTTGCCATTTTTTCCGCGGCAGCCCATTCGTCATCATCGATGCCGTTGTTCACATCAGCGTCCATCGCCGTAAAGGTCGGCGCCGGATCGAGCTTCAGCTTCGACACGTTTGCCTCGTACTCCGTGCGGCTGATACGGCCATTGCCATCAGTATCGAGAGTTTTGAAGCTGCCCGCCCAATCAGCCAGCGCCGCAGAGGCCGGAAGCAGGGCTGCTACTGCAATAACGAATACTTTCCTCATCGTTTCATCTCCCATTGGTGTCGTCTTGCTCTCTTGAGCTTCGATGGCTTGGAAACGAGAGAACGCGCGCCGGGAACGTAGCTCGGCGTCATATCCGCTCACATCCGCTGCCCGTCGAATGAGGGCGCGCCTGCGACACTTTCACAAGGTCAGGAGAGGCAAAGTTGCATGGGACTTTTTGCAGATCTCGTCGGACCAATCGGCATCGAATACGGGATTGGACCCAGCAATGTCAGGTACGAACCTGCGAAACCAGAATGCGCGTGGTGAATGGGTAACGCCTTGGAAGGAAAAACGGCTCCGCCGCTCGCGAAAAACCTCCCGCCACACCCCTGGTCCGCCTAAATATAACATCACTATGAATCGACGCGGGTCTGACCCCGACCTCGACGCAAGGAGCGCCGTCATGATGAAAGTTACGCTCGCCGCAGCCATTGGCGCGCTGGCGCTGGTCTCGCTGCCGCTCGACGCAGACGCCGGCGAACGGCGCGTCAAGCGCGAACGCGAAGTCGCGCGCGACTGCACCCCCTATAACGGCCCCTTCGGCTACTACGGCAATCCCTGGTGCGACGGTGGTTATAAGTACGCGGAGGATTACCCGCCCGGCACCGGTCCCTACTTCGACGTTATGGACCTTCCGCAGGTGCAGCGTCTCCGTCGCCGGATGGAATAGTCGCGCGGAACTTTACAATCGTGTGATGTTGGCTTGAGCAACGCCCTAACTCGGCGCGTTGTCATGAGTCTGCCCATGTTTCAGTGACTTTGTGATCGCTCACGCCACGATCGGAGTGATCATGAGAAAACTGAAATTGATCGGCGCCATTGCCGGTCTGACTTTGATGGGACTATCCGCCGCCAGTGCGGCCCCCGGCTTCTCCACCGCAAACGTCAATGTCCGCACAGGTCCCGACACGAACTTTCCGAGCGTCGGCGTCATCCCTGAAGGAGATCCCGTCGAGATCGCAGGCTGCCTGCGCGACGAATCCTGGTGCGATGTGATCTGGGCGGGCAACAGAGGCTGGGTCTACAGCGAGTACCTCGCCTTCGAGAGCCGCGGCGAGTACGTCTCGCTGCCGGACGTTGGCCCTGCAGCGTATAGAGTTCCGTTTGTGACGTTCGTCGCCGGCGACTACTGGGACCGCTACTACCGCGGCCGTCCCTGGTATCACGACCGTGCCCGTTGGGTCGATTTCCGCTGGCGCCCGCGTCCGGGCTGGCGTGCTCCGCCGCCCGGCCCGCGTCATCCCGGCTGGTGGCGCGCGGGTTACCACGCCCCGCGGGGCATGGGTCCGCCGCCCGAGCGCTGGAGGCGGATGGAACGCCGGGACGACCGTCATGACAGGCGCGACGACAGACGGCACGACAGGAGGGACGACCGGCGCGACGGTATCCGCACCTGGGATTACGGCGGCGGTCGGCATTGAGCCGAACAAAAGTTGCAGAAACGACATCTAAAGCCCCGGAAATCCGGGGCTTTTTTCATATCTCCGCTAGCGCAATCGAGTCTTGACAATCGGGACGAACAGCGTGAACATAACAAGAACATCCACAACGTTTACCGCCAGACTGCAAAGCGTCGCCCCCGCACCGGGGTACATTTTTTGTCGATACATCGAGTCGGAAGGAACGGCATGACCGAACCCACCATCAGCTGCCCGAACTGCAGGACCGAGATCAAGCTCACGGAATCCCTTGCAGCCCCGCTGCTTGCGGATACCCGCAAGCGGTTTGAGCAGGCCCTCGCCCGCAAGGATTCCGAAATCGCCGAGCGCGAGACCGCCGTGCAATCGAGACAGGCCGCGCTGGAGAAGGAAAAGGCCTCACTCAGCGAGCAAGTGGCTGCGCGGGTCGCAGCCGAGCGTGAGCGCATCGCCGCTGAGGAGGCCAGGAAGGCGAAGCTTCTCGCAGCGTCCGACATGGAGCAGAAGAACAAGCAGCTCGCCGAGCTTCAGGACGTCCTGCGGGAACGCGACGGCAAGTTGGCCGAAGCGCAGAAGGCGCAAGCCGAGCTGATCCGCAAGCAGCGCGAACTGGACGACGCCAAACGCGAGATGGACCTCACCATCGAAAAGAAGGTGCAGGAGTCGCTGAGTGACGTGCGCCAGAAGGCGAGGCTCGAGGCAGAAGAGGGCCTCAAACTGCGCGTGCTCGAGAAAGAAGAGCAGATTTCTTCCATGCAGCGCCAGATTGAGGAGCTGAAGCGCAAGGCCGAGCAGGGCTCGCAGCAGCTGCAGGGCGAAGTGCTTGAGCTCGAGCTCGAGGCCTCGATCCGCAGCAAGTTCCCGCGCGACATCATCGAGCCTGTACCCAAGGGCGAGTTCGGCGGCGACGTGCTCCAGCGGGTGCACGGGCCTAACAACCAGCACTGCGGCACCATTCTCTGGGAGTCGAAGCGCACCAAGAACTGGAGCGACGGCTGGCTCGCCAAGCTGCGCGAAGATCAGCGCCGGGCCAAGGCCGAGATCGCCCTGCTCGTCTCAAACGCGTTGCCGAAGGACGTGGTGGCGTTCGACTTCATCGACGGCGTTTGGGTCGTGGAGCCGCGCTGCGCGCTTCCGGTCGCCATCGCGCTCCGCCAATCACTGCTGGAAATTTCAGCGGCACGTTACGCAACTGACGGCCAGCAGACCAAGACGGAGATGGTTTATCAGTATCTGACCGGCCCACGCTTCCGGCACCGCGTCGAAGCGATCGTCGAGAAGATCAAAGACATGCAGGAGGATCTCGACCGCGAACGCAAGATGATGACCAAGCAGTGGGCCAAGCGCGAGCAGCAGATCCGCATCGTTATCGAATCCACCATCGGCATGTACGGCGACGTGCAGGGCATCGCCGGCAAGGCCCTCGACGAGATCGAGGCCTTCACGCTGCCGATGATCGAAAGCGGTCTCGATAGCGAACGCGAAGACAACGTGAAGAAGCTGGCAAGCTGAGCCCTTAGACCTCAGCCTTCACGTGCAGCGCCTGCGTTGAACTGAGACTCCAGGCTGGCGTAGAGGTGGTGCATGTCGAAGACCGCCCCCTCCAGAAAGACGAGGCCACCGGCCTCGTCCCACACGCCGCCTCCATCCTCGTGCACCCAAACGTAGTGCCCGGCGGAATGCAGAAGACGATAGTTGATCGTCCAGTTCTTGCGGCGCCCAAGGCCTTGCACCACGGCAAGATCGACGGCAGCGCCGTCATCCGGATGAATAAGCGACGCAAACGAACGTACGCGATTGCCGAGCACCTCCGATGCATCGAAACCGAAACACCGCTGGAAGCCGGACGTAAGCTCGAGCATCGTGAACTCCCTGTCGGCTCTACACCGATAGAGGAAGCCGTTCATGCGGCCGAGCACGCTTTCGAGAAATGGAGCTTCGCCATCCGGTGATGAGCTCATGCACGAGTCTCCCGACGTTTGGTCGAAGCGATACCCGACACCATTTCGCGTTACATCGTCAATGCGACCCAAGAGGCTCCGTGTGCGTGAAGGATGAATTCTCCACGCGAACGAACACGAAGATGGATCAACATGCTCCGCTCTGATCAAAAATTGATCAGCACGTATCGCCGGAAGCAGGGCTCCGCGAACTCAGCCGACGAAAGCGCGGGAACTTTTCTCTGGTCTACCGGCCGCGCAGAACGTTGAAACGCTGGACCCACCTCCAGGCGAAGCCTAGACAAGAGAGGAGGACTGAAGATCGGGCAAGGAACGATCGAGGGAAACGGATGCTGCGGATCTTGCGCCAGCACTGGCAGGGAGAAAACGGTCTCTGGACCAGCCTCCTGATCTGCACGTTGCTTTTGGCAGCTGTCGTCTTCATCAGCGCAGTAAGTTTCCTGGGCAGCCTTTCACCGGACCTTCCGCCCTATTCCCGCATGATCCGGGGCACGACAGTGTTCTTGATCGTGTTGGCGTTTGGGATTTGGCAGCTGGTCGGCACGTGGCGCGCATCGAGTGCCACACGCGCTGAAACGAATTACCGATTCAGCCGCTGGACAGCACGGCTGGGCGCCCTCGGCGTTGCGGCCGTGGCCATCACCATGTTTGCAATGCTGCCGTCGCTGCTCGTCCAGCTGTACGACCTCGCCAACGACCGGGATCACTTCGGGCTCGAGGGCAATAGTGTTCTCGCCGACGGCACGAATTTGCTGATCTCCGGTCACTTCTCTTGGGGACTTCTCGATAAGGTCGAAGCCGCACTGGCCGCGAATCCCGACATCGATACGGTTGTCCTCAACAGTCCCGGCGGTCATTCCGGCGTTGGCCGACGGCTGAGCACCATGTTTGCCGAACGCCATCTCGACACGGCTGTGGTGTACCTCTGCGCAAGCGCTTGTACCTATGCCTTTTCAGGCGGCCAGCACCGGTTGGCCGGTCGAAAGGCGCGCATCGGTTTCCATGCCGAGGCAAGCAACAATCCGCAGACCCTGAAGCTTTCCCAGGCGAACGCCCTCGCGTTCTGGACGAAGTTCGGCCTGCCGCAAGATTTCATCCAGAAGGCGAACGATACCCCCCCTGAAGACGTTTGGTTTCCCAGCCTCAAGGAGTTGCAGCAGGTCAACCTCGTCACGGATCTGATCCGCTAAACCCACCCTTGAGGACCGGCGGCGACGACAGGAGGATGTTCACCATGTCCCATCGCATACTGGTCTTGTACGGATCCTACCGATCGGATCGCATGGGCATTCGGCTGGCCGACTTCATCACAAAGCGCTTGGCGGCGCGCAGCGCGGACGTGGAGCTGATCGACGCTAAGGCCGTCGGCCTTCCCATGCTCGACCGGATGCACAAGGAATACGCGAAGGGTACAGCACCGCCCGCCATGGAAGCGCTCGCAACGAAGATAAAGGCGGCTGACGCCTTCGTGTTTGTGACCGGCGAATACAATTGGGGCATGCAGCCCGGCCTGAAGAACTTGACCGACCACTTCCTCGAGGAATGGTTCTGGCGCCCCGCCGCCATTGCCAGCTACTCCGCGGGCAGAATCGCGGGCGCCCGCTCGAACCTTACCTGGCACGGAACGCTGTCCGAGATGGGCATGGTCGTCGTCTCGAGCGTGCTGACCGTCGGCCCCATTTCCGAAGCCCTCGACGACAAAGGCGAGCCGACGACCTCGGGCGCCGGACAGGCGCTCGATAAGTCCTTCCCGCGCTTTGCCGACGATCTCGCGTGGTGGACCGACGCCGCCAAAGCCCAGCGCGCGCAAAAGGCTCCCCCGTACTGAACCGGTACGCGGTGGTGCTGCGCAATCGTGCCGATGCCGTCATCCGCAAACGACGTCACTCTCCCGCGCCGCCGCGCTATCGGGCTTTCTTGTTCCGCTTCACCCGGACGGACTGCACCGCGCTCCGGCATGGATCGCCTACCAAAGAACGAGGCTCGATTCTCACCAATGAGCCTTCCAGATCTGCGACGACACGCAGTTGAGTGGTATTGTCCATCACCGCGGTGCACCACGTAGCGTGTATCGCTTGAGCTCTTGGTCATCGCGAGCTTCTCCTCCTTGGAGAAGCAAGAAAGTCTCAAATCCTTACAAGAGGAGGAAGAGCATGACCGGCAAACTTCTCATATCGGCACTTTTCTCCGCGACGCTCATGACCCCAGGGGTTCTCCTGGGAGCCTCACTCGAACCGAAGGGATCAACGAGCTACACGTCGCACTATGTGTTTTACCCCATCGGAACCATAGAAATACCGGGTGTCGGCAAGAGCACGGCGCTGCAGATGATCGGCACAACCGAGAACACCAAAGGCCAGGACGCTTTCGACAAGATGAAGGCGAGGTGTTTCGCCGTGAACGTTGAAACCGGTGACAAAAAGTGGATCGACGGCGGTTGCGCGATGACCGACAACGACGGAGACGTCGTCTTTTCAAGCTTCGATACGCGCGACCTCGACAAGTCACAGCCCAAAATGGACTGCGGCACGCATGTCATCACGGGCGGCACCGGAAAGTACAAAGGGATCACCGGGCGCGAGCCATTCTCCTGCGTTTCACTTCCGGCACCTAAGGGCGAACTGTCTGGAGCGTTCGCCATGGATATTCCGCACAACACGACGTGGGAAATCCAATCCTCTGCCGCTACAGGTGCGAGCACCGGAGAGGGTGGCAACAAGCAGTGACGAAAGCGCGGGAGGGGATACGGGGCCCCTCCTGTCCGTGAGTGTAGCGCTTCACGAACCACAGCGTGAATGAGAACTGATCTGCCGAACCTCAGCGATGCACCGCAACCTCCTATCGCAGCGAACGCTGAGAACGAAATCTCTCCGCCGCAAATCGAACGAACTCCTGGACACGCGGGGTATCCGCGCGCGTTGACCGATACACGAGGTGAATGGGAATTGATGTCTCCTCGAAACGCTCGAGGATTGGTTTCAACAGACCGGCTTCCAGCGCCGCGCGCGCCTGATAGGAAAACACGCGTGTGATCCCCACGCCCGCAATCGCCGCTTCAACTGCAGCCTCGGCCGTGGTGACGGAAAGCCGGGCCCGAACCCGTACGCTTTTCCGGCCATGGCGTGCGCTCTTGAAGACCCACCGCTGTCCAGCAGCCACGCCGGCAAAGGTCACGCAGTCATGGTTGGCAAGGCCCATGATCGTTGAAGGCGTTCCGCTTCGTTCGAGGTAGAGAGGCGACGCACAGGTCACGAGCCTCAGCGATCCAACGCGCATCGCCAAGAGTGCGGAATCCGGCAATTTCCCGATGCGCACCGCGACATCGAGATCCTCCTCCAAGAGATCAACGACACGGTCGACAAGGATGAGCCTCGTATTGATCCGGGGATACGCTGCGAGAAACTCGGCAATCACCGGCAGCACATGCAGGCGCCCGAAGCTGACGGGCGCCGTGATCGCAATCTCACCGGATAGCTCGGTCGTCTGGCCTGCAATGCGATTTTGCGCGCTTTCGAGCGTTTCCAGCACCCCACGGCACGCCTTCAGGTATTCGCGCCCCGCATGGGTCAGCATCATGCGCCGGGTTGTGCGGTCCACCAGCGTGACGCCGAGATGCTCCTCAAGCTGTGAAAGCAATCGGCTGATGTTGGTGAGCGGCTCGCTAAGATGGCGCGCCGCAGCGCTCAAGCTTCCTGCCTCGGCCACTTCGACAAACACAGCCATGGCCCGAAGGCGGTCCATCTACTATTCCATTTTCCGGAAATATCCTTCCTGATTTTCCTATCTATCGGAGAAGAGACCAATACGCCAGTGTGATGCATCGGCAATCACGCGTCAGAAGGAACATCACAATGGCGGCGAAGCTCTATGACCTCGAGCTTTCGGGCAATTGCTACAAGGTGCGCTTGCTGTGCGCCCTCTTGGGTGTGCCGCTCGAAATCATCCCCGTGGATTTCCTATCCGGCGCACACAAGAAATCGCCCCTGAGCGACCTCAATCCCTTCGGCGAGATTCCCATCTTTCAGGACGGCGATCTGGTGTTGCGCGACAGCCAAGCTATCCTCGTTTACATCGCGCGCAAATGGGTTCGCGAAGATTGGCTCCCGACCAATGCGGAAGAACTCGCCCGAGTAAGCGAATGGCTGATGGTTGCCGAAAACGAGATTGCGCGCGGCCCCAACGATGCCCGCCTGCATGACAAGTTTGGATACAAGCTCGACGTTGATCAAGCTCGTGCAAAAGCCGCGCGCGTACTTGGCATTCTGGACCAGCATCTTGCGACGCGTTCCTGGCTGGCGCTTGGGCGGCCCACCATAGCCGACATCGCCTGCATGCCGTACGTCGCCCTTGGTCACGAAGGCGGCGTGCCGCTCGACGGCTACCCGGCGGTCGCGGCTTGGGTCAGCCGGATCAAAGCCCTTCCTGGCTTCATTGGGATGCCTGCGATCTGAGCCTGACTTCGCGGCGTACCCTTCCGTTTGAAGGAGGCTATGCATGGCCCGTTACGTCTCGGACGTTGCATTTACGCCGGCCGTCAAGGCGGAACAGGTACGCCACGGATCGCGCCGTCAGTACGAGCGGATGGAGAACAGCAAAGGTTGGGCGAATGTCGTCACGCCCGATCTCGCAGCCGTGCTGGCAGAGGCCAGATCCTTCTACCTCGGAACAGCAAACGCGGAAGGCCAGCCCTACATCCAGCATCGCGGTGGGTCACCGGGTTTCCTGAAGGTGATTGACGAGCACACCCTCGGATTTGCCGATCTGGCCGGTAACCGGCAATACATCACGGCCGGTAACTTGTCGGAGAACCCACGCGCATTCATCTTCGTGATGGACTACGCGCGGCGCAGACGCGTGAAAATCTGGGGACGCGCTAGGGTTGTCGAGAACGACGACGAGCTCTTGTCGAGTCTTCGGCCCTCGCAAGGAAATGCGATCGCGGAACGTGCAATCCTGTTCGAGATCGAAGCGTGGGATCGCAACTGTCCTCAGCACATTCCCCAACTTGTACCGATCGAGGACGTGGAAGCAGCCATCCTCAAACTCCAAGGGCGCATTGCAGAGCTGGAAAGCGAAGTCGAACGCTTACGCTCCCCTCGCTAGTTTGGCTGACACACTCTTTGACTTGCAGGCAGCGCTTTCCTAGACGACAGTGCTGCTCCGCAAGAGGGGCGCATGCTGACGTTTTCCACCGACGACCTGCCGGCGAAGGACCGGTTCGACCATTGGGTCGAAGTCAGGGGCAAGCAGCTTTTCGGCGTTACGATCGAGCTTGAAAAGGCGAAGCGGGGAGATTTCCATGGCCGCTTCTCCGCCGCCACGATAGGCAGCGCCACGCTCGCTGAAATGCACGCGTCCACATATCGCGTCAGCCGGACTCAGGCGGACATCGACCGCCTGGCAAGCGACAGCCTTTGCATCTCGGAGCAGGTGCGCGGGCCCGGTTGGATGGACATTGGCCGCGACCGCGTACGCGCAATCACCAATTCCGCGCTCATCGTCAGTCATTCCGACATGCCTTATACCGGGATCCCGACTCGCACCGACGGTTTCCACTTCCGCATGCTCAAGATCCCATTGAAGGGACGCGACACGCTCGCCAAGGGCGCACGCGCGCTCGACCACGAGCCCCTCGCGGCGGGCCTATGGCTCACCAAGCTCATCGGCGCGGGCTTTGCCGCGCTTGTCGAGCAAGGTTCGTCAATCGCGGATCCGGAAGCGGCCGTTACAAATCTCGGCCAGTTGGCGTTGCTCGTGCGCGGTCGCGCAGCACCCGGCTCACCGGAAAGCCGGGCCGCTATCCACTTCGGCCAGTATCACGTCGCCCGCCGGACAATGATCGAGAACTTGCACCGCGCGGATCTTTCGCCTGCCCTCGTCGCCAAGCTTCTGGGCATCTCCGTTCGCGGCCTGCACCTGTTGTTCGAACCGACGGGACAAAGCTTCTCGCGCGCGGTTACAGCAGCGCGTCTCGCCGAAGCCCACCGGCAATTGCTTGCCGACCCGGCACGTCCCGTCGTCGACATCGCCTTTGCGTGCGGCTTCGAGAGCATGGCTACTTTCTATCGTGTTTTCCGCCATACCTACGGATTTGCCCCGAGCGAACTCCGCAACGAAGCCGTGCCACATCGCGTCTAGCGGATCACGACTTTGCGCGGAATGAGACGACAACCCCCGATTCGCTCGGGCATAGAGATTTGTCCACTGAGGGAGACTTGAAAAATGAAACGCTATGCTTTGGTCGCACTGCTCGCTTGCATCGCCTCGCCTGCCTTTGCCGACAAGAATGCCGATGACGCCAAGTGGATCGGCGACTGCGTGATCGAGAACAAGGACGAGAAACAGGCGGCCGACGTCGTCACCAAGTATTGCACCTGCATGAACAATCAAATGTCGGACAATGAATCGCGCTCGATCACCGAGTGGGAAAAGGCCAATCCCAAAGTGATGGAGCAGTGCAGCAAAGAGTCGGGCTGGAAGAGCAAGTAGCACACGGCGCGACAACTACTGGATTCGGCCCGCCGTTCTGCGGCTGCGGACCGGATTCTGTTTGGAACCAAACACCGCCGATGCGCGGCTAGAGCCCCGCCAAGGCGCAGACGACAGGAGGTGACGACGGGCCAATAATCGAGCTTGGGTTCGCGCGCCTCTGCTGACAAATACGCACGAGTTCAGCTTGCGGCAAAGGCGGATGGCCCAACTCCAACAGGCGATCGACGAGGCGCGCTGCCAAGTCTTTGTTGAGGCGCGCGCGCGGATCGGTCTTGAGAGCAGTCGCGAGGGACACGTAGTTGTACCGTTCCGTTGGAGGTCCAGAGCCGGAATCCACCTCGAGAATGACAAGCTTTCCAAGATTGACGACCTCGCCTGCCGCAACAGTGAAAGTCGCAAATCCCTTGGGATCCGACGATATAGCCTGCATTAACTTAGTGCCGTGGGAAGGGCGACACGTCGCGGCAGCAACCGCGTAGGTACCGGGCTCGATCTGCATCGAGCCGATGATCTCATTGCCCGCATCGACAACATAGCCCGTGCCAAGCTTTAGCCTGATCTTGTAGAGCCTTTGACCATCAAGTTGGACGTAGAGTTCCGTCCTCTCCGCCCTGTTCAGGGGCGCCAATCCGATCTCGGTGCAAGACCTTTCTGCGTTGCTATCGAGAGACGCAGCCATGACGATGACTGCCTTGCCGCTCTTTCCGAGCGCTTCGATGCTCAAATCATCGGAAACTTGACTAGTGCACGCGGCAAGTGTCGTTGCCGCGGCCAACGCGAGAAGACACCAGCGTCGACGAGAACTCGAATGCGCCACACCGCCCTCTAGTTCTCGTCCATCTTAAGCGCGGCGATGAAGGCTTCCTGCGGGATCTCGACCTTGCCGAACTCGCGCATCTTCTTCTTGCCGGCCTTCTGCTTGTCGAGCAGCTTCCGCTTACGCGAGATGTCACCGCCGTAGCACTTGGCAATCACGTCCTTGCGGAGCGCGCTGATGGTCTCGCGCGCGATGACCTTTCCGCCGATGGCCGCCTGGATCGGAATCTTGAACAGATGCGGCCGGATCAGCTCCTTGAGCTTTTCGCACATGGAGCGTCCACGGCTTTCCGCGCGCGTACGGTGCACGATCATTGAGAGAGCATCGACGGGCTCGTCGTTGACCAGGATCGAGAGCTTGACGAGCTCGTTCTCCTCGTAGCCCTTGATCTGGTAGTCGAACGAGGCATAGCCGCGTGAGACGGACTTCAGCCGGTCGTAGAAGTCGAACACCACCTCGTTAAGCGGAAGCTCGTAGACCAGCATGGCGCGCGTGCCGACGTAGGTGAGCTGCTTCTGGCGCCCGCGCCGATCCTGGCACAGCTTCAAGACGGAGCCCAGATACTCGTCCGGTACCAGGATAGTTGCCTCAATCCATGGCTCCTCGATGTGATCGATGCGGACCGTATCCGGCATGTCGGCCGGGTTGTGTAGCTCGATCATCGAGCCGTCGGTCATATGGATGTGATAGATGACCGATGGCGCCGTGGTGATGAGGTCGAGATTGAACTCGCGCTCAAGCCGCTCGGTGATGATTTCGAGATGCAGAAGTCCCAGGAAACCGCAGCGGAAGCCGAAACCCAGCGCCGCTGAACTTTCCGCCTCGAACGAGAAGCTGGCGTCGTTCAGGCGCAAGCGCGCCATGGCGTCGCGCAGATCCTCGAAGTCCGCCGCATCGACGGGGAACAGGCCGCAGAACACGACCGGTTGCGCCGGCTTGAAGCCCGGCAGTGCTTCGGACGTCGGGTTCTTTTCGTCGGTCACGGTATCGCCGACGCGCGTGTCTGCGACTTCCTTGATCGCAGCCGTGAAGAAGCCGACTTCGCCTGGCCCCAGCTCCGCCAGCATCTCCTGTTTCGGGCGGAAGATGCCGACGCGCTCCACCTGATAGTGGCCGTCGGTCGCCATCATCGTCACCTTCTGGCCGCGCTTCAGCGTGCCGTCGATGACGCGCACCAGAACGACGACGCCGAGATAGGCGTCGTACCAGCTGTCGACGAGCATGGCCTTCAGCGGCTTCGAGGCATCTCCCTTGGGCGCTGGAAGGCGCTCCACGATCGCCGCAAGCACCGCCTCAACGTTGAGCCCGGTCTTGGCCGAGACACCGATGGCATCCGAGGCGTCGATGCCAATCACGTCCTCGATCTGCTGCTTGACCCGGTCTTCGTCGGCCGACGGCAGGTCGACCTTGTTCAGAACCGGCAAGATCTCGAGATTGTTGTCGAGCGCCTGATAGACGTTGGCCAGAGTCTGGGCCTCGACGCCTTGGCTTGCATCGACGACCAGGATCGCGCCTTCGCAGGCAGCAAGCGACCGCGAGACCTCGTAGGCGAAGTCCACGTGGCCGGGCGTATCCATCAGATTGAGCTGATAGATCTTGCCGTCCTTGTATTTGTAGTCGAGGCGCACGGTCTGCGCCTTGATGGTGATGCCGCGCTCGCGCTCGATGTCCATCGAGTCGAGGATTTGCTCCTTCATCTCGCGGTTCGACACGTTTCCGCAGATCTGGATCAAACGGTCCGACAGCGTCGACTTGCCGTGATCGATGTGCGCGATGATGGAGAAGTTGCGGATCAATGAGGTATCGGTCATGCGCCGCTGCTTATCACCTCGCGCGACACCGCAAAAGGGCGATCCGGCCCTTATTGAAGCGGCCAGAGACCGCGCCCGCCGAGACAAGACAGCGCACATATTAGAACTATTCTAATAATTTGGGAAACGCTTTGACTTGGCACGGATATTCGCCGGAACACGCCGGCAAGCATCCGCACGCTCGAAGCCCCTTAGTCTTGACGTTGCCATATGGGTCGGCATGAGTGGCGGCGAACCGAAAGCCGGATGGATCCGAAATGCGATTTGCACGCCCCCTTGCCGTTGCCGCGTCCCTCATTGCCACCGCCATTCTTGTGACTGCAGACATTCCGGCCACGGCAGGAGGCATCGAGTTCGGCCCGTCGGGCGAGGCGCCAAAGGCTAAACCTCAGAAAAAGAAGGCTCCGCCAGCGGTAGCCCCCGTTCCGGCCGCGGACGGAGTGGCCACGGCCGCCCCGCCAGCAACGCCCTCCGCTCCGGCAGCTGCCACACCTGCTGCCGTGCAGAGCCCCGCCGTCCCACAAGCTGCTGGCCGCGTCTCGACCAAGGGCCTGCCGCCGCCGCCGGCCCCCCGCAACTGCAAGACGAGCTGGGCCTTCGACACCTGGATGCGCGACTTCCGGCGTGAGGCGGCCGCCGAAGGCATCAGCCAGCGCACCATCTCGATGGCGCTCGACGGCATGACGCCGGACCAGGGCGTCATCGCGCGCGACCGCCGCCAGGGCTTCTTCGCGCAGAGCTTCCTCGACTTCTCCGCCAAGCTCGCCACCCCCAACCGCGTTACCAACGGCCGCGCCCAGATCCAGAAAAACCGCGAAGCTTTCGACCGCGCCGTAAAGGAATTCGGCGTGGACCCCAGCGTCATCACCGGCTTCTGGGCCCTCGAAAGCGACTTCGGCGCCGGCATGGGCAAGCTGCCGATCATGCGCTCGCTCGTAACGCTGGCCTACGATTGCCGCCGCGGTCCAATGTTCCGTGACGAACTGAAGGCCGCACTGCAGATCATCGATCGTGGCGACATGACACCCGAGACGATGATCGGCTCCTGGGCCGGCGAGATCGGCCAAACCCAGTTCCTGCCGACCCGCTATCTCGAGCACGCCATCGACTATGATCGCGATGGACGTCCGGATCTGTTCAGCAACGCCACCGATATCATCGGCACCACCGCCAACTACATGAACCATCTCGGCTGGCGTCCGAACGAACCCTGGCTGCAGGAGGTTCGCGTTCCGGAGCAGATGCCGTGGGATCAGTCGGATCTTGCGATCAAACATCCGCGCTCGCAGTGGGCGGCGTGGGGCGTCACGAAGGCGGATGGCCAACCGCTCGAGAAGGACGCGATGCAAGCGTCGCTGCTCCTACCGATGGGCCGCTACGGACCGGCCTTCCTCGCCCTGCCGAACTTCGACGTCTATCTGCAGTGGAACCAGTCGCTCAACTACGCGACGACCGCCGCCTATCTCTCCACCCGCATCAATGGCGCGCCTCCCATGCGCCGTGGTCGCGAGGGCATCCCGGTGCTCAGCATCGACGAAGCCAAGGAGCTGCAGCGCCAGCTCGCGGCGCGCGGATACGATGTCGGCGAGATCGACGGCTTGATTGGTTTGAAAAGCCGGCAGGCCATTAAAGCCATGCAGATCAAGTACAAGTTGCCCGCGGACTCCTATCCCACACTGGAATTGCTCGCAGCGCTACGTAACGGCTGATCTTCTCGGCATCCATCATCATAAAGACTTTACCATCGCTGCGCCGGCTTCTTACCAATCCGGCGCAGACGGCTCATCATGGGCCAATGGGGCGCGGGGACGCCTCAAGATGGTCATTGGATTGCTCCGACCGCGTGTGGCGTTCCGGTCTCCGCCGCAAGAATCCGGCGATAATTGCAGCCCGGAGCATTTTCCGGCGGCCAGCGCCGTCGTAAGACGTAAGTCAAGTCGATTGCAAAAAGTCGCGACGGGTAGGGAGTAAGCGCTGTGCAACGGACGGTCGTAAGTGGACTCGAAGAGCGCTTGGCCCGCATTGGCGCTGTCGCAGACCAGGAGTACGGCACCACGCACGAACTCGAAGCGGCACTCCGCTCGGCGTATGGCCTCATCCACGACACAGACCTCGCCGAAGCCGATCGCCGGGAAGTTACGCACGCTGCGCCCTATCTCATGCATAGTCTCTTCACAGTCCGCATGCGCCTGCGCGACCGCATCGCAGCCTGGCAATCGCAAGGCATCTTTGCGCGGCCCGCGCAGAATGCCCTGAGGGATGTCTTCCGCATCGCACGCTACGCATCCGACATGCTGGGCGAGATCGCATCCGGCAATCCGCGGCTCGCGCCGGGAGAGAAAAGCAAGCGCGCGTTCACCGGCTCCGCTTGGAACACCCTCGTGCATCGCGCCTACGAGACCGGTCACAACATCCCGTTCAGATCCGGCGACGTCCTGGTCATGCGCGGAAGCGCGCACAACAGCGCCGCCATCGCCCGTATCGGTGACGTCGACACTCAGTTCAGCCACACGGCCATCGTCTACATCGACGCCGATGGAAAACATTGGCTCGTCGAGGCCCTGATCGAGGACGGCGCCGTCATCAACACGCTCGAGCACGTGCTAGATCACAACCTCGGACGTGCTGTTCTATACCGCTTTCATGATGCGGCCATTGCCGAGCGCGCCGCCAAACTCGCCCATGCTCGCGTGCTAGCATCCAAGTCGGGCTACGGCCGGCATATTCCCTATGACTTCACGATGCGTCTCAAAGGACGCCGTTCGCTGTTCTGCGCCAAGCTCGTTGCACAAGCCTATTCCGATGCGACCAACGGCAAGGTCGTGCTGCCGGCCTACAAGACGAAGTTCGACCAGCGTAACAACAAGGCCTTTTTCAAGAGCATCGGTGTGCGCGCCAAGGAAACCTACGCGCCCGGTGATATCGACCTGGATCCTCGTTTCGATCTCGTTGCGGAATGGCAGGACTACAGGCTCACGCCGCTCCTGCGCCGCCAGGACATGGTGATGACCAAGTTCTTCGAGTGGATGGAGACGCGCGGTTACGCGTTCAAAGAGGATTTCGCAATCAAGCTCATTTCCGTCTTCGGACGGCTATCGAGCTATCTCTCGGACCGCGCGAAGAACCTGATCTCCAGCGTCGTGCCGAAGGTGCCGCGCAATATGAGCCGCGCCTGCGTTGCCACCATCGCCATGCTGCACAAATCCGCAGAAGAAGTGATGCCGTCGCTCAATGCCCTCGACGACAATCATGTATCCATGACCGGCTTTCCACTTCACGGCCGGGACATGCTGGATCATCTGGAACGTCTGCGGGAAGTCTCCGACGGTCGCATCGGATACCTGCTCGGCCCGGCGTAGAAGCGGACGACCTAGCCCTCGGCCGGCGGAGCCGACGCAACGGGCCGCAGCGCGATCCGGAGACACAGGTACAGGAAGAAGTACAGCATCTCCCAGCTCAGCAGCGTCGTGAGCTTGAGCCCCAGCCCAGCGTAGTTGTCGTTGAAAACGGCATCGAGCAGCAGAAGGGCCAGCGCCGGGAAGAGGACGGTGAATGGAGCTCGGGCAGCGCCCCGCCAGCCGCCGCCAAGCGCTGACCAGGCCACGATATGGGCCAGTACGAATACCAATGTGAGACTGAGCGCGCACATGAGTGCAACCTCCACAGGCCATCCACCCGCAGAGCTAGGCTAACAAAGCCGGGTCAATTCCCAGTTGAGCGCTTTCTTAAAATTGTAGGGGTCGTCCGGAAAAGTTGCCCTAGGACCCTACCCCTTGGGCTTGGGCGGCGGCCCGGCTTCGAAATTCGGCACGGCATCGGTCGTGATATCCCAGTGCGGCCGGCGCTTCGTGTACAGCACGATCTCGGGCTCGAACCAGCTGCTGTCATCGAACGCCCCGGCGGCCATGACGATCATGCCGGGACGCGCCTTGCTGTAGAGGAAAAGGCGTCCGCCGCAGGTCGGACAGAAGTGCCGGGTCAGGACATTGCCGCTGTCGGCCGTGCTGGCGAAGCTCGCCGTCGTGCCGGTCACCTGCACATCCTCAATGCGGAAGATGGCATTTGACATATGCCCCGTTCCCGAGGCGCGCTGGCAGTCGAGGCAATGACATTGCGCCATGCGGATCGACGTACCTTTGATCGTGAAACGAACCGCCCCGCAGAGGCATCCGCCGGTCGCATTCACTAGTTCCCCCATGGGTCTCCCTACTGCCTAGTGCAGCTTCACATGCGGCTCCGTGCGCCGCGTCAGCAGCCGCGACACGGAATCGAGCGCGACCTTCCAATACCCGTGCAGCGCCGTCTCGTGCATCTTGTAGAGCGAGCGATACATGAGCTTAGCGACGAAGCCCTCGATCAGCATGTTTTTCCCCGTGACGAAGCCCATCAGGCTCCCCACCGTCGAATAGTGGCCGAGCGAAACCAGCGAGCCGAAGTCGCGGTACTTGAACGGCTTCAGCGGCTGACCGCTAAGCCGTGCAATGATCTGCTTCACGAGATGCGAGGCTTCCTGGTGCGCGGCCTGGGCGCGCGGCGGAATGGGCTGCGTCTCGCCGGGCGGAACCAAGTAGGCGCAATCGCCGAACGCAAAGATGTTCGGATCGAGCGTGGTCTCCAATGTCGGCTTGACGACGAGCTGCGTCGAGCGGCTCACCTCGAGGCCATCCATGTTCTTGAGCACGTCGGGGCCTTTGACACCAGCCGCCCACACCACGAGCTCGGACGGAATGAAATCGCCGTTGGCGAGCTTCACGCCGGTGGACGTCACTTCCGTCACGCGCGCATCGGTGCGCACATCGACGTTGAGCTTCGTCAGAATATCCTTCGTCGCCTGCGAAATGCGCGGCGGCAACGCCGGAACGATACGATCTGCCGCTTCGATCAGCGTGATGCGGATGTCCGTCTCCGGATTGATCTTGTCGAGTCCGAACGCGACGACGCCGCGGGCAGTGCCGTGCAGCTCGGCGGAAAGCTCGGTTCCCGTTGCACCGGCGCCGATGATCGCCACGTGAAGCTGTTCCGGACGGATGGGCTCGCGCTGCGTATTCGCGCGCACGCAAGCATTGATCAGGCGGCGATTGAAGCGCTCCGCCTGCTCCGGCGTATCCAGCATGAGGGCGTGCTCCTTGACGCCGGGCACGCCGAAATCGTTCGAGACGCTGCCGACCGCAATCACGAGCGTATCGTAGGGGAGCCAGCGGTCCGGCGTGATCTCACGGCCGTCCTCATCGACGGTGCGCGCCAGGTGCACGAGCTTCTTGGCCCGGTCGAGGCCGATCATCTCGCCGTAGCGGTACTTGAAGCCATGCCAGTGCCCCTGCGCCATGTACTCGACCTCGTGCCGGTCGACGTCCATGCTGCCAGCGGCAATTTCGTGCAGCAGCGGCTTCCAGATATGGGTGCGCGAGCGATCGACGAGCGTGATTGCGGCGCGCCGCTTGCCGAACCAGCCATCCTTGCCGAGCTTATCGCCGAGCCGTGTCGCCAGTTCGAGCCCGCCGGCCCCGCCACCGACCACGATGATGTGATGCAGATCCGGCTTGGGCAGGATCAACGGTGCCGAGCTATCCGTCGTCATTACGTCTGCAGACATTCGTGTCTCCCGCACAAGGTCTTGCGTGCCTCTGAGAAGCACGACCAAAGAGTATTGGATCGCCCAGCCTCTTAGCAGGAATTGGCCGGAGGGGTGCGACAGAATATCTATTAGTCGGAAAAGCGTTGAGAGGCCGTTGCCTCACGCCCCGCCTCCCGGACAAACGCCGATCAGCTTCGGATTTCGCCGCCGGTCGCCTTCTTGACGTCGGCGATGACCTTCTGGGAGATCGCCTCGATCGCCTTGTCGGTCAGCGTTTCCGCAATGGGCTGCAGCGTGACCTCGATGGCCACGGATTTTTTGCCCTCGGCCGCGAGCGCTCCGCCCTCGAACACGTCGAACACAGACACAGCCGAAATCAATGCCTTGTCAGCGCCCTGCGCCGCACGAACGACATCACCGGCGTTAACGCCGCGATCGAGTACGAACGCAAAGTCGCGCTTCACCGGCAGCAGGTCGGACTGAGCCAGAGCCGCCTTTGCGCGGCTCTTGCGCTTCTCCGGCGGGAGGGCGTCGAGAAACACTTCGAAGCCGATCACCGGCCCGGCCACGTCCAGCGCCGACAGCGTCGCCGGATGGATCTCACCGAAATAAGCAAGCACGGTTTTGGGTCCGAGCCGCAGCGTGCCCGAGCGCCCTGGATGATACCAAGCGGGCGCATCGCGCGTGATCTGAGCCTTGCCCGCATCCACGCCCAGCGCGGACAGAACGGCCGCGGCATCGGCCTTGGCGTCGAACACGTTCACGTCCTCGGCCTTGCCATCCCAATGACGCCCACCGCCCGACGCTCCAGCCGTGCCGGCCCGTACGCCGGCCGCCGCGAGGTACTGATCCTCGGGCGTGTCGCCACGATAGGCCTGACCGAGTTCGAACAGCGCCACGTCGCCGAAGCCGCGATTGCGGTTGCGCTCAACGGCGGCGAGCAGGCCCGGCAGCAAGCTCGGACGCATCACAGCGAGATCGACCGAAATCGGATTTGCGAGTTCCACCAGCGAAGCCCCGGCGCCGAACAGCTCGGCCTGCGGCTTGGGCAGGAACGACCACGTCACCGCCTCGACCAGCCCGCGCGCAGCGAGCAAGTGCCGCGCCTTGCGCGCGCGCTTCTGCTTGTCTGTCAGGACCGGCTTCGAAACACCGCTGGTACGCGGCAAAGGCGTTGCCGGGATACGATCGATACCGGCGATGCGCACCACCTCTTCGACCAAGTCGGCCGCGCCGTGAATGTCCGGCCGCCATGACGGCGGCGTCACTTCGAGCAGGTTACTCTCGCCGACGAGCACGCAGCCCAGCGTCTCCAGCGTCGTCTTGATCTCATTGGCCGGCAGCGATAGCCCCGACAACTTCTCGACGCGTCCGATATCGAACAGGATGACGCGCTTCGTATCCGGCACCTTGCCCGCGACCGTCGCCTTCGAAGGCTTGCCGCCGCAGAGCTTGAGGATCATCTGCGTCGCGAGATCGAGCCCCGGCAGCACGCTTTCGGGATCGACGCCACGCTCGAAGCGATAGCGCGCATCCGTCACGAGGCCGGTCTTGCGGCCCGTTGCTGCCGTACGCAGTGGATCGAAGTAGGCGCTCTCGATAAGCACGTTCGTGGTCGCGTCCGTCGAGCCGGACGCCTCACCGCCGATGATGCCGCCGAGACCGAGCGGGCCGCTGTCGTCGGCGATCACGCACATGGTCTCGTCGACCTCATGCTCCTTGCCGTCGAGGCCGAGGAACTTTTCACCGGCCTTGCCGAGCCGCGCTGCGACAGCGCCCTTGAGCTTGTCCGCGTCATAGACGTGAAGCGGCCGCCCGCGATCCTGGCTGATGTAGTTGGTCACGTCGACCAGCGCGTTGATCGGCCGAAGCCCGACCGCCTTGAGCCGGTTCTGCAGCCACTCAGGCGACGGGCCGTTGGCGACACCCTTGATCAAACGCCCGGCGAACACGGGGCACGCGTCCTCAGTGCCCTTCGCGAAGTCGAGCTTAATCGCAATCGGATTGTCGATGCCGCCTTCAACACCCGAGATCGCCTTCTCGTCCTTGAGCGTGCCGAGCCCCGCAGCCGCGAGATCGCGCGCGATGCCGCGCACGCCGGTGCAATCCGGCCGGTTGGGCGTCAGCTTCACCTCGAACACCGGATCGTTGAGACCGGCGACGTCGATGTAGCGAGCGCCCACCTGATCGGCCATCTCGGCCGGCAGATCGAGAATGCCCTCGCTGTCGTCCGCAAGCTCGAGCTCCGCCGCCGAGCACATCATGCCGTTCGAAACGACGCCGCGAACGGGCTTCTTCTCGAGCGTGATTTTGGAACCCGGAATGTATGCGCCGAGCGGCGCGAACACGCTGACCATTCCGGCGCGCGCATTCGGTGCGCCGCACACCACCTCGAGCAGCGGCTGGCCCTTCTCGACCTCGACTTGCACCACTTGCAGCTTGTCGGCATTCGGATGCCGCTTCGCTTCGACGATGCGCGCAACGCGAAACGCGCCGAGCTTTGCGGCCGGATCCTCGACGCTCTCCACCTCGAGACCGATGGCCGAAAGCTTGGTCGAAATCTCCTCGACCGTCGCCTTGGTCTTGAGATGATCCTTGAGCCAGCTGAGCGTGAACTTCATGAGGATGCTCCACCTTCGCTGAGCGAAGTGAGGGAAGAAAAAATCAGGTCGAAAGCCCGCCGGCGAGCGTCGGCACGTCGAGCACGGAGAAACCGTAGTGGCGCAGCCAGCGCAGATCCCCGCCGAAGAACGCGCGCAGGTCCGGTACGCCGTACTTCAGCATCGTGAGCCGATCGAGACCCATGCCGAAGGCGAAGCCCTGGTAGACGTCGGGATCGAGGCCGCAATTGCGCAGCACGTTCGGATGCACCATTCCGCATCCGAGGATCTCCAGCCACTGCCCCGGCTTGCCGATCGCCTCCGCGCCGATGTCGACTTCCATCGACGGTTCCGTGAACGGGAAGTGTGACGCACGGAAGCGCATCTTCACGTCCGAGACCTCGAAGAAGGCTTTGCAGAACTCTTCGAGCACCCACTTGAGGTGCCCCATGTGGGTCGTCTCGTCGATGACGAGGCCTTCGATCTGATGGAACATCGGCGTGTGCGTCTGATCGCTGTCGCAGCGATAGACGCGCCCCGGCGCGATGATGCGGATGGGAGGGCGGCGCGCTTCCATCGTGCGGATCTGCACCGGGCTCGTGTGCGTGCGCAGAAGCAGACGCGAGCCGTCCGCCTTCGGCGGGAAGTAGAAGGTGTCGTGCTCCTGCCGCGCCGGATGCTCGGCCGGGATGTTGAGCTTCGTGAAGTTCATATCGTCGGTTTCGATATCCGGCCCTTCGGCCACGTCGAAACCGAGATCGGCGAAAATCTCGACGCACTCGTCGAAGACCTGGCTCACCGGATGAATACGGCCCAGCGCCTCCGGCCCCGGGCGCACGGGCAGCGTCACGTCGGCCCGCTCGCTTGCGAGCCGCAGTTCGAGAGCAGCTGCTTCGAGGTTCGTCTTCCGCGCTTCGAGCGCCTCGGTGACGACGGTCTTCACGGCATTGTTGGCCGCGCCGAATGCCTTGCGCTCCTCGGGAGGCAAGGTCGCGAGCTTCGCCATCTGCTGGGCGATGGGGCCCTTCTTGCCCGTCACCTTCACGCGCACGGCTTCGAGCTGTCCGAGATCCTGCGCCGCAGTGATCTCAGCCAGAAGCTCGCTCTTGAGCGTCTCGAGCTCGGACGTACCGGACATCACGCGCCCTTTCTGTTGGGTTGAATAAGCCCAAGGGGGTCTTCCCGGCCGAAGCGCTCTCGCGCAACAAGCCGGGACCCAGGGCTTACACCCACGGCGCGGAATGCTGAGCCGCGGGCTTTCGCCCGGGTTGACGGGCTTGGATTAAGCCGCGCTCTTCGCAGCAGCGGCCGCCTGATCGACGAGGGCCTTGAAGGCAGCCGCGTCGCGAACGGCGAGATCAGCCAGCACCTTGCGGTCGATGTCGATCCCGGCCTTCGAGAGGCCGAAGATAAATCGGCCGTAGGTCAGGCCATGCTCGCGCGTGGCGGCATTGATGCGCTGGATCCAGAGCGCGCGGAACGTACGCTTGCGACGCTTCCGGTCGCGGTACGTGTACTGCATGGCCTTTTCGACGGCCTGCTTGGCGACGCGGATCGTGCTCTTGCGGCGGCCATAGTAGCCCTTGGCGGCCTTCAGAACTTTCTTGTGCTTGGCGTGGGCGGTAACACCGCGTTTTACGCGAGCCATGGGTTTGCTCCCTTAATGACTGGAATTGGGGTCTCGGAGTTCTCGTCGAACTCAGCGGGCGTAGGGCATGTATTTCTTCACGATCTTGGCGTCGCTGTCGTTCAACACCATCGTGCCGCGCGCATCGCGAATGAACTTCGCGTGACGCTTGATCATGCCGTGCCGTTTACCCTGGGCAGCCGCTTTGACTTTGCCGGTGCCAGTCATCTTGAAGCGCTTTTTGGCGCCGCTCTTGGTCTTCATCTTGGGCATTTTGCTCTCCTTAAGTTGGAAAGCGGTCCGCAGGCCCGGCTGCGAACAGCTGGGCGAACCCAACGCCTTGCTGCAAAGCAATAAGCGCAAAAGGGATGCTTTTTGCGGGAGCCGCAGATAGTAAAAGCATGAAAAGCCGCCACGGCATGCCCCGCCGGGCGGCTCTGGTCGGACTTATAGGGGGACCCTTTTCCTTTTGCAACACAGAGTTCTCGGGGGTGGATCAGTGCGGCAACGTACGCCCGCAGCGCACAACGCGTCGCTCTGTGCTCGTCTTGGGAATATCCAATCCTCTTAGAACTTTAATTGAGTTGCATAAACCCACCTGGGTGCAAAACCTTTGTTCTAGTTCGGGGTCACCGCTGGGGTCACAGCAACGGCCAGCTAGTTCTCCCAAAGACCCCAGACTTGCTCCAGAAGTATCGCCATTTACTCATGCTGTTCAATTTGGCAGGGCCAACAGTGCTCTTGAAAGCATAGTGTTTTGGGCCCCTGCAACATCTTGCCTTCGCAGAAAAGCCGGTTCATATAAGGCCATCGAACACGCCTTGGTTCACTCTGCGACAGCGCCCACGCTGAAACTGGAAGTCTCCATCGCGCGATTTGATGACATCTCCGGTCATCGGGTCCGGAGGTTATGACGATCTGCTTTGGAGGCACTATAATGTCGAACGGCACCGTAAAGTGGTTCAACGGTCAAAAAGGGTACGGCTTCATCCAGCCTGAAGAAGGCGGCGCTGATGTTTTCGTACACATCTCGGCCGTAGAGCGCGCCGGTCTGCAAACGCTCCGCGAGGGCCAGAAGATTGCTTACGAGACTGAGCGTGGCCGCAACGGCAAGATTGCTGCCGTGAACCTGCGTCCGCTCTAAGTCGAGCAAATACGGATGAGCACGGGGAGCGGAGAGGTCTGCTCCCCGTTGCTTTTGCAGTGCATGTTGATGTGTTGAATTGGATCACCGAGGGACTGAATGGCCAAAGAAGAAATGCTCGAGTTTGAAGGCGTGGTGGAGGAAGTGCTGCCCGACGCCCGCTGCCGCGTAAAGCTCGACAACGGCCACGAGGTGATCGCCTACACATCCGGTCGCATGAAAAAGAACCGTATTCGTATTCTCGCCGGCGACAAAGTCACCGTCGAGATGACGCCTTACGATTTGACCAAGGGCCGCATCAACTTCCGTCACAAGGATGCGCGCTCTGGGCCTCCGCCGTCATCGGTTGGTCCTGGCGGTGGTCCTCGCCGTCCGCGTTAGACTTGGCTATATCATCCCTCGAGACAAATTTCTGATGTCTTGAGGGAGACGCCGCATGGCGCTCACGCACCTTCGAACCATCCCGATCCTTCGCAGCTTCGACGAGGCGAAGGCCCGCGAGTTCTATGTCGACTTCCTGGGCTTCAAGGTTGACTGGGAACATCGCTTCGAGCCCGGCCTGCCGCTCTACATGCAGATGAGCCGCGACGGAATTCTCCTCCACATCTCCGAGCATCACGGTGATGGCTCTCCGGGGACACGCTTCCGGATCGTCATCAAGGGGCTCCGTGACTTCCACGCCGAGCTCAGGGACAAGCGCTACAAGAACAATCGTCCGGGCCTCGAACAGCCGGACTGGGGCGGGTTGGAAATGACGGTCGTCGACCCAGTCGGCAATCGCATTACATTCGTCGAAAACGACAACTGATAGCAGGGACGTCCTCTCGCCTAAGGATAAGCAAATCCAAAGCGATACCGGATGAGCTTGCCTCGCTCGAACTCGTACTCTGCGTAGTAGATCGGATAGCCGAACTTCCCAAGCTCGGGATCGCGGTCGGCACCAGTGATTTCATACTCGAAGAAGAGCTCGTTCCCCGTTTTCTGGCGGGATTTGAAGCACGTCCCGAACAGCTTCTCGACCTCGGCGACGGTCATGCCGAGCTCAACACCGCGCTCCGTTTTGAAGCTCTCGACCGGCAAGTCCTTGAGAGCAAGCGCCTCCGCCCCTGCAACGCGCACCTCCACTTCGGCGTACTCGTCATCGTCGGCGCCATAGTGGGCAAACAGCACCAGCTCCTGCGCACCATTGGTCGAGACGAAACGCGCATGAGGCAGGTCGTCTTCGCTTTCGCCGAGCTTCACATCGCCACCGACCACTTTGATCGCGCTGTCGCGATCCGTCAGCGTAATGCCACTGATCATCGTGTCCGGCGCCTTCATGCGGCACTTGGCGGTCGCACCTCCGGAAAGAAGCACACAGGCCAGCGCGGGCAGGACGCACGAACTGAAACTCAAACGAAATCGCATAGTGCACGACCCCCGCCGGCTGCCGGTCCCACGCGTGTCTACACGCGCCCTGTCGGCAGTTTTGCTTGATGTCAATCATTCCCGGGAGGGGAGAGCATAGCCAATTCGAATTCGCTGACCAGAGCAAATTCCGAATGCGGCGCATCGAGACTACGACCGCTAGACTGGTCGGGCTCGGCTCATTTTCAGCTCGCGCGAGCGGGACTCGCTGCGCTGACGCACGGGACCAAGCGCGCTTTCGATATTTGTGAGAAAAAGCGCCGCAGCCGTCGGCCACGTGAACGCCAGCGCGGCCTCGCGAACGCGCGCACGATCGAGTTGATAGGCAGCCAGCGCAGCTTCCTTGAGGTCTTTGCCGAGCACGCCGGACACGCCGGTCGTAACGAGATCTTTTGGACCAATGACGGGAAACGCCGCCACCGGCACGCCGCAAGCCATGGCCTCAAGCATGACCATGCCGAACGTATCCGTGACGCTCGGGAACACGAACACGTCGGCAGATGCGTAGCACGCGGCAAGATCCGCACCCTCACGAACGCCCGTAAAGGTCACGTCGGGATAGGTGGCTTCGAGCTCCGCAAGCTGCGGACCATCACCGACCACGACCTTCACGCCTGGAAGATCGAGACGAAGGAAGGCCTCGATATTCTTCTCCACCGCGACCCGCCCGGCGTAGAGAAACACGGGCCCATCGCCGAACAGTCGCACGGACTGCGGCCGAAACAGCTCCGTGTCGACGCCGCGGGTCCAGGGCATCAGCCGCTCGAAGCCTCTGCGGCGCAGATCGGACGCCAAGCTTTCCGTCGCAACCATCACACCCGCGCTGCGAGAATGAAAGCGCCGCTGAATGGCATAGACCCAACTCTCGGGGATCGGCCAGCGCGCGCTGACATAGTCTGCAAAACGGGTATGGAAGCTGGTCGTAAAAGGTATCCCACGATGCCGGCAATGCCGCCGCGCCATCCAACCGACCGGTCCCTCAGTCGCGATATGGATGGCGTTGACCTTCGCTTCGTCGATCAGGCGCGAGCAGTGCCGCTGATCTGGAAGCGCCAGCCCGATCTCGGGATAGCTCGGACACGGAACGCACCGGAAGTTCTCAGGGCCCAGGACCACAAGCTCGACGCCGATCGACTTCAATTCATGCGCGAGCCTCTGATAGGTGCGTACGACTCCGTTAATCTGTGGGGTCCAAGCGTCGGTGGCGAGCAGAATCCGCATCAGGCCGCCTGGAGTGCTGCGTCCGTGACCAGAGTCCCCGTCCGCGCACGCACCACGTCGTGCCACCGGATCAGCTCGAGCTCTCCGGTTACTGTCTCGCCAATGGCGGTACAGCTCTCAACCCAATCGCCGGTGTTGATGTAGCGCACGCCGCCGATGTCGCGGTTCGCGGCGTGGTGGATATGGCCGCAGATCACGCCATCCACCTGATGGCGATGCGCTTCCTCCGCAAGGTTCTTCTCGAACTCGCCGATAAAGCTGACCGCAGTTTTTACGCGGTGCTTGAGATAAGCGGACAGCGACCAATAGCCGAGACCAAGACGCCGGCGAATGAAGTTCAGCGGCCAGTTCGACCACAGCGCCAGCTCGTAGCCGCGATCGCCGAGGAAAGCGAGCCAGCGCGCATAGCGCACCACGACATCGTACTCGTCCCCATGCAGCACGATGAAACGCCGGCCATCGGCCGTCGTGTGAAACGCCTGCCGCTCGATCTCGATGCCGCCGAAGTGCATGCCCGCGTAGTCGCGAATGCCTTCGTCGTGATTACCTGGGATGTAGATGATCCGCGTGCCTTTGCGCGCCTTACGCAGCAGCTTCTGCAGCACGTCATTGTGTGCCTGGGGCCAGACGGCGCCGCGCTTGATGCGCCAGAAATCGAGGATGTCACCGACCAGATAGATTGTCTCGGCTTCGGTGTACTTCAGGAAATCGAGAAGCATTTCCGCCTGGCTGGCGCGCGTCCCAAGGTGCACGTCCGAGATGAACAATGTCCGGTAGAAGCGTTCGGTCCCCATGCGCCAAGCCTCCCATCCGCACGGATTGCGGTGTTGCTTGGCCCGTTACAGGAGATTTTCATTTCAGCAGTGTGACAGACGGGTGTCTCCGGCGTCAGAGCGTGACCGGCCGGCAACGGAACAGAGCGGCTTAGTAAATGCGAACTGGAAAGTAGCGCTCGACAAGCTCTTGGAAGCGCCCGCTTTGCCGAACGCGCATCAGCGCGCCATTAATCAGAGACTTGATCTGTGGATCACTGCGCGGCACGGCGACCGCGAGCCCGTCACCGAAATACTTGGGTTCGAGGAACGCCCCGCCCTTGAATTCACAGCACTGGCGGGAAAGTGACCCGTTTAGCCAGAACGCCAAGCTGATCGCGTCGTCGAAAATGAGATCGACCTTGCTTTGTTGTAGCGCCTCCCGGGCAAGCTCGGGGTTTTCGAATACGACGATCCGGCTATCGCGAAAGAACGCTTTGATAAAGGCCTCGTGAGCCGTCCCCTTGGCAACGCCAATAGTCACGCCGTCCAGACGATCGGGATTGACCTCCGCGTAGTCCGTCCCGGCCCGGCTCGCGAACCGGCCAGGCGTATAGAAGTACCGGTCCGTGAAGTCGACGTCAGCGAGCGTTCCGGCCGTCACCCGGTGAGCGGCGATCACCGCATCTGCGTCCCCACGCTTCAAGGCGATGAGAAGCTCTTCCCAGGGGCGCACCTTGATATCGCACGCCGCGTTGACCTCGAGACAGATTGCGCGCGCGAGATCGACGTTGAACCCGGACAGTACGCCTTCGTCGTCGTAGTAGTTGAAGGGGGGAAACTCGCCCTCGGTGAGGAACCGGATCACGAAGCGCCGGGGTTCTGCCGCGCGTGCAGCCTCGCCCTCCGTCGCAGTCACGGCGGCATTCTCCTGGCCACGCGCGTCACCGAAAGTCCCCAGCGCGACGAACACGCCAACGACCAAGGCCGAAACCCAAGCTCCAACCGAACGCGCGTTTGCGGTGAATGGGGGAGGGAACGTCATGCAGTAGCAGGCCTCTCGGAGCGTATCTCACCAGAATCCTATTTAACATCGAAGGCAATATGGCAAGATCGCTACAAGCGAGAGCGGGGCATAACCCGCCCAATGCAGGAGCGCAGCCGAGGGGAGCGTCTCAAAAAATGCCTCCGCAACAATTCGGTAGCTCAGACCCGGAGCGCCGAGACGTGGAGTTGCGCTTGAGTCCGGACGAGCTGCCGCCTGCGCAGCGGCCGTGGGACCAGCCCGGCCACGATTTCGACGCCACGGCGGCAGCGCATCTCGACCACGCCAAGAATGCCTTGCGGCGCACCCGGCCGGACCTCTCCGCCGGCACGCCGACCTGGCGCTGGCAGAAATGGATCCTGCTTCTCGCCTTTCTCGTTTTCGGTGCCGCGGCAATTTTCGACCCGCATTACGCCATCTTCGTCTTGGCGGCCGTACTCGTCTTTCCATTCTTCTGTGTCGTCGCGCTCCGCGCCGCCGCGCTTTGGTTCACGGCCTTTCCCTCGGCCAAACAGACTGCCACCGTCATATTTGAGACCGACGCAAACCTTCCGCGCTACACTCTGCTCGTCCCGCTCTATGACGAAGCCGAGATTGCAGCCGAGCTGGTCGGCGCGCTGTCCGCAATCGATTACCCGGTCGACAAGCTTCAGATCCTGCTGATCCTCGAGGAGCTCGATATCCGGACGCGGCGAGCCGTCGGCGCGATGCAGCTCCCAATTCAGATGTCGGTCGTGGTTGTTCCGGACGGCAGTCCACGCACGAAACCTCGGGCCCTCAACTATGCGCTTTGCCGAGCGACCGGCGACCTCGTCGTGATCTACGATGCCGAGGACGTACCGGAACCCAACCAGCTTCGCCGCGCCGCCAGCCTGCTTATGGCCAATCCGAAACTCGGCTGCGTCCAGGCGCGCCTCAATGTCCTGAACGACAGCGAGACATGGCTGACGCGCCAATTCGCGATCGAATATACGGTTCTGTTCGACTGCATCCTCCCCGCGCTCGAGCGGCTGACCCTGCCGGTTCCTCTCGGTGGAACTTCGAACCACTTTTCGAAGGCCGCACTGGAAGCGGTCGGCGGGTGGGATCCTTTCAACGTGACCGAAGATGCTGATCTCGGCATCCGCCTCGCACGCACGGACTGGATGGTGCAGGTCGTCAACTCCACGACCTGGGAGGAAGCACCGGCCACCTTTAGAAGTTGGCGAAACCAGCGAACGCGGTGGCTCAAGGGCTGGATGCAGACCTACCTCGTGCATATGCGCAAGCCCCTGAAGACCGCGCGCGACCTCGGCTGGCTGCGGTTTTTCGGGCTTCAGATCCTGATGGGCGGCCTCATTCTCTCGGCCCTCGTTCATCCCTGGTTCTACGTCGTGGCCGCCATGGAAGCCGTGCACGGCCCGTTGCGCTCACTCGACCACCAGGGCCTCTCCGACGCCGTCTGGGTACTCGGCATCGTCAATCTGATATTGGGCTATGCGACCGGGGTCGCGCTCGGTTGGGTTGCCGTCGCCGGACGCGGGCGCCAGCGCCTGGCATGGTGGGCGATCCTGATGCCGATCTACTGGCTGCTGATCTCATTTGCCGCGTACCGCGCTCTGTATCAGCTCGTGACCACACCCTACAGCTGGGAGAAGACACAGCACCGGTCTCGCTCGGATTTCGCGACGCGGCCGATTGAGGAGAGCGGCGAGGAAAGCGCCGCAGATCTCGCCTAGGTCACTGCCCGAACCCGAGCGATGCGAGTTCGACTTGGCACTTCTTCCCGAGCTGGAAGTATTTCACCAGCACGCAACGCTTGACCTTGGCGACCGTCGGATCCTTCCCGATGCAGAGGCGGCGAACGTCGGTCTCACAGGCAGCGCGGAGCTGAGGGGTCACCTCCGGCGGAAGCTTGAAATCTTCGGCCAGAGCCGCGGTGCCCGCGATGACACCTGCGCAGGCCAGAACCGATCGCTTTACGCGCATTGTTTTTACCCCTCATCCTGCCACTGACTTTCCGCCCTCATTCACTGCACAAAAAGGGCCAAATTGTGCATCGCAGTAAGTTGCTGGGGAATAAGGTAAACTCGTTTCAGATCGCGTAATCCGCAGCGCCCAAAATGGGGCCTCGGCCGTCCACATGCGCAGACGGCGGAGAAAGACCCTGCAATTCCGAATGGTTAAGACCGGCGGCTAGTCGACAGTGGTCGAAGTCACCCCGGTCGAAACGGGACAGGAGACGCCTGTCCCGCCGAGCCCACAGTACCCGTGCGGCACCTTCGCCAGATATTGCTGATGATAATCCTCGGCGAAGAAAAACTCGGGAGCCGGCAGAATCTCGGTCGTGATGGCACCATAGCCCGCACTAGAAAGCCCCTTCTGGTAGGCGGTCTTCGAACGTTCCGCGGCCTCGCGCTGCGCATCCGAAAAGTAGTAGATGCCCGAACGATACTGCGTGCCGACGTCATTTCCCTGCCGCATGCCCTGCGTTGGGTTGTGGCTTTCCCAGAAGGTCTTGAGCAGCGTCTCGTACGAGATCACCTTTGGATCGAATACGACGAGTACGACCTCGTTGTGCCCGGTCTTGCCCGTGCACACCTCCTCATACGTCGCATTTGGCGTGAAGCCGCCGGCGTAGCCCACGGCCGTCACCCAGATGCCGGCCCCGAGTTCCCAGAACTTCCGCTCGGCACCCCAGAAACAGCCGAACCCGAACATCGCGGTCTCGAGGCCCTGCGGATAGGGCCCCTTGAGCGCCCGGCCGAAAATGAAATGCTCGGCAGCCGTCGGCAGCGCGTTCGGTCGCCCCTTGAGAGCGGTCTCCGCCGTCGGCATCTCAGTCTTCTTACGCGCGAACAGCATTTTGCCACCTGTTTGGATAGTCTTTGCTGAAAGCTATACGAAAGCCGGACCGGTCAGTTGCGAAACACACGGTCACGTTTTCGAGATGGCGCGCAACTGAGCGGGAGTACGGCATGGACGTCCTGAGTTGGGTCTTCTCTGCGCTCTTGTCCATCGCTAGCGTCGCCTGGTCCATCGTCTGGTTTCTGATAAGTGGCTGGGTCTCGACACTGCTTCAGATCGCCGTGCTGATCGTCGCCATCTACGGCATCAAATATGGGTGGCGCCGCGCGCCATACGAGATATGGCGCCGGACGCAAACGTTTCTGCGATTCTTCTGGAACTGGATTCGTGCGCGCGAGCCGGATCAGAAACCGGCCGCCGAGGGGCGGGAGGTCATCCGAGAGATCCGCGTCCGCGAATTCGGCGACATCAATCTCTCGACGGCGATGTCGCTCCTGACGCTCGTTGGGATTGCCGCACTCGGCACCCAAATGGGCCAATGACCCTATCGGGTTGGGCGAGCAGCACCTTACCCGCCGACAACACGCCGCTCTCGCCGGGACCCGGCCAACCGCCGGGCATGATCCGCGGTAGCCCGACGCCAGCTCTCCTTAATCTCACCCTGCGAATTCAGCCAAGCCGCGAATTGGGGGTTACCCTCAAGAAGCCCCCCAACGAGAGGGGCCGGGATGTCCCCCGATCTGATCATGTCGCGAAGAAGTTCCCAGTTCATGGGGTCGTGGCTAGCCAGCCAATCGTCGAAGGTGATCACCGCTCAGTCCGTTCTCCAGAATCGCAGATGACAACCAGAGATAATACTGCACGCTTAGGTTGTGAATGGGTTCCGACACCCTCAGGGGGCCGAAATGCGGATGTGGTTGCAGACGAATTAACGGGGCCGGCCTTCGGTTCTGCTATCCAAAGCTCGGAATCTGCAGGATCTTTTGAAAGAATTGTCTGAGTACAGCTTTGCGCCTTTTCACATCGAGCGAGGCCGCAACATGTTGCTCGAGGCCGGGAATGCGATCGAGAAACCCACGCTCGCGGGCGACAGATATGATCTCGGCGTAGTGCTTGTAGGCTGCACGACTCGCGACATCGAGCTTGCGAACTTGAGACGCGCTGATCGTCCTGTCGGAAAAAATATCGGGGCACTCACCCGTGAGCGCGAGAAGCATGATTTTGGTGCGCAGACACTTGGGGCAGATCCCGCAGTTGTGCGGCCGGAATCGCTTGATTCCGCAGAATGAAATGGCGTGCAAAGCAGTCTTGTCACCCAGGATGCACTCAAGTTTCCGGATTCGGCTCACGCCCTGCGACACGGTATCCATTCGGAATTCCGAGCCGGCAAAATAGGCATTGGTGACGTGATTGGTCCCCCACGGGAAAACCATCATGTCCTGCGCGAGCGTGAGATCAGCCGCGAGAACCCCGCGAGAGAATCGCCCGGAGCAGAGGAAAAGGCAGCTTGCCAACACGAACGCGTGCGTCATGCCGAGTTGGCGCACATGGCGACCCGCATTCGTTTTGACTGAGATGTGATGAATGCCGTTCTCATCCAGAAGCGCCCGCGTTTTGTGGAGCAGATCCTGAAACTGGCGCGAATCGTCGGACTTGTAGTCGAGCCCTTGAACCGTCAATCCGTGTGTAAGGTTGGCCCGTTCCTTCTCGCTGATCAGCGCGTACGTGGAATCGACGCCGCCCGAGAACAGAAGAACCGAACCCCGCTGATCGGAAGAATTCGAGACCTTCGCGACCGGCGCATGAATTTCGATCGGCCGATAGAGCTCCGGCACCCACATCGCCCAAACACGGGCGAGCCCGCGGGCATTTTCCAGCGCAATGGGATCCACGGGTGCATCGATTTCGAGGTTGGCACCTTGGCGCATCGCCAAAGGCAACATCAGCCAAAGGGAAAAATCGGCTGGGATAGCGGAAGCGACCTCAATACCCGACACTTCGAACGATACCGGATCCGCTCCGTAGCGGACCTCAAACCCATTCCGATCTCGAACGACTTCGACCTTCATGGCGCGGCCTCGCACAAATGCGGGGCCTGTGCGGCAATTACCCCCAACGTCAGGGTGCGGGACCGCAGGCCCACTTCGATTTGTCGCTGCAAGCTTACCAAATCAAAGAGCCGCCGGCAGGCACTTCAGCAGCCCACGAACGGTTACGAACAGGCAACTTGCGATGGCAGCCAGGGCCCCCAAACGCAAAAACGCCGCTCAGGTAAAAAACCCAAGCGGCGCTTTGTGTAAGTGTGTGAAGAGGATGATGAATTCTTTTATTTCGCGTCACGATTTCGCAGACCTGGCGACGACCTACTCTCCCGCGTCTTAAGACGAAGTACCATTGGCGCTGGGGCGTTTCACGGCCGAGTTCGGAATGGGATCGGGTGCAGCCACCCCGCCATAATCACCAGGTCGGCGAAAGCGTGAGGCGAAATTCTGGTCTTTCCGTGCTTATTCCTACGCTCATCTTCGCGCGCCGTCACTTGGGCCAAAGGCCCAAGCGCGCAAGGCGCGCCGGCATAAATGCCGCCCCATCGGAGCAACCCGCGCGTCAGCGCGGACTTGCTGCGTGAGATCCAAGATGAGCATTGCTTAATGAGAGCGATGCAAGTTCAATCGAGCTATTAGTACCGGTAAGCTACATGCATTGCTGCACTTCCACACCCGGCCTATCAACGTTGTGGTCTACAACGGCTCTCAAGGGAGAAATGATCTCGAGGTGGGTTTCCCGCTTAGATGCCTTCAGCGGTTATCCCGTCCGCACATAGCTACCCTGCTGTGCCGCTGGCGCGACAACAGGTCCACCAGAGGTGCGTCCAACCCGGTCCTCTCGTACTAAGGTCAGATCCTCTCAATTCTCCTACGCCTACGGCAGATAGGGACCGAACTGTCTCGCGACGTTCTGAACCCAGCTCACGTACCTCTTTAAATGGCGAACAGCCATACCCTTGGGACCTGCTCCAGCCCCAGGATGAGATGAGCCGACATCGAGGTGCCAAACGATTCCGTCGATATGGACTCTTGGGAATCATCAGCCTGTTATCCCCGGCGTACCTTTTATTCGTTGAGCGATGGCCCTTCCACACAGAACCACCGGATCACTATGGCCGACTTTCGTCTCTGCTCGACTTGTCAGTCTCGCAGTCAGGCGGGCTTATGCCATTGCACTCGACGGTTGATTTCCGACCAACCTGAGCCCACCTTCGCACGCCTCCGTTACCATTTAGGAGGCGACCGCCCCAGTCAAACTGCCTACCATACAATGTCCCGGGACCGGATGACGGTCCGCGGTTAGACAACCATGTTCATAAGGGTGGTATTTCACATTGCGGCTCCACAAGAGCTGGCGCCCCTGCTTCAAAGCCTACCACCTATCCTACACATGCAAACAC